>NZ_FQZZ01000003.1 GCF_900142185.1 Lutimaribacter pacificus | reverse complement strand
CTTGCTATATGAGGGCCGCACGCTCCAAGGCGCTCGCCCCAAACTGGCCGACTTTTGCTCCGCCACAATGGCCGAATTTTACTCCGCCGTTGACACGCTATAGCCTTCCGGCGTTCGTAGCCAACGCGCTTGGGCTGGCTGTCCGCGAGGCGATCCGGGTCTATGGTCATGACAACCTTCATGAGGGGGACATCGTCATTGTCAACGGTGATATCGTGGGCCGCCACCTCAACGATGTCGTTTCGCTGACGCCGGTGCGTGCAGATGGTAGGTTGATCGGATTCTTTGCCGTTCTGGTCCACTGGATCGATGTCGGCGGTTATGTGGTCGGCTCATGCTATTCGCCTCATACGACCGACATCTGGCAGGAAGGGGTCCAGTACCCCACCGTCAAGTTGTACGAGGGTGGTGTCCGCAACGAGGAGCTCTATCGTATCATCGAGGCGAACACGCGTTTTCCTAAGCTTCTGGCCGGCGATCTCGAAGCGCAGTTCGGTGGAACCACTCTCGGCCGTGATATGGTGCTTGAACTTGCGGAACAGCATGGCGCCGATGCGATACTGGCTACGATGGATGAGATGCAGGCGGATGCCGATGCGGTCGCCAGGCGCGCCATCGAGGCGCTGCCGAACGGCACTTACACCGCCTCGTCTTTCATGGACGACGACGGTATAAGGATTGGCGAGCCGATTAATATCGGCGTCAAGGTGATCGTCGAGGATGACAGGATGACGATCGACCTTAACGGCTTGTCGGAACAGGTGCGCGGCCCGATCAACCTTGCGAAGGAAGGTGGAGCTTATGCAGTGGGGCGTATTGCCTTCAAGTTCCTTGCCGTGCCCGACGCTCCCGTCAACGAGGCCGGTTTCAACCGGCTTGCGATCGACGTGCGCGATGGCACGTTCCTGTCAGCGAGCCGGGGCGCGCCGATGGGGCAGGGCGGCTATACCGGATCGACCGTGGTCGACACGATCCTGGCGGCCTTGTCAGAGGCTGCCCCCGACAGGATTCCCGCGGGGCATTACGGCATCTATGGAATTCACACGATCAGCGGTCGAGACCCTGAAACGGGCGACTATTTCTTCAGCCTGGATGCCATGTCCGGCGGCTGGGGCGCCTTTTCGTGGAAGGACGGCCCGAGTGGTTTCCGGTCACTGACCCATGGAGACGTACGTGACGTGCCGGTCGAGATTCAGGAGGCCAACTACGACTACCGCATCGAGGCCAAGCAACTGAAGCAGGACAGCGGCGGGCCTGGACGGTTTCGCGGAGGGTTGGGGATTGAGAAAGTCTATTCCTTCCCTTCGGATGCTGAACTCAATCTCAACGTCAATATTGAGCGCACCGGCTGTCCGCCCTGGGGGTTGGCGGGAGGCATGGCCGGTAAGCCCGCCTATGGTGAACTCATCAAGCCCGACGGCACCCGCAAGGTTCTGAGAAAAGACGACCTGCCGCTTGCCCACGGTGACATCTTCTGGCTGATCAGCGGTGGCGGCGGCGGACACGGTGATCCGAAGGACCGGGATATCAAGGCTGTCCTGTCGGACCTGGCCGATGGGTACATATCGCGGGAGAGTGCCCGAAACGACTATGGCGTTGTCGTGGATGACAACGGCCGGCTGGACGAAGCTGCGACCGCCGCGCTGCGCACGACACGATGACCACGGGAGGAGCAAGGATGAACGGAAATCTCTCTATCACGGTATCAGAGGACGGGGCCAAAGGGCGGGTAGATGCCCGGCCCGCCGATGTCGGCATGGATGAGAGCAAGCTCGAATGGATCCGCACCCATATCCGTAAAGACATCGAGGATGGCGTTTCGGACGGGTCGATCATCGTGGTAGCGCGGCACGGCCAGGTCGTCATGCACGAGGCGATCGGTTTTTCTGATCGCCCCAACGGCCGCAAGGCGCGGGTCGATGATGTGCTGCCGGTCATGTCCATCGCCAAGCAGCATACGGCCGCGCTAGCACTCAAATGGATCGACAATGGGCACTTCGCGATTACCTCGCGAGTGGCGGAATTCATTCCCGAATTCGGCCAGAAGGGAAAAGAACATGTCACGGTGCGCGACCTGATGAGCCACCAGGCCGGTCTGCCGATGCAACATCCGTTCGAGCATTTCGGTGCTGGCAACGAGAAGTATGTCGAAATCCTCTGCGAGACCCCCTACGATCCAGCGCCCGCCGGGGTAGTGATCTATCATGCCGGGGCGGCTCACGCCGTGCTGGGCGAGATCGTGCGCCGATGCGATCCCAAGAACCGTCCTCTTCGCAAGATTATGTACGAGGAAATCTACGAGCCGCTTGGCATGGCTGATACTGCTTTGAGTTTCCTTGATCGTCCAGACCTGCAGGCAAGGACCACGCCCGCCTTCATGCGTGGTAAGGGGAAGGACGCGCTGTCTTCCGAGGACGTGCAACGTGTGGCCGACATTGCGGCGAGGGTCGAGTTCTGTGCCGGTGGGGTGTTCTCGACTGCCTATGATGAATTCCGGTTTGCCGAGATGTTCCGGCGCGGTGGTGCTCTCGACGGAAATCGTGTACTTTCGCCTGCTGTGATCGCGGCGGCCACGACCAACCAGACAGGCAACAAGATTCACGGCCTCTTCAAGGATGTGTGCGAGAACGCGCATATGGAACCTTTCCCCGCGTATCTTGGCCTCTCTCTCTATCTGCGCGGTGAAGGTACATTCGTCACCAACATGGGTACGCTTATGTCGAGCAGCGGGTTCTCCGGTTCGGGCTTCGGGGGGCAGATTTTCGCCGTGGATCCTGAACGGGACCTCACCTTCGTTCAGCTGGTTGTCGGTTTTCCGACGCTGCTGAAATCCAGAATCCGCTCGCAACGTTTTTCCGATCTCGTGATCTCGTCGGTGATCAACTGAGGGGGACTGTTCCTTGGGCCCGATTACAGTGAAACGCTTGCAATAGCCGTCCCATTCCGAAAGGGTGTCGGTGTGAAAAATGCGGCCGGTCCCTGTTGCAGGGGGCTGTTGAGGGATGCTTGAACGACAGGATACGGGGGCAACATCTGGTCGTGATAAAACCACACCCGTTTTGGCTGCTTTCGAGCCAGTTAGGAAATTATCTCGCCAGTAGTTGCGCGGTAAGTGAGCTTCCCTCGCAGGATATTAACGTCGACCAAGGGAGCGATGATCGGAGTCATCGCCGCTCTGGTTCTGGAAACGGTGCAACGTAGCCCGAACCTCGCGGCGATCCAAGAGGCCCTGACCGATGGCGCGCCGCTGACCACGATGTTGTTTCTGATCATCGTAGGAGGTACGCTATTCACGTGGTTTCTGGTGCAGACCGGTTTCGTCCAAGCCATCACCGGCTAGATGTTGGCGATGGAGCTGGGTTATGTTATCTTCATCATCGCCGTCATGCTGTTCTATCTGATCTTGGGTTGTGTGTTGGACCTGTTCGGCACGTTCATCCTGACGGTTCCGATCCTGTTTTCTGATCGCTCTGTTCTTGAGCATCGACCCGGTCTGGTTCGGCTTCTACGTCATCAAAACCGTGGCGCCTGACGTTCCCTTGGGCAATATCTGTCCGGGGTGTCTGCCTTTTGCGACGGGGATGCCGGGCTTCATCGCGCTGATGGCAGCGTTTCCTCAGACTGCACTCGTCATGTTGCGTTGAAGGGGGCGGGAACGGGTTGGCCGAGCTTCGAATGTACACGTGTATCCGGCGGATGAGCGAGTGGTCAGCGCCCCTCGATCCCGACTGCCGTCGCCGGGTCCCCGATCCTTCCCGGTCTCACACAACCGAGCCCCGGTCGCGCAGCCCCGTCAGGATATCGGCGGCGATCTCGAACGAGCGGACGCGTGCGGTGTGGTCGTGGATCATTCCGGTCACCATCAGCTCGTCGGGCCGGAAGGTGTCGATCAGCGTGCCCAGTTGCGCCCTGACCGTCGCGGGCGATCCGGTGGCGGAGCAGGACAGGGCCTGTTGCACCTGGGCCATGACCGGCGCGGGGATTTCCTGCCCGACGTCATGGACCGGGTGCGGCAGCTTGCCGGGACGGCCGGTTCTCAGCCGCGCGAAGGACAGCAGTTGCGAGGAGCGCAGGAACACCGCCTCGTCGTCGCTTTCGGCGGCGAAGACGCCTGCCGCCATCATCACATGGGGTTTCTCCAGCCGTTCCGACGGCCGGAAGGTGGTGCGATAGACCTCGAGCGCCTGTTCCAGCATGGCCGGGGCGAAATGCGAGGCAAAGGCATAGGGCAGGCCCAGATAGGCGGCGAGCTGCGCGCCATAAAGGCTGGAGCCGAGAATCCACACCGGAACATGGGTGCCGGTTCCAGGGATGGCGCGCACGGCCGAGGCGCCGGTATCCTCGCCGAAATACCCGATCAGTTCCTGCACGTCCTGCGGAAAGCTGTCCTCGGGCGCCATGTGCCGGCGCAGCGCGCGGGCGGTGGCCATGTCGGTGCCGGGCGCGCGGCCCAGCCCCAGGTCGATCCGCCCCGGATAGAGGGTCGCCAGCGTGCCGAACTGTTCGGCCACGACAAGCGGTGCGTGGTTGGGCAGCATGATGCCCCCTGCGCCGATCCGCATGGTGCTGGTCGCCCCGGCCACGTGGCCGATCATCACGGCCGTTGCCGCGCTGGCGATCCCCGGCATGTTGTGATGTTCGGCCAGCCAGTAGCGGTGATAGCCGAACCGCTCGGCCGCCCGGGCCAGATCGACGGTGCCCGCAAGGGCGTCGGCGGTGGTTTGCCCCTCGGGCACGGGAGAAAGATCGAGAAGTGAAAATTGCTGCATGGCGGCCTCCGTTCGGACAGAGCTAAGCATCGCGTGCGCCCGGTCCAAGGCCGTGCGGGGTATTTGCGCGGCCCGGCCGGTTCATGGGTTACCCGACGACGCTGTTGAGCGCGTCGATCAGGGCGTGTGGCCGCGGCGTGCCCGGGTCCGGGTCCATGCTGTTCATCGTGTAGGCGAAGCCGATCCGCTTGTCCGGGTCGGCAAAGGCGGTCGCGCCGCCGGCCCCCGCCATGCCCAGGGCGCGCGGGCCGGTCGCCTTCTGGCCGGCCGTCGGCATGAGAAAGCCGAGCGACAGCGACAGGTAGCGGTCCTGCGCGTCGTAGCCGGTCCACTGGATGTCGCCCGCGCGGTCCAGCACCTCCGCGTCGAGGAAATGCCGGCCGTCAAGCGTGCCGCCGGCGGCCATCATCGCGCATATCCTGGCCAGCGACCAGGCGTTCGTATGGCAGTTGACCGAGGGCACCTCTGCCCGGCGCCACTCCGGGCTGTTGAAATCCTCGTCGTCCCAAAAGATCTTCCAGCTTCGGGCGAATATGTTGGTGCCTTCGTCGATCCATTGCTGGGACGGGTGGTTTTGCTTGTTCAGAAAGGTTGCGACCCGCGCCTCTTCCTCCGGTTTCAGGCCGAAGACGCAATCCACGCCCAGCGGTTCCGCGATTTCCCGGCGCACGAATTCCCCGACCGACATGCCGGTGACACGGCGCAGGGGTTCCCCGAGCAGGAAGCCGTAATTCGCCGAATGGTAGCAGGGCGTTGTGCCCGGCTCCCACAGGGGGCGGGTTTCGGCCAGCGCGCCGGTCATGGCCGCCCAGTCATAGGCCAGCCCCGGTCGTGCCCCATCGACGACGGGAACGCCGGCACGGTGGTCCAGCAGCCAGCGGATACTGGTCTTTTCCTTGCCGTTCTGCCCATATTCCGGCCAGTAATCCGTCACCGGCGCGTCGATGTCGATAAGGCCCCGCGACACCGCCATGTGCACGGCCAGGGCCATGATTTCCTTCGAGACCGACTGCACGCAGACGATGGTGTCCGGTTTCCAGGGAACGCGCGCCCCGGAATCGGCGGTGCCGCCCCAGAGGTCCACGACCGGTTCGCCATCCACGGTCACCGCGACGGCGGCGCCGACCTCGCCCCGGCTTTTGAAATTCTGGTAAAAGGCATCCTTGACGGCCGCAAAACGCGGATCGCAACTGCCCTCGATCTGAATGTCGGTGCTTGTGGTCATTCCGTTCCCCCCTGGTGTCCGTGTCGTCACGCCGGTTCGGCATTGCCCCCTTATACAGGGCACGTCCGGGGTTGCCATGGGCACGGCACCTGGGGTCCGGGCAAGCCGACCTTTCTAGCCCTCGCCGAAGGTCATCGCCCGTTCGATCGTCTTGAGATGAATCGCCATCGCCTTTTCGGCGGCCGCGGCATCCCCGGCGGCGATCGCGTCCACGATGCGGTCATGTTGGTCGCTGTGCAGCGTGCGGAACTCGTCCGCCCCGATGCGGCGATAGGTTCTGTCCCATTCCCGCTGCCAGGCGGCGCGGCGGCGGGCGCCGGACAGGTAGGTCAGGAAGCCGATCAGGATCGGATTGCGCGCGATCCGGGCGATGGCGTGGTGAAACCTGTCGTCGGCCTGCTCGCAGGCGGGCCTGTCGCCCGCCGTTCTGCCCGCCGCGACCCGCGCGCGCAGATGGGCGATATCCGGTGCCCCGGCACGGCGCGCGGCCTCGGCGGCGACCTTCGGTTCCAGCAGCAGGCGTGCCTGCATCACGTCGGGCGGGGTCGCGCCGTCGACCAGGATCGAGTCCCGGACCGGCAGGTGCAGCGGCCGCGCGCCGCGAAAGGTTCCCTGCCCGACATGGCGCCAGATCTCGCCCTGCCGCTCCAGCACTGCAAGCGCCTTGCGCAGCGTTTCGCGGCTGCATCCAAGCTGGCGGGCCAGCTCCCGCTCGGGCGGCAGGCGGTCGCCGGGATCGGGCGCCGCCGTGCCCAGCAGCAGGTGCAGTTTTGCCTGGAGGTCGTCACGGGGTCGGGGCATCGGCGTTCCTTTCCAGACCAATTTGCAGACCAATTGACGCCCGTGCAACAGAAAGCCGGTTCATGACGAGGGGAAAAGACGATGTTCGACATGGTGCTGCTTGTGGCCGCCAGTTTCCTGGCCGGTGTGCTGAATGCCGTTGCGGGGGGCGGAACCTTTCTCAGCCTGCCGGCGCTGATCTATGTCGGCGTTCCGCCGGTCAGCGCGAATGCGACGGCGACCTTCATCGCCTTGCCCGGCTATGTCAGCAGTGCATGGGCGTTCCGGCACGATATACGGGCCGAAGGGCGGCTTGGCCTGCCCGCCATCGTCGCCCTTTCGGCGGCGGGGGGATTGCTGGGGGCGTTGCTGCTGATCGTCACGCCGGGCGAGGTCTTCATGTGGGTGGTGCCGTGGCTCTTGCTGGCGGCGACCGTCCTTTTTGCCGCCGGTCCGTATCTTTTGCGGCTTTTGCGCCGGGACGAGGGCCGCAGCATCGGTCCGGTCTCGTCGGCGGCGGTCATCCTCGCCGTGTCGGTCTATGGCGGCTATTTCAACGGCGGGTTGGGCATCGTGCTGCTCGCCAGTTTCGGCCTGCTCGGCTATGTGAACCTGCACGGGATGAACGGGTTGAAAAGCCTGCTGTCGGTCGTGCTGTCGGTGATCTCGGTCCTGACCTTCGTCACTGCCGGGCTGATCGCGTGGGAGCAGGCGGCCGTCATGGTCGTCGGTGCGATGCTGGGCGGATATATCGGCGCGCGCCAAAGCCGCAGGATCGTCAGAACCGACCTGCTGCGCCACTTCGTGACTGCGGTCGGTGCGATCATGACGGTGCTGTTCTTCGTGACCTAGGGGGATCGTGGCTGTCGGGCGGGAAGAAGCCGCTCGTGGAAGAGGCGGAGAGTCCTGCCACGACATCTGAACGACGCACCCAGCCCGGAACAGCCGCGCAGCGGCCCGGGCATCGCGCGGCCGCCCCCCGGCCGGGCGATTGGCTGCCGCAGGTGCCACGGCCTGAGGTAGGAAGTGGCTGCACGATAAAATGTCAGCCACAAACCGTCGGATCGCCCGACCGCGGCCGTGCGATGCCCTTCGGTTGCAAATCACGAAACCGGTGGCAATCTCCTGCATGATCACCCCGGCGGCGCCCGTCTCAACGCTCCATCGCGCCTTTTCCCGCGATGATCCTGTCGCGGAATTTTGCGATGCGGCGCATCCGTGTTTCCGGCTTTTTCGCCGAATTCAGGGTGATCACGTAACTTTTCTGACGGCCCCGCGTCAGCGCGTGGAACGCTTCCGAAAGCTCCGGGTCCGCGTCCAGCGCCTGCACCAGCTCCTCGGGCAGCTCGGGCAGGCTGTCGTCTTTCGGGGGCTTCCTGCCGGTCTCGGCATGGCCCTTCGCCTCGTCCAGGCAGGCCCGGATCACACCTTCCAGCTTTCCGGGTCCGTCATTGGAGGTGAAGCGGATCATGTCGGGATGCCGGGTATTCGGCCCCTGCCGTTCCAGCACGCCCTCCGGGTCAGCCATGAGCGCCGCGTTGAAGAAGCTGAGGCGGAAATCATCCTGGAACGCGCCGAAGATCACGATGTTCCGGCCCGCATGCATGTAGCACGGGTGGCCCCATTTCACCGTCTCTTCCAGACCGGAGGACAGGCAGATGTCGCGCAGCTTGGCGAGGCCGGGCTGCCAGCGTTTCGTCGCGCAGTCCGGGGTGTCGAAGCGTGCGCAGCGTCCGCATCCCCTGGTGAAATAATCCTCGATATCGGTGATCATGCGGGGCCCCCGAAACCTGTGGCAATGCGGGCGGGCGATCGTCACCCGCGGTCTCGTCCCTGAACATATAGGGCCGAAACCGGGGAAAACCGATACAGAATCTGCTGTTGCGCGGGTGTACGCTCAGATCACGCCCATCATCCGCATCGCCTCGGCCACCCGCACGAAGCCCGCGATATTGGCGCCCAGGACGTAGTCGCCGGGGGCGCCGTATTCGTCGGCGGTTTCGGCACAGCGGTCGTGGATGCTCTGCATGATCTGGGCCAGGCGCTGCTCGGTCTGCTCAAAGCTCCAGCGGTCGCGGCTGGCGTTCTGCTGCATTTCCAGCGCCGAGGTCGCAACGCCCCCCGCGTTCGCCGCCTTGCCCGGTCCGAACAGGATGCCGGCCTCGCGCAGGATGCGGATCGCCTCGGGGGTGCAGGGCATGTTCGCGCCTTCGCCCACCGCCTGCACGCCGTTCTTGACCAGCGTCTTCGCGTCCTTGCCCGACAGCTCGTTCTGGGTGGCCGAGGGCATCGCCACATCGCAGGGCAGGTCCCAGACCGATCCCTTGCCCACAGGGACGAAATGCACGCCCTCGCCCCGCCGTCGCGCGTATTCCGAGATACGCTGGCGGCGGACGGTCTTGATTTCCTGAAGCAGATCAAGGTCGATCCCGGCCTCGTCGATGACATAGCCGCTGGAATCCGAGCAGGCGACGACCTTGCCGCCGAAGGACTGTACCTTCTCGATGGTGTGGATCGCCACGTTGCCCGCGCCCGATACCACCACGCGCTTGCCGTCGAACCCGGTATTCCGGGTTTCAAGCATGGCCTTGGTGAAATAGGTGTTGCCAAAGCCCGTGGCCTCGGTCCGGGCGCGCGATCCGCCATAGGCGATGGCCTTGCCGGTCAGCACGCCGGCCTCGTAACGGTTGGTCAGGCGCTTGTACTGCCCGAACATGTACCCGATCTCGCGCCCGCCGACGCCGATATCGCCCGCCGGCACATCGGTCTGTTCGCCTAGGTGGCGGTGAAGCTCGGTCATGAGCGACTGGCAGAAGCGCATGATCTCGCCATCGGATTTGCCCTTGGGGTCGAAATCGGTGCCGCCCTTGCCGCCGCCGATCGGCAGGCCGGTCAGCGCGTTCTTGAAGATCTGTTCGAAACCGAGGAACTTGATGATCCCGAGATTGACCGACGGGTGGAACCGCATCCCGCCCTTGTAGGGGCCGAGGGCCGAATTGAACTGGACACGAAAGCCGCGATTGATCTGGACCTTGCCCTGGTCGTCCACCCAGGGGATGCGAAAGATGATCTGGCGTTCGGGTTCGCAGATGCGTTCGATCAGCGCCTGTTCGAGGTAGTCGGGGTTCTTCGCCACGACGCGCCCGAGGCTTTCCATCACCTCGTGAACGGCCTGGTGGAACTCCGGCTCCCCGGCATTGCGCCGCATCACTTCGGCAAGGATCGGTTGCAGCTTTTCGTCGATACTGTTCATGTCACGTCTCTGGGTCTGGAAAGGTTTTCGCCGGATGATGAAATTTCAGGCAACGCCGATGCTGTTTGCCTGTTTTGCAATCACGTATTTCATCTCAGAAGGCTGCGCAAGCGGTTCCCCGCAGTGACAGAATCGCGCGGATGTCGCGGGGGTGCATCGTGAATTGGACTGTCGTGGAAGAGCCGTTAAGATCGGGCAGCCCCTGCAGAATGGTTGCACCGATATGCATCTTGCCGACTTCAGCGATCTGGTCCTGCGGCTCAACAACTCGGCGGTCGAATCGTCCTCCCGGGTGCATCACAACAGCCTGATCGAGATACTTTCGGGGCTGGTGCGGTTCGATGCGGCCTGGTGGGGGTGGTCGAACCTGGCCGGGGGGCGGACCACGCTGGTCAGCACGGCGACATTCGGGTTGTCGCACGGGTTCGAAAGCGCACTTCGGGCGGTGGCCCACCAGGACCCGCTTATCCGGCACGGGCGCAGCGTTGCGGTCTATGCAAAGTCGATCGAGGCCAGCTTTCCGGGGCTGAACAAGGATTTCAGGAACTTCCTGAGCGCATTCGATATCGGCACGATCCTGAATGGCCATTGCCGGCTGGCGGGCGAGACCGATTTCAATTTCTTCATGTCGCTCTACCGGCGCAGCGGCGGTGCCAGGTTCACCGACGAGGAGACATCGGATTTCCGCGTCATCCTGCGGCATCTCGAACAAAGCCTCTCGTTGACGCTGAAGGCGGAGCTGCGCTCGCTTGCGCCGCCGGGCGGCGAGGCGGCGCTGCTGGGCGTGAACGGGGAGATCGTGCGGGCGACGCGGAACTTCCGGCAGGCGCTTCTGGACGAGGTTCCGACACCGGCCGAGGCCGGCGCCCTGCTGGTCGGGATGGCCGGTGTCGAACGCACCTGGACCGGGCGCAACATCACGCTGTTCAGCCGCCATCACATGCCCGGCCTTATGCTGCTCCGGCTGGCCCCGGCCGATCTGTCGTCGCGGCTTTCGGTAGAGGAGCGCAAGGTCGCCGAGTTACTGCTGAGCGGTCTGTCAATGCGGCAAATATCTGACAGGAAAGAGGTTTCGGTCAACACGATCCGCAACCAGGTGGCGTCGATCTATCGCAAGACCGGCGCTTCCGGCAAGCTGCATCTGGCGCGGAAACTGGGCCTTGGCGGCGGCGAATTGTTATAGTGATTTTGCACTATATTCGGAAAAAAGATAACATGTGAACATCCCGGAAGAACGATAAAACCAACCGGGAGATCAGCCTTGAAAAAGAAACTGAAACTGTCTCGCCGCTCGTTCCTCTCGGCCACGGCGGCTGCATCGGGGATGCTTGCCGCGCCGTCGGTCGTGCGCGCGGCGAGCCGCGAAATCCGCATCGGCTACATCACCGCGCTGTCCGGGCCGCGCGCCGAGTTCGGCGCGTCCGACCCGTGGATGCTGGAACAGGTTCGCCGCCTGACCGAAAACGGCCTGACCATCGGCGGCAACACCTATTCCGTCGAGTTCCTGATGCGGGACAACCAGTCGAATATCAACCGCTCGGCCTCGGTCGGGCAGGAACTGATCCAGCGCGAAGGCGTGGACCTGCTGCTTGTGCAGGATCTCGACGCCTCGGTCGCCACGGGCGAGATGTCGGATATCGCGGGCGTGCCGTCGATCTCGACCATCGGCCCGTGGCAGGCGTGGATGTACGGGCGCGGATCGACCCCCGAACAGGGTTTTCCCTATTCCTTTACCTTCTTCTGGGGGGCGGATGACGCCATGGGCACCTTCCCCCGTATCTGGGACCAGATCGACACCAACAGGGTCGTGGGCGATTTCTATTTTGACAACAGCGCGGGCCAGGCATTCTCCGATCCGAATATCGGTCTGCCTGCCATCATGGAAAAGGCCGGGTATTCGCGTATCGACGGTGGCCGCTTCCAGCTCGAAACTCAGGATTTCAGCGCGCAGGTGTCCAGATTCAAGGCCGCCGAGGCGCAGATCGTCACCGGCTTCGGCTTTCCGCCGCACTGGTCGACCTTCTGGGCGCAGGCCGGCCAGATGGGCTTTGCCCCCGAGGCGGCGACCTTTGCCGGGGCCTTCCTGTTCCCGTCTGCGATCGACGCGCTGGGCGACCGGGGCAACGGCATGTCGACCGAGGTATGGTGGACCCCCAAGGTTCCTTTCCATTCCTCGCTGACGGGCCAGTCGGCCGCGGAACTGGCGCAGGCTTACGAGGACCAGTCCGGCGCACAGTGGATTCAGACGCTGGGCTACAGCCACGCGCTGTTCGAAACCGGGCTTGCGGCGCTGACGGCGTCGGGCGATCCCAAGAACCCCGACGCGGTGCGCGATGCCATTGCCGCGCTCGACATCGCGACGATGGTGGGGCCGGTGAACTTTGCGGGCTCGCCGATCAGGAACGTCGCGGTGACCGAAGTTGCCGGCGGCCAGTGGCGCAAGACGACCGGCGGCAGGCACGAGTACGATCTGGTCATCACCGAGAACGCGCTTGCCCCCTCGATCGGGGTTGAGGACACGACCCTGCCGCTTTCGCAACTGGGCTGAGACATGCTTGAGGTCAGCGACCTGAGGAAAAGCTTTGGCCGGCTGACCGTTGTCGACGGTGTTTCGACGACGGTCGCGGGCGGCGAGTGCCTGGGCGTGATGGGGCCGAACGGTGCCGGGAAAAGCACCCTGTTCGACCTTCTGGCGGGGGCGACGCCGGTGGATGGCGGGACGATCCGCCTGGATGGCAGGGATGTCACCGGGCTGCCGCCGGAAATTCGGGTGCAGGCCGGGATCGCCCGGGCGTTCCAGATCCCCAAACCCTTTCCGACGCTCAGCGTGCGCGAACATCTCGTGCTGGCGGCGTCGGCGGGGCAGGGGCTGCGCGGCGCGGCGCTGGCCGGCCAGGTCGACGAGGCGCTGGAACGCACCGGCCTTGGCGACAAGGCCGGCCGGACCGGGCGCGAGCTGCGGCTGCTCGATCGCAAGCGGCTGGAACTGGCCAAGGCGCTGGCCAGCGGGCCGCGGGTGCTGCTGCTTGACGAGATATCGGGCGGGCTGACCGAGCACGAGGTGCACGCCCTGGTGGACCTGATCCGGGGTCTGAAGTCGCCCGGCCTGGCAATCCTGTGGATCGAGCATATCGCCCATGCGCTGAAGGCGGCGAGCGACCGTATCCTGATGCTGCATCTCGGCCGGAAGGTGATCGAGGATATCCCCGATACCGTCACCCGCGATCCGCGCGTGCGCGAACTGTATCTCGGGCAGGCCCACCATGCTTGAGATCAGGGGGCTGGACGCGTTCTATGGCGATTTCCAGGCGCTTTTCGGGGTCGACCTGTCGCTTCAGCCCGGGCAGACGCTTGCGCTGATCGGTGCGAACGGCGCCGGCAAAAGCTCGTTCCTGCACGCGATCTGTGGGATGACGCAGGCGCGGGGCAGCGTGCGGCTGGGCGATACCGATCTTGCCGCCTTGCCGGCGGTCGGGCGCGCCGCGGCGGGTGTTGCCCTGTCGCCCGAGGGGCGGCGGATGTTCCTTTCGCTCAGCGTGCGCGAAAACCTGTTGATGGGCGCCAATGTCCGGCGTCGCGGTCCCTGGACGCTGGACCGCGTGACCGGCCTGTTCCCGATCCTCGGAGAGTTCGCCGACCGCCCCGCCGGGCTGTTGTCAGGGGGGCAGCAGCAGATGGTTGCGATCGGTCGCGCGCTGATGGCCAATCCGGCGCTTCTGCTGCTCGACGAGGTGTCGCTGGGCCTTGCCCCGGTCGTCGCGCAGGAGGTGCACGCGGCGCTGGCGATGCTGCGGGACCAGAGCGAGATGATCACCATCATGGTCGAACAGGATGTGAACCGCGCCATCGCGGCCGGCGACAGGTTCCTTTGCCTGCTCGAGGGGCGCGCGGCGCTCACCGGCCCCTGTGCGGGCGCCGACCTCGATGCCATCGGCCGCGCCTATTTCGGAGAGGACGACACATGATCTGGTTCGAAACCCTGTTCAGCGGGCTGACGTTGGGCGGGCTCTATGCTCTGTTCGGGTTGGGCCTGTCACTGATCTTCGGGGTCATGAAGATCGCCAATATCGCGCATGGCGAGCTTGTTATCGCGGGGGCGTTCCTGGCCTTTGCGGTGGTCGACCTGCTGCCGGTTCCGCTGTGGCTGCTGCTGCCGCTGGTCACGATGGGAATGTTCGCCGTCGGCTATGCGTTACAGAGCGCGCTGGTCAACCGGGTGCTTGGCGACGACCCGCTGCCGCCGCTCTTGCTGACCTTCGGCATTTCCATCGTGGCGCAGAACCTGCTGGTCGAGATATTCGGCGCCGACAACCGCGCGCTGGATCCGGGCTGGCTGGCCACCGCGCGGATCGGGCCGGTCTGGTTCCCGGTGGGGCTGCTGCCGCTGGGCACCCTGATCCTGACGGTGGTGCTGTTCGGTGTGCTGCATCTGGGGATCGGGCATACCCGCTGGGGCCGTATCGTGCGCGCCACCTCGGATGATCCCGCGCTGGTGGGGCTTTTCGGCGTGAAACGCCGCCGGGTGTTCGCGGTGGTCATGGGTGTGTCCGCCGCGCTGGCGGCGCTGGCGGGCGTGCTGCTGGCGATGCGCAGCTCGGTCACCCCGTTTTCCGGGGTCGAGCGGCTGCTGATCGCGTTCGAGGTCATTGTGATCGGCGGTCTGGGCTCGATCTGGGCAAGTCTTCTCGGGGGGCTGGCGCTGGGGCTTGTCCATGTCATCAGCTTTCGCCTCGACCCGGCCTCGGGGCTGCTATACGGGCATATCCTGCTGCTGGTGATCCTGCTGATCCGGCCCGAGGGCCTTGCGGGACGGAAGGTGACGCGATGAGGCCCGGTATCCTGCTGGCGGTTGCCGTCGTCGCGCTGGTCCTGCTGCCCTTCGGGGCGGATCGCGGGATGTTGTTCCTGGCCAGCGAAATCCTGGTGGTGGTGGCGTTGTCGCAGGCATGGAACCTGCTGGCCGGCTATGGCGGGCTGTTGTCGCCGGGGCATCATGGCTTCGTCGGGATAGGCGGCTACGCGCTTTACGTTCTCACGCGTGATCTGCCGGTGCATCCCTACATGGCGATACCGCTGGCCGGGATCGTCACGGCGGTGCTGGGGTTTTTGCTTGCGCCGATCCTGTTCCGCCTGCGCGAGGTCTATTTCGCGGTCGGAATGTGGGTCGCGGCCGAGATATTCCGCATCGTCGTCATGCGGTGGGATTACACCGGGGGCGCGGCCGGGCTGCCGCTGGCCGCCGCCCGCAGCCTGAACCGTGAATGGATGGGGGCGAGCGCCTACTGGCTGGCGCTGGCCGTGGCGCTTGGTGCGACCGCCCTTGTCTGGGCGCTGATGCGCAGCAATTTCGGATTGCGCCTGCGGGCGCTCAAGGATGACGAACTGGCCGCGCGTTCGATCGGCGTGGCGCCGCACCGGGTGCGGCTGGCGGTGTTCGTGCTGTCCGTCGCGCTGACCGGCATGGCCGGCGCGGTCAGCTTTCTGTCGGCGCTGTTCATCACGCCCGTCGCCGCCTTCGATATCAACTGGATGGTCACCATCGTCTTTGTCACCATCATCGGCGGCATCGGCCGGATTTCCGGCCCCTTCCTCGGTGCCGCGCTTTACTTCGTCCTGCGTGAAACACTGGCCTTTTCGTCGAGCTGGTACCTGGTTGCCCTCGGCGCGACGGCCGTCCTGGTGATGTTGGTCATGCCCGGCGGGCTTGCCGGGGCGCTGGATCGTCTGCTTTCCCGAAAATCCACGATGGAGACCCAGCCATGACAACGGCGTTCTACTTTGATGAAAAATGCCTTTGGCACTCGACCGGCGAACATGCGCTGATCCTGCCAGTCGGGGGATACATCCAGCCGCCCTCGGCGGGCGGGCACGCGGAAAGCCCCGAGAGCAAGCGGCGGCTGAAGAACCTGATGGACGTGTCGGGGCTGACCGGACATCTCGACGTCAAGACCGCCGAGCCCGCCGTCCGCGAGGACATGCTGCGGGTTCATACCGAAAGCTATATCGACGCCTTCCGGCAGATGTCGGATGCCGGTGGCGGCAATGCCGGGATCTATTCGCCCTTCGGGGCCGGCAGTTTCGAAATCGCCGCGCTTTCGGCCGGACTGGCCAGGCGTGCCGTGGCCGACGTGCTGACCGGGGTGAACGAAAACGGCTATGCACTGTCCCGCCCGCCGGGCCATCACTGCCTGCCCGAGCAGTCGATGGGGTTCTGCCTGCTGGCCAACATCCCGATCGCCATCGAAGCCGCCCGCGCGGATCACGGATTGGGCAAGGTGGCCATCCTCGACTGGGACGTGCATCACGGCAACGGCACGCAGGCCGTCTACTACGAGCGGGGCGACACGTTGACGATCTCGCTGCATCAGGAGGGATGCTTTCCCCCCGGGCAGGGCACCGTGGACGAATGCGGCGAGGGTGCGGGCATCGGCGCGAACCTGAACATCCCGCTGCTGCCGGGCGGCGGGCATCGCGCCTATCTGGACGCGATGGAATTGCTGGTGCTTCCCGCGATCCGGGCGTTCGGCCCCGACATGATCGTGATCGCCAGCGGCTTCGACGCCAACGCCTTCGATCCCCTCAGCCGGATGCAGGCCCATTCGGGCACCTTCCGGGAAATGACGCGGCAGGTGATGGAACTGGCCGAGGATATCTGCGGCGGCCGGGTCGTGGCCGTGCACGAGGGCGGCTATGCCGAGGTCGTGGTTCCGTTCTGCGGCCTGGCCACCATCGAGCAACTTTCGGGCGTTCGGACCGATGTCGTCGACCCGTTCGAAGAGATCACGGACGGGCAGCAATCGGCACCGGATTTCGACCTGTTCCAGCGCCAGCGCCTCGAAGCGCAAAGCAGATGGGCCGTAGGCTGACGAATATCGGTCCGTGCCGGATATGGGAGTGAACAGGACAGGGAGACCCTTGGCACGGGCCGTTCCCGCGGCGGCCCTCAGTGCCCTGTCGTTTCGAGGTAGAGCGACGATTTCCGCCCGGCCAGCGCGCCGATCCGCCCGGCGATCCATCCCATCGTGCGCGACAGTTCCAGCGCGGTTGCGCCGCCGGTCGGCAGCAGCAGCCCGGCCAGGACCACGGCCGCGACGGCCTTGGGCGGGACGGTGATCAGGACGGTCCATTTCGCGGCGGGAGTCTTCTCGATCTTGCGATGGAAATTCGTGGTCGACTGATCGCGTCCGCGCCGGAACTGGTACCAGAAATCCAAGCGCTCGGGCGGGATGCCCTCGTAGACGTGGGCATTACTGACCCAGGCGGTCGGCAGCCCTTTCGCCCTTGCTTCGGCATAGAACTTGGCGTCGGTGCCGCCGGTGAACCGCATGGTTTCGTCGAACCACAGGCCGTGCCCGGTGAAGATCGCCGTTTCGGCCAGCCAGTTGTTCGTGACGATGGTCGTCCTGCGCGTGCCCATCAGGTCCGACCGCCGGGCGGCGCGGCGCTCTTTCTTGAGGTAGCGCCGCCTGATGCAGGCATGCATCGCGCGCTGGCTGCGGGACAGGCCGGGCAGGGGTGGCCGGATCGCCAGCGGAGCACCAAGCAGGACCGCATCGCTGTTGCGGTATCCGTCGATCAGGTTTTTCAGCCATGCCGGATCGACGATCTCGTCGTCATCCACGAAAGCCAGCAGGTCATGGCCCGCCCCGATCGCCTCTTTCGCGGCGCGGTTGCGGCCGAAGGGGATGCCGGGCTCGGGTTCCAGCACGTAGTCCAGCCGGCATTCGCCGATCCGGCCGCCGCGCCGTGCGATCTCGTCGCGCGAACGGGGTTCGTCGTCATTCTCGACGATGAGGAAGCGCACCGTGCAATTCGCGGGCGGCACGAGGCCCCCGAAACTGTCGAGCAGTTCGGCAAGCATCGCGGGGCGTTGCCGTGTCAGCGCGGCCACCGTGACCCTCAGGTGCCGGTCGGTGCGTGGCGGTGCGCCCGCGACCAGCGGGGCGGCGTCGAGTTCGAAATCGGAATGGCGCGCGACGGTCATCGTCCTGTCCCCTGAATGCATGGTGGCGGCCCGAATGTTACGGCCGCACCGTTTCAGAACGGTGACACTTGCATGACGAGTTCATGAAGGTGCGATGCGATGCGGAAATTGCAAAAAGGGTTCGGTTATGTCCGAGTGCAAAACGGACGGACGGTCGTCGTTGTTTTATTGGATGGGATATCCCGGATATGTCGAAAATACGCGTTGGACAAAAAGGAACCCTTTTGTCAATGGTTTAGGGCTTTGCAACGCGCGCGGGATCGCCGCGAAATCCGCGGGAATCAGGGGTTCGGGGACGTGGCCCTGTGCTGCCATGCCAGGTTGTTGGCCAGCGCCGTCTCTATCCCGGCAAGCAGGTCCTTTTCGGAGACGGGCAGCCGCAGGCTGACATCGGCAATCGCGGCCCTGTGCGGATCGTCGTCGTGCCGGGCAAAATCGCTCGACAGCAGTATCACCGGCATCACGGGAACGGCCCGCCGCAGGAACCTGAGCCGTTCCACGGCGGCGACGAGCCCGATCTCGCGGTCCACGATATCGAGGTCCACGCAAAGCATCTGCCAGCGCGCCGGGTGATCGATCACCGCGCAAACGGCGGCGTTCAGGCTGCTGCATGTGTCGACATCGAACCCGGTATCGACAAAGACCATGTCGACGAAGATGTCGTCGACGGAACGCGATCCGCCAAACCGGTCATGGCCGACAATGAGCATTTTCGGTTTCAGCGGACGAGGGTTCGCCACGGTCCCGCCGTGCCGCATAGCCCTTGAGAAAAGACCCGGGATGAGGAGCCCCTCGGGCGTGCCTGACGCCGCCTGACGCCCCCCATTGCGGCAGTCGGAGGGCGGGGTGGGCCCGGCAGGATCGCGCAGTGCGCGCAACGCGAGCGGAAGCATCGGGGCGGCAAAGGTCACCGTGGCCCCGACCGCAACATATACGACGAACGCGGCCGGCAGGCCGAACCCGGCAAGCCCGCAAAGCACGGCCGCCGAAAGCCCCGCCAGCACGCCGAGGATCAACGATCCGACAAGCGGGACCGCCCCGGCGTCGTCGCCCGGCCCGGCGTCAAAAGGGGCCCTTTATGTCCTAACACAGAATGGATGGGCGATCTTCACGTTTTCAGGGCTCGGGACAATCGGCATGGCGAAAAAACACCCCGCGACAAAAAGGGCCCCTTTTGTCAACGCTATGGGTGGGATTCTATCTGAATTTTCTACCTATGGTCGTTTTTCCCGTCTGCGCGGACAATCCACCTGTGGCTGTCTTCGCGTCGATGCGGGGCGTCGGGGGCAGATTGACCGGATCAACAGGAGAAAGTTCAATGAACGTCGGATATGCACGGGTTTCAACGGATGACCAATGTCTGGATCTGCAGGTCGCGGCACTGGGGGCTGCGGGGTGCGACCGGATCTACGAGGATCACGGGGTTTCGGGGGCGCTGATGGACCGGCCCGGCCTTGCACATGCGCTGGACGCGCTGTCGGCAGGGGATCAGTTCGTCGTCTGGCGCCTGGACAGGCTGGGCCGGTCGCTGTCCGGCGTGGTGCAGACCGTCGATCTTCTGGCCCGCAAGAATGTCGAGTTCCGGTCCATTACCGAAGGTTTAGACACGACCTCGAATTGCGGCAGGCTGATCTTTCACATCATGGCGGCGCTGGCCGAGTTCGAGCGCGACCTGATCAGCGAGCGCACGAGGGCGGGGATGCGGGCGGCGATCGGCAGGGGCAAGCGGGTCGGCAGGCCGCCGGCACTGTCGGAACGGCAGTTGCAGGAAGTTTCGCACGAACTGGGGCGGCCGGTCCCCGACCTTTCGGGGCTTGCCGACCGGTTCGGCGTTTCGCGGCGGACACTGGCAAGGCACGTGAAGCGGCTGGAAGGCTAGGCCGGCAATGGTGCCGGTTCCGTACCGCTCTCGCGCCCGCCTGCCACGCGGTATGGAACCGGGGCGGGTCGCTGCGGGTTGGTATGGCGATTGACCCGATCGAAGGAGACCTATCATGCACCTGCGTCTGATCTCTGCCCTGTTCATCGCGCTACTGGGCCTTGCGGCCTGCGAAACCATCGAAGGCGCCGGCAAGGACATTTCGAAGGCCGGCAATACCATCAGCGAGGAAAGCCGCGAAACCCAGGACGAGATGTAGGGAACCCGCGGAACGGGAATCGTGCCTTGCGGGCCTGTCGTGTCTTGTCTCCGCTGCGTCGGCTCTGTAGCAATGTGCCGACAATGTCTGGGAGGATTAGTCATGACATCCATGTTCCGCAACCTTGCGACCGTCGGCGCCCTGACCCTGCTGGCGGCGCCCGCAGCCGCGCAGACCGAGGTGAAGATCGGCTATGCGCTTGCGCCCGACAGCCATTACGGCGTCGCCGCGCAGAAACTCGAAGAGGTCGTTCTGGCCGAAACCGGCGACCAATTCGCGTTCCGGCATTTCCCGTCCTCGGGGCTCGGCGGTGAGCGCGAGGTGATCGAGGGGCTGCAGATCGGCACGGTCGAGGCGACCATCGTGTCCTCGGGCACGCTGGCGAATTTCGTCTCGGATACCGGCGTTTTCGACATCCCCTTCCTGTTCCGCGACCTGACCCATGCGCGCACCGTGCTGGACGGGCCCATCGGGCAGGAGATCCTGGCCAAGTTCGACGATGTGGGGCTGCACGCGCTGGCCTGGGGCGAGCAGGGCTTTCGCCACATCACCAACAACCGTAATGCCATCGAGCATCCGCAGGACGTTCAGGGGCTGAAAATCCGCACGATGGAAAACCCCGTGCACCTGGCCGCCTTCGAGGCGATGGGCGCAGCACCGACGCCGATGGCCTGGCCCGAGGTGGTTTCCTCGTTGCAGCAGGGCGTGATCGACGGGCAGGAAAACCCGCTGTCGGTGATCGTGTCGGTCAAGCTGAACGAGGTGCAGAAATACCTGACCCTGTCTGGGCATGTCTATTCGCCGGCGATGCTGCTGGTGTCCAAGCCGTTCTGGGAAGGGCTGGACGACGATCAGAAAGCCGCCTTTGAAAAGGCCGCGACCGAGGCCGTGAGCGCGATGCGCGCCTATGTCGACAATGTCGAGACCTCGGGGGTCGAGACCCTGAAAGAGCGCGGCATGGAAGTGGGCACGCTGTCGGCCGAGGAAAAGGCCGAATTCCAGGCCGCGATCCAGTCCGCCTATGAGGGCTATTACGAGACCTACGGCAAGGAACTGGTCGACGCGATCGTCGCCACCGAGTAATACCCATGCGGCCGGCGCCCGGTGGCGCCGGCCCGTTCATTCCCGAAGGCGCCGCTTGCAGAGACTGGAACGCATATTCGTTGCGCTGAACGGTTGGGCGCTGATCGCCATGCTGTCGGCGATGGCCCTGATCGTCGGGGCGAACGTGACGCTGCGTTACCTGACGGCGCATTCGCTGCCCTGGGCCGACGAGGCTGCCCGCTACCTGATGATCTGGATGACCTTCGGCGGCGCGGGCCTTGCGCTGCGCGTCGGCGGGCACGTCGCCATCACCAACCTTCAGGATGCCCTGCCGGGCACGGGGGAACGGGTGCTTCGGGCGCTTATCGTCGTGACGCTGCTGGCCTTTTTCGGCTTCATGGTCTGGGTCGGCTGGCAATACGCGCTGCGGATGCAGTACCAGGTGACGCCCGCCATGCGGCTGCCGTTCCTTTACGTCTACGCGGCGATGCCGGTGGGGTTCGGGCTGCTGATCCTGCACCTGCTGCTGATCGCCCGCCCCCTGATAACGGCGGGCAAGTACAAGCGGATGGACGGAGCAAAGGCGCAGGACACACCGCTGCGGGGCAGCGCCAATGGCTGAGATCCTGTTTCCCGCGCTGTTCCTGCTGCTGGCACTGGGGTTGCCGGTAGCCTTCGCCATGGCGATTTCGGTCTTTCTCGCGCTCAGCTTCGGGTCGTCCTATCCGCACCTGGTCGTGGTGAAGGAGATGTTCGCGGGTCTCGACAGTTTCCCGCTGCTGGCGGTGCCCTTCTTCATCCTCGCCTCGGAACTGATGACCGGCGGCGCGGTGACGCAGGCACTGCTGCGGCTGGCGCAATCGCTGGTCGGGCATCTCAGGGGCGGGCTGGGCCATGCCAACGTGGTCAGCTCGGCGATGTTCGCGGGCATCTCGGGCAGTGCGCTGGCCGATGCCGCCGGGCCCGGCGCGATGATGATACGGATGATGGAAAAGGGCGGCTACGACCGAGGCTATGCCGGGGCGCTGACCATCGCCAGCGCCGTGGTCGGGCCGATCATCCCGCCCTCGATCACCATGATCATCTACGCCATGCAGGATCAGGAGGTCTCGGTCGGCTCGCTGTTCATGGCGGGTATCCTGCCGGGGCTTCTGATCACCGCGCTGGTGCTGGCCGCCAATGCCCGCGTCAGCCATGCCCGCGGCTATGCCAGCGGGGACGCGCAGCCGCCGCTGGCCGAAATCCTGCGCATCGCCTTTTACGCGCTGCCGGCGCTGTTCCTGATCGTGCTGATCGTGGGCGGCATCCGGTTCGGCGTGTTCACCCCGACCGAGGCGTCGGTCATCGCGGTGTTCTATGCGCTGGTCGTGGGGATGTTCGTCTATCGCTCGCTGCGGCTGCGCGATCTGCCCGCGATCATCCTGCGCGCGGCGCTGACATCGGCGGCGGTGCTGCTGATCCTCGGTGCGGCGCGGGCCTTTGCCTGGGTGCTGATCATCGAGGGCATTCCGCAATTCCTGGCCGAGACCATTATTTCCTGGGACCTGGCGCCGGTCGTTTTCCTTCTGGCGGTCAACCTGCTGCTGCTGGCCTTCGGGCTGTTCATGGACCCGCTGCCCGGCGTGATGATCCTGGTGCCGATCCTGGCGCCGATCAGCCATGCGCTTGGCATCGACCCCAACCATTTCGCCATCGTGGTGATCGTCAACCTGACCATGGGGCTGACCACGCCGCCGGTGGGCAGCCTGATCTTCGTCGTGTCCTCGACGGTGGATCTGCGCCCCTCGACCCTGATCCGCGAGATGCCACCGTTCTTCCTGGCGCAGCTTGCGGCGCTGTTGCTGATCACCTTCCTGCCGTTCCTGTCCACCTGGCTGCCCACGGCCAGCGGGTTCTGAGCGCGCTCAGCGCGCAAGGACAAGGGCGCGCAGGTCGTCCCCGGTCATGTCTGGGCGGGTGGTATAGGCGCTTAGAAGCGCCTCGAACCGGCTGAGATTGGCAAGGATCTCGGTCTGCTCCGAGGCGGTCAGCTCGCCGCGCAAAAGCTCGCGCGCGCTCATCACGATCTCGGGCTCCAGCCCGTTCGACAGCGTTTCCAGCGCCGAGCGGAGCGAGACCAGGTAGGTGCGCTGCAGGCGGCGCAGGCTGTCAAGTTCGCCGGTCAGCCGCCCGGCCAGGTCGCGCAGGGTGGCGCATTGCGCCTCGTCGCTGCACAGGCGGATCTGGTCGACGGTCTGATAGACGCTGGCGCGGCGGCGGGTGATCTCGGTTTCGCCGTCGGCCATCGCGCCGACAAGCACCGCGCCGTTCAGCAGCGTGGATTTCGCGGCCTCGCCGAAGGCGGCGCTGGCCTCTTCCTGCGCGCGGCGGAATTCAAGCTGCAACTCGGACAGCGAGGATTGCCGGCGGGGGTCGGTTTCCTCGTCGATGAGGGCGGCAAGGGTGCCCAGCGGGGTGTCGGCGGCGCCTTCGCTTTCCTCGGCGGTGGCGATCCAGCTGTCGCGGATGGCGCGCAGGGCGGCGTCCGACGCGGTGACGTGGCGCGACAGCACCAGGCGCAGGCCGAAGGTGTCCGAGGCAAGCGCGCTGCCGTCCGAGCCGCGAAACAGCGGGTATTCGGTGCGCTGCGCGGAATAGACCTGTTCGGGCGTCGACAGCACCGAGCCTCCGCGCGTCACCAGCCCGCCGACCTGCCCGTGCCGCCGCCCGATCGCGTTCAGGCGGAACGGCTCGAGCATCAGTTCCTCGGCATTGCCGTAAATGTCGTAAAGGCCCAGCGGGTTGGGCTGCGTCAGCCCCACCGGCAGCAGCTTGCCCCGGGCCGAACCGGGGGCGTTGAGCTTGGCGAAGTCGAGCATGTTGCCGTCGCCGAAGAAATGCCGCGAGGGAAAGATCGCCGGATCGACGGCGGCCCCGCCACGCGCGGCATATTCCCATTCGGCCTCGGTCGGCAGGCGCAGAAAGGCCAGCCCATCGGCGGCGGCGGGCAGGCTGTCGCGCGCCTCGGTCAGCAGCCATTCCGAATAGCTGCGCGACAGCGCCACCGCGTCGAACCAGGACAGTTCGCCCTTTGCGATCCGGTCGCGGCGGGCCGGGGCGGCGCAATCGCCGGCCAGGGCGCGGTACTGGCCCTCGGTCATCTCGTAGCGGGCGATGTAATAGGCGGTGTCGCCCGGGCTGTCGCCGGGAAAGGCGCCGCGCAGATAGGCGGTTTGCAGGTAGTCGGAATAGCCGGTTTCGGCCTGCGGCTGGCCGATGCGGAACCGCCTGTCGGCGATGGGGTTGCCCGGCTCGACCGGGACGGTGACGCGCTGGAACGCCATCGCCCCGCCGCAGGGCATCGGCAGCGTCAGGTCGGCGGGACTGCCCGCCGCGGCGGCGGGATCGTAAAGCTCGGGCTCCCATGGGGCGGGCGCCTCTTGCGCAGGGGCCTGCCCGGCTGTGGCCAGCAGGATGGCGATGGCAAGAAGCGGGCGCATCAGCTCTGCTCTCTCAGGATGGTGGCGGGATCGGTGCGCATGGCCGAACGCGCGGCGACAAGGGCGGCGGCGGTGACGAAGACCAGAACCGCCAGCGCGATCGCCATCGCCTCGGTCCCTGAGATGGTGACAAGGCCGCCGCGGTCGGTCAGCCCGGTATCGAACAGCCGTTCGGCGGCCCCGGCAGCCAGGTGATAGAGGCCGAAGGACACCGCAAGGCCGATCAGCGCCGTGACCAGCGCCTGCACCACCGGAAACAGCGAGATCAGCCGCGGCGGCAGGCCCAGAAGGCCCAGGTTGGCGATCATCCGGCGCTTGCGCGCGACCTCGCCCCAGAAGCCGAAGACCAGCGCGGCGGCAAGCCCGGTGGCGGCCACCCCGGCGGTCAGCGCCAGCGCCAGCCCCAGGTTGCGCCCCAGCCCGAGAACCGAGGCGACCTCGGCGGTGTCGGCCTGGGTGGCGATGGCAAAGCGCCGTTCGATCCGGTCCTGCAGGGGGCCGAGGCTTTCGAGATCGCGGGCATAGGCACGGATGCCTTCGAATGTCGCGTTGCGGCTGGCAAGCGGCTTGCCGGCGGTGATGCCGTGATCGGGCAGGGCGTATTCGTCATAGAACGCCTCGATCAGGTCGAGCATGGCGATGTCGCCCATCACCACGCGTCCCGTGATCCGCTCGGGCGGCAGCACGGCGGCGACGCGCGCGGGCAGCATCAACTGGCGCGGGCGTTCGGGCGCCTGGGTGAAAAGCTGAACCTCGGCCCCGGCGGCGACGCCAAGCTGCTGGGCCAGCGCGGCCGAGAGCACCACCTCGCCCGCGTTCAGCGCGGGCAACGGCGCGATCATCGGGTCGCCGGTGCCCGAGGGGGCGATGATCGCCTCCTGCTTGCCGCGCCCGCCGACCTCGCGCACGTTGACGTAATCGAAAAGCGACCGGGTCTTGAGCGTGGCGAACTGCACCTCGGGCCAGCCGCGCAGCTCGACCAGGTCGGCCTCGGTGAAGGCGTTGTTGCCGCTGGTGTCGATCTGCAGCGTCGCGGGATCGGACAGCAGTCTGCCCAGAAGCGCGTCGTAGACGCCGTTCCTGACGCCGAACAGCACCAGCAGCGGCACGATCACCCCGGCCAGGACCGCAACGTTGCACAGCAGGTAGACCCAGTCGCGCAGCAGGTCGCGCAGCGAAAGTTCGACAAGCAGCTTCATGGTGCGGGCCCCGCTGTGGCGGCGGGGCGGGATGCGGATGCCTCCAGCGGCGCAAGCTGGCTGGTGACGCGGTCCGGGTCGGTGTCGGGGATCAGGCCCAGCCGGTAGCGGGTCAGCGCGAAACTGTCCAGAAGCTCCAGGTCGTGCGAGGACACGACCACGGCGGTGCCCGTTTCGTCAGCGGCGCCGAACAGCAGGGCCATCGCCTCGGCCGCGTTCTCGGGGTCGAGCGCGGCGGTGGGTTCGTCGGCGATCACGAAACGCGGCCGGTGTGCAAGGGCGCGGGCGATGGACACCCGCTGGCGCTGCCCGATCGACAGGCGGTCGGGATGCAGCCGTGCCACGGGGCCAAGACCCAGCCGCCCGATCAGCGCCTCGATCAACTCGGCGTCGGGTCGCGCGGAAATGCGCTGCGACAAGGCGATATTGCCGCGCACGTCCAGAAAGGGCAGCAGCCCGCCGGTCTGCGGCACGAAGCCGAACAGGCGTCCGCGCAGGGGCGGGATCTGCGCCCGCCCGCGCCGGGTTTTCCACAGCGCGCCCAGATCCGTCTGCGCACCGTCGCGCAGCGCCGCAAGGTAGCGGCCCGCGCCGGGTGCGCGCAACAGGCCCAGCAGTTCCAGCAGCAGCGTCTTGCCGGTGCCCGACGGGCCGGTAAAGGCCACGCGCTCGCCCGGCGCCACGCGCAGCGCCGGGATTTCCAGCGTAAAGCCGCGCGCCCCGCTGGTCAGCGTCACCGAAAGACCGTCGATGTCGATCACCGGCTGCATCGGTTCAGGGCAGGATGTCGAAGGGCATGGCAAAGACATGCTCGCCATCGGGGGCATCGTCATAAAGCGCGGTCCAGACCGAGCTGTCATACAGCCACTTGCGGTACTGGGTCAGCTTCTGGCGCATCCCGTCCACGATGGCGCGGCGCTGCATGGCGCTTTCGGCCCAGCGGTCCTGGTCGATCTGCATGATCTGGCTGCGATAGGGCAGCCGGTCGAGATATTCCAGCGCGCCGCCCAGCGTGTCGGCATTCTGCGCCACCACGGTATTGGGGTCGGTGGCCATTTCGGCGATCACCGACTGAAGCTGGCTGAAGAAATTGGCCGCGTCCTCTTCGCCGCGGGTGGCCTCGGCCAGCGTGACGAGGTTTTCCAGCAACCGCGCCATGGTGGACATCTCGTTCTTGGTGACCAGCAGGCGCGGCTCGATGGCCAGGTTCGAGGGGTCTTCGGCTGCTTTCTCGGTCACCCAGCCCTCGATTACGTCGGGCGCGCGGGTGCCCTCGCGCGCGCCGAGATAGGCCAGCCGCAGCGCCGGGCCGAGATCGACAAGCTCTTGCGGGGCGTCGCCCTCGGACAGCACGGCGGCCTCGCCCATCGCATAACGGACATGATCGCTCAGCGCGGTGACAAGGGTGGTGACGGTCTGTTCGAACGCATCTTCCGAGCCACCCTCGATCGGGAAATAGAACTGCCGCCCGGCAAAGCGCGACAGCTCGCGATAGCGTGCGGCGGCGTAATCGTGCTGGGCCTCGCCGCCCGCCTGCGTCTTGAGGTGCAGCGTCAGGATCACGATGCCGCGCCCCTCGGCGTCGCGCTGGATCTCGACCGGGCCGATGGCCGAGCGCGCGTTCGGATCGCGCGGGTCCTTGGGCCCGGCATCGGTCACGAGAATGACGTAACGCGCGTCGAACGGATCGCCGCTCTCTGCCTGGGTCCAGTCGGTCTGGTCGATGGCGTCCTCGACCCCGGCAAGGCTGTCCTCGTTGAAGCCCGGCGAATTCGCGGTGGCGACCTTGGTATCGGCGATGGCCTGAAGCACCGGCAACTGGTTGATCCGCCGCTCCAGCGGGACGATCATCCTTGTGCGATAATCCAGCGCAGGCACCGCGTCGGTATTGTCGCGGAACGCCATCACGCCGAAATTCATCCGCTTGCCGATATCGGTGCCGTTGATGTCGTAGACGATTTTCGACAGCGCGGCCTGCGTGCGTTCGATATAGGGCTGCATGGATTGCGTCGTGTCGAACACGAAGACCACGCCGGCATCGAACTCGCCCGAAACGCCGGGGGCGCTGCTGGCCTCGGGCAGCTCGTCGTTCAGCGGCAGCGAGGCGACCTTCATCAGCAGGTTGTCCTCGTAGGTCATCGGGTGCAGGTCCTCGACGAAATCGAGGATCGGCATGAGGTAAAGCTCGTCACGGATATTGACGTAGTTTTCCGGCTCGATCGCCACCACCTCGTCCTCGGGGGCAAGCAGGCCCTGTTCGGCCTTTTCGATCAGCTGCGCCTCCATCTGGCGCACGGCCTCGTGTTCCATCAGCCAGCGCAGCCGGTCCTCGGACCCGAAGAGAAGCGAGCGTTCGCGGCCCGCCGGGTTGGTGAAGGCCGCGACGATGTTCTGTTTCCAGTCGACGACCGTGCCATCCGCGACCCAGCCGACCGGGCCGGACAGCGACGAGGGGCCGACCTGCGACCAGCCGTTTTCCCGCGCGAAGACGTAAAGCGGCTGGAAGGCCGGAAAGGTCTCGCCCGCCGCGCCGTCCGGTGCCGTGTGCAGCGTGGCGCCGGGACGGGTCAGCACCCGCTGGTAGACGGTGGTGGTGCCCTCGCGGACCAGCGGGCGCGCGGTCTGCGCCAGCACCGGCGCGGCCAGCAGCACCGTGAGAAGCATCCCGATTACGGTGTCACGCAGGGCGGCAGGAACGGTCGGAAGGCGGGTCATCGGGTGCAGAACTCCTCAACGGCGTTGCGGGCTTCGGTATCGGATTGTGCGCGCAGGGTGTCGCAGATCTCGGTCAGGCGCTGGGTGACGGCGGTGTTCCCGGCGGCCCTGGCGCGGGCGTAGTAATCGGCCGCCAGCGTCAGCCCGCCATTCAGCGAGATGCCGATCTGTTCCTCGACCGGACTGGAATTGACCTCGGGGTCGTAAAGCTCGGCCATCAGCGCCAGCGCATCCGCATCGCCCGAAACGGCGCCGTCCTCGATGATGGTAAAGGCGGTGTCGGCGTCGATCTGCCCGGCACAGCGCAGCATCAGCGCGCTGCGTTCGGCAAAGGGGGCCGAGGCAAGCGCGGCAAAGGCGTCGGCCGCGCAGGGGTTCTGCGGCTCGGGCGCGGGCGCGGGTTCGGGCGCGGCGGCGACGGGGGCGGGTTCCTCGACGGTGTCGGTCGGTCCCATCAGGAAGAACCAACTGGCGGCGAGCGCGGCAAGAACCAGCACCGCAAGGCCGATGAACAGCGGCGTGCGCGACCGGCCGGCCGCCCCGGCGGGCGGGTCCGCCACAGGGGCGGGCTCAGGGGTTGGTTCCGGCTCGGGTTCGGGGTCGGGCGCGGGCGTGGCGGGGGTGACGGTCTGCACCAGGTTGGGACTGGCCGGTTTGGGCTCGCTGCGGGCCACGTGCAGCCCGCCCAGCCGCGCCGCGCCGGGCAGCGGGAACACGTCGTCGGGCCAGTTCACCTCGCCCGACAGCTCGCCGACGGTCATTTCCAGAACCGCGTATTCCTCGATCTCGTTGACGATCTCGGGCCCGATCACCAGCCGCGCCTTGCCGTCCTCATGCGCGACGGGGTAGGGGCCAAAGCTGGCGCGCTCGGTCTGCCAGCCGCCTTCGCCGAGGTAACGCTCGGAAAAGGCGTCGAAAATCGTGACCGTGGCCTCTCCCTCGGGCAGTTTTGCCGGATCTGCGACGATCTCGGCATAGCCGCCATTGGGGCGTTTCGGGTCGGCGCGGACGTCAAGGCTCAATTCTTAATCCTCCGTGTCGAGGGTCTCGAGAATCTCGCCGAGGCGGAGATTCTGTTCGATGTCGATCTCGCCCGCGTCGGTGTCCTTGGCGTTGGCCACGAACATCGCATCCAGCGAGAACACCCAGTCGGTCCACAGCTCCTCGGCGGCGGCGCGCGGGGCGGGCGGAAGGCCGTCGGCATTGTCGGCGCCGGTGCGCCCGGCAAAGACCGGGCGGGTGCCGCCATCGGGCAACTCGACGACGGGGCGTTCGGTATCGGGCAGGCTGTCGGTGCCCAGCCGGGTGACGAAATTGTTGATCCGCTCGGCGCAGACGATGGCGGCGGGCTCGGCGCGCTTGTCCACCGTCAGGCCGAAATTCATCGTCTTGAGCTGCGCCTCGATCTGGTTGACGATCCCGACGCGGCGCAGCGCATGGGTCAGCTCGGTGTTCAGGTTGGCGACCGAGCCCTGCGTCAGCCCGAAGGTTTCCAGCACGTCGGCATCCTCGCGGAAGCGGTTCAGCCCCTCGATCCAGACCTCGACCGAGCTTTCCGCCTGGAAGGTCTCGGCGGTCATGGTGCGGATATCGGCGGCGCGCGACGCGGGCTTGTCGGCGGCGGCCTCGGGCGGCTGCGCCTCGGCCTCGGCCTGCGGCTGGGGCGTGGCGCCGCCAGGGCGGCCGGGCCGGGCCGGGCGGCCGGGGCGCGCAGGGCCGCTGGCCACGGCGGCCCCGGCGGCCGCCACGGGCCGCGCGGCGCCGGCGGACGAGGTTACATCGGTAATGCGGATCGAGCTGGGCACGCGCGAAATGCGGTCCTGCACCTGGTCCTGATCGACCATGAGCGCCGACAGCACGGCGCCGAAGCGGTGGCGCTGCAATGCGATTTCCAGCCCGTCGATGACCTCGGCCGCCGCGGCCTGCTTTTCCTCGATACGCTTGCCGATATCGTCCGAGACGTGAAAGGCGGCCAGCTCGGTATGCATGTCCTCGGCCAGCTTTTCGACCTGGGCCGATATCTGCCCGATCTTCGAGGTCGGCTTGCACACCTTGGTCAGCTCGTCGGTGAGATACCCCACGCCCCCGTCATTGAGCGTCAGCGCGGCGTCCCAGGCGCGGTCGGGGTCCTTGAAATGGGCGCGCACGGCCTCGGTCGCCAGGCAGCCCTCGCGCAGCTCGGCGACGCGCGCCTCTTTCTCGGTTCGGATCGCCACCTCGCGGCTCTGGTCGTCATAGTCGATCAGCCCTTCGACGAAATAGTTGGGGTTGCGCAGCCAATAACAGTTCTGGAACGGCTTGCCCTCGGCCCACTCATGCACCCACGAGGTCTTGAGCTTGCCGAACCCTTCCAGCAGCGACGCCTTCATGCGCCGTTCGAAGCGTTCCGAGGCGCTGCCGCCGGACGCGCTGTCGCCGAGATGCTTGTCGAACTTGGTCAGCACGAAGAACAGGATGCAGTCGGTTTTCGCGCGCTGCTTGGCGGTGGTGCCGTGGGTCATGCCGATCCAGTGGTCCACCAGTGGCGGCAGGTCGAGCGTTTCCATGTTGCTGTCGGGCACGCAGAGCAGCATCGAGGTGATTTCCTGGTTCTCGACATAGCGGTCGAACAAATAGGCGACCTTGCCGCGCAACAGCATCTGGGTGACGGTTTCCTGCGGGGTTTCCAGCGTCTTGGTCAGCGGTTGTTCGAACCGGTTGCGCGCGCCGGGAAAATCCAGAAGGTCGGTTTCCTCGAACAGGTCCGAGGGCTGGTCGAGCATGGGAAAGACAAGCTCGGCCGCCAGCGCGCAGACCACCGCGCGGCTGAGGTCGGCCTGCTTGCCGCCCTCGGTGCGCAGGGGCAGGGTGTCGCCGCCGGGCTCGAACAGCCCGTGCAGCGTTTTCACGTCGATGATCGACACGTCGCGCGGCGTCAGCGCCGACAGGGGTGCATAGACCACCTCGGCATGGTCGATCTGCGCCAGCGCCTCGGCCAGCTGGATATAAAGATCGGTCAGCGGCTGGTAGCCGCCCCACAGGATCGACAGGAAACCGGCGCGGTCGCGGATCGACATGCGCGGGGCAAGGGCGGCGGCCTCGTCGTAAAAGCGGTTCATCGCGGCGGCATAGGCGGCCTTGCCAAAGGTGTTCTGGATATATTCGGCGATCTCATAAACCTCTTCGAAGGACAGGCCGGGCACGTCGCCGGGCTGGGCCTTGGCCTCGTAGGTCTTGATATGCGCACCCAGCTCCTCGGCCTCGGGCGGTGTTTCTGACTGGTCGCCATCCTTGTAGAAGCTGTTGATGATGACGCGGGCGATATCGGCCTCGGTCAGCAGGTTCAGCTTGATCGGGAACCCGTCCGGGGTCGGGTCCTTGGACATGGTGAAGCGGGTGACGAGGCCGGTGGATTCGCCATCCCCCGCCGGGTTGATCTCGGAGATATAATCGAGCTGCCCGCCCGGCCCGTTGAAATCGGCGGTCAGCCGGCCCTCCTGCGGGCGGGCCAGAACCGATACCAGGAACGACTTGCCCGCCTGCGAGGGGCCGAAGACCGAGACCGACATCTTGGTGCGGGCCGATCTGGACAGTTTCATCGCCCGCCGCGCGCCCCGGCGCAGCAGCTTGACGGCCGACTTGTGCTTGAGGTCGACGGTATCCGCGTTCGCCGGATCGTTCACCCAGTCGAGCGCGGCGCGCGCGGCCTTTTCGACCGCTTCGCAACGCTCTGCCAGTTGCTCTTGTGTGGTCATCTGTTCATCCCCGTCCGTCAGTATTGGAACACGCCGGTGTCGATCCAGTATTCGTCTTCGAAGCCGAGCGTATGCAGCTTGAGCACCACATCGGTCGGCTTCATCCCGTCGCCTGCGCCATCCTCGACCAGCGTGATGGCAAAGGCTTCGCGGTTGGCCTCGCGCCGCAGGGTTTCCTCGGCGCTGGTTTCGTCGCTGTCGTCGTAATCGGCCTTTTCAAAGGTCACGCGGATCGGCGAGGGGCGGCGCTGCGCCGAGGGGTTGGCGTAATCGAGCCGGTAGAGCGGCGTGGTGGTCCAGCGTTCGATCGGCAGTTGCCGCGAGCCGATATGCACCGGCGAGAACATGTTGACCACCGCCTCCTGCGCGCCGCCGCGGCTGTCCAGGTCAAGCTCCGAGAACATCAGCCGTTCGTCGAGGATCTGGCCGTTATTGTCCATCTCGCCCACGAAGCGGGCGGTGGATTTCATCTGGAACGCGGCGGTGGTGACCTTGAAATTCGGAATCCGGTTTTCCGACAGCGCGATCAGCATCCCGCCCACGGCCACCGTGCTTTTGGGATCGCCGATGCGCTGGGTGATCGGATCGCGGAACGGATACCAGCGCCCGGTCTTGTATTTGTGCATCGAAATCAGACGGTTGGGCGGAACGACAAGCATTTCCTCGACAATCGAGCGCACAGCCGGCAGGCGCGAGGGCCGCCCGGTCAGCAGCACCACGTCGACGCCCAGGTGGTCGATCACCTCGACCATGTTGCCCAGCACCTTCTGGAACACTTCGCGGGCGATCGCATCCACGTCCTCGCGCGAGATGGTGAACGAGGTGTCGGCAAAGGACCAGTCCGACGCGCCCACGTCGCGCGCGGCCTGTTCGATATAGCCCAGTATCTCGCCCGAAACGAGCGGCTCGGGCTGCGGGCGGGTGGTTTCGGGGCGCTCTCCGCCGACGGGTTCATCGTCCGCTGCCTCGTCCCCGGTGTCGGTCCGGGGCAGGCCCAGCGTGTCGGCGACCGACAGCTCGAACCGGTCGAACTCGGCCGCGGTTTCGCTGTGCGACAGGATCGCCACCGCCAGCGGCATCAGCGCGCGCAGGGCGAACTGGCGGCGTTTCTGGATCACCTGCTGATCCTGCCCGCCGATATCGCCGGCGAACAATTCGCGCATCTTTTCACCGACATAGCGCCCGCCGGCGGCCTCGATCGACGCCTGTATGCGTGGCAGGATGATGCCCGAGATAACACGCTGGATCAGGTCGTCGCCCGCGACGCGAAACCCCTCTCGGAAGGTCTGTTCGGGATGCAGGACGCGGTTCGCCTCGCCCCAGTAGGTCGTGATCATCAGGTCGGTCGTGCCGCCGCCGATGTCGATGCAGGCCAGCCGCAGGCTGGGCGCCGGGGCCGATGCGCCGGGCTGCGTGCGTTCGGTGCCCTTGAGCCGCAGGAAGGCGTCGATATTGCCTTCGAATTTCTGCGTGATCTCGGAATAGAGATAGACAAGCTGCGTGCAGCTTGCCTCGTCCCACTCGACCACAAGCTCGGGCTTCTGGGAAATCGAGGTGGTGTTCTCGCCCGCGCCGAGCATCGCCCAGACCAGATCCAGCGCGCCCTCGGCGCGGCTGCGGATGATCGCCTGTTCCTGCACCGAGGTGGCTGTGGGCAGGGTCAGGATGATGCGGTTCAGGCGGCGCGGCAGTTCCGACTGGGCGCGCTTGGCGCGCGAGCCGGGATCGTTCACCTGCACAAGCGCGTGGCTGATGATTTCCGCCAGCATGAAGCCGAACAGCGCCGAGCGCGAGAAACGCGGCCGGATCGCGCGGTTCTTCGAGGTCTTGCCGCGCGGGCGCAGGCGGTTCTTTTCCTCGTATTCCACGCGCGACAGCACGTCGCCCGCCTCGTTCAGCTGGCGCATCGCGGCGCGCACCGATTTGGGCAGGTTGTTGGGGTCGGCATGGGCGTGGAACCGCCAGTCCTGCTGGCGCACCTCGTCATCCCAGATATAGCGTTTGGGCGATGACAGCCCCGAGGTCGTCTCGGTGCCTTCCTCGCGCTGGATCAGACGCAGCGCCTCGGGGCCGACGCGCATGAAGCCCGGCCACATGAAGGCGTTGCGCCGCCCCGAGCGGCTGGCGAAACGGTCGTCGCCGAACTTGAGCTCGGCAAACTCCACGCGGCTTTCGATCAGGCCGGAATAATAAAGCTCGGGGCGCGAAAGATCGCGGATTTCCAAGGGGAAGGACCGCACCAGGTCGACGCGGCTTTCGCCGGGGAAGCGTTCGATCAGGATGCCGCAGGTGCGCGAATTGCCGACATCGAGCACCAGGTCCACATCCACCGGCGTCACCGCGTCGCGTTCGGACACGGTGTTGACGAAGCGAATCTTGGGGATCTTCACCACTTGGTCGACGAATTGCAGATAGGCCAGGTAACGCGCCCAGTGTTCGAACAGGTGGGGCAGGTTCTCCTCGGAAATCTGCCGCCCCGGCCGTTCGGCGCGCTTGAAGGACAAAAACAGCTCCTTGAGCCATTCCGACACCCAGAGCTGGGGGTCGCGTATCTCGCCGTCCTCGCCGGTTTCCAGCTTGCGCAGGAACCAGTCCATATGCTCGGGCTCGGACACGAAGCGGAACTCGCGCGGGTTCTCGGCGTCGGCGCGTTCCGGCGCGATATAGGTGCTGCCCTGGTGCTGCGCGGTCAGCGCGGTATCCAGCGCCAGTTGCACGCGGTGGGTATGGCCGGTGTCGGGATCGGGGGCGGGCAGTTCGACGACGCGCAGCCGGGCCCAGCTCGACGGGCCGTTGTCATAGCGTTCCTCGCCCGCCGCGCCGCGTTCCGATTTGATGCGCAGCACCGGCACCGGCACCCATTTCGCCAGGAACGGCTCCATCGCGGCGGTGGCGCGGATCGAATAGGGATCGTCCTCGGCGGTGGCCGCGTCCTCGATAGGGGCGTCCTTTTCCTCGTTCCCCGACAGCGGGATCAGCGCCTTGTCGTCGCCCTCGCCGGTGGGGCGTTCGATGAATTTCCACGGCCGCGCGGTCAGGTCGTCGATGGAGAACCCGAAATCGAGAAGCTGGACACCCGAAAACGGCACGATGGTGATATCGTCGTGCCAGTTGATGAGCGGGCGGAGTTGTTCCTTGCGGTCGGAGATCATGGCGTGCCTGTGTAAGTGTAAGTCATGGTCCAGCTCTGGCGCTCGGTTTCGAGCGTGCCGCTTTCGACGCGCGAGCCCGAGGCGTCGCGGATCAGCACCTCGAACGGAACCGGCGTAAGCTGGCGTTTGGTGAAAAGGGTGATGCGGATGGTATATTGCCCCGGCTGCGGCCCGTTGAAAAACACGTTCTCGATCGGCTCGGGCCGGATCGTCGCCACGTTGCTGTCCACGTCGAGATGGCCGTTGCAGGCGTTGCGCTGGTTGAACGCGACGGTCTGGCCCGAGGGGCAGGTCACCGCAAGATCGACATCCGAGCCGCCATCCCACGCCAGCGAGAAGTTGAGATCGCCCAACGCCGCACCGGCGCGTTCCAGCCGTTCGCTGAAATCGGCCTGCGGGGCGGCCTCCTGGATGACGCGCGGTTCGGGCGGCGGCGGCTGGCAGGCGCGGTCGGCGATGGCGATGCGCCGCTCAAGCTGGTCGATCTGATCCTCCAGCGCGGCGGTTTCGGCGCGCAGCACCGGCGCCTCGGCCGCGGCGGCGGGGCAGAAGGACAGCCACGCCGGACCGTTAACGGCGCAGGGCGCGATCAGCAGCCAGACGATCGCCGCCAGCATCCCGGCCAGCGCCAGCCAGCCAAGGCCAAGCAGCCAGGGAAGAAAGGCAAAGGGGCGCTTTTCGCGCGTCCCGGCCCCGGTATCGGTGGCCGTCGCGGTATCGGTTCGCGCCGCCGTGGCCGCGGCGGCCCCCGCGGCGGTGGCGGCTGCGGCGCTCGCGGCGGCGGTCCTGCGTGTGTCCCGCCCGGTCAGCGCGCCGCGTTCCGAGCGGTGCTCGTCCCCCACCCAGGCCCAGTTGACCAGCACCGGCCGGGCGCTGTCGCCCTCGCCGACCGCATAGATATACTCGTCGCCGGGCACCCGCAGCGCGTTGTGCAGCGCCTCGCCCAGCCGCTGACCGTCGGCGCTGCCGTCCGATGACAGGCGGTCGGCCAGCGCCGCGATATCGGCGCTGAGCGTATCGAGGCGTGTGCGCAGCGCGTCGGCCTCGTCCCCGGGCAGGTCGGGCAGCTTGCGCGGACGCCCCTGCACCGGCGCGTACCAGTCGTAGCGGTCGCCGTGCTCGGTCGCCACGGGTTCGCCGAACAGGGCGGCGTGATCCTCGCCCAGGTGATCGCGCACCGTGTCGGTGATCAGCTCGAAATTCCGCTGTTCGCGGCTGCCGAGCGCGCTCAGCCCTTCCGAAGAGGTGGTGACGATGAAGGCTTCGAACATCGCGCTACTCCGTGCCCGGCGACAGGCCGAAATCGGGCAGGGCGGGCGCGGTTTGCGCGGGCGCGGCGGTTTCCGCGCTGCGCGTCGCAGGGCGCAGCATTTCGGGCGAGCAGGGTTGCGTCACCACGTCGGGGGCGGTCGGGGTCGCGGCCAGGAAATCCAGCAGGTCGCGGGCCGACAGGGCGAAATTCACCGTCCGCAACATGCCCGCCCGCACGAAGGTGTTGACCCCCACCACGCGGCCGCACATGTCGACCAGCGGACCGCCCGAATTCCCCTGCGAGATCGGCGCCGAATGCGCGATGGCGCGAAACGCGCCGCCCGGCGTCACCTGGAGGGTCTGTTCGTTGCTGACCGTGCCGTCGGTCAGCGTCATGGTCGGCGGTCGCGTCAGCCCGTCGGGATTGCCCGCGGCGAAATCCATGTCGCCGGGAAAGCCCGCCGCGATCACGCTGCGCAGCTTGAGCGAACTGTCGGTGTTCAGGATGCGGAAAAACGGCTGCTTGCCCTCGGGCACGCGCAACAGGGCGAAATCGTCGCCGTTCTCGCCGATCGGGCCCGAGACCGAGACCACCTGCGCATCCAGCGGGCGGGCGATCCGTTCGTTGATGACGAAGACCTCGGTGATGCGCGGGTCTGAAACGACATGGAAATTGGTCACCACGAAATCGGGCGCGATGAAAAAGCCGGTGCCGGTGCTGGCGGCGCCGCCGGACAGGCGGGCGACCACGCGCACGGTGCGTTCCTCGATCAGGTCGAGCAGCGCGGCGGTGTCGATGCTGCCGCTTTGCGGCACCTGCACGCGCGCGGGATCGGGCGGCAGGATCGAGGTCGGCGCGGCCTGCGCCTTTTTCCCTGGCCCGTCATTGGGATTGTCGGGGTTGATCGGCAACAGCCCTTCGATCGTCATGCCGTCGGGCATCAGCAGCGTGCCGTCGGCGCGGCATTGCGCCCCGTCCAGCGCCGCCTGCAGCATATCGCGCCGGGCGGTCAGCGCGGCGTTGATCTCGGCCACGGCATCGGCGGCCTCGACGGCGCTGATCGCGGCATCGGGGTCGGCCTGCGCAAAGATGCGCGTGCCGGGGCTGAGCAGCCAGAACAGCGTGCCGGCGGCGATCAGCAGCAAAAGGACCAGCGGCAGCCACGACATCAGCCCGTGGCGCCGGGGTTCGCGCGCGGGCGGCGGCGGCGGCACCGCGCCGGGCGGCGGCACGGCGGCCGCGGGTTTGTCCGCCTCGGGCGCGGGCGCGCTGGTGGCAGGTTCCGATGCGGCGGCGGTGGCGGAGCGCCGCGCCGCCACGTCCTGCGCGGTCACGGGCGGTGCCGCGCTGAGCGGCAGGTAACGCCCCAGGCTGGCGGCAAAGGCCCGGGCGCGGGCGGCGGAGTCATGCCCGGCGCCCGCGGGCATCATCGCCCAGTTGATCAGGACCGGGCGGCCGTTGACCACCCAGACATCGCCCTTGGGCGTGCCGGCCAGATGCAGCGCCGCGCCGACCAGCGGCCCGTCCTCGGGGTCGTTCAGCACCTCGCGGATGGCGCGCAGCTGCTCGGTCAGGATCGCCTCGACCCGGCTGCGTTCGCTGTCTCCGAGATCCGACAGCGGCCGACCGTCGCCGGGCAGGTCGGTATACCACGCGATGCTGGCGGGCGCCTCGTCATTGCCACGGTTGATCAGCGGCTCGGCGAACAGCGCGGCGGCCTCGGGCGACACCCGGTCGGCGAGGATGCGTTCCAGCGCGGCATGGCTTTCCAGCGCCAGCCCGCTGCCGGTTTCAAGGCACTGGCCCAGTTCGATCTGCGATTTGGTCAGGAAATGTTCGGCCATGGCTCAGTTCCTCGTCGCGCGGCGCAGGCGCACGGTGTCGCGCCCTCCGCGTTCGGGTTGATAGAGGTTGCAGCGCGCGGTTCCGTCGCCGGACAGCGTGCAGGTTCCGACGCGGCGCAGGATATCCATCCCGTCCGAGCAGGGCAGGTCGCCGGGCTCGTCGATCCTGAGCTGCCCGTCGTCGAGGAAACGCCCGCTGACGGTCCCGTTGCAGGTCGCTCCGTTGGTGGCGCTCATTTTCTGCGTGCCCGCGCCATTGGCGTCGAAGCACATGGTCCACTCGGTATAATGCGAGACCTTGCCGGTCTGGATGTTGGTCACGCGCATGTTGGTTTCCAGCTCCCAGCAGCCGTCGAGAACGGCAAGGTCGCGGTTGCGCCAGGCGTCTTCGTCGATGGTGGTTTCGTCGCGCGGCGGCGGGGGCGGCGGCTCGGGCGTGGGCGCGGGCAGGACGATCGGCGGGGGTTCGGGGTGGTCGGCGACGCACTGGATCTTGCCCAGCTCGTTTTCCTTTTCGCGGATGTCGCGCAGTAACGTGGCATGTTCGGCGCGCAGCGCGGAAAGGCGCAGCAGCGCGGCCTGCTCGGCCTCGCCCCGGCAGTTCTGCGGCAGCCAGCGCGCCAGGGCCGGCGCGTTCAGCGTGCAGGCCTGCAGGGCGGCGTGGCCGGCAAAGGCGACAAGGCCGAGAAGCAGCAGCGAGAATATGGGCAAGAGTATGCGGAGCATTGTTCTCCGTGTCCGGGTACAAAAATTACAGTTCTTAATTTCAGTTCAGTAGAGGATATTTAGCTTGTTGGGTCAACATATTGGACGGACCGGGAAGTTGACAAATAATGTCATCGCGGAATCGCGCGGTATCGGGGGCGGATCGCGCGGTCGCAGGCGGGCGGTATCCCTGCATAACGATCCGTGCCGATGTGCAATGACAGGAAAAATCATTCGGTATCGGGCGGCGGCTGGCCTAGGCTTGGGGCCGGACAGCCATGCGCGACGGACGGGTAAGGAATGCGACGGATCGGTGTGATTTGCGACGATGACGGGTTTTTCGAGGGGCTGTCGGGCCAGCTTGACGCGCAGATGATGCGTGCCGAACGGCTTGAACCCGGCGCGGCGGAGGAACCGCCCTGCGCCATCGTCGCCCACCTTGCGGGGCTCGAGGATGCGGAGGCCGGGGCACGGCTGCGCGCGGCGGCCGGTCTCGGGGCGCCGGTGCTGGCGGTGTTTTCGCTGGGGCCGCGCGTGCCGTTCCGCGCCCGGCGCGAGGCGCTGCTTGCCGCCGGGGCGGCGGACGTGATCGAGGCCGGAGACAGCGCGCGCGACCTGATAATCCGGCTGCGGGCTTTGTGCCATCTCAACGAACCGCCGCGTGTGCTGGTCGTCGATGACGAGGCGCCGATCCGGCAATGGGCGGCCGAGGAACTGGCCGGGATCGGGATGCAGGTCACGATGGCCGGCACCATCGCCGAGGCGCGGCAGGCATTTCGTGCAGGCCCGGTGGATGCGCTGATCGTGGACCGCAACCTGCCCGACGGCGACGGCCTGACCTTCATCGCCGAGCTGCGCGCCGGGCGGGTGGCGACGCCCGCGCTGCTTTATACCGCGATGAGCGCGATCGAGGACCGCGTGGCCGGGCTGGAAGAGGCCGGCGCCGACGATTACCTGTGCAAGCCCGCCCATGGCGAGGAGTTGCGCGCGCGGGTGCGGGTGCTGCTGCGCCCCCGGATCGCCGAGGACCAGCTGGTTTTCGGCCCGCTGGAACTGTCGCGCAAGGACAGGATCGTGCGCTGGCGCGGCGAACGGGTGGAGATGCGCCCGCGCGAGACCGCGATGCTGATCTACCTGGCCGAACGCGCCGGGCTGCCGATCCCGCAGCAGATGCTCTATCTCGATATCTGGGAAAAGGTGTATATGGAGGCCGGATCGAACCCGGTTTCGGCGACCAAGCACAGGATGCAGGCCGGGCTGCGCGGCTTTGTCGAGGCGCGGGGCGAGGTGCTGCCCGAGATCATCGAAACCGGCGGCAACAGCTATACCTTCCGGCCCGGGGCGCTGCTGGCGCTGGCGGCGGGGGGCTGACCGGGATGGCGGCGCATCTGCGGTTCCTGCGGCATGTGTCGGGCGGCGCGCTGCTGGCGGCGATGCTGTCGGCGGCGGCGCTGGGGGCGCTGGCGCTGACCGTGGGGCTGCTCTCGGCCGCCGCCGCGACCGACGCGCGCGACCGTGCGCAGATCGAGGACCGGATCGTCCTGCTGCTGCTGGAAAACGGGCTGTCGGACCTGACCCTGCGGATCGACCGCCGCGGCGAGGAGTTGCTGCCGGGGCTGGAGGATGTGCGCCTCGTGCTGTGGCAATGGCGCGCGGGCGACTGGCGGCTGCATCGCACCACCGCGCCGGACATCGCCGCCGCCTTTCCCGCACCGCCCGATCCCGGGCGGGAGGAGCGCGCGATCGGCGGGCGCCGCTACCTGATCGAAAGCCCCGATATCGCGGCGCTGTCCGCCGACTGGCTGCTGCCGATGGCCGATACCGCGCTGTCGCTGGCCTTTGCCCTGCCGGGCCCCGCCGTGCACGAGGCGCGGCGGGTGATCTGGGCGGTCTGGTCGGGGCTGGCGCTGGCGGTGGTGATCGGACTGGCGTTGCTGGCGTCGCACAAGCGGCGCTATTCCGACGGCATCGCCGAGATCAACGCCCTGCTGGCCCGGTTCAGCGAGGGCGAGACCGACCTGCGCCTGCCCGAGGATCAGCCCGCGCCCGAGCTTGGCGACCTTGCGCGCCACCTGAACCGGGTGCTGCCGCGCATCGCCGAGCTTGTCGGCGGGCTGCGCTACCTGTCGGCGACGATGGCGCATGAGCTGAAGACGCCGTTGCAGGTGATCCGAAGCGACCTGTCGCGCCTGGGCGCGGCCCCCGACGCCGCCGGGCGGGCCACCTATGCCGCCGATATCGACCGCACCATTGATGCCGCCAACGCGCGGCTGCACGCCCTGACGCAGCTTTTCCGGCTCGAGGCGATGGCCGAGGTGCCGATGACGCGCGTCGATCTGAGCACGCTGACCGAGCAGGCGGCGGACGACCTGGCCGACCTGCTGGAGACGCGAAACCGGCAGTTGCGGCTGGATATCGCGCCGGGCGTCGCGGTGACGGGCAACCGGGCGCTGCTGGACCTGATGCTGTCGAACCTGCTGGGCAACGCCGCGAAATACGCCCCCGACGGCGCCGGGATCGGCGTGACGCTGGCGCGGGAGGGGGATGCCTTCGCGCTGTCGGTGTGGAACACCGGGGCGAGCTTTCCCGACGATATCCGCGCCCGCGCCTTCGAGCGGTTTTCGCGCGCCCGCGACGAGGGCGAGAGCGCGGGCACCGGCATCGGGCTGAGCCTGATCCGCGCCATCGCGCAGCGCCACGGTTTCGACGCGGCGATCGCCCCCGCGACCGACCGCGCCGAGGTGACGATAAGCGGGGACTGCGCGCCATGACGGGCCGCTTGCCGCGCATCGTTCTGCTGGCCGGGCTGCTGCTGGCGGCGGCGCTGCCGGTGCGGGCCGAGCGTTTCGCGCTGCTGGTCGGGGTGAACGCCTATCCCGATGCGCCGGAAATTCCCGCGCTGGCCGGGCCGGAAAACGACGTGGCGCTGATGCAGGGGGTGCTGGCCGGGCTGTGGCGGGATATCGCGATCACCACGCTCACCGGCCCGGCGGCCCGGCGCGCGGCGATCCTCGGGGCGCTGGACGATCTGGCGCGGCGGGCGGGGCCGGGGGACGAGGTGACGGTCTACCTGGCCGGGCATGGCACCCAGATCCCGTCGCGCGCCGAGCCCGACGGGTTCGACGAGCTGTTCCTGCCGGCGGATTTCTCCGCGCGGCGGGTCGGGGCCGAGCTGCGCATTTCCGGGCATATCCTGGATGACGAGCTGGGCGCGGCCTTCGGGCGGATCGTCGGGGCCGGGGCGCGGCTGTGGCTGATCGCCGATCTGTGCCACGCGGGCACCATCGAACGCGGCACGCCCGGCGCCGGTGCGGCCCAGGCGCGTTTCGCGCTGCTGGGGCTGCGGCCGGGGATGACGCTTGTCGATCTCAACCCGCCGGTGGCGGCGGGGACGGGCGGGGCGCCCGGCACGCTCGATCCGCCGGCCGTTGCGGCGGGGCGGTTCATCGGCTTCCACGCGGCGGGCGAGGCGGCGCAGAGCATCGAACTGCCGCTCGATGGCGACCGGGTGCACGGGCTTTTTACCTTCGAACTGGCGCGGGCGTTGCGCGCGGGCGGGCCGATGCGCTTTCGTGAGTTGGCGGGCGATACGGCGCGCGGGTTGCTCGACTGGGGGCAGGCGGCGCCCGCGCCGCTGTTTTCCGGCGCGTTGGACAGCCCGGTGGGCGCTGGCGCGGCGGGTATCACGCTGCGCGCCGTGGACGGGGCGCTGGTCGCCGACCGGGGGCGGCTCGACGGGTTCGCCGAGGGCGATGTGCTGGCCCCCGTTGCCCCGGCTGCCGGGCGGCCCGCCGGGCGTCTGCGGATCGTGGCGGCGGGGCTGACCGAAAGCCGGGTGGCGCTGGTCGCCGACGATCCGCCGGGGGACCCGGCGGCGCTGCCGGGGCTGCGTTTCGAACGGGTGGCGCGGGGGCCGGTGGCGCCCTACCGGGTGGCGCTGCCCGATGCGCCGCCATCGCTGCTGGCCCCGTTGCGCGCGGCGGTTGAACAGGCGCGGTTGCCGCGCCCGCTGGCGCTTGTCCGGCCGGGGGAACCGGCAGAGCTGCGCCTGGCACTGACCGAGGCGGCGCTGGAGTTTCACCGCGACGGGGCGGCCGCGCCCTATGTGCTGCCGCGCGCCGCGTCGCGCTGGGACGAGGTGAGCGCCGCCATCGCGCAGATCGCCAGGGCGGATTTCCTGCTGGACCTCGTGCCCGAACTGGCGCGCAGCGATCCGGGCCGGGCGCTGGATCTGCGGGTGACGGTCACGCCCTGTGCGCCCGGCGCCGCGCCGCGCCGTGGCGGTGGGGCTGTCGACGCGCCCCGGATGGTGGTGCGCGATTGCGACACCGTGGCGCTGGAGATCACGAACCGGGGGGCGGTGGCGCTCGACCTGTCGCCGTTCTACCTGGGGCCGCAGGGGCGGATCTATTACCTGCGCGGCTACGAGGGGGGCGATCTGTTCGGGCTGCGCCTGAACGCGGGCGAGACGCGGGCGGTGCGCTATACCGAATCGCTGGGGCCCGGTGATCCGGTCGGCGACATGGTGCTTCTGGTGCTGGCCGACATTGCCGACACGGCGTCGCCCCATCCGCGCGACCTGCGTATGCTCGAAGGCGATCTGCCCGCGCCCGATATGCTGCGGGATGCCGCGCCCGGCGCGGCATTGGCGGCGGGGGCGGCGGCGCTTGCGCTGCGCACGGAACGTTAGGCCATGCGCGCTTGCCCCGCACCGCCCGGCTGTCTAGGCTTTTTCCCATGTCGGTCGGCGGGATGAAACGGATATGACGGGCGAAAGCGGCAGATGGCTTGGCGTGCTGGCGCTGGGTCTGGCCCTTGCGATGCCGGGGGCGGCACTGGCCGAGGGCGGAACCGTGGCCGCGCGCCGCGCCGCCGCCGAGGCGCAAAGCGCCGAGGGTGCCCGGACGGGGGATGCGGCGCTGCTGATCGCGGGGCTGCGCGGGCTTCTGGCCAGCGGCGCGACCCTTGCCCCCGACGATCCGTGGAACGCATCCGCCTATATGGCGCGGCTTAGGGAACTGAGCGCCGAAAGCGGCGATGCCCATGCCCGCGACATCGCCATCCTGACTGCCCGCGCGCGCGGGTCGAGCGGCGGTTTCAGCCGCTTCGATCTTGAACTCGCGCCCGGCGCGGACGAGGCGTTTACCCTGCGGGTGGTCGGGGCCGAGGCGGCGATTGTCGAGGCGCGGCTGAAGCGCGGCAGCGGCGCCGCCGATGTGGACCTGATCGTGACGGGCCCGGATGGCGCCGTGCGCGGCTCGGACATAGGCCCGTCCAGCGGCATCGTCGGGATCGCCGCCTATGTCGAATTCGTGCCGGAAACCTGTCTGGACATCACCGCGACGCTGGTCAATGCCGGGACGGAAACGGCGCGGATCGCCGTGATCTCGCCCCCCGCACTGGAGCCGCGCTGTGACCCCTGAAGGGCTGCGGCGGGGGCTGGCGGGGCTGGCGGGGCTGGCGCTTGGCCTGATGACGCTGGCCCGGCCGCTTTCGGCCGAGATAGTGCCGATGACCCCGGACCGGATCGGGCAACTGGAAACCGCGCTGACGCGGGGCGGGGTGACGGACGACCAGGCGATTACCGCCGTCGTGCAGATCGCCCGGGGGTTGCGCGGCGAGGGGCGCGGCGCCGAGGCGCTGGCGCTGCTGGGCCATTTCGGCACGGTCTTTGCGCAGCGGCGCGGACCGGAGGACCGGCTGGTTCTGTGGCTGGAGGCCACGCGCGCCGCGGTGCTGCACGAAACCGGCGCGCGGGCCGAGGGTATCGCGCTTTATACGCGCGTGCTGGCGGCGTTCCGGCAGACGCTGGCGCCCGGCGATCCGCTGATGGCGCTGGGCCTGATCGAACTGGCGCAGATGCAGGAGGAGGCGGGGGCGCTGGAGGCGGCGATCGCGCTGTATCGTGAGCTGCGCGCCGCGCTTGCGCAGGGACAGCCGGACGATCACGCCTTTGCATTGGAGGTGACCGCGCGGTTGCAGCGGGTGTTGCTGCGCGCCGGGCACCGGGCCGAGGCCGCCAGCCTGCGCGCGGCGATGGACGCGCATGTTGCGGCGCTGACGCGGGCCGGGGCAGGGGTGCCGGCGGGGCGGCTGGTGTCGCTGGCCACCGGGTTGCGCAGCACTGGCGATGCGACGAACGCGGCGCGCGCGGCGGCGCTGCTGGAAACCGCCGGGGCGCGGCTGGACCCGGCGGATGCCACGCTGCGGCTGGTGTGGCGGCGCGATCTGGCGGCGGTCTATCTCGATCTCGGGCGGCCGCGCGAGGCGCTGTCGCTGCTGGCCGCGAACCTGGCCGATGTGCGGCGCGATCCGGGGCCGCAAACGCCCGAGATGTTCGAGGCGCTGGGCGGGTACGCCGCTGCCCTGACGCGCGCCGGGCGGTATGACGCGCTGGGCCCGATCCTGGACGAGCGGCTGGCGCTGGGCGAACGGCTGTTCGGGCCGGACGATCCCAATACGCTGGCCGTGCAGATCGAGCGGATGCCGCTGATGATGCGCGACGGGCGTGAGGACGAGGCACGCCGCATCGCGCGGCAGGTGGCCGAGGTGTTTGCCCGCGAACTCGGAGAGGATTCGCCCGATACGCTGGCGGCGCGGCTGACGCTGGCGACGACCCTGGCGGATCTGGGCGATATGGCCGCCGCGCGGGCCGGGTTCGAACGCCTGCTGCCCGATCTCGATGCGCGGCTGGGGCCGAACCACCCCTATGCGCGCGCCGCGCGCTCGGCCTATGCGATGGTGCTGAGTCAGGGCGGCGAAACCGCGGGCACCGCGCAGGATCTGCAGGAGGCGCTGTTGCAGGGCGCCCCCGACGATGCGGCGGCGGCGGGCCTGCTGGATCAGATGGCGCTTGGCGCGCTGAGCGGCGGGCGCGTGGCCGAGGCGCTGGAGGCGGCCCGCCGCGCGCGCGGGATTAAGCAGAGCATCCTTGCCGCGCGCAGCGACGAGGACGGCGCGGACCTGCGCCGCGAGCTTGCCCTGCCGCTGACCCTGGGGTTGCACCTGACGGCGCTGCGGGCCGCGCTGCGCGAGGGCGTGGCCGATGGTGCGGACCGGGCGCGGCTGGCGGCCGAGGGGTTCCTGAGCGCACAGCTTCTGGGGTTCGACCGCACCGACGAGGCGGTGCGCAAGGCCGCCCTGCGTGCGGCGGCGGGGCCGCTGGGCGCGGCGTTGCGGCAACGCGACGACCTGCTGGGCGCGTTCCGGCAGGAAGAGGCGGCGCTGGCCCGCGCGCTGGGGCAGGGCCACGACGATGCGGCCGATGCGGCCTCGGCCCGACTTGCGGCGCTGAACGACCGGATTGCGGCGCTTGCGACGCGGATCGCCGCGCAGGATGACAGCGACGCGCGGGCGGCCTTGTTGTCCGGGCCGGTCGCGGCGCGCGAGGTGCAGGGGCTGCTGGGGGCAGAGGACGCGCTGATCCTGCTGTCGCCGGGGCCGGGCGGGATCGGTGGCGACGGGGCAGATACCTTGCCGGGGCTGGCGCTGGTCTGGGTGATCACGCGCGAGGCGGTGGTGCTGCATGCCCCGCCGGTGACGGCCGGGTTCGGGGACAGGATCGCCCGGCTGCGCGCGCAGCTCGACCGTCCGGCGGGGCTGACCCTGGCGGCGCGCGCGCCGGTGCAGCCGGGCCGGGCCGACAGGGCGGGGGGCATGGCGCCGGTGGAATTGTCGCTGGCCCACGGGATTTACGAGGCGCTGTTCGGCGCGCCCGCGGTGGCCGGGGCGCTGGCGGGAAAGTCGCGCTGGATCGTCGTGCCGCGCGGGCCCTTCCTGTCGCTGCCCTTTGCCGCGCTGGTCGAGGCGCCGCCGCCGGTGGCGGTTGCGACGCGGCCGGACGAGCTGCGCGCGGCGCATTGGCTGGGGCTGCGGCGCGACCTGACGGTGCTGCCCTCCGTCGCGGCGCTGCGGCTGCTGGAGCGGCGGCCCGACGCCGGGACGCCGGGCGGGCGGCTGGCCTATCTCGGGCTGGGCGACCCGGATTTCGCGGGTACTGCCGCGCCGCTCAGGGCCGAGGGGCAATCGCGGGCGCTGGCCGCGCCGGACCGGATCGCGGCGGTCAGGGGGCTGCCCCGGCTTGCCGGAACGGGCGAGGAATTGCGCAAGGTCGCGCGCGCCTTCGGCCCCGATGCAAGCCGCATCCTGACCGGGGCCGAGGCGAGCGAGGCGCAGCTTGACGCGCTGGCGCGGTCGGGGGTGCTGGGGCGGGCGCGGATCGTCCATTTCGCAACCCACGGGCTGCTTGCCGGCGGTATCGACGGGCTGGACGAGCCCGCGCTGGCGCTGAGCCCGCCCGCGGTTTCGCGGCCGCTGCCGGATGGCGGCACCGAGGACGGGTTGCTGACCGGGGCCGAGATCGCGCGGCTGTCGCTGTCGGCCGACTGGGTGGTGCTGTCGGCCTGCAACACCGCCGGAAGCGGGCAGATCACCGCGGACGGGCTAAGCGGGCTGGCCCGCGCCTTTTTCCATGCCGGGGCGCGGTCGCTGCTGGTCACGCATTGGGCGGTTCGTGACGATGTGGCCGCGCGGCTGATCGCGGACACGGTGACGGACGGGGCGCAAAGCGGCGACCGCGCGGCGGCGCTGCGGGGCGCGCTGGCGCGGCTGGTGGCCGACCGCTCGGCCGACGACACGGCCTATCCCTATGCCCATCCGGCGCTTTGGGCGCCGTTCCACATCATCGGATCGCCGCGTTAGGACAATGCGAAACGGCCCCCGAAGGGGCCGTTTGCGTCGGGTCTCGGATGGGGGCCGTGGCCTCAGTTCTTGTTGAGATTGAAGGCCGGCAGGGAGGGTGCCGCACCGGCGTCGGCGGTCGACGCGGCCGCGCCCGAGCCCAAGGCCGCGCGCATGATCGTCACGCGCTGCGCGCTCTGGGCCGGCAGGAAGGCCGGGGTCGCCCCCTGTTCGAGCGCGGCGAAGGTGTTGCCGTACCAGGCATTCGCGCGGTCGAGATCGCTGGAGGTGCCGAAGCCGAGGCGCTTGTGGTGGCCGAACACCTCGGAATAGGGGGTGCTGCCGGCGCCGACCAGCAGCATCGACGAGGCCAGCACCATATGCGCGTCATCGGTGCGGTAGCCGTAGCCAAGGCAGATTTCGCCGGTTTGCAGCATGACGTCCTTCTGCCAGCCCGCCGACTGGGCAAGCTGCCCGGCCGAGATGGTGACATCGTCCGGCGATTGCGTGTCGAGCGCGCCGATCTGCTGTTCCATCAGCGCGACGACCTGGCCGCAGGCCTCGTCAAGCTGGGCGTCGCTGATCCCCGCGGACGAGACCTTTTGCTCGGTCGCCGCGATGGCATAGTCGCGGGCACCGCAGAACTGCTCGTCAAGCGCATGGGACGGGTCCGAGATTGCCCCGGGATCGGAGATACGGCCGCCATTCGCCGAGGTCAGGAAGCCGACATTCTGGCAGAACCCGGCCATGGATTTGGAGGCGCCCGCATCCTCCACCGCCCCGAACGAGGGCAGGTTGGGCGCCTGGGTGGTGGGCGCGGAAACCGGCGTCACGACCCTGTTGGTGGGCGGCACCGCGTTGGGCGTGTTGGCGTCGTAGATATTGGGCATGTTGCCGTTGCCATACGTCCCCTGGTTGTTGGCGTAATTGTTGCCGTGGTTGTTGCCGTAATACTGGCAGCGGCCGGTTTCCTGGCAATAATTGCCGCCGCGCGCTTCGGACCCGTAGGCGCGCAGCAGTTCGGGGCCGTTGATGCCGGCATAGGCCGCGCCGCGCCCGGATTGCGCCCAGGCATAGGCGTTGTGCAGGTTGGCGCGCTGCGCATCGTCAAGTCGCCCGGTCACCGGGTAGCCCATGTAGGACTGGTACTGGCTGATGCCGTTGCGCGTCTTCTGGCCGCTCACGCCATCGGCGGTGCCGACGTTGTAGCCAAAGTAATTCAGCGCCTGCTGGTCGGTGCGCACCGTTTCGTTGACCCGGGGGGCCGGGCGGCTGCCGCCGCCGCCGCTGCTCCGGCGGGTTTTGTTCTGGTTCGCGCAATTGGTCATGCCGCACAGGATGATGCCGCCGATCAGGGCCTTGCCCAGGTCGCTTGCCACGGCCGGTGCCGGTGTCGCCAGCGCAAGACCGGTGGCGATCGCCGCGCCGATGGTCGAATTCAAAACTTTCTTGGACATAATGACGTCCCCCATCTATCAAGTGAAATTCCTAACACTGACCCGACTATAGCGGATCATGTGCGGAAAATCCCGTTACAAAGTTTGTGATCGGCGGGGGAATCCGGGGAAAATCCCTTGCGATCAGGCATGTTCGGCAGCGAATGCGGCATTCCCGGGCACAATCCGCACGGGTTCGGAATGGCGATTCGCTGCCGGTTCCGGCGCGGGTGCCGATAGTCGGCGGCATTGCCTTTCCGGGTGCCGCTGCGCCCCATCGCCTGCGCCGCTTCGTGAAAACCAAAAGGTCTGCCTGGAGGCTTGGGCCGATATTTCAGGTCGAGTGCAACAGAGGGCATCGCAGGGCCGCGGTCGGGCGATCCGACATTTGTGACTGGCATTTTATCGTGCCGTCACTTCCTTCCTTAAAGCGGAGTGCCTGCGGCAGCCAATCGCCCGGCCGGGGGCGGCCGTGCGATGCCCGGGCCGCTTCGCGGCTGTTCCGGGCTGGGGGACGTTAGACCGGCGGCTTCCTCCGCATATCCGCCCCCGGGTTATGCCCGCCCGGACAAAACCCGTGACCGCCGACAGCGGCGGCGCCTGCCGGCCTGCGCGGCCTTATCCGCGCAGGCGTGCCTGGTAGTCATGGGCCTGCCACGCCGCGCGGAAGCGCCAGCTTGCCTCGCCCTGGCGTTCGGCATGCGCGTCGCTTACCTCGACCTCGTCGAAGCCGACGCGCCGCGCCATGGCGTACTGGTCGGCCAGAAGCGGCCCGGCCAGCCGCAGGCGACCGGCATAGCCCATCAGCCGCAATTGCCGCGCGACGGTGAACACCCGCCCATCCGAGAAACCGTCGAACACGACGCGGATCATGCGCAGCCGCGGCAGAAGGGCCTGCAAATCGGACATCTCGGCATCGCTGGCCAGGTCGAGCCCCGGCCCGGTTTCGCCGCCGGCCGCATCGCGGTCGTCGGTGAACCCGTATGCCCAGTCCTCGGCGACAAAGCCGCCGTCACGAATAAGAACGCTCATGCGATTGCCCCTGTTTTCACCATCCGGCCGTTTTCGAAGTGAATGCCGCATTCGGTTTTCTCACGCCCCTTCCAGCGCCCCTCGCGGCCCTCGGCGGGCACGGTGCAGGGGGCGCAACCGACCGATCCATAGCCGCGCGCCACCAGCGGGTGCCGGGGCAGGTCGTGCAGGTTCATGTAGGCCTGCATGTCGCCGCCGGTCCAGTTGGCCAGCGGATTGAGCTTGACGCGCCCGGTTCCGGTTTCGGCCTCGAAAAGCTGCAATGCCTCGCGCTTGCCGCCCTGATAGCGTTTGCGCCCGCTGATCCAGGCGTCGAACCCTTTGAGGGCGTTTTGCAAGGGCACGGTCTTGCGCAGGGCGCAGCAGGTGTCGGGATCGCTCTGGTGCAGAAGGCCGCGCGGATCGGCTGTCGCCACGTCCGAGGGATCGGCGCGCAGGACGCGCACGTCGGAAAGCCCCAGCCGGGCGCTGAGGTCGCGCTGGTAGGTCAGGGTTTCTTCGAACAGCATCTCGGTGTCGATGAACAGGACCGGCGTGCGCGGGTCGATATCCGCCACCATGTGCAGCAGAACCGCGGCCTCGACGCCGAAGCTCGATACCAGCGCCACCCTGCCGAACTGCCTGTCCAGCAGCGCCGCCTCGAGCAGGCTGTGCGCCTGCGCGCTGGCAAAGCGCGTGTTCAGCAGCATGGTGCGTTCGGCCAGATCACTCTGCAGCATATGCCTGTGCCTCCTCGTAAAGCGCCGCCTTGAACGGCCCGAGGCCGACGCGGCGATAGGTTTCGGCGAATGGCTCGTCATCGGTCAGCCGCAGCCCCAGATAGGCCAGCATCAGCCGTTCGATGGCGGGCACGATCTCGTCATAGGAAAATCCCGGCCCGGTCCGCGTGCCGAGCGCGGCGGTTTCGGTATGGTCGCCGCCAAGGGTGATCTGGTAGTTTTCCACCCCCGCCCGGTCGAGCCCGAGAATGCCGATATGCCCGACATGGTGATGCCCGCAGGCGTTGATGCAGCCCGAGATCTTGATCTTCAGCGCGCCGAGGTCATGCTCGATCTTCAGCGCGTCGACCCGTTGGGCGATCTGCTGTGCGATCGGGATCGACCGTGCCGTGGCAAGCGCGCAGTAATCCATGCCGGGGCAGGCGATGATATCCGAGGCCAACCCGATATTGGCGGTCGCCAGGTCCGCCTCGCGCAGCGCGGCAAAAAGCGCCGGCAGGTCTGATTTATGCACATGCGGCAGGATCACGTTCTGTTCGTGGCTGATACGCAGCTCGTCATGGCCGTAACGCTCGGCCAGGTCGGCCAGAACGCGCATCTGCGCGGCCGAGGCGTCGCCCGGCGTCGCGCCGTGTTTCTTCAGCGACACGCTGACGATCGCGTAGCCCTCGGCGCGGTGCGGGGTCAGGTTCGTATCGCTCCAGGACCGGAACAGCGGATCGGCCTTGCGCGCGGCTTCGTAGCCGTCCGTACCGGCCTGCCGGAACGCGGGCGGAGCGAACTGCGCCTCGATCTCCGCCAAGAGCTGCTGGTCGATGCCGCTGAACTCGCCGCGCAGCGCGGCGAAGCGCGCACGCACGAGGCGGCGGATCTCGTCGATCCCGTGTTCGTGCACGGTGATCTTGATGCGCGCCTTGTACTTGTTGTCGCGGCGCCCGATCTGGTTCCAGACCGATACGATCGCCTCGAGATAGGGCAGGAGGTCGGCCCTGGGCAGGAACTCCTCGATCACCTTGCCGATCATCGGCGTGCGCCCCAGCCCGCCGCCGACCAGCACCTCGAACCCGGTTTCGCCATCGCGCTCCACCATGCGCAGGCCGATATCGTGCGCGCGCGTGACGGCGCGGTCGTTCGGGCTGCCGGTGATCGCGATCTTGAACTTGCGCGGCATGAACTGGAATTCGGGGTGGTCGGTGCTCCATTGCCGGATCAGTTCGGCCACGGGGCGGGGGTCGGCCAGCTCGTCCGCGGCGGCACCGGCGAAATGGTCGGCGGTGACGTTGCGGATGGTGTTGCCCGAGGTCTGGATCGCGTGCAGTCCGACCTCGCCCAGCGAGTCGAGCATGTCGGGGATGTCGCTGAGTTTCGGCCAGTTATACTGGATGTTCTGGCGCGTGGTGAAATGGCCATAGCCCTTGTCCCAGCGGGTTGCCAGCTCGGCCAGCTTGCGCATCTGGGCGCTGTTCAGCGTGCCGTAGGGGATGGCCACCCGCAACATGTAGGCGTGCAGCTGCAGGTAGACGCCGTTCATCAGCCGCAGCGGCTTGAACTCGTCCTCGGTCAGCTCGCCCGAGATGCGGCGCGCGACCTGCGCGCGGAACTGGCTGTTGCGCTCTTTCAGGAAGGCGCGGTCGAATGCGTTGTAGTCATACATCGTTCAGATCCACATGTTCGGCCTGCTTGCCGTGAAACCGGTTGGACGGGCCGCGCAGGCGAAACGCCTCGCGGAAATGCGTCGGGCCGGGGATGCCGTCCTGCAGCGTGACGGTGATGAGGTAGGCGCCGACCGCCTCGTTACTGCGCGCGGCGGCCACGTGCAGGGCTGCGTCCGCCTCCGCGTCGTCGGTAAAGACCTGCGCGTCCGACAGGTGGCGCACCCACTGGCCCGAGGGGGCGAGATAGACGACATCGCCCTCGATCAGGGCGTTTGCGGTGATGACCTGGTTTTTCATTGAACCGCCTCCTTGCGAAGTTCTGCCTGTGCCGCGCGCGGCGCGAGGCCCAGGAATGTCAGTGCCGGCCCGTCCAGCCCGGCCGCCGCCACGTCCGCCGCCAGTCGCGCCAGCGTGGTCGACAGGATGCGCTGATCGGGGAGCGAGGCATTCTCGACAATGGTCACGGGGGTTGCCGGGCTGGCGCCGTGCATCAGCATCCGGCCCTGGATGAACCGGGCCGCGCGCTTGCCCATGTAGACCGCCGTCACCTCGCCCGGGCGTGCGACCATGGCCCAGTCATGTTCGGCAAAGCCCTTCATGTCGTGGCCGGTCATGAAGCGGATGTCGCGGTTGCGCTGCCTCTGGGTCAGGCTCTGGCCGATGGCGGCGGCGCTGGCCGAGGCCGCGGTGATGCCCGGAACGATGTGCCAGTCGATGCCGGCGGGTTCCAGCGCGGCGATTTCCTCGTCAAGACGCCCGAACACCGTTGGATCGCCGCCTTTCAGCCGCACGACCCGCGCGCCGCCCTGCGCGTGCCCGAGGATCAGCGCGTTGATCTCGTCCTGCGGCACCGAGGGGCCGAAACCCTGCTTGCCCACGGGGATCATCGCCGCCCCCGGATGGCACAGCGCAAGCACCCCGTTTGATACCAGCCGGTCATGGATCACGACATCGGCCTCCTGCAATTCCCTGTGCGCCCTGAGCGTCAGAAGCTCGGGGTCGCCCGGACCTGCGCCGACGAAGGCGACCTGCCCCCGGCGCGGTGCGCGGGTTGAGAGACCCGGCACGGTCTGGGCCTGCGGGCGGAACAGGGCGGCGATCCGTGCCAGCATCCCGCGGGCCGGTGCATGATGCGCCGCCCGCCCGGCATTGGCCGTGCGGGTGATCGTACCCGGAACGACGCCCCGACGCCGGTCGCGTTGGACAAGGGGTGGGAGGTGGATCATTGCTGCGCTCTCGTTTCGATTGCCGTACCGAATTATGAAGTGCTGGACGGGCGTTACGCCATGGGGTCAGGAAAATAAGGAGGTTGGTGCCGCATCGCGCGCATTGCCGGAACGCTATCGTCCCGGGGTGGCGATGATCGAAAAGATCGGCCCCGGCCCACGGCCATGCCGAAACGCGGGTTTCGGAATCGCGGCCGGAAAAACGCGCCCGGACCGCCCGGTGCGCGTTCAGGACTGGCTGCGCAGCCGGTATCCCGGGGCCGTGCTGGCCTTGACCGTGGTGATCGGCGCATCGCCGATCCAGGTGGTGCGTTCGATCACCAGCAGCGCCTCGCCCGGCGCGGTGCCCAGCAGCCCGGCGCGCGCGGGATCGGCGTTTTCGGCGTAGAACCGCATGTCGAGCCGGTCATAGGGCTTGTTCAGGACCAGCCATTCATTCGCGCTGATCCCCGTCAGGTCCAGCGACAGGATCTCGGGCGAGGTTTGCAGGCAGATCCAGCGATCCTCGAGGATATAGGGCCGGGCGTCGGCCAGGTGCAGCGCCTGAACCCGCAGCATGGGCTGCGCGATCTTCTGGCCGAACACCGCCTGCACGCCGCGCGGCGGCACCTCCTGCGTGGCGCCGATCAGCTGATAGCCATAGGCGGCGCCGGTCTGTTCGACCTCGTGGCGGGTGATCGAGATGTCGAACGTCGCCCGCGTCACCGGGTCGGGCCGGACGCGGGTGCCGCCCTTGCGGCGGCGCTCGACCAGGCCGCTGTCGGACAGGTCCTGCATCGCGCGCTGCACGGTCGAGCGGGCGCAGTTCAGTTCCTCGGCGATATCGGCGTCGCGCGGCAGCTTGTCGCCGGGGCCGTAGCGGCCGGTCAGGATCATCCGGTGAATCCTGTCCCGCACATCCTTCCAGCCAAGCCGCGTGTCCGACATCAGATATCCTGCCCGAGTTCCCGAATGACAGCCATGAAATCGCGGGTTATCGCATCGCGGGCGAAATGGCGACCGTCGCGCACGACATGGCGGCCCGCGCTCCAGACATCGGTGATGCACTCCTGCCCGCGCCCGGTGAAGACCAGGCTGTCGAGAACCGTGTCGCCCTGCCGGTTGCACAGCCAGGGATTGTCGGTTGCGATGCCGATCAGGTCGGCCCATTGCCCCACCGCGATCCGCCCCGACGCCCGGCCGCCTGCGGCCGCCCCGGCGTGGGCGGCGTTGTCGAACAGCACGCGCCCGGTCGATTGCGCCGGGTTCGCCAGCGCCGCGCGGCTGCGATCGCGCAGCCGTTGCGAATATTCGAGCGTCGCAAGCTCGTGGAACAGCGAGATATGGATATTGCTGTCGGACCCGATGCCGAACCGACCGCCCGCCGCGACAAAGCCGGTGGCGTCGAAGATACCGTCGCCAAGGCTCGATTCCGTGATCGGGCACAGCCCTGCCACCGCGCCGGTCGCGGCAAGGGCGCGTGTCTCGGGCGCGGTCATCTGCGTGCAGTGGATCAGGCACCAGTGGTCATCCACCGGCTGGTTGGCCAAAAGCCACTCGGCAGGCCGCGCGCCCAGGTGGGCCTGCACCTCTTCGACCTCGGCGACCTGTTCGGCAAGGTGCATGTGCACCGGGCCGCCTTGCGCAAGGCCGACGGCCGCGGTCAGCCCCTCGGGCGTCACCGCGCGCAGCGAATGCGGCGCGACGCCCAGGGCGTAATCGGCCCCGGCCGCCGCGATCAGCCGGGCCGCGGCCTCGTGCAGCCGCGCGAACGCTGCCGGGTCGGTTCCGAACCGTCGCTGCCCGCCGGCCAGCGGCCGCCCGTCGCAACCGCCGTGGGTATAAAGCACCGGCAGCAGCGTGAGGCCGATCCCGGCCGCGTTCGCGGCGGCGGTGATACGGTCCGCCATCTCGGCGATATTGGCGTAAGGGGTGCCGCCCATGTCGTGATGGAGATAGTGGAACTCGGCCACCGCGCCATAGCCGGCCTCGAGCATTTCCATGAACACCAGCGATGCGATGGCCTGCACATGGTCGGGCGTCAGCCGGTCGAGAAATCGGTACATGAGCCTGCGCCAGGTCCAGAAACTGTCCCTCGGATCGGCGCCGCGGGTTTCGGTCAGGCCTGCCATCGCGCGCTGAAACGCGTGCGAGTGCAGGTTCAGCGGCGCGGGCAGGATCAGGTCATGCGCAGGATGCGCGGGGGCGGGCCCCGTTCCGATTTCGGCGATTCGACCGGCATCGTCGATGCCGATGGTGACATTCGCCTGCCAGCCGTTTTCAGTAAGCGCCTGCCGGGCATGGATTTTCTTCATCGGGTGATCCGAGTTGACATATTAAGTAGCTACATATTACGAATAAGAATGTCTTAAAACAAGGGGGCGGCATGTCCGGCGGGCAACTCATCACCGATGTGACCGTGGCGACGATGGCGGACGGGGCCGATGGCTGCGGCCTGATCCGGGATGCCGGGATCGTCACCGGGGGCGGGACGATCCGCTGGGTCGGGCCGATGCGCGCGCTGCCCGACGCGTGCCGGGATATCCCGCGCACCGGCTTTGGCGGGCGGCTGGTCACGCCCGCGCTGATTGATTGCCACACCCATCTGGTTCACGGCGGCAACCGCGCCCGCGAATTCGGGATGCGGCTGGAAGGGGCCAGCTACGAAGAGATCGCCCGCGCGGGCGGTGGCATCGTTTCCACCGTCCAGGCCACGCGCGACACGCCCGAGGCCACGCTGCTGGAGCAGGCCCTGCGCCGCGCCGATGCGCTGATCGCCGAGGGTGTCGCGCTGATCGAGGTCAAGTCGGGCTACGGGCTGGATATCGAGACCGAACTCAAGATGCTGCGCGTCGCGCGTGCGATCGCCACGCGGCGGCCGGTGCGGGTCGTCACCTCGTTCCTGGGGGCGCACGCGGTGCCCGCGGGCATGGATGCCGACACCTATATCGACACCGTCTGCCTGCCCGCGCTCGACGCCGCGCACGGGCAGGGGCTGGTCGATGCGGTCGACGGGTTCTGCGAGGGGATCGCCTTTACCCCCGGCCAGATCGGCCGCGTCTTCGACAGGGCGCGGGCGCTGGGCCTGCCGGTCAGGCTGCATTCCGACCAGCTGTCCAATCTCGGCGGAACGATCCTTGCGGCACGGCACGGGGCGTTGTCGGTCGATCACGTGGAATATGCCGGCGAGGCGGATGTGCGGGCGATGGCCGGGGCGGGCAGCGTCGCGGTGCTGCTGCCGGGGGCGTTCTATACGTTGCATGAAACGCGAAAGCCGCCGGTCGATGGGTTTCGCGACCATGGCGTGCCGATGGCGGTGGCGACCGACTGGAACCCCGGGTCGTCGCCGATGGGCTCGGTCCTGCTGGCGATGAACATGGCCTGCACGCTGTTCGGCCTGACGCCGACCGAGGCGCTGGCCGGCACCACCCGCAACGCCGCCCGCGCGCTGGGGCGGGAAGATTGCGGCATGATCGCGCCGGGGCTGCGCGCCGACCTTGCGGTCTGGGATGTCGAGGACCCGGCGGAACTGTCCTATCGCATCGGGGTCAACCCGCTGCATGAACGCATTTTCGGAGGCGCGGCATGACCGTCATTCTTTCCCCCGGCTCGACGGATCTTTCCACGCTCGAAACGCTGTGGCGCGGCGGGGCGGCGGCGCGGCTGGACGATACCGCCCGCGCGCCGGTCGAGGCCGCGGCCGGGCAGGTCCGGCAGGCCGCGCTGGGCGATGTGCCGGTCTACGGGATCAACACGGGCTTCGGCAAGCTCGCCTCGGTGCGCATCCCGGCGGAAGATACCGCGACGCTGCAGCGCAACCTGATCCTCAGCCATTGCAGCGGGGTGGGCGAGGCGCTGGATGTCCCGACGACCCGGCTGATGATGGTGCTCAAGCTGCTGTCGCTGGGGCGTGGCGCGTCGGGTGTGCGCTGGGAGATCTGCGCCCGGATACAGGCGATGCTGGCGGCGGATGTCATGCCGGTGATCCCGGTGCAGGGCTCGGTCGGCGCGTCGGGCGACCTGGCGCCGCTGGCGCATATGACGGCGGTCATGATCGGCGAGGGCGAGGCGCTGCATGACGGCGTGCGGATGCCCGGCGGCGCGGCGCTGGCGCGCGCGGGGCTGTCGCCGGTGGTTCTTGGCCCCAAGGAGGGGCTGGCGCTGATCAACGGCACGCAGTTTTCCACCGCCTGCGCGCTGGCGGGGTATTTCGATGCCATGCGGATGCTGCGCAACGCGGTCGTCACCTCGGCGATGTCGACCGACGCGATCATGGGCTCGACCCAGCCGCTTGCGCCGGAAATCCACGCCCTGCGCGGCCAGCCGGGGCAGATCGACGTGGCCGCCGCCATGGCCGGCCTGATGCGGGGCAGCGCCATCCGCGAAAGCCACCGCGACGGCGACAGCCGCGTGCAGGACCCGTATTGCATCCGGTGCCAGCCGCAGGTCGCGGGCGCGGCGCTGGATATCCTGCGCTTTGCCGGCCGCACGTTGCAGATCGAGGCGAACGCCGTGACGGACAACCCGCTGATCACGCAGGCGGGCATCCTGTCGGGCGGCAATTTCCATGCCGAACCCGTCGCCTTTGCCGCCGACCAGATCGCGCTGGCCCTGTCCGAGATCGGCGCCATCGCGCAGCGCCGGGTGGCGCTGATGGTGGACCCGACGCTGAGCTTCGACCTGCCGCCCTTCCTGACGCCCGCGCCGGGGCTGAACTCGGGCTTCATGATCGCCGAGGTGACCAGCGCCGCGCTGATGAGCGAGAACAAGCACCTGGCGAATCCCTGTTCGACCGACAGCACGCCCACCTCGGCCAACCAGGAGGATCATGTCAGCATGGCCGCCCATGGCGCGCGGCGGCTGGCGCGGATGAACGCGAACCTGTCGGTGATCCTCGGGATCGAGGCGCTGTGCGCCGCGCAGGGGATCGAGGCGCGCGCGCCGCTTGCAACGTCGGACCGGCTGGCGGCTGTCATAGCCGAAATTCGCCGTATCGTTCCCGGCCTGGGCGAAGATCGCTATCTCGCCCCCGATATCGAGGCCGCCGCCGCCATGATCCGCGACGATGCGCTGCCCCGCGCCGCCGGGCTGGAGCTGGCGTCATGAGCTTTCTCGACATCACGCGCGGCGACGGCCCGCTGGTTCTGGGCCTGCCGCATACCGGCACCGATCTGCCCGACGACGTGGCCGGCGCGCTGAACGAAACCGGCGGCGCGCTGGCCGATACCGACTGGCATATTCACCGACTTTACGACGGACTGGCCGAGGATGTCACGACCGTCCGCACCACGATCCACCGCTACGCGATCGACGTGAACCGCGACCCCTCGGGGGCCAGCCTCTATCCGGGGCAGAACACGACCGGCCTGTGCCCGCTGACCGATTTCGACGGCATCCCCATTTATAAAGAGGGTTGCGAACCCGGTGCCGCCGAGGTGGAACGGCGGCGGCTGGCGTTCCATGTGCCATACCACACCGCGCTGTCCGCCGAACTGGATCGCGTGCGGGTCCGGCATGGCTTTGCCATCCTGTATGACTGCCATTCGATCCGGTCGGAAATTCCCTTTCTCTTCGACGGGCGGCTGCCCGATTTCAACATCGGCACCGATGGCGGAAAGACCTGCGCGCCCGGCATTGAAACCGCCGTCGCCGATATCTGTGCGCGGGCCGGGGGATATACCACGGTGCGCAACGGCCGTTTCAGGGGTGGCTGGACGACCCGGCAGTACGGCCGCCCCGCCGAGGGGCTGCACGCCATCCAGATGGAGCTGGCGCAGTCGACCTACATGACCGGGCACGCGCCCTGGGCATACGATCCGCGCCGCGCCGACCGGCTGCGCGGCCATCTGAAAACCATCCTCGACACCCTGATGCGCTGGAGGCCCGAATGACGACCCCCCGACACAACCTTCGTGACGTGTACCCGCCCACCGGCCCCGATATCACGGCGAAAAGCTGGCTGACCGAGGCCGCGATGCGGATGCTGATGAACAACCTGCACCCGGACGTGGCCGAGAATCCGCATGAGCTGGTGGTCTATGGCGGCATCGGCCGCGCCGCCCGCACATGGGAGGATTTCGACCGGATCGTGGCTGGGCTGAAAGACCTTGAGGCCGACGAAACGCTGGTGGTGCAATCGGGCAAGCCGGTCGCCATCGTGCGCACCCATGCCGACGCGCCGCGCGTGCTGATCGCCAATTCCAACATCGTGCCGCACTGGGCCAACTGGGACCATTTCAACGAACTCGACCGCAAGGGCCTGATGATGTACGGCCAGATGACCGCGGGATCGTGGATCTATATCGGTTCGCAGGGGATCGTGCAGGGCACCTATGAAACCTTTGCCGAGGCCGGGCGGCAGCATTACGGCGGTGACCTGAAGGGCAAGTGGATACTGACCGGGGGCCTTGGTGGCATGGGCGGCGCGCAGCCGCTGGCCGCGGTGATGGCGGGCGCCTGTTGCATGGCGGTGGAATGCAACCCCGACTCGATAGATTTCCGCCTGCGCACCCGGTACGTGGACGAAAAGACCGACAGCCTGGACGAGGCGCTTGCGCTGATCGACCGCTGGACCAGGGCGGGCGAGGCGAAATCGGTGGCGCTGCTGGGCAATGCCGCCGATATCTTCCCCGAAATCCACCGCCGTGGCGTGCGCCCCGACATCGTGACCGACCAGACCAGCGCCCATGACCCGGTGAACGGCTACCTGCCGCAGGGCTGGACCATGGCACAGTGGCGCGACAGACGCGAAAGCGATCCCAAGGCGGTGGAAAGGGCCGCCCGCGCCTCGATGAAGGTGCATGTGGCGGCGATGGTCGATTTCTGGAACGACGGCGTGCCGACGCTGGATTACGGCAACAACATCCGCCAGATGGCACTGGAGGAGGGGTTGGAAAACGCCTTTGCCTTCCCCGGCTTCGTGCCCGCTTATATCCGTCCGCTGTTCTGCCGGGGCATCGGCCCGTTCCGCTGGTGCGCGCTTTCGGGCGACCCCGAGGATATCTACAGGACCGACCGGGCGATGAAGGAACTGTTCCCGGAAAACGAGCACCTGCACACCTGGCTCGACATGGCGCGCGCGCGTATCAGCTTTCAGGGATTGCCTGCGCGCATCTGCTGGATCGGGCTGGGCGACAGGCATCGCGCCGGGCTGAAGTTCAACGAGATGGTCGCCAATGGCGAACTCAAGGCCCCGATCGTGATCGGGCGCGATCACCTGGACAGCGGATCGGTCGCCAGCCCCAACCGCGAGACCGAGGCGATGAAGGACGGCTCGGACGCGGTCAGCGACTGGCCGTTGCTGAACGCGCTGGTGAACACCGCCTCAGGCGCGACCTGGGTCAGCCTGCATCATGGCGGCGGGGTCGGCATGGGGTTCAGCCAGCACGCCGGCATGGTGATCGTCGCCGACGGCACGCCCGAGGCCGCCCGACGGCTGGAGCGCGTGCTGTGGAACGACCCGGCCTCGGGCGTCTGGCGCCATGCCGATGCCGGCTATGACGAGGCGATCCGCTGCGCCCGCGCCCACGGCCTGCGCCTGCCGGGCATCCTGGGGAACTGAGCGGCCGCCCGCGCCTACGCCTCGTAGGTGACGCGCCCGCCCGCGATGGTGAGTTGCGCGCGCGCCTTGTCCAGATCCCCGGGCGCCATCGCCTCGAGATCGTGGGACATGATGGCGATATCCGCCATCAGGCCGGGGGCCAGCCGGCCCTTGCGGGCCTCGTTGAACTCCACCCAGGCATTGTCGGCGGTATAGGATTTCAGCGTGTCGTGCAGGCTCTGGCCCTGATCGCGCCACGGGGCGGGCATCTTCACCGGCGCCACGGCGGCCTTGACGTTGGGCATCACGTCGACCGGGATCACCGGCCAGTCGGTCGAGAACACGACGGGCGTGCCGGTGTCGCGGATATCCTGCCAGGCATAGGCGGTGGGGATCTGGTGGGGGTGCAGCATCTTGCCAACGCCCTCGGGCGGGAAGATGCCGCCGAAAGGCGCGTGGCCGGGCTGGATCGAGGCGACCACCCCCAGTTCGGCAAAGCGGGGCAGGTCGTCGGGGTGCAGCACCTCGATATGTTCGATGCGGTGGCGGCTGTCGCGGCGGCCATTGGCGCGGATCGCGGCCTCGTAGGCGTCCAGCGTCCAGCGGATGCCCTTGTCGCCGATGGCGTGCACGGCGATCTGCAGCCCCATCGCATCGGCACGGATCACCGCCGCCTCGAAATGGTCGTAGTCGAACACCGCGTCACCCACGGTATCCAGCCCCGGATAGGGCTCCAGCATCAGCGCGGTCGAGCTTTCGACCACCCCGTCGATGAACATCTTGACCCGGTTGCACCACACCCAGTCGCCGCTATAACGGGCGCGCATGTCCGCGGCCTCGGAAAAACGGTCCAGCGTGTCATGGCTTTTGTAATGGAACGGCACCTCGACCCGGCACAGCAGGTCGCCATCGGCCTCAAGCTCGGACAGCAGTTCGAGGTTGTAGAAATTGCCATCCATGTTGTGCAGCCCGGTGATCCCGTGGCTGGCGCAATGTTGCAGCCCGCGCGCGATCGCCGCCTTGTCGAGCGCGCGTTCCGCCGCCGTGGCGGGGGGCACCGGGTCGGCCCCGGTGACCAGCCCCAGCATGTCGCGCCCGCCGTGGCGCGTCAGTTGCAGCACCGGGGCGTAGGCGCCCGGCTCGCGCAGTTCACCTGTGGCGGTGCCGTCGGGGGCCATCACGATCTCGGCGCCCATGTCGACCGCGCCGCCACGCAAGAGCCCGGCCAGTTCCAGCGCCCTGGTATTGGCCCAGACGGTGTGGTGATCGGGGGCGAACATGGCAAAGGGCCGATCGGGCAGGGCCTGATCCAGATCCTGCCGGGTGGTGCTTCGGCCCGGGCCGAGGATGGCGTAATCGGCCTGCACGGCGAACACCACCTTGTCATCGGGGCATTGCGCCGCCCAGTCGCGCAGCTTTGCGGTCAGCCGGTCCAGCCCCTGAACGCCGTAAAGGTCGAGATAGCCCAGCTCGACCGAGCCGCCGAACAGGTGCACATGGCTGTCGATGAAGCCCGGCAGCACCGTGGCGCCGCCCGCGTCGATCACCCGCGTTCCCGGCCCGGCAAGCCCGCGGATATCGCCCGTGTCGCCCACGGCCGCGATCGTGCCATCGGCGATGGCCAGCGCCCCGGCTTGCGGTGTCGCGTCGTCAAAGGTGATCAGGCGACCGTTCAGGATGACGATATCGGGGGACATGGGGGAACTCCGTGAAGGGAAACGGGCGGGCCCGCAGGCCCGCCCGGCGCGCGTTACTTCTGAAGCTCGGTCCAGATCGCGGTATAGATCTTCTGCGCCTCGGGCGGGCAGGTCTTGGACAGCACGCCCGCGGCCTTCAGCTCGTCCGAGGGGTTGATCTCGGGCGCGTCCTGCAGGTCTGCGTCCATGAATTCGGCCGATCCCACGATGCCGTTGGCGTATTTGGCAAAGTTCGACAGCATCGCGGCGTTTTCGGGCGCCATGATGAAGTTCAGGAACAGCCTGGCGTTCTCGACATTCTGCGCATCCGCGACGATGGCCGCGTTGTCCATCCAGACCGGGTAGCCGTCGATCGGATAGCCATAGGCGATATCGGCGTTCTGCAGGCGCGCGCGCATCGAGGCGCCGTTCCAGTTCACGCCGGCGGCCAGGTCGCCCTTGGCGAATTTCTCGATATTGCCGTAATCCATCGACAGCCAGTGCTGCTTGGCCTCGACCAGCTTGTCGCGGACCTGTTTCAGCACCTCCTTGTCGGTGGTGCATTGTTCGCCGCCCATGTAGTAGATGGCGGTCGACATCACATCCATCATCTCGGGCACGACGTTGATCTTGCCCTTCAGCTCGTCGGGCGGATCGAGGTAGATGCCCGCGGTGTTGATGTCGCCGCCATAGACGCTGGTGTTCACCGTCATGCCCACGGTGCCCCATTGCCACGGCACGGTGTAGTTGCGGCCGGGGTCGAATTCCACATCCACCCATTGCGGGTCCATATTCTTGAAATTCTCCATCTCGTTGGGCCTGGATTCCATCAGCAGCCCCTCGGAGATGAAGATCGGCACATAGGTGCCCGAGGGCACCACGATGTCGAACCCGTGCCCGCCGGCCTTGATCTTGGCCAGCGCGGTGTCGTTGCTGTCGTAATCGGTGACCGTCACCTCGACATCGTATTCCTGTTCGAATTTCTCGATCATTTCGGGGCTGGTGTAGTTGCCCCAGTTGTAGATGTTCAACTGGCCCTCGGCCGAGGCCGCGCCGGCGACCGCCATCGCGGCAAGTGCGGAAAATGTCGTGGTCAGTTTCATGGGTGAACCCTCCTGTTGGTTCTCTTGGTTATTTCTTTTTCCGGCTGAGAAAGAAGAACGCGATCACAAGCACCACCGAAATCGCCAGAAGCGCGGTCGAGATCGCGTTGACCTCGGGTGTCACGACCCGGCGCAACTGTCCCAGCATGTAGGTGGGCAGTGTATCCTGTCCGGCGGATTTCACGAACTCGGTAATCACCACGTCGTCCAGCGAGATGACGAAGGCCAGCATCGCACCGGCCAGGATGCCGGGCCAGAGCTGCGGCAGCGTCACCCGGCGGAACACGCGCCAGGGCGTGCCGTAAAGGTCCATCGCGGCCTGTTCCAGGCTCAGGTCCATGCCCTGTAGCCGCGCCCGGATCGGCATGTAGGCGAAGGGGATGCAAAAGGCCGAATGCGCGATGATCAGGTAGAAAAGGCCGGTATATCCGGTGGCGACCTTGATCATGGCGAAAAAGATCAGCAGCGCGACGGCGGTCACGATCTCGGGCACCATCAGCGGCTGGTTGATCATGGCGAAGACGAAGGTATAGCCGCGGAACGTGCCCTGCCGTGTCGTCGCCAGCGCCGCCGGCACCGCGCAGCAGGTCGCGATCAGCGTGGCCCAGGTGGCGATCACCAGCGAGCGCACGGTGGCCGCCTGCACCTGCTCGTTCTGCCACGCGGTCTGATACCAGCGCCAGCTGAACCCCTCCCAGATGGCGACCGAGGTGCCGGCATTGAAGGAATAGATCACCAGCAGGACGATGGGCAGGTAAAGGATGACGAAACACGCCATCGCAACCGTGGCGAACCCGGTCTGGCGGCGGATGTCGAACCCCTTAGCCATGCCGCACCTCTTCGTTCCCGGCGGCGCGGACATAGAGGATCAGCGCCACCATCACGATCGCCAGCAGCGTCAGCGACAGCGCCGCGCCCAGCGGCCAGTTGCGGCCCGCGCCGAATTGCAGCTCGATCAGGTTGCCCAGCATAAGCTGCTTGCCGCCGCCCAGCACGCGCGGCGTGACATAGGCGCCCAGCGAGGGCACGAAGACCAGGATCGAGCCCGCGATCACCCCCGGTTTCGCCAGCGGAAAGATCACCTTGCGCAGCACCCGCCAGCGGCTTGCGTAAAGGTCGTATCCCGCCTCGACCAGCGTGAAATCGAACCGTTCGAGCGAGGCATAGATCGGCAGCACCATCAGCGGCAGATAGACATAGGCCATGCCCAGCAGGATCGCGAATTCGGTGAACAGCATCTGGATCGGTTCGTCGATGATCCCCAGCGCAAGCAGCGCGCTGTTGACCGTGCCCTCGGCGCGGATCAGTTCCATGATGGCGAAGGTGCGGATCAGCAGGTTGGTCCAGAACGGGATGATGATCAGCAGCATCCAGATATCGCGCTTTTCCCTGGGGCGCGTGGCGATGAAATAGGCCGTGGGAAACCCGAAGACGAAGGTCAGCAGCGCGGTCATCAGGGACAGCTTGATCGACCGCCAGAAAATCGACAGATGCGCATCGGCGAACCCGATTTCCTCGGTAAAGAAATCCTGTTCCATGACGACGCTGAACCAGGCGTCCGGCGACAGGCTCCACACCACGCCGCCGTAATCGCCGGGCGTCAGGAAGGAATAGATCAGCACGATCAGCAGCGGCCCCGAGGCGGCAAAGACCAGCACCGCAAGCGCCGGGGCCAGCAGCAGCCAGCGGGATCGTGTCGCTCTGGTCGTGGCTGCGTCGCTCATGCCGTCAGTCTCTCAGCACCTGGCCGACACCGGGGGCCAGCGTCACCTCGACGGCGTCGCCCACGGCGCGGGTCTGGGCCTGGTCGGGCTGGTTCTGCTGGCGCAGCACGAAGCGCCCGCCGCCCTCAAGCTCCACATGGTAATGGGTGTCGGTGCCGAAATAGACGACATTGGCCAGCGTGCCGGGCAGAACCGCCCCGGCGCCGCCCGACAGGCTGGCATGTTCGGGCCGCACCGCCAGCGTCACCGGGCCCGGCGCCACGTCTTCGCCGGGCGCACGCACCTGCGCCTCGGCGCCCGAGGGCAGGCGCACGGTGGCCTGCTCGCCCGCGATGGACAGCAGTTCCACATCCAGGAAATTCGTGTCGCCGATGAAATCCGCCACGAAGCGTTCGGCCGGGTGGTCGTAGATGTCGCGCGGCCCGCCGATCTGGCGAATCCTGCCGGCGTTCATCACCGCGATCCGGTCGGACATGGTCAGCGCCTCTTCCTGGTCGTGGGTGACGAAGACAAAGGTGATGCCGGTTTCCGACTGCAGGCGTTTCAGCTCAAGTTGCATGTCCTTGCGCAGCTTGAAATCCAGCGCGCTCAGCGGTTCGTCCAGCAACAGCACCTTGGGCCGCGGCGCCAGCGCGCGGGCCAGCGCCACGCGCTGCTGCTGGCCGCCCGAGATTTCCGAGGTCTTGCGGTCGGCCATCTCGGTCATGCGCACCAGCGCCAGCATCTCGTCCACGGTCTTTCCGACCTCGGCGCGCGGCTTGTCGAGCATTTCCAGCCCGAAGGCGATGTTCTGCGCCACGGTCATGTGCGGAAACAGCGCGTAGGACTGGAAAACCGTGTTCACCGGGCGCTTGTAGGGCGGCAGGCGCACCAGGTCCTGCCCGTCCAGAACGACCGTGCCGCTTGTGGGGTCGATGAACCCGGCAATGACCCGCAGCAGGGTTGTCTTGCCGCATCCCGAGGGGCCCAGAAGGGTAAAGAACTCGTTTTCCCGGATGGTGACCGAGACGGTGTCGAGCGCCGTGAAGGGTGCCCCGCGCCCGGTGAAAATCTTGCTGACTTCGCTGATCTCGATCACGTCCGCGCCCCCGATTCCCGATTTGATCAAAACTCAGCCCGCTTTCAAAAGCAAGTTTGACGGGCCGTGGGGCCCGGCGCGGCCGGGGATTTGCGGGGTCAGGTCAGGATTTGTGCAACCGGGGCGGGGGTGGTGCCGGGCACCCTTGCGCCAGCGGGCTTGCAAAACGCAAGCTGGGGGCGGAGAACAGGAAAAAACCGATAAGGGGGGATGACCCATGGCTGACGATACGATCTATACCTACCAGTCCATCGCGCGGTCGGTGCAGGATCATGGCATCGACACGATGTTCGGCCTGATGGGCGATGCCAACCTGTTCATGGTCGACCATTACGTGCGCGGCTGCGGCGGCACCTTCGTGCCCGTGGCCTATGAGGGCAGTTCGGTCCTGATGGCGCTGGCATGGTCGCATGTCACCGGCAAGGTCGGGGTGGCCACCGTCACCCATGGCCCGGCGCTGACCAACTGCATGACCGCGCTGGCCGAGGGCGCGCGGGGCAATATCCCGATGGTCCTGCTGGCGGGCGACACGCCGGTGATGGTTCCCCAGCATCTGCAAAGCATCGACCAGCGCGAGACGGTCAAGGCGGCCGGGGCCGGTTTCGAACAGATGCGCGCGCCCGAAACCGCCGCGCATGATGTCGCCAACGCCTTTTACCGCGCCCGGGTCGAGCGCCGGCCCGTCGTTCTGAACATGCCGGCCGATTTCATGTGGCAGGAAATCACGCATGAGAAGAAGATATTCCCGGTATTCTCGACCCCGTCCTATGTCCCCGAGGGCGACGGGCTGGACCAGGCGGTCGGCATGATCGCCTCGGCCCGGCGTCCGGTGATCCTGGCCGGGGCCGGGGCGGCGGGCGCGCGCGACCAGATCGGCCGCTTGGCCGACCGGCTCGAGGCGCCGCTGGCCACCACGCTCAAGGCCAAGGGGCTGTTCAACGATCACCCCTACAACATGGACATCTTCGGCACGCTCAGCACCGAGGCCGCCTATGACGTGATCGCCAAGGCCGATTGCGTGGTCGCCTTCGGGGCCAGCCTGCACAGCTTTACCACCGACCAGGGAAAGTTGATGAAGGGCAAGCGCGTGGTGCAGGTCAATGACGATGCCCGCGCGATCGGGCGCAACTTTCACCCAGACGCGGCGCTGGTGGCCGATGCGGGGCTGACCGCCGACAATATCGTCTACTGGCTGGACGAGGCCGAGATCCCGGCCTCGGGCTTCACCGCCGAGCTGGACATGGCGAAACTGACATGGCACCCGCCGGGGCAGCGCGACAAGGCCGCGCCGGATACGGTCAACTATGTCTGGGCGCTGGACCGGCTGGAAGAGGCACTGCCGAAGAACCGGCTGCTGACCACCGATGGCGGGCGTTTCATGACCGAGGTGTGGTGCCGCGTGTCGGCCCCCGATCCGCGCAGTTTCATCGCCACCACCAATTTCGGCTCGATCGGGCTGGGGCTGCAGGCGGCCATCGGCATGGGGCTGGCCGATACCGGGCGGCCCGTCGTGCTGTTCACGGGCGATGGCGGGTTCATGATGGGCGGCGTCAACGAGTTCAACACCGCCGTGCGGCTGAAACAGGACCTGATCGTGATCGTCTGCAACGACAGCGCCTATGGCGCCGAGCATATCCAGTTTCTCGACCGCAGCATGGACCCGGGCCTGTCGCAATTCGACTGGCCGTCCTTTGCCGAGGTGGCGACCGCGCTGGGCGGCACCGGCATCCTGGTGCAATCGGCGGAAGATCTGGAAAACGCGCTGGACCGGATCGAAAACCGCGACGGCCCGATCCTGCTGGAGCTGCGGCTCGACCCGCATGACGTGCCGCGGATGCGGATCTGACCGGGGCGCCCGCGCCCGCGATGGACCGGCCGCGGCGCCTGCGTTAACCTTTGCCAAACCGGGCGATGGGCGGCGGGATGAACCAGTACAGCACAGGCACGTTCGCGCAGGACGTTCTGCAATCCCTGGCCTGCGGGTTCGAGGACTGGAAAACCGTGTTCGGCGATCCGTGGGTCTCGGGCACGGTTTTCATGCTGGGCTATGGCGTGGCGGCCATCCTGATGCTGCGCGTCGCGCGGCGCGAAACCGGGCGCGAGGCGCTGTTCTGGCGGCTGAGCGCGTGGCTGTTCCTGTTCCAGGTCGTGAACACGCATCTCGACCTGCACGCATTCGTCGTCAGCTATGGCCGCTGCCTGTCGCGCGCGCAGGGGTGGTACGGGATACGCCATGACGTGCAGTACCTCGTTCTCGTCTGGTCGCTGGTGGCGCTTTGCCTTGTGCTGCTGGTGCTGCTGGCGGTGTTCTTTCGCAGCATCCTGCGCAACCTTCTGCTGATCCTCGGGCTGGTGCTGGCGCTGGGGACGACCTTCGTCAAGGCGGTGAATTACCATGACCTCGAACATCTTTATGCCGGGACGTTCGGGCCGTTCCGCGCGGTCGACCTGATCGAGCTGTCGGGCGTGGCCATCGCCCTGTTGGCCGGGTTGCTGAGGTTACGCCGCCCCGGCGCAAGCGGTGGGGAGGTGCGCGCCGGGAAAACCGCGCCGCGCAGGTTCTAACCCGGCGCATCTGTTGCTAACCTGACACCCGACACGAAACCGGGGGAACGCCGCGACCTTGCCGGAGCAAGGGGCGCGTCAGGACAACATGGCCAGAGCGAAGAATATCCTGTTCATCATGTTCGACCAGCTGCGCTGGGATTACCTGAGCTGTTACGGGCACAGGCACCTGCACACGCCCAATATCGACAGGCTGGCCGAATGCGGCGTGCGGTTCACCCGCTGCTACATCCAGTCGCCGATCTGCGGCTCGTCCCGGATGAGCACCTATACCGGGCGCTACGTGCATTCCCACGGCGCAAGCTGGAACGGCACCCCGCTCAAGGTCGGCGAGATGACGATGGGCGATCACCTGCGCAAGGTGGGCATGGATTGCTACCTTGTCGGCAAGACCCATATGCGCGCCGACGAGGAAGGCATGGCGCGGCTGGGGCTGGAGCCGGATTCGATCATCGGCGCGCGGGTCGGCGAATGCGGCTTCGACGTGTTCGAACGCGACGACGGGATGCTGCCCGAGGGGCCGGATGGTTATTACGACCCCGACGGGGCGAAGGAATACAACAAGTGGCTGAAGGCCAGGGGATACGAGTCCGACAACCCCTGGCACGATTTCGCCAATTCCGGTCTCGACGACGATGGCAACGTGCTGTCGGGCTGGTTCCTGAAAAACAGCGCCGAGGCCGCGAATATCCATGAACCCGACAGCGAAACCCCCTATCTGACCGGGCGGGCGATCGACTTCATGCAGGGCCATGTCGGCCCGTGGTGCTGCCACCTGTCCTATATCAAGCCGCACTGGCCCTATATCGTGCCCGAGCCCTATGCCGGGATGTATGGCCCCGGAGATGTGCAGCCGGTGGTGCGCTCGGACGCCGAGCGTGACAGCGACCACCCGGTGTTCCGGGCCTTCATGGGCAACAAGGTAGGCGAGGCGTTTTCCCGGCAGGAGGTGCGCGACGCCGTGATCCCGGCCTATATGGGGCTGATCAAACAGGCCGACGACCAGATGGGGCGCCTCTTTGCCTGGCTGGAGGAAACCGGCCGGATGGCGGACACGATGATCGTTCTGACCTCGGATCACGGGGATTTCCTGGGCGATCACTGGATGGGTGAAAAGACGTTTTTTCACGATGCCAGCACGAAGGTGCCGCTGATCGTCTACGACCCCAGCCCCGATGCCGACGCCACGCGCGGCACGGTCTGCGACGCGCTGGTGGAGTGCATCGACTTCGCGCCGACATTCGTCGATTTCGCCGGGGGGGAGCCCGCCACCCACATCCTTGAGGGCGAAAGCCTGCTGCCGATCCTGCGCGGGCAGGCGACCGATACGCGGCGCGACTACGTGATCTGCGAATACGACTACTCGGCCACGCCGGTGGCGCAGGCGCTGGGCGCCTCGGTGCGCGAGGCGACCATGTTCATGGTGGCCGACCGGAAATGGAAGCTGATGCATTTCGAAGGCGGCCACCGGCCGATGCTGTTCGACCTGGAAAACGACCCCGACGAACTACACGATCTGGGCGACAGCGAGGACCATACCGGGGTGATCGCGCAGATGTATGATAAGCTCTTCGCATGGGCGCGCCGCCCCGCGCAGCGCACCACCCGGAGCGAGGTGCAACTGGTCGAGATGCGCACCAAGTCCCGTGGCCGTGGCGTCGTCCTCGGGATCTATGACGAGAACGACGCCCCGCTGGAACTGACCGTGCGCTACCGTGGCCGCAAGGCGCCGGACATGAAGGGCGGGCCGGTCAGATGAGGCTCGGCAGGTAGGTCGCTATCCCCGGAAAGATCGCCAGGATGATCATGCCGATCACGAACAGCCCGACAAAGGGCCATGCGGCGGAAAACACCGTGGTCAGCTTGCCGTCGGGCCAGCCGCTTTTCAGCGCGAACAGGGTATAGCCGAAGGGGGGCGTCATGCCGCCCACGGTGATGTTCACCAGAAACAGCAGCCAGAACCAGATCGGATCGAAGCCGAGCGAGGCGACGATCGGCCCGTAGATCGGGATCACGATCAGCATCAGGGCGATCTGGTCGATGAACATGCACAGCAGGAAGGGCAGGGCCATCAGCAGGAACAGCATCGACCAGCGCCCCAGTTCAAGGCCGACGACCAGTTCCGCCAGCGCAGTCGCGCCGCCGGTAAAGGCAAGCAACTGGCTGAACAGCTTGGACGACGCCATGATGATCAGGATCATCGCCGCCACGCGGGCGCTGGCGGTCAGCGAGTCGCGGATCATGCGCAGGCTCAGCTTGCGGTAGATGGCGGCGGTGATCAGCGCGCCGATCACCCCCATCGCGCCCGCCTCGGTCGGGGTGGCCACGCCCAGCAGGATCAACCCCATCACCATCATGATGACGATGGAAAACGGCACCAGCCGCAGCAGCGCCATCGCCACCTCGCCCGCGCCGGGGCGCGAGACCGGCGCCTCGTCGCCGGGGGCAAGGGCGGGGTTCCGCCAGACCCGGAAAAAGGAATAGCCCAGGAACAGGGCCGCGAACATCAGCCCCGGCAGGATGCCCGCCACCAGAAGCCCGGCGATCGAGACCCCGGCGATGGTGCCGATGATGATGACCAGGACGCTTGGCGGGATCAGGGGGGCAAGGCTGGCGCCGGCCAGGATGTTGCCGATGGACAGGCGCGGATCGTAGCCGCGCCCGATCATGGCGGGCAAGAGCGACCGGCTCAGCATCGCGGCCACGCCCATCGCGGCGCCGGACAGCGTGCTGAACACCGTCGCCAGCAGGATCGCCAGCACGTATTGCCGGCCCTTCACATGGCCCACCAGCGTGTCGATGGACCGGAACAGCACATCGACCGCGTTTGACCGGAACAGCACCTCGCCCATCAGGATGAACAGCGGGATCGTCACCAGCGCGCCGGTGGTGGTGGTGTCGTAGACGCTGTTGATGAACATGCCGTACCCGGCCGGACCCATGATCGCGCCGACGGCGGCCAGGTTCACCAGCATGAAGGCGATGAACACCGGCAGGCCGAGCGCCATGAGGAACAGCAGCAGCCCGATGGCCGCGCTGACGGCGGGAATCCCCTCAAGCATGGCTGGTGTCCCCTGTCTGCAGGCGCGCGGTGGGCCTTGCCGCCACGCGCAGGAAATAGAGCCCGGCATTGGCCAGCCCGTAGGTGACGAAGGCGATCAGCGTCCATTTCGGGATGCGCACGGTGGTCAGGGTCGTCGTGCCCCGTTCGATCAGCCGCTGGGTTTCCTGCACGCTGATCCACGCGCTCCAGAGACAGACGATGGCGGCGACCAGGAACCCCACCCGCAGAAAGCGGTCGGCCCACCGCGCCGGCATCATGTCGGGCAGCAGCGTCACCGCGACATGGCCCCCCTCGCGGCTGAGCCACGGAATGACCAGAAAGACCGAGATCAGCAGCAGGAACGAGACGAAATCGCTGGCCCACATCGTCGGCGAGATAAAGAAATAGCGCACCGTGACCTCGTAGGCGTAGATCACGACGATCAACCCCAGGGCCACCGCGCCGCCCGCGAAACCGGCGAGTGAGATGGCATCGTGAATGCGCAGCACGCGGCGCCAGACACCTGTCGTTGGTCGTGTTGTCATCGGGCTCTCCACCGGGAAAACCGCCCCCGCCGGAACCGGCGGGGGCGATCATGTTTCAGGTTGTGCGGCTTCGGCTCAGGGGGTCAGCCCGGCCTTGCGGGCCATCTCGTCCATCTGGGCGATCGCGTCGGGGTTCTGCTGGGCGGCCAGGCCCATCGCGCCCTCGTACCAGGCCGCGCCGAGCTTGCCGAGATGCGCCTCGCCCAGTTCGGTGACGGTCATGCCTTCCTGTTCCAGCGTGGCCTCTTCGGCGGCGACCAGCCGGTTGAAGTTCTCGACCGCCTCGGCCTCGTATTCCTCGGCCGCGCGGGAGATGAGTTCCTGGGTCGCTGCATCGAGCCCGTTCCAGGTGTCGAGGCTCATGAAGACCGGGTGCCCGACCTGCCCGAAGGTGGGCCGCATCATGTAATCGGCCACTTCGTACCAGCGGAACCCGACCGCGCCGACCGTGGGCCAGGACGCCCCTTCGACGACGCCGCGTTCCAGCGAGGGATAGATCTCGCCGGCAGGCAGGACCACCGGGGAGCCGCCGAGCGATTCGATGATCGCGTGATAGATCGGGGTGCCGCGGATCTTCCGGCCTTCCAGCGCGTTGCCGGTCAGCGGCTCCTTGAGCATGATGTGATAGCCGTTGAGGTCATAGAGGATCGCGATCAGCTTCAGCCCGCGCTCCTGGTAATGCTGGTCGACGAAATCCCAGATCCCGGCCTCGCGCAGGTCGGCGGCGTTCCCGCTCAGCGCGTCCAGCGCCATGCCGACGGCGGTGTCGTTGTAATGGTAGGCGCCGTTGGTGAACAGCATGTCGAAAAGCCCGCGCGACACCGGGTCGAGCTGTTCGAAGGGCGGGATCGTCTCGGGGCCCATCCGCGTGAGCGTGAGCGCGCCGTCGGATTCGGTTTCGAGCTTGCGCAGGAACGGATCGAGCACCTCGGTCACGGGTGCGTAATTGTCGCTCCAGCTGCTGAGCACGCGCAGGTTTTCCGCCTGTGCGGCGGCCGGCGCCATCACGGCGGCAAGCGCGAGTCCGCGCAGGAACATCTTGAATGGTTGCATGTTTTCCTCCCCTTCCAACGCCGCACGGTCGTGGCTGCGACGATGCGACACATTAAGGGGTTATCGGCCATTCATGTCAAGAAATTAGGTATCTACGAATATTTAAATTGCTGATAAAGAAGGTTCATTCTGGAAATGGAGGCATCCGGCCCGTGCAGGTGCCCCGCGGGCCTGTGGTATATCGCCGCTGACGCCGGTTTTTCGTGGCCAGGTCGCCCCGTCTGCTGGTTAATTCGGTATCTAAGAATTCGGGGGCCTGCCGCGTGGCCGATTGCCGGGGCCGGGCGTTCCGAATACCGTGTCGCTTGATGTTGGAACCGATGAAGGCCCGAAAGGGATGGTCCGGGATGAACCGTGCAGTGCGTGATACGACCCCGCCCGAGGCCGGGGAAAAGGATCTGTTCGAGCTTTACGGCGACGAGCGTATCGCGCATCTGACGCGGCTTTGCGCGCGGGGGTTCAACCGCTCGCTGACGCTCCGGCTGGCCGAACACGGGGTGTCGTTCGGGCAATGGGTGTTCCTGCGCATCCTGTGGAAAGAGCAGGGCCTGACCCAGCGCGAACTGAGCGAACGGGCGAACCTGACCCAGCCGACGGTGCACACCGCGCTCGGCAAGCTGGAACAGCAGGGTATCGTGATCCGCCGCACCGAGGACGGCAACAAGCGCAAGCAGCATGTCTACCTGACCGACGCGGGCAAGGCGCTGCAGGCGGTGCTGGAGCCGCTGGCGGTCGAGGCGAACGAGGCCGCCCTGCAGGGGCTGGATGCCGATGACGAGGACGGGCTGCGGCGCCTGCTGATCCTGATCCTGCAGAACCTCGCCACCGACGAGGCCGAGGCCGAGGCGCGCGGGCAGCGCGTTCCGCCCACCCGTGGCGGCACGGTCTGAGGGCGCGGCGCTTTCCGGCCTGCCCGCCGGATGCTAGCCTTTCGCCATGAGCGACGAGTACATACGCGGCTACCTGTCCGACAAGACCCCAAGCGCCGTTCCGGTGTTCATGGCGTTCCGGGATCACGCGCTTGCCGCGGGCGAGGACGTGAGCGAAAAGGTCTCGCGCACGATGGTGGCCTGGAAAAGGACACGCAGCTTTGCCACGGCCTATGTGAAGGGCCGGTACCTGGAATGCTCGATCGACCTGCTGCACCCGGTCGAACACAGGCATCTGAGGGCGTCCTTCCACACCACGAAAAAGGTGGTCACCAATCGCTTCACGCTGGAACCAGACGAGGAGGTGGACGCCGAGATGCAGGCCTGGCTGCGCGAGGCCTATGCCGATGTGGGGCTAGGCACCGCGAAACGCGACAGATAGGCCTTTCACTGGTCCGGGGCGTCGAGCAATCGCGCGACCTGCCGGGCGGTGGCCTTTGCCGATCCCGGATTCTGCCCGGTCACCAGTTGGCCATCGGTAACGACATGCGACACGAAGGGAAGCAACGCCTTCTCATACCGTGCGCCGCGCCGCTTCATCTGCGCCTCGGCGTTGTAGGGCATCTCTTTCGCGACGCCCGCCAGCACCTCTTCGCGCCAGGAAAACCCGGTCACGCGGTGCCCGCCGACCAGCAGCGACCCGTCCGACAGGCGTGTGTTCAGCAGCCCGCAATAGCCATGGCAGACCGACGAGACGACCTTGCCGTCCTCCCACAGCGTGCGCGTGATCTGCTGCAGGCCCGCGCTGTCGGGGAAGTCCCACATCACCGCATGGCCGCCGGTGAAATAGATCGCGTCGAACCCGGCCGTGTCGATCTCGTCCGGTCTGGCCGTTTCGGCCAGCATCTCCATTTTCGCCGGATCGTTCAGCCAGGCTTTCGCGCTGGCATCCAGCAGCGGCCATTTCAGCGCGCGCGGCTCCAGCGGCACTGCGCCGCCCTGCGGGCTGACGATCTGCTGCTCCCAGCCCTTCGCCGCGAAGACATCCCAGGCGTGGGTCAGTTCCGACAGCCACAGCCCGGTGGGATGCGAGGGGTCTTCGTAATGCGCCACGTTCGTGACGACATGCAGGATGCGTTTGCTCATGTGGTGGCTCCTTTCGTTGTCTGGCGGGCGTTGCGCAGCCATGCGCGATACTGCCGGTTGCGGCGGCGGGTGCGCAACTGGTCGCGCAGCAGCACGCCCGGCGCCCAGGCCGAAGGGTCGGGGTGCTTGCCCGCGCCCATGCGGCGCAGTTGCAGCTTGGTCATCGCCATGGTTGCAAGGCCCGCAAGCGCCCGCCGCTTCCAGTGAACCGCCGGCACCGTGACGGCATGTTCGCCCTTTTGCCAGCGGTTCGCCAGGTCGGGCGCATAGGCCAGCGCCTGCGCGATGCCGACCATCGCGACACCGGCGCGGCCATCCTCGGGGGCAAGCGCATCCCCGGCGGTTGCGCGGCGGCGAATGCCCCCCGTCACCATCACCGGCATTTCGGCCACCGCCACGATGTCGCGCGCGAAATCGAGGAAATAGGCCTCGCGCGCGCGGGTGCTGGCGCGCTTGTTCTCCTCTTGCGGGCGGCCATGCATGGCGGGGCTTTCATAGCTGCCGCCGGAAATCTCGACCAGGTCGACCGCCTCGGCATTCAGCATCCGCACCACCGCCACGGCGTCCGCCGCGTCGAACCCGCCCTTCTGGAAGTCGGCGGAGTTCAGCTTGACGCCGACGCCGAAGCCAGGGCGGACGCGGGCGCGCACGGCGCGAACGATCTCGATCAGGATGCGGGCGCGCTTCTCCAGGCTGCCGCCCCAGTCATCGTCGCGCCGGTTGGTCAGCGGCGACAGGAACTGGCTCAGCAGGTAGCCATGGGCGGCGTGAATTTCGATACCGTCGAACCCAGCCTGTTCCGCCAGTGCGGAGGTCTCAGTGAACTGGCCGATCACGCGCCGGATATCGGCCTCGGTCATGGCGCGGGGCTGGGCAAAGAGTTTCGAATACCCCTCGATCTCGACCGGCACCGCCGAGGGGGCGATGGCGTCGGGGCTGGTCGCGGCAAAGACCTGCCGGCCGGGGTGGTTGATCTGCATCCACATCCGCGCGCCCTGCGCCTTGCCCGCTTCGGCCCAGTGACGGAACGGCTCCAACGGCTGATGCCCGTCCAGGATCACCCCGCCGGGGCCGGTCACAGCGTCGGCCGCGACCATGACGTTGCCGGTGATCAGCAACCCGCTGCCGCCATCGCCCCACTGACGGTAGAGTCCGCGCAGCGCGGCGCCGGGCAGATGCGCGGCATCGGCCATGTTTTCCTCCATCGCCGCCTTGGCGATGCGGTTGGGGATGACCTGCCCGTTCGGCAGGGTCAGGGGCTGAAACAGTTGTGAAGGCGTGGAAGTGTCGAACATGTCTGCGATCCTTGATTTCCGGTCGCAGCCTATATAGGGTTTAAACCTAGGTTTAAGGTCAAGGGCCGTTTCCATGAAAATCGGAGAAATCGCGAAAGCTGCCGGCGTTACCACCTCGCGCATCCGGTTTTACGAGCGCAAGGGCATCATTCCTGCCGCCGATCGCGGGACGAACGGCTATCGTGACTACCCCGAGGAGCTGGTCACGCAGCTGCGCTTCATCGAGCAGGCGCAGGGGCTGGGATTTTCGCTGCGCGAGATTGCCGATGTCGAGATCGGTACGGGCGAGCACATCGTCTCGTGCACCGACGCGCTGGCGCTGCTGGCCAGGAAGCATGAAACCGTCACGGCGCTGATCGCCGATGCACAGGACCGCAAACGCCGGATCGAGGCGCTGATGGCCGAGCTGGAGACGAGCCGGCGGCTGGCCTGAGCCGCCGTTTGCTGTGCGATGCCCGGGCTGCTGCGCGGCCGTTCCGGGCTGGCTGCGGATCGAATGGATGATGCTTTACCGGGCGACAAGCCAGCGATGCAGGACCCGGGTCAGCCAGGGCACGATGAAGGCCGTGGTAAGCCCGGTCAGGATCAGCGCGACCACCAGCAGCCCCAGTGGCTCGGGCAGGGGGGCGGTGACGGGGCGCAGCAGGGTGACCAGCACGATAAGCGCCGGATAGACGGCCAGCATGCTTGTCGCCCAGCGTTTCCACAGCAGCGGCGGTTTTGGCTGGCTCGGCATGGAAACGATCGGCTCGAACCAGATATTCGACCCCGCGGCCTGCTGGCGCGAAACATCGGCGATCGACATCGCCTCGATCTCGTCCATCAGCGCGTTGCGATCCGGCAAGGCACGCCAGCGTTCCAGCGCCGCGACATCCCGGAACCGGGCGAGGATGTAGAAATCGGTGCCCAGCCCGCCCTCGCGCCGGATGGTGTCGAGGCTGGCGAACCCGTCGAACGTGACCAGAATCTCGTTCAGTTGCGCAAGCTTGCGCGCGCATGTGTCGGCATCCTCGTGCCGGACCCGGAGCGCCGTCAGGATACACCCGGGCGGCTGGTCGAGAAGCTGCGCTGTCACCATGACGATCCCTTCCGCAATTCAGGGCCTGCCTATCCGTGCCCGCGTGAAATGGGAACGCATCGAAACGCCGCAGGGTTTCACCCGGCCCGTCGGCCCCGGTCAGCCGCCGAAGGCCACGGCCAGCGCGGGCGGCAGGTCGAACTCGCGCAGAACCCGCTGCCGCCCCTCTTCCGACATCTTGCGCGCGGTGCGTTCGACGATTTTCTGCAGCGCCTCGGGGCTTTGCGTGCCGGAGAAGGGTGCGAAATACCATTTCAGGAAGGTAAAGCAGATCACGTCCTCAAGCGCCTGAACCTCCGGGTCGCGCTTGATCCCTTCCTTGCGCAGCAGCACGCCCGCGCGATCGCGCTCGGCGGCGTCATACCCGGCCCCGGCCATAATCGCCGCCACGCGGTCGGCATGGCGGCGGGCCTGTTCGCGCCGCCAGGCGTGATACCCTTCGCGCCCTTCGGGATATGCGCTGCGCGGCAGCAGCCAGCGTTCGATATGCTGGCCGCGCGCGGCGATCTGCAACACCTCGCCGGCATCGGGAAACAGGCGGGCCAGCTCGGCGCTCATCCGCTCGCCATAGAGCAGGGCGGCGGGGCGGCCGTCCTCCTGCCCGGGATCGGCGGCATTGGCCGCGTCGATGGCGGACAGCGCGCGCGCCAGGCGGTCGCTGCCGGTCATCCCCGGCTCCAGGCCAGCGCGGGGTCTTCCTCGACGAAATCGCGCAGCGCGGCCAGGTCCGAGATCTCGGCGCGGTTCTGCGTGATCTTCACGCCCTGTTCGCGCAGCTTTGAGAATGCGCGGCTCAGGCTTTCGGGTTTCATCCCCAGCCGCCCGGCGATCAGCACCTTGTCATAGGGCAGCGTGACGTCGCATTTGCCGTCCTCGCAATGCGCCAGTTCCAGCAGGAATTCGGCCACCCGCTGCGCCCCGGTGCGCGATTTCAGCGCCTCGATCTGGGCGACCATGCCGTGCAGGTGCGCGAAGGTGGCCGACAGCATCGACAGCGCAATTTCCGGGTCGCGGCGGATATTGGACAGGAACTGTTCGGCCTCGATGCGCAGCAGGCGGCACTGGCTGGCCGCCTCGGCCGAAACAGGGTAGACATCGTTGCGGAACGCCACCGCCTCGCCGATCGAGCGGCCGCGGGTGAACACGCCCACCACCGCCTCGGTCCCGTTGGGGGTGATGCGAAACAGCTTCACCCAGCCCGACAGCACGATATAGATCGCGCGCGCCCTTTCCCCTTGCAGAAAGACGGTCGTGCCCCGGTCGTATTCCCGGACCATCGCGTTTTTCAGCAACTGGTTCTGAACGTCCGTCGACAAACCGCTCAACAACATGGTGGCGGTTGCCAGTTCCCGGTCCTCTGCGCGCATGAGATGCCGCTCCCGTTCCTGCCGTTGCCGGGATAATAGGAAAGCTCGCGGCCCGAGTCGACAGCAGACAGGGCCCGGCGGGGCGGCAAAACGGCGCCGCTGCACCGCTCCGGCCGGGGTGGGGGCGAAACGCCGCTCAGCCGCGCCCCTCGGCCTCGTCGATCAGGCGTTGCACCCAGGCGGTGACGGCGAAATTCGCCGGCAGCCCGAGCGGCAGGCCGATCAGAAGAGCCGTGACCGGCGGCATGGCGGGGATGCCCACCGCCTGCAGCATCAGGAACAGCAGGAAGAGGTTGATCGCCACCGCCGCCGCCGTGAACGGGTAGAGCATCAGCCACAGCCTGCGGGGTGCGGGGCCGAACAGGCGTTTCATCGCATCGCCTCCGCCGGGGTCGCGCGGGCGGCAAGGCTGCGCGCGATCAGCCGCGCGGTGGCCGGCCATTCGATGAAAGGCGGCAGCACCGGGCCGGTGAACCCCGCCGCGTCCAGCGCGCGGGGCAGGTCGTCGCTGTAATGGCCCGAGCGCAGGGCGAAAAACGGCAGGCAGAGCGCCTGGCCAAGATCGCGCGCGGCGGTTTCCAGCCGCGGCTCCTGCTCGACAAAGCCGGTGGCGACGCGCCCCATGCCCAGCCGCAGGGCCAGCCGCGCGGCAAGGGCGCGGGTGGTCTCGGCGTTCTTCTGCGACACCGCGCTGCCATGGGCGGCGACGAACAGCCCGGTCTCGCGCGCCGCCCAGCCCTGCCGGTCCAGCGTTGCCGTTATCGCGTCGGCCACCGCCGCGTCCAGTTCCGGCTCCAGCCCGAAGGGGGGCAGGATATGCAGGCCGAAAGGTTGCGCGCGCTCGGCCAGCGGTTTGCGCACGAACCAGCCCTTCGCCATGAAGAACGGATAGATCAGCGGCCTGTCCAGATCGGCCACCGCTTTTTCGAACGCGCCGGGGGCGGCCAGGGTGGTGCCCCCCACCCGCAGCCCGGGGGCCTGCGCGGCCACCCGTGCGGCCAGGTCGCGCAACGCCTCTTCCTGCGGGGCGGGGTCGGACGGGCTGCCATGGGCGACGATCAGAACGCCGCCCTCAGTGGCTGGTGCCGTCGGAAAAGGTGATCTTGTTCCAGACATTGTATTTCCCCGAGGGTTTGCGCATCGGCAGGCGCCGGACCTCTTCAAGCGTCCGCGCATCGTAGACGATCACGGCGCCATCGTCTTCCCAGATCGACACGAGCGCGTGGCGCCCGTCGCGGGTAAACTCGATATGCGCCACCGTCTTGCCCGGCGCGGGGTCGAGCGTGCGCACGATTTCCAGCGTGTTCTTGTCGATCACGTGCATCTTGTCGCGGTGCGGGCCGAAAAAGACATCGGCCCAGACATAGGGCGAGTTTTCGTGGCTGCGCAGGAAGAACCCCGGCCCCATGGTTTCGATCGTCTTTACCACCGACCAGTCGCTTGTGTCGATCACCGACAGGCGGCCCTCTTTCAGGTGCGGGGTGGCCATCACCTCGCGGCCCTGGCTGGTCCAGCTTATGCCCGATCCCAGGTGCGGCATCCCGGGCAGGGGCAGGTCGGCGATCTCGCGGCCCACGTCCAGGTTGACGACAACCCCCTTGTCGCCGCTGCGGCTGGCGCCGATCAGGTGGCGGTAGTCGGGGGTGAAGAAGAAATCGTCCAGCGGTTCGGCCACCTTGATGCGGCGGCGGGCGAACAGGCCCTGTTCGGCCCCAAGCGCCTCTTTCATGTCCTTTTCGTGGCTGTGCACGAAGCCGTCGTGGAACGGCCCGGCATCGGGCGTGGTGCCGATCTCCCATATCTCGGGCGAATCCTTGAGCGCGAGGATGAAGCTTTCGCGCTGCGGCGCCTGGTAGACGGCGGAAACCCGGCTTTCCCGGCCATCCGCGTCGATCACGCGCCGCACATGGGCGACCGACAGGTCGTCCGCCGACAGGATGGTGACGGAATGCGGCAGGTAATTGGCCACCGCGAGCCATTTGCCATCCGCGCTCATGGCGATGTTGCGGCTGTTGATCCCGGCGCGGACGCGGCCCACCTCCTGCAGTGACCAGATATCGTATTTCTGTACCCAGCCGTCGCGCGACATGACAAAGACATAGCGACCGTCGGGGCTGAATTTCGGGCCGCCATGCACGGCAAAGGGCGTGGCGAAACGGTCGAGCACCTCGAACGTGTCGCCGTCCAGAACGCTGACATGGTGATCGCCGGTTTCCACCACCAGCGTGATGTTCATCGGATCGCCTTTGAAAACCGGGGCCGCGGCAGGGGTATACTCGGGCGACAGGGCACGGGTCGCCTCGATCTCAGCAGCATCCCATGTCGGAATGCCGGGCAGCGGGGTGCGCAGGTATGCGGCCACCGCCGTGATATCCGCGGAGCCGAGCGTTCCGGCAAAGCCGGGCATCTGCGTGGCGGGCCGGCCATGCGCGACGATATCGTCCAGATTCTCGCCGCGCAGCCGGGTCAGCGATTCCGGGATCAGCGCCGGGCCGATCCCGCCCAGCCGCGCCTCTCCGTGGCACGAGGCACAGAGGTCGCGGTAGATTTCCGCGCCGTCCGGCCCGGCATGGGCGGTGCCCGCAAGGGCAAGGATCGTGGCGATGACCGCCGGGCCGCGCAGCCCGGTTTTAGAAGAAACGATGCGCGGGATCATGGCGTTTTCCCCTGAAGGGTGTGACGGTCAGGCGCTCGCCTTCGGGCGTGCCCAGTCCGATTTCGGCATTCGACAGATAGCAGGCCGGGTCTTCGGCCCAGGGATCGCCCGAAACCTGAAGCGCGCGGATGCGGGTATTGCCGCCGCACACGTCCTGGAACGCGCAGGCCCCGCAGCGCCCTTTCAGCGGGCGGGGGCGCTGGCGCAGGGTGGCCAGCATCGGGTCGTCCCCGGTCCAGAGTTCGGAAAACGGCGTCGTTTTCACGTTCCCCACGGTGTAATCCGACCAGTAGGTATCGGGATGCACGGTGCCCAGCGGGGCGATATTGGCCACCCCCAGCCCCGAAGAATTGCCGCCCCAGGCGCGCAGGTGATCGGCCACGTGTTCGGCGCGACCGGCATCGAAATTGCGCTGCACCCAGTTCAGGAAATACACCGCGTCGGCATCGTTGTTGCCTGTGACGATCTCAAGCGGCTGGCCCTCGGCCTCGGCCACCCAGGCGCGGTCGATCAGGATGTCCATCGCGCGGCGGGTGCGTGCATGTTGGGTGTCGTCGCCGCGATGCTTGTCGCCGCGGCCCGCATAGACCAGGTGCGACAGGTAGAACTTGTCGACGCCTTCGCCATCGCACAGGTCCAACATGTCTTCGAGCATATGCGCGTTGTCTTCGGTGATGGTGAAGCGCAGCCCCACCTTCACACCGCGCCGCTTGCATTCGCGCACGCCCTGCAGCGCCGCGGCATAGGCGCCGTTCACACCGCGGAACCAGTCGTTCATGTCGCCGATCCCGTCGAGCGAGATGCCGACATAATCGAAGCCGAGGTCGGCCACGCGCTGCGCGGTGCTGTCGATCAGCCTGGTCCCGTTGGTGGACAGCGCAAGGTAGCGGAAATTCAGGCTGCGGGCGCGTTCGGCCAGATCGAAGAAATCGAACCGCGACAGCGGTTCGCCCCCCGACAGGATCAGCGCCGGGATGCCAAAGCCGTGCAGGTCGTCCAGAACGCCCATCGCCTGTTCATGGCTCAGCTCGCCGGGAAAATCCACGTCGGCCGAGGTGGTGTAACAGTGCCGGCAGCGCAGGTTGCAGCGCCGGGTCAGGTTCCAGATCACCACGGGTTTCACCGGGCCGTCTCCGCGACGGGTGCGCACGGGCGTGGGATGGACCAGTTCGCGCATGTATTGGGAAAGGCGGAACATCGGTTATCCTCCGTTGGCAAAGCGCATCCCGGTCTTTTTCAGGATGCGGCTGGAATACAGGATGTCGCTGGCGCGGCAGGCGGGGCCCAGCAGGCGCGCGATCTCGGCGCGGTGCGCCTCGACCTCGTCGCGGCTGGTGCCGTGGATCATGGCGAACAGGTTATAGGGCCAGCCGGGCAGGGCGCGCGGGCGCAGGTAGCAATGGCTGACGAAATCCAGCGCGCCGACCTGCGTGCCCAGCCCCTCGGCCGCGTCATCGCTTACGTCCCAGACGCTCATGCCGTTGGCGACCATCCCCAGGGCATAGTGGTTGGGCGCCACGGCGATGCGGCGGATCACCCCGTCCTCCAGCATCCGGGCCATGCGCGCGATCAGCTCGTCCTCGGGCAGGTCCAGCCAGGCCGCCACCTCGGCATAGGGGGTGGGCGACAGCGGCAGGCCGCTGGCGGTGGCGGTCAGGATCTTGCGGTCTGTGGCGTCGATTGTCATGCCGGAACCCGGAAGCCGATGAAGAATTCTTGCAGTTTCGGAAAGCGCAGAACGGTCAGGCCCGTTTCCGCCTCGATCCGGTCCGCCACCCGGGCGATCGCTTCGGGCCGGTCGCAGGCCAGCACGAACCACATGTTCAGGCGGTGGACACGTTCATAATTATGCGCCACCTCGGGATGGGCATTGACCAAAGTCACGACCGCTTCGAAACGTTCCGCGGGCACCTCCATCGCGCACAGGCAGAACGCGCCGCCCATCGCCTCGGCGTCGATGAAGGGGCCGAAGCGGGTGATCGCGCCCAGGTCGCGCAGGCGATGGACGCGGTCGATCACCTCGCTTTCCGCCAGCCCGAGCGCCTCGCCCACGGCGGCGAACGGGTGGCTGCACAGCGGAAAGCCGTCCTGCAGCACGTTCAGCAGCAGGCGGTCGGTGGCGTCCAGCGCGTCGGGGGGCAGGGGGGTGCGGCGCATGTCAGGCCGCCTTTCCGCCGGGTGCGGCCAGTTGCGCGCCGGTCTGCCTGAAACAGCGCAGCGAGAACAGCGCGCGGTGCCGGGCCCCGGCCAGGTCCGGCAGGGCGGCGGCGCGCTCCAGCACCGCCAGCGCCTCGGCCCGGCTGCGGGCGTGGATCATGGAGTATAGCGGGTAGTCCCAGACCCCCGGCACCGTGCGGCGCTGGTAGCACAGCGTCACGCCGGGATGTTGCGACAGCGCGGTTCCGGCCGCCGCGATGCGATCCCCGGGCAGCGACCAGACCACCATGGCGTTGGCCGTCCAGCCCACGGCGCGGTGGCGCACGATCACGCCCACACGGGTCAGGATGCCGGCCGCGGACAGCGCGGCGATGCGGGCAATCGCCTGATCCTCGGGGCGGTCCAGCGCGGCAAAGGGCCGGGGCACCAGCGGCAGGCCCTGCGACAGCGCGTGCAGCAGCGGGCGGTCGTCGTCGCGTAGCACGCTCAAATCCGGCTCACGCGCGGGCGGCAAGGCCCGCCGCGTCCCGCGCAGGGCGAATCCGAGGTCGATATTGAAGGGCCGCACCAGCCGCAGGTCGAGCACCCGCAGGCCGGTGGCCGCGCTGATCCGGTCCAGGCTGGCCTGTAACGCCGCCGGGTCGGGCGCGGTGGCGACGAACCACAGGTTCCACGCGTCCTCGCGCAGGTAGGAATGGTTGACTCCGGCCTCGGTATTGACCATCTGCGCCACCTGCTCGATCCGGTCCTCGGGCACGGCCATCGCGGCCAGGGTCGAGGCGCCGGCGGTGTTGGGCCGCACGGTGGCGCCCACCCGCGCGATGCGCCCTTCGGCCCGCATCCCGGCCAGCCGGGCGATCACCTCGGCCTCGCTCACGTCAAGCCGGTCGGCCATCGCGGCAAAGGGGCGGGGCACCAGCGGCAGGTCGCGCTGGAACTCGTCCAGCAGGCGTTGGTCCAGCGGATCGAGATGCGCAACCATCGCCTACAGCCCCGGCTGGTGCGCGCGGGCGGTGAAGAAGATGCCCGATGGCGCGGTGGCGTCGATCTCGGCCAGTTTCTCGAACGTGCGGGTGTCGTAGATCAGCACCTTGTTGTCGTCGCGCGACGACATCCAGACCTCGGCGCCGCGCGGTGCGAATTCCATGTGCAGCATGGCGCGGCCCGGCTCCAGCGTTTTGACCACGTCATGCGTGCGCGAATCCACCACCTGCACCACCCCGTTCAGCGGCGTGGCATAGTTGACCCAGACGTAAGGAGAGGCCGGCTGCGCGATGATGAACACCGGTTGGCCATGCACCGGCGTGCGGCCGGTTTCCTGCAACGTGGCCCGGTCCACCCACAGCAATTCGTGGCGGCCCACGGCGGGCAGCACGAACTGCCCCTCGGAAAAGGCCCAGCCCTGCAGGTGCGGCATCTTGTAGACCGGCATGTCGTCCTCGACCTTGCCGTAATCCTTCAGGAACTTCGTTGTCACCGGCGGGTCGGCCCAGAGGTCGATGGCGACCACGCCCTTTTCCCCGAACAGCCCGACAAGATAGGTGCTGGCATCTTCGGTCACGACGGCGTCGAACGGGTTGGCCCCGGCCACGCCCAGCGACGTGATGGCGGGCTCGGCCCCGGAAAAATCGCCGATGAACACTTCGCCCGTGTCCCATACGGCCCAGGCGAAACGGCGGCCCGGCAGATCGGCAAGCCCGATGGTCTTGCCCGCCATCGGCACGTCGGCCACCAGCTCCAGCGTGTCGGCGTCGAACACCCTGACCCCGCCGGGGGTGTAGTTCGACACCGCCACCAGCCGGCCATCGTCCGAGATCGCCCCGCCGATGGAATTGCCCGCCTGCACGGTGCGCGCGACAACTTCGCCGGCCAGCAGGTCGACCTTTGACAACCCGCCGTCACGGGCAAAGACATAGGCGAAACGTTCGTCGGGGCTGTAGGTCATCGAGGCATGGGACAGATCGCCCAGGCCCTCGATACGGGCCAGCGCCGCGCGGTCCGAGCGATCGACCAGCACCAGCGAGCCGCTGGCGCGTTCGATCACCAGCCCCAGGTCGCCGGTGGCGCGGATCGCCGTGTCGGACAGGGCGGTCAGGGGCAGCAGGGCCATGGCGGTGGCGGCAAGCAGGCGTTTCATCGTGCGGGCTCCATTGTCAGAAGGTATTGGGCGATCCACAGCGCCTCGGCCTCGGTCAGCAGCGGGCGCCAGGGCGGCATGGCGGTGCCGGGCACACCGTCCAGGATGATGCTGGCCAGCGCCTCGGGCGGTGCGCCGTCCAGCACATCGCGGGTCAGCGGGCTGCCCAGCCCGCCCTTCATCGTCAGGCCGTGGCACGATCCGCAATCCTGGATCACCATATGCTCCAGCTCGGCGGCGCGGGGGGCGGGCATCTCGGCCCGGACCGGCGCGGCGCCCAGCAGCAGGCACAGGCATAGTGCGGCCTTACGCATAGGCGGCCACCCTTTCGGCATCGGCCATCCCGTCCTGCGGGCAGAGCGACACGACATGCCCGATCACGAACAGCACCGGCGCGGCGGGATCGGCCCGCGCAACATCCTCGGGGATGCGGACAAGGGTGGACAGGATGCGCGTTTCGCGCGGCGTGGTGGCGGCGCTGACGGCCATCACCGGCAGGTCGGCGGGCAACCCGTGCACCATCAGCTGCGCCGAGATTTCGGCGATGTTCATCGCGCCCATGTAGATGACGAGCGTCGTGTTCTCGCAGGCCAGCGAGGCCCAGTCGAGATCCAGCTGCGCGTCATGCGCGCGGTGGCCGGTGACATAGCGCACGCCGGTGGCCAGCCCGCGATGGGTCAGCGGCACGCCGGTCGAACAGGCCGCGCCCTGCGCCGAGGTGATGCCGGGCACGTATTCGAAGGCGATCCCGGCGGCCCGCAGTTCCGCCGCCTCTTCGCTGCCGCGGCCGAAGATCAGCGGATCGCCGCCCTTCAGCCGCACCACGGTCAGGCCCTCGCGGGCCAGGTCGACCAGCAGCGCGTTGATCTCGTCCTGCGGCACGCGGTGGCGCCGGGGCATCTTGCCCACGTCGATACGCTGGGCGGCGGCGGGCACCAGCGCCATGATCTCGGGGCTGACCAGCCGGTCGAACACCACGATATCGGCGGATTGCAGCGTCCTGAGCGCCCTGACGGTCAGCAGGTCGGGATCGCCCGGCCCCGCGCCGATAAGGAATACCTTGCCCGGTTTGATATCTTTCATGGCTGGCTCTTTCGCTGACATATCTCGGGGGAAAGGTCGGGCAGGGGGATGCCCCCCTGCCCGGTGGGGCGTCAGTAGACGTCCTTTTGGGTATTGAAGACGTTGAACTTGCCGGTCGGCGTGATCAGGCGTTCGTCCTTGATCACCTTCTTCAGCTCAAGCGTCTTGTCGTCCACCACCACGATGGCCGACACCTTGTCCTTGGCGTTCCAGACCGAGAACCAGACCTCGGTGCCCTGCTTGTTGAACTCGGGCTGCACCACGCGGGGCTGACCCTCGGGGATACCGGCCCATTCGCCGATCGGCAGGGTGGTATATTCGGGGTCTTCCCCTTCCTTCATGTCGGCGATCTTGAACACCGCAACCGAGGCCGAAATCTCGGGGTCGGGGTTCAGCGTCGCGTCGACATAGAGGTTTTCCGAATTCGGGTGCGTCTTGATGAACAGCGACCCGCCGCCCAGGGCATAGAAGGTATCGACGATCTTCCACGCGTTGTCGGCGTGACCCTCGGGGTCGGTGCCGATCAGCGCGACGCTTTCGTCGCCCAGGTGCGAGGTGGCCCAGACCGGCCCCAGGTCGGGGTGGACAAAGTTCGCGCCGCGGCCCGGGTGCGGGGTCAGCCCCTCGGTATCGGTGATGGCGACAAGCTTGCCTTCCTTGGTGTCGATCACCACCAGCTTGTTACGCGCGTTCGCCGCGGTGATGAAATACCGGTGCGTGCTGTCGAGCCCGCCATCGTGAAGGAAGCGTTCGGCCTCGATCTCGGTGGTTTTCAGGTTCTTCAGGTCGGTATAGTCGACCAGCAGGATCTTGCCCGTCTCCTTGACGTTGACGATGAATTCCGGCCGGTAGTGGCTCGACAGGATCGCCGCGACGCGCGGTTCGGGGTGATAGGTCTGTTCGTCGTAGATGTTGCCGCGGGTCGACACGATCTTGAGCGGCTCCAGCGTGTCGCCGTCCATGATCACGTATTGCGGCGGCCAGTAGGCCCCGGCGATGGCGAACTTGTCTTCCCAGCCCTCCATTTTCGAGGTTTCGACCGAACGCGCCTCCATCCCGATCTTGATTTCCGCGACGGTGGCCGGTTTTTCCATCCACAGGTCGATCATGTTGACCTTGGCGTCGCGCCCGATCACCAGCAGGTAGCGGCCCGAGGCCGAGATGCGGCTGATATGCACGGCATAGCCGGTCTTGATGATCTCGCGGATCTCGTAGGTGTTGCCGTCGATCAGCGCGATCTCGCCCGAGTCGCGCAGCGTCACCGACATCAGGTTCTCGATGTCGATATCGTTCATCTTCTCGGTCGGCCGGTCCTCGGGCGCGACCAGGACCTTCCAGCTGGCCTGCATGTCGGGCATCCCGAATTCGGGCGGCGCCGGCGGTTCCAGCAGCAGGTAGCGCGTCATCAGGTCGACGTCTTCCTCGGTCAGGTCGCCCGAGGTGCCCCAGTTCGGCATCCCTGCGGGCGAGCCGTAGGTGATGAAGCTGTGCAGGTACTCATACCCGTTCTCGCGGGTGATGTCGGTGGTCAGCGCCTTGCCGGTCGCCCCCTTGCGCAGCACGCCGTGGCAGCCCGCGCAGCGTTCGAAATAGATCGTGGTGCCGCGCTGGAACTCCTCCTGCGTCATCACCGGGTCGCCCTCCTTGCGGCCGGGGATTTCCACCTGGATCTGGCCGAGCGTGGTCATCGACGGCTCGTAGGCCGCGGCGGGGCCGTCGGCGTGATCCTTTGGCTTTTCCTGGGCCAGTGCGGGCGAGACGGCAAGCGCAAGCGCCATGGCCGCGCCCGACAACAGCGCCTTTCTGGCCTGGGTGAATTGGGTGGTCATTTCATTTCTCCGTTCGGCTGGTGAGGCTGAACAAATGATGCGCCGGGCGCCCCGGCAACTCCTTGACTTTCGTTAAGGTGGCGGCGGGCCGGGTCCGGCAGGGTCCGCGCGACATGCCAGCGAGACGGGGGAAACCGGCGATGGTCCTGAGAATTGTCTGGATGGTTTTCTGCCTGTGGGCCGTGCAGGCGGCGGCGCAGGAGGAGGGGCCCACGCCCGCGATGGCCGCGCGCCTGCTGGACCATGACGGCGCGGTGACGCTGACCCGGATCGGGGACGGTGTGCCCGGCTGGATCGCGCGCGGCGACGGGCGCGTGCTGGGGCATCTGGGGTCGACATCGGAAATCGCCGGGTCCGTGGGCTATTCCGGCCGCCCGCTCGACGTTCTGGTGGCGGTCGATCCGCAGGGCGTGATTTCCGGGGCCGAGCTGGTTCGCCATAACGAGCCGGTGCTGACGCTGGGCATTTCCGATCAGGATATCGCCGCCTATGTCGGCAGCTTCGCGGGCTACGACCTGACCCGCCCGCCGCAGGACAGCGCGGCGGACCTGCCCGACGTGATCAGCCGTGCCACGGTGTCCACCGGGGTGATCCGCGACGGCATCCTGCGCACCGCGCGCACGCTGGCCATCGGGCGGGGGATCATCGCCGCCTCGGGCGGGATCGACAGGGTGGGGTTCCGGCCGATGACATGGGACGATCTGACCGCCACCGGCGCGCTGGTGCCGCTCTATGTCTCGCTGAACGAGGCGGCGCAGGAACTGGCCGGGGCAAGGGTGCCGCCCGCGCCGGGCGACGGCGCGTTCATCGACATCCGGGCCGGGCTGGTCGATCCGCCCACGGTGGGGCAGAACCTGCTGGGGCAACAGGAATTCACCCGCGCGGTGGGCAACCTGGGGCCGGGCGAAACCATGCTGGCCATCCTGTCGGCGGGGGTGCATTCGCCGCGCGGCACCGAATGGCGGCGCAGCGGCGTGTTCGACCGGCTGCGCATCGTCCAGGGCGACACCGTCCACCAGCCGCGGGCCGGGGATTTCCACCTGGTGAAACGCCTGGCCATCGCGGGGGCGCCGACCTTCCGCGAGATCGGCCTTTACCGGCTGCCCCCGGCCATCGACCCGCTGCGCCCGTTCTCGGTGCAGGTCACCGCCAGCCGCCCGGCCGCCGATGGCGGCGCGGTGACGCTGGGCGCGCAGGCCGATTATACCCTGCCGCAGGCGTTCCGCACCGCGCCCCCGCCCGAGCCCGAGCCACTGTGGCGGCAGGCGTGGCGCGACGACCGCCCCGAAATCGCTGTGGTCGCCGCCCTGCTGGCGGTGCTGGGGCTGGTATTCCTGTTCCAGGAGGCGATCACCCGGCGGCCGAAGCTGTGGCGCTATGGGCGCATCGGATTCCTGTCGGTCACCTTCGTGGTGCTGGGTCTCGGGCTGAACGGGCAGCTCAGCATCGTGCAGGTGGTCGCTTTCCTGCACGCGCTGCTGGAGGGGTTCCGGTGGGAGACCTTCCTGATCGAGCCGGTGATCTTCCTGCTCTGGGGGTTCGTCGCGCTGGGGCTGCTGTTCTGGGGCAGGGGGGTCTATTGCGGCTGGCTGTGCCCCTTCGGCGCGTTGCAGGAGCTGCTGAACGGGCTGGCGGTGAAACTGGGCGTGAAACAGGTTGCCGTGCCGCAGGCCCTGCACGAGCGGCTTTGGATCATCAAGTACACGCTTTTCGTGGCCATCGTCGCGCTGTCCTTCTATTCGATGCGCGACGCGCTGATCCTGGCCGAGGCCGAGCCGTTCAAGACGGCGATTTCCATGCGGATGCTGCGGGCCTGGCCGTTCGTCCTGTTCGTCCTCGTGCTGCTGGCGGCGGGGCTGTTCATCGAACGCTTCTATTGCCGTTACCTTTGCCCTCTGGGGGCGGGGCTGGCGATTCCGGCCAAGCTCAAGATCTTCGACTGGCTGCACCGCCGCCCGCAATGCGGCCGCGAATGCCGGCTGTGCGAAACGAAATGCACCGTGGGCGCCATCGATTCGGTGGGGCGGATCAACCCCAACGAATGCGTGCTGTGCCTGCGCTGCCAGGTCATCATGAGCGACGGCACGCAATGCCCGGTACTGAAACGCCGCGCACGGGCGGGCGGGTGACGGGGGATCGGGGTATTTGTCGCACGAAGCGATACTGGAAGGGCACACCCAGCCCGGAACGGCCGCGCAGCGGCCCGGGCATCGCACGGCCGCCCCCCGGCCGGGCGATTGGCTGCCGTAAGTGCCACGGTCTGAGGGAGGAGGTGGCGGCACGATAAACTGCCACTCACAGCCGTCGGATCGCCCGACCGCGGCCGTGCGCTGCCCTTCGGTTGCGGCCTACCCGAACGGCAGAGAATTCCCGCGACTCTGCCCTCGTCGGTTAAACCTGATGATTCTGGTAAGTTGACTTTCGTTAAGGCATCCGCACGGCACCGGCGTCATTCTGAGTCTGCAAACGCAACGGAGACCGCAATGACACCCCTGCATCGCCTGTTTACCGCCGGGTTCCGCGTGTTCTTTCTGGCCGCGGGCCTGTTCGCCGTCTTCACCATGATCGTGTGGGAGGGCTGGCTCGCCGTGCACGCCCTTGGCGGCATGGTCAACGACATGCCTTTCGCGCAGGCGCCGCATCTGTGGCATGCGCATGAGATGATATTCGGCTACGGGGCGGCCGCGGTCGCGGGCTTCCTGATGACCGCCGCGCCGAACTGGACCGGCGGGCCGTCGGCGCCGGTGCCGTTCTTCGCCGGGGCGGCGGCGCTGTGGCTGGCGGGGCGGATGGGCATCTGGTGGTCGGCCAGCCTGCCCGACCTGCTGGTGGCGGTTCTGGACCTGGCCTTCCTGCCGCTGGTCGCCGGGCGGCTTCTGGGGATGCTGTGGAAACGGCCGAAGCCGCAACAGATGATCCTGCTGGCGGTGATCGCGGTGTTCTGGGCGGGCAACCTGTCGGTGCACCTGGAATGGGCCGGGCTGACTGCGGGCGGCGCGAACGAGGGGCTGCGCACCGGGCTGCTGTCGCTGGCGGCGCTGATCGCGGTGCTGGGCGGGCGGGTGACGCCCGCCTTTACCCGCAACGCGATGATCCGCGAGGGGCGCGAAACCGGCCTGCCGCGCGACCCCCGCCCGCTGGCGATACCCGCCATTGCCGCGGCGATGCTGGTGCCGCTGGCCATGCTGGCACGCCTGCCCGAGCCCGTCATCGCCGTGCCCGCGCTGCTGGCCGGGGCGGCGGCGCTGGGGCGGCTTGCGTTCTGGCGTGGCGGCTGGTGCCTGCGCCAGCCGATCCTGTGGACGCTGCACCTGTCCTACGCCATGTCGGCGCTGGGCCTGATCCTTATGGGCCTGGCCTGGCTCGGCCTCGGGTCCGAGGTGGCGGCGCTGCACGTGCTGGGCATCGGCGGTGTCGGCGGCATGACGCTGTCGGTGATGTCGCGCGCCGCACTGGGCCATTCAGGGCGTGCGCTGGTCGCGCCCGAGGGCGTGGCGCTGGCCTATGGGCTGGTGCCGCTGGCCGCCGCGCTGCGCTTTGCCGGTTCGGCCTGGCCCGCGTTCTACTATCCCGCGGTACTGGGGTCGGGGGCGCTGTGGCTGCTGGCCTTCACGTTGTTCACCGTGTCGCTCTGGCCGGTGTTCTGGGGGCCGCGCCTGACCGCCCAAAGGGGGGCGGCATGAGCCTGGGCCGCCGCCGCTTCCTGACCGTCACGGCCGCCGCGCTGGCCGCCGGCCCCGCGCTGGCCGCGCCCGGCCTGCAGCACTGGCAGGGCCGGGCGCTGGGGGCCGATCTGCGCCTGTCGGTGGCGGGGCTGGCGCCGGATGCCGCCCGCGCGCTGTGGCGCGACGTGGCGCGTGCGCTGGACGGGATCGAACGTCGGTTTTCGCTGTACCGCCGGTCCGAGGTGACGCGGTTGAACGCCACGGGCCTGCTGGCCCGCCCCTCGCGGGATTTCGCGGCGCTGGTCGCGCTGTGCGACCGTGTACATGACGCCACCGACGGGGCGTTCGACCCCACGGTGCAGGGCGTGTTCGAGGCGCAGGCCGGGGGGCGCGACCCGGCGGCGGCGCGCGCCGCGGCGGGCTGGGGGCGGCTGATGCGCCGCGATGGCGGGCTGCGGCTGCCGCCCGGCGCGGCGCTGACCTTCAACGGCATCGCCCAGGGCTGGGCCGCCGACCGGATCGCGGCGCTGATGCGGGCGCGCGGGCTGCAGGACGTGCTGATCGACATGGGCGAGATCGCGGCGCTTGGCCGGCATCCCGAGGGGCGCGACTGGCGCGCGGCCATCGCCGGCCCGGCGGGGCAGCGGCTGGCGGATATCACGCTGCGCGACCGGGCGCTGGCCACCTCCTCGCCCATGGCCACGCGGATCGGGCCGGACGGGCTGCCGCATATCCTGCATCCCGACGGGCGCGCGCCGCGCTGGTCCACCGTGGCGGTCTCGGCCCGCTCGGCAGCGCTGGCCGATGCGCTGTCCACCGCGTTTTGCCTGATGGATCGCGCCGCCATCGACACCGCCCTTGCCGCCTTTCCGCAGGCCCGGATCGAGGCCGCCGCGATTTAGCGGCCGCCCGATTGACTTTCGTTAAGGATCGACTCGCGCCGCTGCGGAAATGTGGGCGCATCGAAAACTGCCAAGGGAAGGATCAGCGCCATGCGCGAAGTCATGACCAAGAGCATGGCCCGAAACATCTTTTACGGCGGGTCGCTCTTTTTCATCCTAATATTCGTGGGCCTGTCGGTCCATTCGCACCGCTACATCGTCGAGGTGTCGACGGACAAGGCCACGCTGACCGACAGTGTCGCCGCGGGCAAGCATATCTGGGAAAAACACGCCTGCATCAACTGCCACACGCTACTGGGCGAAGGCGCCTATTTCGCCCCGGAACTGGCCAATGTCATGACCCGCTGGGGCGTACAGGACGACCCCGAGGCCGCCTTCGACGTGCTCAAGGGCTGGATGGAGTCCATGCCCACCGGCATTCCCGGCCGCCGCCAGATGCCGAATTTCAACCTGACCGACGAGGAATACCGCGAACTGGCGGATTTCCTGCTGTGGACCAACACGATCCGCGCGCAGGACTGGCCGCCGAACGACGCGGGCTGAGGAGACGAGACAATGAAGTATCAAACGCAGAAAATCGCCTATGCGTATTTCCTGGTGGCGATGATCCTGTTCGCCGTGCAGGTCAGCATGGGCCTGATCCTGGGCTGGATCTATGTCAGCCCGAACTTCCTGTCCGAGATCCTGCCCTTCAATGTCGGGCGGATGCTGCATACCAACAGCCTTATCGTCTGGTTGCTGCTCGGCTTTTTCGGGGCGGCCTATTACCTCGTGCCCGAGGAGGCCGAGCGCGAGATACATTCGCCCAAGCTCGCCTATCTGCAACTGCTGATCCTGATCGTGGGCACGGCGGGGGTCGTGGTGACCTATCTCTTCAACCTGTTCGACGGGAATTTCCTGCTGGGCAACGAGGGGCGCGAGTTCATCGAGCAGCCGCGATGGGTCAAGGTGGGCATCGTCGTCGCCGCGCTGATCTTTCTCTACAACGTCACCATGACGGTTCTGGCCGGCAAGAAGACGGCGATCACCAATATCCTGCTGCTCGGCCTGTGGCTGCTGTCGCTGCTGTTCCTCTTCGCCTTCTACAACCCCGCCAACCTGGCGCTGGACAAGCAGTACTGGTGGTTCATCGTCCACCTGTGGGTCGAGGCCACGTGGGAACTGGTGATGGCGTCGATCCTGGCCTTCCTGATGCTGAAGCTGACCGGCGTCGACCGCGAGGTGATCGAGAAATGGCTGTATGTCATCGTCGCCACGGCGCTGTTCTCGGGCATCCTGGGGACCGGGCACCATTATTACTGGATCGGGATGCCGGGCTACTGGCAGTGGATCGGCTCGATCTTCTCGACGCTCGAGGTGGTTCCGTTCTTCGGCATGATGGCCTTTGCCTTCGTGATGGTCTGGAAGGGGCGGCGCGACCACCCCAACAAGGCCGCGCTGCTGTGGGCGCTGGGCTGTGCCACGCTGGCGTTCTTCGGCGCGGGCGTCTGGGGCTTCCTGCACACGCTGCACGGGGTGAACTATTATACCCACGGCACGCAGATCACCGCGGCGCACGGTCACCTGGCGTTCTTCGGGGCCTATGTGGCGCTGAACCTGGCGATCATCACCTATGCCTTCCCGATCCTGAAAGGGCGCGATCCCTATAACCAGGTGCTCAACATGGCCTCGTTCTGGCTGATGGCGGGTGGCATGGTGTTCATGACCTTCACGCTGACCTTCGCCGGCACGGTGCAGACCCACCTGCAACGGGTGAACGGCGAGTTCTACATGGACGTGCAGGACCAGCTCTGGGTCTTCTACGTGATGCGGTTCGGGTCTGGTGTGGCCGTGGTGCTGGGCGCGTTGCTGTTCATCTACGCCGTCCTGGCCCCGCGGCGCGAGGTGATCGAGCCCGGCCCCGTCATCACCACGGCAGCGGAGTGATGACGATGGACGGTTCCCTGACCATGAAGGGGGCGGCAGATGCCCCCTTCTACCTTGCCCAGGGCGACGAATGCGACGTGTTCGCCGCCGCCGCCCGCAACGGCCTGCCGGTGCTGCTGAAAGGCCCCACCGGATGCGGCAAGACCCGTTTCGTGGCCCATATGGCCGCGCAGCTTGGCCGGCCGCTTTATACCGTGGCCTGCCATGACGACCTGTCGGCGGCCGACCTGATCGGGCGCTACCTGCTGAAGGGCGGCGAAACCGTCTGGGTCGACGGGCCGCTGACCCGCGCGGTGCGCGAGGGCGCGATCTGCTATCTCGACGAGGTGGTCGAGGCGCGCAAGGACGTGACGGTGGTGCTGCACCCGCTGACCGACGACCGCCGCATCCTGCCGATCGACCGCACCGGCGAAGAGATCGAGGCGCATCCCGATTTCCTGCTCGTGGCGTCCTACAACCCGGGCTACCAGAACATCCTGAAGACCCTGAAACCCTCGACGCGCCAGCGGTTCATCGCGCTGGAGTTCGATTTCCCGCGCGCCGCGCATGAAATCCCCGTCGTGGCCCGCGAATCCGGCCTGTCCGAGGATCGTGTCGCGCCGCTGGTGCGGCTGGCGGGCAAGCTGCGCGGGCTGAAGGGGCAGGACCTGGAAGAGGGGGTCTCGACCCGCCTTGTCGTCTATGCCGCGACGCTGATCCGCCAGGGGATGCCGGTCGAGCGCGCGGTGCAGACCGCGATGATCGAGCCGCTGACCGACGATCCCGATGTGAAATCCGGGCTCCGCGATCTTGTGACAGCCGTTTTCGGGTGAGGCCGGTGAAACACGAGATCGAAATCGAGCCATGGGAGCCCGAAGAAACCATCGGGAAACTGTGGCACGCCTTTGCCAGTCGCCTGGACGACCCCGTCGTCCATGAAGGAGCCCGCGTCGACCTGACCCAGGTCGGCGGGCGGCTGGCAGTTCTGTTCCGCGCCCTCGGCGGCGACCCGGCCGTCGAGATCAAGCCGGTGCCCGTGGAAACCAGCCGTCACCGCCTGTCCCTGCGGCGGCGGCTGGGGACCTGGGCCGACGAGCTGCCGCGCGCCAGTTTCGACGGCACCGCCCTGCGCCTGCCCGCCAGCCTGGCGGTGTTTCCCGCGGCGGAAGCCAATGCCGCGCTTTATGTCTGGCTGGCTGCCGCCACGGCGGCCGCCACGCCCCCCGATACCCTTCCCGACGATCCGTTGCAGGCCGATCTTGCCAGCCTTGCCGCTGCGCGCCGCACCGTGCGCGCCGCGCTGACCGAAGCACCGGGATTTCGCGGCCTTTACGCCGATCTGTGCGGCGCCACGCTGACCCTGCGCCGGACCGCCGGCCTGCCCGCGACCGAAGCGGCGGTGGAACAGGTGGTGCGTCACATGCTGGCCCATCCCGATGGCGACGAGACCGCCGCCGCGGGCCTGTCGCCCGCCGCGCTGCGGTTCCGGGTGGCGGTGCAGACGGGCGACTGGTCGGCCGTCACGGCGCCGCGCGGCTATCGCCCCTTCCTGCCGGTCGCGCTCTGGCCCGACCTGCGCGCGCCCGTGCGCTCGGACGCTTCGGCGGTGGAAACGCGCGGCACCGACGGCAGCCCCGAACAGGCCGAGGACGGCCCCGCCCGCCGCGCCCGCCGCCGCAAGTCGGAACAGGCCGAGCGCAATGACAGCTTCATCCTGCACAAGTTCGAGGCGCTGTTGAGCTGGGCCGAGTTCGTCAACCTGAACCGCCGGGTCGAGGATGACGACGACGACAGCGCGAAAAAGGCCGCCGACGATCAGGACGAGATCGGGCTGGGCCAGATCAGCAAAGCGCCGGCGACGCGGCTCAAGCTGCATCTCGACCTCGCGCCCGAGGACGTGGACCGCGAAACGCTGTCCGCCACAGTTACCTATCCCGAATGGGATGTCCGCACAGCCAGCTACCTGCCTGCACATACAAGGGTTCTTGCCTCGCAGGTGACGCCAGCCACGGACACGCCCGCCTTTCGGGACGACCCGCGCGCAAGCGCCCGTATCCGCGCCGTCCGGCGCCAGTTCGAGGCCATGCGTCCCGGCCGTATCTCGTCGCCGGGTCACCCGGACGGGGATGAGCTGGATATGGAGCGGTGCGTGCGCGCGCGGGTCGATCTTTCTGCCACCGGCGCGGGGTCCGACCGTATCTGGCGCCAGACCCGCGCGGAGAAACGCGACCTGGCCGTGTCGATCCTGCTGGATGTGTCCCGCTCGACCGAGGCGGCGATCCCCGGTCACGGCCACGGCGGGCGCGCGGTGATCGAGGTCGAGCGCGAGGCGCTGGCCGGTTTCGCCTGGGGGCTGGATGCCTGCGGCGACGATTTCGCGATCAACGCCTTTTCCTCGCTGAAGCGCGACCGGGTCTATGTGCAGTCGGCCAAGCGGTTCGGCGAACCGATGTCGGCGCTGGTCGAGGCGCGCATCGCCGCGCTCAACCCCGGTTTCTACACCCGGCTGGGCGCGGCGATCCGCCATGCCTCGGCCGGTTTGTCCGAGCAGGGGCGGCAAAGGCGCCTGCTGCTGGTGATCACCGACGGCAAGCCCAACGACCTGGACCATTACGAAGGCCGCCACGGCATCGAGGACAGCCGCATGGCGGTGATCGAGGCACGCCGGGCGGGTCACGCGGTGCATGGCATCACCGTCGACCGCGACGGCAAATCGTGGTTCTCGCGTATCTTCGGCCCCGGCGCCTATACGCTGGTGCCCGAACCCGACCGGCTGACGCAGGCGCTGCCGCGTATCTACCGCGACCTGGTGGGCGCGGGATGAGCAGGACGCCGACCGAACCCCCCGCCCGCGGTATCGAGGCGCTGCCGGGCGATCTGATGATGTGGGTGCTGATCGTGTCGGAACTGCTGGTGTTCGGCGCGGGGCTGCTGGCCTTCATGGGCGTGCGCCTGACCGATCCGGCCGGCTTCGCCGAGGCGCAATCGCATCTCGACCGCACCGGCGCGGGGCTGAACACGATGATCCTCGTCACCTCGGGCTGGCTGGCGGCGCGGGCCGTGGCAGCGGCCGAAAGCGCCGATACCGCCCGGACCCGCGCGCTGCTGGCGGGGGCGGCGGCGCTGGGCGTGGCGTTCCTGTGGATCAAATGGCTGGATTACGCCGCCAAGGGTGCGGCGGGGATCACCTTTGAAACCCATCCGTTCTTTACCTTCTACTACCTGCTGACCGGGTTCCACGCGGTGCATGTGGTGGCGGGCATCGTGATCCTCGGGCTGGTCGCCATCCGCCCGCGCGCCCCCACGGTCGAGGTGGGGGCGATGTTCTGGCATATGGTCGATCTGGTCTGGGTTCTGCTGTTTCCCATCATCTACCTGCTGGGGGCGGGGGCATGAGCATCACGCGCGCATGGGCCGTTCTGATGGCGCTGTCGCTGGCCAGCACCGCGATCGCCTGGAGCGGGGCGGGCGGGGTCTGGGCCGCGCTGGCGATCCTGACGCTGGCCTGGGGCAAGGCGCAGGTGATCCTGAACCGCTACCTGCGGCTGTCGCAGGCGCCGGACATATCAAGGGGCGTCGCGCTGGTCCTGGGGCTGTTCATGGCCGGGGTGATGGGGCTTGCCGTGGCGGGCGGTTAGGGTCAGGATCGCGCCATGTGGGGATGGATAGAATTCGCCCTGGCCATGGGGGTGTTCATGGCATCGCACCGGATTCCGGCGGCGCTGGGCGTCAGGGACCGGCTGGTCGCCGCGCTGGGCGCGCGGGGCTATACCGCGCTGTTTTCGCTGGTATCCACCGGGCTGCTGCTCTGGGTGATCTGGGCCGCGGGGCGCGCGCCCTTCGTGCCGATCTGGGACCAGAGCCCGGCGGCGCGCTGGGCGGTCAACATCGTCATGCCGCTGGTCGTGGCGCTGGTGGCCTTCGGCACCGCCGCGCCGAACCCCTTTGCGTTCGAAGGGCGGCGCACCGGGTTCGACCCGGCCCGCCCCGGCATCGCCGGGCTGACGCGGCAGCCGCTGCTCTGGGCGCTGCTGCTTTGGGCGCTGGCGCATCTGTGGGCCAATGGCGATCTGGCCCATGTCATCCTGTTCGGCACCTTCGCCGGGTTTTCCGCGCTGGGGATGCGCATCGTCGAGACGCGCCGCCGCCGCCAGGCCGGCGCGGAGGAATGGGCACGGCTGACCGCGCATACCGGCCTTTTGCCCCTTGCCGCGCTGCTGTCGGGGCGCTGGCGCCCGCGCCGCCCGCCGCCCGTGTGGCGGCTTGCGGCTGCGCTGCTGGGCTGGGCCGCGCTGTGGCACCTGCACGCGCCGGTGATCGGGGTCTGGCCCGGGCCCTGAGCGGCAAGGCTGCAGGGGGGCTTTGCCCCCCGTCGCCTGCGGCGCCTCCCCCCAGGATATTGGCATAGAGAGGAAACCGGGCGCCCCCCGCGGCGGGCGCTATTCCGATATGAAGCGGTTTTGCATCTCGGCCTCCTGCCGGCGCATGAGCTTCCAGGCGGTTTGCATGTGATCGGTCATGATGCGGCGCGCGCCTTGCGCATCGCCGTCGCGCAGCGCCCGGACAAGGGCCTGCTGGTGATCGCGCCCCTGTTGCCACAGCTCGATATTGGGCGGTGAATAGAGCCGGCGATAGACCGTCAGGTCGGACAGCAGGTTCACCATGAAATCGACCACGAAGCCCAGCAGCGGGTTGCCGGCCTGTTCGGCCAGAATGGCGTGAAACCTGAGCGAGGCGACGTGTTGGGCGCGTTCCTCGTGGATATCGCTGGCGGGGCTGGAATATTCGGCGATGTTGTCCTCGAGCATCCGCAGGACATCCGCGGACAGCCTGCCCGCCAGCGACGCGGCCAGTTCCGGCTCGAGCGTGAGGCGAAGCTGGTAGATGTCGCCGATGCTCAGGTCCTTGAAATAGAAATAGTTGCCCAGCAGCGCCTTCGCGCGCTGCCGGCTGACCTCGTGTACGAAGCTGCCGCCGCCCGGCCCGGTGCGGGTCTTGATCAGGCCCTGCGCCTCGAGGATGCGCATGGCTTCGCGGATCGTGCCCTTGGACATGCCGAAGCGGCGGATCAGTTCGGCCTCTCCGGGCAGGCGGTCGCCGGCCTGCAGGCCCTGTTCGACCACCCAGACCTTGATCGCCTCGGCGACCTGGACGGGGCGGCTGTGTTTCGGTTCATCCTTCGAGCGGGTGATGGCAGGCGGCAAGCTGGTCTTCTCCCATCGGTTTCAGGTCCGGGTCCTGCACCCGGCACAGATCGGTTGCGCGCGGGCAGCGGCCGGCAAAGGCGCAGCCCGGCGGCGGATTCAGCGGATCGGGAAGCTCGGTTCCTTTCTGCTCGGGCGCGGTCAGCGGGCGGCCGACCACGGGCGCGCTGTCGGCAAGCAGTTTTGTATAGGGATGGCGGGGGTTTGCAAAGATGCTCTCGGCCTTGCCGATCTCGACCACCGCGCCGAAATACAGCACGACGATCCGGTCGCTGACCGCCTCGACCACGGCAAGGTCGTGGGTGATGAACAGGTAGGTCAGGCCGAACCGCGATTTGAGGTCGGCCAGCAGGTTCAGAACCTGCGCCTGGACCGACACGTCCAGCGCCGAGACGGGTTCGTCCAGGACGATGATCCGCGGGTCTGCCGCAAGAGCGCGGGCGATGCCGATCCGCTGGGCCTGCCCGCCCGAGAATTCATGCGGGTAACGACCGAGGAACTCGTCGCGCAGGTTGACCGAGGCGAAAATCTCGCTGATCCGCCGGTCGCGGTCCGGCCCGGACATCGCGTGAAGGCGTTTCAGCGGCGCCTCCATCACCTGCCGGATGGTCTTGCGCGGGTTGAGGGAACTGTTGGGGTCCTGGAACACGTACTGGATCAGTTTGCCGAAGGCTGCGGGGTCGGCGGTGTCCTGCGCCTTGCCGGCGATCTCGATCGTGCCCTCCGAGGGTTCCAGCAGCCCCACCAGCATCCGCGCCAGCGTGGACTTGCCGCAGCCGGACTCGCCCACCACGCCAAGGGTTTCGCCGGTTTCCACCTGGAACGAGACCGGGCGCACCGCGCGCACGCCGGGGCGGGCGGGACCGAACAGCGGCTTTTTCAGCGGAAAGGTCTTGGCCAGACCGTCGACCTTGAGCGCGGGCATCACACGGCCTCCTCGGGGTAAAGGCAGCGGACGGCGCGGGGCGCGGTGCCGGTCAGGGCGATCTCGCCGCTGCGGCAGCTGTCCTGTGCCTTGTCGCACCGCGGGGCAAAGGCGCAGCCGGGCGGCAGCGCGTCGACCATCGGCGGCAGGCCGGGGATGGCGGCCAGTTCGCGCCGCCCGCCGCCCAGTTCCGGCACGCAGGCGATCAGGCGCCTTGTATAGGGATGCGCCGGGGCGTCCAGCACCGCCGCGGTCGGGCCCTCCTCGACGATGCGCCCGGCATACATGACCGCCACCCGGTCGCAAAGCTGTGCCACCACGCCGAAATCATGGGTGATGAAGACGATGGCCAGCCCGCGTTCGCGGCGCAGGTCGTCCAGCAGCGACAGGATCTGCGCCTGCACGGTCACGTCCAGCGCGGTGGTGGGTTCGTCGGCGATGATCACGTCGGGTTCGTTCGCCAGCGCCATGGCGATGCCGACGCGCTGGCGCATGCCGCCGGACATCTCGTGCGGATAGTCGTTCACCCGGCTTTCCGCGTTGGGAATGCGCACATCCTTCAGCAGCTGGACGGCGCGCCGGTGCGCCTCGGCCCGGGAAATGCCGTGATGCGACCGGATCGCCTCGGCCAGTTGCTGCCCGATGCGGTAGAGCGGGTGCAGCGTCGACAGCGGGTCCTGGAAGATATAGGCCACGCTGTCGCCGCGCTTTTGCCGCAGGGTTTCGTAGGGCGCGCCGATCAGGTCCTGGCCCCGGAAATAGACCGCGCCGCCGGTGATCACGCCGGGGGGCGAGGCGACCAGCCCCATGACGCTGAGCGCGGTGACCGATTTGCCCGATCCGCTTTCGCCGATCACGCCCAGGCATTCGCCCGGTCTGACCGCCAGGCTGACGCCGCCCACCGCGCGGTAGATGTGCCTGCCCACGTGGAACTGTGTTTGCAAATCGCGGATGGCCAGCAGGTCGTCGGTGGGGGCGGGGATGTCGCCCGAACGCCGGACCAGGGTGGTCGCGCGCGGGCGGCTCAGCGCGCCCGAGCGCAGGCGCGGATCGAGCGCGTCGCGCACCCCGTCGCCCAGCAGGTTGATCGACATCACGATCAGGAAGATCATGATGCCCGGCACGATCGAGGTATGCGGATGCGAGATCATCGCCGAGCGCGCCTCGCCCAGCATCGAGCCGAGATCGGCCTGCGGCGGCTGCGAGCCGAGGCCGAGAAAGCTCAGCCCCGCGGTTTCGAGGATCATCCAGCCGACAGTGGTGGACATGGCGATGACGATGACCGGCAGGACATTGGGCAAAAGCTCGGTCAGGATGATCCGTGTGTGCCCCATGCCCGCCAGCCGCGCGGCGTCGATGAATTCGCGGCCCGCAAGGCCCACGGTAATGCCGCGGATATTGCGCGCGAAGAACGGGACGTTGACGGCGGCCACCGCGATCAGCGCGTTCATCAGCCCGGGCCCGAGCGCCGCGACGATGGCCAGCGCCAGCAGGATATAGGGAAACGCCATCAGCATATCGACGAGGCGCATGATGACATTGTCGGTGCGCCCGCCGAAATAGCCCGCGACGATCCCGATGGCCGAGCCGATCGTGGCGGCGATGATCGCAGCGGCGATGCCCACGGCCAGCGACAGCCGGGTGCCGTGCAGCAGGCGGCTGAGCAGGTCGCGGCCCAGGTGATCGGTGCCCAGCGGGTGCCCCGCGGAAAACGGTTTCTGGAACCGGTTGGCGGTGGCGGTGGCGTCGGGGTTCTGCAACGGCAGGACCGGGATGATCAGGACGAGGATCACGATGACCGCCAGCACCACCGCGCCCAGTGCGGCCAGCCGGTTGCGGAACAGGAGCCTGAGAAACGCGCTCATGTCTTGATCCTCGGGTCCAGCAGGCTTTGCGCCACGTCCACCGCTATGTTGAACAGCACGTAGCAGGCGGCGACGAACACCACGCCGCCCTGCACCAGCAACAGGTCGCGCTTGAGGATCGCATCGACCAGCATCCGCCCGACGCCGGGCCATTGAAAAACGATCTCGATATAGACCGCGCCGGACAGCACGAACCCGGCCTGGATGCCCAGCACGGGGATGATCGACACCATGGCGGCGCGCAGGGCATGACCCATGATCACGCGCCGCTCGGGCACGCCCTTGGCGCGGGCGGTGCGGATGAAATCCTGCCGCAGCACCTCGAGCATGGCCGACCGGCTGAGCCGCGCGATCACCCCCGTCGCCACCGCCGCCAGCGCCAGCGCGGGCATGACCAGGTGGTTGAGCAGGTCCGGCAGGTCGCCCCCGCCATAGATGGCGTACATGCCCGAAACCGGCAGCCAGCGCAGGTTCACCGCGAACAGCAGGATCATCATCATGCCCAGGAAGAAGGACGGGACCGAGATGCCGATCAGCACCACGAAGGTGATCGCCTTGTCAGCGAAGCCGTACTGGCGGGCAGCGGAAACCACACCCGCGAGAATACCGAGCACCGAACACAGCACAAACGCCGTGCCCGCCAGTATCAGCGTCGCGTTGAACCGTTCCAGCACCTCGTCGATGACCGGACGGTTGAGCGAGAAGGAGCGGCCGAAATCCCCGGTCAGCATGTTGCCCAGCCAGATGAAATACCGCTGCACCATGGGTTTATCGAGCCCGAGGTCGCGGTTCAGCTTTTCGACGTTCTCGGGCGTCGCGTAAGAGCCGAGGATCGCCGTGGCCGGATCGCCGGGGATGAGCGACATGATCAGGAAAACGATGATCGTGATCCCCAGAAGCACGGGGATGGCCGAGATCAGCCGCTTGAGGATATAGCCGCCCATCGGGCACCTCCGTAACGGAACGGAACACGCCGGTTTCCGGCAGGTCCGGGCGCAGGCCGCGCCCGGACCCCGTGCGCGGTCAGTTCTTGACGACGCCCTGCAGGTGCAACAGGAACGAAGGTTCCAGCCCGAAATTTTCGACCCGGTCGCTGGTCACCGCGTTCTGTTTCCAGTTGGCGACAAAGACCCAGGGCGCATCGTCCTGCACGATCTCCTGCATCTCGCGGTAAAGCCGTGCGCGCTCGTCCTGGTCCGTCGCGCTGCGCGCCGCTTCGAGCAGTTCGTCAACCTTCTCGTTCGCGTAATAGCCCGAGTTGAAACCGCCCTGGTCCGGCCACGCGCCCGACCGCAGCGCCAGGTAGGGCAGGGTGTCGGGATCGTTGGTCATCCACGCCATCTCGGCCATGTCGGCCTTGCCTTCCAGGCCGGGATTCACCTCGCCCAGAAAGGTGTTCCATTCATAGGTTTCGATCCTGACGTCGAAACCCGCCGCTTCCAGATCGGCCTGGATGGCGGTGCCCATCGGGATCGGGTCGAGCATGCCCGAACCGCCCTCGGTCACGAAAAAGGTCAGTTCGGCGCCCTCGGCCCCGGCCTCGGCGATCAGCGCCCGGGCTTTGTCGGGGTCGTAAGGGTAGGGATCGAGCGCGTCGTTATAGGCCCAGGCAAAGGCCGGCGGGGTCGGCCCGGCGGCGACGGTCGCGGTGCCTTCCAGCACGTCGTTCACGATCGCCTCCTTGTTGATCGCGTAATTGGCGGCCTGGCGCACGCGCTTGTCGGCAAAGGGGCCTTCCTTGGCGTTCAGGATCAGGAACCAGACATGCGGCCCGGCCTGTTCGGTGATGGCGAACCCGTCGCCCCCGAACTGGCCCAGCGAGGTGGGCGGCACCTCGACCATGATGTCGATGCCGCCGGCCAGCATCTCGGCGACGCGGGTATTGGCGTCGGTGATGGGGCGGAACACCACCGCATCGGTGCCCGCCGGGTCGCCCCAGTAGGTGTCGTTCCGTTCGATCACCACCGCCTCGTTCGAGCGCCATTCGGCGAATTTGAACGCGCCGGTGCCCGCCGGGTTGCGCCCGAAATCCGCGCCATGCGCCTTGACCGCCTCGGGCGAGACCAGCAGCCCGGTGGGGTAGGCGAGGTTCGACAGGAAAGGCGCGTAGGGTGCGTTCAGCGTGAAGCGGACGGTCATGTCGTCCACGACCTCGGTCGTTTCGACCGCGCCGAAGAAAAAGCTCAGCGGAAAGGGGCCGGTGTCGTGATAGGGGTGGGACTCGTCCAGCATCCGGTCGAAGTTGAACTTCACCGCCTCGGCGTTGAACGGCGTGCCGTCGTGAAAGGTGACCCCCGGACGCAGGGTGAATGTATATTCGGTGCCGTCCTCGCTGATCTCCCAGCCGGTCGCCAGCGCCGGCTCGACCTCGAGCGTGCCGGATTTGTACCGGGTCAGCCCCTCGTAGAGATTTACCAGAATACGAAAATCGTTCATGGCGGTGACCGCCGCCGGGTCCAGCGATTTCGGCTCGGCGATCTGGCCGACGATCAGCACGCCGGGGGGCGTCTGCGCCACGGTCTGCGACGGCAGGGCGGCGATCGTGGCCAGCGCGGCGGCGGCCACGCCCATCAATCCCCTGCGGGTCCATTGGCTGCGTTTCATCTGAAGTCTCCCTGATGGTGGTTGGCAGCAGTTATTGCCCCGGATTTATCATGATCAATTTGCACGGTCAATTTTTCATGATAAATGTGGGGGACGTTGCCGCATATTTGTGCAAAAGAAAGCCATGACCTTTTCGATTCTTGCCCACGATCCCGAAACCGGCGCCATTGGCGGTGCGGCTGCCACCGGCTCTCTGTGCGTCGGGGGCTGGGTGTTGCGCGGGACGCTGGCAGCGGGGATGTCCGCCAGCCAGGGCGCCGCGCCCTCGACCTTCTGGGGCGAGGATGTCCTGACCCGGATGGCCGGGGGCTGCGATGCCGAAACCGCCGTCGCCCGCGTGACCGATGCCGACGGGGGCCGGGCCCACCGGCAGCTTTCGGCGCTGGACCTGAAGGGCGGCACCGGCGCCTTTACCGGGCACAGCAACGACGACGCCAAGGGCAGCCTTGACTTTGCCGGCGGTATCGCCGCGGGCAACATGCTGACCGATACCGGTGTTCTCGACGCGATGGCGGCGCGGTTCACGCGGGAACGCGGCAGCCTCGACCGCCGCCTGCTGGCCGCGCTGGATGCCGCCGCGCAGGCGGGCGGCGATTTCCGCGGGCTTCTTTCGGCGGCGCTGCTGGTGCTGTCGCCGGACCGGCCGCCGCTGACGCTGCGGGTCGATTACCACCCGGACGACCCTCTCGCGGCGCTCGAGGCGCTGCACCACAAGGCGACAACCGGCCCCTATGCCGACTGGACCCGGCAGGTTCCCGTTGCGACGGATCGGGCACGTATCCTGAAGTGACCGGGGCGGGTTGCAGTTTCTCAACAGAAACAGGCCATTACGAACGGACACCCCCGCGAGGGTCTGGAAAAGCGCCGCCGCCGGCGTTATCATGCCGCCCAAATAACAAGAGCAGGTGTCCGGTACGCCCCCGGCAAGGGCCGTGGTTCCGGTAGAAACAGGGCCAGCAGGCGGTAAATGCTCAGACACGGGTACGGGACGCGCAGAAGGACGTGGTATGACGGGTGAGGGCGCGCAGGTCTATTTCCGAACGATCGGCGGTCAGGGTGCGGGCAATCTTTCCATTCTCGATGCCATCCGGCTGCCGGATGGCCGGACGGTCGTCTATTTCCCGAAATCGGTCAGCGACGAGGCGGTGACCGCCGCGCTGCCGGTTGCCGGTGGTGCGACGGAGACATTGCTTGGCGGCGTGGTCGCCACCCTGCCGGATGCGCCCGACGGCGTGACCCCGTCGCTGCCCGAGCCGGAGATACTGGCCGGCGGCAACGTGATCGTCGCAACCCGCAACGGCGAAACCGTGCAGAACGTGATCGACTGGCTGACCTATCACCAGCGGTATTTCCGGCTGGACGGGGCGGTGATCTTTTGCCGGGGGGCGGGCAGCGAGGCCGAGGCTCTGGGCAAGGCCATCGCGCAGCTCGACCTGCCGGTGCGCGTCATCCTTGTCACCTCGGGGCTGCCGCTGGGAAAACCCGGCCTGCCGCCCGAGGCGCATCCCTTCTGCGTCAGCGAGGCGCCGGGCCACGACCGGATGAAGGTGCCCGAGCCCGACCCGTGGACCGCGCCGCTGGGGGAAATGGCAATCTACGAAATCGCGCGGCATCGCTTTCTGGGGCAGGTCCGGGCGGTGGCCAATATCGACCTGTGCGACCTGCTGTTCGAAACGCCCGGCAAGCTGGCCAATGGCCGCCCGTTCGAAACCCCCTTCGACATGGCGGCGGCGCACCCGGGCGAGCTGGTGCAGCTCGAGGGGCGGCATTGCTATCCGTGGCGCGTCCGCAAGGGGGCCGAGCCGCTTTACGCGGATCATGTCTGCGTCCAGTTCGACAAGCCCCGCTATCGCCAGCGATGGTGCCTGGCCCCGGCCCGGCTGGACCCGGACAGCGCGCTGCGCATCCGCCGCGTGCGCAACGCCACGGTTTGCGGTCGGGCCGAATTCTACCGCTTCATGGCGGTCCGCCACCCGGTGCGCAAGGTCAGCCGGATCGTTCCCAAGACCAGCCTGATCGAGCACAAGCCGCTTCTGGCCCTGTCGCGGCAACTGTTCGACCATAAGCCGGTGCGCCCCCCCCAGGTGGATACCAGCACTACCGACAATACCGGTGTGCACACCGCCATCGTCACCACGATGAAGAACGAAGGCCCCTTCATCCTTGAATGGCTGGCCTATCACCAGGCCATCGGGGTGCAGGATTTCCTTGTCTACACCAATGATTGCAACGACGGCACGGACACCATGTTCGACCTGCTGCAATCCAGGGGTATCCTGCAACATCGCCGCAACCCGTTCCGGGAGCTGGGGCTGAAGCCGCAGCACGGTGCCCTGCGTGCCGCCGAGGACGAGCCGCTCATCCGCAACGCCGATTGGGTGATCTGCATGGATGTGGACGAGTTCCTGAACGTCAAGGTGGGCGGCGGCACGCTGGCCGAGCTGTACGAGGCGGTCGGCGACGCCAACCTGATCGCCTGCACCTGGCGGCTGTTCGGCAATGCCGACATTCACCACTTTACCGACGCGCATACCATCGGCATGTTCGACCGCTGCGCCCGGGAATTCACCCCGAAGCCCCACCAGGCATGGGGGTTCAAGACGCTTTATCGCAATACCGGCATCTTCAAGAAACTGGGCGTGCACCGGCCCAAGGGGCTGCGCCCGCAGCTTTGGGAACAGGTGAGATGGGTCAACGGTTCGGGCAAGCCGCTGCCGCGGCGGGAGTTTCGGAACGCCTGGCGGTCGACCGCGACGACCTATGGCTACGACCTCGTGTCGCTGAACCACTACGCGGTGCGCAACGCCGAAAGCTTCCTTGTCAAGCGCGACCGGGGGCGGGTGAACCATGTCGACCGCGATCAGGGGCTGGCCTACTGGTTCCGCATGAACAACAACGCGACCACCGACAGGTCGATCATGAAACGCATCCCGATGATGGAGGAACGGCTTGCGCAGCTCATGTCGGACCCCGAGATCGCCGCGCAGCACCATGCCTGCGTCGCCGCGCACCGCGCCAAAATCGACGCGCTTCTGCAACAGCCCGCCCAGCAGACATTCTACAACGCGCTGACCAGCCCGCGGATGGAAAAGCTGTCGCGGATGCATCACCATTTCGGCTCCAACGTGTTTCTCAGCGGCCCCGACAGCGTGCCCGACGATGTCGTGACGGCGGATCACCCCGAGGATTTCTTTTTCACCGTCGGGCAGGTGGAAGAGGGGCAGCACTAGGCCTGCAAACCCCCTGGCCCTGGGGAACAGGGCCGCTCTGACAGGCATCGCGACAGGTGCGAAGTGACAGGAAAACGAGTTGACCGGCATGAATAAGAGCAGCTTTTGCGTGGTGACATGCGTCAAGAACGAGGGCCCCTTCCTGCTTGAGTGGATCGCCCATTGCAGGGGCATCGGCGTAAGTGATTTCGTCATCTTTTCAAACGATTGCGATGACCACTCGTCCGAGATCCTCGACCGGCTGGACGAAATGGGCATCGTGCGGCACCTGCCCAACCCGACCATGTTCCTGCAAAACGGGCAGCACCACCGCACCGCGCTGGCCTATGCGCCGTTTCACAAGGAATTCCGGCGCGCCGACTACATCGTGATCATCGACTGCGACGAGTTCATTGTCTCGAAAACCGGGGACGGAACGCTGCAGGCGCTGGTCGAAAGCCTTGATGAGCCTGACGTCATATCGCTGTCCGAGCTGAATTACGGCTTCGGCGGAAACCTCGCGTTCCAGGACGGGCTGGTGACGCAACAGTTCCGCCGCTCGCGCGACAAGGTGCCGCCGCCCAAGAAGGCCCGGCGCGGGGTCAAGTCGATCACCAGGAATACCGGCAGGATCAGGGAATTCGCCAACCATCGCCCGATCGTGCAGCCCGAGGCCGCCGATGACGTGACATGGTATGACGGCTCCGGCGAACGGATGGCACCGCAGTTCATCCGCGATTACCAGCGCGGGATCGACAGCACCGGACGCTACGGGACCGCGTGGGTCAACCATTACACGCTGCGATCCGGCGAAAGCATGCTGGCCAAGTTCGAACGCGGCGACGCGGTGCGCCAGAAACGCATGAGCGATCAGTATTTCAGGAAACGGGACGGGCACGAAGCCGAATATTCCGATATCGACGCCTATCGAAAGACGACGCAGGCCGAGCTGGACAAGCTGAGGTCCGACAAGCAGCTCAAGACCCTGCACGAGAAATCGGTTCAGGCCCACAAGGCCAAGATCGAGAGCCTGAAATCCAATCCCGCCTTCCGGGACCTGTGGGCAGATATCGCGGATTCGGTCGGCAGCCGGGACGGGGCGGATGGGCGCCCATGAACGATATACTGAAAAACTACCATCACGAGCGCCATTTCCTTCAGATCGTGCACGTGTCGGGCAAGGGCACCAGCAAGCGGCCCTTCGTCTACATGAAGAACCACAAGGCTGCCTGTACGACCGTTCTGGCCACGGTATTGCGTCACCAGATGGCGTTTCTGGACCTTCCCGCGACGCCGATCGGCAACGATATCATCCACAAGCCGCCCAAGGCCCTGATGCGCAACGGCAAGCGGAGCCTGAGTGTCGACGGCGCGCTTGCGGCGCTCGAAAGCGCGGAGCATTTCAGGTTCACCTTCGTCCGGGAGCCGGTTTCGCGGCTTCTGTCCGCCTTTTCCGACAAGGTGTCGGGCGACACCAAGCAGCGGGCGGCCTTGTTCCGGCATATCGGGAAGGCCCCCGGGGATGCGCTGTCGCTTGCGGATTTCATCGACATCGTGGCGCAGGACAGCGCGGCGCGGGATCTGGACCGGCACTGGCGCAGCCAGTGCAAGGAAATCTCCTATGGCCTGATCGACTATGATTTCCTCGGAACCGTGGACGGGATCGACCCCGCGCTGCGCGAGGTCATGGCCGAACTGTTCGGCCAGGGCGACCTGCAGGTCGAGGACACGCGCAAGACGATCGGTCACAAGACCAGAAGCGCATCGCTCAGGGACGGGTTGCGCAAGAAGGACCTGGCAAGGCTGGAACAGGCCTATGCCGACGATTTCGAAATGTACGCAGCGGTCGCCGGGCAGACGACCTAGCGAATTGGGACAGACGGTGATGAAAGACGAACGCGCCCGGTTTCTGCACGACACCCTGTCGCCCGCGCGGCGCACGCGGGTCGTGGATGTGGGGGCCAATCCGCTTGGCGAAACGCCATATGCGACGCTTCTGCGCAACGGCCTGTGCGAGGTCTGGGGGTTCGAACCCCAGAAAGACGCCTATGACAAGCTGATCGCCGAAAAGGGCGAACTGGACCACTACCTGCCGCACGCGATCGGGAACGGGCGGCGCGGCAGCCTTCATGTCTGCAAGGGCGGCGGGTTCACCTCGCTTTACAAGCCCAACCCGAAATTCCTCGGTCTCATGGGCCGGTGGGAGGCCGGCATGACCGTCAAAGAGGTCGTCGAGGTGCCGACGCGCCGGCTGGACAGCCTGACGGAGATCCCGGAATTCGACCTGCTGAAGATCGACGTTCAGGGTAGCGAAGCCGCGGTGTTCCGCGGCGCGAAGGCGGCTTTGCAAAGCGCCGTTGCCGTGATCACCGAGGCCGCGGTGATCCCGCTCTACCAGGACCAGCCGCTTCTGGACGCGCAGATGAAAGAGCTTCAGGCCATCGGGTTCTACCTGCACAAGTTCCTGTTCCTGAAATCCTACATGGTCAGGGGGAAAAGCCCCGACCGCCTGAGGCCACGCAGGAACAAGAACCAGGGGGTGGACGGGGATGTCGTGTTCCTCCGCGATATCATGTCGATCGAAGAATACGAGACCGAAAAGCTCAAGCATCTGGCGATGCTGGCGGATTCCGCCTTCGAAAGTTTCGATATCGCGGTGCTCGCGCTCGATATCCTGGCCGAACGTGGCGAGATCGGCCAATCCGGCATCGACGGCTATATCGCGCGGCTGCCCGCAGAGGTCGTCAGATAGTGCCGTATCCGCGGCGATCTTGCCCTTGGAAAGAAATGTTGCAGGTTGTAGCGTGCCCAGTGAATACAACAGGCTTGCCGGAGCGAGCGACTTGAAAAACCTTCCCGAAATCGCAACGCTCTGGATCGGCGGAAGGCTTAGCTGGCTTGAGCAGCTGTGCCTGAAATCCTTTGTCGATGCCGGTCATCACACCACGCTCTACAGCTATGCCCCGATCGACAACCCGCCCGAAGGGGTGCACCTTGCCGACGCGGAAGACATCTTTCCCTCCGAGCCGATGCTGCGCCATGCCCGCACCGGCAGCCCGGCGATCCATGCGGATATGTGGCGCCTTCACCTGCTGAAGAAAACCGACAAGATCTGGATCGACGCGGACATGTATTGCTATCGTCCGTTCGATTTCGACCGGCCCTTCGTGTTCGGCTGGGAAAAGCCCGACCTTGTCTGCAACGCGGTGCTTGGCCTGCCGTCCTCGTCGAAAGCGCTGGCGGGCCTGCTGGACTTCTTCCAGGACGAATACGCCATCGCGCCATGGCTCAAGCCCTGGCAGCAGGACGAATTGCAGGCCGAGAAGGACGCTGGAAAACCCGTGCACATGACCGAGCAGAGCTGGGGGTTCACCGGCCCCGCCTCGGTGACGCATTTCCTGCAGGAGACCGGCGAAATCGAATATGCCGAGCCGGAAAGCGCCTTCTACCCGATCTCGTTCAGGGACCGGAACAAGATGATCCTGTCGCGGCATTTGGATTTCGTCGAGGAACAGCTGACGCCGGAAACGCGCGGTATCCATTTCTGGGCCCGCCGCATGAAGCCGCGGCTGGAAGAGAAAGAGGCCAACAAGCCCCGGCGCGGATCGTTCCTGCACCGGCTGATCGACAAGCATGGCATCGACCCCGACGCGGCACCGATCCCGGCAAAGAAGAAAACGGACGACGCCCGGCTGGACGATCCCGCGTTCCAGTCGAAGATCGGGCTGCTATACCTGCGCGGCGAGATGAGCCTGGACAAGATCAGCCGCGATCACAAGGTTGAAAAAGAGTTCGTAAAAGCCTGCGGCAACACGATAACCGACGGCGCGGCGCAGCTTTTCGACAAGGATTAGGAAAGCGCCTTGTGCGGCGTCACCTACACCCGGTCGAGCGCATCCTTTTCCATGTCGAGCCGCAGGGCCTTTTGCGCGTGTTGCCGGGCCCTGTCCGCCATCGCGGCGGCGGCCTCTGCCAGGTCGGGGGCGGGCGCTCCGGTCAGGGCCAGCAGGGCGCGGCGCAGGGTGCCGGCAACCTCGATCTGCCCTGCGCCGTCGCGCGCGGTGGCGGCAAAGGCCGCCTCGATCAGGTCGGCATCGCGGGGCACCGGCAGAAAGACCCGGGGGTATTCCGGCGCATCGGGCGCACCGTCATTGGCGGCATAATCCCATAGCAGCGTTTCCAGCCGGGTGATCGCCTCGATCGCGGTGCCGGGGTCGTTCACCCCCGGCGACAACGCGCGCGAGGCGATTTCCGACAGGATGGTCAGGCCGAAGGCGGGGTCCTGTTCGTGGGTGCGGATATTGCCGATGACGAAACTGCGTGCGATCCGGTCCAGCGCGTCATCGCCGACCGTGCCGCCCACCTGCGCGATGGGCTGGCCGCGCAGCACGTGCCGGCCCGGCGCACAGGTGACGTAGACCGACGCGGTCTCGCCCGCGCAGTCCTGCAATCGCGCCAGGTCGACCAGTTGCACATAGCCCGATTGCAGCGCGGGCACCGGCGTGGTGCTGCCGGGCAGCACGGTGTCGTCGGTCAGCGGGTTGGCCCCCAGCGCGGGCCGGCGGGTGCGCGCGATCAGGCTGGCGCGGGCTCGGTCGCAGGCCACCGCCATGCTGTCGTCCATGCTGCCGAGCCGGCTGAGATGTCCGATCCAGCGCAGCATCGCCACCACGACCATGATCACGACAAAGATCGTGACTCCCATCACCACCACCGCCGTATCGCCGTCATAGAGCCTTGCGCGGAACAGGATGATCGTCGTCAGCGCATAGACGAAGGCCCCGATGAAGGCCGCCAGCACGCTTTGGGTCGTGCTGTCCTCCAGCAGCAGGCGGTGGACGCGCGGGGTGGCGTTGGCGGCGGCCGTGCGATGCGCCGAGACCATCACGTTCAGCGAAAAGGTCGAGACCGCCAGCATCGACGAGGCGAGGATAGTCAGCACCGGCATCACCGCGTCGGCGCCGATGCGGCTGGCCAGTTCCCGCGGCATCCACGGCTCGACCGCGGGGGCCGCCACGGCGATCACGCAGGCCAGAAGGGCAAAGCTTGCCACCCGCACGCCCAGCCTGCGCCAGGCCCGGCGCAGCAGCATGGCCGGCAGGTCGAGCGCCTTCAGCATCCGTCGCCCCCGGGGCGGCGGGCCAGCACCGCGCGGTCCAGCGGGATGCGCCGCGCGCCCGCCTGTTCCAGCGCGCCGTCGACCATGCGCCGCTCCGAAGCGGCCAGCGCCCGGTGGCGGGGATAGATCGGGTCGGCCCGGTCGTCCATCACCGGCGAGGCCCAGCCATCGGTGCTGGCCAGGAAGGCGGCCACGCCTTCGGCGCCGAACTCGTTGAAATAGCCCTGCATCACCACGTCCACATAGCTCAGCAGGATCGGATGGTCGTCGCTGGGCGCATGATGGCCGCCATCGGGAATCGCGTAGATCGCGATCTGCGGGCGGTGGGGCAGGGGGTGGTGCACGTCGTCGCCGACATGCACCCGGTCATAGGCGCGTTCGCGTTCGTCCAGCGCTGCCCAGCTTTCGCCCGGCACCGCGGCGATCAGCCCGTCGATCTGTGCCGCCGGGTCGGGCACCGCGGTCAGGAAGGCCACCGCGCGTTGCGGCGTGCCGCGCCAGGCCCGCCGCCAGCCGCGCACGCGGGCGCGATGCGCATCCGCGAACGTGTGGGTCGCGCGGTTCACCAGCGATCCGTAGCCAAAGAAAAATGCATCGCTCATGCAACAAACCCAGCCGCTTTTGATTCAGGTCAATCCGGTATGGGGGCGTTCCGGTGCAGAATGCATCGCATATCTTCAAGCGAAAGACAGCCCCTTGCGCATCACCAAACGCACCAACCTGGCCATCCGTGTCCTCATGTTCTGCGGGGCGAATGCCGGGCGCCTCGTCACCAAGAGCGAGGTTTCGGATCGCTGCAACACCTCGGAAAACCACCTGGCGCAGGTCATCAACCAGCTCGGGCAGCTCGGCTACCTGCACACGCAGCGTGGCCGCAACGGCGGGATCACGTTGGGCCGCCCGATGGACGAGATCGTGATCGGCGACGTGTTCCGCCAGATCGAGGCCGGCGTGCCGCTGGCCGAATGCTTTGCCGATGTGGACAACACCTGCCCGCTGGTCGATGCCTGCCGGTTGCGGCTGGCGATCGCCGATGCGGCCGAGGCGTTCTATGCCCATCTCGACCAGGTCCGGCTGGATGCGCTGGTTTGCGGCAACGAGGGGCTGCTCGATATCCTCGTTCCCGGGCGCTGCGCGGGCACGGCCACGCCGTAGGGTGCGAAAACGACCTCTTGTCGGACGGCACCGACTCGGCTAACCCTAGGATACCAGCACGGGAGAACCGGTAAGACCGGTGCCGAAGGAGCAACCGCCCCGGAAACTCTCAGGCCAAAGGGACCGTGCCGGACCGAAGACTCTGGAGAGTGGCGCGCCCGGCGCGTCCGCCGAAGGGATAGCGATCTCAGGCACCAAGGACAGAGGGGGCATCGGCGCACCGGCATTGGCGGTGTATAATGATGCCCGGTGACGTCTTTGCCCGTATCACCGCGCAGGAACCCGTGGGGGGTATGGGTAGATGACGGAACTGAAACGCCTGGTACTGCACGAACTGCACGAAGAACTTGGCGCGCGGATGGTGCCCTTTGCCGGGTACGAGATGCCGGTGCAATACCTGGCCGGCGTGATGGCCGAGCATACCCATACACGCGAACGGGCGGGGCTGTTCGATGTCAGCCACATGGGGCAGGTGATCCTGCGGGCCGACAGCTATCAGACCGTCGCGCTGGCGCTCGAGGCGCTGATCCCCGTCGATATCGCCGGGCTGGCCGAGGGGCGGCAGCGATACGGGTTCTTCACCGACGCGCAGGGCGGCATTCTCGACGACCTGATGCTGGCCAATCGCGGCGATCACGTCTTCATGGTGGTCAACGCGGCCTGCAAGGCGGCGGATATCGCCTATATGCGCGCCGCGCTGGAGCCGCAGGGGATCGGGGTGGAGGAGATCACCGACCGCGCGCTGCTGGCGCTGCAGGGCCCGATGGCCGGGGCGGTGCTGGCCGCACATGCGCCCGCCGTGGCCGACATGCGCTTCATGGACGTGGCGGTGCTGGATATCGGCGGGGCGGAATGCTGGCTGTCGCGCTCGGGCTATACCGGCGAGGACGGTTTCGAAATCTCGGTGCCCAATGCCGCCGCCGGGGATTTCGCCCGCGCATTGCTGGCCGACGACCGCGTGCTGCCCATCGGCCTTGGCGCGCGCGACAGCCTGCGGCTGGAGGCGGGCTTGTGCCTTTACGGCCACGACATCGACACCGGCACCACCCCGGTCGAGGCCGGGCTGACCTGGGCGATCCAGAAGGCCCGCCGCCCCGGCGGCGCGCGCGAGGGCGGGTATCCCGGCGCCGGCCGCATCGCCCGTCACCTGGCCGATGGCCCGCCGCGCCGCCGCGTCGGCCTGCGCCCCGAGGGTCGCGCGCCCATGCGCGAGGGCGTGACGCTGTTCGCCACCGAAGCGGGCGGCGAGCAGATCGGCACGATCACCTCGGGCGGGTTCGGCCCGACCGTCGGTGCCCCCGTCGCCATGGGTTACGTGCCCGCGCAATTCGCCGCGCCCGGCACCCGGCTCTGGGGCGAACTGCGCGGCAGGCGCCAGCCCGTCACGGTGGCCGAGCTGCCCTTTACCCCCGCCAATTTCAAACGCTGAACCAACAAGGGATGGACCCCATGAAATTCACCGAAGACCATGAATGGCTGCGCGTCGAGGACGACCTGGTTGTCGTCGGCATCACCGAACATGCCAGCACGCAGCTGGGCGATGTCGTGTTCGTCGAACTGCCCGAGGTGGGCACCAGGGTCGCCGCCGGCGACGAGATCGTGGTGATCGAAAGCGTCAAGGCCGCCTCGGACATCGTGGCCCCCGTCGATGGCGAGATCGTCGAGGTGAACGAGGCCATCGTCGACGAGCCCGGCAAGGTCAACGAAGACCCGCTGGGCGAGGCGTGGTTCTTCAAGCTCAAGGTCGAGGACATGGACGAGATCGACAAGTTCATGGACGAGGACGCCTATAACGACTTCGTGGGCTGACATGACCATCCGGCGCATCGTGCCCAACCTGCCGGCGGATGATCCGCAGGCGTTGGCCGCGTTCTATGCGCGTGTCTTCGGGCTCGACCCGGTGATGGATGCGGGGTTCATCGTGACGACGGCCGTGCCGGGCCGGACACAGCCGGCGCAGCTGAGCCTGGCCAGCGAAGGTGGCGCGGGCACGCCTCTGCCCGCCCTGTCGATCGAGGTGGACGACCTCGACACGACGCTGGCCGCCGCCCGTGCCGCCAATGCCGAAATACCATACGGCCCCGTGACCGAGCCGTGGGGCGTGCGCCGCTTTTACATGCGTGACCCGGCGGGCCACCTCATCAATGTTCTGACACATAGCGAGACCAAGTGATGCCGTTCGAACCGACCGACTATCTGCCCTATGATTTCGCCAACCGCCGCCATATCGGCCCCTCGCCCGACGAGATGGCCGAGATGTTCCGCGTGGTGGGCACCGACAGCCTGCACGCGCTGATCGACGAAACAGTGCCGAAAAGCATCCGGCAGGAAAAGCCGCTGGATTTCGGCAAGCCGAAATCCGAGCGCGAATTGCTGTGGCACATGCGGCAGGTCGCGGGGAAGAACAAGGTGCTGACCACGCTGATCGGGCAGGGCTATCACGGGACGGTCACGCCGCCCGCGATCCAGCGCAACATCCTGGAAAACCCCGCCTGGTATACCGCCTACACCCCCTACCAGCCCGAGATCAGCCAGGGCCGGCTCGAGGCGTTGCTGAACTACCAGACGATGGTGGCCGACCTTACGGGTCTGGAAATCGCCAACGCCTCGCTTCTGGACGAGGCGACGGCGGCGGCCGAGGCGATGACGATGGCGCAGCGCGTGGCGAAATCGAAGGCAAAGGTGTTTTTCATCGACGAGAACTGCCACCCGCAGAACATCGCCGTGATGAAGACCCGGGCCGAGCCGCTGGGGATCGGGGTGATCGTCGGTGCGCCCGACGATCTGGACGCGGGGCAGGTGTTCGGCGCGGTGTTCCAGTATCCCGGCACCTACGGCCATGTGCGCGATTTCACCCCGCAGATGGAGGCGCTGCACGCCGCAAATGCCATCGGCATCGTGATCGCCGATCCGATGGCGCTTTGCGTGCTGAAGGAACCGGGCGCGATGGGTGCCGATATCGCCGTGGGCAGCACCCAGCGGTTCGGCGTGCCGATGGGCTATGGCGGGCCGCACGCGGCTTACATGGCCTGCCGCGATGCCTATAAGCGCGCGATGCCGGGGCGGCTGGTGGGCGTGTCGGTGGACAGCCTGGGCAACCGCGCCTACCGGCTGGCGCTGCAAACCCGCGAACAGCATATCCGCCGCGAAAAGGCCACCAGCAACGTCTGCACCGCGCAGGCGCTGCTGGCGGTGATGGCGTCGATGTATGCGGTGTTCCACGGGCCGCAGGGGCTGAAGGCCATCGCGCAGCGCATTCACCGCAAGACCGTGCGCTTCGCCCGCGGTCTGGAAGAGGCCGGTTTCGAGGTCGAGCCGAAGGACGGGTTCTTCGACACGATCACGGTCGAGGTCGGGCTGTTCCAGCGCGGCGTGTTGCAGGCCGCCGTCAAGGAGGGCGTGAACCTGCGCCGCGTCGGCAAGACAAAGGTCGGCATCACCTTCGACGAGGCGACCCGCCCCGCCGTGGTCGAGGCGGTCTGGCGTGCCTTCGGCATCCACCGCAAGGACGACGATCACACCCCCGAATACCGCCTGCCCGAATCCCTGATCCGCAGCAGCGACTACCTGACCCACGGCGTGTTCCACATGAACCGGGCCGAAACGGAAATGATGCGCTACATGCGCCGGCTGGCCGACCGCGACCTTGCGCTGGATCGCGCGATGATCCCGCTGGGCTCGTGCACGATGAAGCTGAATGCCGCGGCCGAGATGATGCCGATCAGCTGGCCCGAGTTTTCCAACATGCACCCCTTCGCCCCCGCCGACCAGGCGCAGGGCTATGCCGAGATGGTGCAGGACCTGTCGGCCAAGCTGTGCGAGATCACCGGCTATGACGGCATGTCGATGCAGCCGAATTCCGGTGCGCAGGGCGAATACGCGGGCCTGCTGACCATCGCCGCCTGGCACCGCGCGCGCGGCGAGGGGCACCGCAACATCTGCCTGATCCCGGTCAGCGCGCATGGCACCAACCCCGCCAGCGCCCAGATGGTCGGCTGGAAGGTGGTGCCGGTGAAATCGGCGGAAAACGGCGATATCGACCTCGAAGATTTCCGCGCCAAGGCCGAACAGCACGCCGACAACCTGGCCGGCTGCATGATCACCTACCCCTCGACCCACGGCGTGTTCGAAGAAACCGTGAAAAAGGTCTGCCGGATCACCCACGACCATGGCGGGCAGGTCTATATCGACGGGGCGAACCTGAACGCGATGGTGGGCCTGTCCCGCCCCGGCGACCTGGGCGGCGATGTCAGCCACCTGAACCTGCACAAGACCTTTGCCATCCCGCATGGCGGCGGCGGCCCCGGCATGGGTCCGATCGGCGTCAAGGCGCATCTGGAACCCTACCTGCCGGGCCACCCCGAAACCGGCGGGGCCGAGGGGCCGGTATCGGCCGCGCCCTATGGCTCGGCCTCGATCCTGGCGATTTCATGGGCCTATGTGCTGATGATGGGCGGCGAGGGGATGACGCAGGCGACGCGCGTGGCGATCCTGAACGCCAACTACATCGCCAAGCGGCTGGAGGGTGCGTTCGACGTGCTTTACAAGGGCCCGACCGGGCGCGTGGCGCATGAATGCATCCTCGATACCCGCCCCTTCGCCGAAAGCGCGGGCGTGACGGTGGACGATATCGCCAAGCGGCTGATCGACTGCGGCTTTCACGCGCCCACGATGAGCTGGCCCGTGGCGGGCACGCTGATGGTGGAGCCCACGGAATCCGAAACCAAGGCCGAGCTTGACCGCTTCTGCGACGCGATGCTGGCCATCCGCGAGGAAATCCGCACCATCGAAGAGGGCCGGATGGACGCCGAGAACAACCCGCTGAAACATGCCCCGCACACGATGGAGGATCTCGTGCGCGACTGGGACCGGCCCTATAGCCGCGAACAGGGCTGTTTCCCGCCGGGCGCCTTCCGGGTCGACAAATACTGGCCGCCGGTCAACCGGGTGGATAACGCCTGGGGTGACCGCCACCTGGTCTGCACCTGCCCGCCGATGAGCGATTACGCCGACGCGGCCGAATGATCGCGGCACGCGGCATGGGCGCCACCCGCGCCCATGCCCGCCGCTTCGTCGTTCCGCAAATACGCGTCGCTCAGCCTGCCGCGGGTGCTGCTTCCTGCAGCGGGGCCAGCACCCTGGCCACGGCATCCCACGTCGCCTCGTTCGCGGCGCTCAGCAGGTATCCCTCTTCGCGCGCGATGGTGTAATCCGCCCCGTCCAGCATTTTCGCCACGCCGCCCGCGCGCTGGCAGATCAGGACGCCCGCCGCGTGGTCCCACGGGTTCAGCGTGCCCGACAGGATGAAATCCGTATGTCCCAGCGCCGCCATGCGGTATTCATGGGCCGAGCAGCGCAGCGCGCCGGTGCGGGCGAATTCGGGAAGCAGCGGGGCCAGCAGCCTTTGCGCCGGTTTCGCCATGTGGTTGATGTGGACATAGCCATCGAGCTGCGCCACCGGCCCGCCGCCCGACATGGTCAGGCGTGTGTCCCGCCCCGTTGCGGTGACATGGCGGGCGGGGCCGGATTCGTCCGCGATCACGTAATCGTCGGCCAGCGGGTCGTAGATCAGCCCGAAAACCGGCCTGCCATAGCGCGTGGCCGCCAGGATCACCCCGAACGCGCCCAGCCCGTGCGCGAAATTCCAGGTGCCGTCGACGGGGTCGATGATAAAGGCCAGCTCGGCCTCGGCCGCCTTGCCCCGCAGCGAGGGGTCGGTGGCGGCGGCCTCTTCTCCGATGATCGTGGCACCGGGGAACATCCGCGCCAGCCCGCGTGCGATCATCGCCTCGGCGGCGGTGTCGGCCTCGGTCACAAGGTCGTGGGGGCCGCTCTTGGTGGCGATCTGGCCCGTGCTCAGCCCGCGAAAGCGCGGCAGGATCTCGGTGCGCGCGGCGCGGCGGACGATGTTGATCAGGCTGGTCTGCTGGGCGGGGCTCAGCGGGCCGGTGACGATGGCGGGCAGGTCTTGGGACATCGGGGAATCGCTCTGCTGCTGGACATGGCCTGATTGCCAGCCGGGGCGCGCGGATGCAACGCGGGCGGGGCGCGGCAAATCGGGACTCGCATTGGGAACAAAAGGTGAATATTCTTGTTTCCTGCCATGTATGCCGAGCTGTGCGCCACGTCGAATTTCACCTTCCTCACCGGGGCCTCGCACCCCGAGGAGCTGATGATGCGCGCCATGATGCTGGGCCAGCCCGCGCTGGCGGTGGCCGATGAAAACAGCGTCGCGGGGATCGTGCGCGCCCATGCCCGCGCGCGCGACCTGGCCCGGCAACTGGCCGAACGCCGCGCCGAAGAGGCCGCCAATGGCGTGATCGGCCCCGGCCGGCCCGGCCACCCCGCGCAGACGCCCGACCTGCACGCCCCGCGCCTGATCCCGGCGGCCACGCTGGTCTTCGACGACGGGCTGCGCCTGACCGCACTGCCGCGCGACCGGCGGGGCTGGGCCAGCCTGTGCCGTCTGCTGACCACCGGTCGCCTGCGCGCGCCCAAGGGCGATTGCCTGCTGCGGTCCGGCGATCTGTGGGACCGCGCCGAGGGGCTGGAACTGCTGCTGCACCCGCCGCCGGCGCTGCCATCCCCGCGCGACACCGGGGCGTGGCTGCGCCTGGCCGAACCGCTGGTGCGCCGGCTGGGCGGGCAGATGCACCTGCTGATGCATCCCCGCTACGACGGGCAGGACGGCGCGCGGCTGGACGCGCAGGCGGCGCTGGCGCGGCGGCTGGGGCTGGGCACGGTCGCCTCGGCCCTGCCGCTGATGCATCACGGCGCGCGCCGGCAGATGGCCGACGTTCTGACGGCGATCCGCACCGGCCGCCGGGTCGATCAGCTGGGCCGCGCCGCGCTGGCCAATGGCGAACAGCGCCTGCGATCGGGGGCCGAGATGCGCCGCATCTTTGCCGGGCACGGCCACGCGGTCGATGCGGCGGGGGCGCTGGCGGCGCGGCTGGCCTTCTCGCTGGACGAGCTGCGCTATGAATACCCGTCCGAGGTGGCCAGCGGCGAAACCCCTGCCGCGCGGCTGCGGCGTCTGGCCGAGGCGGGGCTGCGCTGGCGCTATCCCCATGGCGCGTCCGACAAGGTGCGCGCGCTGTTGGAACACGAACTGACGCTGATCGCCCGGCTGAAATACGAGCCCTATTTCCTGACCGTGCACGATGTCGTGGCCTTTGCCCGGTCGCGCGGCATCCTGTGCCAGGGGCGGGGGTCGGCGGCGAACTCGGTGGTCTGCTACTGCCTTGGCGTCACCTCGGTCAGCCCCGAGATCGGCACGATGGTGTTCGAACGCTTCGTGTCCGAGGTGCGCGACGAGCCGCCCGATATCGACGTGGATTTCGAACACGAACGCCGCGAAGAGGTGATCCAGTGGATCTATGACCGCTATGGCCGCCACCGGGCGGGGCTGTGCGCCACCGTGATCCATTACCGCGGCAAGCGCGCCATCCGCGAGGTGGGAAAGGCAATGGGGCTGGCGCAGGACACGATCGCGGCGCTGTCCTCGCAGCTTTGGGGGTCTTTCTCGATCCACGGGACCGAGCCGGCGCGGATGCACGAAATAGGCCTCGATCCCGCCGATCCGCACCTGGCGCGCACCATGCGCCTGATCCGGCAGATCATCGGTTTTCCCCGCCACCTGTCGCAGCATGTCGGCGGTTTCATCATGACCGAGGGGCGGCTGGACGAGCTGGTGCCGATCGAGAACGCCACCATGGAGGATCGCACCGTCATCTGCTGGGACAAGGACGATATCGACACGCTGGGCATCCTCAAGGTCGATGTGCTCAGCCTGGGGATGCTGACCTGCATCCGCAAGGCGTTCGACCTGATCGCGGCGCATCACGGCACCCGATACAGCCTTGCCACCCTGCCGCCCGAAGATCGCCGCGTCTACACAATGCTGGGCCGGGCCGATTGCATCGGCGTGTTCCAGGTGGAAAGCCGCGCGCAGATGAATTTCCTGCCGCGGATGCGCCCGAAGAACTTTTACGACCTGGTGATCGAGGTGGCGATCATCCGCCCCGGCCCGATCCAGGGCGACATGGTGCATCCCTATATCCGCCGCCGCAACGGCGAGGAAAAGGTCACCTTCCCCTCGGACGAGCTGGGCGCGGTGCTGGGCAAGACGCTGGGCGTGCCGCTGTTCCAGGAACAGGCGATGCAGATCGCCATCGTCGGCGCCGGTTTCACCCCCGAAGAAGCCGACCGCCTGCGCCGGTCGCTGGCCACCTTCAAGAAACACGGCAACGTGTCCGAGTTCCGCGCGCGGTTCATGCGGGGGATGCGCGCCAACGGCTATGACGAGGATTTCGCCGACCGCTGCTTTTCCCAGATCGAGGGCTTCGGCAGCTACGGCTTTCCCGAAAGCCACGCCGCCTCCTTCGCGCTGCTGGTCTATGCCTCGGCCTGGATCAAGTGCCACCATCCCGGCATCTTTGCCTGCGCGCTGCTCAACTCGCAGCCGATGGGGTTCTATGCCCCGGCCCAGATCGTGCGCGACGCGCGCGAACACGGGGTCGTGGTGCGCCCGGTCTGCATCGACCGCAGTTTCTGGGACAACGTGATGGAGCCCGACGGGCAGGGCGGGCTGGCGCTGCGGCTGGGGTTTCGCCAGATCAGGGGCCTGACCGGGGACGAGGCCGCATGGCTGACGGGCGCGCGCGGCAATGGCTATCGCTCGGTCCAGGACGTGTGGCGGCGCGCGGGTCTCAGCCCGGCCACGCTGACCCGGCTGGCCGAGGCGGATGTGTTCGCCGTGCTGGGCCTGTCGCGGCGCGAGGCCTTGTGGCAGGCCAGCGCGATCCGCACGGCCGAACCGCTGCCGCTGTTCGAGCGCGATATGGACGGCGAAGCGATCGACGAGCCGCCCGCCCGCCTGCCCGCGATGACGCTGGGCGAAGAGGTGGTCGAGGATTACGTGGCCACCCGGCTGTCGCTGCGGACGCATCCGCTGGCGCTGCTGCGCCCGCTGCTGACCCCGCCGGACCCCGGCTGATCCTGCGCGCCGTTTACCGCAACCGCCGCGGGCAGGTCGCCAGCTGCGCGTCGTAGATAAGCGCGCGGTCGCCGACCTCGCCCGCGATCCGCATCAGCCAGCTTTTCGCCTGGTAACTGCCGCGGCTGAACCCGGTATGCCCCTCGTGATAGGCAAGGTACTGGTTGCGCGCATCGCCCAGCGAGATGCCGTTGCGTTCGCGCGACTTGTTCATGTACCAGCCCATGAAATCCGTCGCATCGTGGATGCGGTCGCGTTTCGCGCCCCGGCGCCCGGTGGCGCTGCGGTAATCGTCCCATGTGCCGTCCAGCGCCTGCGCATAGCCATAGGCCGAACTTTGCCGGCCCATCGGGATCACGCCCAGCGTATAGCGGAAGGGGGTGCGCGCGTTGCCGATGAATTTGCTTTCCTGGTAGATCGTGGCCATCTGCACCGCGACCGGCACGCCCCATTTGCGTTGGGTTTCGACAAAGGCACGCCCGTATTTCGGCCGCTGTGCCAGGATCGAACACGCGTTGTCCATATTGCGCGGTGCCGAAAAATCGCCGCCCCCGCAGGAGGCCAGCACCATCAGCAATACCAGCGCGCGAAGAGTTCTGCTCATCTGCCTCTCGCCTCGGTTTATTGGTTTTTTAGGCAGTTTAACGGAAAAAGCGGCCGTAGGAAATCACAATTGCAGCGACATGCCGCCGCTCAGAGCAGCAGCGCCAGCATCGCCGGCACCGCGATCACCGACAACAGGGTCGAGACCATCACGAGCCCCGCCACCGCCTGCGCGTCGGCGCCGTATTTCTCGGCCAGAAGGTACGAGGTGACGGCCACCGGCGTGCCCAGTTGCAAGACCAGCACGCCAAAGGCCACCGGATCGAGCGCGAACCACCGCCCCACCGCCCAGGCGATGCCGGCGCACAGCACCAGCTTGGCCACGCTCAGCCCCAGCGCCAGCCCGATCCGCCGCGTCGTCAGCCGCGCCACCGCCACGCCCAGCGTGATCAGCATCAGCGGGATCGCCATCTGCCCGATCAGCTCCAGCGCGCTGGTCAGCGCCGGCGGTGTCTGCCATCCCTGCCAGAGGAACAGGCCGCCCAGCAAACTGGCGGCCACCAGCGGCTCGCGCAGCACCCTGTTCAGCGAACCGCGTCCCGCGACCAGCCATATCCCAAGGGTGAAGGACCAGACCGCCATGATGGCGAACACCACCACGGCATAGCTTAACCCCGTGCTTCCAAAGGCGAAAAGTGCAAGCGGCAGGCCGACATTCCCGGTGTTGCCAAAGATCAGCGGCGCCAGGTAGGTGCGCCGCGACAGGCCCAGCCCGGCCACCAGCGCCCAGGAAAGGACGGTCACCGCGCCATAGGCCGCGACCGTGGCCAGCGACAGCGCGGTCAGCGCCTGCGGGTCGATCTCGGTCTTCATCAGGGCGGTGAAGATCAGGCAGGGCACCGCCAGCGTCGTCGCCAGCCGGGTGACAAAGGTGACGTCGTAATCAAAGCCCAGCCGCACCCATGCGAAACCGATCATCGCCAGGATGAAAACCGGCGCGGTGATCTCCAGCACTGTGAAGGCGAGGTTCACGGAGTGTTTCCTTGAAATCCTTGGGGAAAAGGCGCAAGTTGTGGTGCTGTAGCGGAGCGAAAGAAGGGCTGCAATCCCGATGTTGAAGAGTTGGGCCAAATACAATCTCGGGCAGGTGGTGCGGCACAAGCGCCATCCGTTCCGCGGTGTCGTCTTCGACGTCGATCCGCGGTTCAACAATACCGAGGAATGGTATCAGGCCATCCCCGAGGAACTGCGCCCGTCCAAGGACCAGCCCTATTACCACCTGCTCGCCGAGAACGAGACGAGCTATTACATCGCCTACGTGTCCGAGCAGAACCTGCTGCCCGACACCTCGGGCGAGCCGGTGGACCACCCCGATATCGCCGATCTGTTCGGGCCGTATCACGACGGGCAGTACCCGCTGCATTTCCAGCTGAACTGATCCGCGCGGTCAGGGCACGATAGCGCGCGGTTCTTCATGAAAGGTTAATGCAAAAGGTCCGACCGGCCGCGCAGGACGAAAACCGCGCGGTTCGGGGGAAGAACCGCGCGGTCCTGATCCGTCTGCGGGGCGCGCGCGCGCGTTGCCTCAGACCTCGCGGGCGTTCGGGTCGGGAAAGAACCCGCCCTCGGGCTCGCGCCGGTGATTGAAATTCGGGTCCTCACGCTTGATCTTGCGCGAGATGAGATGCGCCGCCGGCAGCGTCAGCACCGTCCCCAGCGCCACGGCCGCGATGATCGCGGGCCACGTGTAATATCCCAGGCTGAATACGATGATAAGGAACCCGCCGGACAGTGTCGGGAACACGCCGGACAGGATGAGAACGTATTTCAGGCGATCCATATCGGGCCTCCTTCCGCCCATAAGATAAGCACGATCCGGCGCGGTCAAAGCGATCTCAAGCAGGGGTGAAGGATGCTCACGCATGGGTGAGGCGGGGTTTACCCGTTTTAAACCTTTGTGGGGAAAGGATGGGGAATGCCGGTTTGTCATTGCCCCGATGCCCCCGGAAAATGGCTGGCGTTTAGTTATCCATCTTCAGCGCCGAGATGAACGCCTCTTGCGGGATGTCCACCTTGCCGAACTGGCGCATCTTCTTTTTCCCGGCCTTCTGCTTTTCCAGCAGCTTCTTCTTGCGGGTCACGTCGCCGCCGTAACACTTGGCGGTCACGTCCTTGCGCAGCGCGGCAAGCGTTTCGCGCGCGATGACCTTGCCGCCGATGGCGGCCTGGATCGGGATCTTGAACATGTGGCGCGGGATCAGGTCTTTCAGCTTTTCGCACATCGCCCGGCCGCGCATCTCGGCGCGGTCGCGGTGCACCATGGTAGACAGCGCGTCCACCGGCTCGTCGTTCACCAGGATCTGCATCTTGACCAGGTTGTCGGCGCGATAGCCTGTGAGCTGGTAATCGAAGCTGGCGTAACCTTTCGTCACCGATTTCAGCCGGTCGTAGAAGTCGAACACAACTTCATTGAGCGGCAGGTCATAGACCACCATCGCGCGGCTGCCGGCATAGGTCAGGTCCTGCTGGATGCCGCGGCGGTCCTGGCAGAGCTTCAGCACATCGCCGAGGAATTCGTCGGGCACCAGGATCGTGGCCTTGATGCGCGGTTCCTCGATATGGTCGATCTTGGACGGGTCGGGCATGTCGGCGGGGTTGTGCAGCTCGACGAAGCTGCCGTCCTTCATGTAGATGTGATAGATCACCGAGGGCGCGGTGGTGATCAGATCGATATCGTATTCGCGTTCGATCCGGTCGCGGATCACCTCGAGATGCAGCAGCCCCAGGAAACCGCAGCGAAAGCCAAAGCCGAGCGCGGCCGAGGTTTCCATCTCGTAGCTGAACGAGGCGTCGTTGAGCGCCAGTTTCTCGATCGCGTCGCGCAGATCCTCGAACTCGGCGGAATCGACGGGGAAGAGGCCGCAGAACACCACCGGGACCGAGGGTTTGAAGCCCGGCAGCGGTTTGTCGGCGCCCTTTTTCTCATGCGTGATGGTGTCGCCCACGCGGGTGTCGCGCACCTGCTTGATCGACGCGGTGATGAACCCGATTTCGCCGGGGCCAAGCTCGTCCACGTTCTGCATGACGGGGCGGAAGACGCCGATGCGGTCGACGCCATAGCGCGCGCCGGTCTGCATCATCTTGATCTGGTCGCCCTTGCGCAGCTTGCCGTCCATGATCCGCACCAGCACGACCACGCCCAGATAGGGATCGTACCAGCTGTCGACCAGCATCGCCTTGAGCGGCGCGTTCGCATCGCCGGTGGGGGCGGGCAGGCGGTGCACGATCGCCTCAAGCACCTCGTGGATGCCGATGCCGGACTTGGCGCTGACGCGGATCGCGTCCGAGGCGTCGATGCCGATCACGTCCTCGATCTGTTCGGCCACGCGGTCGCAATCGCTGGCGGGCAGGTCGATCTTGTTCAGCACCGGCACGATCTCGTGGTCGGCGTCGATGGCCTGATAGACATTGGCCAGCGTCTGCGCCTCGACCCCTTGGGTGCTGTCGACGACCAGCAGCGAACCTTCGACTGCGCGCATCGAGCGGCTGACCTCATAGGCGAAATCGACATGGCCGGGGGTGTCGATCAGGTTCAGCACGTAATGCTCGCCATTGTCGGCGGTATACTCGATACGGACGGTATTGGCCTTGATCGTGATGCCGCGTTCGCGTTCGATATCCATCGCGTCGAGCAACTGCTCTTTCATGTCGCGGGCCGACACGGTGTTGGTTTCCTGGATCAGCCGGTCGGCCAGGGTGGATTTCCCGTGGTCGATATGGGCGACGATGGAGAAGTTTCGGATATGCGCGAGGTCTGTCATGAAAGGGGATATGCGGTGGAATCGGAGGGCGGTCAAGGTGGTGCGTGATTGGGCGATCGCGGCGGTTCTGGCGCTGTGGGGCGCGGGCGCGCAGGCGCAGGCGCTGGTGGTGTCGGTGGATTTGTCCGACCAGCGGATGGAAGTCGCCGAAGGCGGCGTCGTCACCCATGTCTGGCCGGTCTCGACCGCGCGGGCGGGCAAGTGCACGCCGGTCGGCACCTACACGCCTTACCTGTTGAAACGGATGCATTATTCCTCGCTCTACGACAACGCGCCGATGCCCTGGTCGATCTTTTTCCTGGGCAATTACGCGATCCACGGCACGACGCAGGTGGACCGGCTGGGCGCGCCGGCCTCGGCCGGGTGCATCCGGCTGGCGCCGGAAAACGCCGAAATCCTGTTCGGCGCGGTGCAGGCGGTGGGGATGAGCGAGACGCGGATCGTGGTGCGCGAATGATCAGCCGCCGGTTTCACGCTCCAGCCAGGCGGTGGCCTCGGGGGTGGTTCCGACCTCTTCCCAGGTGATCACCGGCAGGTCGTAGGGGTGTTCCTCGGCCACGAGCTGCGCCAGCGCGGCGATATGGGCGGCGCGGGTTTTCAGCAGCAGGTGCACCTCGGGTTCCTCTTCGATGGCGTCCTGCCAGTAAAACAGGCTCAGCACGCCCTCGGTGATGTTGGCGCAGGCGGCCAGCCGGGCCTGCAGCGCGGCGCTGGCGATGTCGCGGGCGCTGTCGAGATCGGGGCAGGTGGTGCAGAGATGGATCATAGCCGGGAATGCGTGCCGTCGCAGAGCGGGGCCTTGCCCGAGTGCTTGCAGCCGCAGAAGAACAGCCTTTTCGACGCGTCGGCGGTGTATTTCACCGGGGTGAACCCGGTGCCCTTGTGGCTGCCGTCGCAAAAGGGCTGGTTGCCGGATCTGCCGCAGGCGCACCAGAAATAGCTTTTCCCCTCCTCGACCTCGACCGGGTAGGGGGCTTTTTGCGGGGTGTCGGGCGTGTTCGTCATGCGGGCTCCTTCCCTGGCTGGCCTTGCGATGTTGGCGGATGTGGCGCGGGCGTCAAGGGGCAGGGTGTGTCAATGGCGGGCCGTTCGTGGCACAATGGCCCGGCAGCCGGGGGAGGAAAGCACATGACACGGCCCATTGCGATCGAGGCGCGGGTGCGCGGGCGGGTGCAGGGCGTGGCCTTTCGCGCGTGGACACAGGCGCAGGCGGACAAGCTGGACCTGCGCGGCTGGGTGACCAACAACGGCGACGGGTCGGTTTCGGCGCTGTTCGTCGGGCCGAAAGCCCGCGTGGACGAGATGATCGCCCGGCTTTGGGGCGGCCCCGGTGCGGCGGCGGTGGCGGATGTGGCCACGCATGAGGTGGCCGTGCCGGCGGAGGCGGGCGACGGGTTCAGGATCGTCCGGTGATTTCGGGGCCTTGCGGGGCTTGATCATCGCGGCCGGTCCGGCCAATCATTGCCACGACGGGGGCAGGTTGCGCGGGATCGGGCGGTATGGGCGAGACGGACCAGGCATTCGTGGACGGCGAGCTGCGGCTGGCGCTCTATTACACCGGGCTGCGCGACAAGATCGCGGCGCTGAACGTGGCGGTGGTGGGGTTTTCGTTCACCGTCTACGACAAGATCAGCGACCTGAAGCTGGAGTTCTTCGTCTTCCTGCTGGCGCTGGGTTTCTTTTCCTTCATGGCCTCGCTGCGCTCCAGCATCGCCTATAACTACCATTTCCGAAATTACGAGGATTACCTGTCCGGGGCGGTCACGCAGCCCAGGCCCGTGAAAGCGATATTCGAGGCGAACCGTGCGAAATACAACAACGAGAAGGGCAAGTTCGCGATGCTGACCTTCGGTGCGACCTATGTGCCGACGCACCTGTTCTGGAGCATCGCCATCGGCCTGATCTGCCCGCTGGTCGCGGTGTCGGTCTATCGCCCGTGGTGACGGGGGGGCGTGATGTTCAGACCCGCCTTCCCCACAAATCGTACTCCCCGGCCTCGTCCACCTCGACCGTGACGATATCGCCCACGGCCAGCCCCTCGGTGCCGTCGTCGATGAAGAGGTTGCCGTCGATTTCCGGCGCGTCGGATTTTGTGCGGCAGGTGGCGATGCCGTCGGCGTCGATATCGTCGACGATCGCCTCCATCACCCGGCCCACTTTCGCGGCCAGCTTGGCCTCGGAAATCGCCTGCGCCTTTTCCATGAAACGGTCCCACCGCTCCTGTTTCAGCTCGGGCGCGACGTGATCGGGCAGCGCGTTCGAGCGCGCGCCCTCGACATTTTCGTACTGAAAGCAGCCGACGCGATCCAGCTGCGCCTCGTCCAGCCAGTCGAGCAGGGTCTGGAACTCGGCCTCGGTCTCGCCGGGATAGCCCACGATGAAGGTCGAGCGCAGGGTGATGTCGGGGCAGATGCCGCGCCATTCCGCGATCCGGTCAAGCGTCTTCTCGGCATGGGCGGGCCGCGCCATGCGTTTCAGCGTATCGGGGTGGGCGTGCTGGAACGGCACGTCGAGATAGGGCAGCACCAGACCGTCAGCCATCAGCGGGATCAGCTCGCGCACATGGGGGTAGGGGTAGATGTAATGCAGCCGCACCCAGGCCCCGAGCGATCCGAGGTCGCGGGCAAGGTCGGTGATATGGGCGCGGTGGCCACGATCCTCGGCGTGTCGGATATCGACGCCGTAGGCCGATGTATCCTGGCTGATGACCAGCAGTTCCTTTACGCCGTTATCGACCAGCTTTTCCGCCTCGCGCAGGATGGCGTGGGCGGGGCGGCTGGCAAGGCGGCCGCGCATGTCGGGGATGATGCAGAAGCGGCACTTGTGATTGCAGCCCTCGGAAATCTTGAGATAGCTGTAATGGCGCGGGGTCAGGCTGACGCCCGAGGCGGGCAGCAGGTCGATGAACGGGTCGGGCGCGGGCGGCACGGCGGTGTGCACGGCATCGAGCACCTGTTCGTATTGGTGCGGGCCGGTGACGGCCAGAACCTTGGGATGCGCGCCGGTGATATAGTCGGGCTCGGCCCCAAGGCAGCCGGTGACGATGACGCGGCCGTTCTCGGCCAGCGCCTCGCCGATGGCGTCGAGCGATTCCGCCTTGGCGCTGTCGAGGAAACCGCAGGTGTTCACGATCACCGCGTCGGCGCCGGCATAATCGGGGCTGATCCCGTAGCCCTCGGCGCGCAGGCGGGTCAGGATGCGTTCGCTGTCGACCAGCGCCTTGGGACAGCCCAGGCTGACCATGCCGATCGTCGGCTGGCCCTCGTGGCGGGTTTCCGATACGCGGGCGCGGGCAAGATCGGGGCGGAGGTCGGGCGGATTCTGCATGGGCGCGATATACGCGCGCAGCCGCGCCCGGAAAAGGGAAACCGCGCGCGGTTCAAGGAAATTTTTGCAATTTCGTTACAATGACGTATATACATATGAGATACTATAAAAACCCGAGCAGGTTTACATTATGACCAGTGCGTTCAAGAAAGCCTGGGCCGAGGTGGTCCAGCCGATGATTTCCCGTCCCCGCCGTTTGCAGGTGGCGGCGCTGTGTTGCAGGGAAGGCGACAAGGGCGCGAAGGTGCTGCTGATCACCTCGCGCGATACCGGGCGCTGGATTCTGCCCAAGGGCTGGCCCATCGACGGGCTGACCGCGCCCGATGCCGCGCTTCAGGAAGCGTGGGAAGAGGCGGGGGTGAAAAAGGCGCGTATCCGCCGCAAGCCCGTGGGCAGTTACGAATACGACAAGCGGCTTGAGGGCGGGGTGCCGGTGCCGGTCGATGTGAAGGTCTATCGCGTCGATGTCGACAAGCTGGCCGATACCTACCCCGAGGCGGACGAGCGCCGGCGGCGCTGGGTCTCCCCGCAGGAGGCGGCCGAGCTGGTCGACGAGGACAGCCTGAAGACTCTGCTGCGGCAAATGTAACAGGTTTGCGAAGTTTTTGTAACGGCGCGGTTGATCCGCGCCGTTCGCGCGCGTAGGGCAGAGCGCGAGACTGACTCGCCCGGGGGCGCCGAATGACCGAACCGTCGCAGAACGGCCAGAGCTGGAAGACGCTCGACAAGGATCTCAACCGCATCGCTCACGTGGAATATGCCACGGCCTATGTCGCCCGGCCGCTGGTCGCGCCGGGTATCGCGCTGGCCTTCATCGTGGTGGCGGGGCTGGTGGCGGCGGTGTTCTTCGGCACGACGCCGGTGAACCTGGTGGTGGTGGCCGCGGCGGTGTTCGGCGCCTACATGGCGATCAATATCGGCGCCAACGACGTGGCCAACAACATGGGCCCGGCGGTGGGCGCCAACGCGCTGACCATGGGCGGCGCCATCGTCATCGCGGCGCTGTGCGAAAGCGCCGGCGCGCTTCTGGCCGGCGGCGACGTGGTTTCGACCATCTCGAAGGGGATCATAGACCCCGCCGGGGTGGCGGAAACCCGCGTCTTCATCTGGGCGATGATGGCGGCGCTGATTTCCTCGGCGCTGTGGGTCAACCTTGCCACATGGGTCGGCGCGCCGGTGTCGACCACGCATTCGGTGGTGGGCGGCGTCATGGGCGCGGGCATCGCGGCGGCGGGCATGTCGGCGGTGAACTGGCCCACGATGGGCGCGATCGCGGCCAGCTGGGTGATCTCGCCGGTGCTGGGCGGGGCCATCGCGGCGGGGGTTCTGGCCTTCATCAAGGCCCGGATCATCTATGTCGAGGACAAGATCGCCGCCGCGCGGGTCTGGGTGCCGGTGCTGGTGGGCATCATGGCGGGTGTCTTTGCCACCTACCTGGCGATGAAGGGGCTGAAACGGATCGTCAGCATCGACCTGGGCACCGCGCTGCTGGTCGGGCTGGGGATCGGGGCGGTGACCTATGTCGTCACCGCGCCGCTGGTGCGCCGCCAGTCCGAGGGGATGGAGAACCGCAACAAGTCGCTGAAGGCGCTGTTCGGCCTGCCGCTGGTGTTTTCCGCCGGGTTGCTGAGCTTCGCGCACGGCGCCAACGACGTGGCCAACGCGGTGGGGCCGCTGGCCGCCATCGTGCACGCGGCCGAGTTCGGCGATGTGCAGGCGCAGGTCGAGATCCCGCAATGGGTGATGATCATCGGCGCCTTCGGCATCTCGTTCGGGCTGTTCCTGTTCGGGCCGAAACTGATCCGCATGGTGGGCAGCCAGATCACCAAGCTGAACCCGATGCGCGCCTATTGCGTCGCGCTGAGCGCGGCGGTCACCGTGATCGTGGCCAGCTGGCTGGGCCTGCCGGTCAGCTCCACCCATATCGCGGTGGGCGGCGTGTTCGGTGTCGGGTTCTTCCGCGAATGGCACGCCGAGCGCCGGTTGCGCAACGGCAACGGCCAGCGCCCCGCCGCCAAGCGGCTGGCCCCCGAGGAACGCCGCCGCCGCAAGCTGGTGCGGCGCAGCCATTTCATGACCATCGTGGCGGCCTGGGTCATCACCGTGCCGGCGGCGGCGGCGATGTCGGCGGTGATCTTCCTGGTGCTCAACGCGCTGGTGGTCTGAGGCCACGCGCGCAAACGCGTGTCACCTGATGGTCATGACCGTGACGTTTGCGCGCTGGGTCTGGTTGCGCATCCGCATCTGGTTTCCGGCCGCGTCGACCTCGGCGCAGAAGGTGCCGGTGGGTTCCTTCCCGAACACGAGATTGCGGCAGTATCTGCCCTTGTCCCAGACCCAGTTGCCCTGGTAGCGGCCACCCTTTTCCAGCTTGCCCGTGGTCGAGCCGTCGGCGTTGATCCTGGCCGAGTTGCCGCCCCAGACCAGCGTCTTGCCTTTCAGCATGGCGACAAAGGCATCGCGTGAGGTCACCCTTTCCCAGTTCTGCGCATTGGCGGCACCGGCAAGGCCGATACCGGCGGAAAAAACGACAATGCTAAAAATCATCTGTTTCATGTTGAATCCCCTGAAATCATCGTGGTTTCGAACAGGCATTCCCCGGCGACAAAATACCGGGGACGTGGCGCGCATCCTACAGGATGGGCGGCCTCCTGTCACTTTCGCCTGCCTTATGATGCCACCGGGCTTGCCGCCGTCAGAAGAATGCACCCCGCCCGGGCGATGGCTTCTGTTGCAAATCCCGGCCCAGACGGCAGGGGACGAAGCGGCCGCGAAAGGGCAGAAAACGCAAATCCCCCGGCAAGCGACGCCCGCGCCGCATTGCGGCGGCGCGACAGGCTGCTATCCTGCGGGCAAATCCAGGTTGGGGGTGTGTCATGCGCTGGCTGTTTCGTATCGTCGGGTTCTTCCTCGTCATGGCGGTGGTGGCCGTCGTGTCGCTGCTGTTGCTGCCGGGCGACCGCATCGCGCGGATCGCGGCGGACCAGATCGAGGCGCAGACCGGCCGCGCGGTCACCCTTTCGGGCGACACGCAGGTCAGTTTCTGGCCGGTGCTGGGGGTTTCGACCGGGAAGATGGCGATCGCCAATGCCGAATGGGCGCAGGGCGGCCCGATGATGGAGGCCGACAGCCTGAAGGTTGGCGTGGATATGGCCGCGCTGATCGGCGGCAGCATCCGCATCACCGGGCTTGAGGCCGAGAACCCGGTGATCCGGCTGGAAACCGCCGCCGATGGCCGGGTCAACTGGCAGGTGGGGGTTGAGGGCGTCAGCCCCTCGGGCGTGTCCGAGGGCGCGCCGAACCCGCTGTCGCTGACGCTGGACCGGGCGCTGATCACCAACGCCACGGTCAGCTATACCGACCGCGCCACCGGCGCAACCAGCATCTACGACGGCGTGGGGTTCGACATGCGCTGGCCCGATGCGGCGGGGGCGGCGGATTTCATCCTGACCCTGCAACCCGGCGGCAGCCCGGTCGAGGTGACGGCGACGGTGCAGAATTTTGCCGGGCTGTTCGAAGGCGCGGCGCAGCCGATGGTGGCGCAGGCGCGGCTGGCGGGCGGCACCGTGCGGTTCGACGGGCGCGGCGGGCCGGGCCTGTTCGCGCAGGGCCGGCTGAGCGCCGATCTGCCCGACACCGGCGCGGCGCTGGCGGCGCTGGGCGTGGGGGGCGTGGATATCCCGCGCGGGCTGGGCCGTGCGGTTTCGCTGGAGGGCGCGCTCGATTTCAACGGCACGCGCGCGGCGCTGGACGATCTTGCACTGACGCTCGACAGCAACCGGCTGGCGGGGGCGGTGGCGGTGGCGATGACCGATGTGCCGCGCGTGACCGGGCAATTGTCGGCGGGCGCGCTGGATCTGAGCGCACTGTCGGCCTCGGACGGCGGTTCCGGCGGGGGCGGCGGGGCGCCGAAACCCGGCGGCGGCTGGTCCAAGGCGCGGATCGACGCCAGCGGGCTGGCCGCCTTCGATGCCGAGCTGTCGCTGGCGGCGCAATCGGTGAACCTCGGCCAGTTCCAGCTTGGCGAAACGCAGGTGGTGGCCACCAATGACCGCTCGCGCGCGGTGTTCGATATCCGCCGGATGGCCGCCTATGGCGGGCAGATCGCGGGCGATTTCGTGATGAACAACCGCGCGGGCCTGTCGGTGGGCGGGCGCCTGCAGGCCAGCGGCGTCGACATGAAGGCGCTGCTGACGGCGGCGGCGGGCATCTCGCGGTTCCAGGCCACGGGGCAGGCGCGGGTCGAGTTCCTGGGCGTGGGCAATTCGCTGGACGCGATCATGCGCTCGCTCAGCGGCGATGGCGGGTTTTCCACCGGGCGCGGGGTGATCGACGGGATCGACCTAGACCGGCTGATGCGCGGCGACATGACCACCGGCGGCACCACCGTTTTCGACGCGACGAGCGCCACCTTCACGATCGCGGGCGGCGTGCTGCGCAACAACGACCTGTCGATGGCGCTGCCCTTTGCCAGGGCGACCGGCGCGGGGCAGGTCGATTTGGGCGGGCAGAGCATCGACTATACCGTGACGCCGATTTCCCTGACCGCGCGCGACGGGCGCGGCCTGTCGGTGCCGGTGCGGGTGCGTGGGCCCTGGGCCGACCCGAAGATCAGCATAGACCTGGAGCGGGCGATCAAGCAGAATTTCCAGGAAGAGATCGACGCCAAGGAACAGGAAGTGCGCCAGAAGGTCGAGGACAAGGTGACCGACAAGCTGGGCGTTCAGAAGAACGAGGGACAGAGCGTCGAGGATGCGGTCAAGGACCGGGTCGAGGACAAGCTGAAGGACGAGCTGAAAAAAGGCTTCGGCAAGCTGTTCGAGTAAGCGCGCAGGCCGCCCGCCGGACCCCGGAGGGCCCGGCAGGCGCGCGGGTCAGACGCCCAGGCACCAGCGCATGATGGCCTTTTGCGCGTGCAGCCGGTTTTCCGCCTCGTCGAAGATCACCGAATGCGGGCCGTCCATCACCTCGGAGGTCGCCTCGTCGTCGCGGTGGGCGGGCAGGCAGTGCATGAACAGCGCGTCGGGCTTTGCGTGCGCCATCAGCCCGGCGTTGACCTGATAGGGGCGCAGCTGGTTGTGGCGGCGTTCGCGGGCCGATTGCGGATCGTGCATCGACACCCATGTATCGGTCACCACCAGGTCGGCACCGGTCACGGCCTCGACCGGATCGCGCACGATATCGACATTCACGCCCCTGGCGCGCGCCTCTTCGACGAACACCATCTCGGGGTCGAGCGGCGGCGGGCCGGTAAAGGTCAGGTCGAACCCGAACTGCCCCGCGGCATGGGCGAAGCTGGCGAAGACGTTGTTGCCGTCGCCGGACCACACCACCTTCTTGCCGGCGATCGGGCCGCGATGTTCCTCGAATGTCAGGATATCGGCCATGATCTGGCAGGGATGGCTGCGGTTGGTCAGCCCGTTGATCACCGGCACGTCGGCATGTTCGGCCATCTCCAGCAGGGTCTGTTCCTCGAAGGTGCGGATCATGATCATGTCGACATAGCGCGACAGCACGCGGGCGGTGTCGGCGATGGTTTCGCCGTGGCCGAGCTGCATGTCGGCGCCCGACAGCACCATGGTTTCGCCGCCCATCTGGCGCACGCCCACGTCGAAGCTGACGCGCGTCCGGGTCGAGGGCTTTTCGAAGATCAGCGCCACCATGTGCCCGGCCAGCGGCTGCTCGTCATCGGGGCTGCCCTTGGGACGGCCGTTGCGCGAGTCCTTCATGGCGCGGGCCGTGTCGATCATGGCGCGCAGCGCGGTGGGATCGGTCTTGTTGATGTCGAGAAAGTGGCTCATGTCGTTTCGTTTCCTTTTGGGGGGCGCAGGGGGCGTTGCCCCCTCTTGGCCCATGGGGCCAATTCACCCCCGAGTATTTCCGGCAAGATGAAGATCAGGCCGCGGTGACCTGTATGGCGGCCTTTTCGAGACGGGCCAGCGCCTCGCCCACCTCGTCGGCGGACAGGGTAAGGGGCGGCAGCAGGCGGATCACGTTATCGGCGGCGGGCACGGTGATCACCGCGTTGTCATAGCCGGCCCTGACCACATCGGCATTGGGCGCCTTGCATCTGATGCCCAGCATCAGGCCGCTGCCGCGCACCTCTTCGAAGACCTCGGGGTGGGCGGCGACCAGCCCTTCGAGCCCCTGGCGAAGCTGACCGGCGACGCGGTTCACATGGGCCAGGAAGTCGGGGTCGGCCACGTGATCCATCACCGCGCAGCCCACCGCGCAGCCCAGCGGGTTGCCGCCATAGGTCGATCCATGGGTGCCCACGGTCATGCCGCCGGCGGCGTTCTCGGTCGCCAGCACCGCGCCCAGCGGAAAGCCACCGCCGATGCCCTTGGCCACCATCATGATGTCGGGTGTGATGCCCGCCCATTCATGGGCAAAAAGCCTGCCGGTGCGGCCCATGCCGCATTGCACCTCGTCCAGCACCAGCAGCGCGCCGGTTTCGTCGCAGAGATCGCGCAGCGCCTTCAGATCCTGGTCGGGCAGCACGCGAATGCCGCCTTCGCCCTGCACCGGCTCGATCAGGATCGCGGCGGTGCGGTCGGTCACGGCGGCGCGCAGCGCATCGGGATCGCCCCAGGGCAGGTGGGTGAATCCGGGCATCAGCGGGCCGAACCCCTTGACCATCTTTTCCGCGCCCGACGCGGCGATGGCCGCGGTCGAGCGGCCATGGAAGGACCCGTCGAAGGTGATGATCTCGATCCGGTCGGGATCGCCCTTTTCATACCAGTACTTGCGCACCATCTTGACCGCCAGTTCGCAGGCCTCGGTGCCGGAATTGGTAAAGAACACGGTGTCGGCGAAGGTGTGTTCCACCAGCCGGTCGGCCAGCGCCTGCTGTTGCGGAATCCGGTAGAGGTTCGAGACATGCCACAGGTTTTCGGCCTGGTCGGTCAGCGCCCTGACCAACGCGGGATGGGCATGGCCCAGGGCGTTGACCGCGATGCCGGCGCCGAGATCGAGGAAACGTCGCCCGTCCGCCGTCAGCAGCCAGCTGCCCTCGCCCTTGACGAACTCAAGCGGGGCCCGGGAATAGGTCGGCAGAATACTGGGGATCATGGCGATCATCCTTCGTGAAAAAGAAGCCATCTGAGTGCCTTACGGCACGGGCTTCGTCAAGGTTTTCGGGAGTTTGCGCAATCCTGCGCTGGTGACAACGAAAAACGGACGTCAGGCGCGGGGGCGTCGGCGTCGGATGGCGGGGATATGGGCCAGCGTTGTCATGGGACATGCGATTAGGGGGTTTTGCGCGTTTTGCCAAGGGAAAATCGCGCGGTTGGGTGCAAGGATGCGAAACGGGCCCTTGCCAGTGGCGCGAAAGCCGCGGAAAGCTGGCGCCATGTTTCAGCCCCGCGCGCAAAACCCGGCCCTTGCCGTCCTGTTCATGCTGGCCGCCAGCGCGTTCATCGCGCTGAGCACGCTTCTGGCCAAGGCGGTGGGCGCGGGGCACCTGGGCGCGGGGCTGCATCCGCTGCAGGTCAGCCACGGGCGGTTCCTGTTTGCCTTCCTGGCGCTGTCGGCGGTGATGGCGGCGGTGCGGCCAAGGCTGACGCCGGTGCACTGGCGGCTGCATGTCGGGCGTACGGCGCTGGGCTGGGGCGGAGTGACGCTGATGTTCGCGGCGGTGGCCTTCATCCCGCTGGGCGATGCCACAGCGATCAGTTTCCTTAACCCGGTTTTCGCGATGGTGCTGTCGATCCCGCTGCTGGGCGAGTCGGTGGGCCGGGTGCGCTGGAGCGCGGCGGCGATCGCGCTGGTGGGGGCGGTGATCCTGCTGCGGCCGGGCGGCGACAGTTTCCAGCCGGCGGCGCTGCTGGCGCTGGGGGCGGCGGCGATGATGGGGATGGAACTGATCTTCATCAAGAAGCTGTCGGGCCGCGAGGCGCCGTTGCAGATCCTGTTCATCAACAACCTCATCGGGTTGTGCATCGCCTCGGCCGCGGTCTGGCCGGTGTGGCAGCCGCCGGACGGCGCGGAATGGCTGGGGCTGGCGGGGGTGGGGCTGGCGATGGCCTGCGCGCAGGCCTGTTTCGTCAACGCGATGGCGCGGGCGGATGCGTCCTTCGTGACACCGTTCAGCTATCTGACGCTGGTTTTCGCATCGGTCTACGACCTGGCGGTGTTCGATGTCGTCCCCGACCGCGTATCGCTCACCGGGGCGGGTGTGATCGTCGCCGGTGCGGCGTTGCTGGCGTGGCGGCAGGGGCGGCTGGGCCGGGCGCGCCCGGCGGTGCCACCCTCGGGCGGGGGCGTGGGGTAGCGCCGCCGCCTATGCCTTGAGGCGGTAGCCGCGGCGGAACAGGTCCCAGGCCAGCAGGCCGACCGCCAGCGTGAAGGCGGTGATCACCGCAAGCCCCAGCCACGGCGCGCTGTCGGACACGCCCAGCATCCCGTAACGCCCGCCGTCGATGATGTAGAAGACGGGGTTGGCATGGGTGATCTCGCGCAGGCCGGCGGGCAGCGCCTCAACCGAGTAGAAGGTGCCCGACAGGAAGGCCAGCGGCGTGACCACGAAATTGGTGATCGCCGCCATCTGGTCGAATTTCTGCGCCACGATCCCGCCGACCACGCCCATTGCGCCCATCATGGCCGATCCCATGACGATGAAGGCCAGCATCAGGCCGGGATGCTGCGGCACTATGCCCAGGAACAGCCAGATCCCCAGTGCGATCGGCACCGCCACGAACAGCCCGCGCCCCACGCCGCCCGCGATATAGCCCAGCACCAGCTCCAGCGGCGACAGCGGCGGCATCAGCGTGTCGACGATATTGCCCTGCACCTTTGAGCCGATGATCGAGGACGAGGTATTGGCAAACGAGTTCTGGATCACCGTCATCATCATCAGCCCCGGCGCGATGAAGCTGGTAAAGGGCGTCCCCATCACGTCGCCGCGCGTCGGCCCGATGGCGATGGTGAAGATCACCAGGAACAGCCCGGCGGTGACCAGCGGCGCCACCAGCGTCTGCATCCAGATCGCGGTGAAACGCTGCACCTCGCGCAGGGCCAGCGTGTAGAGCCCCAGCCAGTTCATGCGCCCGAAGCGGCGCGTGCCCATCTCGGATCTGCCCATTCTGTCCCTCCTGCCTGCGATTCGGTGCCTTGTAACTCGGTCAGGGATGCTTAGAATAGGGGCAACCGAATTTGAAAGAGGGCGGTCGGCGCGTGCGGGCCGCCTTTTGATCTGAAAACCCCGGGTGAGCGAATATGTCCTGGACCGATGAACGCGTCGAGCTGTTGAAGAAAATGTGGGGCGAGGGCCAGTCGGCCAGCCAGATCGCCAAGGAACTGGGCGGTGTCACCCGCAACGCGGTGATCGGCAAGGTGCATCGCCTGGGCCTGTCGAACCGCTCGGGCGGGGGCGGCGCGTCCAAGCCCGAAGCCAAGGCAAAGCCCGAGGCCAAGGCGAAACCGGCGGCCAAGCCCGCGAAAAAGCCCTCGGCCCCCGAAGCGGCCAAGCCCGCGCCGGAACCCAAGGCCGAGGCGCGGCAGGCCGCGACGCCCGCGCGCAAGCAGATCATTCCCGCCGGTCAGCCGCTGCCGCCGCAGCCCTCGGCCAACGAGATCGACCCCGAGGCGCTGGCCAAGGTCAGCGAGATCGAGAAGAAGGCCAAGAAGCTGACGCTGATGGAGCTGACCGAACGGACCTGCAAATGGCCCGTGGGCGACCCCGCGACCGAGGATTTCTGGTTCTGCGGCCTGCCGGTGCAGCAGGGCAAACCCTATTGCGAGGCGCATGTCGGCGTGGCGTTCCAGCCGATGTCGAGCCGCCGCGACAGGCGCCGGTAACACCCGTCATGGGCCGGCGCGGCACCCATTCCCCCCTGGTGCGGTGGCTGGTTCTGCCGCTTTTTCTGCTGGCGGTGTCGCTGATGCCGGTGGCGGCGGGGGTGCAGGACATGCATACCGGGGCCGCGATGACCGGGGCGATGCAGGCCACGGGCATGGATGCCTGCCCCGATTGCGACGCCGCCGGGGACAGGTGCCTGCAATCCTGCGCGCTCTGTCACGTCATTGCGCCTGCCGTTGCGGGCAGGGCGCAGCCCGATCTTCGGAAAATGCAGCTTTCGCCGGTGGCGGGGCATGGCAAGACCGGCCCGCGCCCCGAGGTGCCCAGCCCGCCGCCACGCGTTTCCTGATCCGATCTGTTCCACCGGCGGGCGCTGCCCGCCAGAGACCTGTTCGCATCAGAAGAGAGCTGACATGCATTCCACCAACCTTTCGCGCCGGTCGTTGCTGACCGGCCTTGCTGCCTCGGTCGCGGCCCTGTCCCCTGTATCCCTGTTCGCGCAGGCCGACCGCGTGCTGCGCGTGACCAAGACGCCAAGCTGCGGCTGTTGCGGCGCATGGATCGACATGGCCCGCGCGCATGGCTTTGCCGTCGAGGTCACCGACAGCTACGATTACGCGGGCATGAAGGCGGCCGCCGGTGTGCCCGACGACCTGTTGTCCTGCCACACTGCGACGATCGGCGGTTACGCGGTCGAGGGCCATGTGCCCTTTGCCGCCATAGATCACATGCTGGCCACGCGGCCCGACATCACCGGCATTTCGGTGCCCGACATGCCGCCCGAGTCGCCCGGCATGGGCGGCGACCGGGACGCGATCGTGCCCGTCACCGCCTGGGGTGGCAGTGCGGGCGCGGGGGCGCCTTACCCGTTCGCGGATTAAGCGATGCGCGGCGTGCCCGAAGGGGCGCGCCGCCATCCGTTCAGCGGCGCGAGAGGATGAACCACTCGCCCACATTTTCGCGCGTGATATAGCCCAGGAAAGCGCCCTTGGCATCGGTCACGGCCACGCCGGGCACATTGGCCTGCATCGCGTCGAGCACGCTTTCCATCGGCGCGTTCAGCAGGAGTCTGGGAATGTCCTGCGTCATCGCGCTGCTGACGCGGTCGGTGCGGCGGTCGTCGCGGATCGCGGCGATGATGGCATCGCGGGTCAGGATACCGTGCAACTGGCCATCGGTCCCGGTCACCGGAAACTCGGCCTGCGTGGTGCGCAGCACCGCCGTTGCTGCGGTGTCGAGCGTGTCGTCGGGCGACAGCGCCTCGAACTGGGTGATCATGGCGTCGCGCGCGCGGGCGTCATGGGCCCGGTCGCGCAGCGCCGCGTCCGAGCTTTCGGCGCCGGCGGCGAAAAAGATGAAGACGGCGATCAGCACCAGCAGCGGGCTGCCCCCGGTCAGGCCGAGGAAACCGAACAGGAACGCCATGATCTGCCCCACCTGCGCGGCGATCTGCGTGGCGCGCACCCGGTCCATGAACAGCGCCAGCACCGCGCGGAACACCCGCCCGCCATCCATCGGGAAGGACGGGATCATGTTGAACAGCACCAGCATAAGGTTCACCGCCGCCAGCCGTTGCAAAAACCCCTGTGTCGGGTCCTCGAGCGATTGCAGCACGTTCATCTGCACGCTTGCGCCAAGCACAAGCGTCAGCACCAGCCAGATCGCCACGTTGACCGCGGGACCGGCCAGCGCCACCAGGATTTCCTGCCGGGGGTCTTCGGGGATACGCTCCAGCCGCGCCATGCCGCCGATGGGCAGCAGGGTGATGTCGGGGGTCTTCACGCCAAAGCGGCGGGCCATGGTGATATGGCCGAATTCGTGCAGCACCACGCAGGCGAACAGCACGAGGATGAAGGCCACGTTCTCCATCGCTGCGGCGGGGCCTTCGGCCATCCATGCGGCCACCAGCACCCAGGCCAGCAGCAGGAAGAACGTGGCGTGGATGCGGATCTGGGTGCCGCGGATCGTGCCGATGGAAAATGACCAGTGCATGTGATGTTACCTGTTGTTTGCCGGCCGAGTGTGCAAGGCCGGAGGGCGAAAGGCAAAGGGCAAATCGCCCTAGCTTCGCGGCTTGGCGCGCAGGGTGGGATCGGCCTGCGTGGGATCGTCGGGCCAGGGGTGTTTCGGATATCGCGCGCGCATGTCCTTGCGCACGTCGGCATAGGACCCGGCCCAGAATCCGGGCAGGTCCATCGTGGTCTGCACCGGCCGCCCGGCGGGCGACAGCAGCGTCACGCGCAGCGGCTGGCCCGCCACGGTGGGGTGGGTGGTCTGGCCGAACATTTCCTGCAGGCGCAACCGGATTTCCGGCGCCTCGCCGGAATAGTCGATGGCGATGCGGCGGCCCAGCGGCGTGGTGAAATGCGCCGGCGCCGCGCGGTCCAGCGCCTGCATCTGGTCCCATGTCAGCCGGGCGCGCAGGGCGTCGAGCATGTCAAAGCGTTTCCACTCAGCGGCGCTGCGGATGCCGGACAGATGCGGCAAAAGCCACACGTCGAGGCTGTCCATCAGGGCGGGCTCGCCCATATCCGGCAGGTCGGCCCCGCCGGCGCGCGCCAGCTCCACCCGCGCGACAAAGCGGCGCGCGGCGTCCGAGGGGGCAAGGCCCAGGTCGCGCACCCCGTCCAGCATGGCGCGCGCGACGGCGTCTTCGGGGGCGTCCTTCCAGATCCGGTCGTCCAGCACCACCGCGCCCAGCCGTTCCTGCCGCCGCGCTTCGACCCGGCGGTCGCGCTTCGACCATGCACAGGTATCGACCCAGGCGATCTGGTCGGCGAAAAGGCCGCGCAGCTCGCTTTCGGTGATGGCGATGGCCTGCCGGATACGGGCCTCGCGCGGGTTGCCGTCGGTGTCGGTCACCACGATCAGGCGGGCGGCGCCCAGCGGGTCGCCCTCATCCAGAACCGCGCCCTTGCCGCCCGACAGAACGAAGCGCGGGGCGTCGCCCTTGCGGCGCTGCCCGATGCGGTCGGGATAGGCGAGCGCGGCCATTTCCGCCGCGTTCATCGCGGTGCTGCGGGGGGCGTTCGCGGAGTTCTCCAGCCGCTTTGCTTCCGCGCGGATTCGCTCGATAACCGCGCGGTTTGCCGGGTGCGGGTGTCGCTCGGCGTAGCGGCGGGGGTGGCTGACCGCCTCGAGCCGCAGCGCAAGGTCGACCGGCGCGCCGCGCGGCAGCGGATCGCGTTCCGCCAGCAACGCCGCCAGCGGCGCGGCCTGCGCGCCCGCGACGGCCAGCATATGCGCCAGCCGCGGGTGCAGCGGCAGGGCGGCCAGCGCGCGGCCATGCGCGGTGATGCGGTTGCCCGCATCGAGCGCGCCCAGCATCCGCAGCAGTGCCTGCGCCTCGGCATAGGCGCCGGGATTGGGCTGCGTCACGAAGGGCAGGTCATCGGGCGCCGCGCCCCAGAGCGCCAGTTCCAGCGCCAGCCCGGCCAGATCGGCGGCCTCGATTTCGGCCGGGGGGTAGGGGGCCAGCGCGCCCTCCTCGCCCCTTGTCCAGAGGCGGTAACAGGTGCCGGGGGCCACGCGTCCCGCCCGCCCTGCGCGTTGCGTCGCCTCGGCCCGCGTCACCCGTTCGGTGACCAGCCGCGCCATGCCCGAACCGGGATCGAACCGCGCGCGCCTTGCGCGGCCGGCATCGACGACCACGCGGATATCCTCGATGGTAAGCGAGGTTTCGGCGATCGCGGTCGCCAGCACCACCTTGCGCCCCCGGGCCACCGGCGCGATGGCGGCGCGTTGCGCGGCAAAGGGCATGGCGCCGTAAAGCGGGCGCAGGGTGCAATCGGGCGGCAGGCGGGGTTTGAGCAGCGCCTCGGTCCGGCGAATCTCGCCCTCGCCGGGCAGGAAGACCAGCACGCCGCCGGCGGTCTCGGCCACGGCCTGCGCCACCAGCTCGGCGGTGGCCTGTTCCAGCCGCGCCGTTTTCGGCAGCGGCGCATCGCGCCAGCGAATGTCAACGGGATAGCTGCGCCCCTGCGAGGTGACGACGGGCGCGGCCATCAGGCTGGCCACCGGCTGCGCGTCGAGCGTGGCCGACATCGCCAGCAGGATCAGGTCGTCGCGCAGCGCGCCCGCGACCTCAAGGCACAGCGCGAGGCCGAGATCGGCGTTGAGCGAGCGTTCGTGGAATTCGTCGAAGATCACCGCGCCCACGCCGGCCAGTTCCGGGTCGGATTGCAGCATCCGGGTCAGGATGCCCTCGGTCACGACCTCGATACGGGTGTCGCGGCCGGTCCGTGCCTCGCCCCGGATGCGGTAGCCGACGGTCTGGCCGACCGCTTCGCCAAGGGTTTCGGCCATCCGCTCGGCCGCGGCGCGGGCGGCGAGCCGGCGGGGTTCGAGCATGACGATGCGGCCGGGGGTCAGCCCGGCGCGCAGGATTTCCAGCGGCACCACGGTGGTCTTGCCCGCGCCCGGCGGCGCCTGCAGCACCGCGCGCCCCGCATCGCGCAGGGCGGCCAGCAGGTCGGGGATCGCGTCATGGATCGGCAGGGTCGTCATGGGGGCCGTTATTGCGCGCTTTGCGCGCCCGGGAAAGGGGGGCTGTCCGCCCCCCTCTTGTCGCTGCGCGACAATTCACCCCCGGAGGATATTTGCAGAGAGAGGATGCATGGGCTGGACTTTGTCTTGGGTGCTGGGGCATCACGGCTACCGGAACGACGGAGGCGGCGATGGATACCGAGCAACTGGCAGACAGGATCGTGGCCGGGGACAGGCGGGCGCTGGCGCGGGCGATCACGCTGGTGGAAAGCAGCCGGGCGGATCACCGCGACCGGGCGGTGGCGCTGATCGAGGCGCTGCGCGCAAAGACCGGCAAGCAGGCGGTGCGGATCGGGCTGTCGGGCACGCCGGGCGTGGGCAAATCCACCTTCATCGAAAGCTTCGGCATGATGTTGCTGGGTCGCGGCCTGCGGGTCGCGGTGCTGGCGGTGGACCCGTCGAGCGCGCGCTCGGGCGGGTCGATCCTCGGCGACAAGACGCGGATGGAGCGGCTGAGCCGGGAAAGGGACGCCTTTATCCGGCCCTCGCCCAGCCGGTCGCATCTGGGCGGCGTGGCGCGGCGCACCCGCGAGGCGGTGGCGCTGTGCGAGGCGGCCGGGTTCGACGTGGTGCTGATCGAAACCGTGGGGGTGGGGCAGTCGGAAACCGTGGTGGCCGAGATGTCGGATATCTTCGTGCTGCTGCTGGCGCCCGCCGGCGGGGACGAGTTGCAGGGGGTCAAGCGCGGCATCATGGAAATGGCCGACCTGATCCTTGTGAACAAGGCCGATGGCGAGCTGAAGGCCACCGCCACCCGCACCCAGGCCGATTATGCCGGCGCGTTGCGCCTGTTGCGCAAGCGGCCGCAGGACCCCGAGGGGTTTCCCAAGGCGATCTGCGTCTCGGCCTTGCAGGAGGACGGGCTGGAACGCGCCTGGGACGAGATGCGCACGCTGGTCGACTGGCGGCGCGAGACCGGCCATTTCGACGCCCGCCGCGCGGCGCAGGCGCGTTACTGGTTCGGGCAGGAGGTGCGGCAGGCGTTGCTGGCGCAGCTCGAGACCGGCGCGGCGCGGGCGCGGATGGACGAACTGGCCGAGGACGTGGCCGGGGGGCGGATGACGCCGACGGTGGCCGCGCAGGAGATGCTGGACGGGTTGCGCGGGGCGTGACGGGCGGTTCGAACCGTGCTATGCGATTGGGCGTAACCTGACAGGAGGGTGCGGAATGTATCGCGGGATCTGGAACATCTGATCCTTCAAGGCCCGGCAACGCGGGCCGCCGGCGGGCGTATGCCCGCCCTTTCCCCATGCGATACGTCCAGAGAAAGCCCTGCCCATGTTCCGTTTCTTCGAAACCCTTGTCGACCCTTACGGCCCCTACCGGCAAAAGGACCACCCGCCGCAGACCCTGTGGCGTTTCATGTGGGAGTATTCCCGCCCCTTCAAGCGTGTCTTTTCGCTGGCGGCGCTGCTTTCGGTGCTGGTGGCCGGGGTCGAGATCGCGCTGATCTATTACATGGGGTGGATCGTCGACATCCTGCAGGGCGATCCGGCGCAGGTCTGGGCCGAGCACGGCACCGTGCTGATCGCGCTGGCGCTGTTCATCCTGTTCCTGCGGCCCGCCATCCAGGGGCTGGACGTGCTGCTGCTGAACAACACGATCCTGCCGAATTTCGGCACGCTGATCCGCTGGCGGGCCCACGCGCATGTGCTGCGGCAGTCGGTTGGCTGGTTCGAAAACGATTTCGCGGGCCGGATCGCCAACCGCATCATGCAGACCCCGCCGGCGGCGGGCGAGGCGGTGTTCCAGGTGTTCGATGCCGTGACCTTCGCGCTGGCCTATGCGGCGGGGGCGGTGATCGTGCTGGGGCAGGCCGATCCCCGGCTGATGGTGCCGCTGCTGGCCTGGCTGGTGGCCTATGGCTGGCTGATGCGCTGGGCGATCGTGCGGGTGGCGCCGGCGTCGCAGGCCGCCGCGGACGCGCGCAGCGCGGTGACCGGGCGGGTGGTGGACAGCTATACCAACATCCATTCGGTCAAGATGTTCGCCCGTCACGACCGCGAACTTGCCTTCGCGCAGGAGGCGATCGAGGATGCGCGGCGCACCATCCAGGCCGAGATGCGTTTGTACACGACGATGGATTTCGGGCTGGTTATGCTGAACGGCGTGCTGATCGTCGGTGTCGTGGGCTGGGCGCTGTGGCTGTGGATGCAGGGCCAGGCCAGCGTGGGCGCGGTGGCGGCGGCGACTGCGCTGACGCTGCGGCTGAACGCGATGACCGGCTGGATCATGTGGGCGCTGACCACGCTGTTCCGGCAGCTTGGCGTCGTGGCCGAGGGGATGGAGACCATCGCCCAGCCGATCACCCTGACCGATGCGCCCGGCGCGCGGCCGCTGCAGGTGACGCGGGGCGAGATCGTCTTTGACCGGCTGTGCCATGCCTACGGGCGCGAAAGCGGCGGGCTGGAAGGGGTCGACCTGACCGTGGCCGCGGGCGAGAAGGTGGGGCTGGTGGGCCGGTCGGGTGCGGGCAAGTCGACGATGATGAAGCTGCTGCTGCGTTTCTACGCGGCCGAGGGCGGGCGCATCGTGATCGACGGGCAGGATATTGCCCAAGTCACGCAGGACAGCCTGCGCCGGCAGGTCGGCATGGTCAGCCAGGATACCGCGCTGCTGCACCGCTCGGTGCGCGACAACCTGCTTTACGGCCGCCCCGGCGCGGAGGAGGCGGATCTGGTCCACGCCGCCGAACAGGCGCAGGCGCTGGAGTTCATTCAAGACCTCGAAGATCCGCAGGGCCGGCGCGGGTTCGACGCGCATGTGGGCGAACGTGGCGTCAAGCTGTCGGGCGGGCAGCGGCAGCGCGTCGCGCTGGCGCGGGTGATCCTGAAGGACGCGCCGATCCTGCTGCTGGACGAGGCGACATCGGCGCTCGATTCCGAGGTCGAGGCGGCGGTGCAGGACACGCTTTACGGCATGATGGAGGGCAAGACGGTGATCGCCATCGCGCACCGGCTGTCGACGATCGCGCGGATGGACCGGATCGTGGTGCTGGACGAGGGCCGTATCGTCGAACAGGGCCGGCACGCCGACCTGCTGGGACAGGGCGGGCTTTACGCGACGCTCTGGGCGCACCAGTCGGGCGGGTTCCTGGGCGAGGGCTGAACGGCGGTGGCGGCCGGGGCAAATGCCCCTTGACGCCCCGGCCGATTCCGCCTAATCACCCACAACGAATTTCAGGGTGCTGCCCCGGCAGTGCCCTTATATGTTGCAGGGGACGCATGTGCCCCCCGATCCAGACGAGGAACATGACATGTCGCGCCGCTGCGAACTGACCGGGAAAGGCCCGATGACTGGCAACAATGTCAGCCATGCCAACAACAAGACCAGGCGTCGCTTCCTGCCGAACCTGAACGACACGACGCTTCAGTCCGAAGCGCTGGGCCGTGGCGTCAAGCTGCGTATCTCGGCATCGGCGCTGCGCTCGGTCGATCACCGTGGCGGGCTGGACGCCTACCTGCTAAAAGCCAAGGATGCCGACCTGTCGGCCAACGCGCTGAAGCTGAAGAAAGAGATCATCAAGGCGCAGGACGCCAACGCCTGATCCTTTCGGTGACGTTTTGAAAAAACAGCCCCGCCGGCGATCCGGCGGGGCTGTTTCCTTTTGTCGCTTTCGCAGGCCCTGCGGGATGCGTATACCTGCGGTGATGAAACTGTTTCGGCATCCCCTGACAGGCGTCCTGGTGGCGCTGATGCTGGTCCTGACGGGCCAGTCGATGGCCATTGCCCGCGGCACGCCCGGACCGTCCGGCGAGATGGTCCTGTGCACGGGTACGGGGCCCATCACCGTCCTTGTGGACGAAAACGGCCAGCCGGTCGGCCCGGCGCATATCTGTCCCGATTGCGCCTTTGCCTTCTTCGCGGCCCATTGGGATGCCCCGGACCTGCCGCCGCGCCCGGCGGCCCGCCATGTGCCATTGCGTCCCGGCACGCAGGCGGTGCTGCGGGCGGCGCAGGCCCCCGCGCCGCAGGCCCGTGGCCCGCCGGTTCTGTCCTGACCCATCTCCAACGGATCACGACAGAACAGGAAAGGACCAACGATGTCGATCAAATCCACGCTTTTCGCCGCCGCTGCCGCGGTGGCCCTTGCCATGCCCGCCCTTGCCGCCGATATCTCGGTGGATGGCCCCTATGCCCGCGCATCCTCGATGATGTCGAGCTCGGGCGCGGCGTTCATGATCATCCACAACAACACCGATACCGACGACCGCCTGGTGGGCGTGGCCTCGGACGCGGCCGACAAGGTCGAGCTGCACACCCATAAGGAAGACGAAAACGGCGTCATGCGCATGATCCATGTCGAGGAAGGCTTTGCCATCCCGGCGGGCGGCACCATCGAGATGGTGCGCGGCGGCCATCATGTGATGTTCCTGGGCCTCAAGGAAGAGATGGCGCAGGGCGACGTGATCAGCGTGACGCTGCAGTTCGAAAAGGCCGGGGATGTGACCGTCGAGGTGCCCGTCGACCTGGAGCGCAAGCCGATGCATGGCAACATGAACCACGGCCAGATGAAGCAATCGGACTGATCGCGGCGCCGCCGCGCATCATCCGCAGGGCCGGCCTTTCGGGGCCGGCTTTTCCATGCGCTCAGGCCCGGCCCGACAGCACGGCATCGACCCAGCGGGGCACGATCTCCGTGGCCGGGCCGAGCCGGGTTTCGGCGAAATCCGATACCGTGAGCGAGGGGGCGAGGTTCAGCTCGACCGTATGCGCGCCCGCAGCCGCGGCTTCCTGCACGAAGGCGGCAGCGGGGTAGACATTGCCCGACGTGCCGATGGCGGCGAACAGGTCGGCATCGCTGAGATGCGCCCATATCTCATCCATGTGATAGGGCATTTCGCCGAACCACACCACGTCTGGCCGCGTTTCGGGGTGGCCGCAGGCGGGGCAGGGATCGGCCGGGGCCATCGCGGCGGGCGCGTCCCAGCGGTGGCCGCAGGCGTTGCACAGCGCGTGCGCAAGTTGCCCGTGCATGTGCAGAACGCCACGCGCGCCACCGGCCTCGTGCAGGGCGTCGACATTCTGGGTGACGATCACCACATCGCCCGCATATTCCGCCTGCAATCGGCCTAGCGCCTCATGCGCGGCGTTGGGCTGTGCCTGCGCGGCCTGCGCGCGGCGCTGGTTGTAGAAGTCGTGCACCAGCGCGGGATTGCGGGCGAATCCTTCGGGCGTGGCCACGTCCTCAAGCGGGTAGCGCGTCCAGATCCCGCCCTTGTCGCGGAACGTGCCCAGCCCGCTTTCGGCCGAGATGCCCGCGCCGGTCAGGATCACGATCTTGTCCATGGCTTGCCCTTTCGCCGCTTTGCCCCCAGAACAGGGGGCATGAGCAAGCGTATCCTCTTTGTCTGCCTTGGCAATATCTGCCGCTCGCCCTCGGCCCACGCGGTGACGCGCCGCCTTGCCCCCGGATGGGAGATCGACAGCGCCGGAACCTCCGACTGGCATGTGGGCGAGCCGCCCTATGGCCCGATGCAGCAGGCCGCCCGCGCCCGCGGGATCGAGATGGGCGATCTGCGCGCGCGCCAGTTCCATGCCGGTGATTTCGGCCGGTTCGACCTGATCGTGGCGATGGATGCCGACAATTTGGCCCGGATCGAGGCGTTGCGGCCCGCGGGCAGCACGACGCCGGTGCGGCTGTTTACCGGCTTCGCGGGGCCTGACGCGGGCGATCACGTGCCCGACCCCTATTACACGCGCGATTTCGACGGCTGCCTGGACCTGATCGAAATTTGTGCGAAGGGGCTGATCGAAACGGCCTGATCCCCCTGCCTTTGCAGCTTTCCCGAAACCCGGTTTCGCGTGAATGAAAATCACCGGCCGACCGCTTGCGCCGCGCCGCGCGCCCCGCTTTTCTGCGCGCGCAGGAGGTATGTGCGATGGCTATCCGACAGATCAGGACAGCGCCCGGCCTGCCGCCACAGGCGGCGCGGGATACGTCCGACACGGTGCAGATCATGCTGGCACGCATCCGTGCCGGCGGCGAGGACGCGGCGCGGGATTATGCCCGCCGGCTCGACGGGTGGGAGGGCGCGGTCGTCGTGCCGCCCGAGGCGATCGCGCGCGCGATTCGCGCGGTGCCCGACGCGCTGAAGGCCGATATCGGCTATGCCCACGACAATATCCGCCGCTTTGCCGAGGCGCAGCGCGCCACCCTGACCGAGATGGAGGTGGAACTGCGCCCGGGCCTCTATGCCGGGCAGCGGGTGATCCCGGTGGGATCGGTCGGCGCCTACGTGCCGGGCGGGCGCTATGCCCATATCGCCAGCGCGCTGATGACCATCGCCACGGCGCGGGCGGCGGGTGTCGCGCATATCACCGCCTGTTCGCCCCCGCGCGGGGCCGATGGCATCCCCGCGCCGATCCTTTATGCCATGCACCTGGCGGGGGCCGACCGCATCCTGTGCATGGGCGGGGTGCAGGGGGTGGCGGCGATGGCGTTCGGCCTGTTCGGCGCCCGGCCCGCCGATATCCTTGTCGGGCCCGGCAACGCCTTCGTGGCCGAGGCCAAGCGGCAGCTGTTCGGCCCGGTGGGCATCGACATGGTGGCGGGCCCGACCGACAGCCTGATCCTGGCCGACGACAGCGCCGATGCGCTGACCGTGGCGTGGGACCTGGTGGGGCAGGCCGAGCACGGGGCGAACTCGCCGGTCTGGCTGGCCACCTCGGACGCGGGGCTGGCGCAGGCGGTGCAGGCGCATATCCCCGCCTGCATCGACGCGCTGCCCGAGCCGAACCGCACCGCCGCGCGCGATGCCTGGGACGCGCTGGGCGAGATCTGGCTGTGCGACACGCCCGGGGACATGGCGCAACAGGCCGACGACCTGGCGCCCGAGCACCTGCATGTGCAGGCGCGCGACCTGGACTGGTGGAAGGGGCGGCTGCGCAATTACGGCTCGCTGTTCCTGGGCGCGAACACCACGGTGCCCTTCGGCGACAAGGCGGCCGGGCCGAACCACGTGCTGCCCACCGGCGGCGCGGCGCGCCATACTGGCGGGCTGTCGGTTCTGAAATACCTCAAGACCGTGACATGGCAGCGGGTCGGGGAGGCGGCGCTGCCCGATCTTGCCCGCGTCAGCGCCAGCATCAGCCGCCACGAGGGGATGGAGGGCCACGCCCGCAGCGCCGAGATGCGCCTGTCCGGCCCCGCGCCGCTGAAGGCGGTGGGTTAGCCGCAGATCCGCTCGGCGTTGGTGGCGAAGACCTTGTAGCGTTCCCAGAACCGCGCCTTGGCGGCGCTGCCCGACTGGCGGGTTTCCTGCGCGCGGTGCGGATCGCTGAAGAATCGCGCCGCCTGCCGCTGTTCGCCGCGCGTCAGCACCTGGTCGGCGACACGCTGGATGCAGGTGCACAGTTGCGGCGTCTTCTGCTGGCGCGGGCTGGCGATGCAGGCGCGGCCGATCGGCCCGGCCCCGGCCGGGGTGGGAATCGAGGCGCTCAGAAGCGCCGCAAGAACCGCCATCAGAACCGCCTGTTTCATCCTGTCCCGCCCTGTCGTTGCCCGTGCCGGAAAACGGCGCCGCCGCGCCTGAGATCGGAATGAACTCTGCCGCAGGACAGGCCCGATTTCAACGCGTCACGCCGTTTGTCCGATCACGTTTGGGAAATCATGGTGCTGCTGGAGAGAATTGAACTCGTTTTGATGGTGCGTAGGATGCTGATAAATATACATAAAATGATGGAGGCGGCAAGCGTTGTGTAGGAGTCTTGTGTGGAGTCGTCGGTGAATAATGAAGCTGCCGCTCCACAATTTTAAACCTTGTTACCTCACTCAACGCCCTCGTGGCGGAGCTGATAAGCAGCTATCGAGACAGCGTTCCGTCAGAAGCGCGCACGCTTTCTCGAGGTCTTCGCCAATATGCCTCAAGACCCTTCCGCGTGAGTGTGGATAGACGTGCAATTCCTGGGTCCACGTCCCAGTCCCATCGAGACGGCTTTGGGTCCATTTTCGGTGGCTACCCGACGCCATTCTGTGAACGACCTTCGCCGCCTGAACTCGCTTATATTCGGGTCTCCAATCGCTCTGAGCGTCGGACGCAAGGGCCATCTCGACCGCCAACCAAGCCGAGACCACCTTCACAGGATCGACTTTCGCTGTCCGCAGCCTCGCCCAATGCGCCTGAGCGCGCTGCCTAGGTTTCAAACCGCGCAACCTGAATGCTTCCACGTGTGGCCCAGCGCTCTGATACAATTGCTCAACTGCAGCGACTGCGCTTCTGACCCATGCGTCTTCACCGTTTTCTTCAAGCCACTTGAGAGCGACTTTTCGAAACGGGTTTAACTCGCTCGCTTTGTAACTGGGTTTGAAAGGCGAACCATGACGTTGGTAGTGATCATGGTGTTTGCGACAGTAAAGCCTACCGAGGCCGTCGGAGGTTCCCGCACGTGCCGGGTTCGGACAACCAGCGGCGCGGCAATATGAATACATACTATTAGGCTTGGACGCCCGCTGCTTAACGTCTGCCTTGCGTTTCTTGCGCCTCGCCAAGCTCATAGCTTGACCAATCGTGACTTCGCACCGCGCCCGCTACCAGCGACATAACTAACCTTGATACCAGCCAAGTTTTTGGTCAGCGGATGGTCAGCGTCTCGCAGTGCTTTGGCGATGCTCTCTTTCCACAGGCTGTCGCTCAGTTCCAAGTCCGCTTTGATTTTTGCCACCCTGTATTCACCTGGAGACTGGTTCAGCATGTATGCCAACAGTGCCTCGTGGGCTGAACCTCTACGTATCTTCGGCTTCTTCTTGCGCGTCCCATCGAGAACAAAGTCCCACTCTGTCGTCCGGATGTGCGGCATTTCCGCTTTGATCGCTGTTAATACGGCTTCTCCCACGACCCCCTCGGGCAGCACAATAAACACATCTGTCGGCAAACAGTTCCCAGCACTGTCGACCACCTTTCGACACTGAACCCGATTTATGGCTTGAATGACTGACACTGAGATTTGGCGATTTTGCATTTCGCGGCGCACGTCTGAGTGCTCCTCGAACGCGGGTTCGTCGAACCATTCGTCTTCTTGTCTTCCTCGAAACGCCATGAAGGTGTTGTTGGCCCAGATCGGGTCGCGGAATGATAGACCGAAGAGAACAGCTACATCACAATCCTTCCAGTCATTGCGCCCATCAATGGCCCCCCAGTGCCCTATGTCGAAGCTTGCGAACTTCGGGACGAATGTCTTGGCGAAAGGTTCAACCGCCTTGTGACAGCAGAGGAAGACCTTACGGTCATCCGATAGCCTGCCTTCGAGGTCCTCAATGAGCCTTGGAATGCGGTCCTTGTGGTGCTCAAGCATTGCCCCCTTTCCGACACCCTTGCTTCGGGCAACATGCAGGGTGACGTTTTGGTAAGACCTCGCATCGGCTGGCACCGGGTAGACCAGAGCCTTCTTCTCAAAAAGCCTCCAAAGGAAGTTTTGCGTTGCCGTCGCATCCATAACGACTGCGCCGGGTAGGTCGTCTGGGACCACAAGACTTGCGAAGTTAAGAGTGTTTTCGTCTCCGACCCTGGCATAATAACCCCAGTTTGCCATCACGGCTTCGACGCTTCTCAGCGTTTCATCGACCTTATCCCGAAGGCGATGCCGGTCAGCGCTGCTCTCCTTTCCAAGGACGGACTTGTCGTAGCTGTGGTTCCAGAGCGCCTCCCTCAAACCATCCATCTTGTAATACGGAGGCATCGCCATCGTCCCCCGCCATGCCATTTTCGTGGAAGTCAGTCCCGAGTTTGGGTTTTCCGATATGATCTTTGATGCGCGGTTGAAGATGTCGTGCACTGTTTCAAGCGCCGAAACCTGGCTTCTGTAGGCGAGTTTCGTCTGCTCAGGTATTAGCCCCAGAGCTTGCGATATCGATGATGACTTGACCTGGCTTTCCTCGACCATGTTTGACAGAGCTTCATCGATAACGATCAATTCCCGCTGGCCATACCTCCAGATTGCATACTCTGACCACCTGTCGGCTTTGCCTTCCGCATGCGCCTTTACGGCATTGATAAACGCCTGATGGGTGATGACCAATATTGCTGATGACGCCATGCTCAGCGGCTGCGGTCTGCTCTCAGAGTGGCTGGCCATAGCTACTTCAGCACCAGCTAGGCTGTTCACTCTCTCGACCACTTCGTTGCACTGAGCGATCAACTGGGTGACAACCAGCATTCCCGTCTTGCCCGCGTCTTCCATCGTGGCATTTTGCGAAGCCAGCATCGCGGCGTAGACGCACAGGCCTTGTGTCTTTCCTGTCCCGGTAGGAGGCTGCAAGACCCGCCAAGTTCTACCTTCGGGTTTTCCATGCGATGTTATCGCCTCACCGAACCCAGACCCCAGTTGTCTCCATACGGCCCTGAGCTGTTCGCTTGAAGAGTTCCCTAGGGTTTCGACCCAGTGCTTTTCCATCTGCTGCACAAAGACGAGCGGTGATACCGGTGAGCCCACGGTTCTTTCCTTGGTCTGAAAATAGGGGGGTGAACGCTCTATTAGAGGAAGACGAAAAGTTCATCCACCCATTACCTGACGTTCAATATCGACACCCCGCCAGACGACTGCCATAGGCTTTCAAAAACTCGGTCAATCGTGGCTTGAGGCAGCTTCACAGCCCCCACTTAACCAGCGCCGCCTCTGCCTTCGCCGGGTCTTGAGCAATCCTGATCACTGCGTTCCGGTTGACGCCCGTTGCCTTTGCTATGGCCGAATGACCCTGACCAGCATTCAGCATCGCCTTCACCGTCTCGAAGCTGGCCCGGTCGAAGGTTGGCTTGCGTCCCTTGAATTTCTCCGGGGAGGCAGCCTTGTGGTGCTCTATACCGGCCCTCTGGGCTTCCTTAGTGGCTTCTGCCTGTGCCTCTGCCATTGCAGCCATAAAGCCAATCAGCGCGTCTCTGATGGCCTTCTGCGTCGGGTCCTTGGTCGTGCCGTCGAAGACCATACTGTTGATCACGGTCTTGATCGTCACCCCCCTGTTGATGAACTCCCTGATAGTGTCGGTTACGTCCTGATAGTTGCGGCCAAGTCGGTCCACCCAGCGGACCACCAGTGTGTCGCCCCCGCGCAGAAGATCGAAGAGACGCTTGCCGCCTTCCCGGTCTGCCAGCCTGGTGGTCACCCCGGAGGTGCCGTGATCGGTCACCACCTGGTCAACCTCAAAGCCAGCCTTGCGGGCTTGTTCAAGCTGGTGGTCGCTGGTCTGCTCGGTTGTGGAGACGCGGACATAAAGGATGGTCTTGGACATGGGGTCACCTGTTCTCAGAGCTTCTGTTCACATACATGATATGTTCACAAGGACAAGTCAACCACAGTGAACAGGCTTTTTGTGTCCGCCTGAGATGTTCTTTGAGGTATGCCCTTGTGAACGACTGGCGACTTCCGCGACATAAAAAGCGACTGATGACGCATTCTTGCCCGTCGTGGCTTTGACCCAAGTGTTCGAAATCGCCGATCCCAAAGAGCAGGGATCATCGAGAGTTAGGTAGCCCCAAGAAAAACGATCGAAAACACCTCACCAAGAACTTCTTGCAGTGATGGAAGGCACTCATCGCGGTCTTCTTCTGGCGGATACGTGAATCTTCTCAAGTCCCTGTAGTGGCGCTGTTCTGGCAACCAGACTGTCTTGATGAATTATGACTGTGTATAGTCCTAATCGAACTTGATCGGTTGGCTAAGTAGGCAGCCCAAAGAGGCCAACCTCAGTTGATTATCTGACGTCTAGACCTTCTATCTCCAAAGTGTCAGACTCAACTGGGAGGACAGGCTTCTTGGGAGCAACCGAGCGGTCACAATCGTGCTAACTATAAGTGATGATGCGGGTAAGAACTTCAAATGACTTTTGATCTTTCACTGAAAGACTTCCGAGGATTCCATAATCAAGGGTATGTTCCGGTTCGTCCGATCACCATTCTGGTGGGCGAAAATAGTGCGGGGAAAACATCATTTTTGGCCGGTATGAAGTATGTGCAAGACTTCTTGTCCAACCGAGCCGAGCCTAGTTTCAATAGCGATCCATTTCAGCTAGGAACATTCGATCAAATTTCACATTTTCGCGGCGGACGCGGTGGCCGCGCATCGCAGTTTTCCATATCGTTGCGCCAAAATATGCAAATGAGGAAATCCCGCTCTACCGACTTATCTGGAAATTATTCAGTAGAACTAAAGTTGTTTTTCAATAGCGTTGACTCACACGCAGCTGTGGTTAAAGCGAGTATTTCAACAGGTCGCGCAGGGCTTGAGGCATCCATTGTCTCCGACGGCATACAGATAGCCCACGTCGGGGAAAATAATGAGCGGCATGTCTTGGATGAGCCATCTTTTGCCCCTGTGGTCGCAAAGGTTGAATTTGCACGATATTGGCCATTTCTAATCCGGGACCTCAAATTCCGGCTTAGACACAGAACAGAGGGGCAGAGCGATTTTCTCTCATCAATCGAGAATGAAATCTCGATGCTCTCCGATCTTGCTGAAAGTCTAGTTCGTAGAACAAGGGGTGTTATTGAAGCCACTTCAGCAATTCGGACAAGACCTCAGAGGACTTATACTCCTGGAACGGAGCGTGAGGATGGGGAAGGTTCTCACGTTCCTTACGAAATCGCCAAACGCTATCGTGCTAGGGGGCAAAACAAGGATGAATGGAGCTCAATAAGGGGCACAATTGAAGATTTCGGAAAACAGTCCGGTATGTTTAAGGAGATTTCGGTCAAATCATTTGGACAAACCGCGAGTGATCCATTTCAGCTACAGTTTTCCTCAGGTGGTCCGAAGATGAACTTGGTTGATCTTGGATACGGCGCAAGCCAAGTTTTACCGATCTTGTATAGTATCGCTACGGGTCAAAGAGGAGGCTACTTTTTGGTTCAGCAACCTGAAGTGCACTTGCATCCACAGGCACAGGCTGCTCTTGGACAGTTCATCGTGGATTCTCAACAAAGAACTGGGCTTCAATTCGTTCTTGAGACGCATAGTGACTTTATCGTTGATAGAGTTCGCAGGGCCATAGCCAATAAGCAGTTAAGGCAAGAAGACGTTTCAATTCTTTTCTTTGAGCGGGATAGACTAGAAAACAAGATAACGGAAATTGAATTGGACGAATTAGGGGAGCCGGTCAATCCTCCAGAAACATACCGCTCGTTCTTTATTGGTGAGCAGATGAAGATTCTGGGGCTATAGGTGCCAATAATTATTGATGCAAATCGCGCTAGTGACTTCTCACCGCCGCATGCTGCTCATGCGCCTGAAATTCTGAGGCGAGTAGCGGACAAGCGAATGAAGGTGATTGTTGGCGGTAGACTGCTTAGAGAACTTTCTGAAACCAAGTTAAGAGGCCTATTACTTGAATGGATACGCTCTGGTCGGGCCATGCGGTTGGATAATACCGCAGTTGATGCCGAAGAAGCAAACATGGCAGCCCGAGCGATTTCTTCAGATGATCCTCATATTCTGGCTTTGGCAGAATTGTCGCATTGCCGATTAGTCTATACTGACGACCAGAATCTTATTAGCGATTTCAAAAATACGAATTTTCTTAAGCCCAAAGGAAAAGTAGTCAAATCAACTACCAGAGGACCTGTCGCCGCCTCACTTTTTGAGAAACATCGCGGTTAACGATTTTGGCAGGGCTGCCGTCCAGCTGAAGCTTTGAAATGAGGCTTATGAACTGCCCGGCGACGAAAAGGCACCCCAATGGGGGGCGCCGCGCAGGCGTTATATCAATTTGGGATAGACAGATTTTTCCAATGAAATAAATGAAGTCCCCGAGGGTAGCCCGAAGCTCAATGTTAGTGACAGCTTCTCGTATCTGGACCGGTGGACAGATGCCCGACTGTTATGAATAGTTTCACCTAACCAGTGGAGATGTAAGGAGGGAGACTGGCTGTTTTGTTTTTTAGGCTATGAAGCGGAAGCATTCACCTGACACGCCTGCCGCTAGAGCCAAACAAGTCACTTGCGCCACTCAATCAACCTCGATGCGCGGCAGCTTGCAGATTTCCCGGTATAGCGTTTCGACCGGATATTCACCGTAGTCTTCCCCTGCGGTGCGTCCAGCATGGCCTTGGATGGCCCCGAGATATTCTGGGGCGATATCCGCATTTCTACCCACCGTCTTGAACCTGTGTCGCCACGCATGGTTTGGCTGGATGCGTTCATCAGTAATTCCGGCGCTTTCCCTCACCCAGACAGCGATCTTGTCTCTGGCGTTGCCTGAGCGTTTCACAGCCTCTGCAGGGGTTGATGGCCCAGAGTGGAATAGATAGCCGCTCTTTGCGTTTCTGATGAAGTCCAAAAGGCCGATCTCCTGTAAGTGAGGATGGACCGGAACGACCCTATACATACCCGCCTTAACGCTTCCGGCTTCCGGTGTGATGGTGAGTTGCGGAATGCCGTTTACGACGGTCAGGTCTTCCTTGCGAAGCTGAGTGATTTCACCCGCCCTCGCTCCTGTGTAAGCGCATATCCAAGGGACCCAGCGGCATGCCAGCTTGTTATGGTGCGCCATGTTCGATGACTGTTCGAACACTTTGTTCGCGGCGGACAAGACGCGCTTTGCCTCTGCTTCGGTAAAGCCAGAGGACCGTGATTTGACCTTCGGGGGAATTTTCACGCTGACGCTTTGCGCCGGGTCGCTGTCTATCAGGAACTTGGAACGGGCCAACCGGAAGACGGTCTTGACAGCAGCAAGGTATTTCCCGCTGACCGTTTTGGGGTTGAGACCCTTTTCGTGCCGCAGATGGTCTGTCCATTCGGAGATTTCTCGCGGGGAGATGCGATCAACTTCTTCATGCCCCAGATATTCTTTCAGGGCGTCCAGCTTCTGCTGGAAGTCCTTGACCGTGTTTTCCGATTTGCCATTGGCAAGATGATCTTTCTTCCACCTGTGGAACAGGTCTGAGAGTGTCGGCCCCGATGATGGTTCTGAGAGCTTCTTTTCGGGCGACCATTCCGGGAACCGATTGGCGTCGGGGTCGGGTGAGAAGTCGCCCTGTGACCGCTTGTGCTGTTGTTCCGTCGCTTGCTCCCATGCGCGCTGGGCTTCCTTAAGCAGACGTGTCCTGCTCGACGGGTCCGTCGCAATACCTTTTTCGATCAGCAGTTCGTCAACCGTCGGACCATACCATTGCTCAAGCGCCTTGTCGTTGTCGGCTGCCTGTGCGTTTAACCGGCTAACCTGTTCCCAGACCGAAGGTTCACCGGGTTCAATGTCCAACGTCGCCATGAGGCGCTGATAGACTTGACCTGCCAAGCTGACGATCTGCTTAAGAGGGAGGGGTTCAGGCTTGGCCCGCAGGGCTGTCCATCGGCGTTGTAGCGCCGCATACTCGGCTGCGAACCGCTCCTTAGCCTCCACAGGCTCTCTTGTTCGGAGCGACTTGGACACCTCTTTACGACCGACCGAAGCCACTAGGTCGGCAGGAACGCGCACGCGGATGTAGTAGATTCCGCTCTCAGGGTCTTTCACGGGACGGGGCATGATTAAGGTCACTGTGTAGGACTCCTGTGTAGGAGTCGACAAGCGGAATGCGCTGATTTCGCGCAAGTATTTGTGTTTGTTTGGGAAATCATGGTGCTGCTGGAGAGAATTGAACTCTCGACCTCTCCCTTACCAAGGGAGTGCTCTACCTCTGAGCTACAGCAGCGCCGTTCGTGGGCGGCTGATTAGACGCAAATCCGCGCGGGTGCAAGCGCAATCTGGACGGATTTTTCGCCCTGCTGTAGAGAGGGGGCATGGACCGCAAGACAACGGGCAAGACCCAGCCGAAAAAGGACGCCGGGCGCGATGCGCGGTTGAAGGCCGCGCTCAAGGCCAATATGGCGCGGCGCAAGGAGCAGGCGCGTGCGCGCGCGGGTCAGGACGCCCACGGGACGGGCAGGGATACAGGCAAAGAGGGGCAGGGCTGATGGATTCGATTATCGTGCGCGGGAACGGCGCGCTGAGCGGGCAGATACCGATCGCGGGCGCCAAGAACGCCTGCCTGACGCTGATGCCCGCCACGTTGCTGAGCGACGAGCCGCTGACGCTGACCAACGCGCCGCGGCTGTCGGATATCCGCACCATGTCGGAGCTGCTGCGCTCGCTCGGGGCCGAGGTCGCTTCTATGCAGGACGGGCAGGTCCTGGCGCTGTCCAGCCACAGGCTGTCGGGCACGCGGGCGGAATACGATATCGTGCGCAAGATGCGCGCCTCGATCCTGGTGCTGGGGCCGCTGCTGGCGCGCGAGGGCCATGCCGAGGTGTCGCTGCCCGGCGGCTGCGCCATCGGCGCGCGCCCCGTCGACCTGCATCTGCGCGCGCTCGAGGCGATGGGCGCCGAGATGGAGCTGAAGGACGGTTACGTGCACGCCAAGGCCCCCGGCGGGCTGAAGGGCGGGATCGTCGAATTCCCCTTCGTGTCGGTGGGTGCCACGGAAAACGCGCTGATGGCGGCGACGCTGGCGCGCGGCACCACGGTGCTGAAGAACGCCGCGCGCGAGCCCGAGATCGTGGACCTTGCGCAATGCCTGCGCCGCATGGGCGCACAGATCGAGGGCGAGGGCACGTCCGAGATCACCATCCAGGGCGTCGACCGCCTGGGCGGGGCGACGCACCCGGTGGTGACCGACCGGATCGAGCTGGGCACCTACATGCTGGCCCCCGCAATCTGCGGCGGCGAGGTCGAATGCCTGGGCGGGCGGATCGACCTTGTGGGCGCGTTCTGTGAAAAGCTGGACGCCGCCGGAATCTCGGTCGAGCAGACCAACAGCGGGCTCAAGGTCAGCCGCAAGAACGGGCGGGTACGCGCGGTCGATGTGACGACCGAACCCTTCCCCGGCTTTCCGACCGACCTGCAGGCGCAGATGATGGCGCTTTTGTGCACCGCCGAGGGCACCAGCGTGCTGGAGGAAAAGATCTTCGAAAACCGCTTCATGCACGCGCCGGAACTGATGCGCATGGGGGCGAGCATCGACGTGCATGGCGGCACCGCCACGGTGACCGGGGTCGAGCGGCTGAAGGGCGCGCCGGTGATGGCGACCGACCTGCGCGCCAGCGTGTCGCTGATCCTTGCCGGGCTGGCCGCCGAGGGCGAGACCATCGTCAACCGCGTCTACCACCTGGATCGCGGGTATGAGCGGGTCGAGGAAAAACTGGGCAATGTCGGCGCCCATATCGAAAGGATCTCTGGCCAGTGACGGATGATGCGCGGTTCGAGGACGGGCGCGAGACGCCGCTGAACCTGGGCGCCCTTGACGAGGACGACCTGAAGGTGATCTCGGCGCTGGTGCAGGACGCGGTGTTCCCGGCCTCGGAAATGACGTGGCGCCCGCGCGACCGGCGCTTTGCGCTGTTGCTCAACCGGTTCCGCTGGGAGGATCGCGGCCGCGACCGGCACGGGCCGGAGCGGGTGCAATCGGTCCTGGCGGTGGACAACGTGCAGAAGGTGGCCAGCCAGGGCGTGCCGCGCGGCGATGCCGACACGATCCTGTCGCTGCTGGCGGTCGACTGGCAGCCCGGCGACGCGCCGGGCGGCGTGCTGGAGTTGCAGCTGGCCGGCGACGGTGCGATCCGGCTGGAGGTCGAGGCGCTGGAGGCCACGCTGCGCGACGTGACGCGCCCCTATCGCGCGCCCTCGCGCAAGGCGCCGCATCACGACGGGTGACGGCGGCCCGGCCGCGCCTCCGGTTTCATGCTATACCCGGCAGGGCCTGCCATGCGGGCCCGCGCGATGCTTGGCCCTTGAGGGCGCCGGGCGTTCCAAGTATGGGTCGCGCAACGAAAAGGAGCCGCCATGCCCGTTCTTCTCGATGCCACCGATCCCGGTTTCGAAGCCGCCTTTGCCGTCCTTCTGTCGGCCAAGCGCGAGGACAGCGTCGATGTCGACGAGGTAGTCGCCGGGATCATCGCCGATGTGCGCGCGCGGGGCGATGCGGCGCTGATCGAACTGACGGCGAAATTCGACCGGCTTGACCTGACGCCGGATACGCTGCGCTTTTCCGCCGCCGAGGTGGACGCGCTGATCGCGCAGGTGCCCGCGCATGAGCGCGACGCGCTGGAACTGGCGGCCGAGCGCATCCGCGCCTACCACGTGCGGCAGATGCCGCAGGACCAGTCCTGGACCGACCCCGAGGGCGCGATGCTGGGCTGGCGCTGGACGCCGGTTTCGGCGGCGGGGCTCTATGTGCCGGGCGGGCTGGCCTCGTACCCGTCCTCGGTGCTGATGAACGCGATCCCGGCCAAGGTGGCCGGCGTCGAACGGCTGGCCATCGCGGTGCCCACGCCGGACGGGCAGGCCAACCCGCTGGTGCTGCTGGCGGCGCGGCTGGCCGGTGTGGACGAGATCTATCGCATCGGGGGGGCGCAGGCGATCGCGGCGCTGGCCTATGGCACCGCAACCATCGCGCCGGTGGACAAGATCACCGGCCCCGGCAACGCCTATGTGGCGGCGGCCAAGCGACGGGTATTCGGAAAGGTGGGGATCGACATGATCGCCGGCCCCTCCGAGATCCTGATCATCGCCGATGCCGATAACGATCCCGACTGGCTGGCGCTGGACCTGCTGAGCCAGGCCGAACATGACGAAAGCGCGCAGTCGATCCTGGTCACCGACAGCCCCGTCATGGCCAGGGCCGTCGGCGTGGCGGTCGAACGCTTCCTGACGACGCTGGACCGGCGCGAGATCGCGGGGGCAAGCTGGCGCGATTTCGGCGCCATCATCACCGTGCCCGATCTTGAGACCGCCGCCGCGCTGTCGAACCGCGTGGCGCCCGAACACCTGGAGCTGTGCGTCGAAGACCCCGATGCGCTGGCCGAAAAGATCACCCATGCCGGCGCGATCTTCCTTGGCGCCTGGACGCCCGAGGCGATCGGCGATTACGTAGGCGGGCCCAACCACGTGCTGCCTACCGCACGCTCGGCCCGGTTCTCGTCGGGCCTGTCGGTGATGGATTTCCTCAAGCGCACCACGCTGGCGAAGATGAGCCCCGGCGCGCTGGCGGCCATCGGCCCGGCGGCGGAAACGCTGGCGATTTCCGAAAGCCTCGAAGCCCACGGGCTGAGCGTGCGCGCAAGGCTCAACCGCCTGAACGAAGGGTAGGGGGCCGGGGGCAATGCGGGACCGGCCCCGGCCGTTGCCCGTCCTGAAACAGGCCCGGCCTCAGGCGAACGGATCGGCGGGGTAATCCACGCCTGAAAGATACAAGCCCTGCGGCGGGCAGACCGGGCCGCAGGCGGCGCGGTCGCGTGCCAGAAGCGCGGTTTTCACGTCCTCCGGCGCCCATGATCCCGCGCCGACCCGTTCCAGCGTGCCGACGATGGAACGCACCTGGTTGTGCAGGAACGACCGCGCCCGCAGGCGGAAATGGATCTCGGGGCCGTTGAAGCCCGGGCCTTCGGTGATGGCGATCTCGTCCAGTGTCTTGACCGGGCTTTTCGCCTGGCAGATGGTCGAGCGGAAGGTGGTGAAATCGTGATGTCCGATCAGATGCGCCGCGCCTGCGCGCATCGCACCGATGTCGAGCGGGTTCTTCACCTGCCAGACGCGCCCGGCCTCGTGCGTGGCGGGGGCGCGGCGGGTGAGCAGGCGAAACAGATAGTGCCGCCCCGTCGCCGAGAACCGCGCGTGCCAGTCATCGTCGACCCGCGCGGCGGCGGTCACGGCAACGGGCTGCGGTTTCAGGTGGTAATTCAGCGCCTCGGACAGGCGGAACGGCGCCCACTCCCGGCCCATGTCGCAATGCGCGACCTGCCCCAGCGCGTGCACCCCGGCATCGGTGCGGCCCGCCGCCGCGATGCGCGGCACCCCGGGCTCCAGCCGCCGCAACGCCGCCTCGAGCGCGCCCTGCACCGAGGGCTGGTCGTCCTGCCACTGCCACCCGGCGAAGGGGGCGCCGTGATATTCGATCTTCAGGGCATAGCGGGGCATCGGGTCGGTCCTCGGGTGATCGCCACCTTATGGCGCGGGATGTGGCAGGGTGCAATCGGGGCAGAGTTGGCGATGTTTGTGACACTCGAAACATGCACCTGCCCGGACCAGCCGCGCAGCGGCCCGGGCATCGCACGGCCGTCCCCCGGCCGGGCGATTGGCTGCCGCAAGTGCCACGGTCCGAGGGAGGAGATGGCGGCACGATAACATGCCAGTCACAGACCTCGAATCGCCCGACCGCGGCCACGCGATGCCCTTCTGTTGCAATCCGCCCGAACGGCGGGGCACCTACATGTCCCTGGCGATGGCGCGCAGCTGGAATTTCTGGATCTTCCCGGTCGAGGTCTTGGGCAGTTCCTGGAACACCACGTGTTTCGGCGTCTTGAACCCGGCCAGCCTGTCGCGGGCATAGGCGATCAGCGTGGCCTCGTCGGCGCTGTGGCCGTCCTTCAGCTCGACGAAGGCGCAGGGCACCTCGCCCCATTTCTCGTCCGGTTTCGCCACGACGGCACAGAGCAGCACGTCGGGATGCCCCATCAGCACGCCCTCGATCTCGACCGAGCTGATGTTTTCGCCGCCCGAGATGATGATGTCCTTGGCGCGGTCGGCGATCTGCAGATAGGTGTTGGGGTGCTGCACCGCGATGTCGCCGGAATGGTAATAGCCGCCGGCAAACGCCTCTTGCGTGGCCTGCGGGTTCTTCAGGTATCCCTTCATCACGCCATTGCCGCGAAACACGATCTCGCCCTGCGTGGTGCCGTCCATCGGAATGGGGGCGTGTTTCTCGTCCCAGACCTGCACCGGCTCCATGAAGGGCATGGCGACGCCCTGGCGTGCCTTGACGGCGGCGCGGTCGTCGCCCTGCAACCCGTCCCATTCGCCCTGCCAGGTGCATTCGGTGGCGGGCCCGTAGGTTTCGGTCAGCCCGTAGACATGGGTGACGTTGAAGCCCATCGGCTCGATCCTGGCCAGCGTGGCGGGGGCGGGGGGTGCGCCGGCGGTGAACACCTCGACCACGTGATCGAAATCGCGGCGGTCCTTTTCGGGCGCGTTGATCAGCGTGTTCAGGACGATGGGGGCGCCGCCGAAATGCGTCACCTTCTCATCCGCGATCGCGTCGAATATCGCATCGGCCCGGATGTCGCGGCAGCACACCACGGTGCCGCCCACCGCGGGCATCATCCAGGTGTGGCACCAGCCGTTGCAGTGAAACAGCGGCACGATGGTCAGGTAGCGCGGATGCAGCGTGATGCGCCAGCTGATGACCTGCCCCATCGCGTTCAGATAGGCGCCGCGATGGTGATAGACCACGCCCTTGGGCCGCCCGGTGGTGCCCGAGGTATAGTTCAGCGCCAGCGATTCCCACTCGTCCTCGGGCATGATCCAGTCGAAATCCGGGTCGCCCGTTTCCAGCAGCGCCTCGTATTCCATGTAATGCCCGTGGGCATGGACGCCGGCATGGTCGTCGGCCACCTCGATCACGATGGGGGCGGCGCCCTCCATCCGCTCGATCGCCTCGGCGGCCATCGGCAGGAATTGCGGATCGGCCAGCAGCACCCTGGCCTCGCCGTGATCGAGGATATAGGCCACGGTATCGGCCTCGAGCCGGGTGTTGATCGTGTTCAGCACCGCGCCGCAGGCGGGCACGCCGAAATGCGCCTCGGCCTGCGCGGGGATGTTGGGCAGCAGCGTGGCGACCACATCGCCCGGTTTCACCCCCAGCTTTTGCAGCGCCGAGGCCAGCCGCGTGACACGCTCGTGATACTGGGCGTAGTCGCGGCGCACCGGGCCGTAGACGACCGCCTCGTGGTCGGGAAACACCTGCACCGCGCGGCGCAGGAACGACAGCGGCGTCAGCGGCACGTAATTCGCCGGCGTCTTGCCCAGCCCGGTTTCGTCCTTCATCCAGCCCATGACGGTCCTCCCTTGCAAGATTGATCGCGGGCGTGCCGCCCGGCGGCCAGACTATTGCGTGACGGCGGGGAATGGAAAGGCCCTGATTGGGGCGGGAAAGGGAATGACGCGTGGGGGCGGTAAGTCTTTTCGCGGGGGTTGAGATCGGGTTGCCGGGCGGACCTGCCTTTCAAGAGGCTTGCGACAGAGGGCAGCGCACGGCCGCGGTCGGGCGATCCGACGCCTGTGGCATGGCATTTTATCGTGCCGCCACGTCCTCCCTCAAACCGTGGCACCTGCGGCAGCCAATCGCCCGGCCTGGGGGCGGCCGTGCGATGCCCGGGCCGCTGCGCGGCTGTTCCGGGCGGGGCGCGAATCCTTCACAGGGTCTGGCGACGCAACCTGTTGCGGCGGCCCGGAAAAGCGGCAACTCACCCCCGCTCCCGCCTTTCGGTCACCCGCTCGCGCGCGGCCTGCAGGCCCGGTTCGAACCCCTCGGCATCGCCGTAATCCACGAAACCGGCATAATGCCCGTGCCGCCCCTCGACCCGCGCGGCGTGCTTGATCGGGCACCAGTAGGCCTCGGTCCGGCCCGCGATCTCGCGGACATAGGCGATCAGCCCGTTGGCATAGCCGCAATAGACGCAGTTCAGCTTTTGCAGCCCGTTGAGATAGGCCAGGTGGTGCCGGTCGATGCGGATATGATCGCCGCGCCGCACCTTCGGGATGCCGTAGACCGGGAAACATACCGCCTGATAGATCGTCACGAACAGGTCCAGCAGCGCGAAGGGCACGATCATCGCGTAGATCACCGGCGCGGTCAGCACCACCATCGGCCGGGTCTGCCGCAGGAAGGTGCTCAGCCGCACCCGGAATTCCCGCTGGCGGCGGCGGGCCTCTTCCTCGAACTCGACCCGCCCGTGGCGCAGGTTGTAGCGGAAATCCTCGCGCCGGCGGGCGATCTCCTGTTCCAGCTCGTCCTGCAACTCGCGGATGCGGGCGATCAGCGTTTCGGCGGTGGATGGCATGGGGCGATTCCCTCGCGGTTCGGTCCCGCCCAGCCTAGAGCGTTTCGGGAAAATCCTGAATCGCTTTTCGCGGCCTCCCGCCTTCGGCCCGAATGCAAAAAGCGATACATGACGGCCCAGGTATTTCCCGAAACGGTGGCAAAGAAAACGGGCGCGCGGCAGCACGCCGCGCGCCCGTCGGGACACCGTTATCGGCCCCCGGGATCAGTCGATCGACACCAGCTCGATCGCGAAGGTCAGGTCGCGCCCGGCCAGCGGGTGGTTGGCGTCCAGCGTCACCTCGGTCTCGGTCACCTCGGCCACCGTCACCGGCATCACCTGGCCCTGCGGGGTCTGCACCTGCAGCTGCGTGCCGATATCCAGCGGGATGTCGGCCGGGATCTCGGCGCGCGGCACCGCCTGGCGGGCGTTCGGGTCGGGCTGGCCATAGGCGTCGTCGCAGGGCACCTCGACAACCTTCTTCTCGCCCACCGCCATGCCGGGCATCGCCTTGTCGAGGCCGGGGATGATCTGGCCGGACCCGACGGTGAACTCCAGCGGGTCGCGCCCTTCGGAGCTGTCGAAGGTAGATCCGTCAGCCAGCGTGCCGGTATAGTGAATACGGACGGTATCGCCCGGTTTGACCTGCGTCATAAGGATATCCTGTGTATCGGGAGTGAATTGCGAGGCCGCGTGTCTGCGCGGGTGCTCATGATCTCGGGCGCGATCCTATCCCAAAGACGACACAGGCGCAAACCGGTCGGCCGCGCGTTGCGAGATTTCCGCTTTTCCAATCCCGCGCCCCGTGCCAGTCTGCCCCGGCGGACAGGAGGGGCAGCATGGCCATTACCACATGCATATTCGACGCTTACGGCACGTTGTTCGACGTGTCCGCCGCCGCGCGGCAGGCCGCGGCGGAGCCGGGCGGAGAAAAACTGGCCGAGCACTGGCCGCAACTGGCCGCCGACTGGCGGGCCAAGCAGCTGCAATACAGCTGGCTGCGCGCGATCACCGGCGATCACACCGATTTCTGGTCGGTCACGCAGGACGGGCTGGACTGGGCGCTCGAGGCGCACGGGCTGGCGGGCGACGCGGCCCTGCGCGAAAGGCTGCTGGCACTTTACTGGCGGCTGCAGGCCTATCCCGAGGTGCCGCAGATGCTGGCCCGGCTGAAACAGGCCGGGCTGAACACCGCGATCCTGTCCAACGGCAGCCCCGACATGCTGGCCGGCGCGGTGCAGTCGGCGGGGCTGTCCGAACTGCTGGACGACGTGCTGTCGGTCGAAAGCGTCGGCATATTCAAGCCCGCGCCACAGGTTTATGACCTTGTGCTGCAACGCTTCGGCGTCGCCAAGGCCCACGTGCTGTTCGTATCGTCGAACGGCTGGGATGCGGGCGCGGCGGCGGCCTATGGCTTTGCCACCGCCTGGGTCGACCGCGCCGGCGAGCCGGTCGACCGGCTGCCGGGCCGGCCCGATCACATCCTGCCCGATCTTGTCACCATTCCCGAACTTGCGAGGGGCTGATGTCCGATTTCACCACATCCGACGGGCTGCGGCTCCATTACGAGGACGAAGGCTCGGGCCTGCCGGTGCTCTGCCTGTCTGGGCTGACCCGCAACGCGCGCGATTTCGATTTCGTCGCCCCGCACCTGGGCCATGCACGGCTGATCCGGCTGGACTACCGCGGGCGCGGGCAGTCGGACTGGGGCGATTACACCACCTATACCGTCCAGCGCGAGGCGCGCGACGCGCTGGAGCTGCTCGACCATCTCGGGCTGGACAAGGCCGGCGTGCTGGGCACCTCGCGCGGCGGGATCATCGCGATGGCGCTGGCCGCCACCGCGCATGACCGGCTGCTGGGCGTGGCGCTGAACGATATCGGCCCGGTGCTGGAGCCCGCCGGGCTCGAGGTCATCATGGGCTATCTCGGGCGCGATCCGGGCTTTGCCGATTTCGACAGCATGGCCGCCGCGCGCAAGCAGGCGATGGAGCCCACCTTTCCCGGCGTCCCGCTCGACCGCTGGCGCAGGGAGGTGACGCACACCCATGCCGAGACCGCGCAGGGCGTCACCATCAACTACGATCCGAAACTGCGCGACGCGGTGATCGAGGCCGGGGCGACCGGCACCCCCGACCTCTGGCCGTTCTACGACGCCATCGCGCCGCTGCCGGCGGCGGTGATCCACGGGGTCAATTCCGACATCCTCAGCGCCGCCACCGTTGACGAGATGGCCCGCCGCAACCCCGACCTGATCGTCGCCCGCGTGCCCGACCGCGCGCATATCCCGTTTCTCGACGAGAAACCGGCGCTCGAGGTCCTGCAGGCGTGGATCGCGCGAATGCAATGAATATCGACATGATCCGCGCCGCCAACGGGCGGCTGGCCGGGCAGAAACGGGTGACGCCGCTGCTGAACGCGCCGCTGCTCGACCGGCTTGTCGGGCGCAAGCTTTATGTCAAGGCCGAGTGCCTGCAATACACCGGCAGTTTCAAGTTCCGCGGCGGGTTCTCCGCCGTTTCGGCGCTTGACGGGAAAACCCGCGAACGCGGCGTTCTGGCCTATTCCAGCGGCAACCACGCGCAGGGCGTGGCGCTGGCGGCGGCTATGCACGGCGTGCCCGCCGTCATCATCATGCCCGCCGACGCGCCCGAGATGAAGATCGCCAACACCCGCGCCTACGGCGCCGAGGTGGTGCTCTATGACCGCGCGGGCGGCGAAAGCCGCGAAGCGGTCGGCGAAAAGCTGACGGTCGAGCGCGGCATGACGCTGATCCGGCCCTATGACGAACCGCAGGTGATCGCGGGGCAGGGGACCGTGGGGCTGGAAATCGCCGAACAGGCCGCCGAGGCGGGGATCGAGGATGCCGACGTGCTGGTCTGTTGCGGCGGTGGCGGGCTGACCTCGGGCATCGCGCTGGCGCTCGCGGCCGAGGCGCCGGGCCTGCGCGCCCGCCCGTGTGAGCCGGAAGGGTTCGACGACACCGCCCGCTCGCTGGCGGCGGGGTCGATCCAGGGCAATGACCGCCCCTCGGGCAGCATCTGCGACGCCATCGTGACGCCCGCGCCGGGACAGCTGACCTTTCCGATCATGCGGGCGCTGTGCGGTCCCGGCCTTGTCGTTACCGACGACGAGGTGCTGCGCGCGATGGCGCTTGCCTGGCAGCACCTCAAGATCGTGGTCGAACCGGGCGGCGCCGCGGCGCTGGCGGCGGCGATCTTCCACGGCGACCGGGTCGCGGGCGAGGCGGTGATCGCCGTGGCCACCGGCGGCAATGTCGACCGCGCCATGTTCATCCGCGCGCTGGAGCGGGGTGGGGCGTAGGGGGCGCTCCACGGCATTCGAGCAATGCACCCTGCCCGGAACAGCCGCGCAGCGGCCCGGGCATCGCACGGCCGGGCGATTGGCTGCCGCAAGTGCCACGGTCTGAGGTAGGAAGTGTCTGCACGATAAACTGCCATGCCACGAGCGTCGGATCGCCCGACCGCGGCCGTGCGATGCCCTCTGTTGCGCTCACGCGGAAATGTCGGCTCAGGCACCAGCCGGTTTTTAGAGTCCCGTAAGGCAATCCCCGGACGGTCGACACCCCTTTTCGCAAAAAGGTTAACGACCGCGCGGTTTCTCGGGAAAACCGCGCGATGTCGTCCGCAATCGGGTCCATTGGGGTAGCATGATACCGGGTTGCCAAATCCCTGCGGCAGCGCGCGCAGCAAAACCGCGCGGACAGGGGCGCAAAGCGCGCGATTTTCGGTAAGGTTTTGTCAGGAACCGCGCGCTTTGGAACCGAAACCGCGCGGTTAACCCTTGAAATCCGGGGTCGGGCTCAGGTCCGGCGCAGCCGGATCACCACGTCCACGGCCGCCACCTCGGCGCCCGCAGGCGCGCGCGGCAGGCGCCTGATCTCCAGCTCCTCGCTCGGCGCATCCTGCAGCGCGCCGCTGTCTTCCCAGAAGAAATGCGGGTGGTCATGGGTGTTGGTATCGAAATAGCTTTTCGTCCCGTCCACCGTGATCTCGTGCAGCAGCCCGGCATCGCAGAAGGCGCGCAACGTATTGTAAACCGTTGCCAGGGATACCTTTTCCCCGCTCTTGTGGACATCGGCGAAAAGGCTTTCCGCGGTCACGTGCCGGTGGTTGCCGTCGCCCACCAGAAGCGCCGCCAGCGCCACGCGCTGCCGGGTCGGGCGCAGGCCCCCCTGCGACAGCCAGTCGGTCCCGCGTTTGAAATGCTGATTGGTCACCGTCATTTGGAATTTCCCTTGCTCGAACGGTAATATAGGGGCTCGACCGGGGGGATTTCAAACGAAAACGCTGCAAAACCACGCAGACATGGTCATCACGCCACATCCCGGCCCACTTGCAGCACGGCGCGGCAGGGTGCTAGAGGGGGCGCAGTTTTGGGACACGACAGAAGGATGTGCCTGCATGGCCAACTATCCGAGCAGTTTCGACAAGGACGACCTTTTGAAATGCGCGCGGGGCGAGCTTTTCGGCCCCGGTAACGCGCAGCTGCCCGAGCCGCCGATGCTGATGATGGACCGGATCACCGACATTTCCGGGGATCGCGGCGCCCACGGCAAGGGCCATGTTGTGGCCGAGTTCGACATCCATCCCGACCTGTGGTTCTTCGAATGCCATTTTCCCGGCAACCCGATCATGCCGGGCTGCCTTGGCCTTGACGGGCTGTGGCAGCTGACCGGCTTCAACCTGGGCTGGCGCGGCTGGCCGGGGCGCGGCTATGCGCTGGGCGTGGGCGAGGTCAAGCTGAAAGGCATGGTGCGTCCCGACCGCAAGATGCTGACCTACAAGGTGGATTTCACCAAGGCCGTGCAGACCCGCCGCCTGACCATGGGCGTGGCCGACGGCATCGTCGAGGCCGATGGCGAGGTGATCTATGAGGTCAAAGACATGAAGGTGGCGCTCAGCGAAAGCTGATCGGGAGATGACGATGCAATTGCCCCCCTGTCCCGAGTGCGGCTCGGCCTTCACCTATGAACTGGACGCGCTGATGGTCTGCCCCGAATGCGGCCATGAATGGTCCGTCGCGGCGGCGGGCGAGGATGACGTGATCCGCGACGCCGTCGGCAACCCGCTGGCCGATGGCGACACCGTGACCGTGATCAAGGATCTCAAGCTGGGCGGCACCTCGTCCACGGTCAAGGTGGGCACCAAGGTCCGCAACATCCGGCTGGTGGCGGGCGATCACGATATCGACTGCAAGATCCCCGGCGTGGGGCAGATCGGGCTGAAATCGCAATTCGTGAAAAAGGTCACGAAGTAGGGCAGCGGGCAAGCGCCTTTCCTTCGTGATCCGTTGCTTTCCGATCCGGCGCGAAAGCAGGACGCCGGATGCCGCCGGGCCCCTTCCTGCTTGCACCTGCGGGGGCCACTGTCTTACACAGTTCCCGACAAACCGAAGGAGGCCATATGCGCCGCGTCGTCGTTACAGGGCTGGGGATCGTTTCCAGCATCGGCAACAATGCCCAGGAGGTTCTGGCCTCGCTCAGGGCCGGTAAATCCGGGATCACCGCCAACGAGGCGATGAAGGAACACGGGTTCCGCAGCCAGGTCGCGGGGGACGTGAAGCTGGACGTGACCGAGCACGTGGACAAGCGCACGCTGCGTTTCATGGGGCCGGGCGCCGCCTATGCCTATATCGCGATGGGCCAGGCGATCGCCGATTCCGGGCTGGAGGACAGCGATATCTCGAACCCGCGCACCGGGCTTGTCGCCGGGTCGGGCGGGCCGTCGACCTCGGCCATGCTGGCGGCGCACCAGGTGGTGCTGAACTCGGGCAGCCCGAAACGGATCGGCCCCTTCGCGGTGCCGAAATGCATGTCCTCGACGATCAGCGCGAACCTGTCGACCGCCTACAAGATCAAGGGCATCAACTATTCCATCACCTCGGCCTGCTCGACCAGCCTGCATTGCATCGGCAACGCGGCGGAACAGATCATGATGGGCAAGCAGGACGTGATGTTCGCCGGCGGCGGCGAGGAGCTGGACTGGACGCTCTCGTGCCTGTTCGACGCGATGGGCGCGATGTCGTCGAAATACAACGACACGCCCGACCGGGCCAGCCGCGCCTTCGACGCGGGCCGCGACGGGTTCGTGATCGGCGGCGGCGGCGGCATCGTCGTGCTGGAGGAGCTGGAGCACGCCCGCGCGCGCGGCGCGAAGATCTATGCCGAGGTCACGGGCTATGCCGCCACCTCGGACGGGCATGACATGGTGGCCCCCTCGGGCGAGGGTGGCGAACGGGCGATGCGGCTGGCGCTGCAATCGCTGCCCGAGGATCGCAAGGTCAGCTATATCAACGCGCATGGCACCTCGACCCCGGTGGGCGACGTGGGCGAGATCGAGGCGGTGCGCCGCGTCTTCGGCGATGGCAGCACGCCGCCGGTCAGTTCCACCAAGTCGATGACCGGGCACAGCCAGGGCGCCACCGGCGCGCAGGAGGCGATCTATTGCCTGCTGGCGCTGGAGCATGATTTCATCATCCCCTCGATCAATGTCGAAACGCTCGATCCCGCGCTGAAGCCGGAAGAGATCGCAACGGCGCTGGTCGAGAATGCCGGGCTCGACTCGGTTATGACCAACTCGTTCGGCTTCGGCGGAACGAACGGGTCGATGATCCTGTCGAAATTCCGCGGATGAGGTAAGCATGACGAAACCGATGGAGGGCCGGCGCGGCCTGATCATGGGGGTGGCGAATGACCGCTCCATCGCGTGGGGCATCGCCAAGGCGATGGCCGGGGCGGGGGCGGAACTGGCATTCACCTATCAGGGCGAGGCGTTCGGCAAGCGGCTGGAGCCATTGGCTGAAAGCGTCGGCAGCGATTTCATGGTGGATTGCGACGTCACCGACGACGCCACGCTGGACCGCGCCTTCGACGAGCTGGCCGCGCGCTGGCCCAGCATCGATTTCCTGGTGCACGCCATCGCCTATTCCGACAAGACGGAACTGACGGGCCGGTTCATCAACACCAGCCGGGCGAATTTCAAGAACTCGATGGATATCTCGGCCTATTCCTTCATCGAGGTGGCGCGCCGGGCCTATCCGCTGATGAAGGAAAATGGCGGCACGCTGCTGACGCTGACCTATCAGGGAAGCCAGCGGGTGGTGCCGAATTACAACGTGATGGGGGTGGCCAAGGCCGCGCTTGAGGCGACGACGCGCTATCTGGCCAACGATCTGGGCCCCGACGGCATCCGCGTGAACGCGATCAGCCCCGGCCCGATGAAGACGCTGGCCGGCGCGGCCATTGGCGGCGCGCGCAAGACCTACAAGCATACCGAGGCGAACGCGCCGCTGCGCTCGAACGCGACGCTCGAGGCGGTGGGCGGCACGGCGGTCTGGCTGGCCTCGGACGCGGGCGCCTTTACCACGGGCGAGATCATCCTGGTCGATGGCGGCTATCACGTGCTGGGGATGCCGCAGCCGGAAAACCTGTGAGACAGCGGTGCGCGCCTGCGGCGCGCGCATGATGTCTCGGCGCGTGCCGCGCCTCGGGGTGCCTCCGGCGGGAGTATTTTGGCAAGATGAAGAGGCGGGCCCCTGGCCCGAATGGCGGGGCGCAGTAAGGCGGGACGATGAAGATACTGTTTCTGGGCGATGTCGTGGGCCGGTCGGGCCGCAACGCGGTGGCCGAACGGCTGCCGGGGCTGCGCACCGACTGGAAGCTGGATTTCGTGATCGTGAACGGCGAGAACGCCAGCAACGGCGCGGGGCTGACCGCGGCCCATGCCAGGCTGCTGTTCGAGGCGGGCGCGGATTGCGTGACGCTGGGCGATCACGCCTTCGACCAGAAGGAGATGCTGCAGGCGATCGAGGCCGAGCCGCGCATCGTCCGGCCGCTGAACTTTGCCAAGCAGGCGCCGGGGCGCGGTGCGCGGGTGTTCTCGGACGCGCGCGGGCGCAAGGTGCTGGTGGCGCAGGTGCTGGGGCAGGTGTTCATGAAGCGCGCCTTCGACGATCCGTTCTCGGCCATCGACGCGGTGCTGCGCGCGCACCCGCTGGGCGGTGCGGTGCAGGCGGCGGTGGTCGACATGCATTGCGAGGCCACCAGCGAGAAGATGGGCATGGGCCATTTCTGCGACGGACGGGCCAGCCTTGTGGTGGGCACCCATACCCATGTGCCCACGGCGGACGCGCAGGTCCTGCCGGGCGGCACGGCGCTGTTGTCGGATGCGGGGATGTGCGGCGACTACAACTCGGTCATCGGGATGGAAAAGGACGAGCCGATGCGCCGTTTCGTCACCGGCATGGCAAAGGGGCGGTTCACCCCGGCGCCGGGCGAGGCGACGCTGTCGGGCGTCTATATCGAAACCGACGACCGCACCGGCCGCGCCACGCGGATCGAGATGGTGCGCCAGGGCGGACACCTGCCGCAGGCGGGGCCGTGACATGGCGGGCCTGACCCGCCGCTGCGCATTGTCGCATGGTCTGCCGACCCTTGTTCCGCTGCCGGGCATCGGCGAAACTGGCGCGGACTGAGCGCGGGCGGAGCGGGACACGCGAATGGACATCATACAGTTTTCCCAGCCGGGACAGGCGGTTCTGACGCTTGCGGTCGTGGTGGGGATGTTCGTTCTGTTCGTCAAGGAATGGTACCCGACCGAGGTGGTGGCCATCGGCGGCGCGGCGCTGATGCTGATCCTGGGGCTGGTGCCCTACGACAAGGCGCTGGGCGTGCTGTCGAACCCCGCGCCCTGGACCATCGCAAGCATGTTCATCGTCATGGGGGCGCTGGTGCGCACCGGGGCGCTGGATGCGTTCACCGCCATGGCCGACCGGCGGGCGCAGAACCGCCCCAGGCTGGCCATCGCCATGCTGATGGGCTTTGTCGTCGTGGCCTCGGCCATCATGAACAACACGCCGGTGGTGGTGGTGATGATCCCGGTCTTCGTGCAGCTTGCGCGCACGCTGGGGCAATCGGCGTCGAAGATCCTGATCCCGCTCAGCTATGCGGCGATCCTCGGCGGCACGCTGACGCTGATCGGCACGTCCACCAACCTGCTGGTCGACGGGGTGGCGCGGGCCAGCGGGATGGAGGCGTTCTCGATCTTCGAGGTGACGCCGCTGGCCATTATCCTGGTGATCTGGGGCATGATCTACCTGGCGATATTCGGCCCGCTGCTGCTGCCGGAACGTCACAGCATGGCGACGATGCTGTCGGACCGGTCGCGGATGAAGTTCTTTACCGAGGCGGTGATCCCGCCCGAGTCGAACCTGATCGGGCGCGAGGTGACGGGCGTGCAGCTGTTCAAGCGCGAGGGCGTGCGGCTGATCGACGTGGTGCGCGGCGACCAGTCGCTGCGGCGCGATCTGCAGGGGGTGACGCTGCAGGTGGGCGACCGCGTCGTTCTGCGCACCCAGATGACCGAATTGCTGAGCCTGCAGCGCAACAAGAGCCTCAAGCGCGTGGACCAGGTGAGCGCGGTGGAAACCAGCACGGTCGAGGTGCTGATCACGCCGGGCTGCAGGATGGTGGGCCGGCGGCTGGGGTCGCTGCGGCTGCGGCGGCGGTTCGGGGTCTATCCGCTGGCGGTGCACCGGCGGAACCAGAATATCGGCCGGCAACTGGACGAGCTGGTGGTGCGCGTCGGCGACACGCTGCTGCTGGAGGGTGCGCCCGAGGATATCAGGCGGCTGGCGGCCGAGATGGAGCTGGTGGATGTCAGCCACCCCTCGGCCCGCGCGTTCCGGCGCGGCCATGCGCCGCTGGCCGTGGCGGCGCTGGTGGGGGTGGTGGCGCTGGCCGGGCTGGGCGTGGCGCCGATCCTGCCGCTGGCGGTGATCGCGGTGGCCTTCGTGCTGCTGACCGGCTGCATCGACGCGGACGAGGCGTTTTCCTTTGTCGACGGCCGGCTGCTGGCGCTGATCTTCGCCATGCTGGCGATCGGGGCGGCGCTGGAGCATACCGGCGCGGTGGCGCTGATCGTCGACGGGATCGCGCCCGGGCTTTCCGCCCTGCCGCCGTTCCTTATCGTCTGGGCGATCTACCTGCTGACCGGCATCCTGACCGAGATGGTCAGCAACAACGCCGTGGCGGTCGTGGTCACGCCCATCGCCATCGGGCTGGCGCAGGCGATGGGGCTGGACCCGCGCCCGCTGGTGGTGGCGGTGATGATCGCGGCAAGCTGCGCCTTTGCCACGCCCATCGGGTATCAGACCAACATGCTGGTCTACGGGCCGGGGGGCTACAAGTTCACCGATTTCATGCGCGTGGGCCTGCCCCTGAACCTGAGCGTGGGTCTGCTGGCCTCGGCGCTGATCCCGTTCTTCTTTCCGTTCTGAAAAGGGGCGCGGGCCTTGGGAGAGCGGTCATGCCCCGGGGCGGGTACGCGGTTCGGGGAAGTGCGGGGTGGGGCTGTCATTCGGTCAAAGCTCTACCAGACGGGCGCGTCGTTTCACAACGGCCAGAACAGCAGGATCAGCGGCACCGATACCGCGATCACCAGCACCTCGAGCGGCAGGCCCATCCGCCAGTAATCGCCGAAGCGGTAGCCGCCGGGGCCCAGCACCAGCGTGTTGTTCTTGTGCCCGATGGGCGTCAGGAAGGCAGATGAGGCGGCGATGGCCACCGCCATCAGGAACGGGTCGGGCGACACGCCCAGCGATTGCGCCATCTGGATGCCCACGGGGGCGGCGACGATGGCCGTGGCGGTGTTGTTCAGCACGTCCGACAGGGTCATGGTGACGACCATCAGCACGGTCAGGATCGCCCAGGCCGGCCAGCCCGCGGTCAGCCCGACCAGCCCGCCCGCGATCAGTGCGGTGCCGCCGGCCTGTTCCAGCGCGGCGCCCAGCGGGATCATCGAGCCCAGCAGCACGATCACCGGCCACTCGATGCTGTCGTAAAGCTCGTGCAGGGGCACGATCCTGAGCAACGCATAGAACACTACCACGATCCCCAGCGCGATCGGCAGGTAGAGCAAGCCGAAACTCGCCAGCGCCACCGCCGCCGCGAACAGCCCGATGGCGGTCCAGGTCTTGCTGTTGTCGGTCAGGGCAAAGCCGCGATCGGCCAGCGGCAGGCAGCCCAGCCAGTCGGCGATGTCCGGCGCGCGGTCGCGCGGGGCCAGCACCAGCAGGATATCGCCCTGCTTGACCTGGGTCTTGCGCACCTGCCTGGAGATGCGTCGGCCCTGCCGTGAAATACCCAGCAGGACCGCGCGCTGCCGCCAGGCCAGCCCGACGGATTGCGCCGTCTTGCCGACGATGCGGGAATCGGCGGGCACCACGAGTTCCAGCAGAGCCAGCCCTTCGCCCTCGGCCTTCAGGTGGCCGGCGCGGGTTTCGTCGGAAAAGGCCAGGCCCAGCGTGCTGCGGAACTCGTCCAGCGCCTCGGGCGAGGCTTCGAGAACCAGCGCGTCGCCTTCGCGGATCTCGGTGTTGTGGGCGCTGCCGTAAAGCCGCTTGCCGCTGCGCACCAGCCCGATGATGGCGACATCGGCCTCGTCGGCGTCGGGGATCGCCTCGGCCACGCGGCGACCGATCAGGTCGGACCCCTCGGGCACCGTCAGTTCGGCGATATAGGCGGTGAAATCGCGCACCTCGGCCATCGCGTCGTCGCGCTGCGGGATCAGCCGCCAGCCGATCGTGGCGACGAAGACCAGCCCGACAAGGGCGGTCAGCGCCCCCACCGGGGCGAAATCGAACATCGCGAAGGGTTCGCCCAGGCTGTCGCCCCGGATCGCCGCGATGATGATGTTGGGCGGCGTGCCGATCAGCGTGGCCATGCCGCCCAGGATGGTGGCAAAGGACAGCGGCATCAGCGACAGCGCGGGGCTGCGCCCGGCCTTGCGCGCGGTCTGGATGTCGACCGGCATCAGCAGCGCCAGCGCGGCCACGTTGTTCATGAAGGCCGACAGCACCCCCGCCACGCCGCCCATCAGCGCGATATGGCCGCCCAGGCTGCGGCCGCTGTCGATCAGCGTGCGGGTGATCAGCCCCACCGCGCCCGAGCGCATCAGCCCCGTCGACACCACCAGCACCAGCGCCACCACCAGCGTGGCGGGATGGCCGAAGCCGGCAAAGGCCTGGTCGGTCGGCACCACCCCCAGGACGACGCCGAGCATCAGCGCGGAAAAGGCAACGATGTCATAGCGGTAGCGCCCCCACAGCAGCATGGCGAAAACGCCGGCGAAAAGCGTGAATAATATGATCTGGTCCTGGGTCATGGCCAAGGTTTAGACGCTTTGCGCGGGCAGGTCACGGGGGGGGCAGGCCGGCCCGCCCCCCGGCCGGGTGACAGGAAGGGCCATGCAGGGGGATTGAACCTGCCCCGGCGTTTCGCCTATAGACACGTGCGCAAGTTTTTCCGCGGGGAGTGCATAATGGCCGGCCATTCAAAATGGGCAAACATCCAGCATCGCAAGGGGCGTCAGGACGCCGTGCGGGCCAAGCTGTTTTCCAAGCTGTCGAAGGAAATCACCATCGCGGCCAAGATGGGCGACCCGGACCCCGACAAGAACCCGCGCCTGCGCCTTGCGGTGAAAGAGGCCAAGTCGCAATCCATGCCCAAGGACAATATCGAGCGCGCCATCAAGAAGGCCGTCGGCGGCGAGGGCGATGAATACGAGGAAATCCGCTATGAGGGCTATGGCCCCAGCGGTGTCGCGGTGATCGTCGAGGCGATGACCGACAACCGCAACCGCACCGCGTCGAACGTGCGCTCGACCTTTTCCAAGAACGGCGGCAACCTGGGCGAGACGGGCAGCGTCGGTTTCATGTTCGAACGCAAGGGCGAGGTCGTCTATCCCGCCGATGCGGGCGATGGCGACACCGTCATGATGGCCGCGATCGAGGCCGGGGCCGAGGACGTGGAAAGCAGTGAGGATGGCCACGTGATCTGGTGCGCCGATACCGACCTGAACGACGTGGCCACCGCGCTTGAGGCGGAACTGGGCGAAAGCGAAAGCACCAAGCTGGTGTGGCGGCCCACCACCACGACGGAACTGGACCTCGACGGGATGCAGAAGCTGATGAAGCTGATCGAGGCGCTGGAAGATGACGACGACGTGCAGCGCGTCACCACCAATTTCGAAGCCTCGGACGAGGTGATGGCGCAGCTTTGACTGCCGGAATAAGGAAAAACCGTTGGGGCGCCGCAACATGCGGCGCCTTTTTCATGTCTGGTCTGCGATGATCGGCGATGCGGCCGTTTTGTGTAAATTCGGCGCGGAATCCCCGGCAAAGGCAGGGTGGGATGAAAACCGATGAAAATCAGCCGTCTGAAGCATAAAGCTGCCACCATATCTTAATGCCTGCGCAACCCGTTGGGGCGATCCGTCTCCGGCGTCCGGCTTATCGACGGTGCGATAGGCTTGCGAAAACCGGACCGTACCCTTGCGCTTATCCACAGAATATGTGCTGTTCATTGACCTTTTCTGCCCGATCTGCACGTTATCCTCCGGGCTGAACGCAAGGGCGCTGCGGCGTGGCTGGCGGGGCGAAATGCGAGCATTGCACGCCGCTGCGCCGCGGGCTATCGCACGCATTGTGCAGGAGGGGCAGGACGATGGTTGCGGTACTGGCGGGGTTTTCCCTTGGATTTTCCCTGATCCTTGCGATCGGCGCGCAGAACGCATTTGTGCTGCGGCAGGGGCTGCGGCGGGAACATGTGTTTCCCATCGTGCTGACCTGCGCGCTGTCGGATGCGTTGCTGATCGCGGCGGGGGTTGCCGGGTTCGGCGCGCTGGCAAGGGCGGTGCCCTGGCTGGAGCCGGTGATGCGCTATGGCGGGGCGGCGTTCCTGTTCGTCTATGGCGGGCGGGCCTTTCTGGCCGCGTGGCGCGGCGGCGAGACGATGGAGGCCGGGCAGGCGGCGGGCAGCCTGCGCGCGGCGCTTCTGACCTGCCTGGCGCTGACTTGGCTGAACCCGCATGTCTATCTGGACACGGTGGTCCTGCTGGGCGCGGTCTCGGCCCAGTATGACGACAGGCTGGGTTTCGCGCTGGGGGCGATGACGGCCAGCTTCGTGTTCTTCTTTTCGCTGGGCTATGGCGCGCGGCTGCTGGCGCCGCTTTTCGCGCGGCCGGTGGCGTGGCGCCTTCTCGACCTGCTGGTGGGGGCGGTGATGTGGGGGATCGCGGCAAAACTGGCGCTCGGGGGCTGAGCCCCCCTTGCGGTTAACCCGTTAACATGTGTTCAATGCCGGCATGAGTATATCTCCCCCGACGCAGCGCCCGGTCCTGGGCGTGTTCTGGATGCTGGTGACCGGCGTGCTGTTCGTCGGCGTGACGGCACTGGTCAAGTATCTCGGCACCGATATCCCCTCGCCGCAGGCGGCCTTTATCCGCTATGCGCTGGGGCTGGTATTCTTCATTCCGATGATCCGGCCGATCCTCAACACGCGGCTGACGCGGCGGCAATGGGGGCTGTTCGCGGTGCGCGGGCTGGCGCATTCGGTGGGGGTGGTGCTGTGGTTCTTTGCCATGGCGCGCATTCCCATCGCCGATGTCACGGCGATGAATTACCTGGCGCCGATCTATGTCACGATCGGTGCGGCGCTGTTTCTGGGCGAGCGGCTGGCGGCGCGGCGCGTGATGGCGGTGATCGTGGCGCTGGTGGGCGCGGTGATCATCCTGCGCCCCGGCTTCCGCGAGGTGGGACCGGGCCATATGGCGATGCTGGTGGCGGCGGTGGTGTTCGGGGCCTCCTACCTTCTGGCCAAGGTGCTGACGGACGAGGTGAATGCCATCGTCGTGGTGGGGATGATGTCGCTGTGGGTGACGGTGGGGCTGGCGCCGATGGCGGCCAGCGTCTGGGTGACGCCCGATATGCACGCCATCGTGGTGCTGTTCGGCGTGGCCTGCCTGGCGACGGCGGGGCATTACACAATGACGCTGGCCTTTCGCTGCGCGCCGCTGACGGTGACGCAGCCCGTCACCTTCCTGCAACTGGTCTGGGCGGTGCTGGTGGGCGTGCTGTTCTTCGACGAGGCGGTGGACCCGTGGGTGATCTTCGGCGGGCTGGTGATCCTTGCCTCGGTCAGTTTCATCACCTGGCGCGAGGCGGTGCTGAAACGCCGCGCGGTGACGCCCGCCGCGCCCGCCACCAAGGTCTGAGCGGGGCGGGCAGCCGGGTCAGGGGCTGCGCGGGTCCAGCAGTTTCTGGAATATCCGCGCGCGGGTGATCTGGCCCACCACCGCGCCGTCGCGGGTGACGCCCAGCGGCGCATCGGCATCGCGCGCCGCCGCCATCACCTGCTGGATCGTGGCGTCCTCGGGCAGGGTGCCTGTGGGGGTGCCGGTCGCGGGCTCCATCAGGTCGCGCGCGCAAAGCACGCCCAGCGGGTTCATATGGGCCACGAAATCGGCCACGTAATCGGTGGCGGGATCGGTGAAGATCTGTTGCGGGGTGCCGCATTGCACGATCCGCCCGCCCTCCATGATGGCGATGCGGTTGCCGATCTTGAACGCCTCGTCCAGGTCGTGACTGACGAAGATGATCGTGCGCTTGCGTTTTTCCTGCAGCTCCAGCAGCTCGTCCTGCAGCCGGGTGCGGATCAGCGGGTCGAGCGCCGAAAACGGCTCGTCCATCAGCAGGACAGGGGCGCGGGTGGCGAATGCGCGGGCAAGGCCGACGCGCTGCTGCATCCCGCCCGACAGCTCGGCCACCTTGCGGTCGGCCCAGTCGGACAGGCCGACCAGCGCCAGCTCCTCGTCGGTGCGCGCGCTGCGGTCGGGTTTCGCCATCCCGGCCAGTTCCAGCCCCAGCCAGACGTTCTCGCGCACGCTGCGCCAGGGCAGCAGGCCGAATTGCTGGAACACCATCGCCACGGTTTTCTGCCGCAGCCGGCGCAGGGTGGCGGCATCGGCGCGGGTGACGTTCACACGCCCCTCGGGGGTGGCAAGTTCGACATGGCCGCGCACCACCGGGTTCAGCGCGTTGACCGCGCGCAACAGCGTGGATTTGCCCGAGCCCGACAGGCCCATGAGCACGAGGATTTCGCCCTCGGCCACCTCGAGGCTGCAATCGTGCACGCCCAGCACCTGCCCGGTGTCGCGCTGCACCTCTTCGCGGGATTTGCCCTGGTCCATCAGCGGCAGGGCGCTGTCCGGCCGGTCGCCGAACACGATCGAGACATTGTGGAAGCTGACCGCGCTCATTTCCGGTTCACCCTCAGCAGCCGGTCCAGCAGGATCGCCAGCACCACGATGACAAAGCCGGATTCAAAGCCCAGCCCGGTATTCACCTGGTTCAGCGCGCGCACCACCGGCACGCCCAGCCCGTCGGCCCCCACCAGCGCCGCGATCACCACCATCGACAGCGACAGCATGATCGTCTGGTTCAGCCCCGCCATGATCTGCGGCAGCGCGTAGGGCAGTTCGACCTTCCACAGCGTCTGGCGCGGGGTGGCGCCGAAGGCTTGCGCCGCTTCGAGCAGCGGCTGGGGCGTGGCGGTGATGCCCAGATGGGTCAGGCGAATCGGCGCGGGCAGCACGAAGATCACCGTGGCGATCAGCCCCGGCACCATGCCGATGCCGAAAAACACGATCGCGGGAATGAGATAGACGAAGGCGGGCAATGTCTGCATCAGGTCCAGCACGGGCCGCATCGCGGCGTAAAGGCGCGGGCGGTGGGCCGCGGCGATGCCGACGGGCACGCCCAGCCCCATGCAGACCACGCAGGCCGACAGCACCAGCGTCAGGCTTTCGGTGGTTTCCTCCCAATACCCCTGGTTGAGGATGAAGAGAAACCCCGCCACGATCAGCGCGGGCGCCTGCCAGCGGCGTTGCAGGCCAAAGGCCAGCACGGCGAAGGCCCCGATCACGATCAGCGGGTGCGGCGTCTGCAGCACCCACAGGATCGCGTCGATCAGGGTTTCCAGCGCGTCCGACAGCCCGTCGAACACCAGCGCGAAATTGCGTTGCAGCCAGTCGAACCCGTCCTCGGCCCAGTCGCCGACGGGGATCTTGTTGTCGGTCAGCCAGTCCATCGCTCAGCGTCCCCGGTCCAGCGCCATGGCCAGCCCCGAAAAGATCAGGAAGCCGCCCACGCCCCGGTTCAGCCGGTGCAGCCGCAGCGGCGTGAGGAACCCGCCGGTCAGCCGCCCCATCCCCGCGTAAAGCGCCACCGCCCCCAGCTCCAGCGCCAGGAACAGCGCGCCCAGCACAAGGAACTGCGCGCCGACGGGCTGGGTGAAATCGACGAATTGCGGGAAGAAGGCGGTGAAGATGGCGATGGCCTTGGGATTGCCGATGGCGATCAGGAAATCACGCCGCGCCAGTGCGAACGGCCGGGCCTCGTGCCCGGTGTCGCCGGCGCCCGCGGGGGCGGGTGCGCGCCAGAGCTTCCAGCCGACATAGACCAGATAGGCCGCCCCGGCGTATTTCACCGCCGTGAAGGCGGTTTCCGACGCCGCCAGCAGCGCGCCCAGCCCAAGCGCGACCAGCGCGATCATCGCGGTGAAGGCGGGCAGCCGCCCCATGCCGCCCAGAAGCGCCGGCCAGAACCCCAGGCGCGAGGCGTTGGCGAAGGCCAGCAGGTTGTTTGGCCCGGGCGCCGCGTTCAGGGCGAAACAGGCGGGCAGGAACAGGGCGAGGAAACCGGGCGTCATGAGGGGGTCCGTGCTGGTTGGCGCAGGGTGCGGCGGGTGAAGGGGGAAGGCGGCGGGGCGGCACCGGGGGCACGCCCCGCCGGGCGCATCTTACAGGCCGAGGGCGGATGTCACCGCCGCCATCGCGTCGCCGCCATCCTGCGTGGTCACGCCGTCCAGCCAGCCGTCGAGCACGCCGGGATTGGCCTTGAGCCATGCGGCGGCGGCATCCTCGGGGTCTTCGCCGTCGTTCAGGATCGCGCCCATGATCTCGTTCTCCATTGCCAGCGAAAACTCCATGTTCTGCAACAGCTTGCCCACGTTCGGGCATTCCGCGACATAGCCCGCGCGGGTGTTGGTATAGACCGTCGCGCCGCCCAGGTCGGGGCCGAACCAGTCATCGCCGCCGGTCAGGTAGGTCAGGTCGTATTTCGCGTTCATCGGGTGCGGTTCCCAGGCAAGGAACACCACAGGCTCGCCCCGGCTGTCGGCGCGGCCGACCTGCGCCAGCATCCCCTGTTCGCTGCTTTCCTTGACCTCGAACCCCGACAGGCCAAAGGCATCGGCGGCGATCATGTCCATGATCAGGCGGTTGCCGTCATTGCCCGGCTCGATCCCGTAGATGGTTTCGTCCAGCGCCCCGGCCTGCGCGGCGATGTCGGCGAAATCGCGGATGCCCAGTTCGGCGCCGCTGGCATTGGTGGCCAGCGTGTATTTCGCGCCCTCAAGGTTGGCGCGCACGGTGTCGACGGTGCCGGCCTCGCGGTAGGGGGCGATGTCGGCCTCCATCGTGGGCATCCAGTTGCCCAGGAAAACGTCGATATCGCCGGCGGCCATCGAGGTATAGGTGACCGGCACCGACAGCACCTTGACATCCGTCTCGTATCCCAGCGCCCCGAGCACGGTGGTGGCGGCGGCGGTGGTGGCGGTGATGTCGGTCCAGCCCACATCCGAGAATCGCACCGTGCCGCAATCGGCCAGCGCCGCGGGCGCGGCGGCCATCAGGGCAAGGGCGGACAGCGTGTGTTTCAGGCTCATGAGGGATCTCCCTGTTGTGCGGCTTTTATTGATTGACGCATCAATAAAAAACCAATTAGGTCATTCGAGGTCAACCTGGGGGTCGCAAACCATGCCCAAGCTCGGAATGGAGCCTATACGCCGCGACGCGCTGGTGAAAGCCACGATTGCCGAGATCGGCAGGTCGGGCACGCTGGATGTCAGTGTCGCGCAGATCGCGCGCCGGGCGGGGATGTCCCCGGCGCTGGCGCATCACTATTTCGGCGGCAAGGAGCAGATCCTCGTCGCGGCGATGCGCTATACGATGGGGGTCTACGCGGCCGAGGTGCGCGGCGCGCTGGCGATGGCCGACACCCCGCGCGCCCGGGTCGAGGCGATTTTGCGCGCCTCGTTCAGCCCGCGCAATTTCCGCGCAGATACGGTGGCCGCCTGGATGAATTTCTACGTGCTGGCCCGCCGCGCGCCCGAGGCGCAGCGCCTTCTGGTGATCTACCAGCGGCGGCTGCGCGGCAACCTGACCCACGCGCTGCGCCCGCTGATCGGTGCGCGCGCCGCGGGTGCGGCCGACCGGATCGCGGCGCTGATCGACGGTGTCTACCTGCAGCAAAGCCTGGGGCGCGACACGCCGCGCGGCGATCAGGCCGTGGCGCAGGTGTTGGGTTATCTCGAACTCGAACTGGAAAGGGCCGCGCAATGACACGCCCCAACATCCTGATCTTCATGGTCGACCAGCTGAACGGCACCTTCTTTCCCGACGGGCCGGCCGACTGGCTGCATGCGCCGAACCTGCGCCGGCTGGCGGCGCGGTCCACCCGTTTTGCCAACGCCTATACCGCCAGCCCGCTTTGCGCGCCGGGGCGGGCGGCCTTCATGTCGGGGCAATTGCCCAGCCAGACCGGCGTTTACGACAACGCGGCCGAATTCGCCTCGTCCATCCCGACCTTCGCGCATCACCTGCGGCGGGCGGGCTATTACACCTGCCTCAGCGGCAAGATGCATTTCGTCGGCCCCGACCAGCTGCACGGGTTCGAATCGCGCCTGACCACCGATATCTACCCGCCCGATTTCGGCTGGACGCCCGATTACCGCAAACCGGGCGAGCGGATCGACTGGTGGTATCACAACATGGGCTCGGTCACCGGCGCGGGTGTGGCCGAGATCACCAACCAGATGGAATATGACGACGAGGTCGCGTTCCACGCCACGCAAAAGGTCTATGACCTCGCCCGCGGCAAGGATGCGCGGCCCTGGTGCCTGACGGTCAGCTTCACCCACCCGCACGACCCTTACGTGGCGCGGCGCAAATACTGGGATCTCTACGAGGATTGCGCCCATCTTGCCCCGCAGGTTCCGGCGATGGCCTATGACGATCACGACCCGCACAGCCGGCGCATTTTCGATGCGAACGACTGGCGCAGCTACGATATCACCGACGATCACATCGCCCGCTCGCGCCGTGCCTATTTCGCCAATATCTCTTATCTCGACGACAAGATCGGCGAGGTGCTCGCCGCGCTCGAGGCGACCCGGCAGGAGGCGATCATCCTCTTCGTCTCGGATCACGGCGACATGCTGGGCGAGCGCGGGCTGTGGTTCAAGATGTCCTTCTACGAAGGCTCGGCCCGCGTGCCGCTGATGATTGCCGCGCCGCAGATGCAGCCGGGCCTCGTCACCGATCCGGTCTCCAACATCGACATCTGTCCGACGCTTTGCGACCTGGCCGGCGTGCCGATGGACGAGGTCATGCCCTGGACCACCGGCGAAAGCCTGCTGCCGCTGGGGCAGGGTGCCGCGCGCAAATCGCCGGTGGCGATGGAATACGCGGCCGAGGCGTCCTATTCCCCGATGGTCGCCCTGCGCGAGGGACAGTGGAAATACACCAACTGCGCGCTCGATCCCGAACAGCTGTTCGACCTGCAGGCCGATCCGCAGGAGCTGACGAACCTGGCCGGTGATCCCGCCCATGCCGCCACGCTGGAGCATTTCCGCATCATGGCCGCCGCGCGCTGGGATCTGGAACGCTTCGACGCCGAGGTGCGCCAAAGCCAGGCCCGCCGATGGGTCGTCTACGAGGCGCTGCGCCAGGGCGGCTATTTCCCGTGGGATTACCAGCCGCTGCAAAAGGCCAGCGAACGCTACATGCGCAACCACATGGACCTGAACGACCTGGAAGAAAACCAGCGGTTCCCGCGCGGGGAATGACCCGTTTTCACTGTTCCCCAAATACTCTCGCCGGAGGCGAAGAAACTGCCATGACCTATCCGACCCAGCCCACCGCCAGCCATTACGTGAACGGCGCCTATGTCGAGGATACGGAAGGCACGCCGATGCCGGTGATCTACCCCGCCACCGGCGAGGTGATCGCCACCCTGCACGCGGCGACGCCCGCCATCGTCGACCGGGCGCTGGCCGCCGCGCAGGCCGCACAGGCCGAATGGGCCGCGCTCGGCGGGACCGAGCGGGGCCGCGTGCTGCGCCGGGCCGCCGATATCATGCGCGAGCGCAACCACGACCTCAGCGTTCTGGAAACCCGCGACACCGGCAAGCCCTATCAGGAAACCAGCGTGGCCGATGCCAGCAGCGGGGCCGACGCGCTGGAATATTTCGGCGGTCTGGCGGGCAGCCTGACGGGCGAGCATATCCCGCTGCCGGGGGGCGACTGGGCCTATACGGTGCGCGAACCTCTGGGCGTCTGCGTCGGGCTGGGGGCGTGGAACTATCCCACCCAGATCGCCTGCTGGAAGGCCGCGCCGGCGCTGGCCTGCGGCAACGCGATGGTGTTCAAACCGTCCGAGACGACGCCGCTTTGCGCGCTGAAAGTGGCCGAGATCCTGACCGAGGCGGGCGCGCCGCCGGGCCTGTTCAACGTGGTGCAGGGCGCGGGCGCGGTGGGCGCGGCGCTGACGACCGATCCGCGCGTGGCCAAGGTGTCGCTGACCGGCTCGGTGCCGACGGGCAAAAAGGTCTATGCCGCCGCCGCCGCCGAGATGAAGCATGTGACGATGGAGCTGGGCGGCAAGTCGCCGCTGGTGATCTTCGACGATGCCGATCTCGACGATGCGGTGGGCGGCGCGATCCTGGGCAACTTCTATTCCTCGGGGCAGGTCTGTTCCAACGGCACGCGGGTCTTCGTGCACCGCGCGATCCGCGACGCGTTCCTTGACCGGCTGACCGCGCGGCTGGCGGATGCGGTGATCGGCGATCCGTTGGACCCGGCCACGAATTTCGGCCCGATGGTCAGCGAGGGGCAGCTGCAGATCGTGTTGAATTACATCGCCAAAGGCGTGGAAGAGGGCGCGCGGCTGGTCACCGGCGGGCAGCGGCTGGACCGGCCCGGCTGCTGGATCACGCCGGCGGTCTTTGCCGATGTCACCGACGACATGACCATCGCCCGCGAGGAAATCTTCGGCCCCGTCATGTGCGTTCTGGATTTCGAGGACGAGGATGAGGTGATCGCCCGCGCCAACGCCACCGAATACGGGCTGTCGGCGGGCGTCTTCACCCGCGACCTGCAACGCGGCCACCGGGTGATCGGGGCGTTGCAGGCGGGCAGTTGTTTCCTGAACTCCTACAACGACGCGCCGGTCGAGGTGCCGTTCGGCGGGGTCAAGATGTCGGGCGTCGGGCGCGAGAATTCGAAGGCGGCGATCGAACATTACAGCCAGGTGAAATCGGTCTATGTGCGCATGGGCCGGGTCGAGGCGCCGTTCTGACACGGGCGGTTTGCAGGAGGCCGGGATGAAAGCGGAATATGTCATCGTGGGCGCTGGCAGTGCGGGCTGCGCGCTGGCTTACCGGCTGGCCGGGGCGGGCCGCCGCGTGATCGTGATCGAACATGGCGGCAGCGATGCGGGGCCCTTCATCCAGATGCCCGGCGCGCTGAGCTATCCGATGAACATGGCGCGCTATGACTGGGGCTATCGGACCGAGCCCGAGCCGCATCTGGGCGGGCGGCAACTGGCCTGTCCGCGCGGCAAGGTGATCGGCGGCTCGTCCTCGATCAACGGGATGATCTACGTGCGCGGGCACGCGCGCGATTTCGACCACTGGCGCGACCAGGGCGCGGATGGCTGGGGTTATGCCGACGTGCTGCCCTATTTCAAGCGGATGGAGAACTGGCACGATGGCGGCCACGGCGGCGACCCGTCCTGGCGCGGCACCGATGGGCCGCTGCATGTCACGCGGGGCGCGCGCGCCAACCCGCTGGTGCAGGCCTTTGTCGAGGCCGGGGTGCAGGCGGGCTATCCCGCGACCGCCGATTACAACGGGTATCGGCAGGAAGGGTTCGGCCCCTTCGACATGACGGTGTGGAAGGGGCGGCGCTGGTCGGCGGCCAGCGCCTATCTCAAACCCGCATTGCGGCATGAGACCTGCACGCTGGTCCGCGCCTTCGCCCGCCGCGTGGTGATCGAGGATGGCCGCGCAACCGGGGTCGAGGTCACCCGCAAGGGCCGGACCGAGGTGATCGGCGCCGAGGCCGAGGTGATCCTGGCGGCTTCGGCGATCAACTCGCCCAAGCTGCTGATGCTGTCGGGGATCGGCCCGGCGGCGCATCTGGCCGAACACGGCATCGCGGTGGTGGCCGACCGCCCCGGCGTGGGGGGCAATCTGCAGGACCACCTGGAGCTTTACATCCAGATGGCGGCGAAATTGCCGGTCAGCCTTTACAAATACTGGAACATGGTCGGCAAGGCATGGGTCGGGCTGCAATGGCTGCTGGCGCGGCGCGGCCCCGGCGCGTCGAACCAGTTTGAAAGCGCGGGCTTCATCCGCAGCCGCGCGGGCGTGGATTACCCCGACATCCAGTATCATTTCCTGCCGCTGGCGGTGCGCTATGACGGGCAAACCGCGGCCGAGGGGCATGGGTTCCAGGCGCATGTGGGGCCGATGCGCTCGGTCTCGCGCGGGCGGGTCAGCCTGCGCAACGCCGATCCGGCCGAGGCGCCGAAGATCCTGTTCAACTACATGAGCGACGAAAGCGACTGGCGCGATTTCCGCAAGGCGATCCGCCTCACGCGCGAGATTTTCGCGCAGGACGCGTTCAAACCCTACGTCAGGCACGAGATCCAGCCCGGCGCGGCGGTGCAATCCGATGCCGCGCTGGATGAGTTCATCCGCGAGCATGTGGAAAGCGCCTATCACCCCTGCGGCACCTGCCGGATGGGCCGGGCCGACGACCGGGACACGGTGGTGGATCCGCAGGCACGGGTGATCGGGGTCACCGGCCTGCGCGTGGCCGACAGTTCGGTCTTTCCGCGCATCACCAATGGCAACCTGAACGCGCCCTCGATCATGGTGGGGGAAAAGGTCAGCGATCATATCCTTGGCCGCGATCCGCTGCCGCCCGAGAACGTGCAGCCCTGGATGCATCCCGACTGGCAGGGGGCGCAGCGGTAACCTTTCTTGACATTCGTTAACGTCACCCGTTGATTTCGCGCCGGGCGGCGCAGAGATTAACGAAATGTTAAGACTTTGTGCCGCCTTTGTTCTTGCGCTCTTTGCAACGCCCCTGCTGGCCGGACCGGCGGGCAAGTTGCGCGTGGTCGATGGCGATACGCTGGATGTCGGCGGTATCACCGTGCGGCTGCACGGTATCGATGCGCCGGAAACCGGCCAGTTCTGCGGCGGCAACGGCGCACCGCCCTGGCCCTGCGGCGCCTGGGTCGGCAACGAGCTGCGCGCCCGTATCGAGGGGCGGCAGGCAAGATGCGAGGCGATCGAAACCGACCGTTATGGCCGCGTCGTCGCCAAGTGTTTCGTCGACGGGCAGGATATCGGCCGGCAGATGGTGCGCGACGGGCTGGCCTTTGCCTATCGCCAATACAGTTGGGATTACGACCTGGACGAAAAATCCGCCGCGGTGAACGATCGCGGCCTGCACGCGACCGGCATCCAGTCGCCCGCCGCGTTCCGGCAGGCCAGAAGCGCGGGACAGGCGGCCGCCGCCGATGCCGCCGCACCTGCGGGCTGCCGGATCAAGGGCAATATCTCGTCCGCAGGGCGGCGTATCTATCACGTGCCGGGGCAGGGCTGGTATGACCGCACGCGGGTCAATACCGCCAGGGGCGAACGCTGGTTCTGTTCCGAGGCCGAGGCCCGCGCAGCCGGCTGGCGGCGCGCGGCGCGCTGAATCGCACAAGGGCTGTGCGGGTGCGGCGGGCTGTTCGCGGCGCGAATATCGGTTAAGGCAGGCATATGGACGACAAGCTGACCCTCGATTCCCGCACCGGCCTGCCCGATCACCTGCGGGTTCTGGCCGACAGGTATCCGCGCGAGATCTGGCGCGGGCATCCCAATTTCAACGAGCTGACGGCCTTCTGGCTGGATCGTCACCTGATGTTCCGGCAGGTCATGGACAAGCTGATCGCCGACACGCAGGCGCATCTCGATGACAAGGCGGGGCCGCGCTATGGCGCCGAGCTCAGCCGGTATACCGGGTTTTTCCTGCAGCAGTTGCACGGCCATCACGGGATCGAGGACGCGCATTATTTCCCGCAGTTCAAACCGCTCGATTCGCGGGTCGCGGGGGCGTTCGACCTGCTGGATCACGACCACCACGCGCTGGACGGGCATATCCACGCGCTGGCCGGGCACACCAACACGGTGCTGCGCGCGCTGCAGCAGGGCGGCAATGCGCGTGACGAGGCGGGCGTGTTGCTGAACCAGCACGAGGGGTTCCGGCGGTTTCTCGACCGGCACCTGACCGACGAGGAAGAGGTCATCGTGCCGCTGGTGCTGGAATACGGCGCCGACATGGCCTGACGGGCAAAAATTTTCCGGCTGTTCCCCGGTTTTGATCCGTGTCAAGGAGCGCCCGATGCCGGGCCGCATAGGCTGTCAGGCGACCAAGACTCAGGAAGGAGATCGCGCAATGTCCCACACCCCGCACGAGCTGCAGGAAGAATTCCCCCAATACGCCGAAAAGCTGACCACGCTGAAATCGTCGGACGCCCATTTCGCAAAGCTGGCCGACGATTATCACGAGATCAACCGCGCCGTGCACCGCGCCGAAACCGATGTGGAACCCACCGACGATCTGCACATGGGCGAAATGCGCAAGAAGCGCGCCGCGCTGAAGGACGAAATCTACCGGATTCTGTCCGCGGCCTGATCGGACCTTCAAAGTAACCGCGACAGAGGGCATCGCAGGGCCGCGGTCGGGCGATCCAACGCTTGTGGAATGGCAATTTATCGCGCCGCCACTTCCTACCTCTGAACGTGGCACATGCGGCAACCAATCGCCCGGCCGGGGGGCGGCCGTGCGATGCCCGGGCCGCTTCGCGGCTGTTCCGGGCTGGGTGTAGCTTGGCAACGGTAGCATCGTCCGCGCAACGAAACATCGGGGCGGCGCCGCAAGGGGCCGCCCTTTTCCATGCGCCGACGCTATTCGACCCGATAGGGCAGCACGCCGCGTTCGTTGCTGTCGATGGACAGCCGCCGCTCCAGCGGGGGAACCGACCGCTGGTGGCAGTTCGTGCGTTCGCAGATACGGCAGGAAATCCCGATCGGTTCGAAGGCGCGCGGGTTCGTCAGGTCGAGGTCGTCGGCATAAACCAGCGCATCGCCATGGCGCACCTCGCATCCCAGCGCGATGGCATAGCGCCGCGTTGGCGCACCGAACGCGCCGCCCGGCTTGCTGACATCGCGGGCGAGGTTGATATAGCGCACGCCGTCCGGCGTTTCGGCAAGCTGGCGCAGGAACCGCCCCGGGGTTTCGAAGGCGCGGTGCACGTTCCACAAGGGGCAGGCCCCGCCGAACCGCGCGAATTGCAGCCGGGTGGCGGAATGGCGCTTGGTGATCGTGCCGGCCTGATCGACCCGGACAAAGAAAAACGGGATGCCCTTGGCACCGGGCCGCTGCAGCGTGGACAGCCGGTGCGCCACCTGCTCGATCGAGGCGGAAAATCGCGTCGCCAGCCGCTCCAGGTCGTGCCGGTCGGCCTGCGCGGCCCCGAGAAACCGGGTATAGGGCATCAGGGCCGCGCCGGCGAAATAATTGGCCAGCCCGATCTTGGCGATGGCGCGCGCCTCGTCGCTGCGGAAGCGCGCGAAATCCAGCGTCGCCTCGAGCAGCTTGTTCTGGTGCAGAAGGGCGAATTGCAGCAGGATCTGGAATGTCTGTGTTTCGGGCGCCGCCCGGTTCGAAAGCGTCAGCGTCTGGCTGGCAGGATCGAAATGGCGCAGCATGTCGCTGTCGGCCAGGCGCAGGCTGATGCCCGCCCTTTCCAGCATTTCCGGCGCGTAAAGGCGCATCGGCCGCCCCTGCGCCTGCGAGGCGGCGTGTTCCGCCGCGCGGTCCACCGCGTCGATATAGTTGTCGCAATAGTGAAAGAAATCGCGCACCTCGTCCCAGGGGCTGGGTTGCAGGCGCGATTCCTCGCGCCCCAGCGCCTCGTCCAGGCTGGCCAGCCGTTCGTGGGTCTGCCGGTAGGCGCGGTGCAGGTCGATGAAGGCGCGCGCCAGCGCCGGCGCGTTCGAGGCGGTCAGCCGCAGGTCGGCCAGCGGCGGCGGGCTGGCACCGAAGATCGGGTCGGCCATCGCCTCGCGCATGTCGGTGACCAGCCGTTCGCTGTCCCCGGTCGAAAGCTCGGTCACGTCGAAACCGAACTCCTGCGCCAGCGCCAGCACGACGGTGGTGCTGACGGGGCGGTTGTTGTTTTCCATCTGGTTCAGATAGGGCAGGGACACGCCCAGCTTGGCGGCGAAATCCTTTTGCGTCAGGCCAAGCCTTTGGCGGGTCTCGCGCAGCTTGGCGCCGGCATAGAGTTTCTTGGTGGACATCGGGTCGCTTTGCAGATTTGCGTTCGCGGCAGAGTGCCTTTGCAAAGCGCCGCTGTCCAGCCCGCGCGGGTGTCAGAGCCCCAGTTGCCGTTCGCGCCAGATCACGCCGACGATGGCGAAGACGGCGAAGAGCGAGGTGAAGAACATGATCCAGATCAGCGGAAACTCACCCGCGCCGGGCACCAGCAGCGCACCGGCCAGCGCCGACAGTGCCGCGCCGCCGCCGATCATGATCGCCCCGCCCAGCCCCGAGGCGGTGCCCGCCAGGTGCGGGCGCACCGACAGCATCCCGGCGGTGGCGTTCGAGATCACCATGCCGTTGCCCACGCCCACCAGCGTCATGAAGCCGAAAAAGCTGAGCGGGCTGGAATGGCCGGTATAAGAGGACAGCAACGACATCGCCATGCCGACGGTGGCGACGATTGTCCCCCACAGCACCATCCGGTTCACGCCTGCGCGCGCGGCATAGGCGCCGGTGATCCAGTTGCCGACGAAATAGCCCAGCGAGGGGGCGGCGAAATAGACGCCCATCTTGCCGGGGTTGAGGTGAAACACGTTCGAGGCCACGAAGGGCGCACCGCCGAGATAGGCAAAGAACGCGCCCGACCCGAAGGCGGCCGCCAGGCAATACCCCCAGAAGCGCGGGCTTTTCAGCAGTTCGGGATATTCGCGGAACTGGTCCCACAGCGTGTTGTCGGTCTCGGTCGCGGTTTCGCCGAGGTCGCGCCATGCCAGCCAGAACACCAGGAGGCCGGCCAGCAGCAGCAGCCAGAAATTCGCGTGCCAGCCGAACAGCTCTTCGAGAAAGCCGCCGATGGCGGGGCTGATCATCGGCACCACCGCCATGCCCATCGTGACATAGCCGATCATCGAGGCGGCCCGGTCCTGCGCGAACATGTCGCGCACCACCGCGCGGCTGAGCACCATCGCCACGGCGATCACCGCCTGCAACATGCGGCAGATCAGGAACACCGTGACGTTGGGCGCGACAAGGCAGCCCACCGTCGCCAGCACATAGAGCGCGAGCCCGCCGAGGATCACCGGCCGGCGGCCGAACTTGTCCGAGATCGGGCCGACCAGAACCTGCAGCGCCGCGTTCATAGCCAGGTAGATCGCCACCGAAAGCTGCATCAGCCGGTACTCGGTGTCGAAATAGGCGGTCATGCCCGGCAGCGACGGCAAGAACACGTTCATGCTGAGCGCGGAGATGCCGGCCAGCAGGATCAGCGTCGAAATATGCGGGGGCGTTGTGCGATCGAGATAGCGCACGTCATGTGTGTCGCTCATGTATACTTGGGTATGCAGATCGCCGGGGAGTGTCCATACGGGGAAATACGGGATTTGCCATTTTGCAATTCGCTGCGTGAATGTTTCACAGGGTTTGCAAATTTGCCGGATTCCGCTTTGTCGCGGCGGCACGCAGCACTATAACCCGCATAAACGGAAGGGGACCGCCATGAAAGACATCCTGCAGGAACTGGAAGACCGCCGTCACGCCGCCCGGCTGGGCGGGGGCGAAAAGCGCATCGAGGCGCAGCACGCCAAGGGCAAGCTGACCGCGCGCGAACGCATCGACCTGCTGCTCGACGAGGGCAGTTTCGAGGAATACGACATGTTCGTCGCCCATCGCTGCACCGATTTCGGGATGGAAAAGAATCGTCCCTACGGCGATGGCGTGGTGACCGGCTGGGGCACGATCAACGGGCGCATGGTCTATGTGTTCAGTCAGGATTTCACCGTGCTGGGCGGGTCTGTCTCGGCCACCCATGCGATGAAGATCTGCAAGATCATGGACATGGCGATGCAGAACGGCGCGCCGGTGATCGGCCTGAACGACTCGGGCGGGGCGCGTATCCAGGAAGGCGTGGACAGCCTGGCGGGCTATGCCGAGATTTTCCAGCGCAACATCATGGCCTCGGGCGTGATCCCGCAGATCTCGGTCATCATGGGCCCCTGCGCCGGCGGCGCGGTCTATTCCCCGGCGATGACCGACTTCATCTTCATGGTCAAGGACAGCTCGTACATGTTCGTGACCGGCCCCGACGTGGTGAAGACGGTGACGAACGAGGTGGTGACCGCCGAGGAACTGGGCGGCGCCAGCACCCATACGAAGAAATCCTCGGTCGCCGACGGCGCGTTCGAAAACGATGTCGAGGCGCTGGCCGAGGTGCGTCGGCTGGTCGATTTCCTGCCCGCCAACAACCGCGAGAAACCGCCCGTCCGGCCGTTCTTCGACAATGTGGACCGGGTCGAGGCCAGCCTTGATACACTGATCCCCGAAAACGCCAACACCCCCTACGACATGAAGGAGCTGATCCTGAAAGTCGCGGACGAGGCCGATTTCTACGAGATCCAGGAGGATTTCGCCAAGAACATCATCACCGGCTTCATCCGCCTCGAAGGGCAGACCGTGGGCGTGGTGGCCAATCAGCCGATGGTGCTGGCCGGATGCCTCGATATCGACAGCTCGCGCAAGGCCGCGCGCTTCGTGCGGTTCTGCGATGCGTTCGAGATTCCGATCCTGACGCTGGTGGACGTGCCCGGCTTCCTGCCCGGCACCGGGCAGGAATATGGCGGCGTGATCAAGCATGGCGCGAAGCTGCTGTTCGCCTATGGCGAGGCGACGGTGCCCAAGGTCACGGTGATCACGCGCAAGGCCTATGGCGGGGCGTATGACGTGATGGCGTCCAAGCACCTGCGCGGCGATTTCAACTATGCCTGGCCGACCGCCGAAATCGCGGTGATGGGCGCCAAGGGTGCGACCGAGATCATCCACCGCGCCGATCTGGGCGATCCCGACAAGATTGCGAAGCACACGCAGGATTACGAGGACCGGTTCGCCAACCCCTTCGTCGCGGCCGAGCGCGGCTTTATCGACGAGGTGATCATGCCGCATTCCACCCGGCGCCGCGTGTCGCGCGCCTTTGCCTCGCTGCGGGGCAAGAAGCTGCAGAACCCCTGGAAGAAACACGACAACATCCCGCTTTGACCGCGTGCCGGGCAGGGGCCCGATCGGCCCCGTCCGGCAATGCGGCACGAAGGAAAGGAGCCCGCCTTGGCGGCAGCAACGCGCAGAAACCGCTGGCATGTGGAGCGTAACGGCGAGGCGGTCACCGTCTGGCGCGGGGCGCCGCTGCGTTTCGACCTGGCGGTCGAGACACGGTTTCCCGCCATGGGGCGCGAGCGGCTGGCCCGGCAGATCCGCCAGGACATGTGGCGCGCGTTGCAGCGGTTGCGCGGGTTCCGGCCCGCGGTGCGGGTGACGCGGCAGGGCGGCGGGCTGCAGGTGGTCGCCGGCGGGGCGGTCGATGGCGCCTGCCCGAAGGCCCGTGCCGAGGACGCCATTCGCGCGATTCTCGACGATCCGGCGAACCGCGCACGCTGGCAACGCTATGCAGAGGCGCAAAGACATGGTTAAATGGATCAGGGTCTTTGTCGCGCTGGGAGGGACGTTCGCGTGCGCGACCACGGCGGCCGGTCAGGAGGAGGCCCCCGCCGTGCCCTCCGGTATCGCTCTGCATCTGCAGGAAATCCGGCTGGAGGACGGCCTGTTCGACCAGCCGCGCGTGGCGCGCTTTCGCTTTGTCGCGCCCGCGATCGGGGGCGCCGCGGGCTTTGCCGAGGTCGAAGGCGATTTCGCCCATCTGTGCGAGACCGTCGCCCTGCCATGGCTGACCGAACGCGGCGACGCCGCGCCGCGCGTGGTGATCTCCTATGCCTCGCGCGAGATCGAGTTCGGCAGCAGCGACCCCGACACCGTGCAGTTCTTCGAGGCGTTCCGGGTCGAGAACGGCACCTGCATCTGGGAGGGTTTCTGACCATGCCACAACATGTTGCGGGGCATAGTTCAGGCACGGGGCGGAATGCGGCATTCCCGTCACATGGCGCCGCCATTTCGCCGGCCGCATATTCATTTTCCCGTTTTTATTGTATCCTGCGCAGCGGTTGCACCCAAGCGACCGACACCTCGCATGAGGGGCAGGGGGCACCCGGTGGTGCCGGATTGTCCAAAACAAGAGACAGGAGAAACGGATGTCGAAGTACATCAAGAGCATGCTCGCGCTCGGGCTGGTTGCCGGTCTGGCAGCCTGCGCCAAGGCGCCGGAAGAAGAATACGTCGTGGTCGACCCCGAGCCGATCTCGGTCGAGCCGACCTACACCGGCAAGTACAAGTAAGGCTTGCCAGGGGCGGGCCCCGCGGCCCGTCCTTACCCCTGCCGCCAGGGATGCGGGGGGCAGGGCATGTTGAAGCATCGCGGTTTTCCCGGCCGCCTTCCGGGGACGGATTTCCAGTTCACCATCCGGCGCGCGAATCCCAAGGGGGCGACGCCGCTGACGCGCCGCGAACGCTATCGTGACCGCAAGCCGGCCGACCGGCGTGCCGACGCGTTCTTCCTTGCGGCATTGTGGGAGCATTTCGGCGACCGGCCCTTCGAGCGCGGCAACCTGGATGCCGGGCGGCTGGGCTGGCTTTTCGGGCGCGAGGTGATCGCTGCCGAAGACCCGTTCGATCCCGAAAGCTATGACGCGCTGCTGGTCATCGACGAGGCCGCCGCGCGCGCCACGTTCCCGGAGGTGTTCGGGGAATGATCGGCATTTTTCTGCGCAAACCTTCGCAACTTTGGCGGGAAGCAGCCTATTCCGCGGGGCTGCCCGCATTGGCGATTGCCGGGTGCGGGGCGTCCGTGCATCCTGCGCAGGTAGTGGTAAACCGGACATCCCCGGACGGGATGATCAGTCTGAACCGTTACCCTTCCCCTGTCGGGCGGCCCGGCTACCCCCAAGGCCGGCCGCCCATCTTTTTCCTTGCGAAAACAAGCGGCCATGCGGATCGGCAAGGCTTTGCCGGAAATCCGCCCGCGCCGGTTTTGGGCTTTCCTTTGCCGGGCGGCGTGCCATGTTGTCTGTCGCTGATCAACGCAATCCAAGGACAGGACAGAGTATGCAGATCAAACCGATCCTTTTCGCATTCGCGGCTGCCGGGGCCCTCGCGGGCTGTGGCGATACCCCCCTGGAACAGGGGCTCATGGGCGCAGGTGCGGGCGCGGCGGGCGCGGCGGTGCTGGATACCAGCGTTGCGGGGGGCGCCCTTGTCGGCGCCGTGGCCAACGTGGCCTATTGCCAGCAATACCCGTCGCGGTGTTGACGCAACACTTTGCGAGGTAAGGAAACTCGCCTCTGGCGGGAACGCGCTGTTTTCGGTATGCTCACAATCAAAGCCTGAAGTAAAAAACCGAGGCATCGAGCATGAAAACCGTGAAATTCCTGGCCGCGATGGGCATCATCGCGGTGATTGCAGGGTGTTCGGCACAGCCCGAAACATCCAGCCGATTCTATTTCAGCCCGTCCCACGCGCCGCTGCTGGGGCTGGACTGACGCCGCGCGCCCCTGCGGGGGCGCCGGTCTGCCATCAACCGAACCACACGCGAAACAGCGTCGACCGCCCCGGGGCGGCCGGCGCTTTTTCGTGTTTTGAATCATAAGGAAAAGGGACAGCGCATGTTCAACAAGATCCTGATTGCCAACCGGGGCGAAATCGCCTGCCGCGTGATCAAGACCGCCCGCAAGATGGGCATCAAGACCGTGGCCATCTATTCGGATGCCGACAAGAACGCCCTGCATGTCGAAATGGCGGACGAGGCGGTGCATATCGGCCCGCCCCCGGCGAACCAGTCCTATATCGTGATCGACAAGGTGATGGCGGCGATCAAGGGCTCGGGCGCCGAGGCGGTGCACCCCGGCTATGGTTTCCTGTCCGAGAACGCGAAATTCGCCGAGGCGCTGGAAGCGGCGGGCGTCGCCTTTGTCGGCCCGCCGGTGAAGGCGATCGAGGCGATGGGCGACAAGATCACCAGCAAGAAGATCGCGCAAGAGGCCGGCGTCAGCACCGTTCCGGGTTACATGGGCCTGATCGACAGCGCCGATGACGCGGTGCGGATTTCGGGCGAAATCGGCTATCCGGTGATGATCAAGGCCAGCGCCGGCGGCGGCGGCAAGGGGATGCGCATCGCCTGGAACGACGAGGAATGCCGCGAGGGGTTCCAAAGCTCGAAAAACGAGGCGGCGAACTCTTTCGGGGATGACCGTATCTTCATCGAAAAATTCGTGACGCAACCCCGCCATATCGAGATCCAGGTGCTGTGCGACGGCCACGGCAACGGCGTCTACCTTGGGGAGCGCGAATGCTCGATCCAGCGCCGCAACCAGAAGGTGATCGAAGAGGCGCCCAGCCCCTTCCTGGACGAGGCGACCCGCCGCGCGATGGGCGAGCAGGCCGTGGCGCTGGCCAAGGCGGTGGGCTATGCCAGCGCGGGCACGGTGGAATTCATCGTCGATGGCGACAAGAATTTCTATTTCCTCGAAATGAACACCCGCCTTCAGGTGGAACACCCGGTGACCGAGCTGATCACCGGCGTCGATCTTGTGGAACAGATGATCCGCGTCGCGGCGGGCGAAAAGCTGTCGATCACGCAGGACGATGTGCAACTGAACGGCTGGGCGCTGGAAAGCCGTCTTTACGCCGAAGACCCCTATCGCAACTTCCTGCCCTCGATCGGCCGTCTGACGCGCTATCGCCCGCCGATGGAGGTGGCCGCCGGCCCGCTGCTGGATACGGCCAAGTGGCAGGGCGATGCGCCTGCCGGCGAAACGGCCGTGCGCAACGATACCGGCGTCTACGAGGGCGGCGAGATCAGCATGTATTACGACCCGATGATCGCCAAGCTCTGCACCTGGGCGCCCACCCGCGCCGAGGCGCTGGAGGCGATGCGCGTCGCGCTCGACCGGTTCGAGGTCGAAGGGATCGGGCATAACCTGCCGTTCCTGAGCGCGGTGATGGACCACCCGAAATTCGTGTCGGGCGACATGACCACGGCCTTCATCGCCGAGGAATATCCCGACGGGTTCGAAGGGGTCGGGCTGTCCGAGGACGCGCTGCGCCGCATCGCGACCTGTTGTGCGGCGATGCATCGCGTGGCCGAAATCCGCCGCGCCCGCGTGTCGGGCCGGATGGACAACCACGAACGCCATGTGGGCGAGGACTGGAATGTCAGCCTTCAGGGCCAGTCCTACGACCTGAAGATCGCCGCCGACCGCGACGGCGCGACGATCACCTTTGCCGACGGCAACAGCCACCGCGTGACCGGCGACTGGACGCCGGGCGACCAGATCGCCGACATGCAGGTGGACGGGGTCGCGCTGGTGATGAAGGTCGGCAAGATCTCGGGCGGGTTCCGCATCCGCAGCCGGGGCGCCGATCTCAAGGTGCATGTGCGCACGCCGCGCCAGGCCGAGCTGGCCCGCCTGATGCCCGAGAAACTGCCGCCCGACACCTCGAAGCTGCTGCTTTGTCCGATGCCCGGCCTGATCGTGAAGGTCGATGTGGAAGAGGGTCAGGAGGTGCAGGAGGGGCAGGCGCTGTGCACCGTCGAGGCGATGAAGATGGAAAACATCCTGCGCGCCGAGCGCAAGGGCGTCGTCGCCAGGATCAACGCGGGCCCGGGCGACAGCCTGGCGGTGGACGATGTGATCATGGAGTTCGAATAACCCCCATGACCCTGCGCGCCGTAACCATACGGAAAGGGGTTTTGCCCCATGCTGCGCCCCGAACCTGGTTCGGGGGCGATCCGCATGGCGTTCATGGCGCGTATCTGGACGATGACACTGGCGCTGGCCGCGCTTGCGGCCTGCGCGCTGGACGAACCGGGCAGCGCGCGCAGCTATGTGGCGGGCTGGACCTGGCCGGCGGAGGGCACCTATTTCTCGTCGACGCGGGCCTGCACGGTCGCGGTGTTCCAGCTGGATATGGCCGCGCTGCGCCCCGCCGCGCGACGGGTCTACGACCTGCGGCAGGGGATCGCGCTGTTGCGGCAGGGCCGTGCCGTGGCCTTTGCCGACACGCGGACCAGCCCCGACGCGGTGGCGCAGGGGGTGATGTCGGCGGATCTGCATACCGGGTTGGGGATGCTGGCCAGCGTGACGGGCGCCCGCGCCTGCATGAGCGACGCGGTGGCGCGCGGCGTGCAGCGCCTGTTGACGGCGCAGGGGGCGGTCACGGTCTACGATCCGGGGGAAAACGCCGTCGTTTTTCTGGATTTCGGATCGCGCCTTGCGGTGTTCCTGCGCGCGGGCAGCTAGTTCAGCCTGCCTCGCGGCTGTTCATCTCGCGGATTTCCTGCTGCCGGATCGGCATCTTGTCGATCGAGCGGGTGATCTCGCGCACGTCCCAGGGCAGCGGCTTGCGGATGCGCGACACGCCGTCCTTGCTGATGATGACCAGCGAAAACCCGCGCGGATTCAATTCGCGCCGCAGCGGCGAACGCGCCTCGGGGCTGGTATCGGTCAGCACCACCACATCGCGATACAGCAGCGGCCCGGGGTCCTGGCGCAGCAGCCGCATCTGTTCGACATATCGCGGGTCGTTGGGGCTGTCGGCAAAGACGATGACCGGCCGTGAAACCCACAGGAATTGGCTCAATTCCACCCCTTCCGAGGACAGAAGCGGCAGTTCGGGCGCTGTATCGGCGGCCTCCTGCGCCGTGGCGGGCAGGGCGAAAAATAGTGCGATCCCAAGGGCTAAGACGTGTTTCATGCGAACTCCTGTCTGCCAAGATATAGGAAGGCGCCGGGGGGATGCGAATAGGTTTTTCGTGAAACTTCGGCCAAATGCGCCCTTTAAGCCCCTGGTCACGGAGCGGCAGGGATGATGGCGACCGCTGTCATATCCCGCCGCCCGCTTTGGCAGGTGGCCCTCAACCGGGTGCGCAAGGCCATGGACGTCATTCTGCATCTCGGGGCGCATCGCACTGCCTCGACCAGTTTTCAGACCTACCTGCGCGACAATGCCGCAGCGCTGGCGGGGCAGGGCATCGCGGTCTGGGACCCGCGCCGCACCCGCAACGGGCTGTTTGCCGGTATCTGGCCCGGACAGCTGCCGCAGCCCCTGACCGGCGGGCCGCTTCGGGCCGGGGGGCGGATCGCGCTGGCGCTGGAGGCCGAGGTCGCCAGGGGCACCCGCCAGTTGATCGTGTCGGATGAGAATATCATCGGCACGCCGCGCGCCGGTATCCGTGCCGGCCGCCTCTACCCCGCCGCGGGGGAGCGCGTGGCACGCCTGGCCGCGGCGTTCGGGGGCAACCTGTCGCGCGCGGTTCTGTCGGTCCGCTGCCCGGATGCCTACTGGGCCTCGCTCATTGCGATGACGGCGGCGCGCGGCCACCCGCTGCCGGGGCCGCATCGCCTGCAGGCGCTGACGGACAGCGCGCGCGGCTGGCGCGAGGTGATCGCAGATATCGCCTGCGCGCTGCCCGGCCTGCCGCTGTACGTGATGCCGCACGAGGTTTATGGCGCCGTGCCGGAGCGCCGTTTCGCGCGGATGATGCCGCTGGCGGACGCGCCCGCCGCCCATGCCCGCCAGCGCCTGAATGCAGCCCCCCGCCTGCCGCAGCTGCGCGCCGCGCTGGCCGATGCGGGGCGCGATGCGCGGCACCTGGCCGCGGGCGACGGCCCTTTCGCCCCGTTCAGCGGCGCGCAATCCGCGCAACTGCGACAGCGATATGCCGGCGATCTGGCCTGGCTGGCCGCCGGGGCCGATGGCCTGGCCACATTGATGACCGAGAAAACGCCCGGACCAGAGGGGATAACCCCCGATCCGGGCCAAACAGAAAGAGGACACGCACATGACCACCAAGGACGAGTGGCGCAAGCTGGCTGAAAAGGAACTCCGCGGCCGCCCGCTGGAGGATCTGACCTGGAACACGCTGGAAGGTATCGGGGTTCAGCCGCTCTATACCGCCGAGGATGTCGAGGGCCTGCCGCATATGGGCAGCCTGCCGGGGTTCGGCCCGTTCACCCGTGGTGTCAAGGCCACGATGTATGCCGGCCGGCCCTGGACGATCCGGCAATATGCCGGCTTTTCCACCGCCGAGGAATCGAACGCCTTTTATCGCAAGGCGCTTGCCGCCGGGCAGCAGGGCGTTTCCGTCGCCTTCGACCTGGCCACCCATCGCGGCTATGACAGCGACCACCCCCGCGTGCTGGGCGACGTGGGCAAGGCGGGCGTGGCCATCGACAGCGTCGAGGACATGAAGATCCTGTTCGACGGCATCCCGCTGGACCAGGTCTCGGTCTCGATGACGATGAACGGCGCGGTGATCCCGATCCTGGCCAGTTTCATCGTCACGGGCGAAGAGCAGGGCCATGACAGATCGCTGCTGTCGGGCACGATCCAGAACGACATCCTCAAGGAGTTCATGGTCCGCAACACCTATATCTACCCGCCCGAGCCGTCGATGCGGATCATTTCCGACATCATCGGCTATACCTCGGACAACATGCCGAAATTCAACAGTATTTCGATCTCCGGCTACCACATGCAGGAGGCCGGCGCGAACCTTGTGCAGGAGCTGGCCTATACCCTGGCGGACGGGCGCGAATACGTGCGCGCCGCGATCGAGGCGGGGATGGACGTGGACAAGTTCGCCGGGCGGCTGTCGTTCTTTTTCGCCATCGGCATGAATTTCTTCATGGAGGCGGCCAAGCTGCGCGCCGCGCGCACGCTGTGGCACCGGGTGATGACGGATTTCGACGCCCGGAACGAGCGGTCCAAGATGCTGCGCACCCACTGCCAGACCTCGGGCGTGTCGCTGCAGGAGCAGGACCCTTACAACAACGTGATCCGCACCGCCTACGAGGCGATGAGCGCGGTGCTGGGCGGCACCCAGTCGCTGCACACCAACGCGCTGGACGAGGCGATCGCCCTGCCGACCGAATTCTCGGCCCGGATCGCGCGCAACACCCAGCTGATCCTGCAGGAGGAAACCGGCGTGACCAACGTGGTCGATCCGCTGGCGGGCTCTTACTATGTCGAGGCGCTGACCGCCGAACTGGTCGAAAAGGCCTGGGCGCTGATGGAAGAGGTCGAGGAAATGGGTGGCATGACCAAGGCCGTGGCCAGTGGTATGCCCAAGCTGCGGATCGAGGAATCGGCCGCCACACGGCAGGCCAGGATCGACCGCGGCGAAGAGGTGATCGTCGGCGTCAACAAGTACCGCAAGGACAAGGAAGACCCGATCGACATCCTGGATATCGACAACGTCAAGGTGCGCGAAAGCCAGATCGCGCGGTTGGAGAAGGTCCGCGACAGCCGGGACGAGGCCGCCTGCCGGGCTGCGCTCGATGAACTGACCCGCCGCGCGAAAGAGGGCGGCAACCTGTTGGACGCGGCGGTCGAGGCCGCGCGCGCACGTGCATCCGTGGGGGAAATCAGCATGGCGATGGAAAAGGAATTCGGCCGCCACCGCGCCGAGGTGAAAACGCTGGCCGGTGTCTATGGCGCCGCCTACGAGGGCGACGAGGGCTTTGCCGCGATCCAGAAGGCGGTCGACGATTTCGCCGAGGAAGAAGGCCGCCGCCCGCGTATGCTGGTGGTCAAGATGGGGCAGGACGGCCATGACCGGGGCGCCAAGGTGATCGCCACCGCCTTTGCCGATATCGGTTTCGACGTGGATGTGGGCCCGCTGTTCCAGACCCCGGAAGAGGCCGCGCAGGACGCCATCGACAACGATGTGCATGTGGTGGGCATCTCGTCCCAGGCGGCGGGCCACAAGACGCTGGCGCCGCAACTGATCGACGCGCTGCGCGAAAAGGATGCCGGCGACATCATCGTGATCTGCGGCGGGGTGATCCCGCAGCAGGATTACGAGTTCCTGAAAAAGGCCGGGGTCAAGGCGATCTTTGGCCCGGGCACCAACATCCCCGAGGCCGCGCAGGGCATCCTGCGCCTGATCCGCGAGGCGCGCGGCTGACCGCGGCGGCGGTTTCGCCGCTGCAAGGTTCCGGGCGCGCGCAGTTGTTGCCGCGCGCCCGCCACACCCAGAGGATTGACCGGAACACCGTCCGCCAATAGCCTGAAAAGACGGTTATAACCCGGTCCCGCGACCGGACAGTGCAAAGGGTCCCGCCATGAAAATCACCTCGGTTCTTGCCGCCACCGCCGTCACGATGGCCATTGCCGCCCCGGCCTCGGCCATGGATGCCAGGCTCTTTCCCTACGACAGCCGGGAAAACCATTGCCCAAGCGGGTTGCAGCCGGTCGTGTGGGAGGGGGTGATCTCTTGCGGTGTCCCGAACCAGACGATCAGCCATGCGCAGATGCAGGCGCACCCGGCGGGATATCGCAAGGCGGTCAGGCGCAGCGATCGCCGGCTGGTCTGCCCGGCCGGCGAAAAGGGCTGCTTTTACGAATAAGCCATGACAGGGCGCGCGCCGGCGCAAGGGCTGCGCGCCCCGCCATCTGGTCGCGTGATCAAATCAGGGTAAGGTCGCTTGCCATCATGCGACCGTCCCGGCCCTCTTTCAGTTCAAAGCCGACCTTCTGGTTGTCGGCAAGCCCGGTCAGGCCCGACCGTTCCACGGCCGAAATATGTACGAAAACGTCTTTTCCACCCTCGTCAGGCGCAATGAAACCGTATCCCTTGGTGGTATTGAACCATTTCACGGTGCCGGTAGGCATGTCCCGTGTCTCCTTTTGCTTCTTCCCTGTTCAACCCGGATCGTCCGGGCCATGCATAGCGATATTCAGCCGCCCGGCATCATGCCGGAGCAGTCGCTGAAACACGTTTTGCACCGATCAGGATTGCACCAGTTTTGTAAAATACAAGCAAAACCTGAGTCGGTTTTGCCCGGCAGGTCATCGGAAATTTTCCCTCACGAAAGGATGCAGAGATGCGCATATACGGTCTGAAAAATTGCGATACATGTCGCAAGGCGTTGAAATCGTTGCCGGATGCGGAACTGGTGGATATCCGCGCAACGCCGATGCCCGCCGCGCTGCTGGCGCGCGCGCATGCGCGGTTTGGTGCCGAACTGGTAAACCGCCGCTCGACCACCTGGCGAAATCTTGGGCAGTCCGAACGCGACCGGCCCGAGCTTGAGCTGCTGGCCGACCACCCCAGCCTGATGAAGCGGCCGCTGATTGAAACCGGCGACGGCAGCCTCTATCTCGGCTGGGGCAAGGATGTTCAGGCGGCGCTGATGTAACGCGCAGCCGGAAAGGCGGGATATGCGTAACGCGGCACTGGTTCTGGGTATCATCGGCGGGCTGTTCGCCATGCTGGTGGGGTTTTTCAGCTTCGGCTATACCGAGGCCGCCGCCCGCTATGCCGAGGTCGAGGACATCTTCGGCCCCATCGCCAACCGCGAGCTGATCCGCGCGGTCAGCTTTGCCGCGCCGCTGCTCGCCATCGCCGGGGGCGCGATGGCCAAGGTGCGGGCGCTGTGGGGCGGGGCGCTGATGCTGGTCGCGGCGGCGGGGCTTTACGTCGCCTTCGGTTTCAACGTCTTCACGATGTTCCCGCTGGGCTTTTGCCTGCTGGGCGGGATTCTGGCGATTGCGGCCGGGAAACCGGACGAGCCGAAGGCGCATTTCTGAACAAGACCGTATCCAGCGACAGACCGCCGGCGCCCTTGATCGCCGGCACGAGCAGCAGGAAAATCCACAGCGCGCGCTGGTCCAGGATCACGCCGTCCGGCATCCTGTCGAACCACGCGCCCAGCGTTTGCGCGTGGGCGATACCGCCATGCCCGTAAAGATCGGTCAGACTCTGCACGAGGATGAAGCCGATCATTCCCAGCGCCGCCGCGCGGGTGAACAGCCCCAGCAGCACCAGCGCCGGCAGCAGGAATTCCGCCCAGGTGCCCGCCAGCACGACAAGGCTGTGCCATGCCGAAAGCTGGCTTATGTCATAGCCTGCAGCCTCCATCGCGCGGGGAAAGATCTGCGCATAGGCCCCGACCGGAGGCTGGAACAACCCCGTCAGGCCATCGCCCAGCTTGGTCAGCCCCGAGGCCCAGAAATAGGGCAGCAGGATCGCCGCGAACAGGACCCGCGCCAGCAGTGGCAACCCGGCGTCCAGCCGCGCCAGCGGCATGGTCAGGCGGGTGTAGAGCGTCAGGATGGCCGTCATTGCCGTTCCTCCGGTTGGCAAAGCGCGTCATGCGCCAGAAGCAGGCCCAGCAGCGCACCGGGATCGAAATCCGGTGCGGCCCGTGCGCCCAGTTCGGTGGCCTTGCCCAGCGGCTCGCCCGCCTGCAACGCGCGCAGAAAGGCATGACCGCCCGCCGGCAGGGTGACGGGTTCGGGGTCGAACCCGCGGCGCAGCACCGCCACATCCTGCCCACCGCCCGCAGGCTTTGGCGCATCGTCGCGTATCGCAAAGGCCCGGATCGCGCTGACCGGCCAGTCGCTGCGCAGCAGGCGCACCGAGGGGGCAGGCGCCAGCCGGGTGTGTTCCAGCCGTTCAGGCGGGATCGCGGCCAGCGCGTCGGGCGTCAGGGCCACGTGATCGGCGGCGTGATAGCTGTCGCGCAGCGCAAGCTCCAGCCGCGCCACATCGGGCAGGTAGGGGATATGCGCCAGCGCCCCGAGCTTGGCCAGGAACGCGGGAAAGCCCTGTCCGTAATACATCATCAGGGGCGAGGCAGGGGGATGACCGGCGGCAAAGCGGCGCGCGACATGGCGGAAATTTTCCGGCCCGATCAGGCTGCGGAGGGCGGGAAAGCCGGTTTCCAGCGCCGCGATCAGCGATACCGCCACGTTGTTGCGATAGACATCGAACCGCCGCCCGGCGGGACGACCCGCGCCATCGGTCACGCCATCGGGCGCGGGCCGGGCCGCATCGCGCAGCGCGGGCAGGAAATCGGCGACCAGCCCGGTCATGCCGCCACCCGCGCCAGCGCCGCGGCGGCGCGGGCGGCTTCGGCCTCCAGCACCGGCCAGTCGGGCACGTCGGTGTCCCATTCGATCAGCACCGGGCGCGGACCCGACAGGGCAAGGGTGTGATCCAGCAGCGCCCAGACCGGATCGGCCACTTCGGCCCCGTGGCTGTCGATCAGCAGGGGCGCGCCGTGATCGTCGTGATCCTCGTCATGGCCGCCCAGGTGGATCTCACCGACCGCGTCCAGCGCGAAATCCCCGACATAGCGGCGCGGATCGTAGCCCAGGTTGGTGGCCGACACGAAGACGTTGTTCACGTCCAGCAGCAGCCCGCAGCCGGTGCGCCGGGCGATCTCGGCCAGGAAGGCGGGTTCGTCCCAACTCGACTCGGCGAAGGCAAGGTAGGACGAGGGGTTTTCCAGCAACATTCGCCGGCCCAGCACCTCTTGCAGCTCGTCGATATGGGCGCAGACGCGGGCCAGCGTGGCATTGGTATAGGGCAAGGGCAGCAGGTCGTTGAAAAACGCGCTGTCATGGGTCGACCATGCCAGGTGTTCGGAAAAGCTGGCGGGGTTCAGCCAGCCGCATAACTGGCGCAGCCGCGCAAGGTGATCGGGGTCGAGCCGTCCCTCGCCCCCGATGGACAGACCGACACCGTGGACGGATACGGGAAACCGCTCGGACAATTGCCGCAGCTGCGCGATGGGGCGCCCGCCGGCGCCCATGTAATTCTCGGCATGGATTTCCAGCCAGCCGACCGCGCCGGGGTCGTCCAGGATCGCGGCGAAATGCTGCGGCTTGTAGCCGATGCCGGGCTTGGCGGGCAGGGGGACGTGCGGGGTATCGAACATCTGGAAATCCTCCGGCAGGCAAGGCGGGACGGAGGGCGCGGGCCCTCCATCCCCGGGGCGCGCATCAGGTTTGCGGCAGGTCGCGGTCCAGCGGTTCAAGGCTGCCCATGCGGTCGCCGGGCAGGTCGATCCCGGTGCAGGTGCCCGCATCGACCAGCGACCAGGCATTGCCCTGGTAATCGACGGTCGAGGTGCCGGCGCAGGTGGTGCCGGGGCCGGCGGCGCAATCGTTCTGGCCTGCCAGGCTGACGCCGAAGCATTTTTCCTTTTCCATCGCGCTGGCGGCGGTGCCGTGGGCGGCGATGGCGCTGGCGACGGCGCCCACGAGGGCGGCGGTTTTCAGGGTGGTCGACATGGGTTCTCTCCCTATCTGGATGTCTTGACAAGCCACCGGAGCGGTGGTGCTGAAAGGCTGCCAGCAGGGGGGCGTCACAGGCCACTCACAGGGCCGTGCATCACGGCCGCGTCACGCTGCGTGATGCGGTTCGGGAAACAGAATTGTCCGAAATCAAAGGCTTACCGCCAGGCATGACGAGGCCCGCCGGCAATGTTACCGACGGGCCGCGACGGAATGGCACGGTTTGTTACAAAAGATCGGGCGCGGTTGCCTCTTTGGCAAGCGTGCTCACGATCTCATCCAGCGATGTTACAGAAGTCTTCTGCTCACCCAGCCGCCGGACGGATACGGTGCGTTCCTCGATCTCTTTCATGCCGCAGGCCAGGATCACCGGCACCTTGCCGACCGAATGTTCGCGGATCTTGTAGTTGATCTTTTCGTTGCGCAAATCGGCCTCGGCCCGGATGCCCGCGGCGTTCAGCGCGGCCACCACTTCGCGGCAATAATCATCCGCGTCCGACACGATGGATGCCACGACCACCTGGCGCGGGGCCAGCCAGAAGGGCAACTTGCCCTCCCAGTTCTCGATCAGGATGCCGATGAAGCGTTCGAACGAACCAAGGCAGGCACGGTGCAGCATGAACGGGCGGTGGCGTTCGCCATCGGCCCCGATATAGCTGGCGCCCAGCCGTTCGGGCAGGTTCGGATCGACCTGGAAGGTGCCGCATTGCCAGACCCGGCCGATCGCGTCGGTCAGGTAGAAATCCAGCTTGGGCCCGTAGAACGCACCGTCGCCCGGCTCCAGCGTATAGTCGCGCCCGACCGCCTTGATCGCGTTTTCCAGCGCGCCCTCGACGTAATCCCAGCTTTCGTCGGTGCCCACCCGCTTTTCGGGGCGGGTGGCGAAACGGATCTCGAACTCGGGGAACCCAAGCTCGCGATAGACATCGGCGAGGAAGTCGATGAAGCGCGCGCATTCCTGCTGGATCTGGTCCTCGGTGCAGAAGATATGCGCGTCGTCCTGGGTAAAGCCGCGCACCCGCATGATGCCGTGCAGCGCGCCCGAGGGTTCGAACCGCGCACAGGATCCGAATTCGGCCAGCCGCAGCGGCAGGTCGCGATAGGATTTCAGGCCCTGGTTATAGACCTGCACGTGGCACGGGCAGTTCATCGGCTTCAGCGCGTTGATCCGGGTCTGGTCCTTGTTCTTCGCGCTGGCGTCGTCGTTTTCACCGTCGCGGCTTTCGTCGACCTCGACGATGAACATGTGGTGCTGGTATTTCTCCCAGTGGCCCGAGGCCTCCCACAGCTTGCGGTCGACGACCTGCGGGGTGTTGATCTCGTTATAGCCGCCGGCGCGTTGCTTGCGGCGCATGTAATCCTGCAGCGTGGTGTAGATCGTCCAGCCGTTGGGGTGCCAGAACACCTGTCCGGGGGCCTCTTCCTGCATGTGGAACAGGTCCATCTCGCGGCCCAGCTTTCGGTGGTCGCGCTTGGCGGCCTCTTCCAGCATGTGCAGATGCGCCTTGAGCTGTTCCTTGTTCTGGAACGCCACGCCATAGATCCGCTGCAGCATCTGGCGGCTGCTGTCGCCGCGCCAATAGGCGCCCGCGACGCTCATCAGCTTGAAGGCGTCCGCCGGCACCTGGCCGGTATGCTGCAAATGCGGGCCGCGGCACAGGTCCTGCCAGTGGCCGTGCCAGTACATGCGGATCGGATCGCTGCCGGGGATCGCCTCGATCAGCTCGACCTTGTAGGGCTCGTTATTGGCCTCGTAATACTTGATGGCGCGGTCGCGTTCCCAGACCTCGGTGGTGACGGGATCGCGCTTGTTGATGATCTCGCGCATCTTCTTTTCGATGGCGCCCAGATCCTCGGGGGTAAAGGGCTCGTCCCGGTCGAAATCGTAATACCAGCCGTTCTCGATCACCGGGCCGATCGTGACCTTCACGTCGGGCCAGATCTCCTGCACGGCGCGCGCCATGATATGCGCAAGGTCGTGGCGGATCAGCTCCAGCGCGGGGGCGGTATCCTGCATGGTGTTGATGGCGATGGTGGCATCGGCGTCGATCGGCCATTGCAGATCCCAGTGCCGGCCGTTCACGGTGGCGCTGATGGCCTTTTTCGAAAGCGACTTGGAAATATCGGCGGCCACTTCGGCGGGGGTGATCCCGGCGTCGACTGCGCGCGAATTGCCATCGGGGAAGGTGAGGGTGATCTGTGCCATACGGTTGGCTCCTCGTCGGTTTGGCGCCCACGGAACGCCCGGTTGCGGGTTATGGTGTGGGCTGCTTCTGCCGCGCTGCCGGGGCAAAGTCAAGCGGGCCGGGCCCCGCGGGCGTGCGAAGGGGGCTCTGCCCCCGCCGCCCGTTCCGGGCGTCCCCCCGGAGTATTTGCCGGAACGATGAAGCGGGGGTGTGCCGCTGCGGCGGGGGCCGGGCAGTCGGTGATTGCACCCGCTGCCTGCCCGTGCAGTATGGGGCGAAAATGGAGGGTAACACATGCCGGAAACCGACTGGGCGCGCCTGAAGGCGCATGAGCTGCGCAGGCTGGCCGAGGATAACGCGGTGGTGATCCTGCCCGTCGCCTCGATCGAGCAGCACGGGCCGCACCTGCCGACGATGACCGACACAAGGCTGGGATACGAGATCGCCCACCGCGCGGCGCGCATCGCCTGGGGCACCCGGCCCGTCGTGGTGGCGCCGGTGGTCTGGTCGGGGCTGAGCGAGCATCACATGCCCTTCGGCGGCACGCTGACCGTCAGCCACGCCACGTTCCGCGCAATCCTGACCGACCTGATCGACTCGCTGGTGCGGCTGGGGTTCCACGATATCGTGATCTCCAACAGCCACGGCGGCAATATCGTCGCCTGCCAGCAGATCATCGACGAACTCGCCCCGCAGGTGGACGCCACGCTGGTCTTCGTCACCTACCCGATGGAGGCAGCCGGGGCCTATGGCGAAATCCTCGAGGACCAGGACCAGATCATGCATGCGGGCGAGGGCGAGACATCCATGATGATGGCCTGCGAGGGCGATCTGGTCGACACATCCGGGCTGGCGGATATCGCGCAGATGGGCCGCGACAGCGGTGCCAGTTTCCTCAAGGCCGGCAAGACGGGCTATCGCTGGCGGCCCTTCACCCAGATGACGGCCAACGGGCTGGCGGGGAACCCGGCGCGGTCCAGCGCGGACAAGGGCGAGCGGCTGTTGCAGGCCGGGGCCGAGGCGGTGGCGGCGCTGATTACCGACCCCGCGACGTGGGAAGCGCCGCGGGATCTGCGCGGTGCCGGTACGCAGGGCGTGGATTTTCGCAAAGAGTGAGACGATGACCGGACCGAGCTATCTGACGACGCCGCAGGGACGGCGCATCGCCTATCACAAGACCGAGGGCCACGGGCCGGGCGTGGTGTTCCTGGGCGGGTTCAAATCCGACATGGAGGGCACCAAGGCCCTGCACCTGGAAGACTGGGCGCGCGCGGCGGGCCGGGCCTTCCTGCGCTTCGACTATTCCGGCCACGGCCAGAGCAGCGGCGCATTCGAGGACGGGTGCATCGGCGACTGGGCCGCGGATGCGATGGCGGTCATCGCCGAGCTGACCGAGGCACCGCAGATCCTTGTCGGCTCGTCCATGGGCGGATGGATTTCGCTGCTGGTCTGCCGCGACATGCCGGAACGGGTGGCCGGCCTTGTCACCATCGCCGCCGCCCCCGATTTCACCGAGGATTCGATGTGGGCGGGGTTCGACGACGCGCAGCGCGCCGCGCTGTCGCGCGACGGGCGGGTGGAGCTGCCCAGCGAGTATTCGGACGAGCCCTATGTCATCACCCAAAGGCTGATCGAGGACGGGCGCGACCGGCTGGTCCTGCGCGACGCGCTGCCCCTGCCGTTCCCGGTGCGGTTCCTGCAGGGCACGGCGGACGAGGATGTGGAGATGTCGGTGGCGCTGCGGCTGCTGGATCACGCGCAGGGACCGGACATGCGGCTGACGCTGGTCGACGGGGCGGATCACCGCTTTTCCGACAGCGATTGCCTGGGGCTGATCGTGCAGTCCATCGGCGAGGTGACGGCGCGGGTGGGCGGCGCATGACGATGGCCGAGCCGCTGGTTTTCCTGCCGGGGATGATGTGCGACGCGCGCCTGTTCGAGCCGCAGCTTACCGCGCTGTCGCGCGAGCGGCCGGTGATGGTTGCCCCGGTCAGCGGCGGCGAGCGGATCGAGGAAATCGCCAGCGGCCTGCTGGATGCGCTGCCGCGCAAATTCGCGCTGGCGGGGCTGAGCATGGGCGGGATCGTGGCGATGGAGATCCTGCGCCGCGCGCCCGACCGGGTGGCGCGCATCGCGCTGATGGACACCAACCCGCTGGCGGAAACCCCGCAAAGCGCCAGCGCCTACGAGCCGCTGCTGATCAAGGCGCGCGCCGGGCGGCTGGACGAGGCGCTGCGCGACATGATGCGCCCCGACTACCTTGCGCCCGGGCCGGGGCGGATGGAGGTGATGAACCGCTTTCTGGGCATGGCCGCGGATCACGGCCCCGAGGTGTTCACCCGCCAGGTTCGCGCGCTGCAACGCCGCCGCGACCAGCAGCCGACGCTGCGCCGCTGCAAGGTGCCCGCGCTGGTGCTGTGCGGCGCGCATGACGGGCTGACGCCGCCCAAGCGCCACAGCTTCATGGCCGAGCTGATCCCCTATGCCGGGCTTGCGATCATCGACGAGGCCGGTCACCTGCCGACGCTGGAAAACCCCGAGGCGGTGACCGGGGCGCTGCGCGGCTGGCTGGCGCAGCCCTTCGTGCTGCAATGAGCGGCGACCTGGCGGGCTATGGGCCGGTTGTGCCCTTCGGCATGGCGATGCCGCGCTGGCCCGCCCGTGCGCCGCGAAAGGCTGCCGGGCTGAGCGTTGCGCCCGACCTGGCGGCTGCGTTGCGCGCCGCCGGTCTGCGGGACGGGCAGGCGCTGTCCTTTCATCACCACCTGCGCAACGGCGACGCGGTGCTGAACGCCACGCTCGACGCGGCAGAGGCGCTGGGCGCCGGCGATCTGACGCTGTGCCCTAGTTCGGTCTTTCCGGTCCATGCGCCGATGGCCGCTCATATGGCGCGGGGCACGGTGACGGGGTTGCGCACCGGCTATGTCTCGGGGCCGGTGGCGCGGGCGCTGGGGCAGGGGGCGCTGGCGAAACCGGCGGTCCTGACAACGCATGGCGGGCGTGCGCGCGACGTGGAAAGCGGCCGGGCCGCGCCCGATATCGCGGTGATCGCGGCGGCGATGGCCGACCGCGCGGGCAACCTGACCGGGTTGCTGGGGGACGAGGCATTCGGGCCGATGGGCTATGCCGAGCCCGACGCCGCCCATGCGCGCCACGTGATCGCGGTGACCGATTGCCTGGTCGATGCGTTGCCGGTCGCGCCTGCGATACCGGGCCACCGGGTCGATCAGATCGTCGTGTTGCCGCGCATCGGCGCGGCGGCGGGGATCGTGTCGGGCACCACGCAGATCACGCGAGACCCCGGGGGGCTGCGCATCGCCGACATGGCCACGCGGCTGATCGCCGCCGCAGGCGCGGTGCGCGACGGGATCAATTTCCAGACCGGGGCGGGCGCGGTGTCGCTGGCGGTTGCGGCGCGGCTGGGCGCGTCGATGCGCGAGGCGGGCGTGACCGGGGGCTTTGCCTGCGGCGGCATCACCGCGCCGCTGGTCGAGCTGCACCGCGCCGGGCTGTTCCCGGTGCTGCGCGACGTGCAATGCTTCGACCTTGCCGGGGTCGACAGCCTGCGCGACGATCCCGGCCACAGCGACATGTCGGCCAGCGACTACGCCCATCCCGACCGGCCTGATGCCGTGGTGAACGCGCTGGACGTGGTGATCCTTGGCGCGGCCGAGGTGGATCTGGATTTCAACGTGAACGTCACGACCGGCAGCGATGGCGCCATCCTTGGCGGCTCGGGCGGACATGCCGATTGCGCGGCGGGGGCGGGCCTGACCATCATCGTGACGCGCCGGGCGGCACGCGGGTTCAGCCGGATCGTCGACCGCGTCGCCTGCCGCACCACGCCGGGCCGCGACATCGACGCGGTGGTGACCGAGGCGGGCATCGCCATCAACCCCGCCCGGGCCGGGCTGGCCGACCGCGCCCGCGCCGCCGGCCTGCCCGTGCTGACGCTGGAAAAGATGCGCGCGGGCCTGCCCCTGCCGCCCCCGCCGGTCACGGACGGGCCGGTGGTGGCGGTTTGCGAATACCGCGACGGCAGCGTGATCGACCTTGTGCGGGGCCACGATGGCGGGTGACTGGCGCAAGACCCTGCGGCGCACGCGCCAGCGCACCCAGATCTGGGCGCGCCGGCATATTCCGCCGGGCCTGCGGCTGGTTGTCGGGCTGCTGGTGATGACGGGCGGCGTGTTCGGCTTCCTGCCGGTGGTGGGCTTCTGGATGATCCCGCTGGGGCTGGCCATAGCGGCGCTGGACGTTGTGCCGCTGTGGCGCTGGCTGCGCGGCCGCTGGAAGTAGCGGCCGTGACGCCGGTGCGGGCGCTGCCCCCACGCCCCCGGGATATTGCCAGAGAGAGGAAGGGGCAGGGTGCGCGCGCCTGACCGGCCGGGGTTACCGGGCGGCGGCGTTGCGGTTCGCGGGCTTGCCGCTGTTGGCGTTCATGAAGTTCAGCACCAGCGGGCGGATGTTGTTGCGCCAGCTTTTGCCCGCGAAGATGCCGTAATGGCCCGCGCCGGGCTCCACATGGCTGGCCTTCATGCTGTCGGGCAGGCCGGTGCACAGGCCAAGCGCCGCGACGCATTGGCCGGGGGCCGAGATGTCGTCATTCGCGCCCTCGACCGTCTTGACCGCGACCCGGGTGATCTTGCCGATATCCACCGGCTTGCCGGCGACGGTAAAGACGTTGCGCGCGATCTCGCGGTTCTTGAAGATGCGCTCGACCGTGGACAGGTAGAATTCGGCGGTCATGTCCATCACGGCAAGGTATTCGTCGTAAAACCGGTTATGCGCGTCGTGGTCCGAGGCATCCCCCCGCATCACGCGGGAAATCTGGTCCTGGAACGCCTTGGAGTGGCGGTCGGCATTCATCGACATGAACGAGGCAAGCTGCAGCAGGCCGGGATAGACCATGCGCCCGACGCCCTTGTAGTTGAAGCCGACGCGCTGGATCATCATCTCCTCGAGCTGGCCCATGGTCACGCGGTTGCCGAAATCGGTCACGTCGGTGGGGGTGGCATCAGGGTCGATCGGCCCGCCGATCAGGGTCAGGGTGTTCGGCTGGGCGTCGGGCTCTTCCTCGGCCAGGTAGGCGGTGGCTGCCAGCGTCAGCGGCGCGGGCTGGCACACGGCGATGACATGGGTGTCGGGGCCGAGGTGTTTCATGAAATCGACAAGGTAGAGCGTGTAATCCTCGACATCGAACTTGCCCTCGGATGCCGGGATGTCGCGCGCGTTATGCCAGTCGGTGATATAGACCTCGTTATTCACGATCAGCGACTGCACGGTGGACCGCAGCAGGGTCGCGTAATGCCCCGACATCGGGGCAACCAGCAGGATCTTGCGCGGCTGTTCGCTGCGGCCCACGACATCGAAATGGATCAGGTCGCCAAAGGGTTTCTCGACCACCGTTTCGATATTGACCAGGTGGTCCTTGCCGTCCTCGCAGGTGACGGTGCGGATACCCCAGTCGGGCTTGACCACCATGCGCTGGAATGTGCGTTCGGTCACTTCGCCCCAGGCGGCCATCCATTGCAGCGCGGGGTTTGGCACCATGCTGAAAACCGGGTAGGATGCGAAAGACAGGGCGGAGGCACCCAACCATTGGTTCGTATTGCGCATCGTTTCCATGATATCATATGTGGCCAGGTAACGCATATGCGGTTTCTCCGTGTTGCGGGCATTTCGCCCGTTATCAGTGGTCGCTTCCGCCGCAGGCAGATGGCGACCCTGTGCCGCGACCAAATGCTGCATAGCAGCAAAGATACGGGGAATTTGTTGATATGACAACCAAAGACGATGCCGCGGGTGAAAATCTGGAACGGCTCAACGCGAATCTCGCAAAGGTGGAAGACCTGTCCCAGCGCCTGATCGCGGTGATGTCGCGGCGCGACCCCGCCAATCCCACGCTGAACGGCCCGGGCCCCGACCTGATGGTCAAGGCGACGCAGGGATACTGGCATGAGCTGATGCACAACCCCGCGCGCATCTTCGAGCAGCAGGTCGAATACTGGGGCAAGTCGGTCAAGCATTTCCTCGAGGCGCAGCAGGCGCTGGCGCATGGCAAGCTCGAGGCGCCCGAGGACGACACGCCCGGGGATCGCCGGTTCTCCAACCCGCTATGGAAGACGCATCCCTATTTCAACTACATCAAGCAGCAATACCTGCTGAACGCCGAGGCGATCCGCAACGCCGTCACCGAAATCGAGGACCTGGACCCGGTGGCGCGCAGGCGGCTGGAATATTTCTCGGACCAGATCATCGACATGCTGGCGCCGACGAATTTCCTGTCGACCAACCCCGACGCGCTGGAACGCGCGATCGAGACCGACGGCGAAAGCCTGGTCCGGGGGCTTGAGAACCTGGTGTCCGACCTCGAGGCCAATAACGGCGAGATGCTGGTGCGGCTTGTCGACGAGGGCGCGTTCCGGCTGGGCGAGAACATCGCCACGACCGAGGGGCAGGTGGTCTATCGCAACCGGATGATGGAACTGATCCAGTACGCGCCCAGAACCGCGCAGGTCCATGCCACGCCGATCGTGATCTTTCCGCCCTGGATCAACAAGTTCTACATCCTCGACCTGAAGCCGGAAAACAGCCTGATCCGGTGGATCACCGAACAGGGCTATACGCTGTTCGTGGTCAGCTGGGTCAATCCCGACGCCACCTATCGCGATGTCGGCCTGGACGACTATATCGAGGACGGCTATCTTGCCGCCTTCCGCGAGATCGGGAAGATCACCGGCCAGAAGCAGGTGAACGCCGTGGGCTACTGCATCGCGGGCACCACGCTGGCGCTGACGCTGTCGCTGCTAAGGCATCGCGGCGAAAAGCCGGTGAAATCGGCGACCTTCTTTACCACGCTCACCGATTTCTCGGACCAGGGGGAATTCACGCCCTTCCTGCAGGACGATTTCATCGACGGGATCGAGGACGAGGTCGCCGCGCAGGGCTATCTGCGCAGCTTCATCATGGCGCGCACCTTTTCCTTCCTGCGCTCCAACGACCTGATCTACGGCCCGGCGATCCGCTCCTACATGCTGGGCGAGACGCCGCCGGCCTTCGACCTGCTCTACTGGAACGGCGACGGCACCAACCTGCCGGGCCGGATGGCGCGCGAATACCTGCGGGGCCTGTGCCAGCGCAACGAGTTCGCCGCCGGCGGGATCGAGCTGTGCAACGAACGGCTGTCGCTGGAGGACGTGGACGTGCCCCTCTATGTCGTCGCCTGCGAGACCGATCACATCGCGCCCTGGAGGGACAGCTATCGCGGCGCGCAGCAGATGGGCGCGAAGGACAAGACCGTCGTCGTTTCCCAATCGGGCCATATCGCCGGTATCGTGAACCCGCCCAGCAAGAAGAAGTACGGCCATTATACCAACACCGATCTCAGCCTGCCGGCGGATGACTGGCTGGCCGGGGCAAAGTTCAACGAGGGATCGTGGTGGCCGCGCTGGGGTCAGTGGCTTGCCAAAAGGTCGGGCAAGATGGTCCCGGCGCGGCAACCCGGTGATTCGGGGCACCCCGCCCTGTGCCCGGCCCCGGGCACCTATGTCCGGCGCGGGGAAAAATATTAGTTTCCCTGGGGTAAGGCGATTTTTCGCTGCACCGCAGCATGGGTACTTGAAATGCTGCGGTGCAGCATGTATGTTCCTTGCAGACGCAGAAAGCCGGGGATGGCCCGGCGCGGAATGCAAAGGATCAGGAACTATGGCTAAGACGCAAGATTTCACCGCGATGATGAAGGACATGATGGGTGCCTTCCCCGTCGACACCAAGGTGATGGAAGACGCTTTCAAGACCCAGGCCACGCTGAACGAAAAGCTGGCCGGCGTGGCGCTGGACGCCGCCGGGAAATCCTCGGAGATTTCCGCCAAGTGGACCAAGGAAACCCTGGCCAAGCTGGCCGACATGACCAAGGCCAAGACCGAGCCGGCAGACTACGCCAAGGCGATGACCGACTTCGCATCGGCCCAGGCCGAGGTCGCCGCCGAGAACATGGCCGCCTTCGCCGAGGTCGCCAAGAAGGTCCAGATGGACACCGTCGAGCTGATGATGGCCGCCGGCAAGGACATGACCGAGGAAGCATCGGCCACCGTCCAGAAGATGACCAAGGACGCCACCGCGGCCGCCAAGAAGGCCACCGCCGCCAAGTAAGGCGCGGGCAGGAACAAGGCTGCATCCTCCCTCCTCCCTGACGGATGCAGACGATGGGCGGGCATTTTGCCCGCCCTTTCTTTTTGATCCGGCCTGTCCTAGTGTTTTTCTGCACCGCTGCATCGGGGAGGACCGCCAAGTGGCCGAAGACAAGAAAACGCTGCTGATCAAACGCTATGCCAGTCGGCGGCTCTACAACACCGAAACCAGCGATTACGTCACGCTCGAGGATATCGCCGGGTTCATCCGCGACGGGCGCGAGGTTCAGATCGTCGATCTGAAATCGGGAGACGACCTGACACGCCAGTATCTTCTTCAGATCATTGCCGAACACGAAAGCCGGGGCGAAACCATGCTGCCGGTCAGCGTGCTGACGGACCTGGTGCGGTCCTACACCGATCAGGCCGGTTCGATGGTGCCGCAATTCCTGCAGGCGTCGTTCGAGATGCTGCGCGACGGCCAGTCCAAGATGATGGAGAACATGGTCAAGGTGAACCCGATGGCGCAGATGCCCGGCTTCGAGGCGCTGCAGGCGCAGCAACAGGCGTTTCTCAAGGCGATGACCAGCGGCATGTCCGGCCAGTGGAGCGGGCCGGGCACCGAACCCGAGGCCGAGCCGGGCAAGGACGATGCCGGCGATACCGACGACCTGGACGAGATCAAGCGCCAGCTTGCCGACCTGCAGGCCAAGCTGTCGAAGATGGACAAGTAACCGGACATGGTGGACAGCCCCGGCCGGATCACGCTCTGGGGGGTCGAGGTCTTCGTTGCCACCGCCGAAGAGGGCAGCATCTCGGCCGCGGCGCGGCGGCTGGGGGCCAGTCCCTCGGCCGTCAGCCAGCAACTGACCAACCTCGAAGGCGCGATCGGCGCCACGCTGCTGCAACGCAACACGCGTCCCGTGGTGCTGACCCCGGCGGGCGAGATTTTCCGCCGCCGCGCCGGTGCCATCCTGAACGAGGCCGCGCTGGCCCGCGCCGAGCTGGCGATGGCCGACATGACCAACCTCACGCGGTTCCGCCTGGGCATGATCGAGGATTTCGAGGCCGACGTGACCCCGCGGCTGCTGACGCGGCTGGCCGGCGATCTCAGGACCAGCCAGTTCCTGCTGGAAACCGGGGCCAGCCATTACCTGCACGACCTGCTGGATGCCCGCGCCCTCGACGTGATCGTGGCTGCCCAGATGGGGGCCGAGGCCGACTGGATGGAACTGCACCCGCTGCTGACCGAGGGCTTCGTCGTGGCCGCGCCACGGGGGCGCATCCGTCCCGACCGCGACTTGCTGAAACAGCTCAAGACCATGCCGCTGGTGCAATACACCACCCGTCACCACATGGGCCGGCTGATCGCATCGCACCTTGCGCGGCAGAACCTGACCCTGTCGCAGCGGTTCGAGCTGGACAGCTATCACGCGATCCTTGCGATGGTGGGGCAGGGCGCGGGCTGGACGATCCTGACGCCGCTGGCGCTGATGCGCGCGCGCCGCTTTGCCGACCAGATCGACGTGATGCCGCTGCCCTTCGCGCCGCTGTCGCGCACCATCACCCTGACTGCGCGCAAGGGCATCCTGCAGGACATGCCCGCCCGCGTCGCGTCGGAACTCAAGCCGCTGCTGCAGGAGGTGGTGATCGACCCGGCGGTTGCGGCCTATCCCTTTGTCGCCGACGTGCTGACCATGCACTGACGGGGCGCGCGCGGCTTACCGATACGCGATCGCGGTGCGAAAACGCGGCGCTTCCAGCCAGTCGAAATAGGTTTGCCGCAGCCTGCGCGCCACCGGCCCCGGTACGCCGTTGCCGAATACCCGGTCGTTCACCCGGACGATCGGCGTCACACCCCCGCCGGACGAAGACAGGAACACCTCGTCCGCGTCCAGGAATTCCTCCAGCGGCAGCGCGCGCTCCTCGCAGGTCAGCCCGGCCTCCTGCGCCATCTCCAGCACCGTGCGCCGGGTGATCCCGCCCAGCACCCCGTGCCCCGAGGTGATCACCCGGCCGCCTTTCAGCGCGAAGGCGTTGAAGCCCGGCCCCTCGGTCACGTTGCCCGCGTGATCCAGCAGGATCACGGTGTCGAACCCGGCCTCTTTCGCCTGGAACAGCCCGTCGGTGAAATCGCCCCAGTGATAGTTCTTGGCGCGCGGGTTCACGCTGTTCTCGGGGATGCGGCGGGGGGTGTCGGGGATCAGCGCGCTGGCCCCGGCCTCGGCCAGATCGAACGGGATCACATGCACATAGGGCACGCACCAGGCGTAGAAATGATTGGCGCAGTCGCGCGGATCGCGGCTGCCGGGGATGACGGGCACGCCGCGCGCGCAGACCATCGCGCAATAGGCGTCCTGCAACCCGCTGGCGGTCATCATGTCCGCCAGCGCCTGCACCATCCGGTCGCGCGTCAGCCCGGGATCGAGGCGCATCGCGGCAAGGCTGTCCAGGAACCGGTCGAGGTAATCGTCCAGCCGGAAGAACCCGCCCTTCCACACCGGCACCACGTCATAGGTGATATCGGAATGGGTCAGCCCCCAATCCGTGACGCCGATCTTCGCCTCGGATATCGGCAGGATCTCCCCCGCCATCCATGCCGCGCCCTTGCTGAAATCCGCCATGCCGTCTCTCCTGTTTCGGGCAGGATGGGCGGGGGCGGGGCGGTTGTCCAGTGGCGGTCAGGCGGTGGCGCGCAGGTTGCCCTTGACGTCCTGCGCCGCGCGCACCAGCGCGTCGGCCACGAAATCGCATTCCTCGGGCGTCAGCCGGGCGGGCAGGCGCACGTCGCAGGCCCGCATCAGCATGGCGCGCGTCTGCGGCAGCTCGGGCAGGTCGTGCAGGAACTGCCAGTTCCAATAGGCGCGCGCGTTGTCGGTGCTCAGGCCGAAGACCTGCACCTTGACGCCGCGCGCGGCGGCGGCATCGGCAAAGGCGCGGGTCTCGTCCTCTGTCATGCCGCACAGGTTGAACTGGATGGAATCCGGTGCGCGCTCTTCCTTGGCCAGCTTTTCCGGCACCTCGATCCAGGGCGACAGGTTCAGCTGCGCGGCCACCCGGTCGTGGTTGCGCCGCCCGTCGCGCACCCGCCGCGCCACCTCGGCCAGTTGCGCGCGCACCACCGCCGCCGACAGGTTGCCCAGCCGCAGATTGTAAAGCGGCAGCCGGTTCTGGTGCCGCGCAAAGGCGGTTTCAAGCGCGGGATCGGTGCCGTGCTTGCGCCAGTTATGTTCATAGGCGCCCGACATGATGACCGCGCGGGCCAGGATATCCGCGTCGTCGGTGATCAGGATGCCGCCCTCGCCGCTGTTCAGCAGCTTGTAGGACTGGAAGCTGAAGCAGCCGATCCTGCCGATGGTGCCGATGTTGCGCCCGTCCCACGTGGTGCCCAGCGAATGCGCCGCATCCTCGATCACCGGCAGGCCACGGGCGGCGGCGGCCTGCATGATCGCGTCCATGTCGCTGGTATGGCCGCGCATGTGGCTGATCATCACCGCGTCCGCCTGTCCGATCTTCCTGTTCAGGTCGTCCAGGTCGATGCGGTAATCCTCGCCCACCTCGCACAGCAGCGGCTCGCAATCCGCGTGCACGATGGACGAGGGCACGGCGGCGAAGGTGAAGGCCGGGATCAGGACCTTCGCGCCGCGCGGCAGGTCCAGCGCCTTGAGCGACAAAAACAGCGCCGCCGAGCAGGACGACACCGCCAGCGCATAGCGCGCGCCCATCATCTCGGCAAACTCACGCTCCAGCAGCGCCACCGGCGCATCCTGCGGCGCGGTATAGCGGAACAGATCGCCCGATTGCAGCAACCGCTCGATCTCGGCGCGGGCGGCGTCGGGGATGGGCTCGGCGTCATAGACATTGGGGGCGAGGGTCATGTTTTCGGCTTTCCTGAAATCCCTTTTCGGTTTTCTTAAAGGAAAGCCGGAAAAATTCAAGCCCGTTGCCCGCGTCGGCGGGGTGCCGCGCGGGTTTCCTCCTGTCCTGCCTGCAGGGTGTCAGACGCCCAGCCGGTCGCGCAGCGCGTACCAGGTCATCGCCAGCGTCAGCAGCGGCGTGCGAAAGGCCGGCCCGCCCGGAAACCGCGGCACCGGCAGCCGCGCCATCGCATCGAACCCCGCGCTGCGCCCGAGGATCGCCTGCGCCATCAGCAGCCCGGCATGGGTGGCCGTGCCCACCCCGTGCCCCGAATAGCCCGAGGAGGACAGGATGCTTTTGCCCACCCGGCCCAGGTAGGGCAGCCGCTTCATCGTGATTGCCAGCGTGCCGCCCCAGGCATGGTCGATCTTCACGTCGCGCAGATGCGGAAAGATCTCCAGCATCGGCTTGCGCACCTTGGCGGCGATGTCGTCGGGAAAGCGGTAACCATAGCTTTCGCCGCCCCCGAACAGCAGCCGCCCGTCGCGGCTCAGCCGAAAGTAGTTGACCACGAATTTCGTATCGGCCACCGCCACGTCGCGGGTCAGCACCTGCGCCGCGCACTCGCCCAGCGGTTCGGTCGCCACCACGTAATTGTTGATCGGCATCACCCGCGCCGCCACCTTGCGGTTCATCCCGCCGAGATAGCCGTTGCCGGCCAGCACCACGGTTTCGGCCACCACCCGGCCCTTGTCGCAACGCACCGTCGCGGGGCTGCCGTCGGCGACGTGATGGACATGGCTGCGCTCGAATATCCGCACACCCGCTGCCTCGGCCGCGCGCGCCAGCCCCAGCACGAAATTCAGCGGGTGCAGGTGGCCCGCGCCCATGTCCAGTATCCCGCCCTTGTAGGCGGGCGAGGGGCAGAGCGCATGGCACGCCTGCGCATCCAGCCGCTCGATCCGGTCATAGCCGTATTCACGCTCCAGCAGGTCGGCATAGCCGTGCAGGTCCCGTGCCTCGCCATCGGAAAATCCGGTCCAGGCCACGCCGGGGCGGTAATCGCAGTCGATCCCGTGGGTCTCGATCAGGCCGCGCACGACCTGCTTGGCCTCTTCGCCCAGCAGCCACAGGTGCCGCGCGTCGTCGCGCCCCACCATGCGGATCAGCGCCTCCTGGTCCTGCCGCTGGCCGCTGCCCAGTTGCCCGCCATTGCGCCCCGAGGCGCCGAACCCCACGCGATGTGCCTCGACCAGGACCACGTCCACACCCCGCTCCGCCAGGTGCAGCGCGGTGGACAGCCCGGTGAACCCGCCGCCGACCACGCAGACATCGGCCCGCACCTCGCCCGTCAGTTCGGGCCGGTCGGGCGCCTCGTGGGCGGTGGCGGCATACCAGCTTTGCGGATAGGTGCCCTTGCGGTCATTGGCGTAAAGCAGGTCCATGAGGGCGCCCCTTGTCCTTCATCTTGCCGGAAATACTCCGGGGGGTGCGGGGGGCAGCGCCCCCCGTCGCCGACCCGTCCGGGATCACACGTTCAGCAGCAGGTGCTCGCGTTCCCAGGGCGAGATCACCTGCAGGAATTCCTCGTACTCGGTGCGTTTCACGATGGCATAGACGCGGGCGAATTCCTCGCCCAGCACCTCGTGCAGCTTGTCCGCGCCTTCGAACAGGTCCAGCGCCTCGCCCAGCACGCGGGGAATGTCCTCTTCGCTTTCATAGGCGTCGCCCTTGAACTGCTTGTCGGGCCATTCCTCGTTCATCAGGCCCAGGTATCCGCAGGCCAGCGAGGCCGCGATGCCGAGGTAAGGGTTGCAATCCATCCCCGCCAGCCGGTTCTCGACCCGGCGGCTTTCGGGTTGCGACAGCGGCACGCGGATGCCGGTGGTGCGGTTGTCGCGCCCCCAGGCCAGGTTGATCGGCGCCGCGTGGTCGCGCACGTAGCGGCGGTAGGAGTTCACATAGGGCGCCATCACCGCGATGACCGAGGGCAGGTATTTCTGCATCCCGCCGAGGAAGTTGAAGAACGCGTCGGTCTCACCCCCCTGCGGGCCGGAAAAGATGTTCTGCCCGGTTTCGATATCCAGCACCGAATGGTGGATATGCATGGCGCTGCCCGGCTCCTCGGCGATGGGCTTGGCCATGAAGGTGGCAAAGCAATCGTGCCGCAGCGCCGCCTCGCGGATCAGGCGCTTGAAATAGAACACCTCGTCGGCCAGCTTCACCGGCGATCCGTGGCGCAGGTTGATCTCCAGCTGCCCCGCGCCGCCCTCCTGCGTGATGCCGTCGATCTCGAACCCCTGCGCCTCGGCGAAATCGTAGATATCGTCGATCACCGGGCCGAACTCGTCCACCGCCGACATCGAATAGGCCTGCCGCGCCGCCGCCGGCCGGCCAGAGCGGCCCATCATCGGCTCGATCTTCTTGGCCGGGTCCAGGTTGCGCGCGACGAGGTAGAACTCCATCTCCGGTGCGACGACCGGCTTCCAGCCCTGATCGTGATAGAGCTTGACCACCCGTTTCAGCACGTTGCGCGGGGAAAACGGGATCGGATCGCCCTTGCGGTCAAAGGCGTCGTGGATCACCTGCAGGGTCCAGTCGGCGGTCCAGGGTGCGGCGGTGGCGGTGGACATGTCTGGGTAAAGCAGCATGTCGCGTTCGATGAACCCCTCCTTGCCCGCCGCTTCGCCCCAGTCGCCGGTGATGGTCTGGTAGAAGATGCTGTCGGGCAGGTGAAAATAATTCATCCGCCCGAATTTCGACGCCGGGACGGCCTTGCCCCGCGCGATGCCGGGCAGGTCCGAAACGATGCATTCCACCTCGTCCAGCCGGCGGCCTTCCAGATAGGCGCGGGCGGCCTCGGGCAGCTGATCCGTCCAGTCGGTCATATCGCGCCCTCCGATGCGTGCTGGTGGAAAAAGGCGGCGATGCGCGCCCCGAAATCGCTGCCCTCGGTGGGTGTGTCCAGCCGCGCGCGGGTGTCGGCGATCTGCTCGTCCGGCACCAGCCCGCCGGCGCGATGCTCCAGCAGCCCCGCGATCACGTCGCGGCCGAATTCGGGATGGGCCTGCACCGTCAGGATGCTGTCGCCGATGGCCAGCGCGGCGTTTTCGCAAAACGGGTTGGTCGCCAGCACCCTGGCGCCCGGCGGCAGCGCCACCACCTGGTCCTGGTGCCAGGCGTTCAGCGTGATCTGCCCGCCTTCGGACAGGTCGTAAACCTGCGGCCCGGTGGCCCAGCCGCCGGCGAATTTCTCGACCCGGCCCCCCAGCGCCTGCGCGATGATCTGGTGCCCGAAACAGACACCCACCAGCGGCCGCCCGCTGTCGCGGATCGCGCGGATCAGCGACTCGAGCGGTGGAATCCACGGGTGGTCCTCATACGCGCCGTGTTTCGAGCCGGTGACAAGCCAGCCGTCGGCGGCGTCGGGGCCGGGTGGAAACGCGCCGTCCACCACGTTCCAGGTCTGGAAGTCGAAGCCATGCGCCGCAAGCAGGCTATGGAACATGTCTTCGTAATCGCCGACGCTCTCCCGGATCTGGTCGGGGGCGTGGCCGGTTTGCAGGATGCCGATTTTCATGGATCACCAATGGGTTTGGATGGTCGAAGCGTATCGCAGGGCGGGGCAGGCGGGCAAGGCCCGCCTCAGACCGTGTCGAGGTATATCTCCACCTGCTCCTGCGGCGTCAGTTCGGCCATGTAGTGCATTTCCTGCCGCTTGGTCAGCAGCAGGTTCTGGATCAGCATCGGGGCGAAGATGCGCTTCATCCGTTCGCTCCGGTCGAAGGCGTCGATGGCCTCGGCCCAGGTGTTGGGCACCTGCGGCAGGTCCAGCGCATAGGCGTTGCCGGTGATCGGCGCGGGCGGTTCCTCGCCATCCTCGATGCCGGTCAGCGCCGCACCCAGGACGGCCGCCAGGTGCAGATAGGGGTTCACGTCGCCGCCCGCGACCCGGTGTTCGATGCGCCGCGCCGCGGGGTTGCCCGCGGGCACGCGGATCGCGGCGGTGCGGTTCTCATAGGCCCAGGCGATACCCGTCGGCGCGTGGTTTTCCGGCACCAGCCGGTCATAGCTGTTGGCGTGCGGGGCGAAGATCAGCATGCTGTCGGGCATCGCCTTCAGGCAGCCGGCAATCGCGTGGCGCAGCGCATCCGATCCCTTCGGCCCGCCATCGTCGAAGATGTTGTTGCCGTCGCGGTCCAGGACCGAGAAATGCACATGCAGGCCCGACCCGGCGTAATCCTCGTAGGGCTTGGCCATGAAGGACGCGGCAAAGCCGTGCCGCCGGGCCATGCCCTTGACCAGCATCTTGAACAGCCACGCATCGTCGGCGGCGCGCAGCGCGTCGTCCTGGTGCATCAGGTTGATCTCGAACTGGCCCAGCCCGGCCTCGGAAATCGCGGTGTCGGCGGGAATGTCCATTTCCTCGCAGGCGTCGTAGAGATCGGTAAAGAACTCGTCGAACGCATCCAGCGCGCGGATCGACAGGACCTCGGCCGCCTTGCGCCGCTTGCCCGAGCGCGGGCTGATCGGCACCTGAAGCGACTTGCCGCTGTCGTCGATCAGGAAGAACTCCAGCTCGACCGCCGCAACAGGGGTCAGCCCACGCGCCTTGTATCGTTCGACCACGCGGGCCAGCGCGTGGCGCGGATCGCCGTCGAAGGGGCGGCCATCCTCGTGGAACATCCAGATCGGCAACAGTCCGGTGGGCGCCGACAGCCACGGCATCGGCATGAAGCCGCGTTCGGTCGGGCGCAGCACGCCATCGGCATCGCCGGTTTCGAACACCAGCGGACTGTCGTCGATATCCTCGCCCCAGATATCGAGGTTGAGCGCGGAAAGCGGAAAGCGCGTGCCTTCCTCGACCACCTTTCCGGCAAAGCGGGTGGGGATGCGCTTGCCGCGCGGCTGGCCGTTGAGGTCAGAGGCGGCAACGCGGATCGTGCGCACCTGCGGATGCGCGCGAAGCCAGTCTGTGGGCGTCATTGTGGTCATCGGAAACGGCCGTCGGAAAATTTGATCAAATATGGGATAGCCTTCAAACCGCGCGGAAATCAAGGCAAATCGCGCGGTTTCCGGGCAACGGCCCGGTTTCGCGGCGTCAGCGCAAAAGGTTTGGGCGCAGTTTCATGCGCCGCCGCCGCTCGGCCGGAAGGTGACGGTTGAGCCGCCGGTTGACCAGCCCGAACAGGCCGACGATCAGCAGCGTCAGCGCGATGAAATAGATCGCCAGGATCGGGTAGGGAACGAACGGGTTGAAGGTCTTGTCGGCAAAGTAATTGGCGTAATAGAGCGCGTCGCCCCGCTGCCCCTGCGCGGGAAAGCCGCTGAAGAATACCAGCGTGGTGGCGTGGAACAGGAATATCGCCTCGTTCGTATAGGCGGGCCAGGCCAGCCGCAGCATGGTGGGCCAGGTGATCTTGCGAAACTTCTTCCAGCCCGAGAACCCGTAGGCATCCGCCGCCTCCATCTCGCCCTTGGGCACCGACAGCAGCGCGCCATAGAAGATCTCGCCGGAATAGGCGGCGGTGTTCAGGAACAGCACCACCAGCGCGCCGGCCCAGGCGCTGGTCAGCGGGGTAAAGAACGGCACCGCGGTCTTGAGCGAGAGAAACAGGAAATAGGCAAAGAAGAACTGGATGAACAGCGGGCTGCCGCGAAAGACGAAGATCATCCATTCGCTGATCTTGCGGACGGGCCGGCTGCGCGCGGCCTTGCCCATCGCCAGCGCCGTGGCCAAAAAGAACCCCGAGGCCAGCGCCAGCACGCCGAAATAGACGTTCCAGATCATCCCCGAGCCGATCAGCACGACCTGCTGGCACAGCGTGAAATCGGTGCGCGGCAACAGGCGCTCACCGATGCCGAGGCTGCGCAGCCCGTAATCGGCGATGGTTTCCCAGCAACTCATGCCGCGGCCTTTCGCTGCGCTTCGCCGCCCATCGTGGCCTGCCCATGGGTCAGCCTTTTCATCATGCGGTCCAGGAAGATTTCCGAAACCCGGGTGAACAGAAGGTAAAAGATCAGCAGCGCGCCGAAATACCACATCCGCCAGTCGCCATGCGGGTAGTCGGTGAAGCGCGCGGTCTTGGTGCCGCCCAGGTCGCGCGCCCAATAGACGATATCCTCGACCCCCAGCAGGAACAGCAGCGGCGTGGCCTTGATCAGCACCATCCACAGGTTGCCCAGGCCGGGCAGCGCATAGACCCACATCTGCGGCACCAGGATGCGCCAGAAGGTCTGGCGCGGGGTCATGCCGTAGGCGGCGGCGGTTTCCAGCTGCGCATGGGGCACCGCGCGCATCGCGCCGAACAGCACGTTGGCGGCAAAGGCGCCGAACACGATGGCAAAGGTCAGCACCGCCAGGAAGAAGCCATAGATCTCGTGCCAGATCTGGGGGGAATTGCCCAATGGCAGCTTGGCCTGCTGGCAGACGATGAAATCGTTGCCCTGCCGGATCGGCTGGTCCCAGTCGGGGCACATCCACTGGTGGCGGAGATATTCGAACCCCTGGTCCAGCGCGATGACGAAGAACATGAAGAACGCGATGTCGGGCACGCCGCGCACCACCGCGATATAGCCCTTGCCCAGCCACGATACCGGCGGGATGCGCGAGCGCGCCGCCGACGCCCCGGCAAAGCCGAAGGCCAGCGCCGCCGGTGCGGTGATCGCCAGCAGCAGCAGCACGGTTCCGAACGACCAGTAGAACGACATGTGCTTGCCCGTCGTGAGGTAGCACGACAGCCAGGTCAGGCCGGACAGGGCATCGGGATCGGTGCAAAAGCTGAAAATGGCAGGGCCCCGCGGTTGTCAGTGAGGGCGGGCAGGCTGCCCGCCCCAGGGATCAGGCCGGTACGGGGCGGGCAGGTCGCCCGCCCCGGTGCCGGTCAGAAGGTTTCGCCGATCTCCCATTTCTCGATCAGCGCGTTCAGGCTGCCGTCGTCCTTCATCGACTGGATCGCCGCGTCGAGGGTTTCCTTCAGCGCGGTGTCGGACTTGCGCAGGCCAAGGCCCACGCCGCCGCCGATCAGTTCCTCGCGCTCCAGCAGCATCAGGCCGGCATCTTCCTCGGCCACGGGCACGAGGTAGGACTTGTCGGCCAGAACGGCGTCGGCCTCGCCGCTGCGCACGGCGGCGATGGTTTCCTCGGGCGTTGCGAATTCCAGCAGGGACCAGCCCTGTTCGGCGACAAAGGCCGCCTGGATCGTGCCGGCCTGCGCCGCGACGACACCGCCCTCAAGGTCCGCGTCCTCCGAGGCGGCCAGGTAGGCCGACGGGTCGGGCTGGGTGTAGTTCTGGGTGAAATCAATCACTTCCTTGCGCTCGTCGGTGATCGACATGCCGGCGATGATGACGTCGTAATTGCCCGACACGAGGTTCGGGATGATCGAATCCCAGTCGTTCGTGACCCATTCGCAGGTCAGCCCGGCGCGCGTGCACAGCTCGTCGCCCAGTTCGCGCTCGAATCCGTCGACCTCGCCCGAGTCGTTGATGAAGTTCCACGGAGGGTAGGCGCCCTCGGTGCCCAGGCGGGTGACGTCCTGGGCCATGGCCATGCCGGCCGAAACACTCAGCGCGGCGGCGGTCAGGATCAGTTTCTTCATGGGGTTTCTCCCTTGGTTGGTAGTTGGCGGTTCCGGTCACTCGTGCAGGGTGGCCGACAAAAAGCCCCTGAGCCGCTCGGTCTGCGGCGCCCCGAATATCGAATCGGGGGGGCCTTGCTCTTCGATCCTGCCTTCGTGCAGGAAAACGACGTGATTCGAGATATCGGCCGCCATGCGCATGTCATGGGTGACGACCAGCATGGTGCGGCCTTCCTCGGCCAGCGCCTTGATCACCTTGACGACCTCTTGTTCCAGTTCCGGGTCGAGCGCGCTGGTCGGTTCGTCGAACAGCAGCGCCTCGGGCTCCATCGCCAGCGCGCGGGCGATGGCGGCGCGCTGCTGCTGGCCGCCCGACAGTTGCGCGGGATAGGCGTCGGCCTTGTCTGCGATGCCGACCTTTTCCAGGTAGGCGCGGGCGGATGTCTCGACCTCGGCGCGGGGGCGGCCCAGCACGGTCACCGGCGCCTCCATCACGTTTTGCAGGATGGTCATATGGGCCCAGAGGTTGAATTGCTGGAACACCATCGACAGGTTGGTGCGGATGCGCAGCACCTGCGCTGGATCGGCCGGGTGGCGGCCATGATCGGTGCCGCGCCACTTCACCGGCTCGCCCTTGAACAGGATATCGCCCTGCTGGCTGTCTTCCAGCAGGTTGGCACAGCGCAGGATCGTGGATTTGCCCGAACCGGACGAGCCGATAAGCGACACCACGTCGCCCCGCCGGGCCAGGATGTCGACGCCCTTGATCACCTCAAGCGCGCCATAGGCCTTGTGCAGGTCACGGATTTCGATGACCGGATCGGTTTCCCCCACGTATCCCCCTGTTGCGGTGTTTTTTGTTGTTCACGGGATAATAGGGCTGAAATTCCGGGTCATTGCAACTTGCAATGCGCAACAAATACCCGGGAATCGGGCAATCTGACCCGTGGTCAACGGGTGTTTCGGCGGTTCCGCTCAGTCTTTGGGCGCGGGCGGCAGGGGCAGGGCGGTATAGGCCGTGGCGGGCAGATGCACGATGCCGCGCAGGCAAAGCGCGTGGCGATCCTGCGCGGAAAGCCCGTCGATCGCGCGGGCCAGGGCACGGGCCAGCGGCGCGGGATCGCGGCCCTGCGCTGTGACATAGGGCAGGGCGGGTGTGGGCGCGGTCCGGTCGAACGGGTCGAGCCGGGCGGCCGCGTGTTCGTCATGCCGCGCGAACAGGGTCAGCGTCACCGCGTCGATGGCGGCGAAATCCGCCCGCCCGTCCAGCACGGCCGCGACCGAGGCCAGGTGCGCGCCGGTTTTCAGCAGCCCGCCCGGCGCAAGCCCGTGCGCCGCCAGGTGCGCCACCGGCGCGGCCCAGCCCGATTGCGACAGCGGCTCGTTATAGGCCATCACGCCCTGTGCCAGCCCGGCCAGGTCGCGCGTGTCGCCGCGCCGGCGGATCAACTGGCTGACGTAATGCCCCGGCGGGCAACCGGGCAGGCCGTGATCGGGGCTGGCGACCAGCGTGACGTGCCCGTGCAGCCGCGCGCGAAAGGGCAGCCCGCAGGTCTGCGCCAGCAGCAGGTCGGGCGATTGCCAGATTTCCCAAAGGTCGCGGTCGCGGGTCAGTCCGGGCGGGGCATCGGGCAGCCCGGCGCGGATCGCCTGCCAAAGACGGTCTGTCGTGGCGGTCAGCCACGGCAGGTCGTACATCGGCAGGGCGGCGATCACCCGCCGCGCTCCGCCCTTTGCCGGGCGCGCGCGCTGTCCTGGTCCGAGATGCCGAGGAACGAGGTGACCATGCGCAGCAGCGCGTCTTCCTCGGCCTCGCGCACGCCGTCGGCCAGGACGACCTCCCACAGGGCGACGACGATGCCAAGGCGGTCTTCGTAGGGCACGGCGTCCTTTATGGCGAGGGTGAAGCGGTGGGTATCGGGCGCCTCGGCCTCGATCCCCTCGGCCACGGTGCGCAACTCCTGCGCCTGGTGTTCGGTCAGGCCGAACCGGGCCTGCACGATACGGTCGATGCGGGCGATCTCGGCCGGGTCGTAATGGCCGTCGGTCCGCGCGATCCGCACCAGAAGCGCAGTCAGCGCGATGCGCGCATCCTCATCGGGAAGGGTGCGCGGTGTCGGGGCCAGCAGGCGGGAGAGCAATTGAGACAACATGCGCCAAGACATAAGTCGCCCGCGCATCGCCGCCAAGCCCAATCGCACCCATCTGGCGGATCAGCTCGAAGCGCAGGTTGTCGATGGCGATGCCTTCGGGGTCGTCATTCGTGATCACCAGCGCCGCGATGCGTGGCTCCATGCCGGGCGTTCGAAAGGCGCGCGTCTCTTCGCCGAGCCCCGTCAGGTCGTGCCGGTCGAGCACCGATCCGTCGCGGGCGAGGAACAGAAACCAGCCGGTGCCGCCCTCGCCGCCGACGATATCGACCGACAGCGCCGCCTGGTCATGGTCGAACAGGATCGCGATCGCGCCCTCGCCCTCGGCCTCGCGTTTGGGATAGCCGGCCGGCCCCTGGCCGTTCAGCACGCTGCTTTTGCCCACCCGCGTGATGCTGAGAAGCGCGCCGCCCGGCACGTCGCCCAGCCGCAGGGGCGGGGTCGCCGGTCCGTCGATGCGGTCATAAGGGCCATCGGCGCTGCGCGACTGGCCGGCCAGGTGTTCGCCGAAACTCACGCCGTCGGCTTCGATCGCCTGGCGGTACAGCCGCCCGGGGCCATAGCCGCCGGCCATGTCCTCGAAATCCACCAGCCGCGCCAGCGACAGCTCTTGCGGGTCGACGCCGCAAACCGGCCGGTCGCAGGCCAGCGCGCCTGCGGGCCAGATCAGAAAAAACCACCAGACGACGCGCCGCATGGGGCGCAGCATAGCACGATCCGCCGGATTTCAGCCCTTTGGATGTGCGGGCGGCAGCACGTGGCCCTCTTCGGCGCGCTGGCGGGCGATGGCCTCGTCCTCCGGCGTCAGGCCAAGCGCCTCGGTCAGCGCGTGGATCAGCGACAGCTCCTCTTCGACGGCGATACCGTCGGCGATCATCACCTCGTGCAAGGCCTGCAGGGCGTCCAGCCGGTGCGCGTGATCCACGTTGTCGCGGATCAGCCCGGCGAAACTGCCGGTGCCCGGGGCCTGCTTTTCCAGCTTTTCGCAGGTCGCCCGCATCTTGGCGGCCTGCACCGGGTTCAGTTCGAACAGCCGCGCGATCAGCCGGTCGATGCGCTGGATCTCCTCGACCCGGTAGCTGTGGTCGGATTTCGCCACCCGCACCAGCAGCGCGCCGAGCGCGAGGTCGGCATCGGGTTGCGGCAATGCTGCGGGCTCGCCCGCGCGGAAGCGGGACAGAAGGCGCGCGAACATCAGCCGTCAAACCCTTTCACGATGACCATGTCGGCGGACGAAACCGGATCGCGGATCGCCTTGGCCGCCTGGTAGGCGGGCGAGTCGAAGCAGGCCAGCGCCGCCTCGTAGGTGGGAAACTCGATCACCACGGTGCGGCCGCGCGCCGCGCCCTCGCGGACCTGCTGTTCGCCGCCGCGCACGATGAAGCGCCCGCCGAACTCGGCGAAGGGCGCGGCATTGGCGCGCTTGTAGTCCTCGTAAATCTCGGGGTCGTCCACCTGGACATGTGCCACCCAGTAGCCCTTGGTCATCGCAGCCTCTCGTTGTTCATGCGCGGGCATCCTGCGCGCCCGGTGCGGCCCGGTCAAGGCCGGGGCGATACGTGCCACGCGGCCTCCCTAATCTCACCATAATTCCTGCCTAGCCTGGGTTGATTGGTATGGTGAAGGGATGTGCCGGTGACACACAAGCCCATCAGAAGGATTTACGATACGGATCTGCAGGATTTGCTGCAGGAGATTCGCGGCGGCAGTTCGCAGGAGCGCCGGACCGCGCTGCGCGAATTCGACTGGGCCAGCGGCGATACCCGCAAGCTGGGATGGTCGATGGCGCAGAAGGGGCTGGACCTCGGGACCGCGATGATCGTGTTTTTCAACGCCCGCCCCGAGCGTTACAACTATCTCCGCAAGGACAGGCTGCCGGCCGAGGCGCGGCTGCGCTGCCAGGTGCTGGACGCGATCCACCGCCGGGCGGTCAGCGGCTTTTACCTGCCCGACCCCGACGAGGGGCTGGGCGACGTCTTTGCCCGCATCCTCGATTGGGTCGAGCGCCAGGAAGAAGACCGCGCGCGCGGCCGCCAGGGCCGCTGGGTGTTCGATCCGGCGCTGTTCACCCCGATCACGCTGAAGGCGGTGCAGGCCGAGCGGGAAAAGGAGGATATGGAAGGGGCCGCGCCGGGGCAGGACACGCCGTTCGACCGGACGATCCTGTCCGACAACGCCCGCAGAGGCCGCCCGACGCTCTGGCGCGAGTTGCTGGGGCCGATCCTGGGGTGATCCGGGGGGGCGGCGTGGCAGGGTATTTTGGCCCAAGTGAAAACTGCCACGCGGATGTTCCGTTGCCGGGAAAATAAATTATGCAAAATCAAAATGTTGTTTGGGACGACTCCACCGCTCGAGTGGTTCGCGACAGAAGGGCATCGCATGGCCGCGGTCGGGCGATCCAACATCTGTGACTGGCAATTTATCGTCCAGCCACATTCTCCCTCAAAGCGTGGCACTTGCGGCAGCCAATCGCCCGGCCGGGGGGCGGCCGTGCGATGCCCGGGCCGCTGCGCGGCTGTTCCGGGCGGGGTGCATTGTTCAGATATCGGCCCAAGATGTGATCCCGTCATTCATCGCGCGTCACGCGAAGCTCCGCCGGTGGTGTGCCGCGGTTCACCGGGGATCAGACCAGCCGCGATGCCTCGACCGCGGCGCGCACGAAATCGGCGAACAGCGGGTGCGGATCGAAGGGTTTGGATTTCAGCTCGGGGTGGAATTGTACGCCGATGAACCACGGGTGATCCGACCATTCCACGATTTCCGGCAACCGCCCGTCCGGTGACATGCCCGAAAAGGTCAGCCCGGCCGCTTCCAGCTTTTCGCGGTACTTGATATCCACCTCGTAGCGATGGCGGTGGCGTTCGTCGATGGCGGTGCAGCCATAAACCTGCGCCACCTTGGACCCGTCCTTGAGCACCGCGTCATAGGCGCCCAGGCGCATCGTGCCGCCCTTGTCGTCGCTGGCCTTGCGGCTGACCTTCCGGTTGCCCTGCACCCATTCCTTCAGGTGATAGACCACGGGCTCGAACCGCTTTTTCCCGGCCTCGTGGTCGAATTCCTCGGACCCGGCGGCGGTCACGCCGGCGACGTTGCGCGCGGCCTCGATCACCGCCATCTGCATCCCCAGACAGATGCCCAGATAAGGGATCTTGCGGGTGCGAGCGAATTCGGCGGCCTTGATCTTGCCCTCGGTGCCGCGTTCGCCGAAACCGCCGGGCACCAGGATCGCGTCGTAACCCTCCAGGTGCGGGGCGGCATCCTCGCGGTCGAACACCTCGGCATCCACCCAGTTCACGTTGACCTTGACCCGGTTGGCCATGCCGCCGTGGGTCAGCGCCTCTTTGATCGACTTGTAGGCGTCTTCCAGCTGCGTGTATTTGCCGACGATGGCGACATTCACCTCGCCGTCGGTGTTGTGGATGCGGTCGACCACGTCTTCCCATTTCGACAGGTCGGGGCGCGGGGCCGGGCTGATCTGGAAGGCGTCCAGCACCGCCTGGTCCAGCCCCTCGCGGTGATAGGCCAGCGGCGCCTCGTAGATCGAGTTCAGGTCATAGGCGGCGACCACAGCCTCTTTGCGGACGTTGCAGAACAGCGCGATCTTCTCGCGTTCCTTGTCGGGGATCGGCTGTTCGGAGCGGCAGACAAGGATATCGGGCGCGATGCCGATGGATTGCAGTTCCTTGACGCTGTGCTGGGTCGGTTTGGTCTTCAGCTCGCCCGAGGCGGCAAGGTAGGGCAGCAGCGTCAGGTGCATGAAGATGCATTGCCCGCGCGGCTTGTCGTGGGAAAACTGGCGGATCGCCTCGAAGAACGGCAGGCCCTCGATATCGCCCACGGTGCCGCCGATCTCGCACAGCATGAAATCGACCTCGTCCTCGCCGATCGAGATGAAGTCCTTGATCTCGTTGGTGACGTGGGGAACGACCTGGATCGTCTTGCCCAGGTAATCGCCGCGACGTTCCTTTTCCAGAACGTTGGAATAGATCCGCCCGGAACTGACCGAGTCGGTCATGCGCGCGGGCACGCCGGTGAAGCGTTCGTAATGGCCCAGGTCCAGGTCGGTTTCCGCACCGTCGTCGGTCACGAACACCTCGCCGTGTTCGAACGGGCTCATCGTGCCGGGATCGACGTTGAGATAGGGATCGAGCTTGCGCAGCCGCACCGAGAAACCGCGCGCCTGCAACAGCGATCCCAGCGCCGCCGAGGCCAGCCCCTTGCCGAGTGAGGACACAACGCCGCCAGTGATGAAAATGAAACGTGCCATGTCGTGGCATCCCCCGTGAAGTCGCAAGAAACGAGCGCCCGCGCGGTCCGAATGGCCGCAGCATCACGGGACTCAAGTCATAAAGGATTCGCGCAGGAAGCGCAAGCAGACCGCAAGATGCTGTTATGGCCTGCCGCGCGTCCTCAAACGCTTGTGGTTTGCGGGTCTCAGTCGGCGCGGGGCACCAGCGGTGCGTCGTCGCCCCCCGCGGGCGGCAGCAACCCGTCGCCCGAAGGCAGGGCCGGCGCCGCATCGGCGGGTTCCTCCGCCGTCGGCTGGTTGCCGATACGGTCGAGAACCGAACTGCCGGCCGATTTCTGCGCCGCGACGATGGTCAGCGCCAGCGAGGTGCAGATGAATGCGATCGCCAGAACCCATGTCACCTTGCCCAGCGGCGTCGCCGGTGCGCGGCCCGCCGCCGCGCCGCCGCCGCCGATGCCAAGGCCGCCCCCCTCGGACCGCTGCAGCAGAACGATGCCGATCAGCGCCAGCGCAAGAAGAAGGTGGACGATGAGGATGACGTTTTCCATGGGGCCTCGGCTTGCCGGATATTCGTATCAGGGGCCATGTAATGATGTTTGGCCCAAGGGGCAAGCGGTCATTCCCGGCCCCGGGCGCCCCCATGCCGGCACCTGCGCGTGCCGGGCGCGGGGGGAGCGAGTATTTGCGGAACGATGAAGGGGCTATTCGTCCACATCGTCCATGTCGGCCTGCCCGCTGAGGCGGCGGCGCACATGGGACCAGTTCAGGCCGATGCCCAGCACCGTCGCCAGCGCCACCAGCGCGATCCAGGTGTTGCGCGTGGGATCGCGCAGGTCGAGCCAGCCGAAATCATGCGCCACCCACAGCAGGGCCGCGATGATCGCCAGCACCAGCCCCATGCCGAACGCCCCGATCGAACGCAGCGTGGCGCGCAGGTAGACGATGTAGCCCACCAGCAGCAACAGCCCGCACAGCACGACAAGCGGCATCTGTGCCTCCCAGTCGCGCCCGGCCCAGCGGGCATAGTTCCACCGTGTCGGGTTGTAGGTGGCCGAGAGCAGCGCGAAGGCCGCGATCCAGCGCAGGAGAAAGCCCATGAAAAACCTCCGGGTTGGCGCGCACGAGTTTTGGCGCGCGGCGGCGGTGCTGTCCAGCCCGCGGCGAATTTCCGGTTTCGCCGGGCCTCGGGCCTCGCTATACGGGGCGTCGGTTTCTGCCGTCAGGAAAGGGTCGTGACATGGCAAACGTGGTCGTTGTGGGCGCGCAATGGGGCGATGAGGGCAAGGGCAAGATCGTCGACTGGCTGTCGGAGCGGGCCGATGTGATCTGCCGCTTCCAGGGCGGGCATAACGCCGGGCATACGCTGGTGATCGACGGCACGGTCTACAAGCTGAACGCGCTGCCCTCGGGGGTGGTGCGCGGCGGCAAGCTGAGCATTATCGGCAACGGCGTGGTGCTGGACCCCTGGCATCTGCTGCAGGAGATTGAGACGATCCGCGGCAAGGGCGTCGATATCACGCCCGAGACGCTGATGATCGCCGAGAACACCCCGCTGATTCTGCCCTATCACGGCGAGCTTGACCGCGCCCGTGAAGAGGCCGCCAGCAAGGGCACCAAGATCGGCACCACCGGCCGCGGGATCGGCCCGTGCTACGAGGACAAGGTGGGCCGCCGCGCGATCCGGGTGGCGGACCTGGCCGACGCCGCCACGCTCGAGGCGCGGGTGGACCGCGCGCTGCAGCATCACGATCCGTTGCGCCGGGGGCTGGGGGTCGAGCCGATCGACCGCGACGGCCTGATCGCCGCGCTGACAGAGATCGCGCCCGAGATCCTGAAATACGCCGCGCCGGTCTGGAGGGTGCTGAACGAGAAACGCAAATCCGGCAAGCGTATCCTGTTCGAAGGGGCGCAGGGCGCGCTTCTGGACATCGATTTCGGCACCTATCCCTTCGTCACCTCCTCGAACGTGATCGCGGGGCAGGCGGCCACCGGCGTCGGCCTGGGGCCGGGGGCGGTCGATTACGTGCTGGGTATCGTCAAGGCCTATACCACCCGCGTCGGCGAGGGGCCGTTCCCGACCGAGCTGCACGACGGTGACGGCCAGCGGCTGGGCGAGCGCGGGCGCGAATTCGGCACCGTGACCGGGCGCAAGCGCCGTTGCGGCTGGTTCGACGCGGCGCTGGTGCGCCAGACCTGCGCCACCAGCGGCGTGAACGGCATCTCGCTGACCAAGCTGGATGTACTGGACGGGTTCGACACGCTGAAGATCTGCGTCGGCTACGAACTGGACGGCGAGCGGCTGGATTACCTGCCGACCGCCGCCGACCAGCAGGCCCGCTGCGTGCCGGTCTACGAGGAAATGGAAGGCTGGTCGGAGTCCACCGAAGGCGCGCGCAGCTGGGCCGAGCTGCCCGCCAACGCGATCAAATACGTGCGCCGGGTCGAGGAGCTGATCGAATGCCCGGTCGCGCTGTTGTCCACCTCGCCGGAACGGGACGACACGATCCTTGTAACCGACCCGTTCTCGGACTGATGGCGCTGGGTTACAAAGCCCGCAAGCGATGGGCGCTGGTAATCCTGCTGATCGGGTTACCGGCCTATGTGGTGGTGGCGGTGACGGTGGTGAACATGCTGGGCCGCCCGCCGATCTGGGCCGAGTTGCTGGTCTATGTCGGGCTGGGGTTTCTGTGGGCGCTGCCGTTCCGGTTCATCTTTCGCGGGGTGGGGCAGCCCGATCCCGACGATCCCGACCAGGGGCCATAGCCGGAACATCGAAAAGGCGGGCCGCGATGCCCGCCTTTTTTCATGCGTTGTGACCGGGCTCAGCCCGCGCGGCGTTCGCCGGGCTGAAAGCCGATATCGTCGGACACGGTGAACCGGCCGCCCTTGAGCTTCTGGATCTTGCCCTGGCGCAGAAGCTGGCCAAAGCTGCGCAGCCCGTCCTCGCGGCTGAAATCGTCGCCGATGGCCGAGCGTGCGCGGGTCATCAGCTGCGGGCGCGAGAACTGGTCGCGGCCTTCGACGAAGGACAGGTACGAGGCCGCGGCCTCGAGGATCTCGGGCAGGTCATGCGCGCCCATCGACTCGGCGTAATCGGCAAAGCTTTCGCCGTCGGTCGTGGCATGGACGGCGTCGCGCCGTTCCTCGTGGATATCGGCCATCGACACGCGGCGCGGGCGCACCGGCGCCTGCGGGGTGGCGGGGGCGTCGATGCGCTGTTCCGCCACCAGCTTGAGCGGGGCAGGCCGCGCCTGTTCGGTCGGTCGGGCGGTGCCGTTGCCCTCGGTGCGGGGGCGGCGGGGGCGCACGACGCTGGCCAGATCCTCGCGGAAGGCTTCGCTGATGGTATCCTCGCGGGCGCTGATACCGGCCGCCTTGTCGGCGCGGGTGGCGGCGACGGCGGCGCGCAGGTGCTGGATCGCGCTGCGGCGGTTGGCGGATTCGGGTTCGTCCATCTCGCTGTTGGTCTTGGCCATCAGGCGGCTCATGTCGCGTTCCGAGGCGGCCTCGTCCAGTTGTTCGCGGGCGCGGCGGCGTTCCTGCAGGTCGGGGCTGTCGTCCTCGGCCTCGGCGAAGATCGAGTCGATCTCGTCCCCGGCCTCGTCGTCGAAGGCGTGTATGCCGGAATCCTCGTCTTCCAGCTCGGCCTCGACCTCGGCCAGTTCGGCCTGCAACTCGGCCTCTTCCTCGGGCGACAGGGCGCTGTCGTCCAGTGCGTCCCAGTCGTCGTCCCAGTCGTCCTCGTCATCGGCGGCTTCGAGCTGGCCCCCGGCGATGGCGGCCTCGAAATCGGCGCGCTTCATCTTGACGACGCGGGCGCGCAGCGGCGCGGGTTCTTCGGCGATGGCGGTTTCCTCGACCGCGTCGTCCTGCGCGGTTTCCGCGTCCTCGTCTTCCTCGCGGGCGAGGGTCGACAGGAAATCGTCCAGCTCGTCCAGTTCGGTGGAGGCGGCGGTTTCGTCCTCGTCCGTTGCGACGGTTTCGGGCGCGTCTTCGGCCTCGTCATCCGACAGGCCGGCCAGCTTGTCGAGGATGCCGGCAACGTCGTCCTCGTCCGAGTCCCCGGCGGTGTCGTCGATGCGGGTTTCGTCGTCCAGCGTCAGGGTCTCTTCGGGTGCGTGCTCTTGCGTTTCTTCGACGGCGTCCCCGGCCAGCGCCTGCAGCTCGTCCTCAAGCGTATCGGCTGTATCCTCCGCCGCCACGGCGGGTTCGGCCAGGTCTTCGGGCGCGTCTTCCACGGCTGTTTCGGCCAGGATATCGGACAGGATGCTGTCGTCGTCCCCGGCCATGTCGGCGGGGGCGTCGGCATCGGCACCTTCGGTCAGCACCGCGTCGAGCGAGGCGATTTCAGGCTCGACGAAGCTGTCGGCGTGCTGGTCTTCGGAATAATCGCTGGCCTCGGCGGCGTTACGCGACACGACCGCGCGGATGCGCTGCAGCTTGGCCGCGATCGAGTTTTCATCGGTGGCCGCGGCGGCGGGGACGACGTGCTCGATTTCGGGTTCTTCGCTCACGGGCATCGTGAGTTCGGCGGCGGGTTCCTCCGCCTCGGGTTCCGCGACCTCGGCAGCCTCGGGTTCCTCTGCCTCGGCCAGCTCGGGCTCCACGGCCTCGGGTGTCTTGTCCGTCACGGGGGCAGGCGCGGCGGCGGCTTCCGGCTCTTGCGCCGGGGCCTCGGGTTCGGCCTCGGCCTCCTGCGCGGCGGCAGCGGTGCCGATGGCCGGGGCGGCCGTTGCGGCGTCGGCGGCGCGCAGGACGATCCCGCCCCGTTCCTCGCGTGCCTCGACCCGGCGGGCAACTTCACGCTCGGCGATACGGGCCAGCATCTCGGCGTCCGGGGTCGGCGGTTCGGCCCCGAAATAGCGATCGTCGGCGGCCAGGTCGCGGAAATACTCCGCGATTGCCTTCATCGTTTCGAACGAGTCATCGAAGCCTTCCAGCGTGCACGAGAACGTGCCATAGGAAACCGTCAGGATTTTACTCGTGTTCACCATGTTCACATCGCCTTTCGTTGCCTGCGAGCCGACATCTAGCACCCCGGTGACGCCGAAACGTGAACGAATCTTCGGTTATTACCGTATCATTTCGTGGCCGGAATGTGATTTGTTTCCAAAAACGTGGATAATCAATCAATGACCGATAAAATTGTTGAAAGCGAGGCGCCCCTGACGCTGGTCGGCGGGGGCTGGGCGGATCGCGCGCTGCTTGCCGACCTGCGCCGCCACGCGCCCGGGATCGTCGCGGCCGATGGCGGCGCGGGGCTGGTGCTGGCGTCGGGCGAGATGCCGCTGGCGGTGATCGGCGACATGGACAGCCTGGACGATGCCGCGCGCGCCCGGATCGACCCGGCGCGGCTGCACCGTATCGCGGAACAGGAGAGCACCGATTTCGACAAGGCGCTGCGCTCGGTCGCGGCGCCGCTGATCCTGGGCGCGGGGTTCATGGGGGCGCGGCGCGATCACGAGCTGGCGAATTTCAACGCGCTGGTGCGCCATCCGCACCGCCGTTGCGTGCTGGTGGGGATGGACGAACTTGTGACGCTGGCACCGCCCGACCTGACGATCGACCTGCATCCCGGCACGCGGGTGTCGCTGTTTCCGATGCGCGCGCTGCATGGCTGGTCCGAGGGGTTGCACTGGCCGATCGACGGGCTGGATTTCGCGCCCGACGCGCGGGTGGGCACCTCGAACGTGGCGACCGGGCCGGTGCGGCTGCGCTTTGCCGCGCCGGGGATGCTGCTTATCCTGCCGCGCGACGCGCTGGACCCGCTGGTGCGAACGCTGCTGGCAACGCCCGGGGCGTGGCCGGCGCCGTGACGAACCGGGGGTCCGTTTCCCAAAGGATGGCGTGCCGGCGATCCGCCGGGGTTTGAACGAAGCCCCCCGCCCGCGACCCGTATCATATTCACGAAATGCATTGCGTCCGCCGCGCCGTGCCCTATCCTTGCACGAAACGCAGGAACGGGAGGATGCCTTAGATGACAGTTCTGAAACCCACGCGCCGCGAGATCCTGAAACTGGCCGCGATGGCGCCGGCCTTTGCGCTGCCGGGTGCGGTGCGCGCGCAGCTCGGCGCGCCCGACACGCCCAACCCCGCGCATTTCCGCTTTACCCTGGGCGATGCGCGCATCACCATCCTGTCGGACGGGTTCTTCAGCCTGCCCGCCGACGGGCTGGGCGTGAACGCCCCGCGCGACGAGGTGCGGGCCTTCCTTGAGGCGCATTACCTGTCGCCCGAAGACGGCTATTCCCATACCAACCACCTGCTGGTGGAAAGCGGCGACGCCAAGGTGCTGGTCGATGTCGGCTCGGGCAGCCGGTTCCTGCCCACGGTCGGGCGGCTGATGGCCAACATGGAGAATGCCGGCATCGACCCGTCCGGGATCACCCATGTGGTCATCACCCATGCCCATCCCGATCACATCTGGGGCATCCGCGACGATTTCGACGAGCCGCTGTTTCCCGACGCGCAGTATTTCATCGGTCAGGCCGAGCACGATTACTGGATTCAGGACGACCTGGTGAACCGGGTGGCGCCCGAGGACCAGCAATTCGTGCTGGGGGCGGTGAACTCGCTCACCGCCGATGGGCTGGACTGGACGCTGCTGCAGAACGACCAGGAAATCGTGCCGGGCATCCGCGTGATCGACACGCCCGGCCACACGCCGGGCCATATGAGCGTGGTTCTGGAGGCGGGCGGCAGGCAGGTGATGGCGCTGGGCGATGCCATGTCGCACGCCTATACCAATTTCGCCCATCCCGAATGGTACAACAATTTCGACGCCGATGGCGATCAGACCGTGGCGACGCGGATGCGCCTGCTGGACATGGCCGCCGCCGACCGGATCGCGATCCTGGGTTATCACTTCCCGTTCCCCGGCGTGGGCCATGTGCTGCGCGAGGGCGACAGCTATCGCTTCCTGCCCGCGCTGTGGCAATTCACCGAGTGACGGGGGCAGGGGGGGGGGGCGCGACCTGCTCCCCTGCAGTTCGCAACAGAAGGGCATCGCACGGCCGCGGTCGGGCGATCCAACGGCTGTCAGTGGCAGTTTATCCTGCAGCCACCTCCTCCCTCAGGCCGTGGCACCTGCGGCAGCCAATCGCCCGGCCGGGGGGCGGCCGTGCGATGCCCGGGCCGCTTGCGCGGCTGTTCCGGGCGGGTGCATCTTTCAAACTTCCGCTTTGATCTTGGGGGAGGACGCGCCGTCCCTCTGGCCATCCCGGGCGCCCTGCGCTATCTCGCCGGGGTAGGATGCCGCAGGGGATGCAGATGGCCGAAAGCGCGAAATACGAAACACCCGGCCCGGTCGAGGAAAACTGGCACGATGCGATCTCGTCGATCGAGGACATCATCGAGGACGCGCGCAACGGGCGCATGTTCATCCTCGTCGATCACGAGGACCGCGAGAACGAGGGCGATCTGGTGATCCCCGCGCAGATGGCCACGCCCGAGGCGATCAATTTCATGGCCACCCACGGGCGCGGCCTGATCTGCCTGTCGCTCACCTCGGACCGGGTGGACCAGCTTGGCCTGCACCTGATGAGCACCCACAACTCGTCGCGCCACGAAACCGCCTTCACCATCTCGATCGAGGCGCGCGAGGGCGTCAGCACCGGGATCTCTGCCCATGACCGTGCCCGCACGGTCGCGGTGGCGATCGACGCGGGCAAGGGGGCACAGGATATCGCCACGCCCGGCCATGTCTTTCCGCTGCGCGCCCGCGACGGCGGCGTGCTGGTGCGCGCCGGCCATACCGAGGCGGCGGTCGACGTGGCGCGGCTGGCCGGGCTCAACCCGTCGGGCGTGATCTGCGAGATCATGAACGAGGACGGCACCATGGCGCGGCTGCCCGATCTGGTGGCCTTCGCGCAGCGGCACGGGCTGAAGATCGGGACGATCTCGGACCTGATTGGCTATCGCCGCCGCTATGACAACCTGGTCAGGATGAGCGCCGAAAAGACCATCACCTCGGAATTCGGCGGGGCGTGGCAGATGCGGGTCTATACCGACGAAACCCAGGGGGCCGAGCATATCGCGCTGATCAAGGGCGACATCTCGGGCGACACGCCGGTGCTGGTGCGGATGCACGCGCTCGACCCGCTGCACGACATGGTCGGCGCGGGGCCGAAGGGGCGCGCGTTCGAGTTCAGCGATTCCATGCGCCAGATCGCGCAGGAGGGGCGCGGTGTCGTGGTGCTGCTGCGCGACCTGGAAATGAAGATCGTGCACGAGGGCGAGGTGAGCCCGCAAACCCTGCGCCAATACGGGCTGGGGGCGCAGATCCTCAGCTCTCTGGGGCTGTCGCGGCTGGAACTGCTGACCAATTCCGGCACCCCCAAGGTGGTCGGGCTGGACGCCTACGGGCTGGAGATCACCGGAACCCGCAAGATCACGAGAGGTGCCTGAGATGGCCGGATCGGAAACCCACTATACCCTGCCGCGCGCCGAGTTCGACAAGCCGGTGAAGCTGCTGATCGTGGTCGCGCCCTATTACAGGGACATTGCCGACAACATGATCGCCGGCGCCACGGCCGAGATCGAGGCCGCGGGCGGCACCTGGGACATCGTCGAGGTGCCCGGCGCGCTGGAGATACCCACCGCCATCGGCATGGCCGAACGGCTGAGCAATTTCGACGGCTACGTGGCGCTTGGCTGCGTGATCCGGGGCGAGACGACGCATTACGACACCGTCTGCAACGACAGCAGCCGGGGCCTGACATTGCTGGGCCTTCAGGGGCTGTGCATCGGCAACGGCATCCTGACGGTGGAAAACCGCAAGCAGGCCGAGGTCCGCGCCGATCCCGGCGATCAGAACAAGGGCGGCGGGGCGGCCGCGGCGGCCTTGCATCTGGTGGCGCTTGCCCGTAAGTGGGGCGCGCCCCGCGCCGGCGTGGGGTTCCAGCCCGCGCGCGACGAATACCGGATCGCGGGGCAATCCAGGGACGACACCACCGCATGACCAGCCGCTCCGCGCCCAAGGGCGATGCCCGCAGACAGAAGAAATCCGCCGCCCGGCTTTATGCCGTGCAGGCGCTGTTCCAGATGGAACAATCCGGCCAGTCCGCCGATGCGGTGGTGCAGGAATTCCTCGATCACCGCTTCGGCGCCACCTACGAGGGCGACGAGATGGCCGAGGGCAATCCCGACCTGTTCCGCGCCCTGGTGGAAGAGGCGGTCAACTGGCAGTCGAAGATCGACCACATGACCGACCGCGCGCTGGTGGCGAAATGGCCGCTGGGGCGCATCGATTCCGTGCTGCGCGCGCTGTTCCGCGCGGCGGGCGCCGAACTGGTGACGCAGGACACCCCGCCAAAGGTCGTGATCAAGGAATTCGTCGATATCGCCGGCGCCTTCTTTCCCGACGGGCGCGAGCCCGGTTTCGTCAACGCCGTGCTCGACCACATGGCGCGCGAGGCGCGGCCCGAGGCGTTTTGATCCCCCGGCAGGGCAAAGCCGGGCGCACCGGCCCGGTTTGCCTGCTGCAAATCAGCGCAGTTGCGGCCGAAACCGGCCCGATCCGCCTGTTTTTCCGGCTTTGGGCTTGAAGGCGCGGGGCGCTGGCCTATCCTGAATACCAGCTTCACGGAGAAAACCCATGCCCCGGCTCATCCGCCTTTATATCGTCAATGTCGCCATCGGCTTCGGCATCGCGGCGGCGTTCGTGGGGATGATGCTGTATTTCAACGTGGCGAACCTCTGGCACCTCGTTACCCATTCCGACAAGGGGCTGCTGGCCGTTCTGGTGCTGTGGCTGGCCAACGGGATCGTGTTCGCCGGGGTGCAGTTCGCCATTGCCGTGATGCGGATGAAGGACGACGACGATGACGAGCCGCGCGGCGGCAACCGCAGCCCCGTCCGTGTGGACATGACGCGCCCGGTGCCGGTCAAGGCTGCCGCACGCGCGCCGCGCCGCCGCTGAGCGGCGCTAATTTTCTGAAAACAAAGGGAAAAGTGGCGGGCCCGCAGCGACCGTGTGGTTTTCTCATTCCCGAGGACCTGTATATACAGGTGGGCGTCAGGTAACCGGGCCAGGACCCGGACAGAGCCAACTCCCTCGGAATTGCTTAAGGCCACCGGAATGCAACCGTTTCACGAGAAGAGCAGCACCCGCCAATCCGCTACGTAATCCCTTGCGGGCCCTCCGACAAGGGGTTGCATTTGTTCACGATATGTTCATGATCGTGCCATGACCGACCGCACCCAACCCGGACAGCTTCTGGCGCGTGGCGTTTCCCGGCACCTGGCCAGCCACGGCTTTGTCTCTGTCGAGGAATTCGTGCCCGCGCGCGGGTTGCGCGTCGACGTGATGGGGCTGGGCCCCAGGGGCGAGCTGTGGGTGGTGGAATGCAAATCCTGCCGCGCCGATTTCCAGTCCGACAGCAAATGGCAGGGCTACCTGGACTGGTGCGACAGGTATTTCTGGGCGGTCGATGCCGATTTCCCGACCGAGCTTTTGCCGGACGAAACCGGGCTGATCCTGGCCGATGCCTGGGATGCCGAGATTATCCGCATGGGCCCCGAGGCGAAACTGCCCGCGCCGCGCCGCAAGGTGCTGACGCAGAAATTCGCGGTTCATGCCGCCCGCAGGCTGCACGCGTTCCGCGACCCGGATTTCACTTTCGGGGTTTGACGCCGCGCGCCATGCGGGCGGCGGCGCGGATTTCCTCGGCGATTTCCTCGGCCTCTTCGGGGGAGAAATCCATCGGGATCTCGATCTCGCCCGCTTCGATGAACAGGCGCACCATGCCGTGATCGGTCGGGCCGATCTGAAGGTTCGCCTCGATATCGCGTTCGGTATTGATGCCCATCTGGCGTCTCCTTGGTCTGGAACGGGCGATTAGCGGTTTCACCCTTGATTGGCAAGCCGCCGCAGGGTCAGATGCGGATCATGGACGATATCGAACTGCGCGACCTTGCGATTGGCGATGCGGGCTGGCTGATCCAGCAGCACGGGATGCTTTATGCCCGGGAAGAGGGGTTCGACAAGACGTTCGAGGCGCTGGTGGCCGAAATCCTGGCCGCCTATATCCGCGAAAACGACCCCGAATGCGAACGCGCCTGGATCGCGTGGCGCGGGGATGAGCGGCTGGGCAGCATATTCTGCGTGCGCCAGGACGCCGCGACCGCCAAGCTGCGGCTGTTCCTGATCGTGCCCGGCGCGCGCGGGCTGGGGCTGGGCCACCGGTTGCTGACCACCTGCATGGACTGGGCGCGGGCGCGCGGATACCGGCGCATGGCGCTCTGGACCCATGAAAGCCACCGCGCGGCCTGCGCGCTTTATGCCAGCCACGGATGGCGCTGCACCCGGTCGGTGCCGGTGCATAATTTCGGCGTCGACCTTGTGGAACAGGCGTGGGAAATCGACCTGTAGGCGGGGCGCAGAAAATCCGCCCAATCCTCTTGCAATCGCGCACGCAGCCCGCTAAATCGCCCGTCAGTGCCGCCTTAGCTCAGTTGGTTAGAGCGCTGGATTGTGGATCCAGAGGTCCCCTGTTCAAGCCAGGGAGGCGGTACCATCATTCCCCGGCCGTGACCGTGATTTCCTGCTGCACCGCGCCCGTTGTCGCATTGTAGATCAGGATGCGGTCATCGTCGGTGACCACCGCGAACCAGCCGTCCCCTTGCGTGAACGCCGTGGCGCCGGTGCCCGCGGGCAGGGCGATCCGGTCGGGCAGAGCGGGGCCCTGGTCGCGCAGACGGGTGACAAGCAGCGCGATCACCACTATGACGCCCACGATCATCACCGCCGTCAGGGTCGTCACCAGCAGGCGGAGGAATTTCAGGTTTGCCGGTTCTTCCGGCTGGGGCAGGTCATCCATGCAAAGCACCCTTGTCACCGTGCGTATCGGCGCGGAACCGCCGCCCCGCCTTGATAAGGCGCTGGCGCGCGATGTGCCAGAGGCGGCGGCGCTGTCGCGCACAAGGCTGGCCCGCCTGATCGCCGAAGGCGCGGTGCGCGTGAACGGCGCGGTCGCCACCGACGCCAAGGCGCGGGTGGCCGAGGGCGATATCGTCGAGATCACCGTGGAACAGGCCACCGAAAGCCATATCGGCGCCGAGGATATCGCGCTGGACGTGGTGTACGAGGATGACGACCTGATCGTCATCGACAAGCCCGCCGGCATGGTCGTGCATCCCGCGCCCGGCAGCCCCGGCGGCACGCTGGTCAACGCGCTGCTGCATCATTGCGGCGACACGCTGTCCGGGGTGGGCGGCGAAAAGCGGCCCGGCATCGTGCACCGGATCGACAAGGACACCAGCGGCCTGCTGGTGGTGGCGAAATCCGACCGCGCCCATCACGGGCTGGCCGAACAGTTCGAGAAACACACCGTCGAGCGCGCGTATCTTGCGCTGTGCTACGGGGTGCCCGACCAGGCCGATCCGCGCCTCAAGGGCGTGCGCGGCGTCAGCTTCGAACCCGGCGGCGTGATGAAGATCACCACGCAGCTTGCCCGCCACAAGACCGACCGCCAGCGGCAGGCGGTGCTGTTCCAGGGCGGGCGGCACGCGGTGACGCGGGCGCGGGTGCTGGAAAGCTTTGGCCAGCCCCCGGCGGCGGCGCTGGTCGAATGCCGGCTGGAAACCGGGCGCACGCACCAGATCCGCGTGCACATGGCCCATGCCGGGCACGGGCTGATTGGCGACCCGGTCTATGGCGGGCGGCGCAAGCTGTCGGAAAAGGCGCTTGGCCCGGTCGCTGCCGGGGCGGCGCGCGGCTTTGCCCGGCAGGCGCTGCACGCCGCGATCCTGGGCTTCGTGCATCCCGTGACCGGCGAAACCCTGCGGTTCGAGGCCGCGCCGCCCGCCGATTTCGCGGCGCTGCTGGCGGCATTGCGGGGCTGAAACCCCGTGCACAAGGGCGTGATCGCGCTGTCACAGAACGGGTAAACCGACGGAGGTTTGCCCATATCCCGTATGTAGGACACGAACCCTTGAAACGGGTCGCATAGCGCCCTATCTGCTATGTTAAGCCCTTAAACATTAAGGAGGGGACAGGGAACATGAGCAATTACGCAAATCTGCCGGCACCGACGCCCGAAGGCGGGCTGAACCGCTATCTTCAGGAAATCCGTAAATTTCCGCTGCTGGAGCCGGAAGAGGAATACATGCTGGCCAAGCGCTGGGTCGAGCAGGAGGATGCGGAAGCCGCGCACAAGATGGTCACGTCGCACCTGCGGCTGGCGGCCAAGATCGCCATGGGCTATCGCGGCTACGGCCTGCCGCAGGCCGAGGTGATTTCCGAGGCGAATGTCGGCCTGATGCAGGCGGTCAAGCGGTTCGATCCCGAAAAGGGGTTCCGCCTTGCGACCTATGCGATGTGGTGGATTCGCGCCTCGATCCAGGAATATATCCTGCGATCCTGGAGCCTTGTGAAGCTCGGCACGACCTCGGCGCAGAAAAAGCTGTTCTTCAACCTGCGCAAGGCCAAGGCCCGTATCGGCGCGCTGGAAGAGGGCGATTTGCGCCCCGAGAACGTCAAGCAGATCGCGCATGACCTGGGCGTGACCGAGGACGAGGTCATCAGCATGAACCGCCGCATGTCGGGCGGGGATGCATCGCTCAATGCCACCGTGGGGCAGGAGGGCGAAGGCACCATGCAATGGCAGGACTGGCTGGAGGACGAAGACGCCGACCAGGCCGCCGATTACGAGGAACGCGACGAGCTGGAGGCGCGGCGCGAGATGCTGGCCGAGGCGATGTCGGTGCTGAACGAGCGTGAACGCGATATCCTGACCCAGCGCCGGCTGAGCGAGGATACCGTGACGCTGGAAGACCTCAGCACGCAATACGACGTCAGCCGCGAACGCATCCGCCAGATCGAGGTGCGCGCCTTCGAAAAGCTGCAGGAACGGATGCGCGAACTGGCCGCCGAAAAGGGGATGCTGCCCGCCGCGTAAGGCGTGCGGACCCACCGAAAACAGGCAGGCCCCGTGCGGCGACGCGCGGGGCCTTGTCTTTGCCGGGCGGGGGCTGTCCTATGGCGGCGATGAGCGAGATCGTCTTTCACCTGCCGCGCGACTGGGTGGCCGACCCGTCGGCCATGCTGCCCTTTTACCGCAAGCTGACGGCCGGGCTGTCCGAGGCCGGGATCGGCTGGCGCGCGGTGCCGATCGACCGCAACGCGCTGCCCGGCAAGATTGACGACGACGACGCCTTTCACATCGTCAATCACGGGCAATTGCGCCACCCTCGCGTGCTGAATGCCGGGATTGCCTATATCTACCCGTTCTGGAACCTCGATCCGCAGGGGATACGGGCGTTTTCCTCTATCGCCGACAAATCCTTTCGTCCCGCCCGTGTGGATGCCGACAAGGCGCAGGCGTTCTTTCGCCGCCTGCGCGCGCGGCTGGTCGAAGCGCGCGTATCGCGCTATGAGCAGCCGCAGGAACCCGGCGCGCTGCCCGATGCGCAGGCGGCGGTGTTCTTCCAGTCCGAAACCCACCGCATCGTGGGCGAGACCTGTTACATGGACCGCTGGACGATGCTGCAAACCGTTCTCGACGCCACAAACGGAACGGTGATCGTCAAACCCCACCCGCGCGAGCTGGACAGCGCGGTCTATGACCGGCTGATCGCGCTGCGCGACGCCCATCCCCGGCTGCAGATCAGCACCGGCAATATCCACGACATCATCGCCGCCTCGGACCGGGTGGTCACGATCAACTCGGCCGTGGGGGTCGAGGCGTATCTGCACCGCAAGCCGGTGATCCTGTGCGGAAAAACCGATTTCCACCATATCGCCACCACCGCGCAAGACCCCGCCGCACTGGCCGCGGCGCTGGCCGCCCCGGCACCGGCCCGGCAATACGCGAAATACGTCTACTGGTATTTCGGCCTGAACTGCGTGAATGCCGGCGCGGACGCGCTGACCGGGCAGGTTCTGCGGCGTGTTCGTGCCACGGGCCATGCAATCTGATACAAATCATTGAACGCGGGGCCGATCGTGCCCAGACTCGAACATGCAACGCGAATGAAAGGAAGAGTGGCATGAAACCCATCCGCACCCTGATCCTTTTGGCCAGTGAAAAGAAGATGCGGCTTTGCGAAAACACCGGCGTCGGCAAGGGCATAGCCGAGGTGGCGGAATATACCGTCGACGACCTGGGCGCGATCAGCGCGCGCTATGCCGACGCGCCCGGCAGCCAGCGTGCCGCGCCGGGCATGGCCCATCACGGGTTCGAACGCCCCACATCGGAACGCCGCCAGCAGCGCGAGGATTTCGCCGATCACGTGATGGACGAAACCGCCCGGATCTTTGCCGCCGATGGGTATGACCGGCTGGTGGTGGCCGCCGCGCCCAAGATGCTGGGCGCTTTGCGCGACGACATGCCCGAGGCGTTGAAATCCGTGCTGCGCGCCGATCTGGACAAGGATCTGATCAAGCTGCCGCTGGCCGACCTGCCCGCGCATCTGGACGACGTTCTGGCCGTTTAGGCTTAGTCCAGCCGCGCGCGCAGCACGCGGATCATGTTGCCGCCCATGACCTTGGCGATCTGCGCCTCGCTCAGCCCCTGTTGCAGCAGCGCATGGGTCAGCGCGGGCAGTTCCGAGGTGTCGAAGGCGGTTTCGACCGAGCCGTCGAAATCCGACCCGAGCGAGACATGATCCTCGCCCACCGTTTCGATGGCGGTAAGGATCATCGCGGCGATGCCGTCGGGCGTGATCGGCCCGCAGACAACATCGGCCCAGTAGCCCATGCCGATCACCCCGCCGGTGGCCGCGACGCGGCGCATCAGCTCGTCGGGTATGTTGCGCTTGACCGGGCAATGCCCGTGGATGCCCGAATGCGACAGCACGATGGGCACATCGGTTATTTCCAGCACCTCTGCGACGACGCGGGGGCTGGAATGTGCCACGTCGATGATGACCGGGCGGCGGGCCAGGTCCGCCACCACCCGGCGGCCGAATTCGGTCAGCCCCTTGTCGCCGATCCCGTGCAGCGAGCCGCCAAGCTCGTTGTCGAAGAAATGGTGCAGCCCGAACAGCCGGTGACCCGCGGCGTACAGCCCGTCAAGCTTGTCGAAATCGCCTTCGAGCGGGTGCAGCCCCTCGACCCCGAGGATGCCGCCGACCACCTCCTGCCCCGCCGCGCGGGCGGCCAGCACCGCGTCGAGATCGGCCTCGGTCCTGATGATCCTCAGCGTGCCGTCCATATCCTCCGCGAACCCGTGCAGCTTTTGCGCCTGGTAGATCGCGCGCTCGTAAATGCTGGTCCAGGTGCGCATCGGCCAGAGCTGGCCAAAGGCGAGAAGCGTGATGTTGTCGAACGCCTCGGCGCTGTTTTCCTCGTAATTCTGGCCGGCGGGGGATTTGGTGACGGCGGTAAAGACCTGAACCGCGACGCCGCCCTCGATCAGACGGGGGATATCGACCTGGCCGCGCGTGCCGCGTTCGGTCAGGTCGCGCTTCCACAGCAGCGGATCGGCGTGCCAGTCGCCGACGACCAGCCCTTCGTGCAGCGCGCGCGCCTCGGCGCTGACAGGGTAGGGATCGTGCGGGACGATCGCGTTGCGCTGCGACTCGACATAGGCGGGGGCGAAGGCGAAGAACCCGGCCAGCGCCACCAGCGCCAGAACGACCAGCCCCAGAAGGCCCTTTAGAATGAAGCGCATGACGTCCCTCCCTGCGTTTGTCGGAAAGGTGCGGCAAAAATCGCGGCGGGCCAAGCCTGACGTGGCGGCTGCTGGCTGTTTCGGGTAAACTGGCAGGAACGGAGGGCATGGACATGGCCGGTGGATGGGCCCGCGACGGCGCGGTGAGCGAACAGATCGAAGCCTCGATCGAGGACGAGTTGAAGCGGATGCAGGCGCGCCCCAAGCCGGTGGGCGACAGCCTGACGGAATGCGCCGAATGCGGCGAGGAGATCCCCGGGAAACGCCGGCAGGCCATCCCGGGCGTCAAGCTCTGCGTCGATTGCGCCGCCGAGCGGGATGGCGCCTACAAGGCGCGCGGGGGGATCAACCGGCGCGGGTCGAAGGACAGCCAGTTGAAATGATCCCCCGGGCGTGTCCGGGGATGGGGCTGTTTTTTGAGTATTTCCAGAACGATGAAGCGGTCAGAGGGACAGGCGCATGACCTGCTGCGGCCCGGCTGCCCCGTGCGGCCAGATTTCGCCCGTGTCGGTGAACCCGCCCTTGAGATAGGCGCGGATCGCCGCCGGGTTGGCCAGGTTGACCGTCAGAACCAGCGCCGGCGCGTCGCGGTAGTGCCGCCGCAGATAGGCGGGCAGGGCGCGGATCGCGGCGCTGGCAAGGCCCCGGCCCTGGCACCCGGCATCGACCATGAAGGCGCGCAGGCCCAGCTCGCCCGGCTGCGCGAAGGGGTAGGTTTCGGGGTAAAGCCGGTCGATCTTGAAAAAGCCCACCGGCTGCGGACCTTCGAGGATGGCGTGGAAATCCACGCCCGCCTCGTCGGCGGCGAAAGCCTGCGCCACGGTGCCGGAAAACCGGACCTGGTCGGGATGGACGCGGATATGCGCCACCCGGCCGGGATCGTCCCGCGACAGCGGGGCAAGCGTGACGCTCACCCCTCCATCGCCTCAAGCTCGTCGATCATGGCTTCGATCATCGACAGGCCCTTGGTCCAGAATTCCGGGTCGGAGGCATCCAGCCCGAAGGGCGCCAGCAGCGCCTTGTGGTGCCTGGACCCGCCCGCCCTGAGCATGTCGAAATACTTGTCCTGAAAGCCCTCGGGCGCCTCTTCGTAGACGGCGTAGAGCGCGTTCACCAGCCCGTCGCCGAAGGCATAGGCATAGACGTAGAAGGGCGAGTGGATGAAATGCGGGATATAGGCCCAGAAGGTTTCATACCCGTCCATGAAATCGAAGGCCGGGCCGAGGGATTCGCCCTGAACGCTCATCCAGATATCGTTGATGTCGTCCGGGGTCAGTTCGCCGCCGCGCCGCGCCTCGTGCAGCTTGCATTCGAAATCGTAGAACGCGATCTGGCGGACCACGGTGTTGATCATGTCCTCGACCTTGCCGGCCAGCAGCACCTTGCGTTCGGTGTCGTCCTTCGCCTTGTCCAGCATCTTGCGGAAGGTGAGCATCTCGCCGAACACCGAGGCGGTTTCGGCCAGCGTCAGCGGGGTCGAGGACAGCATTTCGCCCTGGTCGGCGGCCAGCCGCTGGTGCACGCCGTGGCCCAGCTCATGCGCAAGGGTCATCACGTCGCGCGGCTTGCCAAGATAGTTCAGCATCACGTAGGGGTGCACATCCGTCACCGTGGGATGCGCGAAGGCGCCGGGCGCCTTGCCCGGTTTCACGCCCGCGTCGATCCAGCCCTTCGTAAAGAACGGTTCGGCCAGATCGGCCATGCGCGGATCGAACCCGGCATAGGCCTCGGTCACGATGGTGCGGGCCTCGTCCCAGCCGACGATGCGGGGCGTGTCCATCGGCAGCGGCGCGTTGCGGTCCCAGACCTGCATCCGGTCGAGGCCCAGCCACTTGCGTTTGAGTTCGTAATAGCGGTGGCTGAGGCGGGGATAGGCGGCGACAACGGCGTTGCGCAGCGCCTCGACCACCTCGGGTTCGACATCGTTGGACAGGTGCCGCGCGGTCTGCGCCGTGGGCATCCCGCGCCAGCGGTCGATCACTTCCTTTTCCTTGGCCTGCGTGTTGTGAACGCGGGCGAAGGTCTTGATATTCATGCCGAAAACGCGGGCCAGTTCGCGCGCGGCGGATTCGCGCCTGTCGCGGTCATGGTCGGTCAGCAGGTTCAGCGTGCCCTCGATATTCAGCGGCTCGCCATCCACCTCGAAGCCCAGCCCGGCGATGGTTTCGTCGAACAGCCGTTCCCATGCATCGCCCACCACGCCCAGGTCGTGCAGGAATTTTTCCAGCTCGTCGGACAGCTGATAGGGCTTCATCGCGCGGATTCGGTCGAAAACCGCGCGGTAACGGCCCAGATCGGCGTTATCGGCCAGCATCGCATCCAGCCGCGCATCGTCGATCCGGTTCAGCTCCAGCGTGAAGAACACCAGCGGCGTGGTGAAATTGGTGATCTTTTCCTGTGCGTCCGACAGGAATTTCGCCCGGCCCGCATCGGTGGTCAGCTGGTAGTAACGCAGGCCCGCGAAAGACATGATGCGCCCGGCGATGGCGCTGATCCTTTCGTTGCGCTGCACGCAGCCCAGCAGGCCCACGGCGTCGAGCGTATCCAGCTTGCCCTCGTAATCCGCGGCGAAGGCGGCGCATTCCCGTTCCAGCCAGTCCAGGTCCGTTTGCAGCTGCGGGTCGTCCTCGCCCTTGTAGAGGTCGGTCAGATCCCATTCGGGCAAATCGCCCAGGTTGCCGGAGCCGGAGGCGGCGTTGGCATCGCGGACGGGGAAGGGCAGGTGGAACATGGTGCGGTCCTTTGTTCTGTCGCTTGTGCCCAGACATATGGCGTGGGGGCCGGGGCCTCAACCCTGGCCGTGTCGCGCCGGTGGCGTTTGCCTGCGGTTTCGGCTGACCCGCTCAGGCCGGGGCGGTGCCGCGATGTGCGTCGAACAGCGCCGCCGCGCGGTCGAAGAAATCGGCGCGGATCGGCGGGGTTTCCATCATCACCTCGTGTTCGGCGCCCGCGATCATGCGCAGCTCGCCACCGGGCCAGTTGGCCATGCGCGCCCTGATCCGGCCCGGATCGACGATGGTTTCCCCGGTGCCGAGAAAGGTCAGGCAGGGCAGGCCGGGCGCGGGGCGCCGGGCAAGGTTGCGCATCTCGGACAGCGCGGCATAGACCCAGCGGATCGACGGGCCGCCAAGGGCCAGCGCGGGCTCGGCTTCGAGATGCCGGCGCATATAGTCGAACATTTCGGGGTCGGTGGTCAGCGGATTGCCCTCGAACGGTTCGCTGGCGACGTAATGCCGGGGGCTGGTGCCGGGGGCCATCGCGGTGCCCAGCCGCAGGTGCAGCGTGCTCCACCCCAGCGCCCAGGCGACGGGGCGTTTCCGGGCCGGCATGGTGATCCCCCACATCGGCGCGGAAAATACGCATGTGTTGACCGGCAGGCCCTCGTACAGCGCGCGCAGCCCGATGCAGCCGCCCATGGAATGCGCGATCAGGTGCCAGGGGCGGGGCAGGTCCAGCGTTTCGGCGGCGCGCAGCGCGGCGGCCACGTCGTTCCGGTAGTCGGTGAACCGCTCCACATGGCCGGTGGCCGGATCGTCGAGCGCCTTGTCGGCCAGGCCCTGCCCGCGCCAGTCGATCGCCAGCGTGGCATAGCCGCGCGCCGCCAGGTCGCGGGCGGCGCGGCCGTATTTCTCGATATACTCGGTGCGGCCGGGAAAGATCAGCGCGGTGCCTTTCGCGCCGTCGAGCGGCCATGCGCCCACGCGGATGCGCGGGCCGTCATCCGCGGTCAGCCACCAGGCTGCGCCGGTTCCGGGCCCGTCGGCAAGATCGGCAAAGAACGGCGCAGGCTTCACGGTCGGGTCAGCCCAGGATCGTGCCCAGCTTCATCGCCATGCCCATGTCGCCATCGACGCTGAGCTTGCCCGACATGAAGGCCGCGGTGGGGTTCAGATCGCCCGACATCATCGACTGGAAGGTGTCGGTATCGGCGGTCAGGGTCACGTCGGCCTCTTCGTCGCTGGCGCGCGCGCCCGACGAATCGACGACAACGGCGCCTTCGCCTTCGATGACGAATTTCGCCGACCCGTCGAAATCGGTTCCGCCCAGCTTGTCGTTCAGGGCCGCGACGGCGGCCTCGATCACGTTGCTCATCTCGATCATCCCTTTTTGATCTGGCGGGGGCTGGTATTCCCCCGAAGGTGCATTACACTTTTACACGTTATGAGCACGTGGCCCCCGATCATCAAACATATCGTCGCGGCAGCCTTGCTGACAGTCACGTATTCCTTACCCGTGACGGCGGACGAGGCGGCGCTGACCCCGCTATACGACCGGCTGAAAGACGCCGAGGCGGTGGATTCCAAGGGTATCACGCGCGAGATTCGCATGAAATGGGCGCAAAGCGGTTCGGACGCGATGGACCTGGTGCTGAAACGCGGGCAGGACGCGCTGGAGCGGGGCGAGACCGCGGCGGCGATCGACCATTTCTCGGCCGTGATCGACCATGCGCCGGATTTCGCCGAGGCCTATCACGGCCGCGCGCAGGCCTATTTCGCCGAAGGGCTGGCCGGCCCGGCGCTGGCCGACCTGGAACAGGCGCTGATGCTGAACCCGCATCATTTCGACGCGCTTTACGGGCTGGGCACCGTGCTGGAGCAGCTGGACAAGCCCGCGCTGGCCTACGAGACCTATGCGCTTGTCCTGCAGATGCACCCGCATTACGACGAGGCCAGGGCGGCGCGCGCCCGGCTGAAGGCCGAGGTCGAAGGCCGCGAACTCTGACACAGGCGGGGGCGGCATGGCCCGGAACGAGCGGATAACGGCGGTCCTCGGGCCGACGAATACCGGCAAGACCCATTACGCGATCGAGCGGATGCTGGGCTATCGCACCGGCATCATCGGGCTGCCGCTGCGGCTGCTTGCGCGCGAGGTCTATGACAGGATCGTCGCGGTGCGCGGCCCGTCGGTGGTGGCGCTGGTCACCGGCGAGGAACGGATCGTGCCCGAGCGTGCGCAATACTGGGTCTGCACGGTCGAGGCGATGCCCGAGGGGCTGGGCTGCGATTTCCTGGCGGTGGACGAGATCCAGCTTTGCGCCGACCCGGAACGCGGCCATGTCTTTACCGACCGGCTGCTGCGGGCGCGGGGGCTGAACGAAACGGTTTTCCTTGGCTCGGACACCATGCGGCCCACCATCGCGGCGCTGGTCCCCGAGGTGCAGTTCATGCACCGCGAGAGGATGTCGCAGCTTTCTTATCTGGGTTCGAAAAAGATAAGCCGGATGCAGCCGCGCAGCGCGATCGTGGGGTTTTCGGTTGAAAATGTATATGCCATCGCCGAGCTTTTGCGGCGCCAGAAGGGCGGTGCGGCGGTGGTGATGGGCGCGCTCAGCCCGCGCACGCGCAACGCGCAGGTGGAGCTTTACCAGAATGGCGAGGTCGATTACCTGGTGGCCACCGACGCCATCGGGATGGGGCTGAACCTCGATATCGACCACGTCGCCTTTTCGTCGCTGAGCAAGTTCGACGGGCGGCGGATGCGGCCGCTGGCGCCCAACGAGCTGGCCCAGATTGCCGGGCGCGCGGGGCGGGGCATGTCGGACGGCACCTTCGGCGTCACCGGCGAGGCGCCGCCGATCCCCGAGGAGGTGGCGCAGGCGATCTGCGATCACCGCTTTGCCCCCATCCGCAAGCTGCAATGGCGCAACGCCGCGCTCAGTTTCGGCTCGCCCGCTGCGCTGATCGCCTCGCTCGAGGAGCAGCCGCGCGACGAATTGCTGACGCGCACCCGCGACAGCGACGACCTGCTGGCGCTCAAGGCGCTGGCCGAACAGGGCGAAATCGCGGCGCGCGCCTCGGATGCGGCCTCGGTCCGGCTGCTGTGGGATGTCTGCCGCGTTCCCGATTTCCGCGGCATCAGCCATGCCGAACATGCGGGCCTGCTGGAGCGTATCTTCGGCTTTCTGTACGAGGGCGGCGGCATGCCCGACGACTGGCTGGCCCGGCAGGTGCGCCGCATCGACCGCACCGACGGCGACATCGACGCGCTGTCCAAGCGGCTGGCATATATCCGCACATGGACCTACGTTGCGCAGCGCAAGGGCTGGGTAAATGACGAAAGTCATTGGCGTGGCGAAACCCGCGCGGTAGAAGATCGCCTGTCAGATGCGCTTCACATGCGTCTGACACAAAGATTTGTGGATCGGCGCACCAGCGTGCTGTTGCGCCGGCTCAAGCAGAAGGAGGCCCTTTTGGCCGAGGTGAACGACAAGGGTGAAGTGACCGTCGAAGGCGAATTCGTCGGTCGTCTGGAAGGGTTCCGCTTCCGTCAGGACAAGGACGCGACCGGGCAGGAGGCCAGGACGCTGCGCAGCGCGTCGCTGCAGGCGCTGGTGCCGCAATTCCATCTGCGTGCCGATCGTTTCTACAACGCGCCCGATACCGAGATCGACTTTACCGAACAGGGCGGGCTGATGTGGGGCGAACAGGCGGTGGGCAAGCTTGTCGCCGGGGCCGACCCCCTCAAGCCGCAGGTGCAGGGCTTTGTCGACGACGAGGCGGGCACGGATGTCCGCCAGAAGGTCGAGCGCCGGTTGCAGCATTTCGTGGATCGCAAGGTCGCCACCCTGTTCGAGCCGCTGCTGGCGCTGTCGCGCGACGAGGCGCTGACCGGGCTGGCGCGCGGTTTCGCCTTCCGGCTGGTCGAAGGGCTCGGCATCCTGCCGCGCGGCGCGGTGGCCGACGAGGTCAAGGCGCTGGATCAGGACGCGCGCGGCGCGCTGCGCAAGCATGGCGTGCGGTTCGGGCAGTTCACCATCTTCATGCCGCTCTTGCTGAAACCCGCACCGACCCGGCTGCGGCTGGTGTTGTGGAGCCTGGCCAAAGGGCTCGATACCTTCCCCGAGGCGCCGCCGCCGGGGCTGGTGACGGTGCCGACCGACAAGGCGGCGCCCGAAGGCTACGATGCGATGGCGGGCTATCGCGCGGCGGGCGAACGCTCGATCCGTATCGACATGCTGGAACGGCTGGCCGACATGCTGCGCGGGCAGGACAGCCGCGCCGGGTTCGAGGCGACGGCCGACATGCTGTCGATCACCGGCATGACACTGGAACAGTTCGCCGACCTGATGCAGGGCCTCGGCTACAAGGCCGAAAAGGGCGAGCGCGAAAAGGTCAAGCCGGTGGATCAGGCGGTGGCAGAGGCCCCCGACCAGCAGGCCGAAGCGGCAGGGGAGGCAACGCCCGAAACAATCGCCGACAAGGTCGAGGAGATCGCTGACGAAGGCATCGCCCCGGTGGCCGAGGATCTGCCTGCGGAGGCCGAGGTTGCGCCCGCGATCCCCGAAGCCTCGGAAGGCGAAACGCCGGTGGGCGAGGCGCCGGATACCGCCGCGGATACGCCCGAAACCGAGGTGTTCTATACCTTTACCTGGGCCGGGCGCGCGCGCAGCGGCGGCGGAAAACGCCCCGAGCGTGACGGCAACAAGGGCCGTGGCGGCAAGCCGCAAAAAGGCAAGGGCAGGCCGCCCAAGGGCAAGGGCCCGCGCCGCGAGGCCGGCCCCAAGACCTATTCCGCCGCGCCGAAGAAATCCGACCGGATCGACCCCGACAACCCGTTCGCAGCGGCGCTGATGGGGTTGAAGGACAAGGGCTGAGCGGCACGTTGTCCGACGAGGTCGCCCGCATCCGGCTGGACAAGTGGCTGTATCACGCGCGGTTTGCGAAATCGCGCGGGATCGCCGCCGACATGGTCAGCGGCGGCCATGTGCGGGTGAACCGCGACAAGGCCGGCAAGCCCGCGCACAAGGTCGGGCCGGGGGACGTTCTGACATTCGCCAAGGGCGATCGCGTGCGGGTGGTGCGGATCGTGGCGGTCGGCACCAGGCGCGGACCGGCCCCCGAGGCGCAGGCGCTTTACGACGATCTGAGCGATCCCGCCCCCGAAACGCCCGCCCGCGCCCCGGCCTATGACAACGCCCATGGCGATGGTGGCCGCCCCACGAAACGCGACCGGCGAAAGATCGACGCAGCCCGGCGCAGGGTGCTTGATTGATCCCGCCCTCTGGTCTAGGTCACGGGGCAACCGTCAAGGATGAGAAACGCCCATGACTTATGTCGTCATTGATAACTGCATCGCCTGCAAATACACCGACTGCGTCGAGGTCTGCCCAGTGGATTGCTTCTACGAGGGCGAGAACATGCTGGTGATCCATCCCGACGAATGCATCGACTGCGGCGTGTGCGAACCGGAATGCCCCGCCGACGCGATCCGCCCCGATACCGAGCCCGACATGGAGCAATGGGTCGAGTTCAACCGGAAATACTCGGAAATGTGGCCGGTCATCATCTCGAAGAAAGACCCGCTGCCCGAGGCCGAGGAACGCGACGGCGAACCCGAGAAACTGGGCAAGTATTTCTCCGAGGCGCCGGGCGAGGGCGGCTGACCGATTCGCGCCCGCTGGCCGGCGTGACGTAAGGTCAGAATGCGGGGCGGCTGCGATTTGCCGGATTGACTTGTGCCGAAACCCACGGATTCGGCACAGGCCCGGCATGGGTTTTGATTGTGCCCTTGTTTTGTGCTATTGTGTCGCTCATATGACATGAAACACCTGACGCACCCGAGCCGGAGGATGCTGGCAGCCGGTGTATTTTGCGACAAGAAACGCTGCTCGACGGGGCCTGGACAGGCCACGCCGTGTTCGCTGTCGCCCGATCCCCGGGCGGTCGCTTGCAAGGAAGGACTGAATGAGCAAAGCCAAGAAAGCCGAGTTTCGCCCCAATGACTACGTGGTCTATCCGGCCCATGGCGTTGGACAAATCATCTCGATCGAAGAGCAGGAAATCGCCGGCATCAAGCTGGAGCTTTTCGTGATCTCCTTCGAAAAGGACAAGATGACGCTGCGGGTGCCCACCAACAAGGCCACCGAGATCGGGATGCGCAGCCTGTCCAGCCCCGACGTGGTCAGCCAGGCGATGAAAACGCTCAAGGGCAAGGCCAAGGTCAAGCGCGCGATGTGGTCGCGCCGGGCCCAGGAATACGAGCAAAAGATCAACTCGGGCGACCTGATCGCCATCGCCGAGGTGGTGCGCGACCTGCACCGCACCGACGACCAGCGCGAGCAGAGCTATTCCGAGCGCCAGCTTTACGAGGCGGCGCTGGAACGGCTCACGCGCGAGGTTGCCGCGGTGTCGGGCAGCGACGAGGTGGACGCCGCCCGGAAGGTGGACGAGGCGCTGGTATCGCGCGCCGCGTAAGCCGGAACGCCCGGAGGGTATCGAAATCGAACCGCGCCCCGCACCGGGCGCGGTTTTTTCATGCGCTGAGCGCCAGCAGCACCGCGATTTCGCAGACCTGTTGCGCCGCCCCCAGCACGTCGCCGGTCTGCCCGCCGATCCGCGCGCGGGCCAGTGCCGCGACGCAGGACGCGGCAAGCAGCGCCACGACGGTGGCCCCCAGCGCCGCGCCGAACCCCAGCACCAGCGCCGACGCGACCAGCGCAAGGCCCGCCCCCGCCGCGACGGTCGTGCCGTCCGGCCGGCCCACGTGGCGCGACAGCCCGCTGTCGCGGGCATGGGGCAGGGCGGCCATCAGCGCGGGCATCGCCGCCCGGCTGAGCATCGCCGCCGCGATCAGCGGGGCCCAGACATGGCCCGCGGCGAACAGCGCCCCCAGCGCGCCCCAGCGCAGGCCGGTGCCCAGCACCAGCGCCAGCACGCCATAGGTGCCGATCCGGCTGTCCTTCATGATCTCCAGCCGCCGCGCGCGGTCCCACCCGCCCCAGAACCCGTCGGCGCAATCGGCCAGTCCGTCCTCGTGCAGGGCGCCGGTGGCGGCGGTCATCGCGGCCAGCGCCAGCCCCGCCGCCAGCATCGGCGCCAGCCCCAGTGCCAGCGCGATCCAGCCCACGGCCCCGCCTGACAGCGCCACCGCCAGCCCGGCCACCGGATAGGCCCAGGCCGCGCGCGCCCCGCGCGCCGCCGCCGCGTCGGATACGGGCACCGGCAGGCGCGTCAGCAACCCCAGCGCGGCGGCGATATCGCCGGGGGAAAACGGGGATCTGTCGGTTTCGGGCGCTGGCATGGGGCGAACTCCGCTTGTGCGCATGTGTGCAGCGGTTAAACACCGGGGCAACGCAACAATCAACGAGGGAACCCGCATGGCCGACCGCCCCCAGACCCTGAACGACATCCGCGCGCTGCTTGCCGCCGCGCCGGGCCCCGACAGCGCCGCGATCGCCGCCGCGGGCGCGCGCAACGGGCAGCTGACGAAACCGCCGGGCGCTCTGGGCCGGCTCGAGGATCTGGCGATCTGGATGGGCGGCTGGCAGGGCACCGACAAACCCCATGCCGACGCGCCGCAGGTGGTGGTGTTCGCGGGCAATCACGGGGTCACGGCGCAGGGCGTCAGCGCCTTTCCCGCCGAGGTGACGGCGCAGATGGTGCTGAACTTCCGGGCCGGCGGCGCGGCGATCAACCAGTTGTCGCGGCTGTTTGGCGCGCGGATGGATGTTCATGCGCTGGATCTCGACACGCCCACGGCGGATTTCACCCAAGGCCCCGCGATGGACGAGGCCGGGTTCCTGCATGCCTTCCTGACGGGGTGGGACGCGGTCGATCCCGCATCCGACCTGCTGGTGACGGGCGAAATGGGGATCGGCAACACCACCTCGGCGGCGGCGGTCGCGCATGCGCTGTTCGGCGGCGATCCGGCGGACTGGGTCGGGCGCGGCACCGGGGTGGACGATGCCGGGCTGGGCGTAAAGACCCGCGTGGTGGCCGCAGGCGTGGCGCGCCACGCCGGGGCCACCGGGCTTGAGGCGCTGCGCTGCCTTGGCGGGCGCGAACTGGCAGCGATGGCCGGGGCCATCGCGCGGGCGCGGACCCTGCGCATCCCGGTCATCCTTGACGGGTTCATCTGCACTGCCGCCGCCGCCTGCCTGCACAGCGAACTGCCCGGCGCGCTGGATCACTGTCTTGCCGGCCATGTCAGCGCCGAACCGGGCCATCCCCGCCTGCTCGGCCATCTGGGCAAGGAGCCGCTGCTGCATCTGGGCCTGCGCCTTGGCGAAGGGTCGGGCGCGGCGCTGGCGATCGGGGTGGTCAAGGGCGCGGTGGCCTGCCAGTCGGGCATGGCCACCTTCGCCGAGGCCGGGGTCAGCGACGGCTGACCCCGCTCAGCCGGGGGGCGGATCGCCCTCGGCCTTGTCGCGCAGCACCTCGAGCTGGGCCAGTGCCGCCTCCAGCTCGCGCTCCAGCTCGCGTGCGCGGGCGATATAGGGCTCGTTCTGCGAGGCGGGAATGTCCGGGTCCCACAGTTGCGCCAGTTCGCGCACGGTTTCGCGGTCATGGTGATAGAACACGCGCTCGGCCTCGGCGGCCTCATACTCGCTCAGCCCGATATGCTCCAGCACGTAGCGGCCCGCGCGCAGGGAGCTGTCGAACATCTCGCGCACGATGTCGTCGGCGCCGGCCTGGTACAGCTCGAACACATGGGTGCGGTCATGGGCGCGGGCGATGATGTGCAGGTCGGGCCGTTCGCGCCGGGCATAGCCGACCAGCCGCGTCGTCGCGGCCGGGTCGTCCAGCGCCGCCACCAGCACCTTGGCCTCGGCCAGCCCCGCGGCATGGAGAAGCTCGGGCCGCGTCGGATCGCCGAAGAACCCCTTGAAGCCGAACTTGCGCATCAGCTGGATGGTTTCCATGTCGTGATCCAGCACCACGGTCCTGAAGCCGCTGGACTGCACCAGCCGGTTGACGATCTGCCCGAACCGTCCGATCCCGGCGATGATCACCGGGCCCTGTTCGTCGATCTCGTCCTCGGGCTGGGCGGTGCCGTCGTCGCCCATGTGGCGCGACAGCCATTCGTAAAGGATGAACAGCAAGGGCGTGATCAGCATCGACAGCGCCACGATCAGCAACAGCCGGTCGGCGACATCGCGCGGGATCACCGATTGCTGCACCGAAAAGGACAGCAGCACAAAGCCGAATTCCCCCGCCTGCGCCAGGCTGAGCGTGAACAGCCACTTGTCGCGGCCCCGCAGCCGGAAGGCCAGCGCCAGCATATAAAGGATCGCGCCCTTGACCAGGATCAGCGCCAGCGTCAGCCCGATCAGCGTTACCGGGGCCGACCAGAGCGTGCCGAAATTGATGCCTGCCCCCACGGTGATGAAGAACAGCCCCAGCAGCAGGCCCTTGAAGGGCTCGATATCGCCCTCAAGCTCGTGCCGGAATTCGCTGTTGGCCAGAACCACGCCGGCCAGGAACGCGCCGAGCGCGGGCGACAGGCCCACCATCTGCATCAGCAGCGCGATGCCCAGCACGATCAGCAGCGCCAGCGCGGTATACATCTCGCGCAGGCGGGCATGGTGGATGAAGGCGAATATCGGTCGCGTCAGGTAGATGCCCGCCAGAATGATGCCGACGACAACGGCCAGCGTGACCAGCGTCACGCCCCAGGCCGGCAGCCCCTCGACCAGCGACATGGCGTGATGGGCCTCGTCCGCGGCCTGCTCCATGTCGCCGGCGCGCATCACGTTGCCCTGCGGCGAAATCTGCAGCGCCCCCGGCAGCGCCAGCAGGGGCAGCACCGCCAGCATCGGGATTACCGCGATATCCTGCGTCAGCAGCACCGAAAAGGCCGAGCGCCCGCCGCCGGTCTGGATCAGCCCCTTTTCCGACAGCGTCTGCAGCACGATCGCGGTCGAGGACAGCGCCACCACCATCCCGATCGCCAGCGCCACCGACCAGTAGAACCCCAGCCATTGCGCCCCGGCCATCACCGCCAGCGTGGTCAGCCCGATCTGCAGCCCGCCCAGCCCGATCAGCCGGTGGCGCATGTCCCACAGCGTGCGCGGCTCAAGCTCCAGCCCGATGATGAACAGCATCATTACCACGCCGAATTCGGCGAAATGCTGGACATCCTGCGTTTCGCTGCCGGTCAGTCCCAGCACCGGCCCGATCACGATGCCCGCCGTCAGGTAACCCAGCACCGAACCCAGCCCCAGCCGTGCCGCCAATGGCACCGCGATCACCGCCGCCAGCAGGTAGATCGAGGCCTGAAACAGAAATTCTTGCACGTATCGCTCCTTTGTCGCGCGCTCAGGTGGGCAGGGGGGCGTCCTGCTTGAACTGGTCCATGACGATCTGGCTCTGCACCCGCGCGACCGCCGGATGCGGCAGCAGGCGGTCGTGAATCAGCCGGTTCAGCGCGCCCAGGTCCTCGCACCAGACGCGCAGCAGGTAATCCGCATCCCCCGTCAGCGTCCAGGCCGAGGTGACCTCGGGGCTGGTGTCGATCAGCCGCGCGAAACTGTGCGACTGTTCGGCCGCGTTGGGGCCCAGCTGCACCTGCACGAAGGCCTGCACCGCAAGCCCGATCCGCCCGGGATCGAGCCGCGCGCAATAGCACCGGATATAGCCCTCGGCCTCCAGCCGCTGCCGCCGGCGCCCGGCCTGGCTGGAGGACAGGTTCAGCATCTCGCCCAGCTCCTGTGCGGTCAGGTGCGCATTGGCCTGCAGCGCCGCCAGCAGCCGTTTATCGGTTTCGTCCATCATGTGCGTATTTTCCGCGTTTTCTGCGACAATAATGTGAATTTCGCGCGTGTCGAGGGGGAGCGGGGCGCGGGAATGATTAAAATGCGCGGAATGGTGCTGTCCTGCCGCGAGAATGGGCGGCAGTGGCGGGTGGCAGGACGATGCAGGGCCGGTTGCCGAAGCGCCCCGCGGGGCCGCCTTACCCCCGCGGCATGGTCAGGGTGACGGCGCGGCCGTTCTTGACATAGCTCAGCTCGCTTTCGCCGATGGCCTGCACGCGGCCGCCATCCAGCCGGTCGCCCACCTGCACCTTGACGTAGCGCCCGTTCGACATCCGCACCAGCGCGCGGCGGCTGGAAGGTTTGCCGTAGACGCCGATCAGGTTCACGCGGTTCAGCCGGATGGCGTTCTGCACCGTGGCCTCGCGCGCGACGCTGGCGCTGGAGGGGACGCTGGGGCTGACGGTGCGCGGGGCCACCACGGCGGCGGTCTGCACGGGCTGTGTGCGCTCGATGCTTTCGGCGCGCTGCACGATCTGGGCGATGTTCGACGGCCGGACACGCGGCTTGAGCGAGGCGCCAACCGCCTGCGCGGTCGCGGTTTCGTCGACCTCTTCCTCGGCCTTGGCGGCCTCGGGGCGCAGGCGCGGGCGGATCTCGGCCAGTTCGTCGCGGGTCAGCCCGCCCAGGTTGCTGCGTTCGTTCTGCTGCACAAGGTCGCCGGGGCGCGTGCGCGGGCGGAACGCGGCCAGCCGTGCCAGATCCTCGGTGATTTCTTGCGGGGTCTGTTCGAACCGGGTGGGCAGCCGCGCGGGCAACAGCGGCGGGCGACCGGCATAGACCGGTATCCCGTCGGGGGTCAGCGCGCCCTCGGGCGTGGCGCGCACCAGCCCGCGCTCGTCAAGGTCGAAGGCGGTTCCCGGTGCCGCGGGCGAGGCCTGCGGTTCCATCATGGCGTCGCCCAGAAGCGCCGACACCGGCGGCAGCGCCACCGCGTCCCCGGTATCGACCTTCGGGTCGATCGAGGCGGTGTAAAGCTCGTCAAGCTGGGTGAAACCGGGCGTTTCGGGCGGCTCGGGCGCCATCTGCCAGATGCCCGTCGCGGCATAGCGCACGGCGGCCTCTTCCGGGGTCAGGTCGGGCAGCGGGGCGGGCTGGGCCAGCGTTTCGGGGGTATCCTCGGGCAGCAGGGTATCGGGCAGCGCCGTTGGATCGACCGCTGCCAGGTCGATCTCGTCCTCTCCGCTCAGCGCCTCGTCGCCCTCGATTTCAAGCGTATCTATGGGCGCCGTGCCCTCGTCGGGCAGGGTCACCACCTCGGTTTCGACCGGCCCCCACAGCCGCGACAGCCCCTCGTCGGAAAAGATCGAGGCCCAGGCCGCGACACCGGCAAGGAACAGCAGCAACGCCACGGTCAGGATCAGCCCAAGGTAACGCGGCTTGCCGCCCACCTGCGCGCGGGGCCTGGCGGGTTGGCGCGCGCCGAAGATCGTCATGCGCTGGCGCTCGGTCTCGGGATCGGCTGCGGCGGGCGCGGTGGCCAGCAGGCTGGCGCTCAGGTCGGGCGGCGCGGGGGGGATCGGCGCGGGTCGGGGCGGGGCGGGCGCCTTGCGGGCCTCGCTGCCGCCACGGCGCGAAAAGAACCCGCCACTGTCCTGCCCTGCGTCACCGTCGGGGCGGGCGGGGCCGGTGAAATGCACGTCGCGCGCCGGTTTCGCGGCCGCCGGTTTGCCGGTGACCGGTGGCGCCCCGGGCAAGTCGTCCTCAAGCTCGATCACCGGGGCGGTGGCGCTGACCCGTGGCGGTGGCGGCACCTCGTCGCGCGCGGCGCGAATCGACGAAAAGGCCGGGACGGGCGGTGTTTCCACCGGCACGGCAAGCGGCGGTGCCTCTTCCTCCCCGGTCTCGTCGGTTTCGGGCGTATCGTCCGGCTCCGGCACGGTTTCGGGCGTGTCCGCGTCTGACGGCGCGGCTTCGGGCGCGTCGTCCGCTGCCTGCGATGCGGCTTCGGGGGTGTCGGGCGCACCCTCCTGAACATCCGCTTCGGCCTCGGCCACCGGGGCGCTTTCCGCCGGTTCATCCTGCTCCGGGGCGGTCGGCGGCGGCGCGGCGGGCACCTCGGCCCGGCCGACCACGCGGATCGGTTGCAAATCGCGCGTCAGGCTTTCGGTCGCGGGCAGCCAGCCCGCCGACGAGGGCGCGGGGCCAAAGAACGGCTCGCCGGAAAACGCGCCTTCGGGCGGGATTGCCACGAAACTGACCGGGTTGAACGCATGTTCGGTGGCGAAATCCTCGGCCTCGTCCAGCGTTTCGCGCGCGACCGCCGCGATATGGGTCTGTGCTCCGTCGCGGGCCCAGTCAAAGGCCAGGTCCCCGACCGCGTAAGGCGTCGCGCCATCCAGCGCATCGCGCACCCGGGCAGGGATGTCGCCCTCGTCCAGGTCCCCGGTTTCGATGGTGAGATAGCGGATCTGCTCGTTCGGGATCACCAGCTTGGCCCGTATCCCGCCGGGATCGAGCCGCAGCGCCTTGCCCCGCACCCCCTCCAGCTCGGCGGTCAGATCGGGGGCGTCCAGCGCCGCCGCGCCCACGCGCAACCAGCCCGCCGGCGCGCGATGCAGCAGGCGGATACCGTCGAATGAAAGGACAAGGGCGAAATTCGGTTTCATCGCCGGGCGTTTAACATCTCATGGCATGACAGGGGAGTCCCCCGTTCGGACGCGAGGAGGATACAGCAGCTTGTTGCCTAGGGGAAGGCATCGGCGCAGTTCCCCCTTGCGCGCGCCCGCAGAGGCGTCAGGCTGTAAACCATTAGGTTTTCGGAGGGATTCCCATGAGAAATATCTTGATCTGCGCGCTTCTGACGCTGGCACCCGCCACCGCATGGGCCGAGGATGCCGCGCGCGTGCTGACCGTGACCGGCACCGGCGAGGTGGCGCGCGCGCCCGACATGGCGGTGATCCGCGTGGGCGTGGTGGAACAGGACAAGTCGGCCGAGGTCGCGCTGTCGCGCGCCTCCGAGGCGATGACGCGGATGCAGGCCCAGCTTGCCGGGCAGGGGATCGAGCCGCGCGACATCCAGACGACCCAGCTTTCGCTGAACCCGGTTTACGAGAACAGCAGCGGCACGCGGACGCGCCGGGTCGTCGGGTTCGAGGCGATGAACTCGGTCCTGGTGCGGGTGCGCGACCTGCCCAGCACCGGCGCGGTTCTGGGGGCGCTGGTCGGCGATGGCGCGAACCGGATCGACGGTATTTCCTTCACCCTGCAGGACGGGGAGGAGGCGATGGACGAGGCCCGCCGCCGCGCCGTGGCCGATGCGCGGCGCAAGGCCGAACTGCTGGCCGAGGCCGCAGGCGTCGGGCTGGGCGAGGTCCGCGATATCCGCGAGGCGGGCGGCGGAATGCCGCGCCCGGTGATGATGGAGCGGATGGCCGCCGATGTCGCCGCCGTGCCCATCGCCGAGGGCGAGGTCAGCCTGAGCGCCACGGTCTCGATGGTGTATGAGTTGAACTAGGCGCTGCAACGCATTGTTCATGAACGAAAAAGGCGCACCCGTCCGGTGCGCCTTTTGCTTTGCCCGCAGGCCGGTCCCGGTCAGCCGGCGGCCTTGGCCAGTGCCTGGTCCAGGTCGCGGATCAGGTCGTCGGCATCCTCGATCCCGATCGAGATGCGCACCACGTTGGGCGCGGCGCCCGCGGCAACCTGCTGGTCCTCGGTCAGCTGGCGGTGCGTGGTCGAGGCCGAGTGGATGACAAGGCTGCGCGTATCGCCCAGGTTCGCCACGTGGCTGAACAGCTCCAGGCTGTCGACGAATGTCACGCAGGCGTCATAGCCGCCCTTCAGCGCCACGGTGAACAGCCCGCCCGCGCCCTTGGGGCAGATCCGCGCCACCCGGTCGTTATAGGGCGAGGATTTCAGCCCGGCATAGGTCACGCCCTCGACCGCGTCGTGGCCTTCCAGCCATTCGGCGATCTTCGTGGCGTTTTCGATGTGGCGTTCCATCCGCAGGCTCAGCGTTTCGATCCCCATCAGCGTGTAATGCGCCGCCTGCGGGTTCAGCGTCATGCCGAGGTCGCGCAGCCCGATGGCGATGCCGTGGAAGGTGAATGCCAGCGGGCCGAAGGTTTCGTGGAATTTCAGCCCGTGATAGGCCGGTTCCGGCGCGCTGAGCGACGGGAACTTGTCGCTGGCGGACCAGTCGAACTTGCCCGAATCCACCACTACGCCGCCGGTGACGGTGCCGTTGCCGGTCAGGAACTTGGTCATCGAATGCACCACCAGCGTCGCGCCATGCTCGATCGGGCGGCACAGGTAGGGGGTGGCGCTGGTGTTGTCGACGATCAGCGGCAGGCCCGCCTTGTCGGCGATGGCCGCGATGGCGTCCAGGTCGGTGATATAGCCGCCGGGATTGGCGATGGATTCGCAGAACACCGCGCGGGTGTCATCGTCGATCGCGGCCTCGACCGCGCCCAGATCGTCGAAATCGACGAATTTCGCGTTCCAGCCGAACCGCTTGATGGTCTGGCTGAACTGGGTGATCGAACCGCCGTAAAGCCGGGTCGAGACCACCACGTTCCGGCCCGGCCCCATCAGCGGGAACAGCGCCATGATCTGCGCCGCGTGCCCCGACGAGCAGCAGACTGCGCCTGCGCCGCCTTCCAGCGTGGCCACGCGTTCCTGCAGCACCGCCACGGTGGGGTTGGTCAGGCGGGAATAGATGTATCCCACCTCCTGCAGGTTGAAGAGGGCGGCGGCGTGATCGGCATCGCGGAACACATAGGCCGTGGTCTGGTAGATCGGCGTCTGCCGCGCGCCCGTGGCCGGGTCGGGGCGGGCGCCTGCGTGGATGGCCAGCGTGTCGAAGCCATAGGTCGGTGCGTCTGTCATGGAATCCTCCCATCGGAAATGTTGCGCACAGGGTTACGCGATTGCCCGCGCTGCGACAATCGCGCACGCGCGGAAAGGATCGTGGTATTTCGCATGATGATCATGCGCGCGGTTTGTTCCCGAAACCGCGCGGTTTGCGGAAATCCCTTCGCGCTCAGCCCGCGACCGGCGAGCAGAGTTCCACCAGATACCCGTTGGGATCGCTGACATAGGATGTAGTCTGGCCCCAGGGTTCGTCCCGCGCGTCCTGCACCAGCGTGGCCCCCGCGGCCAGCGCACGATCCAGCGCGCCGCGCACGTCGTCGGTTTCCAGCGCGATCTCGAATACCGGCGCCTTCGGGTTGGCCGGGGCGGGGGATTTGCCCAGTTGCCGCATCAGCGCGGTCGAGGAGAACGCCAGTTTGGTATCGCCAGTGGCCAACTCGCCGTAATCGCCCGATTCGTGCAGGAACGCCCGTTCCAGCCCGAAGGCGCGGGTATAGAAATCGAGCGTCGCGGCAACGTCATCGACGTAAAGGATGGTGTAGCGGAATTTCATCGCGGAGCCCCCGGTTCTGACAGCAGGCCCGAGCCTAGGCGCGGGTGCATCCCCTGTCACGCGCCTTTCCAGCCTTCAGCGCATCCAGAAGCCGTTTTTCTTGATCGTGTTGCGGATCGCCTGTTCGCGGCGGGGCAGGGCGTCGCGGTCGAACAGCGCGCGCACCTTCTCGCCCCGGCCCTGGTAGATCATCCGCCGCACGGGGTCGTATTTCTTGATCACCTTCTTGACCTTGTTGGGCGCGGCCACGGTTTCCAGCGTCGCCACGACCCGATCCGCCTCGCGCGCGTAAAGCAGCGGCAAGAGGCGATAATGGCACGATACCGACCCGTCCAGCAGCCCCTCCGGGATCGTGTCGCGCCCGCCGCCAAGCGCATGGATCACCAGCGGCAAGGCCACCTGGTCCAGCCACGGGTCGAGCGACTGGCACACCAGTTCGGGCGGCGCGTCGTCGCGGATCGTCACGGCGTAATCGGTGAAGCGTTCGCCGAATTCCACCGGGCAGCGGCCAAAGAACCAGCCGGCGTTGAAATAGAGATACCGCCGCCAGTATTCGTCGGGCTGCGACAAATCCAGCGTGGTTTCGAAATCCAGCCCGAACCTGTCGTAAAGCGATTTCCAGATCTGCGTATAGCCGGGCCCGTAAAGTTCGATCTTCGGCCAGGTGCCCTCGACCCTCTGCGAGGCGCCGGGGCGGTCGAAATCGAAGGGCACCTGGCCGATGTCGTCAAGGATCAGCGTGTCGGTGTCGAAAAAGACGAAGGGCTCCCCCCCGGGCATCGCGGCCAGCGCCTCGATCTTGTTGCCATAGGGGTAGGACTGGCCGAAATGGCGGTTTTCAAAGGGCACGATCTCGGCCCCGAAGGCGGCCAGCAGGCCCAGCACCTCGGCGTCGCGGACCGACGGATCGCCATTCCACAACGGCCCCGGCTGCGGCACCGCGACCAGCAGGCGGCCGGTGAAACCGGGGCTGTTGGCGCGCAGCGAGGCGGCAAACAGCACCGCCTCGTATTGCAGCCGCCCGGCCTGCGCCACGATCACGATGTTGAACGCCTGGCTTGTCTTGCTGCGCTTGCCCATGTTCGGAACTGCCCCGGCCCGGATGTTTTGCGGCACTATAGGGCGGAAAGCCGGGCGACCGGAAGGGGCCGGGAGGGGGATTCCGGCGGAAAAGCCGCGGGCGATGCGCGCTTGCAAGGGAAGGCTGGATCGGGGAGGGGAAAATGGTGGGCGACCCTGGAATCGAACCAGGCATGGGTCTCCCCGGCGGAGTTACAGTCCGCTGCCGCACCTTGCAGCTCGTCGCCCAGATGACCGCGCGGCGGTCAACGTGAGGGGGTGATTACAAGCGGTGCCCGGAGGCGTCAACAGGAAAATCCCTTGCGATGCGCGCGCGGCTGGCGCAGGTAGGGCGGGATGCGCGGCGAAGGGAACGGATGCGATGAAAAAGCCGAAATGGGTGGTCGAGAAAGAGCGCCAGAAACGCGCCTCGGCGGCGGAAACCGTGTGGCTTTTCGGTCTGCACGCGGTGCGCGATGCGCTGATGAACCCGGCGCGCGAAAAGCTGCGGCTGGTGGTCACGAAGAACGCCGCCGACAAGCTGGCCGACGCCATCGCCGCCTCGGGCGTCACGCCCGAGGTCAGCGACCCGCGCAACTTCGCCGCCCCCATCGACCCGCAATCGGTGCATCAGGGTGCTGCGCTGGAGGTGAAGCCGCTGGATTGGGGGCGCATCAGTGATGTCTGCGCGGGCAGCCCCGACCGGGTGCCGCGCGTGATCCTGCTGGACCGGGTGACCGATCCGCATAACGTGGGTGCGATCCTGCGCTCGGCCGAGGTGTTCGGTGCCGCAGCCGTGATCGCCCCGCGCCACCATTCCGCCCCCGAAACCGGCGCGCTGGCCAAGACCGCCAGCGGCGCGCTGGAGCGTCAGCCCTACCTGCGGGTGCGCAACCTGGCCGATGCCATGACCGAGTTGCAGCGCATGGGCTATATCGTGCTGGGCCTTGCCGGCGAGGCGGAACAGAGCATCGAGCAGGCGCTGGAGGAGCGGCGCGACCGGCCCGTGGCGCTGGTGCTGGGGGCCGAGGGGCCGGGGCTGCGCCAGAAGACGCGCGAAACCTGCGACGCGCTGGTGCGCATCGACTTTGCGGGCGCGTTCGGATCGCTGAATGTGTCGAACGCAGCCGCCGTGGCGCTTTACGCCAGTCTGCCGCGCTAGGGCGGGGCTTGCCGCGCGCGGTGGCCGTGCCTAGGTGAGTGTCGGACCGCGAGGAGAGACCATGCCCCAAAGCCCCAGGATCGTCACCTGTTCCTATTGCGGCACCCGTGCCGCGCTGGTGCTGGACCGGGGCCGGCACGAGCTGAGCTGCGGCAGGTGCGGCGCACCCCTGCACGAGATGAAGATGATGCCGGTCTCGCGCGGGGCGGGGCGCCCGGGCCGCAAGCCGCCGGTGCCGCGCGAAAGGGTGCGCGTCGACTGGCAGGCCGAGCGGCGTCACGCGCTGGGCGATGCCGCGCCGCACCGGCCGGACAAGCCGCGCAGGCGCCGCAAATCCCTGCGCCGCAAGATGCTGAGCGAGCTTTGGGACGTGGTCGAGGATATCTTCGACTGATCCTGGCGGGGCACGAATTTGTGATCACATGTTGAGGCGGCGCCCTTCCTTTCCACGCATGGCTTCCTACATCTTAGTCAGAGGCGCAGGCCCGGAACGCCTGTGGCCTCTTCACTGTCCCTCGTTCCGTGACTGGCGCCCAAGGCATTCCTTGGGCGCTTTTTTCTTTCCGCGCGGCAGGGTAAAATGACCGGCATGAGCGAAACATACACAGACGATTTCCTGCGCGGGGTGCTGTCGCGTACCCGGCGCATCGCCGTGGTCGGCGTGTCGCCGAACCCGGTGCGCCCCAGCTATTACGTGGCGCGTTACCTCAGGCTCAAGGGCTACCAGGTGGTGCCGGTGAACCCCGGCCATGCCGGCAAGGAACTGCTGGGCGAAACCGTGGTGGCCAGCCTGTCCGAGATCGAGGGAGAGGTGGACATGGTCGACATCTTCCGCCGCCCCGAACACGTGCCGCCCATCGTCGAAGAGGCGCTTGCGGCGTTTCCCGGCCTGCGCACCGTCTGGATGCAGATCGGCGTGGTCAACGAAGAGGCCGCCGCGATGGCCCGTGCGCGCGGGGTCGACGTGATCATGGATCGCTGCCCCAAGATCGAGTACCAGCGCCTGTTCGGCGAGCTGCGCATGGGCGGGTTCGCCACCGGGGTGATATCCTCGAAGCTCTGAGCCCTGGCGGCGTTGTTGCGGGGGGCGCTGCCCCCCGGACCCCCCGGATATTTCCAGAGAGAGGAAACAGAGGGGCCCGCGATCAGGGTTTGCGTGCGGCCTTTTCGGCAAGGCCGGACTGGCCCTGGCGGCGGTCGAGCTCGGCCATGACATCGGCCACGCGCACGCCGCGGGCGTGGAGCATGACCAGCAGGTGAAACAGCACATCGGCCGCCTCGGAGGTGAGCCTGTCGGGGTCGTTGCGGACCGCTTCGATCACCGCCTCTATGGCCTCTTCGCCGAATTTCTCGGCCGCCTTTTCGGGGCCCTTGGCCAGCAGCTTCGCGGTCCAGCTTTCGTCGGGGCTGGCGGCGGCGCGGGTGGCGACGACCTGTTCGAGTTCCTCGAGCGTCATCCGTTCAACCTCATCGGGATGCCGGCGGCGGCCATGTAAGCCTTGGCCTCGGCGATGGAATAATCGCCGAAATGAAAGATCGAGGCGGCCAGGACCGCGCTGGCATGGCCTTCGGTCACGCCTTCGACCAGGTGGTCGAGCGTGCCGACCCCGCCCGAGGCGATCACCGGCACGTCCACCGCGTCGGCGATGGCGCGGGTCAGCGGCAGGTTGAAGCCTGCGCGCGTGCCGTCACGGTCCATCGAGGTCAGCAGGATCTCGCCCGCGCCCTTTTGCTCGACCAGGCGGGCGAATTCGACGGCGTCGATGCCGGTGGGCTTGCGCCCGCCATGGGTGAAGATTTCCCAGCGGCCGGGGGCGACGGTCTTGGCGTCGATGGCCACGACGATGCACTGGCTGCCGAACTGGTCGGCGGCTTCGGCCACCACGTCGGGGTTGGCGACGGCGGCCGAGTTGAAGCTGACCTTGTCGGCGCCCGCCAGCAGCAGGTTGCGCACATCCGCCGCGCTGCGCACGCCGCCGCCCACGGTCAGCGGGATATAGCATTGCTCGGCGGTGCGGGTGACCACGTCCATCATCACGCCGCGGTTTTCGTGGGTGGCATGGATGTCGAGGAAACACAGCTCGTCCGCGCCGGCCGCGTCATAGGCGCGCGCCGATTCCACCGGGTCGCCGGCATCGCGCAGATCGACGAAATTGACGCCCTTGACCACGCGGCCGTCGGCCACGTCGAGACAGGGGATGATGCGGGTTTTCAGCATGGATCGGTTATCGCCTGTTTAGGGACCGGGGGAAAGGGGGGGGGCGGGTCAGCCGCGCAGCACGGCAAGGGCCTCTTTCAGGTCGATCGCCCCGTCATAGAGCGCACGGCCCGAGATCGCGCCGTTCAGGGGCGCGCCGCAGTTTTTCAGCGCGCGCAGGTCGTCCAGCGAACTGACCCCGCCCGATGCGATGACCGGGATCGAAACCGCGCGGGCCAGCGCGGCGGTTTCCGCGACATTCGGGCCCTGCATCGCGCCGTCGCGGTTGATGTCGGTATAGATGATCGCCGCCACGCCCGCGTCCTCGAAGGATCTGGCAAGGTCGGTGGCGGTGACGTCGGTTTCCTCGGCCCAGCCCTTGGTGGCGACCATGCCCTTGCGGGCGTCGATACCCACCGCCACCTGGCCGGGGAAGGCGCGCGCGGCCTGGCGCACGAGGTCGGGATTTTCCACCGCCACGGTGCCCAGGATCACCCGCGCCAGCCCGCGATCCAGCCAGCGTTCGATCGTGGCCATGTCGCGGATACCGCCGCCAAGCTGCGCGGGCACCTTCGTTTGCGACAGGATCGCCTCGACCGGGGCGGCGTTCACCGGCTCACCCGCGAAGGCGCCGTTCAGGTCCACAAGGTGCAGCCATTCGCAGCCCGCCGCGACGAATTCCATCGCCTGCGCGGCCGGGTCGTCGTTGAACACCGTGGCGCGCTCCATCTCGCCCTTGTAGAGGCGCACGGCCTTGCCGTCCTTGAGGTCGATGGCGGGGTAGAGGATCATGCCGGGGCCCTTTCGCAACTGCTGCGCGCCGTTTTGCACGGGCCGCGCGGAAATGCAACGTGACCTCATGTCAGGCTTGATCGAAGGCGGCGATTGCGCACAGGATCGGGCAAAGGACCAAGGGAGGACCGGAGCAATGAAACACTGGATCATCGCGGCGGCGCTGGCGCTGGCAGGGGCCGGCGCGGCATCGGCGGACCCGATCGAGGGGCTGTGGAAGACGCAGGAGGATGACGGCTCTTATGCCCATGTGCAGATCGCGCCCTGCGGCGGGGCCTATTGCGGCACCATCACGCGCACCTTCAACTCGGGCGGCGAATACAGCTCGCCCAATATCGGCAAGCAACTGGTGCGCAACATGAAACCCGCCGGCAACGGCCGGTACGAGGGCAGGGTCTGGCGGCCGTCGAACGACAAGGTCTATATCGGCAAGATCGACCTGAACGGCAATTCGATGAAGCTGGCCGGCTGCGTCGCCGGCGGGCTGATCTGCGCCAAGCAGACCTGGGCGCGCGTCAGGTAATCGGCACGGTTCCGCCTGCAAACAGGGCCGTCCGCTGCAAGGCGGGCGGTTTTTCTGTATCCTGTCCGCATCTTTGAATGGAGGCCGGGATGAGTCGCTGGGGCCTGATCTTGCTGTTCTGGATGGGGATGCCGGATATCGCGCAGGCCGAGGCCATTCTGGGCACCTGGCTGACCGGCCCCGACAACAAGGAGCAGGTGGCCCATATGCGGATCGCGCGTTGCGACGCGGGGATTTGCGGCACGGTCCTGCGCGCCTTCGACAAGACGGGCCAGCCGGTCACCACGCCGAATGTCGGCAAGCAGGTGATCTGGGACGTCACGCCGGACGGGCAGGGCAGCTATCGCGGCAAGGTGCTGCTGCCGCTTTACAAGACGGTGGTGGACGGGCTGTTCGACGTGAACGGCAATCGCCTGACGCTGAAGGGCTGCCTGGGGCCGGTCTGCCGGTCGCAAAGCTGGACGCGGGTCGAGTGAGCTTTGCACCGCGGGCGCGGCCGGGTTAGGCTGGCGGCCATGAGCGATCGTGACCTGCCCGCCGCCCCGCCGCCCGACACCATACTGGAAGCCGCGCTTTATGCCGGGGATCTGGACGCGGCCGAGGCGTTCTATGGCGGTCTGCTCGGGCTGGAGCGGATCGTGCGCGTGGGCGAGCGGCACGTGTTCTACCGGATGGGCGCGGGGGTTCTGCTGATCTTCAACCCGGCCGAAACCGCGAAGCCCCCCGGCAATCCCGACATGCCGGTGCCGCCGCACGGGGCGCGGGGGCCGGGGCATTTCTGTTTCGCGGTCGCGGGGCGGGCGCTGGATGCATGGCGCGCACGGCTTGAGGCGGCCGGGGTCGGGATCGAGGCGGATTTCACCTGGCCCAACGGCGCGCGGTCGATCTATTTCCGCGATCCGGCTGGCAATTCGGTGGAAATGGCCGAGCCGCGGCTTTGGGCCGGGTAGGGGCGGTCAGGGCGTCCAGCGCAGGAAATTGCCGATCATGCGCAACCCCGTGGCTTGGCTTTTCTCGGGGTGGAACTGCATCCCGAGGATGTTGTCGCGGCCCACGACCGCGGTGACCGGACCGCCATAATCCACATGCGCCAGCAGTTGCGCGGGATCGTCCACCAGCATGTGATAGGAATGCACGAAATAGGCGTGGTGCCCGGTTTCGATGCCGTCGAATACCGGGTGCGGCTGGTCGATCACCAGGTCGTTCCACCCCATATGCGGCACCTTGAGCGCGGGATCGGCGGGCGCGATCCGCGTGACCGTGCCGGACACCCAGTCGAAGCCCGGCGTTTCCTCGTATTCCAGCCCGCGGGTCGCCAGCATCTGCATCCCGATGCAGATGCCCAGGAACGGCTTGCCGCCCGCGATCACCACCTCTTCCATCGCCTCGAACAGCCCGCGATGGTCGAAAAGCTGTGCCCGGCAGGCGGGAAAGGCCCCGTCGCCCGGCAGCACGATCCGGTCGGCCCGGCGCACCGTGTCGGGGTCTGACGTCACGGTGACGGCCCCGGCGCCGACCTCGCCCGCCATGCGCTGAAACGCCTTTTCGGCGGAATGCAGGTTGCCGCTTTCGTAGTCGATGATGACGGTCGTCACGGTCAGAGCGTCCCCTTGGTCGAGGGCACGGCGTCGGATTTGCGCGGATCGGTTTCCACCGCCACGCGCAGCGCGCGCGCCACCGCCTTGAACGCGGCCTCGGCGATGTGGTGGCTGTTGAACCCGCAGACCCGGTGCAGGTGCAGCGTGATGCCGCCATGGGTGCTGAACGCCTGGAAGAATTCGCGCACCAGCTCGGTGTCGAACGTGCCGATTTTCGGCGTCGGCATGTCGATATCCCAGACAAGGAACGGCCGCCCCGACAGGTCGAGCGCGCAACGCACCTGCGCATCGTCCATCGGCAGCGCGCATTCGCCATAGCGCCGGATGCCGCGCTTGTCGCCAAGCGCCTGCGTCAATGCCTGCCCCAGCGCGATGCCAACATCCTCGACGCTGTGGTGATCGTCGATATGCAGGTCGCCCTTGCAGCGCACGCGCATGTCGATCAGCGCGTGGCGGGCAAGCTGGTCCAGCATGTGATCGAAGAACCCCACGCCGGTTTCGTTGTCATAGGTGCCGGTGCCGTCTAGGTCGATCTCGACCGAGATGTCGGTTTCCGCGGTCTTGCGGGTGATGCTGGCGGTGCGCATGGGCGGCCTCGTTTCCTGGTTCGGGCCGCTTATAGGCCCGTGGCGCCTGCGGGGAAAGGGGGCGCGGCGCGCAATGGCGCGACCCCGTGCCGCGCTGCCACAGGCGAAAAACAATCCGGGGATGCGGAGGGATGGGGCAACCGGCATCTGGAGCGGGCGATGAGATTCGAACTCACGACCCTTACCTTGGCAAGGTAATGCTCTACCCCTGAGCTACGCCCGCCCGGATGCCTGCCCTGCAATGAAAAAGGCGCCTGAAACCGGCGCCCATTCATGAGACCCTATGGAGCGGGCGATGAGATTCGAACTCACGACCCTTACCTTGGCAAGGTAATGCTCTACCCCTGAGCTACGCCCGCGTCCTTGGGTAGCGGGGAGATATGAAATCTGACCGGATGCTGCAAGAGGAAAATGCCGCCCCCCGGGAAATTATTTCCTGCCCCGCAAGCAGCCCGCCGGTCACGATCGCAATGCCCGTTGCGGCGGGGCAGGCGGCCTCAGTTCAGGGCGTAGAGGATGTTGAGCGCGGCGGCGATCACCAGCACCAGAAGGCTCAGCGCAAAGCCGCCGCCGCGCAGGGGCGGGACCGAGGGGCTCCGGCGCAGGCCCAGTGCGTGCATCACCCGCGACAGCAGCAGTACGGCGCCCAGCCCGTGCAACGCCCAGCCGGGCGCCCCCTGTATTTCCGCCATCGCGATCAGCAGCAGGGCGAAGGGCACGTATTCGACGAAATTGCCCTGAACGCGCATGGCCAGCATCAGACCGGGATCGCCGCCATCGCCCACCGAGACGTTGGCCCGTGCCCGTGCGCGGATCACCTCGGCGCTGAGAACGGCAAAGACAAGGCCCAGAAGGCCGGCGTAAAGCGGGGTGATGGCAAGGGCCATGGTACTCTCCAAAAAATGTCCGTCCCCGCCAAGCTGCGTATCGGCAAGGATAATGAAAGGCCGGCCCCGGAGGGCCAATTGCCGCAGGGGCGGGCGGTTCCGTCGGGCGTCACTCGAATTCGATCAGCAAATCCTTGGCGTCGATCTGGCTGCCGGGTTGCACGTGCACGGCCTTGACCACCGCGTCGCGTTCGGCGTGGATGCCGGTTTCCATCTTCATCGCCTCGATGGTCAGCAGCAGGTCGCCCTCGGTCACCTTCTGGCCCGCGCTCACCGCGACCGAGGCGACGACGCCGGGCATCGGCGCGCCGACATGGGCGGGGTTGGCGTGCTCGGCCTTGGGCCGGGCGGTGGCCTCGGACTTGACCTTGCGGTCGGGCACCCGGATCGAGCGCGGCTGGCCGTTGAGTTCGAAGAACACCTTGACCTCGCCCTTCTCGTCGGTTTCGCCCACCGCCTGCAGCCGGATTTCCAGGATCTTGCCGGGGTCGATCTCGGCCGAGATTTCCTCGCCCGGTTCCATCCCGTAGAAGAAGGTGCGCGTCGGCAGCGTGCGCACCGGGCCGTAAAGCCGGTGGCGCCCCATGTAGTCCAGGAACACCTTGGGATACATCAGGTAGCCGTTCAGGTCCTCGTTATCGATGCCCTTGCCGTCGAGCTGGTCCGTCAGCTCCTTCAGCGTCGCCTCCAGGTCGACGGGGGGCAGGTGCTTGCCGGGGCGTTCGGTGTTGGGGTCTTCGTCCTTCAGCACCTTGCGCAGGATCGCCTTGGGAAAGCCGCCCGGCGGCTGGCCGAGGTTGCCGCGCATCATGTCCACGACCGAGTCGGGAAAGGCCACGTCCTTCATCGGGTCTTCGACATCGGCGCGGGTCAGGCCCTGGCTGACCATCATCAGCGCCATGTCGCCCACCACCTTGGACGACGGCGTGACCTTGACGATATCGCCGAACATCTGGTTCACGTCCGCATAGGTCCTGGCGACCTGCGCCCATTTGTCCTCCAGCCCGAGGCTGCGCGCCTGTGCCTTGAGGTTGGTGAACTGCCCGCCGGGCATCTCGTGCAGATAGACCTCCGAGGCGGGGGCCTGCAGGCCGGATTCGAACCCCGCGTATTGCGCGCGCACCTGTTCCCAGTAATCCGAGATCTCGCGGATACGCTCGATATCCAGCCCGGTGTCGCGGTCGGTGTGGCGCAGCGCCTCGGTGATCGAGCCCAGGCAGGGTTGCGAGGTGCCGCCCGAGAACGCGTCCATTGCCGCGTCCACCGCATCGACCCCGGCATCGGCCGCCGCCAGGACGGTGGCGCCCGCAATGCCGCTGGTGTCGTGGGTGTGGAAATGCACGGGGATATCCAGCTCGTCCTTCAGCGCCCTGACCAGCACCCGCGCGGCCTGCGGTTTCAGCAGCCCGGCCATGTCCTTGAGCCCCAGCACATGCGCGCCGGCGGCCTGCAGTTCCTTGGCCATGCCGACATAGTATTTCAGGTCGTATTTGGCGCGGTCGGGGTCGAGGATATCGCCGGTATAGCAGATCGCGCCTTCGCAGATCCTGCCGCTGTCGATCACCGCGTCCATTGCCACGCGCATGTTCTCGACCCAGTTCAGGCTGTCGAAGACGCGGAACACATCGACGCCGGTTTCCGCCGCCTGCCGCACGAACTCCTGCACCACGTTGTCGGGATAGTTGGTGTACCCCACCCCGTTCGACGCGCGCAGCAGCATCTGGGTCAACACGTTGGGCATCGCGCGGCGCAGGTCGCGCAGGCGTTGCCAGGGGCATTCCTGCAAAAAGCGATAGGCCACGTCGAAGGTCGCGCCGCCCCAACATTCCACGCTGAAGAGGCCCGGCAGGTTCGCCGCATAGGCCGGCGCCACCCGGATCATGTCGATCGAGCGCATACGCGTCGCCAGCAGCGACTGGTGCCCGTCGCGCATCGTCGTGTCGGTCAGCAGCAGCCGGTCCTGCGCCAGCATCCAGTCGGCCACCGCTTTGGCGCCCTTTTCCTCGAGCAGCGTTTTGGTGCCGGGTGCCGGTTCGCCACGCGGCGCGGGCGGGCGCGGGTCTTTCAGGTCAAGGGGCGGTTTCGCGCGACCCGCGGTTTCGGGATGCCCGTTCACGGTGATGTCGGCGATATAGGTCAGCACCTTGGTGCCCCGGTCGCGCCGCCTGGAGAACCGGAACAGCTCGGGCGTCTCGTCGATGAACCGGGTGGTATACTGGTTGTTCAGGAAGGTGGGGTGTTTCAGCAGGTTCTCGACAAAGGCGATATTGGTGCTGACCCCGCGAATGCGGAACTCGCGCAGGGCGCGGTCCATCCGGGCAATGGCCTTTTCCGGCGTCGGCGCCCAGGCGGTGATCTTGGTCAGCAGGCTGTCGTAATAGCGCGTGATCACGCCCCCCGCATAGGCCGTGCCGCCATCGAGGCGAATGCCCATGCCGGTGGCCGAGCGATAGGCGGTGATGCGGCCGTAATCGGGGATGAAGTTGTTTTGCGGGTCTTCTGTCGTCACGCGGCATTGCAGCGCGTGGCCGTTCAGGCGGATGTCGTATTGCGACGCCTTGCCGGTGGCCTCGGCCAGCGACTTGCCCTCGGCGATCATGATCTGGGCCTGCACGATGTCGATGCCGGTCACTTCCTCGGTGACGGTATGTTCGACCTGTACGCGGGGGTTGACCTCGATGAAGTAGAAATTGCCGGTCTCCATATCCATCAGGAATTCGACCGTGCCGGCGCATTCGTAATTCACATGGGCGCAGATCTTGCGGCCCAGTTCGCACAGCTCCTCGCGCTGCGCATCGGAGAGGTAGGGCGCGGGGGCGCGTTCCACGACCTTCTGGTTACGGCGCTGGACCGAGCAGTCGCGCTCGTAAAGGTGATAGATATTGCCCTGGTTGTCGCCGAGGATCTGCACCTCGACATGGCGCGCGCGGGTGATCATCTTTTCCAGATAGCCCTCGCCATTGCCAAAGGCGGCTTCGGCCTCGCGCCGGCCTTCGAGGATCTTTTCCTTCAGCTCCTTCGGGTCGTTGATCGGGCGCATCCCGCGCCCGCCGCCGCCCCAGCTTGCCTTGAGCATCAGCGGATAACCGATCTCGTCCGCCTCCTGCGCGATGGCGTCGAAATCGTCGCCCAGAACGTCGGTGGCCGGGATCACCGGCACGCCCGCCGCGATGGCGACCTTGCGGGCGCTGGCCTTGTCGCCGAGCGCGCGCATGGTATCGGATTTCGGCCCGATAAAGGTGATGCCGGCGGCGGTGCAGGCATCGACGAAATCGGGGTTCTCCGACAGCAGGCCATAGCCGGGGTGGATCGCGTCGGCGCCGCTTTCCTTCGCCACGCGGATGATCTCGTCGATCGACAGGTAGGCGGCCACCGGGCCCAGCCCCTCGCCGATGCGATAGGCCTCGTCCGCCTTGAAGCGGTGCAGGCCCAGCTTGTCCTCTTCGGCAAAGACGGCGACGGTGCGCTTGCCCATCTCGTTCGCCGCGCGCATCACGCGGATGGCGATCTCACCCCGGTTCGCGATGAGAATTTTCCTGAACTCGGTCATCGGCAGCTCCTTCTTCACCGTCATTTGACGTAAGGTTCTGCATTGCTAGCGTCATGCCGCACCGCAGCGCAAGTCCCGCAGATGCGCGGCCCGAAAGATTCCCGTAACATTTCACGACAGGTTTGACATGCCCTGCGCGTCAGGCGCGGATCAGCCGTTCGGGCAGCTGGTCAAGGCGCGCGGCGCCGATCTGGCCCATATTCGCCTCGATATCGCGTTTCAGCATTTCGACCAGATGCGCCGGCCCGTCACGGCCAAGGGCCGCCAGCGCATAATGCCAGGCGCGGCCCATCATCACCATGTCGGCCCCCAGCGCCAGGGCGCGCAGGATATCCAGCCCCCCGCCCGTGCCGCTGTCGAAGATGATGGGCAGGGATGTGGCCGCGCGGATCGCCGGCAGCACCTCGATACTGGCGGGGGCGGCGTCGAACTGGCGGCCCGCGTGGTTCGACACCCAGATACCGTCGACGCCCGCCTGCTCCAGCCTTGCGGCATCCTCCGGCTCCAGCACACCCTTGACGACAAAGGGCCCGTCCCAGTGATCGCGCAGCCAGTGCAGGTAATCCCAGTCGGGCGAGGTGCGCAGGATGTAGCCGATATGCTCGGTCGGGGCCATGCCGGGCGTGTCGGGGGCGTATTTCGCGATGGTGGGCATACGCGGGCGGCCATGGCGCGCGGTGGCCAGCGCCCATGCGGGCCGCGCGGCGATCTGCGCCAGCAGGCGCGGGGTCAGGCGCGGCGGCTGCGTCAGGCCGGATCGCGTCTGCCGTTCGCGGCGCGAGGGCGCGGGCAGGTCGACCGTCAGCACCAGCGTGCGAAACCCGGCATCGCGGGCGCGGGCCACCATGTCGCGGCGAATTTCGGGGTCTTTCGGCGGGTAAAGCTGGAACCAGCCCCGGCCGCCGGTCAGCGGCCCGACCTGTTCGGGCGTCTTGCAGGCCACCGTCGACAGGCAATAGGGGATGCCAGCCCGGGCGGCGGTGCGGGCCAGGATACGTTCGGCATCCGGCCAGACCAGCCCCGACATGCCCACCGGCGCCACGCCGAAGGGCAGGGCGTATGTGTCGCCCATCAGGGTTGCCGTCGTGTCATGGTCCAGCGGCCCGTGCAGGATCGACGGGCGCATCAGGATCGCATCAAGCGCGGCGCGGTTGCGGTGCATCGTCGCCTCGGTCCCCGTGGCGCTGTCGAGATATTCCCAGACGAATCGCGGGATACGCCGTTCGGCGCGGCGCCTGAGATCGTCGAGACCGGGGTAACGCGAATGCAGGTCCATCCCCGCATTTGGGCGCGGCTTTGCGCGATTGTCCAGACCGCGCAGCGCAGCCGGGCAGGGCAGGAGCGAGGGGGCCAGCCCCCTCGCGCTCCCCCTGGAATATTTCCAGAGAGAGGAGGCAGAACAATTGCTGAACATATCTTTAATTCGCGGGCAGGGGGCGCTATTGTCGGGGCATGAGCAGTTTTGACGAAATGGATGCGTTCGAGGGGGCGTCGCTCTCGTCGCGGGCGATGGCCCCGCGCGGGGCGCCTTACCTGGACGAGTTGAACCCCGCGCAGCGGCAGGCGGTCGAGGCGCTGGACGGCCCCGTGCTGATGCTGGCGGGCGCGGGCACCGGCAAGACCAAGGCGCTGACCACGCGGATCGTGCACCTTCTGAACACCGGCCGCGCGCGCCCGAACGAGATCCTTGCCGTGACCTTCACCAACAAGGCCGCGCGCGAGATGAAGGACAGGGTGGGCCGCCTGCTGGGCCAGCAGATCGAGGGGATGCCGTGGCTGGGCACCTTCCATTCGATCTGCGTCAAGCTGCTGCGCCGCCACGCGGAACTGGTGGGGCTCAAGACCAATTTCACGATTCTCGATACCGACGACCAGCTGCGCCTGCTCAAGCAACTGGTGCAGGCCGCCAGTATCGACGACAAGCGATGGCCGGCGCGGATGCTGCTGGGGATCATCGACCAGTGGAAAAACCGCTGCTGGACCCCCGACAAGGTGCCGGCGGGCGAGGCGGGCGCCTATAACAATCGCGGGGTGGAGCTGTATGCCCAGTACCAGGCACGGCTGAAGGAGCTGAACGCCGTCGATTTCGGCGATCTGCTGGTGCATGTGGTCACCATCTTCCAGACCCATGACGACGTGCTGGAGCAATATCGCCGCTGGTTCCGCTATATCCTTGTGGACGAATACCAGGACACCAACGTGGCGCAATACATGTGGCTGCGCCTGCTGGCAGGCGGGCACCGCAATATCTGCTGCGTGGGCGACGACGACCAGTCGATCTATGGCTGGCGCGGCGCCGAGGTGGGCAATATCCTGCGGTTCGAAAAGGATTTTCCCGGCGCGCAGGTGGTGCGGCTGGAACAGAACTACCGCTCGACCCCGCATATCCTGGCCGCCGCCTCGGGCGTCATTCGCGGCAACGAGGGGCGGCTGGGCAAGGAATTGTGGACCGAGGCGCAAGAGGGCGAGAAGGTTCGCCTGATCGGCCATTGGGACGGCGAGGAAGAGGCGCGCTGGATCGGCGAAGAGATCGAATCGATGCAGCAGGGCACGCGCGGGATGCGGCCCTTCGGTCTCGATGAAATCGCCATCCTCGTGCGCGCGAGCCACCAGATGCGCGCCTTCGAGGACCGGTTCCTGACCATCGGGCTGCCCTATCGCGTGATCGGCGGGCCGCGATTCTACGAGCGGATGGAGATCCGCGATGCGATGGCCTATTTCCGGGTCGTCATCAGCCCCGAGGACGACCTTGCCTTCGAACGCATCGTCAACACGCCAAAACGGGGGCTGGGCGACAAGGCGCAGCAGACGATCCAGCGCACCGCGCGCGAAAACGGCGTGAACCTTGTCGAGGGCGCGCGCATCGCGGTCGGGGAAAAGCGCCTGACCGGCAAGGGCGCGGCGCAACTGTCGTTTCTTGTCGACAACATCGCGCGCTGGGGCCGGATGGCCGGTGACAGGGACGTGGACCATACCGAACTGGCGGGCCTGATCCTGGACGAATCCGGCTATACCGAGATGTGGCAGAACGACAAGACGCCCGAGGCGCCGGGGCGGTTGGAGAACCTCAAGGAACTGGTGAACCACCTTGAGGAATTCGAGAACCTGCAAGGGTTCCTGGAACATGTCAGCCTGGTGATGGACAACGAATCCGACGATGGCGGGCAGAAAGTGTCAATCATGACGCTGCACGCCGCCAAGGGGCTGGAATTTCCCGCCGTGTTCCTGCCGGGATGGGAGGACGGGCTGTTCCCCTCGCAGCGCAGCATGGACGAAAGCGGGCTGAAGGGCGTCGAGGAAGAACGCCGGCTGGCCTATGTCGGCATCACCCGCGCCGAGGAGCTGTGCACGATTTCCTTTGCCGGCAACCGCCGGGTGTTCGGGCAATGGCAAAGCCAGATGCCCAGCCGCTTCATCGACGAACTGCCCGAGGCCCATGTCGAGGTGCTGACGCCGCCCGGCCTTTATGGTGGCGGCTATGGCGCGGCCGGGGCCTCGGGAATCGAAACCCGGGTGGCCGAGGCGAATGTCTACAACTCTCCCGGCTGGAAACGCCTGCAGGCGCGGCGCGATCACCGCCCCGTCGGCCAGCCCGCCGAAACCCGCCACGCGGTTATCGATTCGCAGGCGATCAGCGCGCATACCGTGGGCGAACGCGTGTTCCACCAGAAATTCGGATATGGCCGGATCGAGGCGATCGAGGGCGACAAGCTGGAAATCGCCTTTGAAAAGGCCGGGGTGAAAAAGGTGGTGGCGAAATTCGTGATGGGTGCCGACGACATCCCGTTCTGAGCGGACCGCCCGAATTCTGAACATGCCGGAAAAAAGAAACGGCGGCACCCAGGGAGGAGGAGGGGTGCCGCCGCTTGGTAACGGTGCGTTCAGGGAGGAGGAGAGAACGCAGCCGTATTCCTGTGGCCCGATCGGGCCGGTATGTCGCGCGGCGGCACCCAGGGAGGAGGAGAGGGTGCCGCCGGCCTTTCAACGAAGCCCCCAGGGAGGAGGAGAGGGAACTTCGTATCGCCTGGCCCGTTTGGGCCGGTGTTAAGGTGCGGCGACGTCAGGGAGGAGGAAGACGCCGCCGCCAGTTCACAGATGACCCAGGGAGGAGGAGAGGGTCACCTGAACCGTTGTTTCGTTATGCCCGGTCGCCGTAGGCGGCCTGGTAGGCCACGGCCCGGATCTGCGCGCGGCAGAGCCCCAGGTCGGCCAGTTCGCGGGCGTTGAGCACCGCCAGTTCGTTCACCGTCTTGCGGTAGAGCCGGTAGCGGGCGATCCGGTCCTGCAGCTCGGCGAGCAGACCGTGATGTGCGCCGGCATGTGCGGTGCTGTGAATGTGGGTTGCGAAAGCCATTGTCATGGTCCTTGCGTTCTGTCTCTGTCCGGCGGCTCAGCGCCTTGCTTGTGACCAATATCTAGGAAAATGCTGCAGTTGCACAATGACTTCTTGCGCAATGCTGCCATGCAGAAAATGCATAAGCCTTCCTGCCCTTTTTCCGGGCTTTCCTGCCGGAAATCAGGGCAGGCCGAAAACCCGCCCGATGGCAGGGGTTGTCATGCGGCCCAAAACTGCCACCTATGACGTGAAAAAGGAGGCAGAGGCGATGGCTGTGACGAAAGAGGTGGTAGAGCAGGCGCTGGCGAAATTGCGCCTTCCCGATGGCGGAGACCTGGTTTCACGCGACATGCTGCGCGCGCTCAGCGTCGACGGCGGCGCCGTGCGATTCGTGATCGAGGCGCCCAGCCCCGATGCCGCCCGCGCGATGGAGCCGCTGCGCGCCGCCGCCGAGGAACTGGTCGCGGGCCTGCCGGGTGTCGGCTCGGTCTCGGTCGCGCTGACGGCGCATGGTCCGGCGCAGCAGCCGCAGAAACCCGCGCCCAGCCTCAAACTCGGCGGCCACCCAAAGCCGCAGGCCGGCCCGATGAAGCCGGCAGGGGTAAAGCACATCGTCGCCGTGGCCTCGGGCAAGGGTGGGGTGGGCAAATCCACCGTGTCGTCGAACCTGGCCGTGGCGCTGGCGAAACAGGGGCGGCGCGTGGGGCTGCTGGACGCCGATATATACGGTCCCAGCCAGCCGCGCATGATGGGCGTGTCGAAACGCCCCGCCAGCCCCGACGGCAAGACGATCATCCCGTTGCAGGCGCATGGCGTCACCATGATGTCGATCGGCCTGATGCTCGACCCCGGCAAGGCGGTGGTGTGGCGCGGGCCGATGCTGATGGGCGCGCTGCAGCAGATGCTGGGGCAGGTGGAATGGGGCGATCTGGATATCCTGATCGTCGATCTGCCGCCCGGCACCGGCGACGTGCAGCTGACGCTGTGCCAGCGTGCGGCGCTGGATGGCGCCATCGTGGTGTCGACGCCGCAGGACGTGGCATTGCTGGACGCGCGCAAGGCCATCGACATGTTCAACACGCTCAAGACCCCGATCCTGGGCCTGATCGAGAACATGTCGGTCTTTGTCTGTCCCAATTGCGGGCACGAGGCGCATATCTTCGGTCATGGCGGCGTCGCGGCCGAGGCGGAAAAGATGGGTGTGCCGCTGCTGGCGCAACTGCCGATCGACCTGGAGACCCGTCTGGCGGGCGATGGCGGCACGCCGGTCGCCGCCGGGGGCGGCGATGTGGCCGATGCCTATGCCCGGCTTGCGCGCGGGTTGATCGAGGGCGGTATCGCCTGATCCCTTTCCCGCCCGGTGCCAATGACACGCCCGCCATGCCCCGGCGGGCGTTTTCCGTTCCGCCCGCTGGCCCGGCACGGGATGTCATGGGATGCGCCGTGGGAAATCATGGGAAGCACACCTTTCCTGACCGCGGCGCACGAATCACGCGCCCGTGAGTCCCGCGCGATCACGCTGGAATCGTGGTGTTTCGCATGGCAAACCGGCAGAGCGCCCGAGTGGCCCGACAGATTTATGGGAATTCAGGGGAACTTTTTTCAAGCTGCACTGACATCTAGATATTGTGTTCCAAATTGATCCCTCCGCCATATTCGGTGTGATTTTGCGCAAAATGGCCCCAATATGTTGTTTTCCAAGGGGTGCGCAGACAAGATGATGTGGGTTCCGGGATCAAATTCCTGTTGATTTCCATGATTTCCCATGTCATCCCTTATTCACACGATGAGGACGGGAACAAAGAGGGGCAGCAAGACCCCGAACAAAAACCCAAGTCAGGTTTCATACAGGCACCCCACTTCATCGAAAACGAAGAGATCCGGCGCGCGAGCGAGCAGACATCCCCCCAGGTGGCGCGCGCAGTCGGACACCCCGCAAGGCGGGACGAGGGCGGCGGATTGGGCAGTGGCAGCAGCTCAATCCGCCGTTTCGTTTCCAAGGGGTCATTTGCTGCAACAGGGGGGAATGAGAGGATCACGGGACAGTGGTTCGCAGGTTCAGAGGCGAAAGCCACCACAAGGTGGACAGCAAGGGGCGGGTGTCGATTCCGGCCTCTTTTCGCCGTGTGCTGGAGGCGGGCGACCCGAACTGGACCGAGGGGCTGAGCCCCGAATTCGTGATCGTCTATGGCGACCACCGCCGCAAATACCTTGAATGCTACACGATGGAAGCCATCGAAGAGGTCGATGAAAAGATCGCCGCGCTTCCCCGTGGCTCGATGGAGCGGCGGATGCTCGAACGGCTGTTCAGCGGCCTGTCCGAACCCGCCAAGGTCGATGAAACCGGCCGGATCGTGCTGTCCTCGAAGCTGCGCCAGAAGATCGGGATCGAGGGCGAGGCGTTCTTTATCGCGTCGGGCGACACCTTCCAGATCTGGAAGCCCGAAACCTACCAGGAGGACGAGCTGGCCAAGACCGAGGCCTGGCTCGACGATCTGCCCGACGATATCGACCCGCTGATCTTTCTCGACGGGAACAGGGCGGAGTAGGCCGATGTCTGCCGCCGCCATTCCCACCGATCCCGCCCCCCATATCCCCGTTCTGCTGCGGCCGTTGCTGCAGGCGATCGCGCCGGTCACGGGCGTCTGGCTGGACGGCACCTTCGGCGCGGGCGGCTATACCCGCGCGCTGCTGGAGGCGGGCGCCGACCGCGTGATCGCCGTCGACCGCGACCCGCTGGCCTTCGACATGGCCGCCGGTTGGGCCGGGGCCTATGGCGACCGGATCGAAATGGTCGCGGGCGTGTTTTCCCGTCTCGACGAATACGGGCAGGATCTGGACGGCGTGGTGCTGGATATCGGCGTCTCCTCGATGCAGCTCGACCGCGCCGAACGTGGCTTTTCCTTCATGAAGGACGGCCCCCTCGACATGCGGATGAGCCAGCAGGGCCGCAGCGCCGCCGATATCGTGAACGGCGCGGGCGAGGCCGAACTGGCCGATATCCTGTTCCATTACGGCGAGGAACGCGCCAGCCGCCGCATCGCCCGCGCGATCCTGCGCGCCCGCGCCGAGACGCCGATCACCCGCACGCTGCAACTGGCCGGGATCGTCGAATCCTGCCTGCCGCGCCAGAAACCGGGGCAAAGCCACCCGGCGACCCGCACCTTCCAGGCGCTGCGCGTGGCGGTGAACGACGAATACGGCGAGCTGCTTGCCGGGCTCGAGGCCGCCGAACGCGCCCTGAGACCGGGCGGCAAGCTGGCGGTGGTCACCTTCCATTCCATCGAGGACCGGATCGTGAAGCGGTTTTTCACCGACCGGTCGGGCGGCGGCGGGCGCGCCAACCGCTATGCCCCGCAGCTCGAACAGGCCGCGCCGCAATTCACCCTGCCCACGAAAAAGGCCATCGGCCCCGATGCGCAGGAGCTTGACGAAAACCCCCGCGCCCGCAGCGCCAAGCTGCGCGTGGGCATCCGCACCGATGCCGCGCCCAAGACCAGCGACCGCAAGGCGCTGGGCCTGCCGCAACTGAAGGGAGAGCACTGATCATGCGATCCATCCTGACCATCCTGACCGCCTGCGCCGTGATCGGCCTGGCCTTCTGGGCCTATCACGAGAACTACAAGACGCAGGAGGCGCTGGCCCGCAGCGAGGCGTTGCAGAACGACATCGCCCAGGCCCGCGCGCGCCTTGCGGTGCTGCGCGCGGAATGGGCCTATCTGAACCGGCCCGACCGTCTGCGCGAGCTGGCGACGCTGAATTTCGACAAGCTGGGCCTTCTGCCCTTCATGCCCGAACAGTTCGGGCGCGTGGACCAGGTGCCCTATCCCCCGAACGAGGGGCTGTTGCCCGTGACCAACCCGGTCGAGGTGTCCTCGGCCATGAACGCGACGGAGGCAGGCGAATGATCCGCACACCGCTGCGCCCGCTGGCGCGTATTCTGGACGCACGTCAGAAGGGCGAGAACCCCGACGCCATCGAACGCGAGAACATCCGCCTGCGGCACGAGGAAATGCGCGACCGCGCCCGCCGCCGCGCCGAGGGGCGGCTGCTGGTGCTGGGGCTGGCGTTCTTCTGTGCCTTCGGCGTGATCGGCGCACGGATGGGGCATCTGGCCGCCTCGGAACCGTCCGAGCCGCGTGCCAGCGCCGCCGGTGCCGCGATCATCGCGCAGCGCGCCGATATCGTCGACCGTCGCGGCCGCGTGCTGGCGACCAATCTCGATACCTATTCGCTTTATGCCCAGCCGCCGCAGATGATCGACCCCGAGGGCGCGGCACGGGCGCTGGCGGCGATCTTTCCCGATCTCGACGAATCCGACCTGGTCGAGGATTTCACCGGCAAGCGCAAGTTCCTGTGGATAAAGAAGAAACTCAGCCCCGAGCAAAAGCAGGCGGTGCACGATATCGGCGAACCCGGCCTGCTGTTCGGCCCGCGCGAGATGCGGCTTTACCCCAATGGCAAGCTGGCCGCGCATGTGCTGGGCGGGGCCAGTTTCGGCCGCGAGGGCGTGCACGCCGCCGAGGTGATCGGCGTCGCCGGCATCGAAAAGAAATACGACGAGCTGCTGCGCGATCCCGCCCGGGGCGGTCAGCCGCTGGAGCTGTCGCTCGACCTGTCGGTGCAGGCCGCGGCCGAGCAGGTGCTTTACGGCGGGATGCGCCTGATGAACGCCAAGGGCGCGGCGGCGGTGCTGATGGACGTGCATAGCGGCGAGGTGATCAGCCTTGTCAGCCTGCCCGATTTCGACCCCAACGACCGCCCCCGCCCGCCGACGGAAGGAAGCCCGAGCGACAGCCCGCTGTTCAACCGCGCGGTGCAGGGTGTGTACGAACTCGGCTCGACCTTCAAGATATTCACCGTCGCGCAGGCGATGGAGCTGGGGCTGGTCAACGCCTCGACCATGATCGACACCAAGGGGCCTCTGCGCTGGGGCCGGCACCGCATCCGCGATTTCCACAATTACGGGCCGGAGCTGAGCGTCAGCAAGGTGATCGTCAAATCCTCGAATATCGGCACCGCGCGGATCGCGCAGATGATCGGCATCGACCGGCAACAGGCGTTCCTGCGCGGCCTCGGCTTTTTCGAGCCGACCCCGCTGGAAATGGTCGAGGCCACCGGCGGGCAGCCGCTGTTGCCGCCGAAATGGTCCGAACTCAGCACCATGACGATTTCCTACGGTCACGGGCTGTCGGCCACGCCGCTGCACCTGGCGGCGGGCTATGCCGCGATCGCCAATGGCGGCACCTATGTCGCGCCCACGCTGCTGAAGAAGGACGGCCCGCAATACGGCCCCCGCGTGATGTCGCAGCAGGTCGCCGCCACCAGCCGCGAGATGCTGCGCAAGGTCGTGACCGAGGGCACCGCCAGCTTCGGCGAGGTGCCGGGCTATGCCGTGGCGGGCAAGACCGGTACCGCCGACAAGCCAAGGGAAAACGGTCGCGGCTATTACGACGACAAGGTGATCGCCACCTTCGCGTCGTTGTTCCCCGCCCACGATCCCAAATACGTGCTGGTCGTCACGCTGGACGAGCCGGTGGAAACCAGCGGCGACGAACCGCGCCGCACCGCAGGCTGGACGGCGGTGCCGGTGGCGGCCGAAATGATCCGTCGCGTCGCACCCCTTCTGGGTCTCCGCCCCGAGATTGAACCCGGCACGCTCGCTGATATAACGCTCACATCTTCATCGCAGTAGATCGGGCGGAGCGCGAATGGGCGGGCAGACAAAGACACTGGCAGAGCTGGGACTGACCGCCGCCGGCGGGCGCGAGGTGGCGATCACCGGGCTGGCCGTCGACAGCCGCGAGGTGAAAGAGGGGTTCCTGTTCGCCGCCATGCCCGGCAGCCGCGTGCACGGGGCCGAGTTCATCCGGTATGCGCTGCGCATGGGGGCGGTGGCCGTGCTGACCGACGCGGCAGGCGCGCGCATCGCTGCCGATGAGATCGACGCCCACGATGCCGCGCTGGTCGTGGCCGAAGACCCGCGCCAGGCGCTGGCCTGCACCGCCGCGCTGTGGTTCGGCGCGCAGCCCGCGACGATGGCGGCGGTCACCGGCACCAACGGCAAGACATCCGTTTCCACCTTCGCCCGGCAGATCTGGATCGCGCTGGGGCTCGAGGCGGTGAACCTCGGCACCACCGGCGTCGAGGGCGCCTTTACCGCGCCGCTGGCCCATACCACGCCCGACCCGATCACGCTGCACCGGACGCTCGCGCACTGCGCGCGGGCCGGTATCACCCATGCCGCGATGGAGGCGTCCAGCCACGGGCTCGACCAGAAACGGCTGGATGGCGTGCACCTGCGCGCGGCGGGATTCACGAATTTCAGCCAGGACCACCTGGATTACCACGCCACGCTGGACGACTATTTCGCCGCCAAGGCCGGGCTGTTCGACCGGGTGCTGCCCGAGGACGGCACCGCCGTCATCAACATGGACGACCCGCGCGGCCCGCAGGTCGCCCGCATCGCCGAGGATCGCGGCCAGCAGGTCATCCGCGTCGGTCGCCAGCCGGGCATGGACCTTGAACTGCAGGCCCAGCGGTTCGACGCCACCGGCCAGCAACTGCGCTTTGCCTGGCAGGGCGAGGTGCACCTGCTGCGCCTGCCGCTGATCGGCGGGTTCCAGGCCGAGAACGTGGCCATCGCCGCCGGCCTAGCCATCGCCGCCGGGGCCGAGCCCGAGGCGGTGTTCAACGTCCTGCCGCAACTGGAAACCGTGCCGGGGCGGATGCAACTGGCGGCTACGCGCGGCAACGGGGCGGCGGTCTTTGTCGACTACGCCCACACGCCCGACGCGGTGGCCACCGCCATCCGCGCGCTGCGCCCGCATGTTATGGGCCGGCTGATCGCCATCGTCGGCGCGGGGGGCGACCGCGACACCACCAAGCGCCCGCTGATGGGGCGGGCGGCGGCAGAGCACGCTGACCTTGTGATCGTGACCGACGACAACCCCCGCAGCGAAGACCCCGCCGCCATCCGCGCCGCCGTGATGGCGGGTGTGGTGGCCGCCGGCGGGGCCGATCGCGCGACCGAGGTGGGCGACCGGGCCGAGGCGATCCTGCGCGGCGTCGATGCGCTGCAGCCGGGCGACGCGCTGCTGGTCTGCGGCAAGGGACACGAAACCGGGCAGGTGGTGGGCGATACCGTCTATCCCTTCAACGACGCCGAACAGGCCAGCGTGGCCGTGGCCGCCCTGGACGGGAGGATACCATGACCGCGCCGCTCTGGACCGCGGCCGGGGCCGCAGGCGCCACCGGCGGCACCGCCACGGCGGACTGGCAGGCAAACGGCGTGTCGATCGACACCCGCACGATCCGCCCCGGCGATCTGTTCGTCGCGCTCAAGGCGGCGCGCGACGGGCACGATTTCGTCGCGCAGGCGCTGGACAAGGGCGCGGCGGCGGCGCTGGTGTCGCACGTGCCCGAGGGGGTGGCGCCGGACGCGCCGCTGCTGATCGTGCCCGATGTGCTGAAGGGGCTTGAGGATCTGGGCCGCGCGGCGCGCGCGCGCTCGGACGCGCGGGTGATCGGCATCACCGGCTCGGTCGGCAAGACCTCGACCAAGGAAATGCTGCGCACCGTGCTGTCGGGGCAGGGCCGCACCCATGCCGCCGAGGCATCCTACAACAACCACTGGGGCGTGCCGCTGACGTTGGCGCGGATGCCGGCCGATACCGATTTCGCGGTGATCGAGATCGGCATGAACCACCCCGGCGAGATCGCGCCGCTGTCGCAACTCGCGCGGCCCCACGTTGTCATGGTCACCACCGTCGCCGCCGCGCATCTGGAGGCGTTCGACAGCCTCGAAGGGATCGCGCGGGAAAAGGCCAGCATCGCCGACGGGCTGGAACCGGGCGGCGTGGCGGTGCTGAACGGCGATATTTCGACCAGCGCCATCCTGCAGGACCGCGCCCGCGCCAATGGCGCGCGCGTCTCGCTGTTCGGCGAGGGGCCGCAGAACGATCACCGCGCCGAAAAGATCACGCTGCTCGACACCACAACCGTCGTGCAGGGGCAGGCGGGCGACATGCCGGTGCTGTTCAAGGTCCGCGCCGCGGGCCGGCATTTCGCCGTCAACGGCATGGGCGTGATCGCGGTGGTCGATGCGCTGGGGCTCGATTGCGGGCTGGCGGCGGCGGATATCGCGCGCTGGGCACCGCCCGCGGGCCGTGGCGCACGCGAACGCATCGCGCTGGACGCGGTCGAGGAGGACCAGACCTTCGAGCTGATCGACGACGCCTTCAATGCCAATCCCACCTCGATGGTCGCCGCCTTCGAGGTGCTGGCCGCCGCGCGCACCGACGATGGCAAGGGCCGCGTGTCGCGCGGTCGCCGCATCGCAATCCTGGGCGACATGCTGGAACTGGGCCCCGACGAGATCGCCATGCACGCCGATCTGGCCGGTCTGCCCTGGATGGCGCAACTGGACCGCGTGCATTGCGTCGGCCCGCTGATGCGCCACCTGCACAACGCGCTGCCCGACCGGCTGCGCGGCGAATGGCAGGAGCAGGCCGAACAGATGGTCGCCCGCGTGCGGCACCTTGTCGATGCGGGCGACGTGGTTCTGGTCAAGGGCTCCAAGGGCAGCCGCGTGTCGCTTGTTGTTGACGCGCTGCGCAAACTGGGCCAAAGCGCGCGCTCATCGGAAAAAGGGACAGGCTGAATGCTGTATTGGTTGACCGGGCTTTCGGACGGGGGCGATTTCTTCAACCTGTTTCGCTATATCACCTTCCGCTCGGGCGGCGCCTTCCTGACCGCGCTGTTGTTCGGGTTCCTGTTCGGCCGCCCGCTGATCGACGTGCTGCGCAAACGGCAGGGCAAGGGGCAGCCGATCCGCGACGATGGCCCCGAGGGCCATTTCGTCAAGGCCGGCACGCCCACGATGGGCGGGCTGCTGATCGTCGGCGCGGTGCTGACGGCGACGCTGCTCTGGGCGCGGCTGGACAACCCCTTCGTCTGGATGGTGCTGTTCGTCACCATGAGCTACGGGCTGATCGGCTTTGCCGACGATTACGCCAAGGTCAGCAAGCAGAACACCAAGGGCGTGTCGGGAAAGACGCGGCTGGGGCTGGGCTTCGTGATTGCCGGTATCGCGGGCTGGTGGGCGGCGATGTATCATCCCGATCCGCTGTCGAATTACCTGGCCTTCCCGGTGTTCAAGGAAACGCTGCTCTATCTCGGTGTGCTGTTCATCCCCTTCGCGATGATCGTGATCGTCGGCGCGGCCAACGCGGTGAACCTGACCGACGGGCTGGACGGGCTGGCGATCATGCCGGTGATGATCGCCGCCGGCACCTTCGGCATCATCGCCTACGCGGTGGGCCGCGTCGACTTTACCGAATACCTGGATGTGCATTACGTGCCGGGCACGGGTGAAATCCTGGTCTTCGTCGCCGGGCTGATCGGCGGGGGACTGGGGTTCCTGTGGTACAACGCCCCGCCCGCGGCGGTGTTCATGGGCGATACCGGCAGCCTTGCCCTTGGCGGCGCGCTGGGTGCGATTGCCGTGGCCACCAAGCACGAGATCGTGCTGGCCATCGTCGGCGGGCTGTTCGTGGTCGAGGCGCTGAGCGTGATCATCCAGGTCGCCTATTTCAAGCGCACCGGCAAGCGGGTGTTCCTGATGGCCCCGATCCATCACCATTACGAGAAAAAGGGCTGGTCCGAACCGCAGATCGTGATCCGGTTCTGGATCATCGCGCTGATCCTGGCGATGATCGGGCTGGCCACGCTCAAGGTGCGCTGACCCGAAGGGTTGGGGGCGGTCATCCGGGGGCGCTGACCCGGAGTATTTCAGGCAAGATGAAGCAGGGGCGGGGCACACCGCTCTGGCCTTGTGCGCCGGGATCGGCTAGCGATTCCGGCAACGCAAAGGATGGGGGCGCGCGATGATAGCGGTGCAGGGTGTCGATGGCCGGGTGGTGGCGGTGCTGGGGCTGGGACGCTCGGGCCTGTCGGCGGCGCGGGCGCTGCGGGCGGGCGGCGCGACGCCGGTCTGCTGGGACGACAACCCCGCCGCCCGCGAGGCCGCCGGGGCCGAGGGCTTTGCCCTGCGCGACCTGACCGGCGCGGGCGCCTTCGACGACGTGGCCAGCCTGATCGTCAGCCCCGGCATCCCGCATCTCTATCCCGAACCCAACCCGGTGATCGCCGCCGCGTGGGAGGCGGGGGTGCCCGTGGACAACGATATCGGTCTGTTCTTCCGGTCCTTCGCGGGGGCCGGGTTCGACCGTTTCGACAGCCCGCCGCGGGTGATCGCGGTGACCGGATCGAACGGGAAATCCACCACCGCCGCGCTGATTCACCACCTGCTGCAGGTGGCCGGGCGCGACAGCGAGCTGGCCGGCAACATCGGGCGCGGGGTGCTGGATATCGACATGCCGGGCGACGGTGGCGCGGTGGTGCTGGAATTATCGAGCTACCAGACCGACCTGGCGCGCGCGCTGACGCCCGATATCGCGGTTTTCACCAACCTGTCGCCCGATCACCTGGATCGGCACGGCGGCATGGGCGGTTATTTCGCGGCCAAGCGGCGGCTCTTTGCCGAGGGCGGGCCGGATCGGGCGGTGATCGGTGTGGACGAGATCGAGGGGCAATACCTGGCCAACCAGATGTCCGAGGGGCCGGGCGACGACCGGGTGATCCGCGTCAGCGCCGCGCGCAAGCTGTCGGGCCCCGGCTGGCAGGTCTTTGCCCGCAAGGGGTTCCTGGCCGAATGGCGCAAGGGGCGGCAGGTGGCGGCGATCGACCTGCGCGCGATCAAGGGCCTGCCGGGCGCGCATAACCACCAGAACGCCTGTGCCGCCTACGCGGTGCTGCGCTGCATGGGTGTGGCGCCCAGGCTGATCGAGCAGGGCCTGCATTCCTTTGGCGGTCTGCCGCATCGCAGCCAGTTGATCGCCGAAGCGAACGGCGTGCATTTCGTCAACGATTCCAAGGCGACGAACGTGGATTCCGCGCTCAAGGCGCTGCTGGCCTTTGACCGCATCCGCTGGATCTGCGGCGGGCTTGAGAAAGAGGGCGGGCTGGCCGGGCTGAAACCGGGCCTGCCGCATGTCGCCAAGGCTTACGTCATCGGGCGCGAGGCGGCGGGGTTCGCCATGCAGCTTTCCGGCGTCGAGGCCGAGACCTGCACCACGATGGCGCGCGCGGTGGAGGCCGCGGTGGCCGAGGCCCAGCCGGGCGAGGTGGTGCTGCTGGCGCCGGCGGCGGCGAGTTTCGACCAGTACGACAATTTCGAAAAACGCGGCGAGGATTTCATCGCCTGCGTCAAGGCCGCGCTGGGCCAATAGGGCGTGCGGCGCGTTAACCGCGCGGTCGGGGCCGGAAATCGCGCGGTTCCTTATCGGGGGTTAACATAAACCGCGCGGTTCGTGGCGCGTGCCGCGCGGTTCCTGACAATGGGTTAACGGGTTTGCGCCGTTTGAGCCGCCGATTTTCACCGTTTCGCGTCCGATCGGACAAAACCGCGCGGTTTTGTCCCGAAACCGCGCGGCCGTTAACCGGCGGCGATGGCCCGCCCGGCGGCCACGCCCGAGGACCATGCCCACTGGAAATTGTAGCCGCCCAGCCAGCCGGTGACATCCACCGCCTCGCCGATCACATACAATCCCGGCACGTCGCGCGACATCATGCTGCGGCTGTCGAGCCGGTCGGTGGCGATGCCGCCCAGCGTGACCTCGGCGGTGCGGTAGCCCTCGGTCGCGGTGGGCTTGAGGCGCCAGTCGCCGAGCGCGGCGACGATTTCGGACAGCCGGGCGTCGGACTGGTCGGCAAGGTTGCCCGCGAGGCCGAGTTGCGGGGCAAGGAACTCGACCAGCCGGGCGGGCAGGTGTTGCGCCAGCACCGTGGTCAGGTTGCGCCGCCCCTGTGCCTGCCGCTCGGTGCGCAGGCTGTCGTATAGCCGGCCATCGGGGTCGAGGTTCAGGGCGATTTCCTCGCCCTCGCGCCAGTAGGAACTGATTTGCAGGATCGCCGGGCCGGACAATCCGCGATGGGTAAAGAGCGCGGCCTCGTCGAACGATCCGGCCCCGGCCGTTGCGCGCACCGGCAGGGCGGTGCCTGCCAGCGGCTTGAAGCGCGTGTCGGAAAAGGTGAAGGGCACCAGCGCGGGGCGGGTTTCGGTGACCGCGTGGCCGAATTGCCGCGCGATGTCATAGGCCAGCCCGGTCGCGCCCATTTTCGGGATCGACTTGCCGCCGGTGGCAAGGACGAGGTTGCGCGCCGCTATGCGGTGCCGCTTGCCCTGCCGGTCGAGCGTGGCGGTAAAGCGGTTGCCGTCATGGGACAGGTCGGCCAGCGCGGTTTCCAGCCACAACCCGGCCCCGGCGGCGCGGGTTTCGTCCAGCAGCATCTGCACGATCTGGCGTGCGCTGTCGTCGCAGAAAAGCTGGCCCAGCGTCTTTTCGTGCCAGGCGATGCGGTGACGGTCGACCAGCCCGATGAAATCCCACTGGGTATAGCGGGCCAGCGCCGATTTCGGGAAATGCGGGTTCGCGCCCAGAAAGGCCGACGCGTCGCAATGCAGGTTGGTGAAGTTGCACCGCCCGCCACCCGAGATGCGGATTTTCTCGCCCGGGGCCTTTGCATGGTCGATCACCAGCGTGCCCGGCCCGGCAAGGGCTGCGCACATCAGCCCTGCGGCCCCGGCGCCAAGGATCAGTGTTTCGACCTGCATTCCGGCGCATTGCCCGAAGCGCCGCACGCGGTCAAGCGGCCGTGTGACGCGGCCCGCAAGGGAACTGCGGCGCGTCCGGGCCGTTGATGCGGGTGAGGAGAGAAACCTCGTTTCGACCTGGATAACCAAGGAGGAAAAAATGAACATCACGTCGAAACCCGAAGATTTCCATGCCGCAGACGCCTATCGCACGCGCCTGCCCGGCGAGGAGCGGCTGACGCCGCGCCGCGACCCGGTGCTGTGGTCGGACTGGACCGGGGATGCCCCGATCACCCGGCAGGAGGCCGCGCATTACGAGGAAAAGGGGTACCTGATCCGCAGGAACCTGTTTTCCGATGCAGAGTTGCGCCTGCTGATCGACACCTCGCTCCGGCTGCGCGGGGCGGGCGGGCCGGGGGCGCCCGCGGATTTCGTCACCGAGCCGGGCACCGACGCGGTGCGCACGGTCTTTCGCCTCGACACCCATTCGCCGGTCTTTGCGCGCCTGGCGGCCGACAAGCGGCTGGCCGGCGTGGCGCGGTTCCTGCTGGGCGACGAGGTCTGCCTGCACCAGTCGCGGCTGAACTACAAGCCCGGCTTTACCGGCAAGGAATTCTACTGGCATTCCGATTTCGAAACCTGGCACGCCGAGGACGGGATGCCGCGGATGCGCGCGGTGTCGGCCTCGGTTCTGCTGACGGACAATTCGCCGCTGAACGGCGCGCTGATGCTGGTGCCCGGGTCGCACAAGACCTTTGTCGCCTGCCGGGGCGAGACACCGAAGGACAATCACAAGACCTCGTTGCAAAAACAGGAGGTCGGCGTGCCCGGCCGTGACACGATCGCCCGGATGGTGGCGGAAAACGGGCTGGACGCGGCCACCGGCCCGGCGGGAACGGTGGTATTCTTCGACTGCAACACGCTGCACGGATCGAACGGCAATATCACGCCCGATCCGCGCTCGAACGCGTTTTTCGTGTTCAACGCGGTGTCGAACGCGCTGGTGGCGCCCTTTGCCGCCGATGACCCGCGCCCCGGCCATCTGGCCAACCGCGACGGCGCGCGGACCATCGTGCCGCAAGGCGGGCGGCTGACCGGCGCCTGACCGGGGGCGCCCCGCCACCAACACTCTGGCCACGGGGCGTATTTGCCGCTAGACTGCGCCGTATCAGACCCCGCAAAGGGGCGAACATGAGGCAGCGAGCGGTGCACCCATGACAGAAATGGTCTATGGCGCGGTCCCCGTGCGGGATGGCGAGCCGGTTCTCCCCAAATGGTGGCGGACCGTGGACAAATGGACGATGTCCTGCATCCTGATCCTGTTCGGGATCGGGATATTGCTGGGGCTTGCGGCCTCGCCGCCGCTGGCGGCGAAAAACGGGTTCGACGCGTTCCATTACGTGCAGCGGCAGGCGTTTTTCGGCGGCCTGGCGCTGATGGCGATGTTCGTGACCTCGATGATGACGCCGACGCTGGTGCGGCGGCTGGCGGTGCTGGGCTTTGTCGCGGCCTTTGTCGCGCTGGCGTTCCTGCCGGTCTTCGGCACCGATTTCGGCAAGGGGGCGGTGCGGTGGTATTCGCTGGGCTTCGCCTCGGTGCAGCCGTCGGAGTTCCTGAAGCCCGGTTTCGTGGTGGTGGTGGCCTGGATGATGGCCGCCTCGCAGGAGATCAACGGCCCGCCGGGGCGGATGTGGTCCTTCGGCATGACGCTGGTGATCGTGGCGATGCTGGCGATGCAGCCCGATTTCGGGCAGGCCAGCCTGGTGCTGTTCGGCTGGGGCGTGATGTGGTTCGTGGCGGGGGCGCCGATGCTTTTGCTGGTTGTGATGGCGGCGGGCGTGGTCATGGTCGGCTCGCTCGCCTATAACCATTCGGAGCATTTCGCGCGCCGGATCGACGGGTTCCTGACGCCCGATGTCGATCCCACGACGCAGCTGGGTTATGCCACCAACGCGATCCGCGAGGGCGGGTTTTTCGGCGTCGGCGTGGGCGAGGGGCAGGTGAAATGGTCGCTGCCCGATGCGCATACCGATTTCATCATCGCGGTTGCGGCCGAGGAATACGGGCTGATCCTGGTGCTGGTGATCATCGCGCTATACGCCAGCGTCGTCGTGCGCTCGCTGTTGCGGCTGATGAACGAGCGCGACCCGTTCATCCGGCTGGCGGGCACCGGGCTGGCGGTGATGTTCGGCGTGCAGGCGATGATCAACATGGGCGTGGCGGTGCGGCTGTTGCCGGCCAAGGGCATGACGCTGCCTTTCGTCAGCTACGGCGGTTCGTCGCTGATCGCGGGGGGGATCGCGGTGGGGATGCTGCTGGCCTTTACCCGCACCCGGCCGCAGGGCGAGATCGGCGACATCCTGCGCGGGGGGCGCGGACGCTGAGCCATGCGCCCCTGCGGAACCCCGCCGACGGGCGGTGCGCGCGGGATTGCGATACCGGGTCTGCCGGGCTATGCGGCGCGGCAGGGCTGTTGACGGAGTAGGGCGATGACGGAACGCCAACCTTTACTGGTGATCGCGGCGGGCGGCACGGGCGGACACATGTTCCCCGCGCAGGCGCTGGCCGAGGTGATGCTGCGCAAGGGCTGGCGGGTGAAGCTGTCGACCGATGCGCGCGGCGCGCGCTACACCGGCGGGTTTCCGCATTCGGTCGAGATCCAGCAGATCAGCAGCGCCACTTTCGCGCGCGGCGGCGTGCTGGCGAAACTGGCGGTTCCGTTCCGCATCGCGGGCGGTGTGCTGGGGGCGGTGACGGGCATGTTGCGCGATAAACCGGATGTGGTGGTCGGCTTTGGCGGCTACCCGTCGATCCCGGCGCTGGCGGCCGCCTTCGTGCTGCGCCGCCCGCGGATGATCCACGAACAGAACGGCGTGCTGGGCCGGGTGAACCGCGCCTTTGCCAGCCGCGTCGACGCGGTGGCCTGCGGGACATGGCCCGCCGATCTGCCCGAGGGGGTGGCGGGCGTGCATACCGGCAACCCGGTGCGCGGCGCGGTGCTGGAGCGTGCCGGCGCGCCCTATATCCCGCCGGGCGATTACCCGATGTCGGTGCTGGTGATCGGCGGCAGCCAGGGCGCGCGTATCCTGTCGGACGTGGTGCCGCCTTCCATCGCGGCGCTGCCGGTCGGGATGTTGCAGCATATCCGCGTCAGCCACCAGGCCCGCGACGAGGATGGCGAGCGTGTCGCCGCCTTTTACGCCGGGAACGGCATCCATGCCGAGGTGCAGCCGTTTTTCCACGACATCCCCCGTCGTATGAGCGAGGCGCAGCTTGTCATCAGCCGCTCGGGCGCGTCCAGCGTGGCCGATATCAGCGTGATCGGCCGGCCGGCGATCCTGATCCCCTATGCCGCGGCCACCGCCGATCACCAGACCGCCAATGCGCGCGGGCTGAAAGAGGCGGGCGGCGCGATCGTGATCCCCGAAAGCATGGTGACGGTCGAGGCGATGGCCGAACAGATCGACCTGGTCCTGTCCAACCCAGACGGCGCCGCGCAGATGGCGCGGGCGGCATTGTCGGCGGGCAAGCCCGACGCGACCGGGACGCTGGTGGCGCTGGTCGAGGAACTGGCGCGGGGCAGGGCGTGACGGTGGCAGGCCAGGCCGGGGCATCCGGCGGTATGACAAGGACGAAAAGTCCCGCGATGACGGGGCAGGATACGAGGAACGGCACAGGATGAACGCAGCAGCCACGAAACTTCCCACCGATGTGGGCCCGATCCATTTCGTCGGCATCGGCGGTATCGGCATGTCGGGCATCGCCGAGGTGTTGCTGAACCACGGCTATGACGTGCAGGGCAGCGACCTGAAGGCCTCGAAGATCACCGAGCGGTTGCAGGGCCTTGGCGCGCGCATCTTCATCGGGCAGCAGGCCGGGAACCTGGAGGGGGCCGAGGTCGTCGTGATCTCGTCCGCGATCAAGCCGGGCAACCCCGAGCTTGACGGCGCCCGCGCCCGTGGCCTGCCGGTGGTGCGCCGGGCCGAGATGCTGGCCGAGCTGATGCGGCTGAAATCCAACATCGCCGTGGCCGGGACGCACGGCAAGACCACCACAACGACGCTGGTGGCGGAATTGCTGGTCAAGGGCGGGATCGACCCGACGGTGATCAACGGCGGCATCATCCACGCCTATGGATCGAACGCGCGGATGGGGCAGGGCGAATGGATGGTGGTCGAGGCGGATGAAAGCGACGGCACCTTCAACCGGCTGCCCGCGACCATTGCCATCGTCACCAATATCGACCCCGAGCATATGGAGCACTGGGGCGATTTCGACACGCTGCGCGACGGGTTCTACCAGTTCGTATCGAACATCCCGTTCTACGGGGTGGCGGTCTGCTGCACCGACCACGCCGAGGTGCAGGCGCTGGTGGGCCGGGTGACCGACCGGCGGGTGGTGACCTACGGGTTCAACGCGCAGGCCGATATCCGTGCCGCCAACCTGACCTACAAGGCGGGTGTGGCGCATTTCGACATCCTGCTGCAGGCCGAGGGCACGGCGATCGAGGGCTGCACCCTGCCGATGCCGGGCGATCACAACGTCAGCAACGCGCTGGCCGCCGTCGCCGTGGCGCGGCACCTGGGCATGAAGCGCGACGAGATCCGCGCGGCGCTGGCGCAGTTCGGCGGCGTGAACCGCCGCTTCACCCGCGTGGGCGAGGTGGGTGGCGTGACCATCATCGACGATTACGGCCATCACCCGGTAGAGATCGCCGCCGTGCTGAAGGCCGCGCGGCAGGCCAGCGAGGGGCGGGTGATCGCGGTGCACCAGCCGCATCGCTATTCGCGCCTGTCCAACCTGTTCGACGATTTCTGCGCCTGTTTCAACGATGCCGACGTGGTCGCCATCGCCGAGGTCTTTGCCGCGGGCGAAGACCCGATCCCCGGCGCCAGCCGCGACGACCTTGTGGCCGGGCTGATCCGGCACGGCCATCGCCACGCCCGCGCCATCCATGACGAGGACGACCTGGAACGGCTGGTGCGCGAACAGGCGCGGCCGGGCGATATCGTGGTCTGCCTTGGCGCGGGCACGATCAGCGCCTGGGCCAACGGGCTGCCGGCGCGGCTGATGGACAAGGCGGGGTAGGGGCCGATGACGCTGGGCTGGGCCGTGGTCGCAATCGTCGTGCTGATGGCGCTTGTCGCCGTCACCCGGCTGATCCGGCGGCTGGTGCTGGGTTTTGCGGTTGCGGCGGCGGCGCTTTTGATGCTGCATTACCAGCATGACCCGGCGGCTGCCGGCACCGCGCTGGCGGCGCTGGGCGGCGGTGTGGCGCTGGCCGGGCCGCTGCGCGGGCTGATCCTGCGGGCATTCCTGTAGACGCAACGAGGTGCATCCCCCATGGCCGAACATCTGAAACGGCGGATCGGTCTGGGGCTGCTGACCGCCTATGGCGTCGGCGTCATGGTGGGGGCGGGCATCTACGTGCTGATCGGCGCCGCCGCCGGCGTGGCGGGGATGTGGGCGCCGCTGGCCTTCCTGCTGGCGGCGCTGGTGGCGGTGCCCACCGCGCTGAGCTTTTCCGAGCTGTCGGCGCGCATCCCCGAGGCGGCGGGCGACAGTTCCTATATCGAGATTGGGCTGAACCGGCATCATTTGGCGGTGTTCGTGGGCTGGGTGAACGTGATCGCGGGCACGGTCGCGGGTGCGGCGGTGCTGCGCGGGGGCGTGGGGTATCTGACCTCGTTCATGGACATCCCCTTTGCCGTGGCGGTGGTGGGGATCGGCGTCGTGCTGACGGTGGTCGCGGTGGTGGGCGTGCTGGAAAGCCTGGCCTTCGCCGCCATCCTGACGGTGATCGAGGTGATCGGCCTGTTCCTGGTGGTCTGGGCGGGGTTTTCCGCGCCGCCGGTGGCCGAGTGGCATGTCCCGTTGCCGCCGCCCGAATGGGCGGGGATCGCGGCGGCCTCGGTCTTTGCGTTTTTCGCCTTTATCGGGTTCGACGACATGGTGAACATGGCCGAGGAAACCCGCCGCCCCGAACGCACCATGCCGCGCGGCATCCTGCTGGCGCTGGCGATCACCGCGTTGTTGTATGCCCTTGTGTCGCTGGCCGCGGTCCGCGCCGTCCCGCGCGAGGTTCTGGGCACCTCGGAACGCCCGCTGGTGCTGGTCTGGGAGGCCGGCACCGGGCACAGCGGCGTGTTCCTGAGCGCCATCGCCGTGGCGGCGGCGCTGAACGGCATCCTGGCGCAGGTCGTGATGGCCAGCCGCGTGCTGTTCGGGCTGGGCAAACGCTCGCCCTCGATGGCGGTGTTCCGCCATGCGCATCCGCGGTTCGGCACGCCGGTTCTGGGCACGGTCGGGGTGGGGGTGGCGACGATGGCGGCGGCGCTGGCGCTGCCGGTCGCCACGCTGGCCGAGATCACCACGCAGGCGTTGCTGATCGTGTTCGCCATCGTCAATTCCGCGCTGATCGCGCTGAAGCGCAAGGCCCCGGGGGCGCCGTTCGACGTGCCCGTCTATGTGCCGTGGCTGGGGCTGATCCTGTGCGTGGCGCTGTTCGCGGCCTCGCTGGTGGGGGTATTCCTGTGAGAGAGGAAAGGGGGTGACGTGATGAGCATACCTGTATTGCTGGCGATCCTGTGGGTTATCGCGGCGACGGTGACCGCGATGCTGCCGATCCGGCGGCAATATGCGCCGGGGGTGATCCTGCTGCTGGCGGCGCCGGTGCTGATCGTCTGGATGGGTGCGCTGCATGGCTGGTGGCTGGCGGTGCTGGGGCTGGCGGCGTTCGCGTCGATGATGCGCAGGCCGCTGCGCTATCTCTGGCGGCGGGCGCGGGGCGAACGGCCCGAACTGCCGGAATGAGCGCGCCGCTGATCCTGGCCTGCCTGTGGCTGGTGGCGGCCAATGTGCTGGCGATGATCCCGTCGCGCGATCACCACTGGACGCGGGCCTATGTGCTGATCGCGCTGGGCGTGCCGCTGCTGGTCTGGCTGACCTGGGCGCAGGGGGTGTGGATCGGGCTGCTGTTCCTGGCGGCGGGGATGAGCGTGCTGCGCTGGCCGGTGATTTATCTCATGCGCTGGGCGCGGCGACGGCTGGGATAAGGGCGGGTTTGCGATGCGCTTCCGTCGGCGCACCAGCCCGGGGCGGGCACTTTCCCTCGGTGCGCCCGTGATCTAAAGCGTTTCGGGAAATACTGAGTCATCATGTATCGCTTTTTGCGTTCGAGCCGAAGGCGAGAGGCAGCGAAAAGCGATTCAGGATTTTCACGAAACGCTCTAGTAAGGCGTCGAACCGGAAAAGGGAGCCGATCATGACCATGCCGCAGGTGCGCGGGCGGCTGACGCCCGACAGGCCGCTGAACGATCTGACATGGCTGCGCGTGGGCGGGCCGGCGGACTGGCTGTTCCAGCCCGCGGACCTGCAGGATTTGCAGGATTTTCTGGCCGCGCTCGACCCTGCGGTGCCGGTGTTCCCGATGGGCGTGGGCAGCAACCTGATCGTGCGCGATGGCGGTATCCGCGCGGTGGTGACCCGGCTGGGGCGCGGTTTCAACGGGATCGACATCGACGGCAACCGCGTGACGGCGGGTGTTGCGGCGCTGGATGCGCATGTGGCCAAACGCGCGGCGGCGGCGGGGGTCGACCTGACCTTCCTGCGCACGATCCCCGGCAGCATCGGCGGGGCGGTGCGCATGAACGCGGGCTGCTATGGCAGCTATACGGCGGATGCGTTCGTCAGCGCCCGCGCGGTCACGCGGGCGGGCGAACTTGTCACCCTGACCGCCGAAGACCTGAATTTCCGCTATCGCCAGACCGACCTGCCCGAGGGCTGGGTGCTGGTCGATGCCACCTTCGAGGGGCCGTCGGGCGACCCGGACGCCTTGGCGCGGCGGATGGAGGAGCAACTGGCCACCCGCGACGCCAGCCAGCCGACGAAGGACCGCAGCGCCGGCAGCACCTTCCGCAACCCGGCCGGGTTTTCCAGCACGGGCCGCGCCGACGACACCCACGAGCTGAAGGCGTGGAAGGTGATCGACGATGCCGGAATGCGCGGCGCGCGGCGGGGCGGGGCGCAGATGAGCGAGAAGCATTCGAACTTCCTGATCAACACCGGCGAGGCCAGCGCCGCCGACCTCGAAGGGCTGGGCGAGGAGGTGCGGAAAAGGGTTTACGATTCCAGTGGGATCACGCTAGAGTGGGAAATCATGAGGGTCGGCGAAACGACCCCGGCAGGCAGTATATAACGACAAGTCAAAAGGGCCGGCGAAACGGCCCCGATATCAGAGGCAAGGACGGTGGCGAAGTCGAGCAGGACAAGCCCCAGGATTGCGGTGTTGATGGGTGGCCCCTCGGCCGAACGCGAGGTGTCGCTGTCATCCGGGCGCGCATGCGCCGCCGCGCTCAGGGGCGAAGGATACGAGGTGGTCGAGGTCGATGCCGGCCACGACCTGCCTGCACGCCTGTCCGAAATTTCCCCCGATGTCGCCTTCAACGCGCTGCATGGCCGCTGGGGCGAGGACGGGTGCGTGCAGGGGATGCTGGAATGGATGCGCATCCCCTATACCCATTCCGGGGTGCTGGCCTCGGCGCTGGCGATGGACAAGCAACGCTCCAAGGCCGCGTTCCGTGCCGCCGGGCTGCCGGTGGTCGACAGTCTGCTGGCCAGCCGCGACGAGGTGCGCACGCGGCACGTGATGGCGCCGCCCTACGTGGTCAAGCCGAATAACGAGGGCTCGTCCGTCGGCATCTATATCGTGGCCGAAAGCGCCAATACCCCGCCGCAGCTGGACGACACCATGCCCGAAACGGTGATGGTGGAAACCTACGCGCCGGGGCGCGAGCTGACCACGACGGTGATGGGCGACCGGGCGCTGACCGTGACCGACATCATCACCGAGGGCTGGTACGACTATCATGCCAAATATGCCGAGGGCGGATCGCGCCACGTGGTGCCCGCCGACATCCCGCGCGATGTGTTCGACGCCTGCCTGGACTATGCCCTGCGCGCGCATGAGGCGCTGGGCTGCCGGGGCGTCAGCCGCACCGATTTCCGCTGGGACGAGGCGCGCGGGCCGGACGGGCTGATCCTGCTGGAAACCAACACCCAGCCGGGGATGACCGCGACCTCGCTCAGCCCCGAACAGGCGCAGGCGCTCGGCATGAGCTTCGGCGCGTTCTGCGCCTGGATGGTGGAGGATGCCTCATGCGATCGCTGATCCGCCGCAGGCCGCAGGATGCGCGGCCCGATCCCGCGCCCTCACGCTGGTCCTACCGGATGCAGCGGCTGATGCTGACGCCGGGCTTTCGGCTGTTCTTGCGCGCGGGCGTGCCGCTGGCGCTGAGCTTTGCCGTGGGCAGTATCTATATGGCCGACGAGGGGCGGCGCGACGCGCTGAACCTGGCGATCGCCGATATCCGCACCCAGATCGAGACGCGGCCGGAATTCATGGTCAACGTGATGGCCATCGACGGCGCCAGCGCCAGCGTCGACGAGGATATCCGCGAGATCCTGCCGATGGATTTCCCGGTCAGTTCCTTCGACCTGGACCTTGTGGCGATCCACGACACGGTGCGCGAACTGCCCGCCGTGCGCGATGCCAGCGTGCGCGTGCGCACCGGCGGCGTGCTGCATATCGACGTGACCGAGCGGGTGCCGGTGGTGCTGTGGCGCAATGCCGAGGGGCTGGAGCTGGTGGATGAAACCGGCATGTCCGTGCGCCCGGCGCTGTCGCGGGCCGATCACCCCGGCTTGCCGGTGATCGCGGGCGCGGGGGCCACCGCGCAGGTGGACGAGGCGCTGCGCATCATCCGCGCCGCCGGGCCGCTGGCGCCGCGGCTGCGGGGCCTTGTGCGGATGGGCGAACGGCGCTGGGACGTGGTGCTGGATCGCGGCCAGCGCATCCTGCTGCCCGAGGCGCAGCCGGTGCAGGCGCTGGAGCAGGTGATCGCGCTGGACCATGTGCAGGAGATGCTGGAACGCGACCTGGCGGCGGTGGACATGCGTCTTGCCGGGCGGCCCACGCTGCGGATGAACGCCACCGCGGTCGAGCAGTGGTGGCACGTGCAGAAGACGAGTTTGGGAGAATAACAAGAAATGATCGAGCTCTACGAATCCCAGAGGGCGATGCGCAACATGCGCAAGGCGGCCATGCAGCGCGGGGTCGTTGCGATCCTCGATGTGGGCAGTTCCAAGATCGCCTGCCTCGTGCTGCGCTTCGACGGGGCCGAGCGGCTGGAGGCCGAGGGCATCGGCCCGATGGCGGGGCAGGCGGGGTTCCGGGTGATCGGCGCGGCCACCACCCGGTCGCGCGGCGTGAAGTTCGGCGAGATCCACGCCATGCAGGAAACCGAACGCGCGATCCGCACCGCTTTGCAGGCAGCGCAGAAGATGGCCAATATCCGGGTCGATCACGTGATCGCCTGTTTTTCCGGGGCCGAGCCGCGCAGCTACGGCGTGGCGGGCGAGATGGACCTGCAGGGCCACGTGGTGACCGAACAGGACGTCAGCCGCGTGCTGTCGGCCTGCGACGTGCCCGATTTCGGCCACGGGCGCGAGGTGCTGCACGCCCAGCCGGTGAATTTCGCGCTGGACCACCGCTCGGGCCTGGGCGATCCGCGTGGCCAGATGGGGCAGAGGCTGGCCTGCGACATGCACATGCTGACGGTCGAGGACACCGCGATCCAGAACCTGGCCCATTGCGTGAAACGCTGCGACCTGGAACTGGCGGGCATCGCCAGCTCGGCCTATGTCTCGGGTATCTCGGCGCTGGTCGAGGACGAGCAGGAGCTGGGCTCGGCCTGTATCGACCTGGGCGGCGGCACCACCGGCGTGTCGATCTTCATGAAGAAGCACATGATCTATGCCGACACCGTGCGGATGGGCGGCGATCACGTCACCGGCGACATCTCGATGGGGCTGTCGGTGCCGGCGAACGTGGCCGAGCGGATCAAGACGTTCTACGGCGGCGTGGTGGCCACCGGCCGCGACGACAGCGAGATGATCGAGACCGGCGGCGAGACCGGCGACTGGGAGCATGACCGACGGTCCGTCAGCCGGGCAGAGCTGATCGGCATCATGCGCCCGCGCGTCGAGGAGATACTGGAAGAGGTGCGCGCGCGGCTGGATGCCGCCGGGTTCGAACACCTGCCCAGCCAGCAGATCGTGCTGACCGGCGGCGCCAGCCAGATCCCCGGACTGGACGGGCTGGCCAGCCGCATCCTCGGCCAGCAGGTGCGGCTGGGCCGCCCGCTGCGGGTGCACGGGCTGCCGCAGGCCGCGACCGGCCCGGCCTTCGCCAGCGCGGTGGGGCTGTGCCTGTTCGCGGCGCATCCGCAGGACGAGTGGTGGGATTTCGACCTGCCGGTCGATCGCTACCCGGCGCGGTCGCTGCGCCGCGCGGTCAAGTGGTTCAAGGACAACTGGTAGGGGGCCGGTCGTCCACGGGGCCCGCAAGGGGCGAATCCCCCCGCTGCGCCACGGCGGCCCTGCCGGGTGCAATAGGGTTGTGCGCCATGTGAACCGCAATATCTGGCCAAATCGGCAAAATCCCGCGCGCCGGATGCGGAAAGCGACCATATTTTGTGGGTTTTCTGCGTTTTTTTGGTGACGATGGCATGACCAAAGGGTAAGAATGGCCCAGAAAATTTGAGAAAAGGCCCGGTCAGGCGGGTCAAAAGCACAGGCGGACAGACCATGACATTGAACCTTTCGGTGCCCGGACATGACGAGCTGAAGCCCCGCATTACCGTTTTCGGTGTGGGCGGGGCCGGCGGAAACGCGGTCAACAACATGATCGAAAAGCAGCTGACCGGCTGCGATTTCGTGGTGGCCAACACCGACGCGCAGGCGCTGCAGCAATCGCGCGCCGACAACCGCATCCAGATGGGCGTGAAAGTGACCGAGGGGCTGGGCGCGGGCGCCAAGGCCACGATCGGCGCCGCCGCCGCCGAGGAAAGCATCGAGCAGATCGTCGACCACCTGGCAGGGTCGCATATGTGCTTCATCACCGCCGGCATGGGCGGCGGTACCGGCACCGGCGCCGCGCCGATCATCGCGCAGGCCGCGCGCGAACTGGGCGTGCTGACCGTGGGCGTGGTGACCAAGCCGTTCCAGTTCGAGGGCGGCAAGCGGATGAAACAGGCCGAGGACGGGGTCGAGGCCCTGCAGAAGGTCGTCGATACGCTGATCATCATCCCCAACCAGAACCTGTTTCGCCTCGCCAACGAGAAGACCACCTTTACCGAGGCGTTCTCGATGGCCGACGACGTGCTCTACCAGGGTGTGAAGGGCGTGACCGACCTGATGGTGCGCCCGGGCCTGATCAACCTCGACTTCGCGGATGTCCGCGCCGTGATGGACGAGATGGGCAAGGCCATGATGGGCACCGGCGAGGCCGAGGGCGAGGATCGCGCCGTGCAGGCCGCCGAAAAGGCCATCGCCAACCCGCTGCTGGACGAGATCAGCCTGAAAGGCGCCAAGGGCGTCCTGATCAACATCACCGGCGGGCACGACCTGACGCTGTTCGAACTGGACGAGGCCGCCAACCGCATCCGCGAAGAGGTGGACCCCGATGCCAACATCATCGTGGGCTCGACCCTCGATACCGGGATGGAAGGCGCGATGCGCGTGTCGGTGGTGGCCACCGGCATCGACGCCAGCGAGGTGCAGCACGATATCCCCGTGCCGCGCCGCACGATGGCCGCGCCGCTGACCCAGACCGTCAGCACCGAGGAGCGTGCGCCCGAGGCCGCGGCCCCCGCCGCGCCTGCGCCGCAGCCCGCACCCCAGCCTGCCGTGGCCGCCCGCGCCGAGCCGGTGCAGGAGCCGGGCCTGTTCCATGACCTCGACGCGCAGCGCGCCGCCGCCGAGGAGCAGATGGAAGACATCTTCGAAGAGGCGCCCGCCGCGGCCGACGACCTGCCGCCGCCGGCCTACCGCCCGCAGGTGGCCGAGTTCCAGCCGCGCGCCGAAGAGGAATACGAGGACGAGGCCGAAGCCTTCGTCGCGCCGCGCGCGCCCGCGCCGGGCACCCCGTCGCCCGAGGCGATGGCCCGCCTGCGCGCCGCCGTCGGCCGCCGCCCCGAGGCCGCCGAGCGCCCCGCCGCGGCCCCGGCCGCCGAGCCGCGCCACGCGACCGAGGCCGAGCGGTCGCGCTTCGGGATCAACTCGCTCATCAACCGGATGACCGGCCATGGCGAGGGGCAGCACCAGGCCGCGGCACAGCCGCGCCAGCAGCCGCCGGTCCGCGCCCAGCAGGTGCAGGAAGAGGCCGATCCCGACCAGGAACGGATCGAAATTCCGGCCTTCCTGCGGCGTCAGGCGAACTGACGCAACGTCACGATTTCATCGGAAAGGGCCGCCGGTTTGGCGGCCTTTTTCTTTTGGAACCAGGGTGTTAAGCCGTCGATATCGCAGCTGCGGCGAAACGCTGCCGATCCCGTGTGCCCATGTTTCAGACCGTTGCAAAGAGTGAGTTGAGCCTTCCCCGCCATTCGGAATAGTAAACGCCGTGTGAAGGCAGGGGATACCTTCGCGGAATTGAGGATTACGTGCAGACAACTCTGATCACATCGGTGACTTTCGACGGCGTCGGCCTGCATTCCGGCAAACCGGCGCGGATGATCCTGCGCCCGGCGCCGGTGAATCACGGCATCGTTTTCCGCCGCACCGACGTGACGCAGGGCGATGCACGGATCCCGGCGCGCTGGGACCGCGTGAACCAGTCGCCGCTTTGCACGCTTCTTGAAAATGCCGATGGCGTGTCGGTGTCCACGGTCGAGCATATCATGGCCGCGCTGACCGGCTGCGGCGTGCATAACGTGCTGGTCGAGATCGACGGCCCCGAGGTTCCGATCCTCGACGGCAGCGCCTCGGAATTCGTGCTGCGCATCCTGAACCACGGGCTGCGCAAGCAGGACGCGCCGGTGCGCGCGATCGAGGTCCTGGCCCCGGTCGAGGTGCGCCGCGGCGATGCCTGGGCCCGGCTGGAACCCGCCGCCGCGCTGACCATTGATTTTCACATCGACTTTGCCGACCGCGCCATCGGTGTGCAGCACAAGGTGCTGAACATGGCCAATGGCAGCTTCGTGCGCGAGCTGTGCGACAGCCGCACCTTCTGCCGCAAGGCCGATGTTGATGCGATGCGCTCGAACGGGCTGGCGCTGGGCGGGACGCTGGAAAACGCCGTCGTGGTCGATGGCGACCGGGTGCTGAGCCCCGGCGGGCTGCGCCACGCCGACGAGGCCGTGCGCCACAAGATGCTGGACGCGCTGGGCGACCTGGCGCTGGCCGGCGCGCCGCTGTTCGCGGCCTATACCGGCCACCGGGCAGGCCACGCGCTGACCAACGATTTGCTGCGCGCGCTGTTCGCCCGCCGCGATGCCTGGCGCATGGTGACCTGCGACGCGGCGATGGCCGCGCGGCTGCCCGGCGCGGGCGTGCACCTGGGCGAGTTGCGCCACGTTGCCTGACCTGCCGGTCGCCGGTCACCAGATTTTGTGCCAAAGGCGTTTTGCACCGAAATTTTCTGTGCTAGGACCAATCGCAAGCGCCGGGCGATGTTCGGCGAACGAAGTCCGTGGAAGGAAGAGATCGAGCATGACAGGCGGCAAACCGGCGCGGCGGCTTTTGGGGGGTGTTCTGGCCTTGGCCGTTCTGGCCGGTTGCAGCGACGCCAACAGCGTGGCCAGGGGTCAGATCCCGATGGAGACCTATTCCGCGCAGCAGATTTTCGAACGCGGCGAATACGAGGTCGAACGCGGCCGCCCCGATCGCGCGGCGTTTTACTTCTCCGAGGTCGAGCGGCTTTACCCCTATTCCGACTGGGCCAAGCGGTCGCTGATCATGCAGGCCTATGCCTATCACCGGGACAAGGATTACGAGAACAGCCGCTCTGCGGCGCAGCGGTATATCGACTTTTACCCCACCGACGAGGACGCGGCCTATGCCCAGTACCTGCTGGCGCTCAGCTATTACGACCAGGTCGACGAGGTCGGGCGCGACCAGGGGCTGACGTTCCAGGCGCTGCAATCGTTGCGCACGGTGATCGAACGCTATCCCGACAGCGAATACGCGCGGTCCTCGGTCCTGAAGTTCGATCTGGCCTTCGACCATCTCGCCGCCAAGGAGATGGAGATCGGCCGCTATTACCTGCGCCGCGATCACTATGCCGCGGCGATAAACCGTTTCCGCGTGGTGGTCGAGGATTTCCAGACCACCAGCCACACCGCCGAGGCGCTGCACCGCCTGGTCGAGGCCTACCTGTCGCTGGGCCTGACCAACGAGGCGCAGACCGCCGGGGCGATCCTGGGCCACAACTTCCGTTCGACCGACTGGTACGAGGACAGCTACAAGCTGCTGACCGGCCGGGGGCTGGAACTGAAGGCGGCGGGCGACGGCTGGCTGGCGCAGATCTATCGCCAGACGATCCAGGGCAAGTGGCTGTAAGGGGGGCCGGCCGGTGGCCCGGACGGCATCTGCATCATGCTGCGCGCGCTTGAAATCCGTGACATCCTGATCATCGACAGGCTGGACCTGGCCTTTCGCCCGGGGCTGAACGTGCTGACCGGCGAAACCGGGGCGGGCAAGTCGATCCTGCTGGATTCGCTGGGCTTCGTGCTGGGCTGGCGCGGCCGGGCCGAGCTGGTGCGGCAGGGCGCGCAGCAGGGCGAGGTGGTGGCCGAGTTCGACCTGGCCCCCGACCATCCCGCCCGCGCGGTGCTGGACGAGGCCGGGCTGCCCGCCGAGGACGGGCTGATCCTGCGCCGGGTGAATACCGCCGACGGGCGCAAGACCGCCTGGGTCAACGACCGGCGCTGCTCGGGCGAGGTGTTGCGGCGGCTGTCGGAAACGCTGGTGGAACTGCACGGCCAGCATGACGATCGCGGGCTGCTGGACCCCAGAGGCCACCGCGCGCTGCTCGATACCTACGGCGATCTTGGCGGGCTGGTGGCCGGCACGCGCGGCGCGTGGCGCGCGTTGCGCGCCGCCCGCAAGGCCGAGGCCGCGGCGCGGGCCGCGCTGGACGAGGTGCGCGCCGAAGAGGAATTCCTGCGCCACGCGGTTGCCGAGCTGGACAAGCTGGCCCCCGAGCCGGGCGAAGAGGAAGATCTCGACCGTCGCCGCCGCCTGATGCAGGCCGCCGCCAAGATCCGCGAGGATATCGCCCGCGCCCATGCCGCGCTGGGGCTGGAGGGCGCCGAGGGTGCGATGGGTGACGCGCTGCGCTGGATGGAAGGCGTGGCGGGGCAGGCCGAGGGCACGCTCGATGCGCCGCTGGATGCGGTGGGGCGTGCGCTGGGCGAGGTGTCGGACGCGGTGGCGGGGCTGGAAACCGCGCTGGAGCAACTGGATTTCAACCCGCACGAACTGGAAGAGACCGAGGAACGGCTGTTTGCCATTCGCGGGCTGGCGCGCAAGCATGGCGTGCTGGCCGACGACCTGGCGGAATTCGCCGATGGTTTGCGCAGCCGGCTGGCGGCGCTGGACCAGGGCGATGCCGACCTGGCCGAACTGGCCCGCCGGGTGGCCGAAACCGAGGCGGGTTATGACGCCGCCGCCGGGGCATTGACGCAGGCGCGGGAAAAGGCCGCCACGCGGCTGGATCGCGCGGTCACGACCGAGCTTGCGCCGCTCAGGATGGAGCGGGCGGTGTTCACCACGCAGATCGCCCCCGCCGATCCCGGCCCCGACGGGCGCGACGGCGTGGCCTTTACCGTCGCCACCAACCCCGGCGCGCCGGCGGGGCCGCTGGGCAAGATCGCCTCGGGCGGGGAGCTGAGCCGGTTCATGCTGGCGCTCAAGGTCTGCCTGACGGCCGAGGATCGCGGGCTGACGCTGATCTTCGACGAGATCGACCGCGGCGTCGGCGGTGCCACGGCGGATGCGGTGGGCCGCCGGCTGGCCGCGCTGGCGCAGGGCGGGCAGGTTCTGGTGGTCACCCATTCGCCGCAGGTGGCGGCGCTGGGGGCGCATCACTGGCGGGTGGAAAAGCGGGTGAGCGGCGGCCAGACGCTGTCGACCGTGGTGCCGCTGGACGATGCCGAGCGCGTGGACGAGATCGCGCGCATGGTGTCGGGCGATACCGTCACCGACGAGGCCCGCGCCGCGGCCCGCGCGCTGCTGGCGGGGTAGGGCGGCGCTATCGCGCCTGTGCCAGCCGCACGATCCCCATCGCACACAGCCCCAGCACGGTGGCGGTGACCAGCGTGCGGATCAGGTTGTAGACCTGCCAGCGCCCGGAATAGTCCTGCCAGAGCTGCGCGGCGGTTTCGATATCCTGCGGCACGGGGGCGGCCATCAGCGCCTGGTTCATCGGCACGTTCACGGCAAGTGTGACGGCGAAGGCGCCGGCCAGATAGGCCGCGCCCGCCGCCACGAAGCAGCCCGCCGCGCCCCGGTGCCCCGCGAGGGCCGCCAGACCGGCCGTCGCCAGCAGGATCGGGCCGGTTCCGAAAAAGGCCGGGGCGAAGACCGCGTTGCGCACCGATGCGTTCATGCCGTTCATGGCCGCGATCGCCACACGCGGGTCGATCGCATCCAGCCCCCACATGGTCGAGCAGACCCAGGCATAGAAGAACCCGAAGATCGCCGCCGACAACAGCAGCGACAGCCCGGCGGCGGTGGACAGGTACAAGGGGACGGGCGTTCGCGGCATGGCGGGCTCCTTTACCGGGCAGGACGATGCGGGGTGATACGGGCGGGCGGGCGCGATCCGTCGGGCATCAAAGCGCGCGGTCCAGTTTGGTGCTGAGATGGATCAGCGACTCGGACGAACGCACGCCCTTCGCCTCGCCGATGCGATCCAGCGTTTCGTCCAGGATTTCCGTGCTGTCCGCCGCGATCTGCACGATCAGGTCGAACCGTCCGCTGGTGGTGTGCACGGATTCGACCTGGGGCAGCGATTTCAGACGCGCCAGAACGGCGGGGCCCGAGCGCGGCTCGATCTGCAACAGCGCGGTGGCGCGCAGGCGGGTGGGGGCGGCCTGCCCCAGTTGCACGCGATAGCCGCGGATCACGCCCGCGCCCTCCATCCGGTCCAGCCGCGCCTGAACGGTGGTGCGCGCCAACCCCAGACGCTTGGCCAGCGCAGTGACCGGCAGCCGGGCGTTTTCGGCCAGCAGGGTCAGGATCGCGCGGTCGGTTTCGTCAATCTGTGCCATGTTTCGGCATTATGCCGAAAACATGAGTCACATCCAACAAAAAGACGGGTGAATCCGACATGCACGGGGCGCAGGCTGGGGGAAAACCGACAACGAGGCGCGCGATGCAGACGATCCTTCCGTTTTACGACCCGGTGACATGGCTGGCACGGCACCGCCCCGACGCGCCGGTGATGTTCTTTTCGCCGCAGCGGTTGCGCGATACGGCGGCGCGGTTCCGCCGGGGCTTTCCGGGGCTGGTGACCTACGCGGTCAAGGCCAATCCCCGCGAAGAGGTGCTGGAAAACCTCGTCGCCGCCGGGCTGGAGGCGTTCGACGTCGCCTCGCCCGCCGAAATGGCGGCGGTGCGCGCGGTTTGCCCCGACGCGGTGCTGCATTACAACAACCCGGTGCGCAGCGTGGCCGAGGTGCGCGCGGCGCGGGGCTTCGGCGTGTGCTCGTGCTCGGTGGACAGTTTCGCGGAACTGGACAAGCTCGCCGGGGCGGGGATGGAGGAGATCAGCGTGCGGCTGGCCTTGCCGGTGGCCGGCGCGGCCTATGATTTCGGCGCCAAGTTCGGCGCCGCGCCCGAACTGGCCGAGGCGTTGCTGCGGCGGGTGGCCGATATGGGTGTGCGCCCGGCGATGACGTTTCACCCGGGCACGCAATGCGCCGATCCCGGTGCCTGGGCGGCTTACATCCGGGCTTGCGCAGAAATCGCGGCGCGGGCGGGGGTGCGGCTGGACCGGCTGAACGTCGGTGGCGGCTTTGCCGCGCATCGTGGCGGGACGGCCCCGGACCTTGAGGCGATATTCGCGCGGATCGGGGCGGAAACCGCGCGGTCCTTTGGCCCGGATGCCCCCGCGCTGGTCTGCGAGCCGGGCCGCGCGATGGTGGCCGACGCCTATGTGCTGGCCACCCGCGTCAAGGCGCGGCGGGGTAGGGAGGCGCTGTTTCTGAACGACGGAATTTACGGTGCGCTGGCCGAATGGCGCGACATCGCGCCGGGCGACAGGGTGCAGGTCATCGCGCCGGATGGCACGCCGCGCGGCGGTGCGCCCCGGCCGCAGGTGGTCTACGGGCCGACCTGCGACAGCCTTGACCGGCTGCCCGACCCGCTGATGCTGCCCGCCGACACAGCCGAGGGCGATTTCGTGCTGTTCTCGGCCATGGGGGCCTATTCGCTGGCGCTGGCCACGCGGTTCAACGGCTTCGGGCCGTCCGGGGTGGTGACCACCACCTGACGGGCATCGTGTGACGCCCGCCGGAAACCTCAGGCCTTGAGATGCTCGAACATGTGCTTGTTCAGGCAAAAGCCGGGCACCTCGCCCTGCGGGCCGTCGCGCAGGTGGCTCTGGCATTCGCCGACATGGGTGCAATGGGTGCACAGCATCACCGCGCTGCGCAGGCCCGAGGCGCTCAGCTCTCCGACCTGGAGTTGCCTGTTGAGGTCGACGCCGCCCTTTTCGGCCACCGCGGTAAGCAGGTCGAAATGCAGGTCCGCCTTGTTGAGCATGGCCTCAATCTTCTTGAACATCGCCCTCTCCTTTCCTCGGATCGTCGGGTTTGATTGACTGTGTTCACTAAATACGATTCTCGCCGGGTCCACCTTGATTTGCATCAAGCGGGCTCTGGACAGCGGGACAGCATCGGCTAGTCTCGCCCGGACAGGATGCGCGAAGGGGAAGACGATGGAGAAATTCGGCAGGAGCCAGCCGGTCAGGCGGGTCGAGGATGTGCGGTTTCTGACCGGACAGGGGCGGTATGTCGACGATATCGCGCCAGAGGGGGCGCTGTACGGCGTGGTCCTGCGCTCGCCGGTGGCGCATGGGCGGATTGCCGGGCTGGACGTGACGGATGCGCGCGCCGCACCCGGCGTGCATCTGGTGCTGACCGCCGACGACCTGGCCGCGGACGGGATCACCGAGGGTATGGTCGCAAGCGTGGTGGACAACCGCGACGGCACCAGGGGCGCCGCGCCGCGCCGGCCGCTGCTGGCCGAGGGCAAGGTGCGCTTTGTCGGTGAGCCGGTGGCGATGGTCTTTGCCGACAGCCTTGCGCAGGCGCGCGACGCGGCCGAGATGATCGTGCTGGATATCGACGACCTGCCCGCCAAGCTGGACCTGGCGGCGGGCGGCGAGGCGCTGCATGACGAGGCGCCGGACAACCGCGCCTTCGACTGGGGGCTTGGCGACGAGGGCGCCTGCCAGTCGGCGCTGGAGGGGGCCGCGCATGTGGTGCGCATGGCGGTGGACGACAACCGCGTCATCGTCAACTCGATGGAGCCGCGCGGCTGTTTCGCCGAGTGGGACGGTGCGCGCCTGCACCTGTCGGTCAACGGGCAGGGCGTCTGGGGCCCCAAGGGGCAACTGGCGAAGATCCTGAAGCTGGACGAGGCCAGCGTGCGCGTCACCAATCCCGATGTGGGCGGCGGCTTCGGCATGAAGGCGATGACCTACCCGGAATATTTCCTGTGCGCGCATGCCGCGATGACGCTGGGCCGCCCGGTGCGCTGGATGTCGGACCGGACCGAGGCGATGCTGAGCGACAATGCCGGCCGCGACCTCGTGCACGAGGTCGCGCTGGGGTTCGACGAGAACCTCAAGCTCGTGGCCTATCGCGTTGATACCAAATGCAACCTTGGCGCCTATAACAGCCAGTTCGGGCAGCCGATCCAGACCCAGCTGTTCAGCCGGGTGCTGACCGGCGTCTACGACGTGCAGGACGCCTATCTGCATGTGGAGGGCTACTACACCAACACCACGCAGGTCGATGCCTATCGCGGCGCGGGCCGCCCCGAGGCGAATTACGTGCTGGAGCGTGCGATGGACATGGCCGCGCGCGAGCTGGGCGTGGACGGCTGGGATCTGCGCCGCCGCAGCTTCATCAGGGCCGAGCAGTTTCCCTATGCCACGATGGCGGGGGAAACCTATGACGTCGGCGATTTCCACCTTGTGCTGGACCATGCCGCCCGCACCGCCGAGCTGGACGGGTTCGCCGCGCGGCGCAAGGCGTCCGAGGCGCGGGGCAGGCTGCGCGGCATCGGCCTGTGTTACTATATCGAAAGCATTCTGGGCGACCCTTCCGAAGGCGCGAAGGTGGAATTCAACGAGGATGGCACCGTGTTCATCTATGTCGGCACGCAATCGAACGGGCAGGGGCACGAAACCGTCTATGCCCGGTTCCTGAGCGATCAGACCGGCATCCCGTTCGAGGCGATCACCGTGATCCAGGGCGACAGCGACCGCATCGCGCAGGGTGGCGGCACCGGCGGGTCACGCTCGGTCACCGTGCAGAACAACGCCACGCTGGCCACGGTGGACCGCATGATCGCGGCCTTCACGCCCTATCTGGCCGGCAAGATGGGCGTGGCCGAGGCGGATGTGCGTTTTGACGACGAAACCTTTCGCGCGCCGGGATCGAACCTGACCCCGACGATGCTGGAGGTTGCGGCAATGGCCCGCGCCGACGGGCGCGACGACCTGCTGATGCACGAGGCGCGCGCCACGCTGGAGGCGCGCAGTTTCCCCAACGGCGCCCATGTGGCCGAGGTCGAGGTCGACCCCGAAACCGGCGTTGTCACGCTGGACCGCTATTCGGTGGTCGACGATTTCGGCAACCTGATCAACCCGATGCTGGCCGAGGGGCAGGTGCATGGCGGGGTGGCGCAGGGCGTCGGGCAGGCGCTGAGCGAAAGCGTGGTCTACGATGCCGACGGGCAGTTGCTCACGGCAACGTTCATGGACTACGCGATGCCGCGGGCCAATGATCTGCCGATGATCGCGTTCGAGACCGAGCCGGTGCCGTCGACCGCGAACGTCATGGGGATGAAGGGATGCGGCGAGGCCGGCACCGTAGGCGCGATGGCGGCCACGGCCAATGCCGTCTTCGATGCGCTCTGGACACGCGGGGTGCGGCGGGCCGACATGCCGTTTACCCCGCACCGGGTATGGAACATGCTGAACGATGCAATGGAGAACGCTGCATAAGAAGATCCTGTCATGGATCTGGCCGGGCCGCGCGCCCGTCCGCTCGGCGCCGGTCCGGCGCGAAGGCGGGCTGATCCATGCCATCATCCTGGACGGCACCATGAGCTCGATGGAGCCGGGATCGGAAACCAATGCCGGGCTGGCCTGCCGCGTGCTGAACCGGATCGGCGCGCCCGTCACCGTCTATTACGAACCGGGTGTGCAATGGCTGGACTGGCGCAGCACGCCGGACGTGATGATGGGGCGCGGCATCAACCGCCAGATCCGCCGCGCCTATGGCTATCTCGCCAGCCGCTACCGTCCGGGCGACCGCATCTTCCTGCTGGGCTATTCGCGCGGGGCCTATGCGGTGCGCAGCCTGGCCGGGGTGATCGACAGCGTCGGGCTGCTGCGCCCCAAACACGCGACCGAGCGCAATATCATGACCGCCTATCGCCATTACCAGGCGACGCCGGGCAGCGAGGTGGCGCAGGCATTCACCCGCGCCTATTGCCACCCGAAGGTCGAGATCGAGATGCTGGGCGTCTGGGACACGGTCAAGGCGCTGGGCCTGCGCCTGCCGTTCCTGTGGCACTGGTCGGAACAGAAGCACGCCTTTCACAACCATCATCTTGTCGGATCTGTGAAGAACGGGTTTCACGCGCTGGCGCTGGACGAAACCCGCTCGGTCTTTGCGCCGGTGATGTGGGATTGCACCGGCGACCGCCCCGGCCGGGTCGAGCAGGTCTGGTTCCGCGGCACCCATGGCGATGTGGGCGGCCACCTGGGCGGGTTCGAGGCGGCGCGCCCGCTGGCCAATATCCCGCTGGTCTGGATGCTGGAGCGGGCCCAGCTTTGCGGGCTGCCGCTGCCGGTCGACTGGCGTGAAGAGTTCCCCTGCGATGTCGAGGCGCCCTCGGTCGGCACCTGGCGCGGGCTGGGCAAGCTGTTCCTGCTGCGCCACCGGCGCGTGCCCTGCGTCGACCGGAGCGAGCGGTTCCACGAAACCCTGATCCAGACGCGCAACGGCCTCACCGCGCCGCTGGTCGATCCGGTGCAGGGCTGAGCGCGGCGGGGCCGCGCCCGGATCAGCCCATCTTCATGATGATGCAGGTGGTCGAGCCGGTGGCGTACAGCCTGTCATCCTCGATGCCGCGAATCTCGCCATTGGCGATGCCGGTGGAGCGGCCCGCGTGCTGGCACCAGCCGGTGGCGCGCACGGCCATGCCCAGCGTGATCGGGCGCAGGATATTCACCTTGTATTCCAGCGTGGTATAGACCGATCCCTTGGGCACGCGGGTCATCACCGCGCAGGCCATGCAACTGTCGAGCAGCGTGCCGTACCAGCCGCCATGCAGCGTGCCCATCGGGTTGGTAAAGCGGAACTCGGGCACGCCTTCGAAGGCGACCTGCCCCTCTTCGACCTCGGTGATCCGGTAGTTGAGTGCCTGCGCGATGGGCGGGCCGGGCAGGCGGCCGTCCAGCACCATCCGCATGGTTTCCAGCCCCGACCGGCTGGCGGTTTCTTCCATCGTCGGCAGATCGTCGGGCGAGCTGGCGTAGCGGCGTTCGGTCATGGCATGTCCCCGTTTGTCGCGCCGAGGGTATCCCGGCGCGAAACGGGGGCAAGCGTTACGCCACGTTTTCCAGTTGCACCCGGGGCGTCACGCCAAGCGCGTGGCAGACGTCGCGCGTCAGTTCGGGGCGGTTCAGCGTGTAGAAATGCAGCCGCTTCACCCCGCCCTCGATCAGTTCGCTGCACAGCTCGGTGCACAGCGCCGTGGCCAGCAGGTCGGCGCGGTCGTCGCGCAGCGCCTTGTCGAAGGCATCGTCCAGCCAGCCCGGCACCGAGGTGCCGCATTTCAGGGCAAAGCCGCGCGCGCCCTTCCAGTTCTCGATCGGCAGGATGCCCGGCGTGAGGCGGTCGCCGTCGATCCCGGCCTTCTGGCAGGCATCGCGGAAACGGAAGAAGGTGTCCGATTCGAAAAAGAACTGGGTCAGCGCCTCGTCCGCACCGGCGTCCAGCTTGCGCTTGAGCCAGTCGACATCCGCCGCCGTATCGGGCGAATCGGGGTGCTTTTCGGGATAGGCGCCGACGCGGATGGTGAATTTTCCGGTGTCGGCCAGCGCCGCGATCAGCTCGACCGAGTTGGCGAAACCGTCCGCGTGGGGGCGGAACCCGTCCGACCCCTTGGGTGGATCGCCGCGCAGCGCCACGATCTCGTTCACGCCGGCCTCGGCAAAGCCGTTGGCGATTTCTAGCGTTTCGTCGCGCGAGGCGTTCACGCAGGTCAGGTGCGCGGCCACGTTCAGCCCGCTTGTCTTGTGCAGGGTCGCCACCGCGTCGCGCGTCAGGTCGCGCGTGGTGCCGCCGGCGCCATAGGTAACGGATACGAAACGCGGCCCGAGCGGGGCCAGCACATTGACCGTGTCCCACAGCCGGAACGACGCCTCGAGCGTCTGGGGCGGGAAAAATTCGAAGGAAACGTCGGGCGTGCGCATGGCGGGGTATCCTTTTGGTTTCGGTCCTTGTCGCAGGTGCAGCATTGTGAGACAACTTCATAATATCGAACATCAACATGAGGCGGCTGATAGGTGCATATCGAATTTCGTCATCTTCGCACGATCAAGGCCATTCACGAGGCGGGCGGCCTGGCCCGCGCGGCCGAGCAGCTGAACATCACGCAATCGGCCTTGTCCCACCAGATCAAGGGGATCGAGGATCAGGCCGGGGTCGAGCTGTTCGTGCGCCGCTCGAAACCGCTGAAACTGTCGGCGGCGGGGCAGCGGCTGCTGCGCGCGGCGGAACGCATCCTGCCCGAGATCGAGGCGCTGCAGGCCGAGTTTTCCGGCCTGCGCGAGGGCCATGCCGGGCGGATGCATATCGCCATCGAATGCCACGCCTGTTTCGAATGGCTGTTCCCGGTGCTTGAGCAGTTTCGCAAGACCTGGGCCGACGTGGACGTGGATATCCGCCCCGGCCTTGCCTTCGATGCGCTGCCCGCGCTGATGAAGGAAGAGGTCGACCTGGTGGTATCCTCGGACCCCGAGGACCTGCCGGGCGTCACCTTTACGCCGCTCTTCGATTACCAGCCGGTCTTTGTCGCCTCGTCGCAGCATCCGCTGGCGCAGAAGGCATGGATCGAGGCCGAGGATTTCCGCGGCGAGACGCTGATCACCTACCCGGTGGAGCGGTCGCGGCTGGACGTGTTCAGCCAGTTGCTGACCCCGGCCAAGGTCGAACCGGCGGCGGTGCGGCAGGCGGAACTGACGGCGGTGATCCTGCTGCTGGTGGCGTCGAACCGGGGTGTCAGCGTGCTGCCCGACTGGGTGGTGCGCGAAGTGAAATATTCCAGCGATTACGTCACCCGCCCGCTGACCGAGCATGGCATCACCCGCCGCCTTTACGCCGCCACGCGCAGCGACGACCTGGACAAGCCGTTCGTGCGCGACCTGATCCGCCTTGCCGGGGACGAGGCGCAGCGGATGCAGGCCGCTTAAGGCAGCGGCGCGGCGGTGGGGCCGCGCCCGCCCGTGCCTCAGCCGGCGATCTTCGCCGTCATCTCGACCAGGCGCCTGGCCTGGTGGGCGACCGCGGCCTTGCCGGCATCGTCGAACTGCCCGGCCTTTGCGGAGAACCCGTAGGGGTTGCCGCCGGCGGCAAAGATGCTGTCATCGGTATAGCCCGGCGTGACGATCACCGCGCCCCAATGCATCAGCGTGATATAGAATGCCAGCAGGGTGCTTTCCTGCCCGCCATGCGGGTTCTGCGCGCTGGTGGTGGCGGTGACGGTCTTGTTCGCCAGCTTCCCCTCCATCCAGAGCGGCCCCACCGTGTCGATGAAGACGCGCATCTGGCTGGGCATCGAGCCGAAGCGCGTCGGCCCGCTGAAGAAATAGCCGTCGGCCCATGTCATGTCGTCATGGCTGATTTCGGCGATGTCCTTCATCTTTTCCAGCTGGCTGGCCCAGGCTTCCTGTCCGTCGACCACCTCTTTCGGGGCGGTTTCGGCAAAGCGGCGCAGCCGCACCTCGGCACCCGCCGCGCGGGCGGCCTCGGCGGCGGCTTCGGCGACCTGGTGGTTGGTGCCATAGGTCGAATAGAACGCGATCAGTATCTTCGGTGTGCTCATCTGCATCTCCTGGTTTTTCCTTCGCAACGAAGGCAGGCCCAACATAGTTCCCCTGCGCCGGATGTCCTGTGCATCCCCGAGCAGCGCCTGTGCGCCGGCCCGCCGCGCCCATCGCCCCTTGGCAAGCCTGGCCCGGGCGCGTATACGCGCGCCCTGAACCACAGGAGCCGAACCATGCAGGGCAGCGCAAACCTCAACGTCATGATCAAGGCCGCACGCAAGGCGGGCCGGTCGCTGGTCAAGGATTTCCGCGAGGTCGAGAACCTGCAGGTCTCGATGAAGGGCGCGGGCGATTTCGTGTCGCGTGCCGATATCGCGGCCGAGGCCATCCTGAAGGAAGAGTTGCTGACCGCGCGCCCCAATTATGGCTGGCTGGCCGAAGAGGGCGGCGAGATCGAAGGCACCGACCCCACCCGCCGCTGGATCGTCGACCCGCTGGACGGCACCACCAATTTCCTGCACGGGTTGCCGCATTGGGCGATTTCCATCGCGCTGGAACACAAGGGGCAGATCGTGGCCGGCGTGATCTACGACGCCGCCAAGGACGAGATGTTCTATGCCGAAAAGGGGCAGGGCGCGTGGCTGAACGACAAGAAGCGCCTGCGCGTCTCGGGCCGGGCCCGCATGATCGAGGCGGTGTTTGCCACCGGCATCCCCTTTGCCGCCAAGCGCACGCTGCCGGCGACGCTGCAGGATCTGGCACGGCTGATGCCGGAATGCGCCGGGGTGCGGCGGTTCGGCTCGGCCGCGCTGGACCTGGCTTATGTGGCGGCGGGCCGCTACGACGGTTACTGGGAGCGCGAGCTGAACATCTGGGATATCGCCGCCGGGGCCCTTCTGGTGAGCGAGGCCGGCGGGCTGGTCGAGGGGCTGCGCGACGGACAGAACCCGCTGGACGGCAACCTGATCGCCGCCAACGGCACCGTTTTCGGCAGTTTCGCCAAGGTGATCCGCGCCGCCTGACCCTCAGCGGTCGCTGATATGGTTGACCCCGTCGGTCCAGCGGATCGGCTCGTAGTCGCGCGGGTTCACGCCCTCGATCGCGCCGAGGTTCACGCCGTATTGTGTCGGGTCCGACCGGCGCCGGTGGTGGGTGTAGATGCCGCAGACCGAGCAGAAATAGTGCCTGGCCGTCTTCGTGCCCCATTGGTAAAGCGTCAGCCTGTCGGCGCCTTTCACCACCTCCAGCCGGTCCAGCGGCACCATCACCGCCGCCGCGCCCCGCCGCCGGCAAAAGCTGCAATCGCAGCGGCTGGCCTCGGACAGCGGCTGGCCGGGGTCGATGCGCAGTTCGACCGCGCCGCAATGGCATGTGGCTTTCATCGGCGTCTCCTGACCGTGGGGATGTTGCTGCGCTGAAGCGCGTATTTCGCGTCGGGATGGGGCGGGTGCCCTTCGGTCCGGCGCCAGAACCGCGGCCCGCCCAGCCGCAGGAACAGCGGCAGCGTCAGCGCGATCCCGATCACGAAGCCGCCGGCATGGGCCCAGTAGGCCACCCCGCCGCCGTTCATGTCGGCGCCCACGCCGTTGAACAGTTGCAACGCGAACCACAGGCCCAGCATTGCCCAGGCCGGGACCGAGAAGATGCGGATGAAGAACACGATGATCACCAGCACATCCACCCGCGCCCTGGGAAACAGCAGCAGGTAGCCGCCCATCACCCCCGCGATCGCGCCCGAGGCGCCCACGGTGGGCACCGGCGACAGGGGCGCGGCGGCCACATGGGCCAGCGCCGCGCCGATGCCGCTGGCCATGTAGAAGGCGAGGAAGCCGAGGTGGCCCATCTCGTCCTCCAAGTTGTCGCCGAAGATCCACAAAAACAGCATGTTGCCGATGATATGCATCCATCCGCCATGCAGGAACATCGAGGTCACGACGGTGTGCCAGCCGCCGCCCGAGCTGACCTCGGCCGGGATCATCGCCCAGGTGCCGAAGAATGCCGCCAGCGCGCGCCCGTCGGTCATCATCGGCCAGTAGCTGAGGAACACCGCGATATTGATCGCCATCAGCGCATAGGTGACGAAGGGCGTGCGGTTCGACGGGTTGTGATCGCGGATCGGAAACATGGGGCGAACGATTGGGGGTTTTGCCGCCGGGGTCAAGCGCGGGCGTGAGCCAGGGGGCGAAATGGCGGGCGCGGTGCGCATCCCCTTGTTGCCCGCGCATGCCCGCGCTAACAGTCAGGTCCGGCCTGGCCCGAGCGGGCGTGGTGGAATGGTAGACACATGGGACTTAAAATCCCTGGGGCGAAAGCCCGTGCCGGTTCGAGTCCGGCCGCCCGTACCAGGCCGGTGCCCCGATGCCCACCCCTGCTGTGCCAGCGACGCGCATCTGTATGGCGGGACGGATCTGCCATTTGAACGATGCACCCCACCCGGAACAGCCGCGCAAGCGGCCCGGGCATCGCATGGCCGCCCCCCGGCCGGGCGATTGGCTGCCGTAGTACTCCGCCTTGAGGGAGGATGTGGTTGGGCGATAAAATGCCAGTCACAGACCTCGGATCGCCCGACCGCGGCCGTGCGCCGCCCTTCGGTTGCGAATTGTCCGAATGCCGTGGAACGGCAGCGCAACGCACCGGCGTGCGGCGTGCGGATGAAGACAGGCGCCCCCGGCGTCATGCCGGGATTCTGCCCTGCTGCTTCAAACGGGATATCCCTGCCTCACAGGCAGTTCCCTGTGGCCGTTGTGGGGCGGCCTTACTCCCAGCAGTTCACCAGCGTGGTGAAATTCCCGGCCTCGGTGGTCAGGGTCTCGGGGTCGATCCGGCCCACCGTGTCGGTGGTGCGCGCCTCGATGCCCAGCCGGGTAAGTGCCTCAAGGATCGCGCTGCCGTGGCGGGCAAAGCTGACCTCGGGCGGAAGGGCGCGGCCCGCCGCGTCGCCGGAGCGGGGCAGGAGCATCCCGAGGACCGCGCCGCCGGCATCGACCACGGGCCCGCCGGCATCGCCGGGCAGGGTGGTCATGGCCAGCCGTTTCAGGGTTTCTTCGCCCTGCAGCCCGCGCAGATCGGCCAGCGTGCCGAAGGTGACGCTGGGCGCGCTCAGCACGCCGCCATAGGAATAGCCGGCAACCGCCACCTCGGATTGCAGGCGCGGCGTCGCCTTCTGGAAGGTTGCGATACCCAGCGGCGCAACCCCGCCGCGCGGCAGCAGAACGGCGACGCCGAGAACCGGATCGTCCAGCAGGATATCGGCCTCGGTCCCGTCCTCCAGCGTGATGGCGGAACAGTCCTGCACCGCCTCCGAGGCGGTCACCACCGTGCCCTGCCGGTCGATGTAAAAGCCCGAGCGCGACAGTTTCGGCTTGCGGATCTCCAGCCCCGACACAAGGTCGATGCTCTGGTCTTCGCTGATCTGCGCGGGGTTCAGCGTGCCGTCGAGCCGGGCAAAGCTTTTCTGCATCTCGCCCAGCAGCCGGGTGCGGCGTTCCTCGTCGCCGGCGGGCCAGATCAGGGTAAAGCCCTTGATCTCGCCGCCCTCCAGCCGCGCCTCGGTGTGGCTGACGAAATCGGGGCCTTCGCCGATCAGGAAAAAGCGGTTGTCCTCGCGGTTGCGCGGGCCGTCCTGCGGCACGATCTCAAGCGTCTGCATGATGTCGTAAAGGCCGAACAGCGTGTCCTGGTCGCCCTGCTGGCTGATCAGCAGCACGCTTGCCGGCAGGTCGCCCGTGGCGGTGTAATGGGCGAAGGGGTATTCGTATTTCTCGAACTCGACCGCCTCGGTCGGCAGGGCGATCTCGATCCCGGCCACCTCGTCGCGCACGGTCTGCAGGCCCAGCCCGTCCAGCACGGCGTTATACTGGCGCAACAGCCCGGCGCGCTGCATCGTGGTCAGAACGCCCGTCGGCTCGAACCCGTTGGCCTCCTGCCAGGCGGCCATGGAGTTGCGGGTGCCCCGGCCGAAGGCGCCGTCGATCGCCGCGTCGTAGAACCCGGCCCATTTCAGCGCGACCTGCAGCGCCTCGCGCTCCTCGCGGCTCAGCAGCGCCTCGCTGGCGCGGGCCTCGCGCGGGGTTTCGTCGGCGGGCTGGATCTCGGGTTCGGGCAGCGGCGGGGCGGCGGCGGTGTCGGTGTCCGGCTGCGGTGCGGCGGGGGCGGTGGCCGCGGGCCGGTTCAGGGCGTTGGCGCCGATGGGCCAGAACTGCTGGCCGAAATTGCGGGTGAAGGCGATGAAGCTGTCGCGCGGGATCGACCCCTCGGCGCGGTAGACGCGCAGCACCTGTTCGGCGTCGGTGCGGGCATAGGGGCCCAGCATGATGCCGTACCATCCGCCGCCCAGCGAAAACCCGTTCACGTCGGGCAGGTCCGCGGCGTAGACGCGCGCGCGCGCCTCGGCCTCGGCCAGCGTCGGTTGCGCCTCGATCTGGACCCAGACCACGTCGTCCTGCGCAACCGCGGCGCGCAGGGCGATCATCACGAAAAGAAGCGTTGCGAAAAGTCTTTGCATCATCTGCCGTCTGTCCAACCCTTAAGGTAGTATTCTGCCTGTCGTCGCAGTCTTCTACCAAATCAGGCGCGCGGCGCACCCCCAAATAATGCACGGGCCCGCAATTGACCCCGCCGCGCCCGCCACGTAAGCAGAGCGCGCGATTTCACCCGGCAACCAGGCGATGGCGAGAATGGCACGGCAACAGGAAAAACCCCGCAGTTTCCAGGAGATCATCCTGAGGCTTCAGACCTACTGGGCCGCAAAGGGCTGCGCGGTGCTGCAACCCTATGACATGGAGGTGGGCGCGGGCACCTTTCACCCGGCCACCACGCTGCGTTCGCTGGGCACGCAGCCCTGGGCCGCGGCCTATGTGCAGCCCTCGCGCCGGCCCACCGACGGGCGCTATGGCGAGAACCCCAACCGGCTGCAGCATTACTACCAGTACCAGGTGCTGATCAAACCCAGCCCGCCCGATCTGCAGGCGCTGTATCTGGGCAGCCTCGAAGCGATCGGCATCGACATGGAGCTGCACGATATCCGTTTCGTCGAGGATGACTGGGAATCGCCCACGCTGGGCGCCTGGGGCCTCGGCTGGGAGGTCTGGTGCGACGGCATGGAGGTCAGCCAGTTCACCTATTTCCAGCAGGTCGGCGGCCATGACTGCCACCCCGTTTCGGGCGAGCTGACCTATGGACTGGAACGGCTGGCGATGTATGTGCTGGGGATCGACCACGTGATGGACATGCCCTTCAACGATCCCGACGCGCCCATCGCGCTGAGCTATGGCGACGTGTTTCGCCAGACCGAGCAGGAATACAGCCGCTGGAATTTCGACGTTGCCGATACCGCGGTGCTGCTGCGCCATTTCGAAGAGGCCGAGGCCGAATGCGAGGCGATCCTGGCCTGCGACGACACCGACCCCAAGACCGGCCTGCGCATCGTCATGGCGCACCCGGCCTATGACCAGTGCATCAAGGCCAGCCACATCTTCAACCTGCTGGACGCGCGCGGGGTGATCTCGGTCACCGAACGGCAAAGCTATATCGGCCGCGTCCGCGCGCTGGCCAGACAATGCGCCGACGCCTTCGTGCGCACCGGGGCGGGGGGCTATGCGGGCTGATGGGCAAGTTTCTGGCGGGGATGATCGTGATCTGTGCTCTGGCGGCCGGGATCGGCATCTATTACCTGCAAATCTATGCCTTCTACGAACCCGTCGCCGCGACGGGCAGCGATGACGTGCAGATGACGGTGATGGCCACCGGCCAGCCCGAACCCATCCTTTACGAGGATTTCCAGGCCATCGACGCCACCAGCAGCCCGATCCGCTATCGCGCCTGTTTCACCACCACGATGAGCCAGGCGATGATGTCGGAAACCTATCAGCCCTACGACAACGCGGTCCCGCTGGAGGCGCCGGGCTGGTTCGACTGTTTCGATGCCGGCGAAATCGGCACCGCCCTGACCGACGGGCAGGCGCTGGCCTTCATGGGCACCGAAAACATCACCTACGGCGTCGACCGGATCGTCGCTATCCTGCCGGACGGGCGCGGCTTTGTCTGGCACCAGATCAACCATTGCGGCGAGCTTGTCTTCGACGGGCAGCCCACCCCCGAAGACTGCCCCGAACCGCCGGAGAGCAACTGAGATGCCCAACCTTCTGATCGAACTCTTCTCCGAGGAAATTCCCGCCCGCATGCAGGCGCGCGCGGCCGAGGATCTGAAAAAACGCATGACCGATGGTTTGGTCGAGGCCGGGCTGACCTATGCCGGGGCCGCCGCCTTTTCCACCCCGCGCCGGCTGGCGCTGGCCGTCGACGGGCTGCTGGCCGAAAGCCCGACGACGAGCGAGGAACGCAAGGGCCCGCGCGTCGATGCGCCGGAAAAGGCGATCGAGGGGTTCCTGCGCGGCGCCGGCGTGGGCCGCGACCAGCTGGAAATCCGCGACGAGAAAAAGGGCCAGGTCTATTTCGCAACCATCACCCGCCCCGGCCGCCCCGCGGCGCAGATCGTGGCCGAGGTGCTGGAATCCGTGATCCGCGATTTCCCCTGGCCCAAGTCGATGCGCTGGGGCAGCGGCAGCCTGCGCTGGGTGCGCCCGCTGCATTCGATCCTGTGCATCCTGACCGATGATGCGGGCGAGGCGCAGGTGGTGCCGATGGAGGTGGACGGCATCGCCGCCGGCAACACCACCGAGGGGCACCGCTTTATCGGTTCCGGGCGGTTCAGCGTCCGCAGCTTCGACGACTACCAGGCCAAGCTGAAACGCGACCGGGTGATCCTGGACGCGGGCGAGCGCGCCGATCACATCTGGCAGGAGGCGACCAACCTGGCCTTCGCGCAGGGTCTGCAGGTGGTCGAGGATCGCGGCCTGCTGGCCGAGGTCGCGGGGCTGGTGGAATGGCCCGTCGTGCTGATGGGCGGGATCGGCGAGGATTTCCTGGGCCTGCCGCCCGAGGTGCTGCAGACCTCGATGAAGGAGCACCAGAAATTCTTTTCGGTGAAGAACCCGAAAACCGGCCGGATCGAGAAATTCATCACCGTCGCCAACCGCGAAACCGCCGATCACGGCGCCACCATCCTTGCCGGCAACCAGAAGGTGCTGGCGGCGCGGTTGTCGGATGCGCGGTTCTTCTGGGAAAACGACCTGCGTGTGGCAAAGGAGCAGGGGCTGGAGGCGTGGACCGACCGGCTGTCGAACGTCACCTTCCAGCACCGGCTTGGATCGCAACGCGCGCGGATCGAACGGATCGCCGCGCTGGCGCGCGAGATCGCGCCGCTTGTGGGCGCCGGGCCGGACCTTGCCGTGCAGGCCGCGCGGGTGGCCAAGGCCGACCTGAGTTCGGAAATGGTTTACGAATTCCCCGAGCTTCAGGGCCTGATGGGCCGCTACTATGCCGAAGCCGCCGGGCTGCCGCCCGAGGTGGCCGCCGCCTGCGAAGAGCATTATTCGCCCCTCGGCCCGTCCGACGACGTGCCCACCGCGCCGGTGTCGCTGGCGGTGGCGCTGGCCGACAAGCTCGATACCCTGACCGGGTTCTGGGCCATCGACGAGAAACCCACCGGTTCGAAAGACCCCTATGCGCTGCGCCGCGCCGCGCTGGGCGTTATCCGCATCGTGCTGGCGAACGGGCTGCGGCTGCACCTCGACCGGTTCGTGGACGGGCAACTGGTGCGCCACAAGATCGCGCTGAACCGCGCCGATGCCAGCCCCGACGAGATCGACACGCTGGAAGAGGTGCTGGACGAAATCGCCGATCACGGCGTGTTCGGCGCGGCCTTCCGCGCGGTGATGGACAGGTTGCAGGGGAGCAAGGACGCGCCCGACCTGGGCGACGGTTCGCTGCTGCGCACGGTGGGCGACCTGGTGCCGGACCTGTCCACCGACCTGCTGGCGTTCTTCCACGACCGGCTCAAGGTGCACCTGCGCGACCAGGGGATGCGCCATGACGTGATCGACGCCTGCCTTGCGCTGGATGGCGGCGACGACCTGACGCTGGTGGTCGCCCGCGCCGGTGCGCTGGGCGCGTTCCTGCAGACCGAGGATGGCGGCAACCTGTTGCAGGGCTTCAAGCGCGCCAACAACATCCTGACCCAGGCCGAGGACAAGGACGGGGTGGAATATTCCTTTGGCGCGGACGTGAAATTTGCCGAAACCGACGAGGAAAAGGCGCTGTTCGCCGCGCTGGACGCGGCCGAGGCGAAGATCGGCCCGGCCATGCAGGCCGAGGATTACGCCGCCGCGATGGGCGCGATGGCCGACATGCGCGCGCCGATCGACGCGTTTTTCGATGCCGTGCAGGTCAATGCGGAAAACGATGTGGTGCGCCGCAACCGCCTGAACCTGCTGGCGCGCATCCGCGGCATCTGCCTGCAGGTGGCCGACCTGACCCGTATCGAGGGCTGAGGGGACGGGCAGGGGGGGGGGCTGCCCCCCGTCGCCTTCGGCGCCTCCCCCATTTCCCGAGAGAGGAAACACCGGCGCAAGCGATCAACAGCGCCCTTGCGTTACCGATATGTGCGCGTATTCTGCGCGCATCTGAAAAGGATGCCGCATTGCAGCATATCGACCCCGATATCACCCTTGTCACCCCCGGCGCACCGCTGAGCGCGGTCACGCATGGCGGGCGGGCGAAGTGCCTTCAGCGCCTTGTGCGGCTGGAGATGCCGGTGCCCGTGACCGTCGCGCTGTCCTTTGACGCGGTGCACCGGATCGCGCAGGGCGAGATGCCGGACATGGGCAGGCTGCTGGCCCCCTTCGGGCCCGCGCCGCTGCTGTGCGTGCGCCCGTCCTCGGAAGATCCCGACTGGGGCGGGCCGGGGGCGATCCTGAATATCGGCATGAACGATGCGCAGTTCGTCGACCTGTCCGACCGCATCGGCAAGGAGGCCGCCGCCGCGCTTTATACCCGGTTCGTGCAGGCCTATGCGATCCATGTCGCGCGGCTTGACCCGGATGCCTTCGAACATGTGACGCAGGGCGGGCAGGACGGGCTGTCCGAGGTGCTGCGCGCCTATGAAGAGGAAACCGAAGAGGCGTTTCCCCAGGACCCGGCGGTGCAGCTTGCCGAGGTGCTGCGCTCGATGGCGCGCGCGTGGGAGGGCACGACCGCGCGGCTTTTGCGGCAGGCCAAGGGCGCACCGGCCGATGCCGGGCTGGGCCTTGTGGTGCAGGCCATGGCGCTGGGGCTGGGGCTGGGCGAAAGCGGCTCGGGCGTGATCCAGCTGGTCGACAGCCAGACCGGCGCGCCGCGGATCATCGGCCGTTACCTGCGCGAAAGCCAGGGCCGCGACGCGCTGGAACGCCGCAACGAAGCGGTGTTCCTGGCCCATGATGCGCGCGGTCCCAGCCTCGAGGACCTGGCGCCCGACGCCTTTGCCGAGCTCAAGGGCATCACCGCCCGGATGCGCGCCCGCCTGCGCGAGGAAATGCAGGCCGAGTTCACCATCGAGGACGGTGTGGTGCATATCCTTGACGGTGTGCGCGTGGCGCGCAGCGCCCGCGCGGCGGTGCGCATCGCCGTGCAACTGGCCGAGGACGGTATCATCCCCCGCGAAGAGGCGTTGCTGAGGGTCGAGCCGCGCGCGCTGAACGAGCTGCTGCACCGGCAGGTCGATCCCGAGGCCGACCGCGACGTGCTGGCCAGCGGCATCGCCGCCAGCCCCGGCGCCGCGACCGGGCGCATCGTGTTCTCCGCCGCCGAGGCGCAGGCCAGCGCCGCGCGCGGCGAGGCCTGCGTGCTGGTGCGGCGCGAAACCAGCCCCGAGGATATCCGCGGCATGCACGCCGCCGTTGCCGTGCTGACCGAACGCGGCGGCATGACCAGCCACGCCGCGGTGATCGGGCGCGGCATGGGGCTGCCCTGCGTCGTGGGCGCCAGCGCGCTGAACTTTCATATCCGCGCCCGGATGCTGGTGGCGCCCGACGGGCGCGAGCTGCACCAGGGCGACATCATCACCGTCGACGGCACCAACGGGCAGGTCCTGGCGGGCGAGCCCGCGATGATCGAGGCCGCCGAGGACGACGCGCTGCTGACGCTGATGACATGGGCCGACGACGTGCGCGATATCGGCGTGCGCGCCAATGCCGATACACCCGCCGACGCCCAGACCGCGCGGAATTTCAAGGCGCAGGGCATCGGGCTGTGCCGGACCGAGCACATGTTCTTCGAGGCCGACCGCCTGACCGTGATGCGCGAGATGATCTTTGCCGACACCTCGCCCGACCGCGCGGCGGCGCTCGACCGGCTGCTGCCGATGCAGCGCGCGGATTTCACCGAGCTGTTCCGCATCATGCAGGGGCAGCCGGTCTGCATCCGCCTGTTCGACCCGCCGCTGCACGAATTCCTGCCCTCGGACCGCGCCGGCCACCGCGAGCTGGCCGAGGCGCTGGACCTGCCGCTGTCGGACGTGACCCGCCGGGTCGATGCGTTGGCCGAATACAACCCGATGCTGGGGATGCGCGGCGTGCGGCTGGGCATCACCGTGCCGGAAATCTACGACATGCAGGCGCGCGCCATCTTCGAGGCGACGATCGAGGCCAGCCGCGACGGCGACCCGGTGGTGCCCGAGATCATGATCCCGCTGGTTTCGGCCAAGCGCGAGGTCGAGCTGGTCAAGACCCGCGTCGACGCGGTGGCCGCCGCCGTGCGCACCGAAACCGGCAAGAATTTCACCTACCGGCTGGGCGTGATGGTGGAAACGCCCCGCGCCGCCCTGCGCGCCGCCGAGATCGCGCCGCACAGCGCCTTCCTGTCCTTCGGCACCAACGACCTGACGCAGATGACCTATGGGCTCAGCCGCGACGATGCGGGGCGGTTCATGTCGGCCTATGTGCAGCAGAACGTGTTTCCCGAAGACCCGTTTCACACGCTGGATCAGGACGGGGTGGGCGAGCTGCTCAAGATCGCGGCGGAACGCGGGCGCAGCGCGCGGCCGGACCTTGTGCTGTCGATCTGCGGCGAGCATGGCGGCAGCCCCGAATCAATCGCCTTCTGCCGCGCGGCGGGGTTCGATTACGTGTCCTGTTCGCCGTTTCGCGTCCCGGTAGCACGGCTTGCCGCGGCCCAGCTGGCGGTGCGCGACAAAATCGGGTAGCACCTGCGCGGATTTCCGCAAGATATGTCTTTTTCAGGCCAGCCATGCGCTGGATGCAACCCTGCTTTGGGCCGGGCGGGCTGGACCTGTGGCAAAAAATTGTCATAAAAGCCCGGTTTTCGCCACGTTACGCGACAGGAAGGGGGGACTCATGTTTCGGATCATTCTGAGTGCATTGATCATCCTGAGCGCGGGTGCAGCCGGGGCCGAGCAATCGCTCGAACAGGTCATCCGCATGGAACAGCGCGAGCTGGCCAGACTGCCATCTGACCGGATCGACGCGCTGCTGCGCCGCCCGCAGGGCGCAGGCAACGTCAGCTACAGCCGCGAATGGCTGGAAAGCCAGCCCAGTGCCAGGGGCGGGCCCGAATGGCGTTGCCTGGCCGAGGCGCTGTATTTCGAGGCCCGCGGCGAAAGCGTGAAGGGCCAGTTCGCCGTGGCCGAGGTGATCCTGAACCGGGTCGACAGCCCCAACTATCCCGACACCGTCTGTGGCGTGGTGCACCAGGGGACGGGCCGGAAATATGCCTGCCAGTTCACCTATACCTGCGACGGGCACAAGGACGTCATCCGCGAAGCCGGCGCGTTCGAACAGGTCGGCAAGGTCGCCGGGCTGATGGTCGGCGGCGCGCCGCGCCCGCTGACGCAGGGCGCCACCCATTACCACACCACCGCCGTCAGCCCGCGCTGGGCGCGCAAGTTCCCGCGCACCGCGAAGATCGGCGTACATCTCTTCTATCGCCACCCGCACGAGATGGTGCAGAACTGACCCCGTGACGCAAACGGGCCGCGCGGTGCCGCGCGCGGCGCGGCAACGGATGGCGCGGGCGATAGGCTGCGCGCGACTGCAACAGGGCCGGGGGCTTTGCGCGCCATGAGCGACGAGATCAGATGGGCCTTTGCCCACCCTTCCGAGCGCGCCGCCGCCACGGCGGAGGGCACGCCGCTCGACCGGATCTCGCTGCGCGACCACATCGTCGAGGTCGAGATCGGCGCCTTCCAGGCGGAACGCGGCACCACCCAGCGTATCTGCTTCAACGTGGTGGTCGAAGTCACGCCGCCCGACAACATCCTTGACGACGATGTCGATACCATCCTGTCCTACGACAAGGTGACCGAGGCCATCGCGCACGAGCTGGCCGAGGAACGGCTGAACCTGCTGGAAACGCTGGCCGAGAAACTGGCCGATCGCATCCTGCTGGAACCGCAGGCGGTGCGTGTCTTCGTGCGGATCGAAAAGCTGGATCGCGGTCCCGGCGCGCTGGGGGTCGAGATCGTGCGCGCGCGCAAGGACACCACGCCGCGCCGCATCGCCAGCGACAAGCCGCATCCGCAGGTGGTCTACCTGTCGAACGCGGCCATCGCCTCGGACAATCTGGGCGCGTGGATCGACCAGTTGGAGGCCGGGCATCGCCCGACGATCATCTGCGTGGGTCCCGCCGACACGCCCGCACCGCAGGCCGGGCACAAGCTGGCGCAGCGCCGGATCGACCTGCTGGCGATCGAGCAGAACGCCTGGGTGCTGGCCGGGCGCGACGCGCGCTGCGTGGTGGTGAATTCGCGCACCGAACTCGACTGGTCGATGCGGCACGACCAGATCAGCGTCTGGGCGCCCTCGAAAATCGTGCTGGACGCGGTCGACGGCCCCTCGGCCAGCCCGCGCGACGCGCTGGGGCTGGTGCTGTGGTTCGCCCGCTTCATGGAGGCCGCCGACATGCTGGTCATCGGCGCGGCGCTGCCCGACGCGCCCGACCTGCCGCTGCGCGCGGTGGCGACCGATGTCCGGGTGATCTGAGCCTTGCAAAGCCGCCCGCGATCGGCGACCAGATGGCCATGAGCGATTATTACCGACCCCTCGTGCAATCCGGGCCTGCCCGGCCCGACGGGGCGCTGCCGCTGGCCGGCGGTGCGCTGTGGTTCACCCATGCCGAACAGCTGCGCCGGGATGCGCCGGCGCGTGTGGTGCCGGCGGGCGACATCCCCGACCCTGTGCGGACCCGGCTGACCGCCCCGCGCGCCCCCGTGGCAGGCCTGTCGATGGAGGTGCCGCGCGTCATGGGCATCCTGAACGCCACGCCGGACAGCTTTTCCGATGGCGGGCTCTACCACGATCCGCGCAAGGCGGTGGCGCATGGCGCAAGGATGATCGCGGAAGGGGCCGACATCATCGACGTGGGCGGCGAATCCACCCGCCCCGGCGCCGAAACCGTCGCGCCCGGGGACGAGGCCGCGCGCGTCGCCCCGGTGATCGCCGCGCTGCGGGCGGCCGGGCCCACGCCGATCTCGATCGACACGCGCAAGACCGCCGTCGCGCAGGCCGCGGTGGCGGCGGGGGCCACGCTGGTCAACGACGTGGCGGGCTTTACCTACGATCCCGGACTGGCCCCGTTCTGCGCCATGCACGCCCTGCCGGTCTGCGTGATGCACGCCCAGGGCGATCCCGCGACGATGCAGCAAAACCCCAGCTACGACAACGTGTTGCTGGACGTTTACGATTTCCTGCATGAACGGTTGGAAACCCTGACCGCGCTGGGTATTCCGCGCGGGCGCATCGTGGTCGATCCCGGCATCGGCTTCGGCAAGACCGCCGCTCATAACCTGCTGCTGCTGAACCGGATCGGCCTGTTTCACGGGCTGGGCTGCCCGATCCTGCTGGGTGCCTCGCGCAAGCGGTTCATCGGCACCATCGGGCAGGCGCCGGAACCGGCCGACCGCATGGCGGGTTCGGTCGCGGTGGCACTGGCGGGCGTGGCGCAGGGGGTGCAGATCGTCCGGGTGCATGACGTGCGCGAAACCGTGTCGGCGCTGGCGCTGTGGCAGGCGGTGCAGGGGGGCGCTGCCCCCGTCGCCTGACGGCGACTCCCCCGGAGTATTTCGGGCAAGATGAAGGGTGTTCAGCCGCGTGCGAAAAGCCGCCGCAGCGCGCCATACTGGCTGAGCGCGACGCCGCACAGGATCAGCGCCATCGCCACCAGCAGCGAGGCGCGCAGCGGCTCGCCCAGCAGCAGGACGCCCAGCAGCACCGACCACACCGGCACCTGGTAGTTGGTCAGGCTCATGAACACCGGACCGGCGCTGCGGATCACCGACACCCGCAGCATGTTGGCGGCGGCGGTTGGGATCAGGCCCAGAAAGGCCAGCAGGCCCAGCCCGTAGAGGCCGGGATTGGCGGGCGCACCTTCGACCGTGACGGCCATCGCCAGCACGAAAACCGCGCCGATCAGCAGGGTGACGCCCGACAGGCCCACCGGGTCGATCGCCGGCAGGCGCCGCATCAGCACCGAGGACAGGGCATAGCACGCCGCCGCACCGAGACAGGCAAGCTGGCCCCAGGTCTCGCCCGCGACGCCGGTCGAGCGGAAGGCATCCGGCCCGATCAGCACCAGCACGCCGACAAAGCCGATCACGAACCCGGCCAGCCGGCGCAGGGTCATCCGTTCGCCGGGCACCATGACATGCGCCAGCGGCAGCACGACCAGCGCCACGGCGGCCATGCTGACGCCCGCGAAACCGGCAGTCACGTATTGCTGCCCCCAGGCCAGCAGCATGAAGGGCACGGCGGTGGACAGCAGGCCGATCAGGATCAGGTTGGGCCAGTCGCGGCGCTGTTCGAGGAACAGCCGCCGGCCCCGCAGCACCCAGACGACCAGTGTCAGCGCCGCGGCAAAGCCGATCCGCGCGCTGGCGATCCAGAACGGTGTCATCACCTCGAGCGCGAGTTCCGTCACCAGGAAGGTGCCGCCCCAGACAAGGCCCAGCGTCGCCACCATCGCCCAGCTTGCGCCGGTGATCTCGGGGGCAGGGGCGGCGGGGACGGTCGTGGCGGTCATGTCGGTATCCGGGCAAGGGGGTGCGCCCCTGATTGGGGCAGCGCCGCGCCACATGCAACCGCAAAAGCCGCCGCCATTCGCGTGCCCGGGGCGTCCGGCGCATGAAAAAAGGCGGACCCGCAGGCCCGCCTTTCCCTGTTCCGATCCCGGTGGCGGATCAGTTCTTTTCCTTGTCCACCATCTTGCCGGCGGAAATCCACGGCATCATGGCGCGCAGTTTCTCGCCCACTTCCTCGATCTGGTGGGCGTCGTTCATGCGGCGGGTGCCCTTGAAGAACGGCTGGCCCACGGCGTTTTCCTGCATGAAGTCGCGCACGAACTTGCCGGTCTGGATGTCGTGCAGGATCGCCTTCATCTCTTTCTTGGTCTGCTCATAGGGCAGCACGCGCGGCCCGCTGACATATTCGCCATACTCGGCCGTGTTCGAGATCGAGTAGTTCATGTTGGCGATGCCGCCCTCATAGATCAGGTCGACGATCAGCTTGACCTCGTGCAGGCACTCGAAATAGGCCATTTCCGGCGCATACCCGGCCTCGACCAGGGTTTCGAAGCCCATGCGGATCAGTTCGACCAGGCCGCCGCACAGAACCGCCTGTTCGCCGAAGAGGTCGGTTTCGCACTCTTCCTTGAAGTTGGTTTCGATGATGCCCGAACGCCCGCCGCCGATGGCCGAGCAATAGGACAGGCCGATTTCCAGCGCCTTGCCGGTGGCGTCGTTGTTCACCGCCACAAGGCAGGGCACGCCGCCGCCCTTGGTGTATTCGCCGCGCACGGTGTGCCCGGGGCCCTTGGGCGCCATCATGATGACGTCGACGCCGGGTTTCGGCTCGATCAGGCCGAAATGCACGTTCAGCCCGTGGGCAAAGGCGATGGCCGCGCCTTCGCGCAGGTTGTCGTGGACGTATTTCCTGTAGGTTTCCGCCTGCAATTCGTCGGGCATGGTGAACATGATCAGGTCGCACCAGGCCGCGGCTTCGGCGATGCCCATCACCTGCAGGCCCTCGGCTTCGGCCTTCTTGGCCGATGCGCTGCCTTCGCGCAGGGCGACGACCAGGTTCTTGGCACCCGAATCGCGCAGGTTCAGCGCGTGGGCGTGGCCCTGGCTGCCATAGCCCAGGATGGCCACTTTCTTGTCCTTGATCAGGTTGATGTCGCAATCGCGGTCGTAGTAAACGCGCATGGGTTTTCCTTTCCTTCCAGATGAAGGGCAGGATAGCGGTTTCGGCGGAAATTTCCGTTCATTATTCAGGTTCACCCAAGGAAGGGTGAGAAACTTCCGTCGAAAATTGCCGGTTCATGAAATAATCATGCGGCGATCGGGCGCGGCCCCCTGATGCGGAACGGCGCGGCGCGCGCGGTTTCGGGCCGGCTGCCCCGCGTGTCATGCGCCGCCAGCAAGAGCCGCGTTTCCGACCGGCTGAGCGCGGGACGGTTCAGAACCATCGGGCGGGTATCGAGGCCGGGGCAGGCGCGGTGCAGCGCGGCGCGCGCCTGCACATCCAGCGCGCCCATCGCCATCGCGCCGGTGAAAAGGCTTTCGCTTGCGATACCTTCCGAGAACAGCATCTCGTGGCTGTCCAGCAGCAGGTGCACGTAACGCGCCCGCGGCATCGGGCGGCGGGCGATCCCGGCCAGCCCGATCAGCGCCTTGGCGGGCACCAGCACCTCGTGATGGCCGAAATGCAGTTCGGCCAGGATCGAACGCAGGAACAGCCGGTGATTGGGCGACACCAGCAGCGCCCGCCGGTTGCCCAGTGCCCCTTGCGGGATGGCCACCGGCGCCAGCGGCCCCAGCCCGCAGGCATCGCTCTGCCCGCTCCAGCGCAGCGGCATCGGCCCGCGGTCGAGCGTATCGACCAGCGCGCCGGGTGCCAGTGTCTCGACGGGGCGGGGGCCGAAGGGCGTGCCGATCAGCGTGCCGGCCAGGAAACAGGGCACGGCCTCGGTGATTGGCGTGCTCATGCCGCTGCCGCCATAGCTCGACACGCCCTGGATGTAATGCAGCACCGTGCCCGGCGGCGGCTGTGCCCCTTCGAAGGTGATACCCACCACCGTCGTGGTATAGCCCTGGGTGATCGACACGCCGACCATGCGATAGGCGGTGCCGCTGTCGTCGAACAGCGTGACCTCGTATTCGTTTTCCACGTTGACGGGCGGCGGCGTCTGCCAGCGCACCGTTTCTTCGTTGGGGGTATAGGTCACGCCGTCGATGGTCACGGGCTGCGTCAGAAGCTGGTCGCTGACCGTCGAGCCCGAGAACGGGTCGTCGGTGAGATAGCCATCGGCATCGTCAAAGGACAGCGCGATGGCCTCGCCCGCGCCGGGGACGGTGATCTCCAGGTCGCTGGGGTTTTCCCAACTGAACGCATCGCCGTTCAGCGCGTTGCCGATGATGTTCGACTGGCTGGTCGCTCCGCCGCCCGCACGGGTGATCGTCACGCTCTGGGCGGAATAGATATGGATCGTGCGCTCGGTCACGGGTCTGCTGCTGCCTGCCTGATGCCCGGCGGTCCTTGCTGGCCGCCTGTTTGCATTGTTGTTCCATTCTGCCGCGATTTGCCCGCCGATGTGGAGGTATGAGGCGAAGGGCGGCGCGGGAATTCCCGGATTTGTGGCATTTTTGGCGCTTTCCCCGGTGCCGGGCCGGGCCCGGGCCGATTGACGGCGCCGGGCGGTTTTGCGAAAGATCAATTCCTGCATAAGGCGATTCCGGGAAAAATCATGCTCGACGATACCGACAGGCGCATTCTCCGCCAGCTTCAGGCCGCCCCCGAGCTGACCAATGCCGAGCTGGCCGAGCGCAGCGGGGTTTCGGCGGCAAGCTGCTGGCGGCGGGTCGAAAAGATGCAGGCGCGCGGCGTTATCCGCGGGCAGGAGGCGGTGATCGACTGGCAGGTGCTGGGCTATTCGGTCGAGGTTTCGTTGCGGATCACGCTGGACAAGACCCGGCCGCAGGCCTTCGACGAGTTCATTGCCGAGGCGCGAAAGGTGCCCGAAGTCCTTGAAATACAGACATTCCTGGGCCGGGTGGATACGCGGCTGCATGTCATCGCGCGGGATATGGCGCATTACCAGCAGGTCTATCGCACACGCATCCTGACCCTGCCGCATATCGCCGATATCGAGCCGCTGATGCATGTGGCCCGTATCAAGAGTGACGAGGCATTGCCGATATGATCGAGCTGGACGCCACCGACCGCGAGATCCTGCGCGCGCTGACCCGCGACGCCACGCAAAGCGCGGGCGCACTGGGCCGCCGTCTGGGCCTGTCGCAGCCGCAGGCGTGGCGCCGCATCGCCCGGCTGACCGAGGCGGGGGTGATCCGCCGCCGCCGCCTTGTGCTCGACCGCGAAAAGCTGGGCTTTGGCGTCACCGTCTTTCTGGGCGTGAAACTGGCCACCAAGGGTCGGGTGTCGCTTGAGGATTTCGAACGCGCGGTTTCGGCCATCCCCGAGGTGCAGACGGTCGAACATGTGCTGGGCCTGTTCGATTACCGGCTGAAAGTGGTGGCGCGCGACCTGCCCGATTTCGAACGGGTGCTGCGCCGCCGGATCATGACGCTGCCCGGCGCGGGCGATGTCGAGGCCAACGTGATCCTCAGCGAAGAGCGGCTGCAGGGGCCGATCGGCTGATTGGCTTTTGCCGCGCCACGCGCTAGCAGGGGGGAGAAACCGGAAAAAACGGAGGTGCCGCCATGGCCGCTTTGCTCGATACCGTCGATCCCGACGGGCTGCTGGAATATTCGGTCGTCTTCACCGACCGGTCGCTCAACCACATGTCGGCCAGTTTCCAGCAGGTGATGCGCGACATCTCGGACATGCTGAAAGAGGTCTACAATGCCGACGGCGTGGCGCTGGTGCCCGGCGGCGGCACCTACGCGATGGAGGCGGTGGCCCGCCAGTTCGGCCATGACGCCCACGCGCTGATCGTGCGCAACGGCTGGTTCTCGTTCCGCTGGAGCCAGATTTTCGACGCCGGGCAATTCACCCGCGACACCACCGTCTTCAAGGCCCGCCAGACCGGCAATGGCGTGCAGGCGCCCTTTGCCCCCGCGCCGATCGACGAGGTGACGCAGGCCATCCGCGACGCCCAGCCCGACGTGGTGTTCGCGCCGCATGTGGAAACCAGCGCGGGCCTGATCCTGCCCGACGATTATATCGCGCGGCTGGCGCAGGCCGCGCATGACGTGGGCGCGCTGATGGTGCTCGATTGCATCGCCAGCGGCTGCGCCTGGGTCGACATGAAGGCCACCGGCGTCGACGTGCTGATCTCGGCCCCGCAAAAGGGCTGGTCGGCCTCGCCCTCGGCCGGGCTTGTGATGATGTCCGACCGCGCGCTGGCCCGGCTGGCGGAAACCGCGTCCGACAGTTTCGCGCTCGACCTGAAGAAATGGCGCGCGATCATGGAGGCCTATGAAAACGGCGGCCACGCCTACCACGCCACCATGCCCACCGACGCGCTGCGCGCCTTCCGCGACACGATGCTCGAAACCCGCGATTACGGGTTCGAAAAGCTGCGCCAGGCGCAATGGGATCTGGGCGATGGCGTGCGCGCGATGCTCAAGGACAAGGGTGTGGCGTCGGTGGCCGCCGAGGGCTTCGGCGCGCCGGGCGTGGTGGTCAGTTACACCACCGATCCCGATATCCAGAACGGCAGGAAATTCGCGGCGCTGGGTATGCAGATCGCCGCCGGCGTGCCGCTGCAATGCGACGAGCCCGAGGGCTTCATGACCTTCCGGCTGGGCCTGTTCGGGCTGGACAAGCTCTATGACGTGCCCGCCGCGCTGGACCGGCTGAAAAAGGTGGTGGATCAGGTGCTCTGATCCTCTTCATCGTTCTGCAAGTACTCGGGGGTGAGGGCCGGTTCGCGCGACAGCGCGATGAAACGTCCAGTGGACCTTTCAAGGCCCGAACGGGCGGAGCCCCGGGGATTGACCGCAGGCCGAGGGGGCAAAGCCCCCTCACGCCCAGCCCTCAACCCCGCGCGCCAAGGCCCATCTGCATCATCGTGCGACGCACCGCGGGCAGCGCATAGATCGCGTTCAGCCCCATCATCCGCAGGTCGCGCAGCGGCTGGGCCGACACCATCGAGGCGCGGTTCAGCACGTCGATACCGGTGACCCGCGCCTGCACCTCCGGGTGGCGGCGGCGGTGATAGGTTTCCAGCATCCTCGCATCGCCCAGCCGCTCGGGCGCGGCCTCGGCCAGATCCAGCAGCACGCGCATGTCGCCCAGGCTCATGTTCAGCCCCTGCGCGCCGATCGGCGGCACCACATGCGCGGCCTCGGCCACCAGCGCCACGCGCTCGGCATACATGCGCCGCGCGATCTGGCTGATGATCGGCCAGACCGTCCGGCGCGAGGCCAGCGTCAGCGGACCGTAAAGCAGGCAGGACCGGTCGTTCATCGCCGCCTCGAACTCCGGCACGTCCAGGCGCGACAGGCGCATGGCTTCGGGGCCGTGTTCCATCCAGACCACGGCCGAGCTGGGCCGCCCCTCGTAATCTGGCAGCGGCACCAGCGTGAAGGGTCCGCCCGAGCGGTGGATCTCGGTCGAGATATTCTCATGCGGGATCGGGTGGGTGACGGCAAAGGCCAGCGCCTTTTGCCCGTAACGGATGGTTTTCACCGGCACGCCCACCGCCTCGCGCACCGGCGAATTGCGCCCGTCCGCCGCGATCACCAGCCGGCACCGCACCGCGCTGCCGTCCGACAGGCCCACGCGCGCCTCGCCCTCGCGGGTAAAGACGGATCGCGTGCCGGTGCCGGGGCGAAACTCGACATTCGGCATCTCGCCCAGCCGCGCCACCATCTCGCGCCGCAGCAGCCAGTTCGGCAGGTTCCAGCCAAACGGGCGGTCGGAAATGTCCGAGGCGTTGAAATCCCGCGTCAGCCGCGCCGCCGGTTCCGGCCCGCCGGCATCGACGATGCGCATGATCTGCAGGTCGGCGGCATGGGGCGCCAGCCGCGCCCACAGGCCGGCGCGCTCCAGCAGCGCCTGCGCGGGCTGCAGAAAGGCGGTGGTGCGCAGATCGCTGCCTTCGGCGTCGCGCTCGGTCACCGGGGGGGCGGGATCGACGCAGATCACCGAAAATCCCGCGCTTCCGAATACCGCCGCCGCGGTCAGCCCGGCGACACCGCCGCCGGAGACCAGAATATCGACTGTCTGATGGGTCATGGCCTGATGCCTCCTGTCCGGGGGCAATCTAGGCCGGGACGGGGCGGGTTTCCAAGCGGCATCCTGTCCCGTCCGAAATCGCGGTCAGCCGCGGCTGATCAGGATCAGGATGACATACATCACCGGCACCATCGCCAGCGCAGGAAGATAGAGCCCCGGCACGCCCCATTTCGCAATGGCCAGCCCCCAGGCGATCAAGACCATGAGCACGGTCAGCAGGATCTTGCGGGCCAGCACGGTTTCGTCCCTCGCGGGCCTGGTGGCGGGGGCGTGGCTGGTCTGGGTATCGGCAAGGGTCATGGTCGTCCTTTCTGCTTCACAGGTGAAGGACTAGCTAACATTCATGAAAGCGAATGGAAGGCGCGGATTGCCGCAGTGCGACACTGCGCCCCCCTGGATGTCAGACCAGTTTCGACAGGAAGCCTGACAGGTCGTCGGTATGGTGGTGGATATGCGCGGCATGGAGGCGGTCGGGGGCCACGTGGACGGTGCGCATCCCCATCTCGTGCGGGGCGGCCAGGTTGCGCGGATCGTCCTCGAACATCGCGGCGCGTTCGGGCGCCAGCCCGTCCTGTGCGAATATCGTCTCGAACGCCTGCCGCTCGGGCTTGGGCCGGAATTCGGCATGTTCGACGCCATAGATCGCGTCGAACAGCCCGGTCAGCCCGCGCGCGGCCAGCACCCGTTCGGCATAGGGCGCGCTGCCATTGGTGAACACGATGCGCCGCCCCGGCAGGTCGGTGATGGCGGCGGCAAGCTCGGGGTCGGGCACCAGGTGGTCGAGCGATATGTCATGCACCTCGACCAGGTAGGGGCCCGGGTCGATCCCGTGTTCGCGCATCAGCCCGGCCAGCGTGGTGCCGTAAGTGCCCCAGTAATGCCGGCGCAGGTGATTGGCGCGGGCGTGATCCACGCCAAGCTGATCCATGACGAATTGCGTCATGCGCGCCTCGATCTGGTCGAACAGGCGCGCCTGCGGCGGGTACAAGGTGTTGTCGAGGTCGAAGACCCACGCATCCACATGGGCGAATTTTTCACGCGGCATGGCGCGAACCTACTGCGGCGCGGCGCCGCGCACAAGGCGGGGTGGCTTGATTGCGCGGGGCGGACAGGGCAGGTTTGCACGGTTCAGGAAAGGGAACCGCGAATGACCGAATTCAAACCGGCGCAAAAGGATGCCTATACGCTGATCCTCGAGGCGATCGACAGCGGCATATACCGGCCCGGCGACCGCCTTGTGGAAAGCGAACTGGCCGACCGCTTCGGGGTGTCGCGCACGCCCATCCGCGAGGCGCTGCAACGGCTGGAAACGCAGTCGCTGCTGGCGCGGGACGGGCGGTCGCTGATCGTGGCGTCGCTGGACCACAACCAGCTCAGCGAGCTTTACGTGGTGCGCGCCGAGCTTGAGGGGCTGGCCGCCCGGCTGGCCGCGCGCCACGCCACCGAGGAAGAGATCCGCGTGCTGCGCGATATGGTCGAGGAGGACCGCACGCTTGTCGATCAGCCCAAGGCGCTGAGCCGCGCCAACCGCCGCTTTCACAAGCAGATCCACCTGGCCAGCCACAACCGCTACCTGGTGCAGCAGCTTGACCTCGTGCACCGCTCGATGGCGCTGATGGCCACCACCTCGATCGCGGCCGAGGGCCGGGGGCAGGACACGATCGCCGAGCATAATGCCATCGTCGATGCCATCGCCAAGCGCGACGAGCAGACCGCCTACCAGATGCTGAAGGATCATATCTCAAAGGCGTTCGTGACCCGGCTCAAGCTCGATTCCGGGGCGATCAAGCGCCTGGAGGAGTAGCCCGCGACCGCGCAGCGGCAGCGACAGCCCATGCGCCGTCTTGTCCCAGTAGAAGGGCGCGGCCACCAGTTCCCACAGCGCCTTGTAGGCGGCGATGCAGCCCAGCGGGAAATAGAGATGCATCGCCGGCAGCCACGGGACCAGGTGCCGGTGGTCGCGCCCGCGCACCGCGATCAGCGCCGCGCCCAGCGTCAGGATCTCGATACCCAGGAACAGCTTGCCCATGGTCCACAGTATCTCGCGCGGAAGGAAGGTTTCCAGCGGGTGCCACAGCCCCAGCGGGATCAGCCAGAACGACCATAGAAGCGGCGCCAGCAGGAATTGCGACAGCGCGGTGATGAAGTGGGTCTGCATCCCAAGGAACCGCCACGGGCCGATCTGGCGCCACAGCAGCCCCGGGCGGCGCATGTGCACCATCCACGTGACCATGTAGCCCTTGAGCCAGCGCGAGCGTTGCCGCACCCACGGCCAGAGGTGGCAATTCGCCTCTTCGCCGGTGGTGGTGGCGATCATCTCGGTGCGGTATCCGTGGCGCGCCAGGCGAAAGCCCAGGTCGGCATCCTCGGTCACGTTATGGGCGTCCCAGCCACCCAGCCGTTCCAGCGCGTCGCGGCGAAAGAACAGCGTCGTGCCGCCCAGCGGGATGGCAAAGCCCAGCCGCGCCATGCCCGGCATCATCACCCGGAACCAGGTGGCGTATTCCACGGTGAAACAGCGCGCCAGCCAGGTCTGGCGCGGGTTGTAGTAATCCAGCACCCCCTGCAGGCAGACCACGTCGTCCGGCGCGGTCAGGAAACGCGCGGCGATCCGGTCGACCTGGTCGGGGGCGGGGGCGTCCTCGGCATCCCAGATGCCGATGATGTCGCCGCGGCAGAAATCCAGCGCATAGTTCATCGCGCGCGGTTTCGTGCGCGGATGGCCGTCGGGCACCACCACCACCCGCATCCAGGGCGGCAGGGTCGCATCCTCCAGCACCTCGCGGGTCAGGTCGTCGGCCTCCTCCAGCACCAGTACCACGTCGAGCAGCGCCTTGGGATAGGTTAGCCGCGACAGGCGTTCCACCAGCACGGTGGCCACGTCACGCTCACGAAAGAGCGGCACGAGGACCGACACGCGCGGCAGTTTCCCGGCCGGCGGCGGCGGCAGGCCGGGGCGGCGGCGTGGGGTGGTCAGAAATGCCAGCACCGCGGCGCTTTTGTGCAGCCCGGCCACCAGCAGGGTGAAGCTGGCCCAGAGCACGAGCGCGGTGAACACCTGCACCGGAAAGGCCAGCGTCAGCGCAAGGCACAGCACCAGCCCCGCCAGCGTGAGGGCGATTCGCCGCCCCGGCGCCTTGCCCCAGTTGCGGCAGCTTTCGCTTTCCGGCACGCGGGCCGAGGCGGCGGCGGTCAGGGTGTTGCGGGCGATGGCGGCCACGCGGTCCTGTATCGCGGCCTCGGTGGCGATGATGACCGGCGCGTCCCGCCAGCGGTCGGGCAGGGCGGCGCGCTGCGTGGCCAGCCGCTCGGGCCGCGCCACCACGAGGCATGGCCGCCCGCCCGGCAGCCGCGCGGGCAGTATGGCCATGCGCAGGCAGGTGGCCGGCCCCAGCGCGTGAACGCCCGCCGGATCGGGGCTGTGCCGCGAGGGATCGAAAAGCGGCACGCCAAGATAGCCCGCCTGCGCCGCCGCCATCGCATCGGGCGACATCGCGCCGTTGCCCAGCAGCAGCTCGGCCAGCGTCGCATCCTGATGGCGCAGGGCGCTTTGTGCGTTCAGCAGAACCGACGGCGCCACCGCGCCCGAGCGGCGCAGGTACGCCGCGAGGTTGCGGGCCGGTTTCGCGGCGGGCGCGGGGGCGCGGCGCGTGTCTGGGCGGGGTCTGGCCACTGTCGCATTCCTTTCCTTGCGGTCAGGATGCGCCGGCCGGGGTTAATTACGGGTTAAACCGCGCGGTTCCGGGGCGAAATCGCGCGGTTTTCAGCCCGCCTTGCGCGCGGCCATCGACCCGGCGAAGCGTTCGAACAGGTAGAAACTGTCCTGCGGGCCGGGGCTGGCCTCGGGGTGATACTGCACCGAAAAAACCGGCCGGTCGGCCATGCGCAGCCCGCAATTCGACCCGTCGAACAGCGACACATGGGTTTCCTTCACCCCCTCGGGCAAGGTCTGGCTGTCGACCGCGAAACCGTGGTTCATCGAGGTGATCTCGACCTTGCCGGTTTCCAGGTCCTTGACCGGGTGGTTGGCGCCGTGGTGGCCGTGGTTCATCTTGATCGTGCGGGCACCGAGCGCCAGCGCCAGCATCTGGTGGCCGAGGCAGATGCCGAAGACCGGCAGATCGGTCTTGTCCAGAACCTGCCGGATCATCGGCACCGCGTATTCCCCGGTGGCCGCCGGGTCGCCGGGGCCGTTCGACAGGAACACGCCGTCGGGGTCATGCGCCAGCACCTCGTCGGCGGTGGCGGTGGCGGGCAGCACGGTCACGTCGCAACCCGCCGAGGCGAGGCAGCGCAGGATGTTGCGCTTGGCGCCGTAATCGACGGCGACGACCTTGAATTGCGGGTCGGTCTGCGGCGCATAGCCCTGCGGCCAGGCCCACCGCATCTCGTTCCAGCGATAGCTTTGCGCGCAGGTCACGTCCTTGGCAAGGTCGAGCCCTTCGAGGCCGGAAAACGCGCGGGCGCGGGCCACGAGCGCCTCGACATCGAACTTGCCGTCGGGGTTGTGTTCCAGCGCCACGTGCGGTGCGCCCTGCTGGCGGATCGCGCGGGTCAGGCGGCGGGTGTCCACGCCGCCGATGGCGATGCGCCCGCGCCGGGCCAGCCAGTCCGACAGCGGCTCGGCCGCGCGCCAGTTGCTGGGTTCGGTCGGGTCCCACTTGACCACCATGCCGTCGGCGACCGGATCGGCGGTTTCGTCGTCGTCGGGGTTCACGCCGACATTGCCGACATGGGGGAAGGTGAAGGTCACGATCTGCCCGGCATAGGAGGGGTCGGTCATGATCTCCTGGTAGCCGGTCATCGCGGTGTTGAAGCACAGCTCGGCCTGGGCCTGCCCGGTGGCGCCGAAGCCGCGCCCGTAGAACAGCGTGCCATCCGCAAGGGCAAGGCAGGCGGTGGGGCGGGATGTCTGCGACATGGGGGAATCCTCCGGGCGGCCAAATTGGCGGATACCTATGCCCGTGGCCTGCGGGGGTCAAGGCCCAAGCGCGGTTGCCAGCGCGGGGTTTTGGCCCTATCTAGACACGTTCAGGAGAACCCGAGGGGATGGGATCCGACATGGATATGCGAGAGAGGATTGCCGCGGCGCTGAAGCAGGCAATGAAGGACAAACAGGCCGAGAGGCTGTCGACCCTGCGGTTGATCAACGCCGCGATCAAGGACCGCGATATCGCGGCGCGCGGCACCGGCGAAGAGTCCGGGGTGGGCGATGCCGAGGTTCTGGCGATCCTCGGCAAGATGGCCAAGCAGCGCCAGGAAAGCGCGCGCGCCTATGAAGAGGGCGGGCGGCTGGACCTGGCCGAGCGGGAGCGCGCCGAGATCGGCGTGATCGAGGAATTCCTGCCGCGGCAACTGAGCGACAAGGAAGTGGCCAGGGCCATCGACGGCGCCATCGCCGAGATCGGAGCGGAGTCGATCCGCGACATGGGCAAGGTGATGGGCGCGCTCAAGTCGAAATACACCGGGCAGATGGATTTCGGATCGGTCGGCCCGATGGTCAAGGACCGGCTGAGCGCCTGACCGGGCGCGGAGGCCGCAAGAGGAAGGACCCCGCCGGGCGATGCGCCGCGGCGGGGTTTTTCGTGGCGGCGGGCGCCTCCGGCGGGAGTATTTTGGGAACGATGAAGCGGCGGGCGCCTATGGCGTGCCGGTGGCGCGGGCCTCGGCCAGCGCGCTGGCCAGTTCGCCATAGAGCGTCCGGCGTTCGTCCTCGGACAGGAAGGCGCCGATTTCGACCGTGCGGCCATTGCCGGTGAGCGTGACGTAACAGGGCACCGGGCCGCCGGTCTGGTGCATCTCGGCGCGGGCCCAGTAGCTGTTGGCCTCCCATTCCAGCGGGGCGGCCCGGCGGGCGGTGCGGCGGAGGTGGATACGGTCGGGATCGAGGGTCAGAACCTCGAGTATCTCGCCGTCGCGGTAGCTGCGTTCCAGCGCCCACCACAGCCCCGCCACCACCAGCAGCAGAAAGGGCAGCAGCCCCCACAGCACGAAGGTGCCCAGCAGCGGGTAGAGCGGGACGGTGATCAGCGCGAAGGTGGCCAGGATGAAGGCGGCGAAACCGCGCCGCGGCAGCGAGCGGTGCGGCCAGAGTTCCAGCCGGCGCGCGGTTTTGGATATGTCCGTCCAGCGATAGGGCATGGGGTCCTGTAGCGGCTGATGTCGAAAAGGAAAGGGGCCCGGACATGTTGTCCGGGCCCCGATCCGTTCAGGTCAGAGCGTGGCCCTTAGTGGGCGTGGCTCCTGTCCCAGTCTTCCTGCCTGGGCAGCTGCTCGAACGTGTGTTCGGGCGGCGGGCTGGGCAGGGTCCATTCCAGCGTGTCGGCGTATTCGTTCCACGGGTTCGCCTCGGTCACGCGGGCGCCGCGGAACAGCGCGTAGAACACGATGCCGAAGAAGAACACGAAGGACGCGAAGCTGATGAAGGCGCCGATCGACGACCAGTAGTTCCAGACCGCGAAGGCCTCGGGGTAGTCGATGTAGCGGCGCGGCATCCCCTGGCGGCCCAGGAAGTGCTGCGGGAAGAAGGTCAGGTTCGCACCGATGAACATCGCCCAGAAATGCAGCTTGCCCGCCCATTCCGGGTACATCCGGCCGGTCATCTTGGGGAAGTAGAAATAGATCCCCGCGAAGATGGCGAACACGGCGCCGAGGCTCATCACGTAGTGGAAGTGGGCCACCACGTAATAGGTGTCGTGATAGGCACGGTCGACGCCCGCCTGGCTGAGCACCACGCCGGTCACGCCGCCGACGGTGAACAGGAACAGAAAGCCGAAGGCCCAGAGCATCGGCGTGCGGAACTCGATCGAGCCGCCCCACATCGTCGCGATCCAGCTGAACACCTTGACGCCCGTCGGCACCGCGATGACCATCGTGGCCAGCATGAAATAGCTCTGCTGGGTCAGCGACATGCCCACGGTGTACATGTGGTGCGCCCACACGACGAAGCCGAGGAAACCGATGGCGATAAGGGCCCAGACCATCGGCAGGTAGCCGAAGATCGGCTTGCGCGAGAAGGTCGAGATCACGTGGCTGATGATGCCGAAGCCCGGAAGGATGATGATATACACCTCGGGGTGGCCGAAGAACCACAGGATGTGCTGATACAGGATCGGGTCACCGCCGCCGGCCGGGTCGAAGAAGGTCGTGCCGAAGTTGCGATCGGTCAGCAGCATGGTGATGGCGCCCGCCAGGACCGGCAGCGACAGCAGGATCAGCCACGAGGTGACGAAGATCGACCAGGCGAACAGCGGCACCTTGAACAGCGTCATGCCCGGCGCGCGCATGTTCAGGAAGGTGGTGATCATGTTGATCGCGCCCAGGATCGACGAGGCGCCCGAGACGTGCACCGCGAAGATCGCAAGGTCCATCGACATCCCGCCCTCGTTCACCGAAAGCGGCGGGTAGAGCACCCAGCCCACGCCCGAGCCGAGCTGGTCGTTGCCGCCCGGCGCCAGCAGCGAGGCCACGCCCAGCGAGGTGCCGGCCACGTAGAGCCAGTAGGACAGGTTGTTCATCCGCGGGAACGCCATGTCGGGCGCGCCGATCTGCAGCGGCATGAAATAGTTGCCGAAGCCGCCGAACAGCGCCGGAATGACGACGAAGAACATCATCAGGACGCCGTGATAGGTGATCATCACGTTCCACAGGTGGCCGTTGGGGGTACATTCCCCGGCGGCCGCCGCGGTGAACCGCGCGCCTTCGAGGCACATGTACTGCACGCCGGGCTCCATCAGCTCCAGGCGCATGTAGACGGTGAACAGCACCGAGATCAGGCCGACGATTGCCGCCGTGATCAGGTACAGGATACCGATATCCTTGTGGTTGGTCGACATGAACCAGCGGGTGAAGAAACCGCGCTGATCCTCGTGGTCGTGGCCGTGAATGGCTGCGTCTGCCATTGGCTGCCTCCTGCTTATGTCCCTTGAAGGCGCAGGAATCCCCGCGCCCGGTTATCTATTCGCTTTTTAGAATGGCGGGGCGGGGGCGGCAATGGCGTAGTTTGATCTGGATCAATAAATATTGTCGCACCCTTCGCGGGTGGAAAAAGCCGAAATTTCGGGTGCAATTATTTGATTCCGAAAAGAAAAAGACCGCCGGGCCGGGGCCTGACGGTCTTTTGAAAGATGTGTTTCGGGATCAGCTTTCGCCGGTCAGCGAGGCGAGATAGGCCGCCACGTCTTCGCCGCCCTTGCGCAGCTTGAACGTCATCTTGGACTGGTTCGGGAAGCCCTGCGCGTCGAGCCAGACCCTGGGATCGACGACGTATTCGGTGAGGGCCTCTTCGGTCCAGACGAACCCGGCTTCGGCGGCGGCTTCGAGCCCCTTGCCGTAGCGGAAATCCTCGACGCTGCCGGCCGTGCGGCCGATAACGCCATAGAGGTTGGGGCCGGTGCGGCCCCCCTTTACGATTTCGGTGCCGTCATCGGCCACGATCATATGGCAGGCCTTGCACTTCTTGAATTCGTTTTCGCCCTTGGCGGCGTCGCCATCGGCAAAGGCCGGTGCGGCAAGCGCCATAAGGGCGGCGGCAGTCAGAAACTTGGTCATGTTTTCCTGGTCTCCGGTGGTTGTTTCGCGCGTTCCGCGGCAGAGATATGCGAATGGCGCCGCGCTGCAATGTGATTTTTCCGCGCACCTTTTTCGCGCCCCGGGGTGGGGGACGTCAAGCCCCGTCCCCGAACACATTGCCGAATGCGCGGCGCAGTGCCGTGTCGAGATCGGCCATCGTGACGGGCAAACCCAGGTCGACAAGGCTGGTCACGCCATGCTCGGTTATGCCGCAGGGCACGATGCCGCCGAAATGGTCGAGATCGGGATCGACATTGATCGAGATGCCGTGAAAGCTGACCCATTTGCGCAGGCGGATGCCGATGGCGGCGATCTTGTCCTCGGCCACGGCGCCGGTGGCGGTCAGCGGTTTTTCCGGCCGCGCGACCCAGACGCCGACCCGGCCCTCGCGGATTTCGCCGGTCACGTTGAACTCGGCCAGCGTGGCGATCACCCATGTTTCGAGCTGCTGGACGAAATGCCGCACGTCATGGCCGCGCTGGCCCACGTTCAGCATGACATAGACCACCCGCTGCCCCGGCCCGTGATAGGTATATTGCCCGCCGCGCTTGCTGGGATAGACCGGGAAGCGGTCGGGATCGGTCAGGTCCTGCGGTTTCGCGCTGGTGCCGGCGGTATAGAGCGGCGGGTGTTCGAGCAGCCAGATCGCCTCGTCCGCGCGGCCCTCGGCGATGGCGGCGGCGCGTTCTTCCATCGCGCGGCAGGCGGTGTCGTAATCGGTCAGGCCGTCAGAGATGATCCATTCCACCATGACCTGCGCTTTAGCCCCTCGGGCGCCGCTTGTGAAGGCGGATCAGCCCGGGTGCGTCGCAAGCTCGCGCAGGATGCGGGCACAGGCGTCGATCCCCTGCGCCCCGGTGTAGAGGTATCGCTGGTCGAACACCATCGCCGGCACGCCGGTGACGCCCTGTTGCTGCCAGAATGCCTGCTTGCGGCGCACCTGGTCCGCATGGGCCCCGGTCTCCAGCGCCGCGCGTGCCGCCGCCCGGTCGAGCCCGATGGTCCCGGCCAGTTCCGTCAGCACGGCGATGTCGTCCACATCCAGCCCGGCGCTGAAATGCGCAGCGAAGAGCGCCAGCTTCATGGCGTGCTGCGCGCCCTGTGCCTCGGCCCAGTCCACCAGTTGATGGGCGCGGAACGAGTTGCGCATCCGCGCGTCCGGCCCGTAGGCGAATTCGAACCCCAGCGCCTGACCCCGCTCTTGCAGAACCGCGCGGTTCCGCGCGCTTTGATCGCGGGTGATGCCGTATTTGCGCGTGATGTGTTCGGTCAGATCCTCGCCCCCGGCGGCCATGTCGGGGTTCAGTTCGAACGGATGCCAGCGCAGGCCCAGCCCGATGCCGGTCTGCCGCGCGGCGGCCTCAAGCTCCTTGTAGCCGATGATGCACCAGGGGCACATCACGTCCGACACGATATCGACGCGGATCTGGTCGCGGGTCATGTGCGCTCCTTTCCCCTGGGCAGCAATCCCGCCTCGCGGACAGCCGGGACATAGGTGCGGCTGACCGGAATCTCGTGCCCGGATGTCATCGTCAGAACGGCGCGTTCGCCTTCGCGCCGTGCCGCCTGCACCTGGTCCAGTGCGACCCAGTGCGAACGGTGCACCTGAAGTCCCTTGGTGGCGCCTGTTTCGCGGATCGCGTCGCCCAGCCGCATCAGCAGCAGGTCGCGGCCGCGCGTCGTCACCACCTCGACATAATGATCCTGCACCGAGATCGACACAAGGGGGCCGCGCTTGTCGAGCGGCAGGCGGTCGAGAAAGGACGGCGGGGAGGGGGGCTCTTGCGTGGTCTGCGCGGTGCGAAAGTGGAACGCGGCGGCGACCAGCACGGCGACGGCCAGTATCCTGGCGACCACCGGCCAGTCCACGCCGGCGCCGGGGGCGAAGGTGACGGCATTCAGGGCAAGGACGATGCCGGTGGCCGCAAGCCCCGATGCCAGGGTCGCCAGCACGGCCGTCATCGCGCCGGGGCCCCCGGTCGCCGCGACCAGCCGGTTGACCAGAACGCCGGCGGGAAATGTCAGCAGGGCAACCGCGGCCCAGTAGAGCAGGCGCGGCAGTATCGTCAACGCATCGCCGGTGCCGAACGGCCCCGAAATCACCAGAATCACGACAATCACCGCCGCACCCGTCAGGACCGGCCAGCGCGCCAGAAACCCTCGTGTTTCACGAAGCGCGAGTTGCAGTTTCCCGGATTTCACGCAGTTCCCCCGTCTTTCGGCCCAGCCGGTTTTGCATCCTGCCCGGGCGGGTGCGAGGCCGGTGATGTTTCCCTGTCGATATAGCAAAGCGAAAGGAAATTGACATGACCCTCACGCCTTTCTTCGAGGCCCCGCCGGTGATCCAGCTGCATATCGTGGCCGCGCTGGCGGCCCTGACGCTTGGGCCGGTCGCCTTGCTGCGGCGCAGCCGTGACCGGCTGCACCGGCTTGCAGGGCGGATCTGGGTGGCGGCGATGGCGGTGACGGCGCTGAGTTCATTCTTCATCTACACGATCCGCGTGGTCGGCCCGTTCAGCCCGATCCATGTCTTGTCGGTTGTTACGCTGGCCGGCCTTTGGGAGGGGTTGCGCCATATCCGTGCCGGGCGGATGGCCGACCATCGCCGCACGATGCTGTCGCTTTACGTGTTCGGGATGGGCATACCGGGATTGTTCACCCTTTTGCCGGGCCGCATCATGAGCGCGATCCTGTTTCCCGCGACCCCCTGGGCGGGGTTCTGGTTCGTATGCGGGGCACTGGCGTTGGCAGGGTTTCTCTGGGGAGTATGGCGCCCCGATCACCTGCGCCTGCTGCTGCGGCGGGCGTGAATGCGGGGCAGGGCGGAAAATCCGCCCGGCCGCCCGTTTTTGCCCCTTCACATCGCCGGGCGGGTCGTCTATACGCCCCGTCACCAAGCCAAGATGTGCGGTCGTGGCGGAATTGGTAGACGCGCAGCGTTGAGGTCGCTGTGGGGTAACTCCCGTGGAAGTTCGAGTCTTCTCGACCGCACCATTCTCTTCCCGACAACCGCCCGTAGTCCCGTGTGACGCCCCGTCGCGCGGCTTGGTTCTTTTCATCGCCGGGCCGACGTGCTGATATGGCTGCGAAATGAAATTTCGCAGGTTGGAAAAAGTCCGGGGAGGAGCGGAGCGATGGACATGAATTTCGGTATGCGCGAGGAGACTCGCAAGCTGCTGGCGCGGGTGGCGGACATGATCCGCAACGAGGTTGCGCCGCTGGCCGAGGAATACGAGGAAGAGGTCGCCAGGGGCGATCGCTGGCAGTTCACCGAGCGCCAGACCGAGATCCTGGAAAGCCTCAAGGCCAGGGCGAAATCGCAGGGCTTGTGGAATTTCTGGCTGACCGACAGCGAGCGCGGTTTCGGGCTGAGCACGGTGGAATACGCCTATTTCGCCGAGGAAATGGGCCGCACGCCGCTGGGCGCCGAGGTGTTCAACTGTTCGGCCCCCGATACCGGCAACATGGAGGTGTTCGAACGCTACGGCACCGACAAGATGAAAAAGCAGTGGCTGGAGCCGCTGCTGGAGGGGCAGATCCGCTCGGCCTACCTGATGACGGAACCGGATGTGGCCAGTTCGGACGCCACCAATATCTCGATGTCCTGCGTGCGTGACGGCGACGATTACGTGCTGAACGGCGAGAAATGGTGGGCCAGCGGCGCGGGAGATCCGCGTTGCAAGGTCTATATCGTCATGGTGAAGACCGGCGGCGAGGACGCGCCCAGGCACCGGCGCCATTCGATGATCGTGGTGCCCGCCGGCACGCCGGGGATCGAAACGATCCGCCCGATGATGGTCTACGGGCAGGACGACGCGCCGCACGGACACATGCATATGCGCTTTACCGATGTGCGGGTGCCGGCGGAAAACCTGCTGCTGGGCGAGGGGCGCGGTTTCGAGATCAGCCAGGGGCGGCTCGGGCCGGGGCGCATCCACCATTGCATGCGCGCCATCGGGCAGGCGGAATCGGCGCTGGAGCTGATGTGCAAGCGGTCCCTGGAACGTGAGGCGTTCGGCAAGCCGCTGGCCCAGTTGGGGGCGAATTTCGACATCATCGCGGAATGCCGGATGGAGATCGAACAGGCCCGGCTGCTGTGCCTCAAGGCGGCGTGGTACATGGACCAGGGCGATGCGCGGGCCGCGGCGCCGTGGATTTCGATGATCAAGACGGTGGCGCCGCGCATGGCGCTCAAGGTGATCGACGAGGCGGTGCAGATGCATGGCGGGCAGGGCATCAGCCAGGACACGCCGCTGGCGCATAAATGGACGCAGGTGCGCACCTTGCGGCTGGCCGACGGGCCCGACGCGGTGCACCGCCGCCAGATCGCGCGGGCGGAGCTGAAGAAGCACACGCAGATGAAGATCTGAGCCGCCGGATATGCGAGACGGGGAGGGGCCGGCGCTGTCGGCCCTTCGTTTTTCTCGGGGCGGATGCGTGAATTTGGAGCGGGGCGGAACGGTTGCTTCGGCCGCGACTGACATTTCAAGTTGAGTGCAACGGAGGGTAGCGCACGGCCGCGGTCGGGCGATCCGACGGTTGGGGTTTGGCAGTTTATCGTGCCGCCACTTCCCACCTCTAAACGCGGCACTGGCGGCAGCCAATCGCCCGGCCGGGGGGCGGCCGTGCGATGCCCGGGCCGCTGCGCGGCCGTTCCGGGCGGGGTGTGCCCTTCAACCGGCAGCATCGTCCCGCAGCGCCGATATCCGGTGTTCGCGGCCCGTCTTTGTGGTTGCCGCGCTATTCGGCGGGCTGGAACCCTTCGATCAACTGGCGCAGGCCGAAGGCCGCGCCGGCGATGATCGACAGGAACACGACCGGCGCCGAGAAGGCGAGCATCGAGAAGGCCGAGATGCCCTGCCCGATGGTGCAGCCGAGCGCAATCACCGCGCCCGCGCCCATCAGCGCCGCGCCGGCCAGCTGGCGGCGCAGTTCGCGCGGGTCTTCGCAGGCTTCCCAGCGGAAATGGCCCTTGATGAGCGAGCCGATGAAGGCGCCGACCGCGACGCCTGTCACCGACCCCACCGCGAAGGAGGGCGCGCGGGCCGAGCCGGTCATGGCGTAAAGCAGGGTTTCGCCCACCGGCGCGGAAAAGCTGTGCGAGACGACGGGCAGGGGGGTAAAGCCGTTGGCCGCCACCCAGTAGCTGCCGGCCCAGCCGCTGACAACGGCCACGCCTACCACCACCGCCCAGAAGACCGATCGCGGGCTGGCAAGGAAGCTGCGCGACCACAGCGCGCCCGCGGTGATCGCGGCGCCGATTGTCAGGCCGATCAGCGGCACGGACAGCCCGGTCCATTGATGCAGCAGGTGCGCAAGCCCCGGCGGCATGTCGTTCACCACCTCGGCCTGCGGAAAGGCCCAGTCGCGCAGGATGGCCAGCGGGCCGGACAGCACCAGGTAGGCCGAAACGCCCATGATCACCACGATCACGAAGGCGCGGAAATCGCCGCCGCCCGCCCGTGCGATCGAGCCAAAGCCGCAATTGCCCGCCAGCGCCATGCCATAGCCGAACATCAGCCCGCCCAGCACCGCGGCAAGCGGCATCCAGCGGATCGACAGGTAATAGGAGGTTTCCAGTTCCAGCAGCCCCGCCGCGGCCAGCCCGAAGGTGCCCAGCACCGACACCCCGATGGCCAGAACCCACATCCGCATCCGCAGGTCCGACCCGCCATAGAGCATGTCCTCGATCGCGCCGAGGGTGCAGAACCGGCCAAGCCGTGCGGCCAGGCCCAGCAGGATGCCGCCGCCCATGCCGATCAGGGCGACAAGCGCCTCGTCCGTGATCCAGTCAAACATCCGTAATCCTCCCCCGGTCCGACCCCGGCGAATGGCGGTTTCGCGTCATTCGCAAAAGAGATCGTAAACCATCTCCAGTATACGTTTCGGGCGATCGTCTGCCAATCTGTAATAGATCGCCTTGCCCTCGCGCCGGGGGATGACCAGACCTTCGAGCCGCAGGCGCGACAATTGCTGGCTGACCGCGGCCTGGCGGGCGGACAGCAGGTCTTCGAGTTCGGTAACGGATTTTTCGCCCGAGACGAGATGGCACAGGATCATCAGCCGGCCTTCGTGGCTGACGGCCTTGAGGAAGTTGGACGCCAGGGTGGCGTTCTCGACGATGCGCTCCATCTCGTCGTCCGAGATGCCCTTGTCGAATACCGGCAACGTCACGTCATCATCCCTCCGATGGCCGCCTTGCCATGGCGGCTTTCGTTGTTCTTGCGACTGGTCCGGCCCATGCACATGCAGGCCAGGGGCGGTCAGCCGGGCCCGTCATATCCTGTCTTCCCGGTCAGCAGGCGATGCAGCAGACCCCAGAAGAAATCTTCGCCCGGATGTCCCTCGATCCGGCCCAGTTCGCGGCCATCCTCAACCAGAACGAATGTCGGTGTAAAGATCACGCGCGACGCAAATTCGACGCCCTCGGGCGGGGCGTCGGATATATCGACCATGCGCAGCGGCGCGTACCGGCCCATCTCGGTGTTGGGATAGGCGGGGCCGATGTCTTTCTTCCATGCGATGCAGTATTGGCAACCGTCACGTTCGACCATGATAAGCTCGGCCGCCAGGGCGGGCACCGCCGCCAGGCCGGCCGCGAGACAGAGGATGGCGATCCTGATGGTTATCATGAAACTTCCGATTGACTACGATGGTATACAAAACATAATCTGAATATGTGAATTTCACAAGGGATCGTATTGTCACATGGACGTCACCTTTGCCGGCGCGGCGCTTGCCGGGTTTCTTGCCTTCTTCACCCCTTGTATCCTGCCCATGGTGCCCTTCTACCTAAGCTACATGGCCGGCCTGTCGATGGCCGAGCTGCGCGGCGAGGGCGAGGGCGGGATCGCGCCGGGGGCGCAGCGCCGGCTGTTCCTGTCGGCGGTGTTCTTCGCGCTGGGCGTGACCAGCATCTTCATGCTGATGGGGATGGGCGCGACGGCGCTTGGGCAGGTCTTCCGCGACTGGTTCGACGTTCTGCGCTATGTTGCGGCGGGGCTGATCTTTGTGTTCGGGTTGCATTTCCTGGGCATCATACGGATCGGCATCCTGTACCGCGAGGCGCGGATGGAATCGAAGATGGACCCAAGTTCGGTGATCGGGGCCTATGTCATGGGCCTGGCCTTCGGCTTCGGGTGGAGCGCCTGCGTCGGCCCTGTGCTGGCGACGATCCTGATGATCGCCAGCGGCATGGGCGAGGTCTGGCGCGGCGGGCTGTTGCTGGGGCTGTTCGGGATCGGCATGACCGCCCCCTTCGTCGTCGCCGCGATATTCGCGCGGCCGTTCCTGAACTGGGTGCAGCGTAACCGCAAATACCAGCCCTATGTCGAAAAGGCGCTGGGTGTCATGCTGGTCGTGTTCGCGATCCTGATCGCAACGGGCACGATCAACGAGATTGCAAACTGGATGATCGAGGTTTTCCCCGTGTTCTCGCGAATCGGGTGACGGAGCCAACTGGGAGGATGACATGAAGAAACTGATTGCTGGGTTTTGGGCCGTTCTGTTCGCGCTGCCGGTGATGGCGGCACCGGTCGGCGATGACGGGCTGCACAAGGAGCCCTGGATGCGCGACACCTTCAAGGACCTGCAGGAGGATCTGGCCGAGGCCAATGCCGAGGGCAAGCGCCTGGTGCTGATGGTCGAGCAGCGCGGCTGCATCTATTGCAAGAAGATGCACGAGGAAATCTATCCTCGTGAGGAGATATCCTCTTATATCGGCGAGAATTTCTTTGTCGTTCAGATCAACCTGCATGGCGACACCGAGATGGTGGACACCGATGGCGAGGCGCTGAGCGAGAAGGCGGCGGCGCGCAAATGGGGGATTCTCTTTACCCCCACGGTGATCTTCCTGCCCGAAGAGGTGCCGCAGGACGTGTCGGTCAGGGATGCCGCCGTTGCGATCATGCCCGGCGCCTTTGGCGAACAGACCACGTATGATATGTTCGTCTGGGTGAACGAGAAACTCTATGAGCTTGATAACGACGAGGATTTCCAGCGTTACCACGCAAGAAAAATTCAAGAACGCCAGCAGAAAAGCAACGATTGATCGCGTTGGGTGAAAATCAAAAATTCATAATCGTGAATTTGATGTTGCAAACGGGTGGCCCGGTGAACTACGGTATACTGAGCCAACTCGGTCACAAGAGATACAAGAGCTGAATCCATGGGAGGAATCATGAAGCTTGCAACACTGACACTGGCGGCGACGCTGGTCGCGGGCGTGGCGGCGGCGGCGGATGCCGTTGCACCGGGCGATGTGGAATTCGACGAATACGGCGCCGTGGCGACCTCGCTGACGGGTCAGCCGGGCGATCCCGCCGAGGGTGAGAAGGTCATGACGAACCGCGGCCTTGGCAATTGCGTCGCCTGTCACCAGGCCAACGTGCTGGAATATGCGCAGTTCCTCGGCAATGTCGGCCCCAGCCTCGACGGTGTGGCGGATCGCTGGAACGAGGCCGAGCTGCGCGGCATCCTCGTGAACGCCAAGAAGACCTATGAGGGCACGGTGATGCCCGCCTATTACAAGGTCGACGGATTCACCCGCCCCGGCAATGCCTATACCGGCAAGGCCGCGGACGATTCGTTCGGCCCGCTGCTGACCGCGCAGCAGGTCGAGGACGTCATCGCGTTCCTGGGCACTCTGAAGGAAGAGTGACGGGGCGCGCAGGAGAACAAACTGAGGAGTAGAGAAATGGACCTTACACGTCGCGATACGCTGGCCCTGGGCGCCGGTGCTGTTGCCCTGACCGTCCTGCCGTTCCGCGTGAATGCGGCCGGTGAGGAGGCCATCGCCGCCTTCACTGGCGGTGCGGACGTCGCCGAGGGCGGTGTGACCCTGGACGCCCCGGAAATCGCCGAGAACGGCAACACCGTTCCGATCGGCGTTTCGGCCGAGGGCGCGAGCGCCATCATGCTGCTGGCGATGGGCAACCCGACCCCGGGCGTCGCCACCTTCACCTATGGCGAGCTGGCGGGCAGCACCACGGCCTCGACCCGTATCCGCCTGGCCGGCACGCAGGATGTCGTGGCCATCGCCAAGATGGCCGACGGCAGCTTTGCCAAGGCCACCAAGAACGTCAAAGTGACCATCGGCGGCTGCGGCGGCTGATCGGGAAAACCAAGGAGACAAGAACATGGCAGACGGTGTTAAACCCCGCGTCAAGGCCCCGAAGAGTGCTTCGGCCGGCGAAGTCGTCACGATCAAGACCCTGATCAGCCACAAGATGGAATCGGGTCAGCGCAAGAACAAGGATGGCTCGGTCATCCCGCGTTCGATCATCAATCGCTTCACCTGCGAGTTCAACGGCACGTCCGTGATCGACGTCAAGATGGAGCCGGCGATCTCGACCAACCCGTATTTCGAGTTCGAGGCCACGATCCCCGAGGCCGGTGACCTCAAGTTCACCTGGTACGACGACGACGGCTCGGTCTACGAGGACGTCAAGTCGGTTGCGATCGGATAATAAAAACGACAGGCGGCCTGTCCCCGGAAGAAACCGGGGGCAGGGCCCGCCAAAGGGAGGACGCTTAATGAAATTCAAGGCACTGACAGCCATCGCGGCATTGATGGTTGCGGCACCGGCGCTGACATTTGCAGACCCGGATGACGACACGCTGACCATCAACGGCGAAGAGATGGTCACCAAGGCGCCGTTGCCCGCGCATCTCGAGGACAGCCTGCTGCCCGAGATCATGTCGGGCTGGCACTTCCGCAACGACGACACGCAAGCCATGGAAATGGACGATTTCGACAACCCCGGTATGCTGGCGGTCGAGGACGCCATGGTGGCGTGGGACACGGTCGAAGGCACCGAGGGCAAGTCCTGCGCGTCGTGCCACGAAAGCGCCGAGGACAGCATGAAGGGCGTGCGCGCGGTCTATCCGAAATGGAACGAAGAGGCCGGCGAGGTGCGCACCCTGGCGATGCAGATCAACCACTGCCGGACCGAGAACATGGGCGCCGAGGCGTACAAGTACGACAGCGGCCCGATGGCCGCGATGGAGGCGCTGATCGCCGTTCAGTCCCGCGGCATGCCGGTGAACGTGGCCATCGACGGCCCGGTTGCCGAGACCTGGGAGCAGGGCAAGGAGATGTATTACACCCGCTTCGGGCAGCTCGACCTGTCCTGCGCGTCCTGCCATGAAGAGAACTACGGCAACATGATCCGCGCCGACCACCTGAGCCAGGGCCAGGTCAACGGGTTCCCGACCTATCGCCTGAAGAACGCCAGGCTGAACACCGTGCATGGCCGTTTCTTCGGCTGTATCCGCGACACCCGTGCCGAATCCTTCGCGCCCGGCAGCCCCGAATTCGTGGCGCTGGAACTGTATGTCGCGTCGCGCGGCAACGGCCTGTCGGTCGAAGGGCCTTCGGTTCGTAACTAAACCACCGAACCCCGCGTCTGGCCGACATGCCGGGCGCGGGGTTTGTCCTTAACAACCCATTCACATATGCGCATGTATCGAACCTGTGCAGAGTGACAGTGAAGAAGTGAGACACGCTCCCATGATCTCCCGCCGCGATTTCCTTCAGGTTTCGATGGCCGCATCGGCCCTGGTCGGCGCATCGGGCTTTGGCAACTGGGCCCGCCTTGCCGCGCAGCAAAGCCTGACGCAGGACCAGCTTTTGCAGTTCGACACGTTTGGCAATGTCTCGCTTATCCACATCACGGACATTCACGCCCAGCTCAAGCCGATCTATTTCCGCGAACCCGAGGTGAATATCGGCGTCGGCAACAACAAGGGGGCTGTGCCGCATGTCACGGGGGCCGATTTCCGCAAGCTTTACGGCATCGCGGATGGCAGCCCCAGCCATTACGCTCTGACCTACAACGATTTCTCGTCGCTGGCCCAGGCTTACGGCAAGGTCGGCGGCCTGGATCGCGTGGCCACGGTCATCAACGCGATCCGCGCCGACCGTCCCGACGCGATCCTGCTGGATGGCGGCGACACCTGGCATGGCTCTTACACCTGCTACCAGACGCAGGGGCAGGACATGGTCAACGTGATGAACGCGCTCAAACCCGACGCGATGACCTTCCACTGGGAGTTCACGCTGGGCTCGGATCGCGTGCGCGAGATCGTGGGCGATCTGCCCTTCGCGGCGCTTGGCCAGAACATATTTGACGCCGAATGGGACGAACCGGCCGAGGATTTCGCCCCCTACCAGTTCTTCGAACGCGGCGGTGCGAAGATCGCGGTGATCGGCCAGGCCTTTCCCTACATGCCGATCGCCAACCCGGGCTGGATGTTCCCCGAATACAGCTTCGGTATCCGCGACGAACACATGCAGTCGATGGTGGACGAGGTGCGCGGGCAGGGCGCCGACCTGGTTGTCGTGCTCAGCCATAACGGCTTTGACGTGGACAAGAAGATGGCCGGCGTCGTCACCGGCATCGACGTGATCCTGTCGGGTCACACCCATGACGCGCTGCCCGAGCCGGTGCTGGTGGGCGACACGATCATCGTGGCCTCGGGTTCGAACGGAAAATTCGTCAGCCGCGTCGACCTGGATGTGCGCGACGGCCGCATGATGGGCTTCCGCCACAAGCTGATCCCGATCTTCTCGGACGTGATCGCCCCCGATGCCGAGGTCGCCGCGCTGATCGACGACCAGCGCGCGCCCTTCAAGGCCGAACTGGAAGAGGTGATCGGCCAGACCGACTCGTTGCTTTATCGGCGGGGCAATTTCAACGGCTCGTGGGACGACCTGATCTGCGACGCGCTGCTGAGCGAACGCGAGGCCGATATCGCCATGTCGCCCGGCGTGCGCTGGGGTCCGTCGCTGATCCCCGGCGACGACATCACCCGCGAGGACATCTGGAACGTCACCTCGATGACCTATGGCAAGGCGTATCGCTCCGAGATGACCGGCGAGTTCATCAAGGTGATCCTCGAGGACGTGGCCGACAACATCTTCAACCCCGACCCCTATTACCAGCAGGGTGGCGACATGGTCCGCATCGGCGGCATGGGCTATCGCATCGACATCTCGAAGCCGCAGGGCGAGCGCATCAGCGACATGACGCTGCTGAAGACGGGCGAGGCGATCGACCCGGCGAAGAATTACGTCGTCGCCGGCTGGGCCAGCGTCAACGAAGGCACCGAGGGGCCGCAGATCTGGGACGTGGTCGAAAGCCATGTCCGCAAACTGGGCACCGTGACGGTCGCGCCCAACAACAGTGTCGTGGTCGAGGGGCTCTGACCCCCGCCCACCCCAAACCTTTTGGCCGGCCGGTGCGCGTGCCGGGGCCGGAAACGAAACAGGAGGCGAGAGTAAGATGACAGCCAGCTTCAAAGGCAAGGCGCCCTCGCGGCGGGCCTTTCTGAAGGGCTCGATCGCGGCGGGCGGTGCCGTGTTCGGGGCCAGCGCGGCCAGGGCCGCGGAACCCGATCCGCTGATCACCGAGGTTCAGGACTGGGCCACCGGGCTGGGCGACGGCGTGGACGCCACGCCCTATGGCCTGCCGATCCAGTACGAAAGCGACGTGATCCGCCGCAACGTGGAATGGCTGACCGCCGATACGATCAGCTCGATCAACTTTACCCCGATCCATGCGCTTGACGGGACGATCACCCCGCAGGGCTGCGCGTTCGAGCGTCACCATTCGGGCGCGATCGAGTTGCGCAAGGACGATTACCGCCTGATGATCAACGGGCTGGTGGATACGCCGCTGATCTTCACCTACGAGGATCTGGAGCGGTTCCCGCGCGAAAACCACGTCTATTTCTGCGAATGCGCGGCCAATACCGGCATGGAATGGGCGGGCGCGCAGCTGAACGGCGCACAGTTCACCCATGGCATGATCCACAACATGGAATATACCGGCGTGCCGCTGCGCACCCTGCTGAACGAGGCGGGCGTGCAGACCGAGGGCAAGTGGGTCTATGTCGAAGGGGCCGACGCCTCGTCGAACGGTCGCTCGATCCCGCTGGAAAAGGCGCTGGACGACGTGCTGGTGGCCTTCAAGGCGAATGGCGAGGCGCTGCGCAAGGAACATGGGTATCCCGTGCGCCTGGTCGTGCCAGGCTGGGAAGGCAACATGTGGATCAAGTGGCTGCGCCGCGTCGAAGTCACGACGCAGGCCATCGAAAGCCGCGAAGAGACCTCGAAATATACCGACACGCTGGCCAATGGCACCAGCCGCAAATGGACCTGGGTGATGGACGCCAAGTCGGTCGTCACCTCGCCCAGCCCGCAATCGCCGATCAAACACGGCCACGGGCCGCTTGTGGTGACGGGGCTTGCCTGGTCGGGCCGCGGTGCGATCACCGGCGTCGACGTGTCGCTGGACGGTGGCATGAACTGGCAGCCCGCGCGGCTGGCGCAGCCGGGGCAATCCAAGGCGCTGACGCGGTTCTACCTCGATATCGAATGGAACGGCGAAGAGATGTTCCTGCAATCGCGCGCGCGTGACGACACCGGATATGTCCAGCCCAGCAAGGCGCAGCTGCGCGACGTGCGCGGCGAGAACTCGATCTATCACAACAACTGCATCCAGACCTGGTGGGTGAAACCGAACGGGGAGGCCGAAAATGTCGAAGTCTCTTAATCTTTACGGCGGTGTCGGCGTCGGCCTCGTTGCGCTGCTGACCGGCGCGTATAATTTCGCCGACCGCAACGTCGCGCCGATGCCGGCCGAGGCGCCCAGGATGGCGGCCGAGGCGGACAGCGATTTCCTGCTGATCGCCTCTGCGCAGGCCAGCAATGCCGCCGCCGACGCCAGGTTCGGCCTTGGCCGGCCCGCGCTGCCCGAAGAGGTCGCGGCCTGGGATCTGGACGTCGCACCCGACGGCACCGGCCTGCCGGTCGGCTCGGGCTCGGTCGAGGATGGCGAGATGCTGTTCTCGGACAATTGCGCGGTCTGCCATGGCGAATTCGCCGAAGGCGTCGACAACTGGCCGAAACTGGCCGGGGGCGAGGGCACGCTGGCCGACAAGGACCCGCTGAAGACCGTGGGCTCCTACTGGCCCTACCTGTCGACCGTGTGGGATTACGTCCACCGCTCGATGCCGTTTGGCGCGGCGCAAACCCTGTCGCCCGACGAGGTTTACGCGATCACGGCCTATATCCTCTATTCGAACTACCTGGTGGAGGACGATTTCGTCCTGTCGAACGAGAACTTCCTCGAGGTCGAAATGACCAATACCGACGGGTTCATCGTCGATGACCGCGAGGAGGCGGAAAAGCATTTCTGGACCGCCGAGCCCTGCATGGAAAACTGCAAGGACAGCGTGGAAATCACCATGCGCGCCGCGGTTCTGGACGTGACGCCGGAAGAGGAAGGCGCCGGGGAAGAGGCCGCTGCCGAACCGGCCGCAGATGCCGGCGAAACCGAGATGGCCGCCGCCGCGCCTGCGGAAGAGCCCGCTGCCGAAGAGGCCCCGACCGCCGAGGCGACGCCTGCGGCCGCGTCGGTCGATATGGCGCTGGCCGAAGAGGGCGAAAACGTCTTCAAGAAGTGCAAGGCCTGCCATCAGGTCGGCGAGGGCGCGTCGAACCGGACCGGCCCGGTGCTGAACGGTGTGATCGGTGCGAAACTGGCCCATGTCGAGGATTTCCGTTACGGCGATACCATCGTCGAGATGGGCGAAAGCGGCATGGTCTGGGACGAGGCCAACCTGACCGAATTCCTGACCAAGCCGCGCGATTTCATCAAGGGTACCAAGATGTCCTTTGCCGGCCTGCGCAAGGACGAGGATATCAAGGCGGTCATCGAGTATCTCAAGACGTTCCAGTAACGCGAAATCCATGACGCAGGGCCGGCCCGGCCGGCCCTGTCTTGACTGCCACATACCGGCAAGGCGATCCGTTTCGGAGCGGCTGGCCGGAACAGGCTCGGGCGGGCGTTTCACCGGTTGAAACGCCCGTTCTTTTTTCCCGCATGGCAGAAGAAAAGATTGAAAACATGGGGAAATTCGGCCAGCATTATATCTGAAAACGCCCCGAAGAAGGCGCAGCAAGACCGGGAGGATACGGCATGAAGACGGGTGTTCCGTCAGTCTTGGCCGGGCTGTGCCTGGCGATCGGCGCCTGGGTCGGCGCCGCTGCCGCCGACGAGATCGGCGATGCCGAAAACGGCGAACGGATCTTTCGCAAATGCGCAAGCTGCCACCAGGTCGGGCAGGGGGCGACACACCGCGTCGGGCCGCATCTGAACGGGATATTCGGGCGCCGGGCGGGCACCGTCGACGGCTATGGGAAATACTCCGATGGGCTGCTGCGCGCGGGCAATGACGGGCTGATCTGGTCGCTGGAAAAGCTGCACGCCTACCTGGAAAATCCCAAATACCTGGTCACGGGCACGCGAATGAATTTCGCGGGGCTGAGCGATGCGCAGGACCGCGCCGATGTGCTGGCCTACCTGCGCCAGTTCTCGGACAATCCCGCCAACATCCCCGAGGCGCAGCCGACTGCCATCGCCCCCGAGGTGGAATTGCCGCCCGGGATTCTCGCGCTGGTGGGCGACCCCGAATACGGCGAATACCTGGCCAGCGAATGCACGACCTGCCACCAGCGCGACGGGTCCGACCAGGGTATCCCGTCGATCACCGGCTGGCCGCAGGAGGATTTCGTGATCGCGCTGCACGCCTACAAGCGCAAGATCCGGCCGCATCCGGTGATGCAGGCCTATGCCGGGCGGTTGACCGATGACGAGATTGCGGCCCTTGCCGCATATTTTGCGGGGCTCTGAGCGGGCCGCGCCTTACATGGGAGGACACGCTATGAAACTCAACAGACGCGCCTTTATCGGCACCGGGGCGGCGGCTGCGGCCGCGCTCCAGGCGCCGATGGTCTGGGGCGCCACCGATGGCCGGCCCAAGGTCGTCGTGATCGGCGGCGGCGCGGGCGGGGCCACCGTCGCGCGCTATCTGGCCAAGGACAGCAAGGGTGAGATCGACGTCACGCTGGTCGAACCGTCGCGGCAGTATTACACCTGCTTTTTCTCGAACCTCTATATCGGCGGGTTCCGCGACCTCAGCTCGATCGCGCACAGCTATGGCACGCTGGCGGCGGAATACGGGGTCAACGTCGTCCATGACTGGGCCACCGGCGTCGACCGCGACGCAAAGACCGTCACGCTGGCCGGCGGGGCGGTGCTGCCCTATGACAAGCTGGTGCTGAGCCCGGGGATCGATTTCGTCGACGGTGCCGTGCCGGGCTGGGACGTGAGCGCCCAGAACAGGATGCCCCATGCCTACAAGGCGGGCAGCCAGACCGAGCTGCTAAAGGCGCAGATTGAATCGATGCCCGAGGGCGGGCGCTTCGCCATGGTTGCGCCGCCCAACCCCTATCGCTGCCCGCCGGGACCCTATGAAAGGGTCAGCATGGTCGCCCACCTGCTGAGCCAGATCAACCCGACGGCCAAGATCCTGATCGTTGATCCGAAAGAGAAATTTTCGAAACAGGCACTGTTCGAGGAGGGATGGAACAGTCACTACGCCGGTATGATCGAGCGCATCGGCCCCGATTTCGGCGGCGACAAGGTCGAGGTCGATCCGGGCGAGATGACCGTGACGATCGACGGTGTCGTCGAAAAGGTCGATGTCTGCAACGTGATCCCGGCGCAGAAGGCCGGCCGCATCTGCGAGATCGCGGGCGTCAACGACGGCAACTGGGCGCCTGTCAACGGGCACACGATGGTCAGCCGGATAGACGGCAACATTCACGTGCTGGGCGATGCGACCAACCAGGGCGACATGCCGAAATCGGGCTTCTCGGCCAACAGCCAGGCCAAGGTCGCGGCGATGGCGATCCGGGGCGAGCTGACCGGCTCCAAGGTGTTCCCGGCCAAGTTCTCGAACACCTGCTGGTCGCTGATCGACGCCGATGACGGGGTCAAGGTGGGCGCGTCCTACGAGGCGACCGACGAGAAGATCTCGAGCGTGGCCAGCTTCATCAGCCAGACCGGCGAGGACGCGTCGCTGCGCAAGCAGACCTACGAGGAAAGCCTGGGCTGGTATGCCGGCATCACCGCCGACATGTTCGGCTGACACGAGCACCGCGCCGGGGCCGCACTGGCCCCGGTGTCCCTAGGCCCGGCGCGTCGCCGCCACGATCCAGAGCGCGACAAGGCCCAGCGAGAACACGAGGTTCCAGTTCGCCATGGTCAGCCCCAGGAAGAACGGCTGCACCTGGTCGCACAGGACAAGGGTGGGGGTGTCGGCCGCGGCACCCGGCAGCAGCGCGCTGCCGTCCGAGGCGCCCAGCCCGCCGCTGCCGGTGCAGCTGGCCGGACCGTTCCACCATTTCCGCTCGACCCCGGTGTGATAGAGGGCCAGCCCCGCCGCCACCGCCGCCGCCAGCACGCCCGCCCAGGCCAGTCCCCGCCCGCCGATGGCCAGTGCCGCCGCGCCGATCGCGATCGCCGCCGCGTGCGGCCAGCGTTGCCACAGGCACAGCTCGCACGGGGCCCAGCCCAGGAACTGGAACAGGAACGCCCCGGCCAACAGTGCCGTCGATCCGCCTGCGGCCAGCAGGACAAGCTGTTTTTGCGTCAGCGTCACAGGAACCTCACGACATAGAACCCGCCCAGCAGGATGACGACGAACAGGACGAACATCAATCCCAGACGACGTTCGATGAAATCACGGATCGGTGCGCCATATTTCCACAGCAGCGCCGCGACGATGAAAAACCGCAGCCCCCGTGCCACGACCGAGGTCACGACAAAGGTGGCCAGCGGCAGCCCGGTCCAGCCCGACATGATGGTGATGACCTTGTAGGGAAAGGGCGTCATGCCGGCGATCAGCACCGGCCAGAACCCGAAATCGTTGAAGCGGGTGTTGAACTCGGCCATTGCCGCCCCCTTGCCCATGGCCGCAAGGATCGGCTGGCCGACCTGCTCATAGGCCAGTGCGCCGATGGCATAGCCCAGCAAGCCCCCCAGCACCGACGCCACCAGCGCCACCGCCGCGATCGCGAAGGCCCGCGACGGGCGCGCCAGGATCATCGGGATCATCAGCACGTCGGGCGGGATCGGAAAGACCGAGCTTTCGACGAAGGATACCAGCGCCAGCACCCACAGGGCGCGGGGGTGGTCGGCCTGGGCCATGGTCCAGTCGTAAAGGCGTCGGATCATCAATCCTCTCCCGGGCGCGTGCGCGTGGCCGCAATGCCCCGCCTGTTTAGCGGGCGCACGCCGGACAGCAAGCACAAAGCGAATTGCATCTGGACGCCCGGCGCGCGCCAAGCTAGACCAAGGACCGGGCCCAAGTGGCGGAATGGTAGACGCAGGGGATTCAAAATCCCCCGCCTTCACGGGCGTGAGAGTTCGAGTCTCTCCTTGGGCACCAGATTTCCCGCAATTCCGAACGACAGTGACCGGCATCGCTCGATTCGCCCGGCCCCCGCGGTTCAATTGGCACATCGTCACGGACAATAGCCGGGCGCTACAGGCAAAGATGCCTTCCCGTGAACAGATGTTAAGCATTTTGCCGGGCGGTGTCGGGTCCCGTATGTGGCGAAGTGGCACGGGGGGATTGTTCATTGCTCGTGTTCAATCTGCACCCGGGGCGTGCATGTCCGGTTGAAGATACACAGGTTTTCGCCGAATGCCCGGCGATCTATCCACGAAACGTGCACAATCCAATCTTGCATGACCGGATGAATTTGACGAGGGGATGACAAAATGCGGCACAAACTGGGCAATTTTCGGAAAAACTCCCCTTTGTTCGCCTCAATTGCTCGGCTAATGTCCGTCCTGCCCGACTGGGGGGCATGAAATAGGCCACGGGGGCGGCCGCTGAACTGTCTGTGTCCATTGGATACGGGGGATGCGATCGTCGGCTGTCTGCGCAGGCGCTGCCAACGCCGGGACAGGTTCAACACCCGCGCAAGCGGGGTGTTTGTCCTGCGACCGTATTTCCCAACTCCATGTCTGGCGAGGCTATTGTTGATCCGTGTGGGCGCGCGTGCTGACGGCACCCGTTTCGCAAGAAGATAGATGTGCGACTGGGGTCGTCCCGTTCGTTGGTAGGAGAGTGAGCCGATGACGAAAACCACTTACGTGAATGTCATTTACCTGGGAAATTTTGCGTCCGTCGACACCTATGAGGGCGACTACGATGCCGAGAACGAGGGCGCGCTGGTCGGCACCACCGTCGACCACGACAGCCTGAAGGTCCTGTCGCTGCGCCTGGACGACCGGGACCACAACGGCGTTATCGCCGATGACGAGTGCAACCCCTATTGCGATACGGTCACCTATGACCGCGGCACCGGCACGCTCAGCAACCAGACCGACGCGACGCTCAAGGGCATCGTGACGCTGACACTGGGCGACGGGTCCACCCGCACGGTCGAGGCGCTGTTCACCCAGCAGGCCAATGGCGATCTCTTCCTCAACGACCTGCAGAACTGCGGCACGCTCGACAACCTGCAGATCTCGTCGGTTACGATCGACAGCTTCACCGGCGACAATTTCACCGGCTGGCACAGCTATCAGTCGGTCGACAACACCACCATCGTCGCGCCCGAACCCGAGGCCGGGGGCGACGGTATCGTCGCGGGCACCGCCGGCGACGACGTGATCGACGCGGGCTATACCGGCGATCCCGAGGGCGACAGGATCGACGCGGGCGATGCGCTGCCCCCCAACAGCGGCGACGAGGATATCGTCGACGCCGGTTGCGGCGATGATGTCGTGAATGCGGGCGCGGCCGATGACGTGATTTATGCCGGTGGCGGGGACGACACGGTTTTCGGCGGTGCCGGCAACGACACGATCCATGGCGATCAGTCGCTGGGCGAGGCGGACGCCGGCGGCGACGCCAAGGTGCTGGACTGGGGCGATATCGGTTATGGCACCGGGATCGCCGACGGCCAGCCGGTGAATATCGACGCCGGCGGCATCAACGTGAAGGTGTCCTTCGACAAGCAGGATTACGGCGCGACCGCCACCACCACCCGCGACCTGCAATATGTCGATGCCGCCGGCGGGGAAACCTTCGACAGCAAATCGGCGCTCCAGCTTTTCGGCAAGGGCGGCGAGGGCGGCTGGGACAACACCTCGACCACGCGGCTGGATTTCAGCGCGACGGATGCCGCCTATGAGGACGAGGTGCAGAATGTCAGCTTCCGCATCAACGATATCGACGAGGGCAACCGGTCCGACGACCATATCGACCGGGTGACGATCCGCGCCTATGACGCGCAGGGCAACCTTGTGCCGGTCGAACTGACGGCGGGCAGCTTCATCACGCTGAACGGCAATACCGCGACGGGCGACGAACATTACGATACCGATTACGGCCCCGACGACGCGCGCGGCTCGCTTCTGGTCGAGATCGCGGGCCCGGTTTCGCATATCGAGATCGATTACGACAATGGCGACTGCACCGACCAGAAGGTGTGGATCACCGACGTGCATTTCGACACGATCGGCTCGGTCGCCGACTGCGCGCCGGGCGACGACTCGCTGGTTGGCGGCACCGGCGACGACGTGCTTTACGGCGAGGACGGCAACGACACGCTGCTTGGCGGTGCCGGCAATGACAGCCTTGTCGGCGGCAATGACAACGATACGCTTCATGGCGATGCGGGCAACGATACCCTGTTCGGGGACGAAGGCGATGACAGCCTGCTCGGCGGCACCGGCAACGATATCCTGGATGGCGGTGCGGGCAACGACATCCTGCGCGGCCATGACGACCGCGACATCATCTTCGCCGATGGCGGGGACGAGGTGGATGGCGGCGCGGGCGGGGACGATCACGATATCCTCGACCTGACCGGCCAGGGTCCGTATTACCTGGAAAACGTGACCGAGGATTCCAACGGCAACGGGATCAACGGCACCGTCGTCTTTGTCGACAGCAACGGCATCCCGACCGACGAGACCGTCAATTTCGTCGAGATCGAAGAGATCCGCGGCTCGCCCTTCAACCGCGGCCCCGACGCCATCGACGACGCGGCCTCGGGCGACGAGGACAGCGTGATCACCGGCAACGTGCTGGGCAACGACACCGATCCCGACGGCGACACGCTGACGGTGACCGGCAATACCGACCCGGCGCATGGCTCGGTGGTGGTGAACCCGGACGGCTCCTACACATACACGCCGGACCCGGATTTCAACGGCACGGATGAGTTCACCTACACGGTCAGCGATGGCAATGGCGGGACGGATACGGCGACGGTGACGCTCACCGTGGGGGCCATGAACGACGCGCCGGATGCGGTGGATGACGCGGCCTCGGGCGACGAGGACAGCGTGATCACCGGCAATGTGCTGGGCAACGACACCGATCCCGACGGCGACACGCTGACGGTGACCGGCAATACCGACCCGGCGCATGGCTCGGTGGTGGTGAACCCGGACGGCTCCTACACATACACGCCGGACCCGGATTTCAACGGCACGGATGAGTTCACCTACACGGTCAGCGATGGCAATGGCGGGACGGATACCGCGACGGTGACGCTCACCGTGGGGGCCGTGAACGACGCGCCCGACGCGGTGGATGACGCAGCCTCGGGCGACGAGGACAGCGTGATCACCGGCAACGTGCTGGGCAACGACACCGATCCCGACGGCGATACGCTGACGGTGACCGGCAATACCGACCCGGCGCACGGCTCGGTGGTGGTGAACCCGGACGGCTCCTACACATACACGCCGGACCCGGATTTCAACGGCACGGATGAGTTCACCTACACGGTCAGCGATGGCAATGGCGGGACGGATACGGCGACGGTCACGCTCACCGTGGGGGCCGTGAACGACGCGCCCGACGCGGTGGATGACAGCGAGACCACGCCGTTCGACACGCCGGTCGAGGTGGATGTTCTGGGCAACGATACCGACCCCGAGAACGACCCGCTGACCGTTGTCGGCACGACCGATGGCGCCAACGGCACCGTTGCGATCGACCCGGTGTCCGGCAATCCGGTCTATACGCCCGATCCCGGTTTCGCGGGCACGGATGCGTTCACCTATACGATCTCGGACGGCAATGGCGGCACCGACACCGCCACGGTGACCGTCACGGTCGAGGCCAATCCGCGCGACGGTATCGTCGAAGGCACCGCCGGGGACGATTTCATCGGCACCGAGTCACCCCTGAACCCCGGCTATACCTACGAGGGCGACCCCGAGGGCGACCTGGTGGACAGCGGCGACGCGATCCTGCCGGGCGAGGCGCCCGAGGATGACATCATCTATGCCTATGACGGCAACGACACGGTCGATGCAGGGCTTGGCGATGACGATGTCTATGGCGGCACCGGCGATGACGAGCTGCTGGGCGGCGAGGGCGACGACTCGCTCTTTGGCGAGGAGGGCGACGATACCCTGCGCGGCGGCACCGGCGACGACCATATCGAAGGCGGCGACGGCAATGACAGCGTCCGCGGCAACGAGGGCAACGATACCATCCTCGGCGGTGCGGGCAGCGACACGCTGCGCGGCGGCGAAGAGGACGACCTGATCCATGGCGGCGATGACGATGACAGCGTGATCGGCGGCGAAGGGGACGACACGCTTCATGGCGATGGCGGGAACGACACCATTCGCGGCGTTGACGGGAACGACCTGATCTTCGGCGGCGATGGCGACGATTCGATCCTGGGAGAGGACGGGCGCGATACCGTTCATGGCGAGGCGGGCGACGATTTCATCGACACCAGCTCGCGGCCCGGTTTCTCGAACCCGCTGCCCGATATCGACTATCCCGGCTACTACCCGGCCGATCCCGATACCGAGGATGACCGCGACCTGGTCCATGGCGGCGATGGCGACGACACCATCCTGACGGGCGACGATGCCGACACGATTTACGGCGGCGCCGGGAATGACAGCATCGACGGCGGGATCGACGCCGACCTGATCCATGGCGAGGATGGCGACGACACCATTATCGGCAGCGAAGGCGCCGACACGATCCTTGGCGGCGCGGGCGATGACCTGATCTATGGCGGCCTGCCGCCGGGCTATCCCGATTTCGTCAACGTCCCGGACGAGACCGACCTGCGCCCCGGCAACAATATCGACGTGATCCGCGGTGGCGATGGCAACGACACGATCTTCGGGGCCGACGATGCCGATATCCTCTATGGCGACGAGGGCGACGATTACATCGACGGCGGCGTCGACGATGACCGGATCTTTGGCGGCACCGGCGACGATACGCTGCTTGGCGGCCATGGCGACGACCTGATCCAGGGCGAGGCCGGCAATGACGTGATCGACGGCGGTATCGGCGACGATACCCTGCTGGGTGGCGCGGGCGACGACGCGGTCGGCGGCGGCGATGGCGATGACGTGATCGAAGGCGGCACCGGCGACGACCTGCTGCGCGGCGAAGACGGTGACGACAGCATCATCGGCGGCGCCGGGGACGACACGATCATCGGCGGCGACGGGGCCGACAACCTGGCGGGCGGCGACGACCGCGACCTGTTCACCGGCGTCGGCATCGGCGACGTGATCGACGGTGACGCGGGCGGCGACGATTACGACGTGCTCGACCTGACGGGCTCGGCCCCGGCGGGCGGGTCGCTGAACGTCACGATCACCGGGCCCGACAGCAACGGAAACGGCGTCAACGGCTTTGTCAGCTATTTCGATGCCACCGGGGCCGAGGCCGGCCGGCTGGATTTCACCGAGATCGAGGAAATCGTGCCCTGCTTTACCCCCGGCACCACGATCGCCACGCCGCAGGGCGAACGGCTGGTCGAGGATCTGGCGGTCGGCGACCGGGTGATCACCCGCGACAACGGTATCCAGGAAATCCGCTGGATCGGCGCCAAGCCGGTCACCGGGCTGGAACTGGCAAGGGATACGCATCTCAAGCCGATCCTGATCCGCAAGGGCGCGCTGGGCAACGACCTGCCCGAACGCGACATGCTGGTCAGCCCCAACCACCGCCTGCTGGTGAACAACGACAAGACCGCGCTCTATTTCGAGGAACGCGAGGTTCTTGCCGCGGCCAAGCACCTGGTGGGAGCCGAGGGTATCCACGAGGTCGACGTGATGAGCACGACCTATATCCATTTCATGTTCGACCATCACGAGGTGGTGTTGTCCAACGGCTCCTGGACCGAAAGCTTCCAGCCCGGCGACATGAGCCTGAAGGGCGTGGGCAACGCGCAGCGCAACGAGATCTTCGAGCTGTTCCCCGAGCTTCGCACCCGGGACGGTATCGACGATTACCAGGCCGCGCGCCGGTCGCTGAAAAAGCACGAGGCCCGGCTTCTTATCAAGTGATGCAGCACGCATCGGGCGGAACCGCCCGGTGCACCCTCCGATCAGATGGGGGTCTGATCGTTTCGGGCACCCCGGCTGCCGCGTCGGCGACCTGTTGCAGGTCGCGGGCCGGTGGCCGGGGTGTTTCCTTGCCGGACCTGCCGCAAATGCGGCACGATTCGGGCCGGCGGGGCAGGGCGCGCACCTCGCTGCCGAAACAAACCCGGCGCAACCGGCAGCTTGTTTCGGGGATGCTGCCATCGCGGATTTGCGTAAAACTTTTCGCGTTTTCCGGGGTGGGGACAGTTTTGTGGATAAACGGCGATAATCTTGCAATTTACGCGCTATAGTTTCCAGATTTGCCGGATATCCCGTGCGTCGGGTGGCGATACGGAAACAAAAGGACCAACCCGCCGGTCCTGCCAATCTGCCGAAAACCGACCGAAAGCTTGTCAAAAATGTGGCCGAACCGTAAACCGATAGAGGCCGACAGCGCATCCGGGTGAGAGCGGAGCGCCGTCACCAAAGGCCCCGAAGGATTGAGAGAGACCGCCCCATGTTCGCCTCTGCGCTGCCCCGCGATGCCGAGACAGGCCAGACCGCCGGAACCGCGGCCGACCGTCTTGCGCGGCTTGCCCAATGCGACGGTGAGATATTGATCGCCACCGATCGCGGCGAACTGCCGCTGAGCGGGCTTTGCCCCGGCGACCGGGTGCTGACGCGCGACAACGGCCTGCAACCCATCCGCCGGATCGTCTGGACCGGCGCACGCGACATCGAAACCGTGGTGATCCGCAAGGGCGGGCTGGGCTGCGGGATGCCGCTGCGCGATACATGCGTCAGCGCGCAGCACCGCATCCTCGTCACCGGCGAGATTGCCGCGCTCCTGCTGGACGAGTCCGAGGCGCTGATCGCGGCCCGGCATCTTGTCGGGCTGGCCGGGGTGGCACCGGCGCAGGCGCAACGCCTGTGCCACATGGAATTCGACCATGACGAGGTGATCCTGTCGAACGGCTGCTGGACCGAGTGTTTCAGCACCGCCGACAAGGCGCAGGGCGCGACCGCCAGTGCGCAGGCGCGGGAACTGGCCGCGGCCACCTCGGACAGGGACGATGTTCTCGGGTAAATTCTCTCAGCCCGGGGTACTCAGGTGAAGGCGCGGACATGCAGCGGCATGATCCGCGCCTTTTCCGTTCGTGGCACCCGGATCGGGGCCGAAACCCCCGTAAATCGGGCAAAATGCCTTATATTCGCCTGAATTCGCGCGAATTTCTGCCAATCCGGTCGCCTATCCATCCGGGTAGGTGAGTGGTTCCTTTCCTATCCGAAAGGGTGTTTCCCGCGGGAACGATGCTGCGGGTCTTGCGAGTACGGTCAAGGAGCAGTCGAAAATGCAGGCAGATATCCCAGCGATACGCGATCACGATCGCGCCGGGCAGGCATGGCCCGCGCCTGCCGGCCAGGGGGAACTCCCCGTGGCCGTCCACAACGTCACACCCGCAACGTGGAACAGCGTCGCCTTCTGGTCCCTGATCGCCGGGGACGGGGCGGGCCAGGTGCTCGACGCCACGTCGCTCGGTTCCGATTTCACCCTCGGGCTGGACCGGACCCGGGAAATCCTGACGATCTGCCATGACGGCATGGCCTTTACCGTGGGTCCGGCCGGTGCCTCCGGCACCGATGCCACGCTTGGGCGCGCGGCCCGGTTCGACGGGATCACCATCCGGCGCGGCCATGACTGGCGGGGCGCACCGGATAAAAAGCGCGATGCGCCCGGCACGAAGGCGGGGCGCGCGGTCTGCTATCCCAACCGCGTGGTCGGGATCGTCTATGACCGTGGCGATCCGCAGGCCGGCCCGGCGACCTGGCCGGGCGTGGCGGCCTTGGGCCTGCCGGACAGCGGGCCCGCCGGTTGTATGTCCTGCGTCGCCGCCGGCACAAGGATCAAGACGCTGCGGGGCGAGCTGCGCGCCGCCGATATCGCAAGGGGCGACATGGTCCTGACGCGCGACGCCGGCTATCAGCCCGTGCGCTGGACCGGCACGCGCAGCCTTGGCGGGGCCGAACTGATCGGCCGGCCCGACCTGCGCCCGGTGATGATCCGGGCCGGGGCGCTGGGCCGCAACCAGCCCGAGCGCGACCTGATGGTATCCCCCTGCCACCGGATGCTGGTCCATGCCCGCCCCGGCGACGAAGAGGCGCTGGTCGCCGCGATCGACCTGCTGTTCCTCGACGGGGTAGAGCAATTGCCGACCGATACCGGCGTGGTCTACGTTCATCTGATGTTCGACGATCACCAGATCCTGTGCAGCGAAGGCGCCTGGAGCGAAAGCCTGCAACCGGACGAAAGAACGCTGTCCGGCATGGGCCGCGCACAGCGCGAAGAGCTGCGCCTGCTGTTCCCCGAGCTGCGCGGCAACGGTGCGGAAACCGCCTGTCCGGCGGCGCGCGGAACGCTCGGCGCGCGCGAGGTGCAGGCGCTTGCGCTGCGCCCGGCCTCAACCCCGCGCGGCACGCCAGGCCGCCCAGGCCCCGGGCGTGTCGAGGTCGGTCGTCGCATGGGCGGCGGGCAGGGCGAGCAGGTGCAATATCCCGGCATGGGCGCGCAGGACGCCGCGCGCGCCTTCGTCGCCTGACAGGCGCTGCAATTCGGCAAACAGCGTGCGTGGAAAGATCACCGGATGGCCCGGCGTGCCGTCCTGCGCCGTCGCCCGCAAAATCCCGCCGCGATAGGTATCGGCCATAAGCCGCAGGTCCTGCGTGCTCAGGTCGGGCAGGTCGGCGGGCAGGATCATCACCGCCGCGACATCGCCGGGCAGGGCGGCCACCCCGGCACGGATCGAGGCGGCCATGCCCTCATCCGCATCCGCGACCGGAACCGGCGTCACCCCCTTGGGCAAAACCCGCGCACGCGGGTGCGACAGCGCCGGCACCGTCACCCAGACCGGCAACCCGGTGGCCAGCGCGCGCGCGGCCATGACCGCAAGCAGCGGCGCGCCGTCGACGCTTTCCTGCATCTTGTCGGCGCCGCCCATGCGCGACGAACGCCCGGCGGCGAGGATCAGAATGGCCGTTGTCATGACTGCACGCCCGATATCGGTTGTCGCGCCGGTGGCGCCGTCGGACGCCTCCGGCGGGAGTATTTCGGGAACGATGAAGGACGAGCGTGCCGCCCCCGTCAACCCCGCATCCGCGTGCCCTCGGGGTCGAAGGGCGAGCGGGGCAGGTGCCGCGCCTTGTGCATCTTTCCGAGGATTTCGATCTCCACCTCCAGCTCGTCGGTGACGCGGTCGGCGGGCACGAACCCGTAGGCGATGGATTTGCCCAGGTGGTGCGAATACCCGCCCGAGGTGCAAAAGCCGACCACCGCGCCGTCCAGCCAGATCGGTTCATAGGCGACGACATCGGCATCGGTCGCGTCCACCCCGAAATTGATCAGCCGGCGGGCGGGGCCCCGGGCGCGTTCGGCCTCGGCGGCGGCGCGGCCGATGAAATCGCTGTCCTTCCCCCAGGCGATGAAACGGTCCATACCCGTTTCGGCGGGCGTGTAATCGGGGCTGAACTCGGCCCCCCAGCTGCCGAAGAACCGGTCGAGCCGCAGCGACATCATCGCCCGCATCCCGAAGGGGCGCATCCCATGTGGCTGCCCCGCCGCCCACAGCACCGACCAGAGCGCGCGCTGCGCCATCGGATCGCAATAGATCTCGTACCCGAGGTCACCGGTATAGCTGACCCGCTGCACAAGGCAGTCGGCCATGCCCACCGTGACGTGGCGCAGGTCCATGAAGCGCATGTCCGCGATATCGTCGCGCGTGCAGGCGGCCAGCACCTCGCGCGCTTTGGGGCCCGCGATCTGGAACCCGGTCAGCCGGTCCGAGATGTTGTCGACACGCACGCCTTCTGCCTCGTTCATCCCGAACCAGCGCATGTGGAACGCCTGCGCGCCGTAGCTGGCGGTCAGCTGGAAGGTTTCGTCGTTCAGACAGGACACGGTGAAATCGCCGATCAGCCGCCCCTTGTGCGACAGCATCGGCGTCAGCGACAGCCGCCCGGGTTTCGGGATGCGGCCGGCCATGATCCGGTCCAGCCAGCCGCGCGCGCCCGCGCCGGTGACAAGGTACTTGCCGAAATTCTGCAGCTCGTTGATGCCCACGGCGCCGCGCACCGCCGCGACCTCGCGCGCGGTGGCGTCGAAGGCGTTGGACCGGCGGAAGGACGGGGTTTCGAAGCGCGACTCGCCCGGTTCGGCAAAGTAATTGGCGACCTCCAGCCCGTATTGATGGCCCCAGACCGCGCCCATGCCGTCGAACAGGTCATACATCGGCGTCTGCCGGAACGGGCGCGCGGCGGGCAGTTCCTCGTTCGGGTAGGAGACGGAAAACCGTTTCTGGTAATTCTCGATCACCTTGGGGCGGGTGTAGCCGGGGGTGATCCAGTCGCCGAACCGCGCGCAATCCATCGCGAAGGTGTCGCGCTCGGTCTCGCCCTCGATCATCCATTGCGCCAGCATCAGGCCGACGCCGCCGCCCTGCGAAAAACCCGCCATGACCGCGCAGGCCGACCAGTAATTGCGCACCCCCGGCACCGGCCCCACCAGCGGGTTGCCGTCGGGCGCGAAGGTGAACGGCCCGTGGATCACCGATTTGACGCCTGCCCGTTCCAGCGCCGGAAAGCGGCGATAGGCAAAGGCGATGCTGTCCTCGATCTTGTCGAAATCGTCGGGCAGCAATTCGTGGCCGAAATTCCAGGGCGTGCCATCGACAGCCCAGGGGCGGCAGGGCTGTTCGTAGAACCCGATGCACAGGCCCTTGCCCTCTTGCCTCAGATAGCTTTCGCCGGCGGGGTCCATCACATGGGGGTGTTCGCGGCCGTCCTGCGCCATTTCAAGGATCAGCGGCACGTCCTCGGTGACGATATACTGGTGCTCCATCGGGTGCAGCGGGAAATAGATGCCCGCCATCGCGCCCACCTCGCGCGCCCAGAGGCCGCCGGCATTGACCACATGCTCGGCATGGATCGTGCCCTTGTCAGTCACCACGTCCCATGTGCCGTCGGGGCGCTGGTTCGTCTCGCGGACCATGCAATGCGTTTCGATCGTGGCCCCGCCCATCCGCGCCGCGCGGGCATAGGCATGGGTGGTGCCCGAGGGGTCGAGATGGCCGTCCAGCGGGTCGTAAAGCCCGCCGATGATCCCGTCGAGATTGGTGACCGGCGCGATTTTCGCGATCTCTTCGGGGCCGACGATCCCGGTCTCCAGCCCCATGTAGCGGTGCTTGGCCCGTTCGGCCAGCAGCATGTCCATCCGTTCGCGGTTGTCGGCCAGCGTCACGCCGCCCACGTGGTGCAGCCCGCAGGACATGCCGGTGATCTCTTCCAGTTCCTTGTACAGACGGATGGTATAGCCCTGCAGCGCGGCCATGTTGGTATCGCCGTTCAGCGTGTGAAACCCGCCCGCCGCGTGCCACGTGCTGCCCGAGGTCAGGTCGCTGCGTTCGATCAGCATCACGTCGGACCAGCCCAGTTTCGTCAGGTGATAGAGAACGCTGCATCCGACGACGCCTCCGCCGATCACGGCCACGCGGGTGGTGGTTTTCATGGGCTTTCTCCCGGTTTCTGTTTTTCGCAGGCTTTCCTGTCTCGTCCCGTGCCGCAAGCCCAAAGGCGACACGATGCGTCGCGCAGGGGCAAGGCGCACTTGTATCACCGCGACGGATCATGTCGGGTTCGGGCAATTCTTTGGCGGGGAATCCGGCACTCTGGGCCGGAACACGGACCGGGGGATGCCCAGATGAAGACCCATGCACAGGCTGTCGTGATCGGCGGCGGCGTCATCGGATGCTCGATCCTGTATCACCTGACCAGGCTGGGGTGGAGCGATGTCGTCTTGCTGGAGCGCGACGAGCTGACCAGCGGCTCGACCTGGCACGCGGCGGCCAATATCCACGGGCTGCATGACAGCGCCAATATCAGCCGCCTGCAGCACTACACGATGACCCTTTACAAGGAGCTTGAGGTCGAAACCGGGCAGGGCTGCGGCGTGTTCCAGCCCGGCAGCCTGTATCTGGCGCAGACCGAGAACCGCGAATACCAGCTGCGTCTGCAGGCGGCCAAGGCGCGGCTTTACGGCATGAATTTCCACGAAATCACCCGCGATGAGGCCGAGCGCCTGCACCCGCTGGTGAATTTCGACGGCATCCGCTGCATCATGTTCGAACCCGATGGCGGCAATGTCGATCCTTCCGGCGTGACCAACGCCTATGCTGCGGGCGCCCGCCAGCGCGGGGCGGAGATTTATCGCTTTACCCCTGTCACCGGCACTGTCGCGCAACCCGATGGAAGCTGGGTCGTCGAGACGCCCAAGGGCAATATCCGCACGCAATGGGTGATCAACGCCGCCGGTCTCTGGGGGCGCGAGGTGGCGCGGCTGGCGGGGATCGAGGTGCCGCTGCAACCGACCGAGCACCAGTATTTCGTCACCGAAACCCTGCCCGAGATCGCCGCGATGGACCGCCGCCTGCCCTCGGTGGCCGACCGCGATGGCGAATATTACCTGCGGCAAGAGGGCAAGGGCCTGCTGATCGGCGCCTATGAGCGCGACATGCGCTTCTGGGCCGAGGAAGGCACGCCGCTGGATTTCGCGCATGACCTGTTTCCCGACGATCTGGAGCGGATCATGGAAAACGTGATGCGCGCGATGGATCGCGTGCCCGCCGCGGCCGAGGCGGGTGTGAAACGCGTGATCAACGGGCCGATGATCTGGTCGCCCGACAGCAATGTGATCCTCGGGCCGGTGCCGGAATTGCGCAACTATTTCATGTGCGGCGGCATCGTCCCCGGCTTCAGCCAGTCGGCGGGCATGGGGCTGATGGCGGCGCAATGGATCACGCAGGGCGAAATGCAATACGACATGTTCCCCTGGGACATCGCGCGCTTCGGGCCCTGGGCCAATGACCGCGATTTCGTCAGGGCAAAGGTGCGCGATGTCTACGCCCACCGCTTCGCGATCCACTACCCGAACGAGGAGCGCGCCGCCGGCCGCCCCCTGCGCACCCGCCCGGCCCATGGGATGCAGCGCGCGATGGGCGCGGTGATGGGGTTGAACTATGGCTGGGAGCATCCGCTGTGGTTCGCGGACGACCCCGATCACGTCGATACCAACGGCTTCACCCGCCAGAACTGGTGGGAGGGCGTGGGCCGCGAGGTGCGGATGCTGCGCGACCATGCGGGCATCATCGACATCTCGAACTTTGCCCGCTACCGCGTGACGGGGCCGGGGGCCGGGGACTGGCTGAACGCGGTTTTCGCCAACCGCATGCCGCGCGCGGTGGGCCGGTCCTGCCTGACGCCGCTGATCGGCAAGCGCGGCGGGATCGCGGGCGACGCGACGGTGACGCGGCTGGCCGGGGACGAATTCCTCGTGATCTCATCTGGCATGGCCGAACGCTATCACAGCCGGTTCTTCGGCCAGGTGCCGCTGCCCGAAGGCACCCGCTTCGACAGCGTGACCGACGCCATGTGCGGCTTCAACGTGGCCGGGCCGGAATCGCGTGCGCTGCTGCAACGGCTGACCAATACCTCGCTGGCGACGGCGGATTTCCCCTTCATGCGCTCACAGCGCATCGCGGTGGCGGGCATCGACGTGATCGCGCTGCGCGTCAGCTTCACCGGCGACCTGGGGTGGGAACTGCACTGCGCCGAAAAGGATCAGGTCGCGCTCTACACCGCGCTGCTGGAGGCCGGGCGTGACCTGGGCGCGGGCCCCGTGGGCAGCCGCGCGCTGACAAGCCTGCGCATCGAAAAGGGCTATGGCTCATGGAGCCGCGAATACAGCCCCGAATACTGGCCGCAAGAGGTGGGGCTGGAGCGGCTGGTCAGGATGGACAAGGATTTCCTGAACAAGGACGCCGTTGCCCGCGTGCTGGACAATCCCGCGCGCGAAAGGCTGGTGCTGCTGGACATCGACGCCGGTGCGGTGGCCGCCAGCAATGCCGACGCCACCGGGGGCGAGCCGATATTCCGGGACGGGCAGGGCATCGGGCGCGTCACCTCGGGCGCTTACGGCTACAGCGTGGACAAGTCGCTGGCGCTGGGGTTCGTGAAAGATGCAGCCCCCGGCGACCGGGTCGAGGTGATGATCCTCGGCCGCCCCCACGGCGCGACCATCCTGCGTGAACCGCCCTTCGATCCGACAGGGGAAAGGCTTCGCGCCTGACCCGGCGGCCGCCTCCGGCGGGAGTATTTGCGGAACGATGAAACCCCGGCGCCCGCCTTTTCATCGTTCCAAAAATACTCAAAACGGGCGCAGCCCGCCCGCGATCGGCGCTGTCATTCCTCGCGCCCGGCGGCCCTGAGCCGCGCGTGCAGGCCGGCGGCCTCGGGCGCGCCGGCCTCCAGCGCGAAGACATAGGCATGGGTCAGGTAGAAACAGGCCGCGTCGATATCCGGTGCGATGTCGCCGGCCTCGGCATAGAGGAGGATCAGCGCCTGCCGGTCGTCGCGCGCGTGGGCGGCCAGCAGGCGTTGATCCAGGTCGCTCATTCCGCGGCCCGCGCCCGCGCGCGGTGGGTTTCGATCTTGCCGGCCACCCAGTCGTGAAAGCAATGCGTGGCCCCGTCCATCGCCGGGCTGAAGCGCCCGCCGTCGAACAGCGGCGCGTGGCGGCCGCGCTGCATCCCCTCGACGACGAAGATATCCTCTTCGAACACGGTTTTCCAAAGCTGGGTATTGCGCGCGCGCAGCCCCTCGTCGGTGTCGGGTTGCGTGTAATAGAGATGGATGTTCTCGACCGTGCGTTCCGGGCCTTCGGGCACAAGGATGATCGCGAAGGCATGATCGCGGTGCACGCCCAGCAGCACGTTGGGATAGATCGCCAGGTATTCGGCTGCGGTGTCCCATTTGTCGGACAGGCCCTTGAAATCGGGGAAGGTTTCGCCGTTCTCGTTGCCAAGCTGGCGATAGACCAGCGTGCCCTGGCCGGAATATTCGCCCGGCTTTTCGATGTTGTAGTGATCCTCCAGCCGGGAATAGCTGTTCAGCCCCGGATGCACCCAGGGCAGGTGGTAGCTTTCGCAGTAGTTTTCGACCGCCAGTTTCCAGTTGCTGTTCACGCTCAGCTGGAACCGGCTGTCGGCGCCGCCGTGATACATCGGCTGTTCGAATTCCCGCCACCGGTCCAGCACGTCGGCCATCGCCGCGTCGAAGGGCGGGGCGTCGCCGGTGACGTTGATCCAGACCACGTCGAACCAGACATGGCTGCGGATTTCCACCAGCCCCAGCTCGGGGCGTTTCACGGCCTCGTGGGTGTTGCGGCCGGGGCCGCCCACATGGGGCGTGCTGACCAGCCGGCCATCGGTGCCGTAGCACCAGGAATGATAGGGGCAGCGGATCGCGCCCGCGATCCTGCGCGGCTCGTCCACCAGGATCATGCCGCGATGGCGACAGGTGTTCTGAAACACCCGGACCTGGCCGGCCTTGTCGCGGATCAGCAAAAGCGGCATCCCCAGGAAGGTGAGCGGGACAGCATCGCCCGGTTCGGGCACGTCCGAGGCGACGGCAAGCCCGGCCCATTGCGAGAACAGCAGCGCCTGCTTTTCCTCGTCGAACACGGCCGGGTCGATGTAATGGGCGTTGGGCAGGCCGTTCGCCTCGGCCACGGGACGGCGGACATTGTGAAGCGGTGTCGTCATGGTCGGTCCTCCTGCCTTGGGTTTCGTGCAGGGTACCGTTGTCTGGCCGGGCGCTATAGCCTGTCAGCGACCGGCGGTGTCGTGAACGGGCGGGCCGGGCGGCGGTCAGCTCAGCGGCCGGTCGACCTGCAACAGCCGCAGGTGATGGGCCATCAGTTCGTCACGCTCGCAATAGCCCATGCGCCGCGCCGCTGCCAGGACCGTGCCGATATCGCGCCCCAGGTATTCATAGACCATCCGCGTCAGCCGCAGCCCCAGCGGTTGCTGGCGCAGGGTGCGGGTGACATAGCCTTCCCAGAAATTGTTTTCGTAGGACGATACCGGGGCAAGGAAGTTGTAGGTGCCGGTCTTGCCGCCCTCGCGCGAGATCAGGATGGAAACGCCGTCCTCCTGCCGCAGCACGACGCCGCGGAAATCGCGTTGCCTGTGGCGGGCGCGCAGGCCCTGCTGTTTCATCGCCTCGCGCGGCTCCAGCCCGCGCAGGAAGGTGTGGCCGTCGACCCGCTTGACCACGACCAGCCCCTGCAGGAAGCGGCGGTCATCCATGAAGCCGCGCCGCGAGAACCGGTAGAACCCGCTTGGAAACAGCTTTTCGGGCACGTCGGTTGCCTGCGGGCCCAGCCAGTCGGCGATAAAGGGATGGGACAGCATACCGACGGGGTCGCGCTGCAGCTCCTCGACCGGGGTCAGCAGGATGCGGGCGTCCATGTCGAAGAACCGGCAGATCCGGTCGAGGATTTCGGGGCGGGGGAAGCTTTCGCCGGACAGGTAGCGGTTGAACTGCGTGCGGTTGATTCCCAGCGCCCGGCACAGCGCCGTGACCGATGGGAAACTGCACGCCAGGATCTTGAGATTTCGGCCGAAAACCGTTCGCAACTCGGACGGGGAAACAGGATCTGACTGCGTTACCATTTCACATGTATTCGGGTGGTTCCTTACTTAAGGTCAACTTTTGGCACAGCTCAGGGTGTGGCGCCACAAGTAAAAGTAGAAGTATGACGCGGCTACGTAACGTCACAGACGCGCATTGGCGTCAGATTTCGGGGCGCCTGACACAAATCCGAACGCCCGGATGCTATTTTTTGCATGTTCTGCCCAAACCTGTTTCGTAGAATGCGTCCGTTGGGGATTGATTGGGGACAGAACTGGCAATGAAGATGTTTGGTGTTGTGTTGTGGTGTTCCGAAAATGGGGAAAAGGCGGTGATCTGGTGCGAGGATCACGGCGACCTTGCGTTTTTTCACGATGTGAACAACCGGCAGGTGCTGGAAGCCGGCGACATGGTGCGGTTTCGTGCTGAAAACGCGCGCAAGATGCGGCTGGCCCGCGATCTCGTGCTTGTGGCGCAGGACGGGTTTCGTGGCCTGCCCGAGCGGCTCAGGGCCGCGGGCCGGCCGGGGCGGGCGGTTGTCCGGCGGATCACGCCCGCCGCGTAACGATCGGGCGCGGCGGTCCGCTGCCGCCGCGCCCGGTGCTTTCCCTCATGGGTGCCGAAAGGCGGTCACGCCCCGCGCGACAGCGCGGCGACGCCCGTGCGCGCGACCTCGACCAGGCCCAGCGGGCGCATCAGGTCGGCGAAGGCGTCGATCTTTTCCGGCGTGCCGGTGATCTCGAAGACAAAGCTTTCCAGCGTCGAATCCACCACGTTGGCGCGGAAGATATCGGCCAGGCGCAGCGCCTCGACCCGCTTGTCGCCGCCGCCGGCCACTTTCAGCAGTGCCAGTTCGCGTTCGACGCTGGGACCCTCGACCGTCAGGTCGTGCACGTCATGCACCGGCACGATGCGGCCAAGCTGCGCCTTGATCTGCTCGATCACCTGCGGCGTGCCGGTCGTGACCACGGTGATCCGGCTCAGCCCGCCCTCGTGGTCGACCTCGGCCACGGTCAGGCTTTCGATGTTGTAGCCCCGGGCCGAGAACAGCCCGATCACGCGGGCCAGAACGCCGGCCTCGTTGTCCACCAGCACCGCCAGCGTGTGCCGTTCCTGCACGTCCGAGAAACTGGGACGCAGGTTATAGGCGGAATGCTTGGTCGAGCCCTTCTTGATCTTTAGCGCAGACATTTTGCTTCCCTCGCTTTGCCCCGTCGCTGCCGGGGCGGGTCGTTTCCGGGGGCGCACCGGTTTCGGGTGCACCCCGCGTTCGGTCACACAAGAACGGCGCCCGAGCTGCCGATGGCGTCCTTGGTGCTGGCCTCGCCCAGCAGCATCTTGTTATGCGGCTCGCCCGACGGGATCATGGGGAAGCAGTTTTCGTGCTTTTCCACCAGGCAATCGAAGATCACCGGCCCGTCATAGGCGATCATTTCCATGATCGCGTCGTCCAGGTCGGCCGGGTCGCCGCACTGGATGCCCTTGGCGCCGAACGCCTCGGCCAGCTTGACGAAATCGGGCAGCGCCTCGGACCAGCTGTGGGAATAGCGTTCGCCATGCAGCAGTTCCTGCCACTGGCGCACCATGCCAAGCCGTTCGTTGTTCATGATGAACTGCTTGACCGGCAGGCGGAACTGCACCGCGGTGCCCATTTCCTGCATGTTCATCAGCCACGATGCCTCGCCCGCCACGTTGATGACCAGCGCATCGGGGTGCGCCATCTGCACGCCGATCGAGGAGGGGAAGCCATAGCCCATCGTGCCCAGCCCCCCGCTGGTCATCCAGCGGTTCGGATCGTCGAAGCCCAGGTATTGCGCGGCCCACATCTGGTGCTGGCCGACCTCGGTGCAGACATAGCGGTCATGCCCCTTGGTCAGCGCCTCAAGCCGTTGCAGCGCGTATTGCGGCTTGATCGTGGGGCCGTCCTGCTTGAAGGACAGGCAATCGACTTTCTTCCATTCCTCGATCTGCGCCCACCATTTCGCCAGCGCCTCCTTTTCGGTCTTGCGGCCGCGTGCCTTCCAGACCTTCAGCAGGTCCTCCAGCACGTGCGCCACATCGCCGACGATGGGGATATCCACGCGGATCACCTTGTTGATCGACGAGGGGTCGATGTCGATATGCGCCTTTTTCGATTTCGGGCTGAACGCGTCGATCCGGCCGGTGATCCGGTCGTCGAACCGCGCGCCGATATTGATCATCAGGTCGCAATCGTGCATCGCCATGTTGGCCTCGTAAAGGCCGTGCATCCCCAGCATCCCCAGCCATTTGTCGCCCGAGGCAGGGTAGGCGCCCAGCCCCATCAGGGTCGAGGTGACGGGAAAGCCCGTGGCCTCGACCAGTTCGCGTAAAAGCTGGCTGGCCGCGGTGCCCGAGTTGATGACGCCGCCGCCGGTATAGAAGATCGGCCGCTTGGCGGTTTCCAGCGCCTCGGCCAGTTCGGTGATCGCCTCCATGTCGCCCTTGACGCGCGGGGCGTAATGGCCGTTATCCACCTGTTTCGGCCCGACGTAATCGGCGCTGGCGAACTGCACGTCCTTGGGGATATCCACCAGGACGGGGCCGGGGCGGCCGTTGGTGGCGACGTGGAACGCCTCGTGCAGGATATGCGGGAGGTTCTCGGTATCCTTCACCAGCCAGTTATGCTTGGTGCAGGAGCGGGTGATACCCACGGTATCGGCCTCCTGGAAGGCGTCAGACCCGATCATGAAGGTCGGCACCTGACCCGTCAGAACCACGATCGGGATCGAATCCATCAGCGCGTCGGTCAGCCCGGTCACCGCGTTGGTCGCCCCGGGGCCCGATGTCACAAGGCACACGCCCGGCTTGCCGGTGGAACGGGCATAGCCCTCGGCGGCGTGCACCGCGCCCTGTTCGTGGCGCACAAGGATGTGCCGGATGCCGTTCTGCTGGAAAATCTCGTCATAGATCGGTAGCACAGCGCCGCCGGGATATCCGAATACGACGTCCACGCCCTGATCCTTGAGGGCCTGAACCACCATTTTCGCGCCGGTCATCTGACGTGTCATCTGTTTGCTCCGTCTATCAACGTCATGTCATTCGCCAAGAAAAAGCCCCCGAGGATCAGTCGGGGGCGCATGGGGTTCCGTTATGGTGTCCGTTACCGGCCCATGCGCCATGTATCCAGCAGGATTACTACGAGAGTCATCGGGTGGGTTCTCCTTCGCGTGCGCACGGTTCTAAGGGGGGCAACGGGGGCCGTCAACCACGGAAGTCGTGAATATTATGTCGCAGGGAAAGTTTTTCGCGTTCTTTTGTTGCGCAAACCGGCACCCGGACATCGGCAGGCGCAATCCCTGCCGCGCGATGCCGCGATCACCCCTTGGCCGGACGGGCCCCGGGCAGGGTGATGTTGGCCACCTGCTCGGCGATCGGGTCGGTGTTCAGCGGATGCAGTTCCGACGAGTAATCCGCCGGGTCGCGCATCTTTTCCCAGCGGTTGCCGACATACAGCTCCAGCCCGCTGAACTTGGCCTTGTACCCCATCTTGCGGCTGCCCGGCACCCAGTAGCCCAGGTAGACGAAGGGCAGGCCGGCCTCGCGCGCGATCTCGATATGGTCGAGGATGATATAGGTGCCCAGCGACTCGCGCGTGCTGTCGGGATCGTAGAAGGAATAGACAAGGCTCACCCCGTCATCCAGCACATCGGTCAGGCAGACCGCGGCCAGCCGGTCGGTTTCGCTGTCGGAATATTCCACCACGCGGGTGCGCACCGGGGTTTCCTCGATCATCGCGGCGAATTCGAACACATCCATATCGGCCATCCCGCCATCGGCGTGGCGGCTGTCGAGATAGCGGCGGAACAGCTCGTACTGATCCTCGGTCGCCCAGGGCGAGGTCGCCTTGCGGGTCAGGTAGGCGTTGCGGCGCTGCGTGCGCTTCTGGCTTTTCGAGGGCCTGAAATCGGCCACCCGGATACGCGCCGACATGCAGGCGGCGCAATCGGCGCAGGACGGGCGATACAGCACGTTCTGCGAGCGCCGGAAGCCCTGCTTCGACAGGGTGTCGTTCAGCCGCTCGGCCGCGTCGCCCTGCAGGGCGGTAAACAGCTTCCGTTCCATCCGCCCGTCGAGATAGGGACAGGTCTGCGGGGCGGTCACGTAAAACTGCGGGGCAATGGGTAACGTATGGCGCATGGGGTCCGTCGGAAATCAACCTGAGCCGACACTATCAACCCGCCCCGCATCCGCCAAGGGGGCACCGAACGCCGTGGTCAACGCCGCGCCTGGCGGTTCAGCGCGACGCTGCCCAGCACCATGTCGGTCAGGCCCTGTCCGCGCTCGCTGGTCAGCATCAGCACGATCGAGATGGCTTGCGCCACGAAAACCCCCATCGAAACGGTAAAGCCCAGCGTGTGCAGGAATGCGGTGCCCAGGTCGAAGGTGCGCCCCTCATGGGTGCGGAACTCGATCGCCATCAGGCGCATGCCCCAGGTGGCCGACCGGTTTGCGATGGTCGCCACGCGATAGGCAAAGCCCACCACCAGCATCAGGAACGGGAAAAAGAACACACCGGTAAAGGCGGTGAAGGGCAGGACCAGCAGGCACATCGCCACGATGACCAGCGTGTCGACGACAAAGGCCAGCAGGCGCTTTGTCGGCACATCGGCGTAGAATTCGGGCTGCAGATGCGGGTCGGGCAGGGCGGAAAAGGTCATGGGGATCTTTCTGGGGCACAAGGGACCGGCCCGCAAGGGGCGGGCCGGGCGTGGGGCGCAGGGGCGCGCGGTCTCAGGCGTCTTCGTCTTCGCGCGGGGCACGGGCCTCGCGGGCGCGGTCTTCCATGAACTCGTCGAACTCGGCCTTGTCCTTGGCTTCGCGCAGGCGTTGCAGGAAGTTTTCGAACTGTTCCTGCTCTTCCTCCAGCCGGCGCAGCGTGTCGGCCTTGTAGGCGTCGAAGGCGCTGTTTCCGCTGGGTTTCATCGCGCCATAGGCGTGGCGGGCCATGTGGCTGCGGCGGTGGGAACAGGATTTTCCGAACATGCGTTTGCTCCAGATCATGTAGGCAAGAAGGGCCAGCCCGACGGGCCAGAAGAAGATGAATCCAAGGACCATGGCGGCGATCCAGGCGCCCTTGCCACGGGCGTCGAGCCAGGCCTCGGCGCGGCTCAGCCAGCCGGCGGGCCGGGAGGGCGCTTCGGTATAGGGTGCGGCGGGTGTCATGTCTCTCTCCGTTGATGCGATGTGAATGTCTTTCACATTACACAAGATGGGAGGACGGCCGGACCCTGACAAGGGGTGATGTGAAAGTTTTTTACATTTTCGCGGTCAGGCCGTGAAATCAGCCACTTGTGCGCCGCTCAGCCGGGCCAGTTCGGTGGATTGCAGCGGAAAGACATGCCGCGGTGTGCCGGCGGCGGCCCAGATTTCGCTGAATTCCAGCAGCCGGGGATCGGCCCAGGCGCGGATCGGGTTCAGGTGGCCCACCGGGCTGACGCCGCCGATGGCGAACCCCGTCTGCGCCCGCACCGCCGCCGCATCTGCGCGGTCCAGCCTCTCGCCCGCCAGCGTGGCGGCCTTGGTGGCATCCACCTGGTTGCCGCCCGCGGTCAGGAACAGCAGGCACTGGCCGCTGTCATGGCCCTGGAAGATGATCGACTTGACGATCTGGTCCAGCTCGCAGCCCACCGCATCGGCGGCCTCCTGCGCGGTGCGCGCGCCGTCGGTTTCGCGGATATCGGGGGTGACCCCGGCCTCTTCCAGCGCGCGGCGCACGCGGGCCATGCTTTTGCTCATGCCTGATGCCTTTCGTTCAAAACCGCGCGAAGATTGCCCAAAACCGCGCGGTTCCGCAATCGGCCTGTCCTCTCTTGCATCCGCGCGCGTGCCATGGCCTATCTTCGGCCATGAGTTTCGCATCCCGTATCACCCGCCTGCCTGTCCCCTTCGAACCCGATCGCGGCGCCGAGGCGCGCGCCGCCGTGCCCGGCCTGTCGGGCGACCTGGCAAAGCTGGTCGAGGGGGCGGGGGGCTGTTCGCCCTATCTGCTGGGCCTGACCGAGAAAGAGGCCGGCTGGCTGCCCGGCGCGCTGGACGATCCCGAGGCGGCGCTGGAGGCGGTTTTCGCCGATATCCAGGGCGCGGCGCCGGATGTGCTGCCGGTCGCGCTGCGGCAGGCCAAGCGGCGGGTGGCGCTGCTGGCGGGGCTGGCGGACCTGGCCGGGGTCTGGCCGCTGATGCAGGTCACCGGCGCGTTGACCCGGCTGGCCGATCTGGCGACCCATACGGCGATGCGGGCGACCGTGGGCCATGAAATCCGGCGCGGCAAGCTGCCCGGCGCGACCGAGGACGATATCGAGCAGGCGGGCGGCATGGTGGCGCTGGCGATGGGCAAGATGGGTGCGGGCGAGCTGAACTACAGCTCGGATATCGACCTGATCTGCCTGTTCGACGAAACCCGCTTCGACCCCGAGGACTGGCACGAGGCGCGCGCCAGCTTCGTGCGCGCCACCCGCAGGATGTCGGCGATGCTGAGCGACATGACCGCCGAGGGCTATGTCTTTCGCACCGACCTGCGGCTGCGCCCCGATCCGGCGGTCACGCCGGTCTGCCTGGCGATGGCGGCGGCGGAAACCTATTACGAAAGCCTTGGCCGGACGTGGGAGCGCGCGGCCTATATCAAGGCGCGCGCCTGCGCGGGCGATATCGCGGCGGGCGAGAAGTTCCTGAAAACCCTGACGCCCTTCGTGTTCCGCAAGCATCTGGATTTCGCCGCCATCCAGGATGCGCATGACATGCGCCTGCGCATCCGTGAACATAAGGGGCTGGGCGGGCCGATCACCCTGCCGGGCCACAACATGAAGCTGGGCCGCGGCGGTATCCGCGAGATCGAGTTCTTTACCCAGACCCGGCAACTGATCGCCGGCGGGCGCGACCCCGAGCTACGGGTGCGCGGCACGCTGGACGGGCTGCGCGTGCTGGCGGACAAGGAGTGGATTCCGCAGGATGCCGCCGGGGTGCTGGCCGATCACTATGTCGCCCACCGCGAGGTCGAGCATCGCCTGCAGATGATCCGCGACGCCCAGACCCACGACCTGCCCAATTCCGAAGAGGGGTTCGAGAGGCTCGCAAGTTTCATGGGGCGCGAGGTGCAGGAGCTGAAAACCGACCTGCATCGCCGCCTGACCGAGGTGCACGACCTGACCGAAAGCTTCTTCGCGCCCGAAGGCGGCGGCCCGGCCGAGGTCGAGGTCGGGCACGAGTTCAACCCCGAAATCGTCGCCCGCTGGCGCAGCTATCCCGCGCTGCGTTCGGCCCGCGCGGTCGAGATATTCGAGCGGCTGAAGCCCGAGATACTGGAGCGGCTGGCCCGCGCCGCCCGGCCCGACGAGGCGCTGCTGGCGCTGGACGGGTTCCTGGCCGGTCTGCCGGCGGGCGTGCAGCTTTTGTCGCTGTTCGAGGCGAACCCGCAACTGATCGACCTGCTGGTCGATATCGTCGGCACCTCGCCCGCGCTGGCGGCGCATCTGTCGCGCAATTCCGGCGTGTTCGACGCGGTGATCGGCGGCGATTTCTTCGCCGACTGGCCGGGTCACGATGCCCTGCGCGACGAGCTGGCGGCGCGGATCGGGGACGAGGACGATTACGAGCGCAAGCTCGATCATGCGCGGCGCTGGGCGAAGGAATGGCATTTCCGCATCGGCGTGCATCACCTGCGCGGGCTGATCGACGCGGATGCGGCGGGCGCGCAATATGCCGACCTGGCCGGGGCGTGCCTCGCCGCGCTCTACCCGGCGGTGGTGGCGCAGTTCGCGGCCAAGCACGGGGCGCCGCCGGGGCGCGGGGCGATGGTGCTGGGCATGGGCTCGCTGGGGGCAGAGCGGCTCAATGCGTCGTCCGACCTGGACCTGATCGTGATCTACGACGCGGCGGGGGTCGAGGCGTCCGAGGGGCGGCGGCCGCTGGCGGCGCGGGCCTATTACGCGCGGCTGACGCAGGCGATGGTGACGGCGGTGACCGCGCTGATGAGCGAGGGGCGGCTTTACGAGGTCGACATGCGCCTGCGCCCCTCGGGCACGCAGGGGCCGGTGGCGACCTCGCTGGCGTCCTTCGAAAGCTACCAGAAGGACGAGGCCTGGGTGTGGGAGCACCTGGCCCTGACCCGTGCCCGCGCGGTGGCGGGCGATAACGGGGTCGCGGCGGATGTCGAGGCGGTGCGCCGCACCGTTCTGGGCGCGCCGCAGGATGCCGCCCGCGTGCTGCATGAGGTGCGCGAGATGCGCGCGCGCATCGCCGCCGCGAAACAGCCGGCGGGCCCGTGGGACGCCAAGATCGGCCCGGGCCGGTTGCAGGACGTGGAACTGGTGGCGCAGGCGGCGACCCTGCTGACCGGGGGCACCGGCCGCTCGGTTGCGGCGGGGCTGGAGGCGGGGCGGCAGGCCGGATGGCTGCGCGATGACGAAAGCGCGACGCTGGATGCCGCATACAGGCTGTGCTGGAAGGTGCAGGCCGTGTCAAAACTGCTGAGCGACAAGCCCTTCGATCCCGGCAGCATGGGCGAGGGCGGTTGCGCGATGATGCTGCGCGAAACCGGGGCCGACAGCCTGGCCGTGCTGGAGCAGGACCTGACCGCGCTGACCGCGCGCGCGGGGCAGGTGATCGACGACGTGACCGGGCGGATGCCGAAAGGAGCAGGGCAATGAAAAAGGGCGATGCACAGGACCCCAAGGGGCTGATTTTCGAATCCTACCGGATCGAGGGGATCACCGAGCCGGAATGCCGGACGATATTCCTCGACTGGGCGCTGAGCCTGCCGGACGGGCAGGACAGCCATGCGGCGCTGCAGGCGCTGATCGCCCGCTACGGGGCGGATGCGCCGGATCACCCGATGACGCAGGTCATGCGCGCGGGGCTGGACGGGATGGGCAAACCGCGCCGCCGGGGCGGGGCGGGCGCGCGTCCGCGCGGGCAGGGGTAACCGGCGCGATCACAGCGCCGCGGCCTGCCGGGCCAGCCCGGTGATCGCCGCCCATTCGCCGTTTTCCACCAGCTTGCGCGGGGCGACCCAGCTGCCGCCGACGCAGAGCACGTTGGGCAGCGACAGGTAATCGGGTGCGTTCACCGTGTCGATCCCGCCGGTCGGGCAGAACCGCAGCTGCGGCAGCGGCCCGCCAAGCGCCCTGAGCGCGGGCGCCCCGCCGATGGCCGAGGCGGGAAAGAATTTCAGCGTGTCGTAGCCGCGTTCCAGCAGCCGCATCGCCTCGGTGGCGGTGGCGGCGCCGGGCAGGATGGGCAGGTCCGCCGCCTCGCAGGCGTCCAGCAGCCGGTCGGTGGCGCCGGGCGAGACGGCGAACTGCGCGCCCGCGGCCCTGGCGGCGGTGACATCATCCGGCGTCAGCACCGTGCCCGCGCCGACGATGCCGCCCGCAACCTGCGACATGGCCGCGATGGCCTCGAGCGCCACCGGCGTGCGCAGCGTGACCTCAAGCACCGGCAGGCCGCCCGCGACCAGCGCCTGGGCCAGCGGAACGGCGTGGGCGGCATCCTCGATCACCAGCACCGGGATCACAGGGGCCTTGCGGCAGAGCGCTTCGGTGGCCTTGCCGATGTCCTGCGGGGTCATGGTCATACCACCACGCCCGCCCCGGCGCTGGCGGGGCCGACGGTCTGGCGAAAGATTTCGAACAGTTCGCGCCCGATGCCATGCCCGTTGGCCGACAGGTCGGGCGTTGCCGGGGGGCGATCCAGCGCGCCGTGGCTCAGCACCTCCAGCGTGCCCTTGTGCGCATCCAGCCGCAGCAGGTCGCCATCGGCCAGCCGCGCCAGCGGCCCGCCCACCATGGCCTCGGGCGTGACATGGATGGCCGAGGGCACCTTGCCGCTGGCCCCCGACATCCGCCCGTCGGTGACCAGCGCCACCTTGTGCCCGCGCCCCTGCAGCACGCCCAGCGGCGGCATCAGCCCGTGCAGTTCCGGCATCCCGTTGGCCTGCGGCCCCTGGAAGCGGACGACCACGATAACGTCACGGTCCAGTTCGCCGTTCCGGAACGCCGTTTTCACGTCGTCCTGGCTGTCGAACACGCGCGCGGGCGCCTCGATCACATGGGCCGCGTCGGAAATCGCCGAGGTCTTGATGATCGCCTCGCCCAGGTTGCCCGACAGGTGGGTCAGCCCGCCGGTGGGCTGGAACGGGTCGCCGGCGGGGCGCAGGATTTTGTCGTTGAGCGTTTCGCCGCTGCCGGGCCGCCAGGTGACGCTGTCGCCCTCCAGCACCGGCTCGGTCGTGTAGCGCGCCAGTCCCGGCCCGGCGATCGTCTGCACGTCCTCGTGCAGCAGCCCGGCCTCCAGCAATTGCCCGATCAGGTAGCCAAGGCCGCCGGCGGCGTGAAAATGGTTCACGTCCGCAAGGCTGTTGGGATAGACCCGCGCCAGCAGGGGGGTGACCGCCGAGAGGTCGGAAAAATCCTGCGGCTCCAGCGCGATACCGGCCGCGCGCGCCATCGCGGGCAGGTGGATGACCAGGTTGGTCGACCCGCCCGTGGCCATCAGCCCGACGATCCCGTTGACGAAGGCGCGTTCGTCCAGCACGTCGCAGACCGGCGTGTATTCGTTCCCCTGCGCCGTGATCGCAAGCGCGCGTTCGGTGCCCGCGCGGGTCAGCGCATCGCGGAGCGGCGTGTTCGGGTTGACGAAGCTGGCGCCGGGCAGGTGCAGGCCCATCAGTTCCATCAGCATCTGGTTGGAATTGGCGGTGCCGTAGAAGGTGCAGGTGCCGGGGCCGTGATAGCTGGCCATTTCCGCCGCCATCAGCGCGGCGCGGTCGACCTCGCCGGCGGCGAATTGCTGGCGCACCTTCGCCTTTTCGTCGTTGGGCAGCCCGCTGGTCATCGGCCCGGCGGGCAGGAAGACGCCCGGCACATGGCCGAAGGTGGCGGCGGCGATCACCAGCCCCGGCACGATCTTGTCGCACACCCCGAGATAGAGCGCCGCATCGAAGGTGTCATGGCTGAGCGCGACACCCGCCGCCAGCGCGATCACGTCGCGCGAGAACAGCGACAGCTCCATCCCCGGCTGGCTTTGGGTGACGCCATCGCACATCGCGGGCACGCCGCCGGCCACCTGCGCGGTGCCGCCCGCGCCGCGCGCGGCCTGCCGGATCACGTCGGGGAAGGTTTCAAACGGCTGATGCGCCGACAGCATGTCGTTATAGGCGGTGACGATCCCCAGATGCGGCGCGCGGCCCGTCGCCAGCGCCTGCTGGTCGGGGCCCGTGGCGGCATAGGCATGGGCCTGGTTCGAGCAGCTCAGATGCGCACGGTTCGGGCCTTTTCGCCCGGCCTGGCGCATCCGCGCCAGGTAGGCGGAGCGTGTCGTTTCGCTGCGGGTGCGTATCCGGTCGGTCACCCGCGCCACTGTGTCGTTGAGTGCCATGCATCCCCCACTGGCTGCTGGCCCAGCTATACGCCGTTAGCGATAACGCCGCAACCGTTCCCGCGGAAGGCCGCCGAAGCGCCTTTCGATCACCCTGCAATTGTACGGCTTGTGTCCAAGTTTCGCCCCAAAACTTAATCAAATCTTGCGCAAAGGTAAGGGGCAGACCGCCCCCTGGAGGTTCGGTATGACACATCTTCGTATTCTCGTGGCACTGGTGCTGGGGCTGGGCGTTTCGGCCTGCGCCTCCATCGAAACCGCGACCCGCAACGCGCCGCTGGAAAGTGCGACCGCGCTGGCGGACGAGGCGCCCTCGGCCGCGGTGCGGTCGATCGCGGTGCAGTCCTTCGTGGTCCGGGTGCCGGACGATCTGAAGGTGAGCGAGGCCAACAGTTATTACCCGATGGGCGATATCGTCTGGCGCGGCGATCCCGCGGGCGACCGCCATCGGCAGGTGGCCGCCATCTTCGACGACAGCCTGTCGCTTGCGACCGCGGGGATGCAGGGCGCCCTGCCGGTGACGGCGGAAATCGTGGTCAGGCGGTTCCACGCGCTGACCGAGAAAACCCGCTATACCATCGGTGGCGTGCATTCGATCCGGTTCGACCTGATCCTGCGCGACCCCGAAACCGGCATCGCCATCATGCCCCCGCGCGAGATCAGGGCCGATCTCAAGGGGTTCGGTGGCGCCGCGGCGATCGAGGCCGAAGCAAACGGCATGACGCAAAAGCTGCGCATCACCCGGCACCTGGCCAACGTGATCCGAACCGAGCTGGAAAACCCCGGCTCGGCGCCCAGGGGCGTGACGCAACTGGTGGCCGGGCTGGAAACCGCACCACTCTGATCTTTCGCCCGGACGGGAACGGCGGTAAGAGGACGGCATGACGCCGTCCTCTTTTCCCGTTATCCGCCTGAAACCCAAGGCCAATGCCCGCGCCATCCGGCACGGTGCGCCCTGGGTGTTCGACAATGAGCTGGTCACCGACCGCCGCACGAAATCGCTGGCCCCCGGCACCGTCGCCGTGCTGGAGGATGCCGAGCGCAACGCGCTGGCGCTGGTGGCGGTGAACCCGAATTCCCGCATCTTCGCCCGCGTGCTGGATCGTGACCTGACCGCCCGGATCGACCGGGCGTGGCTGGCCGCGCGGCTGGCGCGCGCGCTGGAGCTGCGCGAGCGGCTTTATGATGCGCCGTTCTATCGCCTGGTCCATGCCGAGGCCGACGGGCTGCCCGGCGTGGTGATCGACCGTTTCGGCGACAGCGCGGTGATCCAGCCCAACGCCGCCTGGGCCGACCTGCTGCTGGACGACCTGGCCGCCGCGCTGACCGATGTGACGGGCGTGGCGAACGTGCTGAAGAACGCCGGCGGCCGTGCCCGCACGCTGGAGGGGCTGGACGAGGACAGCGGCGTGCTGCGCGGTGCGGCCCCCGATGCGCCGGTGCCGGTGCCGATGAACGGCGCCACCTACATGGCCGACCTGACCGGCGGGCAGAAGACGGGGCTGTTTTTCGACCAGCGCCCCAACCACGCCTTCGCTGCACGGCTGGCACAAGGCGCGCGGGTGCTGGATGTGTTTTCCCACGTGGGCGGCTTTGCGCTGGCCTGCCTTGCCGGCGGCGCGGCCCATGCGCTGTCGGTCGACGGATCGCAGGCGGCGCTGGACCTGGCGCAGGCGGGGGCGCAGGCGGGCGGTATGGCGGATCGGTTCGACACCCGCAAGGGCGATGCCTTCGACGTGCTGACCGCGCTGGGCGACGAGGGCGCGCGGTTCGACCTGGTGATTTGCGACCCGCCCGCCTTCGCCCCGTCGAAACAGGCGCTCGAGGCGGGGTTGCGCGCTTATGAGCGTATCGCGCGGCTGGCCGCGCCGCTGGTGGCAGAGGGCGGATACCTTGTCTTGTGTTCCTGTTCGCACGCCGCCGACCTGTCGAAATTCCGCACCGCCTGCACGCGCGGGATCGGGCGCGCGGGCCGGGCGGGGCAGATCATCCACACCGGATTTGCCGGGCCGGATCACCCGCTGATGCCGCAACTGGCCGAAAGCGGGTATCTCAAGGCCCTGTTCTATCGCCTATGAAGGTGCTGCTGGATACTTGCGTTCTGTACCCCACCGTCATGCGCGAGATGCTGCTGGGCGTGGCCGGGCAGGGGGCGTTCACGCCGCTCTGGTCCGCCCGCATCCTTGAGGAATGGGCCCGCGCCGCGCGCAAGCTGGGCCCCGACGGCGAGGCGCAGGCCCGCGCCGAGATCGCACTGGTCACGGCCGCCTGGCCCGATGCGCCGGTCACATGGCCGCCCTCGCTGGAGGCGCGGTTATGGCTGCCTGACCCGGCGGATATCCATGTGCTGGCCGCCGCCATCGCGGGCAGCGCCGATGTGATCGTGACGCTGAACGCGGGCGATTTCCCCCGCAACATCCTGGCCGAAGAGGGGCTGAGCCGCGCCGACCCCGACGGCTTCCTGCTGGGACACTGGCAGGCGCAGCCGGAAATGGTGGCCCATGTCGGCGCGAAAGTGCTGGCCGACGCGCAGCGCCTGTCGGGGCAGAACTGGGATATTCGCGGATTGATGAAAAAGGCCCGCCTGCCACGGCTGGGCAAGGCGCTGGCGGGTTAGCACACCGTCGTATCGTCTGAACGACACACCCTGCCCGGAACAGCCGCGCAGCGGCCCGGGCATCGCACGGCCGCCCCCTGGCCGGGCGATTGGCTGCCGCCGGCACTCCGATTTGAGGGAGGATGTGGCTGCACGATAAAGTGCCACGCACAGCCGTCGGATCGCCCGACCGCGGCCGTGCGATGCCCTTCTGTTGCGGAACGAAACGACCGGCGGCTTTGTCCCGCTCACCCGGTCCGGGCGGGGTGCGGCCTCTGCCGCCCTGACCTCAGGACGCGCCCCAGCCGGCCTCGTGCCGTTCGATGGCGGCGATGCGGTCCTTGGTCGGCGGGTGCGACATCAGCCACGCGGGCATGACACCGGCGCGCGCACTGGTCAGCGATTCCAGCTTTTCGAACAGCGATTTCTGCGCCGCCGTGCCGATCCCGGCCTTGATCAGCAGGGCCGAGGCGTATTCGTCGGCCTCGTATTCGTCCCCGCGGCTGAGGCGCGCGGCCAGCAGCGTGGTCAGCATGTTGGCGATCCAGATGCCGATACCGGGCAGCAGGCGCGCGAACACCATCGCCATCGCCGTGCGCAGCGCGTTCTGGCCGGAAAAGTCGATCATCCGCCGCCGCGCGTGCCCCAGCGCCACGTGGCCCAGCTCATGCGCGATGACGCTGGCCATTTCCTCGGCCGTGACCTCGCCCTCACGGAACTTGCGGTAGAACCCGTTGGTGATGAAGATCCGCCCGTCCGGCGCGGCCAGCCCGTTCACCGGCTCGATATCGTAAAGGTGTACGCGCACGCGCGGCAGCTCCAGCGCGGCGGCCATCCGGTCGAGCATAGGCTGCAGCGCGGGATCGCGCAGCTCGGTCGAGCGCGCCGACAGTTCGGCCTGCGTGCGCCAGACCGAAAAGCGATACATCACCAGACCGTAGATCAGCGCCAGAAGGATCGGGGTGAATTTCAACATGGCACAGATATGGGGCAGCTTGCGCGCAGCGGCAAGCGGCGGGTTGCCTCGCGCGGCGAAACCGGGTCTGTTCGGCGCCGGGCGATGACGGAGGCGGCGATGGCGCAACCCTATGAACTGGACGACGGTTTCGGCGAAGGCGTGCGGATGGGGCTGATCGTGCTGTCCACCGACGAAAGCCTTGAGAACGAGGCGCGCATGGTGCTGGCGGGCCGCCCGGTCAGCCTGCTGCACGCGCGCATCCCCGCGCAGCCCGACGTGACGCCCGACAGCCTGCGCCGGATGGCCGATGAAATGACCGCCACCGCCGCCCGCCTGCCGCGCGGGCTGGACGTGATCGGCTATGGCTGCACCAGCGCGTCCACCATCATCGGGCCCGACCGGGTTCAGGCGCTGGTGCAGCAGGCGCATCCCGGCGTGCCGGTGACCAACCCGATCTCGGCCGTATCGGCGGCGCTGAAGGCGCTGGGCGTGGGGCGGATCGGCTATGGCTCGCCCTATGTGCGCAGCGTGACCGCGCCGATGCGCGACTTTCTGGCCGGGCAGGGGATCGACACCGTGGCCGAGGCCAGTTTCGACCAGGCCGACGATTACACCGTGGCGCGGATCGCCGAAAGATCGACGCGCAACATGCTGGAAACCCTTGCGGAACGCGACGGGGTGGAGGGGATATTCGTCAGCTGCACCAACCTGCGCAGCTTCGGCATCATCGACGCGGTCGAGGCCGCGACGGGCCGCCCGGTGGTCAGCTCGAACCAGGCGCTGATCTGGCACATGCTGCGCCTTGCCGGGGCAGAGGCGCGCGGCTGGGGACCGGGACGGTTGTTCGAAACATGAGCGGCGCACTCAGCGCGTCAGGTCCTTCATACCCTGTTCGATCCCGGCCAGCGTCATCGGGACCATGCGATCCTCGAACAACTCGCGGATCATGCCGATGGAATGGGTGTAGCCCCAGTATTTCTCGGGCACCGGGTTGATCCACATATGATCGGGCCACTGGTCGCGCGCGCGTTGCAGCCAGACCTGCCCGGCCTCGGCGTTCCAGTGTTCGTTTGCTCCGCCGGGATAGGCGATTTCATAGGGCGACATGCTGGCGTCGCCCACGAAGATGCATTTGTAATCAGGGCCGTAGGTGTGCAGCACGTCCCATGTCGGCGTCTGCCGGTCCCAGCGGCGGCGGTTGTCGCGCCAGACGCCTTCGTAGAGGCAATTGTGGAAATAGTAATATTCCAGGTGCTTGAACTCGGCGCGCGCGGCGCTGAACAGTTCCTCGACCACCTTGATATGCGGGTCCATGCTGCCGCCCACGTCGAGAAACAGCAGCACCTTCACGGCATTGCGCCGCTCGGGCCGGGTTTTCACGTCGAGATATCCGTGCTCGGCGGTGGCGCGGATCGTGCCGTCAAGGTCCAGCTCGTCATGGGCGCCGTCGCGGGCCCAGCGGCGCAGGCGTTTCAGCGCCACCTTGATGTTGCGGGTGCCAAGCTCGACGCTGTCGTCGAGGTTCCTGAACTCGCGCTTGTCCCAGACCTTGACCGCGCGCTGGTGGCGGGATTTTTCCTGCCCGATGCGCACGCCCTCGGGGTTGTAGCCATGCGCGCCGAAGGGCGAGGTGCCGGCGGTGCCGATCCACTTGTTGCCGCCCTGGTGGCGGCCCTGCTGTTCCCTGAGCCGCTCTTTCAGCGTCTCCATCAGCTTGTCGAAGCCGCCAAGCGCCTCGATCTCGGCCTTTTCTTCCTCGGACAGGTGCTTTTCGGCCAGCTTTTCCAGCCAGTCGGCGGGGATGTCGACGGCGTTCAGAACGTCGCCAAGCTGGACATCCTCAAGCCCCTTGAAGGTGGCGGCGAAGGCGCGGTCGAACTTGTCGAGGTTACGCTCGTCCTTCACCATCGCGGTGCGGGCGAGGTAATAGAACCCCTCGACATCATAGGTGACGAGGCCGGTCTTCATCGCCTCCAGGAAGGCGAGGTATTCCCGCACCGTGACCGGAACGCCGCCTTTTCGCAGATTTTCGAAGAACGGCAGGAACATGGGATCACAACGATGCGCGGTGGACGAACAACGTGACGAAAAGGCCCAGAATCATGAACAAAATCGCGTAGGCCGCGGCGTATTGCGCGATGTCCAGCGCCTTGCCCTTGCGGCGCTTCGCCAGAAATGCCCCGAAGGCCGCGCCGATCAGCGCCCCCGCCAGTACGATCATGTCTTCAAGCCTCAGCTGCGTCCTTTACCGGGATTGAGCGCGGCAACCTCGCGCAGCTTGGCGCGCACCGCCCAATCCGCGCCGAATCCGTAACGTGCCCAACCCAGACTGTCCACCCTGACGCGGCTGGCCTCGGCGCTGCGGCCCAGCAAATCCAGCGCCTCGGCGCGCAGCATCAGAAGCGTTGCCAGAAGGGCGGCGTTCTCGTGTTGCGCGGCGGTGTTCAGGTGCCCGGTCACCAGCGTCAGCGCATCCTGCCCGCGGCCCTGCGCCAGCGCATAGGCCGCCAGTTGCGAGGCCACGTAGGCGCGGTGCAGCCCGGTGCGGGGCACAAGCGCGTAATAGTGATCGGCGGCCAGGAAATGCTCTTGCGCAACGCCATCGTTGACCCGCTGGCTGAGCCGGCCCATCGCGTAATGCGAAAACGCCATGCGGTGATCCGCCCAGCCCATCGTGCGCGCGATATCCAGCGCCTCGGCCGCGGCGCGGCGGCGCTCCACCGGGCCCGCGCCGGGGCCAAGTGCCGTCTGGATCGCCAGGACCCAGGCGCGCGGCGTCGATCCCGCGTGGCGCGGCGATATGTTCTGCCCCGCCGGGTTGATCCGCGCCAGGATGGCGGGCAGGCGTTCGGCCACCTCGTTGCGGGACATGCCGGCGCGCAGTTCCGGCGCGTAGTAGATGCGCAGGATCATCATGTCGTACCCGGTCAGGACCGTGTGCACGTTGTCGTCGTTGAACACGCTGTCCGGCAGGCGATACAGGTCGTTGAGCGGCCCCAGCGCCTGGGCCAGTTCCTCGTGCAGGCAATCGCGCACCTCTTGCGGCGAGGCGTCCGAGGGCAGGAAGATCGCCAGCTTCTCGCGCAGCCGCAGCCGGCCCCAGTCGGTGCGCGTGCTGCGCCGCGCCTTGCGGTATTCGCTGAGCCGCGTGATGTTGGGCACCACGAAACAGGCGGCCTGCGGCAGGTTGCGCCGGATATCGGCGCGCGGCACGGCCTGGATGGTGATATTGGCCTCGGCGCCGGTGGTCTGCCGGATGTCGATCCCGGCCTCGTTGCGCAGCCGGGCCAGCAGGCGGTTGAGGTCGAGCCCCAGATGCGCCGGCGGCGAGCCCGTCACGCGCACCGAGATCGGCCCCTCGAAGCGCGAGAAATAGGGCAGGCGGCGGCCCGATTCCAGCATGAAGGCGAGGTCGAGGAAATCGCGCGCCACGTCCGCGTTCGACTGCACCGGCGGCGTCGGGCGCGGTGCCGAAAAGGTCTTCATCGGGGGCAGGGCGCTTTCGGTATATTGCGCGGCGCGTGTGGCGGTTTCGCTCGGGCCGCCGGGCATGCAGGCGCCCAGCACCAGGCAGACAGGCAACAGGACAAGCCGCATCATCGAACGCCCCTTTTCCCGCAGGGAAGGAAAGGTTTTGCACGGATGAATGGCGCAGGGGTATCAAGGCCCATAAAGGGGCCCGGAGCTGTCCCGGTCATTTTCTGCCTCGAATTCTTATTCAGTTGAGGGGACTTTTGCCCCTCTTGTTGTCGGTCTTAAGGGTGAATTGGGGCATAAATGTGGCGCCTCGCTTTTCGCGCGAATCCGCGGCCCGGTGTTTCGAAAATCGTTTTGAAACAATGGATTGAGCGGTGTTTTTCGCCTGAAGCCCCGGTCCGGCGCGGCCGAAACAGGGGGCAAAACCAGCGAAAATCGGGTTTTTCCCCCTGATTGTGGCGAAAATGCGCCCATCCGCCGACGGGCCGGTGTCAGCCCCCGCGCCGCGCCATGAAGGCCAGCCGTTCGAACAGGTGAACATCCTGTTCGTTCTTCAGAAGCGCGCCGTGCAGTTTGGGCAGGGCGTTGGGCCCGTCGCGTTTGAGATCCTCGGGGCTCAGGTCCTCGGCCAGCAGCAGCTTGAGCCAGTCCAGCACCTCCGAGGTCGAGGGTTTCTTCTTCAGCCCGGCCATGTCGCGCACCTCGTAGAACTGGGTCAGCGCGGTGGTCAGCAACGCCTCCTTGATGCCGGGGTGGTGCACCTCGACGATCTGTCTCATCGTGTCGGCATCGGGAAAGCGGATGTAGTGAAAGAAACAGCGCCGCAGGAAGGCGTCGGGCAGTTCCTTTTCGTTGTTCGAGGTGATGATGACGATGGGGCGGTTCTGCGCGCGGATCGTTTCGCCGGTCTCGTAGACATAGAACTCCATCTTGTCGAGTTCCTGCAGCAGGTCGTTGGGAAACTCGATATCGGCCTTGTCGATCTCGTCGATCAGCAGCACCACCTTCTCGGGGGCTTCGAACGCCTCCCACAGCTTGCCCTTGCGGATATAGTTGCGCACGTCATGCACGCGCTCGTCGCCGAGCTGGCTGTCGCGCAGCCGGCTGACCGCGTCGTATTCGTAAAGGCCCTGCTGCGCCTTGGTGGTGGATTTGATGTTCCACTCGATCATCCGCAGCCCAAGCGCACCGGCGACCTGGCGGGCCAGTTCGGTCTTGCCGGTGCCGGGCTCGCCCTTGACCAGCAGCGGGCGTTCCAGCGTGACGGCGGCATTGACCGCGACGGTCAGGTCCTCGGTGGCGACATAGGCGTCTGTGCCCTGGAATTTCATGGATCATCAATCCCTTGTTGCGCATATTTCGCGGCAACCTAGCCCGAACGCCCGGCACGGGCAATGCGGGGCGTGCCAATCGCGCATTCGGGTAGTGACAATCATGAAAGGGGGGTGTATCTGCCTGCGCCAAGGGGGTGCCATATGCCACAGGAACACCTGACTGCTGTTGGCCTTGATGAGGGAGCGGATATGAAGGCAGAAGTCTTTCTTCCCGACGATTATCGACCGGCGGAGGATGAACCATTCATGAACGAGCGCCAGCTGGAGTATTTCCGGCGCAAGCTCGTGGCCTGGAAGACCGAGTTGCTTGAGGAAAGTCGCGACACGATCGAGGGCCTGCAGGAAAGTACCCGGAACATTCCAGATATCGCGGACCGCGCAAGCGAGGAAACCGACCGCGCGATCGAACTGCGCACCCGCGACCGCCAGCGCAAGCTGGTCGCCAAGATCGACGCGGCGCTGCGCCGGATCGAAGAGGGCGAATACGGCTATTGTGAAGTGACGGGCGAGCCGATCAGCCTGAAACGGCTGGACGCGCGCCCCATCGCCACGATGAGCCTCGAGGCGCAGGAACGCCACGAGCGCCGGGAAAAGGTCCACCGCGACGACTGACCGCGCGCGAGGTGGGAAAATCCTTGAACGCCGGGGCTTTCGCTCCGGCGTTTTTCGTCACACAAGGCGGATCATGGATATCGGACAACTGAACATCGTGGTGATCGGGGGCGGAATCGGCGGGCTGGCCGTTTCCCGCGCGCTGGCGCTGCATGGCGCGCAGGTCACCGTTCTGGAACAGGCGCCCGAGATCGCCGAGGTGGGCGCGGGCATCCAGGTCAGCCCGAACGGATTCGCCGTTCTGCGCGCGCTGGGGCTGGATGCCGCGCTCAGGGCGCGGTCGGTGCGGGGCGAGGCGATCAGCCTGCGCGACTACCGCGGCGGCGAGGTGCTGCGGCTGGACCTGCGGCGGCTTGCCCGGCGGGATTACTATTTCGTCCACCGCGCCGATATCATCGAACTGCTGGCCGAAGGCGCCCGCGCCGCCGGGGTCAGGATCCGGCTGCTGCAACAGGCAAGCGGGGTGGGGGCCGGCACGCCGCCGCGCGTCACCCTGCAAACCGGCGACACGCGCGAGGCGGACCTGGTGATCGGGGCCGACGGGCTGCATTCGGTGCTGCGCGGCGCGCTCAACGGGACCGTGGCGCCGTTCTTTACCGGGCAGGTGGCCTGGCGCGCGGTGGTGCCCAATACCGAGGGGCGCGGCCCGCAGGTGCAGGTGCATATGGGGCCGGGCCGGCACGTGGTCAGCTATCCGCTGCGCGACGGCAGCCTGCTGAACCTTGTCGCCGTGCGCGAACAGCGCGACTGGATCGCCGAAAGCTGGACACAGGAGGACGACCCGGAGAACCTGCGCGCGGCCTTCGCCGATTTCGGGCCCGACACCCGCGCGCTGCTGGAGCGGGTCGATACCGTGCGTCAATGGGGACTGTTCCGCCATCCGGTTGCGAAACGCTGGCACGACGGCACCCGCGCGCTGCTGGGCGACGCGGCGCATCCGACCCTGCCGTTCCTGGCGCAGGGGGCGTGCATGGCGCTCGAGGATGCCTGGGGGCTCGTGCGGTCGCTGGCGGCGGGGGCCGACCTTGCCGACGGGCTGGCCGCCTATCAGCGCCTGCGCGCGGGCCGGGTGCGCCGCGTCATCGACGCCGCCAGCGGCAATGCGCGGAAATATCACCTGCGGTCCGCGCCGCTGCGCCTTGCGGCCCATGGCGCGCTGCGGCTGGGGGGGGCGCTGATGCCCGACCGGATGCTGCACCAGTTCGACTGGCTTTACGAGTACGACATCACCAAGGCATAGGGCGCGCGCGGCCGCTAGTTGTCCAGCGTGATCCAGACCGGCACGTGATCCGACGGTTTTTCCCGCCCGCGAATGTCGCGGTCGATCTGGCAGTCGGTCATCATGTCGGCCACCTGCGGGCTGAGCAGGAAATGGTCGATGCGGATGCCCTCGTCGCGGTTCCATGCGCCGCCCTGGTAATCCCAGAACGAATAATGCCCCGGTGCCTGCACGCGGGCGCGGAACGCCTCGGTCAGGCCCAGGTTGACGATGCGGCGAAAGGCGGCGCGGCTTTCGGGGCGGAACAGCGCGTCATCGCGCCATTTCTCGGGGCTTTTGGCGTCTTCGGCCTGTGGAATGATGTTGTAATCGCCCGCCATCAGGAACGGCGTTTCCTCGTCCAGCAGCGCCTGCGCGCGGGCTTTCAGCCGTTCCATCCACGCCAGTTTATAGGCGAACTTGCCGCCCGCGACGGGCCGGCCCGCATCGTCCAGCTCGACCGGGTTGCCGTTGGGCAGATACAGCCCGCAGAGGCGGATCGCCTGCCGGCCCACCACCGTCGCCTCGATATAGCGGGCCTGTTCGTCGCCATCGTCGCCCGGCAGGCCGCGGCTGATATCCTCAAGCGGCAGTTTCGACAGGATCGCCACCCCGTTGAAGCTTTTCTGCCCATGGGTTTCGACCTGATAGCCGCGATCCTCGAACAACTCGCGCGGAAACGCCTCGTCCACCGACTTGATTTCCTGCAGGATGGCGATATCCGGCTGCGCCTCGTCCAGCCAGTCGCACAGCGCCTGGTGCCGGGCCTTGATGCCGTTGATGTTGAACGTGGCGATCTTCATGTCCTGCCCTCTGCTGACCGGGGACCAGTCTATCGCGCAGGGGCGGGGCGGCTGCAAGGGTGCGGTCGCGGAAATGCCGCACGGGTTGTGGGAATCGGTTGACGGACAATCAAAAGTGTATTTGGTTGCGCGAAAGCAACCTTAAGGAGAATTTGCCATGGCAGCCGTTCCGAAACACGCGCCGATCCCGGTGCATCCGGCCGAAACCAGCCTGCATGACGGGTGCGGGGCCGCGATGCTTTTCCCGGGCGCGGCGCTGGCGGGCGACATGCATGACGGTGCAGCGGCGGGCCTGTTTTCCTCGGGGGCGGTGGCGGCGGAGGACGGCACGCCCCTTGCCCCGTCCGGTGCCTGAACCGGCAGGCGCATGGCCGAGGTAATCGCCCTTTCCGCCCGCCCGCGCAAGCGTGCCGGGGCGGCGCTGGTCGCCGCCGTTGCCAATGCGCGGCGCGATCCCGACGACGTGTTCTGGCTCAAGGAAAATGCCGAGCTTCTGAACGTGCTGGAAACGACGGGGCAGGGCGATGCCGGTCTGTTGGCCCCCTATGCCGCCATCGCGGCGGCGCTGCCCGAACGGTTGCGGTTCTTTCCGCATTATTACCGGTTCCTGCTGTCGATCGCGCTGGATCTTGAGGATATGGGCCTGCCCGGCACCGGGGCCGGGGCGCTGGCCGCCGAGGTTGCGCGCACCCGGCCCTTTGCGGCGGAACTGTCCGACCTGCAGCGGGCCGAGGCGCGGCGGCTGCTGGCGCGGCGCGGCCTGGGCGGCGCGGTGGGCGATCCGGGGCTGGACGACCGCCTGCGGGCCTTTGCCGGGCGGCCCGAAACCTTTGCCATCCCCAACCGCAAGGCCGCCTACGAGCTGACCCATATCGTATTCTACCTGTCGGAATACGGCCGGCGCGATCCGGGGCTGGATGACAACGTATTGAAATCGCTGCACTTCACCGGGCTTGTCGCGCTGCTGGACCACAATGCCGACCTGCTGGCCGAAACCTGCATCGCGCTGCGTTTCGCCGGCGCTGCGCCGCCGCGCGGCTGGCAGGCGATGGTGGCGGGACGGCTGCGCGCGGTGCGGATCGCCGGTGGCGCACAGGCCAGCCTGCCGGACAGCTACCACGACTGGCTGATGGCGGAATGGCTGCAGGGGGTGTCGGGCCAGCCGCTGTTTGCGGGCCGCTATCCGCCCGGGGCGATCAGCTTTCACATGGCGCCCGCTGACGGGCCGCTGCGCAGCCTGTCGCAGGACCTGCACGGGATGGGCGATGCGCGCCGGTCCGGCTGGGCACGAATGCGCCCGCATCTGTTGCCGCGGATCGCGCCCGACGGGCAGGCCACGCTGCGGCTGGCCGAGGCATCCGGCGACCTGTTCGAAGAGTTCTTTGCCCTGTTCGCAAGGGCGGGCGGGGCAGGCGGCCCCTGACCGTTCGTCAGATCGAGAAGGATACGCCGCAGCCGCAGGACGAGGCAGCGTTGGGGTTCTCGATCACGAAACGCGCGCCGATCAGCTCTTCGCTGAAATCTATCACGGCACCGGCAAGGAACGGCAGCGACACGCTGTCGACCACCACCTTTTCGCCCTTGCCTTCCAGCACGAGGTCGTCTTCGGCCGGGGTGTCGAGGCGGATGTCGTATTGAAAGCCCGAGCACCCGCCGCCTTCGACGGCCACGCGCAGGGCCTGGCCCTGTCCGCCGGCGCCGATCTCGGAAAGGCGGTCAAAGGCGCGTTCGGTCACGGAGGGGGGAAGCTGCATCCTGAAAATTCCCGGTGTTTCGTTTCCTTGTGCATTCAAATATATGGGGCGAAGGATCAGGCGACAAGGACCGGCAGATCATGATCGCGCCCTATGCATCCGACCCGCAGGCCTCGCGCGGGCGGCTTTTCCCGGAAGAGGAAAGCGCCTTTCGCTCGTGTTTCCAGCGCGACCGCGACCGGATCATCCATTCCAGCGCCTTTCGACGGCTCAAGCACAAGACGCAGGTTTTCGTCGAACACGAGGGCGATTATTTCCGCACCCGCCTGACCCATTCGATCGAGGTGGCGCAGGTGGCGCGCACCATCGCGGGCGCGCTGGCGCTGAACCTGGAACTGACCGAGGCGGTGGCGCTGGCGCATGACCTGGGCCACACGCCCTTCGGCCATACCGGCGAGGACGCGCTGGCCGAACTCATGGCGCCCTATGGCGGGTTCGATCACAACGCGCAGGCGATCCGCATCGTCACCGCGCTGGAACGCCACTATGCCGGATGGGACGGGCTGAACCTGACATGGGAAACGCTGGAAGGCATCGCCAAGCATAACGGCCCGGTCACCGGCGCGATCCCCTGGGCGCTGGCCGAATGCAATGCGGGTTTCGACCTTGAGCTTCACACCCATGCCAGCGCCGAGGCGCAGGTGGCGGCGCTGTCCGACGACATCGCCTATAACAACCACGACCTGCATGACGGGCTGCGGGCCAGGCTGTTCACGATGGACGAGCTGCGCGAATTGCCGATCCTGCGCGGCTGCTTCGCCGAGGTCGACGCCGCCCATCCCGGGCTGGAGCCGCAGCGCCTGCGGCACGAGGCGCTGCGCCGGTTCTTCGGCGTGCTGGTCAGCGACGTGATCGCGGTCAGCCGCGCGAATCTGACCGAAAGCGGGGCAGGGGACGTGCGCGATATCCGCGCCGCGGGGCGGATGATGGTGCAGTTTTCGCCCGGGGTCTGGACCGATCTCAAGCAGATACGCAGCTTCCTGTTCGCCCGCATGTACCGCGCGCCCTCGGTGGTCGAGATGCGCGCGCAGGTCACGCAGGTGATCCGCGACCTGTTCCCGATCTACATGGCCGACACCTCGCTGCTGCCCGCCGCATGGCAAAAGGACGTGGCGCGCGCGGAGGGCGAAACCGGGCTGGCGCGGATCGTCAGCGATTACATATCCGGCATGACCGACAGGTTCGCGCTGCAGGATTACCACCGCCTGACCGGCCGGACCGTGGCGGTCGGCGGGCAGGGCGTGTGACAAGGGACAGGGGGGCAAGGACATGGCCATGATGGCAGAGGGTGCGGCGCTGGCGCCGGTGACGGCGATCGCACTGGTGGGCGTTCTGGGCGTCGGCGCCCAGCTTTGGGCCTGGCGGATGAACATTCCCGCCATCGTGCTGATGCTGGCCGCCGGTTTCGTCGTCGGGCCGGTTCTGGGCCTGTTCGATCCGGCCCGCGACATCGGCCCGCTGACCACGCCGATGATCGCCATCGCGGTGGCGATCATCCTGTTCGAGGGCGGCCTGACGCTGAGCTTCAGCAGCCTGCGCGATGCCGCGCGCGGTGTCCTGCGGCTGGTGGTGATCGGTGCGCCGCTGGGTTGGCTTCTGTCGGCGCTGGCGCTGCATTACGGCGCCGGGCTGGGCTGGGAAACGGCGGCCGTGTTCGGCGGCATCATGATCGTGACCGGCCCCACGGTGATCGCGCCGCTGTTGCGCGGCGCGCGGCTGTCGCGCCGGCCCGCGCAACTGCTGCAATGGGAGGCGATCGTCAACGACCCGATCGGCGCGCTGGCCGCTGTGCTGGCGTTCTCGGTGGTGCAGGTGATCTATACCTCGGCCGACGGGGCCGAGGCGGCGCTGCACCTGGGCGTGGGCATCGCGGTGGCGCTGATCGTCGGCGCGGCGGCGGGCGCGCTGCTGGTGCAGAGCTTTCGCCGCGGCTGGGTGCCGGAATACATCAAGGTGCCGCTGCTGTTCGTCAGCGTTCTGGCGGCCTTCGCGCTGTCCGACGCGGTATTGCACGAAAGCGGGCTGCTGGCGGTGACGGTGATGGGTATCTGGGTCGCCAATTCCGACCTGCCGTCCTTTACGGAACTGCGCCGGTTCAAGGAGCACGCCACCGTGCTGCTGGTCTCGGGCGTGTTCATCCTGCTGACCGCCTCGCTCGACCTGGAAACGCTGGGGGCGCTGACATGGCGGGCGGCTTTGTTCGTGGCGCTGGTGGTGCTGGTGGCGCGGCCGCTGACGGTGTTCGTGTCGCTGCTGGGCACCGATCTGCCATGGCGCGAACGGGCGTTGATCGCCTTTACCGGCCCGCGCGGGGTGGTGCTGGTGGCGGTGGCGGGGCTGTTCGGGGAACGGCTGCAACAGATCGGCATCGCCGATGCCGAACTGGTCGCGCCGCTGGCCTTCGTGCTGGTGACGGTCACGGTGGTGCTGCATGGCTTTACGCTGGCGCCGATGGCGCGTTTCCTGGGGGTGGCGGCCAAGGGGCGGCCCGGCGTGCTGCTGGTCGGCGGCTCGGGCTGGGCCACCGCGCTGGCCGAGGCGTTCCACCGCGCCGAGGTGCCGGTGCTGATCAGCGACGCCAACCACCTGCGCCTGCGCGGCGCGCGCGAACTGGGCCTGCCCACCTTTTACGGCGATATCCTGTCGGAGTCGGCCGAGCACAGCGTCGAGCTGGCCCAGTATGCGACGGTGGTCGCGCTGTCGGACAACGACGCCTACAACACGCTGGTCACAACCGACCTCGCCCCGGAATTCGGGCGCGAGAACGTGCTGCAGATCAAGCGCGAGGGCGCGGATACCGCGCGCCACGCGCTGCCCGCCACGCTGGGCGGGCGGCCCTTTGCGCAATGCGCCACGCATCGTGAGATGGCGCAGCTTTTCGCGCAGGGGTGGGAGTTTCGCGTGACCGGCCTGACCGAGGAATACGGCGTCGACAAATGGCGCGCCGACCGGCCCGAGGCACGGCTGATCGCCACCATCGGCCCGCGCGGCACGCTGCGGTTTCCCGGCGACGACGACGGTATCGGCAACGCCGAAGGGCTGCGCATCCTGCATTTTTCGCCCGCGAAGAAGGATCGCCAGCCGGTTCCCCAGGGGGCATGAGCGCCTGACGATTGACGCGGGCGCGATTGCTGGTAAACCCGCGGCCAAGCGAAAGGATGGTGCGCATGAACCTCTTTACCGATATCCGTGGGCTTGTGATCGACAGCCTGGCCGCGATGGCCGCGGCGGGCGAACTGCCCGAGGGGCTGGATACCGCCAATGTCGCGGTCGAGCCGCCGCGCGATGCCGCGCATGGCGACATGGCCACCAATGCCGCGATGGTGCTGGCCAAGCCCGCGCAAAGGAAACCCCGCGACATCGCCGAGGCGCTGGCCGGGCACCTGCGCGCCGACGACCGTATCGCCAGCGCCGAGGTGGCGGGCCCCGGTTTCCTGAACCTGCGGCTGGCGCCCCCGGTCTGGCAGGGCGTGGTCGCCCGCGTGCTGGACGATGGCGTGAATTTCGGCCGCTCGGACCTGGGGCAGGGCAAGCGGGTCAACGTGGAATACGTCTCGGCCAACCCCACCGGACCGCTGCATGTGGGCCACACGCGCGGCGCGGTGTTCGGCGATGCGCTGGCCAGCCTGCTGGATTACGCGGGCTACGCGGTGACGCGCGAATATTACATCAACGATGGCGGCGCGCAGGTCGATGTCCTGGCGCGCTCGGTCTACCTGCGCTATCTTGAGGCGCATGGCCGGAAGGTCGCGTTCGAGGACGGCACCTATCCCGGCGACTACCTGATCCCGGTGGGTCAGGCGCTTAAGGACAAGGTGGGCGACGCCTATGTCGGCCAGCCCGAGGATGTGTGGCTGGCCGAGGTGCGCGACTTCGCCACCGCGGCGATGATGGACCTGATCCGCCAGGACCTGAAGGCGCTGGGCGTCGAGATGGATCATTTCTTCAGCGAGAAATCGCTTTACGGCACCGGCCGGATCGAGGCCGCGATCGAGGCATTGCGCGCCAAGGGCCTGATCTATCGCGGCGTGCTGGAGCCGCCCAAGGGCAAGACCCCCGAGGATTGGGAGCCGCGCGAACAGACGCTGTTCAAATCCACCGAACACGGCGACGACGTGGACCGCCCGATCATGAAATCGGACGGAAGCTGGACCTATTTCGCCCCCGACATCGCCTATCACTATGACAAGGTGGAACGCGGGTTCGACCTGCTGATCGACGTGTTCGGCGCCGATCACGGCGGTTACGTCAAGCGGATGAAGGCCGCCGTTTCCGCGCTGTCGGACGGCAGGGTGCCGCTCGACATCAAGCTGACGCAGCTGGTCAAGCTGTGGAAGAACGGCGAGCCCTTCAAGATGTCGAAGCGCGCGGGCAATTTCGTGACCCTGCGCGACGTGGTCGATCAGGTGGGGCCGGGCGTCACGCGGTTCCACATGCTGACGCGCAAGAACGACGCGCCGCTGGATTTCGATTTCGACAAGGTGCTGGAGCAATCCAAGGACAACCCGGTCTTCTACGTGCAATACGCCCATGCGCGGGTGCGCTCGGTGCTGCGCAAGGCGGCCGAGGCCGGGATCGCCGCCGACGACGCCACGCTGCGCGCCGCGGATTTCACGAAACTGGATGACGAGGCTGAGCAGGCGGTGATGAAAAAGCTGGCCGAATGGCCGCGCCTTGTGGAAATCGCCGCCCGCGCGAACGAGCCGCACCGCGTCGCGTTCTTCCTTTACGAGCTGGCCAGCGAATTCCATACTTTGTGGAACCGGGGCAACGAAGATACCACCCTTCGCTTCCTGCAAGAGGGCGATGCGGCCACATCGCAGGCGAAAATTGCCCTTGCGCGGGCCGTCGCCGTTGTCATTTCCGCCGGTCTTGGTATTCTTGGCGTCGAACCGGCGGAAGAGATGCGGTAAAAATCGCACCGCCGCCGGGTTGGATTGAGGCAGCAAGAAACCCCGGCGGCAACGTATCGCCGGCGGCAGCGAGGCGAGACATGGCGGATATTCACCTGGACGCGCAGGGCGGGCAGCCTGTGCCGGGAACCCCTGTAGGAACGGTGGCCAACTGGATCGGCGCGGTGATTTCCGTGGCGTTGCTGGTTGGCGTGGCGGTCTGGGGATACAAGCTCCTGGTGCGGGATGTCAGCGGTGTGCCGGTGGTGCGTGCGGCCCAGGGGCCGATGCGCGTGCAGCCCGACGATCCCGGCGGGCGCCCGGCCGCGCATCAGGGCCTTGCGGTCAACCAGGTTGCCGCTGTCGGCACCGCCGGGGACCCCGCCGACCGGCTGGTCCTGGCACCGCGCCCCGTGGACCTGACCGACGAGGATACGCCGGCGGCGCAACTGGCCGCTGCCGCCACGCCCGACCCCGCCCCGCAATCCGCCGCCGAGGCGGATGAGCCCGTGGCAGGGGCACCGCTGCAACCCGCCGCGGTGACGGATGTGGACGACCTTGTGGCGCAACTGACCGCCGGGGCCGAGCCGCTCGACGCGGATGCCGATGCGGATGCCGGGGCCGGCACGGTGGCGACCGCCGACACCGAAGAGGCCGAAGAGATCGAGATCGCCCGCCCGACCACGGGCCTTGCCCGCTCGCTGCGCCCGCAGACGCGCCCGGCCGGGCTGGGGCAGCGCGTGGCCAGCGTCGATCCCGCCGCCGTCGCGGCGGCCGTGGCAGCCGCGGCCGGTATGCGCGATATCGACCCCGCCGCCATTCCCGCGGGCACCCGGCTGGCGCAGCTTGGCGCCTATGACAGCGAGGATATTGCCCGCCGTGAATGGGACCGGCTGGAACTGCGCTTCGGCGACTACATGGAAGGCAAGGACCGGGTGATCGAGCGCGCGCAATCGGGCGGGCGCACCTTCTACCGGCTGCGCGCCATGGGCTTCGACGATCTGGCCGACGCGCGCCGGTTCTGCGCGGCCTTCGTCAGCGAAAAGGCCGATTGCATCCCGGTGGTGACACGGTGACCACCCGTTTCGGGGCGACCATCCTCGATGCCGGGGGGCTGCGCCTGACGCCGGAAGAGAAACGGTTTTTCGCCGACGCCAACCCCTTTGGCTTCATCCTGTTCGCGCGCAATATCGACACGCCCGAACAGGTGCGCGCGCTCTGCGCCGACATGCGCGAGGCGGTGGGCCGCGATGCCCCCATAACCATCGACCAGGAGGGCGGGCGCGTGCAGCGCCTGCGCGGCCCGCGCTGGCGCGAATGGCTGCCGCCGCTGGAGCATGTCCGCCGCGCGGGCGATCATGCCGAAAAGGCGATGTACCTGCGTTATCGCATCATCGCGGACGAGCTGCGCGCGCTGGGGGTGGACAGCAATTGTGCCCCGATGGTCGACGTGGCCACCGGCGCGACCCATGCCTTCCTGCAAAACCGCTGCTACGGCTTCGATGCCGCCGCCGTCGCCCGCATCGGCCGCGCGGTGGCCGGGGGGATGCTGGCGGGCGGTGTGCTGCCGGTGCTGAAACACATCCCCGGCCATGGCCGCGCGGTTGTGGACAGCCATTTCGACCTGCCGGTGGTGGCCGACGATCCTGACACGCTGCGCGCCAGCGATTTCGCGCCCTTCAGGGCGCTGAACGACCTGCCGATGGGCATGACCGCGCATCTGGTCTATGCCGCGCTGGACGACAGGCCCGCCACGCTGTCGCCCCGCGTGATGGGGCTGATCCGCGACGAGATCGGCTTTGACGGGCTGATCATGACCGACGATATCTCGATGAAGGCGCTGTCGGGCCCGCTGCCGGCTCTCAGCCGCGCGGCGCTTGAGGCCGGCTGCGACGTGATCCTGCATTGCAACGGCACGCTGGACGAACGCCGCGCGGTGGCCGATGCCGCCGGGCCCATGTCGGACGCGGCACAGGCGCGCGCAGAACGGGCATTGGCCGCCCGCAAAACACCGGACGAGGTTGACATCCCCGCCCTTGCGGCCAAGCTGGAGGCGCTACTCAACGGGCGCCCGGATGACTGACGATCCCGATTTCGACGACACGCAGGAGACAGACAGCGTTGCCGCCCGGCTGGCCGCCGAGGCGCTGATCGTCGATGTCGACGGGTTCGAAGGGCCGCTCGATCTGCTGCTGACGCTGGGGCGCACGCAAAAGGTGGACCTGCGCAAGATCTCGATCCTGCACCTGGCGCAGCAATACCTGGCCTTCGTCGAAAAGGCCAAGCAACTGCGCATCGAACTGGCCGCCGATTACCTTGTGATGGCGGCCTGGCTGGCCTTCCTGAAATCGCGGCTGCTGCTGCCCCCCGATCCCACCGAAGAGGGCCCCTCGGGTGAGGAACTGGCCGCGCACCTGGCGTTCCAGCTGGAACGGTTGCAGGCGATGCGCGACGTCGCGGCCCGCCTGATGGCGCGCGACCAGAAGGGGCGCGATTTCTTCGTGCGCGGCATCCCCGAAAGCGTCGAACGGGTGAAACGCGTGACCTATACCGCCACGCTGCTGGACCTGATGCAGGCCTACAGCCGCATCCGCACCCGCGACGAATTCCGCCCCTTCGTGATGGATCGTGACCGCGTGTTCACGATGGAACAGGCGCTGGACCGGATGCGCGGGCTGATCGGCTTTGCCGGCACCTGGACCGATATTTCCGTCTACCTGCCCGATGGCTGGGGGGCCGATCCGGTGCGGTTGCGCTCGGCCACGGCGGCGACCTTTGCGGCCTCGCTGGAACTGGTCAAGGAGGGCCGGGTGGAACTGCGCCAGTCCGACACATTCGCGCCGATCCAGCTGCGCAGACGAGGAGAGAGCGATGGCTGACGACACCGACATGCCGCAGGACGCGCCCGGGGCCGACGAGAAAAGCCTGTTCGAAGCCCCGCCCATGGGCGAACAGGAACGCATGGTCGAGGCGATCCTGTTCGCCAGCGCCGAGCCTGTGACGGTCAAGGAACTGAATGGCCGGATGCCGCATGGCTGCGACGCGGCCGAGGCGCTGGTCTACCTGCGCAAACGCTATGAGGGGCGCGGCATCCACGTGGTGCGGGTGGGCGATGCCTGGGCGATCCGCACCGCGCCCGACCTCGGGTTCCTGATGCAGAAAGAAACCGTGGAAACGCGCAAGCTGTCGCGCGCCGCGATCGAAACGCTGGCGATCGTGGCCTATCACCAGCCCGTCACCCGCGCCGAGATCGAGGAGATTCGCGGCGTCGCCGTCAGCCGGGGCACCGTGGACCAGCTGCTTGAGATGGAGTGGATTCGGTTCGGCCGCCGCCGCATGACGCCGGGCCGCCCGGTCACTTTCGTGGTGACGCAGGAGTTTCTCGATCATTTCGGGCTGGAATCGGCGCGCGATCTGCCGGGGCTCAAGGAATTGCGGGCCGCGGGGCTTCTGGAAAACCGCCCGCCGCCGGGCGCCATGCCGCAGATGGGCGAGGGCGATCAGGACGCAGGCGAGGAAACCGCCGAGGGTCAGAGCGAGCTGTTCGAGGATTAGGGCGGGCGCCGCCACGCGAATTCTGCGCCGATGCCGTGAAATCCGCGCAATTTCCTGCTATATCGTGCGAAACAGGCAGGACAGGAGGGCGCGATGAACGCCAATCAGATTTTCAACATGATCACCCGCATGTTTCTGCGCAGGGTCGTGAACAAGGGCATGAATGCCGGTTTGTCGCGCATGTCCGGCGGGGGCAAACCGCAGGACCGGACGACCGGGGCCGAACAGTCGCAGGCCCGCAAGGGCAAGCAGGCCGTCCGCACCGCGCGCAAGGCCGCGCGGATCACCCGGCGCATGGGCAAGTTCTGACCGCTTGCGCGGATCAGCCCGCGCGGAAATGCTTGGACAGCTTCAGCCCCTGTCCCTGGTAGTTCGAGGCGATCCCGGCGCCATAGACCTGCGCGGGCACCTGCGACATCCGTTCATAGACCAGCCGGCCGACGACCTGCCCGTGTTCCAGCACGAAAGGCGCCTCGTGGCAGCGCACCTCGAGCACGCCGCGCGACCCGGCGCCGCCCGCCGCGTCATGGCCGAAACCGGGGTCGAAGAACCCCGCGTAATGCACCCGGAACTCGCCCACCATGGCGATATAGGGCGCCATTTCGGCGGCGTAATCGGGCGGGATATGCACCGCCTCGCGGCTGACGAGGATATAGAACGCGCCGGGGTCTAGGATGATCTGCCCGTCATGGGCGATGACCTTTTCCCAGAACTCGGCCGGGTCGTAGGCGCCGATCCGGTCCAGGTCGATCACCCCGGTATGCGGCTTGGCGCGATAGCCCACCAGCCCGCCGGGCCCCGGCGTCAGGTCCACCGAAAAGCCCAGCCCGTCCTGTATCACCGCCTCGCCATCCACAAGGCGCTGATCGCGGTGCAGGGCGCGCAGCTCATCGTCCGACAGCACCGCCTGTCCCTGCCGGAACCGGATCTGGTTCAGCCGCATCCCCGGACGCACCAGCACCGAGAACGAGCGCGGGCAGATCTCGGCATAGAGCGGGCCGGTATAGCCCGCCGGAATGCGGTCGAACTCGACCCCGCCATCGGTGATCACGCGCGTCAGCAGGTCCAGCCGCCCGGTCGAGCTTTTGGCGTTGGCCACGGCATGGATATCGCCGGGCAGGGCCAGCGATTCCATCAGCGGCACAAGGTAGACGCAGCCCTTTTCCAGAACCGCCCCGTCGCTCAGATCGACGCGGTGCATTTCGAACTGTTGCAGCCGGTCCGCGACGCGGCGGCCATGGCCGGCCAGGAACGAGGCGCGCACGCGATAGGCGACGGTCCCCAACCGCAGGTCGAGGCTGGCGGGCTGCACCTGCCCCTCGGCCAGCGGCGCGGTCATCCCGATGGTGCCGCTGTCGCACAACGCTTCGATCTGCTGGCTGGCAAGAACCCCGGTCATCGCATCCCGTCCCCTGATGGTCCGGGGTGTTGTGCCGGAAAAATCGCGCGGAACGCAAGGCAAATCGCGCGGTTTTCAGGGGATGGTCCGGGGTGGGTATGTGATGGTCGGGCTAGCAGGATTCGAACCTACGACCTCCCGTCCCCCAGACGGACGCGCTACCAGACTGCGCTATAGCCCGACGTTGCGCCTACATACCGGATTTGCGCCGGGGGGCAAGGGCGAAATTCGCGCCTTTGGCTACTCTTTTCCGTTTTGCGCAAGACGGGTGCGCAGGCGGGCCAGGTCGTCGCGGGCACCGGCCAGTTTGGCGCGCGCGGGGGCCGCAAGGGGAGTGCGGCGCGACAGGATCGCCGACAGGATGCCGGGCGCGGCCTCGATCCGGTCGGGCGGGGGCACCTCTGCAACCTCGATGATCGCGGGGCGCGGTGGCGGCGGGGCGGTGTCCGGTTCGGCGGGCCCCGGTTCGGCCCCTTGCGGGACGGGCTCCGGCTGCGTGTGCAGAAAGGCGGGCAGGGCGGTTTCTGGCTGGTCCGGCGCGGCGATATCCTCGCCCGCGATGTCCTGCGGGGGGGCTTCGGGCGACTGACTCTCGGGCGCCGGCGCCGGTTCGGGCGCCATGGCCCCGGCCTCGATCGTGGTGGCATCCTGCGCGGCCTGGCTGATTTCGTCCAGCGGTTGCGACAGCGCGGATACCTGTTTCACGCCCTGTTCGCGCAGGATCTTCTGCACGCCCTTGATGGTCATGCCGTCGTCATGCAGCAGCTTCTTGATGCCACCCAGAAGCAGCATGTCCTCGGGGCGGTAATAGCGGCGGCCGCCGGCACGCTTGACCGGCTTGACCTGCGTGAACTTGCTTTCCCAGAAGCGCAGGACATGGGCGGGCTTGTCCAGCCATTCCGCCACTTCGCTGATGGTGCGGAATGCGTCAGGGGATTTTGCCATCGCCCTTTTGTCCTTTCCTTACCGTTTGTTACCGGCGGCAACGCGGTCCTTCATCAGATGCGAGGGCCGGAAGGTCAGCACCCGGCGGGGATTGATCGGAACCTCCTCGCCGGTCTTGGGGTTGCGACCGATGCGGGCGGCCTTTTCGCGCACCGAGAAGGTGCCGAAGGAAGAGATCTTGACCTGCTCGCCGCGCACCAGCGCGTCGGACATGTGGTCGAGCACCGTTTCCACCAGCTGACTGGCATCGTTGCGCGAAAGACCGACCTCGCGGTATATCGCCTCGCTCAGATCCATACGCGTTAAGGTTTTCCCGGTCATCCACATATCCCCCTGAGGTTTTCGGGATGATAGGGGCAGGGCAATTTCCGAGTCAATATCAATGGCTTGGCAAGCGGCGTTTACATGCCGGAAATCGCCTACCAGCGCAGGACCACCGCGCCCCAGGCCAGCCCGCCGCCGATCGCCTCGGTGACGATCAGGTCGCCCTCCTTGATCTGGCCGCGTTCGCGCCCCACCGACAGCGCCAGCGGGATCGACGCCGCCGAGGTGTTGCCGTGATCCTGCACCGTGACGACCACGCGATCCATCGACAGGCCCATCTTCTTTGCGGTGCCCTGGATGATGCGGATATTGGCCTGGTGCGGCACGATCCAGTCCACGTCGCCATCGCTCAGCCCGACCCTGGCCAGCGCGGCATGGGCGGTCGAGGTCAGCTTGTCCACCGCCTGCCGGAACAGCGGGTTGCCCTGCATCCGCAGCTTGCCCGCCTCGCCGGTCGAGGACACGCCGCCATCGACATAGAGCATGTCGCGGTATCGGCCGTCGGAGTTCAGGTCGGCGGACAGAATCCCCCGGTCCGAGGTTTCCCCGGTGCCTTCCTGCGCTTCGAGCACGAGCGCGCCGGCACCGTCGCCAAACAGGACGCAGGTCGACCGGTCGGTCCAGTCCATGATTCGGGAAAAGGTCTCGGCCCCGATCACCAGCACGCGCTGCGCCTGGCCCGACAGGATCAGGGCATTGGCGTTGGCCAGCGCGAAGATGAATCCGGCGCAGACGGCCTGCACGTCGAAACCGAAGCCGCGCGTCATGCCCAGCCCCTCCTGCACCATGGTGGCGACCGAGGGGAAGGTCAGGTCGGGGGTCGAGGTGGCGAGGATGATCGCGTCGATATCGTCGGCGGCCAGCCCGGCATCGTCCAGCGCCGCACGCGCGGCATGGAGCGCCAGGGCCGAGGTGGTTTCGCCATCGGCGGCGAAATGCCGGCGCTCGATACCGGAGCGGGTGCGAATCCATTCGTCGCTGGTATCCAGCGTCTTTTCGAATTCGCTGTTCTCGACGACGCGCTCGGGCAGGTAATGCCCGACGCCCCGCACCACTGCCCGTATCGTCATTCTGCCACGTCCTTTTCGGTCTTCATGTCTTCCAGCTGCGAGGTGGCGGCCGCCAGCCGTGCGGCGATCTTGTCCGAAAAGCCGCTTTGCGCAAGCTGGAAGGCCAGCTTGACGGCGGCGGACACGCCGGTGGCATCGGCCGCGCCATGCGATTTCACCACCGTCCCGTTCAGCCCCAGGAACACCCCGCCATTCACCCGGCGCGGGTCTATCCGTTTTTGCAGGCGCCGCATCGAGGTCAGCGCCAGAAGGGCGGCGATGCGCGACAGGGGCGTATATTCGAACGCCTCTTTCAGCAGGTCGCCGATCAGGCTTGCGGTGCCTTCCCCGGTCTTCAGCGCGATGTTGCCGGTGAACCCGTCGGTCACGATCACGTCGCAGCGGTCGCCGGGGATATCGCCGCCTTCGACGAAGCCGACGAAGTCGAACCGCGCCTTTTCGGCATTGGCCGCGATCAGGTCATGCGCGGCCTTCAGTTCGGCCCGGCCCTTGTGTTCCTCGGTGCCGACATTCAGCAGGCCGATGCGCGGATGGTCCAGCGCCAGCCCGTTGCGCGCGTAGGACGACCCCATCAGCGCGTATCTTAGCAGATCCTGCGCGTCGGCGCGAATATCGGCGCCCACGTCCAGCATCACGTTGAATCCCTGCGGGTTGCGCGACGGCCAGAGCACGGCGATGGCGGGGCGGTTGACGCCGGGCAGCCGTTTCAGCCGCAGCATCGACAGCACCATCAGCGCGCCGGTATTGCCGCAGGACACGCAGACCGTGGCCTCGCCGTTGCGCACCGATTCCAGCGCCGACCACATCGAGGTGCCGTCGCCATGGCGCATCACCTGGCTGGGCTTGTCCTCCATGTGCACGACGTCGCTGGCATCGCGGATCTCGCAGCGGCCGGCAAGCGCGCGCCGCTTTGCGACCAGCCGCGTCAGTTCGTCTCTGGGGCCGTGCAGGATGAAGGCGATGTCGGGATTCTTTTTCGCCGAACGCGAAATGCCGGCGACAACGGTCGCCGGCCCCCGGTCGCCACCCATGGCGTCAACAGAAATGACGATCCGTCGCTGAGCGTTCGAGGATTGATCCTGAGAGCCACTCATGCGGACAATCGCCCTGCGATCAGGCCGCGTCTTCGTCCAGATCAACCTCGTCGACCATGGCGACCACTTCGCGGTCGGAATAATGGCCGCAGGCCGCGCAGACGTGATGCGGACGCTTCAGTTCACCGCAATTGGGGCATTCGTTGGGGTTTGCCGCAACCAGCGCGTCATGTGCGCGGCGGTTGTTGCGGCGCGATTTCGATACTTTGTTCTGTTGGACAGCCATGTCGCAACCTTTATTCCTGTGGCGCCCTGCGCCGTGTTTCACAAGGGTTTAGGGGGCAGTTACAGAAGTGTTGCCCGCATGTCCAACCCTGAATCCGATGAAGGCCGGAAAATACTGCGATTCCGTGCATAAGCAAGCGGTTTTTTGCGCGTGCCGGCGGGCATGGTTCAATCGTCCTTTTTCAGCGCATCACGCAATGCGGAAAGCCCCGAAAAGGGCCTGGTATCCTCGTCCCTGAGCGGCGTCTTTCCGGGTTCGGTGACCACCGTTTCCTCAAGCTCCGCCCCTTCGGCACGGGGGTAGAGCGGCAGCGCCAGCGCCAGCGCCTCGGTCATCACGACGGACAGGTCCAGCATGTCGGGCAGCGGCTCGATACTGTCGTCCTCGGGCATCTCGACCTCGTCCTCGTCGGGAATCCCCGGCATGGCGGCAAGGTAGCGGCGCGTGACGTCCTCTTCTATGCGGGTGGTGACGGGGGCCAGCGTCACCACGCAGGGCTGCGTGACGGTCGCACCCAGATGCGCGACCAGCCGCCAGTCGCGCTTGCCCTCGGGTTCGAGCGTGCCCTGGAAGGACAGCTTGCGCAGCCCCGACAGGCCCAGGTCGTCCGCGATGGCGCGGTTTTCATCGGGCGTGGGGCGCAGTTCGAACGTCACCGGCCGCGACGGCGGCAGCTCGGACATGCGAAAACGGGTCTGGGCTTTGGTCATCTCGGCGCGCTTCCATTCTTGAACCCTGCCGGTTCCTTCTGTAATCGGGATAGAAGGCACGGCGTGCCAAGGCAAGGGGGGCGTGGATGGTCCGCAAAATCGCTGCAGTTCTGTGCGTTCTGGCCCTGGCGGCCTGTTCGGCGGTCTATCGCAATCACGGCTACGTTCCCAAGGAAGAGGATCTGTCCCAGATCGTCGTCGGCGTGGACACCCGCGATACCGTGGCCGAGGTCGTCGGCTCGCCCTCGGCGGGCGGGGTTCTGGACAGTTCGGGATATTACTACGTCCAGAGCCGGGTACGCCATTACGCCTATCGCCGCCCCGAGGTGGTCAGCCGCGAGGTTCTGGCGATCAGCTTCGACGACGCGGGCGTGGTGCGCAACATCGAACGCTTCGGGCTGGAAGACGGGCAGGTCGTGCCGCTGGCCCGCCGCGTGACCGAAAGCGCGACGGCGGATAACGGCTTCCTCCGGCAGCTTCTGCGCAACCTGGGCAATTTCGCCGCCGGCGACATCCTGGATTGATCCCGGCACCCGTCGCGGGGCTGTCACATCTTGTGTGCTATGGGGCGTGCGACTAGATTTTTCGCACAGGGCTCATTGCAGGATGGCCGCCATGACGACACTGAAACGGGGCCGCTATATCGCGCGGCTGGCCGAAACGCCTGACGATCTGACCGCGGCGCAACGCCTGCGGCACCTGTGCTTTCACGGCGGCGAGGGGCTGGATGCGGACCGCTTCGACGAGATCTGCGCCCATATCCTTGTCGAAGAGGTGGCAACCGGCCGCCCGGTCTGCTGCTTCCGGTTCCTGCCGCTCAGCCACGGGGCCGAGATCGACCGCAGCTATTCCGCGCAATATTACGAATTGTCGCGCCTGCGCAGCTTTGCCGGCCCGATGGTCGAACTGGGGCGGTTCTGCATCCATCCGCAGGTGAAAGACCCCGATATCCTGCGCGTCGCCTGGGGCGCGATGACGGGATATGTCGACGAACACGGGGTCGAGCTGCTGTTCGGCTGCTCGTCGTTCAAGGGCACCGAGGCGGACCAGTATCTCGACGCCTTCACCGTGCTGCGCGACCGGCATATCGCGCCGAAACGCTGGCTGCCGCGGGTCAAGGCGCCGCGCGTGTTCCGGTTTGCCCAGCTTTTGCGGCGCAAGCCCGACGCCAAGCTGGCGATGCTGCGCATGCCGCCGCTGCTGCGCACCTACCTGCTGATGGGCGGCTGGGTCAGCGATCACGCGGTGGTGGACGACCAGATGAACACGCTGCACGTGTTCACCGGGCTGGAAATCCGCGCCATTCCGCCCGCCCGCAAGAAACTGCTGCGCGCGGTGGCGGGCTGAACCGCTTGACGGCAACCGGGCGCGGGGATAGCTGCGCGGCATGGCACGCGCTCCTTTACTCCAGCTCAACGACATCTCGCTGACCTTCGGCGGCGATCCGGTGTTTTCCGGCCTGTCGCTGGTGGTGCAGCCGGGCGACCGGGTGGCGCTGGTGGGGCGCAACGGCTCGGGCAAATCCACGCTGATGAAGGTGATGGCCGGGCTGGTCGAGCCCGACACCGGCGAACGTGTGGTGCCGCCGGGCATTTCCGTGGGCTACATGGAGCAGGAGCCGGACATGACCGGCTTTGCCACGCTGGGTGATTATGCCGCCAGCACGCTGGAGCCGGGCGAGATGTATCGCGTGGAAATGGCGGGCGAGGGGCTGAAATTCGACCCCGCACGACCGGTGGAGACCGCCAGCGGCGGGGAACGCCGCCGCGCCGCGCTGGCGAAACTGATGGCCGAGGCGCCCGACCTGATGCTGCTGGACGAGCCGACCAACCACCTGGATATCCAGGCGATCCGCTGGCTTGAGGACGAGCTGCGCCAGACCCGCGCGGGTTTCGTGCTGATTTCCCACGACCGCGCCTTCCTGCGGGCGCTGACGCGCGCGACGCTGTGGATCGACCGGGGCGCGGTGCGCCGCCGCGAGGAAGGATTCGAAGGGTTCGAGGCCTGGCGCGACAAGGTCTGGGAAGAAGAGGATACCGCCCGGCACAAGCTGGACCGCAAGATCCGGGCCGAGGCGCGCTGGGCCGTCGAGGGCATCAGCGCCCGGCGCAAGCGCAACCAGGGCCGGGTGCGCGCGCTGCAGGCGCTGCGCGCCGACCGCGCGGCGCAGATCAAGCGGCAGGGCACCGCGGCAATGGCGCTGGCGGACGGCCCGAAATCCGGCCGCAAGGTGATCGAAGCGAAAGGCATTTCAAAGGCTTACGGCGACAAGCTGATCCTGCGCCCCTTCGATATCCGCATCCTGCGGGGCGATCGCGTCGCCTTTGTCGGGCCCAACGGCGTGGGCAAGACGACGCTGCTGAAACTGCTGATGAAGGAAATCGAGCCCGATACCGGCACCGTCACCCATGGCACCAACCTGCTGCCGGCGGTGTTCGACCAGGCGCGCGCGCGGCTCGACCCGGAAATGACGCTCTGGGACAGCCTGACCGGCGATCCCGATATGCGGGTGTCGGGCAAGGCCGACCAGGTGCTTGTGCGCGGACAGCCGAAACACGTGGTTGCCTATCTCAAGGATTTCCTGTTCGACGACGCCCAGGCGCGGGCGCCGGTCAAATCGCTTTCGGGCGGGGAAAAGGCGCGGCTTTTGCTGGCCCGGCTGATGGCGCGGGAATCCAACCTGCTGGTGCTGGACGAACCGACCAACGACCTCGATATCGAAACGCTGGACCTGTTGCAGGAATTGCTGGACGATTTCGACGGCACCGTGCTGCTGGTCAGCCACGACCGCGATTTCCTGGATCGCGTGGCCACCACCACCATCGCGATGGAAGGGGACGGCCGCGCCACCGTCTATGCCGGCGGCTGGAGCGACTACCTGGCCCAGAGGGCGGAAAGCCAGGCCGGGGAAAAGCCTGATAAATCAGTATCCCAAGCCACGAACCTGAAGAAAGAGGTGAAAAAGGAAAAGCCCACGCAACCGGGCCTGACTTTCACCGAAAAGCACCGGCTCGAGGCGCTGCCGGACGAGATCGATCGGCTGGGCGCCGAGATCGCCAAGCTCGAAGAGCTGCTCGCCCGGCCCGATCTTTACACAAGCGAGCCGGTGAAGTTCCAGAAGGCAACCGAAGCACTGGTGCAGCGCCAGACCGCACTGGCCGGGGCCGAAGAGGAATGGCTGACCCTGATGGAAAAGGGCGAAAACGCGGTCTGATCCGCCGGGCTTCATCGTTCTGCAAATACTTCCGGGGGTGAATTGTCGCGCAGCGACAAGAGGGGGGCTGGCAGCCCCCCTTTGCCCGTTCAGCGCATCCGCAGCGCGCCGTCGATGCGGATCGTCTCGCCGTTCAGATAGCCCGACTCGGTGATGAAGCGGGCCAGCTCGGCATATTCGCGCGGATCGCCCAGCCGCTTGGGGCAGGTGACGTCCATGGCAAGCTGCTGGCGCACCTCTTCGGGCAGGCTCATCAGCATCGGCGTCAGGAAGATGCCGGGCGCGATGGCCATCACGCGAATGCCCTCGCGCGACAGGTCGCGCGCCATCGGCAGCGACATGCCCGCGATCCCCGCCTTGGACGAGGCATAGGCCACCTGGCCCTTCTGCCCATCGAAGGCCGCGACCGAGGCGGTGTTGACGATCACGCCGCGCTGGCCGTCTTCGGTGGGCTCGTTCTTCGCCATTTCGGCGGCGGCCAGCCGCGACACGTTGAAGGTGCCGACAAGGTTGATGCCGATCACCCGGTTATAGTGGTCCAGGCTGTGCGGGCCGTCCTTGTGCAGGGTCTTTTCGGCGGTGCCGACACCGGCGCAGTTGATCGCGGCGTTGATCCTGCCCATCGCCTTGACGGCCTCGGCCATGGCGTTCTGCACCGAGGTTTCGCTGGTCACGTCGGTTTCGACGAAGGTGGCGCCGATCTCGTCGGCGACCCCGGGGCCCTTTTCGGCGTCGCGGTCAAGGATCGTGACCTGGGCGCCGCTTTCGCGGAACAGGCGCGCGGTCGCCTCGCCCAGGCCCGAGGCGCCCCCGGTGATGATCGCAGCGGTGTCTTGCATTTTCATGGCTATGGCCTTTCCTGCCGGTCAGTGGAACATGGGTTCCGATAGCGCAGGGCCGATCGCGCTGTCAAAGCACGCGTGGCTGGACGTAACGTCCGATGAAGGCCAGCTCGATCACGGTCATGATGATGCGCCAGATATGGTGGGCGGTCACCAGCGCGGGGTTGGCATTCAGGCTGAGCGCGACCAGCGCCATCTCGGTCACGCCGCCGGGGGCAAAGCTGATCAGGAGAATGTCGAGGGGTTGCCCCGTCAGCCGCACCAGGATCAGCGAAAAGACCAGCCCGATCCCCAGCATCAGCCCGACCGACAGGATGCCCAGCCAGGTGCCGTGCAGCATCGCCCGCCCGCGCAGGCCCCCCAGCCGCATCCCGAGGCTGGCGCCGATCACCACCTGGCAGACCGAGATCATCCAGTTCGGCATATCCAGCACCCCGAGTCCCGTGGCGCTGACCGCTGCCGCGGCGAAAAGCGGGCCGGTCAGCTGCCAGGCGGGCAGGTGCAGCAGCTTGCCGAGGACGATCCCGGCCAGCCCGGTCAGCACCACCAGGTGCACATGGCTGAAATCCGACGGGCTGGCATGGGCCAGCGTGATGCCGCTGGCGCTGCCCACCGGCGCGCCCATCCACAGCGACAGCCCCACCGGAACGAGGCTGATCACCAGGATGATGCGCAGGAACTGCTGCATGGTCAGCGTGGCGATATCGGCGCCCGCGGCCTCGCCCAGGGCAATGGATTCCATCAGCCCGCCGGGGGTGCCGGAATAGAATGCCGTGGCCGGGTCGTAGCCGCCGATATAGCGGAAGATCAGGTAGTTGCCGCCATGCGCCAGCCCGACGAACAGGGCGATGGCGGTAAAGCTGGCCAGCATCGCGGGCAGCAGCTCCAGCAGTTCGGGCGACACCTGCGCGCCGATCATCACCCCGATCACCGCCAGAAAGATCAGCCGGACCTGCTGGGGAAAGAGATAGCCTTCGGGAATCGCCCGCGCGAACAGCGTGGAGCCGAGCGCGGTCGCCACCAGGCTGCCCAGCATGAAGGGCAAGGGAAAATGCAGGATCTGGGCAATGTAGCCGCCGAACCCGCCCAGCAGCACAAAGGCCAGCGTTGTCAGAATGCTCGCACGAGTCATGGAAACCTGTCCGTTACAGCCATGCTATAGCGCAGCGCAAACCGGAATGCCAATGGGGTGGGGGATTGGAGCGGGTGAAGGGAATCGAACCCTCGTCTTCAGCTTGGGAAGCTGCGGCTCTACCATTGAGCTACACCCGCGGGAGCGCGCCAGAGGTATGCCAGCGCGGCGGGGCCGTCAAGGCCGATTCATGGTGAGCGGCGACGGCCAAGGTATATTCCTGGTGCGCCTGAATATACCGAAACCGCGCGGTTTTGACCCCGAACCGCGCGGTTCAACCGGCCTGTGCGAGATAATCGGCGTCAGCCACCTTTTCCAGCCAGTCGGCGGCGCTGTCGCCCTCTTTCTCCTGGATCGCGATATGCGTCATCGCGCAGTCCGGCGCGGCGCCGTGCCAGTGTTCCTCACCGGGTTCGAACCAGACCACATCGCCGGGGAAAACCTCCTGCACCGTGCCCGCGCGCTTGCCGATCCGACCCTTGCCGGCGGTGACCATCAGGGTCTGGCCGTAGGGATGGGTGTGCCATGCCGTGCGCGCGCCGGGCTCGAACGTGACGGTCACGGCGTTGATGCGTGCGGGTGCTTCGGCCGAGATGACAGGATCGAACCGGACGGTGCCTGTGAAGTAATCGGGGTTCGGGCCTTGTGACGGGCGGCTGCCTGCGCGGTGGATTTTCATGGCGTGTCTCCTGTCTTGCGGTAGCGGTCAGAATAGCGGTGTGAGGGGGCAGGGAAAGGCGGTCAAGACGGTGCCCGTCACAACGGGCCATCCCGTGTTTCAGAGCCTTGGGTGGCACAGGCCGGTCAGGGGGGCGAAGGCGGCGAGAAATACTATTCGCCAAGTGTCTGGTTTACGGGACGAAGTTAGCGTTCGCAGCGGTTGCCCTAAGAACTGCTTTTGAGAGTGCGCACGAGCGGTTAACGGAAAATTAGCTGTCCAGGACGACCATAATTGCCAGGAACTGCAGCAGGGTGGCACCACGATGTTCGTCGATCGGAAATTATACAAAAAGGCGTTTGAGGCATACCTCCGCAAGGGAACGCCCATTGAACTGTCTGTCGGGCGAGCGCGACCAACCACCCACTATATTTGGCGCACCCGCGATGACGGCAAAGTTCGCTCATCACACGCTGCCCGAGAAGGACAGGTATTTTCATGGGACGATCCACCTGTTGGTGGTCATCCGGGAGAAGATTACAACTGTCGATGCACTGCGGACCCCTATTACCCTGAAACATCCGAGTATTTGCGACTCTCCATCAATGGGTTGGGCACCAAGTCCGGCTGGTCCAACTCTGACTTCATAAATCACTAATTTAACGGTGGTGGGCGTGGCGTTACGCTTACGCAAATCGGGCATAGCCAAAAGATCATATCAGCCTTTATTGATCGACGTGGCGAGGTGCTGAAAGGTCAAATAGCGAGCGCAGCAAGAAGTGCTCTTGATGGATCTGTCTCCTATAGTTTTGAAAGAACGTATGATATGACAGGAATTGTTTTCAGCATCGGCGACACCACAATCGGTGGATCATTTTCCGGGCAAAGCGTCGAGCAAAACGGCATCATCGACCTTTCGGGGAGCTTGGCCCTATACCTTGATGACGAATTCGCGGACCCACTGGACGTTGGGGTGGAAGTAGATGACTATCGCCCCGGCAGTATTTTGTATGACAATATTCACAAGCCGTTGAACGATTACTTGAGAGGCCGCACTGGATTGCCAACTGGTGGCCCGCAACGATTTGGCATTCGTGACGGGAAGCCATATGCCATCACCGGAACATGGTCAGGCTCCATCGAAGGGCGAATTTATGCAGATGCAACCCGCAGCGAATACACAGAATGATTGTCGCCCTTCGCATCTTCATCGTCACATTGAGTGTCATTACAATCCTGGGCGGCCTGGGCCTCATAGCGCTCGTCTGGGTTTATTCTCTGAAATTTGGGCAGTGCGTGAAACTGCCGAACGGAAGCGAACTGAGCTACGAGGCATTTGTTGACTTTAGCAACAGCTACTTGATACCAGATGTTGTGCTGCGTGATCCTGAGGGCACTGTCATTGGCAAGGAAATTTCCCCCATACATGTAACTGACGTTGCGACCCTTGGAGCCGCTTGGCCGGAACACAGCAGTTCGAAGTCAGACTTTTCCTTTGTTTGGACCGCTGAAACTGGCTTAGTGAAGCAAGAGGAAAACCCGTCTCTGTATGCTGAACTGCGGGCCACCGCCAACTCGACGTCAAACTACATCGGAGCACCAGTCGACTTGCACGTGAATACGCTATGGATGTTCAAACGACTTTCGGAAGACGAGCAATACGTTGGTCGATCGTGCGCAACTCGCTACTTCACGTTTTAAATGAATTAGTCAAAAATGACGTGTCCATCGGTTGAAAAATCTTGAGCCGCAAACCCTTTGCAAAACCCGGTTTGATTATTTTCAGGTTTTTATCCACAGCTCGAGCAGCGGACATTGGTGCAAGGTGCAGCATCAGGTCATTGGGCTCAAACCGGCCATTAGATGCGCAGATAAGTATGCCTGCACGCTGAGCGGCAATGTGCGATGGCCGGTGGAGGGGGCACAGGCGGTCCGATGCCTTCCGCCATGTCGCAGGTCTGTGCAATGCAAGTCTTGCCAGCGCCCCGGGACGACCCTGCCGGCAAGTGCGCCTTATCCCCGCCGCCTGCGCCGGCGGCCGCCTTCGCCGTCACCGCCGCCGGTGTTGAAATGCACGTCGGGCAGGGGCACCGCCTGCCGCAGTTCCGGGAACGGGTCGGTGGCGTGGGGGATGGCGTTGGCGGCGACGAAATGGTCCTGGAATTTGGGCTCGATCGCGGTTTCGACCTTGGTGATCTCGCGCACGGTCTTCTCGATGGCGGCGCGGGCGGCGACGTTGTGCAGCGCGATGCGCGCGCCGGTGCCGGCGGCGTTGCCGGCGCTTGTCACGCGGTCAAGGGCGACGTCGGGGATCATGCCCAGCACCATCGCGTGTTTCGGGCTGATATGCGCGCCGAACGCCCCTGCCAGCACCACGCGGTCCACCTTGTCGACGCCCATTTCGTCCATCAGCAGCCGGGCGCCCGCGTAAAGCGCCGATTTCGCAAGCTGGATCGCGCGAATGTCGCCCTGGGTCACGCTGATCAGCGGGCCGCCATCGGCGGTGCCGTCATGGATGACGTAGGAATGGGTGCGCCCGTCGGCGATGCAGCGATCCGTGCCGGTCTGCGCGGCCGAGCCGATCAGGCCCGACGGGTCCAGCAGCCCCGCCATGCGCATCTCGGCCACCGCCTCGATGATGCCCGAGCCGCAGATGCCGGTGATGCCGGTCCTGGCGACCTGCTTGTCGAATCCCGGCTCGTCCGACCAGCGGTTGATGCCGATCACGCGAAAGCGGGGCTCCTTGGTGACGGGGTCGATCTCGATCCGTTCGATGGCGCCCGAGGCCGCGCGCTGGCCGGAACTGATCTGCGCGCCCTCGAAGGCGGGGCCGGTGGGCGAGGAGCAGGCCAGCACCCGCGTCCGGTTGCCCAGCAGGATCTCGGCATTGGTGCCGACATCGCAGACCAGCACCAGGTCGTCGGACTTGTCGGGTTCTTCCGACAGCGCCACGGCGGCGGCATCGGCGCCGACATGGCCCGCGATGCAGGGCAGTATGTAAAGCCGCGCGCGGGTGTTGATGGCCGTCAGGTCCAGCGCGCGGGCGGGCAGGGACAGGCTGTCCGAGGTCGCCAGCGCAAAGGGCGCCTGGCCCAGTTCCACCGGGTCGATCCCCAGCGCCAGGTGGTGCATCACCGGGTTGCAGACCAGCGTGACCTCGCAGATCAGGGCCGGGTCGATCTTGCCCTCTTCCGCCAGTTCCTGCGCCAGCGCGTTCAGCGCCTCGCGCACGGCGCGGGTCATCTCGGCATCGCCGCCGGGGTTCATCATCGCATAGCTGACCCGGCTCATCAGATCCTCGCCGAACCGGATCTGCGGGTTCATCAGCCCGGACGAGGCCAGAACCTCGCCGGTATCCAGATTGCACAGGTGCCCCGCGATGGTGGTCGAGCCGAGGTCGATCGCCAGCCCGTATATCCCGCCTTCATGCAGGTCGGGCCAGATGTCGATCAGGCGCGCGGGGCCGCCCGTGTGATCGTGGTAAAGCGCCACCGTCACCTGCCATTTGCCCTTGCGCAGGGTGGGCTGGAGCTTGCCCAGAACGCTCAGGTCGGCGGTGATCTCGCCGATCTGCCATTGTTCGCCGAGCGCGCGTTCCAGCCGTTCCAGATCGCCGGTCGGTTCGTGCATGTCGGGCTCCTGGACCTCGACGAAATAGAGCCGCGTGGCCGGGTCCATGGTGATCGCGCGGGCCGAGGCGGCCTTGCGCACCACCTGCCGGTGGACCTGGCTTTCGGGGGGCACGTCGATCACCACGTCGCCCTGCACCGTGGCCTGGCAGCTCAGCCGCCGGCCCGGTTTCATTCCGCGTTTCTGCCGATACCGTTCCTCGACCGAGTTCCAGTCCGACAGGGCATCGTCTGCCACCGTGACCCCGTGCTTGGAAAACTCGCCATAGGACGGGACGACCTGGCATTTCGAACAGATCCCGCGCCCGCCACAGACGCTGTCCAGGTCGACGCCAAGCTGCCGCGCGGCGGTCAGGACAGGGGTGCCGGCGGGAAAGCGGCCGCGCTTGCCCGAGGGGGTGAAGATGACAAGGGGCTCTTTGACGGGATCGGTGCTCATGCCTGGCCTCGGTTGTTCGCGCTTGCGCAGACCATAGCCGCTGGGGCCCTGCGCGAAAGGCGGCAAACGTCATTTTCCGGGCCGCAGGCGGCACAAGGGGCTGAAATCTTTTCCAGATGATATTCGAAACCGCTCAAGAACCGTTCAGGAAAAGCCGCGCGCGTGGAAGATGAAGCCCAGCGTGTTGAGCAAAAGCTGCGCCGCCAGGATCGCGGTCGATCCGGTGGGATCGTAATCGGGGGCCACCTCGACCAGGTCGATGCCCACGACCTCGTGCCGCCGGGCCAGCGCCTGCATCATCTCGAGCACCTCGTAATAGAGAAACCCGCCATGGCTGGGCGTGCCGGTGCCGGGCGCGATCGAGGGGCAGAACCCGTCGATATCCACCGTGACATAGACGCGCGCGCCCCGCGGGATGCGGTCGATCACCGCTTGCGGGCCGAGGTTGCGCGCCTGCCGCACGCTCAGGATGTCCGAGCCCATCGCGTGCGCGGCGTCATAGCCCTCTTTCGCGGTCGAGCTGACATTGCGGATACCCACCTGCGTCAGCCCGGTGACATAAGGCTTTTCCGCTGCCCGGCGCATCGGGTTGCCGTGGCCGCGCGTCACGCCGTGGCGTTCGTCTACGAAATCGAGATGCGCGTCGATCTGCAGGATATGGATGTCGCCGCGCCCTTCGAACGCCTCGATGCAGGGGATGTTGATCGAATGATCGCCGCCGATCACGACGGGCAGGGCGCCTGCGTCAAGGATCGCGCGCACGCCGGTTTCGATATTGGCATGGCTCTTGATCGTGTCGGTATGGACGATATCGGCATCGCCGATATCCACGATGCGGACCCAGCCGGGCAGGTAGGTCACGTCATCCTCGTGGTCGTAGGCGCCGGCATGGCCGAAGGAAAACAGCGTGCTGGCCTCGCGCACGCCGCGCGGGCCGAACCGCGCACCGGGGCGGAACTGGGTGCCGGAATCGAACGGCGCGCCCAGGATCGCCACCTCGGCCCCGATCGCGGACCAGTCGCCGACATAGGGCCGCTTGCCGAAGGTCGAGATCCCCACGAAGGGCAGATCGAGCCGCCCGCCTTCATACCCGTGCCCTGCCATATCTTGCGCTCCTTTCGGCCCCTGACGCGAGATTGGCCCCGAATATCGCACCGGGCAAGCGGGAATCGGGCTTTCCCCCGGCCGGTATCCGTGCGATAGGGACGTGCCAACCGAACCCCTCCCAAGGAGTTGCCCAATGGAGATTCGCGAGGCCCTGACCTTCGATGACGTTCTGCTTGTTCCCGCCGCGTCGAGCGTGCTGCCATCCTCGGCGGATACACGCACGAAGGTGACGAAATCCATCATGATGAACATCCCGCTGCTCAGCTCGGCGATGGACACGGTCACCGAAAGCCGCATGGCGATCACCATGGCGCAGGCGGGCGGGATCGGCGTCATCCACAAGAACCTGGATGTCGAGGTGCAGGCGCGCGAGGTGCGGCGGGTCAAGCGGTTCGAATCCGGGATCGTCTACAACCCCGTCACGCTGACACCGGACCAGACGCTGGCGGATGCCAAGGCGCTGACCGAACGCTACGGTTTCACCGGCTTTCCAGTGGTCGATGAAAAGCACCGCGTCGTCGGCATCGTGACCAACCGCGACATGCGGTTCGCTGAAAAGGACGACACGCCGGTGCGCGTCATGATGACCGCCGAACACCTGGCGATCCTGCAGGAACCGGCCGACCGGGACGAGGCGATCAGCCTGATGAAGGCGCGCCGGATCGAAAAGCTGCTGGTGACCGACAGGAATGGCAAGCTGACCGGCCTGCTGACGCTGAAGGATACCGAACAGGCGGTTCTGAACCCCACCGCCTGCAAGGACCAGCTGGGCCGGTTGCGCGTCGCTGCCGCCACCGGCGTGGGCGAGTCGGGCTTTGAGCGGTCCGAGGCGCTGGTCGATGCGGGCTGCGACATCATCGTGGTCGATACCGCCCACGGCCACAGCCAGGGCGTGCTGGACGCGGTGGGCCGGGTCAAGAAACTGTCGAACGAGGTGCAGGTGATCGCGGGCAACGTCGCCACCTCCGAGGCGACGCGCGCCCTGATCGACGCGGGCGCGGACGCGATCAAGGTGGGGATCGGGCCGGGCTCGATCTGCACCACGCGGATGGTGGCGGGCGTCGGCGTGCCGCAGCTGACCGCGATCATGGATTGCGCGACGGCGGCGGGCGACGTGCCGGTGATCGCCGATGGCGGCATCAAGTTCTCGGGCGATTTCGCCAAGGCGATCGCGGCGGGCGCGTCCTGCGCGATGGTCGGCAGCATGATCGCCGGCACCGACGAAAGCCCGGGCGAGGTGATCCTGTACCAGGGCCGGTCGTTCAAGGCCTATCGCGGCATGGGGAGCCTCGGCGCGATGGCGCGCGGCTCGGCCGACCGCTATTTCCAGAAGGATGCCGCCAGCGACAAGCTGGTGCCCGAAGGGATCGAGGGGCAGGTGCCCTACAAGGGTGCGGCGGGCACCGTGATCCACCAGCTTGTCGGCGGGTTGCGCGCGGCGATGGGCTATACCGGCTGCGCCACGGTCGAGGAGATGCGCAGCAATTGCCGCTTTGTCAAGATCACCGGCGCGGGGCTGAAGGAAAGCCATGTGCATGACGTGCAGATCACGCGGGAAAGCCCGAACTACCGGATCATGTAGTCTTATCATGTGGTTGCGTAGCAAAGTTGAGGTTTCGGTTTGACGCCCGGCGCGCGCGTTGCCGCCGCCGCCGCGATCCTTGACACGATCCGCGAGGGCACGCCGGCCGAGATGGCGCTGACGCGCTGGGCGCGGGCCTCGCGCTTTGCCGGATCGAAGGATCGCGCGGCGGTGCGTGACCATGTGTTCGACGCGCTGCGCCGCTGGCGCTCCTGCGCGGTGCTGGGCGGAGGCGAAAGCGGCCGTGCGCGCATGATCGGCCTGCTGCGCGGTGAGGGCACGGACCCCGCGACGCTTTTCACCGGCGACGGGCACGCGCCCGCCCCGCTGAGCCCGGCCGAGGACGCGGCGGGCGCCCCGCCGCAGGGGCTGGATGCGCTGGATCTGCCCGACTGGCTCTGGCCGCTGTGGCAGGACAGCCTGGGCGAGGCGGCCGAAGCCTGCGCCGAAACCCTGCGCCACCGCGCGCCGGTCATGCTGCGCGTCAACACCGCGCGGATGCCGCGCGAGGCCGCGCGCCAGGCGCTTGCCGATGCCGGGATCGTGACGGTCGAAGCCGCCATTGCGCCGACCGCGCTGATCGTGACCGAAGGCGCCCGTCGCATCGCGCAATCGGCGCCTTTTCTGGAAGGTCTGGTCGAGCTGCAGGACGGCGCAAGCCAGGCATCCATATGTGAACTTCCAGATGTAACCGTCGAAAAGATATTGGATTTCTGTGCTGGCGGCGGAGGCAAGGCGCTGGCGATGGCGGCGCGGTTCGGCCGTGCGGTCACCGCCCATGATGCCGCCCCCGACCGGATGAAGGACATTCCCGCCCGCGCCGCCCGGGCCGGCGCGCGGATCGCCCGCGCGGATATGGCGGCTGTGCAGGCCGCGGCGCCCTATGGCCTTGTGCTGACCGATGTGCCCTGTTCCGGCAGCGGCGCATGGCGGCGCGCGCCCGAGGGCAAATGGGCCCTGACCGCGGCGCGGCTGGCCGATCTGACCGCCAGCCAGGACGCGATACTGGACCGGGCGGCCGGTCTGGTCGCGCCGCAGGGCTGGCTTGCCTATACCACCTGCTCGGTTCTCGACTGCGAGAACCGCGACCGCATCGACGCCTTTCTGAACCGCCATCCCGGCTGGAGCCTGTCGCGCGATTGTCGCTGGCTGCCCGGCCCCGAGGGCGACGGGTTCTACCTGTCCGTTCTGGCGAGACATTAATATCATAAACAACTTTAAGGAGAGATTCGCGGCGTGTTAAACCCTGATTAACGCGTCGTGCGCATTACTGCCGCGAACGAGGTTGCATCAGGGGGCCAGCTTTGGCGGATACCGCGCTTTCTCCAGGTCCGGTCGCGCGCAGTTCGGCGCGGGTGTTGCGACGCGTGCCGCTGATCCTGGCCTGCGCCGCGCTTTGCGTCGTCGCGGCGCGGATGCTGCCGCATCCGGCGCTGGCGCTGGGCAGCCTGGCCGCCGGGATCACGCTGTTGGCGGCGATCCTCGCCGCCGGGCTGGGCGTGTGGCTGCACGCGCGGCGGCGGAAACGCGCGCTGGCGCTGATCTCGGGCTTTGTCGCGCATGACGTGCTGCCGACCTTCGTCACCGATGCCGATGGCGCGATCCGCAGCCGCAACATCGCCGCGGACCGCCTGTCGGGCAGGGCGCAAACGCTGGCCGGCGCGCTGGAACGGAATTTCGCCAATCCCGGCGCGGTGCTGTTCCGGCTGCAGGGCAAGGCCGCCGCCACGGGCCACGCGGCCGAGGATGTGGTGTCGCGCCGCGGCCACACGCGGATCACGGCGCACCGGCTGGAGCAGGGTGCCTTTCTCTGGCGGCTCGAGGATATGGCCGACCGCGCGGCGGGCACGCGCGGCTCGGTCGCGCTGCCGCTGTTGACGGTGGGGCGCAGCGGCACGGTTCTGTCGATGAACGACGCCGCCCGCCGCCTGATCGGCGACCGGCGCAGGTCGCTTGACCGGATATTCCCCGACCTGCCGCTGCGTCCCGGCCATGTTCATGCGGTCAGCGGCGCGGACGGGCGCGTCGATTGCCTGATCGCGCAGGGCGAGGGGGTGGCGGGCCGGCGCGAGATCTACCTGCTGCCACCGCCGGGCGGGACGCGGCAGGCGGCCTCGGACGGCGATCTTCTCGACAGCCTGCCGGTCGCGCTGTTGCGGATCGACGGCCGGGGGCATGTCCGGCAGGCCAACCGCGTCGCGCTGGAGCTGTTCGGGCGCGACAGTTGCGAGGGCGTGCCGCTGTCCTCGCTGATGGAGGGGCTGGGCCGGTCGATTTCCGACTGGATCGCCGATGCGCTGGACGGGCGGCTGACGCGGCAATCGGAATTCCTGCGCCTCGCGCGCCACGACCGCGAGGTATTCGTACAGGTCGCCCTGCACGCCACCGGACCGGCCGACGCGCCCGAGCTGATGGCGGTGGTGTCGGACGCCACCGAGTTCAAGTCGCTTGAGGCGCAGTTCGTGCAAAGCCAGAAGATGCAGGCGATCGGCGAGCTTGCCGGCGGGGTGGCGCATGATTTCAACAATCTGCTGACCGCGATTTCCGGGCATTGCGACCTTCTGCTTCTGCGCCACGATCAGGGCGACCCGGATTACGCCGACCTGGTGCAGATCAACCAGAACGCCAACCGGGCCGCCGCGCTGGTCGGGCAATTGCTGGCCTTTTCGCGCAAGCAGACCCTGCGCCCCGAGATCGTGGATATCCGCAACACGCTGGCCGATCTCACGCATCTTCTGAACCGGCTGGTGGGCGAGCGCGTGACGCTGTCGCTGATGCACGACCCGGCGCTGCGGCCGATCCGGGTGGACCGGCGGCAACTGGAACAGGTGCTGATGAACCTGGTGGTCAATGCGCGCGACGCCATGCCCGGCGGCGGCGAGATCCGCATCGAGACCGGGTGCGAGATACTGGCCGCGCCGCTGTCGCGCGACCGGGCGACGGTGCCGGCGGGCGAATATGTCACCATCCGCGTCAGCGACGACGGTATCGGCATGGATTGCGATCTGCGCCAGAAGGTGTTCGAGCCCTTCTTTACCACCAAGGGCGTCGGGCAGGGCACCGGGCTGGGCCTGTCGACCGCCTATGGCATCGTCAAGCAGAGCGGCGGATACATCTTCGTGGACAGCACGCCGGGGCAGGGCAGCCGGTTCACGCTCTATTTCCCCGCGCTGGACGAGGCCGGGCAGGGCGCCGCCCCCGATGCGCAGGCCGCCGCGCTGCCGGCGAAACCCGCCGAAGGGGTGATCCTGCTGGTCGAGGACGAGGCGCCGGTGCGGGCCTTCGCGGCGCGGGCGCTGCGCCTGCGCGGCTACACGGTGATCGAGGCCGATTCGGCCGAAACCGCGCTGGACCTGCTGCGCGATCCGGGGCTCGCCGTCGATCTTTTCGTCACCGATGTGGTGATGCCCGGGCTGGACGGGCCAAGCTGGGTGAAGGCGGCGTTGCAGGATCGCCCCGATGTCCAGGTCGTCTTTGTCTCGGGCTATGCCGAGGAAAGTTTTGGCGAGGCGCAGAAGGATCTGCCGAACTCGGTCTTTCTGCCCAAGCCCTTTTCGCTCAGCGAGCTGACCGAAACCGTGCAGCGCCAGCTGCATTGACGGCGCGGCGGGTGCGCTCAGCGCAGCGGGATCGACTCGTAAAGCGCGAATTCCTCGGGCTTTTTGCGGCGCAGCTTGCGTTCGACCCGGGGCGAAAGGGTCAGCTCCATCTCGGGCGAGACATTGGCGCGGGGCAGGCTGATGCGTGTCTCCAGCCGGTCTTCGAGAAAGGCGATCAGCCCGGCCTGGTCCTCGTAGCGGAAAAGATGGGTGACCGCGGTGCCGTTGGGGCGCGGCTCCAGGAATTTCGCCTGGCTGCCGACATCGGCGAAACCCGGCGGGTTGCCCTGGACATACCCTTCGACGAATTCGTCGAAGCTGATGTCGAAGGTCGCGTTGCGCCGCCCCTGCATGAAGGGCCGGCGGCGGTAGCGATACCAGCTGCCCAGCCACGACACCGGTTCGCGCATGACGGCCAGCGTTTCCATGTCGTCGCAGCCCCCGGCCTTTTCGAACATCGGCCGGAAGAAGCGGTTATAGCGGTAAAGCGGCGCGTGCTTCAGTTCGGGGGGATCGAGAATCACTATCGAGGCCAGCGGCGCCAGCGCCTCCTCATAGGCGGTGGTGCCGGTTTTCGGCACCGAGAGGAACACCAGTTTTTTCTTCCAGAATACCAACATACCGCTTGCCGCCCCCTGCCTGGCGCCCCGATCGCCGGAGCTTAAACAGTTTTTAACCAAAACCGCGAAATCTGGAAATGCGCAACATTGGTATTGAAATGTTCCGGTTTTGGTCTCATACAGGGATCTGGAACAATATGTGAACAACAGGCAAGTGTTGCCGCCCCCGGCAGGGTGTGGAATAACGGATCGGAGCAACCAGAATGGCAGATCTTCTCAGCATGGACAGCAAGAAAAACGCCGACAAGCAAAAGGCGCTCGACAGCGCGCTTGCCCAGATCGAGCGGCAATTCGGCAAGGGCTCGATCATGAAGATGGGCAGCGACAATCCCGTCCGGGATATCGAGGCCACCTCGACCGGCTCGCTCGGGCTGGATATCGCGCTCGGGATCGGCGGCCTGCCCAAGGGCCGCATCGTGGAAATCTACGGCCCCGAATCCTCGGGCAAGACGACGCTGACGCTGCATTGCATCGCGGAAGAGCAGAAAAAGGGCGGCGTCTGCGCCTTTGTCGATGCCGAACACGCCTTCGACCCGCAATATGCCAAAAAGCTGGGCGTCGACCTGGACGAGCTGCTGATCAGCCAGCCCGACACCGGCGAACAGGCGCTGGAAATCGTCGATACGCTGGTGCGCTCGGGCGCGGTCAACATGGTCGTGGTCGACTCGGTCGCGGCGCTGACGCCGAAATCCGAGCTTGAGGGCGACATGGGCGACAGCAACGTGGGCGTGCAGGCCCGCCTGATGAGCCAGGCCATGCGCAAGCTGACCGGCTCGATCAGCCGCTCGAACTGCATGGTGATCTTCATCAACCAGATCCGCATGAAGATCGGCGTGATGTTCGGCAGCCCCGAAACCACGACGGGCGGCAACGCGCTGAAATTCTATTCCTCGGTGCGGCTCGACATCCGCCGCATCGGCGCCATCAAGGACCGTGACGAGGTTGTGGGCAACGCCACCCGCGTCAAGGTCGTCAAGAACAAGGTGGCCCCGCCCTTCAAGCAGGTGGAATTCGACATCATGTATGGCGAGGGCATTTCGAAAACCGGCGAATTGCTGGACCTGGGCGTCAAGGCCGGGGTGGTCGAGAAATCCGGCGCATGGTTCAGCTATGGCGACGAGCGGATCGGGCAGGGGCGCGAGAATGCCAAGACCTTCCTGAAGGAAAATGCCGCAATGGCGCTGGAGATCGAGGACAAGATCCGCGCCGCGCACGGGCTGGAGTTCGACATGGCCCCGGGCGATCATGCCGGGGCGGATGACGACGTGTTCGAAGGCTGACCACGGGCCGAAACGATTGTGATCGGAAAGGGGCGCGTCTCGGCGCCCCTTTCTGCATTCGGGGGCCAAGAAATCGCACCCCCTTATGGACAGTGCAGGGCGGCAAGGATACATCTGCGCAAACCCGCAAATGACAAGGCCAGAGATCGCCCATCATGCCGACGCTGAACGATATCCGATCGACCTTTCTGAACTACTTTGCCAGGCAGGGGCATGAGATCGTGCCGTCCAGCCCGCTGGTTCCGCGCAACGACCCGACGCTGATGTTCACGAATTCGGGCATGGTGCAGTTCAAGAACCTGTTTACCGGGGTCGAACACCGCGATTACACGCGCGCCACCACGGCCCAGAAATGCGTGCGCGCGGGCGGCAAGCACAACGACCTGGACAACGTCGGCTATACCGCGCGCCACCACACGTTTTTCGAGATGCTGGGGAATTTCAGTTTCGGCGATTATTTCAAGGAAAACGCCATCCCCTTCGCCTGGGAACTGATCACGAAGGAACTGGACATTCCCAAGGATCGCCTGCTGGTCACGGTTTATCACACCGATGACGAGGCCGCCGATATCTGGAAAAAGGTGGCGGGCCTGTCCGACGACCGCATCATCCGTATCCCCACGGACGACAATTTCTGGATGATGGGCCCGACCGGCCCCTGCGGGCCGTGCTCGGAAATCTTCTTTGACCACGGCGACAAATACTGGGGCGGCCCTCCGGGAACCCCGGAAGAGGATGGCGACCGTTTCGTCGAGATCTGGAACCTCGTCTTCATGCAATACGAGCAGTTCGAGGATGGCAGCCGCACCGAGCTGCCGAACCAGTCGATCGACACCGGCATGGGGATCGAACGGGTGGCCGCGCTGCTGCAGGGCACCAACGACAACTACGCCACCGACCTGATCCGCGCCCTGATCGAGGCCAGCGCCGACGCCACCAGCACCGATCCCGACGGGCCGGGCAGTGTGCACCACCGGGTGATCGCGGACCATTTGCGCTCGACCTCGTTCCTGATCGCGGACGGGGTGATGCCGTCGAATGACGGGCGCGGTTACGTGCTGCGGCGGATCATGCGCCGCGCGATGCGCCATGCGCATCTGCTGGGCGCGCAAGACCCGCTGATGTACCGGCTGGTGCCGTCGCTGGTGGGCCAGATGGGCGCGGCCTATCCCGAACTGACCCGTGCGCAGGCGCTGATCGAGGAAACGCTGAAGCTGGAGGAAACCCGCTTCAAGCAGACGCTGGATCGCGGGCTGAAACTGCTGGACGACGAATTGTCGGATTTGCCCGAAGGCGCCGCGCTGCCGGGCGAGGCTGCCTTCAAGCTTTACGATACCTACGGCTTCCCGCTGGACCTGACGCAGGATGCGCTGCGCGAAAAGGGCCGCACGGTCGATACCGACGGGTTCGATGCCGCGATGGCCGAGCAAAAGGCCAAGGCGCGTGCCGCCTGGGCGGGTTCGGGCGAAGCGGCGGATGCCGCGATCTGGTACGATCTGGGCGAAACCCACGGCGCGACCGATTTCCTGGGTTACGACACCGAAACCGCCGAGGGGCAGGTGATGGCGCTGGTGCAGGACGGGGCCGAGGTTGACACGGCCGTGACGGGCCAGCCGGTGCAGATCGTGATGAACCAGACGCCGTTTTACGCCGAATCCGGTGGTCAGGTCGGCGATACCGGCGTCATCCGCACCGAAGGCGGACGCGCCCGCGTGACCGACACGCGCAAGGTGGCCGGCGTCTACATCCATTTCGCCGAGGTCGAAGAGGGCGAGATCGCCCGCGGTTCCGCCGCCGTTCTGGAGGTCGATCACGCGCGCCGCACCGCGATCCGCGCCAACCACTCGGCCACGCACCTGCTGCACGAGGCATTGCGCCGCGCGCTTGGCGACCACGTGGCGCAGCGCGGCAGCCTGAACGCCCAGGATCGCCTGCGCTTCGATTTCAGCCATGCCAAGGCGCTGAGCGGGGATGAACTGGTGCAGGTCGAGGACGAGGTGAACGCCTTTATCCGCCAGAACAGCCCGGTTTCGACCCGGATCATGACGCCGGATGACGCGCGCGAAATCGGCGCGCAGGCGCTGTTCGGCGAGAAATACGGCGACGAGGTGCGCGTGGTGTCGATGGGCACGCTGGACGGCACCGGCAAGGGTGCCGATGGCCAGACCTATTCGATCGAGCTGTGCGGCGGCACCCATGTGCGCCAGACCGGCGATATCGGCGTGTTCGTCCTGCTGGGCGACAGCGCCAGCAGCGCGGGCGTGCGCCGGATCGAGGCGCTGACCGGCGCACCGGCGCTGGCGCATCTGCACAGCCAGTCGGCCCAGCTTTCCGCCGCCGCCGCCGAGCTGCGCACCGCGCCGGGCGAGGTGGCCGAGCGTGTGCGCGCCGTGCTGGACGACCGCAAGCGGCTGGAAAACGAGGTGGCCCAGCTGCGCCGCGACCTGGCGATGGCCGGTGGCGCGGGGCAGGGCGGTGGCGCCGGGGCCGAAGAGGTCGGCGGCGTGAAATTCCTGGCGCAGACCCTGCAGGGCGTGTCGGGCAAGGACCTGCCGGCGCTGATCGACGAGCACAAGTCGCGGCTGGGATCGGGCGCGGTTCTGCTGATCGCCGACGCGGGCGGCAAGGCCGCCGTGGCCGCCGGTGTGACCGATGACCTGACCGAAAAACTGTCGGCGGTCGATCTGGTCAAGGCCGCGGTCGCGGCGCTGGGTGGCAAGGGCGGCGGTGGCCGCCCCGACATGGCGCAGGGCGGCGGCAAGGACGTGGCCAACGCGTCCGACGCAATAAAGGCCGCCAAGGCCGTCATCGGAGGATAACACAGATGCCCGCACTCTGGATCGCCCATGTGACCGTTACCGACGAGGCGGCCTATGGCAAATACGCCGAACTGGCCGGCCCCGCCATCGCCAGGCATGGCGGGGAATTCATCGCGCGCGGCGGCCGCTACGTGCAGCTTGAGGGCAAGGAACGGCCCCGCAACGTGGTGGCGAAATTCCCCTCGGTCGAGGCGGCCGAGGCCTGCTATCACAGCCCCGAATACCAGCAGGCGCTGGATCACGCGCGCGGCGCGTCGGAACGGGAATTGCTGATCGTTGAAACGTCCGAGTGATCGCTTGGCGGCATTGCCGCTGATGACCGGCGCTATCCTGTTGAAAATGAAACGGGCCGCAATTTGCGGCCCGTTCTCTTTTCGTCTGTTCAGAGCGTTTTCGACATCCGTTTGCGTTCGTGCGGGTCGAGATACCGCTTGCGCAGCCGGATGGCGTTCGGCGTCACCTCGACCAGTTCGTCGTCATTGATATAGGCGATCGCCTCTTCCAGGCTCAGCGTGATCGGCGGGGTCAGGCGCACCGCCTCGTCCGTGCCGCTGGCCCGCACGTTGGTCAGCTTCTTGCCCTTGAGCGGGTTCACCTCGAGATCGTTTTCGCGGCTGTGTTCGCCGATGATCATGCCCTGGTAAACCTTTTCCTGCGGGCTGATGAACATGCGGCCGCGCTCTTCGAGGTTCCACAGCGCATAGGCCACCGCCTCGCCATCCTCCATCGAGATCAGGACGCCGGCGCGGCGGCCCGGGATCGCGCCCTTGTGCGGGGTCCAGCCGTGAAACACGCGGTTCAGCACGCCGGTGCCGCGCGTGTCGGTCAGGAATTCGCCGTGATAGCCGATCAGCCCGCGCGACGGCACATGCGCGATGATGCGTGTCTTGCCCACACCGGCGGGTTTCATCTCGGCCAGTTCGCCCTTGCGCGCGCCGGTGATCTTTTCGATCACCGCGCCGGTATAGTCGTCATCGACGTCGATCGTGACCTCTTCCACCGGTTCCAGCTTTTGCCCGTCCTCTTCGCGCAGGATCACCTGCGGGCGCGAGATCGACAGCTCGAACCCCTCGCGGCGCATGTTCTCGATCAGCACGCCCATCTGCAATTCGCCGCGGCCCGAAACCTCGAACGCCTCGCCGCCGGGGGTGTCCTTGATGCGGATGGCGACGTTCGATTCCGCCTCTTTCAGCAGGCGTTCGCGGATCACGCGCGATTGCACCTTCTTGCCGTCGCGCCCGGCCAGCGGGCTGTCGTTGATGCCGAAGGTGACGGTGATGGTGGGCGGGTCGATCGGCTGCGCCTCAAGCGGTTCCTCGACCGCCAGCGCGCAGATCGTGTCGGACACGGTGGCCTTGGACATGCCCGCCAGGCTGACGATATCGCCGGCCACGGCCTCGTCGATATCCTGCTGGCCGAGGCCGCGGAACGCCTGGATCTTGGTGATGCGGAACTGTTCGATCTTCTGCCCCACGCGGCTGATCGCCTGCACCGAGGCGCCCACCTTTGCGCGGCCCGATTCCACGCGGCCGGTCAGGATGCGGCCCACGAACGGGTCGCTGCCCAGCGTGGTGGCCAGCATGCGGAACGGTTCGTCCTGGTGTTTGATCTGGCGCGGCGCGGGCACGTGGTTGACGACAAGCTGGAACAGCGCATCGAGGTTCTTGCGCGGCCCGTCCAGTTCGGCATCCGCCCAGCCCGACCGGCCCGAGGCGTAAAGATGCGGGAAATCGAGCTGGTCCTCGTCCGCGCCGAGGTTGGCGAAGAGGTCGAAACATTCGTCCAGCGCCCGGTCGGGTTCGGCGTCGGGCTTGTCGACCTTGTTCAGCACCACGATCGGGCGGAGCCCCAGCGCCAGCGCCTTGGAGGTCACGAATTTCGTCTGCGGCATCGGCCCTTCGGCGGCATCGACCAGCAGCACCACGCCGTCCACCATGCTCAGGATGCGTTCGACCTCGCCGCCGAAATCGGCGTGGCCGGGGGTGTCGACGATGTTGATGCGGGTGCCCTTCCACTCGACGCTTGTGGCCTTGGCGAGGATCGTGATGCCGCGCTCGCGCTCCAGGTCGTTGCTGTCCATCGCGCGTTCGGCGACCGCCTGGTTCTCGCGAAACGCCCCTGATTGCTTGAGCAGCTCGTCCACCAGGGTGGTCTTGCCGTGGTCGACGTGGGCGATAATGGCGATATTGCGAAGATCCATGCGCGTGTCCTTTGGGCCTGTTCGCGGACCGCCTAGCCTGTGTGCGACGGAAATACCAGCCGCAAAACGCCGCGCTGCGGCGTCAGGGCACCAGCACCGTGGGGCCCAGCGGGCGGGCGCGGGCGCCGGTGCCCAGCTTGAACCGGGCAAGGCCCGGCGCGGTTTCGGTGTCGATCGTGCCAAGGTCGAGGCATCGCACACCGTCACCGCGCAACGCCATCGCGGCGTGCCACAACAGCAGCCTGTGGGCGTCCTGCGCGCGGCCCGCCGCGCCGGACCAGCCGATCTGGTATGTGGCGCGGGCGCCGTGCCGCAGGAACAGCATGGCCGCCACGGGCGCGTCGCGCGGCCCGGCGGTGAACAGCCGGGCATGGCCCGCCGCCGCATGGGCGGCGACCAGTTTTGCCGGCCATGGCGTATATCCCCTGCGCCGCGCGGTCGCGCCCTCGTGCTGCAACAGCCAGTGATCCGGGTCGGGCGGCATGGCCTGTTCATGAACGGGCGCGGCCCCGGCGCGGTGCAGGCGGTTGCGCCATTTCTGGTGCAGCCCGGCGCGCAGGGTATCGGGCGGCGGGGTCAGATCCCATTCCGCCACCCATTGCGGCGTGACCAGCGGCAGGATGCGCAGGCTGCGCGGCAGCGGCCCGTCGCCATTGACGATCAGCATTGTCCGGGCGGGCAGGGCGCGGCGCAGCGCGCGCAGGTCGTCCATTCGCGGCGCGCGCGGTTCGGGCCAGACCGGGCCGCGCGGGACAAGCGCCAGCCGCAGGGGGCCGAACCGGCGCAAAAGCGCATGCGCATACCCACCGTCGGCAAGGTCGATCCGCTGAACCCCGGCACCGATCCGGCGCAACGCCGCCGCATGGGCGGGGTGCTGCTGCACCGGCACATGGGCCAATTCGGCAGGGGGAAAGGGGGCGCCGTCCATCATGGCGCGCATTAACCCACCGGAAAGTGAATCATGGCTTAATCGCGCCCATGACCCGGCGCAGTTCCTTCGTCATGGGCATTCATGCCCCCGGCCCGCGGCTTGCCTGGCAGGCGGCCGTTCTGGTGGCGCTGGCCATCGCGCTGCCATGCGGCGCCGTGATCCAGCTTGTCTGGGGCTGAAACGAGAACCGCCCCCGGATCGGGGGCGGCTGAAAGATCAGAACGGGATTTCGTCGTCCAGGTCGCGCGAGGGCGCGGGGCCGCTGTCGCCCTGGCCCGGCCCGCTGTCGTAGCCGCCGCCGTAATCGCCGCCATAGCCGCCGCCCTGGCCACCGCCGTAATTGCCGCCGCCGCCGCCTTCGCTGCGGCTGTCGAGCATGGTCAGCACCCCGTCGAAGCCCTGCAGGACAACCTCGGTGCTGTAACGGTCCTGGCCGGACTGGTCCTGCCATTTGCGGGTTTGCAGCTTGCCCTCGATATAGACCTTGGAGCCCTTGCGCAGGTATTGCTCGGCGATGCGCACCAGCCCTTCCTGAAAGATCGCCACCGAATGCCACTCGGTCCGTTCGCGGCGTTCGCCGGTGTTGCGGTCCTTCCACGTCTCGGACGTGGCGATGCGCAGGTTGCACACCTTGCCGCCGTTCTGGAAGGTGCGCACCTCGGGGTCGCGCCCCAGGTTGCCCACCAGAATTACCTTGTTCACCGAACCGGCCATGCCATCCCTCCTGTCGAGTCGTCTCAGCGCAGGTTACATCATCCCGCGTGAGTGAAGGAAAGGTAAACTTTTCCGAAAAGACCCGCCTTTTCGCCCTAAACCGCAGTTATAGACCCATGCCCGCCGGCCCGATTACACCTGCGGGCCAATTCCTTTTGCCATCCCGCCATCCGAGATTGCCACCACACCGGCACACAGGCCGGCCAACCCGGAACTACAGGCAAAAGGATGACTGCCATGAAAACGCTCAAGACCCTTCCGCTGATCGCCGCCCTGGCCCTTGTCGCACCGATGGCGCAGGCCTCGGACGACAACGGCCGCGGGCTGACCGCCGAGAAACGCGCCGAGATCACCCAAAGGCTGACCGGCGAAGGCTACGACGTGCGCAAGATCGAGATGGAGGATGGCGAGATCGAGGTTTACGCGCTGAAGGACGGTCAGCGGCTGGAGCTTTACCTCAATCCCGACCTGACGGTGCGTCGCACCAAGATCGACGACTGACAGGCGGGCGCGCGGGGCCGGTTCCGGTGCCGGCCCCGCCACAACGGGAGAACGATCATGACACCGAAAAAGGTTTGGGACCCGGTAATCCGGGTATTTCACTGGACGCTGGCCACCGGCTTCGTCCTCAACGCGCTGGTGATCGACGAGGACGGCGCGCTGCACGAGCAGGTCGGCTGGATCATCGTGGCACTTCTGGGCGTGCGGCTGGTCTGGGGGCTGGTCGGCACGCGCCATGCCCGGTTCAGCGATTTCCTGCCAAGCGTCAGCGCCGCGATCGGCCAGTTGCGCGACATGGCCACGGGCCGGGTGCGGCATCACCTGGGCCACAGCCCGCTGGGCGCCTGGATGATCTGGAACCTGCTGGCCGGGATTGCCGCGATCAGCCTGACCGGCTGGATGATGACCACCGCGACCTTCTGGGGCGTGGACTGGGTCGAGGAAATGCACGAAGCTCTGGTCCTGTGGGTCGGGATATCGGCGCTGGCGCATGTCGCCGCGGTGATCGCGGAAAGCCGCCGTACCGGGGTGAACCTGGCCCGCGCGATGGTGACGGGGACCAAGGTGATGCCGGATGAGCTTTCTGAACGGTGACGATCTGGGCAGTATGCGCCGCGAAGGCGTGGGCCTGGCCGGGCTGATCCTGGTCCAGGCCTTTTGCGCGGTCTTTTTCCTGAGCGACGCGATCTCGGACTTCGCGGATGCCGGGCGATATGCCCTCGGCGACTGGCACCTGATCATCGAGACCGTGGCCGCGCTGGGGCTGGCGGTCGGCATCCTGTTCGAGCTGCGCTATCTTTTTCGCCTGCTGCGCCGCAAGGCGCATGTAGAGCGCGGCCTGTCCATCGCCGCGGGTGCCCTGCACGATCTGATGGAAAGCTATTTCGACAGCTGGAACCTCACCCCGTCCGAGCGCGACGTGGCCACCTTTGCCCTGAAGGGGCTGAACAACGCCGAGATCGCCGAACTGCGCGGCTCGGCCGAGGGCACGGTCAAGGCGCATCTGAACGGGATTTACCGCAAGGCGGGCGTATCGGGGCGTGGCGCGCTGCTGAGCCTGCTGGTCGAGGATCTGATGCAGGCGCCGCTTGTCGGCCAGGCCGGCACCGCCCCGGCGGCCCCCGATGGTTAAGGGTTTTCGTGCCGGGCGAAATGCGTATACTGCGCCGCAAATTCAGAGGGACATGTGAGACATGCGTGGACGGGTTGTTGCTTCCCTGGTTCTCGGGCTGGTCCTGACCGGCGCGGCGCAGGCCGATGTTCTGTCGTCGAAATCCCGGACCCAGCTTTTCCGGTCGCAGACCAAGGTGCTGGATACCCGGGCGGCGCAGCAATACAACAACTCGGTCCGGCTGCAGCCGCAAAAGGTGAACACCCCGACGATCTGGGGCGACGATGTCAAATCCTATAACGGCCGCTATACCGGGCCCTACCTGCAGATGGCGCGCGATGCGGCGCGGCGCCATGGCGTGCCCGAGGACCTGTTCCTGCGGCTGGTGCACCAGGAAAGCCGGTTCAATCCCAAGGCGCTGTCGCACAAGGGGGCGATCGGCCTGGCGCAGCTGATGCCCTTCACCGCCGCGCGGCTGGGCGTCGACCCGCACGATCCTTACGAGAATCTCGATGGCGGCGCGCGCTACCTCGCCCAGCAATACCGCGAGTTCAGGACATGGCGGCTGGCGCTGGCGGCCTATAATGCCGGGCCCGCCGCGGTGAAGAAATACGGTGGCGTGCCGCCCTATCGCGAAACCCGCAACTACGTGCGGGTGATCTGGGGCAGCTAGGCCCCGCAGGGGCCGCCCCCGCCGCCATCAGGGCCTTGCCGCGGCACGCGCGGACCTGTGGCACGTGGCAGGAATCCGCCGATCCCGCCGCGGGCGTTCAGGGAACCGAACGCGCCGGGATTGGTTTTTCACTCCGATACGCATGAAACCGGGCCAGCCCGGCGCCGGTATGCGGCCAACAAGCGAATGGAGTGTGCCATGACACTGAAAACCTCGATGCAAGCCCTTGTCGCAGTTGCGGGTCTTGGCCTGTTGCCGGCACTGGCAATTGCGGCGGAAGACGCCACCGTCAAGGATATCGACGTATCGACCGAGATCGAAGGCGTCGATGGCGCGAATGCGCTGGACTATTACCCCGACCTGGAAACCGACCTGGAAAAGGCCGTGGCCCAGTTGGTCGAGGTGACGGACGATCCCAACGGCTATGACATTGACGTGAAGGTGCAGTCCGTCAGCCTGGATGGCGACACGGTCCTGCCGGACACCCAGGAATTCAACCAGATGGAGGGGGTCGTCGTGATCACCAGTCCGATGACCGATCAGGACCCGCACAGCTACCCGGTGCGCCTGATCGCCATAACCAACGAGTCTGCCGTCCCCGAGGGGTTCATCCAGATCAACCCGTCCCCGGACGATTTCTATAACGCGATGGTCCAGGCCTTTGCGTCGAACGTCGCCGAAAACCTGCCCGAGTTCATGAGCGGCGCCACGTCCAAGTAAGGGCGCCGGCTTGCACAGAAGCGACCCCGCCGGACGGCTCCGGCGGGGTTTTTCATGCGCGCGGGCAGGGCCGGGTGGCGTTCAGCGCCCGTCGGGGCCGTCGTAATGCCGCTCGATCCGGGCCACGCGCAGCCGGTACTGCTCGTACCAGCGGGTCTTGCCCAGGTGCTGCGCCGTAAGGTGGCTGGCATCCGCTTTCCAGGCCCGGATCGCGGCCTCGTCCGTCCAGTAGCTGACGGTGATGCCGAACCCGTCTTCGTCGCGCGCGCTTTCCATGCCGATACAGCCGGGCGCGGCGGCGGCCATCCGGGCCATTTTCTCGGCCATCGCGGCATAGCCGCTGTCGCCATCGGCGCGCTGGCTGGAAAAGATCACGGCGTAATAGGGCGGATCGGGCAGGGGGGCGAAACGGGTCATCGGCGCGTCCTGTGGCTGGCGCGCCGACGCTAGCCCGGGCGCATGGGGCGGGCAAGCCCGGGCGTCACCGCCCGGGTGAGGGGCGCTGCCCCTCACGCTCCCCGGAGTATTGCCGGAACGATGAAGGGGGGCACGCGGCTATTCCGCGGCGACCTTGATGACCGGCTCCATCCCCCTGAGGATCTCGTCGGACAGGTGGCACTTGACCTGGTGACCCTCGGCCATGGTGCGTTGCGGAGGCACCTCTTTCTCGCACAGGCCACCCGGCACCTGATCCTTCCACCGGCAGCGGGTCTGGAACGGGCAGCCGGTGGGCGGGTTCATCGCCGAGGGAATATCGCCCTCGAGCACGATATGCGTTTTCTCGACCTTCGTGTCGGCGATCGGCACGGCGGACAGCAGCGCCTCGGTATAGGGGTGGTAGGGCGGGGCAAAGACCTGCTCGGTGGTGCCCAGTTCGACCACGTGGCCCAGGTACATCACCATCACCCGGTCGCTGAGATAGCGCACGATGCTGAGGTCGTGGCTGATGAACAGCAGTGTGGTCTTGTTCTCGCGCTGGATTTCCATCAGCAGGTCGGTCACCGCCGCCTGCACCGACACGTCGAGCGCCGATACCGGCTCGTCCGCCACCACGATCCGCGCGCCGCCGGCAAAGGCCCGGGCGATGCCCACGCGCTGTTTCTGCCCGCCCGACAGTTGCCGCGGCATCCGGTCGGCGAAGGCGCGGGGCAGTTTCACCAGGTCCAGCAGTTGCAGCATCCGCTCGCGCCGTTCGGCATCGGTGCGGCCCACGCGGAATATTTCCAGCGCGCGTATGATCTGCCGGCCCACGCTCATCGAGGGGTTGAGCGTGTCGAACGGGTTCTGGAACACCATCTGCACATCCGCCACCGTCTTGGTGTCGCGGGCCTGGATCGGTGTGGCCTCGATGTTGCGGTTGTCGAGGATGATCTGCCCCTCGGTCGCGGTTTCCAGCCCCATCAGCACCTTGGCGAAGGTGGATTTGCCGCAGCCGGATTCGCCCACGATGGCCAGCGTCTCGGATTCGCGCGCCTCGAAGGACAGCTCCTCGTTGGCCTTGACTACCCTGGTCGCGCCGCCGCCGAACAGTGCGTTGGCCGCGACCTCGTAATATTTCTTCAGCTTGTCCATCTTCAGCACGACATTGCCCGGTTCGGTCCTGGCGGTCGTCTGGCTGGCCTCGACCGGGGCGTGCCAGTCGATCTCGTCGATGCGCAGGCAGCGCGAGCGGTGCCGGTCGTCGCCCGCGATATCCACCATCGGCACGCGCTCGTCGATATCGCACAGCCCCTTGGCGAAATAATCGCAGCGCGGGCCGAAATTGCAGCCCGGCGGGCGCTCGTGGGGCAGGGGAAAATTGCCCGGAATCGCCTTGAGCGGGCGTGCGTTCTTGTCCGCCCCCGGCAGCGGGATCGACCGGAACAGCGCCTGCGTATAGGGGTGCTGCATCTTGTCGAACACATCCGCGATACTGCCGGTTTCCACCGCCTCGCCGGAATACATCACGCAGATCCGGTCGCAGGTTTCCAGCACGAGGCCGAGGTTGTGGCTGATGAACAGCATCGAAGTGCCGTATTTCTTGCCCAGGTCCTTGACCAGTTCCACCACCGCCGCCTCGACCGTCACGTCCAGCGCCGTGGTGGGTTCGTCGAGGATCAGCAGCGCGGGTTTCGACATCAGCGCCATGGCGATCACGATGCGCTGCTGCTGGCCGCCCGAAAGCTGGTGCGGATAGGATTTCAGGATGCGCTCGGGGTCGGGCAGCTTGACGTCCGTCACCACCTCCAGCGCGCGCCTGCGGGCCTCTTTCTCGCCGACGCCCTCGTGGATCATCGGCACTTCCATCAGCTGCTTGCCGATCTTCATCGCCGGGTTCAGGCTGGCCATCGGCTCCTGGTAGATCATGGCGATCTCGTTGCCGCGGATGTCGCGCAGCTCGGCGGCGCTCATCTCGCTCAGGTCGCGGCCCTTGAACCTGATCGAGCCGCCGACGATGCGCCCGTTCACGCCCAGGTCCTGCATCACCCCCAGCGCCACGGTGGATTTGCCGCAGCCGGATTCGCCGACAAGGCCCATCGCCTCGCCCGGCTGCACCACGCAGGAAAAATCCATCACCGCCGGGATTTCCCGCAGCCGGGTGAAAAAGGAAATCGACAGCTTGTCGATTTCGAGGATGGGCCCGTCATACTCTGCCAGTTTGCTCATTTTTTGTCTCCCTGTCAGAGAAAGCAGGCTTTGGCCTTCCTCTCTCTGGAAATATCCCGGGGGGTCCGGGGGGCTGGCCCCCCGGTCCGGTTCTCCAAGTCAGTCCTTCAGGCTTTCCTCGCGCAGCCCGTCCGCCAGCAGGTTCAGCCCCAGGACGAGGCTCAGCAGCGCCAGCGCCGGGGGCAGGGCGGGATGCAGGTAGATCGACAGCAGCTTGCGCCCCTCGTTGATGGTCGAGCCCCAGTCGGGGCTTTCGGGCGGCAGGCCCAGCCCGAAGAAGCCCAGAGTGCCCAGAAGGATGGTGGTATAGCCGATGCGCAGGCAGAAATCGACGATCAGCGGCCCGCGTGCATTGGGCAGGATTTCCCACAGCATGATGTACCACGGCCCCTCGCCGCGGGTTTGCGCGGCGGCCACATAGTCGCGCGTCTTGATGTCCATCGCCAGCCCCCGCACGATGCGGAACACCGTGGGCGAGTTGACGAAGACGACCGAGACGAAGACCACCAGGATACCGCCGGGGATGTCGAACAGGTCCAGCGCGCGGGGCAGCACCGCCACCTTCGATCCCGCCTCCGAGATCAGCGACAGGTAGAGCCAGCCCATCACCCCCAGCACCGCGATCAGCAGCGGCGTGCGAAAGCCCGGCTTGGTGTGAAAGCGCGAATTCAGCAGCACCGCCATGAAGATCAGCGGAAACACGAACAGCACCGTCGCCATGTAGTTCGGCACGCCCGTCGCCACGATCTCGGGGGTGACCAGCAGGTAGAACAGCAAGATCACCGGAAAGGCCAGGATCAGGTTGGCCAGGAACGACAGGAAGGTATCGAGCCGCCCGCCGTAGAACCCCGCCGGTAGGCCCAGCGTGATGCCCACCATGAAGGCGAAAAGCGTGGCCAGCGGCGCGATCTGCACCACCACCCACGACCCGGTGACCATGCGGCTGAACACGTCGCGCGCCAGGTTGTCGCCGCCCAGCAGGTACCAGCCGTAATCGGCCTCTCCGGCACCCTGCAGCGGCGTGCCGGGCCCCTTGTTCTTCATGCCCGACACCTGGCCCAGCGGGTCATGTGTGGCGATCATGTCGAACAGCCCGGCATAGATGCCGGTGAACACCCAGAACATCACCAGCGCGAAACCGATCATGCCGATGGTGCTGTCGAACAGCTTGCCGTAAAGCCCCAGCCGCCGTTTGAACGCGATCGAGATTGCAAAAAGCGCGACGAGCGAGACCCAGACCGGCAGGAACTGCCACAGGACGCGCGCGATGATCTCACCCCAGCCGAGAGGATCCATGAGCTATTCCCCTCCTACGAGATACGGATGCGCGGGTTCAGGTAGACATAGCCGATATCGGATATCAGCTGGGTCACCAGCACCACGATGACGGACACCACCGAAACCGCCAGCAGCAGCTCGATATCGTTGTTGCCGGCGGCCTGCACCAGCGTCCAGCCGAAGCCCTTGTAGTTGAACAGGGTCTCGACGATCACCACCCCGTTCAGCAGCCAGGGAAATTGCAGCATGATCACGGTGAAGGGCGCGATCAGCGCGTTCCTGAGCGCGTGCTTCATCACGATATTGGGAAAGGACACGCCCTTCAGCCGCGCCGTGCGGACATATTGCGCGGTCATCACCTCGGTCATCGAGGCCCGCGTCATCCGCGCGATATAGCCCATGCCGTACAGCGCGATGGTCAGCACCGGCAGAAAGAAGTTCTCGAAATTGGCGTCCTCCATCGCGCTGGTCGCGGTGCCCTTGAACCACTTGAGCCCCACCGCGGACGAGGCGAAGATGGCGATGAAGATCACGCCCGACACGTATTCCGGCGTCGCCGTCGTGGCGATCGAGAAGGTCGACAGCGTCCGGTCGGTGGCCGATCCCTCGCGCATCCCCGCCAGCACGCCCACCGCCAGCGCCGCCGGCACCATCAGCACCAGCACCCACAGCATCAGCTTGCCGGTCAGGCCCAGCCGCGTGCCGACGATGCCCGACACCTCGTCGCGGAACACCGTGGAATAGCCCCAGTCGCCCTGGATCACGCCGCAGAACCGCGGCGCCCCGGCCGCCTGTTCGGGTGTCGCCAGCCCGTCGATGCAGCGCCCGGTGACGCCGCGCTCGGTCTCGTGGGTCCAGCCGGGCCAGACGCCCAGCCACTGGCCGTACTTGCTCAGGATCGGTGCGCCGTAGCCGCGATTGTCCAGCCATCGCGCGACCTCTTCGTCGGTCATGCGCATGTTGCCCTGGGTTTTCGCCAGTTTTTCCAGGTTCGGGTACAGGTTGGTCAGGAAAAATACGACGAAGGTCAGGCAGAGTGCGGTCAGCACCATCACCCAGACACGCCTGAGAATGAACAGTCCCATCAGTTTCCCCCGTTGGTTGCCGCGGCTCGCGCCTTGCTGCCGGTGCCGGCCCGGGTCGGCCGGACGGGCGCAGGGTGCGCCCGTCTCTTGTTATCGTTGGTGCCCGATCAGCTTGCGAAGCCGATCTTGTACAGGTGAATCTCGTGCGCGGGGTGTTTCGCCGCGTTCACCAGGTTGCCGTTGTGGTGGTTGTAGAGCGAGCGCCAGTAGGGCTGGATGATCACCCCGTCCTCGCGCAGCAGGGTCTCGATCTTCTCGATGGTGCCCCGGCGGGTATCCGCATCGGCGATGGCGTTGGCCTCGTTGATCAGCGCGTCATACTCGTCGCTGGAATAGGCCGCCTCGTTCCAGGCCTCGCCCGAGCGGTAGGCAAGGGTAAGGATCTGCACGTCGAGCGGGCGGTGGTTCCACTCGGTCGCGCTGAACGGATATTCCGTCCACTTGTTCCAGAACGTGTTGCCCGGCAGGATCGTGCGCTTGACGTTGATCCCCGCGTCGCGCAGCTGCGCGGCCAGGGCGTCGCCGGTATTGCGCTGCCAGTCGTCGTCGACGGTGATCAGCTCGTGCTCGAAATCGGCCATCCCGGCCTCTTCCATCAGGGCCAGCGCGCGCTCGGGGTCGAAGGGCGCCGGGCCGATATCGGCATAGGCCGGGTGGATCGAGCAGACATGGTGGTTCTCGGCCAGCTCACCCCGGCCGGAATAGCCCAGCTCCAGCAGCACCGAGTTGTCCACCGCCAGCGCCAGCGCCTGGCGCACGCGCTTGTCGGCATAGGGCTTCGTGCCGTTCACCTCGGCCTCGTGATTGCCGCGGAACACGATGGTGGCGGCGGTCACGGCGTCGGTCCTGGTCCAGCCGATCGAATCCATCACGTCGATGAAATCGCCCACGGTCTCGTACAGCAGGTCGACCTCCTCGGATTCCGCGGCGGCCACCCAGGCCGACGGGTCGGTGCCGTAGTCGATGAATTCGACCCGGTCGAGATAGGGGCCGCCATAGACCTCGGTGCCCCACCATTCGTGATCCTCGGCGCGTTCGAGGATGCAGTTGACGCCCACCTCCATGCTGACCGGGCGATAGGGGCCGGTGCCGACGCCGTTGTCGAACGGGCTGCCCGAGGTATAGCTGGAATGGGTGATCGCGGCGGGATAGTCCGACATGTTGGCGATCACCGACACGTCGGGCGACGACAGGTGCAGCACGACGGTATGGGTGTCGGCCACCTCGATCGCGCCCTCGCGGGCCTGCCCGGTGCCCTCGTCGATCAGCCCGCCCATGCGGCTGGCCATGGAGTTGGCCTCCATGCCCTTGTCGCACCAGCCGGCGATGTTGCGGGCCACGTCCTCGGCGGTGAAATCGTCGCCGTTGTTCCATTTCACGCCCTGCCGCACGTTCAGCGTATATTGCGTGGCGTCCTCGTTCACCTCCCAGCTTTCCAGGAGCATCGGGCGGAAGCTGCCGTCGGCATTGTATTCCACCAGGTATTCCAGGAAGCCGCGCGACTGGTTGCCGATTTCCGACCAGTCATAGGCGCGCGGGTCCTTCATGCCCTTGACCGATTGCTGAATTCGCAGCGTGCCGCCCTGCACCGGGGCCTCCTGCGCCTGGACGGGTTGTGCCAGGCCGATCAGGCCATAGGCGGCGGTTGCGCTCACGCCCAGGGCGGTGGTGCGGGTCAGGAACTCGCGGCGGCTCAGCTTGCCGGCCCTGAATTCCTCGGCGTACATCTTTGCCGCGGCATGGACGTTCTCTGTTACGGAATTGGATTGCATCATTTTTTCTCCCTGTGACACACTGATTTGGTGTTCTGGACGGACTGTTTTTCCCGGCATTTCGCCGTGCCTGCGCAATGGCAGTCTCTACATCCCCTCCTTTGCAAGCATTCGGCACCAGAATGTTCCGCGCGTCAACGCTCGCAATCGTCATTTCGTCTTCTGAAAGCGACATTATGTTAATACAAAAACGACATAGCGCGTTCACGCAACCCGAAAATCCCCTAACCGGGCATTTTTGACGCAGCCGGTCTGGAATGGCGCAGGGCGCTGGGGGTTTTGCCCGTATGTTGGGTGATGAAGCGCGAAAAATACGCCGCGCTGCCAAAGCCGAGATGGCTGGCGATGCGCGACAGCGGCGCGGTGCCGGTCTCGATCAGGTCGCGCGCGGCATGGAGGCTGACCTGCGTCTGCATCTCGGCGGCGGTCAGGCCGCACATGTTCTTGCAACTGCGGCTCAGATGGGTCGGCGTGACCCCCAGCGCATCGGCCAGCTCCGCCATGCTGACGCCGCTGCGATGGCGGCGCACCAGCAGGTCGCAATAGGCCGCGACCAGCCGCCGCGCGGCGGTGTTGCCGGTGGCGGGCGGTTCGACGTCCTGCCGGTGCATCCAGACCGCGACCAGCTGCGCGTGGGCGGCCAGCGCGCGCTCCTGCAGGGCGGCGGTCCGGGCGGTCTCGCGCTGCATCGCGTCCAGGATCGCGGTCAGGTCCGCCTGCGCCTGCTGGTCGCGGATGCGCAGGTGGCGGGCCATCCGCCCGAAACCCAGCGCCGGACCGTCCGGCAGCGTCAGGGCAAGGCCAAAGCTCTGCGCCCCCAGGTCCAGCGCGTAAAGGGTGCCCGCGGGCAGGAACAGCGCGTTATGCGCCCCGATCCCGCGCCGCGTGCCCTCGACGATCGCGCGGCCCTGTCCGCGGGTGATCCAGAACAGCATGTCGTGGTCATGCGCGTGCAGCAGCTCCAGCCGCCAGGGCGCGCCGCCGGCGAATTGCACGATGGTCTGAATGGCCGGGGCCGGGAGTGCGGGCTGATCCTGCATCGGGTGGTCACTTGGGGTTGGCGTGGGACGTGTCGCGCCCATTCTGTCGCAAAAAAAATGGCGAAATCAAAGCGTCTCGGCGGCAATCCGCGTCCATCCGCCCATGCGGGCGCGAAACCAGGTGCGCTGGCGCTTGGCGAATTGCCGGGTGGCGACGGTCGCGGCCTCGCGCGCCTGCTCCAGCGTCAGCTCGCCGCGCAGATGCGCGATCAGCTCCGGTGCGCCGATGGCCTTGGCGGCGGGCAGGGCAGGGTCCCAGCGCGGCAGCAGCGCGCGCGCCTCGTCCAGCGCGCCCAGCTCCAGCATCCTGTCGAAGCGTTGCGCGATGCGGGCATTCAGCCAGTCCTTGCCGGCCTCGACCAGCAACGGCGCGGCGGCGTCCAGCGGCAGCAGGGGCGGCGGCGTGTCGTCCTGCCAGTCGGCCAGCCCGCGCCCGGTGGCGCGCAGCACCTCCCACGCGCGCTGCACGCGCATCGGGTTCCGGCGGTCGATGCGGGCGGCGGTCTTGTCGTCCAGCCCGGCCAGCAGCGCGCCCGCGCCCCCGTCGCGCCGCAGCGCATCGGCCTCGGAGCGGATGCCGGGGGGCGTGGCGGGGATATCGGCCAGCCCCTCGGTCAGCGCGCGGAAATACAGCCCCGTGCCGCCGACGATGATCGGGCGGTCGCCACTTTGCAGGATTTCGGCGACCTCGCGCAGCCAATGCCCCACCGAATAGGCAAAATCGCAGGGCACATGACCGTAAAGGCGGTGCGGCGCGCGCGCCTCGTCGTCCGCGTCGGGGCGTGCGGTCAGGATGCGCCAGCAGTCGAACACCTGGATCGCGTCGGCATTGACGATCACCCCGCCCGCATCCTCCGCGATGCGCAGCGCAAGCGCCGACTTGCCGCTGGCGGTGGGGCCGGCGATCAGGACGGGGCGGTCGGCGGGTATCGTGGCGATGGCATCCATTCCGCGCGATTTAGCCGCAAAACCGCGCGGTTTCAAAAGGCAATCCCGCTGTCGCCACGACATGCATTGAACCCGCGGGCGTTTTCCGACATTTTGCGCGCGATCCAGACATAAGGCACGGAGCCCCCCGCGATGACCGACGCAGCCCAGCCCCCGAAAACCACATTCAGGCGTGTGATGCTGAAAATCTCGGGGGAGGCGCTGATGGGGGATCAGGGGTTCGGCCTGCACCCGCCCACCGTCCAGCGAATCGCCGAAGAGGTGAAATCGGTTCACGACATGGGGGTGGAAATCTGCATGGTGATCGGCGGCGGCAACATCTTTCGCGGGCTTCAGGGCTCGGCGCAGGGGATGGAGCGCACCACCGCCGATTACATGGGGATGCTGGCCACCGTGATGAACGCGCTGGCGATGCAGGGCGCGCTCGAGGCGCTGGGCGTGCATACCCGCGTCATCAGCGCCATCCCGATGGACCAGGTCTGCGAGCCCTATATTCGCCGCCGCGCCGTGCGCCACCTTGAGAAAAAGCGCGTCTGCATCTTCGCCGCGGGCACCGGCAACCCCTATTTCACCACCGACACCGCCGCCACGCTGCGCGCCAACGAAATGGCCTGCGAGGCGATCTTCAAGGGCACCAAGGTGGACGGGGTCTATGACAAGGACCCCAAGAAGTTCGACGATGCCACGCGCTATGACACGATCACCTATGACGACGTGCTGCAGCAGCACTTGGGCGTGATGGATGCCAGCGCGATCGCGCTGGCGCGCGACAACAACCTGCCGATCATCGTCTTTTCGCTGGACGAGCCGGGCGGCTTCCGCGGCATCCTGGCGGGCGAGGGCACCTATACCAAGGTGCATGGCTGATCGGCACCGCGCCGGCGGCTCTGCCCTATACAAGCCGCGCGTCTTGGGGTTATAGCAGGGGCGAAGACAAGCCCTTTGGGGAGAGACGAGCAGATGGCCGACGAAGAGTTTGAACTGGACACCGCCGACCTAGAGCGCCGGATGCAGGGCGCGATGGGATCGCTGAGAACCGAATTCGCCTCGCTGCGGACGGGCCGCGCCTCGGCCACGATGCTGGAGCCGGTGACGGTCGAGGCCTATGGCCAGCAGACGCCGATCAACCAGCTGGGCACCGTCAACGTGCCCGAGCCGCGCATGGTCACGATCAACGTGTGGGACCGTTCGATGGTGAGTGCGGTGGAAAAGGCGATCATGAATTCCGGTCTCGGGATCAACCCGCAGACCAACGGCACGATCATCATGCTGCCGATCCCCGAACTGAACGAGGAACGCCGCCGCGAACTGGGCCGGGTGGCCGCGCAATATGCCGAACACGCCCGCGTTGCCGTGCGCAACGTGCGCCGCGACGGCATGGACCAGATCAAGAAGGCCAAGGACCAGATGTCCGAGGATGACCAGAAATTCTGGGAAACCGAGGTGCAGGAGCTGACCGACCGCTACATCAAGGCGGTGGACGAGGCGCTGGAAACCAAGCAGGCCGAGATCATGCAGGTCTGATGGACGACGGCGCGGAACCCGTGAAACCCACCCCCGATATCGGGCGCGGCCCGCGCCACGTCGCCATCATCATGGACGGGAATGGCCGCTGGGCCACGCAGCGCGGCCGGCCGCGCCTGTTCGGCCACCATGCCGGCGCCCGCCGTGTGCGCGAGATCGTCGAGGCCTGCCCCGACCTCGGCGTGAAATACCTGACCATCTTTGCCTTCTCGACCGAGAACTGGAAGCGCACCCAGGTCGAGGTGGCGGGGCTGATGAACCTGTTTCGCCGCTATATCACCAAGGAGGCCCGCGCCCTGCGCGAGGCCGGCGTGCGCGTGCGGTTCATCGGCGACCGCGTGCGCCTTGACGCCAAGCTGGTCGAGATGATGGACGAGCTGGAGCACCTGACCCGCGAAAACGACCGCGTGCACCTGACCATCGCGCTGAACTATGGCGGGCGCGACGAGGTGGCCCGCGCCACCCGGCGGCTGGCCGAGGACGTGGCGAAGGGCCGGCTGGACCCGGCCACGGTGAACGAGGAAACCCTGCCGAAATATCTCGACACCTGCGTTCTGCCCGATCCCGACCTGGTGATCCGCACCAGCGGCGAGGCGCGGATCTCGAATTTCCTGCTGTGGCAGTCGGCCTATGCGGAATACGAGTTCATCGACACGCTCTGGCCCGATTTCACCCGCGCCGAGTTCGCCCGGCTGGTGCAGGGCTATTCCACCCGCGACCGCCGCTTCGGTGCCGTTCCGGCATGACCGCCCCCGTTTCGAAATGGGGCGACCTGCGCGTGCGCATTGCATCCGCGGTTGCGATGCTCGTCATCGGCGGGGGCATGGTCTGGCTGGGCGGGGCATGGTTCCATGCCTTTGCCGGGCTGGTCATCGGGGCGATGATCTGGGAACTGGTGCGGATGCTGACCCATGACGGGCGCGGCACGGCCATCGCGCTGGGCGCGCTGTCGGGCGCGGTGATCGTGGCGCTGAATTACGTGCCCGGTTTGCTGGTGTTGCCCGCCATTGCCGCCGTCGTGATCGCCGGGGCGGTTGCGATGCGCACCGCGCGCAAATCCTGGCTGATCTATGCGCCGATGGTCCTGCTGGCGGGCTACAGCCTGTGCTGGATGCGCGACGGGCCGGGCATCGTTTTCCTGGTCTGGCTGCTTTGTGTCGTCATCGCCTCGGACGTGGCGGGGTATTTCGCGGGCCGCACGATCGGGGGGCCGAAATTCTGGCCCGCGATCAGCCCCAAGAAGACGTGGTCGGGCACGGTGGCGGGCTGGATCGGCGCGGGGCTGGTGGGGCTGTGTTTCGTGCCGGTCTTTACCGGGATTTTAGGGACACCGGCAAACCCGCTGGCGGTGGCGCTGTTTTCGATGTTCGTGGGCTTTGCCGCGCAGATGGGCGATATCGCGGAAAGCGCGATCAAGCGGCGGGCGGGGGTCAAGGACAGCTCGGCGCTGATACCGGGGCATGGCGGGTTGCTGGACCGGTTCGATGCGCTGATCGGCGCGTCGCTGGTGGTGCTGGCGCTGGGGCTGTTCGCGTGATGCGGCGGGTGTCGATCTTTGGCGCCACCGGCTCGATCGGGCAGAACACGATCGACCTGATCGCGCGTGACCCTGCGCGGTTCGATGTCGTGGCGCTGACCGGGGGGCAGAACATCGCGCAACTGGCGGCGGATGCGAAACGGCTGGGCGCGGAACTGGCGGTGACCGCCGATCCCGCGCGGCTGGACGATCTGCGCGCGGCGCTGGCGGGATCGGGTGTCGAGGCGGCGGCGGGGCAGGCCGCGCTGGCCGAGGCCGCGACGCGCCCCGCCGACTGGATCATGTCGGCCATCGTGGGGGTGGCCGGGCTGGCGCCGGGGCTGACCGCGCTGGAGCAGGGCACCACGCTGGCGCTGGCCAACAAGGAATCGCTGGTGACCGCCGGGCCGCTGCTGATGGAAACGGCGGCGCGCCACGGCGCGCGTATCCTGCCGGTGGACAGCGAGCATTCGGCCATCTTCCAGGCGCTTGCGGGCGAGGATATCGCCACGGTCGAGCGGATCGTCATCACCGCCTCGGGCGGGGCATTCCGCGACTGGCCGCTGGACCGGCTGGCGCAGGCCAGCGTGGCCGAGGCATCGTGCCATCCCAACTGGGACATGGGCCAGCGGATCACCATCGACAGCGCCTCGATGTTCAACAAGGCGCTGGAAGTCATTGAAACAAGGGAATTCTTCGGCGTCGATCCCGACCGGATCGAAGTGCTGATCCACCCCGAGTCGCTGGTGCACGCGCTGGTGGGGTTCCGCGACGGCGCCCTGATGGCGCATATCGGCCCGTCGGACATGCGCCACGCCATCGGCTATGCGCTGAACTGGCCCGAACGCGCCGAACTCCCGGTCGACCGGCTGGACCTGGCACGTATCGGGCAGCTGAATTTCCGCGCCCCCGATCCGGCGCGTTACCCCGCGCTGGACCTGGCGCGGCAGGTGATGCGCCATGGCGGGCTGGCGGGCGCGGTGTTCAACGGCGCCAAGGAGCGCGCGCTGGATGCGTTCATCGCCGGCCATATCGGCTTTACCGGCATGGCCGATATCGTGGCGCGGGTTCTGGACGATCTTACGTCCCGTTCCGGCCTTGTTGATGACCCAATCACCCTTGATAACGTGGCCCGGCTGGACCATCTGGCACGTCAGGGCGTCGATACCGCCATCGCGCGCCACGGCTGACGGGGCCGGCCCGGGCAGGACAGGCAAAGAAGGACAGGCTTTTGGATATTCTGACGTTGCTTCCGCAGTTCGGCGGGTTGGTGTGGACTGTTGTGGCCTTTGTCGTGGCGCTGTCGGTGATCGTGGCGATCCATGAATACGGGCATTACATCGTCGGCCGCTGGTCGGGGATTCACGCGGATGTGTTCTCGCTCGGGTTCGGCCCGGTCCTTTATGCCCGCACCGACAAACGCGGCACGGTCTGGCAGATCGCCGCGCTGCCCTTTGGCGGCTACGTCAAGTTCCACGGCGATGCCAACGCCGCCAGCGCCCCCGACGCGGGCGCGGTGCGTGACATGACGCCCGAGGAAAAGCGCCGCACGATGGCGGGGGCGCCGCTCTGGGCGCGCACGGCGACGGTGGCGGCGGGGCCGGTGTTCAACTTCGTGCTGGCGATCGCGCTGTTCGCCGCCGTGGGCATGACCCGCGGCGTTCCGGTCGATCCGCTGACCATCGGCGAGATGCGCCCGCTGCCGCAGGAAACCGCGCTGCAACCGGGCGACGTGCTGATCGGGATCAACGGGCTGGACGTGCCCGGCATGGATCGGGAAGACGGGTTCGACGATCTGCTCGAGACGCTGGAGGAGGCGCCCGGCCTGACCTACGCGGTCGAGCGCGACGGGCAACGGCTGTCGCTCGACGGCCCGTGGCTGCTGCCGCCGGTCGTGACCCAGCTTGCGCCGCAATCGGCGGCGTTTTCCGCCGGGCTGGCGGTGGATGACGTGATCACCGCCGTGGACGGCACGCCGATCTTTGCCTTTTCCCAGCTGAAGGAGCGGGTCGAGACCGGGGGCGGTGCGCCGCTGGCGCTGACCGTCTGGCGCGGGGGCGAGACGCTGGAGCTGACGCTGACGCCGCGCCGGGTGGACGAGCCGCAGCCCGATGGCGGGTTCCAGACCAACTGGCGCATCGGCATCGTCGGCGGCATGGCGTTCGAGCCGGCCACGACAACGCCGGGCCTGGGCGAGGCGCTGTGGAGCGGCGTCGCCGGCACCTGGGCGATCATGCGCGGCTCGGTCTCGGGGCTGTGGCACATGGTGACCGGCGCGATTTCAAGCTGCAACATGTCCGGCCCCATCGGCATCGCCGAGGTGTCGGGCCAGATGGCCAGCCAGGGCGCGACGAATTTCGTCTATTTCATCGGCGTGCTGTCGGCCGCGGTGGGGCTGCTCAACCTGTTCCCGATCCCGGTTCTGGATGGCGGGCACCTGGTGTTCTACGCCTATGAGGCGGTGGCGGGCAAACCGCCCAGCGACAAGGTGCTGCGCGTGCTGATGACGGCGGGGCTGATCGTGATCCTGTCGCTGATGGCCTTTGCGCTGACGAACGACATCTTCTGCCCCTGAGCGGGGCAGTATCTTGCCGTGCGGGCGCCAAAATCGTGCCACATTCCACCGGTAATTTCCGTGCCGAACGCGGAATTTGCGAGGAATGGACATGCAAGCGATCCAGACAGGCGCACGGGGCCTCGGGCTTTTGGTCAGGTTGAGCTGGGACCGCATCCTTTTTATCGGTGCCATCTATATCTGCCTTGCTTTTGCCTCCTACCTCTACAGCTTGTGATCCCCCATAGGGCCTGACACAGGCCGGATTTCCGACGCGCGTCCCCGGTGGCGCGCGTTTGGCGTTTTGACAAGGGGCAGTATTGCCGGTAGTCAGATGGCATCCGAAGGTCTGTCCGGGGGAACCTATGATCGCCGCATTTTCCGCGCTGGGCCGGGGCCCCGCAACGACCACCGCCAGACTGCGCCATGCCGGCGCGTTTATTTTCCTAGTCATTGCAATGGCTTTGACGGCCTTGCCGGAACGGGCGGAGGCGCAAAGCTATCGCTTCAGCGACGTGAGAATCGAGGGCAGCCAGCGGATCGAACCCGGCACCATCCTGTCCTACGCGGGAATCGCCCGCGGCGAAACGGTGTCGGCGGGGCAGTTGAACGACGCGTATCAGAGCATCCTGGGCTCGGGCCTGTTCGAAACCGTCGAGCTGGAGCCGCGCGGCAACACGCTGGTGATCCGGGTCTCGGAATTCCCGACGATCAACCGCATCTCGTTCGAGGGCAACCGCCGGATCGACGACGAGGTGCTGGAAGCGGTGGTCGAATCCCGTTCGCGCCGGGTGTTCAGCGCCTCGGTCGCCGAACGCGACGCCACCCGCATCGCCGAAGCGTATAACAACGCCGGCCGGCTGGCCGCGCGGGTGACCCCGCGCATTATCCGCCGCAGCGACAACCGCGTCGACCTGGTGTTCGAAATCTTCGAGGGCGACCTGGTCGAGATCGAGCGCCTCGGCTTCGTCGGCAACAAGGTCTATTCCGACCGCCGCCTGCGCCGCGTGCTGGAAACCAAGCAGGCGGGCCTGTTGCGCGCCTTCATCCGCCGCGACACCTTCGTCGCCGACCGGATCGAGTTCGACAAGCAGGTGCTGCGCGATTTCTACAACTCGCGCGGCTATGTCGATTTCCGCACCACCAGCGTCAACGCCGAACTGACGCGCGAGCGCGACGGCTATTTCCTGACCTTCAACATCTACGAGGGGCAGCAATTCCGCTTTGGCGAAATCACCACGACGACCGAGCTGTCCGAGGTCGATCCCGACGAGTTCCAGGAGGCGCTGCGCGTGCGGCCCGGCGTCGTCTATTCGCCGACCGTCGTCGAGAACTCGATCGCCCGGCTGGAGCGTCTGGCGATCCGCAAGGGGCTGGATTTCATCCGGGTCGAGCCGCGCATCACCCGCAACGACCGCGACCTGACGCTGGACGTGGAATTCGCCGTGGTGCGCGGGCCGCGCGTGTTTGTCGAGCGCATCGACATCGAGGGCAACGCCACCACGCTGGACCGCGTGGTGCGGCGCCAGTTCCGCATCGTCGAGGGCGATCCGTTCAACCCGCGCGAAATCCGCGAAAGCGCCGAGCGCATCCGCGCGCTGGGCTATTTCTCGAACGCCGACGTGAACGCGCGCGAAGGCTCCAGCCCCGACCAGGTGGTGATCGACGTGAATGTCGAGGAACAGCCCACCGGTTCGCTGTCCTTCGGCGGCGCGTTCTCGACCAATAACGGCTTTTCGCTGGTGGCGTCCTTTGCCGAGGAAAACTTTCTCGGGCGGGGGCAGAAACTGTCCTTCTCGATCTCTGGCGCGCAGGATAACCGGATTTACCGCCTGCAATTCGCGGAACCGGCCTTCCTGGGCCGCGATCTCGAATTCGCGCTGGACGTCGGGTATATCGAGACAGACAACCAGAACGCCAATTACGACACCCGCCTGGGCCGCATCCGCCCCGGCCTGACCTTCCCGGTCAGCGAACGCGGGCGGCTGAACGTCTATTACCTGGCCGAGACCATGGACATGGAGGCCGATTACGAGGATCTGTCGGCCAGCTTCGACACCTCGGGCACCATCATCTCGCGCGAGGCGGCGCAGGGCGATGTCTGGACCAGCGCGGTCGGCTATAACTATACCTATGACAGCCGGATCAACGGGCTGAACCCGAATACCGGCTTCCGGCTGCAGTTCGGCCAGGAATTCGCCGGGCTTGGCGGCGACAGCAAGTTCATCCGCACCAAGGCCAAGGCCACGTTCGAAACCAAGATCGCCAACGAGGAAGTGACGCTGCGCGCCTCGCTCGAAGGCGGGATGCTGAACTTCCGCGAGGGCAACAGCCGTGTCACCGACCGCTTCCTGATCGGCAACTCGATCATGCGCGGGTTTTCCCCCGACGGTATCGGCCCGCGCGAATTCGACAACAGCGATCCCAACAACGTCATCGACGACGCGCTGGGCGGCAACCTCTATGCCGTGGCCAAGTTCGAGGCCGAGTTCCCGCTGGGCCTGCCCGAGGAATACGGCATTCGCGGCGGCGCGTTCTACGATGTCGGATCGGTCTGGGGGCTGGACGATACCTTCAGCAGTTCGAACATCCTTTACGAGGACCGGTCGTGGCGGCATGTGGTCGGCCTGTCGATCTTCTGGAATACGCCGATCGGCCCGCTGCGGTTCAACTTCTCGAAGGCGCTTGAGAAAGAGGACCGCGACGACGAACAGAAATTCGACGTCACGATCTCGACCCGGTTCTGATGGCGCTGCGGGCGGTCTGTCTGGCTGTCCTGCTGGCGCTGGCGCCGCCCCTTGCGGCGCAACCGCTGTCGCAGGGCGAGCCGGTGATCCGCAGCCCGATCCTGTCGATCAACTACGACCGGTTCTTTTCCGGCTCGCAGCTCGGTCGCGCGCTGGTGGCCGAGCTTGAGGCCGAGCGCATCCTGCTGGAGGCCGAGAACCGCAAGATCGAGGCCGAGCTTGAGGCCGAAGAGGTCGAGCTGACCGGCCTGCGCGACACCATGAACCCCGAGGCGTTCCGCGAGGCGGCCAGCGCCTTCGATCAGAAGGTGGTGCGTATCCGCGCCGAACGGCGGCAGCTCGCGCTGGAACTGACGCAGAAAGGCGATGCCATGCGCGACCGGTTCGACGATGCCGCGCGTCCGGTGCTGGCCGAGATCGTGCGCGAGTCCGGCGCGGTCATGGTGGTCGATACCCGCTCGGTCGTGCTGACGCTCGAGGCGATCGACATCACCGAACTGGCGATCAGCCGGCTGGATGCCGCGCAGGAAGCCACGCCGCAGGACGACACCGGCGCCGCGCCGGACGATGAGCCCGCCCCGGCAGATCCCGCCGACTGAACGCCGCCGCGCTTGCCCCGGGCGGGGGGAGTTGCTAGGGACAGGCGATGCCGGAACCTGACCAAGGATGACCTCATGAGTGACACGCTCAAAAGCGCCGATATCCAGTTGATCCAGCGGATACTGCCGCATCGCTACCCGTTCCTCCTGGTGGACCGGGTGACGGATATCGACGGCACGTCCAGCGCCGTGGGGATCAAGAACGTCACCATGAACGAGCCGCATTTCCAGGGGCATTTCCCCGGCACCCCGATCATGCCCGGCGTCACCATCGTCGAGGCGATGGCCCAGACCGCCGCCGTCATGGTGGGCGTGGCGATGGACCTGGCCGACAAGGATCTGCTGATCTATTTCATGGGCATCGACGGCTGCAAGTTCCGCCGCAAGGTGGTGCCGGGCGACCAGTTGCGGATGGAGCTGACGACGCTGCGCGGCAAGCCGGGCGCAAAGGTGTGGAAGTTCAAGGGCACGGCCACGGTCGACGGGGACATGGCCGCCGAGGCCGAGTTTACCGCGATGATGGACCTGCCGCAGGAGTAACCCCCGATGGCCAGCCTCATTCACCCGTCCGCCATCATCGAGGACGGTGCCGAACTGGGCGCCGATGTGCGCGTGGGCCCGTTCTGCCATGTCGGTCCCGAGGTGCGACTGGGCGACCGGGTCGAGCTGAAATCCCATGTCGTCGTGACCGGGGCCACCACGATCGGGCCGGAAACGGTGGTGTTCCCCTTTGCCGTGATCGGCGAGATCCCGCAAGATCTGAAATTCCGTGGCGAGCGGACGCGCCTTGAGATCGGCGCGCGCAACCGTATCCGCGAACATGCGACGATGAACACCGGCACCGAGGGCGGTGGCGGCGTCACCCGCATCGGCGATGACGGGCTGTTCATGGCCGGTTGCCACATCGCCCATGATGCGCAGGTGGGCGACCGGGTGGTGATCGTCAACCACTCGGCCATCGCGGGCCATTGCGTGATCGGGGACGATGTGATCGTCGGCGGGCTGTCGGGCGTGCACCAATGGGTGCGGATCGGGCAGGGCGCGATCATCGGCGCGCTGTCGATGGTGGCCAATGACGTGATCCCGCACGGGCTTGTGCAGGGGCCGAGGGGCGAGCTGGACGGGCTGAACCTTGTCGGGCTGAAACGCCGCGGCGTGGCGCGGGCGGACATCACCGCCTTGCGCGCCGCGTTCCAGATGCTGGCGCAGGGCGAGGGCACGTTCCAGGACCGCGCCCGCCGCCTGGGCGAGGAAACCGGCAGCGACTACGTGCGCCAGATCGTCGATTTCGTCACCGCCGCGTCGGACCGGCATTTCCTGACGCCACGGTAGCCCGATGCTGGCGCTGATCGCAGGGCGGGGCCGGTTGCCCGCGGCGGTGGCCGCGGCGCAGGAGAGCCCGCCTCTGGTCTGCGCGCTGGACGGGATCGTGCCCGGGGGGCTGGCGCCCGACATCACCTTCCGGCTGGAAACGCTGGGCAGCTTCCTGCTGGAGCTGGGCGAACGCGGCGTGACCGATATCTGCCTGTGCGGGGCCATCGACCGGCCCCGGATCGACCCTGCCAGGCTGGATGCCGAAACCGCCCCGCTGGTGCCGCTGCTGCAACAGGCGCTGGGGCAGGGCGACGATGGCGCGCTGCGCGTGGTGATGGGGTTGCTGGAGAAAACCGGCTTTACCATCCGCGCCGCGCATGAACTGGCACCGGACCTGCTGCTGCCAGCGGGCGTGCCGACGAAGCGGCAGCCGCAGCAGACCCACCGCGACGACGTGGCGGTGGCGCTGCGCGTTCTGCACGAACAGGGCCGCGCCGATCTGGGGCAGGCCTGCGTGATCCGGCGGGGCAGGGTGCTGGCGCGCGAGGAGCAGTCGGGCACCGACGCGATGCTGGCGCGGCTGGCCGGTCCGCGCGGCATCGGGACCAGCGGGTTCGATCCCCTTGCCTGGCGGTTCGACCCCGCCGGCGGCATGACCGGGCAGGCCGCCGCGTGGCTGTCGGACACGCTGGAGGATGCGGCGGACGCGCCGGGCGCCGGGGCGATCCTGTTCAAGGCGCCGAAACCGGGGCAGGACCGCCGCGCCGACCTGCCCGCGATCGGCGCGGATACCGCCTGCCATGCCGCCGAGGTGGGGCTGGACGGGATCGTGATCGAGGCGGGCGGCGTGATCGTGCTGGACCGGCCCGAGGTCGTGGCGATCCTCGATGCGATGGGGATGTTCCTGTGGGTGCGCTGAGGGTGTTCCTGATCGCGGGCGAGGCGTCGGGCGACCGGCTGGGCGCGGCGCTGATGGCGGGGCTGAAATCCCTGCGCGAGGTCGAGTTTCATGGCGTTGCCGGGCCGCTGATGCAGGCCGAGGGGATGCAAAGCCTGTTCCCGATGGAGGAGCTTTCGGTCATGGGGCTGGCCGAGATCCTGCCGAAATACCGCCACCTGAAACGCCGGATCGAACAGACCGCACAGGCGGTGCTTGCGGCGCGGCCCGATGTGCTGATCACCATCGACAGCCCCGATTTCTGCCTGCGCGTGGCCCGCCGGGTCAGGGCGGCAAGCACCATCCGCACCGTGCACTACGTGGCGCCGACCGTCTGGGCGTGGCGGCCGGGACGGGCCGGGAAGATGGCGCAGGTGGTCGACCAGGTGCTGGCGCTGTTCCCGTTCGAGCCGCCCTATATGGAGGCCGCCGGGATGCGCTGCGATTTCGTGGGCCACCCGGTCGTGTCGGAACCGGTCGCCAGCGAGGCCGAGGCCGAGGGATTCCGCGCCGCGCACGGGCTTGGGGACGCGCCGCTGCTGCTGCTGCTGCCCGGATCGCGCCGGGGCGAGGTGGGGCGGCTGATGCCGGTATTCACGGATGTCTGCGCCCGGCTGCATGGCGATCTGCCCGGCCTGCGCGTCGTTATCCCGGCGGTGGCGCATGTGGCCGACATGATCGGCGAGGCGACGGGGGGGTGGCCGGTCGCGCCGCTGATCCTCGACCCCCGGCAGGCGGACCCCGCCGAATTCGCCGCCGACAAGCGCGCCGCCTTCCGCGCCGCGGATGTGGCGCTGGCGGCGTCGGGCACCGTGTCGCTGGAACTGGCGGCCAGCGCCACGCCCATGGTCATCGCCTATGACATGAGCTGGCTCAGCCGGCAGATCATCGCCCGGATGCTGCAAGTCGATACCGTGACGCTGGTGAATCTGGTGTCCGACACCCGCGCGGTGCCGGAATTCATCGGGGCGCGTTGCCGCCCCGACCTGATCGCCCCCGCCGTGCGGCAGGTCATGGCCGACCCGCAGGCGCAGCGCGCGGCGATGGACCTGACGATGGACAGGCTGGGGCGCGGGCAGGCGGCGCCGGGGCTGCGCGCGGCGACGGCGGTGCTGTCGGGGCTTGCCGACAGCGCGGGCTGAGCGTGGTCACTCGGGGCGCAGGATATCCCTGACCCGGGGCAGTATCTGCGGCAGCGAATCCTGCACCAGCGCCATGATCTGCGGCTGCTGGCGGGCCAGGATATCGGGCAGCTTGCGCATCACCGACCGGCCCTCGGGCGTGGCGTAGAAATCGCGCAGCGCGGCGATTTCCTCCAGCGACAGGAGGTCGGCCATCAGCTTGTCCTGATCGCGCATCACGTCGCGCATGGGCGCCTCGAACACTTCCATGTAAAGCGCCTGCAGATCGGTCATCTGCTGTTCCGTCAACGGCCCGCCGGCGATCTGCCGGAACTGCGGCAGCGCCCCGCGCCACATCTGTTCGACGATGCGCGCCATCTCGACATCCTGCATCGACATCTCGACATAGGCGCGCGCGGCGGCAAGGCGTTCCTGATAGGCGGCGTCCTCGGCATCCCCGGCGGCCAGCGGCCCGGCAAGGGTCAGCGACGAGGCAAGCAGGAGCGCGCGCAGGGGGGTAAGCATCGGGGATGTCCTTGACCAGTGACTCCGCCGCAGCCTAGGGCGGGTGCGCGCCCTGCGCAATCTCAGGTGCCGCAAAAGGTCTGTTTCACTTCCTCATGCGGTTCGGGCGGGCGGCGCAGGTCGTCGGCGTCCGGCTGATCGTCGAACGGATGCGCCAGCACGTCGAGCAGCCGTTCGAACGGGGCGTAATCGCCGCGCGTGGCGGCCTGGATCATCTGTTCGACCCGGTGATTGCGCGGGATATAGGCCGGGTTGGTGCGGCGCATCAGGCCATACGGGTCCGCCTCGGCCTGAAGCCGGGTTTTCCAGCGCGCCTCCCACGCGTCGAATGCGGCGGGATCGGTGAACTGGCCGCGCGCGGTGCCGTCGGCCAGACCCCGGAAGGTATTGGTGAAATCCGCGCCGTGATCCTGCATCAGCTTGAGCAGGTCGTCGATCAGCGCGGTATCGCCGCCCTGGTGCGTGGCCAGCCCCAGCTTGGCGCGGAACCGCTGCCGCCGCTCGCCCTCGACCCGTGTGGGCATGGCGTGGACCATGCGGGTGAACTGTGCGATCGCGTCGTCCTGGTCGGGCATCAGCGGCACCAGCGCCGAGGCGAGCTGTGCCAGGTTCCAGGCGATGACCTGCGCCTGGTTGTCATAGGCATAGCGCCCGTGCCGGTCGATCGAGGAATAGACCGTGACCGGGTGCCAGGCATCCATATAGGCCGCCGGGCCGTAGTCGATGGTTTCACCCGAAAGCGTGGTGTTGTCGGTGTTCATCACCCCGTGGATGAAACCGATGGCCATCCAGTCGGCCACCAGCGCCGCCTGCCGGTCGATCACCGCTTCGAGCATCTCGCCGGGGTCGCCCGCCCCGGGGTAGTGGCGGTCGCGGGTATGGGCATAAAGCGCCCTGAGCGCGTCGAGATCGCGGCGCGCGGCGAAATATTCGAAGGTGCCCACCCGGATATGGCTGGCCGCCACGCGGGTCAGAACCGCGCCGGGCAGCGCGCCCTGTTCGCGGTGGACCGGATCGCCGGTGGCCACCGCCGCCAGCGCGCGGGTGGTGGGGATGCCGAGGGCGTGCATCGCCTCGCTCAGCACGTATTCGCGCAGCACCGGGCCCAGCCAGGCCCGCCCGTCGCCCATCCGCGAATAGGGCGTGCGCCCCGCGCCCTTGAGCTGGATGTCGCGCCTGCGGCCGTCGCGGTCCACGACCTCGCCCAGCAGGATCGCGCGGCCGTCGCCCAGCTGCGGGGAAAACCCGCCGAACTGGTGCCCGGCATAGGCCTGCGCCAGCGGGGTGGCGCCTTGCGGTATCTCGTTGCCGGAAAAGACGCGCGCCATCTCGTCCGGGGTGCCGGGGGCGATTCCCAGTTCCTCGGCCAGCGCCGTGTTGAACCGGATCAGCCGGGGCGTGCCCACGGGTTCGGGGCGCTGCCGGGTGAAAAACCGGTCGGGCAGGGTGGCGTAGGAATTGTCGAAGGGCACATGCAGGGTCATGACGCAAAGATAATCCCGCTGCGCATCTTTACCAGAGCGGTTTTTCCATCGTGATCGAGGTCGGGCGGTCAAATCCGGGATGCGCCTTTTCTGCGACCCGGGAAAATCCCAGCCGGGCAAAGGCGGCGTGGTTTTCCGTCAGTTCGATCCGGGTTTCCAGCCGCAGCCGGGGCAGGTTGCGGCTGCGGGCCAGTGTCCCGGCCGCGGCGATCAGCCCGGCCCCCAGCCCCCGGCGCTGCGCGGTGGGCGCGACGGCCAGCTTGCCGATGTAAAGCGCGCCGGGCTGTTCGGCGAAAAAGGCGCAGGCCAGCATCGTGTCGTTCCGGGTCGCAAGGTAAAGATGCTCGTCCCGCGCCCGCTCGGCCAGCGCCACAGGCGTCAGCCGCAGCGCCGACGAGGACGGGGCGATGCGCCCCTCCATATAGGCAAAGCTGTTCAGGATCAGCGACAGCAACCCGGTCCAGTCGTCGAACCCGGGGGCGGCGGGGCCGATCCTCATCGCAGGACGCGCGTCATCAGGCTGTACTTGTCGCGCAACCGGAACCCGGCGCGGTTATAGAGCCTTTGCGCGCGGGTGTTGTCGCGGTCCACCTCGAGCGACAGGCCGCAAAGCCCGTGCCCGGCCAGCGCCGGGACAAGCCCCAGCAGCACGTCCATGCCCATGCCGCGCCCGCGCACCGGGGGGCGTATCCAGAATTCGTCGATCATCCCGTCGATGCCGCCCAGTTCGACCGAGTAGCCGAAGGAAATCACGATATAGCCCACCGGGCTGCGCCGTGGCCCGATCAGGTAGGCCACGCCCAGCGGCGTGCCCTCCAGCAGCGGGGTGAGGGCGGCGGTCAGGTGCGCCTCGTCGCTGGGGATGCCTTCCTCGGCGTGGTAGGCGGCGACCATCGGCAGCAGGCGGGTCAGGTCGTCGGTGGTGGCGATATGGAGCGAGGTCACAGCCGGGCCAGCCTTTCCGTCAGCAGGGTGAAGAATCCGTCGGCGTCGATATCGCCCATGAACATGGCGTTGGGCGCGCGCCCCGACACGCGCCACCAGTCGGCCACGGTCATGCCCATCGTGAGTTCGGATTGGGTTTCGATCTCGACATTGATGTGCCGCCCCGTGAACAGCTCGGGCCGGATCAGGTAGGCGGTCACGCACGGGTCGTGCAGGGGGGCGCCTGCGCTGCCGTATTTTTCCTTGTCGAAGCGTTCGAAGAAATCGGTCATCTGCGCCACCGCCACGCCCACCGGCGTGCCGAGCGCGCGGAACGCGTCGTTGCGGGGCTTCGTCACCAGCGCCTTGTGGGTCACGTCCAGCGGCATCACCGTCAGTTTCGCGCCCGACTTGAACACGATGCGCGCGGCCTGCGGGTCGACATAGATGTTGAACTCGGCCGCGGGGGTGATGTTGCCCACCTCGAAATAGGCGCCGCCCATCAGCACGATTTCGGCCACGCGGTTCACGATATCGGGGGCTTTTTCAAAGGCCATGGCGATATTGGTCAGCGGCCCCAGCGGGCAGAGCGTGACGGTGCCGGGCGGCTCGGCGCGCAGGGTGTCGACGATGAAATCGACGGCATGGGCATCCTGCAGCGGCATCGCCGGGTCCGGCAGGTCGGGGCCGTCCAGCCCGGTCTTGCCATGCACATGTTCCGCCGTGACCAGATCGCGCCCCAGCGGGCGGTCGCAGCCTGCAAATACGGGGATATCGGGGCGTCCGGCCAGTTCGCAGACCATGCGTGCGTTGCGCGCGGTCAGGTGCAGCGGCACGTTGCCCGCCACGGCGGTCAGGCCCAGCACCTCGATCTCGTCGGCGCTGGCCAGCGCCAGCAGGATCGCCACGGCGTCGTCCTGTCCGGGGTCGGTGTCGATGATGATCTTTCTGGGAGGCATGGGGTGGTCCGTATGTCGTTTGCGGGACAGTGGCAACAGGTGCGCGCGTTGTCCATAACCGCGAAGGATGCCCCGGCCCGTTTCCGCGCATGCCGGGGATCGTTCGCACCGGAAGGGCAGCGCATGGCCGCATCGCCCCCGGCCGGGCGATTGGTTGCCGCAGGTGCCACGATCAGAGGTAGGAGGTGGATGCAGCATAAACGGCCAGTCACAGCCGTCGGATCGCCCGACCGCGGCCGTGCGCTGCCCTCTGCTGCGTTCATTGGGAAGGGTCGGCCCAGGGGCCCGCACCTCTTGCGCCGGTCGATTCGCGTGACGGCCAATCGGCGGCCCCGTCCGGCACCGGCGGGGTTTCGCGTGTGGGGGCATGGTTTCGGCAAAGGGTCGCGCGGCGCCGTGGTGGCCGGTTTTCCCCCGATTGACAGCCGCGCGACCGTCGCGCGGGGGCACGCAACCCCTGATGGCGCCTCTGAAATTTTCCGGTCCGGGGCGGCGCGGGGCGGTGGTTGCGGGCCGGAATCGTCCTGAAAGCCGGGTGCTCTGTGCAAGAAATCGCCAAGTCGTCGGTTGAATAATGCCGGTTAAGTCTATGCCCTGATTTGAAAAATCTCATGCCATGGCGAATATCCATCGTATCGGCGGCGCTCGCTGTCGTTCAAACCACTCATGGAGGACCATGACATGAAAAAGATCGCACTCATCATCCTGCCCGCCTTTCTGGCCACGCCGCTGCTGGCACAGGCATCGCTGGAGGATACCGATGGCAACGGCACCTATTCCTTCGAGGAAATCTCGGCGGCGCATCCCGATGTGACCGAGGAGGCCTTTGCCCAGATGGATGCAAACGCGGATGGCGAGATCGACCAGGAAGAACTGGCGATGGCCCAGGATGCGGGGCTGCTCAGCGCCGGCTAAGCCCTTCGGGCCCCATCACGGGCGGCACGGCCGCCATCCACTGCAATCAAGGAGAAACCTGACATGAAAAAGATCGCACTCATCATCCTGCCCGCCTTTCTGGCCACGCCGCTTCTGGCGCAGGCATCGCTGGTGGATGCCGACGGGAACGGCACCTATTCCTTTACCGAGATCACCGCGGCCTATCCCGAGGTGAGCGAGGACGCCTTCCTGGAGATGGATACGAACGGCGACGGCGAACTGGATGCCGACGAAGTGGCCGCGGCGCAGGATGCCGGGCTGCTCGCCTCTGACGGCTAAGCCTCCCGGCCGTCTTCGGAGCGGGAAGGCCCCCGGTGTGCGCACCGGGGGCCTTTTCCTTTATCTGTTTCAGGCCAGCGTGCCGTCGGCCCCCAGCCGCGTCTTGCCGCGCAGGTAGGGGTGCAGCGCCTCGGGCAGGTCGACCGACCCGTCCTCCTGCTGGCCGTTTTCCAGCACCGCGATCAGCGCGCGGCCCACGGCAAGACCGGACCCGTTCAGCGTATGCAGGAAGTGCGGCTTGCCGCCATCGGCGGGCCTGAAGCGCGCATTCATGCGCCGGGCCTGGAAATCGCCGCAGGTCGAGACCGAACTGATCTCGCGATAGGTGTTCTGCCCGGGCAGCCAGACCTCGATATCGTGGGTCTTCTGCGCGCCGAATCCCATGTCGCCGGTGCACAGCACCACGGTGCGATAGGGCAGGCCCAGCGCCTCGAGCACGCCCTCGGCGCATCTGGTCATGCGGTCATGTTCGTTCAGGCTTTCCTCCGGGCGGGTGATGCTGACCATCTCGACCTTTTCGAACTGGTGCTGGCGCAGCATGCCCGCGGTGTCCTTGCCGGCGCTGCCCGCCTCGGAGCGGAAGCACTGGGTATGCGCCACGTAGCGGCGGGGCAGGGTGCCCTCGTCCACGGTCAGGCCGTTGACGATATTGGTCAGCGTCACCTCGGCGGTCGGCACCAGCCACCAGCCGTTCGTGGTCTGATAGCTGTCTTCGCCGAATTTCGGCAACTGCCCGGTGCCCTGCATCATCTCGTCGCGCACCAGAACCGGGGTCCATGTCTCGGACAGGCCGTTGGTTTCGACGTGATGGTCCAGCATGAACTGCGCCAGCGCCCGGTGGATGCGCGCGACACCCCCCGACAGCACCACGAAGCGCGAGCCCGACAGTTTCGCCGCGGTTTCGAAATCCATCCCCGGCGTCACGCCCTCAAGCTCGTAATGCTCTTTCGGGGCAAAGGTGAATTCGCGGGGTGTGCCCCAGCGGCGGATTTCGACATTGTCGTTTTCGTCCGCGCCATCCGGCACGTCCGTCAGCGGCGTGTTGGGCAGCGTCATCAGGAACGCGGTCAGATCGGCATCCAGTTCCTTGGCCTCGGTCTGCATCGCGGCGACCTCGGCCTTTTTCTCGGCCACCAGCGCGCGCAGCCGTTCGAATTCGGCCTCGTCACCGCTGGCCCTGGCGGCGCCCACCTCCTTGCTGGCCTTGTTCTGCTCGGCCTGCGCGGTTTCGGCCGCGTGGATCACCGTGCGGCGCTTTTCATCCAGCGCCAGGATGTGCGACGAGGCCGGTTCCGCCCCGCGACGGGCAAGCGCCGCATCGAGAGCGGCCGGATTTTCGCGGATGGCACGGATGTCATGCATCGGTCTGGTTCCCCTGGCTTGGATCGGATCGCGCCCCTATTGCCCGATTTCGGAGGGCGGGGAAAGGGGGATGCGCGGGCCGTGCGGCCGCCGGGGGCGGGGGCGGTGTCGCGGCTTGCGTCGCGGCACGCGGGCGCCCCGGCCACTTCGCCTTGCAAATGCCCCTGCACGCACATAGGTTCCCGCCAATTCTCGCGCCGCCCGCGTGCGGCGCGATCCCATTTGCAGACAAGGACGCACCAGATGGAAGCCTTCGGCCAGTTCATCCCCCTCATCCTGATCTTCGTGATCATGTATTTCCTGCTGATCCGGCCCCAGCAGAAGAAGATGAAGGACCATCAGCAGATGGTCGCGGCGCTGCGCCGGGGCGACCAGGTGGTCACGCAGGGCGGGCTGATCGGCAAGGTCTCCAAGGTCAAGGACGACAACGAGATCGAGGTGGAACTGGCCGAGGGCGTGCGCGTGCGCGTCGTCAAGTCGACCGTCGCGCAGGTTCTGACCAGGACCGAACCGACCGAGGCCAAGTAATCCGCCCCCGCGCCGCGAACCGGCGCCAAGACAGCAGGCAGGGCCATGTTGCAGATTGAACTATGGAAACGGGTGGTGATCTGGGGGCTCGTGGCGCTCGGGCTGCTTCTGGCGCTGCCCAACGCGTTCTATACGCGGGTCGAAACCTCGAACGACGCGCGCACGGCGCTTGAAACCGGGGCCAGCGCCGGGGGGCTGGAGGAACAGGCCGGCCTGTGGCCGTCCTTCCTGCCCTCGGGGCTGGTCAACCTGGGGCTCGACCTGCGCGGCGGCGCGCATCTGCTGGCCGAGGTGCAGGTCTCGGACGTGTACGAGACCCGGATCAAGGCGATGTGGCCCGAGGTTCTGACCCTTCTGCGCGAGGAGCGCGGCCGCATCGGCACCTTCCGCCTGCAGGAAAGCGATGCCGCCGACGAGCTGCGCATCCGCCTGAACGAAAAGCCCGACATGGCCGCCGAGGCCGCCGCGCTGGTGCGCGGGCTGTCGCGCCCGGTGGTCAGCCTGACCGGCGCCGGTGCCAGCGATATCGAGGTGACCGTCGAGGGCGCGGACGTGGTGATCCGCCTGTCCGAGGCCGAGCGGCTGGCGATGGACCAGCGCACCGTGGCGCAGGCGCTGGAGATCATCCGCCGCCGCATCGACGAGGTCGGCACCCGCGAACCCACGATCCAGCGCCAGGGCGCCGACCGCATCCTGATCCAGGTGCCCGGCATCGGCAGCGCGGCGGAACTGAAGGAAATCATCGGCACCACCGCGCAGCTGACATTCCAGCCGGTGGTCACGCGCACCACCAATGGCGACATGCCCCCCGGCCCGGGCAACGAATTGCTGCCCTCGATGGACGAGGAGGGGGTGTTCTACATCCTGGAACAGGCCGCCGTCGTCACCGGCGAGGAACTGGTCGACGCCCAGCCCGCCTTCGACCAGAACGGGCGGCCGGCGGTGAATTTCCGCTTCGATCCCACTGGCGCGCGGCGGTTCGGCAACTATACCGCCGAGAATATCGGCAGCCCCTTCGCCATCGTGCTGGATAACGAGGTGATCAGTGCCCCGGTGATCCAGAGCCACATCCCCGGCGGTTCGGGTATCATCACCGGCAATTTCACCGTCGAGGAATCGACCAACCTTGCGGTGCTGCTGCGCGCGGGCGCGCTGCCGGCGGGGCTGGAATTCCTCGAGGAACGCACCATCGGCCCGGAACTGGGTGCCGACAGCATCGAGGCGGGCAAGATCGCCTGTATCGTCGCCGGTGTCGCGGTGCTGGTGTTCATGTTCCTCAGTTACGGCACCTTCGGTGTTTTCGCCAATATCGCGCTGCTGGTGAATGTCGGGCTGATCTTCGGCCTGCTCAGCCTGATCGGGGCCACGCTGACCCTGCCGGGCATCGCCGGGATCGTGCTGACCATCGGCATGGCGGTGGACGCCAACGTGCTGGTGTTCGAACGCATCCGCGAAGAGACCAAGACCGCGCGCGGCCCGGCCCGCGCGATCGAACTGGGCTATGAAAAGGCGATGAGCGCCATCATCGACGCCAACATCACGACCTTCATCACGGCGGTGATCCTGTATGTCATGGGCTCGGGCCCGGTGCGCGGCTTTGCCATCACGCTGGGGCTGGGTATCCTGACCTCGGTCTTCACCGCCTTCTTCGTCACCCGGTTGCTTGTCGCCATGTGGTTCGAGCGCCGCCGCCCCAAAACGCTGGAGGTGTGATATGCGCCTGAGACTCGTTCCGCAGGACACCAACTGGGATTTCTTCAAACGCTCGAAGCTGTGGCTGGGCATTTCCGCCGTGATGGTTGTGGTCGCGCTGGGCTCGTTCCTGATGCAGGGGCTGAATTACGGCATCGACTTTCGCGGCGGCACAACGATCCGCACCGAAAGCCCGACGCCGGTCGATGTGGGCGCCTATCGTGACGCCGTGGCGCCGCTGGGGCTGGGCGACATCACCATAACCGAGGTGTTCGACCCGGGGTTCGCCGACGATCAGAACGTGGCGATGATCCGCATCCAGGCGCAGGACGGCGAAGAGGCCGTCAGCCCCGAAGTGGTGCAGCAGGTCGAGGACGCGCTGGCCACCTTCGCGCCCGATATCCGCTTTGTCAGCGTGGAATCGGTGGGGCCCAAGGTGTCGGGCGAGCTGATCCAGACCGCGGTCATCGCCGTGGTGCTGGCGATCGGGGCGGTGCTGATCTATATCTGGCTGCGCTTCGAATGGCAGTTCGCGCTGGGGGCGGTGGCCGCGCTGGTGCATGACGTGGTGCTGACCATCGGCATTTTCTCGGAGCTGCAGATCCGGTTCGACCTGGCGATCATCGCGGCATTGCTGACCATCGTCGGCTATTCGCTGAACGATACCGTGGTGGTGTTCGACCGGGTGCGGGAAAACCTGCGCAAATACAAGCAGACGCCGCTGAAAGAGGTGCTGAACCGCTCGATCAACGAAACCCTCAGCCGGACGATGATGACCTCGGTCACCACGCTGATTGCGCTGATCGCGCTGTTCGTGCTGGGCGGCGACGTGATCCGCGGTTTCGTCTTTGCGATGATCTGGGGCGTGATCGTGGGCACCTACAGCTCGATCTTCGTGGCCTCGGCGCTGCTGCTGCGGCTTGGGGTCAAGCGCGACTGGACCAAGCCCGACAACACCACAGGCAACCAGTTCGCCAACATAGATGCCTGATATCCTGTCGCAGGCCCTCGGGGTCGGGGGCCTGTGGCTGGTCGTTCTCGGGGCGGTCCTGTCGGGCGTGGTGCGCGGGTTTTCGGGGTTCGGCACCGCGCTGATCTTCATCCCTTTGGCGGGGCAGGTGCTGCCGCCGGTCTGGGTCATCACCATCCTCGTGGTGATGGACATGTTCGGCCCGGCGCCGAACCTGCCGCGCGCCTGGCGCGAGGGGATGCCGGGGCAGGTGGGCTGGATGCTGCTGGGCGCGGCGATCTGCCTGCCGCTGGGGCTGGCGGTGCTGGTGCGCGTATCGCCCGAAATCTTTCGCTATGCGGTCTCGATCCTGGCCATTGCGGTGCCGGTCGTGCTCAGCCTCGGGCTGCGCTATCGCGGGGCGATGTCGCGGCCGCTGCTGGCGGGAACGGGCGCGGTGTCGGGCTTTCTGGGCGGTGTCGCGGGGCTGCCGGGGCCGCCGGTGATCCTGCTCTACATGGCCGGACCCAACCCGCCGGTGCTGATCCGCGCCAACACGATGGTCTATCTCTATGCCTTCGACATGATGCTGCTGGGCGTGCTGGCGATGCAGGGCCGGCTCGAGGCGGTGCCGGTCGTGCTGGGCCTGCTGATGGCGCTGCCGAACATCGCGGGCAACATTCTGGGCGCGCGGGTATTTCATCCCGGCCATGCCCGCGTGTATCGTGGGGTGGCCTACGCGATAACCATCGCCGCTGCGATCAGCGGCCTGCCACTTTGGGACTGACCCGATGGAACTGCACGAGATCCGCTATGACAGCGCCGTCCCGGTCGAGGGCTACGGCCCCGGCTTTTTCCGCATCGACGGCCAGGTGATCGAGGGCGCGATGATCGCCACCGCCGAGCGTGCGCGGGGCTGGAACGGGCTGGACGACCTGTCCCCGCTCGAGGCGCTGGCGGGGCAGGTGGACGTGCTGTTCCTGGGCATGGGCGCCGATATCGCCCACGCGCCCGCCGCCCTGCGCGCCCGGCTGGAGGAATTGGGGCTGGGGGTCGAGGTCATGTCCTCGCCCGCGGCCTGCCGCACCTACAACGTGCTGTTGTCCGAGGGCCGCCGCGTCGCGCTGGCCGCGCTGCCGATCTGAACGGCAGAATCGCAGGCGGTGCGATTCTGTGCGGAATTCCGCACGATTCGCCCGGTTTTCCGTGCGATATTCCGCACAGCACACGCCGCCCGCATGGCAGACATGCGTCGACGGGATACCTAACCTGCTGAAAAACAGCGCGTTTCGCCCGAATCGCGGGCAGCCCTCACATTTTCTTGAGCCGCAGCCCGCAGATGGTGATTCTTTCCCCAGCGCGCGCCGGGCCCTCCGGCGTGCCGGATGAAATGTCTCGAGACCTGGGAGGAGACCGATGAAAACCCTTATGACCACCGCCGCCATGGCGCTGGCGATGACCGTGACCGCACAGACCGCAACCGCGGCCTGCGACGACGGCGAGATCGTCATCAAGTTCAGCCATGTCACCAATTCCGACAAGCACCCCAAGGGGATCGCGGCCACCATGCTGATGGAGCGCGTGAACGAAGAGATGGACGGCAAGGCCTGCATGGAGGTCTTCCCGAACTCGACGCTCTACAACGACGACCAGGTGCTCGAGGCGATGCTGCAGGGCGACGTGCAGATGGCCGCGCCCTCGCTGTCGAAATTCGAGCAGTTCACCAAGCAGTTCCGCATTTTCGACCTGCCCTTCATGTTCAAGAATATCGAGGCGGTGGACGAGTTCCAGAACTCCGAGACCGGCCAGGCGATGAAGGCGTCGATGACCCGCCGCGGCCTGCTGGGGCTGGAATTCTGGCATAACGGCATGAAGCAGATGTCGGCCAAGACACCGCTGCTGGTGCCCTCGGACGCCGCCGGGCTGAAGTTCCGCGTGCAGAATTCCGACGTGCTCAAGGCGCAGATGGCGGCGATGGGCGCCAGCCCGCAGCCGATGGCCTTTTCCGAGGTCTACGGCGCGTTGCAGACCGGCGTCGTGGACGGGCAGGAAAACACCTGGTCGAACATCTATGGCCAGAAGTTCTTTGAGGTGCAGGACGGCATCACCGAAACCAACCACGGCATCATCGACTACCTCGTGGTGACCGGCGTGGACTGGTGGGAAAGCCTGGATGCCGACGTGCGCGACCAGCTGGCCACGATCCTGACCGAGGTGACCACCGAGCGCAACGCCGCCGTGGGCGAGGTCGACGCGCAGGCCCGCCAGGCGGTGCTGGACGCGGGCAGCACCATCCGCGAGCTGACCGGCGAGCAGCGCCAGGCATGGGTCGACGCGATGAAACCCGTCTGGGAGCAGTTCCAGGACGACGTGGGCCAGGAAAACATCGACGCGGCCCAGGCGATCAACGCCAAGCATTGAGGTCCGGCACATGCCGGACGGCCCGGCCCCCGCCATCGGGGCCGGGCCGATGCCATCTGTCAAGAAAATCGGGGGAGGCTGACCAGATGTCGGGACACGACGCACCGGACAGCATCATCGGCCGTGCGGTCAACGAGATCGAGGAAACGGCCATCGCGATCCTGCTGGGCGCCATGACCATCGTCACCTTTGTCAACGTGGTGCTGCGCTATGGCGTGAACAGCCGGTTCGGTCGCTGGTTCGAGGGCGTGCTGGGCGTCGATCTGCCCACCGGGCTGATCTGGGGGCTTGAGGCGACCACGTTCCTGTTTGCCTGGCTGGTGCTGTTCGGCGTGAGCTACGCCGTCAAGGTCACCGCCAACCTGGGGGTCGACGCGCTGATCACCGTGTTCCCGCCGCAGGTCCGCCGGGCGCTGGCGCTGATCGCGGCGGCCATCTGCGTGGCCTATGCCGCGCTGCTGATGAAGGGCGCGTGGGATTACTGGGCCAATTTCGCCAACCTGCCGAAAACCACCGGCCGCTGGTTTCCCACCGGCTTCGAAGAGATGCGCGGCACGTCCTATCGCGGCTGGTACGAGGTGGTCGATATCCCGATGCCCGAAATGCTGCGCTGGATCGAGCCGATCATGAACGAGGGCGAGCATTACGAGAAGATCCCCCGCTTCATCCCCTATTTCATCCTGCCCTTCGGCATGGCGCTGCTGCTGTTCCGCTTTCTCCAGGCCGCCTGGCGCATCTGGACCGGCCGCGCCGAGAGCCTGATCGTCAGCCACGAGGCCGAAGATGCGGTCGAGGACGTGGCCCACATGAACCGGGGAGACTGATCCGTGGAAGTCGTCATTCTCTTTACCATGGTCGTGGGGCTGATGCTGATCGGCGTGCCGATCGCCGTTGCGCTCGGGTTTTCCTCGACCGTCTTCCTGCTGGTGCTCAGCGACACCTCGCTCGCCTCGATCGCACAAAGCTTTTTCCAGGCGATGGCGGGGCATTACACGCTGCTGGCCATCCCGTTCTTCGTTCTCGCCTCGTCCTTCATGTCCACGGGCGGGGTGGCGCGGCGGATCATCCGGTTCTCCATCGCCATCGTGGGGCATTTCCCCGGCGGGCTGGCCATCGCGGGGGTGTTCGCCTGCATGTTGTTCGCCGCGCTGTCGGGCTCGTCCCCGGCGACGGTGGTGGCCATCGGCTCGATCGTGATCGCGGGGATGCGGCAGGTCGGCTATTCCAGGGATTTCGCCGCGGGCGTCATCGCCAACGCGGGCACGCTGGGCATCCTGATCCCGCCGTCCATCGTGATGGTGGTCTATGCCAGCGCAACCGACGTGTCGGTGGGGCGGATGTTCCTGGCCGGGGTGATCCCGGGCCTGCTGGCCGGCACCATGCTGATGCTGACGATCTATGTCATCGCAAAGATGCGCGACCTGCCCAGGGGCGAGTGGCGCGGCTGGGGCGAGGTGGTCGATTCCGGCATCGAGGCGGGCTGGGGCCTGTTCCTGATCGTCATCATCCTGGGCGGCATCTATGGCGGCATCTTCACCCCCACCGAGGCCGCGGCGGTGGCGGCGGTCTATGCCTTCCTGATCTCGAGCTTCGTCTACCGCGACATGGGCCCGCTGTCGCGGCCCGAGGGTGAGCGCAACCTCAACCTGCTGCAGAAACCCATCGCGCTGCTGAGCGCCTTTGTCCACCGCGACACGCGCGACACGCTGTTCGAGGCGGGCAAGCTGACGGTCACGCTGATGTTCATCATCGCCAACGCGCTGATCCTCAAACACGTGCTGACCGACGAACAGATCCCGCAATCCATCGCCGCGGCGATGCTGGACGCGGGTTTCGGCCCGGTGATGTTCCTGGTGATCGTGAACGTGATCCTGCTGATCGGCGGGCAGTTCATGGAACCCTCGGGGCTGATCGTGATCGTGGCGCCGCTGGTCTTTCCCATCGCCATCGAGCTGGGGATCGACCCGATCCACCTGGGGATCATCATGGTGGTGAACATGGAGATCGGGATGATCACGCCGCCGGTGGGGCTCAACCTCTTCGTGACCTCGGGCGTGGCGGGGATGCCGATGATGCGGGTCGTGCGCGCGGCGCTGCCCTTCCTGGCAGTGCTGTTCGTCTTCCTGATCATGGTGACCTATATCCCGGTGCTGTCCACATGGCTGCCGACCACCTTCATGGGCCCCGAGATCATCACGAAATAGCCGCCCCGCCACGGGTAGCGGGCCGTCCCGCGCGGGCGGCCCGTTTGCGCGGCAAGGGCTTCATCGTTCCCGAAATACTCCCGCCGGAGGCATCCGCCATCCGCCACGGGCGCCACGGCGGGGGCGTGCCGATGGGGCGCCCTCGATCGATTCGACCGGATATGGGGGGAAAGTGCAGGCTTCTGTTGCCAGGTGCCTGCGAACCCCGCCTTACGCGGCTAGGCGCAAGGGCTTAGATTTCGGTCTTGTTACTGCTTACGCAGCAACTGCAACCGGAGCACGATTGTCGTTGGCAATTATGCAATGTGAACCGATAACGGTGGTATCTCACCGGGACAAAGCCACACCTTTACACGTTCGTCGATCCTGTTTCGGCCCCAAGACCCGCCAACGACCGGGTATATGGTGGAGCCGCCGGGTACCGCCCCCGGGTCCGATCCGCTTATTACGAGCGCGTTTATGCCCATAGTCCCGAAGGACAGGATGAATATAGGCGCCGTTTCGGGCGTTGAAAAGGGGGGATTGATCTTTGCCGCCCGCGCTTGGACACTGGGGCGTGCAAAGACGTGGGATTTCGGGGGGTTGCCCGATGCCGCGGGAACGGAGGGGCGATGATCACACCGGATTACGCGCGCCGCATGGCCGCCTACAACGCCTGGCAGAACCGGCAGCTCGACCAGGCGATGGGCGCGCTGGACCACGCGGCGCTGGTGGCCGACAGGGCGGGATTCTGGGGCTCGATCCTGGGCACCGCCAACCACCTGCTCTGGGGCGACCGGATGTGGATGGCGCGGTTCGGCGTCGGGTCCGCGCCGGAACAGGGCCTGCCCGACAGCCCCGCGCTGCATCCCACCCATGCCACGTGGAGCGCGGAACGCTTCCGGCTGGACGGGCGCATCGCGCTCTGGGCCGAAGGGTTGCACGCGGTCGACCTGGCCGGGCGGATGCGCTGGTATTCCGGCGCCGCCGGGCGCGAGATGGAGCGGCCCGTGGGCGAGATCGTGATGCACATGTTCAACCACCAGACCCATCACCGCGGCCAGATCCACGCGATGCTGACCGCCGCCGGTGTCGCGGCCCCGGTGTCCGACCTGTTCCTGATGCCCGAGGCGTAGGGGAAGGGGGCGCTGCCCCCTCGGCCTGCGGCCTCACCCCCGGAGTATTGCCGGAACGATGAAAACGGGCGCGGGGCCCCGCGCGGAAAAGAAGGAGGCGAGAGATGTTCAACGCGCTGGTCGTGGACAAGGACGAGGACGGCAAGACCCATGCCGGGGTCAGGCAGCTGGAGCTGGAGGACCTGCCCGGCGCCGAGGTGACGGTGGCGGTGGAATATTCCACGGTGAATTACAAGGACGGGCTGTGCATCGGACCGGGCGGCGGGCTGGTGCGGCATTATCCGCATGTGCCGGGCATAGATTTCGCCGGCACGGTCGAGGATTCCTCGGACGCGCGTTACAGGCCCGGCGACAAGGTCGTGCTGACCGGCTGGCGCGTCGGTGAGGCGCATTGGGGCGGATATGCGCAAAAGGCGCGGGTGCGGGCCGACTGGCTGGTGCCGCTGCCCGAGGGGCTGGATACGCGGCAGGCGATGGCGGTGGGCACCGCCGGGCTGACTTCGATGCTGTCGGTGATGGCGCTGGAGGATCACGGGCTTGCGCCGGGCCATGGCCCTGTGCTGGTGACCGGGGCCGCGGGCGGGGTCGGGTCGGTGGCGGTGGCGCTGCTGGCCAGCCTCGGCCACGAGGTGGCCGCCGTGACCGGCCGGCCCGAGCAGGGCCCCTACCTGCGCGATCTTGGCGCCAGCCGGATCGTCGCGCGCGAGGAACTGACCGAGGTCACGCGCAAGCCGCTGGAGTCCGAGATGTGGGCGGGCTGCATCGACGCGGTGGCGGGGGCGATGCTGGGCCGTGTCCTCAAGCAGGTGAAATACGGCGGCTCCGTCGCCGCCGTGGGTCTTGCCGGCGGCGCGGCGATCGAGGGGGCGCTGATCACGCCCTTTATCCTGCGCGGCGTCAACCTGCTGGGCATCGACAGCGTGATGCAGCCCTTTGCCAACCGCCTGCGCGCCTGGGAGCGGATCGCCCGCGACCTGCCGCTGGACAAGCTGGAGGCGATGGTGCAGCCCGCGACCCTGTCGGACCTGCCGCAACTGGGCGCCGACATCCTGAAGGGGCAGGTCAAGGGCCGGGTGGTCGTCGACGTGAACGCCTGACCGCGCCGCGCCGGGGCCGCTGGCCCCGGTTTTCCCTGAGATATTCGGCATTTGGAATGCAGGAGAAATGTCGCTTTCCGTCGCGGAAGCGCCGCGTCGATTTGCACTCGGGGCGGAATGCGCGTTACCCTTGCGACAGGAGGACGCGCCCCGGAGACGCCGCGGCGCCCCCTTGGACACGAAAACAACAGACGCGCGGGACGGTTGGCCCGACGTTATGGCCATCCCCCCGGATAATCGCGCGTGGAAGGAGGGAACACCTGTGTTCAAACGCATCATGGTGCCGATAGATTTGGCGCATAAGGACAAGCAGACACGCGCATTGCAATGCGGGGCCGACCTGGCCCGGCTGTACGATGTGCCGCTGGTCTATGTCGGTGTCACGGCCGAGACGCCGGGCAGCCTTGGCCACAACCCTGCGGAATACAGCGAAAAGCTGACCGCCTTTGCCACGGCCGAGGGTCAGGCCCGCGGCATCGCGGCCTCTGCGCATATGGAACTGAGCCACGATCCCACCTCGGACATGGACGACTGCCTGCTGCGCGCCATCGACGCGACCGGGTCGGACCTGGTGGTCATGGCCAGCCATATCCCGGGCCTGGCGGAATATATCTGGCCGTCCAACGGCGGCAAGGTCGCCGCCCATGCCAAGGTCAGCGTGATGGTCGTGCGCGGATGAGCGCGCGTCCCAACAGACATTCGAGGGAACGCAAACCATGAGTGATAGTTCAAACCAGGGTATCCCCGAGCCGGAAGGCATCGCGGATATCATCGAGACCGATTACGAGATCGGTCAGGACAATATCGAAACGCAGATCGGGCCGTTCGGCCTGGATATCCACAACCCCGTCTTCCTGGTCTCGGGGCTCGTCATCATTGCCTTCGTGTTCTACACGCTGGCGCTGCCGGAACAGGCGGGGGCGGCGTTCAGCTGGATGTTCTCGGCGGTGACCAAGGGGTTCGACTGGTTCTTCCTCGGCGCGGCCAACATCTTCGTGCTGTTCTGCCTGCTGCTGATCGTGCTGCCGGTGGGCAGCGTGCGGCTGGGCGGCGCGGACGCGACGCCCGATTACAGCTATATCGGCTGGTTCGCGATGCTGTTCGCTGCCGGCATGGGCATCGGGCTGATGTTCTATGGCGTGTCCGAACCGATGAGTCACTTCGCCTCGTCGATCGGCGGCACGGCGGCCGAGAACGGCGCGCGCACCGACTGGGCGCCTCTGGGCGGGGCGGCCGGCAACGAGCATGAGGCCGTGCGGCTGGCCTTTGCCGCCACGATCTTTCACTGGGGGCTGCACCCCTGGGCGATCTACGCGGTGGTGGCGCTGGCGCTGGCGCTGTTCAGCTATAACAAGGGTCTGCCGCTGACGATCCGCTCGGCCTTTTACCCGATCTTCGGCGATGCCGTCTGGGGCTGGGTCGGCCATGTCATCGACATCCTCGCGGTGTTCGCCACGCTGTTCGGCCTGGCCACCTCGCTGGGCTTTGGCGCAACACAGGCGAATGCCGGCCTGAACGAGCTGTTCGGCATCCCCGTCGGCCCGACGACCGAGGTGATCCTGATCTCGGCCATCACGGCCATTGCGCTGATCTCGGTGGTGCGTGGCCTCGATGGCGGTGTGAAGGTGCTGTCGGAAATCAACATGGGGCTGGCGGCGCTGCTGCTGCTGTTCGTGCTGTTCGCGGGGCCGACCGTCGCGATCCTGACCGGGTTCGTCGATTACCTGGGCGCCTATCTGCAATACCTGCCCGCCCTGTCGAACCCCGTCGGGCGTGAGGACGTGAACTTCAGCCAGGGCTGGACCTCGTTCTACTGGGCCTGGTGGATCAGCTGGTCACCCTTCGTCGGCATGTTCATCGCCCGCGTCAGCCGTGGCCGCACGGTGCGCGAATTCATCATCTGCGTGCTGCTGATCCCCAGCCTTGTCTGCGTGTTGTGGATGAGCGTCTTTGGCGGCGTGGCGATCCAGCAGGTGATCCAGGACGGCTATACCGCCGCGCAGGAGGCCCCGCTGGAACTCAAGCTGTTCAAGATGCTGGACCAGTTGCCGCTGACGCAGATCACCTCGCTGATCGGGATCGTGCTGGTGATCGTGTTCTTCGTCACCTCGTCGGACTCGGGGTCGCTGGTGATCGACACGATCACGGCGGGCGGCAAGGTCGACGCGCCGGTGCCGCAGCGGGTGTTCTGGTGCATCTTCGAAGGCGCCGTGGCCATCGTGCTGCTGCTGTCGGCCGGCGGGTTGAGTTCGCTGCAATCCATGGTGATCTCGACCGGGCTGCCCTTTACGCTGGTTCTGCTGGTGATGTGCTGGGCAATCTGGAAGGGCCTGTTGGCCGAGCGCCGCGCAAGCTGAGCGCCCGCAAGACACGATGCAAAAGGCCCCGTTCGCGCGGGGCCTTTTCCTTTGCCGCGACGGCGGGGATTGCACCCGCGCGCGGTTTCCCCTTGAGTGGGCGCAAGACCATCAGGGGGTGTGATCATGGATCTGGATATCGACTTCGTGCGCGCGCAGTTTCCGGCTTTCGCGGAGCCGTCGCTGCAGGGCCAGGCGTTTTTCGAGAATGCGGGCGGCTCTTATACCTGCGGGCCGGTGATCGAGCGGCTGACGCGGTTCTACCGCAGCCGCAAGGTGCAGCCCTATGGCCCTTACGAGGCCAGCCGCCTTGCCGGCGAGGAGATGGACGAGGCACGCGCCCGGCTGGCCGCGCTGATGGGGGTGGACAGCGACGAGCTGAGCTTCGGGCCATCGACCACGCAGAACACCTATGTGCTGGCGCAGGCGTTCCGCCAGTGGATGCAGCCGGGCGAGGCGATCGTGGTCACGAACCAGGACCACGAGGCCAATACCGGCCCGTGGCGGCGGCTGGCCGAGGCGGGGATCGAGATCCGCGAATGGCGCATCGACCCCGAGACCGGCGCGCTGGACCCCGACGACCTGGCCGACCTGCTGGACGAAAAGGTGCGGCTGGTCTGTTTCCCGCATTGTTCCAACGTGGTGGGGCAGGTCAACCCGGTGGTCGAGATCACCGCCATGGCCCATGCGGCGGGCGCCTTCGTCTGTGTCGATGGCGTAAGCTATGCCCCGCACGGGCTGCCGAATGTCGGGCTGATGGGGCCGGATATCTACCTGTTCTCGGCCTACAAGACCTATGGCCCGCATCAGGGGATCATGGTGATCCGCCGCGCGCTGGGCGAGCAATTGCCGAACCAGGCGCATTATTTCAACGCCGGCACGCTTTACAAACGCTTCACGCCGGCGGGGCCGGACCATGCGCAGGTGGCGGCCAGTGCCGGGATCGCGGATTACTTCGATGCGCTGGCCGGCCATCACGGGATCACCGGCGATGCGGCGGCGCGCGGGGCGGGGGTGCATGACCTGATGCGCGGGCACGAGGTGCGGCTGTTGCAGCCCTTGCTGGACTACCTGAAGGCCAGGAACTCGGTCCGGCTGCTTGGCCCCGGCCGGGCCGGGGATCGTGCGCCGACCGTCGCGGTCGATGCCCGCCGCCCCGCCGCGCCGCTGGCCGCCGCGCTGGCGGATCGCGGGATCATGGCGGGGGGCGGGGATTTCTATGCCGTGCGCGCGCTGGAGGGCATGGGCGTGGACCCCGCGCAAGGCGTGCTGCGGCTGAGCTTCGTGCATTACACCCATCCTGACGAGGTGCAGAAACTTATCGGGGCTCTGGACGAGATTCTTTAATCCGGTCGCAGGCCTGGCGCGTATTCCTGATAAAATCGGAGCAGCCTGTTGTCGGATATCGCCCCCACGATACTATGGCTCCGCCGCGATCTGCGGCTGGGCGACCATCCCGCCCTGACCGCCGCGTGCAAATCCGGTGGGCCGGTGATCCCGGTTTTCATCCATGACGATCCGGTGGCGGGGCTGGGGGCGGCGCCGAAATGGCGGCTGGGGCTGGGGTTGGAGTATTTCGCGCGGGCCCTGGAAGGCAAAGGCAGCCGGTTGATCCTGCGCCGGGGCGAAGCGTTGCAGGTGTTGCGCGACCTGGTTCGTGAAACCGGCGCGCGCCGGGTGCTCTGGACGCGGCTTTACGACCCGGATGCGATGGCGCGCGACAAGGCGGTCAAGGCCGCGCTGAAAGGGGACGGGATCGACGCGCGCAGTTTCGGCGGGCATCTGTTGTTCGAGCCATGGACGGTGGAGACCGGGCAGGGCGGGGCCTACAAGGTCTTCACTCCCTTCTGGAACGCGGTAAAGCGCCGCGAGGTCGCGCCGCCCTTGCCCGCACCCTCCCGAATCCCGGCGCCCGATCGCTGGCCGGTTTCGGACGATGCGGGCGACTGGCGGATGGGCGCGGCGATGCGGCGCGGTGCCGATGTGGTGCGCCCCCATGTGCAGCTTGGCGAAAGCGCCGCACAATCGCGGCTGGGGGCCTTCATGGCGCATAAGGTGGCCGATTACGGCCGGATGCGTGATGTCATGGCCGAGGACGGCACATCCCGCCTGTCGGAAAACCTGTCGCTGGGCGAGATCAGCCCGCACCAGTGCTGGCACGCCGGCCTGCGCGCCCGCGAAGAGGGCAAGGCGGGGGCCGAGACCTTTCTGAAAGAACTGGTCTGGCGCGAATTCGCCTATCACCTGATGTATCACACGCCCCGCATCCTGCACGGCAACTGGCGCGAGGAATGGGACGCCTTTCCCTGGAACGAACGAGAGACGGGGGCGGTGATGCGCTGGAAACAGGGTCGCACGGGGATCGGGATGGTCGATGCCGCCATGCGCGAGATGTACGTGACCGGCCGGATGCACAATCGCGGGCGGATGATCGTTGCCAGTTTCCTGACGAAACACCTGCTGACCCACTGGAGGATCGGCCTGCACTGGTTCGGGGATTGCCTGATCGACTGGGACCCGGCCAGCAACGCGATGGGCTGGCAGTGGTCGGCGGGGTCGGGGCCCGACGCGACGCCCTATTTCCGTGTGTTCAATCCCGATACGCAGCTCGACAAGTTCGACCCCGACCGCCGCTACCTGCGCCGCTGGATCGCCGAGGGGCAGTGCACACCGCCCGATACCGCCCTGTCCTATTTCGACGCGATCCCGCGCCGCTGGGGCCTGTCGGCGGCGGATGGCTACCCGGCCCCGGTCATCGCGCTTGACGAGGGGCGCAAGCGGGCGTTGAGCGCCTATGGGGCCCGCAACTTCTGACTGCGCGGGGGCAACGAAAACCTTGCCCCGACGGGCATTTGTTGCCAGCCTTTGACAAAATCGCAGGGGGGATGGCGGATGATCCTGACGACGACGGACAACCAGAACGACTTGCCTCGCTACTTCGCGCAAGTGTTCGAGATGGCACAGGGCATGGCGCGCGGGCGGCTGGAGTTCCTGCTGCCGGACGGCCGCCGGTTTCGCGCCGACGGGGCCGAGCAGGGCTATGCGGCCGAGCTGCATGTCCACAACCCCGACACATTTGCCCGGCTGATCCGCGATGGCGACCTGGGGTTCTGCGATGCCTATCTCGACGGCTGGTGGAGCACGCCCGACCTGCAATCCTTCATGGACCTGGTGCATGATGGCAACGACGAGATGTATGACGGCTTTCCCGGCATGGGGCTGGTGCGCGCCTATGAACGGCTGCGGTTCTGGCTGCAGTCGAACAGCAAGCGCCAGGCGAAACGCAACATCAGCCATCACTACGATCTGGGCAACGAATTCTACGGGCTGTGGCTGGATGAGACGATGACCTATTCCAGTGCGCTGTTCGAGCCAGGCCAGAACAGCCTGGAACAGGCGCAGATCGCCAAATACGCCAGCATGGTCGACCAGATGGGCGCGCAACCGGGCGATCACATCCTTGAAATCGGCTGCGGCTGGGGCGGCTTTGCCGAATACGCGGCAAGGGAGCGCGGGCTGCGCGTGACCGGGCTGACCATCAGCGAGGAGCAGTTCAACTTTGCCCGGGAACGTATTGAAAAGGCGGGGCTTTCCGACCGGGTGACGTTGAAGTTGCAGGATTACCGCGACGAAAGGGGCAGCTATGACGGCATCGCCAGCATCGAGATGTTCGAGGCGGTGGGCGAGAAATACTGGCCGGTCTATTTCGGCACCCTGCGCGAGCGGCTGAAGCCGGGGCGCAACGCCACGCTGCAGATCATCACCGTGCAGGACCGCCGCTGGGAGGTCTACAAGCGCGGCGTGGATTTCATCCAGAAATACATCTTTCCGGGCGGCATGCTGCCCGCGCCCGGCGTGCTGATGGCCGAGGTCGAAAAGGCCGGCCTGCGGGTCGCTCGCCATATCGAGTTCGGCGAAAGCTACAGCCAGACATTGCGCCGCTGGCACGACACCTTCAACGACAAGTGGGACGAGGTGGCCGGCCTCGGATTCGACGACAGGTTCCGCCGGATGTGGAATTTTTACCTGACCTCTTGCGCGGCGACTTTTCATAGCGGAAATTGCGACGTGACACAGATCACGGTGACGAAACCCGCATGACCTATACCGCCGCGCGCGTTGTGGCCGCGCTTTTCCTTGCACTGACCGGATGGGTCGCCTCGCGCGCGGTGATGGCGCAGATGGACGAGTTGCAGAATTTCGGCCTGTTCGAATACGTCAACACCGCGCTGGGCGCGGCGGTGGGCTGGGTCGTGATCGGCAGCCGCACCGGGCGCGGCATGTCGAACGCGGTGGGCGTGGGGATCACCGCGGCGGTTGTGCTGACCTTCTGGGGGCTGTTCGTGCAATCGGCGCGCGAGATGGTCATCATGGCCAACCGGCGGCTTTACGACGGCCCGCTCGAGGCGCTGATCGGCATGTTCGGCATCGGCATCGATTTCTTTTTGCAGACCATGACGCCTTCGGTCGTCGCCGCGTTGCTGTTCGGCGGCGTGCTGAGCGCGGTCTTCGCCGAAAGCGCGTCGCGCCGCTGGCTGTAGGGCATGGCGCTTTTCCTCTATGGCACGCTGCGGTATCCGCCGCTTCTTGAGATCGTCCTCGGCCGTGCGCCGGGCGGGGCGGCGGTGCCGGCGCGGCTGCCCGGCCATGCGGTGCACTGGGCCGAGGGGCAGGGCTTTCCCCTGATCGTCGCGCAAAAGGGCGGCATGGCCGAGGGGCTGCTGCTGGACGGGCTGAGCGAGGCAGAGCTTGCGCGGCTCGATTTCTACGAGGGCGGTTTCGGCTATGCGCTGCGGCCGGTGACGGTGCAGGCCGATGACGGGCCGGTGGCGGCGCAGGTCTATTTCCCCGATCCGGGGCGGTGGACGCCCGGCGCGCCGTGGGACCTGGCCGGCTGGGTGGCCGGGCACGGGGCGCTGACCCTGCGTTTCGCGCGCGAGGTGATGGCGCGGATGGGCCGCAACGATGCGGGCCAGGTCGCAGCGCTTGCCCCGTTCATCCGTGCGCGGGCCTGGGCGCAGATGCTGGGCCAGAACCCGGCCCCCACCGCGCTGCGCCGCGATGCCCGCCCCGGCGATATCGAGATATCCGAGCGGCCCACCGGGTTCGAGGGGTTCTTTCGGCTAAAGCATTTCGACCTGCGCCACCGCCGGTTCGACGGCGGGTTCAGCGACTGGTTCCAGCGCGAAACCTTCGTCGCCTACGACGCCGCGCTGGTGCTGCCTTACGATCCGAAAACCGACCGGGTGCTGCTGGTCGAGCAGTTGCGCTTTGGCCCGATCTGGCGCGACGATCCCGCGCCCTGGATGCTGGAGCCGGTCGCGGGGCTGGTGGATGCGGGCGAGGCACCCGCCGACGCCGCCCGCCGCGAGGCGGTCGAGGAGGCGGGGCTGGAACTGGGCGCATTGCAGCCGATGATGCGCGCCTATCCCTCGCCCGGCTATTCGTCTGAATTCTATCACTGTTTCCTGGGGTTGTGCGATCTGTCCGGGCCGCGCCGCGACACGAACGGGCTGCGCGACGAGCATGAGGATATCCGCAGCCACGTCATCCCGTTCGAGCGGGCGATGGCGCTGCTGGACAGCGGCGAGATCAACGCCATGCCGCTGGCCGCGATGCTGCTGTGGCTTGCACGGCATCGTGAACACCTGCGCGCATCGGCTTGAGTTCCCATTCGCGGCCCCCTACACCTGAAGGAACACAGGACAGGGGGATGCGATATGCGCATTGCACAGGATCTGGCCCAGGCCATCGGAAACACGCCGCTGATCAGGCTGCGCAAAGCCAGCGAAGTGACCGGATGCGAGATTCTGGGCAAGGCCGAATTCATGAATCCCGGCCAGTCGGTCAAGGATCGCGCGGCGCTGTTCATCATCCGTGACGCGGTGGAAAAGGGGCTGCTGGCCCCCGGCGGCACCATCGTCGAGGGCACCGCCGGCAATACCGGCATCGGCCTTGCGCTGGTCGGCGCCTCGATGGGGTTCCGCACCGTCATCGTGATCCCGGAAACCCAGAGCCAGGAAAAGAAGGACATGCTGCGCCTGGCCGGGGCCGAACTGGTCGAGGTGCCCGCGGTGCCCTATGCCGATCCCAACAATTACGTGCGCTATTCCGGCCGTCTGGCCGAGGCGCTGGCCGGGACCGACCCCAAGGGCGCGATCTGGGCCAACCAGTTCGACAACGTGGCCAACCGCCAGGCGCATATCGAGGGCACCGGTCCCGAGATCTGGGAACAGACCGGCGGCAAGGTCGACGGGTTCATCTGCGCCGTGGGCTCGGGCGGAACGCTGGCGGGCGTGGGCATGGCGCTGCAGCCCAGGGGCGTAAAGGTCGGGCTGGCCGACCCCGAGGGTGCGGGGCTTTTCAAGCTTTATACCGGGCAGGAAAACCCCGGAAACTCGATCACCGAAGGGATCGGGCAGGGGCGGATCACCGCGAACCTGGAAGGGTTCACGCCGGATTTCTCTTGCCGCATTCCCGATGCCGAGGCGCTGCCGGTGGTGTTCGACCTGCTGTCGGACGAAGGGCTGTGCCTGGGCGGGTCGTCCGGCGTCAACGTGGCGGGCGCGGTCCGCATGGCGCAGGAAATGGGGCCGGGCCATACCATCGTGACGGTCCTGTGCGATTACGGCACGCGCTACCAGTCCAAACTGTTCAATCCCGCCTTCCTGACCGAAAAGGGCCTGCCGGTGCCCGAATGGCTGACCGGGCCGGGCCGCGATGACGTGCCCGCCGTCTACCGGGATGGCTGAGTTGCGCGGGATTCGCCTGTTCCTTGCCGGGCTTGTTCTGGCGGCCTGCGCCGCAATGGCCCATGCCCAGCAGGACGAGGCCGCGCCGCCCGATGCGGCGGCGGACAGCCCCGCGCCGGCGGCCGCCGCGCAGGCCCCCGCGCCCGCAACGCCCGCCGCTGCGGTGCCCGGCTATGACGACCCGGAGTGGCAGAACCTGGCCCGACGCACCGAAGAGGCGTTGCACGCGGGCCGGGCGTCGAACTTTGCGCTGGCCACGCTGCGCGAGGATCTTGTGGACTGGCGCGCGCGGTTTTTGGGGATGCAGTCGGCCAATGGCGGCCGTATCCGCACCCTGCAAAGCCAGCTTGATGCGCTGGGCCCGGCCCCGGAGGAGGGCGAGAGCGAACCCGAACGGATCGCCGACGAACGCGCCCGGCTCAAGGCGCGGCTGGCCGAGCTGCGCGTGCCGGTGCAACTGGCGACCGAGGCGCATACCCGCGCCGACCGGCTGATTGCCGAGATCGACGCGCTGGTGCGCCAGCGCTGGACCGAGGACCTGATGGCGCGGGTCGTGTCGCCGCTCAACCCCGAGGGCTGGACGCAGGCGTGGCAGGGGCTGCGCGGCGCGCTGCGCGGTATCGCCAACGAATCGCGCAGCCAGTGGGCCAATCCGATCCGGCGCGACCAGCTGACCACCAACCTGCCGATTGCAATCGTGCTCGGCGTGATCGGCCTGATACTGATGTTGCGCGGCCGGATCTGGAGCGACTGGCTGTCGCGCCGCGTGAGCGCCCGGACACGGCGCGGCCGCGGGCTGGTGGAATTCGTGCTGTCGCTGGGCAAGTTGATCCTGCCCTTTGCCGGCATCTTCCTGGTGGCGATCGGATTGCAGCTGACCGGGATGTTCGGGCTGCGGGGCGAGAATATCGTCGAGAACCTGCCGGTCATCGCCGTCAACATCATCGTCGCCCGCTGGCTGACCTCGCTGTTGTTCACGACGCGCGACGGCGGGCGCGGCAACCCGCTGGACATGGCCGAAGAGACGCTGACACGGCTGCGCTGGCTTTTCATCACGCTGGCCTGGGTTCTGTCCGCCGGGATTTTCGTCAAGCTTCTGGCGAACGCGGCCGATATCGCCGACGATGCCCGCGCGGTGCTGCTGTTCCCGGTGGGGGCGGTCGCGGGCATCCTGCTGTGGCGCATCGGCAAGGCCCTGCGCCAGTACGACACCCCCGACGACGACGAATCCGGCCAGGTGCGGCCCTATCGCTACCTGCTGGCGGCGCTGGTGGGGCGCGCGCTGTGGCTGGTCGGGATCGGGGCGATCCTGCTGGGGGTGCTGGGCTATGCGCGGGCCTTCGACCTGCTGATCTATGCCACGACGGGCACGCTGTTCCTGCTGGGGACGGTGGCGTTGCTGCAGGGGCTGGTGTTCGACGTCTACTCGCTGCTGACCCGCAGCGAGGACGGCGCCCGCGAGGCGCTGGTGCCGGTGCTGATCGGGTTCTTCCTGACCTTCGCCGCGCTGCCGGTGCTGGCGCTGATCTGGGGCGCGCGGGTCAGCGACCTGAGCGAGCTGTGGACGCGGTTCCGCGAAGGGTTCGAGATCGGCGAAACCCGCATCTCTCCCACCGATTTCCTGACCTTCGTGCTGGTCTTCGCCCTGGGCTATACTGCCACGCGGCTGGTGCAGGGCGCGCTGCGGACCACGGTGCTGCCGAAAACGCGGCTGGATACCGGGGGGCAGACCGCCGTGGTTTCGGGGCTCGGCTATGTCGGGATATTCCTGGCGGCCGTAATTGCCATCACCACCGCGGGGATCGACCTGTCCGGGCTTGCCATCGTGGCCGGTGCGCTGTCGGTCGGCATCGGGTTCGGCCTTCAGACCATGGTATCGAACTTCGTCTCGGGCATCATCCTGCTGATCGAGCGCCCGATAAGCCAGGGCGACTGGATCGAGGTCGGCGGGCAGATGGGCTATGTGCGCAACATCTCGGTGCGTTCGACCCGGATCGAGACCTTCGACCGCACCGACGTGATCATTCCGAATGCCGATCTGATCAGCGGCACCGTCACCAACTACACCCGCGGCAATACCGTGGGCCGGGTGATCGTGCCGGTGGGCGTGGCCTATGGCACCGATACCAAGCGGGCCGAGAATATCCTGCGCGAGGTGGCCGAGGCGCATCCGATGGTCCTGCTGCAACCGCCGCCCGCGGTGGTGTTCCAGGGCTTTGGCGCCAGCAGCCTGGATTTCGAGATCCGCGCGATCCTGCGCGACGTGAACTGGGTGCTGTCGGTGAAATCCGAGATGAACCACGAAATCGCCCGCCGCTTTGCCGAAGAGGGGATCGAGATCCCGTTCGCGCAGCGCGATATCTGGCTGCGCAACCCCGAGGTATTGCCGGGCGGCCGTGCGGCGGCCGAAAAACCCGAACCGGCCGATACACCGCCCGCCACCGAGAGCGACAGGGCCGCCCGCACACCGCAAACCCCGCATCTGGATGCCGACGACATGGACGGCGACGGCCCCGACGGGGACGGGCGATGACCGGGCTTCGCGGCCGGCCCGGCGACGGCGGGTGTCTGGCTGGCATGGCCGGGTGGCGATCCGCCTGACCGGCTGAGGATCAGTCCGGCTCTCCGGGCAGTTCGTCGGGATCGGGTGCGAAGGCCGAGGAGGGCCGCGCCGCGCGCTCGCGGGATTCGGGGGCGGGGGGAATGTCGCCCTCGTCCTCGGGCAGCCCCTCGCGCGAGAGCAGGATCGCGATGGGGCGCAGCGCCGGTACATGGCTGCACACGATCATCATCCCCACCATGATCGGCACCGAAAGGAACATCCCCGGAATGCCCCAGACCGCCGCCCAGAAGGCCAGGCTGATGATGATCCCGAACGAGGACAGCCGCAGCGCGCGCCCCATCAGCATCGGGTCGATCACGTTGCCGTTCACGAACTGGATCGCCCCGGCGATCAGGAAGATGGCCAGGGTCATCGCCGGATCGGCGAATTGCACATAGGCCACCAGCGCCAGCAGCACCGTGGCGACGATCGAGCCGATATTGGGGATGTAGTTCAGGATGAAGGTGATCACCCCCATCGCCACCGCCAGTTCCAGCCCGAAGATCTGCGCCAGGCCAAAGATCATCAGCCCCGTGACCGCGCTGACCAGCGTCTTGACCAGCAGGTAATAGTTTACCCGGTGAATGATCGACCCGACGATGCGGCCCACCCGCTCGGCCTGGGCAGGGTCGCCGAAGAAATTGGTCAGCTTGGTGGAAAACCAGATCCGCTCGGCGAACAGGAAGCCGACGAACAGGATCACCAGGACCGTGCCCTGCATCAGGTTGCCGGCCTGGCCCGCAAGCGAGCGCAGGTAGCCCGACACCTCGACCGTGCGCACCGAGTTGAACACCGCCTGTTCCACGTCCTCGCCCATCCAGGCGAACATCGCCGCCAGCGCCTCGGGCGCGCGGTCGGTATAGGTCAGCGTGGTGAACAGCACCGTGTTCACCTGCGTCAGGATGATCGAGGTCAGCGTCAGCAACGCGGCCGAGATCAGCGCCAGCGCCACGACCGAGGCCAGCCAGTTCGGCACCCGGAACGGCCCGACCCGCTGCCGCGCGATGAAGTTGATCGCGTCCGAGGTCAGCGCGAACAGCACGATGGCCGTGGCCAGCGAGATCAGCAGGAACCGCGCCTGAACCAGCAGGAACAGCACGACCGCGAAGGCGATGATGACAAGCGCCCCGGTCTGCAGCCGGTATGGATCGGGCCGGCGCGTGCCGGTGCCCTGGGTCTTTGGGGCGGGCATGTCGGTATTGGGGCGGTTCATTCCTGTCCTGTCATTCTGCGTCCGCGAACGAGTATGGGTCATGCCGGGGCAAGAGGCAACGATGCGCAGGGCAATGCAAGATCGGTCTTGTGTTCCGGTCGCGGCTGCGGCTAGAACACGCCGCACGGAGAGGTGGCCGAGTGGTCGAAGGCGCACGCCTGGAACGCGTGTAGGCGGGAAACCGTCTCCAGGGTTCGAATCCCTGTCTCTCCGCCACCGACATTCGTCTCGCATTCCAGTGTCCAAACTGCGCAGAATTCCTGCGGAATTCCCGACGCTTACGTCGCTCTGCGACGGGTCTTGTCAGATTAACTTGTCTTGAGGCGGGCAGCGGGCTTTCGTAGCTTCAGAGCATGACCAAACGCTCCCCGTTCAAGTATTTCAAAACCAGTCCCGAGATCATCCGTCTGGCGGTGATGCTCTATGTCCGGTTCCCGCTATCGCTCAGAAACGTCGAAGACCTGCTGCACGAGCGCGGCATCGACGTCAGCCATGAAACCATCCGGTTCTGGTGGAACAGGTTCGGGCCGATGTTTGCGTCGGAGATCCGCCGGCGGCGTGTTCAGCAGCTGCGAGCCTTTTCCCGATGGCGGTGGCATATCGACGAGGTTTTCGTGAAGATCAACGGTGAGCGGCACTACCTCTGGCGAGCTGTCGATCACGAAGGCGAGGTGCTTGAGAGCGTCGTCACAAAGCGAAGAAACAAACGCGCCGCATTGAAAATGCTCAGGAAATTGATCCGGCGATATGGTCAGGCAGAGGTGCTGGTAACGGATCGGCTTGCTTCCTACAAAGCAGCGCTTCGCGACATGGGGTGCGAAGACCGGCAAGCCTGTGGTCGTTGGCTTAACAACAGGACTAAGAACTCACACCTTCCATTCCGACGACGAGAACGCGCGATGCAGCGGTTTCGGCGAATGCAAAGTCTGCAGAAATTTGTCGCCATCCATTCCTCCATTTTCAACCACTTCAACCAGGATCGCAGCCTCTCCAAACGGGACCACTTTAAGCAGAACCGAATCGCTGCTCTGGCCGAGTGGCGCGGTCTCTGCGCGGCATAAGGGACAGCGTCGCTGTCCTTGCAGAGACGAGTTCGAATTCGTCTGACAGCACCTGCTAGAGGTGACTTGCAGCCGATCCGAACTCAACTCTTTATGCCAGTCGTATCAATTTACTCTTGTTATCGTGTTGAGGTCTATGAGCCCCTTCAAGTGTCGAGAAATGTCTTGAGGAGTCTCTCCACCTTTTATCAACACGCCGGCCTCCAGGTTCTTTTCCATTGCATGCCCGGTGAAGTTTGCGCTGGTTATGAAGATCGTGTCGTCATCGGCCAAAGTGATCTTTGCATGGACACGTCCCCCTCCCGTCTCGACATGCCGTTCGGAAAACAGCACAGATCCGTCGACAAGATCGCGGTGGTGATCGTCGGGTGGATGCCGCGCGTGGTGCGTGTATCTGGACCTGTCACGGGATTGTTCCGCTCCTTTGACTTGGTATCTTGCCACAAAGGAGAGACATCGATGGCATCGAAACCAACCCCGGAATACTGCGCCGAAGCAATGCGCGTAGCGTCGACGAGCGGTCTGCCGTGGGACTTTGGAGATAGCGCTCAAGGTGCGCCGCTTACGCGTCCGCAAGTCAGAAAAGACCAGTCACGTCACCGCTCGATTTTGAACTAGTGAACTATACAGTGTATGCAAAATCAACGGGTCTCTTCTCCAATGATCAGCGCAGTTCCGAGATAGCAGATCGAGAAAGGGGCGATCGCTCCAAGCCAGATTGCCGGAAGCTGATCGGGTCTTTCGAGTGCTTCGCGCAAGAGAACAATGGATGTGGGTGCCGCAACCCAGATGATAACCAGCAGAAAGGCCGTAGCCAACAAGGCTCCGATAGAAAGCTGGATTACCATATGCCGCAGCATGAATGTTCCTTCCATGTCAATGGCAGGGAGCGGATGTGCCCGCCGCGCAACCCTGAACAGCCGGCCTCAGCGATTGTTCCTGCAGCAACGCCAGAGCCTGTCCAATGGATGGACAATGGTTCGGTGGGGTAACTCAGAACTCGGTTCGGGGCTGCAAATGATGAAGACGGAAAATCATCACCATGCAGCGTCAGTGCCCAAACAAACGGTCTCAAAAGATCTGTCGGGTAAAACCCATATTGCGAGGAAAGCAATATCTTGGGCTCGACCGGCCGCGCGGTCGGCATTGGGAACATTCCTCTCTCCCGCCTGTTTCTCGCCGCAATGTCCGGCGTTGCGTGCCGGCTCGCAGTCAGGAGAAATCAGATGGACCCACAATCGACAATACGCCTCAGGACCGGGCACGACATGCCACGCCTGGGATTGGGAACGTGGCAATTGACCGATGGTACGGCGGGCGCCATCGAGGAGGCGCTTCGTATCGGCTATCGCATGTTCGACACAGCCGTGGATTACGGTAGTCAGGCTGGTCTCGGAATGGGGCTGCAGCGCAGCGGCATCGAACGTGGCGACATCTATATCGTCACCAAAATCGAGGAAGACGATACACCTCTCGATGCTGTCCGGCGGGATCTGGACGAACTCGGCCTTGATTACGCAAATCTGACCCTGATCCACCGGCCGCCGGAGAACGGAGCCGGTGAGGCGCTGTGGGAGGGGCTTATCCGGGCACGCGAGGATGGGCTCGTGCGCGACATTGGCGTGAGCAACTATTCCTCGGATATGCTCGACACACTGGCCGCCGCTACAGGGGAGACGCCGGTGGTCAACCAGATCGAATGGAGCCCGTTCGGTCACAGTGACGTGCTTCAGGACCACCATCGCGCACGAAACATCGTACTCATGGGCTATAGCCCCCTGACACGTGGCGAACGGCTGGATGATCCGCAGCTTCATGACATTGCGGCGCAGCACCAACGGACCCCGGCCCAGATCATTCTACGCTGGAACCTGCAACGCGGAATCGTTCCCCTCCCCAAAGCCAATCAGACCAGCCATATCGAGGAAAACTTCGCGCTCTACGATTTCTCGCTGTCCGATGATGACATGCAGCGCATCGACCGCATGAACGAGATGTGGTCGGCTCTGGGGAGTTCCGTCGCATATGCATGATACCGTCGGGGGCTTCGTCGCGCCCGAAACGCTCTTGCGGCGAGCACCCGCGGGGAGTGCAGGCCTCCACCCGTTCCGTGCGAACAATCTTGCGCGCTGCAGGTTGGGAGATCAGGAGCAACCGGCAGCAAGGAGAAACGAGATGCCTGCGAAATCTAAAGCACAGCAGAAGGCGGCCGGAGCCGCCCTGTCTGCGAAACGCGGCGATACCAAGGTAAGCGAACTGCAGGGCGCCTCAAAGGACATGTACGACTCGATGTCCGAACGGGAGCTCGAGGAAATGGCCTCAACGAGTCGTAGTGGAAAGCCCCAGCATGTCGGCGACAAGTGAGGACGGGCGCAACGCTCGCGGAGGTGATGCGGGTCGGCCCCCCATTGCTCCACGCGAAGCCGGGTCCGGTTCAAAGGACGGACCGCGCACGCCGGATCTGTACACTGTGTTCGGTGGCACCGGGTTTTTGGGACGCCGGATCGTCCGGCACCTGCTGCGCGACGGTCGGCGTGTAAGGATCGTCGCCCGGCATGCACAGCATGCGACACAGGCCGGAGAGGCAGGGGCCGAGGTCCTTTGTGCCGACATCACGAATGCCGAGGACGTGGCGCGGGCGGTGAAAGGATCGGAGGTCGTGGTAAATGCGGTGAGTCTTTACACGGAAACGGCCGCGGTCAGCTTCGATGACATCCATGTTGCCGGTGCGGGCAGAGTGGCAGCCCATTGCACAGAGACCGGTGTCCGGCGGCTGGTGCATATTTCCGGCATCGGGTCCGATCCAGAGGCCGGTGATGCCTATGTGCGGGCGCGTGGCAGGGGAGAGGCGGTGGTGCGAGAGGCCTGCCCCGATGCCGTGATCGCGCGCCCCGCCGTCATGTTCGCGCAAGGCGAGGCATTGGTTGGAACCATCCTGCGCCTGTTGCGCCGTATGCCGATTTATCCCCTGTTTGGCGACGGCGAGACACGCTTGCAGCCTGCGCATGTGGGCGATGTTTCCCGCGCCGTGGCCAATGCCCTTCAGGTGGAAGACGCGCAGCCGGTATACGACCTCGGCGGGCCCCAAGTTTACACCTACCGCGACCTCGTCCAAGCCATTGCCCGGTCCGCAGGGCTTCGCGCGCACCTTCTGCCGGTTCCGTTTCCGCTGTGGTACGCCATGGCGCTCGGGGCGGAGAGGTTGCCCGGCGCGCCGCTGACCCGTCACCAGGTCGCATTGATGGAACGCGACAACATCGCGGACAAGGACGGGATGCGTGCCCTCCAGGTTACACCGCGTCGGCTTGAACCCATCGTGCAGGAAATTGTCCAGGGCCGGTAAGGCAACATGACCACAGGCGCAGGGTTACGTCCGCACGATGCTCGGTGAGCACGAGGCGGGCGCGGGCTGCTCGGGCAGACCATCCGGTGGCCCATAGACGGGGATACCGGACCCCGGCTGGAACATCGGATGCGATATTTTGTTCGTTCGTCAGGGCAACCATGATCGAAAGGAGGTATCCATGTCTGATACGAACGCAGACGCCCATCCCGCCCGCACCGAACGGACCGGTGTACGGAACCGCTCCGGCGGCTACGTCGCCACGTTGGTTCTGGCCGCCGTTGTGGGTGTGTTCGGGCTGCTGATCCTCGCAGGGGGCATCTGGCTGATCTCGCTCGGCGGAAGTTGGTATTATGCCATTGCGGGCATCGGCCTTTGCGTGACGGCGTGGTTTCTGACCGGACCGTCGGTTATGGCGCTCTGGGTCTATCTGGCGACCTATGCCTTTACAGTCGTCTGGGCGCTCTGGGAGAAGGGATTGGATGGCTGGGCACAGGTGCCGCGGCTGGTTGCGCCGACGGTGATCCTCGTTCTGGTCCTTCTGACCCTGCCGGTGCTGCTCAAGGGGCGCCGCAGTCCCTGAAGATCTTCTGTCCCACCCGTCACACAGCAACAGGAGTCGTGCCATGACGCAATATTCCAAAGACCGTGTGCAGTCCCGCCAGCCAGGGAGCGAGCACAAGATGGAGCCCCTCCCCGAGTATGTCCCTCGCTTTCCGGGAGCGGGGCGGCTTGAAGGGCGAGTCGCTATCGTTACCGGTGGCGATTCCGGGATCGGCCGCGCCTCGGCCGTACTGTTCGCGCGCGAAGGTGCGGCGGCGGTGGCGATCGTCTACAAATGCGAAGACCAGGATGCCGAGGAGGCGCTGGCTGCTATCCGCGCCGAAGGGGCAGAGGCCCTTGGTCTGCGTGGCGACCTCGGCAACCGCGCCTTCTGCTTCACAACGGTTTCCGAGGTGGTCGATCGGTTTGGCCGGCTCGATGTATTGGTGAACAACGCCGGTGAACAGCACGCACAGGACAAGTTCGAAGACGTGTCGCAGGATCAGATCGAGGCGACGTTCCGCACCAACATCTTCGGCCAGATGTATATGGTGCAGGCCGCGCTGCCGCATCTGCCGGAGGGCGGGGCGATTATTGGTATCACCTCGGTCACCGCTTATCGCGGTCAGGATCAGCTCATCGACTATTCCGCCACGAAGGGTGCTGTTTTGTCCTTTGTCCGGGCGCTGGCTCACAAGCTCGCGCCGCGGGGTATAAGGGTGAACGGGGTAGCGCCGGGGCCGATCTGGACACCGCTGATCCCGGCCTCCTTCCCCCCGGAGAAGGTCGAAGGCTTCGGTCAGAGCAGCATGATGGGCCGTCCTGGTCAGCCGAATGAGGTGGCGCCTTCGGTGCTCTTCCTGGCTTGCGATGACGCCTCCTACATGACCGGGCACATCCTGCACCCGGACGGTGGCGCACCGACCGCCGATTAGTCACCCTTGCACTGCATAGATGCCGGCGGCGATGGCGCTGCCGATGACGGCGAGGCCCAGCAGGGCGAGCACGCCATCTTGCAAGAGGATCGTCAGCGCCAGCAGCGTCACCGCGGCGCCGAGGATGGACGAGGTGAAGGGCACCAGTTCAAAGACCGGCATGGCCGCGCCACAAAGCGCGCAGACCAGATAGATCAGCCGGTCGGCCGGGGGGCGGACCAGAAAAGACAGCCGTTTCCCCGTCTGCCGGTCGATCCAGCGTGCCGGCCGCCGCAGCCATTCCGCGGCTTTTCGCAGCTTGTCGGACGGCACCTCCCGCCGCATCAACCAATGCGGCAGCCAGAGGTGGTGCCGCCCGAACACGAGCTGCCCCGCCACCAGCAGGATGAGGATGCCGCAAAAGCTCGAGAACAGCGGTATTCCCGAAAGCGGCGTGATAACAGCCAATGCCGGAGCCATCAGCACCGGCACGAAAGAGGCGCGGTCCAGCCCTTCGATAATGTCGCCGAACGAGGTGTGGTCGTCATGTGCCGCATCGTGAAGCCGGTCCACGACGTCCATCATCGTGCTTGGCGGGGCGTTCCGTCTTTGGTCTGCGGGATTGGTCATTCCGAAAGCCTCCGTTCCGGGGAAGGGCTGGCGTACCAGGCCGCCAGTAGTGCGATCGCATCGTCGGTCAGGGCGCATTTTGCGGCCCGCATCTTCGCCGAACTTTGCCACACCCCGTCGCGCCACAGGTGGAACTGGCGCGCCTGACAGACATGATTGTGTCCGGCCAGCGCATCCGGGCCAGCGCCTCGCCGTCCGATAGTGAACCGACGGGTGGGGGGAGATGTTCCTCGGGTTCGGCGGTGAAGTGCCCGGCAAGAGCGGTGAAATGTTCGGGCGACGTCCGCCCGGTCGGCGTTCGCTGCCGGGACTTTGGTCAGATATCGGACGATGAGATCATTGTGTTCCCGACACACGCTCTGACCAGGAACATACGGGCGGCTGATCTGTTTTCATGGTTACCAACGCGCAACGCAGGAGCGACCAATGGATCAGGACCATATGAACCGCGACAAGCGGCCAGATATCCAGGCCGGCGGCGACACCCATCAGACCGCGGGCGATGGCAGGCCGCGCATGACCACGGCGCAGGGCACACCGCTCTCCGACGGCCAGAACTCGCTGAAACAGGGCGCACGCGGACCTACGCTCATGGAAGATTTCCTGTTCCGGGAGAAGATCTTTCATTTCGATCACGAACGCATTCCCGAGCGTGTCGTCCATGCCCGGGGCTATGGGGCGCACGGCTTTTTTGAGACCTATGAGTCGCTCTCCGAGCTTACTTCGGCCGATCTGTTCCAGCGTGCCGGAGAGCGGACGCCCGCCTTCGTGCGGTTCTCGACCGTCGCGGGCAACAAGGGTTCGGCGGATCTGGCCCGCGACGTGCGCGGCTTCGCGGTCAAGCTCTACACGCAGCAGGGCAACTGGGACATCGTCGGCAACAACATTCCGGTGTTCTTCATCCAGGACGCGATCAAGTTTCCCGATCTCATTCATGCGGCGAAAGAAGCCCCCGACCGCGCCTTTCCGCAGGCGCAGACGGCGCATGACAATTTCTGGGACTTCATGTCGCTGATGCCCGAGGCGATCCACATGGTCATGTGGATCATGTCCGACCGCGCCATCCCGCGGTCGTTCCGCTTCATGGAAGGTTTTGGGGTCCATACTTTTCGCATGGTCAATGCCGAGGGCGAGGCCCGCTTCGTCAAGTTCCATTGGAAACCCAAGCAGGGGCTGCAATCGGTGACCTGGCCTGAAGCCGTGGGCATCAACGGCGCCGATCCAGATTTCCACCGCCGCGATCTGTGGGAGGCGATCCAGTTCGGCGACCTGCCGGAATGGGAGTTGGGGTTGCAGGTTTTCGATGACGAATTCGCAAACCGCTTCGCCTTCGATATCCTCGATCCGACCAAGATCGTCCCCGAGGAGGAGGTACCGGTGCGCAGGGTCGGACGGTTGGTCCTCGACCGGGTGGTCGACAATTTCTTCGCCGAGACGGAGCAGGTGGCCTTTCATACCGGCAATATCGTGCCGGGCATAGACTTCACCGACGATCCGCTGCTTCAGGGCCGGAACTTTTCCTATCTCGATACCCAGCTCAAGCGGCTGGGCGGGCCGAACTTCACCCACCTGCCAGTCAACGCGCCGAAATGCCCGTTCCACCATTTCCAGCAGGACGGGCATATGGCCATGGCCAACCCCTCGGGGCGTGCCAACTACGAGCCGAATTCCTGGTCCGGGGCCGAAGGCGGACCGCGTGAGGATCCGACAGGATTCCAAAGCGTCCCGGTCGCCGCCCCGGGGCCGAAGGTGCGGGAACGGTCCGAGAGCTTTGCCGATCATTACAGCCAGGCCCGCCAGTTCTACATTAGCCAGACGCCGGTGGAGCAGGCACATATGGCTGCGGCGCTGGTGTTCGAGCTTTCGAAGGTCGAACACCCTGAGATCCGTGCGCGGTTGGTCGGCCATCTGCGCCATGTGAACGAAGAACTCGCAGGCGAGGTGTGCGACGGCCTCGGTATGGATATGCCCGAGGCGCCGGTGCCTGCGCGCGAGCCTATCCCCGACCTGCCGCCCTCTGACGCGCTCAGTATCCTGAAAAACGGCCCGAACTGCTTTGCCGGGCGCAAGCTCGGTATCCTGCTCTCCGACGGTGTCGACATCGACCAGGTCGAGGCGCTTCTTGCGGCGGTACGCGGAGCGGGTGCGATCCCTGCCATCGTCGCACCGCGGATCGGGGGGGTGAAGGCGTCGGACGGCACCGAGATCGGTGCGCAGGAATGCATAGACGGTGGCCCGTCAGTGCTGTTCGATGCGGTGGCGATTCTGCTTTCGGAAGGGGGAGCGGGGAATCTGGCCGAAAAACATGCGGCGCGGGTCTGGCTTGCTGATGCGTTTGCGCATGGCAAGTTCATTCTCTACAACGATGCGTCCCGCCCGTTGTTCGACGCAGCCAAGCTGCCCCTTGAACCGGACGAAGGCATGATGGTCATGGGCGATGGTATGCCGAGGCAGTTTCTGGACCGTTGCGCCGCGCTGCGGTTCTGGGGCCGTATGAGGTGAGGGGGCGGACGGCCGCCGTGAAGCAGAAACTGATCCATGTCACGGATGATGGCCCGGGCATCACGCGCCGCCGCCGCGGACGCGGCTTCAGTTATTACACGCCCGACGGAACGCTGATCCGCGATCCTGAAGAGCGCGCCCGGATCGAGGCGCTGGCCGTACCTCCGGCTTATGAGGAGGTCTGGATTTCGCCGGATCCGCGCGGGCACCTGCAGGCCACCGGTCGCGATGCCGGGGGGCGCAAGCAGTACCGCTATCACCCTGACTGGCAGGCGCTCCGGGCACAGCGCAAGTTTGGCGATCTGGCCGCCTTCGGCCGAGCGCTGCCACGCCTCCGCCGACGCATCGCCGTGGATCTCCGCGCTCCCGCCGGATCGCGCCGGCTTGCCTTGGCGGCGGTTCTGGCGCTTCTGGACCGGGCTGCGCTGCGGGTGGGTAACGCCTGCTACGCCGCTGAGAATGGCAGTTATGGCGCAAGCACGCTGCTGGGCCGGCACGTCCGCTTCGACGGGCAGGACATCACTATTGTCTTTCCCGGAAAGCACGGTGCAAGGGTCGAGGCACACCTTCAGGGCAGGCGTCTTGCGCGGGCGTTGCACCGCATCCACGACCTGCCGGGGGCGGCGCTGTTCAGTTGGCGCGACGGCGAGGACATATTGCACACGCTGCGCTCCGAAGACATCAACGAGACGCTGCACGAGCTGTGCGGCAAGGATGCCAGCGCCAAGACCTTCCGAACCTGGAAAGGCACCCATGCCGCCTTTGCCCTGGCCGCGCAAACGGACGGTGCGCTGCGGATCACTGACATGGCCGAGGTCGCCGCCGCCTGCCTTCACAACAGCCCGGCCATCGCGCGCAAGAGCTATATTCACCCGTCGGTGATCGCCCTGGCCGAGATGGTGCCGCAGGATCGAACGGCGCGCCTGGCCGCGCTCGATCCGCCCGACCTCTCCGGTCTGCACGCTCACGAAGCGGAGCTTATTGCCCTGCTCGAGGGCTCTGTTCTGTCGTCTGTGCGGTGAGGGCGGAGGTGCAGTGTCGCCGGGAGTGTCCTGAACGGGAACATATCCGCCGCCGCGCTGTTCGACATCATCAGAAACTTCTGGAGGAGAGTAGATCAGATGACGGCCACGAGAACGGTAATCCTGCCGCTTGCGGGAAACGGTACGCGAATGCGGCCGGCGACGGATGCCATCGCAAAGGAATTGCTGCCCGTCTACGACACGCCCCTGTTGCATTTCGCGCTCGAGGAAGCGGTAGCGTCGGGCGCACGGCGCCTCGTTCTGGTGACGCGCGCAACGAAACCGGGCATTTCCGAATACGTCGAAACCCTGCTTTCGCAACCGGGTTCTCTGCTGGCCGATATCGAGGTTCGGTTCGCAGAGCAGGCTGAGCCGAACGGCCTTGGTCACGCTGTCCTGTGTGCTCGGACTTTCGCGCTGCCGGGGCCCGTCGGTGTGATCCTGCCGGACGACCTCATCCTCGGGAGGCCGGCGCTCGCCGAAATGGTCGCAGCCTTCGATCCTGAGCGAATGAAATGCCTCGCTGCCGCGCAAACCGTCGACCGCTCCGAATGCCAGAGATATGGCATCTTCGATCTGGCCACGCCCAGTGGCAGATCGGTCGTTCTGTCCGCGCGAACCCTTGTCGAAAAGCCCGATCCTGCGGATGCACCGTCGGACCTTGCCGTCGTCGGGCGGTACATATTGTCCCACGACATCTGGGACGTCCTTGAAAGGACGCCCGCGGGAGCGGGGGGTGAAATCCAGCTGACGGATGCCATCGCGGCGCTCGGCGGTCTTTGCGCCTTCCGGTTCTCCGGCCGCCGCTTCGATTGCGGAAGCAAGGAAGGTTGGTTTTCCGCAACGGAAGCCTACCGAAAAAGCCGTCTCGCCAATGAAACGGTGGCCGCGGAATAAGTCCGGCTCATGGCGGCACCGATAGTGAAGAGGATGCAGACGGATATGTGAATTGCGTTAGTAGCGCCGCTTTTCGAATGGGGCCCACCCTGCTGCGGCGGGTCATGAGGCGAGATGACCCTCCGTTTCCGACAAATACCGTTGTCTCGGGAACAGCGGGGCCGGGGAAATGTTTAGAGGGCCGACGCGCAAGGCGTTGTCAATCCAACTTCATACGAAGGAGATACCCATGAAGGCATTTTTGATATCCACAGCCATACTCGCCGCCGGAATAATGTCCGCGACGGCGCAGCAGTCGGGAGACATGTTTCATACCCGGGATGGACAGAACGCCGGAAACGAGATGATGGCGTCGGACCTGATCGGAATGCGGGTGTACCGCAGCGACGAGGCCGCAGACACGGCTGGTTACGACGGCGCCCAGAGCGGCTGGGACGACATTGGCGAGATCAACGACATCGTCCTGACGCGCGACGGCAGCGTCGATGCCGTTCTAGTCGATATTGGCGGGTTCCTCGGGATCGGCGAGCATCAGGTCGCCTTGGATATGGGGGCGCTTGGCTTCACCTCCGACACTTCGACCGAAGACCAGGCGGATTTCTTTATCGTGATGATGGCCGATCCCGATATGCTGGAAAACGCACCGGCCTATGATATGGATAGCGATCAGGCCAGTTCCGGGGCAACAAGCGAAAGCGACCAGGAGCAGGGCGTGGCAGAGACGGATCAGACCAGTGGCGACACCACCGCGGCTCAGCGGCGGCAGGACGCCGGCACGACCGAAGATGCCGGCTCCATGACCGATCCTGCGTGGCGCGACGGCTACAGGGATGCCGAAGAAAGCGACCTCACCGCCGAGCGCCTGACGGGCGCAAAGGTCTATGGCTCTGCCGAAGACTGGGTGGGGGAGGTTTCCGACATCGTGCTGGCCTCGGACGGATCGGTCGAGGCCGTCGTCATCGACGTTGGCGGTTTCCTCGGCATCGGCGAGAAACCGGTCGCACTTCGGCTTTCGGATATCGACATTCTGCGTTCGGAGACGGGCGAGGACGTGCGGGTGCATGTCCCGATGACCGAAGAGGAACTGGACGGGATGCCCGAATACACGGAGTGAAAACCGGTTTTCGAGGCAGGCCCGCGTTTTGGCGGGCCTGCCTTCGCTGGACGCTGCGTGGCGCGGTTCTGGTTGGTAGAGAGAGAGAGGAGTCGGTGGCACGCCATCGAGAGTGTCCGACCTTTTGTGTATGACTGATCCGGTCCATGCTTCACCGAAAGGAAGCATGAATGACCATCTCGAAAGAACTCCTGGACGAACTTCTGAAGGGCGTGGAGCGCCCTGAGGACCTGCTTGGCGATGCCGGGCTGATGAAAGAGCTGAAGATCCGGTTAATGGAGCGGATGCTGGGGGCCGAGCTGACCGCGCATCTTGGCTACGAGGAAGGCAAGGACGCCCCGCCGGGCCAAACCAACCGGCGCAACGGCGCATCGGCCAAGGTGCTGAAAGGTCAGGACGGGGAATTGCCGGTGGCGATCCCCCGGGACCGCGACAGCAGCTTCGAGCCGGAGTTGGTGAAGAAGGGCCAAACCCGGATCGACGGGATGGATGACAAGATCGTCGGGCTCTACGCCGCCGGTCTGAGCGTCCGCGACATCCGCGCCCATCTTGAAGACGTCTATGGGCTGAAGGTCTCACCTGACTTGATCAGCCGCGTCACCGATGCGGTGCTGGACGAGGTCCGGGAATGGCAGAGCCGGGCGCTGGACCGGATGTATCCCATCGTGCTTTTCGACGCGCTACGGGTGAAGATCCGCGACGCCGATAGCCGGACGGTCAAGAACAAGGCGGTTTACGTGGCCCTCGGCGTCACCCGCGACGGCAGCCGCGAGGTTCTCGGCCTTTGGATCGCCGAGAACGAAGGGGCGAAGTTCTGGCTCTCGGTGATGAACGAACTCAAGAACCGGGGGCTGCAGGACATCCTGATCGCCGTCGTAGACGGTCTCAAGGGCTTTCCCGAAGCCATCACGGCCGCCTTCCCGGACGCCATGGTTCAGACCTGCATCGTGCATCTGGTGCGCCATTCCCTGAACTTCTGCTCCTGGAAGGACCGCAAGGCCGTGGCCGCCGATCTGCGCCGGATTTACAGCGCTCCGAGCGCCGATATGGCCGAGGCCGAACTCGATGCCTTCGAGGAAAAATGGGCCGGGAAATACGCCTCCATCGCCCCGGCCTGGCGCCGGGCATGGCAGGAGGTGATCCCGTTCTTCGGCTTCGATCCGGCGATCCGCAAGATCATCTACACGACCAATGCCATAGAAAGCTTGAACCGCGTGATCCGGAAATCCATCAAGACGCGGGGCTCGTTCCCGACCGACGAGGCCGCGACCAAGTTAATCTACCTCGCCATCCGCAAATTCGAAAAGGACGGCCGAAATGTCCGGGAATGGTTTGCAGCACGCAATCAGTTCGCCATAATGTTCGGCGAGCGCTTCGACGCTTGAGTATCTGAAACTGCATGGGCCAGGCCAGATACACAAAGTTCAGGACACTCCCACGCCATCGGGCATTAAATTCCTGCAGCGCGGTCATGCCTCCCGCCGCATGGCGTCATAGACCTCCCTGGCTATCTCGCGTTCCTCGTCATTCGGCAGCACCCAGACCTGCTTCGCACTGTTCGGGCGCGACACGCGGTTGCCGCGTGGGAGGATGGTGGCCTCGGTCACTGCATCATTGCGGGCCGCATCCAGCGCTACGCCCGCCCAGACAAATGCGCCCGCGACCCGCTCCCGGATCAGCGGCTGGCCGACACCGGCTCCACCGGTAAAGACCAATGCATCAATGCCGCGAAGACGTGCCGCCATCGCGCCGGTATGACGTACGAGATCTTCGCAGAACTGGTCCACCGCGACCTGCGCGCGCCCGTCATCCGATCCCACGAGGTCGCGCAGGTCGCCGCTTTGCCCGGAGACCCCGAGCAGACCCGAGCGATGCCAGAGCATATCCTCCATGTCATCGAGATCGCACCCCTCCTGATGCAGCAGATAAAGGATCACACCCGGATCGACCGAGCCCGACCGGGTGGTCATCATCGGCCCGGCCAGCGGTGTGGCGCCCATCGTGGTGTCGACGCTCGCTCGGTCGCGGATGGCGCAGACCGACGCGCCGCCGCCCAAGTGCAGCGCCACGATCCGACGCAGGTCGCGATCTGCCATGCGGCGCGCGACCGAGCGGAAGGACAGGCCGTGGAACCCGTAGCGCTTCAGCAATGGACCCCGGGTCGGTTGCGGCAGGGGGAGTTCGCGCGCCCGGTCCGGGATGGTTTCGTGAAAAGAGGTGTCGAAGGTGGCGAACTGGACAAGCTCCGGCCGCGCCTGCATCAGCGTTTCTGCCGGGGCGAGGTTGGCCTCCTGGTGGTCCGGCGCAAAGGGGGCGAAGCTGCGTAGTTTCTTGACCAATTCCGGCGTGAGACGTACCGATGTGCCGGAAAGCGTGCCGCCGTGTACGACGCGGTGACCGACGGCGACGGTTTCGCCAAGGACGCGCTCCACCATGTTTAGCAATGCCGCTGCGCCGTCGCGATAATGGGCGCCGGGTGGACCGAGCGAATGTGTCAAACCGTCGTTGCGTACCACCAATTCAGTCTCTCCGACCGAACCATCATGCGATGCGGTTAGAATCCTTTGCGGGCGGCGGCCGCGCAGGACGAAAGCAGCTGCCTTCAGACTCGATGACCCGACATTGAGCGCGAGCACCGCTGTCATCACTCTTCCCCCGCCTTTGGCCGTCTTCGGTGCGGGCTCCGGTTCCGCACAAGCGAGGCGATTTCCCGGAATTCTTCCGCTATGCTGAGCGGCAGTGCGTCCATGCCGGTCAACACGGCACCGGGATCTTCCTGACCGTCGCGCGGCACCTCGCGTTCGGCGATCCAGTACAACAGCTCGTCCTGCGTCGTGGCATCCACGGTGGAGAGCAGACGGGCCAGAAGCTGGCGGTGTGCGATGATCCGGGCCTCCAGGATCGTCAGCCTGTCTTCGAGCGCGGTCATGGAATGGCATTCCCGTTACGCGGCCCGCTCAGGGGAAGCCGGTTCGGTGGCAATTCCGGCGGGATGTCCGGCTCCGTTTCGGGTGGTATTCCGCCCGGCACCTCCTCGGGGTCCGGCGGCACGTATTCCGGCGTATCGGGTTGATCGGGCTCTTCGGGAGGGGCCGGCGGCGGGGTGTTGTCCGGCTCAGGGTCTGGCGGGATCTCTTCCGGGGGCGCTTGAGGCGGAAGCCCGGCCCAGAGCGCGGGGGCGGGGTGGCTTTCGGTCGGGGATGGCAGTTCTCGGTTAGGCATGGGACCTCCATTTCAGGGTTGGCGGATGGTGTTGCCGGTGTGCGCCTCTTTTCATCGGGTTAGCGATCAGGCCTTCATTGGGGTCTGACCCGGGCACTTGGATGCCGGCCTCCGGGGGGACGGCACTTGTCGGGGAAGGGTCGGAACGCAGGCACGCAGGACGGCGAGAAACTGCTTGGCCCAGGATGCGGCATCAGTGCGTTGGACGACCTCCATGCAGGCGGTATGGCGTGCCTGCCGTTCCTCCAGCGGCATTGCGAACGCCCGACGATACGCCTCGGTCATGTCGTCGATATCGTAGGGATTGACCAGCAGTGCGTCCGTCATGTCCTCCGCGGCGCCTGCAAAACGCGACAGGATCAGCACACCCGGATCCGCCGGATCCTGCGCCGCCACGAATTCCTTGGCGACGAGGTTCATGCCATCGGCAATCGAGGTGACGGCGCAGACCCGTGCGCGCCGGTGCAGTCGGGCCAGCACGGTGCGGTCGATGCTGCGGTGAATGTAGCGGATCGGCACCCAGTCCAGTTCTGCGAAGGCCCCATTGAGATGGCCCGCGATCTCTTCGAGCTCGCTGGTGATGTCCTGATAGGCCTGGACCTGTTCGCGGGTGGGCGGCGCGATCTGCACGAGGCAGGGATAGCTGCCTTCCGGCCGGGTTTCGAGGTAGCGACCGAAGGCGCGAAACCGATTGGGAATGCCCTTGGAATAATCGAGCCGGTCGACCCCGATCACGAAGCTTTCGGGCGCGGCGCGGCCGAAGGGATCAGGCGCGTCGCGCGCGGCCTGTGTGCGGAAATCCTCGACGTCGATGCCGATGGGAAAGGAGCGGATCTCGGTGACGCGATCCTCGAACTTCACCGAGCCGTCGACCAGGAACTCGGCGCGTGGATCGGCGCGATACACTTCTAGACAGCGCGCCACGTCGGCGCGGGTCTGGAGGCCCACCAGATTGTAGGAGGCCAGCCAGTCGGAAAAATCCTCGGGCTGCGACAGGACCGAAAGGCTGCCGAGTTCGGGAAAGGGGATATGCAGAAAAAAGCCGATGCGATTGGAAAGCCCCAGCGCGCGCAGTTCGCTTGCCAGCGGAAAGAAGTGGTAATCATGGACCCAGATCACATCCTCGGGCCTTGCAATCGACGCGATCATCCTGCCGACCCGGGCGTTCACGGCCCGGTAACGCGCCTCGAAGGCGGCGGACATGTCAATCAGATCGACCCGCCGATGGCAGAGCGGCCAGAGCACCGAATTGGCATAGCCGAGATAATAGTCGGAGAGATCGTCTTCGCTGAGCCGGAAGGCGAGGTGCGTGTTGCCATTGTCCTGAATTTCCTCCAGTGGCTCGCGGCCGGTGCCGGTTTCGGGATGGGCACCGATCCAGAGACCGCCGGAGAGTGCAAGTGCATCCTTGAGCGCGACGACAAGACCCCCGGACGGGGGCTCTCCGGCCGGGATCCGGTTGGAAACGGCAATGAGTCTCGACGGCATCTGCACCCCTTTTTGCACAAACGTCCACTGTATGTGTTGGACAGGATCGAAACCGTCTCGGGGGCCGGATGTTCCCAATTTGCGCCGCGACGCTACCGCCGCCGCGGAGGTGTCCTGAGGGTTTGGTTCAGCCAAGCCAGCGCATCGTCCATCCGTGCGACTCGATACCTTGCCACCGTGTCGGAAGAGCCGATCCGCAACCCGAATCCGCCCAGTTCCTGCGCCACGCGAAAGCCGTCTTCATCGGTCGCATCGTCGCCGATCATGACCGGCAGGCGGCCTGCAAAAGGGGCATCCCTGAGAAACCGGCGCAGCGCGCGGCCCTTGTCCACTCCGGCAAGTGCCGCCTCGCTGACCATGTTGCCGTGCAGGGCCCGCAGGCCCCTGGTCGCCGCGGCGCGGGCGACACTGGACCGGCAGCTATCGGCGCTCTCAGGACGGTTGCGGTAATGCAGCGCGATAGAACCGGGCTTGCGCTCGATCAGAAGGCCATGTTTCGTCGCCACCGGCTGAAGCTGTCCAAAGGCGGCATCGAGCGCATTGTCGCCCGGGGTTGAGGTCTCGATGCATTTGTCGCTATGGCGAATTTCCATGCCGTGGCAGCCCGAGAGTGCCAGCGGCAGCCCCTCCAGCCGCTCCGCCAGATCGGTGAGCGCCCGGCCTGAGAGAATGGCAATCGCCCCGCCAGTGGCGGCGGCCAGCCGCACGAGCAGCCGCCGCGTGATCTCGGTCAGGCAGGCATCGCGGGGGCGGGATACGATTGGCGCAAGCGTGCCGTCGAAATCGAGGAACAGCGCATGGGCCGACCAACTGCAATCCGGCGGTGGTGTCCCGCCCACCAGATTTCGTTCGTTTGCAGGCTCCATGACAGGCATCTCGTTCGTTTCCGTGCGAAATCAACCCGGCTCTCAGCCGTGCAGGTCGCTTGGCTGCGCGATACCCTCGAGCGCGTCCCCTGCCGTTTCAGCGGCCTGTCGCACGGCGATGTCACCGAGGGACAGCACGCCCACCAGCCGCTTGTCACGGTCGATCACCGGGACGCGGCGGATTTGCTGGGCCCCCATGTTTCGCGCGGCGGCCTCGATCTCTTCGTCTTCGAAGCAATAGCAGACGTCGTCGGTCATCACCTCGCGCACCTTGGCGCCGGGTCCCTTTCCGGCGCCGACACCGCGGATCGCGATATCGCGGTCGGTCAGCATTCCGACGAGGCGGTCGTCTTCGCCTACTGGCAGAAATCCGGCGTCGATGCGCTGCATGAGTTCGGCGGCTTCCCCCAGTGTCTGGTCCGGGGAAACGGTCAGCGGGTGCGGGGACATGATCTCGGAAACCTTCATGGCGGATCCTCCTTTTCTGGCGGACCGGATTCGGTCCGCTGGTGTCGAAACAGATCTGTATCGGCTATGTTCCATCTTTCCTGTCAAACCGGCGCCGGCACCTCGCGCGGCGGGGCAATGGGATGGCGGTGATGCCGCGTGCCAGTATGGAAAAGGTGGCCAACCCTGCCGCGTTCAGCGCCATCAGCGGCAAGACAACCAGCATCCGTCGTGCCGGATCCCGCGAGTTCGTTCGGCAGGCCGGGATGAGCGTCACCAGATCCCTGCGATCCACAGGGCGACAAGGAGAAGTGCAATCAGTGCGAGAACCGGCAACAGCAGCCCGACGCGTCCAGACAACGTGTTCTGAAGCTCCGGCACCGTCGGTTTCCGGTCGGCGGGCTCGGCACGGCCGGCTTCGTGACGCTCCGCTTCCGCTACTTCTTCCGGGGTGGGCGGATGTCCTGCCGCCTCGTCGTCGGTCCCCAGCGGGGCAGCGGCGGGATCCTGAAAGGCAACCTTGTCGCCGGTGCCGCCCCGGTCGGTGCGCTCACGGAGCCGGTTCGCGGCGGCGGCGCCGTTGTCTTGCGGCCTGCGGGGGGATGTTCTGGGCATATTGGAGTCCTCCTATGATGAAGGTTGTGAACCGCGGGGCCCTCCAGATGTTCCCCGGGCGGTGCCCGGCCCGGGGTCGGGCGGGAACAAGCGGGCGCCGGATCTGTTTTCTTAAATGTTAACCGTCTGCCGACCGACGGAGGGTCCGTCGAACGGCATCACGCGAGGAAGGAGTCTGACATGAAACATCCCATGATCGCTGCGCTGGCCACCGCCAGTTTGCTGGCCCCGCCGCTTCATGCGGCGGAGGCAACAACCGAGGTCAAGGACCGCGACGGCAACGACCTGGGGGCGGTCCACGTTCGCGACATGCCGTCGGGCATCGCCCTGGCGACCGTGACGCTGACCGGGCTGCCGGAAGGAATCCACGCCATACACCTGCATGAAACCGGCGATTGCCAGTCCGAGGATTTCAGCTCGGCCGGCGAACATATCGCGGGCGATCGCGCGCATGGCGTGCTGACCGAGGACGGACCGCATCCCGGCGATATGCCCAATCTGACAGTCAAGGAGAACGGCATAGGGGAGATTGAGGTATTCCTGCCGTTCCTCGAGGTCGAGCGGGATATTCTGGATGAGGACGGGGCGGCCTTCGTGATGCACGAGGGCGTGGATGATTACGAAAGTCAGCCCTCGGGCAACGCAGGCGACAGAATTGCCTGCGGGGCGTTTTCGGTGCGAGAATGACCCGCAATCCAAGCCCCGGACGGTTCGAAGGCTGCGGGGTCGTCGTGACCGGGGCGGCGTCCGGTATCGGCGCCGCCACTGCGAGGCGTTTCGCCGCCGAAGGGGCGTTTGTGGCGCTGCTTGACAAAGACGACGCCACCCCGGTGGTGCGCACTCTGCCGAATGGCCGCGCCTTGGCGGTTCGCGTTGACATCAGCCACCGCGGCGAGGCCGAACGGGCCATCGCCCGGGCAGCGCACTGGATGGAGCGGCTCGACGTTCTCGTGAATTGCGCGGGCTATCCGGTGACCACGCCGTCGGAGACCATGACTGAAGAGGTGTGGCGTGCGCATTTCGAGGCGGATGTCCATGGGACCCATTTCCTGTCCGAAGCCGCGCGGCCACATCTGGAGCGGCGGGGCGGTGCAATCGTCAACGTCGGGTCGGTCGCGGGGCTGGGTGGTGACCGGGCAATGGAAGCATACAATGCCGCCAAGGGCGCAGAGCTTCGCCTGACCAATGCCATGGCGATCGATCTCGGTCCGCGCGGTGTGCGGGTGAATGCCGTCTGCCCGACGCTCACCCATACCGGGATGAGCCGAGATGTCGAGGCCCGGAGCGATCTGATGCGGCGTCTGCGTGCCCGTATCCCTCTCGGACGCATCGGTGGTGCTGAGGAGGTGGCCAGCGCAATCGCCTTTCTCGCCAGCGACGAGGCCAGTTTCATCACTGGCGCCGTTCTGCCGGTGGATGGCGGGATCAGTGCGGGCAGCGGCCAGCCCCCGCTGCTGTGATCCCCAGCCCGACAGGCTTACCCAGATCGTGAGGTTACAGAGTGCATCACCCGGACGACGTAGACGAAACGCCATTGGAACCCGAACCCGCCAGACCCGTTGCAACGGAACGGCAGGCTCTTGAGCGGCGTGACAATCACGAAATGCCGGTCCCAGCCCTTGATGCCGGGAAAGACCAGACCGGGCGCCCCTATCGCCATGAGGAGCGGCTTCGTCATAGGCCACCTTTCTGCTTCGCTCGCGTCATGGTTCGCGCCTTCCCGTGTTGTTCCCGGGAAGCCCTGCAAGGGTTCGTGAAAGAGACGGGTCAGTATGTGGCTGGCGGATCGCTGGCAGGGAAGGATTCGTCGCTTGCCTCGTCGACTTGGTCCCAGGTCCGGGGCGGGTCGCGCATCTGTGACGGCCCGGCATCGCGGATGCGCGGCATCTTTCGGCGCTGCAACGCCTGTCTGCCGAGCAGCAGCGCGCCGAATGCGGCAGCGACCATGATGAGTCTTCCGATCATGATGGTCTTCCTTCCGTTTGAACCTGATCCGCGTCGCGGCGGATAAGCTTGTTGAAACGGCTCGTCCCGCCGTCCCCGGTCTTGTCCTGATAGAGAAAGGCCAGACCGCGATTTTCGAAGATATCGAAGAACTCGCTCCAGCCGATTTCTTCCAGCGTGTCCTCCGGCGGGTCGAAGTCGACCCTGAGGACGCCGCCGCCGTCGGTCTGTTTCACCCGGGCGGGGCGGCCATTGCGGGCTTCGGCCCAGGCGCGGATGGTATCGTGATCCGTGGTTTGTCGGGTGTCGCTCATGTGCGATCCTCCTGCATCTGGCCGCGCCCTGGACCTTCGTCGGTCGGGAGCGGCGAAAACAATGGAAACAATTCCTGGGGGCATTGGTTCCGAACTCTACGAATACCCATGCCGAAATGATGCGGCGCAATGGAATTCCGGGATATAATACAATGAGTTATTGAGATTTTTCCTGATGTTCGTTGGATTGACGATCGTCATGCCTGGCCTGATGTATCTCAATACAATTGCGACCGGGCATATCTGCTGGCCCGACATGCGGCTCTGGATGGCGCCGTTCCTGATGCTGCGATGGCGGTGACTTTGATGGTGGGGCTGTATTTCAATCGTGCCATCGCCATCATGGACTCGGAGTGATAGCTTCAGGAAGCGCGGGCCCAGAGGCCGGGCGGCCGCGCGGACTGGCAGCGATGCGGAGATGGACTTTGCCCTCCCGGAAGTGCCGGAGGCCGGCTATTGCGGCTTCCGGTTTTGTGGCAAGGAATGACCCGCTGCCGGGGGGAAACGGGCGCGCCCGCGGCGGGGAAGTCCGCGGACGCGCCCTTACCGGGGCGGAGCCTTTGGCTCGGACCGCAGGGAGCGGCGGTCGTCATTGATTGGCCGCCCCGGTGTCCTTTCGCGCCGCTCAAGGCAGCGCATAGGCGATCAGGTAGTCACCGATGGGCGTTTCCATGAAGTGATGGCCGGTCGCGGCGATCATGACGTATTGTCGGCCGTCCGCCTCGTAGGTGATCGGGTTGGCCTGTCCACCTGCGGGCAGCACGTCGCTCCAGAGGGTTTCCCCGGTTTCGATGTCGATCGCCCGGAACAGGTTGTCCGTCGCCGCGCCGATAAACACCAGCCCGCCCGCCGTGACGACGGCACCGCCGTTGTTCGGCGTGCCGATCTTGAAGGGTAGCATCGACGGAATCCCGAAGGGACCATTCCGCCGCGCGGTGCCCAGCGGCGTATCCCAAACCGTTTCTCCAGTGGCAAGGTCGATGGCCCGGATGCCGCCATAGGGCGGTTCGATGCAGGGCACGCCGGTCACCGGATTGCGCCAGCCGGCGTTGACGTCGATGCCATAGGGCGCCCCGACCTGCGGGCTGCCCGCCCCTTCGGCGTTCTCGCCCGAAGAAGAGCCCGTCTCTTCCTCATAGATCGGCCGCAAGTTGCGCTCGTCCGCTTCCTCGCGGGTGATCAGCCGGTTGTAATTCGGAATGTCGTTGTAATTGGCGACGATCAGGCCGCGCTCGATATCCACCGCGACCGATCCCCAGTCCGAACCACCGTTATAGCCGGGATACTGAATCCAGGGCCGGTCGCTGGATGGCGGCGTGTAGAAACCCTGGTAATTCGCCCGCCGGAACTGGATGCGGCACCACAGTTGATCGAGCGGAGTGAAACCCCAGGCGTCCTTTTCTTCCAGGTCTTCCTTGCGCAGCGTGTGCCATTCCGAGACCGGCTGCGTGTCCGAGATATATTCCGGTTCCACGTCGCCTTTCGGTAGCCCGGACAGTTCGCCCACTGGCGTCAACGGCTCACCGGTCTCGCGGTCGAGGATATAGAGATCGCCCTGTTTGGACGGCAGCAGGATTGCCGGCGTGCCCTCATACTCGAGCAGCGTTGCCTGGCTGCCGAGATCGTAGTCCCAGACATCGTTGCGCACCGTTTGGAAATGCCACGCCACCGTTCCCGTCATGGCGTCCAGCGCCACGAGCGCTGTGGCATATTCATTCTCCTCTTCGGACCGGTTCGAGCCGTAATAATCCACCGACGAATTGCCCATCGGCAGATACACGTGGCCCAGTTCCTCGTCGGCAACGGCGGCGGTCCACATGTTGGGCGTGCCGCGGGTATAGACCTCGCCCTCGGGCGGACCGTTGCGGTTTTGCTCGGGTGCCGCCATGTCCCAGGCCCAGACAAGCTCGCCGCTGACGGCATCATATCCGCGGATGACGCCCGAAGGCGCATCCTCGGCCTCGCCATCCTTGACCTGCGCGCCGGTCACGATCACCCCGCGCACCACGGCAGGCGGTGCGGTGACGGCGTACCAGCCGGGCACGCGTTCGCCGATGTCCTGCCAGAGATCAACCGTGCCGTTCTCGCCGAAATCCTCGCAAGGGGTGCCGGTTTCCAGGTCGACCGCGACCAGCTTGGCGTCGAGCGTGCCCTGGATGACCTTGGTGGCGCAGGGATCGTCTTCGGCGGCATCGGGGTTGCTGTATGTCGAAACCCCGCGACAGGATGCGCCATAGGGGATGGCCTCGTTCGGCACGCCCGGATCGAAGCGCCAGTTCTCCTCGCCACTCGCCGCGTCGATCGAGATCAGCACATTCATCGCCGAGCACAGCAGCAGATCGTCGCCGACTTTGATCGGCGTGGTCTCGGGCGAGTATTTGCCCTCGGCGGTGCCTTCGGGCATGTCGCCGGTCCGAAACACGAAGGCGCGCTCCAGCCCGCCGACGTTGTCGCGGTCGATCTGGTCGAGCGGCGAATAGCGTGTGGCATGGGCGCCTCCCCCATAATAGGGCCAGTCCTCGCCGGCCTGGGCGGGCACGTCCGCTGCCGCCCGTTCAGCGGGTGTCGGTATGTCGCCATTGCCGGGGCCGGTGGCCCCTTCGTCCGGCGTCGGAGCCGGTGCTTCGGGTGCGGTCGGCGAGTCTGGTTCGCTCGGTGATGTGGTGTCATCCTGCGCCATCGCCGGCCCGGCTGCGCAGGCAATGGCCATGAGGCAGAGGGTGATCAATCTGGGAAGCATGGATAAGTCCTTCTCGGTTCCGGGAAGCTCTGAAATGTATCGCTGAAAGGCGGACGGCCCCGGGGCCGTCCGCTTGGGGTTCCGATCATAGGTCCTGTTCCGGTGCTGCGAATCCTGGGGAAGGAGCAGCGCCGGCCTTTTCGCGGCGCGTCCTCCCGGCTACGACGGGATCCTGCCGGGCCGCGTCTGACGGATTCTGAGATTATTCTGGACATGACGGACACCCAGCACATCCTCCGCACAATCCTCGGCACGCCGCTTCTGACCGCGTGAATTGACCTCGCCGTCCAGCACAACCTCGCAGTCTTGGACAGAAGCTTTTATGTCTGAAGCGTCCACGATTGCATCGGCGGTCAGATTGTCGTTCACGTCTTCGAGGATGCGCTCGTCCGATCGCTGATAGCCTTTCGGTCCGAGGCCGCGGTGGTCCGCTTCACGACGTTCCTGAGCCTCTTCATCGCCGAACCAGGAGGCGACCTCGTCGCTCGCGCGGTCCCAGAGATCGCGCTCGTTGCCGCGGTCGCGATAGCGGGTGCGCCAATCCCCGGGCCGCCCGTACATCCGCGGTCCATACATGCCGGGATAGGGCGCATAGAGTTCCGGCCACCAGCCCGTCACCGGATACTCATAGGGATCGCTGAAGGGATGACGGTATGCATCGCGGCGCGCGTTGCCGCGGAACTGCCGCTGCCGCTCGTCCCGCCATCTGCTGCCGCCGGGTCCTTCCCGGGGCTCGTCGGGATAATCTCCTTGATCGTTTCGTGCCATGGGAGTTCCTTCCTTTCTGACAGTATTTCCGGGGGTTCGGAGCGCGTGCACCTCACGCGCCCCGCCCGCATCCGGCTCAGGCGATTTCGTTGAGCCTGCTCTCGGCGACTTCAGTCAGCTTGTTGTCCGCCGCTTCTTCCTCGGCGATGGTCTGCTTGAGCAGATCCGCGCATTCCGGGCGGCCCAGTTCGTTCGACCATGCGATGAGCGTGCCATATCGGGTGATCTCGTAGTGTTCGACCGCCTGCGCGGCGGCTGCGAGCGCTGCGTCGCAGACAGCCTTGTCTGAGATGTCGCTCGTAATGTCTTCGGTTTCCTTGATAATGCCGTCGATGGCTGGGCAATCGACACCCTTGGCCTTTGCGCCGATCATGTCGAACAGTTCTTCCAATCGGCGGACATGGCCATGGGTTTCGTCGAGGTGATGGCTGAAGGCGTCTTTCAGCTTCTGGTCAGAGGCCTTGTCGATCATCTTCGGCAGGGCCTTCTCGATCTGTTTCTCTGCATAGTAGATGTCGCGCAGGGTATGCAGATACAGGTCTTCCATAGAGTCGATATCCTTGGAGAAGATCGCCATTCGGATGCTCCTTTCCTGGCAGGGCGCCCCCATCCTCCCGGGGTTGCTTCATGCCCGTTCCAACCGGCACATCGGGCCAATGTTCCTGAACCGAACTTGATTTTCTGCCACGGCAGAGTCCTGTGACAGGAGCACAGGATGACCTTTCCGGCACCTGAACAAACCCGCCCCGGCCGCCGGCCAGGCAGGTTTCGGGCGGCAGGACGATGCAGCCACCCCTCAGAATGGCCCCGAGGATTGCGCGGCAACGTGAATCCGCATTCCGTCGCGCGGCCAGGGCGGTATGGTGTCATGGCGAATTTCAAGATTCTGCGGCGGCACGCTGTAGTCGAGATTCAGAAAGAAACCGACGCCTTCGGCGAGCAGCGCGCGCGTGAGCCGTTCGCCGGGACAGCGATGGCCGGTCTTCATGGGCCCTCCGCCTTGGGGCACCAGCGAGGTTGGTGGCTGCCGGTCAGCAAGGCGGCAGGGGTCGAACCTGTGCGGTTCTGTCCAGGCAGACGGATCACGGCAGGTTCCGTAGAGGTCGAGCAAAAGCCAGTCATTTTCGGCAAAAGCCGTGTCGCGCCATTCGAACGGCTCCAGAACGCGCCCCCCGATCACGGGAAAGAACGGATAGAGGCGCCGCACTTCGTCGCAGAAATTCTCAAGTGCCGCATCGCTTTGGTCCTGGCGGAGGGCCGCCGCCGCGGCCGGGTTGGTCTGCAGGGCATGGATGGCAAAGACGATGTAACGCCCCACGGCCACGATGGGCCTGAGGAGATTCAGCAGTTCGACCGCGCAGACACTGTCCGGCATGGGCGATCTGTCGATGTCCCGATGCTCTGCCAGCCGGTCTATCGCCCATCCCCGCGTCTCTCCTTCCCGGCGGACCTGGGCGATTCTGCGCCGGGCCCACCGTTCGCCCCGCATCCGCAACCAGGCAGCCCTTGCACGACGCGGCCCCAAGCTGCCGACGCTGTCGATCATCGCGCATAAGTCTTCGCACCGGGCCTGCATGTCTTCGCGACGAAGTTCGAGACCGCACCAGCGAAAAGCCACATGGCACATTACTAGGTTGATGATCCGGCGTAGTTCGACGCTTTGACCCCGATAGGGCCGCATTGTTTGATCTAGTTCGTCCGAGAGCATCAGACGTGCCTGATACAACCGGTCGGGCACCATCATGTCGAGGAACATCGCTTTGCGCAGCCGGTGCGCCTCTCCGTCGAGCATCTGGACGCTGCAGCGGTCCTGCAGCAGCGACACCACCGTTGCGGGCATAGCTCCGCGTCGCGTCAGGCGGCCCGGAGCATAGAACATCTCAACAGCCGCAGGTCCGCGTACACAGGTAACCGGCCTGAGCATGAGCCGCGTCTGGAACGCATCGGTTCTCAGCGAGCGGCAACGATTGCCAATGAAATCGTAGCCTTCCTGAAGAAAGTCGAAGGTGCTGTCAAAGCGGTCCAGTTTGGGAATTGAGCTGCTTTCTGAAAGTAAATGCATGATGAACTGTCCCCCGTGTAAGTGATCGGACATGCCATGGCTTGATGATGAAGCAATTTGGCAGTCATCGGCCCACGCGGATCACCTGCCGCGCAAACAGGCGCGGCATCCAATTGTTCCAGATCGCCGGGGGTGTTGCGGATATTCGAAATATACGAGTTAATGTGATTTAATGTGATCCAGACAGAATGTCGGAGCGTAGTAAACAAAGTAACTGTCGGAAAACGGTGCGAGCGCCGCAAAATCTGGCAGCAGGCACGGAGCAGGCATGACAAAGAAGGAACCGAATCCAGAAGACTTGGAACATGTGCTTCGGGAACAACTTGAAAACATCCGCAAGGAAGAGGTTCCCGAGCGACTCCTCGAACTTGCGCGTGAACTTCAGGTACAACTGCGCAAGCGGAAGCAGCGGTTTTCCAAATAGGTCATCCCCCTGTACCGCCCCAGCGGGGAGCGACGACGGGTGGAGAGGCCGTTTCAGGCGGTTCCACGGTATCGCAGAGATAGACCTCCGGCTCTGGATGGGCCGTGATGCGAAAGCCTGTCAACGGCGGAGTAAAATTCGGCCATTGTGGCGGAGCAAAAGTCGGCCAGTTTGGGGCGAGCGCCTTGGAGCGTGCGGCCCTCATATAGCAAG
>NZ_FQZZ01000002.1 GCF_900142185.1 Lutimaribacter pacificus | reverse complement strand
ATCGCCGCCGTCAGCGTCGTCTTGCCGTGGTCAACGTGACCGATCGTGCCGATGTTCACGTGCGGTTTGCTGCGTTCAAACTTTTCCTTTGCCATCCTGTGGACGCCTCGCGGGTTGGGGGGCCGGCCTGGCCCGGTTCATACTCCGCGCGCCATTTATTTGCTTGGACAGGGAAAATCAAGCACCTATGGACGCAGCGGCCTATTCGGCCTCGGGTGCGGGCAGCGCGGCGGCGGCCAGTTCGGGCACGTCTTCGGCCGGGGGTTCCGGGGCCCTTGCCGGCGCATCGCCGAACCAGCCCTTTTCGCGCCGCATCCGCACAAGGTAATTCTGGATCTGCTTGGCGGCATTGCGGCTGAGGTTTGTCAGCTGCTCTTCTTTCGACTGGGTCAGGCCCGAGCTGAGAAGTGTCTCGCCCGAGAAGCTTTCGAACACGGTGATCTGTTCGGGTTCCTCGTTCAGCTTCTTGCCCGCCGCATCGTCCCAGACGGTGACGTTGAAGATCAGGATCGACTTGGGGTTCAGCACGACCGGGATGCCCGGCTGCGCCAGCACGTAGCCCTCGACCGAAACGCCGAAGTGATAGAGCCTGTCGCCATCGTAGCGGTCGAAGCGTTCGCCGATCGCGTCGAGCATCGCGGCTTCCCATTCGTCCTTGGTCGCCTCGCGCGACATCGGGCCCTTGGTCAGGTTGGGCGCCACCACGACCCGGTGGCTGAGCTTGAAATCCCCCAGGTCCACCGGCGGGTTCTTCAGATCGTTGGCACTGGTGCAGGCCGTCAGCGCGAAAAGCCCCGCGATAAGTGCAAGAAGTCTGATCATCCGAAAGCATCCCCCAGGAAAAGCGCAGCCTTCCCCGAATAGCCCAGCCGCCCCGCCGGTGCAATCGGCACGGATCGGTTTGTCTGTCGCGCCCGCTCGGCCTAGATTGGCAGGCAGGAGTTACATGCCGATGCCGCAAGACACCCTTCCCGTCCGTGTGCCCCTGGTCACCGAACCCTGGGGCATCCTGAAAAGCCTGAACGCCGCGCGGCAGAACGTGCTGTCGATCATCCCCGACATCGCCACGCGCCAGCCGATGGTTTCGGGCAAGACCGGCAAACGCTGGCACATGGTGATGGACCCGGACGCGATCCGCCGCATCCTGCTGGAGCGGCTGGACGATTACCCGAAATCCGACGTCACCAAGAACCTGCTGCGCCCCGCCATCGGCGAGTCGCTGTTCATCGCCGAGGGCGCGCATTGGCGCTGGCAGCGCCGGGCGGCGGCGCCGGTCTTTTCGCACCGCAACGTGATGAACCTGGCCCCGATCATGACCCGCGCGGCCGAGGCCGCCTGCGACCGCGTGGCAGGCGCGGGGCCGCGCGCGGTGAACATGGCCGACGAGATGGTGCGCGCCACCTTCGACGTGATATCCGACGTGACCTTTTCCGGCGATGGCGGGTTCGACCGCGACGCGGTGCATCGCGCCATCGACGCCTATATCGCCGAGGCGGGCAAGGTCAGCCTGTTCGACGTGCTGGGCTTTCCCGACTGGGTGCCGCGCCCTGGCCGGATCATGTCGGGCGCGGCGCTGCGCGAGATGAAGTCGGTTGCCGATCGCGCGATCGACAACCGGCGCGACGCCCGCCGCGACGGTGTGCCCGACCTGCTGGATCTGCTGCTCGACGGCGAAGACCCCGAAACGAAACGCCGGATGGATACCGGCGAGTTGCGCGACAACCTGCTGACCTTCATCGTCGCCGGGCACGAGACCACCGCCCTGACCCTGGCCTGGTCGCTCTATCTCTGCGCTTTCGACCAGGGCGTGCAGGATCGCGCCCGCACCGAGGCGCGCGCGGTTCTGGGCGACCGCGCGGCGACCGGCGAGGATGTGGCGAACCTGCCCTTCGTGCGGCAGATCGTGGACGAGGCGCTGCGGCTTTACCCGCCCGCGGGCATCATCAGCCGCAGCGCGCAAAAGCCCGACACGCTGTGCGGGCGCGAGGTGCGGCCGGGCGATATCGTGATGATCCCGATCTACGCGCTGCACCGCAACCGCGTGCTGTGGGAGGATGCCGACGCGTTCCGGCCCGACCGTTTTGCCGACCGCAAGGCGATCCCGCGCTATGCCTACCTGCCCTTCGGCGACGGGCCGCGCATCTGCATCGGGGCCTCTTTCGCGCTGCAGGAGGCGGTGATCGTCCTGGCCACGCTGCTGGCGCGCTATCGCTTTGCCCCCGTGCCGGGAAAGGCACCGAAACCCGTGATGATCCTGACCCTGCGCCCCGAAGGCGGCGTATGGCTGACGGCCGAGCCGGTCGCGGGCGATGGCCCGGTCAGTCGCAGATCCGCCTGAGCGCCCGCCACTCCGCCACCGACAGGACCGGCCCGGCCGTATTGCGCCCGGCAGCGTTCCGGCGCGCCTGTTCGGCGCGCTCGGCGCTTAACGGATGGGTGGACAGATATTCGGGCAGCGCGGGGCCAGCCTCGGCCCCGGCCAGCCGGTCGAAGAAATCGCCGAACCCCTCGGAGCTGATGCCCGCCGCGTTCAGCATCCGCAGCGCGTAGGCGTCGGCATTGCGTTCAGCCTCGCGCGAGTAGGCGCTGTTGAGCAGCCGGTCACCCACCGCGACCAGGACCGCGCCGCCCGCCACATCGCCCAGGAGCAGCGACAGGATTCCGGCCGAGCCCGCGACCCGCAGCGCGTTGCGGGTGGGATCGCGGTTCACCACATGCCCGATCTCGTGCGCGATCACGGCGGCGACCGCTTCGGGGGTTTCGGCCTTGTCGATCAGCCCGCGCACCAGCACCACGTGCCCGCCCGGCGCGGCAAAGGCGTTCAGCATCGGGTGGTCGAACACCCGGATATCCAGGTCGTAGCCGATGTCCTGCCCGTCGGTCAGGCGGGTCAGCATCCTGTCCAGCGCCGCCTGCCCCGCATCCCCGTCGCACAGCAGCGCGCCCGGTTCCGACGCGCCCAGGAACCGCTCCATCTGCGCGGTGACCGCGCGGCCGAAGCGTATCTCGGCTTCCATCGGGATCAGCCGCGCCAGCGTGCCGGCCATGGCCGGCAGGATGACCAGCAGCATCAGCGCGATGGCCCCGACCGCCAGCGCCGCCTTGCGCAGGATGTGCCGCCCGGTGCCCGGATGCAGGTCGCTTTTGCGCAGCGAGGGCCGGGTTTCAAGCAGCCAGCCCACCAGCGCGGGATCGCGCAGGACCAGCCGTGCGGGGTCGCGCGGGGCCTCGTCGCCGGTGATCATGTGCCGGGTCACGACAAGCTGCCCGTCCTGCGCATGGTCCGACAGCGCGCGCAGGTCGGCCAGCGGCCAGTGCAGGTCAGCAGGTAATGTCAGGCCCGAGATCGTCAGCGCCTGCCGGTCCTGCGACAGCGCCACCTCGACCCGGTGCCGCCCGGCAGTTTCCCCGTCGAAAAAGGTGCCCTGCCCGCGCATCGCCTCAGATCGCGCCGCCGATATCCAGCGCGTCGGCAAAGCCCTCGGCATCGGCGCCGCGATCGGCCACCCGCTGACGGATCGCGTTTGCCGCGTCTATGTTGATCGCGGTGAAGGTATCGACGTAATGCGCGACGATCGGCTGCACGATCAGCGCCGTCGTCGCGGCCCCGGCGCCAAGGATCATCGCAACATAGCCCAGGATCAGCAGGATCATCACCCCGACCGGGGGCATGGCGGTGGCTATCCCCTCGACCGTGGTCAGGAACACCGCCCCCAGCAGGCCGCCGATGATCGCCACGGCAAGGCCGATCACGATGCCGCCCACGACATAGGTCATGATCACGGTCGAGGTCTGCGGCCGCGCGTCAAAGGCGATCTGGCCGCCCAGCGTCTTGTGGCTGGTCAGATAGGCAAAGCTCTGCACCCGGTAATGGATGACCCCGATCGTCAGCCAGAGCAGGCCGATCACCGGCAGCGCGACCAGAAGCAGCCCCATATCCAGCGCAATCCCGGCCGCCAGCCCCAGCAGGATCACCGCGAGCCCGATGAAGACATGCTTCATCGGGGCGTACAGATCCTGCCACCGGCCGCCCTGTTCGAACCGCGTGTCGCCGAACCACATGCGGTCGGTCATGTATTTCTCAAGGTGAAAGCTCTGCCGCGGCAACAGGATGCCCAGCGTCAGGATCGTCAGGATGTAATGGCCGATGGCACGGAATGCATAGCCCCAGGCCCCCTTGTCCATGCCGAAGCGGATGCCGCGCCAGCGGGTGCGCGCCAGCTTGTAGCGCCGCGCGCGGTAGAGGGCGAACAGCAGGAATGGCACCAGCGACAGGAAGGTCAGGTTGAAGGCCAGCGCCTGCGCCGCCATCCCGGCATCGGTTTCCGGCTCGCCCAGCAGGGTCAGGCCGATGAAGGTCAGCCCGATCTGCACCACCCCCAGGTAGACCGCCAGAAAGACCACGGCCATCAGGAAGCCCAGGAATTTCTCGAGCCCGGTGCCGGTATATTCGAACCGGTCGCCATCCAGCTCGGCCGAGGACCAGACATAGCGCCTGATCCGGCTTTTGCCCCAGAAGCGATAGATGCCCAGGGTAAGCAGCGTCAGGACAGCCACCTTCAGCGACAGGCCGAAGATCGGGCCGGACTGGCCGGTATACCGGGCATCCGCGTAACGGATCTCACTCATTACATGTCCTCTCTCTCGGAATATGCTCTCTCAAATCCCGGGAACGATCACTCACAGACGAATCTGACGCCGGTATGGCAGGTTTCAGGTGAATTTGTTGTCCCTGGGAAAGCCGCGCGGCGCCATGCGGCCGGCGCTTGCGCGTTTGCCGGTCCATTCCGCAAGCTCGGTTTCGTTGCGCGTGCGCCCGGCCGGGTCGCGCCAGCTCAGCCCGTCCTCGCGCTGGAAGGTGCGCGCGTCGGACAACCCGCCATCCTTGTATTTCTGCAGGCGCACGCCCTTGCCGCGCGCCATTTCCGGCAGCTCGGCCAGATCGAAGACCAGCACCTTGCGGTTCTCGCCCACCACGGCGACGCTGTCCCCGCTTACCGGCGTGCAGACCTGCGCGCGCACGTCGCCCCGGACGTTCAGCACCTGCTTGCCGCTGCGGGTCTGGGCCACGATGTCGTCCTCGGGCACCACGAAACCGTCACCGGCGCTGGACGCCACCAGCAGCTTGCGCCCCGGTTTGTGGATGAACAGATCGACGATCCCGGCCTCGTTCGGCAGGTCCACCATCAGGCGCAGGGGTTCGCCCATGCCGCGCCCGCCGGGCAGGTTGGCGGCCTGCAACGTATAGAAGCGCCCGTTCGAGGCAAAGACCAGCAGCCGGTCGGTGGTTTCGGCATGGAAGATAAAACGCGGCCCGTCGCCATCCTTGAACTTCAGCTCGCGGGTCAGGTCGATATGGCCGGTCATCGCCCGAATCCAGCCCATCTGGCTGCAAACGACGGTGATCGGCTCGCGGTCGATCATCGCCTCAAGCGGCACTTCCTCGACCTCTCCGGCCTCGGCGAACTGGGTGCGGCGCGCGCCGCCTTCGGATTTGGCGCCGAATTTCTTGCGCACCTCGCGCAGCTCGTCGGCCACGCGGGCCCATTGCAGGCTGTCGTCTTCCAGCAGGTCCATGATGTCGGCGCGTTCGGCCATCAGCCTGTCCTGCTCGGCGCGCAGTTCCAGCTCTTCCAGGCGGCGCAACGACCGCAGGCGGATGTTCAGGATCGCCTCGGCCTGGATGTCCGAAAGCCCCTCTTCGCGCCCGTCGAACCGCTGCGGCACGCCGCCCTGCGCCTCGCCCTCGTCGGCCAGCGCGTCGGGCAGGTCGGCGGTGGGATCGGCCACCAGCACCAGCGCCGCGCGATCCACCCCCAGCAGGGGCGAGAAGTAATCGGCCTCGGACGTGGCGCGCCGGATCGTCGCCTGGTGGCCCGCCGACCAGTCCTCGTACATCAGTGCGGCCTTCGGATCGTCGTCATAGCGAATGATGTCGATCACCCGGTCGAGGTTCAGGAACGCCACCATCAGCCCTTCGAGCACCTCGAGCCGGTGGTCGATCCTGGCCAGCCGGTGTGCGGCGCGGCGCATCAGCACCTCGCGCCGGTGATCGAGAAAGGCGCGCAACACCTCTTTCAGCGAACAGACCCTGGGCGTCACCCCGTCGATCAGCACGTTCATGTTCAGGCTGAACCGCGTTTCCAGGTCGGAATTGCGGAACAGCATCCCCATCAAGACCTCGGGATCGACGTTCTTGGAGCGCGGCTCCAGAACGATGCGGATATCGTCGGCGCTTTCGTCGCGCACATCGGCCAGGATCGGCACCTTCTTGGTCTGGATCAGCTCGGCGATTTTCTCGATCAGCTTGGACTTCTGCACCTGGTAGGGGATTTCCGTCACCACGACCTGCCACTGGCCACGGCCCAGATCCTCGGTCTCCCATTTGCTGCGCAGGCGGAACGCGCCGCGCCCGGTGCGATAGGCCTCGGCGATGTTCTCGGGCGGCTCGACGATGATCCCGCCGGTCGGGAAATCGGGGCCGGGTACGTATTGCAGCAGGGTATCGTCGCGCGCGTCGGGCGTCTTGATCAGGTGCAGGCAGGCGCCGATCAGCTCGTCGATATTGTGCGGCGGGATATTGGTGGCCATGCCAACCGCGATCCCCGACGACCCGTTGGCCAGAAGGTTCGGATAGGCCGCGGGCAGCACCGCCGGTTCGGTCAGGCGACCGTCATAGTTGGGGCGGAAATCGACGGCGTTCTCATCCAGCCCCTCAAGCAGCGCCTCGGCCATGATGGTCATCCGCGCCTCGGTGTATCGGCTGGCGGCGGGGTTGTCGCCATCGATATTGCCGAAATTCCCCTGCCCGTCGACCAGCGGGTAACGCACCGCGAAATCCTGCGCCAGCCGCGCCATCGCGTCATAGATCGCCGCGTCGCCATGGGGGTGGAAATCGCCCATCGTGTCGCCGCTGATCTTGGCGGATTTCAGGAACTTCCCCGTGGGCGACAGGCGCAGCCGGCTCATGGCATACAAAATACGCCGGTGCACGGGCTTCAGCCCGTCGCGCGCATCGGGCAGCGCACGGTGCATGATCGTGCTCAGCGCATAGGTCAGGTAACGCTCGCCGATGGCGCGGCGCAGCGGTTCGGACATGCTGGGCAGGCCGCCCTCGGGATCGTCGTTCACATCGCTCATAGGCATGTCTGATAGACGCAGCGCGATTCCCCGTAAAGCGGCATTGGGGGAATTCGCGCCGGAAATACCCCTCAAGACTCATTCCGAATCGTGTATAAGAAAGGTAAGCGGAATTTTGCCGCCGGTGTGGTGCTGCGTTTTGGGGGGTTCGGTATGTGGCGTTTGATCCTTGTGACTTTTGCCTTTCTCGGCTGGGGTTTTTATGAATTGAGCGGCGGCCCGGGTTACGAGCCGCGCGCGGGGTCGCTGCAGGCCGAATCCTATACCGTGTTCAGGGCGCCCCATGTCCCGGTGACCGGGATCGCCGGCGCACCCCGCCCCGGGGCCGAGGTGTCGCGCGCGGCGCTCGACCTGACCGGCCTGCCCGGCATCACCGCCGCCGTCGCCGCCCCCGCCGGGATCGCGCCCGCAATCGAAAAGGCCGCGGCCATCGCCACGCCCCGACCGGCCACCGTGACGCTCGCCGCGGCGGAACCGGCCGCGCCACCGCCAAAGGACATCCGCGAGATCAGCGGCAGCGTGGTGAACCTGCGGACGGGTCCCGGCACGAAACACGGGATCATCGCCAAGCTGCGGCTGGGCGAGGTCGTCGAGGTGCTGGGCGATCCGGGCGAGGGATGGCTGAAACTGCGGGTCGTCGGAACCGGGCGGATCGGCTGGATGTCCGACACGCTGGTGACAGCCGCCGCCGGGTGATTGCCAAACCGCGCGGTTTTCGCCAGAAATCGCGCGCATGAGCAGATCGATCCTTATCACCGGATGTTCCTCGGGCATCGGCCATGACGCGGCGCACGGGCTGCGCGCGCAGGGCTGGCGCGTCTTTGCCGCCTGCCGCCAGCAGGCCGACGTGGACCGGCTGGCCGCCGAGGGGTTCGAGGCCGTGCAGCTTGACTACAGCGATCCCGACAGCATCGCCGCCGCGCTGGAACAGGTGCTGGCCGCCACCGGCGGCACGCTGGATGCGCTGTTCAACAACGGCGCCTATGCCTGCCCCGGCGCGGCCGAGGATCTGCCGCGCGACGCCCTGCGCGCGATATTCGAGGCCAACCTGTTCGGCTGGCACGACCTGACGACCCGCGTGATCCCGGTGATGCGCGCGCAGGGGCACGGGCGGATCGTCAACTGCTCGTCGGTCCTGGGGCTGGTCGCGCAGCCCTGGCGCGCGGCCTACAACAGCACGAAATTCGCGCTCGAAGGGCTGACCGACACGCTGCGGATCGAGATGCGCGACACCCCGATCCATGTCGTGCTGATCGAACCCGGCCCCGTCACGTCAAAGATCCGCGTCAACTCGATCCCGCATTTCGAACGCTGGATCGACTGGGAAAACAGCCCCCGCGCAGACCAGTATCGCGCCAGGCTGCTGAAACGGCTCTACGAGGCGCGCGGCAAGGACATGTTCGAACTGCCGCCCTCGGCGGTGACGAAAAAGCTGATCCGCGCGCTTGAGGCGCGCAGGCCGCGGGCGCGGTATTACGTGACCACGCCGACCCATATCGCGGGCGCGCTGCGCCGCATCCTGCCCACCCGGGCGCTGGACTGGATTTTGGCCAGGGGGTGAATTTCCGGTTCGCTTTTCCCGCCGCACCGCCTACATGGGACAGGCAAACCAACAAGGGACGAAGGGCAAATGGCAGACGACCCGCTTTTCTTCGTGGTTGCCGCGGCCTGCCTGGCGGTCGTGGGCATCCTGATTCTGGGCATCTCGCATTTCGGCAAGGGCACGATGGAGGCCGCCAAGAAATCGAACCAGATGATGAAGCTGCGCATCGCCGCGCAGTTCTTTGCGGTCGTGCTGATCCTGCTGTTCGTCTGGCTGCGTGGCGGAGGGAACTGAGCATATGGTCGTCTTGAACAAGATCTACACCAGAACCGGGGACAAGGGCGAAACCGCCCTGGGCAACGGGACACGGGTTGCCAAGCATTCGCTGCGCGTCACCACCTACGGCACTTCGGACGAGCTGAATTCCTTTGTCGGCGTGGCCCGGCTTCATGCGGCGGACGGAATGGCCGAGGCGCTGGCGCGTATCCAGAACGACCTGTTCGATCTGGGCGCGGACATGTGCACGCCCGACATGGACAAGGATTCGACGCGCGAATACCCGCCGCTGCGCATGGTGGCCGAACAGGTCGCCCGGCTGGAGGCCGAGATCGACGCCATGAATGGCGACCTCGAACCGCTGCGCAGCTTTATCCTGCCAGGCGGTTCCGCCCTTGCCGCGCAGTTGCATGTCTGCCGGACGGTTGCCCGCCGGGCCGAACGGCTGGCGGTCGAGCTTGCCACGGTCGAGCCGGTGAACCCCGATGCCGTAAGATACCTCAACCGGTTGAGCGACTGGTTCTTCGTCGCCGCGCGTATCGCCAACGACAACGGCAAGACCGACGTCCTCTGGGTTCCGGGCGCGAACCGCTGACCCTGGTCAGCGGCGCAACGTCCGGTGGACGTTGTGGCGACCGGAAGGGCGAAGCCCCGGCCCGCATCGCGGGCGGGCGCGAACCGCTGACCCTGGTCAGCGGCGCAACGTCCGGTGGACGTTGTGGCGACCGGAAGGGCGAAGCCCCGGCCCGCATCGCGGGCGGGCGCGAACCGCTGACCCTGGTCAGCGGCGCAACGTCCGGTGGACGTTGTGGCGACCGGAAGGGCGAAGCCCCGGCCCGCATCGCGGGCGGGCGCGAACCGCTGACCCTGGTCAGCGGCGCAGCGGTCCGAGCAGGGGAATCGGCGGGACGCGACGTCGCAAGACGCAAACATGGCGTTTTTTCCCTGTTTCCTCCGGGCGCGAGAATATATCAAGCGCGGGAGAGCGCATGGAGGAGTCGCCGACGCGGCTCGTGACAACTGTAAGGGAGACCACGCCAATGAAGGTGCTTGTGCCTGTGAAACGCGTGATCGACTACAACGTGAAGGTCCGCGTCAAGGCGGACGGGAGCGGTGTCGATCTCGCCAACGTGAAGATGTCGATGAACCCGTTCGACGAGATTGCCGTGGAAGAGGCGATCCGGCTGAAGGAAAAAGGCGCCGCCGAAGAGGTGGTCGCCGTGTCGATCGGCGTCAAGCAGGCGCAGGAAACGCTGCGCACGGCGCTGGCGATGGGGGCCGACCGGGCGATCCTGGTGGTGGCCGCCGACGACGTGCACCAGGATATCGAGCCGCTGGCCGTGGCCAAGATCCTGGCCAAGGTCGTGGAAGAGGAACAGCCCGGCCTCGTGCTGGCGGGCAAGCAGGCGATCGACAACGACATGAACGCCACCGGGCAGATGCTGTCGGCGCTGCTGGGCTGGAGCCAGGCCACTTTCGCCTCGGAGGTCAACATCGAGGGCGACAGCGCCGTGGTGACCCGCGAGGTCGATGGCGGCTTGCAGACCATCAAGGTCAAGATGCCCACGGTCGTCACCGTCGACCTGCGCCTGAACGAGCCGCGCTATGCCTCGCTGCCGAACATCATGAAGGCGAAGAAAAAGCCGCTGGATGAAAAGACCGCCGCCGATTACGGCGTCGACGTGACCCCGCGGCTGAGCGTGGTCAAGACCTCCGAGCCGCCGGCACGCGCGGCCGGCGAGATGGTTGGCTCGGTCGACGAGCTTGTGGCGAAACTCAAGGAAAAGGGGGCGGTGTGATGGCTGTTCTTCTTCTTGCCGAAGTCAACAATGGCGAATTGTCGATGGACGCGACCGCCAAGGCGGTCACGGCCTCCAAGGCATTGGGCGATGTGACGGTGCTGTGCGCGGGCGCATCGGCCGCCGACGCCGCGAAAGAGGCCGCGACGATCGACGGCGTGGCCAAGGTGCTGGTGGCCGAGGATGCCGCACTGGGGCACCGGCTGGCGGAATCGACCGCTGACCTGATCGTGTCGCTGGCCGGCGATTACGATCACATCGTGGCGCCCGCCACCACCGACGCCAAGAACGTGCTGCCGCGCGTGGCGGCGCTGCTGGACGTGATGATGCTGACCGACGTGTCCGGCGTCGTGGATGCCGACACGTTCGAGCGCCCGATCTATGCCGGCAACGCGATCCAGACGGTGAAATCGGGCGACGCGAAAAAGGTCGTGTCCTTCCGCACCGCCAGCTTCGACGCTGCCGGCACCGGCGGTTCGGCCGCGGTGGAAACCGTGGGCGGCGCCGCTGCCTCGGGCCTGTCGGAATGGGTCGAGGACAAGGTGGCCGAAAGCGACCGCCCCGAACTGACCTCGGCCGGGATCGTCGTGTCGGGCGGCCGTGGCGTCGGCTCGGAAGACGATTTCGCGCTGATCGAGAAACTGGCCGACAAGCTGGGTGCCGCCGTTGGCGCATCGCGCGCGGCCGTCGACTCGGGCTTTGCGCCGAACGACTGGCAGGTGGGCCAGACCGGCAAGGTCGTCGCGCCGGACCTGTATATCGCCGTCGGCATCTCGGGTGCGATCCAGCACCTTGCGGGGATGAAGGACTCCAAGATCATCGTCGCGATCAACAAGGACGAAGAGGCGCCGATCTTCCAGGTGGCCGATTACGGCCTTGTCGCCGACCTGTTCGAGGCCGTGCCGGAACTGATCGAGAAACTCTGAACCGCCCAAACGGTTCGACAAGGGAAAGGCCCGCTGGAACAGGCGGGCCTTTTTCGTGGTCACAGGTGCCGGCGCAGAACCGGCAACAGCCGCTCCGCCGCCTCGGCATGGGCGGCGGGGCCCGGCATCCCGGCGGCGACCGGCTCTTCGCCCGGCGGCACCACCATCCCCGCCCCGCCCGCGGCCTGCGCCGCGGTGCCGAGCGTGGCATCGACGATATCCGCCACATCCTCGCGCAACGCGTCGATCATCCAACGCTCGATGAACAGCGGATCGGGGCCCAGCCCCTTCGCGTCCGGCCCGTCCGGCGGGCGATGCCCGGCGAACCACAGCAGCACAGCCCGGCCGCCCAGCCGCTGAACCAGCAGCCGCGTGCGGGCGACCCACGCCGCCTGCAACTCTTCGCGCAGCATCGCAAAACGATCCGGCGCGAAGCGGCGCAGGCTTTCCAGCATGTGCCGGGTAAAGGCGAAATCGGTGAAATCCACATCGCGGAAAATCTGGCGCATCAGCGGCGAAGCCCTGAGAAACCTGTCGTTGCGGCGCGGATGCACCGTGTAAAACCGGTTCGACATGTTATGCGCGCCGCCGATCTGGACCACGCAGACCCGCGCCTGCGCGGCCATTTCCACCACGTAAGGGTCATGCAGATAGGTATCATGCCCGCCATTCACACAGCCCAGGTTCACGCAGGGCACCTGCAACGATTGTTCGGCCAGTGCGGGAAACGGAACGGGGATGTATTTCCCGTAGGTCTCGGTCGATCCGAGAAACGCGATATAGGGTTTGTCCAGCATCCGCGCGGGTCCGCGAAATGTCAGGCGCGACGTGCCATAGCGGCACGCCCTGTAATCGAGACCCTGCGGCCCCGGCTGTTGATATGTCATGGCTCCCACCGTTTTTGTCTCACCCGCGCCCAGAATCGGCCCGGAGCGTTGCGAAACCGTTAAGCGGCGTATTCTCGGCGAATTGCACCGGTCAGCCCGCCCTTGCGACCGGCGCGCGCGCGTGCCTATTGTGCGGGGGAAGCAGACAGGAGGCAGCGCATGGAAATTCAGACCATCGGCGTCGTGGGCGCCGGGCAGATGGGCAACGGGATCGCCCATGTGATGGCGCTGGCGGGCTATGACGTGCTGATGAGCGATATCAGCCAGGAGGCGCTGGACAAGGCGGTTGCGACGGTCGACAAGAACCTGGAGCGTCAGGTCAGCCGCGACAGGATCAGCCAGGCGGAAAAGGATGCCGCCATGGCGCGCATCAGGACCACGATGACCCTGACCGACCTGGGCCCCACCGACCTGATCATCGAGGCCGCGACCGAACGCGAAACCGTGAAACAGGCGATCTTCGAGGACCTGCAGCCGCATCTCAAGCCGCACACGATCCTGACCTCGAACACCTCGTCGATCTCGATCACGCGGCTGGCCAGCCGCACCGACCGGCCCGAGAAATTCATGGGGTTCCATTTCATGAACCCGGTGCCGGTGATGCAACTGGTGGAGCTGATCCGCGGCATCGCCACGGACGAGGCGACCTACAAGGCGTGCCTTGCCGTGGTCGAACGCATCGGCAAGACCGCCGCCTCGGCCGAGGATTTCCCCGCCTTCATCGTCAACCGCATCCTGATGCCGATGATCAACGAGGCGGTCTATACCCTGTACGAAGGGGTCGGCAACGTGCGCTCGATCGACCAGTCGATGAAGCTGGGCGCGAATCATCCGATGGGGCCGCTGGAACTGGCGGATTTCATCGGGCTGGACACCTGCCTTGCCATCATGAACGTGCTGCATGACGGGCTGGCAGATACGAAATACCGCCCCTGCCCGCTGCTGACGAAATATGTCGAGGCTGGTTGGCTGGGCCGCAAGACGAAACGCGGCTTTTACGATTATCGCGGCGACGAGCCGGTGCCGACTCGGTGAGATTGGGGGCGTTGCCCCCAAACCCCCAGAGTACTTGCGGCAAGATGAAGTCAGGCCACCAGCGCGCGGGCCAGCCTGTTCTGACGTTCGATGACGCGCGGCAGGTCGATGGTGGCGATCTGGCCGTCGCGCACCACTTGCCGACCTTCGACAAACAGGTGCCGGACCCGCGTGGGCCCCGCCAGCAGCAGCGCGGCCGGGTCCCAGCTTCCGGCGGTTTCGATGCCGCTTACGTCCCAGATCGCGATATCGGCGCGTTTGCCCGGCGCAAGCCGCCCGCAATCGGGCCGGCCCAGGATATCGGCCCCGCCGCGCGTCGCGATTTCCAAAGCCTCGCGCGCGCTCATCGCGTCGGCGCCGTTCGCCACCCGCTGCAACAGCATCGCCTGCCGCGCCTCGAGCATCAGGTTGCCGGCGTCGTTGCTGGCCGATCCGTCGACGCCCAGCCCCACCGGCACGCCCGCATCGCGCATGGCGCGCACCGGGGCGATGCCGCTGCCCAGCCGGCAGTTGGAGCAGGGGCAATGCGCGACGCCGGTGCGGCTGCGGGCGAACAGGTCGATTTCCCGTCCGTCCAGCTTCACGCAATGGGCGTGCCAGACATCGGGGCCGGTCCAGCCCAGATCCTCGGCATACTGGCCGGGGCGGCAGCCGAAACTGGCCTCGGAATAGGCGATATCTTCGTCGTTCTCGGCCAGGTGGGTGTGCAGCATAACGCCCTTGTCGCGCGCCAGGATCGCGGCATCGCGCATCAGGTCGCGGCTGACCGAAAACGGCGAACAGGGCGCAAAACCGATGCGCAGCATCGCGCCCTCGGCCGGGTCGTGAAAGGCGTCGGCCACGCGGATGCAATCGTTCAGGATATCGGCCTCGCGTTCGACAAGGCTGTCGGGGGGCAGGCCGCCATCGCTTTCGCCGATGCTCATCGCGCCGCGGGTGGGGTGGAAGCGCAGCCCGATCTCCTGCGCCGCGGCGATCGTATCGTCCAGCCGCGCGCCGTTGGGATAGAGATAGAGGTGGTCCGAGCTGAGCGTGCAGCCCGACAGCGCCAGTTCCGCCAGCCCGATCTGGGCGCTGACGAACATTTCCTCGGGGCCGAACCGCGCCCAGATCGGATAAAGCGTCTGAAGCCAGCCGAACAGCAGCGCATCCTGCCCGCCCGGCACCGCGCGGGTCAGCGTCTGGTAAAGATGGTGATGGGTGTTCACAAGGCCCGGCGTCACCACGCAGCCGGTGGCGCTGACGGTTTCGCCCGTGGTGGCAAGCCCGGTGCCGATATCCGCGATCACCCCGTCGCGGATCAGGATATCGGCCTGCGCCAGTTCGCGCCGGTCGTCGTCCATCGTCAGGACGGTTTGCGCGGATTTCAGAAGGATCTCGGCCATTCCTTGCCCCTTTTCATGCCAGCACGCCCCCTCTGGCATCAAGGGCGCACCGGAAAAGGGCAAGAAGCGCGCGCGATCACTTAGCCCGGTGCCGGGCCCGCGATCAAGGGGCGTGACGCGCCAGTATCTCCAGCGCCGCCTGGTGCTGCTCCCGCCCGGCGGCGGCGATGACGCGGCCGCCCTCCTGCGCGGGGCCGCCCTGCCAGTCGGTGACGATACCGCCCGCGGCCTCGATCACCGCCATCGGGGCCTGAATATCGTAGTTGGACAACCCGGCCTCGATCACCAGGTCGATATGACCGGCGGCCAGCAGCGCATAGGCATAGCAATCCATGCCATAGCGGGTTAGCCGCGCCTGCCCCGCAACGGCGTGAAAACCGGCCGCCTCCTCGGCGCTGCCGACCTCGGGGAAGGTGGTGAACAGGATGGACTGGTCGAGGGAGCGGTCGCCACGCACCGCCAATGGCCGCGTACCATGCGGGCCTGACATCGCCGCCTGTCCCAGCCCGCCCCAGAACCGTTCGCCGATATAGGGCTGGTCGATCACGCCGAACACCGGCGCGCCGTCCCGCGACGCCGCGATCAGCACGCCCCAGGTGGGCGTGCCCGACAGGAAACCGCGCGTGCCGTCGATCGGGTCGATCACCCAGGTGATGGCGCTGTCGCCCGCCTTGGGGCCGAATTCCTCGCCGATGATGGCGTCCTGCGGGCGGCGTTCGGCCAGCACCGCGCGCATCGCGGATTCGGTGGCGCGGTCGCCCTCGGTCACCGGATCGAAACCGCCGGCATCCTTGTTGTCGGCGGTCAGGTCCGCCGCCCTGAAGAATGGCAGAACCGCCCGGCGCGCGGCATCGGCCATCGCATGGGCGGTCTCGACGATATCCTGATCATGCTGCATGCGCTGCGCTCCGGGCTGGTAATGCAGCCCTAGCGCAGCGCGCGGTATGCCTCAAGCCACGTCGGACAGGACACGCGCCAGTTCGAAAAGCCGGCGGCGCTGGTTCTCGGGGATCGCGTAATACGACCGGACCAGGTCCATCGCCTCCTTGTCGCCCATCAGGTCCTGCGGCATGTCCTGCGGCGTGCTGCCATCCTGCGACGTGGAACTCAGCCCTTCGAAGAAAAAGCTGACCTCCACATCCAGCGCCTCGGCGATGTCCCAGAGGCGTGATGCGCTGACCCGGTTGGCGCCGGTTTCGTATTTCTGGATCTGCTGAAACTTGATCCCGACGCTTTCGGCCAGTTGCTGCTGGGTCATACCGACCAGCCAGCGGCGCTGACGAATGCGCTTACCCACGTGGACATCTACAGGATGTGCCATTTCTAGAACTCCATCGCGTTAGTGTCTCGGAAAGACTGATGGCTTGCCGGTGCCTATCAATAATAAGCGCCCGCGCGGCCATGCCTCTCACCCCAAATCAGAATGGCGCATATTCCCGCGTCCAACAATGCCTTTTCACCCCAAATGCGAGATACTATTCCTTTGAGACTCAATTTTTGGGTGATTGTCCCGGTGCCGGTTTGACACCGCCGGGCGCGCCGCGCATCTTGCCGCCGATGTCGATTGGAGATGCCGATGCGCGCTTTTCGTGTAACCGGGGCAGGCCGGCCTGCCGCATTGACCGAATGCCCGGTCCCCGATCCGGGCGCCGGTGAAATTCGCGTCAGGATCGAGGCTTGCGGGCTGAATTTCGCCGACCTGCTGATGGAACAGGGCAAGTATCAGGACATGCCCGAGCCGCCCTTTACGCTCGGCATGGAGGTGGCGGGCGTGGTCGATGCGCTGGGGCCCGGCACGCAGGGGCCCGCGCCGGGAACGCGCGTGGCCGTGTTCGGCGGACAGGGCGGGCTGGCCGAGTATGGCTGTTTCCCCGCCGACCGCGCGGTGCCCCTGCCCGACGGCATGAGCGCGGCGGACGCGGCGGCGTTTCAGATCGCCTATGGCACCAGCCACGTGGCGCTGGACCACCGGGCGCGGATGCAGCCGGGCGAAACCCTGCTGGTTCTGGGCGCGGCGGGCGGCGTGGGCCTGACCGCGGTCGAGGTGGGCAAGCTGATGGGCGCGACGGTGATCGCCTGCGCGCGCGGCGCCGACAAGCTGGAGATCGCGCGGCAGGCCGGGGCCGACCACCTGCTCGACGCGAAAACCGAGGATATCCGCGCCCGCGTCCGCGATCTGGGCGGCGCCGATGTGGTCTATGATCCGGTGGGGGGCGAACAATGGCAGGCGGCGTTCCGCGCCTGCAAGCCCGAGGCACGGCTGCTGCCCATCGGTTTCGCCAGCGGCGAGGTGCCCCGGATTCCCGCCAATCACCTGCTGGTCAAGAACCTGAGCGTGCTGGGCGTCTACTGGGGCGGCTACATGAAGTTCCGCCCCGAGGTGGTGACGGGCAGCCTGCGCACCCTGCTGGGCTGGTATCAGGAGGGGCGGCTGAAGCCCCATGTCAGCCATATCCTGCCGCTGGAAAACACCCGCGAGGGGCTGGAACTGCTGCGCAGCCGCCAGTCCACCGGCAAGGTGGTGATCACGCCGTAAGCCGCAACTCGGCCGGTTTGCCGGCGAACGAGGCGCGCAGCACCTTGCGCAACTCGTCGATCATGCCGCCGCCATCGGCGGTGGGGGCGTAAAGATTGATCTGCTGCGTGCCCAGCTCGGGCAGGCCGCTGCCCTGCGGGATCGCCTCCTGGTGCGGGGGGATGCTGTCCTCAAGCAGGGCGCCGATACTCAGATCGGCGCTGATCAGCGCCTCGATCGAGCGGTCGTCATCGGAATCCACCGTCATTTCCCAGTCGATCCCCGCCTTGTCCAGTTCGCGCATGGCGATGGGGCGGAAGGCGCAGAACTTGCAAAAGGCCAGCCGCAGCGGCCGCAGGCGCCAGCATTGCCCGCCCCTTGCCCCGACCCAGCGCAGCGGCACCTCGGTCAGGGTTTCGCCGCCGGGGCGCAGCGCGGATTCGGTGGTCAGGATCAGGTCGACCTCGCCCCGTTCCAGCGCCTCGTGCAGCTTGACCGTGCTTGACGACCGCAGCGTCACCTTCACCCGCGGAAACGCGGCGTTATACGCCTTCAGCACCTGCGGAATGACCGGATAGACGATGTCGTGCGGCGCGCCCAGGATGACCTCGCCCTCGAAGGCCTGGTCGGTCAGGCGCATCATCACCTCGTCGTTCAGTTGCACCATCCGCTTGGCATAGCCCAGCAACTGCTCGCCGTTCAGTGTCAGCGCGATACGCCGCCCCGTCCGGTCGAAGAGGTTGAGCGCCAGAAGCTCCTCCAGCCGCTTGAGCTGCATCGACACGGCCGATTGCGTCAGGTTCAAATGCGCCGCAGCGCGGGTGACCCCGCCCAGTTCGGCCACCGCCACGAACGAGCGCAGCGTGGTGACGTCCAGATTTCTCATATCACAAACCCTGATGGATTAGGTCAAAAACATTCGTTTCCAAAATAGCACGGCACGACCTACATGTTCAACGAAATTGATGAAACAACCCCAAACCATCGAGAAAGGAAAAGCCATGGTCGCCCTTTCCCACGCGCTGTCCCGCTTTCTGCCGGTGTGGCGCAGCCGCCGCCCCGGCCTGTCCGAGCTTTTCGCCCTTGGCCGCCAGCGCCACGCGTTGTCGCGGCTGGACGATGCGGCGCTGGACGATATCGGCATCAGCCGAGACGAGGCCGAAACCGAGGCCGCGCGCCCGTTCTGGGACGCCCCGGCACACTGGTCGGCGGCCCCCCGGCGCCAAAGCTGACAGGAAAAGTCATAAACCGGTGCGCAAAACTCTTGAAACGGCGCCCGGGCTTACCGATATTTGCGACAAGGTCCGTATCCTCGGACTAACGGTTTCGCATCGGAGGCTTTAATGGCTGAATACAACACAATCAGGACGGCGGCAGGCGTAGGCGCCGCCCAGATTGACCAGGGACTGCGCGCCCACATGAACAAGGTCTACGGCACCATGTCCGTGGGCACGTTCATCACCTTCCTTGCCGCCTGGGCAATTGCCGGGCTGGCGGTCACCAGTGTGCCCACAGAAGGTGCCGTAATGATCCGCGACGGTCAGTTCCTGACCGGGCTGGGTCAGGCACTGTACCTGTCGCCGCTGAAATGGGTGATCATGTTCGCACCGCTGGCCTTTGTTTTCTTCGGCTTCGGCGCCGCGGTAAACCGCCTGTCGGCGGCCGGCGTGCAACTGGTGTTCTACGTCTTTGCCGTGCTGATGGGGCTGTCGCTCAGCTCGATCTTTCTGGTGTTCACCGGCTATTCGATCATTCAGGTGTTCCTGGTGACCTCGATCGCCTTTGCCGGCCTGTCGCTCTGGGGCTACACCACCAAGAAGGACATCTCGGGCTGGGGCAGCTTCCTGATCATGGGCGTGATCGGCCTGATCGTGGCGTCGATCATCAACATCTTCCTGGGCTCGCCCGCGATCATGTTCGCCATCTCGATCCTCGGCGTGCTGATCTTTGCCGGGCTGACGGCCTATGACACGCAGGACATCAAGAACGAGTATCTCGCCCACGCCCATCACGGCGACAGCGAGTGGCTGGGCAAGTCCGCCATCATGGGCGCGCTGCGGCTCTACCTCGACTTCATCAACATGTTCATGTTCCTGCTGCAACTTCTGGGCAACCGCGAATAACGCAGCCTGAACGAGACAGATCAAAGGGCCGGTCATGCGACCGGCCCTTTTTCGTTCCACCGCCCACCCTGGGCCCGCACAAAGAAAAACGCCGCGCTGGCCCTTGCCCGCGCGGCGTTTTCGATCTGGTCCGGGTCAGGCGATCTTACTTGATCTTGCCTTCCTTGTACTCGACATGCTTGCGCGCGACCGGGTCGTATTTGCGCACGGTCATCTTCTCGGTCATGGTGCGTGCGTTTTTCTTGGTCACGTAGAAGTGGCCGGTGCCCGCGGTCGAGTTCAGGCGGATCTTGATGGTGGTCGGCTTCGCCATTGTCGCTCTCCTGCACAGGGCGGCATGGCGCCCGTGAAATCTCTTGAAGCCCGCCTTTTACCGAGGGCGGGCCGAGAGTCAACAGCGAAACCCGGCTCCGGCCTGAAAAACCGGCGAAGGGGTCACAAGGCGGGCCGCCCCATCGACTTGTGCAGGTCTGCAACGGTGGCGTCGTCCAGCTGCAACGCCTGCGCCAGCGCCCGCAGATAGCTGCGTTCCGCCCCGGTATCCACCGCAATCGCCATCAGCGCGGCGGAATAGACCTGCGCGCGCATCGCGTCGCCGGTGTCCTGCGCCAGCGCGACGGGATCGACGGGTGCATCCAGCGCCGCCTCGACAAAGGCGATTTCCTCGTCGCTGGCATCGCTCAGGTGATCGAGGATCGTCTTGCGCTCGTCGGCGTCGATCTCGCCATCCGACTTGGCGGCCTGGATCATCGCGCGGATCATCAGGCGGGCGTTCTCCTCCGTGGTGGCGCCGATGGCGGTGCCCCTGGTCAGCGCCTCCATCATCTCGCCCATGCCCCTGGCGCCGACACCGGCCGCGCTGGTCATGGCGCCCATCAGGTTGCCCAGGCCCTGTTCGGTGGCGTCGGTGGCATCCGCCGCCTGCCCGCCGAAACGCGCGAACATGTCACGCATCTGCGCCTGGTCGACCGGCAGGCCCATCTTCTGCGCCATGCCGCCCATCTGGTCGGCCATACCGCCCGGGTCCCCGGCCTTGCGCATGGCGTCCTTCAGGCCCGCCATACCGCCCATTTCCCTTACCTTCTGCACACCGCGCGCGGCGGCGAACCCGACGGCCAGCGTGGCCAGCGTCTTGACGAAACTCATGACAATCCCTCCGGTTGTTTCGGCCAGATTAGCACAGTCTGTGCAACAGTCACCTGACAGTGAGGGGGCAGGAAGATGCACCCGTTGTAACCGCACCGGGCCTTCGCGGATTGCGCGGTAGAGAACAGTGTTGGTTTTTTTCAAGGCGTTTGAACGATGCACCCAGCCCGGAGCAGCCGCGAAGCGGCCCGGGCATCGCACGGCCGCCCCCCGGCCGGGCGATTGGCTGCCGCCAGTGCCATGCTTAGGGGGAGGATGTGGCCGCGCCATAAAGTGACCGCAACAGAGGTCGGATCGCCCGACCGCGGCCATGCGATGCCCTTCGGTTGCGAAATACTCAGGCGGTAAAAAATTTTGTCCGGCCAATATGCCAAACCTGCATGGCGCTGTCCCGCCAGACCCCGGAAAGATATGCGCGGAGGGCCTGTAAGCCGGATTCTGTCCAAGGGGTCGCCCCCTCTGGATGGCCATTCATCTAAGGGCACCGTTGCCGGTGCCCCTCCAGCTGCCTACCCGATCCCCTGGGCCAGGACTTGCCCTGCGGCGATATCGGTTGCCCGATCAGCCCGCGCGGGGACCCTATTCGGCATTGCTCCCGGTGGGGCTTGCCGTGCGGGGGCTGTTGCCAGCCCCCCGGTGGGCTCTTACCCCACCGTTTCACCTTTTCCCCGGACAGGCCGGGGTAGTTTCATTTCTGTGGCGCTTTCCGTCAGGTTTCCCTGCCCGGGCGTTACCCGGCACCGTCGTCTTGTGGAGTCCGGACTTTCCTCGTGGGTTTGCACCCCCGCGGCCATCCGGCCCTCCGCGCATTCGCGGACTTATGTGCTGGAAGCGTCCCGGTCAACGGGAAAGCGGGCGGCAAGGTCTTGCGCGGCGGCCAGGATGGCGGGTCCGTCGGACAGGCCGGGGAACCGGGCGCGAAACGCATCGAGCATCGCCAGCGGCGCCAGCCCGCCCGGCGGCACCGGGTAGCCGAATGTGCGCAGCGCGTCCGCAAAGGCGCGCATCCTGGACTCGGTCCAGAAATCGCGCGGTTTCGCCGCCAAACCGCGCGGTTTCGCATCCGGCCAGACCGACAGCCCCTGCCGCGCCAGCCGCTGCCAGTCGAAGCGCGGGCCGGGATCGCATTTGCGCTCAGGCGCCATGTCGGAATGCCCGATCACCCGCTCCGGCGGGATCGACCAGCGCGCCATCACACCGGCCAGCAGCGAGTCGAGCGCCTGCATCTGCGGTTCGGAAAACGGGTGGGTGCCCAGGTTGTCCAGCTCGATCCCGATCGAGCGGGAATTGACGTCCACGACACCGCCCCACTGCCCCGCGCCCGCGTGCCAGGCGCGCATCGCCTCGTCGACCATCTGCCAGACGGTGCCATCCGCGCCGATCAGGTAATGCGCCGACACCTCGGCCTGCGGGTCGCACAGCCGCTCAAGCGCGGCTTGCGCGCCGTCCATCGCGGTGTAATGCAGGACAATCAGATCGGGCCGGGCGCCATCGCGCCGCGGCCCGCAATTCGGCGAGGGATGCCAGATTGCGCCCGTCAGCGCGATCAGCCCCCGCGCACCTTGCGGAAAGGCGCGGGGTCCCAGTCGCAGGCGAACCCGTCGCCATCCGGGTCGATCCCCAGCCGGTCACGCTCGGGGCCGCCCCTGGCAAGGAATTCTTCCTGCGCGCGGTCGGGCGAGGCGTATTTGGCGCAGTTGCGCTGATATCGGGTCTGCCCCGACAGGCCTGTGCGGCGGTAAAGCGACGTTCCCCTGGGATTGGTGGTGCTCAGCGCGAAATCCACGATGTTGGGCGACGACGCGCCCACGCGCGAGGGCAGCGCCTCGGGCTGGATCACCTGGTATTGCGCGCGGTTCTGCGCGATGCGCTGCGCGTCGCTTTCGATCGTCCGCAGGTTCGACACGTTGTCGAAGTTGTTTTCCTGGCTGATCCCGGCGGCATTCACCGCCTCGGGCGGCGGGTTCGAGGGGCTTGCCTGAACCGGGGCCTCGCCGGAATTGAGCGCCGCCGCGGTATCCGCGGCCAGCCGTTCGGCATCGCTTTGCCCTGCAACCGAAACCGATTGGGCCTGCGGCAGGTTGCGGCCGGTGCCGGGCGCCTCGTCCGACACCGCCCCTGCCGGCGGGATCGCCGTGCCGGTCAGCATCGCCTCGCGTTCGGCCTGCTGGCGTTGATAGGTGCTGTAGTCGCCGAAACCGACGCCCTGACCGCTGTCGGGGACGGGCGGCGCGCAGGCCACCAGCCCCAGAAACGCCGCACAGCAAAGAAAGACACGCATGATCTGTATCCTGCCTGATTATGTTTTGGGGCGACTTACCACCATTTATCGGGTTTTGCCACAAAACCCGCCGCACGTTCCAGCGCATAGGCGGTGTTCAGCAGATCGCCCTCTTCCCACGGCCGCCCGATCAGTTGCAGCCCCAGCGGCAGCCCCTTGGCATCCAGCCCCGCAGGCACCGAGATGCCGGGCAGACCGGCAAGGTTCACCGTGACGGTGAACACGTCGTTCAGATACATCTGCACCGGATCGGCATCGTTCATCTCGCCCAGGCCGAAGGCGGCCGAGGGGGTGGCCGGCGTCAGGATCGCGTCGATCCCGTCGGCAAAGACCTGTTCGAAGTCGCGCTTGATCAGGGTGCGCACCTTGCGGGCGCGGTTGTAATAGGCGTCGTAGAACCCCGCCGACAGCACGTAGGTGCCCACCATCACGCGGCGCTGCACCTCGTGGCCGAAGCCCTCGGCGCGGGTTTTTTCGTACATCTCGGTGATGCCGTCGCCCTGCGCCAGCTTCGCCCGGTGGCCATAGCGCACCCCGTCATAGCGCGCGAGGTTCGACGATGCCTCGGCGGGCGCAATCACGTAATAGGCAGGCAGCGCGTATTTCGTGTGCGGCAGGCTGATATCGCGGATCTCGGCGCCCGCGTCGCGCAGCATCGCGGTGCCGTCGGCCCAGAGCTTTTCGATCTCTTCGGGCATACCATCCATGCGGTATTCCTTCGGGATGCCGATGACCTTGCCCCTGATATCGCCGGTCAGCATCGATTCGAAATCCGGCACCGGCAGGTCGGCGCTGGTGGAATCCTTCGGGTCATGCCCGCACATGGTTTCCAGCATGATCGCGGCGTCGCGCACGGTTTTCGTCATCGGCCCGGCCTGGTCGAGCGAGCTGGCAAAGGCCACGATGCCCCAGCGCGAACAGCGGCCATAGGTCGGCTTGATCCCCACGATGCCGGTAAAGGCCGCGGGCTGGCGGATCGAGCCGCCGGTATCGGTACCGGTCGCGGCAAGGCACAGATCGGCCGCCACCGCCGAGGCCGAGCCGCCGGACGAGCCGCCCGGCGTCAGCGCCGCGTCGTCGTTACCGCGCCGCCACGGATTGACGGCGTTGCCGTAGCACGAGGTTTCGTTGGACGAGCCCATGGCGAATTCGTCCATGTTCAGCTTGCCCAACATGACCGCCCCGGCATCCTGCAATTGCTGGCTGACGGTCGATTCGTACTCGGGCCTGAACCCTTCGAGGATGCGGCTGGCGGCCTGGCTGTCGACGCCTTTCGTGCAGAACAGATCCTTGATCCCGATGGGCAGGCCGCACATGGCGGGCGCGTCGCCCTGCGCCAGCCGTTCGTCGGCGGCCTTCGCACGCTCCAGCGCGATCTCGGGCGTCTTGTGCACGAACGCGCCCAGCGCGTCGGCGGCGTCGATGGCGCTCAGGCAGGCCTCGGTCAGTTCGACGCTGGTGGTTTCTTTTGCGCGCAAGCGATCGCGCGCTTCGGCCAGGGTCAGGCGGTTCAGGTCGGTCATGCGCTTACTCCACCACCTTGGGCACGGCAAAGAACCCTTCGCGGGCATCGGGTGCGTTCGACAGGATCCTGTCCTGCATCCCGCCATCGGTCACCACATCCTCGCGCCGCTTCAGGCGCTGGGGCGTGACGCTGGTCATCGGCTCCACGCCCGCGACATCCACCTCGTTCAGCTGCTCGATGAACCCGAGGATGGTGTTGAATTCCGAGGCCAGCGCCGGCAGCGCGTCCTCTTCCACCTTGATCCGGGCAAGCTTGGCCACCTTGGCCGCGGTTTCGAGGTCGATCGACATGAGTGATCTCCGTTTTTCAGTCCACACGCGTTTAGCGCCGCGCCGCCTGACCCGCAAGCATGTGGCGGCGATAAACCGCGATCATCCAGCCCAGCATGGTGGCATTCAGGATATGCCACATGAAATGCGTGCCGAATGGCACCACGCCGCATAACGGTTCATCGATCGTGCGAAAGATAAGCGAGGCGATCAGCAGCCCGGCACCGATGGCCAGCCCGCGCGCCACCCGGGGCAGGCGGTGACGCAAAAGCACGGCATAGATCGCGATCAGCAGCGGCACCGGCGCATAGCCCGCCGACGATCCGAGTCCGGGGATCATGCCGAAAAGCGGCGCGGTGGCGGCCGCATAGGGCAGAAACAGCGCCGTCAGCCCCAGCGCGGGCAAGGGGCGCAGGCCCCAATAGGCGCGGTTGGCGGCGTAGATATAGACCAGGATATAGATCAGGATCGGCAGCACGTCGGCCAGCGCGGCCCAGGCGGTCGCATGGGTGTGAAACAGCCACGACCCGACCCCGATCACCGCCAGCACGACGCACAGCGCCTGCGCCAGCGGCAGGCCCCGCACCCGTGGCCACATGATCGCGGCGGCGATGACGAAGGCCAGGTTGGTCAGCGCATTCACCGGCTCGGCCCAGTAATCCGGGCCCAGCCTTTCGCAATAGCTGTCGATCTGGCGTGTCCAGTCCATCCGCGCCCTCCATGCCCGTTGCAGATACCGTCCGGCGGCCGCGGTTCAATACCCCTTTTCAGTCACGCCCGCCATGTTACCTTGCCGGGCGAAGCAACGCGAACACCGAAAGGGAGAAAGATACATGCAGATCACATGGCTTGGGCACGGCTCGTTCCGGTTCGAAATCGAGGGGCAGGTTCTGCTGATCGACCCGTGGCTGACCGGCAACCCCGTCCTGCCCGAGGATCAGCACGACGCCGCCGTCGAAGGCGCGACGCATATCCTGCTGACCCATGCGCATTTCGACCATGTCGTCGATGCCCTGTCACTGGCGCGCAGGCTGAAGGTGCCGGTGGTCGGCCAGTACGACCTTATGAGTTACTGGGAAGAGCACGAGCATGTCCAGACCATCGGTTTCAACAAGGGCGGCACGATCGACCTGGGCGGACCGAAGGTGACGATGGTGCACGCGGTGCATTCGACCTCGATGGCGACCGACCAGGGGCCCAAGGTGGTGGGCACCGAATGCGGCTACATGATCGAGGGTGACGGGCACACGGTCTACCTGTCGGGGGACACCGACGTGATGGCCGACATGAAGGTATTCAACGACCTGCACAAACCCGATATCGGCATCCTGTCCGCCGGCGGGCATTTCACCATGAACATGAAGCGCGCGGCCTATGCGGCCAGGACCTTCTTCGATTTCAAGACGGTGATCCCCTGCCACTACAAGACCTTCCCGCTGCTGGAGCAGTCGGCCGACGCGATGAAAGAGGCGCTGCCGGGTGTCGACGTGATCGAGGCCGAGGTGATGAAGCCGATGCGCTTCTGAGGTGCCGGGCACGCCGTCCGCGGCGGCGTGCCCGCAAGGCCCGGTCAGGGCCGCAGATAGGCGTAACCGTCGTATTGCAGCTCCATCAGCCGCACCGCGCCCGAGGGCACCTCGGTCGCCTCGTCGAGCAGCGGCACATCCGTCTGCAGCTGCTGCGTCATCGCCTGCACGGTGTTCAGGCAGACCGAGAACTGGATATTGTCCATTTCAAGGGACATGGCCGAAATACGGTCCTTCACCGGCGACGTGTCCTGCCGCAGCATGTGCACACCGGGGCCGTAGGTGACGATCTCGATCACCACCTCCTGGCCCTGGCTCTCGTAATACTTGGCGATGTTGGCAGCGTTGTTGAGCGCCATGTTCATCGTCTTGACGTTGTCCTCGTCCACGTGGATCGCCACCTTGGCGGCCGGTTCGGCCCATGCCAGCGTGGCCGACAGGGTCAGCACGGCGGCGGCGGCGGTTGCCCGCTTGATGAATGACATTGCGTTTCCTCCTTTGTCGATCCGTCCACCAAACGGTGCTGCCCGGCCAAGGGCAAGCCCGTTCAGCGCCGGTCGGCGAAGAATTCGCGCAACAGACCCTCGGCCGCGTCGGCGGCGATCCCGTCATAGATTTCGGGCGCGTGGTGGCATTGCGGATGCGCGAACACCCGCGCGCCATGCGCCACGCCACCCGATTTCGGATCGGCCGCGCCGTAATACAGCCGCCGGATGCGGGCAAAGGAAATCGCCGCCGCGCACATCGGGCACGGCTCCAGCGTCACGTACAGGTCATGCCCGGTCAGCCGTTCCTGCCCCAGCGTTTCGCAGGCGGCGCGGATCGCCAGTATCTCGGCATGGGCGGTGGGATCGTGCAGTTCGCGCGTGCGGTTGCCGGCGCGGGCCACGACCGCGCCTACGGGCGACACCACAACGGCGCCGACCGGCACCTCGCCGCGACCGGCGGCGGCGCGCGCCTCGTCCAGGGCGGCCTGCATATGGCTGACGAACTCCATCCCCTGCACATGCCCCGCAAAGGGCGCTTTCGCAAGCCCGCGCTTTGCGGCATATACCGGCCATGACAGACGCACCCAAATCCGGCGAGCGTATCGCCAAGGTCATCGCCCGTGCCGGCCGCGCCAGCCGGCGCGAGGCCGAACGCCTGATCGAGGCCGGCCGCGTGACCGTGAACGGCAAGCAGATCGACAGCCCCGCGCTGAACGTCACCGCGAACGACGCGATCACCGTGGACGGCAAGCCGCTTGCCCCGCCCGAACCGCCGCGCCTGTGGCTGTATCACAAGCCCGCCGGGCTGGTGACGACCGCCCGCGACGAACAGGGGCGCGAGACGATTTTCGACGCGCTGCCCAAGGACATGCCGCGGGTGATGAGCGTCGGGCGGCTCGACCTGAATTCCGAGGGGTTGTTGCTGCTGACCAACGATGGCGAGGTCAAGCGCAAGCTCGAACTGCCCTCGACCGGCTGGCTACGGCGCTACCGCGTGCGGGTCAAGGGCCGGGTCGAGGACCGGATACTGGACCCGTTGCGCAAGGGCATCACCATCGAGGGCGAAGCGTTCCTGCCGATGGACGTGACGCTGGACCGCCAGCAGGGCGCGAATGCCTGGCTGACCGTGGGCCTGCGCGAAGGCCGCAACCGCGAGATCCGCCGCGCGATGGAGGCGGTCGGGCTGGGCGTGAACCGCCTGATTCGCATCTCTTACGGGCCGTTCCAGCTGGGCACGCTGGCGCGCGGCGCCGTCGAAGAGGTGCGCCGCAAGGTCCTGCGCGACCAGCTGGGGCTGAGCGCCGAAGACACCGCCGAGGCCCCGAAGGCCAAGACCGTCCGCCGCCCCCCGCGCGGCCCCGCGAAACAGCCGCAACGGCCTGCCCGCCCGGCCTCGCGCCGGGACAAACCCCGCCGCTGACGCGCGGGCGCCCATCTTCCCCCTAGCAAGCGCCGCCACTATCCCCTACCTTTTTCGCAAGTCGAAGCGCAGAAAGAGGGGCGTATGTCCGGGTCGGGGTTGCAGAAACTTTCGTATTTTCTGCTGGTCATCCTGTTTCTTTATGTCTCCGTTGCAGGGGGGGCGTAAGGTATGGCGCAACGGTTCGGCGGCAAACACAGCCCCGGCGGCGATCCCGCGGCCCCCGGCACCTATCGCGGCGCGGCACGGTCGCGCGCGGGGGCGCGGGTGAACCTGCTGTTCTTTCTGCCGCTTCTGCTGATCTGGCGGGCCTTTACCGCCGATCCGGTGCAGATGGCGCAATACCTGGTCGCGCTGGGACTGCTGATCCTGGCGGCCTGGCTGACCCGCGAGGGCGTGCTGGCGCAGGAAGCGTATGACAACCGCAAGGTCGCCCGCCGCCCTGCCGTGCCGCGCAAACTGCTGGGCTCGGTGCTGACCGGTGCGGGGCTGGGGCTGGCGGGATTCGCCGGCTTCGGCGTGCCGGAGGCCGGCATCTTTGCCGTTCTCGGCGCGGTGCTGCACGGGATGTCCTTCGGGCTGGACCCGATGTCCGACAAGGGCATGGAAGGCATCGACCAGTTCCAGACCGACCGCGTGGCGCGCGCGGTGGAAGAGGCCGAAAAGCACCTTGCCGCCATGACGGATGCCGTGAAACGCGCGGGCGACCGGGGTGTGGCCGACCGCGTGGCGCGGTTCCAGACCACGGTGCGCGACATGCTGCGCACGGTCGAAAACGACCCGCGCGACCTGACCGCGGCGCGCAAATACATGGGCGTCTACCTGATGGGCGCGCGCGACGCGACGGTGAAATTCTCCGACATCTATGCCCGCAGCCAGAGCGCGCAGGCGAAAACCGATTACCTGTCGCTGCTGACCGATCTGGAGCAGCAGTTCGACGCCAAGACCAAGAAGATGCTGCTGGACGACCACAGCGACCTGACAATCGAAATCGACGTGCTGCGCGACCGTTTGCAGCGCGAAGGCGTGCGGACCGAGTAAGCGCGCGCAACCTGGTAAGGGGGATAGAACCATGTCGACCGAAATTCAGAAGAAAGCGCAGGATGCACTGGCGATGGTGGAAGAGGTGAATGCCGTCATCCTGCCCGAACCGGGCGAGGCGGGCGCCATCGTTTCGCTGGACGACGCGGACGCGCCGGTGGGGGCGGAAATCCGCAAGCGCATGGACGAGATCGACATGGGCGACACCAATTCGATCGTGTCCTTCGGGTCGGCGGCGCAGGCCGAGTTGCAGGAAATCAGCCAGGCCATGCTGAGCGACGTGCGCAACAAGGACGTGGGCCCGGCGGGCGACAGCCTGCGCGGCATCGTCACCACGATCCGCGGCTTCTCGGTCAGCGAGCTGGACGTGCGGCGCGAACGCAGCTGGTGGGAAAAGCTGCTGGGCCGCGCCGCGCCCTTTGCCAAGTTCACCGCGCGTTTCGAAAAGGTGCAGGGCCAGATCGACCGGATCACCGACGACCTGCTGAAACACGAACATACGCTGCTGAAGGACATCAAGTCGCTGGACATGCTGTATGAAAAGACGCTGGCCTTCTATGACGAGCTGGCGCTTTACATCGCGGCGGGCGAGGCCAAGCTGAAGGAACTGGACGGCACCGACATCCCCGCGAAAGAGGCCGAAGTCGCCGCCGCGCCGGAAAATGACCAGGTGATGAAGGCGCAGGAGCTGCGCGACCTGCGCGCCGCGCGCGACGACCTGGAACGCCGGGTGCACGACCTGAAACTGACCCGGCAGGTGACGATGCAATCGCTGCCCTCGATCCGGCTGGTGCAGGAAAACGACAAGAGCCTGGTGACCAAGATCAACTCGACCCTGGTGAACACCGTGCCGCTGTGGGAAACCCAGCTTGCGCAGGCGGTGACGATCCAGCGGTCGGCCGAGGCGGCCTCGGCCGTGCGCGATGCCAACGACCTGACCAACGAGCTGCTGACCGCCAATGCCAGGAATCTGCGCGACAGCAACAGGATGATCCGCGAGGAAATGGAACGCGGCGTTTTCGATATCGAGGCGGTGAAGCAGGCCAATGCCGACCTGATCGGCACCATCGAGGAATCGCTGCAGATCGCCGACGAGGGCAAGGCACGCCGCGCGAAGGCCGAAGAGGAGCTGAAGAAGATGGAGGCCGAGCTGCGCGATACGCTGGCCTCGGCCAAGGCGCGGCGCGACGGTGTGGGCGACACTGCCGGCACCGCGGTGCCCGGGGCATAACCCGCCCGTGCGGCGGCGCCGTCTTTCCACGCTGATGCTGGCCGGGGCCGTCGCTCTTGCCGGCTGTGACGGCATGGCGCCGCGCAACTCGGTCCGGCCCGAGCCGCGCCCCGACCAGCCGCGCACCGCCCCGGCCGAGCCGCGCAACATGCCGTCCGAGGCCAGCGCCACGCTGGCGACCTATTACGCCCGCGTGCAGGCCGACCTGCTGGCGCAGGGCCTGTTGCGCACCGACGGCGGCGGGCCGGACACGCCCTATGACGCCGAAATGCTGATCCGCAACTTCGAAAAGCTGGCCTTTTTCGACGAGTACGAGCGCGGCCAGGGCCTGAGATCGGCGCGGGGCACGCCCGGGCAGTTGCGGCGCTGGACCAGCCCGGTGCGCGTGACCGTGGAATTCGGCGCATCGGTGTCGCAGGCGCAGCGCGCCACCGACCGGCTGGTGATCGACCGCTATGTCGCGCGGCTGGCGCGCATCACCGGGCATCCGATCTCGACCGGGGCGAACGGGAACTTTCACATCATGGTGCTGAGCGAGGACGACCGCGCCGCAGCCCTGCCCCGCATCCAGGCACTGGTGCCCAATATCAATCCCAACTCGCTGGATATCATCCGCACCATCCCGCGCTCGATCCATTGCCTGGTGATCGCGTTCTCCGACACAAGGAACGATCATGTCTATCGCAAGGCCATCGCGGTCGTGCGGGCCGAGCACCCCGATCTTCTGCGCCGCTCCTGCATCCACGAAGAGGTGGCGCAGGGGCTGGGGCTGGCCAATGACAGCCCGCTGGCGCGGCCGTCGATCTTCAACGACGACGACGAATTCGCCCTGCTGACCACGCATGACGAAATGCTGCTGAAAATGCTTTATGATCCCCGCCTGAAACCCGGCATGACCCCGGACGAGGCGCGCCCGATCTATTCCGCGCGTGCGCGCGAACTGGCCGGAGGGCCATCGTAATCCTCTCCCGCCTTGGTGCGGGTGGCATGAAAGGACAAAATCATGGGTATTCTCGATTTCCTGACCGGCGAATTCATCGACGTCATCCACTGGACAGAGGACAGCCGCGACACGATGGTCTGGCGCTTCGAACGCGAGGGGCACGAGATCAAGTACGGTGCCAAGCTGACCGTGCGCGAGGGGCAGGCGGCGGTTTTCGTGCATGAGGGCCAGCTGGCGGATGTGTTCACCCCCGGCCTTTACATGCTGGAAACCAACAACATGCCGATCCTGACCACGCTCCAGCACTGGGATCACGGGTTCAGGTCGCCCTTCAAGTCGGAGATCTATTTCGTCAACACCACCCGGTTCACCGACCTGAAATGGGGCACCAAGAACCCGATCATGTGCCGCGACCCTGAATTCGGCCCCGTGCGCCTGCGCGCTTTCGGCACCTATGCGGTCAAGGTGACGGACCCCGCGAAATTCCTGATCGAGATCGTGGGCACCGATGGCGAATTCACGATGGACGAGATCAGTTACCAGATCCGCAACATCATCGTGCAGGAATTTTCCCGCACCATCGCCGGGTCGGGTATCCCGGTTCTGGACATGGCCGCCAACACCCGCGAACTGGGCAAGCTGGTGGCCGGCGAAATCTCGCAGAAGGTGGCGGAATACGGGCTGACGATCCCCGAATTCTATATCGAGAATATCAGCCTGCCACCGGCGGTGGAGCAGGCGCTGGACAAGCGCACCAGCATGGGGCTGGTGGGCGACCTGGGCAAGTTCACGCAATATTCCGCGGCCGAGGCGATGGCCCGCGGCGGCGAGGCCGGGGCCGGCATGGGCGCGGGGCTTGGCATGGGGATGGGCATGGCGATGGCCAACCAGATGGCGCAACAGGGCCCGTGGGGCGCCACGCAGCCCGCCGCGGCACCCGCAGCACCGCCGCCGCCGCCGGTCGAACATGTCTGGCACATTGCCGAGGGCGGGCAGACCAAGGGGCCGTTTTCCAAGGCCGATATGGGCAAGATGGCCGGTTCGGGCGAGCTGACCCGCGACAGCTTTGTCTGGACGCCGGGGCAGGACGGCTGGATGCGCGCCGAGGACGTGCAGGAACTGGCGCAACTGTTCACCATCCTGCCACCGCCGCCCCCGCCCGGGGCGTGACCTCGGCGCCGCACCCCGCCCGACACAAAGACCCCATGAGGCCATGAGCGAAACCGCCGCCGCCCTTGTCGAGGAACACCGCTTTCCCTGCGATCAATGCGGGGCGGATTTCCGTTTCGATCCGCAAGCCGGGCAACTGGTCTGCGATCATTGCGGCAACACCGCACCCGTCGCCGATCACGGGCCGTGGCAGGGCGGCATACGCGAGCTGGATTTCGAACGCGCGATCCACGATCAGCTCCCCGCGCAGGAGATCGAGGAAACCCGCGTCACCACCTGCCCCAACTGCGCCGCGCAGGTCGAATTCACCGGCGCGACCCATGCCACCGAATGCCCGTTCTGCGCCACGCCCGTGGTGGCCGATACCGGCACGCATCGCCATATCAAGCCGCGCGGCGTGCTGCCCTTTGCCCTGGATGAAGGGGCCGCGCGCAAGGCGATGACCGACTGGCTGGGCCGGCTGTGGTTCGCGCCGAACGGGTTGCAGAAATACGCCCGCAAGGGGCGGCGCATGGACGGCATCTATGTCCCCTACTGGACGTTCGACGCCCAGACCCGCAGCCGGTATCGCGGCGAACGCGGCACGATCTATTACGAAACCCGCCACGTCACCGTGAACGGCAAACGGCAGGCGCAGCGCGTGATGAAGATCCGCTGGCGGCCCGCATCGGGACGGGTGCAGCGGTTCTTTGACGATGTGCTGGTGCTGGCCTCGCGCTCGTTGCCCAAGCGGTTCACCGACGCGCTGGAACCGTGGGACCTGGCCGCGCTGGAACCTTATCAGCCGGAATACCTGGCCGGGTTCCGGGCCGAGGGATATACTGTGGATGTCGAGGAAGGCTATGGCGAGGCACGCCAGATCATGCACCGCGTGATCGAGCGTGACGTGCGTTTCGACATCGGTGGCGACCGCCAGCGCATCCACGACATCGACACCGATGTCAGCGACGTGACCTTCAAGCACGTGCTGCTGCCGGTCTGGCTGGCCGCCTACAAGTATCGCGGAAAGACATACCGTTTCGTCGTCAACGGCCGCACCGGCCGGGTGCAGGGCGAACGCCCGTGGTCGGCCTGGAAGATCGCGATTGCCGTGATACTGGGCCTGATCGTGGCGGCGGGCGTGGGCTATGTCGTGGCGCTGAACCAGGGGCAGCTCTGATGCGCATGACCCGCGTGACACCGGAAAACAGGAAAGACCGACGCATGACCGACCGTTACCAGACGTTGCTGGACCTTCTGGGCGAACGCCACAGTTGCCGCGCCTTCCTGCCCGATCCCGTCCCGCATGGGGTGATCGCGAAGATCGTGCAGACCGCCCAACGCGTGCCAAGCTGGTGCAACGCGCAGCCCTGGCAGGTCAGCGTCACCGATCCGGCGGCCACCGAACGGCTCAGCCAGGCATTGCTGCAGGCGGTCGAAACCGACGCGCCCAGGCCCGACCTCGACTGGCCGCTGCGCTATACCGGCGTTTACCAGGATCGCCGCCGCACCTGCGGCTTCCAGCTATACGACGCGGTCGGCATCGCGCGCGAGGATCGTGGTGCGCGCAGGGCACAGATGCTGGAGAATTACCGCTTCTTCGGTGCCCCGCATGTCGCCATCGTCACGTCCGAGGCCGATCTGGGTGCCTATGGCGCGATGGATTGCGGCGGTTTCGTCGCCGCCTTTACGCTGGCCGCGCAGGCGCTTGGCATCGCCACGATCCCGCAGGCGGCCATCGCCGCCTATGCCCCGACGGTGCGCCGGGAACTCGACCTTCCCGACACCCGCCTGATCCTTTGCGCGATCTCGCTGGGCCATGCCGATCCCGATCACCCTGCCAACGGCTTTCGCACCGAACGCGCCAGCCCCGACGAGGTGATCACCTGGGTCCGCGACTGACGCACCGGCCCCGCGCGATCAGCCGCGGTTGATGGTGACCTTGGTGGCCTTGCTCGGCTCGGGGCTCTTGCGGGGCACGGCGATGGTCAGCACCCCGTCTTTCAGATGCGCCTCGACCTTGCCGTCATCGGCATCCGCGGGCAGTCGGAAGGTGCGGCTGAAGCTGCCATACTGACGTTCGCTGAAATACCAGGTGTCGCCCTTTTCCTCACGCGTGTCGGACTTTTCGCCTTTGACCGTCACCACGCCGTCATGCACCGACAGGTCGATATCACCCTCGGCGACGCCCGGCAGTTCCATCGAAATGCGATAGCTGCTGCCGTCGGTCGATGCATCGGACGCCGGCGACAGCCATTCGGCCAGCCTGTGCCCCATCTGCCGGAACGGATCGTAAAGGGCGGGCCAGAGACCGCCGGATTGCGTTTTCTCAACCATACCAAAGCCTCCTGTGTTTGAACCGTGGAACGGCGACAGAATGCCGTGCCGCGGGCCGAGTCGCATTGACGCGCGTCAAATACGCGCCGCGATCAGCGCCGCCGCGCCGATACCGCTGGCATGGGTGACGCGCCCGCCCGCCACCGTCAGGCAGACCCGCCCGGCGGGGTCGAGCACCACCAGGTCGGCGCGCAGCCCCGGCGCGATGCGGCCCCGGTCGGACAGGCCCAGCAACCGCGCCGGCCCGTCAGAGACCAGCGCCCATGCCGCCGGCAGGCCGATCGCCTCGCCCAGGATCTGCGCAGCCCTGAGCGGCGCGGGATAGAAATAATCCGAGGCCAGAGCATCGCACAGCCCCGCCGCCACCATGTCGCGCGCGGATACCTTGCCGGCATGGCTGCCGCCGCGCATCACGTTGGGCGCGCCCAGCACGATACCGTCGCCGCCGTCGCGCGCGGCCTGCGCGGCCGCGTGGGTTTCGGGAAATTCCGACAGCGGCACGCCGCGTGCGCGCCATGTGGCGCGCGTGTCCGCATCGGGGTCGTCATGGCTGCCCAGCATCACGCCGCGCGCCGCCAGCCGCCCGGCCAGCGCCACGACCGCCGCCGGCACGTCGTTGCGCCTTGCGTGCAGGTCCTGCAGCATCGCCAGATGCGCCTCGGGGTTGCGGCCGGATTTCAGCGCCTGCCCGGTCAGGCGCGGCGGGCGCTTGCCGCGCGCCAGCGCCTCGTGCGGCAGGTGATCGTTGAACACCACCTGCCCCACGCCGAACCGCGCGACCGCCTGTTCCATCGCGTCGTAATCGTCCAGCAGATGCGTTTCCAGCCGCAACTGGATACGCATATCGGTGCCGATGGGCTGGTATCGTTCCAGTGCCTCAAGCACCCGCAGGGCGAAGTCGGGGCCGCGCATTCCGCCCTCCCAGCTCCAGAACTGTGCCAGCATCGCGGTGGTGATCCCGTTCGCGGCCAGCTCGGCCTCGACCCCGGCCAGCCCCACCGTCAGGTCGGTCATGGCGCCGCGCCGCGGGGCCATGTGCCGCTCGAACCCATCGCCGTGAATATCCACGATGCCGGGCAATACCGTGCAGCCGGGCAACGCGACCTGCGCGCCCGTCGCCCGGTCGGACAGCAGGCCGCCCGAAATGCCAAGCACACCATCGTCCAGCGCCCCGTCGCTCAACACCTGCGCGCCGGTCAGAGTAAATTCCGCCTGCATCATCCCCGCTCCGCCAGAAACTCCACCGCCTCGGTCAGGGTCATGTCCCGATCGAAGGCCCCCAGTTCCAGAAACCGCACCACCTGCGCGATGACCAGCGGGCTGTTCATCATGAAGGTGTGGGTCACCGGCAATACGATATGGTCGGTCATCCCGCTGACGCGCGTCGATTCGACCGAAACCTTGCCATCGTCCGGCCCCTCGATGATCGCCGAGAAGATCGGGTTGAGCGAACGGTCGCCCGCGATCACGCCAAGGTCGAAATCGACCGGCGGCAGATGCGCGGGCAGCCCCTGTTCGTCGGTGCGCAACTGCTGGCCCGCGGGGCCGTTGAACCAGCCGAACGCCTCGATCCGGCCCAGCGTATCCACGATTTCCGATCCCTGGTTGGGCGGCGACAGCATCACCACCCGGCCCAGGCTTTCGGGACGGTGCCCGATCAGCCAATAGCGTGTCAGGATACCGCCCATCGAATGCGTGACGATATGCACCCGTTCGTCGCCGCAGGCCTCCACCGCTTCGGGCAGCGTGTCGATGGCCAGGGTCGCAATCGTCTGTTCGGTCGAGGGATAGCCCTGCCGCACCACGCGATAGCCGCGCCGCTCCAGCGCCTCCTGCATCAGCAGGAAAGACGCCTCGGTCCGCGCCAGCCCATGCAGCAGCACCACGCAATCCGCGAATGCGGGCACGGGCAACAGCAGGGAAAGAACAAGCGCAAGGCGTTTCATGCCCTTGAGATAGACGCAAAACCCCGCCTACAAAAGGGCGATGACGCGAAAGGCCCGGCCATGACCAGCCCCCGTATCGCCGTGCGCGCGGTGATCCTGCACGAAAACCGCCTGTTGCTGGTCAATGCCTGGCCCGGCGGCCTGTCCGACCTGTGGTGCGTGCCCGGCGGCGGGGCCGAACGCGGCGCATCGCTGCCCGACAACCTGGCGCGCGAGGTGCACGAGGAAACCGGGCTGCGCATCGCGGTGGGCGACCCCTGCCTGGTGAACGAGTTTCACGACCCGACGGGCAGCTTTCACCAGGTCGATATCTATTTCCGCTGCCGCATCACCGCCGGAACGCTCAGCGATACGTGGCGCGACCCCGAGGGGATCGTGACCGAGCGGCGGTTCTTTTCGCGCACCGACATGGACGGCATCCGCTTCAAGCCCGACAGCCTGCCGGCAGTCGCCTGGGGCGAGGGGCTGCTTTACGACCCGCTGGAGCCGATCCTGCGCTGAGGCGGGCGCAGCAGCGACAGGCCGATCCCGCCCAGAACCAGCAGCGTGGCGATCAGGAACCGCGCGTTCAGTTCTTCGCCCAGCAGGGCAATGCCGCCGGCGGTGGCGATGACCGGCACGCTAAGCTGCGCCACCGCCGCCAGCGTGGCGGTCAGCCGTGGCAGGATCGCATACCACAGCGCATAGCCCAGCCCCGATGTCACCGCGCCCGAAACGACCGCCAGCAGCGCCCCGCGGGCCGAGGCCGCGTCAGGCAGCACGGCATAGGCCAGCACCGCCAGCGGCACGGCCCAGACAAAATTGGACGCGGTGGCGGCCAGCGGATCGGGCACGCCCCGCCCCAGCAGCGAATAGACGCCCCAGCCCAGCGCCGCGGCCAGCATCAGCAGCGCCCCGGCAACGGGCGGCGCGGCCTGCGCGCCGGGCCACAGCAGCCAGACCAGCCCGGCAAAGGCGACAGCCGCCCCTGCCCAGCGCGGCCACGCCACGCGCTCACCGCCCAGCACGGCGCCCGCGAACATCGTGACCTGCACGCCGCCGAACAGGATCAGCGCCCCGACCCCCGCCGGCAGCGTGACATAGGCAAAGGAAAACCCCAGCACGTAAAGCGCCAGGCTGACCACGCCCCAGGGCCGCAGGATGGGGCGGGACGGGCCGCCGCGCAATCGCACCAGCACCCACAGGCACAGCGCGCCCGAGACCACGCGGATCAGCGCAAACACCGCCGGGCCGGTCTGGCCATCGGCCAGCGCCTCGCGGTTCAGCAGCGAATTGGCGGCAAAGGCCAGCATGGTCAGCGCGGTCAGGGCTGCAAGGCGTATCATCGGTGCTCCTGCCGGGGTTGGAAACCGTAACCGCCACCTTGCAGCTTTGCCACGCAAAGAAAAGGGGCCGCCCAAGCGGGCGGCCCCAGATCATCGGCACGAAACGTGCGGCTGATTACATCATGCCGCCCATGCCGCCCATGTCGGGCATACCGCCACCGGCGCCTGCGCCTTCTTTCTGCGGCTTGTCGGCGACCATCGCCTCGGTGGTGACCAGCAGGCCGGCAACCGATGCGGCGTCTTCCAGCGCGGTGCGCACAACCTTGGCCGGGTCGATCACGCCGAACTTGAACATGTCGCCATATTCATCGGTCTGCGCGTTGTAGCCGAATTTGAGGTCTTCGCTTTCGCGGATCTTGCCCGCGACGACCGAACCGTCGACACCGGCGTTTTCCGCGATCTGGCGCAGCGGCGCTTCGAGCGCGCGACGCACGATAGCGATACCGGCGTTCTGGTCGGGGTTCGCCCCTTCCAGGCCTTCCAGCGACTTGGCGCCCTGAACCAGAGCGACACCGCCGCCCACAACGATGCCTTCCTGCACGGCGGCACGGGTTGCGTTCAGCGCGTCGTCGACGCGGTCCTTGCGCTCTTTCACCTCGACCTCGGTCATGCCGCCGACGCGGATGACGGCCACACCGCCGGCCAGCTTGGCCACGCGTTCCTGCAGCTTTTCACGATCGTAGTCGCTGGTGGTTTCCTCGATCTGGGTGCGGATCTGGGCCACGCGTGCCTCGATCTCGGCCTTTTCGCCGGCACCGTCGACGATGGTGGTTTCGTCCTTGGTGATCGACACCTTCTTGGCGGTGCCCAGCATGTCCATCGTGACGCTTTCCAGCTTCATGCCCAGGTCTTCGCTGATGACCTGGCCGCCGGTCAGGATCGCGATGTCCTGCAGCATGGCCTTACGGCGATCGCCAAAGCCCGGCGCCTTGACGGCCGCGATCTTCAGGCCGCCGCGCAGCTTGTTCACGACCAGCGTGGCCAGTGCCTCGCCTTCGACGTCCTCGGCGATGATCAGCAGCGGCTTTTGCGACTGGATCACCGATTCCAGCAGCGGAACCATCGGCTGCAGCGACGACAGTTTCTTTTCGTGCAGCAGGATCATGCAATCTTCGAGTTCTGCAATCATCTTGTCGGGGTTGGTCACGAAATAGGGCGACAGGTAGCCGCGGTCGAACTGCATGCCTTCGACGACGTCGGTTTCGGTTTCGAGGCCCTTGTTCTCTTCAACCGTGATGACGCCTTCGTTGCCGACCTTCTGCATCGCGTCGGCGATCTGCTGGCCGATCTCGGCCTCGCCGTTGGCGGAAATGGTGCCGACCTGCGCAACCTCGGCGCTGTCGTTCACTTCGCGTGCGGCGTTCTTGATGTGGTCGACCACTTTCGAGGTGGCCAGGTCGATCCCGCGCTTGAGGTCCATCGGGTTCATGCCGGCGGCAACCGCCTTCATGCCTTCCTTGACGATGGCCTGGGCCAGAACGGTCGCGGTGGTGGTGCCGTCGCCGGCCTCGTCATTGGTGCGGCTGGCGACTTCTTTCACCATCTGCGCGCCCATGTTCTCGAACTTGTCTTCCAGTTCGATTTCCTTGGCGACCGACACACCGTCCTTGGTGATGCGGGGGGCGCCGAACGATTTGTCCAGAACCACGTTGCGGCCTTTCGGGCCGAGGGTCACCTTGACGGCATCGGCAAGAATGTTGACGCCCTTGAGCATACGGTTGCGGGCATCGGTGTCGAACTTGACGTCCTTGGCAGACATATCAGTCTCTCCTGAACTTGAATGGTTGTCGGGAAAAGCGGTCGGGTCTCAGTCGTCCTGCGGCGCACGGCCTCAGGCGATGATCCCCATGATGTCGCTTTCCTTCATGATCAGCATTTCCTGGCCGTCGATGGTGACCTCGGTGCCCGACCACTTGCCGAACAGCACCTTGTCGCCTTCCTTGACGTCCATTGCGATGCGATCGCCGTCATCGTCCTTGGCGCCTGCGCCAACGGACACGACGATGCCTTCCGCGGGCTTTTCCTTGGCGCTGTCGGGAATGATCAGGCCGCCGGCGGTTTTCTCTTCGCTCTCCACGCGGCGAACAAGCACGCGGTCATGAAGCGGTGTAAATGCCATCTCTGAGGCTCCTTGGCTCAAAGTTTCTCCCTAAAGGCCCCTCGCTCCCCGAGGGACCGTTAGCACTCATGTGCATCGAGTGCTAACGGCGCATAGCTAGGGACAACAAAAATCCGAGTCAACATCCGGGATCAAAATTTTTGCCGTGCCTGCAAAGCGCATTGTTCCTACCCTTCGGCAAATCCGGGGCGGAGGCGGAATACCCTACCCTACAAAAAGTATTTCGTGGGGCAGAGAGTTGGGTTACTCTTACCCCACAATAATTATTTCGTGGGGTAAGCCGATGGTCGATTATCATTCCGCAACCGGGACAGCCGCCTGGACCGACCTCCTGCGATCCCTGAAGGACAGCTCGGTCTCCGACCTGCGTGGATCGCCAAAGCTGAAATCCATCGGCAAAAAGGCCTATTGGTACGATCATTACCGGATCGGCAACGAAATCATCGATCGGTATATTGGCGAAGACAGCGAAGACCTCAGAGAAAGGTTTTCACGACAGAAAGCAATCGCCACAACCGAAAAGCAGGCCGAGCGTGAACGCGCGCGCCTGATGCGGACGCTCCGCGCCGAAGGGTATCTGATGACGGATGTCGGAACCGGCCAGGTGATCTCCGCCATGGCCAGGGTCGGCGTGTTTCGCCTTGGCGGAACTCTGGTCGGCACTCAGGCTTTCAGATGCTACGAAGGCGAACTGGGCATAAGAATCGGTTTTGACCGGGCCGCCATGACCGACGATATCGACATTGCCAGCTTCGGACGCCTGTCGCTTGCCCTGGGGGACAACGTCGACACCCCGCTGGCCGAGGTATTTACCGAGATGAAATTCGATCCCGTTCCGGTCCTGGACAAGGGCCGGGTCTGGAAATGGCGGCAGACGGATCGTCAGACGCTGGTTGAATTCCTGACCCCGTCATTCAGCGCAACAGAGGAACTTCGTGACCTTCCCGCCCTTGGTGTCAGTGCGCAAAGCCTGCATTTTCTCAACTACCTGATTGCCGAACCACTGCAATCCCCACTTCTTTACCGGTCCGGCGTCCTTATTCAGGTCCCCCGTCCCGAACGGTTTGCCATCCACAAACTGATCGTTGCGGACAGGCGCCGCGGAGGCCCGGACGAATTGAAGTCGAGAAAGGATCGTGCCCAGGCGGAATTCCTGATCGAGGTCTTGCACCAGGACCGCCCGGAAGACCTGAAGGAGGCCCTTGAAACAGCCCTGGAACGCGGACCGGCCTGGCGGTCGCGTATCTCGGCGACCCTCGAACGGATGCCCAGGACAAAGGCCATTCTCGAAGCGCTGTCGACATGATCCCGGAAAAGCAGGTCCGATGCACCGGCATGATCTGCGGATACGGTAAAATCCTGCCGGAATTGCTACCGCCGCTCCGGGCGCGTAGCCTGCCGCAGAAGCAAAAGGAAAAGCCATGCGCATCGTGATCGGGTTTCTCGTGTTCCTCGGGCTTGCCGGGCCCGCCCTGGCGCTGTGCGAAGGCACCGACCTGATCGCCGGGCTGCCCGCCGACACGCGCGCCACGCTGGATGCCGCTATTGCCGACACGCCCTACCCCACGGGGCTTTTGTGGCAGGCCGAGCGGGGCGATACCCGCCTGACGATCTTCGGCACCTACCACATCCGGCACGACCGGACCGAGGCCCATGCCGCCGCGCTGACCCCGTACATTACCCGGGCCGACAGCGCCTATTTCGAGATGAACCGCGCCGACAAGGCCCGGCTGCAGGCCGCCTTCGGCTCGGACCCCGGGCTGATGTTCATCACCGACGGCCCCACCCTGCCCGACCTGCTCGAGGACGGGGAATGGCAGCTGTTCAAGGCCGAGATGGCGGCCCGCGGCTTTCCCGGCTTCATGGCCGCCAAGATGAAACCGATCTGGGGCTCGATGATGCTGGGCATCGGCCCGTGCCAGGCCCGCAACGGTGCGCTGTCGGCCGAAGGCATCGACGAAAGCCTGGCCAGGGCCGCCGCCGCGACGGACGTGCCCGATCGCTCGCTCGAGGACTGGCGCACCGCGATGACGCTGTTCGACATATACCCGGCGGACAAGCAGATCGAGATCCTGCGCCTGTCCTTCGCCTTTGCCGACCGGGCGGACGATCTGCAACACACCCTGTTGCAACGCTACCTGGCGGGCGAGATCGCGTTGATCTGGGAGTTTTCCCGGCATCTGTCCCTGACCGAAGGCGGCGCGGAGGCCGAGCGGGACTTTGCCATATTCGAGGAGTTGCTGCTGACAAAACGCAACCGGGCATGGGTCGACCTGCTGTTGACCGAGGCTGAGGGCAAGACAGTTTTCATCGCCGCCGGTGCTGCGCATCTGCCGGGAGAGACAGGAGTTCTGCATCTGCTGGAACAGCAGGGGTTCACCATCACGCCGCTGGCGTTCGATCCGTGATCGCCGCGCGGCCGGCGCCGGTCAGGTCGTAGATGCCGGTTCGGATACGGACGAACCAGCCGTAATGGTTGTCTGCCATTACGCGCGTGGCGTTGGCAACGCCGGTGGCGCGCGCGACCTCGGCGCCCTTGGCCGCGCCCGACACCGCCAGATGCGCGGCGATCGTCAGCGCGTCCTGCCGGTAGGGCGTCATCACCTGCCCGCGCGTGCCGCCGGTATTGGGGTCGCCCTGCAACCGCGCGAAATCCCGCAACAACCGCGCGGTTTTGCGCGGCGCGCGGCGCGGGGCATAGGGGCCGGGATCGGCATGAACCTCGACCAGCCCGTCGCGCAACCGCACCGTCATCACCCCCAGCCCCAGCCGCCGGCACAGCCGGACATTCGCCTGCAGCGCCTTCCAGCTGGCCCGCCCGGTCTGCCGCGGGACGCAGACATACACCGTCTCGGACACCGCCAGCCTTTCGCAGGCCTGGTGCAGCAGGGCCAGCGAAAACCCCGCCTTCAACTCGACGATCACCGGCGGGGCATCGTCGCGACAGGCCATTACGTCGACGCCCGCGATCTCGGCCTTGACCTCGAATCCCTGCGCCTGGAGAAACGCCTTGACCGGCGCATAGAGATCGGTTTCCGCCACCCGTGCCATGGCCAAACCCCTAGCCTGCGGGGCGGGCTGGTGCAATTCCGCCATGCATCGCCCGACATGCTGCGACGCAGCAGGTGACAAGCCCGCGACACCCTCCTATAAGGCGCGCGAAAATGCGCATTCGAACGAGGCACAGCCAATGACCACTCTTGTATTCGGGCACAAATCCCCCGACACCGATTCCACCGGCTCGCCCATCATCTGGGCCTGGTACCTGAACGAGGTAAAGAACACCCCGGCCGAGGCCGTCCTGCTGGGCGAACCGAATACCGAGGCCGCCTTTGTCCTGACCCGCTGGGACTGCCCCAAGCCGCGCATCGTGACCGAGATCGCAGACGGCACACAGGCGGTGATCGTCGACACCAACAACCCCGCCGAGCTGCCTGCCAACGTGAGCGCGCTGGACGTGACCGCCATCATCGACCACCACAAGCTGGTGGGCGGGCTGGAAACCAGGGGCCCGATCGACATCACGGTGCGCCCGCTGGCCTGCACCGCGACCATCCTGCACGACCTGATGGGTGACGATGCCGCCAGCGCGCCGGACCGGATCAAGGGCCTGATGCTGTCCTGCATCCTGTCGGACACGCTGGAGTTCCGCAGCCCCACCACCACCGATCACGACCGCGCCGTGGCCGAAAAGCTGGCGGCCGATCTGGGTGTCGATATCGGCGCCTACGCGTCCGAGATGTTCGCGGCGAAGTCGGACGTGTCCGCCTTTTCCGATGCCGAACTGCTGCGCATGGACAGCAAGGAATACACCGTGGGCGGCAAGGATTTCCGCGTCAGCGTTCTGGAAACCACCGCGCCCAAGCTGGTGCTGGACCGCAAGGACAGCCTGATGGCCTCGATGGTGGACGTGGCGAAAGAAGACGGCGCCGACCAGGTGCTGCTGTTCGTCGTGGACATCCTGAACGAAGAGGCCACGCTGCTGGTGCCGAACGATCTGGTCAGGACGCTGGCCGAGAAAAGCTTTGGCGCGACGGTCAGCGGCGACACCGTGGTTCTGCCCGGCATCATGAGCCGCAAGAAACAGATCATCCCGAACCTTACCGTCTGATCGCGGGGATGGCCGGGTGTGCGGTTGGTGACGGCCGGAAGGCCCTTTCACGAGGTTTGAACCGAGCACCCTGCCCGGAACAGCCGCGAAGCGGCCCGGGCATCGCACGGCCGCCCCCCCGGCCGGGCGATTGGCTGCCGCAAGTGCCACGATCTGGGGGACGAGGTGGCTGCGCGATAAACTGCCAAACACCGATCGTCGGATCGCCCGACCGCGACCGTGCGATGCCCTTCTGTTGCGACGCAATCGAACCATACCTTTCGCAGCCCGCACAGACCCCGTGCGCGGCTGTGCCTACCGCATGAGGCCAGCAGCCAGTATCTTCGCTGCAAACGGAGATACGAAATGACCTATACAACACATCCCGAAACCCGCATCGGCCATGTCCATCTGAAGGTGGCCGACCTTGACCGCTCTCTCGCCTTTTACCGCGATGTCATGGGCTTTGAACTGCAACAGCGATACGGCGGGCAGGCGGCGTTCCTGTCGGCCGGCGGCTATCACCACCATGTCGGGCTGAACACCTGGGAAAGCCGGGGCGGAACGCCGCCCGCGCCCCACCATACGGGGCTGTATCACGTGGCGTTCCTGTATCCAGACCGTGCCGCGCTGGGGGCTGCGCTGAAGCGCGTGCTGGATGCGGGGGTAGAGCTGGACGGCGCCGCCGATCACGGCGTGTCGGAAGCGATCTATTTCCGCGACCCCGACAACAACGGGATCGAGATCTACCGCGACCGTGCGCCCGAGGACTGGCCGCGCGACGCGAAGGGCGAGCTGGCGATGGCAAACGCGCCGCTCGATCTGAACGCGCTGCTGGCCGAGGCGCGCTGAGGCGGGATTCGCGGTGGAAATGCCTGCCTGTCTCGGTCATACCGGGGCAGAGCTACTTGCGACAGGTTCCCCCATGCCCCGGATCATCGAAGCCCTTTCCGACATCTCCCATCTCTACGACGCGATGTTCGTCGATCTTTGGGGATGCGTGCATGACGGGGTGCGCGCGATCCCCTCGGCCGTGGCGGCATTGCAGGCCTATCGCGCGAATGGCGGGGTTGTCGTGTTGGTCACGAACTCGCCCAAGCCGCGCAAGGGGGTCGAAGAACAGTTGCGCCAGTTCGGCGTGCCCGAGGACGCCTGGGACACCATCGCCACCAGCGGCGACAGCGCCCGCTCGGCGATGTTCCTTGGCGCGGTCGGGCGGAAACTGTGGTTCATGGGCGAATGGGAGCGCGACGAAGAGTTCTTTGAACCAATGTCGATCATCGACAACCCGGTCGACGTGCAGCTTGTCGATCTGGAAGACGCCGAGGGCATCGTCTGCTGTGGCCCGTTCGATCCGATGGCCGACCCGGCGGTGAACCGCCCGCAATTCCTGTATGCCAAGCAGAAGGGGCTGAAGCTGCTGTGCGCCAATCCCGATATCGTGGTGGACCGGGGCGAGCGGCGCGAATGGTGCGCCGGTGCGCTGGCGCGGCTTTATACCGAGATGGGGGGCGAAAGCCTTTATTTCGGCAAGCCCCACCCGCCGATCTACGATCTGGCGCGCAGGCGGCTGGCGGCGCTGGGGCGCGATATCCGCGACAACGCGATTCTGGCGGTGGGCGATGGCATCGCCACCGACATCCAGGGTGCGCTGGGTGAGGATATCGATTCCCTCTTCATCACCGGCGGGCTGGCCCGGCAGGAAACAAAGACAACGCAGCAGCCCGACGAAGCGGCGCTAAACAGCTATCTTGAAAGGGAAATGTCCAACCCGACCTATGCCATAGGCCAGTTGCGCTGAGGCATTTTGCGCTTGATTTTCTGCGCCTGCGAAGTAATAAAGTTGCCAGACATGACGGGAAACCGTCTGAAAATTACCCGGACAAGCAGACGGAGGGCCGGATGTTGGACAACCTGCCGCGTGGAACGATCACCATCGAGGAAATCGAAATGGGGATGGTGCGCCACCTGCGCAAAACCGTCACCGACGAGGATATCGAGATGTTCGCCCAGGTCTCGACCGACCGGAACCCGGTGCATCTGGACGACGATTACGCCCGCGACACGATCTTCGAAGGCCGCATCGCGCATGGGATGCTGACCGCCGGGCTGATCTCGGCCGTGATCGGCGAACAACTGCCCGGCCACGGCACCGTCTACATGGGCCAGTCGCTGAAATTCCTGGGCCCGGTGCGCCCCGGCGATACCGTCTTGGCCGAGGTCGAGGTGATCGGCATCGACTATGCCAAGCGCCGCGTGCAACTGGAAACCCGCTGCCTTGTCGATGGCAAGAAGGTGCTGATCGGCGAGGCGACGGTTCTGGCACCCACGGGGAAATTCGACTGATACGAGAACTGAAAAACTTTTACTATCTTATAAGTTGACTCCCGCCGCCTTTCCGGGCGATTGGTAGGCAACGAGTAATGAAGTGAGAGTGCAGAATGAAAAAGCCGGTTCTTTTCGTGGCCTGTTGCGTGGTTCTGGCCGCTTGTGGTGTTACCGTGGACAATATCAATCCGGCAGTGTCCCAGTACAACGGTGACAGTGTCAGCATCCAGCTCAACGGGAACATGCTGGAATTCGCAACGCCGGATGTCCGCGCCGCGGCGATCCAGAAGGCAAACGCCGAAGCCGCCCGCATCTGTTCGAAAGGCCACAAGAAACGGGCCGAGTTCACCAGCACGCGCAATATTCCCACCGGGCAATATGCCTATTCGATCGAGCGCCTGTACCTCTGCCTTCGTTAGCGGCTTACCGCCGGAATCGCCCCCCCGGCCCCTGCCCTGTTGATTGCAGGCCATCGCCACGGCACCTTTGATGCCCCGGTGACACCGGGAAATCGAACCGGAGGTGTCTTACCATGGATACGATGCAGACCACGCAATACGCCCGCGCCCTGATGCAGGCGCGCGGACCCAGGGCCATCGCCGAAGCCGCCCGCCGCATGCGCGAAAGCGAGGACAAGGGCGACCGGGACGAGGCCGACAACTGGCGCCGGATTCGCCTTGCCATGCTTGAACTGCGCGGGCCGCACCAGTCCTGACCCGGCGGCGCCCGGCCGGCCGCACCATCGCGCTTGCACCTGCCTGCGCGGGGGGCTAACCCTGCGCCCATGCGTATCATCCGCGACTATACCTTCGTGGCCGGGGACGACCGGGGCGCCAGCGCGGCGATCGGCAATTTCGACGGCGTGCATCTGGGCCACCAGTCTGTGATCGACCTTGCCCGCAAGGCCGGTGCCGATATCGGCGCACCGCTGGGCGTGGTGACGTTCGAACCGCACCCGCGCCAGTATTTCGCGCCCGACGCCCCGTCCTTTCGCCTGATGGGCCGTGAGGCGCGCGCGCACCGGCTGGAAAAGCTGGGGGTCGAGCGGCTGTACGAGCTGAATTTCAACGCCTCGCTGGCCGGGCTCAGCCCCGGGGATTTCGCCAACAAGGTGATTCACCGCGGGCTGGGCCTGCGCCATGTCGTCGTCGGCGCCGATTTCTGTTTCGGCAAGGGCCGCGCGGGCAATGCCACCGACCTGGAGCGGTTCGGCCGCGAACTGGGGTTCGGCGTGACCGTCGCCAGGCTGATCGCCGGAGACGATGGCGAGGTATCCTCGACCGCGATCCGCAACGCGCTGAGCGAGGGGCGCCCACGCGACGCCGCCGCGATGCTGGGCCACTGGCACCGGATCGAGGGCGAGGTGATCGGCGGCGAGCAGCGCGGCCGGCAACTGGGCTATCCCACCGCCAACATGTCGATCGACAACCTGCACCCGCCGCGCTTCGGCGTCTACGCGGTGCTGGTCGACGTGCTGGGCGGGCCGCACAGGGGCAGCTATCGCGGCGCGGCCTCGATCGGGGTGCGGCCGATGTTCAATGGCGAGCGGCCGAACCTGGAGACCTTCATCTTCGATTTCTCGGGCGATCTTTACGGGGCCCAGCTGTCGATCGGGCTGGTCGAGTTCCTGCGGCCCGAGGAAAAGTTCGGCAGCCTCGACGGGTTGATCGCCCAGATGGAGGACGATTGCACCCGCGCGCGACAGATCCTGGCCGCGCCATGACCGCGCCCGCGCTTCGCCCCCGGTTCTGGGAAACCGTGCCGCTGGAACGCATGACCCGCGCCGAATGGGAGGCGCTGTGCGACGGCTGCGGCAAGTGCTGCATGAACAAGCTGGAGGACGAGGACACCGCCGAGGTGGCGCTGACCAACGTCGCCTGCCGATTGTTCGACGACGCCACCTGCCGGTGCAGCCAGTACGATATCCGCCACCAGTTCGTGCCCGAATGCATCGTGCTGAAACCGCAGAACATGGATCGCAACCTGTACTGGATGCCGGAAACCTGCGCCTATAAGCTGCTGTGGCAGGGTCGCCCGCTTTTCGACTGGCACCCGCTGATTTCGGGCGATGCCGACACCGTCCACCGCGCGGGCGTGTCGATGCAGGGCAGAACGGTGCCCGAGTTCGAGGTCGATGAAGACGACTGGGAAGAGCACATAATCGAGGAGCCGACCTGATGTTTTTCGCTTCCGACAACGCGGGCCCCGCCCATCCGCAGATCATGCAGGCGATGCTGGACGCCAACCGGGGCTATGCCCTGCCCTACGGCGCCGATGCCATCATGGAGCGTGTCACCGCCCGCATCCGCGAGGTATTCGAGGCGCCCGAGGCCGCCATTCACCTTGTCGCCACCGGCACGGCGGCCAATTCGCTGGCGCTGGCCTGCATGTGCCAGCCCTTCGAAACGGTGTTCTGTTCGCCCGTGGCCCATATCCACGAGGACGAATGCAACGCGCCCGAATTCTATACCGGCGGCGCCAAGCTGACGCTGGTGGGCGACAGCGACAAGATGACCCCCGACAGCCTGCGCGCCGCGTTCGCCGCCGAGGAAACGCGTGGCGTGCACGGGCCGCAGCGTGGGCCGGTGTCGATCACGCAGGCCACCGAAAGGGGTCGCGTCTATACCGTGGACGAGATCGCCGCGCTGACCGCCGTTTCCCGCGATTTCGGCCAGCAGGCGCATCTTGACGGTGCGCGTTTTGCCAACGCGCTGGTGGCGCTTGGCTGCACGCCGTCGGAAATGACGTGGAAGGCCGGGATCGACGCGGTCAGTTTCGGCGGCACCAAGAACGGCTGCCCCGGTGTCGAGGCTGTGATATTCTTCGACCCCGGCAAGGCGTGGGAGTTCGAGCTGCGCCGCAAGCGGGGTGCGCATCTGTTTTCCAAGCACCGCTATCTTTCGGCCCAGATGGAGGCCTATCTGACCGACGACCTGTGGCTGACCAGCGCGCGGGCCGCGAACGCCAATTGCCGCCGGCTGGCCGACGGGCTGGCGGGCGTGCCGGGCGTTCGGATGCTGCACGACCCGCAGGCCAATATCATCTTCGCCGACATGCCGCGCGCGGTGCACAAGCGGCTGCAGGATGGCGGCGCGGTCTATTACCTGCTGGCGGGCGATGCCGACAGCGGCGACCCGGACGAGTTGCTGCCCAGCCGGATGGTCACCGACTGGTCGATCGGCGACGACCAGATCGACCGGTTCGTGGATCTGGCAAAGGGCTGACCGTCACGGCAACGTGGGCTGTTCCTCGGGCACGGTTTCAAGGAAGCCACGCACCTGTGCGGCGACCTCGTCGGGATGGGTGATCGGCACCATGTGCCCCGCCCCGTCGATCACCACGCGCTCGGCCCGGCGCAGCCGCGCCATCAGCCCGTCATTGATCGCCGCGATATAGCGCGGCGAGGCCGCGCCCTCGATCAGCAGCGTCGGGTGGCCGATCCGGTTGAGCGCGCCGCTGGACTGAAGGCCAGAAAGGTCGCCATAGATCTGCGGCGCCCCCGCCTCGACCAGAAGAATGCGTTTGATCATCGCGGCGCGTTGCGGCTCGGGGATCGTGTCCCACGCGCGGCCATCGCCCCAGAACCGGCTGAAGATGCGCGTGGCCTGTTCCAGTTCACCGGCCTCGATCGCGCTGAAATAGTCGTGCATCTCCTCGCCATGCACTTCTTTCAGGTCGGGACGATCCTGAAGCGCCACGGCGAAAAGCACCGGCTCGATCAGCACGAGGCTGCGCACCAGTTCCGGCCGTTCGGCAGCGATGCGCGCCGCGATGGTGCCGCCGAAGCTGTGGCCGATCAGGTCCATCGGCTGTGCGGGGTCAAGGAAATCCAGCGCCATCTGCATCGACACCGTCTGCAGGTCGCTGACCCCGTCCCAGTCGGCGCTGCGGCCATGGCCCGGCAGGTCGAAGGCCACCATGTCCAGCATGTCGTCCAGCGCCCGCGCCATACCCTGCCAGCCACCGGCATGGCCCATGGAACAGTGCAGCAGCAGCGCCTTGCGCCGGCCATGCCCCATGCGCACCCAATGCGTGTCCACGCCGCCGCGCTTGTCGACGGGCATCAGAGATCGCCTGCCAGGCAGGCGTCGAGATCGTCCAGATGGTCCTGCCCCCAGAACATCTGGCCGTCGTCCGTGATGTAGAAGGGCGCCCCGAAAACGCCGCGGCCGACCGCCTCTTCCAGGTTGGCGGCATAGGTTTCGGCCCCCGCCAGCAGGCCCTTGTCGGCCAGCGCGGGATCGAAACCGGCCGCGCCCAGGCAATCGCGGATCACGTCGTCCTGCGCGATGTCACGATCCTCGACCCAGACGGCGCGCGGGATCGCATGCACCAGCGCCCCCAGGTCGCCACCGCCCGCCGCCTGCGCCGCGATGACCGCATAGGACGAGGGCGCGGCATTGGTTGGAAAATGCGCGGGCTGGAAGTTCAGCGGCATCCCCAGTTTCCGGGCCGTGCGCGGCAATTCCTGCGCGCGATAGGCGTTGCGCGACGGGTGCCGCTGACTGGACGGCAACCCTCCGGTCCGGGGCAGCGCGGCCAGCAGATCGAAGGGCTTGTAGGTGATGGTCGCGCCATGGCGTGCGGCGATCTCCTCCAGCCGGGTGCCGGCAAGATAGCAATAAGGTGACAGCGTTGAAAAAAAGTAGTCGATATGAGCCATTTGCGCAGTTCCCCGAATGCATAGGTTTGCCCGACCGTATTCAGATGCTAGGCAGTGTCAACGTCACGAATCTGTCATTTCCCACACCTCCTGGAACCGCTGCCATGCCCACCATCACCGAACCCAAGCTGATTTCCGGCAATGCCAATCTTCCGCTGGCCAATGCCATCACGCGCCGAATGTCGATGCATCGCGGCATGTCGCAGAAACTGGTCGATGCGCGGGTCGAAAGGTTCAACGATCAGGAGATATTTGTCGAGGTCTATGAGAACGTCCGGGGCGAGGACATGTTCGTGATCCAGTCGACCTCGAACCCGGCCAACGACAACCTCATGGAATTGCTGATCATTTCCGATGCGCTGCGCCGGTCGTCGGCGGCGCGCATCACCGCGGTTGTGCCCTATTTCGGCTATGCACGACAGGATCGCCGCACCAAGGCCCGCACACCGATCTCGGCCAAGCTGGTCGCCAACATGATGGTCGAGGCCGGGATCGAGCGGGTGCTGACGATGGACCTGCACGCGGCGCAGATCCAGGGGTTCTTCGACATTCCGGTGGACAACCTCTATGCCTCACCGATCTTTGCGCTGGATATCCTGAACCAGTTCAAGGACAGCCTGGGCGACGTGATGGTCGTCAGCCCCGATGTGGGCGGCGTGGCGCGTGCGCGCGAGCTGGCCAAACGGATCAACGCACCGCTGGCCATCGTGGACAAGCGCCGCGAAAAGCCGGGTGAGATCGCCGAAATGACCGTCATCGGCAATGTCTCGGGCAAGAAATGCATCATCGTCGACGATATCTGCGACACCGCCGGCACGCTGTGCAAGGCGGCCGAGGTCCTGATGGAACACGGCGCGACCGAAGTGCACAGCTATATCACCCATGGCGTCCTGTCTGGCCCGGCGGTCGAGCGGATCACCAATTCGGTGATGAAATCGCTGGTGATCTCGGATTCGATCGAACCGAGCGATGCGGTCAAATCCGCGCGCAACATCCGCATCCTGCCCACTGCGCCGATGTTCGCGCAGGCAATCCTGAACATCTGGCACGGCACCAGCGTGTCGTCGCTGTTCGAGAACGAGACACTGGCGCCGATCTACGAAGGCATCCTGTAACCGGGCGCCTTGCCGGGCAATTTCAGTAAAGGTCCCAATCGTCGTCATCGGCGACCTCGCCGATGGCCATCCAGCCGACGCGGGCCCGCGCGACGCGCGTATCGCCCCAGGTGCGAAAGACCAGGTCGAACCCCGTTTCGGTGACATTCTCGGCGCTGACATCCGCGCGCACGTTATGGGCGTGATCCACGTCCCACATGCTGAGCGCGCAATGCACGGCCGGCACCGATCGAAATGTATCGCTGAACCTGACCGGCTTGCGGCGTTCGCGCGGGCCTTCGCCGGTCCACATCTCGCCCCCGTCCTCGTAATCCGAGAACAGGACGTTGTCGCCCTGGTCGATCCCGATTCTGTGCGTCGCCAGCCGTTTCATGCGCTCAACACTCTTTCACTTGCGCGCCGGATACCGGACAAATCCGGCAAAACTTTGGAGTAAAAGAAAAAAAGGCCCCGGCGATGCAGGGGCCTTTTCAGATATCCGTGCCGCCTCAGAAATTCGGCGGGTTCAGCCCGATATGACCACCCATGGCCACCATGTCGGCCAGCAGCTTGGCCGCGTCGTCGACCAGGCCCGGCTCGTTCTGGAAGGTCTCGCGCGCCTTGGCGTGAGCCTCGTGCGCGCTGCGGACCATGTCGTGATAGACCTCTTCGGTCATGTCCGTGGCCGGCACGGCGCGTTCGGCCAGAACGGTGGTGCCTTCGCCGCTGATTTCGGCGAAACCGCCGGTCACGACGTATTTGGCCTCACCCTCCGGCCCCTGAACCGTCAGCACACCGGGGCGCAGGGTGGTGATCAGCGGCGCATGATCCTTCATCGCCGTCAGGTCGCCATCCGCACCCGGGATCTGCACCGACGCCACCTGAAGCGAAGCAAGGCTCCGCTCCGGGCTGACGAGGTCGAATTGCATCGTATCTGCCATGATTGGCCCTCCTTAGGCCGCGTCGGCAGCCATCTTTTCGGCCTTGGCGATCACTTCGTCGATGCCGCCCACCATGTAGAACGCCCCTTCGGGCAGGTGGTCGTATTCACCGGCGACAACCGCCTTGAACGAGCTGATCGTATCCTCAAGCGGCACCTGCACACCGTCCGAGCCGGTGAACACCTTTGCCACGTCGAAGGGCTGCGACAGGAAACGCTGGATCTTCCGGGCGCGGGCCACGGTCAGCTTGTCCTCTTCGCTCAGTTCGTCCATGCCGAGAATGGCGATGATGTCCTGCAGCGACTTGTAACGCTGAAGGATACCCTGCACGTCGCGCGCCACCTGGTAATGCTCTTCGCCGACGATGGCCGGGTCGAGCAGGCGCGAGGTCGAGTCGAGCGGGTCCACGGCCGGGTAGATACCCAGTTCCGAGATCGCACGCGACAGAACCGTGGTTGCGTCGAGGTGGGCGAAGGTCGTGGCCGGCGCCGGGTCGGTAAGGTCGTCCGCAGGCACGTACACGGCCTGGATCGAGGTGATCGAACCCGACTTGGTCGAGGTGATGCGTTCCTGCATCGCGCCCATGTCGGTGGCCAGCGTCGGCTGGTAACCCACGGCCGAAGGGATACGGCCCAGAAGCGCCGACACCTCGGACCCCGCCTGCGTGAAGCGGAAGATGTTGTCGACGAAGAACAGAACGTCGGTGCCCGATGCATCGCGGAACTGTTCCGCCAGCGTCAGGCCGGTCAGCGCCACGCGGGCACGGGCCCCCGGAGGTTCGTTCATCTGGCCGTAGACCAGCGCCACCTGCGATTCTTCCAGGTTATCGGGCTTGATCACGTTGGATTCGATCATCTCGTGATACAGGTCGTTGCCTTCACGGGTCCGTTCGCCCACACCGGCGAACACCGAGTAGCCCGAGTGCACCTTGGCGATGTTGTTGATCAGTTCCATGATCAGAACCGTCTTGCCCACGCCGGCACCGCCGAACAGGCCGATCTTGCCGCCTTTTGCGTAGGGCGCCAGCAGGTCGATCACCTTGATGCCGGTTTCCAGCACCTCGGATTCGGTCGACTGTTCGCTGAATTCGGGCGCGGGCTGGTGGATCGCGCGGCGTTCTTCCACTTTCAGCGGTGCGCCTTCGTCCACCGGCTCGCCGATGACGTTCAGGATGCGACCCAGCGTGGCGGTGCCCACGGGAACCGAGATCGGGCCGCCGGTGTCCGTGACGTCCTGACCGCGAACCAGACCTTCGGTCGCGTCCATTGCGATCGTGCGCACGGTGTTTTCACCGAGGTGCTGCGCCACTTCCAGAACCAGGCGCTTGCCGTTGTTGTCGGTTTCCAGCGCGTTGAGGATCTCCGGCAGGGTGTCGCCGAACTGCACGTCCACGACGGCACCGATCACCTGGGTGATTTTGCCTTTTGCGTTTGCCATCTATTCGTCTCCGTCCTCTTAGAGCGCCTCGGCGCCCGAGATGATTTCAATAAGCTCGTTGGTGATCACGGCCTGGCGCGAGCGGTTGTATTCGATCGTCAGCTTGTCGATCATCTCACCCGCGTTGCGCGTTGCGTTGTCCATGGCCGACATCCGCGCGCCCTGCTCGGACGCACCGTTTTCCAGAAGTGCCGCAAAGATCTGTGTCGCCACGCCGCGCGGCAGAAGGTCGGCCAGGATGGCCTCTTCGTCCGGCTCGTAATCATAGAGCGTGGAGGCGCCTTCGGCGTCGTCCCGTTCCTCGAACGAGGCCGGGATGATCTGTTGCGCGGTGGGGATCTGGCTGACCACGTTGACGAATTCCGCGTAGAAGATCGTCGCAACGTCGAACTCGCCGTCGTCGAAACGGCCAAGGATGTCGCGCGCGATGTCCTGCGCATTGGAATAACCGACGCGCTTGACCTCGGTCAGGTCCACGTGCCCGACGAACAGGTCGCCGTAATCACGCTTCATGTTGTCGCGGCCCTTCTTGCCGACGGTCAGGATCTTGACGGTCTTTCCCTCGGCCTTGAGCTTGTCGGCGTGCTGCTTGGCAAGCTTGGCGATGTTGGCGTTGAAGCCACCGCAAAGCCCGCGCTCGGCCGTCAGGACGACCAGCAGGTGCACGTCGTCCTTGCCGGTACCGCTCAGCAGCCGGGGGGCGCTGTCGGACTCGCCGACCGATGCCGCCAGCCCCGCCATCACGGCATTGAACCGTTCCGCGTAGGGCCGGGCCGCCTCGGCCGCGTCCTGTGCCCGCCGCAGTTTCGCGGCGGCCACCATCTGCATGGCCTTGGTGATCTTGCGGGTCGACTTGACCGACTCGATCCGGTTTTTCAGGTCCTTAAGACTTGGCATAGCCTCGTCTCCTTACGAGAAATCGGCGGCGTATTCGTCCAGCGCAGCCTTGATCTTGTCTTCGGCCTCACCCTTGACCTTGGGATCTTCGGTGGTGATCCAGTCCAGCAGATCCTGGTGCTTGCCGCGCAGGTGTTGCAGCAGGCCCTGTTCGAACCGGCCCACGTCACGCACGGCGACCTTGTCGAGATAGCCGTTGGTGCCAGCATAGATCACGCAGACGATTTCGGCGTTGGTCAGCGGCGAGTACTGCGGCTGCTTCATCAGCTCGGTCAGGCGCGCGCCGCGGTTCAGCAGCTGCTGGGTGGCGGCGTCGAGGTCCGAACCGAACTGGGCGAATGCCGCCATCTCGCGATACTGGGCCAGCGACAGTTTCACCGGGCCGGCAACCGATTTCATCGCGTTGGTCTGTGCGGACGAGCCCACGCGCGAAACCGACAGGCCGGTGTTCACGGCGGGGCGGATGCCCTGGTAGAAGAGTTCCGTTTCCAGGAAGATCTGGCCGTCGGTGATCGAGATCACGTTGGTCGGAATAAAGGCCGACACGTCACCGCCCTGGGTTTCGATGATCGGCAGCGCGGTCAGCGAACCGGCGCCGTTATCCTCGTTCAGCTTGGCCGAACGCTCCAGCAGGCGGGAGTGCAGGTAGAAAACGTCGCCCGGATAGGCTTCGCGGCCCGGCGGGCGGCGCAGCAGCAGCGACATCTGGCGATAGGCCACGGCCTGCTTGGACAGGTCATCGTAGATGATCAGCGCGTGCTTGCCGTTGTCGCGGAAATATTCCGCCATGGCGGTTGCGGCATAGGGTGCCATGAACTGCATCGGCGCGGGGTCCGACGCGGTGGCGGCCACGACGATCGAGTAATCAATCGCGCCGCTTTCCTCCAGCTTCTTCACCAGCTGCGCCACGGTCGAACGCTTCTGGCCGATGGCGACGTAGACGCAGTAAAGCTTGTCGCTCTCGTCCTTGGCCGCATCGTTATAGGATTTCTGGTTCAGGATCGTGTCGAGCGCCACCGCGGTCTTGCCGGTCTGGCGGTCGCCGATGATCAGCTCGCGCTGGCCGCGGCCGATCGGGATCATGGCGTCCACGGCCTTGAGGCCGGTGGCCATCGGCTCGTGCACCGATTTACGCGGGATGATGCCGGGGGCCTTCACGTCCGCGATGCGGCGCTCCGAGGCCTTGATCGGGCCCTTGCCGTCCAGCGGGTTGCCCAGGCCGTCGACAACGCGGCCCAGCAGGGCGTCGCCCGCGGGCACGTCCACGATGGCGTTGGTGCGCTTGACGGTGTCGCCTTCCTTGATGTCGCGGTCGGAGCCGAAGATCACGACGCCGACATTGTCGGTTTCAAGGTTCAGGGCCATGCCCTGAATGCCGCCGGGAAATTCGACCATCTCACCGGCCTGGATGTTGTCCAGACCGTAGACGCGGGCGATACCGTCGCCAACCGACAGCACCCGGCCAACCTCGGCCACCTCGGCCTCTTGCCCGAAGTTCTTGATCTGGTCCTTCAGGATCGCAGAAATCTCTGCCGCTTGGATACCCATTTATCCGACCTCTTTCATTGCATTCTGGAGGGAGTTCAGCTTCGAAGCGATCGACGTGTCGATCATCTTCGAACCCACTTTGACGATAAGACCGCCGATGAGGCTTTCATCGACGGTCGCGTTGATCTTGACGTCCTTGCCCACACGCTCTTTCAGCGTCCTGGCAAGCTTGTCGGCCTGCGTCTTGGTCAGGGCCTTGGCGCTCACCACGTCGGCGGTCACCTCGCCCTTGTCCTCGGCGATCCGGGCGCGCAGCGTGGAAACCAGCTGCGGCAGCACGAACAGGCGGCGTTTCTGCGCCATCAGGGCCAGCACGTTGGTCATCACCGGGGTCAGGCCCATCTTGCCGGCCAGTGCCGTGATGGCCTTGCCCTGCGCATCGCGCGAATACACCGGCGACGCGATCAGGTCGCGGAAATCTGCGCTGTCGGTCAGCGCGGCGTCCAGCGCATCCAGGTCGGATTCGATCTTGGCGACGGATTTGTCTTCTTTGGCCAGTTCAAAGACGGCCGTGGCATAGCGCGCGGCGATGCCGGAGGAAATCGAAGCTGGTTCGGACACGTCCACCCTTCCGATAGTCTGGCCCCGGTCTTGCATGGCCTTGCGGCCCCGGGGGTGATTGCACAGCCTGACTGTTATCAAGTCACGGAAATTCGGCAGGGGTGTAGCAGAGCATTCCTGACCTAGCAACCTGCTATAAATCTTTCGTATGCGATTGTATACTTCGTGTTTTCAAACACTTACCCCAAGTGCGACCCTTTGTGCGCATTTCTTGGGCAACTTTTTTGTGCGGCAGCGTGCGGTTTTCCGATTCCTGCGCGCCGCTTTGCCCCCGGGCGTTAACGCTATCACCCGAAAACGGGCCTCTCAGCGCACCGGATTGCGCCCCGCAACCGGCTTGCCCAGCCCGTCCAGAACCTCGAACGGGCGGCGCACCGCCTCTTTCAGCCCGTTGGTCGGTGCGTGCACGCGTTTCGTCGCCTCGACGATCAGGACCCCCCCCGCGATCGCCAGCGGCAGGCTGCGGCCCGCGCGTTCCCAGAACGGGGCGGTCTTGCGCCAGAAGCGCCGGTGGCTCGGCGGCTGGAACAGGGTGGTCACGTGCCGTTCGGGCAGGAAATGATGCCGGCGCAACTGCGCCTCGAGCTGGCTCAGCGTGTAAGGCCGGCCGTATCCGAACGGCGTGCGGTCCGACCGCGACCACAGCCCGGCGCGGTTCGGCACGATGAACAGCGCCTTGCCCCCCGGCCCCAGCACCCGGCAGCATTCCTCCAGCAGGGCGGTCGGGTTCTCGCTGGTCTCCAGCCCGTGCAGCAGGATCAGCTTGTCGGCATGTCCGGTTTCGATCGGCCACAGCGTTTCCTCGCACAGCACGCTGACATTGGGCATACCCGCCGGCCAGGGCATCACCCCCTGCGGGCCGGGCATCAGCCCGACCACCCGCCGCGCATCCGCCAGGTAGGGCCGCAGCAGCGGCACGGCAAAGCCGAACCCGACGACGGTCTGGCCCTGCGCCTCGGGCCACAGCGTCAGCATCGCGTCGCGGACCGACTTTTGCGCCGCCCGCCCCAGCGCGCTGCGATAATAGAAATTGCGCAGATCCTGCACGTCGAGATGCATTGCGGCCCGGTCCCCGATCCGTCAGTCTGTAGGCCACACCATATCAAGCAAAGGATGAAACGCCATGCCCCTTGAGATCGTCACCATCCCCTGCCTGAGCGACAATTACGCCTATCTCGCCCATGACAGGGAAACGGGGGAAACCGCGCTGGTCGACATCCCCGAGGCCGGCCCGATCCTGGACGAGCTCGACCGCCGGGGCTGGCGATTGTCGCATATCCTGATCACCCACCACCATCCCGACCATGTGCAGGGGATCGACGCGATCCTCGCCGCCCATCCCGCCAGGGTTGTCGGCGCGGCGGCGGATGCGCATCGCCTGCCGCCGCTGGACGTCGCGGTAAAGGAAGGCGACAGCGTGCGGATCGGCGGCGAAACCGGGCATGTCATCGACGTTTCGGGCCACACGATCGGGCATATCGCCTTTCATTTTCCGCAAAGCCACGTGGCGTTCACCGCCGATTCCCTGATGGCGCTGGGATGCGGCCGCGTGTTCGAGGGCACGTTCGACCAGATGTATGACAGCCTGCAAAAGCTGGCCGCGCTGCCGCCCGAGACACTGATCTGCTCGGGTCATGAATACACCGCCGCGAACGCGCGTTTCGCCATGAGTATTGAACCCGGCAATCCCGATCTTATCTCAAGGGTCGGCCGCATCGAAGAAGCGCGCGCCAAGGGACTGCCGACCGTACCCTCCCTTCTCTCCGTCGAACTGGCGACCAACCCGTTTCTGCGGGCCGACCAGCCCGGCGTTCAGGACGGTGTCGACATGCCGGGCGCGGATCCGGCCCGGGTTTTCGCAGAGGTGCGCCGCCGCAAGGACGCATTCTGAAAAGACCAAACCGTGAGCGGAGCCGGCGATCGGACAAGAATTGTGATCGGCGGCACCCAGAAAAAACTTGAAGCGCGGCCGATATCGACCAAACTTTAAAGTATCGAGGCCATGTTCGGTCTGCCCCGCGGACCGATCGATCAAACAAGACAGGAGCACGTATCGTGCCTTCATTCTCGAACACGCTCGAACAGGCAATCCATGCGGCGCTGGCGCTGGCCAATGCGCGCCGCCACGAATTCGCAACGCTGGAACACCTTTTGCTCGCCCTGGTGGACGAGCCGGACGCATCGCGCGTGATGAAGGCATGTTCGGTCGATACCGAAGAGCTGCGGCAAACCCTGGTCGAATTCATCGACGAGGAGCTTGTCAATCTCGTCACCGATATCGACGGCTCCGAGGCGGTGCCGACCGCCGCCTTCCAGCGCGTGATCCAGCGCGCCGCCATCCATGTGCAAAGCTCGGGCCGGACCGAGGTGACGGGCGCCAACGTGCTGGTCGCCATCTTTGCCGAACGCGAATCCAACGCCGCCTATTTCCTGCAGCAGCAGGACATGACGCGCTATGACGCGGTGAATTTCATCGCCCATGGCGTCGCCAAGGACCCCGCCTATGGCGAAAGCCGCCCGGTCTCGGGCTCCACCACGCCCGAGGCGGAAGAGGTAAACACCTCCTCGGACAAGGTGACCGAGGGCGAATCCGCGTTGGCCAAATACTGCGTGGACCTGAACGAAAAGGCCCGCACCGGCGATGTCGACCCGCTGATCGGCCGCAGTGCCGAGGTCGAACGCTGCATCCAGGTGCTGTGCCGCCGCCGCAAGAACAACCCGCTGCTGGTGGGCGATCCGGGCGTCGGCAAGACCGCCATCGCCGAGGGGCTTGCGCGCAAGATCGTGCAGGGTGAAACGCCCGAGGTCCTGGCCAACACCACCATCTTCAGCCTCGACATGGGCGCGCTGCTGGCCGGCACCCGCTATCGCGGCGATTTCGAGGAGCGGCTCAAGGCCGTGGTGACCGAGCTGGAAAACCACCCCGACGCAGTTCTTTTCATCGACGAGATCCATACCGTGATCGGCGCTGGCGCAACCTCGGGCGGGGCGATGGACGCGTCCAACCTGCTCAAGCCCGCGTTGCAGGGCGGCAAGCTGCGCTGCATGGGCTCGACCACCTACAAGGAGTTCCGCCAGCATTTCGAAAAGGACCGCGCGCTCAGCCGCCGGTTCCAGAAGATCGACGTGAACGAACCCTCGGTCGACGACACGGTGAAGATCCTGAAAGGGCTGAAACCCTATTTCGAGGATCACCACGGCGTCAAATACACCGCCGACGCGATCAAGACCGCGGTCGAGCTGTCGGCCCGCTACATCAATGACCGCAAGCTGCCCGACAAGGCCATCGACGTCATCGACGAGGCCGGGGCGGCCCAGCACCTTGTGGCCGAAAGCAAGCGCCGCAAGACCATCGGCGCCAAGGAGATCGAGGCCGTGGTGGCCAAGATCGCGCGCATCCCGCCAAAGAACGTGTCGAAAGACGATGCCGAAGTGCTCAAGGACCTGGAAAAGACGCTCAAGCGCGTGGTGTTCGGCCAGAACGACGCCATCGTCGCCCTGTCCAGCGCGATCAAGCTCGCGCGCGCGGGCCTGCGCGAACCCGAAAAGCCCATCGGCAACTACCTGTTCGCCGGACCCACGGGCGTCGGCAAGACCGAGGTCGCCAAGCAACTGGCCGATACGCTGGGTGTGGAGCTTCTGCGCTTCGACATGTCGGAATACATGGAGAAACACGCCGTCAGCCGCCTGATCGGTGCGCCTCCGGGCTATGTCGGGTTCGACCAGGGCGGGTTGCTGACCGATGGCGTCGACCAGCACCCGCATTGCGTGCTGCTGCTGGACGAGATCGAAAAGGCGCACCCGGATGTCTACAACATCCTGCTGCAGGTGATGGACCATGGCACGCTGACCGATCATAACGGCCGCACGGTCGATTTCCGCAACGTGATCCTGATCATGACGTCGAATGCCGGCGCCACGGAACAGGCCAAGGCGGCGATCGGTTTCGGCCGCGACCGGCGCGAGGGCGAGGATACCGCCGCCATCGAACGCACCTTCACGCCCGAGTTCCGCAACCGTCTGGACGCGGTCATCAGCTTCCAGCCGCTGCCGAAGGACGTGATCCTGCAGGTGGTCGAGAAATTCGTCCTCCAGCTCGAGGCGCAGCTGATGGATCGCAACGTGACCATCGAACTGACCAAGCCGGCGGCCGAATGGCTGGCCGACAAGGGCTATGACGACAAGATGGGCGCCCGCCCGCTGGGCCGCGTGATCCAGGAATACATCAAGAAGCCGCTGGCCGAGGAATTGCTGTTCGGCAAGCTGGCCAAGGGCGGGGTGGTCAGGGTCGGCGTCAAGAACGGCGAGATCGACCTGCGCATCGAAGGCCCGGACAACCCGCGCCTGTCGGGCAACAAGCCGCCCCTTCTGACCGCGGATTGATGCGCGCGCGCCTTGCGCTGGCAACGGTTCTGACAGCGGCGGCCCTTCCGGCCGCCGCTGGCGATTTGCCCCTGTCCCAACCCATCGACTGCACGTTGGGCGACACCTGTTTCATCCAGCAATTCGTCGATACCGATCCCGGCCCCGGCGCGCGGGATTTCACCTGCGGCCCGCTGTCCTATGACGGGCACAAGGGCACGGATTTCGGCCTGCCCTCCCTTGCCGCGATGCGGGCGGGGGTCGATGTGCTGGCAGCCAGCCCCGGCACGGTGATCGGGCGGCGCGGCGACATGCCCGATACCGGCTGGTCCAAGGCATTCGCGGGCAAGGATTGCGGCAATGGCGTGGTGATCGACCACGGCGGCGGCTGGCAGACGCAGTATTGCCACCTGAAACAGGGTTCGGTCACGGTGCAGTCCGGCCAGCGCGTCGCAATGGGCCAGGTTCTGGGGCAGGTCGGATTTTCGGGGCGCACGCAGTTTCCCCACCTTCACCTCTCGGTGCGCAAAGACGGCAAGGTGGTCGATCCGTTCGACCCCGATGGCCGGATCACCTGCGGCACGCCGGATGAAAACACGCTTTGGCTGACCCCGCCCGATTATGCACCCGGCGGGCTGCTGGGCGCGGGGTTCGCCGATCGCGTGCCGGAGTACGACGCGATCAAGGACGGCACCGCCCACAGCCCCGCCCTGCCCGGCAATACCGGGGCGGTCGTGCTGTGGGGCTATGCCTTCGGCGCCCGCGCCGGCGACGTGATGCGGCTGACGATCCTCGCCCCCGACGGCAGCCCGTTCTTCGCCCATGACACGACAATCGACGCCCCCAAGGCGCAGCTTTTCCGCGCCGCGGGCAAACGCCTGCGGACAGCACCCGCACCGGGAACATATACCGGCACCGCCACGCTGTTGCGCGGCGGATCGGTGATCGACAGCGTGACGGCCGAATTGCGGATCGGGGGCTGAGCCTTCAGCGTTCGGTCAGCTTCAGTTCGATCCGCCGGTTCTGCGCCCGCGCCTCGGCCGTGTCGGCGGGGTTCACCGGCTGGTATTGCCCGAACCCGTTGGCCGCCAGCCGGTCGGGCGGTATACCGAGCGCCTCGATCATGTAGCGCACCACCGACAACGCACGCGCCTGGCTGAGTTCCCAGTTATCTGCAAAGGCCGCGCCGGGCCGCACCGGCACGTCGTCGGTATGCCCGTCCACGCGAATGATCCAGTCGATCCCGGCGGGGATATCGTCGGCCACGTTGCGCAGGATGCCCGCGACATTGGCGATCTCGCGTTCGCCATCGGGGCTCAGATCCGCGCTGCCCGCATCGAACAGCACCTCCGAGGAAAAGACAAAGCGATCCCCCTCGATCCGCACGCCCTCCTGGTTGCCGAGGATTTCCCGCAACCGGCCGAAGAACTCGCTGCGATAGCGTTCCAGATCGGCCTTTTCCGCCTCGAGCCGCCTGCGCTCTTCCTCTTCCAGCTGCCGGCGGCGGCGTTCCTCGGCCGCGGCACGCGCCAGCGCGGCGTTCAGGTCGGAACCCAGCGTTTCGATCTGCACCCGCGCGGCGGCGTCGCGGTCCTCGTAATCGTCCAGCAGCGCGCGCAACTCGCCCAGTTGCGTGCGCAAGGCGGCAACCTGCTGGTTCAACAACGCCTGCTGCCGCTGTGCCTCGGTGCTGGTCTCCTGCGCATCCGCCAGTTCCCGCCGGGCCTGCGCCAGCAGCGCCGCGCGCTGTTCGGCCGCGCTCAGGGCGGTTTCGGTCTCCTGCTCGGCGGCCAGCTTTGCAGCCAATGCCTCGGCCAGCCGTTGCTGCACCTCTTCCTCGGTTTGCGCCAGTGCGCCCTCGGCCTCCTGCGCGCGGGTCTCGGCGGCCAGTTTCGCCGCCAGCGCGCGCTCAAGCTCGGCGCGCAATGCGGCCTCGTCACGCGCCTGCGTGGCCTGCATGTCGGCCACCTGCCCCTCGGCCTCGCGCAGCGCGGTCAGCGCCTCGTCCAGCCGCGCCTCCAGCGCCGAATTCCCGGCCTCGCTCTCTTCCTGCGCCAGAAGCGCCCGCGCCAGCCGGGTGTTCAGATCCTCCTGCGCGGCCTCGGCGGCGGCCAGCAGGCTCAGCGTATCCTCGGCTCGCCTGCGCTGCTCCTCAAGCGCCAGGGTCATCGCGGTCAGTTCGGCATCGGCCTCTTCCAGCCGCTTGCGCAGGGCCGCCGCCGCCTCGGCCTCGGCCAGCCGGGCGGCCTCTTCCTCGCTCAGCGACTCCTGCAAGTCGTCCACGCGCGCCGACAACCCGGCGGCGGTGTCCTGCGCCTCGGCGTTCTGGCGGCGCAGATCGGCGATCAATGCCTCCAGCGCCTCGCGCCGGGCGGCGGCCAGCCGGGCCGCCTCGGCCCCGGCGTCCAGTTCGTCGCGGGCCTGCGCCAGCGCGGCGTTCAGCGCCTCCTGCTGCGACAAAAGCTCGGTCTTTTCGCCCTCCAGCGCCGTCACCTCACCCAGCGCGGTATCGCGCTGCGCAATCAGCGCGGCCACCTGCGCCTCGAAATCGGTGATGCGGGATTGTGCCGCCGACAACTCGGCCTCGCGCGCGCCCAGATCGGCCCGCAGCGCCGCGATCAGCGACGATTGCTGCTCGGCCTCGGCGCGCGCGGCGCTCAGCGTGCTGTCCAGCTCGCCCACCCGCGCGGTCAGATCCTCGTTGCGCCGCCGTTCCATCCCCAGCGCCTGCGACAGCGCCGCGATTTCCGAGGACAGCGCGTCCAGCCGCTTGTCCTGCCCGCTGATCGTTTCGCGCAGCACGTATTGCACGACCATGAAGATCGTCAGCACGAATACCAGAACCATCAGCAGGCCGGTCACCGCATCCACGAAACCCGGCCAGATCGAGCCCTGGAACCTTTGCCCGGTGCGGCGCGACAGGGCCATGGCTCAGCCCTCCCGCTCCGGGTCGGTGTCGCTCCGGGCGGCGGTCTCGGCCAGCTTCACCTGCCGGGGCCTGCGCGGCGGCACCTGCCCGACCGCGCGGGTCAGCGCGGCAAGGTCGGTGCGCAGCTCGGTCATGGTTTCCTGCCGACCGGCGCTCAGCTCCTCAAGGATGCGCAAAAGCTGCACGTCGATCGAGCGCAGGCGCATCCGGCTTTCGGCATCCATGCCATCGCCGCCGGATTCGGCCATCGTGGCGACAAGCTGTTCCTGGCTTTCGGCGATGCGGCTCAGCGCGTCGTGCAACTGGCCCGCCCCGGCCAGCCGGTCGGTCAGCCGCTCGACCGAGCCGACCAGCAGGCCCAGTTGCCCGTCCAGGTCCCGGCGCCCCGCCTCGCCCTGCGCGTGCAGCACGCGCAGTTCCTCCATCTGCTCGGCCATGTGGTCGATCACCTGCGCCATCGCGCCATGATCGCCGCCGCCCTCGCCCTCGCCGGAGAATCCCAGCCGCGTGATCGAGCTCAGCCATTCCTCAAGCTCGCGGTAGAACCGGTTTTGCCCGTGCCCGGCGAACAGCTCCAGCAGCCCCACCACCAGCGACCCGGCCAGGCCCAGCAGGGACGACCCGAACGCGACGCCCATGCCAGAAAGCTGCGCGTCCAGCCCGCTCATCAGCCGGCCGAAAACGGCAACGCCTTCCTCGTCCTCGCCCGGGGCGAGGCCGCGGATCGTGTCCACCAGCGCCGGCACCGTGGTCGCCAGCCCGTAAAACGTGCCCAGAAGCCCGAGGAAAATCAGCAGGTTGACGATATAGCGCGTGATCTCGCGGTCCTCGTCGATGCGCGTGCTGACGGAATCGAGGATCGAGCGGGTGGAGGTCGCGGCAATCTGCATCCGCTGCCCGCGCGCGCGCAAAAGCGTGGCCAGCGGCGCCAGCAGGACCGGCGCGCGGCCCGCATCGTCCCCGCCGGCGAAATCGCCGATCCAGCGCACCGAGTTGAACAACTGCGCCACCTGGTAGAAACAGGCGACGATCCCCAGCAGGAACACGAATCCGATAAACCCGTTCAGATACGGGTTGGCCTCGAAAATCGGCAGGATCGTGGGCAGCGCCAGCGCCACAACCCCCGCAGTCAGCAACAGCACGAGCACCATCAGAAGGATCTGACGGACGGGCTTGGTAAACTGCGGCTCGGCCTCGCGGTCCGGCTGGTCCATAAGGACAGCTCCTGACACTTGTTTTCTTGCGCGATCCTAGAGCGTCAGCCGGGGCAAGCCAAGGATTTATCCGCCGATCGACCGCACCCGTTCGTCCAGCCATTCCAGATCGGCGTCGTCGATGCCCAGACCGCGCAGATGCGCCACGGTATTGTGCAGATACTCGGTGTTCGGCCCGCGCCCGCCCACCGCGCGGGCGATGATGCCGGCCTGTTCCTCCAGCGGCAGCCCGCCGCAATACTGGTCGTGGTCGGGGTCGATCACATAGGTCACCGCCGTAACCCTCCGGCCATCGGTCAGTTCCAGGTCCAGCATCTTTTCCAGGTAGGCCGAGGATATCAGCTCACGCTCGCGCAGATAGGCCAGTGTGGCGTCCTCCTGCCCGGCATCCACCGCCAGCGCCAGCCCCAGGCAGGATGCGCCCGGCCATTCGTCCAGCGCCAGCACCAGCCCCGGCGCCGCGACCGTGCCGCGGTGGTGGATCGAACGCATGCAGAAACTGCGGTGATAGTCGGGCAACCGCGCCAGCACGCTTTCCGCCACCCCGAAACCGGGGTTCCAAAGCAGCGATCCGTATCCGAACACCCACATCGTCATCTGTCTGGCCCTTCCCTTTCGGCCCCTGTAAACACCACGGCAACCGAAAGGAAAAGGGGCCGCCGATGAAACGCCTTCTTGTTGTTGTCCTTGTCGCCGCCGGGCTGTGGGCGGGGTATTGGTGGATCGGCGCAAGCGGGGTGAAATCCGGTTTCGCCGCCTGGTTCGACGCCCGCCGCACCGAGGGGTGGGTGGCCGAAAGCGGCGACATGACCGTGAACGGCTTTCCCAACCGGTTCGACACCACCTTCACCGACATCCGCCTTGCCGACCCCGAAACCGGCTGGGCGTGGGAGGCCCCGTTCTTCCAGTTGCTCGCGCTCAGCTATCGGCCCAACCACGTGATCGCCGTTTGGCCGCGCGACCAGAAACTCGCCACGCCGCTGCAGAAATACACCGTCACCAGCGCCGAGATGCAGGCCAGCGCGGTTGTCGGCGCCGATACCGACCTGCCGCTGGAGCGTGCCAACCTTGTCGCCGACACCTTGTCGATCACCGACGAGGCGGGCGAGACCACCGCCATGACCGCCCTGCGCCTTGCCGTCGAACGCGTCGAAGGCGGCGAGGCGACCTATCACCTTGGCTGGGCGGCCGAGAACCTCGCCCCCGCCCGTGCCGCGCGGCTCAGGCTCGACACCACGGGCGAGTTGCCGCAAACCCTCAGCGCCTTCCGCGCCGATATCCGGGCCAGTTTCGACCGCCCGTGGGATCGCCACGCGATCGAAACCGCGCGCCCCCAGCCCACGCAGATCACCGTCAGGCTGGCCGAGGCGCATTGGGGCGATCTGGAACTCGCCGTGGCGGGGCAGGTGGATGTCGACGCCGATGGCCATCCCACCGGCCAGATGACCGTCAAGGCCCGCAACTGGCGCGACATCCTGCAACTGGCCCGCGCCTCGGGGCGGCTGCCGGGCGGGCTGGCCGATCAGCTGGAAACCGGGCTGTCGATGATCGCGCAATTGTCGGGCAACAGCCAGACACTCGACATCCCGCTGGATTTTCGCGGCGGGCGCGTCTTTCTCGGCCCCGTCCCCATCGGGCCGGCCCCGGTGCTGAAACTGCGCTGAGCGTCTACTTGCAGTAGCTGCCCTTGCGATAGCGCGCGGTGTCGAAATGGAAATGGTCGCGGTGAAAGCGGTTCGCCTCGGGGCCAAGCACCGTGCCGAACGGGCCGCAGGCGCTGCGATGCATCTGGCGCAGGATGCGCCCCTCGCTTCCGCGGCCCCAGTCGCGCAGAACGCTGATCTCGGTGCCGTTGCGCAGGGCGAAACCGCCGATATCCAGCGCCCGCCCCTTGCCGTGCTCCGAAACCTTGGCGCCTTTCTGGCTGTTGCGGGTGCGGCAGGCATAGCTGGCCATGACGCGGATGCTGTCGACACCGCCACCGTGGCTGCCCACCGCCGGGCGCATCCCGCCCGCAACCCATGATTTGAGCGCCCTGGCGGTGCCGCAATCCATCACCGCCGGCGTCGACAGGCGCACGCCCGAGATGCTTTTCAGCCGCACCGCCTGGTCGATCCCGCAGCCGCCCATCTGGCCCGACACCCGGCCGACGGCATCGCCCTGCAGATCCACATCGCCGCACACCGCGCCACGGCGCAGGGCGGCGCGCGTCACGCGGGCCTGATCCTCGACCCGGGCGCTGCGCGGCTGCGGCCGGAGCGAGCGGAAAAAGCCCCGCATCCCCTGCCCCTGCCCCGTCGCCGCGTCCCCCGCAGGGGCGGTTTCCGCGCTGGCCGCGCGCGGCACCGGGCGCAGCGATTGTTCGGGCGCGTCGGCCCGCGCCGCACCGGCCACCGCAAGGGCCAGTATCAGCGCCGCCGCCCTCATTCCGCCGGTTTCACCCGGCCGAAATCCGGCGCGTCGGTGTCCTGCCCCGCCTCGATGATGCCGCGCCGGATCGCGCGGGTGCGGGTGAAGTAATCGAACAGGTGGTCGCCATCACCGATGCGGATCGCGCGCTGCAGCGCGAACAGCTCTTCGGTGAAACGGCCCAGTATCTCCAGCGTCGCGTCCTTGTTCGACAGGAACACGTCGCGCCACATGGTCGGATCGCTGGCCGCGATCCGGGTGAAATCGCGGAAACCGGCGGCGGAATACTTGATCACCTCGCTGTCGGTCACCCGGCGCAAATCATCGGCCACGCCCACCATCGTATAGGCGATCAGGTGCGGCGCGTGGCTGGTGACCGCCAGCACAAGATCGTGGTGATCGGGCTCCATCGTATCGACATGCGCGCCCATCCCTTCCCACAGCGCGCGAAGCCGGTCCAGCGCCTCGGGGCGCACATCGCCCTCGGGCACCAGCAGGCACCAGCGGTTTTCGAACAGCGTGGCAAAGCCCGATTCCGGGCCGGAATGCTCGGTTCCCGCCAGCGGGTGCGCGGGGATGAAATCGACGCCCGCGGGCACATGCGGGCCGACCGCGTCGATCACCGCGCGCTTGACCGATCCAACGTCCGACAGCGTGCAGCCTGGTTTCAGGTGCGGGGCGATTTCCCCGGCCACCGCTTCCATCGCGCCCACCGGCACGCACAAAACCACAAGGTCCGCGCCCTCGACCGCCTCGGCCGCGCTGTCGCACACCCGGTCGACCAGCCCGATCCGCCGCGCGGTGTCACGGGTGGTCTGGCTGCGGGCATAGCCCGTGACCTCGCCCGCCAGCCCGCGCCGGCGCATCGCCAGCGACATCGAGCCGGCGATAAGGCCCAGCCCGATCAGTGCCACGCGGTCATAGATCACACTCACGCGGCACCCCCCTTGAACTGCCCGATCGCATGGGCCACCCGGCGGCACGATGCCTCGTCCCCCACGGTGATGCGCAGGTATTCCGGCAGGTTGTAACTGCCCACCGGCCGCACGATCAGGCCCTGCGATTTCAGGTATTCGTTGCAGGCGGCGGCCTCACCGGCGTCAGTGAACCGCGCCAGGATGAAATTGGTCTCGCTCGGGTCGCTCGGCACGCCGTGGCCTGCCAGCACCTCGGCCAGCCAGGCGCGCAGGCGGGTGTTGTCGGCGCGGCATTTCTCGACCCAGGCCTGATCCTTCACCGCCGCCTCGGCGGCGGCCAGCGCCGGCGTCGACAGGTTGAACGGCCCGCGGATACGGTTCAGCACGTCGATCACATGCGCCGGGGCATAGCCCCAGCCGACGCGCAACCCGCCCAGCCCGTAGATTTTCGAGAATGTCCGCGTCATCACCACGTTGTCGCGCCCCTCGGCCAGCGCCGCGCCGCCGTCGAACCCCTCGACATACTCGGCATAGGCCCCGTCCAGCACCAGAAGCGCGGTTTCCGGGATGCCGTCGGCCAGCCGCCGCACATCCTCGGCGCCGATCATCGTGCCGGTGGGGTTGTTGGGGTTGGCGATGAACACCAGCTTCGTGCGCCGGGTGCAGGCCTTAAGGATCGCGTCCACGTCCGTCACGCGGTTGTTTTCCTTGACCTCGACGGGGGTCGCCCCCGCCGCCAGCGCGCCGATGCGATAGATGGCGAACCCGTGCTCGGTATGGATCACCTCGTCGCCCGGCCCGGCATAGGCCTGGCACAGCAGGTGCAGGATCTCGTCGCTGCCCACACCGCAAACGATACGTTCGGGGTCCAGCCCATGCACCGCGCCGATGGCCGCGCGCAAGGCGCCGTGGTCGGTCGACGGATAGCGGTGCAGCTCGAACCCGGCACGGCGGAACGCCTCGACCGTGGCCTCGGACGGGCCGAAGGGGTTTTCGTTCGAACTCAGCTTGACCACGTCCGACACGCCGTCGACATGGCTCGCCCCGCCCACGTAAGGCGCAATTTCAAGGATGCCCGGCTGGGGGGTGATCTTGGTCATGGCAGCACTCCTCGCCCCGTCTTTAGCGATGGCGCCCGCCCATGGAAAGATTGAAACGCGGCAGCCCGGGCGGCTGTTGCCGCAATGCACGTGCCCGCGCATGAAAAACCCGCCGCGGCAAGGCCGGGCGGGTTTTCCGAAACGTCGAAGATCGGCGCAGATCAGTTCTGCGCGTAGAATTCGATGACCAGGTTCGGTTCCATCATCACCGGGTAGGGCACGTCGCTCAGGCCCGGGGTGCGCACGAAGGTGGCGGTCAGCTTCGAATGGTCGGCGTCGATGTAATCGGGCACATCACGCTCGGCCAGTTGCACGGCTTCCAGGATCGCGGCCATCTGCTTGGATTTCTCGCGCACCTCGATCACGTCACCCTCTTTCACGCGGTAGGAGGGGATGTTCACGCGCTTGCCGTTCACCAGCACATGGCCATGGTTCACGAACTGGCGCGCGGCAAAGATCGTCGGCACGAACTTGGCGCGGTAAACCACGGCGTCCAGGCGACGCTCCAGCAGGCCGACGAGAAGCTCGCCGGTATCGCCGCGCTGACGCTCGGCGTCACGGAAGATGCGGCGGAACTGCTTTTCCGTCAGGTCGCCGTAATAGCCCTTCAGCTTTTGCTTGGCGCGCAGTTGGATGCCGAAATCCGACAGCTTGCCCTTGCGGCGCTGGCCGTGCTGGCCGGGGCCGTATTCGCGGCGGTTGACGGGGGATTTCGGACGGCCCCAGATGTTTTCGCCCATCCGGCGGTCGATTTTGTACTTGGCAGACGTGCGTTTGGTCACGGCTGATCTCCTTTATAGAGGCATTTCAGCTTGATCCGAAAACCGGGTCCCACTTTTCGGGCTGAAATCGCGTTTCAGCTTGATCCGTGGGCGGTCAGGCGGTCAGCCTCGTGCCGTTGCTAAAGGGCGTTGTCCTCTGGCCTTGCGACCCGACAGGCATCCCCTTGCGGGGGCCACCAACACCAATGAAGCCGCGCTTATACGCCCGCCGAAGCCAGAGTCAACACGCAAAAGCCGCCTCAGGCCGCCTCGTGCTGCAGGATCGCCGCCTCCGAGGTGCTCAGGTTGCGCCGCGCGTAGCTGCCATAGCTGGTCACGTCGTATTCCAGTTCGGGATACATCGCCAGCAGGCGCGCGCGGTCGTCGTCGGCCAGCGTGCTCATCGCCGCGTTGGCCGGGTGGAAGCTTTCGCTTTGCACGCCGTTGGCCCAGATCACCTCGTGCCGGGGCAGCAGCAGGTGGATATAGGTCACCTCCTTCAGCGCGGTATCCACCGCGACGGTCGAACCGTTCACAAGATCGCGCGCCGCCACCAGCACCTCGGGGGTGTTGAACAGCGCCTGTGCCACCCGGCCCTGCACCAGCATCCGGTGCTCGGGCGAGACAACAAGTTCCCGGTCGGGCCGGTCGACATCCAGCGCGCCGGGGCGAAACCGGATCGGGCGCAGCTTGGGCATCGCGAACAGTCGCGCGCCGGTCATGTGGCGGCTGCCGATCCAAAGCACCTCCTGCGCGCCGTTGTCGCGGGTCTGCACCCTGTCGCCCTCGCGCAGATCCTCGACAAGGCGCGGGCCGTCGGCCGTTGCGATCATCGTGCCGGGGGTAAAGCAGATCACCCCGCCGCTGGACGGGCCCAGCGGGTTCTGTTGCGTCAGGTTGTCCAGCGAATGATGCACAACCCACAGGTCGCTGTTGCGCGGCGGCAGCGCATCGAGAAACATCAGCAGGGGCGGCGTCCCGGTGCCGGTCTCGATCACCGTCATGGTATAGGTCTGCGCCCCGTCGGTCACCACGACCGCGCAATCGCCGGCCTGCTCGGGCGCCTCGACCCGGTCCAGGTCGCGCTCGCCGCTGATGGCCGCGCCGACCAGCCGCCGCACCATGCGCGCGGCGCGCCGCCGGACGTTATCCTCGCCATCCGCCTGTTCAAGCCGCAACAATTCCCGTGGTCCGTCGACCCGAACCGCATCCCCGCGCCACGCCCACGCGGCCCCTACGGTCAGCGATTCAATCGGCGCGGCCTCAAGACCGTCCACTTCAGTTTGCGACCAGGAGATGACGAACGTGCCCCCAAAGCCCGTTCCCATGCTCTGCCTGTATGTCTGCCTCGGTTTATTATTGCACCGACGCTAACAGACCCGATTCGCCCCGAAAAGGGTTTTTATTCTCAGGGAATTACGCGCTGTGGTGGATCGGCCACGCGGGCCCGGCGGATCAGAAGCGGAAATTCACGCTGACCGCGCCCGACAACTGCCCCTCGGGCTGGTCGTCGAACTCTTCGCCCATGTAGGTCAGGCCATAGAACAGCCGCGCCTTGCGCCCCTCGTAATGCAGCCCCATGCGCAGGCGCGTGCGCGTATCCGTCAGCTCGTACCCCCGCGCCTCGGGCAGGTAGACGCTGTCGGCCACATGGGCAACATCCGCCCCCAGCACGAAGGCAAAGCCCGAAAACGGCTGGCGCACCGTGCGATAGCGGTGCCCCGTCACCGCATCGCGCACCCAAAGTTCGCCCTGCCCGACCGTGCCCAGCACCAGGTCGCCGCCGACGCGCAGCAGGGTCTCGTCGCCCCAGCGCGCCTCGACGAAGGGGCGCAGCACCGCGCCGGGCGACAGGCGCAGGTCGCGGCCCGCCTCGAACACCAGCGTGGGGTGGACCCCGTTTTCGATCTGCCCCGCCCGCACGCCGTCCGAGGTCTGGTCGATCCCCGCCAGGTCGTGCAGCGCATCCTGGAAATCGTCCAGCCCGGTCTGCGGCCCGGTCACCACCAGGTCGGCGCCCAGCGCGAAATCCATCGCACCACGGCTGAAATGCGTATGCAGCCCGGCAAACAGCGCCCCGGCATAGGGCCGGTCGCGCGGATCGGGGGTGCGGGTATTGGCCGGCGCGATGATCTGCCCGCCGAACCGCAACTCCAGCAGCCGGCCGAACCCTTCGGGCGCGCGGCCCGTCCATTCCGGCCCCCAGACCCGGCTGCCCACCGCCGAGCCGGTGCGCCAGCGGTCGTGCAGGTCGCCGAAGGAATCGTTCACGATCACACCGCCCCGGCCGATCAGGTCCCTGTCGCCGGCAAGCGCCTGCTGGCCCAGAAGACCAAGGCACAGAAGGCCCGTTGCAATGATACGGATCATGAAATTCATCCCGGTTCGCCGCGCACGAACCCCTTTTCTACCCAAAGGCGCAAGCCGGCGATAGGCCCCGAATGCTCAGACCGACAGATAGGCGTCGCGGATTTCCGGGTGGGCGTTCAGCTCGTCCAGCGTGCCGGTGAATTTCTGCGTGCCGCCCTCGATGATCACGGCCATGTCGGCCACCGCGCGGGCGAAATGCAGGTTCTGCTCCGACAACAGCACGGTCAGCCCCTCCTGTTTCAGCTGGATGATCACCCGCGCCATCTGTTCGACGATCACCGGGGCGATGCCCTCGCTCGGTTCGTCCAGCAGCACGAAGGACGGGTTGCCCATCAGCGTGCGCGCGATGGTCAGCATCTGCTGCTCGCCCCCCGACAGCGCCTTGCCCCGGTTGCCGCGCCGCTCGGCCAGGTTCGGGAACAGGTCGAACAGCATCTCGGTGGTCCAGGCATAGCTGCCCTCGCGCGGGGGCTGGCGGCCGACCTCGAGGTTTTCCAGAACCGTCAGGTCGGTGAAGATGCGCCGCTCTTCGGGCACGTAACCCAGCCCCAGCTTGGCCACCTTGTGCGGCGCCGACCCGGTGATGTCGTGGCCCTGGAACGTCACCTTGCCCGATCGCGGCACGACCAGCTGCATGATGGATTTCATCGTCGTGGTCTTGCCCGCGCCGTTGCGGCCCAAGAGCGCCACCACCTGCCCGCGCGCGACGGTGAAACTCAGATCGTTCAGCACATGGGCCTTGCCGTAAAAGGAATTGACCGCGCTCAGTTCAAGCATCTGCCGCCTCGTCTTCGGATTTGAACACGGTGCCGCCGCCCAGATACACCTCCTGCACGCGCGGATCGTTGCGGATCTGATCGACGCTGCCATCGGCGATCAGCTCGCCCCGGTTCAGCACCATGATCCGGTGCGCATGGGCGAACACCACGTCCATGTCATGTTCGGTGAACAGCACGCTCACCCCCTGGTCGCGCACGATATCGGCGGTCAGCTGCATCAGCGCGATCCGTTCGCGCGGGGCCATGCCGGCGGTGGGCTCGTCCATCAGCAACAACGTGGGTTCATGCGCCAGCGCGATCGCCAGTTCCAGCCGCTTCAGATCGCCATAGGCCAGCACCGCGCAATGCCGCTCGGCCTGCGCTTCCATGCCGACCATGCCCAGCAACTCCAGCGCGCGGGCGCGGTGCATCCGGTGGGCGAAGGGCAGCGCCCTGAACACCTGGCGATTATGCGACAGCAGCGCCATCTGCACGTTTTCGATCACCGTCATCGAGGCATAGGTCGCCGTGATCTGGAACGTCCGTCCGACACCGCGCCGCCAGATATCGCGCGGGGATTTGCCGGTGATGTCCTCGCCCATCAGGAACACGCGGCCACCAGTCGGCTTCAACTGCCCCATCAGCATGTTGAAACACGTGCTCTTGCCCGCGCCGTTCGGGCCGATCAGCGCCAGCAACTCGCCCTTTTGCAGCTTGAACGACACGTCGTTCACCGCGACCAGCCCGCCGAACGCCTTGGTCAGGCCCCGGGTTTCCAGAACCACGCTCATGTCTCGTCCTCCGCGCGGCGCAGCAGGCCGGCCCGCTCGGCCAGCTTGCGCAGGGTGCCGACGATGCCGTCAGGCGCCACGATCACCACGAAGATGATCAGCAGGCCCATCGCCAGCCGCCAGTATTCATACCGCGTCAGCATATCCTCGACCCCCTTGAAGAAGGCACCGCCGACGATCCCGCCCGACAGCGTCTTGACCCCGCCCAGGAACACCACGATCAGCGCATCGAAACTGCGCGTGATCTCCAGTTCGTTGGGAAAGATACTGCCTTTCGAGAACACGAACAGCCCACCGGCCAATCCCGCCATCATGCCCGCGAAGGCAAAGGCGAACATCCGCACGCGGCGGGTGTCGATCCCCGTCGCCTCGGCCTGCCTTTCGCTGTCGCGCGCCGCGCGCAGCGCATAGCCGAAGGGCGAATGCGCGACATGGCGCAAGAACAGGATGCCGCCCACGCTCAGCACCAGCGCGAAATAGTAATAGGCGGTCGTGCCCGACAGCCATGGCGCGGGCCAGATGCTCAGCAGCCCGTCATCCCCGCCGGTCACCTCGCCCCACTGGAACACGAGGCTCCACAGCAGTTGCGCAAAGGCCAGCGTCAGCATTGCGAAATAGACGCCGGTCAGGCGCAGGCAGATCCAGCCGATGATGATCGCCGCCATCCCCGCCCCGATCGGCGCCAGCAGGAAGGCCAGTTCCATCGGCGTATCCGCATGGGTCACCAGCAACGCCGCGACATAGGCCCCGCCGCCGAAATAGGCCGCGTGCCCGAAGCTGACCATCCCGCCCAGCCCCAGCAGGAAATGCAGGCTGGCCGCGAACAGGCAGAAGATCAGGATGTCGGTCGCCAGCACCTGCGTAAAGTTCGACCCGAACAGCGGCAGCGCCGCCAGCGCCGCGACACCTGCCGCCACCAGCAGCCGCACCTGCAGCCCGGCGGGCTTGATCGGGCGCTCTGGCTCGCCGACCTGGCCGTGCTCGCCCGCCACCTCCTCGCGGCCGAACAGGCCATAGGGCCGGACCATCAGCACCAGCACCATGACGACGAACATCAGCACCAGCGTCGATTGCGGCAGGTAGGTCACGCCGAACACGTTCAGGACCGAGATGATGACCGCCGCAAGATAGGCCCCCGGCAGCGACCCCATGCCGCCGATCACCACCACGACGAAAACGGCGGTCAGGATGTTGAAATCCATCAGCAGGTCGGCCCCGCCCTTGGGCAGTTGCAGCGCCCCCCCCAGGCCGGCCAGCGCGCAACCCAGCGCAAAGACCCCGGTGAACAGCCACGCCTGGTTGACGCCCAGCGCGCCCACCATCTCGCGGTCCTGCGTGGCCGCGCGCACAAGGATGCCGACACGGGTCTTGGTGATCAGGTACCACAGCGCCAGCGCCACGAAGGGCGTGATGACCAGCAGCGCGATATCGTATTTCGGGATCGGCTCGCCCATGATCCGCACCACGCCGCGCAGCCCCGGCGCGCGCGGGCCCAGCAGGTCGTCCGGCCCCCAGACCATCAGCGCCAGGTCCTGCACCACCAGGATCACCCCGAAAGTGGCGACAAGCTGGAACAGTTCCGGCGCGCGATAGATCGGCCGCAGCACCAGGATCTCGACCAGCATCCCGATCACGCCCACCGCGATACCCGCCAGCAGGATCGCGCCCCAGAAGCCCACCGCGCCCGGCAGGACCTGCATCAGCGTATAGCCGATATAGGCCCCCAGCATGTAGAAACTGCCATGCGCGAAATTGACGATGCGGGTGACGCCAAAGATCAGGCTCAGCCCCGAGGCGACCATGAAAAGCGCCCCGGCATTGGCAAGACCCGTCAATAGCTGAGCGATGAAAAGGCCCATCTACGTCCCTGTTCCGGTTTGAGGATTATTGCCCCGCCGCGCAGGCGGCATCGCCGCGCGACGGGGGAAGTTGCGGGATCAGTCTGCGGGGCGCAGCTTGCTGACCTCTTCGTCGGACGGCAGGTAGTTCGCGCCGTCCTTGTATTCCCAGTCCGTCATGACGCCCTTGCCGTCGCGCAGGGTGGTCTTGCCCACATAGGCGCCCATGGTCGACTGATGGTCGATCGCGCGATAGGTGATCTGCCCCACCGGCGTATCCAGTTGCAGGCCCGAGAACGCCTCGCGGATCGCCTCGGAATCGGTGCTCCCGGCCTTTTCAAGCGCGGCAAAGATGGATTGCGCGGTCATGTAGCCCACGATCGAGCCCAGCCGCGGATAATCGTCCCACCGCTCCTGGTAGGCGGCCACGAATTCGCCGCCCGGACCGTCCTTCAGGTCGTACCACGGGTATCCGGTGACGACCCAGCCCTCGGGCGCCTCGTCGCCCAGCGGGTCGAGGTATTCCGGCTCACCCGACAGCAGGCCAAAGACCTCGCGCCCGTCGAACAGCCCGCGATCGGTGCCCTCGCGCACGAACTTGGCCAGGTCGGGGCCGAAGGTCACGTTGTAGATCGCGTCGGGCTTGGCGCGTTCCAGCGCCTGCACCTCTGCGCCCGCGTCGATCTTGAACAGCGCGGGCCATTGTTCGGCCACGAACTCGACATCCGGCTTCAGCCGCTGCAGGTTTTCCTTGAACGCCGCCACCGCGTCCTTGCCATAGGCATAGTTGGGCGCGATCAGCGCGTATTTCACCGCGTCGGTCTTGGCGGCCTGCTCGGCCAGCATCGCCGCCTGCATGTAGGTCGAGCTGCGCAGCCGGAACGTGTAGGCATTGCCGCTTTCCCAGACCAGGCTGTCGGCCAGAGGCTCGGACGCCAGGTAGACATAGCCCTTTTGCGCCGCCATGGAGGACAGCGCCAGCCCCACATTGGACAGGATCGCGCCGGTCAGCATCACCGCGCCGTCGCGCGTCATCAGCTCTTCGGCGATCTTCACCGCCTCGCCGGGCTCGCCCTGGTCGTCCCGAAAGATGAACTCGACCGGCCGGCCCATCACGCCGCCCGCCTCGTTCACCTGCTCCAGCGCCAGCTCGATCCCCTTCCGGTAGGGCTCGGCAAAGGCCGCCATGCGCTTGTAATGGTTGATCTCGCCGATCTTGATGGCCTCTTGCGCCATCGCCGTCAGCGGCAGGGCCGCAAGGGTGGCAGCACCCATCAGGCCCTTCAAAAACGTCTTGCGTTTCATTCTGTGTCCTCTTTGTTGGTCCCGTGTCCAGCCTCAGTCGAGCTGAACGAATGTCGGCCTTACCGGCTCTCCCAGATACTCGGTCGTTTCCGCCTCGATCAGATCGCGGATGCGCTTGCGATAGACATTCGGCGCCTTGTCGATGGCGATCCGTATCGGCTTGCGCTTTTGCGGCCGCTGCTCTTCCTCGTGTATGGCCTCCAACACCTCTTTATCCTCGTCGAACGCGATACGGAACATCGCATCCATCTGCGCGCTGGCGTCTTCGTCGCCCTGCGCGATGTTTCGCAGATGCATCCAGTGGTCGATGGTGTAATCCTCGGTCACCGGGGTGACGAAATGCAATGCGAAAATGCGAACGCCCCGGTCGCGGCTTTCCTCGGGCAGGTTCAGCCCCGCATCGACGCTGCCGAAATCTATCACCGCGGTCGACGGCAGGTGGAGGTAGTAATAGTGCCAGCGATCCACGTTGCCCGCGAAACCGCCGAATTTCTGGAAGAACCCGACCGGCGGCGCATTCCTGATCCAGCGCCAGGCGGTGATCACCTCGCCGCTGGTCGAGACATGCACCGGCACGTCCTCGGACGCCGCGCTGCCCAGCGTGGTGGGATGCACAAAGCTGACATGCGCCGGATCGACCAGGTTTTCCGCCACGTTCAGGTAATGCGCGCGGATATGCAGCGCCCCGCCATGATGGGCGTGCCAGCCGGGATCGTCGAATTCTTCCATATGAAAGATCTTCGACGGATCGGCCTTGTCCGGCTCGCCGGTCCAGACCCAGACGATGCCGTTACGCTCCTCGACAGGGAAGGCATCGACATAGGCGCTGCGCGGCAGGTTGTCCTGCCCCGGCACGCGCACGCATTTGCCCGAACAATCGAAGGTCATCCCGTGATAGCCGCATTGCACCGTGTCGCCGATGCGCTTGCCCTTCGACAGCGGCAGTTGCTTGTGCGGGCAGCGGTCCTCCAGCGCGACGACCCGGCCGGTCGAGGCGCGGAACATCACCATGTTCTGACCGGTGATCGTGACGGGTTTCAGCGCATCGCCGAAATCCCGCGACCACCCCGCGACATACCAGGCGTTCCTGACGAAGCTCATCGCGAACATCCCCCTGCTGCCTTGCGCGCCCTGCGGCACCTTGTCACGATTGGGCACCATCATATTGTTAGTTGTCAAACAATTTCTGCGCCGATCTCCGCGCAAATGTTGGACCATCGGCGCGGTTCGTGAAAGAGTGAACCGAAATTAGGCGATGTGAACATGATGGACGCGGAAACCAACCACGATTACCGGCTCGAGGACCAGATCGGATTCAAGCTGCGGCTGGCAAACCAGAAGCATCTGGAGCTTTTCGCCCGCATGATGCCCGAGGTGACGCCGACGCAATTCGCCATCCTGTCCCGGCTGCGCGATTCCGGCCCGATCTCGCAGAATCACCTGGGCCGGCTGGTCGGGCTCGACGCGGCGACCACCAAGGGCGTGGTCGACCGGCTCAAGGTCAAGAACCTGGTGACCAGCGCCAAAAGCCCCACCGACATGCGCCGGCTGGTGATCTCGCTCACCGACGAGGGGCGGCGCTTTGCCGACAGGGCGGTGGTGACCGCGGCCGAGATTTCCCGCGCCACCGCCGCCAACCTGACCCCGCGCGAACTCGACCGCCTGCTGGCGTTGCTGGACAAGCTGTAGGCCGGGTTGTTGCCCGGTGTCGGAGGGTAAGCACCTTACATGCACCCGCCGCACGGGGGCCGCACTTCATAAAAATCCAGAAGTTTACTTGGAACGCCGAGCCGACATTCGAACCTCGCACCCTGCCCGGAACAGCCGCGAAGCGGCCCGGGCATCGCACGGCCGCCCCCCGGCCGGGCGATTGGCTGCCGCCAGTGCCACGGTCTGAGGGAGGAAGTGGCGGCGCGATAAAGTGACCGCAACAAAGGTTGGATCGCCCGACCGCGGCCATGCGCTGCCCTTTTGTTGCGAAACAAATCGAACAGTAGAAAAGCCCGCGAAGCTGCCCTCGGGTTATACCTCCTCCGGCAAAGCCGTCATCCTACCGCAACCCGTCCTTGCCCTCGGCCTCTTCATGGGTCAGCCCGCCGACGCGCGGCAGGGGGCGGCCGCTGTCGGTGACGGCCACCGCCACCATGATCTCGTCCGCGCGCGGCGCGTCGTTCATCCGCACCTCGACCCCGTCGAAATGGCTGCGCACATAGGCTGCGTCCTTGTGGCCCAGCGGCACGTCCAGATCCTGCCCCGGCCCGCCCATCTTTTTCGACGACGGCACCAGCGCGGCGCCCTTTTCCACCGCCTTGCGCAAAGGCGCGCCCAGTTTCGGATGCAGGATCGCGGCGGCGTGCTCCAGCTCGCCGTTCTCGCCCACCATCGCGGCCTTGCCATAGCTTTCGGCCTGCGCGGGTTCGATCCCCAGCGCGGCCACCGCCTTTTCGCCCAGCAGCCCGCCCAGCTCCTCGCCGATCTCCATCAGCTCCGACAGATCCTCGTGATATTTCCCGGCGAACGGGTTGCGGATGACCGCCACCGCCACGGCCTTGCGCGTGGGCGGCAGGATTTTCTTCCCGATCTCGGCATGGGTCTCCTCGACCCAGACCGCCAGCTTGCGAATCCCGGCTTTCATCTCAGACCGTCCTCTCCCTTGATATCCGCAGCGGCCAGACCGCCCGCACGGTTGTGCACCCGCGCACCGGTCGTCATCACCAGCACCACCGCCATTTCATCGGCGCGCGGCGCATCGTTCAGCCCCACCTCGATACTGTCGAAATGGCTGCGCACGTAGCTTGCCCCGGTATGGGTCACCGGCACGTCCAGCCGGGTGCCCGGCCCGCCGACCTTCTTGGTCGAGGGCACGATGGCCTTCGAGCCGCCCAGAACCTCGCGCATCGCGTAGCCGCCCGGCGCGTGCCACAGCGCGCCATGCTCGGTCTCGCCGGCCAGTCCGACGATGGCGCCCTTGCCATAGCCCTCGACCACCGAAGGGTCGCCGCCCAGCATGTCGACCAGCCGCTGCGCCATCATCACGCCCAGCGGTTTCAGATCGTCCATGAAGGGCTGGATATCCTCGTGATAGGCCCCGGCATAGGGGTTGCGGATCACCGCCACGATAGCCGCCCGGCGATAGGGTGTCTCGGCCCGCGGCCCGCCCTCGTGGTGGATCTCCTCCAGCGAGGTGGCGATCTTTCTTATCTCGACATCAGGCATTCACATAGTTCCTTTCGATTTTCCTTGCACCGGCATTGGCATCCACCTGCCGTGCCTGCCCCCGCAGCATCAAAGCCGCCCCTTCGATCAACCCACGCTCGCGCATCCCGCGCGCCACCGCAACACCGGCCTCCAGCGCGCGCGCCACGTCCGCCGCCACCAGCGCCCCGACACGGGTGACCACCAGCCGCCCGCCCAGATCGCTGTCGGGTTGCAACTCACGTGCCGGAACGCGCGCAATCGCGGGATGGCCCGGCAGATCCACCGCGTTGGCGATCAGCGTCGCCGCCACGTCCGCCCGCGCCGCATCGCGCGCCAGCACCGTCACGCTGTCGGCGATGCCCAGCGACAGGCTGCGCCCGCCCGCGCCGCTGGTCGCCACGCCGCGCACCGGGCTGTCGGCGGCAATCTCGGCCTGCCCCAGCGCCGCGCCGTCCAGCCCCGCCACCCCGACCGAGAACCGCCGCCCCGCTCCAAGGTGCAGCGCGATATCGCCGCCATTGTTCACATAGGCCCGAGTCAGCGGCCCCGCCGCCACCATCGCCGCCAGCACCTCGTCGGCGACCGATCCCGCAACCGCGGCCATCGGCGTGACGAACCCCGCCGCATGGGGCACACAGGCCGCATGCATCCGCCGCGCCACCGCGCCCGCCGGCCTGTCGCCCGGCGCGGACCGCAGCAGCGGCAACTCCTCCACCAGCTCCGGCAGCACCGTCTGAAACCGCGCCCAGGCCGCGCGATAGGCCGCGCGCCGGTCGCCATCGGCCCCGATCACAAGGTCGATGGGCCCGTGCTGCAAATGCAGCCGGTCCCCGGGCAGCATGGCAGCCACCGGGCCGGTCATGTCCGGCCCTTCTTCGCATGGCTCCAGCGGTGGTGCTGGCGGGTATGCGGATCGGGCCCGCCGGTCGGCAACACCTTGCGGATATCGGGGTTCAGCACCTGGCCCACGGGTTTCACATGGTCCACATGCCCGCCCAGGGCGGCGTAATCCCCGGCCCGCAGCGTGAACTCGATGGGCGCGACCAGCGCGGGCGTCGGCACGTAGCCGAAGGAATTGCTGGGCATCTCCATCACATCCGCCATGAAGGTGATGCCGCCCCCCGGCCAGACATAGGCCTCGGCCCCGCCGCAACTGACATAGGTCAGCGCATCCTTGACCGAATGGGTCAGCCGCACCGGGTTTTCCGTCACCCCCGCCCGCAGGCTGCCGCCCGCGCCGCCCATGAACAGCACCGAGCACAGCGACGGCTCGCAATTCTCGGCGATCCGCTCACAGCTTTGCAGCAGCGGCGGGGTGATCCCGGCCACCTGCGGCTGCAAATCCTCGTCCAGCGTGAAATAGGCCCATTGCTCGCCCGTGGTCGACACCATCAGCAGCCGCAGCCCCGGCCAGGCCAGCTTGGGATCGGCCGGGCGCAGGATGGTCAGCGGGTCCTCCACATCGGTGCCGCCCCAGCCGGTGCCGGGTTCCGCCACCTGGAAATACCGCCCCGGCGTCGAGCGCCGCCCGTTGATCTTGATCCCCGAGGGCCGCATCCCCAACTGCTTGCCCGCCTCGTGCTCGGTCAGCACGCCGGTGATGTGGTCATCGACCACGATCACCTCGTCCACATGCGGCTCCCATTGCTTGGCGAACATCCCGATCGTGGCCGAGCCGCAGCCCACCCGCATCAGCTTTTCCGGCTGGCCGTTGATGACCGGCGGCTGACCGGCCTGCACCACAAGGATCGCGCCGCCGTCGATCACCATCTCCACCGCCTCGCGGTTGCACAGCCGCAGCAGCGCGTCGCAGGTCACGCGGCCCTCTTTCTTGGACCCGCCGGTCAGGTGTTCGACCCCGCCAAGCGACAGCATTTTCGATCCGTATTCGGATGTCATCACATGGCCGATCGCCTCGCCGTCCACGCGCACCACGGCGCGTTCGTGGCCAATATGGCGGTCGGTGTCGATCTTCACCTTGACCCCACAATAGCTGAAGATTCCCTCGGTCACGACCGTCACCATGTCGACGCCCTCGACCTCCTGGCTGACGATGAAGGGGGCGGGCTTGTAATCGGGATAGGTGGTGCCCGCGCCCACGGCGGTCACGAAGGTGCGGTCGCCCTGGATCATGTCGCCGTCCCAGTCCTGCGCCTGCGCGTCGTCATGCAGGAACGCCACCGCCTGCGCGCCCGACTGGATCACCGTCAGCGGGTCCAGCCGCACAAGCTCGCCGTCGTGATTGGCATAGCGGTCGCAGGCCCCGGCCTTGCCGTCGGCGATATAGCACATCACCGGGCAGGCATCGCAGCGGATCTTTTCGGGTCTGGTGCGGGGGGTATCGTCAGGCATCGCTGCCTCCTGTGATGGAATGCAAAAGCCTCGGCAGCGCCGGGCCGACCGGAAAAACCTCACCCATGCCCCGCCTCCTTCAGCGCGGCGCGCAACCGCGCGGGCGTCACCGGCACCTGCCGCAGCTTCGCCCCCGTGGCGCGCGTGATCGCGTTCAGGATCGCCGGCGCGGTGGGGATCAGCGCATGTTCGCCCAGCCCCTTGGCGCCGAACGGGCCGTGCGCGTCCGCCTCCTCGATGATCAGCGTGTCGATGGGGGGCACGTCGCCGAAGGTGGGGATCAGGTAATCGTGCAGGTTCTCGGTGCGCCCCGGCAGGAATTCCTCCATCAGCGCCATGCCCAGCCCCTGCGCCACGCCGCCCTGCACCTGGCCCTCGACCAGCAGCGGGTTGATCGCGCGACCCACGTCATGCGCGGCCACCAGCCGCAGCACCCGCGTGGTGCCCAGCGCCGTATCCACCTCGACCATCGCCAGATGCGCGGCATAGCCGAACTGCGCATAAGGCACGCCCTGCCCGTTCTCGTCCAGTGGCGCGGTCGGCGGGTCATAGCTTTCGGTCACCCGCAGCACATAACCCTCGTCATCCCCGGCCATCCGGTCCAGCCGCAGCGGATGGCGGCCCGTCCCGTCCTCGACACACGCGCCCGCGCCCAGCCGCAAAACCGCATCCCCGGGCGCGTTGACCAGCGCCAGCACCTGCCGCCGCAGCGCCAAGCCCGCCAGCCGCGCGGCGTTGCCGGTCACGAAGGTCTGCCGGCTGGCCGAGGTCTTGCCCGCGTCCGGCGTCACATCCGTGTCGCCCCCGACAAGCCGGATGCCCGCCGGATCGACCCCCAGCGCCTGCGCGAATATCTGCGTGATGACGGTGTTCGAGCCCTGCCCGATATCCGCCGCCCCCTGGTGCAGCACAACCGTGCCATCCGCCCGCAACCCCGCCTTGATGGTCGAGGGGTTGGGCAACGAGGTATTGCCGCAGCCATACCAGCCCGCGCCGATCCCCACCCCACGCCGCAGCACACCGCCGCGCGCATTGAAGGCATCGCAGTCGGCGCCCAACGCCTTCCAGTGCGGGCGCAGCGCCTCAAGACAGGCGCGAATGCCCACGCCCTGTTCGAACACCTGCCCGCAGATCGTGGGCACACCGTTCTCCAGCGCGTTCTTCAGCCGGAACTCCAGCGCGTCCATACCCAGCTTGCCAGCCAGTTCGTCGAACAAAAGCTCCTGCGCGATGGCCGATTGTGGCACGCCGAAACCGCGAAACGCCCCGGCGGGCGGGCCGTTGGTGTAAATCCCCCGCGCCCGCGCCAGGTAGTCGCGCACGCGATAGGGCCCCGAGGCATGGATCGGCACCCGGTTCGCCACGGTCGGCCCCCAGCTTGCATAGGCACCGGTGTTGAACAGCCCCTCGAACCGCATCCCCGAGATCACGCCGTCCCGCGTCGCGCCGATCTCCAGTCGGATCTGCGCCGGGTGCCGCTTGGTGGTCGATTGCATCGATTCGATCCGGCTATAGGCCATGCGCACCGGCTGCCCCAGCCTCAGCGCCGCCAGCGCAAGGTAAGGCTGCACCGAGACATCCAGCTTGGACCCGAACCCGCCGCCCGTCGCCGTGGGCACGATGCGGATATCCCGCAGCGGCATCGCCAGCGCACCGGCCAGCATCTCCTGGTCCATCACCGGGGCCTGCGTGCAGGCATGGACATGGACACGGCCCTCGACCACCTCGGCAAATCCCGCCTCGGGCTCGATATAGGCGTGCTCGACGAACGAGGTGGTGAAATCCCCCTCCACCACCACATCCGCCCGGTCCAGCGCCGCCCCGGCCTCGCCGTGTTTCACGAACCCGCCGGTCATCACGTTCTGCGCATGGCCCTCGTGCAGTTGCGGCGCGTCCCCGGCCATCGCTTCACCCACCGTCAGGACAGGGGGCAACTCTTCCCACGCCACCGGGAAATCCGCCGGATCGAACCGCGCCATCTCGTCCGCAGGGCCAACGACCGCCGCCACCGCCTCGCCCCGGAACCGGACATAGCCCTCGCCGAATACCGGCTGATCCTCGAACCCGGGAATCACGCCATAGCTATTGCGCCCCGGCACATCCGCCGCCGTCAGCACCAGCCGCACCCACGGATGCGCCGCGCGGAACGCCTCCGGATCGCCAAGGCGGAACCGCGCGTGGAAATGCGGGCTGCGGATCACCCGCAACACCAGCGCGCCCACGGGCGCCACGTCGTCGCCGAACCGCTCGCGCCCGTCGACCTTGGGCAGCCCGTCCAGCCGCATCAGCGGCGTGCCCACCGCCCCGCTGACCGGCGCAGGCGCCACATCGCCCTGCCCGGCCGCCACCACCGCATCGACGATCTTGCGATAGCCGGTGCAGCGGCACAGAACCCCGCCCAGCGCATCCTCGACCGCCGCCGCGTCGGGGCGCGCGCGTTCGCGCAGCAGCGCTATGGCCGAGACCATCATGCCCGGCGTGCAGATCCCGCATTGCGCCGCCTGGTGCGCCTGGAACGCCTGCACCAGCCGCTGCCCCTCGTCGCTGCCGGCAACACCGCTGACCGTTTCGATGCGCGCCCCCCCGGCCCGCGCCGTGGGCATCAGGCAGGCACAGACCGGCGCGCCGTCCACCAGCACCGTGCAGGCCCCGCAATCGCCCGCGTTGCAACCGATCTTGACCTCGCGCGCACCCAGCCTTTCGCGCAGCGAGTGCGACAGCCGCTCGCCCGCATCGGCATCGACCGACACCGCCTGACCGTTCAGGGTGAACCCCGTGCGCGTGATTGCGTTGGGCCTGTCCATCATGCCTCCTCCGCCGCTGTCCCGACCGCGCGCGCCACCAGCGCCGCAACCGCGTCCATCCGGTAATCCGCGCTGCCCCGCACATCGGATATGGGCGCCAGCCCGCCCAGCAGGTCCGGCGTCACGATGCGCGCAACCGCGCCCGCGTCGGCGCCGACCAGCGCGCGCTCCAACTCGGGCAGCCGCCGCGCCACCGGCGAACAGGCGCCCACCGCCACGCGCGCATCCGCCACCCGGCCCGCCTCGGCCCGCACCAGCGCCGCCACCATCGCGATCGAGATCACGAGGTATTTCCGCGACCCCAGCTTTTCGAACGCCGCCCCCGCCGACAAGGGATCGGGAATGTGGATCGCCCGCAGCAATTCGCCCGGTCGCAGGCCGGTCCGGCGCACGCCGGTCACGAAGCGGTCCAGCGGCACCTGCCGCACGCCCCCGGGCCCCACCAGCTCCACCGTGGCGTCCAGCGTCAGCAGCGGCGGCATCCCGTCGGCGGCGGGCGAGGCGTTGCAGATATTGCCGCCCACCGTGCCCGCGTTCTGGATCTGGACCGACCCGACCACCCGCGCCGCGGCCCGCAACCCGTCGAACCCGCGCGGCAGCTCGGCGCGCGCGATCTCGGTCCAGGTGGTCGCCGCGCCGATGCGCCAGCCATCGCCGTCGCGCGCGATCCCACGAAAACCCGGCAGGCGCGTCACGTCCAGCACGTCCTGCGGCACCGGCCCGTCGCCGCGCGACGGGTACCAGTCGGTGCCCCCCGCGATCACCGACGCGCCCGCGCCCAGCGCGGCCAGCGCGTCGTCGATCCTGTCAGGCCGGTGAAACCCCATGCGCAACCCCGCGTGATTTCGTTTGCACACGAACAAGAAAGCGCCCCGCGGGGGATTCTGTCAAACCCTTTTCCATTTGCTGCAAATGCAAACGCCCCGTCTTGATCGCTTTGCCAATTCTGTTAGCGTTCAAATGAATTGCAACAGGGAGTCGCCGGCCATGTCAGACGCGCCGAAGAAACTTGTCATCCGCAACATCGGCCTGATGCTTTCGGGCCGGATGGAAGAACCGATCTACGACGCCGATTGCCTGATCGCGCTCGACGGCCGGATTTCCGACTGGGGGAAAGAGGCCGATCTGGATACCTCCGGCGCCGATACCACGATCGACGCGCAGGGCGTCACGCTGGCCCCCGGCCTGATCGACAGCCACGTGCACCCGGTGGTGGGCGATTACACCCCGCGCCAGCAACAGCTGCACTGGATCGACAGCACCCTGCATGGCGGCGTGACCACGATGATCTCGGCGGGCGAGGTGCATATGCCCGGCCGCCCCAACGACCCCATCGGCACCAAGGCGATGGCGATTGCAGCACAACGCTGGTACGACAACCTTCGCCCCTCGGGGATGAAGGTCCATGCCGGTGCGCCGCTGCTCCAGCAGGGTCTTGAAGAGGAAGATTTCAGGGAAATGGCCGCCGCCGGCGTGCGCCTGATCGGCGAGGTCGGCCTTGGCACCGTCAAGGACGGCAAGACCGCCAACAAAATGATCGGCTGGGCGCGCAAATACGGGATGCAATCGACCATCCACACCGGCGGCCCGTCGATCCCCGGCTCGGGGCTGATCGACGCCGACATGGTGCTGGAAACCGGCACCGACGTGGTCGGCCATATCAACGGCGGCCACTCGGCCCTGCCCGACGACCAGATCGTGTGCCTGTGCGAAAACTGCAAGGCGGCGCTGGAAATCGTGCATAACGGCAACGAACGCGCCGCCCTTCTGACGCTGAACACCGCGCGCGAGCTGGACAAGATGGACCAGCTGATCCTCGGCACCGACGGCCCTGCGGGCTCGGGCGTGCAGCCGCTGGGCATCCTGCGCATGGTGGCGATGCTGTCCGCGCTCGGCAACATCCCGGCCGAGGTGGCGTTCTGCTTCGCCAACGGCAACACCGCGCGGCGGCGCAACCTCGATTGCGGGCTGATCGAAAAAGGGCGCGCGGCGGATTTCGTGCTGATGGACCAGGCCCAGCACGCGCCGGGCAAGCACATCCTCGAATCGGTGCAACTGGGCAACCTGCCCGGCGTCGGCATGATGATCATCGACGGTATCGTGCGCTCGGAACGCAGCCGAAACACGCCCCCCGCCATGCGCCTGCCGCAGGTGGTGTCGTGACGCGGTGATTATTTGAAAATCCCGCGCGGGACGGCCCCGGCGGCGCGATTGATGACGCGCAACGCGGGGATCTGCCGTTTTCGACAACGGTTTTTCCATTTTATCGAGGATCGAGAGGCTGCGGCCTGAGTCAGGACTGTCGGCGGGCCTTCGCGCGACGTGCAGCGAATGACGGGATCGAGCCGAGCCAACATTCCACGTTAAGCGCAACCGAAGGGCAGCGCATGGCCGCGGTCGGGCGATCCGACGACTGTGAGTGGCAGTTTATCGCGCCGCCACATCCTCCCTCAGACCGTGGCACTTGCGGCAGCCAATCGCCCGGTCGGGGGCGGCCGTGCGGTGCCCGGGCCGCTGCGCGGCTGTTCCGGGCAGGGTGCGAGGTTCGAACAATGGCACAAGCCGGATGGCAGAACCATATGTCCCAAATGGAAACGCATCTGCGTCATGTGCTTTCCGGTGCATTGGTTTTGCCGGTTTTTCCGGCAGAACGTGGAACACCCATGTGGCCATTTTCAATTGATCTTGGACCTTGCGCCCCGGCACTGTATGCGTGACCCCGACAGCGGGATCACGGAACGGACATGGCCAGATCATCACGTCTCAGGAAATCCGACTGGCTTGATGCCGGGCTTGATGCCCTGGCCAGGCACGGCCCCGACGCGCTCAAGGCCGAGCCATTGGCCCGCGCACTGGGCACCACCAAGGGGTCGTTCTACTGGCATTTCGCCGATGTGCCGGCCTTTCACGCCGAACTGATCGCGCATTGGGCCGACAATGCGAATATCGCGCTTTTCGATGCCGCCGAACAGGCCGACACCCACACCGCCGCGCTGCGCGGCATGGCCCAGCAGATCGCGGCCCCGAACCCGCGCGATCCCTTCGCCCGCGCCGAACCGGCAATGCGCGCCTGGGCCGCATCGCATGACGGCGCGGCCGGGGCCATCGCCACGATCGACAGCGCCCGGCTGCAGGTGATCGGCGCCCTGCTCGACCGGATCGGCGTGTCGAACCGCGAAATCGCGCAGCTGATCCTCGCCGCCGCCAACGGGCTGCCCGCAAAGACCGGGGGCGACCCGATGGGCACGCTGGTCGATCTGGTGCTCGCGCTGCGCTAGGCGCTCATCGGGCTGGCCCGACAGGCACATCACGCCAAAACTTAACGACCGCGCGATTTCAGAGCGAAACCGCGCGGTTTTCCCGAAATCGGGGCGCGTTCGGCCAATTCGGGGCCGTTTCGCCCCTCCACCCGTTAACCTTTCGTCAGGAACCGCGCGGCCTGTGCCCGCAACCGCGCGGTTTTTCTTAACCTTTTGTCAGGAACCGCGCGGTTTCGCAGCCCGACCGCGCGGTTAACGCACCGCACGCCGCGCCAGCGCATCCAGGAAACGCTGACGCGCCTCGGGCAAGGGCCTGTTGCCCAGGTCATGCGCCAGGTGATGCGTCAGGAAATACCCCGTCACCCGCAATGCCTCGGAAATCTCGGAATCCGCCGCCTCACCCTGCCCCAAAAGGCAGGCGGGCAAGGGCAACAACCGGTCCGCCCACTCCCCCGCACCCGCGCGCGAAACCGCCCGCCCGGTGCGCGGCGAGACATAGGCCAACCCCTCCTCACCCCCCGTCACAGCGCAACGCGACAGGTCCAGCCCATAGCCCAGATCCTCCAGCAAAACCTGCTCCCACCGCAAGTAGGCCAGCGGCCAGAGGTCGGAATTTCCCAGCAAATCCAGAAGGTTCTGACTGTGCCGATACAGCCCCTCATGGGCCTCGCGCTCCGGCAGCGCGAACTGCAACAGGGCCACGACAGCGTTCAGCCCGGCCAGCGCCAGCCGGTCGCCCATCACCGCCGCCATCCGGCTGCGCAACGGCTCGACCGTGAAGGCGCCGATGTGATCCTCCAGCCGCGCGCGCCACGTCAGGTCAAGCTGCGCGCCCGGTTGCAGCACCGGCGCCATCCGCCGCCCCGCACCGCCCCGCACCACGCCCGCATGGCGCCCGCGCGAGGGTGTGAACACCTCGATGATCGCGGCGCTTTCGCCATGCCGGCGGCTGTGCAGCAATATCCCCTGATCGCGCCATTCCATGCCCGGATCATCCCGCGCAAGCCCCAGAAAAACAAGGGCTTATCCAAGCCCCGCCCGGTCCAGAAGGTGCCGGCCCTGCCGGTCCTCGACCTCGATTACCCAAAGGTCGGGATCGGTCGCCCGCTGCCGCGCCAGGGTGGCGTCGACATCCCGCTCAACCCCGTCGGCCAGCACGTCCCACACCCTGTCGCCGCTCATCAAATCGAAGGTGCGGTGGAACAGCCGCGCCTGTCCGTCCAGCGTGTTCAGCTTGACCAGCACCGCGCCGCCGGTGTCGTCGCCATGCGCCACCACGAAGGCCGGGATATCCAGCAGCCGCAGCCGCGCCAGATAGGCATCCACCCAGAACCGCGCTGTCAGCCGCGCGCCCACGCGGCCCCCTTCATCGTTCTGGAAATACTCGATAAAACGCCTGCCATCAGGCGTTCCCGTCGCGGAAATCGAGGCCCATTTCCGAGTATCGCTCCGCCTCGTCCAGCCAGTTTTCGCGCACCTTCACCTGTAAAAACAGATGCACCCGGCGGCCCAGGAATTCCTCCAGCTCCTCGCGCGCGGCCTTGGAAATCGCCTTGATCGTCTCGCCCTTCCTGCCAAGGATGATGCCCTTGTGCCCGTCCCGCGCGACATAGATCACCTGGTCGATCCGGGCCGATCCGTCCTTGCGCTCTTCCCAGTTCTCGGTTTCGACGGTCAGCTGATAGGGCAGTTCCTGGTGCAGCCGCAGCGTCAGCTTTTCGCGCGTCATTTCCGCTGCGATCATGCGCAGCGGCAGGTCGGCGATCTGGTCCTCGGGGTAAAGCCACGGACCCTCGGGCAATTCGCCCGCCAGCCATGTCTTCAGGTCTTCGACCCCGTGCCCCTTTTCCGCCGAGATCATGAAGGTTTCGGCGAAATCGTAACGCTCGTTCATGTCCTTGGTCAGCGCCAGCAGCGCGGGCGCTTCGACGCGGTCGATCTTGTTGATGGCCAGCGCGACCTTGCGGCCCTTCGCCACCTCGGGCAGTTCGGTCAGGATCGCCTCGACGCCCTCGGTGACGCCGCGATGCGCCTCGATCAGCAGCACGACGATATCGGCATCCGCCGCCCCGCCCCAGGCCGCGGCGACCATCGCGCGATCCAGCCGGCGGCGCGGCCTGAACAGGCCCGGCGTGTCGACGAACACGATCTGCGCATCGCCCTGCAGCGCGACACCGCGGATACGCGCGCGGGTGGTCTGCACCTTGTGGGTGACGATCGACACCTTGGCGCCCACCATCCGGTTGGTGAGGGTGGATTTTCCGGCATTCGGTTCGCCGATCAGGGCGACAAAGCCGCAGCGCGTGGTCATCTGGGTCTATCCTTCGTGATGGTGCGGCGGGCATAGCCGATTGCGGCGGCCAAGGCGAGTCCGCTTGATCGGGGCGCGGCGGCGGGTCAGGCCCCGGCCGACAACCGTTCCAGCAATGCCTTGGCGGCTGCCTGTTCGGCCTGCCGTTTCGATCCGGCCACGGCCTCGGCCCGGTCGCCGTTCTGCAATTCGACGGCGATGGTGAATTCGGGGGCGTGATCGGGGCCGGCGCGCCTGACCTCGGAATAGGCGGGCGGCGGCATCCCGCGGGCCTGCGCCCATTCCTGCAGCGCGGTCTTGGGATCGCGGGCGTCGGCCTCGACCCGTCCGATGCGGTCGCCCCAGAGCCGCAGGATCATGTCGCGCGCCGCGTCAAACCCGGCATCGAGATAGACGGCAGCGATCACCGCCTCCATCGCGTCGCCCAGCAGCGCCTGCTTGCGCCGCCCGCCCGACAGCATCTCGGAGCGGCCCAGTTTCAGCGCCTCGCCCAGCCCGATCTCGCGCGCGACATCGGCGCAGGCCTCCTTGCGCACCAGCGCGTTGAAGCGCGGGGCAAGCTGGCCCTCGGTCGCTGATGTGTCATGGGCCAGCAGCGCCTCGGCCATCACGAGGCCCAGCACCCGGTCGCCCAGGAATTCAAGCCGCTGGTTGTCCTTGCGCGTCGGCGAGGACATCGAGGAATGCGTGACCGCGCGCGTCAGCAGGTCGGGCCGGGAAAACCCGTGCCCGATGCGCGCCTCAAGCGCCTTCAGCTCGGCCGCAAGCTTCACTCGATCCCCTTGAAGAAACGGTCGCCGCGCCATGTCCAGAAGGCCAGCATTGATCGCCCGGCAGACGAGAACATCACCCGGTCGGCGCGGCCGATCAGGTTTTCGTAAGGCACGAAACCCACGCCGCCCGCCTGCGGCGGCACGCGGCTGTCGGTGGAATTGTCGCGGTTGTCACCCATGAAGAAGTAATGCCCGCTGGGCACGGTGTAGACCGGCGTGTCGTCCGACCCCTGCCGCGTGATGTTCAGGATCGCGTGTTCGGTCCCTTCGGGCAGGGTTTCGATCTGGCGCGACTTGGTGCAGACCGCGCCCATGCCCACCGGCCCGTTTTCGCAGCGCGGGCGCAGGCGTTGCGGGCCCTGCGGCTGGGCCAGTTCCTCGAACGTGCCGGCATCGCGGAGTTCGACCGGCGTGCCGTTGATGAACAGCCGCCCCTCGCGCATCTGCACGGTATCGCCGGGCAGGCCGATCAGGCGCTTGATGTAATCGGTCCCGTTGACCGGGTGGCGGAACACCACCACGTCGCCGCGCCTGGGCTCGCCGCCGAGGATGCGGGTGTTGTCGCCGTCGAGGAACCCGCAGATGTTCCTGGCGTCGATATGCAGCCCGATGGCCGGGATGCGGATCGTCGGGCAGGAGGCGTAGGAATAGCCATAGGTCATCTTGTTGACGAACAGGAAATCGCCGATCAGCAGCGTATCCTTCATCGACCCGGAGGGAATCCAGAACGGCTGGAAAAAGATCGTCCGAAAGACGCCCGCGATCAGAAGCGCGTAGACGATCGTCTTGACGGTTTCGACGAAGGCGTTGCCCTTCTTGGCCTCGGAGGTCATTGCGTGTTCCTTGCGGTTGGGGTCTGGCGCTTCATGCGGGCGGGGGCGGTGGGAGTCAAGCCAGCGGCCTGGCCTCGATCACGACAAAAGCCTGCGCCCAAGGGTGATCGTCGGTCAAGGTTACGTGAATGATCGCCTCGTGGCCCGGCGGCGTCATCTCGTCCAGCCGGTCCTTTGCCCAGCCCGTCACCTCCATCACCGGCTGGCCCGAGCGCAGGTTGGACACGGCCATGTCCTTCCACGCGATGCCCATGCGCAGCCCGGTGCCAAGCGCCTTGGAGCACGCCTCTTTCGCGGCCCAACGCTTTGCGTAGGTGCCGGCGGTGTCGCGGCGGCGTTCGGCCTTGGCCTGTTCGACGGGGGTGAATACGCGGTTGCGGAAGCGGTCGCCGAAACGGTCGAGCGTGTTCTGGATACGCTCGATATTCGCAAGGTCGGTGCCGATGCCCAGGATCATCGCGGCCGCCCCAGGATCAGCGTCCAGTAGGGGCGCCCGTCGCCGCCCGCGCGCATCGCGGCGCCCGCCTGCGTGACGTCGCGCATCAGGATGTTGCGGCGGTGGCCGTCTGACTGCATCCAGCCCGCCACCACGCCCCCGGCATCGCGGTAGCCATGGGCCACGTTCTCGGCCGCGGCGCGATAGCCATAGCCCGCATCGCGCAGCCGCGCGCCCAGCTTGCGGCCGCCCCGGCCGGTATGGGACATGCGCCCGGTGGCGGCCATGAAGCATGAGTGATCGCCCGCCGCCCCGGCAAGCGCGCCGCTCTGCGCCAGTGCGGGCAGGCCGTGCCGCTGCCGTTCGCCGTTGACCAGCGCGACCACCTGCGCGGCCTGCGCCTGCGCATCGGGCGGCAGCGCGCAATCCGCCCGCGCAACGCCCGCCGCCATCGCGGCAAGCAGCACCGGCGCAAGGCGGCGCAGCAGGATCACGCGCGCGCCTCGTCCATCAGGCGGCGCATTTCGGCGATGGCCGGGCCCAGCCCGCGAAAGATCGCCTCGCCGATCAGGAAATGGCCGATATTCAGCTCCATCACCTGCGGGAAGGCGGCGATGGGTTTCACGGTGTCGTAGGTCAGCCCGTGGCCGGCATGGACCTCGAGCCCGAGGTCATGGGCCAGCGCGGCCATGTCGCGCATCCGCTCCAGCTCGGCATCGCGGGCGTCGAACCGGCCTTCGGCATGGGCATCGCAATAGGCGCCGGTATGCAGTTCGATCACCTGCGCGCCGATGCGCGCCGCGGCCTCGATCTGCGGACGGTCGGCGGCGATGAAGATCGACACCCGGCAACCCGCATCGCGCAGGGGGGCGATGAAATGGGCCAGGCGGTTTTCCTCGCGTGCAACCTCGAGCCCGCCCTCGGTGGTCTTTTCCTCGCGCTTTTCGGGCACGATGCAGACGGCGTGGGGCTTGTGGCGCAGGGCGATCTTCTGCATCTCGTCGGTGGCCGCCATCTCGAAATTCAGCGGCACCGAAAGCGCCTGCGTCAGCGCGTCGATATCGGCATCGGCGATGTGGCGGCGGTCTTCGCGCAGGTGGGCGGTGATACCGTCGGCACCGGCCTCTTCGGCCAGTTTCGCCGCGCGCACCGGATCGGGATAGGCCCCGCCGCGCGCGTTGCGCACGGTGGCCACGTGGTCGATGTTCACACCCAGGCGCAGTTTCCCCAACGGCTCCATCGGTTGTCCTTTCCTCTGACGGGGCAGGTTGCGCGGCAGCCTAATCCCCCTTTGCGCGATCCTCTGCGGCCGCTTGCCGTTTCTTCCGCAACGCCGCCAGCTTGGCCTTGATCGCACCCTTGCGGCGATTCTGGTAGGCGCGGATCAGCGGCACGCTGATGTAATAGCAGACCGCACCGGCGACGATGCCGGGGATGATCCCGCCGATGAGATAGGGAAAGAACACCTCGTCATAGAAGACCGAGAGGCGGGACCAGTCCATATTGGCATCGGTAAAGGCGGCGACGAAATTGTGTTTCAGGTCGGCGCCCGCATCCACGAACATCCGCCCGAACGAGCCGTGCATCTCGGCATGGGCGCGCTTGTTGATGCCCAGCAGCCAATAGCCGGTATTCAGCGATACGACCCCGATCGGCACATAGGTCAGCGGGTTGCCGAAGAACGTCGCCAGCAGCGCCGCGATGATGTTGCCGCGCATGATCCAGGCGATCGTCGCGGCGATCACGAAATGCAGGCCGTAAAACGGGGTAAAGGTGGTCAGGACACCGGCAAAGATGCCGCGCGCGATGCGGTGGGGCGGATCGGGAAGGCGGCGCAGGCGGTGCTTGACGTAAAGCGCGGCCCGCCGCCAACCGCCGCGGGGCCAGAAAAATTCCAGCACGATCTTCCAGATCGGCCGTCTGTCCCTGCGTTTGAAAACCACCTCGGGCCCTTTCGTCAATTCCTTTGCGCGTTCAGGCGCGTCGGGTCGCGCAGACGGCTGACGGCGGCGACATCGCTTTCCGCCTCAAGCGCGGAGACAAGCGAATGAAGATGCTCGGCGTCGCGCAAATCCACATCAATATGTAGTCGATAGAAATCAGGTTTCCTGTCCACGAACTCAAGGTCCGAGATATTGGCCTTCTGCTCGCCGATCAATGTGCAAATCCGTCCCAGCACACCGGCGTCGTTGCCGATGGTGACATCCAGCGTCGCGGTATAGATCGCAGGGTGCGTGCCGCTGTGCCAGTGCAGGTCGAGCCAGCGTTCGGGCTGGTCCTCGTATTCGGTCAGCGCCTCGCAGTCGATGGCATGGACCACCACGCCGCGGCCGCGATAGGTGATGCCGACGATCCGCTCGCCCGGCAGCGGCTGGCAGCAGGGCGCGCGGTCGAACCTCTGGTCCGGCGACAGGCCGATCACGGCGCGGGCGCGGTCGATTTCCTCGGTTTTGGTGGGGGCGAGGTCGGGGTAGATCGCCTGCACCACCTCGCGCCCGGTCAGCTCGGCGCTGCCCAGTCGCGCCAGAAGCTCGTTCCGGTCCGACAGCCGCAACTGCCTGGCCGCGGTATCGAGCGCCTTGTCGGTCGCCTTTTTGCCGACGTTCTCGAACGCGGCGCGCGCCAGTTCGCGGCCCAGCTTGGAGAACCGTTCGCGGTCGGCTTCGCGCAGGGCGCGGCGGATCGCGGTCTTGGCCTTGCCGGTGGTCGCGATCTCAAGCCAGGTGGCCTGGGGCGTCTGGCCCTCGGCGGTGATGATCTCGATCGACTGGCCGTTCTTCAGCCGCGTCCACAGCGGCACGCGCATCGAATCGACCTTGGCGCCGACGCAGGCGTTGCCGATCCTTGTGTGGATGGCATAGGCGAAATCAATCGGCGTGGCGCCTTTCGGCAGCTTCACCACCTCGCCCTTGGGGGTGAAGCAGAACACCTTGTCGGTATACATCTCGAGCTTGACCGCCTCGAGGAAATCCTCGTGATCCTCTTCCGAGATGAACTGTTCGGTCAGGCCACTGATCCATTTGGCCGGGTCGACGGCAAAGGGGTTTTCGCTGCGCACCCCGTCACGATAGGACCAGTGCGCCGCCACGCCGGTTTCGGCCACGTCATGCATGGCCTGCGTCCTGATCTGCACCTCGACCCGCTTGCCGTCGCGCCCCGACACCGTGGTGTGGATCGAACGGTAGCCGTTCGATTTCGGCTGGCTGATGTAATCCTTGAAGCGGCCCGGCACCGCGCGCCAGCGCTGGTGGATCGCGCCCAGCGCCTTGTAGCAATCCATTTCCGAGCGGGTGATGATGCGGAACCCGTAGATGTCGGACAGGCGGGAAAAGCCCATGTCCTTTTCCTGCATCTTGCGCCAGATCGAATAGGGTTTCTTGGCGCGGCCGAACACCTGCGCGTCGATGCCCGCCTTTTCCAGCTCGGTCCGCATGTCGCCGGTGATGCGCGGGATGACGTCGCCGGTTTCCTTCTGCAGCGTGATGAAGCGGCGCATGATTGAGGCGCGGCCTTCGGGGTTGAGCACCTTGAAGGCCAGGTCCTCAAGCTCTTCGCGCATCCACTGCATACCCATGCGCCCGGCCAGCGGCGCGTAGATATCCATCGTCTCGCGCGCCTTCTTGGCCTGCTTTTCCGCGCTCATCGCCTTGATCGTCCGCATGTTGTGCAGCCGGTCGGCCAGCTTGACCAGGATCACGCGCAGATCCTTGGACATCGCCATGAACAGCTTGCGGAAGTTCTCGGCCTGCTGGGTTTCGGTGCTGGACAGCTGCAGGTTGGTCAGCTTGGTGACGCCGTCGACCAGTTCGGCGATCTCGTGGCCAAACCGGGTTTCGACCTCGGCATAGCTGGCCTTGGTATCCTCGATCGTGTCGTGCAGCAGGGCGGTGATGATCGTCGCGTCGTCCAGCCGCTGTTCGGTCAGGATCGCCGCCACCGCAACCGGATGGGTGAAATAGGGCTCGCCCGAGCGGCGGAACTGCCCCTCGTGCATCGAGAGGCCATAGTCATAGGCCGCGCGAATAAGCGCCTCGTTGGTTTTCGGGTTGTAGTTGCGGACAAGCGCGATCAGGTCGTCAGCCGCGATCATTCCATCCGCGTCCCGTTCGGCGAGCTCAGCCCTGCCCCTGTGCTTCCATCAGGGCGCGCAGGAGCTTTTCTTCGGAAAGATCGTCCTCGGCCGGCTTGTCGGCGGGTTCGCCACGGCCCATGAGCAGCGCCATGGAATCCTCTTCGGGCTCGTCCACCTCGATCTGGGTCTGATTCGATTCGATCAGACGCTCGCGCAGTTCGTCGGCCGATTGCGTTTCCTCGGCGATTTCCCGCAGCGCCACGACCGGGTTCTTGTCGTTGTCGCGGTCGACGGTCAGGCCGGCACCGGCGGAAATCTCGCGTGCGCGGTGTGCGGCAAGCATCACCAGCTCGAACCGGTTGGGAACCTTGTCGACGCAATCTTCTACGGTCACGCGGGCCATTCAGCACACTCCAATCATCGTGGGCGGGTCAGAAAGCCGGTGCCTACCGCATCGCCGGGGAAATGACAAGGGCGTTCACGCGATCGGGATCACCGCGGCGCGGTCCCGCTCGGGCAGGTCGGCGCACATCTGCGATACGCTGCGGCCCAGAACGGGGTGGCGCCAGCCGGGGGCGATATCGGCCAGCGGCACCAGCACGAAGGCCCGGTCCTGCAGGCGCGGATGCGGCAGGATCAGCCGGTCGGGCGCCTTTTCGCGCTGCTCGTCGGGGCCAAGCCGCATCCATGCGGCCTGCGTCTCGCGGTCGGGGAGCACCAGGTCGCCGATGCCCAGAAGGTCCAGGTCCAGCGTGCGCGCGCCCCATCTTTCGGTGCGCTCGCGGCCGAAAGCGGCCTCGATCCGGTGCAGCCGGTCCAGCAGTTCGCCGGGGGCAAGGGCGCTCTCGACCTGCGCGGCGGCGTTGACGTAATCGGGCCCCGCACCGGGCGGGAAACAGGGCGTGCGATAGAACCGGCTGCAGGCGGAAACGGGGCCGACAATATTACCGATGCGGGACAAGACATCCCGCAGAACAACCTGCGGTAATTTGTCGCCTATTGGCATATTCGCGCCCAAGGCGATCAAGCAACGTTGATCCATCGTCATCGGAGCCCTATCCTTTTGCGACAATAAAGCCCTTGCCGGAGGCAACCGATAGCCGTATTTTTTTGCCACGCCTGAAGCGACCGCACATTTTCACTCACGAGTGTCGTCTTCGGGTACAATCGGAAGGACCTTTTATGTTCTATAAAGACGAACGGCTGGCGCTGTTCATCGATGGGTCGAACCTTTACGCCGCAGCGAAGGCGTTGGGCTTTGACATCGATTACAAGCTGCTCCGACAGGAATTCATGCGCCGCGGAAAGCTGCTGCGTGCATTCTACTATACGGCGCTGCTGGAAAATGACGAGTATTCGCCTATCCGACCCCTTGTTGACTGGTTGCACTATAACGGTTTCACCATGGTGACCAAGCCGGCGAAGGAATATACCGACAGCCAGGGACGCCGCAAGGTCAAGGGCAACATGGATATCGAACTGACCGTCGATGCCATGGAGCTGGCACCGCGCGTCGATCACATCGTGCTGTTTTCCGGCGACGGCGATTTCCGCCCCCTTGTCGAAAGTCTCCAGCGGCAGGGCGTGCGCGTTTCGGTAGTATCCACGATCCGCAGCCAGCCACCGATGATCGCCGACGAGCTGCGCCGGCAAGCCGACAATTTCATCGAACTCGACGAGTTGAAGGAAGTGATCGGCCGCCCGCCCCGCGAACCCAGCGCGCAGCGCGAAACCGCCTACCAGGCCGGTTGAGGGGTCAATCGTCCGCCGCCATGGCATTGACTTCGTCGTGGCGGGCGATGATCTGTGCGGGCCAGGTGCTTTTGATATAGGCCAGCGTCGCCAGTATCTCCTGGTCGCTCAGGACATCGCCAAAGCCGATCATCCGGCTTTGGTAACCATTCCCGACCAATGCCTCGATCCCGTATTTCGTGATGGCGACAAGCTGGTCGTCGGGGTGATGCCACGTGTGCCCGCTTGCGTCATGGGGCGGCGCGGGCAGATAGCCCTCGGCATCGCGGTCGCGCCAGTTTTCCTGCCCTTCGAGCTGCACGCCATGGCAGCTGGCGCAGTAATCCGCATAGATCCGCGCGCCCTCGCGCAGCGCCGCCGGATCGCGGTAGGGCAGGATCCCGCCATGGTCCGAGGCCGTGGCCTGGCCCGGGAGAACCAGTATCATGGCGCAAAGCGCGGGAATGGGAAGCGTTCCTGCCGACATGGCCACAGGCTGCCACAGACCGGCGCCCGCGCAACCCACATCTGCGTGAGGATCAGGCCGCGTCGCTTTGGCGGACCAGCGTGTCGATGGTGGATTTCAACTCGGCCAGCTTCACCGGCTTGGACAGGTAGCCGTCCATCCCCGCCGAAAGGCATCTCTCGGCCTCGCCGTTCAGCGCGTTGGCGGTGATCGCAACGATCGGGATATGCCCGCCCGGGCGGGCGGATTCGATCTCGCGGATATGCCGGGTCAGCGCGAAACCGTCCATCTCGGGCATGTGGCAATCGGTCAGCACGATGTCGAAATCCCCGTTCAGCCATTCCTTCATCGCGGCGCGTCCGTCGCCGACGATCGTCGCGCGGTAGCCAAGTTGCTCGATCTGGCGGCGGATGACCACCTGGTTGATCTCGTTATCCTCGGCCACGAGGATACGCGGCACCAGGGCCGAGGGCCTTGCGGTGATCGCGCCGGGGCGCAGCGACTTGCCCTCCTGGCCCGGGGCGCCACGGCTGCGCAACTGCCGCAGTGCATCCCACAGTTCCGACGGCAGCAGCGGGCCGGCCTGCACCGCCGCCGTGCCATCGAGCGGCGCACTGCCCGGCAGGCTGCGCGTGCGATTCAGAACCAGTATCCGGGCCTGTGGGAAATCCTGCCCGAACCCGGCGACCAGCGCGTCACGCGCGGGCTGGGCGTCGGGCTCCATGTCCATGACAAAGACCGTGTCCCGCGTCAGGGCGCGGGCGCGGTCCCACAGCGCGCCCCGGTCGTCGAGCGCGATCATCACACCGCCACAGGCTCCGATGTAATCCTTCCACGCCGCCAGGTGCCGCTGCCCCGCGCGATAGACGACAAAGGCGGTATCGGTGAAATCGGGGCGGTCCATGGCGCCCGACGGCGCGACGATGGGCAGGCACAGGGTGAATTCCGCCCCCTCCCCCGGCGTGCTTTCGACCGAGATCGTGCCGTTCATCTTGGTCACCAGCTGATGCACGATCGTCAGCCCCAGGCCCGAGCCGCCAAAGCGCCGGGTCGTCACCTCTTCGGACTGGCGGAACGGCTCGAAAAGCTGCTGCTGGAATTCCTCGCTGATGCCAATGCCGTCGTCGCGGAAGACAAGGCGCATCCGGTCGTCGGCATCCCGCGTCACCACCAGATCGACATGGCCGCCCGCCTCGTCCGCCGGCCGGCGCGAGAACTTGATCGCGTTGCCCAGCAGGTTCAGGATCACCTGCCGCAGGCGGCCGGCATCGCAGGTCACCTCGCGCGGCAGCGACATGTCGAAGTGCAGGCCGAGTTCGACATTGTAGGAGTCGGCGTAGGAGCGTAGCGTATCCACCGCCGCCTCGACCGTGTGCAGCAGGTCGGTGGGTTCGTTCACCAGCTCCAGCTTGCCGGCCTCGATCTTGGACATGTCGAGGATATCCTCGATGATGCGCAGCAGCGACGCCGAGGATTCCTGCACCGTTTGCAGGATGCGGCGCTGGTCCGGCGTCAGCTCGGTATTCTCGAGGATCTCGACCATGCTCACGACGCCGTTCATCGGCGTGCGTATCTCGTGGCTCATCGCGGCGAGGAATTCGCTCTTGGCGCGGTTCGCCACATCCGCCGCCTCGCGCGAGGCGCGCAGGCTTTCGTTGTTCCTGTACATCAGGTAGGTGAATACGCCCATCTCGAAACTGACCACGATGAAGGTACTGGACAGCGCGAAGAACGAGACATGCTGGCTTGCGAATTCCGCGCCAAGCAGCGGCGGCCCGAAATAATCGTGCCCCAGAAAGCGGGTGCCGAGCCATGCCGTCATGACGCCCAGCACCGCCGCGATCAGGTAATTCCGCTCGCGTATGAGCGAGAAGGTCAGGAACGGCCCCCCCAAAAGCGCGGCATACATCGTCTCGACATTGCCGGCGGGGTGCACGAGGAACACCGCAACCGTGATCGCCGCGACGCAGATGAAATACCACACCACCCGCCCCAGCAGGCTGTAGCCCAGCAGGACCGCAAGCAGCGACAGGCAGGTGCCGATCAGCACGAACCCCGCAACGGCCCCCACCACCCATTGCTGTGCCGCCAGGCTCATCATGAGCCAGAACATGCTGAGCGTGATGACGATCCAGGCCGTCACGCGCACCGTGTAGGTGATGTGCACGTCGCCGTCGGACAAAAGGTCTGGCTCGTTGCTCACGTTGTCGCCTCGAAAATCACTGGTTCTTATACGCACGCCTGCGCCGCCGCGGGCACGGCGGACGGATTGCGCCGGGATCGTGATCGCATGGTACCGTGGAATTAGGACGGTCAAATCATGGCAAGGATGGGGCGCCCGCACTGGACGCGGGCGTGCCATTCCCCTACCTGTGGGCCAAAGCCCGGAGACCGCGATGACCAAGCCACCGCTGACCATTCACCTTGCAGCCCCGCGCGGGTTTTGCGCGGGCGTGGACCGCGCGATCAAGATCGTCGAGATGGCGCTGGAGAAATGGGGCGCGCCGGTATTCGTCCGGCACGAGATCGTGCACAACAAATACGTGGTCGACGACCTGCGCGACAAGGGCGCCGTTTTCGTCGAGGAGCTGGACGAATGTCCCGGCGACCGCCCGGTGATCTTTTCCGCACATGGCGTGCCGAAATCCGTGCCCGCCGCCGCCGAGGCGCGGCAGATGATCTATGTCGACGCCACCTGCCCGCTGGTCAGCAAGGTCCATATCGAGGCCGAGCGCCACGCCGAGAACGGGTTACAGATCGTAATGATCGGCCATGCCGGCCACCCCGAGACCATCGGCACGATGGGCCAGTTGCCCGCCGGCGAGGTGCTGCTGGTGGAAACCGTCGGCGATGTCGCCACCCTGCAGGTGCGCGATCCGGGCAAGCTGGCCTATGTCACGCAGACCACCCTGTCGATCGACGACACCGCGGAAATGGTGGCCGCGCTCCGGGCGCGGTTCCCCGCCATCACCGGCCCGCACAAGGAAGATATCTGCTACGCCACCACCAACCGCCAGCAGGCGGTCAAGGAGATCGCGCCGCTTTGCGATGCGCTGCTGGTGGTGGGGGCGCCGAACTCGTCCAACTCGCGCCGGCTGGTCGAAGTGGCCGCGCGCGCCGGCTGCGCCTACGCGCAGCTGGTGCAACGTGCGGGCGATATCGACTGGCGCGCGCTGGACGGGATCGCCAGCCTTGGCATCACCGCCGGGGCCTCGGCCCCCGAGGTGCTGGTGACCGAGGTGATCGACGCGTTCCGCGACCGCTACGACGTGACGGTGTCACTTGTCGAAACCGCGCAGGAACGGGTGAATTTCAAGGTCCCCCGCGTGCTGCGCGAAGACGCGTGATGCCGACCGCGTTCGACCCAGAAGAGGTGCTGCGCCTGCCGCTGATGGCCACGCTGGGCACCCTGTCCGGCGATGGCGCGCCCTGCACCGCGCCAGTGTGGTTCGCATGGGAGGACGGCGCGCTGTGGATGCTGAGCGACGAGAGCGCCAGTTCGGCCCGCCGCATCGCCGCCGATCCGCGCGTTTCGGTCGAGATCGTCGATTACGACAACGCCGCCGGGCGGCTGCGCCACCTGGGCCTGCGCGGGCGGGCCAGCGTCGAACCGATGGACCCGGCGCTGTTCCGCCGGTTGCTGCGCCGCTATCTTGGCCCTGCGGAAACGTGGAACCCCTGGTTCATCGAGCATGTTGCCCGGATCGAAGACCCGTCCGGCCGGCTGATCCGGCTGGTGCCCGAAAGCACCTTCACCAACGATGTCAGCTATTTCCGCACCGGCCCCGATCTTGCGCCACCGCGCTGATCGCGCTGGACAGGCCGCGCCCGCCGGGGCAATCATGGCTGCATGATCTCGTTCCAGTTCCTGCTGACCGCCTTCGTCGTCGTCATCGCCCCCGGCACCGGGGTGATCTATACCCTTGCCGTCGGGCTGGGACAGGGGCGCTGGCCCGCCATCGCCGCCGCGCTGGGGTGCACGCTGGGGATCGTGCCGCACCTGCTGGCGGCCACGCTTGGGCTGGCGGCGGTGCTTCATGCCTCGGCGCTGTTGTTCAACGTGGTGAAATTCGCCGGTGTCGCCTATCTGCTCTACCTGGCGTGGAGCGCGCTGCGCAGCGACGGGGCGCTGGCGATCAAACCCGCCACGCAATCCGATCCGGGCCTTCGCATCGCGCGGCGCGGGGCATTGATCAACATCCTGAACCCCAAGCTGTCGATCTTCTTTCTTGCCCTGCTGCCGCCCTTCCTGTCCGGCGATCCCGCCGCCGCGACGCTGGAAATGGCGATACTGGGCGCGGTGTTCATGGCCATGACCCTGGCCGTGTTCGTCCTTTACGGTCTTTTCGCCGCCCGCGCCCGCGACTGGCTGCTTGGCAGCGACCGCGTGATGACCTGGCTCAACCGCTCGTTCGCGGCGATCTTTGCCGCGCTCGCCGGGCGTCTTGCGCTGGAGCGCGCCTGAGGGCCATAAAGGCGGCATGACACCGATACCCCGCGCCGCCCTTCTGCTTGGCCTTGCCGGTCTGATCCCGTTCCTGTGGGGCGCGGTCACCACCGTCTTTCCCGATCTCGGGATGTGGAGCGCGCGCGCCATCGGCCCGCGCTTTAGCGGGCCCTATGTCGGGCTGTTCTACGGCGCGGTGATCCTGTCCTTCATGTCCGGTGTGCTCTGGGGCTTTGCGACCCGCGCCAGCGGCAAGGTGGCCGCCACCGGCTATGCCCTGTCGGTCATTCCCGCGCTCTGGGCCTTTTTCATGACCGGCGGCGGCCCGACCAGCGCGGGCATCAGCCTGATCGCGGGGTTCACCGGCCTGCTGGGGCTGGACTGGCTGTTCTGGAAACAGGGCCTCGCGCCGCCCTGGTGGATGTCGCTGCGGGTGATGCTGAGCGTGGTCGCCATCGCCTGCCTTGCCGTGCCGTTGCTGGGATGAGCCGCGACGACGAAACCCTGCGCGTCTATGACGCCCGCGCCGCCGAATACGCAGGGGTGACGGCGGCGGATGCGCCGGGCCGGCTGCTTTCCGCCTTCATCGCGGCGCTGCCCGGCGGCGGGCGGGTGCTCGACCTCGGCTGCGGGCCGGGCATCGACGCCGGGCACATGGCGGCCGCCGGCCTTGTCGTCGAGGCGATGGATGCCTCGGCCGCCATGGTCGACCTGGCCCGCGCCCGCGACGGCGTGGCCGCGCGGCAGGCCGATTTCGACATGTTCGTGACCGAACGCCACAGCCAAAGCTACCACGGCATCTGGGCCAATTTCAGCCTGCTGCACGCCCCGCGCGCGGCCCTGCCCGGCTATCTTGCCGCGATCCACACCGCGCTGCGGCCCGGCGGGCAATTCCACATCGCGGTCAAAATCGGCACCGGCCAGGCGCGCGACAGCCTTGGCCGGACCTATACCTATTACATGCCGGACGAGCTGTCGGGGCTGCTGCGCGCCGCCGGGCTGGTTCCGCAGGCGCAAAGGCAGGGGCGCGAGCCCGGCCTTGACGGCAAACCGGCCGACTGGGTCGCCATCCGCGCCGCCCGCGCGTGACCGGCTTGCACCCCGCCCCCGCCCTCCGCTAGATGCGCCCATGACAAAGCTGTTCGCCTATACCGACGGAGCGTGCTCCGGCAATCCCGGCCCGGGCGGCTGGGGCGTCCTGCTGCGCGCGATGGACGGCGACACCGTTCTGAAGGAGCGTGAGCTCAGCGGCGGCGAGCCCGCGACCACCAATAACCGGATGGAGCTTCTGGCCGCGATCGCCGCGCTGGAAACCCTGTCGAAACCGTCGCAGATCACCATCGTCACCGACAGCGCCTACGTGAAGAACGGCGTGACCGGCTGGATTCACGGCTGGAAGCGGAACGGCTGGAAGACCGCGAACAAGAAACCGGTCAAGAATGTCGAACTCTGGCAGCGCCTGGACGAGGCGCAGCGCCGCCATGACGTGACCTGGGAATGGGTCAAGGGCCATGCCGGCCACCCCGAGAACGAACGCGCCGACGAACTGGCCCGCGCCGGCATGGCGCCCTTCAAGCCGGGCAAACCGGCATGAGCGCGCTGGTCCCCGCCCTCGATTACATCGCCGTGCTGATCTTTGCGCTGACCGGCGCGCTGGTGGCCAGCCGCGCGCAGCTCGATATCGTGGGCTTCGCCTTTCTCGCCTGCCTGACGGCGGTGGGCGGCGGCACGCTGCGCGACGTGCTGCTGGACCGCGACCCGGTATTCTGGATCGCGGCGCCCGGTTTCCTCGCGGTCGCCATCACCGCCGCCGTGCTCGTCTTCTTCACCGCGCACCTGCTGGAAAGCCGCTACCGCGCGCTGCTGTGGCTCGATGCCTGTGCGCTGGCGGTCGCGGTCACGGCGGGCGTCGGCGTCGCCCTGTCGATGGGCCAGCCCGCGCCGATCGTCATCATCATGGGCATGATCACCGGCTGCATGGGCGGGCTGATGCGCGACGTGGTGGTGGGCGAGGTGCCGCTGGTGCTGAAACAGGGCGAGCTTTACGTCAGCGCCGCCTTCGCCGGTGCCTCGGCCGCCGTGCTTGCCGGGTGGCTGGGCGCCGCGCTCTGGATCACCCTGAGCGCCTGCGCCGCCGTCACCCTGACCCTGCGCGCGGGCTCGCTGCGCTTCGGCTGGCGCCTGCCGGTCTACCGCAGCCGCCCGCCGCGCGCCTGAGTTTCCTCTCTCCGACAATATCCCGGGGAGTTTGAGGGGCAGCGCCCCTCATTCCGCATCGCGCCAGCGATGCATATACGGGCGCGGGCGCAGGCCCGCACCGCTGACCTATCGCCGGCCCTCGCGCAGCCATGCGCCCACGATCAGGGCCGAGGCCAGCAGCAGCACCAGCCATTCCGGCAGCAGCGGCACCTTGGTCACGTCCAGCGTCTGATAGGCCTCGCGCGGGGTGATGCCGATCCAGCCGCGGCCCGCGGCCGGGCGGCCCTCGCGCACGGCGCGGATCTGCGGCACGCCGTCAGAGGCCAGCGCCACCGCGCCGCCACGGCGCGCGTCGATTGCCGGGCGCAGCACCGTGTCGGTGGCGATGGTCTGCACGAATTCGCGCGGCGCCGCGGGGCCAAGGCCGATCACCGCCTCTTCCTCGCCTTCCCGCAGGCGGTAAAGGCCGATCTCGGGGCCCTGGTAGATCGCTTCGTACTGGCCCGGGCGCACCTCTTGCAGCGGCACCTGCACCTCTTCGCCCGAGGGCGTGGTCACCGTCACGTCACCCACGCTGTCGCCCAGCGTGCGGCGGATGATGCGCATGGTCTGGCCGGTGGGCTCGGCCCAGATCGCCTCTTCCTCAAGCTCGGGTTCCTTCATCATCCAGTGCGCCAGCCGCCGCAGCAGTTCCAGCTGCGGCCCGCCGCCCTCGAACCCGCGATCCCACAGCCATGCCTGGTCCGAGGCCAGCAGCGCGATCCGCCCCTCGCCCACGCGGTTCAGCACCAGCAGCGGCTTGTCCTCGACGCCTGACATCACCACGTGGCCGGCCTGCGGTTCGACCTCGATCTGGCGCATCCAGCGGCCCCAGTCGCCCTCGCCCCCGGGCGCAAGGCCGGCAGTGACGGGGTGGCGCTGGCCGATATCGGTGACGGCGGGGGTATAGCCCTGTTCGATCACCCGCGCGGTCGGCGCGGCCGGCACCACCTGGCTCAGCGGCGAGCGATAGATCGAATCCGCGCTGGCGAAATCCGGCCCCGCTGCGATCAGCACCGCGCCGCCGGTTTCGACATAGTTGCGCACGTTGTCGAGATAGAGCGACGGCAATATCCCCCGCCGCTTGTAGCGGTCAAAGATGATCAGGTCGAAATCCTCGATCTTGTCCAGGAACAGCTCGCGCGTGGGAAAGGCGATCAGGCTCAGCTCCGCCACCGGCACGCCGTCCTGTTTCTCGGGCGGGCGCAGGATGGTGAAATGCACCAGGTCGACCGAGCTGTCGGATTTCAGCAGGTTGCGCCATGTGCGCCCGCCGGCATGGGGTTCGCCCGACACCAGCAGCACGCGCAGCCGGTCGCGCACGCCGTTGATCTGCACCAGCGCGGTGTTGTTGCGGTCGGTCAGCTCACCCTCGGCCTCGGGCACCGAGAACTGGATCACGTTGCGCCCGCCATGCGGCAATTCCAGCGGCAGGTCCACCGTGCGGCCCACGCGCAGGTCGAACCGCTGCGGCTCGCCCCCGTCGACCGAGATATCCAGCGCCGCCATCGCGTTTTCCTCGGGGGCGGCGCCCATGTCCTCGATCCGTATCGACAGGGTGACCGGCTCGCCCAGGATGGCGAAGGCCGGGGCGTTCTGGACCACCAGCCGGCGGTCCCAGTCGGTATCGCGGCCGGTATGCAACAGGTGGAAGGGCGCGGGCAGGTCGCCGGCAAGCCCTGCATCGTGCACGCGACCGTCCGACAGCGCGACGATACCGGCGATACGGCCGCGCGGCTCTTCGGCCAGCGCCTCGTTGATGGCGGTCATGAGCAGCGTGCCGCTGTCGTCCTCGCCATCGCCCAGCTCGATCCGGCGCAGCTCGGTATTGGGGCGCGCGGCGATGGCGGCCTCGACCCGGGCGGCGGCGTCCTCGGTCAGCGCGGCACGGTCGCCAAGGCGCTGGCTGGACGAGCCGTCGACCGCCATCAGCACGATATCCGACAGCGCCGCGCGGTCCTCGGTCTGCCAGCCGGGCCCGGCCAGCGCGCCCAGCACCACCAGCGCGGCCAGCGCCCGCAGCGCCCAGCCGGTCAGCCCGCGCCACAGCGCCAGCCCGACACCCGCCGCAGCCACCGCCGCCAGCACCGCCAGCACCGCCCAGGGCAGCAGCGGGTCGAAGATCACCGTTCCCGTCATTGGCCCAGCCTGTCCAGCAGCGCAGGCACATGCACCTGGTCGGATTTGTAGTTGCCCGTCAGCACATGCATCACAAGGTTCACCCCGAAGCGATAGGCCAGTTCGCGCTGGCGTTCCCCGCTGAACCCCCGGCCGACGGGATAGAGCGGGTTGCCGCGCGTATCCATCGCCCAGGCCGCGGCCCAGTCATTGCCGCCGATCACCACAGGCGTCACGCCATCGTTGAGGTTGCGGAACGGCATCCCCTCGATCTGTTCGGCATCCGCCGGCGCGGCCTCGACCCAGACATCGCGGCTGACATGCCGTCCGGGGAAATCCTGCAACAGGTAGAAGGTGCGCGTCAGCACGTGGTCGGCGGGCACCGGCTCCAGCGGCGGGATATCCAGCGGGCGGGCCAGTTCCTGCAGCTTGCGGCCATTGGGGCTGGCCGCGCCGAACCCCGCCACATCGGCGTCGCGCGTGTCGAACAGGATCAGCCCGCCCGCCCGCAGATAGCGGTTGAGCCGGGCATAGGCCTCGGCCGAGGGGGTCGGCTGATCCGGCGTGACCGGCCAGTACAGCATCGGGAACAGCGACAGCTCGTCGGTTTCGAGGTTCACGCCGATCGGGTCCGCCGGTTCGACCGAGGTGCGGAAGAACAGGATATCCGACAGCCCGCGCATCCCGGCCTCGGCCATCTCGTCCAGTTGGCGGTCGCCGGTCAGCACATGGGCCAGCACCATCTCGGCGGTGGCGGCGATGGCGAAATCCTCGTCCGTCGGCAGGGCGTCCTGCGCGCGCGCGTCGCCCGGCAGCGCCAGCGCCAGCGCGACCAGCGCCGCGCCGGTGCCCCTGGCGATACCACCACCGCCGCCGCCGCGCAGCCGGCCCGACAGGGCCAGCGTGGCGATCACATCCGCCGCCAGCAGGATCACCGCCAGCGCCAGCAGCCAGCCGCCCAGCGGCTGTTCGGGCGGGCGGTTCATGCCCTCGACCGGGATGCGCGCGGGCCAGGCCGCGGGGGCAAACGTGCGGTCGGGCGTCATCGCGTTGCGCGCGATGCGGCGCTCGTCGCCCTCATAGACACCGGGGCGCAGCTCGGGGCCCAGCGGCGCGGCGATCAGATCGGCGCCGTCGACGCCGGGCAATGTCTGCGTCTCGTCGAGGCGGCCGAACCCGTCCAGCACCGCGCGCGGCTGCCAAGTGGTGCCCTCAAGCTCGCCCGCCTCGGGCTGGCCGGTGGCCGAGGAGACCGCCAGCCGCTCCAGCATCTGCACGAACAGACCCGACAGCGGCAGGGTCGACCATTCGGCATTGGCGGTCACGTGCATCAGCACCACCTGCCCCTGCCCGATCCGCTTGCGCGTGACCAGCGGCGTGCCATCGGTAAGCTGCGCGATCACGCGCTCGGCCAGCGTCGGGTCGGGCTGCGCCATCACCTGCGCGCTGACCCGCACGTCGTCGGGGATACCGAGCCCGTAAAACGGGCTTTCCTCGGCAAAGGGCGCCAAGGATTTCGGCTCGCCCCAGCTCATCGCGCCGCCCACGGTGCGGCCGCCTGCGCGCAGGCGCACCGGCATCAGCGGGGCCTCTTCGCTGCGGCTGACATCGCTTGCGGCAAGGCGCGGCCCGGCAAAGCGCAGCAGCAGCCCGCCGCCCTCGACCCAGTCCAGCAGGCCGGCCTGTTCGGCCCCCGACAGGGTGGCCACATCGGCCAGGATCACCACGTCCGGGTTGGCGGGCAGGATATCGGTCAGCGCACCGTCCAGCAGGTCGGCGGACGGGTCCAGCGCCTGCCGCAGGTAGTGCAGCGGCTCCAGCAGTTCCAGCCCCTCGCGGTCGTCGCGCCCGGCGATCAGCGCGACCTCGCGCCGGCGCAGGCTGTCGTCGGACAGCGCCACCGCCCCTGCGCTGCGCGCGCCCTCGATCTCGAACCGGGTGATGCGGCCGCGCAGCTCGGCGGGCAGGGACAACTCGCCGCTGGCCTCGGCCTCGCCGGGTGCGAAGTTCAGCGTCAGCCGCGCCAGCACGCGGGCCACGCCGGACGGGTCCAGCCCGTGCGCAGCGATGGTCACGTCACGCGGGCCCGCCGTGACAGCCCGGCGGGCGGCCAGGGTGACGATCCCGCCCTCGAACGTCGCGGGCAACAGCGCCATCGCGCCGCGGCCGCCCTCGATCACGCGCACCGATCCGCGCGATTCCAGCGCCACCAGCAGTGTATCGCGCCCCGGCCGGTCCAGCCCGTCGGACAGCCAGACGGTATCGAACGGCCCGTCGCCAAGGGCGCCTGCGGCATCGGCCATCATCGCCTGCGACGGCTCCCACGGCTGGGGTTCCAGCCCGGCGATCCGGGCCTGCCATTGCGCGGGCGCCTGGAATACCGGCGCTTCGGGCGTGGTCAGGCGCAGCACGGCGGCGGTGCGCCCGGCGCGGCCCGCCTCGGCCAGCAGGCGATCCAGCATGTCGGCCCGCGCGGTCCAGTCCTGCGCGCCGGTCCATCCGCCATCCAGCACGAACAGCACCGGCCCGTCGCCCGCCGTCGCATCCTCGGGGTCCGGGTTCAGGATCGGCCCGGCCAGCCCGACGATCACCGCCGCCACCGCCAGCATCCGCAGCAGCAGCAGCCACCACGGCGTGCGGTCGGTCACCGTGTCGTCATCCGTCAGCCCCAGCAGCAGCGCCACGCCCGGAAACCGCCGCCGGATCGGCGCGGGCGGGATGGCGCGCAGGATCAGCCACAGGACCGGCAGCGCAATCAGCGCCGCCAGCAGCCAGGGCGCCGCGAAACCGATGGGGCCCAGCATCATCTTACCGCCCCCTGATCCATCGCCCGCCACGCCCACAGCAGCGCGGCCTGCGCGCTGTCGCCGGTGTGGTGGCAGTGATATTGCCAGCCGGTCGCGCGGCAAAGCTGCGCCAGCTCATCCTTGCGCGCGGCCAGCCGTTGCAGATAGCGGCCGCGCAGATCGCCCGCCTTCAGCGTTTCGTGGCTGAGCGTGCCGCCGATGCTTTCGAACACGGTGCGGCCCTGGAAGGGAAATGCCTCTTCGCTGGGGTCCAGCACCTGGATCAGCAGGCCACGCACGCCCCGGTCCGCGGCCTTGGTCAGTGCCGCATGCACCGGCGCGACATCGCCCATGAAATCCGAGATGAATACCGCCCGCGCGTGGGGGATCATCCCGCGCGCCTCGGGGGTGCCATAGTCGCTGGCGTCGTCGTCCACGAAGATCGCGGCCAGCCGTTCCAGTTGCGCGTTGCCGCGCCTTGGCGGCAGCGTGGCGCCGGTCAGGCCTACGCGCTCACCGCCGCGGATCAGCATGACCGACAGCGCCAGCGCCAGCAGCCGCGCGCGGTCGCCCTTTTCCGGCAGGCCCTTGTCCGACGAAAACCGCATCGAGGCGGCGCGGTCCACCCACAGCATCACCGATTGCGCGATCTGCCATTCACGTTCGCGCACGAATTGCTGGTCGCCCCGCGCCGAGCGGCGCCAGTCGATCCGATGCGCCGGATCGCCCGGCTGCGCCGGCCGGTATTGCCAGAAATCGTCGCCCAGCCCGGCCCGCCGCCGGCCGTGTTCGCCCAGCAGGACGGTGCCGGCCAGGTGCTCGGCCCGCGCCAGAAGCGGGGGCAGCCGGGCGGCTTCGGCCTCGGCCCGGGCGCGAAGGGCAAGGGGGGTTGTCACGCCGCGGCCTCTTTCAGGGTCACCTGCCCCACGGTCTCGGCGATCAGCGACGGCAGGTCGTCACCCCGCGCGCGCGCCGCGAAATTCAGCGCCATGCGGTGCACCAGGACCGGGTGCGCCATGTCGGCCACATCCTCGACCGAGGGCGCCAGCCGCCCCTGCAGCAGCGCGCGGGCGCGCACCGTCAGCATCAGCGCCTGTGCCGCGCGCGGGCCCGGCCCCCAGGCCACCGTCTGACGCACACGTTCGTTCGCGCTGTCGTCATCGGGGCGGAAGGCGCGCACCAGATCGAGGATCGCCTCGACCACGCTGTCGCCCACCGGCATCCGGCGCAGCAGCGTCTGCGCCGCGATCAGTTCGGCGGCGGTGAATACCTCGTGCGCCTCTTCCTCGGCCACGCCGGTGGTGGCCAGCAGGATATCCCGCTCGGTCGTGCGGTCGGGATAGGCCACGTCGATCTGCACCAGGAACCGGTCAAGCTGCGCCTCGGGCAGGGGATAGGTGCCCTCCTGCTCGATCGGGTTCTGGGTCGCCAGCACGTGAAACGGCACGCCCAGCGGCCGGTCCTCGCCCGCGACGGTCACGCGGCGTTCCTGCATCGCCTGCAACAGCGCCGATTGCGTGCGCGGGCTGGCGCGGTTGATCTCGTCCGCCATCAGAAGCTGGCAAAAGACCGGGCCGGGCACGAAGCGGAAATGCCGCTTGCCGTCGTCCGAGGTTTCCAGCACCTCCGAGCCCAGGATGTCCGACGGCATCAGGTCGGGCGTGAACTGGATGCGGTTGCCATCCAGCCCCATCACCGTGGACAGCGTTTCCACCAGCCGCGTCTTGCCAAGGCCCGGCAGGCCGATCAGCAGCCCGTGACCGCCGCATAAAAGCGCGGTCAGCGTCAGGTCGACGACCCGTTCCTGCCCGATGAATCGCCGCGTGATCGACGCGCGCGCCTGTGCCAGCTTTTCTTCCAGCGCCTCGATCCCGGCCACCAGATCGGTGTCATCGGACATGGCAAAACTCCTGTCATGGACCTATGTGTTAGATCAGAGTGTATCGCGCGTATTTGAAATGGCAAAAGCAATGAGCGGACAAAACATCGTGAAACCTTCGGCAGACGGGATCGCCGCCTCGGTAAAAGCCGCGCAAAAAGGCAAAGGCCTGCCGCCCGTGCATCTGTGGAACCCGCCCTTTTGCGGCGACCTGGACATGCGGATCGCGCGCGATGGCACATGGTTCTACCTCGGCACGCCGATCGGGCGGCCCGAACTGGTGCGGCTGTTTTCAACGATCCTGCGCAAGGACGGCGAGCAGTATTTCCTTGTCACGCCGGTGGAAAAGGTCGGCATCACCGTCGACGACGCGCCCTTTGTCGCGGTGGATTTCGAACTTGCGGGCAAGGGCCGCGACCAGCGGCTGACCTTCACCACCAATGTGGGCGACACGGCCGAGGCCGGCCCCGATCACCCGATCCGCGTGATCCGCGACCCCGAGACCGGCGAACCTTCGCCATATGTGCTGATCCGTGCCAACCTCGAGGCGCTGATCGACCGGAAAAGCTTTTACCGGCTGGTCGAGATCGGCGCGCATCACGAGGGCTGGTTCGGGCTGTGGTCGGGGGGCGAATTCTTTGGCATGATCCCGTCCGGGGAGCTACCTGCGGTCTGACGGCTTTCGGTTTCCGACAAAAACACACAGGTATTGCCTGTCGCGGCAGGACGTTATATGCGACACGCAGAATGTAACCTGATGACCGAGGCCCGGATGATCCCGTCGCGCTATACCCCTGTCCTGTTCGGTTTCCTGCTGTCGGGCATGATGTCCGGCCTGATTTCGGGGCTATCCACCTTCCTTGCCGTGGGCCTGCCCGCCGATTTCCCGCTGCGCTGGTTCACCTCCTGGCTGACAAGCTGGGCCATCGCCTTTCCCACCGTCCTGGTCGTCGCCCCGGTGGCGCGGCGGCTGGTCGCAACGCTGACCCGCGACGCGTGACGCCGCGATGCCGCGTTTCGCCCTGAACCTGACACTCGCCTTTTCGGACCTGCCGCTGCCGGCCCGTATCCCGGCAGCCGCGGCGGCAGGGGTGGCGCGTGTCGAGATGCTGTTTCCCTACGCGATGCCCGCGGGGGACCTGCGCGCGCAACTGGACGGGACCGGCACGCGCATGGTGCTGATCAACACCCCCGCCGACGACTGGGCAAAGGGCGGGCGCGGGACCGCCGCGATCCCCGGCGAAACCGCGCGGTTCCGGGCGGATTTCGCGCGGTCGCTGGACTATGCCGCCGCGCTGGCGGTGCCGGTGGTGCATGTGATGGCCGGGCTTGCCACGGGACCCGAGGCCGACCGCATTTTTCGCGACAACCTGGCATGGGCCTCGGACGAGGCGGCCCGGAAGGCCCCCGGCCTGACGCTGACTGTCGAGCCGATCAACCCCCATGACATGCCCGGCTATTTCCTGGACGGTTTTGAACAGGCGGCCGGGATACTCGACAGGCTGAACCGCCCCAACCTCGCGCTGCAATTCGACGCCTACCACGCCCACCGCATCACCGGCGACGTGATCGGAACATGGGCGCGCCACGGCCACCGTGCGGCGCATGTGCAGGTGGCCGGCGCCGAGGGCCGGCACGAACCCGTGCCGGGCGGGGCGATTGATTTCCCGGCCTTTTTCGCAAGGCTCGACGCCGATGGGTATACCGGCGCGGTCAGCGGCGAATACACGCCGGCAGGCGACACCGTGGCCGGGCTGGGATGGATGCGCGCGGGCTGACCCGGCAGGGCGCGATCACATCTTTCGTTACAGGCGCGATTCCCGTTGCGCGAAACGGGTATCTGCCGCTTAGGATTTCCCTGCGCCACCCGCCCGGCGTGCGCGCGCCGATCCCTCGGGGCGCGCGCTTTTCCCGGTTCGGAACGGGCGGGCCGACCGCTTTCGCATGAAGGATGAAGCGCATGATGATGATGCGCGCCTATCTTGCCCCCTCGCCCATCGAAGGGCTGGGGGTTTTCACGCATGTCCCCGTCGGCAAGGGCGATCTGGTCTGGCTCTATGACCCGCGCTTCGACGTGAGTTATTTCCGCGACGACCTCGCCGGCCTGCCCGCGCATTTCCGCGATTTCCTGGAACGCTATACCTACGACCACCCGACCGACCCCGAGCGGATCGTGCTGGATTGCGACGAGGGGCGGTTCATGAACCACGCCGACGCGCCCAATGTCGACCTGTCCGACCCCGCGCGCGGCATCGCCACCCGCGACATCGCGGCGGGCGAAGAACTGACATGCGACTATCGGCAGTTCTGCGCGGAGGGCGTGTTCTTTCAGCCCTCGCGCCACCGGGTAGGGATGGAGATCGCGGCCGCGGAATGAGGGGGCGCTGCCCCCTCGCCCGTTCCGGGCTCACCCCCGGAGTATTTTCGGCAAGATGAAGGGCCGGTCAGGTCCGGGGCGTGATGTTGCGCACCAGCCCCTCCTGCGCGACATTGGCAACCATGCGCCCGTCGCGGGTGAAGATGCGGCCGCGGTTGAAACCCCGCGCGCCGCCCGCCCAGGGGCTGTCCATCACGTAGAGCAGCCAGTCGTCGACGCGGAAATCGTCGTGAATCCACAGCGCATGATCGAGGCTGGCGAATTGCATATCGGGATCGGCGAAGGCCCTGCCATGCGGCATCATCGATGTGCCCAGAAGCCCGAAATCCGAGATGAAGGCCAGCGCCGCCCGGTGCAGTTTCGGATCGTCCCCGATGCTGCCCCTGGTGCGGAACCACATGTGCTGCATGGCGGGGCGCGGCGTGCGGTCGAAGGGCGGGCGCGGAAACTCGGCCCGCATCTCGACCGGGCGGGGTACGGCCAGCCAGTTCAGGAAGGTTTCGGGCAGTTCGTCGCGCATGGTTTCGGCCAGCGCAAGTTCGGTCGGCAAGTCCTCGGGCGGGGTGGCCCTGGGCATGTCGTCCTGGTGGAACAGCCCCGGTTCGGCCACGTGGAACGATGCGGCCAGGTTCAGGATCGGGGCGCCGTGCTGGATCGCCACAACCCGGCGGGTGGTGAAGCTGCCGCCGTCGCGGTCGCGGTCCACCCGGTAGAGCACCGGCTGGGTCGCATCGCCGGGGCGCATGAAATAGCCGTGCAGCGAATGCGCCGGGCGGTCGTCGGGCACCGTCATCGTGGCGGCGCTGAGCGCCTGCGCGATCACCTGGCCCCCGAAGCTGCGCCCGCGGCCCTGCGGCGTGGCGATCCCGCGATAGAAGTTTTCCTCGATCCGTTCGACCGTCAGGATGTCGACGAAGGCGCGGACAAGCGCGGCATCGTCGATCTGCTGGGTTTCGTCGGCCATCGGCCCCTCCGTCTGGTAATGCCGCCAAGTGGCGGTAAAACGGGCCCGAGTGCAACCCCCTAGCCCTGCCCGATCAGCGCCCGGTCGTGGCAAACCGCGCCCGGCCCTTCGAGTTCGAGCGAGGAATGGGTGATGCCGAAGCGTTCGTCCAGCAGAGTCTTGAGCCCGGCGCGCAGGGCGTCCATGTCCGCCGTATCCCCGATCACCACATGGGCCTGCAACGCGATGCGGTGTTCCTGCACGCGCCACAGGTGCAGGGCGTGCACGTCCTCAACCCCTTCCATCCCGCAGATCGCGCGGGCGACCTCGTCGACGCCGGGGCTGTCGGGGCTGCCCAGCATCAGCACGCGGATCACCGGGCCGATGCCCTGCCAGGAATGCCACAGGATATAGCCCGAGATCAGCAGCGTGATGACCGGATCGACCACCCACCAGCCGTAAAGCAGGATCAGCGTGCCGCCCAGGATCACCGCGACCGAGCCCATTGCATCGGCCACGTTGTGCAAAAACGCCGCGCGGATATTCATGCTGTCGCGCGACAGCCGCAGGATCAGCCCGGCGGTCACCAGGTCGACCACCAGCGCCACGCCCGCGACGATCACCACGGTCCAGCCCTCGACCTCGACCGGGTTCAGGAACCGGCCCACCCCTTCGACGGCCAGCCACAGCGCGATGACGATCAGCGTGACATAGTTGATCAGCGCGGCCACCACCTCGGCCCGGCCATAGCCGAAGGTCATGTCGGCATCGGCCGGGCGCCGGGCTATGCGCCTTGCGGCAAAGGCGATCACCAGCGACAGCGCGTCCGACAGGTTGTGCACCGCATCCGCGATCAGCGCGAGCGAGCCGGACAGCAGCCCCGCCACGATCTGCACAAAAGTCAGCAGGATATTGACGCCCACCGCCGCGGCGACACGCCGGTCGCCGGCCAGGTCGGCCTCGGGGTGGTGGTGATGGTGGTCATGCGGCATGTTCCCGCCTCCTTGCGCTTGTGACGCGAAACAACTTAATCTCTCCAGTCACTAGAGGTTCAAGGGGGGTCGCCCATGTTTTCCATCGGCCAGTTGTCGCAGGCCACCGGCGTCAAGGTGCCGACGATCCGGTATTACGAGGATATCGGCCTGCTGCCCTGCGACGGGCGCAGCGCAGGCAACCAGCGCCGCTATTCCGTGGCGGGGCGGGACAGGCTGCGCTTTATCGCCCATGCGCGGGCGCTGGGGCTGCCGCTGGATGCGATCCGCGCGCTGCTGGACCTGTCGGGGCGCGACGGGGCGCCCTGCCGGGATGCCCATGCCATTGCCGGGGCGCACCTGGCCGATATCCGCGACCGCATCGCCCGGCTGACCCGGCTGGAGCGCGAACTGGAGCGGATCACGCAGGTCTGCGACCACGATGACGGGCCCTGCCGGCTGCTTGAGGCGCTGGCCGATCACGACCAGTGCAGCGGCGCGCACTGAGGGGCGCTCAGGCCGCGGTGGCGGTCATGCATTGCCGCCCGTCCGGCCCCCGCGCCCAGAGCGTGCCGTCGTCGCGCCAGCAGATCGCGGCCGCCTCGTCATGCATCAGCGGCGCGGTGGCGCGAAAGGCAAAGCTCTGCACCCGCCCCAGCCGCTTTTCCGCCAGCAGCATCAGCAGTTGCGCCAGAAGCGGCCCGTGCGTCACCAGCCCGGCATAGCCCTCGACGCCCGTGGCGTAATCCATGTCGTAATGGATACGGTGCCCGTTGAAGGTCAGCGCGGAATAGCGAAACAGCCGCGTGGTGCCGAATTCCCACCGTTCGGCGGCGTCTTCGTCCGTGGGCGCCAGCGGCGGGGCCGGTTGCCGGGCATCCGGGGCGGGATCTTCGCGATAGACCAGATCCTGCCATTCGGTCACGCGGATCACACCCTCCTGCGCGATCTCGTGGCGCAGCGTGACAAAGGCCAGCGGGCCGCTGCGCCCATCCTTGCGCGCGGTCTTTTCCACGGTCGAGCGTTTCTCGGCCATCACGCCCGCGTGCAGGGGGCCGTGGAATTCCAGCCGCCCGCCGGCCCACATCCGGCGCGGCAGGCCCATGTCGGGGATCAGCCCGATACCGGTTTGCGGATGCCCGTCGCGGCCCAGCCGTTCGGGCGGTTCCGGCGCCCAGAAATAGACCTGGTGGAAAAACGGCGGCAGCGGATCGCCAGTGCCGATCGTCGCATCCAGCCCCAGCGTCGCCTGCAGCGCGCGGGCACGCGCAGGGTCCATCACATCGGTTTGACTGTCGCTCATCCCGGCCCCATCCTTCGCCTTGCATCGCGCAGGCTAGGCCCGCGCCGTGAAAGGAGCAATCGGAAATGCCGCGACTGACCGCGCTGGATCACCTTGTCCTGACCGTGGCGGACATCCCCGCCACCATCGGATTCTACCGCGACGTGCTGGGGATGGAGGCGCAGCCCTTTGCGCCCGCCGACGGCACGACCCGCTGGGCGCTGCGGTTCGGGCGGCAAAAGATCAACCTGCACCAGTCGGGGCACGAGTTCGAACCGAAGGCGGCACAGGTGCAGCCGGGCAGCGCCGACCTGTGCTTTCTGACCGCCACGCCGCTGGACGAATGGGAGGCGCACCTGGCCGCGCATAAGGTCACGGTCGAAAGCGGCCCGATTGCCCGCACCGGGGCCACCGGCCCGATCCTGTCGCTTTACCTGCGCGACCCGGATGGCAACCTGATCGAGATATCCAACGCGCTTTAGCGGCGGGACAGCCCGTTGACGCAATGCCGCGCGGTCGCCGACCCGCGGGGTGGCGATCAACGGTTGAGAGGGGCGATTTATCCCGGACAAGCGCCTCTGACATCCGTCGGTGGCGGGACGCCAGCCAATCGCCGCCCCGGGGGGCGGGTCGGCGATCGCGCGGCGGCCTGCGGCCGCTATTCGCGCGGGACGCGCGCGCACCCGTCAAACGCAAAACGCCCCGCGCGGGGAACCCGGCGGGGCGCTGCGAAGGGTCGCCTTGAGCCGTCAGGCGGTCGGCAGGATCACGATCTCGACCCGGCGGTTCTGTGCCCGGCCCTCGGGCGTCAGGTTGGAGGCCACCGGCTGATCCTCGCCCCGGCCGATGGTCTGTATCCGGCCCGCTGGCACGCCCGAGGCGATCAGCTCGGACGACACGGCCGCCGCCCGGCGCTGCGACAGGTCGAAGTTGTAACCCGCCTCGCCGGTATTGTCGGTATGGCCCAGCACCTGCACGGTCGAGTCGGGATACTTGTTCAGGCTGCCGGCAACGGTGCGCAGCTCGTCCCGGATCGAGGGGGCCAGCGCCGAGCTGTCGGTGGCGAACAGGATATCCTGCGACATCGACACGATCAGCCGGTCGCCGGTATTGGTGACGGTCGCGGTATTGCCCAGACCCTCGCGCAGTTCGGCGGCCTGCTGATCCAGGCTGTAGCCGATCACGCCGCCCGCCGCCGCACCCAGCGCCGCGCCCTTGATCGCGCCTTGCGCCTTGTTGTCGCTGGTGGCGGCCCCCAGGACCGCGCCCAGAAGCCCCCCGGTCACGGCGCCGGTTCGCGTCTTTTCGGCGGGTTGCACGTTGCAGGCGGCCAGCGCAAGGGCCGACCCCGCAAGAAGAAGGGATAGTTTCGATGCTCGGATCATGAAAAAGCCTCTGATCAGGTGGTGTTACGGTCCGTCCCCGGATGACACCAGTATAGGCACGGCAAAGACGCTTCCCAACAAGGAACTGGGGGGAATTCGGCGGTAATCCGCCCATATCCGCATCACGCGCCGGTGCGCGCGCTTTCCCACGCCAGCAGCGCCCGCTTGACCGGCAGGCCCCAGTGATACCCGCCCAGGCCGCCGGATTTGCGCAGCGCGCGGTGGCACGGGATCAGGAAGCTGACCGGGTTGCGCCCCACCGCCGTGCCGACCGCCCGCACCGCCCTTGGCCGCCCGATCGCGGCGGCGATGTCGGAATAGGTGGTCACGTGGCCCGTGGGCACACTCAGCAGCGCCTCCCACACCTTGATCTGGAAGGGGGCGCCGATCATGTGCAGCCGCGCCTCGCCCTTTTGCGCGAAACCGGCCTCGACCCAGGGGCGGATCGCCTGCGCGTCCTCGACATAGCTCGCCTTGGGCCAGCGGGCGCGCAGATCGGCCATCGCCACGGCCTCGCCGGTTTCTTCGGCGAAGGCCAGACCGCACAGCCCGCGATCGGTGCCCATCGCCAGCACCCGGCCGAACGGGCTGTCGAACCAGCCCCAGCGGATCGTCAGGCCGGCCCCGCCGCGCGCGTATTCGCCGGGGCTCATCGCCTCCCACCGCAGGAACAGGTCGTGCAGCCGCCCCGACCCCGACAGCCCCGCGCCATCCGCCGCTTCCAGCATCGTGTGACGGTCGGCCAGCAGCGCCCGCGCCTGCCCCAGCGCCAGGTATTGCTGATAGCGTTTCGGGCTGACGCCCACCCATTGCGTGAACAGGCGCTGGAAATGTGCGGCGCTCATCCCCATCGCGCCCGACAGCTCCTCCAGCGACAGCGGATGATCGGCCGCATCGATCAGGTCGAGCGCGCGACGCATGACCTGGTAGTGATAATGCCCTTCGGGGTTCTGCACGTTCATCCTCTGTCTCCTTTGCGGGCAGATTACGCCGCGGCCCCATCGCTTGCGACCCGAAACCTGCGCAACCGTCTGGACGGGCCTGAGCAAACCGGGCATACCAACCCGCAACATGGCAAAGCAGCTTGATTATCACACGATCCGCGAGATCTTTACCCGCTTTCACGCGGCCGAACCCGAACCCAAGGGCGAGTTGGAGCATGTCAACGCCTACACGCTGGTGGTGGCGGTGGCGCTGTCGGCGCAGGCCACCGATGCCGGCGTGAACAAGGCAACGCGCAAGCTGTTCCAGATCGCCGACACCCCGGAAAAGATGCTGGCCCTCGGCGAAGAGGGGCTGATCGAACATATCAGGACAATCGGGCTTTACCGCAACAAGGCGAAAAACGTCATCAAGCTCAGCCGTATCCTGGCCGACGACTACGGCGGCGAGGTGCCCTGCTCGCGCGCCGCGCTGCAGGCGCTGCCCGGCGTCGGGCGCAAGACGGCCAACGTGGTGCTGAACATGTGGTGGCACTATCCCGCGCAGGCGGTGGATACCCATATCTTCCGCGTCGGCAACCGCACCGGCATCTGCCCCGGCAAGGACGTGGTCGCCGTGGAGCGCGCCATCGAAGACAACATTCCCGTGGATTTCCAGCAGCACGCGCATCACTGGCTGATCCTGCACGGGCGCTATATCTGCGTCGCGCGCAAGCCGAAATGCAACGCCTGCCTGATCCGCGACCTGTGCCAGTACGAGGACAAGACCGCATGACCAAACACCAGATCGTCGGGATCGGCAACGCCGTGGTCGACGTGATCTCGCAATGCGACGACCGCTTTCTGACCCGCATGGGGATCGACAAGGGCGTGATGCAGCTTGTCGAACAGGAACGCGGCGAATTCCTGTATGACCAGATGGAAAACCGCGTGCAGATGCCCGGCGGCTCGGTCGCCAACAGCGTCGCGGGCGCGGGCGCGCTGGGGCTGTCCACCGCCTTTATCGGGCGGGTGCATGACGACGCGCTCGGCCGCTTCTACGCGGCGGGCATGGCCGAGGACGGCACCGATTTCGTCAATGCCCCCGTGCCGGGGGGCGAGTTGCCGACCTCGCGCTCGATGATCTTCGTCTCGCCCGATGGCGAACGGTCGATGAACACCTATCTCGGCATCTCGTCCGAGCTGGGCCCCGACGACGTGCCCGACGACGTGGCGCGGGGCGCGGAAATCCTGTTTCTCGAAGGCTACCTTTACGACAAGCCCAAGGGCAAACAGGCCTTCGAACGCGCCGCCGAACTGTGCCGGGCGGGCGGCGGGCAGGCCGGTATCGCGCTGTCCGATCCGTTCTGCGTCGACCGCCACCGCGCCGATTTCCGGCGGCTGGTGAAATCGCTGGATTACGTGATCGGCAATGAACACGAATGGAAATCGCTTTACGAAACCGACGACCTTGGACATGCGCTGGAACAGGCCGCCGGTGACAGCGGGCTGATCGTCTGCACCCGCTCGGGCCATGACGTCGTGCTGGTGCGGGGCGAGGAAACCGTGACCGTCCCGGTCACCCCGGTCACGCCGCTGGATGCCACCGGCGCGGGCGACCAGTTCGCCGCCGGGTTCCTGTACGGGCTGGCGACGGGGCAGGGCCTTGCGGTCTCGGGCCGGATGGGCTGCATCGCCGCGGCCGAGGTGATCGGCCATTACGGCGCCCGCCCCGAGGCGGATGTCATGGCGCTGTTCAGGGCCGAAGGGCTGGTCTGAAAACCAGCCACCAGTCGCTTCATCTTGCCCCAAATACCTCCGGGGGTGAATTGGGCCGCAGGCCCAAGAGGGGCAGCGCCCCCTGCCCCGCCCGACGTCTTACCCCACAGCCTTCTGTTTCGACAGCTGCACCATCAGGATGCCCGCCGCGATCACCACGACGCCCACGACGTCCAGCGCGCCCAGCTTCTCGCCCAGAAGCGCCGCGGCGATCGCCACGCCGAAGAACGGGTTGAGGAAATGGAAGGTCGCGGCCTTCACCGCGCCGATCTCGCTTACCAGCGTGAACCAGACCCAGGTCGCCGCCAGCCCGGGCACCAGCGTGGTATAGAGGAAGGCCACCACCAGTTGCCACGTCCAGTCCACCGTGATCGTCTCGGTCAGGGCCGAGACCACGGCAAGGCAGCCCGCGCCCACGAACATCTGCAACCCCACCACCATCATCACGTTGCCGCCGGACGAGGCGCCGCGCACCGACAGCGTCGCCACCGTCAGCGCCGCCGCGCCGAGGATGCACAGCAGCAGCCCCGTGCGGTCCACCCCGGCCTCCAGCCGCGCGCCCATGATCAGCGCCACCCCGACGACGCCCAGCACCAGCCCGGCCACGCCGATCCACGGCAACCTGTCGCGGAACAGCACCCAGCCGGCAAAGGCCACCATCAGCGGCATCGTGGACGCGATGATCGACGCCAGCGACGCCTCGACCCATTGCATCGCCACGAAGTTCAGCCCCAGGTACAGCGCGTTCTGGCAGATCCCGAAGATGATCGTCGCGCGCCATTGCCCGCGCGTCAGCCGCAGCGTCTGGCCCAGCATCATGGCGATGGCGACACCCAGCACCCCCGACAGGAAGAACCGCGCCGAAAGCGAGGCCAGCGGCGGCGCATGGGCCACGATCACCCGCGCCGAGGTGAAGGCGCTCGACCACATCACCGCGAAAGCCAGCCCCAGAATGACCGCCCGGATATTCATCCCCTGCCCCCGTCCGTTATCTGCCCTTCTTAGACACGGGGCGGGCGGGGGATGCAATCAGATGTCAGCCAAAGCGCGAGCGCGCCTCTTCGATGGCATCCGACAGGTTCTTGCAGGCCGAATCCATCCCGGCCTTCAGGTCGCTCCAGGCCAGTTCGCCGGACTGGCGGGTTTCGTTCAGCCTCTGCTCCAGCGCGTCGCGCTTGCCGTGCAGGTCCTGCACCATCCCGCGCAGGGCGGTTTCGCCATCCGCCGACGCCTCGCGTGTGCGGGCCTCGATCCTGTCGATCTCGGCGTTCCACTGGTCCAGCTGCGCCTTGGCCTTCTCGATATATGCGTCGCGTTCGGACATTTCGGACATGAGGATCGGTGCTCCTTTTCCCTTGTCTCAACCAGTGCCCGCGCCCTTCCCGGCCATACGTGGCGGGCATGGACGGAGATGGCGATCCGCGGTGGCGAATTTAAGTCAGCCGTCCTGACAGACCACCGGAACCCCATGGCCGGAAACGACAAAAGGCCGCCCAACCGGACGGCCCCTTGCACCGAATGACGGAGGGATCAGCCGTTCACGCTGTCCTTGAGCGCCTTGGCGATGGTCATCTTGACCACCTTGTCGGCCTCTTTCTTGATCTGTTCGCCGGTGGCGGGGTTGCGCACCATCCGCTCGGGGCGTTCGCGGCAGTAGATCTTGCCGACGCCCGGCAGGGTCACGGCGCCGCCGGCCGAAACTTCGCGGGTGATGATCGCGATGATGGCGTCGAGCGCGCCCGAAGCGGTTTTCTTGTCACTGCCCATTTCCTCGGCCAGAGTGGCCACAAGCTGGGTTTTGGTCATCGGTTTTGCCATGTTTGGTCTCCTTATCATGCCCGACTTCTAGGGCCTCTCCCGCCATATCTAACGGCATATAGCGGTTAAACACAACGATTAGTGGGCGTTTGCAAGGGAAAATCGCCGATTTTGCGCATTTTTCCCAACGTCAGAGAAAGGCGGTTTCGTCGAAACTCCGCAACTTGCGGCTGTGGATGCGTTCGAGCGGCATGTCGCGCAACGATTCCATCGCGCGAATCCCGATCATCAGGTGCCGCGCGACCTGCGTTTTATAGAAATCGCTGGCCATGCCGGGCAGCTTCAGCTCGCCATGCAGCGGCTTGTCGGACACGCACAGAAGCGTGCCGTAAGGCACACGGAACCGGAACCCGTTGGCCGCGATCGTCGCGCTTTCCATGTCCAGCGCGATGGCGCGCGATTGCGACAGCCGTTGCACCGGGCCCTGCTGGTCGCGCAGTTCCCAGTTGCGGTTGTCGACGCTGGCCACCGTGCCGGTGCGCATGATCCGTTTCAGGTCGTACCCGTCCAGCGCGGTTTCCTCGGCCACCGCGCGTTCCAGCGCGATCTGGATTTCCGCCAGCGCCGGCACCGGCACCCAGACCGGCAGGTCGTCGTCCAGCACCTTGTCTTCGCGCAGATAGGCATGGGCCAGCACGAAATCGCCAAGGCTTTGCGAATTGCGCAGACCTGCGCAATGGCCGACCATGATCCAGGCATGGGGGCGCAGCACGGCGATATGGTCGGTCGCGGTTTTCGCGTTCGACGGGCCCACGCCGATATTGACCAGGGTGATCCCCTCGCCGTTCTTCCGCTTGAGGTGATAGGTCGGCATCTGCGGCATCTTCGCCGGCAGGTCCAGCGGCGCCTGCGCATCGGTGATGGTCGCGTTGCCGGTGCCCACGAAGGCGGTATAGCCGCTGGCGGGATCGGCCAGCACGGTGCGGGCGAAGGCCTCGAACTCCTCGACATAGAACTGGTAATTGGTGAACAGCACGTAATTCTGGAAATGCGCGGGGTCGGTCGCGGTGTAATGCGCCAGCCGCGCAAGGCTGTAATCCACGCGCTGCGCGGTGAAGGGCGCCAGCGGCCCCGCCCCGTCCGGCCCCGGCTGGTGGGTGCCGTTGACGATGTCGTCATGCGTGGTCGTCAGGTCCGGCACGTCGAAGATGTCGCGCAGCGTGAAATCGGCCGCGCCCTCGTGCGGCACGGTGATGCCCGCGCGCCCGGCCACCGCGAAATGCACCGGCATCGGCGTGTCCGACGGGCCGATCTGCACCGGCTGGCCGTGGTTCTGCACCAGCAGGCCGATCTGTTGCTCCAGGTAATGCCGGAACAGGTCGGGCCGCGTGATCGTCGCCGCATGGGTGCCGGGCGAGGATACGTGGCCGAAACTCAGCCGGCTGTCGATCTGCGCATAGGATCGCGTGGTGATGCGGATTTCGGGATAAAAGGCGCGCACGCGATGTTTCGGCGGGCGTCCCTCAATGGCGGCGGTGAAGGCGTCGCACAGGTAACCGGCGGCCTGATCGTAAAGCGCGACCAGCCGCGCCACCGCCGCCTGCGGATCGGTAAACAGGTCCGGCCCTGCGGCGTCCGGGGTCTGAATGTCGATGGGCGGCGTCACCGGGCGATCCTTCCTGCCTTTTGGCCAATGGAACAGGTCGTGCGGGGAAGATCAACTTTGATGTCAGCCGTTGACCCCCGCCGCCCGCCACCGGAAGCTGCCCGTCATCGGGAACAGGAGCACGGCAATGGATTACGAAACGGTGGGCGCCGACGCCTTCGGCGCCGCGCTGCGCGGCATCGGGCTGAACCTGCTGGTGCGCGACGTACCCGCGCAGGTGGATTTCCTGCGCGATGTGTTCGGGATGGGCGCGCACCGCGTCAGCGCCGATTTCGCCATCCTGACCTATGGCACCCAGGTCATGCAGATCCATGCCGACGGCACCTATCGCAGCCACCCGCTGCTGGGCCTGCTGCCGGAAACCCCGCCGCGCGGGGCGGGTATCGAGATCCGCCTTTACGACACCGATCCCGACACCGCCGCCGCCCGCGCCGATGCGCGCGGCGCGACGGTGCTGCAACCGCCCACCGACAAGCCCCACGGGCTGCGCGAAACCTGCATCCTGTGCGACAACGGCTATGCCTGGGTGGCCAGCCTGCCGAAACCGGAAACCAGACAAGGAACCTGAACGATGAGCGTGACGAACCTCAAACCCAACATGGATCACTGGCAGGAGCGCGTGGACCTTGCCGCCGCCTTTCGCTGGACCGCGCGGCTGAACATGCACGAGGCGGTGGCCAACCACTTTTCGCTGGCGATCAACGAGGAGGGCACAAGGTTCCTGATGAACCCCAACCAGGTGCATTTCAGCCGCATCCGCGCATCCGACCTGATCGTGGTGGATGCCAACGACCCCGAAACGCTGGAAGGCCCGAATGCCCCCGACCCGACCGCCTGGGGCCTGCATGGCGGCATCCACCGCCATTGCCCGCACGCGCGCTGCGCGATGCATGTGCATTCGATCCATGCCACGGTTCTGGCATCCCTTGCCGACAGCCGCCTGCCGCCCATCGACCAGAACTGCGCCACCTTCTTCAACCGCTACGTCATCGACGACGGCTATGGCGGGCTGGCTTTCGGGGACGAGGGCGAACGCTGCGCGCGGCTGTTCGACGATCCGAAAAAACGTGTCATGATCATGGGCAATCACGGCGTGCTGGTGATCGGGCGGACCGTGGCCGAAACCTTCAACCGGATGTATTATTTCGAACGCGCCGCCGAAACCTATATCCGCGCGCTGCAAACCGGCCGGCCGCTGCGCGTGCTGTCCGACGAGATCGCGGAAAAGACCGCGACCGAGCTGGAGACCTATCCCGAACAGGACGAAAGGCACCTGGCCGAGCTTAAGGCGATCCTGGACGAAGAGGGATCGACCTACGCCAGCTGAGGCCGCGCGGCCTGACGTGACGGAACGTTTCCCCTGCCATCCGGCGCGGCACGGCGTTAGGGTCTGGCGGAACGACTCATCAGGAGGGAAATCATGAGCGACGATATCGTCATCCTCGGCGGCGCACGCACCGCCATCGGCACATTCGGCGGCAGCCTGGCCGGCACCCCGCCCATCGAAACCGCCACCGTGGCGGCCCGGGCGGCGATGGAACGCGCCGGCGTCGAGGGCGGGCAGATCGGCCATGTCATGTTCGGCCATGTCATCAACACCGAACCGCGCGACATGTATCTTTCCCGCGTGGCCGCGATCCAGGCCGGCATCCCCGACACCACCCCGGCGATGAACGTCAACCGGCTCTGCGGCTCGGGCGCGCAGGCCATCGTGTCGGCCACCCAATCGCTGATGCTGGGCGACGCCGATTTCGCGCTGGCGGGCGGGGCCGAGGCGATGTCGCGCAGCCCCTATATCAACCAGGATCAGCGCTGGGGCGCCAAGATGGGCGATATCAGGACGCTCGACATGATGCTGGGCGCGCTGAACTGCCCCTTCGGCACCGGCCACATGGGCATCACCGCCGAGAACGTGGCGGCCGAACACGACGTCACCCGCGAGGATCAGGACGCCTTTGCGCTGGAAAGCCAGAACCGCGCCGCCGCGGCGATTGAAGCGGGCCATTTCAAGGAACAGATCGTGCCGGTCGAGGTGAAGGTGAAGCGCGACATGGTGCCGTTCGACACCGACGAGCATCCCAAGGCCTCGACCGCCGAGGCGCTGGCGGGGCTGCGCCCGGCGTTCCGCAAGGACGGCAGCGTGACGGCCGGTAACGCCAGCGGCATCAACGACGGTGCGGCGGCCATCGTCCTGGCCCGGGCAGGCGCGGCGCAAGCCGCTGGGCTGAAACCGAAATTCCGCGTGCTCGGCTATGCCCACGCGGGCGTGCGGCCCGAGGTGATGGGCATCGGGCCGGTGCCGGCGGTGGAAAACCTGCTGGCGCGGACCGGGCTGAAGATCACCGATTTCGACGTGATCGAATCGAACGAAGCCTTCGCCGCGCAGGCGATCGCGGTGAACCGGGGGCTGGGGCTGGACCCGGCCAGGGTAAACCCCAATGGCGGCGCCATCGCGCTGGGACACCCGGTGGGCGCGACCGGCTGCATCATCACGGTAAAGGCGATGTACGAGCTGGAGCGCACCGGCGGCAGCAAGGCGCTGATGACGATGTGCATCGGCGGCGGACAGGGCATCGCGCTGGCCATCGAGCGGCTCTGACCGGGCCGCTGGGAGGGGGGCTGTCTGCCCCCCGTCCCCTTCGGGGACTCCCCCGAGGATATTTCCCGAGAGAGGAAACCGGGGCGCGAAACAAGGTTAATCGCGCGGTTTGCCGGTGAAACCGTGCACTTCCTGCCGAAAGCTTAACGCAAACCGCGCGGTTCGGGCCGCAAGGCGCGCGGTTTTGCCGGCTTCGGCCCGGCCATGCGGGGCCGAAACCGCCGGATCGCGGTAGCATGTTACCCCATCGGTTCGAAACCGCGCGATCCCGCCGCAAAACCGCGCGGTGTTAACCTTTGTCTGTCGCAGATCACCGGCGCGGCGCCGGTTGCACCCCCCTTCGGGCCGGGTATGGTTGCCGGGATGGATGACCAGCCCTTTGGAGGGATCGGGATGCGCGCGACCCTTTTGAGGACGAACCGGAACTACCGGATGCTGTTTTCGGCAAGCTCGGTCTCCAACCTGGGGGACGGGATCTCGATGGTCGCGCTGCCCTGGCTGGCGACGCTGCTGACGCATGATCCGCTGCTGATCTCGGCGGTGGCCACGGCGCAGCGGCTGCCCTGGCTGCTTTTCGCGCTGCCGGCGGGCGTCTGGACGGACCGGGTCGACCGCCGGCTTCTGATGCTGCGCGCCGACCTGGTGCGCATGGGCCTGATGCTGTGCACCGTCGGCATGGTCTTTTCGATGACCGCGCTGCCGGTGCCGGAGGGCGGCGGGGCCGGGGCGATCCTGTCGCTGGTGCTGATCGCCTTCCTGTTCGGATCGGCAGAGGTGATCCGCGACAATGCCGCCCAGACGGTGCTGCCCTCGATCGTTGCGCCGGGAGACCTGGAGCAGGCGAACGGCCAGATGTGGAGCGCCGAGCAGGTCACCGGGCAATTCGTCGGCCCGCCGCTGGCGGGGGTGCTGATCGCCTATTCGGTCGCCCTGCCCTTCGGGGTCGATGCCTCGGTCTATGCGCTGTCGGCCGCGCTGATCTGGATGATCGCCCTGCCGCCGAAAAAGGCGCAGGCGGGTGGCCGTTTCCGGGCGGCGCTGCTGGAGGGCATGGGATGGATGCGGCGAAATCCGGCGATCCTGCGCCTTGCGGTCATGCTGGGGGCGATCAACGCGGTGTTCGTCGGCGGCATGACGATCCTGGTGCTTTACGCGCAGGAAATCCTTGGCCTGTCCGCCGCCGGGTACGGCCTACTGCTGACGGTCGGGGCGACGGGGGGTGTGCTGGGCGGGCTGGCATCGCCATGGATCGCGCGGCGCATCGGGATGCGGGCCAGCCTGATCGCGGCGCTGGGTGTTTTCGCGCTGGTCCATGCGCTTCTGGCGCTGTCCGGTTCGGTGATCCTGGCCGGGCTGGCGCTGTTCCTGGAGGCGGCGGCGGGGATGCTGTGGAACGTGGTGACGGTAAGTTACCGGCAACGGCTGATCCCCGACGCGCTGCTTGGGCGGGTCAATTCCGTCTATCGCTTTTTCGGCTGGGGGGCGATGCCCTTTGGCGCGCTTGGCGCGGGGGCGCTGGTGGCCGGGCTGGAGCCGACGATCGGGCGCGAGGCGGCGCTGCATGCGCCCTATGCGGTCGGGGCGCTGGCCTGCCTGGGGCTGCTTGGCTATGGCCTTGGGCGGCTGCGGTTCGGCCCGGTACCGTGACGCCACGCCGCCCCGTTATTCGACCCGGATCGCCGCGCGGGCGGCGCGGCCCTGCGCGTCGATCACCGACAGGGTAAGATAGCCCACGCCGGGGGGCGGCAGCGTGATCTCGCGCCCGTGCTGCCGGATGGCGACCGGCATGCCGTTGGCCAGCACGGTGAACGGCGCGGCCCCGTCGCGCAGTTTCAGCACCAGCGGCAGCCCGCCCAGATCGAGCCGCGCACCATCGGGCGGGAAGGCCAGTTTCGGCGCGTCGGGCGCGGGGGCGAAGCTGGCGTTGCGCGGGCGAAACTGTTGCAGCGGCGGCGGCAGCCGGTCGGTCGGGACAAGCAGCGTATCGGCGGGGGGCGGCGGCAGCGGATCGGGCCGCGATTTGAGCCGCGAGAAGGCGCGGAACAGCAGGGGCGCGGCGATCTCGCCGCCGAAGGCGCCGGGAACCGGGGTGCCGTCGGCGCGGCCCATCCAGACACCGATCACGTGCCGCCCGTCGAACCCCACCGCCCAGGCGTCGCGGTGCCCGTAGGAGGTGCCGGTCTTGTAGGCCAGCCGCAGCGCCGGGCTGCCGGGCGGCGGGGCGAGGCCCGACAGGATATCGCCCACCGACCATGCCGCGCGCGCGCTGATCAGCCTGCGCGGGGGCTGCGCTGGGCCGTGGCTGTGCAGCGGGACCGCCCGGCCGCCATTGCCCAGCCCGGCGTAAAGCTGCACCAGGTCGTGCAGCGTCAGCCCGAGGCCGCCCAGCGCCACGGCCAGCCCCGGTTTGCCGCCGGGGATCACCGGGGTCGCGCCCGCGCCTTCGATGGCGGCCAGCAGGCGCGCGGGGCCCAGCGCGTCGGTCAGCGCGACGGCGGGAATGTTGAGCGACAGGCGCAGCGCCTCGGCCACGGTCAGCTCGCCCCGGAACGCGCCGTCGAAATTCTGCGGCGCGTAGCCGCCGAAATCGGTGGCGCGGTCGGCAATCAGGGTTTGCGGATGGGCAAGGCCCTGGTCGAAGGCCAGCGCGTAGACCAGCGGTTTGAGCGTCGAGCCGGGCGAGCGCAGCGCCCGTGTCATATCGACAAAGCCCTGCCTGCGGCCGGGCGCGTAATCGGGCGAGCCTATTGCGGCGAGGATCTCGCCGTTGCGGTGATCGGCGGCAAGGATCGCCACGGAGAGGTGCGGCGGGCGGCCGCGCAGGGCGCCCTGCGCCAGATCCTCGAACGCGGATTGCAGGCGGGCATCGAGCGTGACGTCGTGGCGTTGCCGGGCGGGATCGGCCAGCCGCAGCCGGTCGCCCAGGTGCGGCGCCAGCATCGGGAAGGGGCGGCGCAGGGTGGGCACGGGTTCGGAGCGCGCCGCGGCAGCAGTGTCGGGCGACAGGATGCCGGCCCGTTCCATCCGCGCCAGCACCCGGTCGCGCGCGGCGCGGGCGGCGGGATGGGCGCGGTCGGGGCGGCGGGTTTCGGGCGATTGCGGCAGGGCGACCAGCAGCGCGGCCTGCGCGGGCGTCAGGCGGCCGGGTTCCTTGCCGAACCACGACAGCGTGGCGGCGCGCACCCCTTCGAGATTGCCGCCGAAGGGCGCCAGCGTCAGGTAGAGCGACAGTATCCGGTCCTTGGGCAGCCGCCGCTCGAGCGCCAGCGCGACGCGCATCTGCCGCAGCTTGCCCTGCCAGCGGCCGGTGCCGGTGCCCTCGAGCAGCCGCGCCACCTGCATCGTCAGGGTCGAGCCGCCCGACACCACCCGCCCGTGCCACGCCGCCTGCGCCGCGGCGCGCAAAAGCGCGCGCGGGTCGATCCCGGCATGGGTGGCAAAGCGCCGGTCCTCATAGGCGATCAGCATGGCAAGATAGGCCGGGTCGACCTGCGCGGGCTGCGCGCCCAGCCGCCAGCGCCCGTCCGCGACCGGGTAGGCGCGCAAAAGCGTGCCGTTGCGGTCGCGGATCTCCACCGACTGCGCCACCGGCAGCAGCGGCAGGCGGGTGGCGTCGATCCAGGCGTCGGCGGCATCGCGCGCGGCGGCGGCGCCCAGCAGCAGCGCCACCGCGAGGAACAGGAGGCGGCCCGCGCGCCGCATGGCGGGGCCTTAGCCCCCGATCCGCACCTCGCCCGTGTCGGTGCGGGCGCGGTATTGCGGGCGGTACATGTCCTCGACCGTGGCGGCGGGGTGATGGTAGCGGCCGGGGCTGATCGCGCGGACGATATAGGCCAGCGTAAAGGGCGCGTCCGAGCGCCAGTCGACCGCGGCGAGGAAACGGTCGGCGCGGAACTCGGTATATTGCGCCTCGGGCGGGTCGAGCCAGTCGAGCGCGCGGATATCGCCCGAGCGCAGCAGGTTGGGGTTGTCGATCTCGAACCCGGCGGGCAGCGGGTCGTTCACCATCAGCCGCGCGCCGATGTCCTGGAAGGGCGTGACGCGCAGCACGGCGACCATGCGGGTGCCCGCCGCCACCTGCGTGGGGTCGATGGCGGCACCGTCGAGGTCGTAATAGCTGCGTTCGATACCATAGCCGTAGCCGCCCGCCGGGGCGGGCTGGCGCGGCACGCCGATGGTGCTGAGGGTCACCCGCGTCGGCGCATCGGCGGTGTTCGACAGTGCGATGCCCCCGGTCAGGTCGTCGCCGAACCGGCGCAGCAGCGGGCCCTGCAGGGCGGTGCCGTTCAGCGTCAGGCCGGTAGCGGCGGGATCGTCCACCAGCGCGCGGGCGGCCATCAGGGTCCAGGCGGCCTCTTGCGTGGACATCTGCGCGGTGCGCGTGCCGATATGGGCGATCAGCGCGGGGCGGTCGATGGCGGTGCTTCCGGCCTCGGCCGCGAGCGCCAGAACGCCCGCGGCGTCGCGCAGGTCGGTGCCGTAGTCGATGCGCCATTCGGGGGCGGAGGGCGTGGCCAGCCGCGGGGCGAGCTTGCGCGCGGCCACGGCGAACATCGCGTCGGCGCGGGCCTGGTCGCCATAGGCGGCCAGCGCGGCGGCAAGCTGGGCCGCGGCAAGGGGCGTGGCGAAGCTGTCGGCCTTTTCGTCGGCGTAATAGCGCAGGTCGCCCATGGCCGCCGCGCCTTCGCGTGCCAGCACCAGCAGGGCATAGGCCAGCGCCTCGCCGCCGCTGTCGAAATCGGCGGCATAGTTGACGCGGTTGCGCAGGTTGTCGAGCGCCATGCGGAAGGCACGGTCGGGCACCTCCTGCCCCTGCGCGCGGGCGCGCGAGAGGAAATCGGTGACATAGGCATCGAGCCAGAAATCCCCGTCCCCGGCCCGCCAGAGGCCGAAGCCGCCGCCGGGCGCCTGCCGGGTCAGGATGCGGTCGACGGCCTGCGCGATGCGGGTGCGGATGCGGGCGGTATCGCCCAGCCCCAGCGGCTCGGCCACCGAGGAGAGGTAGAGCAGCGGCAGCGCCTGGCTGGCCACCTGTTCGGTGCAGCCATAGGGGTAGCGATCGAGCTGCGTCAGCAGGTCCGGCACGTCGAGCGTGGCCAGCGGCCCGGCGGACAGCACCGCCTGCCCGGTGCCCGCGCGGAAACCGGCCAGCATGTCGGCGTCGAAGCTGAGCGTCTGGCCGGGATCGAGCGTGATCTGCCGCGTTTCGGACACGGCCGGATCGTTGGCGCGCACCGCCAGCGTCAGCGCCTTGGTCAGTTGCCGGCCGTCCGGTGTGGTCAGCGCGACGCGCAGGGTATGATCGCCCGCCTCGCCCGCGGTGAGCGGGATCGACAGGGTCTGCTTGCCCTGCGGCTCCAGCGTGACGCCCGAGGGGATCGCGGCGGCGTCGAGGCTGACGCCCTGCGCTGTCACGTCCAGCCCCATCCGGCCCGCCGGGCCGCTGGCATGGACGATTTCGAGCAGCAGGCGGCTTTCGTCCCCCGGCGCAAGAAAGCGCGGCAGGCTGGCGGTGACGACCACCGGGTCGGCCACCAGCACGTCGGCCTGCGCCTGCCCCACCGCGCGCGGGGTCCAGGCGATCGCCATCAGCCGCACGGTGCCGTTGAAATCGGGCAGGTCGAAGGCGATCCCGGCCCGGCCATCGGCATCCACGGTGACGGGGCCTGTGAAGAAGGCGACCAGTTCCCCGGTCGGGGGCGGGCTTTGCATCTGCATCGCGTTACCCGCGTCGCCGCCCGAGCGGACCTGGCCCAGCGCGCCGTTCAGCCCGTCGATCAGCCGGCCATAGACATCGCGGATCTCGACCCCGAGGCGGCGCTGGCCGAAATAATGCCCGCCGGGATCCGGGGCCTGGAACCCGGTGAGGTTCAGGATACCCAGGTCGACGGCGGCAAGGGTGACATGGGCGGTATCGCCCGCGGCCACGCCATCCACCTGCACGGTGGCCGAAAGCGGCCCGCGCGGATCGGCGCGGGCGGGCGCGTCGATGGCGACCGACAGCAGCCTGTCGCCGGGATCGACGGAGGCATGGGCCAGCCCCAGCGCGCGGGCGGGGTTGCGGCCCGCCCCGGCATCCATCGGGCGGATCGCCTGTGCAGCGACATAGACGCCGGCACCCCATTCCTGTGTCACGGGCAGATCGACGAGGTTTTCGCCCTCGGACAGATCCACCATCTGCATGGCGATCACGCGGTTGGACATCACGGTGACCAGCGCCTTGCCCGGCGCGCGCGGCACCACCCGCAGCCGCGCGGTATCGCCCGCGCGATAGGCAGGACGGTCGAGCGACACCGCCAGCATGTCGGGCGTGGTCGCGGGGTTGGCGGGCGCATACCAGCCGGCGTGGAAATCGACCGACGAAGCGGTGTAGGCGGCGCCGGTGGATTCGACCACAAGCTCGTACCGGCCCCAGTCGACCGGGGCCGAGACCGTGACCGGATCGGCACCCAGCGTGGCAGAGCCCTGCGCCACGCGGCTGCGGGTCGTCACCGGCTCCCAGTTCCAGTCGCCGTTTTGCGAATACCACTGGTAGCGCGTTTCGACGCGGTTCAGCACCCAGTCCACCGGCAGCGCGGGCGTGGTGGCGATCAGTGCGAATTCGGCGCTGGCGCCTTCATCGAGCACCTCGTCGAAGGCCGGGCGGATGCCGATCAGCGCGCCCCTTGCGGCAAGGTCGCGGGCGATCTGCCGTTCGACCGGGCGGCCCGATCCTTCGGTCACGCGGAGGGTCAGCCGCGCCTCGGACGGGCCGGAATAGTCGCCGGTATCGGGGAATTGCAGCGGCAGGGTGGCGCGGCCCTGCGCATCGGTGCGCGTGCTGTCGAGCGTCGCGGCCCGGCCGCGGAACGGATCGTCGTAGCGCCCGAACAGATAGCCGGGATGCGCCGCAAGGCGACGGGCGGGCAGCAGGCGCAGGGTGCCCTCGACCCCCAGGTCGGCGCCGGGCGCCCCGAAAAGATAGCGCGCATCGACGGTGACGGCGGGCGCGGTTCCGGGGTCGAGCGGGCCGTCGGGCAGGGACAGGTCGAAATCAATACGCTCGGGCAGAAAATCCTCGACCAGCAGGTCGGTGGCGGCCAGCGCGGGGGCGTCCGGGTCGGCGCGCAGTTCAAGCCGCCAGGTGCCGCGCGGGGCGGTTTCGCCCACCGGCAGGGCGAAGACATGCCCGCCCGCCACGTCGCCGGTGCCGAGCGTGCGGGAATATTCCACCCCGTCGGGCCGGGTCAGGATCGCGGTGAGCGGCAGGCCGGTGATCGCCTGCGCCTGCCCGTCGCGGGCCAGCGCGGTGGCGTGGATCACCTCGCCCGCGCGATAGGCGCCGCGATCGGTGGCAAGGAACAGATCGACGGGCGGCGCGGCCTCGCGCCCCTCGACCCCGCGATCGGAGAGGTCGAAGGCCGGATCGGTCAGCGACAGGAAGGCCATGTCGTCCTGCCCGTCGCGCACGGTGACCAGCGCGGGCTCGGCCCCGCCGGTGCCGCGCGTCAGCCCGGCGGGAAAGAGCGCGTGCCCCGCCGCATCGGTTTCCGCCGTGCCCAGCACGCGGTTGGCGCGCGACAGCAGGCTGACCGTCACGCCGGCGCGCGGTTCGGCATCGCCAAGGCCGCGCACCATCACGTGCAGCCCGTCCACGCCGGACAGCGTGGTCAGCCCCAGGTCGGACAGCACGAACCATTGCGCCGCGCCGGGATCGTCGTAACCGTCGACGCCGGGCACCGAGGCGACCAGCGCATAAAGCCCCGGCGCCATGCCGGCGACGATATCGCCCATCGGCAGGCGGGTCGTCATGTCGGTGTTGAGCCGGTTTTCGACCTGGCCCTGACCGCGCCAGACCTCTTGCCCCACATCGCCGGTAAATTCGCGGCGCTGCCATTGCGACAGGCGGCCGCCGAAAAAGCCCTGCTGCATCGCGCGCAGCAGGTTGCGGTCGTCGACCCGGTGCAGCACCAGGTCGAGCGTGTCGAGGTTGACCGTCTGCACCGGCAGCGCCACCCCCGCGCCGCGCGGCAGCACGTAGGCGCGGCCCGGGAACACGACCGAGGGCGCACGGTCGCGCACGTAAAGGCGCAGGGGCACGTCCCTGGTCAGCGCCTCGCCCACGGCGTCGGGCAGGCCGGCACGGAAGGTCAGGCTGTACCGCTGGCCGTGGTCCAGCCCTTCGACGCAGAGGTCGCGGCCCTCGGCGCGCACGGCCATGGTGGGGCTGGGCAGGCGCACGTAATCGGCGTAATCGACGCCGCCGCGCGCCAGCGGTTCGGAGAACTCCGCGCAGATGCGGGGCGCGGCCAGGTCGCTTTCGACCCGGTTGCCGGTAATGCGAAAGCCGTATTTGCCGATGGCGTCGTCCAGCAGATCGGCCAGATCGTCGCGCGGCCGGATCGACTGGGCCAGCCGCAGCGCCGGGATCATGTCGCGCCCGCGGTTGTTCGCCTCGAGCGCGCGGGCGAGGATGGCCAGCGCGTTCACCTGTTCGGGGCCGTTGCCCGCGCGCAGATAGGCGTTGACCGCGGCGGGCAGCGCGCGCTGGCGATAGGCCGGAGAGTTGTTTTCCGGCTGCGCCAGAAGGCCCAGCCGGGCGTATTCGGCCCAGAGCGGGCTGCTGTCCTCATGCGCGAGGGCGCCGCCGGTCCAGCGCAGGGCGTTCAGGTGATCGCCCGCGGCGCGGCGGTCCTGCGCGGCGTCGTTCAGCTGTTGCAGGGTGAACTGCCCCGACGGGTGCATCCGGCCGATACCGGCGGCCAGCTCGCGCGCCTGCGTCAGCGCGCGGTCGCCCAGATAGGCCAGGTCGGCGGCGCGCTGCGCGGCGCGCGTGGTGACCCCGGCCGGGGTCCCGCGCCGTTCGGCGGACCATGCGCCCGCGTAGGGCTGGCGCGAATCGATGGCCGATTTCGGGAAACAGGCGTTCGACCGGGTGTTGAAGGTGAAGGCGGTGCAGCGCGCATCGGCGCGGCAGGCGCGTTCGCAGGCCTCGTAGCTGGTGTCGAACAGCGCCTGCAGGTCGGCGCCGTAGAAATCCACGTCGCGCGTCACGACGAATCGTTCGCCGGGCACGAAGGCCCGGTCCTGCGCCATCGCGGCCAGCGGCAGAAGGGTCAGGACAAGAACGGACAGGCGGGCGGCGATGTGGCGCATGGCGGGACTCCTTGGCAATGCGCCCATCGTGGCAGGGCGCCCGAGTCGTGGCAACGCCCCAGGCCCGCCTCCCTTAACGTCATCTTTATCAGGTTTGCGGACTCTGCGGCCGATCCCCCGTTTCAGGGGCCTTGTCGGAGAGCGGGCATGAGCCTTGCCAACAAACTGGCCGAAGAACGGCGCGCGCGGCTGGCTGCCGAACGGCTGCTGGAGCTGAAGCAGGCCGAGCTTTTCACCGCCAACCGCAAGCTGGGCCAGCACGCAAGGAACCTGTCGGAGGAGATCACCGAGACCCGCGCGCAGGTCGCAACCTACCGGGACGAGAACCAGCGGGTGAAATCGGACCTGTCGCAGGCCCGCCGGCAGATCGAGATCGCCGAGCGGCGGTTGTGGCTGTCGATCGAGACGATCCGCGACGGGTTCGCCTTTTTCGATGCCGACGACCGGATGATCGCGGCCAACAACGCCTATATCGATTTCTTCGACGGGCTGGAGGAGGTGCGCCCCGGCGTCACCTATCCCCGCCTTCTGCAACTGCTGACCGAAGAGGGGATCGTCAATATCGGCGACATGGCCCCGGCGGAATGGCGCGCGATGATGATGGAGCGCTGGCAATCGCCCGCGCCCCGGCCCTTTGTCATGCGCAGCTATGCCGACAAGTATATCCGGCTGGTCGACCAGCGCGGCCATGGCGGCGACGTGGTCAGCCTGGCGCTGAACATCACCGCCACCGTGCGCCACGAGGCCGAGCTGCGCGAGGCGCGCAAGGTGGCCGAGGCGGCGAGCCGGGCGAAATCGGCCTTCCTGGCCAATATGAGCCACGAGATACGCACCCCGATGAACGGCGTTGTGGGCATGGCGGACCTGCTGGCCGACACCGCGCTGACCGGGGAACAGGCGCTTTATGTCGACACCATCCGCAACTCGGGCGCGGCGCTGCTGGGAATCATCAACGACGTGCTGGATTATTCCAAGATCGAGGCCGAGAAACTGACCCTGAACCCCGAGCCGTTCGACCTGGAACGCTGCATCCGCGAGCTTGCGATGCTGCTGCAGCCGGGCGCGCGCGACAAGGGGCTGGATATCGTGGTGGATTACGATCTTTTCCTGCCCACCATGTTCACCGGCGATCAGGGCCGCATCCGGCAGGTGCTGACGAACCTGATGGGTAACGCGGTGAAATTCACCGCGCAGGGTCACGTTCTGGTGCGGGTGACGGGCGTGACCGGCGAGGAGGGCGATTGCCAGTTGCACATCACGGTCGAGGATACCGGCATCGGCATTCCGCCCGACAAGATCGAGCACGTGTTCGGCGAGTTCAACCAGGTCGACAGCGAAACCAACCGCCGGTTCGAGGGCACCGGGCTGGGGCTGGCGATCTCGCGCCGGCTGATCGGGCTGATGGGCGGCACGATCTGGGCGGAAAGCGAGGAAGGCCACGGCGCGGCCTTCGGGTTCCGCATCGTGCTGCCGGTGGCCGGGGCGCGGCCCGGCACGCCCGCCCCTGCGCCGGGCCGCGCGATGCGCATCCTTGCGGCCGAGGACAACCGGACCAACCGGCTGGTCTTTCGCAAGATGGTGCAGGGGCTGGATATCGAGCTGGAATTCGCCGCCAACGGGAGCGAGGCGGTCGCGGCCTTCGACAGGTTCGCGCCCGACCTGATCTTCATGGATATCTCGATGCCGGGGATGGACGGCAAGGCCGCCACCGCCGAAATCCGCAGACGGCAAAAGGCCCATGTTCCGATCGTCGCCATGACCGCCCACGCGATGACCGGCGACCGCGAGGGGATACTGGAGGCCGGGCTGGACGATTACCTGACCAAGCCGCTGCGCAAGGCCGGGATATGGGAGGCGATTGCCGCCCATTGCCCCGCCGGCGTGCGCGACCCCGGCGCCCGGCTGCCGCAGGCGGTCAGCGCGTGAGCCGACAGCAGGATGGTCAGGCGGCCTGTTCCGCGGCCTCGGCGCTGCGGAGGAAAACCGGCCGGTCCTTTTCTTCGGACATGTCGGGCCGGTAGCTGTAGCCGCCAATGTCGAAATCGCGCAGGGCGGCGGGATCGGTCAGGCGGTTTTCCATCACGAAACGCGCCATCGCGCCGCGCGCCCGCTTGGCATAGAAGCTGACGATCTTGGGGCCGCCGGGCTTGTCCTCCATGAAGACGGGGGTGATGACCGGCAGGGCCAGCGCCGCGCGGTCGACCGCGCCGAAATATTCCTGGCTGGCGCAGTTCACCAGCGCCTTTGCGCCCACCGCCGCGGCGCGTTCGTTGATCGCCCTTGCGATCCGGTCGCCCCAGTAATCATAGAGCGATGTGCCGCGGCCGGTTTTCAGGCGGCTGCCCATTTCCAGCCGGTAGGGTTCGATCGCGTCGAAGGGCCGCAGGATGCCGTAAAGCCCCGACAGGATGCCGAAATGATCCTGCGCCCAGCGCAGCGCGTCGGCATCCAGCGTCGCGGCCTCGAACCCCTGGTAGGTGTCGCCGGCAAAGGCGAACACGGCGGGCTTGGTCTCCATCCCGCCGAAATCGCGGAACCGGCCGGCGTTCAGCTTTGCCAGGGATTCGCTGATATGCATCAGCTTTTGCAGATCGCCCACCGACAGCTCGCGCGCCACCTGCGCGAGATCGCGCGCGGCGTCGGAAAATTCGGGCTCGGTGGCGGCAACCCCGGCAACCGGCGACATGTCGAGTTTCTTGGCAGGCGATACGACGACGAACATGGTTTCCCCCGTGAGTGTCGGTGTTGCGGATGTCTTAATCGGCCATGCGCAGGACGTCCAGAAAGGCGGGGCCGAAACGCTCGGCCCGGCGGTCGCCGAGGATGCGGGTCAGCGCCTGTTCGTCGCCGGGACGCGCCTGCGCCAGCTTTGCCAGTTGCGAGGAGGAACAGGAAATCGGCTTGTCCGTCCCGTCGGGGCCGCGGATCAGGTCGGCCTGCACGGCGAGCAGCCGGTCATAGACGCTGCCGGCATCGCGCCCGGCCAGCTTCATGCGCGCGGGGTGCATGTCCTCGGCCGCGCCGGTGATGATTTCAAGGAAGGCCGCGCCGTAACTGTCGAGCTTTTTCGCCCCCACCCCGTTGATCCGCGCCATCTGGTCCAGGTTGGCGGGGCGCTTTTCCGCCATTTCGATCAGGGTGCGGTCGTTGAAGATCATGTAGGCGGGCAGGCTGGCGGCCTCGGCCAGCGCGCGGCGTTTCGCCTTGAGCGCGGAAAGCAGCGGCGCGTCCTCGTCGCTGACCAGCGCGCGCACGGCGGGGCGGCGTTCGGGTTTTGCCACGCTGTCGCTGCGCAGGGTGATCGCCTGCTGGTCGCGCAGGATCGGCAGGGCGGCGTCGGTCATCGTCAGCGCGCCGTGGCGGTCGGGGTTGGGGCGGATCAGGTCGTGGCCCATCATCTGCCGGAAGATCGCCTGCCATTGCGGGCGGCTGAATTCCTGACCCACACCGAAGGTCGGCAGGCGGTCATGGCCCTTTTCGCGCACCTTGTCGGTCAGGTTGCCGGTCAGGATGTCGATCAGGTGGCCGGCGCCGAACCATTCCTCGGTGCGCAGGATCGCCGACAGCGCCTTGCGCACGGCCTGCGTGCCGTCGAAGGTTTCGGGCGCCTGATCGCAGAGGTCGCAATGGCCGCAGGGCGCGGCCTCTTCGCCGAAATAGCCCAGCAGGGTCTGGCGCCGGCAGCCCAAGGCCTCGGCCAGCCCCAGCAGCGCGTTGAGCCGCGCGTGATCGGCCATGCGGCGTTCGGGGGGCGCAAGCCCCTCGTCGATCTGGGACCGGCGCAGGCGGATGTCGTCGGGGCCGAACAGGGTCAGCGTTTCGGCCGGGGCGCCATCGCGGCCGGCGCGGCCGATTTCCTGGTAATACGCCTCGATCGACTTGGGCAGGTCGGCATGGGCGACCCAGCGGATATCGGGCTTGTCCACACCCATGCCGAAGGCGACGGTGGCCACGACGATCAGCCCGTCCTCGCGCGAGAAACGGCTTTCGACCGTGCGGCGGTCGCCCGGCTCCATCCCGCCGTGATAGGCGCAGGCGTTATGCCCGGCATCCGCCAGGGCGGCGGCCAGCGTTTCGGTCTTGGCGCGGGTGCCGCAATAGACGATGCCCGACTGCCCCTTGCGCGCGGCGGCGAAGGACAGGATCTGCTGGCGTGGGCCGTTCTTGGCGGCAAAGGCAAGGTGGATGTTGGGCCGGTCGAACCCGCGCAGGAAACTGCGGGGCGGCTGCCCGTCGAAGAGGCGCGTCACGATCTCGTCGCGGGTTTCGGCATCGGCGGTGGCGGTGAAGGCGGCCAGCGGCACGCCCAGCGCGCGGCGCAGTTCCCCGATGCGCAGGTAGTCGGGGCGGAAATCATGGCCCCACTGGCTGACGCAATGCGCCTCGTCCACGGCGATCAGCGACACGCCGATCCGCCGCAGCATCCCCGGCGCGGAGCCGGCGGCCAGCCGTTCCGGCGCGATGTAAAGCAGTTTCAGCCGCCCCTCGGACAGCGCCTGCCAGACGGCATCGGTTTCCTCGTCGGTATTGCCCGAGGTCAGTGCCCCGGCTTCGACCCCGGCCTCGCGCAGGGCGCGGACCTGATCGCGCATCAGCGCGATCAGCGGCGAGATCACCACGGTCACGCCGTCGCGCATCAGGGCGGGCAGCTGGAAACACAGGGATTTGCCGCCGCCCGTGGGCATGATGGCCAGCACGTTTTCGCCCTGCGCGACGGCCTGAACGATCTCTTCCTGCCCGGGGCGGAAGGCGTCGAAGCCGAATACGTCGCGCAAAAGGCCGCTGGCCGCTGTCATGGGGCACCCTGCAAGATTGATCTATATCTGCTCTTGCATGAGGTATCACACACCAAGATTTGGTGAATCAAGGGCGTTTCGGCCCAGACTGCGCGGCAATCCAGGCCCGCGGTGCGCGCTTCAGCGCAGCAGCAGTTCCGGCAGGATGTAGTCGCGCAGCGAGATGATGATGATGAACAGCACCAGCGGCGCAAGGTCGAGCGGCCGCGTGTCGGGCAGGATGCGGCGGATGGGGGTGTAGATCGGCTCCAGCAGGCGGTTGAGGCCATACCAGACCTGCGCCACGAATTGCTGGTTGAGGTTCAGCACCTGGAAATTGATCAGCCAGCTCATGATGATATGGGCCAGCAGGATGAAGAACATCACGTTCAGGATCAGGGCCAGCGGGCCGTAAATCGCCATCATTTGCGCAAAACCTTTCTTTCGTCGCGCAAGAGGTAAGCGCAGAGCCCCCGAAGGGCAAGGGTTGCCGCACCGTCGCGCTTGACCTTCGGGGCGTGGCGCGGCACCCCGGCCCGAAACGACGGGAGGGTCCGATGTATCCGTTTCTCCGCCTTGCCACGCAGGTCATTCGCGCGCGGCGCCTGCCCCGGCTGCCGCTGGACGGGGTGCATGTGTCGCATCACATGTGCCTGCCCTGGGATCTGGACCCGTTCCTGGAGCTGAATAACGGGCGGGCGCTGACGCTCTATGATCTGGGGCGGCTGCCGCTGGCCTTTCGGGTCGGGCTGGTGCAGGCGTTGCGGGACAACCGCTGGGGCCTGACCATGGCCGGGGCCTGCGTGCGCTATCGCCGGCGGGTGCGGCTGTTCGAACGGATCGAGATGCGCAGCCGCGCGCTGTGCTGGGACGGGCGGTTCATCTATCTTGAGCAATCCATGTGGCGGCGTGACGGGCAATGCGCGGGCCATATCCTGTATCGCGCGGCGGTGACGGATACGGCCGGTATCGTGGGCACCGACCGGGTGCTGGCGGCGCTCGGCCATCCGGGCGAAACCCGCCCGATCCCCGACTGGGTGACGAAATGGATCGCGGCCGAAGAGGCCCGCCCCTGGCCCCCGATGCAGGACTGACCGACCAAGGATTGTCTTGCCAGCGTCATGGTTTGGCTGTCTTATCCCCGCACGAAGGACAGGGGGACGACCGGGCATGACGGCACCATCGCAACGCAAGCGCATCTGGGGCTGGTATTTCTTCGACTGGGCCAGCCAGCCCTATAACACGTTGCTGATCACCTTCATCTTCGCGCCCTATGTCAAGGAACTGATCGGCGACGGGGCGGCGGCGCAATCGGCCTGGGGGTTCGGCATCGGGGCGGCGGGGTTCGTGATCGCCATACTGGCGCCGATCCTGGGCGCGCTGTCGGACCTGTCGGGCAACCGGCTGCGCTGGATCTGGTTCTTTTCGCTGCTTTACGTGGTCGGCGCCTATTGCCTGTGGTGGGCGGTGCCGGGGGATTTCAACCTCTACCTGATCCTGTTTTCCTTTGCGGTCGGCATGATCGGGATGGAATTCGCCACGATCTTCACCAACTCGATGCTGCCAGATCTTGGCCCGAAGGATCAGATCGGGCGGATCTCGGGCAATGGATGGGCCTTCGGCTATGCCGGGGGGCTGGTGGCGCTGGTGATCATGCTGCTTTTGCTGGCCGAAAGCGCCGAGACCGGCAAAACCTTTATCGGGCTGGACCCGATCCTTGGGCTGGATGCCGCCGCGCGCGAGGGCACGCGCGCGGTGGGGCCGCTGACGGCGATCTGGTATGCGGTGTTCATGATCCCGTTCTTCCTGTGGGTGCGCGACCCGAAACCGACCCGCCCGCCAAAGGGTGCCCTGAAAAAGGCACTGGGCGAGGTGGTGGAGACCGTGCGCGGGCTGCCCGCGAAACCGTCGCTTTTCGCCTATCTTGGCAGTTCGATGTTCTATCGGGACGCGCTGAACGGGATGTATGTGTTCGGCGGCATCTACGCGGCGGGCGTGCTGGGCTGGTCGGTGGTGGATACCGGCATCTTCGGCATCATCGCGATCATCACCGGCGCGGTATTCGCCATGATCGGCGGGCGGGCCGACCAGACGTTCGGGCCCAAGCCGGTGATCACCTCCTGCATCCTCGTGCTGAGTTTCGTGGCGATCTCGATCGTGTTCATCTCGCGCGACAGTGTTTACGGCATCGTGGTCGGGCCGGGTTCGTCCCTGCCGGACATCGCGTTCTACGTGATGGGCGCGCTGATCGGCGCGGCGGGCGGCGTGATTCAGGCGGCAAGCCGGACGATGATGGTGCGGCAGGCCGATCCCGAGCGCATGGCCGAGGCGTTCGGCCTGTATGCGCTGGCGGGCAAGGCGACCTCGTTTCTGGCGCCCACCGCCATCGGCATCGCCACCGCGCTGACCGGCAGCCAGCAATTGGGCGTGACCCCGCTGATCGCCCTTTTCCTGATCGGGCTGATCCTGCTACGCTGGGTGAAACCGGAAGGAGATCACGGCACATGGTCCGACACGCAGCCCTTGCAGCCCTCTGCCTGACGCTGGCCGCCTGCGGTGGCCGCAGTTCCGACGACGGCAACGCCGAGGCGCCGCCGCGCGTCTCGACCCAGCAGGCCATTCCCGCCGCGATGCAGGGGGTTGAGGCCAGGCAGCTGTTCGGCGCGGCGCCGCGCGGGTCGTCGCAGGCGTCCGAGCCCTTTGGCGGATATGCCAAGGGTTGTCTTGCCGGGGGGGCGCAACTGCCCGAGACCGGGCCGACATGGCAGGCCATGCGGCTGAGCCGGAACCGCAACTGGGGCCATCCCGACACCGTCGGGTTCATCCGCGACCTGTCGGCGAAGGCGGCGCAGCAGCCGGGGTGGAACGGGCTTTATGTCGGGGATATCAGCCAGCCGCGCGGCGGGCCGATGCTGACCGGGCACCGCAGCCACCAGATCGGCATGGATATCGACATCTGGATGCGCCCCGCCGACCGGCTGAACCTGAGCCGGGGCGAGCGGGAAAGCATGTCCTCGATCTCGATGCGGCGGGCGAACGGGGCCTATGTGAACGACAAATGGACCCGCGCCCATCACGAGATCATCAAGGCCGCGGCGAAAGACCCGCGCGTGGCGCGTATCTTTGTCTTTCCGGGCGCCAAGGTGCAGATGTGCGCCGATGAGACCGGCGACCGGAGCTGGCTGCGCAAGGTGCGGCCGTGGTGGGGGCATCATTATCATTTCCACGTGCGGCTGAACTGCCCCAGGGGTGCGCGCGGTTGCGTCAGCCAGGACCCGCCGCCAGCCGGGGACGGCTGCGCCGATGCGCGCCAGTGGCAGCGTAACATCCTGAACCCGCCGCCGCCCGACCCCGACGCGCCCAAACCCAGGCCCCGCCGCGAATACACGCTGGCCGATCTGCCCAATCAATGCGTCTCGGTCCTGCGCGCGCCCTGATCGCGGCGCTTGCGACGCTTGGCGCAACGGCGGCACTGGCAGAGGGGCTGCCGGCGCGGTTCCTGTCGCAATTCACGTGGGCTGCCGGGGTGGACGGGTTCGGCGGGCTGTCGGGGATCGAGTTGTCCGATGACGGGTTGTCGCTGACCGCGATTTCCGACCGGGGGCTGATCGTGACCGCCGGGCTGACCCGCGAGGGCGACCGGATCACCGGCGCCAGCCTGACCGGCATGGACGAGATCGCCACCCGCGCGGGCGGGCGCCTGCCCGACGACACAAGGGACGCCGAGGGGCTGGCCATCGGCACGGACGGAACGATCTATGTCAGCTACGAGGGCACGCCGATGATCGCCCGCCTGCCGCCCGACCCCGCGCAAAGCGGCGTGCTGCCGCTGCACCCGGAATTGCAGGCGGTGCAGCACAATTCGGGGATGGAGGCGCTGGCCATCGACGATCAGGGCCGGCTTTATACCCTGCCGGAACGGTCGGGCGCATATGACCGGCCCTTCCCGGTCTGGATGTTCGCCGCGCCGCGCTGGCAGATGGTGGCGCGGCTGACCCGCGATGCCGATTACCTGCCGGTGGGCGCGGATTTCGGGCCGGACGGGTGGCTTTACATACTGGAGCGCGGGTTCAACGGCATCGGGTTCCGCAGCCGCGTGCGCCGTATCCGCCCGCTGGAGGGCGGCATACAGGCGGGCGAGGTTCTGCTGACCTCGGCCATACTGGCGCATGACAACCTCGAAGGTATTTCCGTCTGGCGCGACGGGCAGGGGCGGGTCCGGCTGACGATGATCTCGGACGACAATTTCCGCCGGCTGCAGCGCACCGAGATCGTGGAATACGTGATCGACAAACCCTTGCAATAAGGGCGCACAGGGCGTAAACGCGGCGCGTCCTGCCGGTGGCGGGGCCAAGTCTCCGCAACCTTGTAAAAACGGATCACAGATATGACCCGCACCCATCTTCCCGGCATTCTTGTCATGGCCGCCATCGTCGTGGCCTCGAACATCCTTGTGCAGTTCCTGTTCGGCCAGTGGCTGACCTGGGGCGCGTTCACCTATCCGCTGGCCTTTCTCGTCACCGACGTGATGAACCGCGTCTACGGCGTGCGGGCCGCGCGCCGGGTGGTGGCCGCCGGGTTCGTGGTGGGCGTGATCTGTTCCCTGATCGGCACGCAGATCATGCTGCAGGGCGACGGCTATACCTACCCCGCCGTGACGCTGCGCATCGCCATCGGATCGGGGCTGGCGTTCCTGACCGCGCAACTGATGGACATCGCCGTGTTCGACCGGCTGCGCGAAGGGCGCTGGTGGCGCGCGCCGCTGGCCTCGACCCTGGTGGGGTCGTCGCTGGATACCGCGCTGTTCTTTACCATCGCGTTCTCCGCCGCGCTGACCTGGCTGGAGCCGGGCAACGACGTAAGCTGGGCGGGCGAGGCGCTGCCGCTGCTGGGCGTCGGGCCGATGGTGCCCTTGTGGGTGTCGCTGGCGGTGGCCGACTGGCTGGTGAAACTGTCGCTTGCTATTTTGGCACTTGTGCCCTTCCGCATCATCGTGGGGGCACTTATCCCGCGCACCACATGATTTTGTTTTGACATACCCGATTTCTGTGGCAGGCTGGCCTTACGGTTCAACAGCAGAAAGGAGGTGCTCTAGTGTCTAATGGGATAATGGAGAAAGGTGTCGGAACAGTTCGGGGGGCGCGTGTCTGAGGCAGCCCTTGGGCGCGAAAAACCCGAATTGGTGGTAACCTAACCAACACCACCTCCGAATTCTGTGGGGGCCGTCCGAACCGTTTGGACGGCCCTTTTCGCTGGCTGGCTGTCACCCTTCGCCTGCGATAGGATCGGGCCATGCTACGCATCACAGACGACATCACCATCGAGGACTGGGAACTGACCGAGCAGTTCATCCGCGCCAGCGGCCCCGGCGGGCAGAACGTGAACAAGGTCAGCACCGCCGTGGAATTGCGGTTCGAGGCCGGGCGGTCGCCCAACCTGCCCGGCCCGGTCAAGGCGCGGCTGAAGCGGCTGGCCGGGCGGCGCTGGACCAAGGAGGGCGCGGTGGTGATCCAGGTGGACGAGACGCGCAGCCAGGCCCGCAACCGCGAAATCGCCCGCCAGAGGCTGGCCGAGCTGGTCGAACAGGCCACCCACAAACCCAAGCGCCGCATCCCCACACGCCCCACGCTGGGATCGAAGAAACGTCGCCTTGCCGGCAAGAAACAACGCGGCGAGGTCAAGGCCCTGCGCGGCAAGGTGACCGGCGAAGAGTGAGGGGGCGTTTGGGAGGCGTGCCCCGCCCGGAACAGCCGCGCAGCGGCCCGGGCATCGCACGGCCGCGGCCGGGTGATGCCCTTCCGTTGCAAATCGTCCGAATGACGGGAGCCGGCGGCCCCCAGCCCTTACCCTGCCCTTGTCAGTTCCAGGAACACGTCCTCAAGATCGGCCTCTTCGGTTTTCACGTCGCGGATCGAGATACCCGCCTCGTGCACCGCCGCCAGCACCGCGTCGGCCGAGGTTTCGGCCGAACGATAGGTGATGGCGATGGCGCCATCGGGGCGTTGGTCGATCTCCATCCCCGGCCCTGCGGGCAGGGTCGCCACGTCGCTGGCGGGATGGATGACCATCGTCTTTGCGTCGATCCGGCCCAGCAGGTTGGCGGTGCTGTCCTGCGCCACCTTTTCGCCGTGGTTGATGATGGCGATCTCGTCGCACATCTCTTCGGCCTCTTCCAGGTAATGGGTGGTCAGGATGATCGTCATGCCCTGTTCGTTCAGCCTGCGCACGTTCGACCACAGCATCTGGCGCAGCTCGATATCCACCCCGGCGGTGGGTTCGTCCAGCACCAGGATCTGCGGCGAATGCACCAGCGCCTTGGCCAGCAACAGCCGCCGCCGCATCCCGCCGCTGAGTGTGCGGGCATAGGATTCGGCCTTGTCCTCGAGCCCGACAAGGGCAAGGATCTCGTCCGAGCGCCGTTGCGATTTCGGCACGCCGTAAAGCCCCGCCTGCACCTCGAGCGCGGCGCGCGGGGTGAAGAACGGATCGAGGTTCAGCTCTTGCGGCATCACGCCGATGGCGGCGCGCGACTGGCGCGGGTTCACATCCTGGTCGAACCCCCAGATGCGCACGCGGCCCGCCGTTTTCACCACCAGCCCGGCAAGGATGTTGATCAGCGTCGACTTGCCCGCGCCGTTCGGCCCCAGCAGCCCGAAAACCGAGCCTTCGGGAATCGCCAGGTCGATACCTTTCAGCGCCTGCTTGGGGCCGGTGCCCTTCTGGCCGGCATAGGTCTTTCGCAAGCCCTCGATCTCGATGGCGTTCCCGCTCATGGCCCACTTGCCCCCGTTCGCTGCTTCGCTCATAAGGGGCTAAACCATCAGCAGCCGAAAGGGAATGTCCCCGATGACGATCGACGCCCCGGAAACCAAGGTTGTGGACAGCTGGCGCATCGCCTGCGACGGTGGCGAGGGTGCCCTGGGCCATCCCCGCGTCTGGCTGCAGATCCCGCATGAGACGGGATTTGTCGAATGTCCCTATTGCGACGCGAAATACGTGCACCGGGATTTCGAGGGCAAGGCCTGACCCCTCGGCGGGCTTTCCTGAAACTGGCCGTCGCGGGTGGCGTGATCGGCGCGGCCTATGGCGGCGCGGGGCTGCTGCGGCGCCTGATGGTGCCTGCGCCGGATTACGAACCCCTGCCCGGATTGCCCGGCTTTCGCCGCGTGGCGGGCGGACCGGTGTCGTCGGGTGCCGCGCTTTTCGTGGGCCTTGGCGACAGCCCGGCCCCGCAGGTGGACCTGCCCGATATCTGCACCGCGCTGTTCGCGCCCGACCGGCCGGCAGATGCCGTGCCCATCGCCTATTTCTCGGACGCGCGCTGCGTCAATTGCCGGGTGGTCAGCCCGATACTGGCGAAGCTGGACGCGGAACCCGGCGTGCATGTCACCTGGCACGAATGGCCGATCCTCGGGCCGATGTCGGTGCGCGCCGCCCGCGCGGCGCTGGCGGCACGGGTGCAGGGGGCCTACGGGCTGTTCCATGAACGGCTGATGGGGGCGACCCTGTTGCCGACGGAAAGCTATCTGACACGGCTGGCGCAGGAGGCCGGGATCGACCCCGCGCGGCTGCTGGCCGACATGGACAGCCCGGCGGTGGAACGCCAGCTTGCGGTGACGGCGGCGCTGGCACGGCGCTTTGGCTTTGTCGGCACGCCGGCGCTGGTCATCAGGCGCACGGCGGTGACGGGCCGGATGGCGCGGCACGAACTGCTGCGCCTGATCGGGGCCGAACGCGCCGGTGATCTGCCGCCGCCCTGCCCCGCGAGCGGTTAAGCGGCTGGAAGCGCGCGGCGCTTCGTGGCAAGAACGGCGGGCAATCACCGCGCGGAGGGAAACCACATGGCATTCGGCAAAGGCTGTCACCTGCACCTGATCGACGGATCGGCCTTTATCTTTCGCGCCTATCACGCGCTGCCGCCGCTGACGCGCAAATCCGACGGGCTGCCGATCGGGGCGGTCAGCGGGTTCTGCAACATGCTGCAACGTTATATCGACGGTAACGCCAACGGCTCGGACGCGCCGACCCATGTGGCGGTGATCTTCGACAAGGGCAGCCATACGTTCCGCAACGATCTTTACGATCAGTACAAGGCCAACCGCGACGAGATGCCCGAGGATCTGCGCCCGCAGATCCCGCTGACCCGCCGCGCGACCGAGGCGTTCAACATCGCCTGCAAGGAGATCGAGGGGTTCGAGGCCGACGACATCATGGCGACGCTGGCCTGCCGGGCGCGCGATGCGGGCGGCCGGGTCACGATCCTGTCCTCGGACAAGGACCTGATGCAGCTTGTGGGCGACGGGGTCGAAATGCTGGACCCGATGAAGAACCGCCGCATCGACCGCGAGGGCGTGATGGAGAAATTCGGCGTCGGCCCGGAACGGGTGGTCGACGTGCAGGCGCTGGCCGGTGACAGCGTCGACAACATCCCCGGCGCGCCAGGCATCGGCATCAAGACCGCCGCGCTGCTGATCAACGAGTTCGGCAGCCTTGAGGATCTGCTGGAGCGCGCCGACGAGATCAAGCAGCCCAAGCGCCGCCAGACCCTGATCGAGAACCGCGCGCAGATCGAGCTGTCGAAGGCGCTGGTGCAGCTTGACCGGGACATGGAGCTGGATTTCACGCTGGACGATCTTGAGGCACGCGACCCCGAACCCGACACGCTGCTGGCGTTCCTGGCCGAGATGGAATTCCGCACGCTGTCCAAGCGCATCGCCGACGCGCTGCATGTGGAGCCGCCGGTCATCATGGATACCGATCCCGGCGGCACCGAGGTGGAAGGCCCCGCCGACCTGCCCTTTGCGCCCGAGACATATGAATGCATCCGCGACATGGGCGCGCTGCAGGGCTGGATCGACCGGATCGCCGAACGCGGTTACGTGGCCTTCGACACCGAAACCACGGGGCTGAACGAGATGCAGGCCGACCTTGTCGGCATCTCGCTGTCTGTCGATCCGGGCCATGCCTGTTACATCCCGCTGACCCATCGCGCGGGTGGGGCGGACGACTTGTTCGGCTCGGACGAGCTGGCCGAGGGGCAGTTGCCGCTGGACGATGTGCTGGCCGCGCTGAAGCCGGTACTGGAGGACGACTCGATCCTCAAGATCGGGCAGAACATGAAATACGACGCCAAGATCCTGGCGCGCCATGGCGTTACCATCGCGCCGATCGACGACACGATGCTGATGTCCTACGCCATGAATGCGGGGCTGCACGGGCACGGGATGGATACCCTGTCCGAGCGGTACCTGGGTCACACGCCGATCCCGATCAAGGAGTTGATCGGTTCGGGCAAGAGCCAGGTCACATTTGACCGGGTCGCCATCGACGATGCCACGAAATACGCCGCCGAGGATGCCGACATCACCCTGCGGCTGTGGCAGCGGTTCAGGCCGCAGCTGCACCAGACGCAGGTGACGACGGTCTATGAAACGCTGGAACGCCCATTGGTGCCGGTTCTGGCCGGGATGGAAATGGCCGGTATCCGGGTCGACCGCGAAGTGCTGTCGCGCATGTCGAACGCCTTTGCGCAGAAGATGGCGCAGCTTGAGGACGAGATACACGGGCTGGCGGGCGAGAAATTCAACGTCGGCTCGCCCGCGCAGGTGGGCGAGATCCTGTTCGAGAAGATGGGGCTGGAAGGCGGCAAGAAGGGCAAGACCGGCAAATACTCGACCCCCGCCGATGTGCTGGAAGACCTGGCGACCGAGCACGACCTGCCCGCACGCATCCTGGACTGGCGGCAGGTATCCAAGCTGAAGTCGACCTATACGGACGCGTTGCAGGATCATATCGACCCCGATACCGGGCGGGTGCATACCTCATACGTGCAGACCGGGGCCTCGACCGGGCGGCTGGCCTCGACCGATCCGAACCTGCAGAACATCCCCGTGCGCACCGAGGAAGGCCGCCGCATCCGCGAGGCGTTCGTGGCCGAGCCGGGCAAGGTGCTGCTGAGCCTCGATTACAGCCAGATCGAGCTGCGCATCCTGGCCCATGTGGCCGGTATCGACGCGCTGAAGGCGGCGTTCCGCGAGGGGCAGGACATCCACGCCATGACCGCGTCGGAAATGTTCGATGTGCCGATGGACGAAATGACGCCGGATATCCGCCGGCAGGCCAAGGCGATCAATTTCGGGGTGATCTATGGCATTTCGGGGTTCGGGCTGGCGCGCAACCTGCGCATCCCGCGCGCCGAGGCGCAGGGATTCATCGACCGCTATTTCGAGCGTTTCCCCGGCATCCGCGCCTATATGGACGACACGGTGAATTTCGCAAAGGAACACGGGTTCGTGCAGACGCTGTTCGGGCGCAAGATCCACACACCCGAGATCAACGCCAAGGGCCCCGGCGCGGGCTTTGCCAAGCGCGCGGCGATCAACGCGCCGATCCAGGGCACCGCGGCCGACGTGATCCGCCGCGCGATGGTGCGGATGCCCGGCGCCATCGCAGGACTGCCCGCGAAGATGCTGTTGCAGGTCCATGACGAATTGCTGTTCGAGGTCGAAGAGGGTGCCGCCGACAAGGTGACCCGCGCCGCCCGCGAGATCATGGAGGGCGCGGCGGAACCGGCGATCAAGCTCGACGTGCCGCTGATCGTGGATGCGGGGCAAGGCGCGAACTGGGCCGAGGCGCATTAAGGGCGGGCCGTCGGACTGCGCGGCCAGCGTTTCCAGTGAGTATTTGTGGAACGATGAAGATCAGGCGGTCAGGCGCGCGTGGCGGGTGACGGGGCCATCGCCCTGCGCCGCGATCCGCGCGATGGCCTGCTGCATCGGCTCGAACGCCACGGCCATGTGACACGCGTTGGCGTGCAGCAGCGTGTCGGCATCGGCGACCCAGGCGACATGGCCGGGCCAGAACAGCAGGTCGCCGCGTTCGGGCGGGGTGCCGGGGGGCAGCGTGTGGCCCAGCGCGGTTTCCTGCTGGTCGCTGTCGCCGGGGCAGGCGATGCCGCAGGCATGGCAGGCGATCTGCACGAGGCCGGAACAGTCGATCCCGAAGGCCGAGTTGCCGCCCCAGAGGTAAGGCGTGCCGGTCAGGCGTTCGGCGACAGTGACGGGGTCGGGTTCGGGTTGGTCCAGCGGGGCGAGGTGACCGGCGATGGCGAAACCGCCGCCGGCAAGCCGGGCATAGCGCGCCTCGGTCCCGGCCACGGTGACAAGCGCCCCGCAGGACAGCGCCAGCGGATCGGGCGACTTGAAATCGGGCCGGTCGAACAGCAGCGTCGCGCGGGCCGCAACCCGATGGGTCGGCGCCAGCCAGGGCCCGAGGCAATCGGCGGGCATGTATCCCACATGGCCCATCGTTTCGCACCGGGCGAAGGCCATACCGTCGCGGATCTCAAGCACCGTGACCGGATGGCCAAACAACGCCTGCCGGTCGAGCGCGGGATCGTCGGGGCGGGCATGAACCGGCGCGACCGGGCGGGTGACGGCCATCCGCTTTCCGGCGGAGAAGCGCGGCGCATCCACCTGGCCCCTGAGGCTGTCATGCGCCACGTGGGGATTGGCGAAATGCGTGCGCCGGTCGGTCACAGCCCCAGCACCTGCGGCAGCGCATCCAGCAGGGCGCGCGCGCCCTGCCCCACGCCGCCCTTGGGGCGGGCGGGCGCGGGCGTCGGGTTCCAGCCGTAGATGTCGAAATGGGTATAGGGCGTGTCGCCGGCAAAGCGGCGCAGGAACAGCGCGGCGGTGATCGAGCCCGCGAAGCCGCCCGAGGGCGCGTTGTCGAGATCGGCGATGCCGGGTTCGATCATCTTCTCATACGGCTCCCAGAACGGCATCCGCCAGACCGGATCGGCCACCTGCGCGGCGGCGTCGGACACCGCCTGCGCCATCGCGTCATCATCGGTGTAGAAGGGCGCAAGGTCCGGCCCCACGGCCACCCGCGCGGCGCCGGTGAGGGTCGCCATCGAGATCATCAGGTCGGGGCTGTCTTCGGCGCCCAGCGTCAGCGCGTCCGCCAGCACCAGCCGCCCCTCGGCATCGGTGTTGTTGATCTCGACCGTCTTGCCGTTCCGCGCGGTCAGGATATCGCCGGGGCGAAAGCTGTTGCCCGCGACGCTGTTTTCGACCGCCGGGATCAGGACACGCAGGCGCAGCGGCAGCTTCAGCGCCATGATCATGCGCGCCAGCCCCAACACCGTGGCGGCGCCGCCCATGTCCTTTTTCATCAGTCCCATCGACGCGCCGGGTTTCAGGTTCAGCCCGCCGGTATCGAAGCAGACGCCCTTGCCCACCAGCGTCAGCGCCGGGCCGGCATCGCCCCAGCGCATGTCGATCAGGCGCGGGGCCTGCGCGGCGGCGCGGCCGACCGTGTGGATCAGCGGCAGGTTCTGCGCCAGCAGGTCGTCGCCCGCCGTGACGGTGACGGCGGCGCCGAAATCAGCCGCCAGATCGCGCGCCGCCTGGTCCAGCGCCTCGGGGCCCATGTCGCTGGCGGGGGTGTTGATCAGGTCGCGGGTCAGGCATTCGCCCGCAGCGATGGTTTGCAGCCGGGCGGCATCGGTCCCCTCGGGTGCGACGAGGCGGGCCTTGCCGGCCTCCTGCGCCTTGTATCGGGCGAAGGCGTAGCCCGACAGAAGCCAGCCCAGCGCCTCGGTCTCGGTGTCGCTTTCGGGCAGGCCCGAGGCGATGCGGTAGGTGCCTTCGGGCAGGGTCGCGGCCATCGCCGCCAGGTGGAACCGCCCGCGCGCCCGTGCCGCTGCCGTGCCATAGCCCGCCAGGACGGCAGCGGGGGCACCGTCATCGCCCGGAATCAGCAGGTGCCAGCCCAGTGCGCCGGTAAAGCCGTTGGCCCTGACCCATGCCTGCACACGCGGCGGCCGATCATTGGCCCATGCGTCCTGAGCGCCCTCTTCGATCACGTGGACGGGGATGGCGCTGTCGGTGGCGTCTGCGAATTGGGGCGTCATGCACTGGTACTCCCTGCTGCGGTTCCTGCCGCGCAGGTTACCCCCCTGCGTCCCGCCTGCAAGGCCCTTGTCAGACCGACAGCCCCTGCATGTCCCACACCGCCGTGAGCGAGCGTTCGCCCGACCGGAAAAGCCGCGCCAGAACCGCCGTCAGCGCCACGTGATCGCCCGTATCCACGCATCGCGTGACGTCGCGCCCGACGCGTGCCAGCGTATTCATGCCGATCTGGTCGGCGATGGCGGCCAGCGCCCGCGCGCCCTTGCGCAGCTCGGCCCGGTGGCCCGCGCGATAGTCGCGGTCGATCTGCGCCAGCCGCGCGGCCAGTTCCTCCATCGCGCGGCAAACGACATCCTCGGCCCCCGAGGGGCCCAGCCGTTCATACAGTTCGCCCAGCCTGTCATGGTCCAGGCGAACCCGCTCATCGGTTTGCAATACCGTGACCTGTTCCAAATTCTCACCCCTGATGTTCCTGCCCCCACGGGTGCCGAACCTGCCCCCTGCACCCTTCCAAAAGGTTTAGGCGGTGTGGTCTTTCCTCTCGAATTCGCGTCGAATACCGTCTATGACGCCGTGCAGATCGAAAGACGACGAGAGGTGACATGCAGCACGCCAAGCCCCTGCCAAGCTATCTGGTCCACCGCTATCAGGGCTGGAAGGCCACCACCTACCAGGAAAACGAAAGCTGGTACCGCCGCCTTGCCGAAAGCGGGCAGCACCCGCGGGCGATGGTCATTTCCTGCTGCGACAGCCGGGTTCACGTGACCTCGATCTTCGGGGCGGACCAGGGCGAGTTCTTCATCCACCGCAACATCGCCAACCTGGTGCCGCCGCACAAACCCGACGGGCAGCAGCACGGCACCTCGGCGGCGGTGGAATACGCGGTCAACGCGCTGAAGGTCGCGCATATCATCGTGCTGGGCCATTCCAATTGCGGCGGTGTGCAGGGCTGCCTGGACATGTGTTCCGGCCACGCCCCCGAGCTTGAGGAAAAATCCAGCTTCGTCGGACGCTGGATGGACATCCTGCGCCCCGGTTACGAGCGCGTAAAAGAGATCGAGAACACCGAATCGCGGCGCAACGCGCTGGAGAAACAGGCGGTGCTGGTCAGCCTTGAAAACCTGATGACCTTTCCCTTCGTTTCCGAGGCGGTCGAGGACGGAAAGCTGTCGCTGCACGGGCTTTGGACCGATATCGGCGAGGGGTCGCTGGAGTATTTCGACACCGGCAAAAAGGATTTCGCCCGCGTCTGACCGGCGCGGCGTGGCGTTTCCCTTGTGGCGTTAACCTTGACGTCAAAAAAATGGCACAAATCCTCCCAGTTCCTGACGCGGTGACAGCCCATGGTTGTCACAGAGGGTACTGGAATCGGGAGAGGGAACGATGGTCCAGCAGAGTTTTCACGAGCGTATTGCGCGGATTCAGCAGCGTTCGGGAGAGGTGGAGATGCTGGCGGGGCCGGCCGATGTGGACGCGGTGCGCAGGAACAGCCGCGTAAAGGCCGCGATGCCGAACCGGCCGGGTTCGGCAAAGCTGGTGATGACGGGGATCATGATGGTTCCGGTGGGCCTGGCCATCGGCCTGATGACGACCCTGTTTGTCGGTCCCGGCATCACGCCGGACGCGGCGAATTACCTGCCGCTCATGGCCTTTGTCGCCGTGGCGCACCTGGCGCTTCTGGGCGGTGTTCTGGGGGCCGTTGCCTCGCGATTCCGCAATATCACGCTGAACTACGCGCTGATGTTCGTGTTCGCGGGCTATGGCATTGCCAGCGCGGCGCTGACTTCGGCGATTCTGTAAGGCCGGTTTTCAGCTGTTCGGGCGGGTCTGCGACAGGCGCGCGGCCCGGTCGCTGAGCTTGTCCAGATCATGGCGAAACAGGCGTGAAACCTCGTCCCGCGTCACCATCCCGGCGCGGGTCTGGCGCGTCCCGGTCTTGCCGGGTGCCGCATGTTTCGGATTTGCAGCCGGTTGCGGGCCCAGCGTCTTAAGCATGGCAAGCATGTCTCGATCCCCTGCGTGACATTCCCTGAACCGTAAACCGATTCTTCCCCAACCCGCGGCGACCCACCTGAATAGGCGATGCGCCCATGCGTCTATTTCCCTAGCCGTTCGGATATGTGGCCGGGCGCCGCTGAAAAAGAAGGGGCGTATCGACCAAGCGATACGCCCCGTATCCTGTTAAGACCTTTGGCAACCTGATCCGTGAGGGAACGGATGGTCTGCTGATCTGGACCGGCTGGCCGCCCGGTGATGTGAGAGAGTGTGAGAGAGTACGGTGCGGCCAGCCAATACCTTGTGGAGTTGATGTTGTGTCTTGCGACACCCCTGTTTCTAATCGAGTCGCCCGACAAAAGCCCGCGGACGGTGGGATAGGCACCCCGAACATAGGGACAGCCGAATATCCGAACGGATAGGTTTTTACGAAAAACCGTTAAAAAGGCGGGTAGCGGACCCGCGATTCCGGGGCAAAACGCCTTCGTGCCGCAAAAGAAACTCCTTGACCGGGATGCCGCCGCCGAATCCGGTCAGCGATCCGTCGGCCCCAAGGACACGGTGGCAGGGCAGGATGACCGGCAGCGGGTTGTTGCCGTTGGCGGCGCCGACCGCGCGGCTGGCCTTCGGGCGGCCAAGCTCTGCCGCGATCTGGCCGTAGCTGCGCGTGTCGCCGAACGGGATATCGGCAAGGTAGCGCCAGACGCTGTTCTGAAAGGCGGTGCCCGACAGGTGCAGGGGCAGGTCGAACCGTTGCAGGTCACCGGCGAAATAGGCGTCGAGCTGGCGCGCGACCTCACGAAACGGCGCATCGGCCTGCCGCCAGTCCGCACGCGGGCCGAACGCCTTGTGCCCCGACGGGAAGCTCAGGAAATGCAGGGCGTCACCGGTGCCCGCCACCAGAAGCTGCCCGACCGGGCTGGCGATATGGGTATAATACAGCCCGCTCATCCCTTTGGCCTGCGGATCGACGAGGGCGGGCGGCCATAGAGTTTCAGGAAGGCCGCGTTGAACCGCCGGACGCTGCCGAACCCCGCCCGGAACGCGATATCCGTGACCGGCAGCGTGGTTTCGTCCAGCAGCCGCTTGGCACGCCCGATGCGCAGGGTCTGCGCGGTCTGAACCGGCGAGGCGCCGACATGATCCGCGAACAGCCGCGTCAGGTGTCGTGCGCCGACACCCAGCCGCGCCGCCAGCTCCGCGACCGTGCCGGTATCCAGCGCGCCCGCCTCGATCAGTTTCAGCGCGCGCGCGACCGTGGTGCGGGTGCCGTTCCAGGCCGCGCAGAACGGCGCGGTTTCGGGGCGGCAGCGCAGGCAGGGGCGGTATCCTGCCTGCTCGGCCGCGGCGGCGGTCGGGTAGTAGCTGACATTCGCCGTCAGCGGCTGCTTTACCGGACAGACCGGGCGGCAATAGATCATCGTCGTGCGGACAGCCGTAAAGAACTTTCCGTCGAAGGCGGGGTCGCGCCTCAGCCGCGCCGCGTTGCATGTGTCGAAATCGAACATGGGGCAGAGTTTACCCCCCGCCACGGCGCAAGGCGAGATCGCGCCGGTGATGACGTCCGAAAACGGCCAGTGCGGAAAGGTGCAAAGCGGTAGAGCTCGGGCATCTTTCTGCATCACGGACAAATGCCATGCGTATGACATTACAGGACTGGGCGCTGCTGTTCCTGCTTTCGATCCTCTGGGGCGGGTCGTTCTTCTTCGTTGCCATCGCGATTCGGGACCTGCCCCCGCTGACCGTCGTGGTGCTGCGCACCGGCATCGCGGCGCTGGCCCTGGGTGCGATCCTGCGGATGCGGGGTGAGGCGTGGCCCCTCGCCGGGGGTGCAACCGGCGCGTTCCTCGTCATGGGGCTGCTGAACAACATGATACCGTTCAGCCTGCTGTTCTGGGCGCAGACCACGATACCCAGCGGCCTTGCCTCGATCCTGAACGCCACCACGCCGATCTTTTCCATTGTCGTGGCACATTTCCTGCTGGCCGACGAACGCATGGCGCCCAACAAGGCCACGGGCATCCTGTTCGGGTTCCTGGGCGTGGTGGTTCTGCTGAGGGGTAATGTCGTGACCGGGGCGGGCATCGCATCGCTGGGAATGCTGGCCTGTCTGGGGGCGGCGCTGTCCTACGGGTTCGCCTCGGTTTTCGGGCGCAGGTTCAAGGCGATGAGGCTGAGTGCCACGCAGGTCGCGTTCGGCCAGCTTGTCGCAACGACGGCCATGATGCTGCCCATCGTCGCCGTGACCGACCGGCCGTGGACACTGCCGCCCCCCGGCCTGCCGGTGATCGCGGCGGTTCTGGCGCTGGCCATCGTGTCGACGGCGCTGGCCTATGTGATCTTCTTCCGCATCCTTGCCTCGGCCGGGGCGGTGAATACCGCGCTGGTCACGCTGCTGGTTCCGGTCAGCGCGATCCTGCTGGGCACGCTTGTCCTGGGCGAGGAACTGGCCCCGAGGCACTATGCCGGAATGGGCCTGATCGCCATCGGGCTGCTGGCGATCGACGGGCGGCTTTCTGGGCGTTCAAGGAAGAAACGCAAACCCCTGTGAGTGGACGAAACCGCCGGACGGCAAGGGCCGGGCGGTGATCCCGCCCGGCCCCTGTTTCACGCGCGCGCAACGGCGCTCAGCCTTTTTTCAGAACCTCGCGGCCCAGCAATTCGGCGATCTGCACCGCGTTCAGGGCCGCGCCCTTGCGCAGGTTGTCGCTGACGCACCACAGGTTCAGACCGTTCTCGATGGTCGAATCCTGGCGGATGCGGCTGATGAAGGTGGCGAAATCGCCCACGCATTCGACCGGGGTCGCGTATCCGCCGTCCTCGCGCTTGTCGATGACCATGATCCCCGGCGATTCGCGCAGGATGTCGCGGGCCTCGTCCTCGTCCAGGAATTCTTCGAACTCGATATTGATCGCCTCGGAATGGCCGACGAAAACCGGCACCCGCACGCAGGTGGCGGTCAGCTTGATCGCCGGATCGACGATCTTTTTCGTCTCGGCCACCATCTTCCATTCTTCCTTGGTCGAACCGTCCTCCATGAAGACGTCGATATGCGGAATCACGTTGAAAGCGATCTGCTTCTGGAACTTCTTGGGCGGCACCTCGGCGGTGGGGTTGTAGACGGCTTTCGTCTGGTCCCACAGCTCGTCCATGCCTTCCTTGCCGGCGCCCGACACGGATTGATAGGTCGACACCACGACGCGCCTGATCGTGGCGCGGTCATGCAGCGGCTTGAGCGCCACAACCATCTGCGCGGTCGAGCAGTTGGGATTGGCGATGATGTTCTTCTTCGCATAGCCGTGCACCGCCTGCGGGTTCACCTCGGGCACGATCAGCGGCACATCCGGGTCGTAGCGGTAGAGCGAGCTGTTGTCGATCACCACGCAACCGGCCTTGGCCGCGACGGGCGCGTATTTCTTTGTCGCGTCCGAGCCGATGGCGAACAGCGCCATGTCCCAGCCGGTGAAATCGAACGTATCCAGATCCTCGGTGGTCAGTGTCTTGTCGCCAAAGCTGACCTCGGTGCCAAGGCTGCGGCGCGAGGCCAGCGCGGCGATCTTGTCCACCGGGAACTGGCGTTCCGCGAGGATGTTCAGCATTTCCCGGCCCACATTGCCCGTGGCGCCGACGACGACGACGTTATACCCCATGGGGTCGCTCCTTTCGTTTCAGGACGCGCGCTCAATACATGAGCGCAGGGCCAAGGGAAAGGGCCGATCAGTCCAGCCGGTCGCGGCTGAACAGGTAGGGGATCATGCCCAGCGCAAGGATCGCCGCGAAGAAACCGAACAAAAGCTGATAGGGCGCGACCGCGCTTTCGGTGGTGGCCGCCGCTGCCGAATACAGCCGCCCGGTGATCACCTGGAACAGCCCCACGCCACCGATGGAAAACAGGTTCATCAGCGTCACGCCCCGCCCGGTCAGGTGCGGCGGCAGAAAGCTGCGCCCATGTGCCATGATGACCGGATAGCTGAGCCCGAACATGGCGATCGCCGCGCAAAGAATGACCGACGGCCAGTATCCCGGTTCGGGCGTCAGGGCCAGGATACCGCAGGCGACGATCCCCGCCGTGTTGCCGCCCACCACCACCCATTTTCGGGTGCCGAACAGCCGGTCGAGCGGGCCGTAGACGAAAACCGCCACCACCATGACCAACCCCATGATCAGGGTCGCGGTGCCGATCACCTGTGCGGTCGCGCCATAGACATCCGACAGGTATGGCCCCACCCACAGCCCCCGCAGACCCGCCGCCGGGGCATAGTTGACCGCCAGCAGCGGCAGGATCAGCCACAGCGCGGGGATTTTCAGCACCGCCAGCACGCTGCCGCCCTCGGCCCCTTCGGCACGGGGCGGGTCCTGCACCACGGCCCAGACACCGACCGCCACGAGGACCGAGATCGCCGACAGCGCCCACAGGCTTTCGCGCCAGCCGAACGCCTCGATCGCCCAGGCCAGCGGCGCGGCGCTGGCAAGGTTGCCGATGGACCCGACGCCGATCATCGCCGCGCCCAGCGTGGCGAACATCGCCGGCGGGAACATCCGCGCGAAGATATAGTAGGACGCCATCAGCACCGGCGAACACCCCACCCCGATCAGCGCCATGGCGACCGAGATATGCACCGGCGTCGTCGCCAGCGCGAATATCGCCGCGCCGCCGCCACCGCCCAGCGCCAGCAGGATCGCCGCCGTGCGGCGCGGGCCGACCCGGTCCAGCGCCTCGCCTATGGGAAGCTGCATCAGCGCGAAAACCAGGAACCACATGCCCGAGGCAAAGGCCAGGTCGTCGGGCGTGGCCCCGACATCACGCTCCAGCGCATTGGTGAGAACCGCCAGAAAGGCACGGAAAAATTGGCTCAGAACATAGGCTGCGCACAGCAGCACCATCCCCAGTTTCATCCGCCTTCCTCCCTGACGTCCGGCAATTGGGTGGCACGCGCGGACCGAAGATGCAAGACGCTTAAGGCGTTAACGACCCTGCGCCGCCCTGCCCTGCCGCCGCTGCCGCAACCGCCCGACGATACCGGTGGGGAAGAAATAGATGCTGAGAACGAACAGCACGCCCAGCCACAGCAGCCAGCGGTCGGCATTCATCAGCTCCGGCAAAACCGGCAGCCCCGCCACCGCGCCGGCGGCCATGCCCATCAGCGCCTGAAGGTAGTTCTGCGCCAGCACCAGCAACGCCGCGCCGATCACCGCGCCATACATCGTGCCCATGCCACCGATGACGACCATCAGCAGGATATCCACCATGATATCGAAGCTCAGCACCGTATCCGGCCCGACATAGCGGAGCCAGATCGCGTAAAGCGCCCCCGCCAGCGCCGCGATGAAGGCCGACAGGCAGGTCACCGTCACGCGGTAGCCGACCACGCGATAGCCGATCGCCTCGGCCCGGAAATCGTTTTCGCGGATCGCCTGCAGCACCCGCCCGAAGGGCGAGTTCACGACCCGCAACATCAGAAGGAACAGGATCAGCGACACCCCGAAGATCAGGTAATAGGCCAGCAGCCGGCCGTTCAGCCTGACCCCGAACAGCTCGTCCCCGAACCGGAAGGCCGGGGTCAGCGCGCGCGGGGTCTGGAAGCTCAGCCCGTCCTCGCCGCCCGTCAGGCCCGAAAGCTGGCTGACCAGCACGGCAACGGCACTGGCCACGGCCAGCGTGATCATTGCGAAAAAGATCGCCCTGACCCGCAGGCTGAACAGCCCGATCAGGAACGCGATGGCCGCCGCCAGCAGTGCGCCCGACAGCGCACCCACAGCCACCGCGTCGAACCCGCGCCCCATATGCGTGCTGGCAAGCGCCACGCCATAGGCACCCATGCCGAAGAACATCGTATGCGCGAAGCTGACGATCCCGCCATAGCCCAGCATCAGGTCGTAACTGGCGACCAGCACGATGAAAATGCAGATGCGCGCCGCCGTATCGACCGAGCGCACGCCGGGAAACAGGAAGGGCGCAAAGGCCAGCGCGACAAGGATCGCCAGCAGGATCACCGCCAGGACCGGGCTGCGGGGCGTGTCGCCGGACAGGAGTTTCACGATCATTTTGCCTTTACCACCGGGATCATGCCCTGCGGGCGCCACATCAGGATGGCGACCATCAGGCCGATATTGGAAATCAGCGCCAGCTTGGGCTCGAGAAACGCGATGTAGTTCTGCAACAGCCCCACCAGCAGCGCGCCGATGAAACAGCCCTCGACCGAACCGAGCCCGCCGATGATGACGACGATGAAGATCAGGATCATGATCTGCTGGCCCATATGGGCGGTGATGACCTCTTGATACAGGCCCCACATCACGCCGCCCAGCCCCGCCAGCGCCGACCCGGCGATGAACACGCCCACGAAGACCAGCCGCAACCGGTATCCCAGCGCCTCGACCATCTCGCCGTTTTCGACGCCCGCGCGCACGATCAGCCCGATCTTGGTGCGCCGCAGGGTGTAGCGCATGACCAGGAACAGCACCGCCCCGATGCCCACGGCCAGCAGGCGGTATTTCTCCATCGCGGCCCCGGCAAAGGTGATCGCGCCGCGCAGCGCCTCGGGCCGCAGGATATAGATCTCTTCGGGCCCCCACAGCACGATGATCAGCTGCTCCACCACGATCAGCCCGCCCATCGTGACAAGAATCTGTTTGAGATGCGCACCGTAAACGGGTTTGACGATCACCCGCTCGAACGCCCAGCCCAGAACGCCGGTGGCGGCCATCGCAGCCAGCACGGCGGCCAGGATCGCGGCCAGGTTCAGCGCCAGCGACGGCGCTTCGGTCATGTGTCCCAGCACCAGCAGGATCGAGATGCCGACAAAGGCACCGACCGAGATGAACACGCCATGCCCGAAATTGATCACGTCCATCAGGCCGAAGACCAGCGTCATGCCCGACGCCATGATGAAGATCATCATCCCCATCGCCAGCCCCGATACGGTCAGCGTCAGCCAGGACGACATCGACGGGATGAAGATCAGCCCGAAGGCCATGATCGCCGGGATCAGCAGCACGGGGATATAGGGGCCCAGGCGCTCGGCCAGCCCGGCGCGCGACATGGTGGGCGTATGGTCAGGCGCGGCGGTCATGCGGCACCTCCTTTCGACTATGGCGCTTGCGACACGCGATCAATGCCCTGCCTCCATGCTCAGCCCCATCAGGCGTTCCTGCAATGCGGCGTCGCCGGCCAGTTCGGCCATCGCGCCGGTCCAGACCACGCGGCCATCGTCCATCACCACCGCGCTGTCGCCCAGCGCGCGGGCGACGCTGAAATTCTGTTCCACCAGCAGGATCGACGCGCCCTGATCCTTCAGCTGCCGCAGCGCGCCCGCCATCGTCGATACGATGGCGGGGGCCAGCCCCTTGGTCGGCTCGTCGATCAGGTAAAGCCGCCGCTCCTCGACCATCGCGCGGGCGATGGACAGCATCTGCTTCTGCCCGCCCGACAGGTTGCCGGCGTGACCCTTCCAGAATGTCTGCAACGGCGGAAAGACGCTGAACAGCCAGTCCAGCCGCGTGCGGTCCAGCGGCCCGGAACTGGCGGCCAGGATCATGTTTTCCTCGACCGTCAGATCGCTGAAGATCCCCATGTTCTCGGGCACATATCCGACGCCCAGCCGGGCAATCGCGGGCGTGGGCAGCGCGGCGATATCCTGCCCGTCCAGCAGGATCTGCCCCGCCCGGGCCCGCCAGTGGCCCATGATCGTGCGCAGGCTGGTGGTCTTGCCCACCCCGTTGCGCCCAAGCAGCATGGTGACCTGCCCGCGCGGCACGTCGAAATTCACGCCTTGCAGGATGTGATACTGGGCAATGTCGGTATAGACGCCCGAGAGGCGCAGCATCGGGTCAGACATCGGTCAGTTCCTTGCCCATATACGCCTCCTGCACCACGTCGCTGGCAATAACCTCGGCCGGGTCGCCATCGGCGGCCAGCGCGCCGTTGTGCAGCACGATGATGCGGTCGGCCAGCCGGGCGATCACGTCCATCTTGTGCTCGACCAGCAGGATCGTGCGGTCCTTCTGCGCCTTCAGGTCGGCAATCAGGTCCAGCACCACGGGCGCCTCGTCCACGCTCATCCCCGCGGTGGGTTCGTCGAACATGTAGACCGCCGGGTCGAGCGCGATCAGCAGCGCCACCTCAAGCTTGCGCTGATCGCCATGCGACAACTCGCTGACCAGTTGCGCGCGTTTCTCATAAAGCCGCACCCGGTCGAGGATCGCCACAGCCTTGTCCGTGACCTCGGAATGACCCGAAGCCATCGACAACAGCCGATACCCCAACCCCGCCTTGGACTGGATCACCAGCCGCACGTTTTCCAGCACGCTGAGATTGGGAAAAAGGTTGGTCAACTGGAACGCCCGCCCGATACCCGCACGGGTGCGGTGGGCCACGCTGTCGCGGGTGATGTCGCGCCCGTTCAGCACGACACGCCCCGCGCTGACCGGGATCTGCCCCGAAATCAGGTTGAAATAGGTGGTCTTGCCCGCGCCGTTCGGCCCGACGATGGCCGTCAGCTCACCGGCGCGAAAGGCGCAGGTGACGGCATCCACCGCCACATGCCCGCCAAAGCGCACGGTCAGGTCGTGCGTTTCCAGAATGACCCTGCTCATGGAAATCCCCGTATCGCGCGGGCCGGGGCGAACCGGCCCGCGCGCTGTGCGTTACTGGTTGCGGACCGGGATCGGCAGATCGTCGATGGTCAGTTCCCTGACCAGGTCGGGGATCGCCCATTCCACGCTGTCATCCACGCGGATCTTGAAGTGATACATGGATTGCAGCGCCTGGTGATCCTCGGCGCGGAATGTCATCATGCCCTTGGGCGTCATCCATTCCATGCCTTCCATCGCGGAAATCAGCGCCTCGGTATCGGTGCTGCCGGCCTTCTTGATGGCCTCGACCACGGCGATGCCCGTCGTCATGCCGCCGGCGGTGAAGAAATCGGGCGGGCTGCCGAACCGGGCCTGGTGCTCTTCGACCAGCCAGTCGTTTACCTCGTTGTCGGGCAGTTCATAGTAGTAATAGATCGCGCCCTCCATGCCCGGGAACTCCTTGTAGCCGCTCAGCGCGGCAAGGATGTTGCCCCCGGTCGCCAGTTCGATCCCGAAGCGGCCCGGGTCCATCGCGTTCAGCTTGCCCATCGGGTTGCCGCCCCCGGCCCAGAGGACGAACACCTTCTTGTCGCCCTCCAGATCCTTCATGGCGTTGAAGATGCGTTCGCCCGCCGCGGTGAAATCGGTGGTGTCGGTGGGCACGTATTCCTCGTGCACGATTTCGGCGCCGGTGCCCTCCAGTGCCTCGCGGAACGCGGCGATCCCGTCATGGCCAAAGGCATAATCCTGCGCCAGCGTGGCGATCTTGACGCCCTCTCCCGCCATCGCGATGGCCTGCGCCACCGCGTCCTGGGACGAGTTGCGCCCGGTGCGGAAGATATAGCGGTTCCAGTTCTCGCCGGTAACGCTGTCGGCCACGGCCGGGTGCACGATCAGGATCTTCTCGTATTCCTCGGCCACCGGCAGCATCGCCAGCGCCACGCCGGAACTGACCGGGCCGATGGCCAGGTCGACCTCGTCGTCGCCATAGGCCTCTTCCAGCAGCGCCTTGCCGTTCTCGGGCTTCAGCTGCGTGTCCTTCTCGATCACGACGATCTTTTCGCCGTTGATCTCCATCGTGCCGCCGGTGGCGTATTCCAGCCCCATCATCAGCCCGTCATGGGATTGCTTGGCATAAGCCTCGAGCGGGCCGGTCTTGCCATAGATATGGGCGATGGTGATATCGGCCAGCGCGGCATTTGCCAGCGCCAGCGTGGACACGAGGCCCGCCGCAAACATGCGTTTCATCTTGGTTCCTCCCTCCGGCGCGCAACGGCGCCGGTTCTCTGTTCTGCCCCGCCATCATGCGGCGAAGGGGGGCCAAGCTGTCAATGCGTAGAATTGCGTAACCGATCACCCCGACCGGCTGAGCCGCGCCAGAAGGCGGGTGGCGTTCGGCACCCCGAACTTGCGCAAAAGCCGCGCGCGCACGTCCTCGACCGTGCGGGGCGACAGGTCCAGCGCCTTGGCGATCTCTTTCGAGGTCATGCCCCGCGCCAGCCATGTCAGCACGTCACGTTCGCGCGGGGTCAGCGACGGGCCGGCGGGGGCGTCCGCGATGGGCGCAAAGCTCAGCACCATGCGGGCCAGCGGCGCATCGGGCGTCAGCGTGCGGGCGCGGAACCGGCACCAGATCGTCGTGCCGTCGGCGCGGCGCAGCATCCGCTCGTCGCAATAGGCCCCGTCACGGCGCAGCGCCTCCAGCCCGATATCGCGCACCTGCGTGAACCCCGCATCGCTGTCATAAAAGATGCGGAAACTCTGCCCCAGCAGCGCGTCGGACGCGTGGCCCGACATCTCTGCGAAAGTGGCGTTGCAGGCACGGATCACCCGGTCCTCGGTCAGCACCAGGCCGATCGGGGCGGCGTCGAAGGCGATATGGGCCAGATCCTCCATGCCCGTAATCCTACGGTATTCACACCGTAGTGTCACCCGCGCATTCTTCCACCCTGCCAGCAAGGGACCGCAAGATGACGCTGAAAGACAAGCTGACCGCAGAAATCGAGGCACGCCGCGACGACCTGACCGCGCTCTGCCGCGACCTGATCCGCATCCCCACCCTGAACCCGCCGGGCCAGAATTACCGCGAAATCTGCGACTACCTCGACCGGCGCCTGCTGAAATCGGGCTTTCACACCGAACTGGTGCGCGCCCAGGGGGCCAAGGGCGACAGCGACAAGTACCCGCGCTGGAACATCGTCGCCCGCCGCGAGGGCGCCCGGCCCGGCGAATGCGTGCATTTCAACAGCCATATCGACGTGGTCGAGGTCGGCCGCGGCTGGACGACCGATCCCTTCGGCGGCGAGGTGAAGGATGGCAAGGTCTATGGCCGCGGCGCCTGCGACATGAAGGGCGGGCTGGCCGCCAGCATCGTCGCCGCCGAGGCGTTCATAGCCATCTGCCCCGACTATGCCGGCGCGATCGAGATCAGCGGCACGGCGGACGAGGAATCCGGCGGTTTCGGCGGTGTCGCCTACCTTGCCGAAAAGGGTTATTTCGATCCCGCGCGCGTGCAGCACGTCATCATCCCCGAGCCGCTGAACAAGGATCGCATCTGCCTGGGCCATCGCGGCGTCTGGTGGGCCGAGATCGAAACCTACGGCGAAATCGCCCACGGCTCGATGCCGTTCCTGGGCGATTGCGCGGTCCGTCACATGGGCGCAGTCATGCACGAGATGGAGGAAACGCTGTTCCCCGCGCTGGCGCAGAAACGCACCGACATGCCCGTGGTACCCGAAGGCGCGCGTCAATCTACGCTCAACATCAACTCGATCCACGGCGGCGAGGCCGAGCAGGACCCCGACTACACCGGCCTGCCCAGCCCTTGCGTGCCCGACAGCTGCCGCATGGTGATCGACCGCCGTTTCCTGATCGAGGAAGACATCGACGAGGTGCAGGAGGAAATCCACGCCATCCTGCGCGCGGTCAAGGAACGCCGCGCCACGTTCAGCTACGACGTGCGCGAATTGCAGCGCGTCCTGCCCACGATGACCGAAAAAAGCGCGCCGGTGGTGCAGACCGTGGCCCGCGCGATCACCGATGTTCTGGCCACCGATCCGCAATACGTGGTCAGCCCCGGCACCTATGACCAGAAACATATCGACCGGATCGGGCGGCTGAAGAACTGCATCGCCTACGGGCCGGGCATCCTCGACCTGGCGCATAAACCGGACGAATATGTCGGCATCGACGATATGGTGGACAGCGCCAAGATCATGGCCCTGTCGCTGGCCGAGCTTCTGGCGCCCGGTCACTGACATGCCGCGCCCTGCCTTCCTCTCTCGGGAAATATCCCCGCCGGAGGCTCCTGCCGCCGCCACGCGCGCGCGGCCGGGCGGGGGCGCTGCCGGTTCAGACCGCGATATTGTCGATCAGCCGGACACCGGCCAGCCAGGCCGCCGCGAACAGCCGTGCGGGCCGGTCGGGGCGCTCCAGCAGCGCAAGCCCTTCGGCGGCGCGCAGCTCCAGGTAATCCACCCCGGTAAACCCCGCGCTGTCCAGCCGCGCAAGGGCCGCTGGGCGCAGCGTGGTCACGTCGGCGCCCGCGCGCAGGTCGGCCGCCATCTGCGCCATCACCTCGTGCAGCACCGGCGCGTGGATGCGCGCCCGGTCCGACAGCAGCAGGTTGCGCGAGGACATGGCCAGCCCGTCCTCTTCGCGGATGGTGGGGCAACCGACCACCTCGATCGGGATATCCAGATCGCGCGCCATGCGGGTGACGACCTGCAACTGCTGGTAATCCTTCTGCCCGAAATAGGCCCGGTCGGCCGATGTCTGCAGGAAAAGCTTGGCGACCACTGTGGCCATGCCGTCGAAGTGGCCGGGCCGGTGCGCCCCGCACAGCATCCCGGTCAGCCCCGTGACCGATACCGTGGTGGCAAACCCCTCGGGATAGACCTGCGCGCCGTCCGGCACATAGATCGCGTCGACGCCGATCGGCGCCAGCTTGCGCGCGTCCTCGTCCTCGGTCCGGGGATAGGCGGCCAGGTCCTCGGGGTTGTTGAACTGCCGCGGGTTCACGAAGATCGTCACGATCACCCGGCTGCAATCGGCGCGGGCGGCGCGCGCAAGGCTCAGATGACCCTGGTGCAGCGCACCCATGGTCGGCACCACGCCGATGGTTTCGCCCGCGTCGCGCCAGCGCCGGGTAAGGGCGCGCAGGTCCGGCAGGGTTCGGACGATGGGGGCGGGTCGGTGGCTGTCGGCGGTCATCTTCGGGGTCCGGGGCTGGGCCGCGCGGCGGCGGCCGGGATGGCCGGCTGGGTAACAATATTGCGCGGGGGCGTCCACAGGATTTCGGTCGTATCGGTGACTTGATTATGCCGGTCATAAGGTGAACACTCGGCGCCGCGGACCCGGCCGCGCGGTGTGCGCCGGGGCAACAGGGAGATTTTGCAATGTTTTCTGGATGGTTGCGAGCCGGCGCACTGAGCGCCGCGGCAGTGGTGGCCAGTGTCGGATGGGCGCAGGCCAGAACCGATCTGGTGGTGGGGATGCAGCTCGAACCGCCGCATCTCGACCCGACCAGCGCGGCGGCGGGCGCGATCGACAGCGTGCTCTATTCCAACGTCTTCGAAGGGCTGACGCGATTCATGTCCGACGGCTCGGTCGTGCCGGGGCTGGCGGAAAGCTGGGAGATTTCAGAGGACGGCACCGTCTACACCTTCACCCTGCGCAGCGGCGTAAGCTTCCATGACGGCACCGCGATGGATGCCGAGGACGTGAAATTCAGCCTCGACCGCGCCCGCGCCGAGGACAGCCAGAACGCGCAGAAGGCGCTGTTCGCCGATATCGACACGGTCGAGGTGGTGGACCCGCAAACCGTGCGCGTGACGCTGAAGCAGCCCAATGGCAGCTTCCTGTTCAACATGGCCTGGGGCGACGCGGTGATCGTCGCGCCCGAGTCGATCGACGGTATCAAGCAGCAGCCCGTCGGCACCGGCGCCTTCAAATTCTCCAATTGGGTGCAGGGCGACCGGATCGAGATCGTGAAGAATCCCGATTACTGGGGCGAACCGGCAAAGCTCGACCGCGCCACCTTCAAGTTCATCGCCGATCCCACCGCCGCCTTCGCCGCCGTGATGGCCGAGGACGTGCATGTCTTTTCGGGCTTCCCCGCGCCGGAGAACCTGCCGCAGTTCGAGGCCGATCCCCGGTTCCAGGTGCTTGTCGGCTCGACCGAGGGCGAAACCATCCTGGGCACCAACAACAAGATGCCGCCCTTCGACAACGTCAAGGTGCGCGAGGCGCTGGCCCATGCCATCGACCGCCAGGCCATCATCGACGGCGCGATGTTCGGATACGGCACGCCCATCGGCACCCATTTCGCGCCGCACAACCCCGATTACGTCGACCTGACCGGCATGTCGGACTACGACCCGGAAAAGTCGAAGGCCCTGCTGGCCGAGGCCGGGTTTCCCGACGGGTTCACCACCACGCTGAAACTGCCGCCGCCCTCCTACGCGCGGCGCGGGGGCGAGATCATCGCCGCCCAGCTGCGCGAGGTCGGCATCCAGACCGAGATCACCAACCTGGAATGGCCGCAATGGCTGGAAGAGGTGTTCCGCGGCAAGGATTTCGGCCTGACCATCGTCAGCCACACGGAACCCGCCGACATCAACATCTACGCCCGGCCGGATTACTATTTCCAGTATGACAACCCGGCCTTCCAGCAGTTGATGACGGATCTGAACAACACCACCGACCCGGCGGGCCGCTCGGCGATCCTGAAACAGGCGCAGGAGATGATCGCCGGGGATTACGTCAACGGCTATCTCTTCCAGCTCGCCGCGCTGAGCGTGGCGAACGCCAAGGTCATGGGCCTGTGGGCCAACGCCCCCACACAGGCCACCGACCTGACCGGCGTCTACTGGGAAGACTGACCAGACCCCGCCGCCCGTGACGCGGTTTCACGCATCGCGGGCGGCGGGACACTTGCGCCTCCGGCGGGAGTATTTTGGGAACGATGAAGGGGGGAGGGTGCGCCCTTCCCCTTTTCCGACGGGAAAGGCAACCGGGCAGGCATGCTGCGCTTTGCATTGAAACGGCTGATGTCCTTGGTGGTGACGCTCTGGGTAGCGTCGCTGGTGATCTTCCTGTCGCTCGAGGTGGTGCCGGGCGATCCGGCGGCCTTCATGCTGGGACTGAACGCGCAAGAGGACACGCTGGCCGCGCTGCGTGACGAACTGGGCCTGAACAAGGGGCCGGTGGAACGCTATACCGATTGGGTGGGCGGGATGCTGGTGGGCGATTTCGGCACCTCCTACACCTATCGCACGCCGGTGTCGCGGATGATCCTCGACCGGGTGCAGGTCAGCCTGCCGCTGGCGCTTTATGCGCTGACGCTGTCGACGCTGATCGCCTTTCCCGCCGGCATCTGGGCCGCGGCGCGGCGCGGCAAGCCCACCGATATCGTGGTGATGGGGATCACGCAGCTTGGCGTGGCGATCCCGAATTTCTGGTTCGCCATGCTGATGGTGCTGGTCTTTGCCATCAACCTGCGCTGGTTCAACGCGGGCGGTTTCGCCGGCTGGGACGCGGGTTTCTTCCCGGCGATGAAATCGCTGACCCTGCCCGCCATCGCGCTGGCGCTGCCGCAGGCGTCGATCCTGGCGCGGGTGATGCGCTCGTCGCTTCTGGATACGCTGAACGAGGATTTCATCCGTACCGCCCGCGCCAAGGGCCTGTCGCGCCGGCAGGCGCTGTGGCGGCACGCGCTGCGCAACGCGCTGATCCCGGTGCTGACCATCATCGGGCTGCAATTCGCCTTTCTTCTGGCCGGTGCGATCATCATCGAGAACGTGTTCTTCCTGCCCGGCCTCGGGCGGCTGGTGTTCCAGGCGATCTCGGCGCGTGACCTGATCGTGGTGGAATCGGTGGTGATGCTGCTGGTCTTTGCGGTGGTGCTGGTGAATTTCCTGGTCGATCTGGCCTATGCCGCCGTCGATCCGAGGCTGAGGGGGCGCCGATGAACCGCAACCTTGCCTTCGGCGCGGGGCTGACCGCCGTTTTCGTGCTGGCCGCGCTGATCAGCTTTGCCTGGGTGCCGCAGGACGTCACGCAGATGGACATCGCCAACAAGATCAGGCCGCCCTCGCCCGCGCATCCGCTGGGCACCGATCATTTCGGCCGCGATATCCTGAGCATGATCATGGTCGGTGCGCGCACCTCGATCGCCGTCGCGCTGGTGGCCGTCGGCATCGGCATGGGGCTGGGCGTGCCGCTGGGGCTGGCCGCCGCCGCGCGCAAGGGCGGCTGGCTGGACGAGGTGATCATGCGCGCCAACGACCTGGTTTTCGCCTTCCCCTCGCTGCTGATCGCGATCATGATCACCGCGATTTTCGGCGCCTCGGCGCTGAACGCGATCATCGCCATCGGCATCTTCAACATCCCCGTCTTCGCGCGGCTGACGCGCTCGGGCGCGCTGTCGCTGTGGACGCGGGATTTCGTGCTGGCCGCGCGGGTCGCGGGCAAGGGCGCGGCGCGGATCAGTTTCGAACATATCCTGCCCAACGTCACCAACCTGCTGATCGTGCAGGGCACGATCCAGTTCAGCCTCGGCATCCTGGCCGAGGCGGGGCTGTCCTATGTCGGGCTCGGCGCGCAGCCGCCCACACCCAGCTGGGGCCGGATGCTGGCCGACAGCCAGACGATGGTCAGCTTCGCCCCCCACATGGCGCTGTTTCCCGGCCTTGCGATCCTGCTGACCGTGCTGGGGCTGAACCTGATGGGCGATGGGCTGCGCGACCTCCTCGACCCCAGGCTCAGGAGGGATCGGCAATGACCCTGCTGCAGATCGACACCCTGTCGCTGGATATTCGCGGCACCCCGATCCTGCGCGACGTGTCGCTGTCGGTCGATGCCGGCCAGATCGTCGGCGTGATCGGCGAAAGCGGCTCGGGCAAGTCGATGACCGCGTTCTCGGTCATGCAACTGCTGCCGCAGGGATCGGTCTGTTCCGGGCGCATCTCGCTGTCGGGGCATGAAATACTGGCGCTGTCCGAGGATCACCTGTGCCGGCTGCGCGGCAACGACGTGTCGATGGTGTTCCAGGAACCGATGACCGCGCTGAACCCGCTCAAGACCATAGGCGAGCAGGTGGCCGAAACCATCCTGATCCACGAACGCACCACCGCCGAAGACGCCCGCAAACGCGCGGCCGAGGCCCTGCGCCGCGTCGAGCTGCCGCAGGACCGGTTCCCGCTGTCGCGCTACCCGCACGAGCTGTCGGGCGGGCAGCGGCAGCGTGTGGTGATCGCGATGGCCATCGCCCTGCGCCCCAAACTGCTGATCGCGGACGAACCCACCACCGCGCTGGACGTGACCACGCAGGCCGAGATCCTGACCCTGCTGAAACGGCTGGTGCAGGAGGACGGGATGGGCCTGCTGATGATCAGCCACGACCTGGCGGTGGTGGCCGACATGGCCGATCACATCGTCATCATGCGCCGGGGCGAGGTGGTGGAACAGGGGCCGACGCAAACCCTGCTGCGCGGGATGCAGCACCCCTATTCGCTGGCGCTGCTGGCGGCATCCGACCACGTGCCCGACCGCGAGGGCACACCGCAGGACACGCCGCTGCTGCGGGTGCGCGACGTGGTGCGCGACTATCCCACCCCACGCAAGGGGCTGTGGGGCAAGCCCGGCACGTTCCGCGCGGTGGACGGCGTCAGCTTCGATATCCGCCGGGGCGAGAACCTTGGCCTTGTGGGCGAATCCGGCTGCGGCAAATCCACCCTGACCCGCGCCATCCTGGGGCTGGAAGAGGTGCAGGCCGGCACCATCGCACTGGATGGCGAGCCGGTCTTTACCGGGCACCGGCCCAACCGCGCGGTGCGCCGCCGGATGCAGGTGGTGTTCCAGGACCCTTACGGCAGCTTCAACCCCCGTCACAAGGTCGCGCGGCTGGTCTGCGAACCCTTCCACCTGCTCGACGATCCGCCCACCGGCGCCGCGCGCGATCGCGCCACCGCCGGGGCGCTGGAAAGCGTGGGGCTGTCGGCGGGCGATGCCGACAAGTATATCCACGAGTTCTCCGGCGGGCAGCGCCAGCGCATCGCCATCGCCCGCGCGCTGATCATCCGGCCCGACCTGATCATCCTGGACGAGGCGGTATCGGCCCTGGATGTCAGCGTGCGCGCGCAGGTGCTCGACCTGCTGGCCGACCTGTCCGACCGCTTCGGGCTGACCTATCTGTTCATCTCTCACGACCTTTCCGTCGTGCGCTCGATCACCGACCGCGTGCTGGTGATGCAGGCGGGCCGGATCGTGGAACAGGGCGAAACCGAACGGGTCTTTGCCGACCCGCAACACGGCTATACGCAACAACTGATCGCAGCCGCGCCGCAGCTGCCCGACGACGTAAGGAAACTGGCACATGAGCACTGATCTTCCCCTCTGGTTCGACCCCGCGAAATGCCTGATCGGCGGGCAATGGGTGGCCCCGGAACAGGGCGGCACCCTGCCGCTTTTCGACCCCTCGACCGGCGCGCAGATCGGCGAGATCGCGCGCGGCACCGCCGGGGATATCGACGCCGCCGTGCAGGCCGCCGAAACCGCGCGGCATGGCGACTGGGCCCGCCTGTCCGCTGCCGAACGCGGGCGCATCCTGCTGCGCCTCGGCCAGTTGGTGACGGAACGGGTGGACGAGCTTGCGCGGATCGAGGCGCTGGACGTCGGCAAGCCGCTGAAACAGGCCCGCGCCGACGCTGTGGCGCTGGCGCGCTATTGCGAATTCTACGGCGGGGCCGCCGACAAGCTGATGGGCGAAACCATCCCCTATCTCGACGGCTATACCGTCTATACCCTGCGCGAACCGCACGGGGTGACGGGCCATATCGTGCCGTGGAACTATCCCATGCAGATCATCGGCCGATCCGTCGGCGCGGCGCTGGCCACCGGCAATACCTGCGTGCTGAAACCGGCCGAGGATGCCTGCCTGACCGCGCTGGCCTTTGCCGACCTGGCCAAGGCCGCCGGCCTGCCCGATGGCGTGCTGAACGTCGTGCCCGGCCTCGGCGCCGAGGCGGGCGCGGCGCTGACCGCCCATCCCGGTATCCATCACATCAGCTTTACCGGCTCGGTCGGCACCGGCATCATGGTGCAGGAGGCCGCGGCCAGGAACGTGATCCCCGTCACGCTGGAACTGGGCGGCAAATCCCCCCAGATCGTGTTCGACGATGCCGATCTGGACGCCGCCCTGCCCTTCCTTGTCAACGCAGGCATCCAGAACTGCGGCCAGACCTGTTCGGCCTCGTCGCGCATCCTTGTGCACCGGGCCATCCACGACCAGCTACTGGACCGCATGGCCGAACGCTATGGCGCGCTGCGCGTGGGCCCGGCGATGGACGATCTCGACGTGGGCCCGCTGATCTCGGCCAAGCAGAAGGGGATCGTCTCGGGCTATCTCGACCGGGGCGCGGACCTGGAAATCGCCGGGCAGGCGCAGCTGGGCGACCTGCCCGGCGGCGGCTATTACGTGCCGCCCACGCTGTTTTCCGGCGTGACGGCGGATCACGATCTTGCCCAGTCGGAAATCTTCGGACCCGTGCAGGTGGTCATTCCCTTCGATGACGAGGACGAGGCGGTGCAGATCGCCAACGGCACCGATTACGGCCTTGTCGCAAGCGTCTGGAGCCAGAACGGCGCGCGCCAGATGCGGCTGGCGCGCAAGGTGCGGGCGGGGCAGATCTTCATCAACAATTACGGCGCGGGCGGCGGGGTGGAGCTGCCCTTCGGCGGGATGGGCAAATCCGGCCACGGCCGCGAAAAGGGGTTCGAGGCGATGTATGGCTTTACCACCCTCAAAACCGTCGCGGCCTGGCACGGGTGACCGCCCCGCTGGCCATATCCAACCGCGATGCGCGGCGGCTGTGGCTGTGGGCGAACGGGCTGTCGCCCGCGCCCACAGGGCCGGTGGACGTGCCGGGCACGATCCGGGCGCTGGGGCTGTTGCAGATCGACACGATCCGCAACGTCACCCGCGCCCATAACCACATCCTGTGGACCCGCAACCAGAACTACCGCGAGGGGATGCTGTGGCCGCACCTGGCCGGCCGCGCCCTGTTCGAGCATTTCACCCATGACGCCAGCCTGCTGCCGGTGGAGATGCTGCCGCTCTGGCAGGTGCAGTTCCGCCGGCTGGGCGAACGTGCGGCGCGCGCGGCATGGTACCAGTCGGGGCTCGGCCAGCAGGAAATCGCCCGCATCCGCGACCGCATCGCGCAAGAGGGGCCGCTCTCGACCCACGCCTTCGACACCAAGGCGGAAAGCCGCGAGATGTGGGCCCGCCCGCCGCATAAAAAGGCGCTGGACCAGATGTGGTATGCCGGGCGCCTCGCCACGTCGCACCGCGAGAATTTCGTCAAGTTTTACGACCTGGGCGAACGGGTGTTCCCCGGTCATGACCCCGCCGAGGATGCCCATGCCCTGCTGCGGCTGGGCGATGACGCGCTCGACCGGCTGAGCGTCGCCACCCCCGGCGAGGTACAGCGGTTCTGGGGCGTCGCCACCGCGCCCGAAACCCGCGGCTGGGCCGCGCAGGCCGACACCGTGCCGGTGCGCATCCAGTGCGCCGATGGCACGTGGCGCGACGCGCTGGCGCATCCCGACATCGAAACGCGCCTTGCCCGCGCACCCGCCGCCACCACGCGGCTGCGCATCCTCAACCCGTTCGATCCCGCCATCCGCGACCGCGACCGGCTGGCCCGGCTTTTCGGCTTCGACTACCGCAACGAAATGTTCGTGCCCGCCGCCCGCCGCCGCTGGGGCTATTACGTCTACCCGCTGCTGGAGGGCGACCGTTTCGTGGGCCGGATCGAGATCAAGGCAGACCGGGCGGCGGGCCTCATGCGCGTCACCGGATTCTGGCCGGAACCGCGCGTGAAATGGGGCGCGGCGCGGGTGGGAAAACTGGACACCGAACTCGCCCGCTTCGGGCGCCTGGTGGGCATAGACGACATTCAATGGACCGCGGCCCGCCCCTGAGCGTGCCGCATCAGCAAGGAGAAGAAGACAATGAGACTCGACGGAAAAACCGCCATCGTCACCGGCGGCGCCAGCGGTTTCGGCGCCGGCATCGTGCGCAAGTTCGCGGCCGAAGGCGCGCGGGTGATGATCGTGGACCTCAACGCCGACGGCGCCGACGGCCTTGCCGAAGAGGTGGGCGGCGGCGCCTTCGGATACGCCTGCAACGTGGCCAATGGCGGCGCGGTGGCCGACATGGCCGAAACCGCGCTGTCGCGGATGGGGCATGTCGACATCCTGGTGAACAACGCCGGCGTCACGCATATGCCCAAACCGATGGAGGACGTGACGGACGAGGAATTCGACCACGTTTTCCTGGTGAACTGCAAATCCGTCTACCTGACCGCCCGCGCGCTGGTGCCGCATATGAAACCCCGCGGCGGCGCGATCCTGAACGTGGCCTCCACCGCCGGGCTGTCGCCACGCCCGAACCTCAACTGGTATAACGCGTCCAAAGGCTGGATGATCACGGCGACCAAGACGATGGCGGTGGAACTCGCGCCCCGGCAGGTGCGCGTCAACGCGCTGTGCCCGGTGGCGGGGGAAACGCCGCTGCTGGCCAGTTTCATGGGCGAGGACACACCCGAGATGCGCGCGAAATTCCTGTCGACCATTCCGATCGGCCGCTTTTCCACCCCCGAGGACATGGGCAACGCCGCCTGTTTCCTGTGCTCGGACGAGGCCAGCATGATCACCGGCGTCGCGATGGAAGTGGACGGCGGGCGCTGCATCTGAACAGCTCCCCTTCGGGTAACCGCAACAGAGGGCAACGCAGGCCCCCCGGCCGTGCGATGCCCGGGCCGCTGCGCGGCTGTTCCGGGCGGGGTGCGTCGTTCCGACGCCACCCCCGCCCCCGCTCAATCCAGCAGGCGCGCCTCGTCCACCAGCATGACGGGGATGCCGTTTCGGATCGGATAGGCCAGATGCGCCGCCCGGGAAATCAGCTCCTGCCGCTCGGCATCGTATTCCAGCACCGCGCCGGATTTCGGGCAGACCAGCGCCTCCAGCATCCGGCGGTCGAACAGTTGCGGCTCGTCGCTCATTGCATCACCTCTTTGCCGTCGCCACCGCGCAGCGCGTATTCCAGAAGCCCCATCAGGGTCTCGCGCCGGGTGGTCAGGCACGGCGCCTCCAGCAGCGCCTGCTTGTCCTCGATATCGAAATCCAGCAGCATCGACAACGAGTTGACCAGCAATTCGTCATCCGCCTCGCGCAGCGACTCCCAGTCGGTATTCAGGCTGCGCGCCGAGAAATAGCGATGCAGAAGCGCCATCAGCGCATCGCGGTTGAAACTGCTGTCACCCTCTTCGGCGCCGCGGTCGCGGTCGAACCCGTCCCACGAGGCGCGCACCCGGCGATAGGGGGTAAAGCCCTCGATCTCGTCCATGACGCGAAACCGCGACACGCCCGTCAGCGTGATCAGATAGCGCCCGTCCTCGGTTTCCGAAAACTGCGTCACCCGCCCCGCGCAGCCGATCCGGTGCAGGGCCGGGCCGTGTTTCGACTCGCGCCCCCGGACCGGCTGGATCATCCCGATCATCCGGTCCGGCACCTTCAGCGCATCCTCCAGCATCGCAAGGTAACGCGGTTCGAAGATATGCAGGGGCAGCCGGGCGCGCGGCAGCAGCAGCGCCCCCGGCAATGGAAAGACCGGTATCACATCGGGAAAGTCGAACGGTTTTGCCATGCCTCAGAACTAGGCCCCGAAACGGGTCAGGCAAATATCATCGAGCTAAGCTTGCGACGGCCGTTCAGAACCACCGGATCGTTGGGTTTCAGCGCCTCGAAAATGGTGAAAAGCTGCGCCTTCGCGGCACCGTCGTTCCACTCGCGGTCACGGCGGAAAAGCTCCAGCAACTGCTCCACCGCCTCTTCGCCCTTGCCCTTGGCATAAAGCGCCTGCGCGTAATCATAGCGCGCCTGGTGGTCACCGGGATCGGCCTCGACCTGCGCACGCAGATCGTCCAGCGGCCCGGCCCCCTCGGCCTGCCGCGCCAGTTCAAGCTGGGCCCTCGCGGCCTCGATGGGCGCGCTGGTGGCGATCTCGGCGGGGGCGCCGTTCAGCACCGCCTCGGCCTCGTCCAGTTGCCCCGAGGCGATATGGCAGCGCACCAGCCCGGCATAGGCCTCGGCATGCGCCGGCTCTTCGCCCAGGATCGCGGCAAAGGTCTGTGCGGCATCGGCCACCGCGCCCTGCGCGAGCATCTCTTCGGCGGCGGCCACGGCCTCGTCCAGCCCGCCGCTGGCATCGCCGCCCGCGGCCTGCACCACGCGCTCGATGAAGGCCTTGATCTCGGATTGCGGCACCGCGCCCTGGAACATGTCCACCGGCCGACCCTGGTAGAAGGCGACAACCGTCGGGATCGACTGCAGCGGCAGCCCCTGCTGCGCCAGCGCGCTGGCCAGCCGCTGTGCCTCGTCCACGTTCACCTTGGCCATCTTTACCGCGCCTTTCGCGGCCTTCACGGCATCTTCCAGCATCGGGCCCAGCGTCTTGCACGGGCCGCACCACGGCGCCCAGAAATCGACGATCACCGGCACCTCGGCCGAGCCATCGACCACTTCGGCCATGAACGCCTCTTCGCCCACATCCTTGATCAGATCGCTTGCATCGGGGGTGTTTTGCCCAAGTTCCAGCATGGTCCTATGCATCCTTTCGCAACTTTGCCCCTATATGCGCCTTCGCGTGCGGGAATTCAAAGGGGGATTGGGCGACCCGGCCCTACAGGTCGAACTCCGCGAAAACCGGCGCGTGGTCGCTGGGTTTTTCCCAGCCACGCACATCGCGCAGGATGCGGCTGCCATGGCCCGCATTGGCGATATCCGCGGTGGCCCAGACGTGATCCAGCCGTCGGCCCTTGTCGGCAGCGTCCCAGTCGCGCGCGCGATAGGACCACCAGGAATAAAGCTGCCCCTCGGGAATATCGGCCCGCGTGACATCGACCCAGCCGCCGGCCTCCTGCGCCTGGCCCAGGTGCTCGACCTCGATGGGCGTATGGCTCACCACCTTCAGCAACTGCTTGTGCGACCACACGTCATCCTCGCGCGGGGCGATGTTCAGATCGCCCACCAGGATCGCCTTTTCGGGCCGGTCGCCATGGAACCAGTCACGCATCTCTGTCAGGTAATCCAGCTTTTGCCCGAATTTCTCGTTCACCGCGCGGTCCGGCACATCGCCTCCCGCGGGCACATAGAAATTGTGGATGACGACCCCGTTTTCCAGCCGTCCCGCCACGTGCCGCGCATGGCCGAGACCGGCGAAATCCATATCGCCCACATCCTCGATCGGCAGCTTCGACAGGATGGCGACGCCGTTATACCCCTTCTGCCCCCGCGCGATCATGTGGCCGTATCCCAGCGCCGAGAACAGATCGGCGGGGATCTTGTCGACCGGGCTTTTGCATTCCTGCAGGCAGAGCACGTCCGGCCCCTCCTCGCGCAGCAGCTTTTCGACCAGCCCCGCGCGCAACCGGACCGAGTTGATGTTCCACGTGGCAAGGGTAAAGGGCATCGGCGCATCTCCTGATCGGTTGGGTCTGGACGCTGGCCTAGCACAGGCACGAACCGGATGGGAGGGGGCGAAAACCGGCCCTCCGCAACGATGGCCATGACCGCGCCGGGCCATGCCGCCAAAAAAAGACCCGGGCAAAGCCCGGGCCAGGTCCAACAGGGAGGTGCATATCATTACCCGGATATGCGGCGGGATAGGGTCAACTTAACCTGTATACGATCATATGCCTTGATCTGGATCAGGTGGAGTCAGGAATACCTTACGCTACCAGACGGTACCCTCCAGATTCGGTCACAAGAAGGCGAGCATTTGACGGATCTGGTTCAATTTTTTGGCGAAGCCGGTAAATATGCGTCTCCAGCGTGTGCGTGGTGACACCGGCGTTATAGCCCCAGACCTCGTGCAGCAGCACATCGCGCGCCACCACCCCCTCGGCCGAGCGGTACAGGAATTTCAGGATATTGGTTTCCTTCTCGGTCAGGCGAATCTTGCGATCGTCCTCGGTGATCAACATCTTCATCGCCGGCTTGAACGTGTACGGCCCCAACTGGAACACCGCATCCTCGGATTGCTCGTGCTGGCGCAGCTGCGCCCGGATGCGCGCCAGCAGAACCGGGAACTTGAACGGCTTGGTCACGTAATCGTTCGCCCCCGCATCCAGCCCCAGGATCGTGTCGGCATCGCTGTCGTGGCCGGTCAGCATCAGGATCGGCGCCTTGACACCCTGCTTGCGCATCAGCCGGCACAGCTCGCGCCCGTCGGTGTCGGGCAGACCCACGTCCAGGATCACCAGGTCGTAAAGCCCCTCCTTGGCCTTCTGCATCGCCTCGCTGCCGTTGCCGGCCTCGAAAACGTCGAAATCCTCGGTCATGACAAGCTGCTCGCTCAGCGCCTCGCGCAGGTCCTCGTCATCGTCCACAAGCAGAATTTTCTTGAGCTGCGCCATGATACGCCCTCCTTTGCCGTGCCTGGTAACGGAAATGAGCGTGCCGCGCCGCCGCTGCAAGAAATGCTGCAATCCCTTCACGCGGACGTGTAGCCTGCGCGAGATATGTTTCAAATCCGGCACGGACCGGCTAAATCATGTCCGAAAGGACAGCGCATGAGCTTCACCCCCACGCCACCCGAACTTCTGGCCCGCGCCCGCGCCGACCTGCGCATGGGGGTGCCGGTCGTGCTGACGGGTAAGGGTGGCGGCGGGGCGCTGGCGCTGGCCGCGGAAACGCTGACCGCCGGCAGGCTCGCCGATCTGCGCGCCATGGGCGGCGCGCCGGTTCTGGCGATCACCGCGCGCCGCGCCGAAACGCTCAAGGCGCGGCCCTATGACGGCGACCTCGCGCGGCTGCGCCTGCCCGCCGATGCCGGGCTGGCATGGGTGCTGGCCGTGGCCGACCCCGCCGACGATCTCGACATGCCGATGAAAGGCCCGTTCCACGCGTACCGCGAAGGCCCGGCAGACCTGCACCGGCTGGCGCTGACCCTTGCGAAATCCGCGCGCCTGCTGCCCGCCGCGCTGCTGCTCGACCTGCCCGACCCGGCGGGATTTGCCGCGGCGCAGGCGCTCACGCATCTGCCCGCCGCGCTGGTTGCGCCGCTCCTGGCCGCGACGCCCCACCCCGACCCGGTGGTCTCTGCCCGCCTGCCCGTCGAGGCGGCCGAGGCCGGCCGGCTGCATATCTTCCGCCCCGCCGATGGCAGCGAGGAACATTACGCCTTCGAAATCGGCCAGCCCGCGCGCAGCGAGCCGGTGCTGGCGCGGCTGCATTCGGCCTGCTTCACCGGCGACGTGCTGGGCAGCCTGAAATGCGATTGCGGCCCGCAACTGCGCGGCGCGCTGGCGCAGATGGGCGCGAACGGCGCGGGCGTGCTACTCTATCTCAACCAGGAAGGGCGCGGCATCGGCCTGGCCAACAAGATGCGCGCCTATTCCCTGCAGGATCAGGGCTTCGATACGGTCGAGGCCAATCACCGGCTGGGGTTCGAGGATGACGAGCGCGATTTCCGCCTCGGCGCCGATATCCTGAAATCCATGGGCTTTTCCGCCGTGCGCCTGCTGACAAACAACCCGCGCAAGATCGCCATGATGGAAAAGCACGGGCTGAAAGTGGTCGAACGGGTGCCGCTGAAACTGGGCGAAACCGCGCATAACCGCGCCTATCTCGCCACCAAGGCAGCCAAGTCGGGCCACCTGCTGTGACCCCGGTTTCCTCTCTCCGGCGATATCCCGGGGGTGAGGCCGCAGGCCGAGGGGGCAGCGCCCCCTCCCGCCCGGCCGACCTGGTGCTGACGCCCACGCATCTGCGATTCCTGAGCCGCCGCCTGCCCTGCAGCATCGGGCGCGGCGGGCTGACCGGCGACAAGCGCGAAGGCGACGGCGCCACCCCGCGCGGCATGCATTGCATCGCCGGGCTGCTCTACCGCCCCGACCGGATGGCGCGGCCGGCAGGCTGGGCGCTGCCGATCCGTCCCTCCGACCTGTGGTCGGACGACCCGGGTCAGCCGGATTACAACCGGATGGTCCGCGTGCCCTATCCGCACAGCCACGAAACCCTGCGCCGGGCCGATCCGCTCTACGATCTCGTGCTGCTGACCGACTGGAACTGGCCGCAGGCCGTTCCGGGGCGCGGCTCGGCGATCTTCCTGCACCAGTGGCGCCGCCCGCACTACCCGACCGAGGGCTGCATCGCCTTTCGCCGCGATCACCTGCTCTGGATCGCGCAGAACATCCGCCCCGGCACGCGCCTGATCGTCCCCTGATCGGGAAAACGACCGTCAGGCCGGATGAGCGGCAACACGCTCCCCGAAAATCGCGCTGCCCACGCGCACATGGGTCGCGCCCAGCGCGATGGCGCGTTCGAAATCGCCGCTCATGCCCATCGACAGCCCCGCCAGCCCGTTGCGCGCGGCGATCTTTGCCAGCAGCGCGAAATGCAGCGACGGTTCTTCCTCGACCGGGGGAATGCACATCAGCCCCTGCACGGGCAGGTCCATATCGCGGCATTCGGCGATGAACGCATCCGCATCCGCCGGCAGGATACCGGCCTTCTGCGGCTCTTCCCCGGTGTTCACCTGTATGAACAGGTCGGGGCAATGCCCCTCTTCCTGCGCGATGCGGGCGATGGTGTTCGCCAGCTTGGGGCGGTCGACCGAATGGATCGCCTGGAACAGCTCGAACGCCTGCCGCGTCTTGTTGGTCTGCAACGGGCCGATCAGGTGCAACTCGATCCCGTCGAAGCTGTCGCGGAAACCGGGCCACTTGCCCGCCGCTTCCTGCACGCGGTTTTCGCCGAAACAGCGGTGGCCCTGTTGCAGCACCGCCTCCACCCGCTCCGGCGGCTGCACCTTGCTGACCGCGATCAGCGTCACGCTGCCCGGATCGCGCCCGGCCTCTGCCTCGGCCTTTGCGATACGTGCGCGGATATCCTCAAGCCCCATCGTCCTGTCTCCCGCTTGGTCGCGGCCAGAAAACACAATGCGGCACAAAAAGAAAAGGGCAGGTCAAGCGACCTGCCCTTCCCTATGCAATTTCCGTTCTGGATCAGAACGAGAAGAATGCACCCAGAGACACGATGGTGTCGTCCAGTGCCTCGTCGGTCTGCGTGATGCCGCCTTCCAGCGAAACACCGCCGCCCAGATCGTAGGACGCGCCGATGCCGTAGGATTCGTCAACCACGTCTTCCGATGCGACGAAGCCGTACACGGTCAGGCCGGTGCCGAAGTCGTAGCCACCTTTCAGCGACCATTTGTCAGCCTCAACGCCGCTGAACTCGGTGCTGGCATAGGCCAGGGCAACGTCGAACGCGCCGATGGTGCCGCCGATGCTTGCGAACAGGATGCTGTCGCCGTCAACCTGACCACCCGGTGCGGCTGCGTCCCACTCTTCATAAGCCACTGCAACAGTGTAGCCCGAGAAGGTGTAGTTTGCACCAACACCATAGCTGTACTCGGTGCTGTGGATGTGTGCGCCAAAGCCGTTCATGCTGTACAGAACTTCAACGCCCTCGACTGCGCCTGCACCGGCCGAGTCATACGCGGTCCATGCGAAGCGGCCACCGTTCGACGAGGTGTTGGCTGCCAGCGAGTAGAAGCCGTTGCCTTCCAGGCCCATGCCAGACGACGCGGTCGGCAGGTACAGGTTCGGAGCAGCTTCGATCACGCCCAGGATGTTGCCCATCGCCAGGGTGAAGCCGTTGGTGCTCATGTAGAAGCGAGCACCGTTCGAGTTATTGGGGTCGGTAGCACCGCCGGTCGACAGGTTTTCTTCGGTCTGGAAACGCTGGCGCGCACCAAAGACGATGCCACCATCGGTTTCGGTCGACACGTCGAACTGCAGACGCAGACGGCTTGCAGTGTTCCAGTCATCGGCATTGTCGCTGTAGGTAGCGCCAAAGCGGGCGTAGCCGCTGATCGACACGTCTGCTGCTGCCACGCCTGCGGTAGCAACCAGAGCGGTCGTTGCGAGAATGATGTTTTTCATCGTTGTTCCCTCGGTTTTCAGTCATGCGCCCCAAAACGGGGAATCCGATTTGGGTATGGCGTAGTCTCTCGCTCTTTTCGGGGGGTGTTTGCAAGCGCACCGGACGGGCCCCGGCGTTTGGGCCGCAAGATGGTGCAGCTTTGCCACACTCTTTTCCGGCGGCCCGGGGCGGGCGGCCGGGGCGAAAAGAACTAATCCCTTGCCCGCGCCCCGGTGCTTGGGTAGGACGGAAACAGATTTTGCAGGGGGCAAGGCCGTACATGACCTATTCGCGCGCGTTCAGAATCACCATGGCAGGGCTGGCGCTGGCCTCATTGGCGGCCTGCGGCGGGTTTGGCAGCCGGGGCGGCGGATCGGGCAGCGGGCTTGGCGGCGCGCCGGGAACGGAAACCACCGGCGAGGACAGCCTTTATGACCGCGCCGGGATGCCCGTTCAGGGGCGGTCGGCCATGCGCACACCCGGCAGGTCGATCTTCGACGTGTTCCGCCGCACCGATCCCGATGTCGAGGTGGCGGTCAACCGCTATCTCTGGAACGCCTCGCTGGATGTGCTGAACTTCATGCCGGTGCAGTCGATCGACCCGTTCAGCGGCGTGATCGTGTTCGGCTACGGCACGCCGCCGGGCGGCGGGCGTGCCTATCGCGCGACCGTGCATATCAAAGACCCCGCGCTGGATGCCCGCAGCCTTGTTGTGGCGCTGCAAACGCGCGGCGGCAGCCCTGTCGCCACCGGCACCCGCACCGCGGTCGAGGATGCGATCCTGGCCCGCGCCCGCCAGTTGCGCATCGCCGACGCCCGGTTCTGATCGTCGCCGGGCGGCCTCAGTCGCCCACCCGGCCCGGCGTGCAGGCGGCCAGCCGGTCGATCCACGCCATCTGCTGCGGCAGGCAGATCGTTTCCAGGTCGTAATGCGCCCGCACGAAATCCCGCGCCGCCGCGCCATAGGCCGCGCGCCGTTCGGGATCGTCCAGCAGCGCGCAGACCTCGTCCACCAGCGCCGCGCCGTCGAAGAAATCCACCAGCGTGCCGGTGCGTCCGGGCTCGATCGCCTCGTGCAGCGGCGCGGTGTCGCTGGCCACGATGGCCGCGCCCGCGCTCATCGCCTCGAACAGCGACCAGCTCAGCACGAAGGGGTAGGTCAGGTAGACATGCACCCGCGACACCTGCAACAGCCGCACGAACCGGTCATAGGGGATGCGGCCCAGGAAATGCACCCGCGCCCAGTCCGCGTCGGAGATCTGCCCGCGCACCTCGTCGATGAAGATCTGCTTCCACGTCTGCCCCTTGGGCGCACGCGCGCCGTAACTCACCTCGTCGCCGCCGACGATCAGAACGCGTGCATTGGGCCGCTCCGCCAGCAGCCGCGGCAATGACCGCATGAACACGTGATAGCCGCGATAGGGTTCGAGGTTGCGGTTGACGAAGGTGATCACCTCGTCCCCCCGCGTCAGCACCGCGCCATCCTCCATCTCGAACCGCACATCGGGGTTCGGAGCCACCAGATCGGTGTCGATACCGTCATGGATCACGCTGATCCGGTCGCGGAACGGCGGCGGAAAGGTATTCGCCTGGAACTCGGTCGGGCTCAGCGCCAGGTCGCCCACCGGCAGGTGGATCAGGTTGTTCAGGTTCTTCAGCCGGATGCGCAGCCCCTCGGCCTCCTTGTCGGGATGGCGGTCGAACTCGGGGTCGAAATGCATGTGCGGCCAGGTCGAGCGGTGGTAAAGCTCGTAATACAGCCCGATCCGCGCCTCGGGCCAGACATCGCGCAGGAACATCGACTCGCCCCAGCCGGGATGGGCCACGATGATATCGGGGGTAAACCCGTCGTCGCGCAGCGTGCGCGCGGCGCGGAAACAGGCCTCGGCCCGCACCACCTTGGTGTTCAGGTCGACCAGCCAGGGATGCGTCTTCTGCCCCGCCCCGCGACTGATCGCGTAGGGCAGCACCGTCATCCCCTGCCATTTCGTCGGTTCCTTCACCCGCAGCGTCAGCGCCACGCAATTATGCCCCGCACGCGCCAGCGCCGGGGCCAGGTGCTTGAACTGACCGGGGAAATTCTGATGGATGAACAGGATATTCATGCCTCAACCTGCACGCGTCATGTTTTTTTCCACTTTTACATGTCCTGCGCCCCCTGCCCAGAGCCGCATTTTTCACCGCCACCCCTAGACCATGGGCGATCCGCGGCCTATCACGCCGGGCAACGATCACGTTTCCAAAGGGGACGCCGCCGATGTCGCGCTATTCCGCCGCCGAAATCGAACCGAAATGGCAACAGGCCTGGGACGATGCCCGGGTGTTCAAAGCCACGCGCTCGGACGACAAGCCGAAATACTATGTGCTCGAGATGTTTCCCTACCCCTCGGGGCGCATCCATATCGGCCATGTGCGCAACTACACGATGGGCGACGTGATCGCGCGCTACAAGATCGCCACCGGCCACAACGTGCTGCACCCGATGGGGTTCGACGCCTTCGGGATGCCCGCCGAAAACGCCGCGATGGCGTCGGGCGGGCATCCGAAAACATGGACCTATGACAACATCGACACGATGGTCAGCCAGATGAAGCCGCTGGGCTTCGGCCTCGACTGGTCGCGCATGTTCGCCACCTGCGATCCCGAATATTACGGCCAGCAGCAGGCGCTGTTCATCGACTTCCTGGAAAAGGGCCTCGTCTACCGCAAGAACGCCGTGGTCAACTGGGACCCGGTGGATATGACCGTGCTGGCCAATGAACAGGTGATCGACGGCAAGGGCTGGCGCTCGGGCGCCGAGGTGGAACGCCGCGAACTGACGCAATGGTTCTTCCGCATCTCGGATTTCTCCGAAGAACTGCTCGACGCGCTCGACAACCTCGACAACTGGCCGGCCAAGGTCAAGCTGATGCAGGCCAACTGGATCGGCAAGTCGCGCGGGCTGCAATTCTCGTTCTCGCTGGTCGACGGGCTGCACGGCCATGACCGGATCGAGGTCTATACCACCCGCCCCGACACCCTGATGGGGGCCAGCTTTGTCGGCATCTCGCCCGATCATCCGCTGGCACGGCAGCTTGAACGCGACGACGAAAAGGTTGCGGCCTTCTGCGCCGAGGCCCGCAAGGGCGGCACCACCGCCGAGGCCATCGAAAAGGCCGAGAAGCTGGGCTATGACACCGGGCTGCGCGTGCGCCATCCCTTTGATACCGCGTGGGAATTGCCGGTCTACATCGCCAATTTCATCCTGATGGATTACGGCACCGGCGCGATCTTCGGCTGCCCCGCGCATGACCAGCGCGACCATGATTTCTGCGTGAAATACGACCTGCCGATCATCGACACCTTCCTGCCTGTCACCGGCGATCACGACATTCAGGCCGAACCCTTCGTGCCGCCGAAATCCGAAAAGGTCCGCTGGACCCGCGCCTTCGGCTGGGCCGAAGACGCCACCGGCGATCAGGCCGTCGATGCCGCCATCGCCTTTTGCGAGGAAAACGGCGTCGGCCAGGGCGTGACCAAGTTCCGCCTGCGCGACTGGGGCCTGTCGCGGCAACGCTACTGGGGCTGCCCGATCCCGGTGGTGCATTGCGACGCCTGCGGCGTGGTGCCCGAGAAAAAGGAAAACCTGCCGGTCGAACTGCCCGATGACGTGTCCTTCGACCAGCCGGGCAACCCGCTCGACCGGCACCCGACATGGCGCGACGTGCCCTGCCCGTCCTGCGGCAAGCCGGCGAAGCGCGAAACCGACACGATGGACACCTTCGTCGATTCGTCGTGGTACTTCGCCCGCTTCACCGCACCCCACGCCGAAACGCCCACCGACATGGCCGAGGCCGAATACTGGATGAATGTCGACCAGTATATCGGCGGCATCGAACACGCGATCCTGCACCTGCTTTATTCGCGCTTCTTCGCCCGCGCGATGCATATCTGCGGCCACCTGCCGGCGAAGTCGAAGGAGCCGTTCGACGCGCTCTTTACGCAGGGCATGGTGACCCACGCGATCTACCAGACCCGCGACGCCAAAGGCCGCCCCGTCTATCACTACCCCGAGGATATTGTGGAATACTCTCTGGAAGGGAAGCAGTTTGCCTTCTTGAAAGATGATGTAGCTACGTTGAAAACGGAAAAAAATGGATTGGTAGATACTAGGGATGCCGCCAGTATGTTTGTTCGGTGGCAAGGTTTGACACCTGATAGAAAGGTTCAAATCATCCCCTCGGCCAAGATGTCGAAATCGAAAAACAACGTGGTCGATCCCGTCCAGATCATCGAACAATACGGCGCCGACACCGCGCGCTGGTTCGTGCTGAGCGATTCGCCCCCCGAGCGCGACGTGGAATGGACCGCCGCCGGGGCCGAGGCCGCGGCCAAGCACCTTGCCCGCGTCCACCGCATCGCGTCCGAGATCGCCGCCTCCGACGCCGCCCCAAACGACGCCGACACCGGCCTGCTGCGCGAGATGCACAAGACGATCCACGATGTCACCGGCGGCGTGGACAGCTTCGGCTTCAACGCGGCCATCGCCAGGCTTTACGCCTTTACCAACACGCTGGCGAAATCCACCGCCGGGGCCGGGGCCCGCAAACAGGCCGCGAAAACGCTGGCGCAGCTCATGGCGCCCATGACCCCGCATTTGTCCGAGGAACTGTGGCAGATGCTGGGCGGCACCGGCCTTGTCGCGCAGGCCGACTGGCCACAACCCGACCCCGCCATGCTGGTCGACGACACCGTGACCCTGCCGATCCAGATCAACGGCAAGCGCCGCGCCGAAATCAGCGTGCCCAGGGATATGGACAAGGCAGAGGTTGAAAAAGCCGCCCTTGCGCAGGATGCTGTCATTCGTGCGCTGGACGGGGCCCAGCCCAAGAAGGTCATCGTCGTCCCCGGGCGGATCGTGAATGTGGTTGTCTAAACGCGCCTTCCTGCTGTCGTCGCTCGCGGCCCTTGCGGCCTGCGGCTTTACCCCGGCCTACGGGCCGCAGGGCGGTGCGGGCAAGCTGCAGAACAGTATCGAGGTCAACGCCCCCACCGGCCGCAGCGCCTATCTTCTGGTGCAGGCGCTCGAGGACCGGCTGGGCCGCCCCGGCACGCCGCGCTACCGGCTGGAAACCGATTTCTCGGTCAGCCGCGAACGCATGGCGGTGACCGCCGACAACGTCGCCACCCGCCAGAACCTGATCGGCCGGGTCAATTACCGCCTGCGCGACGCCACCGACGACAGCCTGCTGACGCAGGGCCGCGTCGATGCGCTGGCCGCCTATTCCTCGACCGATTCCACCATCGCAACCAGCGCCGCCCGCGACGACGCCTATGCCCGCCTGGCCCGGATGCTGGCCGACCAGATCGTCACCCGCCTGATCGCCGCCGCATCCGACCTGCCATGAAACTGTCGCCCCGCGATGCCAGCCGTTACTTCGCCCGGCCCGATGCCGACAAGACCGGGCTGCTGATCTTCGGCGCCGACACGATGCGCGTGGCACTGAAACGGCAACAGGTCATCGCCGCCCTGATCGGCCCGCAGGGCGAAGAGGAAATGCGCCTCACCCGCATCGCCGCCGCCGACCTGCGCAAGGACCCCGCGATGCTGCTGGACGCGATCAAGGCGCAGGGCTTCTTTCCCGGCGCCCGTGCCGCCTTTGTCGAAGAGGCCACCGACGGGCTGACCGACGTGATCGCCACCGCGCTGGCCGACTGGGCGCCGGGCGACGCGCAGGTGATCGTGACCGCCGGGCAGCTCAACGCAAAATCCAAACTCCGGCAGCTCTTTGAAAAACACCCCAACGCCTATGCCGCCGGCATCTACGACGACCCGCCCACGCGCGACGAGATCGAGGCCGAACTGGCCCGCGCGGGGCTGACCAATCTCGACGGCCACGCGATGACCGATCTTGCCGCGCTGGCGCGCGAGCTTGACCCCGGCGATTTCCGCCAGACGATGGAAAAGCTGGCGCTGTACAAGTTGGGCGACGACACGCCCGTCACCTCGGACGATATCGCCGCCTGCGCCCCCGCCTCGACCGAGGCCGACCTGGACGATGTGCTGAACATCGTGGCCGAGGGGCGTGCGCAGGAAATCGGCCCGGTCATGGCGCGGCTCGACGCGCAGGGGATGCAGCCGGTGACGCTGTGCATCGGGGCCACGCGCCATTTCCGCACGCTTTACGCCGCCGCCTCCGATCCCGGCGGCGCGGCGCAGGGGATTGCCCGGATGCGCCCGCCGATCTTCGGCCCGCGCCGCGACCGGATGCTGCGGCAGGCGCAGGGCTGGGGCGCGCACCGGCTGGAAACCGCCCTGACGATCCTGACCGACACCGACCTGTCGCTGCGCTCTGCCGGGCAGACCGCGCCGCAGATGGCGCTGGTGGAACGCGCACTCATTCGCCTTGCTATGCTGGGCCGGCAACGCGGATAGGCGGCAGGGCGTAGGGCTTTGCCACCTCACGAAGCCGTGCACGCATTTGAAACCTCGCCTGTTGCGCCGCGCGCCCCGCCCTTGGCACAATGCGCGCAGGGACTCTGCCGAAAGCGAGGTGACAGGATGACCCGCAGCCTGACGACACGCAGGGGGATTTTGCGCGGCGGCGCCACGCTGGCCGGCGCGGCGCTGGCGACGGGGGCCGCGGGCCTGCTGGTCCCGGCACGGGCGCAGGGCGTCGCGCCCACGTCCTCCATGCGGGGCGGCTCCAACAATTACCTGCCCGGTGCACCGGTTGTCGAACGCATCGGCGGCGGCGGGTTCTGGATGACCGGAACGGTGCGCCGCGCGGGCGACGGCGCGCCGCTGAAAGACATCCGCATCCAGATCTGGGCCCACACCACCGAAGGGCACGAACGCGACCCGCACAGCCACGGCGCCACCCTGACGCGGGCCGACGGCACCTTCCGGCTGGAAATGCCACAGATCGTGCCCGCCTTCGGCCAGCCGCACGGGCACCTTGCCTATGACAGCCGCGCCTTCGAAACCGTGTTCCTGCGCCCGGTCATGCGCAGCGCCAGCGATACCAGCCTCAGCGCCGATTTCGTCCTGCAACCGGCCTGAGCGGCATGGGCCGGGCGCGCGCGATCCTGCTCTGGGCCGGTTTCGCCGCCGCCGTCATCCTGCCCGTCGCCATTGCCGCGGCCAGCCCGTTGCTGGCCTGGCGCCAGCCCGTCTATATCGCCGCCGGGTTCGCCGGGATCGTGGCGCTGACCGTCATCCTTGCCCAGCCGCTGCTGGCGGCGGGCCGCCTGCCCGGCCTGCCCGCGCCGCGTGGGCGGCGCATCCACCGCTGGACCGGGGCCGCGCTGGTCGTGCTTGTGCTTGCCCATGTCGGCGGGCTGTGGCTGACCAGCCCGCCCGACGTGGTGGATGCGCTGCTGTTCACCTCACCAACGCCGTTTTCCGCCTGGGGCGTGGTGGCCATGTGGGCGATCCTTTTCGCGGCGATACTGGCGGCGCTGCGCAGGCGCCTGCACCTCCGCCCGCGCGTCTGGCGGCGGGCGCACCTGTCGCTGACCTTAGTCATCGTCATCGGCAGCATCGTTCACGCGATACTGGTCGAGGGGACGATGGGCACGCTCTCGAAATGGGCGCTGTGCCTGCTTGTGCTTGCCGCCACCGCCCGGGCCTTTGCCGACCTGCGCGCCTGGACCCTGCTCAGGCGGCGGCACGGCTGAAAGGCGCGTTCCCCCTTGCCCCTCACGCTCCGGCCCGCCATAGCTGGCCCGTACCAGCCCCCGGAGCCCGCCTTGCCCCTGCCCGATCTCCTGCGCCTCATCGGTCTTGTCTTCGCCGCCGTCAGCCTTGTGGTGCTGGGCGACACGGCGGGCAAGCTGCTGACCTCGGGCGGGGTCGATCCGTTCCTGGTGGCGTGGTCGCGCTTTGCCCTTGCCGCGCTGGCGCTGCTGCCCTTCAGCGGGTTGTGCCGCGCCGAACTGCCCGACCTTCTGGACCGGCGCGTGCTGATCCGCGGGCTGTTCATCGCCTGCGGGATATCCTCGATCCTGACCGCATTGAAAACCGAGCCCATCGCCAACGTGTTCGGCGCGTTCTTCATCGGGCCGGTGGTATCCTACGTGCTGGCCGTGCTGTTCCTGCGCGAACGCCCCTCGGCGCTGCGCGGGCTGCTGCTGGGGCTTGGGTTCCTGGGGGTGATGCTGGTCGTGAAACCCGGCTTCGGCGCGACGCCGGGGATCGGTTTCGCACTCCTGGCGGGCACGTTCTACGGCGCATACCTGGTGATGACCCGCGTGGTGGCGGGCGATTTCCGGCCGCGTTTCCTGCTGATCTCGCAACTGCTGATCGGCACTGTCGCGCTGGCACCGCTGGCGGCGATGGCCGAGGTGCCCCCGGTCGACCTGCGCCTGTCGTTCCTGGTCCTGCTCAGCGCGGCGGGATCGGCGGTGGGAAACTTCCTGCTGGTCCTCGCCAACCGCCGGGCCGAGGCCAGCCTGATCGCGCCGCTGGTCTACAGCCAGCTGATCTCGGCCACGGTTCTGGGGGTGCTGGTTTTCGGCGACTGGCCGGATGCCTGGTCGCTGATCGGGCTGGCCGTGATCGCCGCGTCGGGGATCGGGTCGCTTGTCCTTCAGCGGCCGGTCCGCGCGGTGCAGACAGGCCGGCCCTGACCGGCGCGAAAACCGCGCGGTTTCGGGGCCGAACCGCGCGATGTTTGCATATTTAACGATGTCCTGAATATATCAGGCCGCTTCGGCAGCCGCCCGGATCGCCCGGATATTCTCGCCATAGGGCGCGGGGTTTTCCACCGACCCGCCCTTGAACACCGCCGATCCCGCCACCAGCACATCCGCCCCGGCCGCAACCATCAGCGGTGCGGTTTCCGGGGTGATCCCGCCGTCGATCTCGATATGGATCGGGCGGTCGCCGATCATCTCGCGCAGGCGTTTGACCTTGTCGATCTGGCTGTGGATGAACTTCTGCCCGCCAAAGCCGGGATTCACCGTCATGACGCAGACAAGATCAACCATATCAAGAAGATAGGTCACGTCCTCGATCCCCGTTCCGGGGTTCAGCGCCAGCCCGGCCTTGCAACCCGCGCCGCGGATCGCCTGCAACGTGCGGTGGATATGCGGCCCGGCCTCAAGATGCGCAGTCAGGATGTCGGCACCCGCCTCGGCGAAGGCGTCGATATAGGGATCGACCGGCGAAATCATCAGGTGCACGTCCATCACCGTCTGGATATACGGGCGGATCGCCTTGCACAGCGGCGGACCGAAGGTCAGGTTGGGCACGAAATGCCCGTCCATCACGTCGACATGTATCCAGTCGGCGCCCTGCGCTTCAACTGCTTGAATTTCCTTGCCAAAATTGGCGAAATCGGCAGACAGGATCGACGGGGCGATCTTGATCGGGCGGTCAGGGGACATGGCGTGCGATACTCCGACGGGGCGATTTGCGCCTCTCCTATCCTGCCGCGGTCGGCCCCGCAAGCATCCCGGTCTGCGGAAAATAATTCCGAAAATATGGACAGGCCCTCCCGGTTATGCCAGTTTCGCCGAAAAAACAGGGAGGAGTCGAGACCGTGAGGCGGCAAGGCATACACGCAATCCGGTGTCGCAGGCATGCGCGGGGCCGTGCATGATGAATCGTCTGCACATGCAGGTCTGGCCAAAGGGCATACCCGAAACGGTCACATGGCCCGACGGGACACTTTACGACAACCTGTCCCGAACCGCGCAGCGCCACGGCGACAGGCCCGCGCTGATCTATCACGGCGCGGTCACCAGCTATGCCGGGCTGAACGCGCAGGTGGAAAGGCTGGCCGGTTTCCTGCAGAACGAACTGGGCATCGGCAAGGGCGACCGGGTGCTGCTTTACATGCAGAACAGCCCGCAATTCGTGGTGGGCTACTATGCCATCCTGCGCGCCGACGCGGTGGTGGTTCCGGTCAACCCGATGAGCCGCCATGCCGAACTGGAGCATCTTGCGCGCGACACCGGCGCGCGGGTGGCGCTGGCCGGGCAGGAGCTTTTGCCGTTTATCGCCCCCATCGTCGAAGAGGGGCTGCTGACCCATGTGATCGCCGCCACCTATGCCGAGGCCGCCGCCCCCGACCGCGACATTCCGCTGCCGGGCGACCTGGACACGATGCGCGCCGCCGATGCGACAGGCCCCGGCGTGATCCGCTGGGCCGACGCGCTGGAGCGCGCCACGCCACCCGCCCCGCACGGCGCCACGCGCGACGACCTGGCGGTGATCCCTTACAGCTCGGGCACGACCGGGCAGCCAAAGGGCTGTATGCACAGCCATTTCACCGTGAACGTGACCGCATGGGGCGGCGTTGCCTGGAACCCCTCGGATGAAACAGATGTCAGCCTTGCGGTGCTGCCGCTGTTTCATGTCACGGGTATGCAGGCCTGCATGAACGGCCCGATCATCGCGGGCAGCGCCATCGTCCTGATGACGCGGTGGAACCGCGACGCCGCCGCCACGCTGATCGCGCGTCACAAGGTCACGCGCTGGCGCTCGATCTCGACCATGGCGATCGACCTGGTGAATTCACCCAATTCCGGCAGTTACGACCTGTCCAGCCTGACCGCCATCGGCGGCGGCGGCGCGGCCATGCCCGAGGCCATCGCGAAGAAACTGCACGACCTGACCGGGCTGGATTACATCGAAGGCTACGGCCTGAGCGAAACGATGGCCGCCACCCATATCAACCCCGTCACCGCCCCACGGCGGCAATGCCTGGGCATTCCGGTCTTCGACGTGGACAGCCGCGTGGTAGACCCCGAAACCATGCGTGAACTGCCGCAGGGCGAGGTGGGCGAGATCGTCACCAACGGCCCGCAGGTGTTCCTGGGCTATTGGGGCCGCCCCGACGAAACCGAAAAGTCGTTTTTCGAGATGGACGGCAAACGGTTCTTCCGCACCGGCGATCTGGGCTATATCGACCCGCAGGGCTATTTCTACATGGTCGACCGGGTGAAGCGGATGATCAACGCCAGCGGATTCAAGGTATGGCCTGCCGAGGTCGAGGCGCTGATGCACCACCATCCCGACATCGCCGAGGTCTGCATCATCGGCACGCGCGACCCGCGCCGGGGCGAGACCGTCAAGGCGGTGGTGGTGCCGCAGGATGCCGCCCGCGGCCGGTTGACGGAACAGGCGGTGATCGACTGGTGCAGGTCGGAAATGGCGGCCTACAAATGCCCGACATCGGTCGAATTCGCCGATGCCCTGCCGAAATCGGGCAGCGGCAAGGTGCTGTGGCGCAAGCTGGCGGAACGCGAGGCGCAAAAGGCGGGCGCGGCTTGACCACGGCAAAGCCATTGCAGTAAGGGCACGCAGCCCATTGGACGGGAAGGTGAATGTGAGAAAGCGGATACAGGACCAGGCAGAAAAGCCCGATGGCGAGAATGGCGACCGCCAGTTCGTCACGGCACTGCAACGCGGGCTGGACATCCTGCGCGCCTTCACCCCGGACGACCGGATGGGATTGGGCAACCGCGAACTGGCGGCGCGCACCGGCCTGCCGAATTCGACCGTGTCGCGGCTGACCTACACGCTGCTCAAGCTGGGTTTCCTGACCTATGACGACGCGACCGGGCGCTATCGCATGGGCGTGCCGGTACTGGGGCTGGGCTATGCCTGCCTTGGCGGCATCAAGGTGCGCGAGGCCGCGCAGCCGCTGATGCAGCAACTGGCCGACGAATGCGGCGACGGTGTGCTGGTGGGGCTTGGCGGGCGCGACGACCTGACGATGACCTATATCGCGGCGGCGCGGGCGGCACGCGGGATGATCTCGCTGCAACTCAACGTGGGATCGCGGATTTCGCTGGGCCGTTCGGCGATGGGGCGGGCCTACCTGGCGGTGGCCGCCCCCGAGGAACGCGCCGAGCTGATGACCCGCCTGGCCGAGCGCGTGGGCCCCGACCGCTGGCCGCGCCTGCGCGCCGAGATCGACGAGGCGGCGGAACAGATCCGCACGCGCGGCTTTTACTGCAATACCGGCCAGTGGCAGAGCGATATCAACTCGGTCTCCGTGCCGTTCCCGTCACCCCAGGGGGATGTCCCGCCGCTGGCCTTCAACCTGGGCGGCCCGGCCTATGTCCTGTCGCCCGAGCGGCTGGAGAACGAACTGGGCCCGAAGCTGCTGCACCTGGTCAACACGGTCAAGCATATCCGCGAGTGACACGGGGTCAGGGGATCAGGGCGATCTTGCCCACGGCACCCCGGCCCAGCACGCGTGCCAGCACCGCCGCCGCGTCCTTGAGCGGATAGCGCCCCTCGATCAGCGGCGTGACAAGGCCCTGCCGGTACCAGCCCAGCAGCTCGGCCATGTTCCCGGCATAAACCTGCGGTTCGGCGCGGGTGAAATTGCCCCAGAACACACCGACGACGCTGTATTCCTTGACCAGCGCCAGGTTGACCGGCAGCTTCGGGATCTCGCCGCTGGCAAACCCGATCACCAGCAGCCGCCCGTTCCGCGCCATCGCACGCGAACAGGCGTCGAAGGCCGCGCCGCCCACCGGATCGTACACCACGTCGGCGCCCTTACCGCCGGTCAGTTCCTTGATCCGGTCCTTGAGGTCGTCATACCCGATCGCCGCATCCGCGCCGTTCTCGGTGCAGATCGCGCGCTTTTCTTCGGTCGAGGCGACGGCGATCACCCGCGCGCCCATGATCCGGCCGATCTGGATCGCGGCGATGCCGGTGGCGCCCGCCGCCCCCAGCACGACGAGCGTTTCGCCCTTTTTCAGCCGCGCGCGCTGTTTCAGCGCGTGGTGCGAGGTGCCGAAGGCCACCAGAAGCGCGCAGGCCTCGGCCGCGTCCATGTCGCCGATGGGAAAGACGCGGGCCTCCGGCGCGGTGACCTTTTCGGCATATCCGCCCAGCCCGCAGATCGTCGCCACCCGGTCGCCGGGGTGCAGGCCCGCCACCCCGGGGCCGACCGACTCGACCACGCCGGCGGCCTCCATCCCCGGCACGAAGGGGTGTTCGGGGCGGCTCTGATACAGGCCCTGCACCAGCAACCCGTCGGGGTAGTTCACGCCGGCAGCCTCGACCCGGATCACCACCCGGTCGTCCCCGGCCTGCGGGTCGGGCATGTCGCCGTATTCGAGGTTTTCGAGCGGTGCGAACTCGTTGCAGATGATGGCTTTCATGGCGGTTTTCCCCTCTCTCTCGCGTCACTGGTTTCCTCAGAGGCTAGGCCAGCACCCTGCCGGGCTCAACTCGGCGGGGGGCGGCGGCGCAAGTGACGCAACGGAATTTCGGTCTGCGGAAAAACCCCAGGGGAACAGGGCAGGAAAGCCCCGGTTTTCTGTTTGGCAATCCTGCGCACGGCGCTAATCTCGGCCGCAACAGGGAGCAAAGGGAGGATATGCCATGAAGGGCATGATGCAGCACCGTCCGCTGCTGATCAGCGACATCCTGGAATACGCAGCCGAAGCGCATCCCAGATGCGAGATCGTATCGGTCCGCACCGAGGGGGACATTCACCGCCAGACCTATCCCGAAACGCTGAAGCGCGTCTACCGGCTGGCCAATGCGCTGAAGGGGATAGGCGTGGAGCCGGGCGACCGGGTGGCGACGCTGGCCTGGAACGGCTATCGCCATTTCGAGCTTTACTATGCCATCTCGGGCCAGGGCGCGGTCTGTCACACGATCAACCCGCGCCTGTCGGCCGAGCAGCTGATCTATATCGTGAACCATGCCGAGGATAAGGTGCTGTTCCTGGACACTACCTTCGTGCCGATCATCGAGGGGGTGAAGGACCAGCTTCCGCCGGACCTGCGCTATGTCGTCATGACCGACCGCGCGCATATGCCGGAAAACGGGTTCGACGCGCTGTGTTACGAGGATCTGCTGGCCGAGCAGCCCGACAGCTTCGACTGGCCGGAATTCGACGAAACCACCGCTGCGGCGCTGTGCTATACCTCGGGGACAACGGGCAATCCCAAGGGCGCGCTTTATTCCCACCGCTCGACCGTGCTGCACGCGCTGATGCTGGGGCTGATCATGGGCAGTTCGATCCCGCAGGAGGCCAAGGTGCTGCCGGTGGTGCCGCTGTTCCATGTCAACGCATGGGGCATCCCCTATGCCTCGCCCCTGCTGGGGCATTCCTTGGTGATGCCGGGCGGCGCGCTGGATGGCGAAAACCTGTTCCGGCTGATGGACAGCGAAGGCGTCTTTTCCGCCTGGGGCGTGCCGACCGTCTGGATGGGCCTGCTGGGCGAGATTCAGAAACAGGGGCGCAAGCCCGAGGGGTTTTCGGATGTCGTGGTGGGCGGCTCGGCCGCGCCGCGCAAGATGATCGAAACCTTCGAAAAGATGGGCGTTCATGTCGGCCACGCCTGGGGCATGACGGAAATGAGTCCGATCGGCACCCATGGCAACATGCCGAAATGGATCAAGGACCTGCCGTTCGACCGGATGATCGACATGAAGGCGCAGCAGGGCCGCCGCGCCTTTGGCGTGGACCTCAAGATCGTGGGGGATGACGGCCAGCGCCAGCCCCATGACGGCAAGGCGGTGGGCGAGCTTTTCGTGCGCGGCAACTCGATCGTGTCGGGCTATTTCAAGAATGAGGAGGCGTCGGCAAAGGCCATGGACGCCGAGGGCTGGTTCGGCACCGGCGACATCGCCTCGATCGACGAGAACGGCATCCTGAACATCCAGGACCGGTCCAAGGACCTGATCAAGTCGGGGGGCGAGTGGATATCCTCGATCGACCTCGAGAACGCCGCCATGTCGCATCCGGGCATCGCCAGTTGCGCCGCCATCGCCATGCCGCATCCGAAATGGGACGAGCGCCCGGTTCTTGTCGCGGTCGCCGCAGAGGGGGACAAGCCCTCGCTGGACGACCTGCACCGGCACATGTCGGAACATTTCGCCAAATGGCAATTGCCCGACGACGTGATCTGGACCGACGCGCTGCCGCTGACGGCCACCGGCAAGGTATCGAAACTGACGCTGCGCCAGCAATTCGCCGATTACAAGCTGCCCGACCTGCGCTGACGGACCTTACCGCAGCGTTACGGGGTCCGCCGCTTGACCCGTGCCGCAAGATGGGTTTGCTTGGGTATCTAGTGGAATATTATTTCGCATTGCAAAATGGCGATACAACCGCGCCGGGATGAATAGCCGCGCGGAGTCCGGGGGAGGAATGGAAATGCAGATGACACCGGCCAACCTGAACGACCTGACCGGCAAGGTGGCGCTGGTCACCGGCGGCTCGTCCGGTATCGGGCGCATGGCGGCCGAAGGGCTGGCCGCCGCCGGCGCGCGGGTGCTGATCTGCAGCCGCAAGGCCGACGCCTGCGCGGCCGTGGCGGCCGGGATCAACGCGATGGGCCTGCCCGGCACGGTCGAGGGGTTCGGCGGCGATGTCAGCACCGAGGCCGGAGTCGAGGCGGTGGTGGCCGAGGTGAAGACACGCACCGACCGGCTGAACATCCTGATGAACAACGCGGGCCGCACCTGGGGCGCGCCTTTGGGCGAGCATCCCTATTCGGCCTGGGAAAAGCTGTTGTCGCTGAACGTGACGGGCATGTTCCACCTGACGCAGATGCTGATCCCGATGCTCGAAGCCGCGGCCACCGCGGACGACCCGGCGCGCATCATCAACGTGGGCAGCGTGATGGGCGACGTTCCCAAGGGCACCGCCACCTATTCCTATGCCGTGTCGAAGGGCGCGGTGCATCACATGACGCGCGTGCTGTCGAACGACCTCGCGCCGCGCCACATCACCGTCAACGCCATCGCGCCGGGGCCCTTCGTGTCGAAGATGACCGCCTTTGCCATCGGCAGCGAGGAAGGCCAGGCCGAGGCCGCCAAGGGCGTGCCGCTGGGCCGCGTGGGCCGCGACGAGGATATCGCCGGCACCGTGCAGTTCCTGTGCGGGCGCGGGGCGTCTTATATTTCGGGCGCCATCATTCCGCTGTCCGGCGGGATGCAATCCAAGGCCCCCGGCACGATTTTCAATCAGGATCTGTGACGATGGCCGACAAGATCACTGTGCAGGAACTCAAGGCGCTTGAGGGCGGGCCCTATGGCATCTCGGACTGGATCAAGATCGACCAGAAGCGTATCGACGCCTTCGCCGAATGCACGAACGACTGGCAGTTCATCCATATCGACCCGGAAAAGGCCGCGCAGACGCCCTTTGGCGGCACCATCGCGCACGGGTTCCTGACGCTGTCGATGCTGTCGGCGATGCTTTACCAGATGCCGGCGCTGGAAAAGGTGGCGATGGGGGTGAATTACGGGTTCGAGAAGGTGCGCTTTGTCTCGCCGGTGCGGGCGGGCGCGCGGATTCGCGGCGTCTTTCACATGAAAGAGGTGGATGTGCAGCCCGGTTTCGTGACCATCGTGATGGACGTGACGGTCGAGATCGAGGGGCAGGAGAAACCCGCGCTGGTCGCCGAGTGGATCGGCCGGCGCTACCTGGAGGAAAGCGCATGAGCCGTATCAGGTTCGACAATCGCGTGGCCATCGTCACCGGCGCGGGCGTGGGGCTGGGCCGGGCACATGCGCTGGGGCTGGCGGCGCGTGGCGCCAGCGTCGTGGTCAACGATCTGGGCGCGGGCACCGACGGCATCGGCACCAGTTCCGAGGCGGCGCGCGCGGTGGTCGGCGAAATCCGCGAGGCCGGCGGCCGCGCCATCGCTGACGGCGCGGACGTGACCGACCCCGAACAGGTGCAGGCGATGGTGGACGCGGCGGTGGCCGAGTTCGGCCATGTCGATATCCTGGTCAATAATGCCGGCATCCTGCGCGACAAGACATTCGCCAAGATGACGCTGGACGATTTCCGCAAGGTCGTGGACGTGCACCTGATGGGCGCGGTCAACTGCACCCATGCGCTGTGGCGGCACATGATCGAGCGGGAGTATGGCCGCATCGTCTTTACCTCGTCGGGCAGCGGGCTTTACGGCAATTTCGGGCAATCGAACTATGGCGCGGCCAAGACGGCGTTGCTGGGGCTGATGAACGTGCTGGCGCAGGAGGGCGCGCGCGCGAATATCCGCGTCAACATGCTGGTTCCCACCGCCGCCACGCGCATGACCGAGGATCTGCTGCCGCCCGAAACGCTGGATCTGCTGCAACCCGAAACCATCACCCCCGGCCTGCTGGCGCTGGTGGCCGAGGATGCGCCGACGCGCATGATCCTGGGTGCCGGTGCGGGCTGCTTCGCCGAAACCAAGATATACGAGACGCAGGGCGTGGCGCTGCAGGGCGACGATCTGAGCCCCGAAGGCGTGATGGCCGGCATGGCCCGCATCCGCGACGCGCAGGGCCAGCAGGAAATGCCCGGCGCCTTCAACCAGACCCGCAAATATGTCCGCATGGCGGCCGAGGCCCGTGGCCTGCCGATGCCGTGGGACGACTAAACCCTGAAAGGACCACAGATCATGCGTGACGCTCTTATCGTATCCACCGCCCGCACCCCGATCGGCAAAGCCTATCGCGGCGCGTTCAACAACACCTCGGCGCAGGAGCTTATCGGCCATGCCGTGACCCACGCGGTCAGGCGCGCGGGGCTGGACGGATCGGAAATCTCGGACTGCATCGTCGGGGCGGCGATCCAGCAGGGCAGTACCGGCGGCAATATCGGCCGCCAGGCGGCGATCCGCGCGGGCCTGCCGGTCAGCGTGGCGGGCATGTCGCTGGACCGGCAATGCGCCAGCGGCATGATGGCCATCGCAACGGCGGCCAAGCAGGTGATCCATGACGGCATGGATGTCTGCATCGGCGGCGGGGTGGAATCGATCAGCCTTGTGCAGAACGACAAGATGCGCAAGGACTGGCTGGCCGACGACTGGATCAAGGCGCACAAGCCCGAGCTTTACATGTCGATGCTGGAAACCGCCGAGATCGTGGCCGAGCGTTACGGCGTCAGCCGCGAGGATCAGGATGCCTATGCGCTGCAATCCCAGCAACGCACCGCCGCCGCGCAGGAGGCCGGCAAATTCGACGACGAGATCGTGCCCCTGACCACCACGATGGGCGTGATGGATCGCGAAACCAAGGAGGTTTCGTTCAAGGAGGTCACGCTGGACAAGGACGAGGGCAACCGCCCCGGCACCACGCTGGAAAACCTGCAGGGGCTCAAGCCTGTATTCGCCAACGGCCAGACCGTCGCCGAGGGGAAATACATCACCGCAGGCAATGCCAGCCAGCTGTCCGACGGGGCCTCGGCCGCCGTCATCATGGAGGCGAAAGAGGCCGAGCGCCGCGGGCTGCAGCCGCTGGGCCGCTATGTCGGCGTCATGGCGGCGGGCTGCGAACCCGACGAGATGGGCATCGGTCCGATCTATGCCGTGCCGAAGCTGCTGAAGGCGCACGGGCTGACGATGGACGATATCGGGCTGTGGGAACTTAACGAGGCATTTGCCAGCCAGGTCTTGCAATCCCAGCGCGTTCTGGGCATCCCGGACGAGATACTGAACGTCGATGGCGGCGCGATCTCGATCGGCCATCCCTATGGCATGTCGGGCGCGCGCATGGTCGGCCACGCCCTGATCGAGGGCAAGCGCAGGGGCGCGAAATATGTCGTCTGCACCATGTGCGTCGGTGGCGGCATGGGCGCTGCGGGCCTGTTCGAAGTTCTGTAAGCCATGGCGGGCCAGGGCCCGCCCTACATTTTCCGTTGCAGGCCGGGCGTCAGCCCGGCCGCCTTGCTGACAAAGACTGATAAAGGTAAATCGCATATGGCGCTGCCCCCCATCCTGCAGAACCTGCGCATCCCCGTGGTGGGATCGCCGCTGTTCATCATCTCGAACCCCGATCTGGTGATCGCGCAATGCAAGGCGGGGATCGTCGGCGCCTTTCCCGCGCTCAACGCGCGCGAAAAGGAAGGCGAGCCGATCATGCTGGAGGCATGGCTCAAGCGGATCACCGAGGAACTGGACCGCCACAACCAGGCCAACCCGGACAATCCGGCGGCACCCTTTGCCGTCAACCAGATCGTCCACCGCTCGAACGCGCGGCTGGAGCGGGACCTGGAAATCTGCCACAGGTGGAAGGTGCCGATCTGGATCACCTCGCTTGGCGCGCGGGTCGAGGTGAACGAGGCCGCGCATGATTGCGGCGGCATCACCCTGCACGACATCATCAACAACACCTTCGCCAGAAAGGCCATCGAAAAGGGCGCCGACGGGCTGATCGCCGTGGCGGCGGGCGCGGGCGGGCATGCCGGCGCGCAATCGCCCTTTGCGCTGGTCAGCGAGATCCGCGAATGGTTCGACGGGCCGCTGCTGCTGTCGGGCGCGATCGCCAATGGCCGCTCGATCCTGGCGGCGCAGGCGATGGGCGCGGACCTGGCCTATATCGGCAGCCCCTTCATCGCCACGGACGAGGCGAATGCCGTGCCCGACTACAAGCAGATGATCGTAGGCCACGGGGCCGAGGATATCGTTTACTCCAACCTCTTTACCGGGGTGCATGGCAATTACCTCAAGCCCTCGATCGCGCGGGCGGGGATGGACCCCGACAACCTTGAACGCTCGGACCCGTCGAAGATGAATTTCGGCGAGAACAGGGAAAAACCCAAAAGCTGGAAGGAAATCTGGGGATCGGGTCAGGGCATCGGCGCGATCAGGACGGTGCAGCCCGCCGCCCGGCTGATCGACACGCTGGCGGCGCAATATGCCGATGCCAAGGCCGAAATGCGCAAGATCGTCAATGGCTGAGCTGTTCGTCATACGCCACGCGCAGGCCAGTTTCGGCACGGCGGATTACGACCGGCTGTCCGAGCTGGGCCACCGCCAGTCGCGCGCCCTGGGTGAGGCGCTGGCCGAACGAGGCCTGCGCCCGGACGCGGTGGTGATCGGCTCTTTGCGGCGGCACCGTGAAACGCTGGACGGTATCCTTGCCGGGTTGGGCATGTCGCTGGAGCCCGAGATTCACGACGGCCTGAACGAGTTCGATTTCACCGGCCTGCTGAACGCCCGCTTTCGCAACACCCCCGCGCCCGAGAACATGCATACCGAGCGCAAAAGCCATTTCCGCACCCTGCGCGACACCGTGCTGGCCTGGCAACGCGGCGAGATCGACACCCCGCCCGAGACATGGGAAGAGTTTACCGCCCGCGTCGACTCGGCCCGCGCCACGCTGGTGAAACCCGATGCGCGCCAGGTTCTGGCAGTCAGTTCGGGCGGGCCCATCGGGCAGCTTGTGGCCACCACGCTGGGCACCCCGCCGGGGCAACAGATCGAGCTTCAGCTTCAGACCCGCAATTGCGGGGTCTCGCGCTTTGTCTATTCGCCGCGCGGGGCATTCTATTTCCACGGCTTCAACGAAACGCCCCATATCACGGCGGCCAATGAAAAAGAGCTGCTGACCTACAGCTGAGGGAGGACGCACATGACCGAGGCACCCAACGCCGCCGCGCAACTGGATACCGAGGCCGTCGCCGGATGGCTGTCGGCGAACATGGAAGGCTTCGAAGGCCCGCTTGAGGCCGAGAAGTTTCCCGGCGGGCAATCGAACCCGACATTCCTGCTGAAAACGCCCAGGGCGCGCTACGTTCTGCGCCGCAAGCCGCCGGGGCAGTTGCTGAAATCCGCCCACGCGGTCGATCGTGAATTCCGCGTGCAGCGCGCGCTGGCAGGCACCGATGTGCCGGTGGCGAAGATGCATGTGCTGTGCGACGACGACAGCGTGATCGGGTCCATGTTCTACGTGATGGATCACGTGCAGGGCCGGCATTTCGACGACCCGCGCCTGCCCGGCCTGACGCATGACGAGCGGCGCCCGATCATGGACGAGATGAACAGGGTGCTGACCGCGATCCACAACACCGACCTCGGCGCCACCGGGCTGGACGATTACGGCCCCGAGGGCAATTACTTTGCCCGCCAGCTGGGCCGCTGGACCAAGCAGTACCGCGCCTCGGAAACCCAGGCCATCGCCCCCATGGAGGAGCTGATCGCCTGGCTTGAGGCGAACCTGCCCGAGGATGACGGCCAGCGCACGCTGGTGCATGGCGATTACCGCCTGGACAACCTGCTGTTCGCCAGCGACAGCCCCCGCTGTGCCGCCGTGCTGGACTGGGAGCTGTCGACCACCGGCCACCCCTATGCCGATCTGGGCGCGGTCATCATGCAATGGGGTATGCCCCCCGGCAACGAGGGTCGCGGGCTTGCCGGTGTCGACCGCCACGCGCAGGGCCTGATGACCGACGAGGAATTCATCGCCGCCTATTGCCGCCGCCGCGGCATCGCCGGCATAGACCGCTTCGGCTTTTACCTTGCCTTCAACTGTTTCCGCATGGGCGCGATCCTGCAGGGCGTGCTGAAACGCGCGCTGGACGGCAACGCCTCGAACCCCGAGCGGGCAAGACGGCTGGGATCGTTCGTTCCGGGTTTCGCCGAGGCCGGGCTGAAGGCGGCCAAAGATGTCTGAGGTGCAGATGAACCCCGACCTGATCGAACCGCCCTATCCCCTGCAGGCGCATCTGGGATTTTACATCGTGGACTGGCGCGAGGATTACGCGCGGCTGGAGCTGCCGATCACTCCGCATCTGGGCAATCGGTTCGGCATAGTGCATGGCGGCGTTCACGCGATGATGCTGGACACCGCAATGGGGTTTTCCGGCGCCTATACCGGCGACCGGGATGCACCGCAGCAGACGATGACGCTGTCCATGACCACGAATTTCCTGTCGCAGGCCAGGGGCGATCTGCTGATCGCCGAAGGGTTCCGCACGGGCGGCGGGCGCAAGACCTTCTTCGCGCGCGCCCAGATCACCGACAACACGGGCGAACTGATCGCCACGGCCACCGGCGTGTTCCGCTATCGCGGGCGTGGCTGACACAAAAAGGAGGAATATAATGACCGACACAATGAAGCATATCGTTCTGGCCCACCGCCCCGGCGGCGCACCGACCGAGGACAATTTCCGGCTGGAGGAAAGCCCCGTTCCCACGCCCGGCGAGGGCGAGGTTCTGGTGCGGGTGCATTACATGTCGCTCGACCCCTATATGCGGGGGCGTATGGACGACGCGAAATCCTATGCCAAGCCGGTGCCGGTCGGCGGCACGATGGAGGGCGGCGGCGTGGGCGAGGTCATCGCCTCGAACCACCCGAATTTCGGCCCCGGCGATTTCGTCCTCGGCATGTTCGGCTGGGCCACGCATGGCGTGCAGCCCGGTGACATGCTCCGCAAGCTCGACCCGTCACTGGCACCGATCACCACGGCGCTGGGTGTGCTGGGTATGCCCGGTTTCACCGGCTGGTTCGGCCTGACCGAGATCGGCCAGCCGAAGGCGGGCGAAACCCTTGTCGTGGCCGCCGCGACCGGGGCGGTGGGCTCGATGGTCGGGCAGATCGCCAAGGCGCGCGGCTGCCGTGTCGTGGGCGTTGCCGGCGGGCCCGAGAAATGCGCGATGGCGGTGGAGCAGTTCGGTTTCGACGCCTGCCTCGATCACCGCGCCTATGCCGATGGCCGCGAAATGCGCGCGGCGCTGGCCGAGGTTTGCCCCGACGGCATCGACATCTATTTCGAGAATGTCGGCGGCAAGGTTCTGGAAGGCGTGATGCCGCTGATGAACGTGGACGGGCGGATACCGGTCTGCGGCGTGATAAGCTGGTACAATGCCGGCGCGCTCGGCGCCAATGCGGGCGGCGAAACGGATCAGTTGCCGAAATTCTGGCGCTCGATCCTGGTCAATCGCCTGCGCGTGCAGGGCTTCATCATCGCGGATTACTGGGACCGTTTCGCCGAGTTCATGAACGAAGTCGCGCCGATGGTGGGGTCGGGCCAGGTGAAATACGCCGAGGATATCGCCGACGGGCTGGAAAACGCGCCGGGGGCCTTCATCGGTCTGCTTCAGGGCAGGAACAAGGGCAAGCAGATCGTCAAGGTGATCTGAGGCTCGCAAGCCTCAGTCCATCACGATCCGGGCGGCCAGCGCGCCAAAGACCAGCGCCGATAGCTTGCCCATCACGCCCGAGGCACGGCCCACGGCCGTGCCCAACCACCCCGCGCCCGCGCCATAGGCGCCGGTGATCGCCAGACCGGTCAGGGTGAACATCGCGCCCAGAACGGCCATCTGCTGCCAGACCGGGCCGATGGCGGGGTCGGTGAATTGCGGCAGGAAGGCCATGATGAACAGCGCCACCTTGGGGTTCAGCGCGTTGGTGACGAACCCGCGCCAGACCGCGCGGCCGGTGCGCGCGGCACCCTGTCGCGGATCGGGCGGCGGCGCGCGCCACGCCTTGACCGCCAGCCAAAAAAGATAGGCCGCGCCAAGATAGCGGATCGCGTCATGGGCATGGGGGATGGCCAGGATCGCCGCCGAAACGCCCAGCACCGCCAGCGTCACATGCAGCACCGATCCCAGCGCCACGCCCAGTGCCGCCGCCATCCCCGCGCGCGGCCCGCCCTGCGCGCCGCTGGCCATGGCGAACATCACGTCCGCCCCCGGCGTGAGGTTCAGCATGACCCCCGCCAGCAGGAAGGTGACGACCGTCGCGGGCTCCATCGCGGCAAGGGTGGCCAGCATCAGAACCGATCCAGCGCCGGCAGTCCGTCGGCGATGTCGTAATAATCGGACTTGTCCTCGACGAAGATATGCTTGGCCAGCCGCGTGCCGGTGGGGGTGTCCAGCGCCCCCGCCGCGACCGATGTCTTGCCCTCGCCATCCATGCGGTAGAACAGGCTGGACCCGCAGGTGCCGCAAAAGCCGCGCTGCGCGAACCCGGACGAGCGATACCAGCGCAGCGCCTCCTCGTCCGCGATCGTCAGCGCGGCGTCATCAACCAGCGTGCCGGCCCAGACATGGCCCGATGTCCGGCGGCACTGGCTGCAATGGCAGGCCACCGGCGGCGACAGCGGTGCGTCGATCACGAAACGCACCGCCCCGCATTCGCATCCACCCTTATGCATGATCGTATCTCCCTTCTTCCTGATCGGCCCAGCGCCTTGCGGCACGGGCGATGCGCGCCCCGAAACGCCGGGCGGTTTCCAGGTCGCCCGGCGGGATCAGTTGCGTCTTGTCGCGGTCCGACACCGCCCCCAGCCCCAGCCACACACCACTCTGGTTGATATCGGGGTTCTCGGGTGACACCGGCGCACCGATCTGGTCCTGCCCGACCCAGACCATGCCGTGCTGCATGGCGAATGTGAACATCTGTTGCAATGTCACCAGCTTGTCGCCGCCGGGAAAGATCGCCACCGTGAATCCGGCGGCCAGCTTGTCGGCCCAGCGTTGTTCGGCCCAGAGGTCGCCCGTGGCATCCATGAAGGTTTTGAACCCCGCCGCTGCGCTGCCCATGTAGGTGGGCGAGCCCATGACGATCGCGTCCGCCGCATCCAATGCCTGCCAGTCCGTGCCGGTCATCCGCGCAACGTCGATAAGCCGCGCGTTGCAGCCGTTGTCGCCCAGCGCGACCGCGACCTCGTCGGCCAGCCGCCTTGTATGCCCGCGACCCGAGAAATAGGGGATCGCCACATCCGGCATCACGCCCCCCGCCCGAGGATCATGTCGGCGGCTTTCTCGGCGATCATGATGGTGGGCGAGTTGGTATTGCCGCTGGTGATCGTGGGCATCACGCTGGCATCCACGACGCGCAGCCCCGCCACCGCCCGCATCCGAAGCTGCGGATCGAGCGGCGCGGCCTTGTCCGACCCCATGCGCACGGTGCCGACCGGGTGAAAGATCGTGGTGCCGATATCGCCCGCGGCGCGCACCAGGTCGCCCGCATCGTCGCTGTCGATGCCGGGCTTGATCTCTTGCGGCTGGTATTTGCCCATCGCCGGTTGCGCCATGATCGCGCGCGCCTGCCGGATCGCCGCGACCGCCACCTGCCTGTCGCCCTCGGTCGACAGGTAGTTCGGCGCGATGCGCGGCGCGTCATGCGGGTTGGCACTGGCGATTTCGACCACGCCACGGCTTTCGGGGCGCAGGTTGCAGACGCTGGCGGTGATCGCCGGGAAATCGTGCAGCGGCTCGCCGAACGCACCCAGCGACAGCGGTTGCACGTGATATTCCAGGTCCGGCGTGTCCAGTTCGGAGCGCGAGCGGCTGAAGGCGCCCAGCTGGCTCGGCGCCATCGACATCGGCCCCGACCGTTTCAGCGCGTATTCCAGCCCGATCATCGCCTTGCCCCACAGGCTGTTGGCCAGGGTGTTCAGCGTCTTGCCCTGCGCCAGCCGCCAGGCGCAGCGCAGTTGCAGGTGATCCTGCAGGTTCGCCCCGATCCCCGCCACGTCATGCTGCACCCCGATCCCGTGGCGTTGCAGCAGGTCGCCCGGCCCGATCCCCGACAGTTGCAGGATCTGCGGGCTGCCGATCGCGCCCGCGCTCAGGATCACCTCGGCCCGCGCGGTCGCGCGCTGCACGGTGCCGCCGCGTTCGAACTCGACCCCCACGGCGCGGCCATCGCGCAGGATCACGCGGCGGGTATGGGCCTTGGTCAGAACCTGCAGCTTGTCGGTATCGGCCGTGCGCAGGAATGCCTTGGCCGTGTTCATCCGCCAGCCCGACCGCTGGTTGACGCGGAAATACCCGACGCCCTCGTTATTGCCGGTGTTGAAATCGCTGACCTCGGGCAGACCCCAGTTCGCGGCGGCGGCCATCCAGTCATCCAGAAGATCCCAATGCAGGCGCTGGTTCTCGACCCGCCATTCGCCGCCCGCGCCATGCATGTCGCTGGGGCCTTCGACGAAATCCTCGGACCGTTTGAAATAGGGCAGCACATCGTCCCAACCCCAGCCGGTATTGCCCATCTGCCGCCAGCCGTCGTAATCCGCCGCCTGCCCGCGCAGGTAGAGCATCCCGTTGATCGACGAGCATCCCCCCAACACCTTGCCCCGCGGATAGAGCAGCGCGCGGCCGTTCAGGCCCGGTTCCTCAACGGTGCGGAAACACCAGTCGGTGCGGGGGTTGCCGATGCAATAGAGATACCCCATCGGGATATGCACCCAATGGTAATTGTCCTTGCCCCCCGCTTCGAGCAGCAGCACGGAATGGCCTGCTTCAGACAACCGCTTGGCCAGAACACAGCCCGCGCTGCCTGCCCCGACGATGATGTAATCATGCTCCATCCGCTTACTCCCCCCTTTGCTTGCGGCAATCTGGGGGAAAGCGCGGGCAAGTGCAATCTACAGCATGGCCAGCCGCGCACCGTGCCGCAGGGCGCCGGCCCCGGTCAGAATGCAGGCCTCACGATAGGTCAGGACCGGGCGCGCGGTGCGCTGCGGCGTCCGCTCCGGCCCGTCCGGGGTGACCCAGGGCGGCACATGCATCAGGCTTTCGCAGGCCGCGCCCTCGGCCAGCAGCAATTCGTGGTCTGCCAGCATCAGGTGGACATAGGTCACCCGCGCGCAGGGGCGCAGCCGCACCGCCCTGCCGTCGATCAGCGCCCGGACCGGGATCAAAACCTCGGGCGCGGCGAACAGCAGCTCGGCCCGCGCCGAACGCCACAGCACCATGTGTTGCTGCGACAGGCGCAGCGGCGCGGTGTTGCCCAGAACGCCCGCCGCGATCTCGACCGGGGCATTGGCACCGCGCCCGGCCACGCTGCGCTGTCCAACCCATGCGACCGGCCGGGCACCATGGTCGACGGTCGTCACCGCGTCGCCGGGGCGGATATCGGCCACAACGCGCGCGCCCAGCGGGGTGTCAATCCGCGTTTCGGCGGCGAAACAGACGAATTCGTGGGTATAGGCCGCATCCTGATCGGTCGAATAGAAACGCGGCGGGGTGCTTCCGACAAAGTTGTCGGAATACCAGCCGTCGATATCGAAGCCCGGCGTCCAGATGACCTGAACCGGGTTGCCGTCCTGGTCCTGCCCCTCGAACATCACAGCGCCGCAGCCATCTGCGGGCGGCGGTGCGTCCGAGCGGATGACGGTCGCGTTGGCGATCGACAGGGTGCCATCCGCACCCTCAAGCCGCAGATCGTAGGTATCGCCGATGTCGAACCGGCGCGGATCGGCATCCCCGTCCTTCGCGGTAATCACAAGGCCCTGCCACGCCGACAGGGGATAATCGAAACCCGACGTATTGCCGCCGCTGTTTATGTTCGCCCCGGTTGCGGTCGCAAATTTATTGCCCGCTGCAAAAATACTGAACGCCATGATCCACACCCCTATGGCGTGGAATGAACACCGCCAGCCGTTAACCCGAACCAAACGCGACGGGGGAAAATGAACGGGATTTTAGCGGTTACACCGGCAGCGCCGTGGTGCTGATCACCGTGCGCAGGGCAAAGCTGGATTGCATCTGCGTCACGCCGGGCAGGCGCGACAGGTGCTGGCGGTGGATGCGGGCGAAATCGTCGGTATTCTCGGCCACCACTTTCAGGATGTAATCCGCCGTGCCCGCCATCAGGTGACATTCCTGCACGTTGGGGATACGCGCCACCGCCTTTTCGAACGCATCGAGGATATCGTCGGTTTGCCCGCGCAGCGTGATCTCGACATAGACAATGCTGGCCACCCCCATCTTGCGCGCGTTCAGCAGGGCGACATAATCGCGGATATACCCCTCGGATTCGAGCCGCTGCACCCGCCGGTGGCAGGCCGAGGGCGACAGGTTCACCGCCTCGGACAGCTCGGCGTTCGAGATGCGGCCGCGTTTCTGGAGGACTGAGAGAATTCGCCGATCGGTCGGGTCCAGCGTCATTTCCGGCGTTTCCTTCGCTCATTACTCTATTTTGTCGAAGATTATTCACAAAACAGGTTGCGATGCGACCTGAATTTCAAACCCATTGCGCGTGAACCGCGACATTCTGTCAGATATGCTCAGGGGCAAGGAAGGAGGCCGCACATGAAAATCGGTTGCCCGAAAGAGATCAAGCCGCAGGAATTCCGCGTCGGCATGACCCCCAATGCCGCGCGCGAGGCGGTGGCACATGGCCACGAGGTTCTGATCGAAACCGGCGCCGGGCGCGGCGCGGGTTTCGAGGATACGGATTACACCGATGCCGGCGCGCGCATCGCCGATACCGCGCAAGAGGTGTTCGCCACCGCCGACATGATCGTCAAGGTCAAGGAACCCCAGGCGCCCGAGCGCAAGATGCTGCGCGAGGGGCAGGTGCTGTTCACCTATCTCCACCTTGCCCCCGACCCCGAGCAGACGCATGACCTGCTGGCATCGGGCTGCACCGCGATCGCCTATGAAACCGTGACCGACGACCGTGGCGGCCTGCCGCTGCTGGCGCCGATGTCCGAGGTCGCCGGGCGGCTGGCCCCGCAATGCGGTGCCTGGGCGCTGCAAAAGGCCAATGGCGGCAGCGGTGTGCTCATGGGTGGGGTGCCCGGCGTGCGCCCTGCCAACGTGGTGATCATCGGCGGCGGTGTCGTCGGCACCGCTGCGGCGCGCGTCGCCAGCGGCATGGGCGCGAACGTGACCGTGCTCGACCGCTCGGTGCCGCGCCTGTCCTACCTGGACGACGTGTTCATGGGCCGCCTGACCACGCAATACTCCGATCAGGCCGCCATTGCCGAGTTGCTGGCGCGCGCCGACATGGTGGTCGGCGCCGTGCTGATCCCCGGCGCCGCCGCGCCCAAGCTGGTGACGCGCGACCAGCTTGCGCTGATGAAGCCCGGATCGGTGCTGGTGGATGTCGCCATCGACCAGGGTGGCTGTTTCGAAACCTCGCGGCCGACCACCCACCAGGACCCGGTCTACGAGGTCGACGGGATCGTGCATTACTGCGTGGCCAACATGCCCGGCGCGGTGGCGCGCACCTCGACCATCGCGCTGGGGAACGCCACGATGCCCTTCATGCTGGCGCTGGCCGACAAGGGCTGGCAACAGGCCTGCGCCGACGATCCGCACCTGCTGAACGGGCTGAACGTGCACGCGGGCAAGCTGACCTATTACGCGGTGGGCAAGGCGCTGGGGATCGACGTCACCTCGCCGCAACTGGTCGTCAAGGGCTGAGCGCGCCCGGCCGGGGAACGCACCCGATGGCGACGCGATACGCGAAATACGCGCTGGCCCCGGTTCTGCTGGCCCAGGGGCTTGCCCTGCGCCGGCGCGCGCTGCGCCTGCCCGAACCGCCGGGGCCGCGCCACGGCGCGGCGGGCACCGGGCCGGCGCTGTCGCTGCTGATCGCCGGTGACAGTTCCGCTGCGGGCGTCGGCGCACCGCATCAATCGCAGGCGCTGAGCGGGCAACTGGTCGCCCGCCTGTCGGAAAACACCCATGTCACCTGGCGGCTCGAGGCGCATAGCGGCGACACCACCGCCGCCTGCCTTGCCCGCCTGCACGCCTTGCCGCCCGCGCGGTTCGACGTGGCGGTGTTGGCGCTTGGCGTGAACGACGTGGCGCGCGGCCTGCCGCTCCGGCTGTGGCTGCGCCGCCAGCGGGCGCTGCACGAGCTGCTGCGGCACAAGTTCGGCACCCGCGCGATCTATGCCTCGGGCCTGCCGCCGATGGGCCGGTTTCCGCTGCTGCCGGCCAGCCTGAAATGGGTGATGGGCGGCGAGGCGCGCAGGCTGGATGCCGGCCTGGCCGCGATGGCCGCCGGGCAGCCCGACCTGCATCACGTTCCGTTCGACCAGACGCTCGATCCCGCGATGATGGCCGGGGACGGGTTTCACCCCGGCCCGCAGCTCTATGCGCTCTGGGCCGGGGTGCTGGCGGGCCGCATCCTTGCCGACCGCCCCGCCTGACGGTATTCAGCCGGCCTTTTGTATCTCGACCGAGTGCGGATAGGGGATGCTGATGCCGCGCGCGTCGAACGCTTCCTTGACCGCCTTGGTCAGGGCGAACTTCACCTCCCAGTAATCGGCCGCATCGACCCACAGCCGCGCGGTCAGATCGACGCTGCTGTCGCCCAGGTTCGTCACCCGCACCCAGGGCGCCGGATCGTCATGCACGCGCCCGTCGGCCTGCGCCAGTTCCACGATGATATCCATCGCCTTGTCCGCATCGTCGCCATAGTCGATGCCGAACACCAGGTCCACGCGCCGCGTGTCATGGGCCGAGAAATTGGTGATGATCGCGCCCCAGGCCTGCCCGTTCGGCACGATGATCTGCACGTTGTCGGGCGTCACAAGCTCGGTCACGAACAGGTTGATGTCCTTCACCGTCCCCGAGGTGCCGCCGATATCGACGAAATCGCCCAGCTTGTAGGGGCGGAACAGGATCAGCATGACCCCGGCGGCCAGATCGCTCAGCGTGCCCTGCAGCGCCAGGCCGATGGCCAGAGTCGCCGCGCCCAGCACCGCGACAAGCGACGTGGCCTCGATCCCGAACAGCCCCAGAACGGCCACCAGCACCATCAGCAGAATCACCCACTTGACGATCGAGGCGGCGAAATTGCCCAGCGTCGGGTCGATCCGCGGCGTCGCGTTCACGCGCTTTCGCACCATGCCGCTGACCATCCCGGCGACCATCCAGCCGACCACCAGAACGACCAGCGCCTTGACCGCGTTGATGACGAGCGGCGCATAGGCGCCCAGTTCTTCGATAATACCCTGCATTTGAATACCTCCTGTTCGCGTCCTCCCAGCGACTGCCAGACCGGCGCCGGGATCGCAAGCAAAAGGCCCACGTTGCCGCGGGCCTTTCCGTTGCGCATAAGCGCGTTGTTACTTCTTCAGCGCGTCGCGGATTTCCACCAGGATATCCAGCTCGCTCGGGCCCGCCGGCGCCTCTTCGGCCGGGGCCTCTTCTTCCCGGGCGGCGGCATCCTTCACCTTGTTGACATAGCGCACCAGCATGAAGACCACGAAGGCAATGATCAGGAAGTTGACGACCGCCATCAGGAAGGCGCCATAGGCGAACACCGCCGCGCCTGCCTCGCGCGCGGCTTCCAGGCTGGCCCCTTCGGGCACTTCGCCGGCCAGAACGACGTAATTGTTGGTGAAATCCAGCCCGCCGGTGAACAGCCCGATGATCGGGTTGATCAGGTCACCCACAAGCGAGGTGACGATGGCGGTAAAGGCCGCGCCGATGATGATACCGACCGCCATGTCCATCACATTGCCCTTGGCAATGAAATCCTTGAACTCCTGAAACATGTGTCCCTCGTCCTTTATATATCATGTTCCGGGGCCGCTTGCCGCGCCCCGGTTAACCTTAGCGCGATTTGTCGGAAAAATACCGGCTTTTTGTCAGGGGAAATTCGGCCTAGGTTTCCCGTAAACCACTCCGAGGCCCTTCATGACCTTTCCAGACGATTTCCCGATCACCCGCCGCTGGCCGCCCAAACACCCCGACCGGCTGCAGCTTTATTCCTTTCCGACGCCCAACGGCGTCAAGGCGTCGATCATGCTCGAGGAAACCGGCCTGCCCTACGAGGTGCACAAGATCACGCTGTCGGATGCGGACGTGAAAAGCCCCGAGTTCCTGTCGCTCAACCCCAACAACAAGATCCCCGCGATCATCGACCCGAACGGCCCCGGCGGGCAGCCGCTGGCGCTGTTCGAAAGCGGCGCGATCCTGATCTACCTCGCCGAAAAGACCGGGCAGTTCCTGCCCGCCGATCCGGCGGGGCGCTACCATGCGATCCAGTGGCTGATGTTCCAGATGGGCGGCGTGGGGCCGATGTTCGGGCAGCTTGGTTTTTTCTACAAGTTCGCCGGCAGCGATATCGAAGACCCCCGCCCGCGCGAGCGTTACATAAACGAGGCGCGCCGCCTTCTCGGTGTGGTCGAAACCGCGCTCGAAGGGCAGGACTGGATCGCCGGCGACTATTCCATCGCCGATATCGCGCTGGCCCCATGGCTGCGCGCGCTCGATTTCTACGAAGGGCGTGAGGTGGTGGGCTGGGCGGATCACCCGCGCACCGTGGCCTATCTGGATCGCTTTCTCGACCGTCCCGCCGTGCAGCGCGGCCTGACGATCCCGCCGCGCGACTGATCGCGGCCCCACGAACCGCTGCCCGCTGTTTCCTCTCTCTGGCAATATCCCGGGGGCACGGGGGCAGAGCCCCCAATCCGTCGTTGCAACGTGACGGAAGGCGCGGATATGCCCGGCATCGCCAACCCCGGTCGCGCGCCTAGCCCCCTGCCCATGCAAGGCCTGCATAGGCAAGGACACCGATGCACATCGTCGCGATCACATGGTTCGTCAGAACCGCCACGGCCAGCGCGACCGCCGCGGCAACCCAGGTCTGAAACGGTTGTCCGGCCAGGGACGCGGCAACCAGGCTGACCACGATCAGCCCGGGAAGATCGTCCAGCAGCCACGCGTGGCGGGACGACCTGATCCTGTCGCCCGCGACCAGCCCGATCAAACGGATGGAAAAGGCCGCAACCGCCAGGGTCAGGACAAGTATCCAATGGCCCCCGCTCATGCCGCACCCCGTCCGAACCGCCGCACAGCGCAGGAGGCAATCAATCCGCAGGCCGCCCCGACGACGATGGCATAGGCCCTGGGCAGGCCCAGCGACACGACGGTGACGGTCGCGCCGAACGCGACCAGCCACGGCAGCGCCACCACCCGGCCACGCCAAAGCCCCCTGGCCATGGCGATGAACGCCGCGGTGAAAGCAAAGCCGAGGCCGAATTTCTCCAGATCGGGCAGCACGGCCCCGACAATGGCGCCCGCCGTTGTCGAGATCGTCCAGACGCCGATCATCACGACCCCCGACCCGATCAGGAACGACGCGCCGACATTGGGGGTCCGGGCCCGCTCGGCCATCGTAAGGGCCCAGTTCTCGTCGCCGGTGATATGGATGGCCAGCAGCTTTGCCCGCAGGGAAAGACCGGCAAGGATTTCCGACAGCGACGCGATGATCCCGACATAGCGCAGGTTCAGCGCCGCCCCCGCCAGCGCCGCGCCCAAGACGCCCGAAGCACCGGAAAACTGTTCGACCGCGACGATCTGCGACGATCCGGCATGAACCGACGCGCTCATCAGGCCGACGCCCCACCACGGAAACCCGACCTGGGCGGCCAGCAGGCCAAAGGCGAAACCATAAAGCGCGGCCCCGGCGGCAAGAGGAACGATAGCGATTGCACCCTGTTTCATGACATCATGAATACGCGGTTCAGGTGATGCGATACACAAGGTTTTTCGCAAATTCATGATCTGATACGATCAGAAATCACCCCAATGGGAGGAAAAGAGATCATGGACGCCACCGATCGCCAGCTTCTCGGCATCCTGCAGCAGAACGCGCGGACCTCCATTCAGGACATGGCGGACCGGGCCGGGATTTCCACGGCTTCTGTCCAGCGCCGGCTAAAGGCCCTGCGGGATACCGGGGTGATCCTGAAAGAGGTGGCCGTTCTCGACCCGAAAAGGATCGACCTGGGCGTAACGGCGATCGTTTCGGTCGAACTCGAACGGGATCGCCTCGATCAGATCGACGCCTTCAAGCGAAAGGCCCGCGAAGACAGCCAGGTAACCAATTTCTACTGCATCGCCGGGGACGCCGATTTCATAATGATCGTCGTGGCCAGGGACATCCCGGAATACGAGGAATTCACGTACAGGTTCTTTTTCGCCGACAGGACGGTAAGGAAGTTCCGAACATCCATCGTGGTTTCGACCGAAAAAGTGACGCTCGCGCTTCCGGTCTGACGATGTTTCCGCGGCCCGTCACGCCCGGCAGGATCACAGCCGCATCACCTGCGCGATGGCGTCGGCATTCTCCCGGACCAGGCGGTGCCCCTCCTCGATGGCCTCGCGCGCGCGGTGGAAATCAAGCACCGACAGGTCGGACAGATGCGCATCGAGAAGCACATGCGGCGGATCGCCCGCAAGCTTGGTGCGGCGAATGCCATCCGTCATGATGTCGATCGAGGCCGACAGAACGTCCAGGTAATGCGGCGCCGCCTCTTTCCCGTTGTTGTTCAGCAGCATTTCGGCGACCGGGGCGGGCAGCATGCGCAGCCGGTCGCCCCAGGATTTCCACAGCGTCACACCCTGCTGTTCGCGCTCGGCCCAGAACGTGCCGTCCAGCCGGCCGTTCGGATTGACCGCGATGACCACCTCGGCCCCCAGGACGCGGCAGACACTGACCGGCACCGGGTTCGTCAACCCCCCGTCGAGAAACCAGCGGTCGTCGATCCGTATCGGGCTGATCACCCCCGGCAAGGCAACCGAGGCGCGCACCGCGTCGGCAAGGTCGCCCTTCGTCATCCAGACCTCGCGCCCCGTTGCCATGTCGGTCGCAACCAGTGCAAGGGGAATGGGCAGGTCCTCGATCTGCTGCTGTTTGACAAGCCGCCGTATCGTGCTGGGAATCTCACCGCCCTGGATAAGCCCGCCCGAGCCCGGCCTGACATCGAGCATTCCGAAGAACTGCCGCCCCGTCAGGTTGCATGCCCAGTCCTCCAGCGCATCAAGGCTGCCGCCCGCGTAAATCGCACCTACGAAAGCCCCCATCGAGGCGCCCGAGATCACGTCGGGCCTGATCCCCATGGCCTCAAGCTCCCGCAGGACGCCGATGTGACACCAGCCCCGTGCGCCGCCACTCCCGAGGGCGAGCCCGAGTATCGGCCTTCGCTGAGCAACCATCGCAAGCACCCCCGTTCATGTCGTCCGGCCCGCACCGCGCCGATGCGCAGCTTCGTCATAGCACATGATCCGGCCCCGTGGTGCCGAATGCTGCAGGCGCATCATTCAGGCGGCATCCTGGCCGTGGCTCATGTCATCCCGCTGACAGCCCCGCATGGCGGACAGTGGACAAAGGCCCTTGCGTTACCACGCAAGAGCCATTCCACATGCGGATACATCCGCCAGGAGCTTCATCACGCCCGGACAAGCCTCCGGCCCGCCCCATGCGCGCCGCACGGGATCAGACCGCCGACTTGCGGCTTTCGTCCAGGTAAATCTCGCGCAGGCGCCTGGCGACCGGGCCGGGCGTGCCGTCGCCCAGCGTCACGCCATCGACCTCGATAACCGGGAAAACGAAGGTCGAGGCCGAGGTCACGAACGCCTCGTCCGCCTCCTGCGCCTCTTCGATGGTAAAGGGCCGCTCCTCGACCTCCATCTGCGCTTCGCGGGCGAACCGCAGCACGGCGGCACGGGTGATCCCGTGCAGGATGTCGTTCGACAATTGCCGGGTGATGATCCGGCCGCCCTTGACGATATAGGCGTTGTTGCTGGTGCCCTCGGTCACGAACCCGTCCTCGACCATCCAGGCGTCGTCGCAGCCGGCCTTTTTCGCCATCATCTTGCCCATCGACGGGTACAGCAGCTGCACCGTCTTGATGTCGCGCCGGCCCCAGCGGATATCGTCGATTGCGATCACCTTGATCCCCGTCTTCGCCGCCGGGCTGTCGGCCAGCCCCGGCTTGTTCTGGGTGAACAGGACCAGCGTCGGCCGCGTGGTTTCGGCGTCGGGGAAAGCGAAATCGCGGTCGCCCGGCGCGCCACGCGTGACCTGCAGGTAGATCATGCCCTCTTCGATGCCGTTCAGGCGCACCAGTTCGCGGTGAATTTCCAGCAGCTCGTCGAACTGGTCGGGCTTGTCCATATCCAGCTCGGTCAGCGACCGTTCCAGCCGCGCAAGGTGCCCGTCAAAGTCGATCAGCTTGCCGTCCAGAACGCTGGTCACCTCGTAAACCCCGTCCGCCATCAGGAACCCCCGGTCGAAGATCGAGACCGTGGCTTCGGTTTCGGGCAGGTATTCGCCATTGACATAGACAGTGCGGGACATGATCGGGGCTCCTGTAGATTGGGTTGTCGGTTCATCGGGCGTGCGTGACCAAAGGTCAAGCCGTGGCAGGTCTGTCGTGCCGAAAATCGTCGGGGTGCAAGCGGCCCCGGCGCAGGAAATGCTGCAGGACAAGGGCCACGCTTTGCGCGTCGCCCAGCGCGTCATGGGCCTGCGCGCCCGCATCGTCCACGCCGAAATGGCCGCACAGCGTGTTGGAACGCAGGGTGACGACCTCCTCCGCCGGCACACCCGCCCTGACCAGCAGCCGCGTGGCATTGCCGAACCGCGTCGCGGGGATCGGCGGAGCAACCCCGGCAAGATAGCACGAGATGCCGACCGCAAAGATCTCGTCATTGCCCCAGGCCCAGATCGTGTCTTGCCCGGCAAAATCCGCCAGCGCCCCCAGCGCCGGTTCCAGTTCCACCCCCTCGGCCGCGATCCGCGCGTCACCGATGCCGGTCAGCCGGGTGAACAGCGGCGACAGCGGCCAGACCGCGCCCGCCCGGTCGCGCGGGATCACCACCCGTTCGAACCTGTCGAGGATCGGGAAATCCCCCTCCAGCCCCAGCCGCACCGCGCCGATCTGAACCAGCACCGGGTCCGGGTCGTCCGGCCCGCACCAGAACCGCTGCGGCGCACCCGCATCGGTCAGGAACTCGACATCCCAGACAATCGCCGTTTTCATCCCGTCACCCCCACAGCGCGGCGGATGGCGGATGCACCCCTTCGGCATCGAAACGCAGCGCGTGGTAGCGGTCCTCGGCCAGCAGAAGCGGCCCGTCGAGATCGGTCACCATCGCCCCCTGGGCCACCAGCGTGGCAGGCGCCATCGCCAGCGACGACCCCACCATGCAGCCCACCATGATGTCATAGCCCTCGGCCAGCGCCTCCTGCTTCAGCGCCAGCGCCTCGGTCAGCCCGCCGGTCTTGTCCAGCTTGATGTTCACCACGTCATACTTTCCCTTCAGCCCCGGCAGGCTTTCGCGGTCATGGGCGCTTTCGTCGGCGCAGACGGGCACCGGGCGCTCCATCCCGATCAGCGCCGCGTCCTCGCCCGCGGGCAGCGGCTGTTCGACCAGCGCCACCCCCAGCCGCACAAGATGCGGGGCCAGGTCGGCATAGACCGCCGCCGACCAGCCTTCGTTGGCATCGACGATGATCCGCGCCTTGGGGGCGCCGCGCCGCACGGCCTCCAGCCGGGGCATGTCGTCGGGCGTGCCCAGCTTGATCTTCAGCAGCGGGCGATGCGCGTTTTTCGCGGCCTGCGCCTCCATCTCGACGGGCTCGGCCAGCGACAGGGTATAGGCGGTGATCTCGGGCCCCGGCGCCGGCAGACCGGCCAGTTCCCACACGCGCTTGCCCGCGCGCTTTGCCTCCATGTCCCACAACGCGCAATCCACGGCGTTGCGGGCCGCACCGGCGGGCAGCAGATCGTACAGCGCCTGCCGGCCGAACCGCTCCGGCAGCCCGGCGATCTCGGCCTCGACGCTTTCCAGCGTCTCGTCATAGCGCGCATAGGGTACGCATTCGCCCCAGCCGGTCACGCCCGCCTCGGTGATGCGCACGGTCAGCACCTTCGCCTCGGTCCGCGATCCGCGGCTGATGGTGAACACCTGCGCCAGCCGAAAGACATCCCGCGTGACCTCAACCTGCATGACCCTGCTCCTTCATCTTGCCTGAAATACTCCGGGGGGGGAGGCCGCAGGCCGGGGGGCAGCGCCCCCCTTTGCCCCGCCGGCCCCAGCCGCGCTCAGGTCATCGCCATCAGCGCATCCACCAGCTTGCCCGAACCGAACCGGAACGGGTCGGTCGCCGGCAGGCCCAGCCGGGTCTCGATATCGGTCAGGTAGGCGCGCGCCTCGTCCTCGCCCATGTGCTGGGTGTTGATCGAATAGCCCACCACCTCGGCCGCCGGGTTGGCGACCCGCGCCAGCGTGGTGGCCATGTCCCGCACCGCCTCGAGGCTGGGCAACTCGTATCCCGGCAGCCCGCGCATATGCGCGCGCGTGGGTTCGTGGCAGACGATCAGCGCGTCGGGCTGCCCGCCATGCACCAGCGCCATCGTGACGCCGGAATAGGACACGTGGAACAGGCTGCCCTGCCCCTCGATCAGGTCCCAGTGGTCATCGTCGTTGTCGGGCGTCAGCCATTCGATCGACCCGGCCATGAAATCCGCGATCACCGCATCCAGCGGCACCCCGTTGCCGGTGATCAGGATGCCGGTCTGCCCGGTGGCGCGGAAACTCGATTTCATCCCCCGCTCGCGCATCTCGGCATCCATCGACAGCGCGGTATACATCTTGCCGACCGAGCAATCGGTGCCCACGGCCAGGCAACGCTTGCCGCGCCGTTTGATGCCGTTGGCAATGGGGTATTTCACCGACGGGATGCGCACATCGTGCAGCTTGCGGCCCGTCGCCTCGGCCACGGCCACAAGGTCGGGTTCGTCCCGCAGCAGGTTGTGCAGCCCCGAGGCCAGGTCGAACCCTTCCTCCAGCGCGGTGACAAGCACCTTTTTCCAGGCCTGGCTGATGACGCCGCCCCGGTTGGCCACGCCGATCACCAGCGTCCTGGCGCCGGCCGCCCTGGCCTCGGCCAGCGTCATGTCGGTCAGGCCCATATCCGCCTTGCAGCCCTCCATGCGGAACTGGCCCACGGCGTTTTCCGGGCGCCAGTCCTTGATGCCCTGCGCGACCTTCGCGGCCAGTTGGTCGGGCGCATCGCCCAGAAACAGAAGATACGGCGTTTCGATCATGGCGGTCCCCCTTCGGTTCGCATGTTAAACGACAGTCTCGGGGATTCGCCGGGCAAATTGCTTCGTTTCTGCGAACCACACACGAAACTCATCGAAGATTATCCTGCATCTTGCCGTTAACGCCGAAGAATCATGCAAGTTTTCACGGCGCACGAAAAACAGGCAGCGCCCGGCGCCGCCAAACCGCCGGAAATGACCACGGGCGACAGCCCCCTTGCCCCGTCACGATGCTGCAGGGCAGAATCACCTTGCACGGCATCGCGCAAATAAATATCCCCATGCCCGACAATTGCGTAATTTCCTTACCCGAAAGGTGACAAGATGAGCTTTCGCACCCAACCCGCGCCCGTGGCCCGCCCCAATCGCTGCCAGCTGTTCGGCCCGGGCTCGCGCCCCGCGATCTTCGAAAAGATGGCCGGCAGCGCCGCGGACGTGATCAACCTCGACCTTGAGGATTCGGTCGCCCCCTCGGACAAGGACAGCGCCCGAAAGAACGTGATCGACGCCATCGGCACTATCGACTGGGGCAACAAAACCCTGTCGGTGCGGATCAACGGGCTGGACACGCCGTTCTGGTATCGCGACGTGGTGGACCTGCTGGAAAACGCGTCCGAGCGGCTGGACCTGATCATGATCCCCAAGGTCGGCTGCGCCGCCGACCTCTATGCCGTCGATGCGCTTGTCACCGCCATCGAGGCCGCCAAGGGCCGGCAAAAGAAACTGGGCTTCGAGGTGATCATCGAATCCGCCGCCGGCATCGCCCATGTCGAGGAGATCGCCGCCGCCAGCCCCCGCCTGCAGGCCATGAGCCTGGGCGCCGCGGATTTCGCCGCCTCGATGGGCATGGCCACCACCGGCATCGGCGGCACGCAGGAAAACTACTACATGCTGCGCGAAGGCGCGAAATACTGGTCCGATCCGTGGCACTGGGCGCAGGCCGCCATCGTCGCCGCCTGCCGCACCCACGGCGTGCTGCCGGTCGACGGCCCGTTCGGCGATTTTTCGGACGATGACGGGTTCCGCGCGCAGGCGCTGCGCTCGGCCACGCTGGGCATGGTCGGCAAATGGGCGATCCATCCCAAGCAGGTGACGCTGGCCAACGAGGTCTTCACCCCGACCCAAGAGGCCGTGACCGAAGCCCGCGAAATCCTGGCCGCGATGGAAGAGGCCAAGGCCCGCGGCGAGGGCGCGACCACCTACAAGGGCAAGCTGATCGACATCGCCTCGATCAAGCAGGCCGAGGTGATCGTGCGCCAGGCGGAAATGATCGCCGGATAAGCAGGATCGAAACGACCGAAAGGGGCGCCCGGCAGGGCGCCCCGGAAAACTCAGATCGGGCCCAGACCGGCCGCCAGCCATTTGGCGAACCCGGCCTCGTCGACCCGCCCCGATGCAAGCCCCTCCATCATCCTGACGCCTTCGACCGGGTCGGGACGGAAGGAATACCCGTTCAGGCGCAGGAAGGTCACGGCGGTCACGAAAGCCGTGCGCTTGTTGCCATCCGCAAAAGCGCGGGCCTTGGAAATACCATAGGCATAGGCCGCCGCGATCCCGGCGATGTCGGCCTCGGTATTGACGGCGCGGTTCATTGCGCGGGCGCAGCCCATCTCCGGCAGGGCCATGTCGCGCAATCCGGGCGCACCGCCATGCCGGGCAATCTGCCGGTCATGGATGACCACGACAGCTGCCAGCGGAACCCAGACGGGCGTTTTCACGCAAGTGCCTGCAGCAGGTCGCGGTTCTCGTCCATCACGTGTTCGGCGGCAGCAAGGGCATCGGCCAGCGACGGATCATGCGCCACGAGCCTGAGGCTCCCGTCATCGCCGCGCAGCACGAAAAGCGTGTCCCCCTCTTTCACATCGAGGATGGTCAGCATTTCGGTCGTCAGCGTAATGACAGCCGAATTCCCGACCTTGCGGATCTTGGTTTCAATCATGGATCTGCCTCCGTATATGCGTCTGTATATACGCGGCAACGCCGTGCCGGGCAAGGGCACCGTCATTTTGCGCTGAGGCCGGGGCACCCTGCTTGCCAAGTGCCGGGCCCCGTGACACCCTTTTCGGTACCGAAAGGGAGGGATGGATGCAGGCATCCGACACGATCGCACAAACGCAGCTTCCGCAGGTGACGGAACCGCGCAATCCGGGCATGGATCTGGACATGGACTGGGTGATGTCAGCGCGTGCCAACACCTCGGCCATCGAACGCCGCTGCGCCACGCTGCCCGGTCGCCGCAGCGTGAAAAAGGACTATCAGGCGGCATGGCTTTGCCGCGCGATATCCTGCATCGACCTGACCACGCTGTCGGGCGACGACACGGCGGGGCGCGTCGCGCGATTGTGCGCCAAGGCCCGCCAGCCGGTGCGCGCCGATATCCTGCAGGCGCTGGGTATGGAGGGGCTGACCGTCGGCGCGGTCTGCGTCTATCACGACATGATCGCCCCCGCGAAGGACGCCCTGTCCGGCTCCGGCATTCCCGTTGCCGCGGTCTCGACCGGCTTTCCCGCCGGGCTGTCGCCCTTTCACCTGCGCGTGGCCGAGATCGAAGAAAGCGTAAAGGCCGGCGCCGATGAAATCGACATCGTGATCTCGCGCCGCCACGTGCTGACGGGGAACTGGCAGGCGCTTTATGACGAGATGCGCGCCTTTCGCGCCGCCTGCGGCCCGGCGCATGTCAAGGCGATCCTGGCCACGGGCGAGCTGGGCAGTTTGCGCAACGTGGCGCGCGCCTCGCTGGTCTGCATGATGGCGGGGGCGGATTTCATCAAGACCTCGACCGGCAAGGAAACGGTCAACGCCACCCTGCCCGTCAGCCTGGTGATGATCCGCGCGATCCGCGAATTCCACCAGCGCACGGGCTATCGCATCGGCTACAAGCCGGCGGGCGGGATTTCCAAAGCCAGGGATTCGCTGACCTATCTGGCGCTGATCAAGGAAGAGCTGGGCGACCGCTGGCTGCGCCCCGACCTGTTCCGTTTCGGCGCGTCCAGCCTGCTGGGCGATATCGAGCGCCAGTTGGAACACCATGTGACCGGCGCCTATTCCGCCAAATGGCGGCACGCGATGGGCTGACCGCACGCATCCGGCGGCGCAACAGGAGTACTTGGGGAACGATGAAATGACCGTTAAAGAGATCTTCGACAGCATGGACTACGGCCCCGCCCCCGAAAGCGCCGCCGAAGCGCTGGCATGGCTGGTCGATCAGGGCGACCGGTTCGGCCATTTCATCGACGGCGCCTTCACCGATCCCGGCGACGGGTTCGACAGCCGCAACCCCGCCACGGGCGAGGTGCTGGCGACGCTGACGCAGGCCAGTGCGGCGGATGTGGATGCCGCCGTGGCCGCCGCCCGCAAGGCACAGCCGAAATGGGTGCGGCTGGGCGGGCACGGCCGTGCGCGGCATCTGTATGCGCTGGCGCGGATGATCCAGAAACACGCGCGCCTGTTCGCAGTGCTGGAAACGATGGATAACGGCAAGCCGATCCGCGAAAGCCGCGATATCGACGTGCCGCTGGTGCACCGGCATTTCTATCACCATGCCGGGCTGGCGCAGCTGATGGACAGCGAACTGCCGGGGATGGCGCCGCATGGCGTCTGCGGGCAGGTGATCCCGTGGAACTTCCCCCTGCTGATGCTGGCGTGGAAGGTCGCCCCGGCGCTGGCGGCAGGCAATACCGTGGTGCTGAAACCGGCGGAATACACCTCGCTTACCGCACTCCTGTTCGCCGATATCTGCCGGCGCGCGGGGCTGCCCCGGGGCGTTGTGAACATCGTCACCGGCGATGGCGCGGTGGGCGAGATGATCGTGGCGCATGACGGTATCGACAAGGTGGCCTTTACCGGCTCGACCGAGGTGGGCCGCGCGATCCGCCGCGCCACCGCCGGGCAGGGCAAGCCGCTGACGCTGGAGCTGGGCGGGAAATCCCCTTACATCGTGTTCGACGATGCCGATCTCGACAGCGCGGTCGAGGGGCTGGTGGATGCGATCTGGTTCAATGGCGGGCAGGTCTGCTGCGCCGGGTCGCGCCTGATCGTGCAGGAAGGCGTGGCCGACGAGTTCCACAACCGCCTGCGCGCGCGGATGGACAAGCTGCGCATCGGCGACCCGCTGGACAAATCCATCGACGTGGGCGCCATCGTCGACCCGGTGCAGCGCGACCGCATCGCGCGGATGGTGGCGGATTGTTCCACCGGCACCGTGCACCAGTTGAACGCGCAACTGCCCGCGCAGGGCTGTTTCTATCCGCCCACCCTGATCACCGGCCTGTCGCCCAGCGATCCGCTGATGCAGGAGGAAATCTTTGGCCCGGTGCTGGTCTCGACCAGTTTCCGCACCCCGGCCGAGGCGGTGGAGCTGGCCAATGACACGCGCTACGGGCTGGCGGCAAGCCTGTGGTCGGAGAACCTGAACCTTGCGCTGGATGTCGCGCCGAAACTGGCGGCGGGCGTGATCTGGGTGAACGCCACCAACCTGTTCGACGCCGCCGCGCCCTTTGGCGGGATGCGCGAAAGCGGCTTCGGGCGCGAGGGCGGCTGGGAAGGGCTGCGCGCCTACCTGCGGCCCGACCGCAAGACGAAACCGCTGGCGCGGATCGACCCCTTCGCCGGAAACGGCGCCGACCCCGAGGGCATCGACCGCACCGCCAAGCTCTATATCGGGGGCAGGCAGGCGCGGCCCGATGGCGGCTATACCCGCGCGGTTTACGGCAAGAACCGCGCGGTTCTGGGCGAGGTGCCCATTGCCAACCGCAAGGACATCCGCAACGCGGTCGAGGCGGCGGCGGGGGCCGCGGGCTGGGCGAAAACCACCGGGCACGCCCGCGCGCAGATCCTGTATTACATCGCCGAGAACCTGTCGGCCCGCGCCGGGGAATTCGCCCATCGCATCGACGCGATGACAGGCGGGCGCAAGGGCGCGGAGGAGGTCGGGGCGAGTATCCGACGCCTGTTCACCTGGGCCGCCTGGGCCGACAAGTTCGATGGCCGGGTCAAGGGCGTACCGCTGCGTGGCGTGGCGATGGCGATGCGGTCGCCCGTGGGGGTGATCGGCGCGCTGTGCCCGGACGAGGCGCCGCTGCTGGGGCTGGTCTCGGTCATGGGGCCGGCGGTGGCGATGGGCAATCGCTGCGTGCTGGTCGCGTCCGAGCCGTTTCCGCTGGCGGCGACGGATTTCTACCAGGTGCTCGATACCTCGGACATGCCGGGCGGCGTGGTCAACATCCTGACCGGCAGCCATGCCGAGCTGGCCCCGACGCTGGCGCAGCATGCGGGTGTCGATGCGCTGTGGTCGTTTTCCTCGACCGACCTGTCCGCCCGGATCGAGGCCGACAGCGCCGCCACCCTGAAACGCACATGGGTGAACCATACCCGCGCCCGCGACTGGGCGGGTGCCGAGGGCGAGGGGCACGCGTTCCTTGAGGCCGCGACCGAGGTCAGGACGATCTGGGTGCCCTATGGCGAATGACGGCCCGCCCGCCGGTCAGTTCGCCGCCGGTTCCAGCCCCTCGGGCTGACCGACCACCACGAAGGTCAGCCGGTCGGGGTCCAGCAGTTCTTTCGCCACGCGGTTGATATCGTCCAGCGTCACCGCCTCGACCTTGTCGTTGCGGGTGGCGATATAGTCGATCGGCAGCCCCTCCATCTGCATCGCCACGATGATGTTGGCGATCGGGCCGTTGCCGTCGAACCGCAGCGGGTAGGCGCCGGTCAGGTAGGTCTTGGCATCCTGCAGTTCCTCGGCGGAGACACCGCTGTCGCGCAGTTTCCGCCATTCGTCGCGGATCACCTGGATGGCCTCGGCCACGCGGTCGTTGGCCGACGACACCGCCCCCTGCCAAAGCTGCGCCTGGTCCTTGTCGACAAGGTAGGAATAGACGCCATAGGTCAGCCCGCGTTTTTCACGCACCTCCTGCATCAGGCGGCTTTCGAACGATCCGCCGCCAAGGATGTGATCCAGCACGAAGGCGGCAAAGAAATCGGGATCGTCGCGGTCGATCCCCGGCTGACCGAACACGGCGACGGATTGCGGCGTGGGGAACGGCTCGACATGGGTGCCGCCATCCAGCGCCACCTGTGCCGGGCCGGGCAGCGGTGCGCCGGTCGCCGGCAGGTCGCCCAGCAGGTCGTCGAGCAGCGCCGACAGCTCCTCGGGCGTGATATCGCCCACCGCGCCGACATAGATCCGGTCGCGCGCCAGCGCGCCCTTGTGCGCGGCCAGCAGGTCGTCGCGGGTCAGGGCGGAAACGGTTTCGACCGTGCCGTCCTGCGGCAGGCCATAGGGGTGGTCGCCATAGACCATCGCATCGAACCGCCGACCGGCAATGTTGCGCGGGTCCTTTTCGTTGGATTGCAAAATCGACAGCAATTGCGCGCGCACGCGTTCCACCGCGTCCTCATCGAAACGGGGGCTGACCAGGCTGTCACGCAAGAGCGCCGCCGCCTGATCGCGGTTCTCGGTCAGGAACCTGGCAGACACCCGCACGGTATCGTCGGAAATATCGTAGCGGAACGAGGCGGCCAGCGACTCGGCCGCCTTGGCGAAGGCGCGGGCGTCCAGATCGCCGGCGCCTTCCTCCAGCAGCGACACCATCAGGCTGGTCGCACCCTTCTTGTCCGGCGCATCCAGCACCGCGCCGCCGCGAAAGCGGATTTCCAGCGCAGTGAAGGGGATCGACTGTTCCTCGACCAGCCAGGCGGTGATGCCGCCGGGTGTCGTAACCTCGTGGATATCGACCTCGGCGCGCGCGGGCAGCGCGGCCAGGATCAGAACGGCAGCCCAGATCAGGCGGATCATTGCGTCACCTCCTCTGCCATCAGGTAGCCGGTCACCGATGTGCGCCGGTCGAACACGGCGCGGGCGGCCTCCATCACGTCGTCGGCGGTCACTGCCTGCAACACGTCCGGCCAGGCCTGCACATCCTCGACGGTCAGGCCCTGCGTCAGGGCGCGGCCATACTGGTTGGCCAGCGTTTCGACATTGTCGCGCGCGTAGATCTGGCTGGCGCGGACCTGCATCTTGATGCGGTCCAGCTGTTCGGGATCGACGCCGGTTTCAAGGAATTCGGCCAGCGCGCGATCCAGCGCCGCCTCGGCCTCTTCCAGCGTTACGCCGGGGGCGGGCACGATGACAAGATCGAAGGTCGTGTCGTCCAGCGAACCGCCGCTGTAATAGGCGCCGGTGAACACGGCGATCTTGTCCTCGAATTGCAGCTTTTCGGTCAGGACGCTGGTGGTGCCCCCGCCAAGGATATCCGACAGGATCGACAGCGCCGCGGCCCGGTCCTGCGCGCCGCTGTCACGCTCGGGCGCAAGGTAGGAACGGCTGACATAGGGCTGCGCCACGCGCGCATCGCGGAACACCATGCGCCGCTCCGAGGTCTGCGGCGGTTCCTGCGGGCGGGCCCGGGCGGGCAGGTCGGGATTGGCGGCCAGCGGGCCGTAATGCTGTTCGGCCAGCGCGCGCACCTCGTCGGGCTGCACGTCGCCCGCGACGACCAGAACCGCGTTGTTGGGCGCGTAGTAGCGGTCATAGAACGCCCGCGCCTTGGCCTGATCCAGCGCCTCCATCTCGTGCCGCCAGCCGATGACGGGGACGCCGTAGCGATGGTTGAGGTATTGCGCCGCGTTCTTCTGTTCGCGAAACAGCGAGGAGGGATCGTTCTCGACCCGCTGGTTGCGTTCCTCGATGATCACGTCGCGCTCGGTCGCGATATCCTGCCGGGACAGTTTCAGGTTGACCATCCGGTCCGCCTCCATCTGCATCATCAGGCCCAGCCGGTCGGCGGCGACGCGCTGGTAATAGGCGGTGTAGTCGTAACTGGTAAAGGCGTTGTCCGACCCGCCGTTGCGCGCCACGGTGGCCGAGAACTCGCCCGGGGCCAATGTATCGGTGCCCTTGAACAGCAGGTGTTCCAGGAAATGCGCCACGCCCGAACTGCCGGGCGGCTCATCCGCCGATCCGGCGCGATACCAGACCATGTGCACCACGACCGGCGCGCGGTGATCCTCGATCACCACCACCTCCATGCCGTTATCGAGGGTGAATGTCGTGACGTCGTCCCGCGCCAGGGCCGGATGGGCCAGCGCGACAAGACCGAACATGAGCGCGACAAGACGCAGCATCGGCAGACCTCCTGAAGGTTACTTGGCCCAAGATACGCCACAGCCCGCGCGCCGCAAGCACCGCTGACGCTGTTGTGAGGCGTCAGCGGGTCGGCGGGGCCGATGGCGTGGGCACACCGACGCGGCGATAGGCCTGGTTGGTCTGCACCGAGTCGAGCTTCTGGTTGCTGTAGACTTCGTTATACTTGTTCTTGATGAAGATCCGCCATTTCTGGAACCGGCCACGGCGCTGGCGGAATTCCTCATCCTCCTGCGCGACGGTCTGGCGGATATTGCCCGGCACGCCGTTGCGGCTGGCGTGCTGGACAAGCGCGCCATCAGAGGCGGGCACGCCGGTGGCATCCAGCGCCGCGGGCCGGCCGCCCAGGCTGGCCACCGCATCGCCCACCGGGTTCTGGTCGACAAGGTTGCGACCGCCCGGCGTGGGCGCGGGAAGGGCGGCATAGCTGTCGGGCGCCTGCAGCGGTTTCGAGGGCAGGACCGAGAATTCGTCGGGCCCGTTATCCATCGATCGCAACTGCCGCAGATCGACCTCGCGGTCGCCGCGGGCGCAGGCGGCAACCGCCAGAACCAGAACCAATCCCATGCTCGCGCGCGTGATCCGCATCGCCCCTCTCCGTCTTTGTGTCCGAGCCATATCCGATATCGCGGGCCGCGTCACGGGGCGTTTTTCGGCGCGTCCTTCCTGCCCGTGAACAGGATCAGGCCAAAGGCCCCGGCGAAAACCGCGATATCGGCCACGTTGAAGGCATACGGGTTCTCGAACCCGCAGCAGGACATGTTGAGGAAATCCGCCACCGCGCCGTAAAGCAGCCGATCCACGACATTGCCCAGCGCGCCGCCCACCATCAGCCCTGCCGCGGCATAGCCCCAGCGCCCCGGCGGATCGCGGCGCACCCACCAGATCACGCCGCCCGCCACGATCAGCGCCACCGCGATCAGCACCCAGCGCGTCGCCGCCGATGCATCGCCCAGCAGGCCGAAATTGATCCCGTAGTTCCACGCCATGCGCAGGTTGAGAAAGGGCGGCAGCACGTCGATCTCGTGCAGGGTGCGCAGATTCAGCCAGTGGACGACCAGATACTTGGTCGCCTGATCCAGAAGGAAGGTCCAGAACCCTACCCAGAATACCAGACGCATGGCGCGTCCTCCTGCCTCTGTGCCCGCGCCCGTTACCGGCGCTTGGCGTGTTGAGGGCACGCGCCCCCGGCCCTAGTGCCGGAAGTGGCGCATGCCCGTGAATACCATGGCCAGCCCGGCCTCGTCCGCGGCCTTGATCACCTCGTCGTCGCGCATCGAGCCGCCGGGCTGGATCACCGCCGTCGCGCCGGCCTCGGCCGCGGCCAGCAGGCCGTCGGCAAAGGGAAAGAACGCGTCCGACGCCACGACCGAGCCCTTGGCCGGCGTGTCCGGCAGGCCCAGTTCCTCGGCCATGCGGCGCGCTTTCAGCGCCGCGATGGTCGAGCTGTCGACGCGGCTCATCTGGCCCGCGCCCACGCCCACGGTCGCCCCGTCCCTGACATAGACGATGGCGTTCGACTTGACGTGCTTGGCCACCTTCCAGGCGAACAGCAGATCGGCCAGTTCCCGGTCATCGGGGGCGCGTTTGGTCACGACCTTCAGGTCGCCCGCCTCGATCCGGCCATTGTCCTTGTCCTGCACCAGCATCCCGCCCGACACCTGCTTGAAGGCCATGCCGCCCGCCGCCGGATTGGCAAGGCCGGGGGTGATCAGCAGGCGCAGGTTCTTCTTGGCGGCGAATATGTCGCGCGCGCCCTGATCGGCACCGGGGGCGATCACCACCTCGGTAAAGATCCTTGCGATCTCTTCGGCGGTGTCGGCATCCAGGATGTTGTTCAGCGCGATGATCCCGCCGAACGCGCTGGTCCGGTCGCAATCGAAGGCGCGCATATATGCCTCTTTCAGCGACGCACCACGCGCCACGCCGCAGGGGTTGGCGTGCTTGATGATCGCGCAGGCCGGCCCGTCGGCGGGCAGGAACTCGCTGACCAGTTCAAAGGCCGCGTCGGTGTCGTTGATGTTGTTGTAGGACAGTTCCTTGCCCTGCAACTGCCGGGCCGTGGCCACGCCGGGGCGGTCGCTGCCATCGGTGTAGAACGCGGCCTTCTGATGCGGGTTCTCGCCGTAGCGCAGGGTTTGCGCCAGTGTGCCCGCCACCACGCGGCGGCGCGGCGCGGTGTCGCCGATGGCATCCGCCATCCAGGTGCTGACCGCCGCGTCATAGGCGCCGGTGCGGGCATAGGCGGTCTGCGCCAACCGCTGCCGGAAGGTGTAAGAGGTCTGTCCGTCATTGGCGTCCAGTTCGGCCAGCAGCGGGGCGTAATCCTCGACATCCACCACCACGTTGACGAAGCGGTGATTCTTGGCCGCCGCGCGGATCATCGCGGGGCCGCCGATATCGATGTTCTCGATGCAGGTGTCGTAATCGGCGCCCTTGGCGACCGTTTCCTCGAACGGGTAGAGGTTTACCACCAGCAGGTCGATTTCCCTGATCCCGTGCGCGGTGGCCGCGCCCATATGGGCCTCGTTGTCGCGCAGCGCCAGAAGGCCGCCATGCACCACCGGGTGCAGCGTCTTGACCCGGCCATCCATCATCTCGGGAAAGCCCGTCACCTCGGACACGTCCCGCACCGTCAGCCCGGCATCGCGCATCGCCCTGGCCGTGCCGCCCGTCGACAGCAGTTCGACCCCGCGCGCGGCCAGCGCCTGCGCAAGCTCGACCAGCCCGGTCTTGTCGGATACGGAAAGCAGCGCGCGGCGGATGGGATGCAGGTCGGTCGTCATGGGGTCAGGCTCCGGTTCATTCGGTCAAATCCAGCTCGTCCCGGTGCGTGTCGCGGATGCTGATGGGCGTGTCCTGCGCCTTGGCCAGCGACCACCGGATGCGGGTCGCATAGTCGATTGCGCGGGCGGATAAAACGATTTGTTTGCACGCACGCGGCCGCAACCGGCCTTTTTCGAGGTAAACACTGGGATCGAGATGCATTTCGGCCTTGCCGTCATGGCGAAACACCCAAAGCTCGCCGCTTTTCAGCGCCAGGCTGATCGCGGCGCCGCCCATGTCCAGCGTGGCGTCGACCTCGGGGTGCAGGTGAAAACGGATGTCGAAGGGCACGCCCTGCAATTGCGCACCGTCCAGCACGTGATCGAATTGCCGCTTGCCCGCCTCGTCCAGCGCGACCAGCAGGTCCTCGCCCGCCATGCCGCGCCCGTCGAATGTCAGCTCCAGCGTCCGGGCGTGGGTCAGCCCGTGGGTGCGCAGGTACCCGTCATGCCCGCCCTGAAACCGCATCCCGTCGGAGGCCTGCCCGATCTCGATCGGGACATGGGTGGGCGCATCGGTCAGCCAGTCGCCCCGCTGCCCCGACGCCCCGAAACGCGCGCTGGAATAGCCCGAGATCGACAGCGTCGAATGGCTGGCCGTGGCCCGGCCTGCGCGGCGCCATTCCTGCCCGAAACTGGCGCCCGATCCGCAATTCACCACCACCGGCCTGCGGCCCGACGTCAGCTCGAACGCCAGCGTCGAGGCATGGGCCGAGCGCGAGGCGGCGCCTTTCGGCGGCGGGGCGGCATCGACGACGACGCTGGTGCGCCCCGCGCTGAGCCGGGCAAAGCCCATCGACAACCCGTCGGGCGTGCGGCTTTTGACGCCCGAGGCGGCCAGCGCCGCGTCCAGCCGCCCGTCGAGGCCCCGCCCGCCGCCATGGAACCGCGCCAGTCCGCCATCGGCGTGGCGCAGGGTGCGCAGCGTCGGCGCGATCCGGTCGATGGCGGCGCGCAGCTCGGGCTGCACCGGCCGGTCGCTTTCCTCCAGCGCGGCGGCGGCCCATGTCAGCAGGGTAAAGACCTCAAGCAGTTCTTCGGGGTTGCGGGTGGGGATACCGCCCTGGTCGTCCACCTGCCGGCGGCATTCGCGTTCCAGCGCACGGGTGGCCGGGGCGACGTGCTTTTCCATCCCCTCAAGCGACAGCCCGGCATAGATCAGCCCGGTCAGCGCCTCGAACCGGGGCAGGCCGGGCGTGGTGGCCGGCCAGCGCCGCGCCAGAAAGATCGTCTGCTGCGCCAGCGAGCGATAGAATGCCTCGGACGCGTCGCGTTCCTGTCCGCGCAGAACGAAGATCGCGTGATGAATCCAGCGAATCACGCGCCGCCCGGTCAGGTCGGGCGTCCAGCCCGGCCCCTGCCCGGCGCCGAAGCGGTCGATCCATGTCCACAGCCACGCCTGCGCCCGCGCGCGGGCCGGCACATCGCCAACGGCCGCCAGATCGTCGAGCCAGGTGAAACCGTGCAGGTCCTCGTCAAAGATCGCGGCGGGCGATTTGACATCCCAGATCCCGGTTTCACCGCCTTCGACCAGGTAGCCCGCAAACAGGTAATTACCCGCCACCAGTTGCCGGCCCCGGGCGAAACTGCCCACCGTGCGCGGTTCGGGCTGGCTGACGAAACCGGTGGCCGGCCGCGCAAGCGTGCTGAGCCGCGCGTATACGCGGTGCATCCAGCGCGTCCAGCGCGCCGCGAAACCGTCGGGATGTCCCATCGCTCTGCCTCTTCGTCCGCTCTCGTGGCGGTTGCAGGCAGTCTACCGCGCGCGGCCCGTCTTGTCACCGGCGGAGTTCGGCAATCTGCGAACCGTCACAATGCGGCGGCCAGCCGCGTGCCCTGGTCGATGGCGCGCTTGGCGTCGAGTTCCGCCGCCAGGTCGGCCCCGCCGATCACGTGGCAGGGCACGCCTTCGGCCTCCAGCGCGTCGGCCAGGCTGCGCTCGGACAGCTGGCCCGCGCACAGGACGATGGTGTCGGCCGCGATCACGCGCGGATTCTCGCGCGCCTCGCCAAAGCTGACATGCAGCCCGGCATCGTCGATCTTTTCGTAGTTCACGCCGCCCAGCATCTCGACATTCTTCATCTTCAGCGCGGCGCGGTGAATCCAGCCGGTCGTCTTGCCCAACCCCTTGCCCAGCGCCCTGGCCTTGCGCTGCATCAGCGTCACCTGCCGCGCCGGCGCGTGGGGTTGCGGGCCGTCGGGCGCCAGCCCGCCACGCACCTGGGCCGGGTCGGCAACGCCCCATTCGCGCATCCATTCCGGCAGGTTCTCGGTCGGGCTGTCGCCGTCATGGACAAGGTATTCCGCCACGTCGAACCCGATGCCGCCCGCGCCGATAATCGCCACGCGCTCGCCCACGGGCGCCTTGCCCGCCAGCACATCGATATAAGACAGCACGTTGTCACGCTCCTGCCCCGGAATGCCCGGATCGCGCGGCACGACGCCGGTGGCGATGATGACCTCGTCAAACCCTTTCAGGTCGTCCACCCCGGCCGCCTGCCCCAGTTGCAGGGTAACGCCCGCATCCGCGACCATCGTGGCGAACCAGTCGACAAGCCCGTGGAACTCTTCCTTGCCCGGGATCGCCCGCGCCATGTTCAACTGCCCGCCCAGCCGGTCGGCCTTGTCGAACAGCGTCACCCGGTGCCCGCGCCCGGCCGCCGTCAGCGCCGCAGACAGCCCCGCCGGGCCCGCCCCGACGACCGCCACGGTTTTCGGCGCGGCGGCGGGCTCCACCGCGATTTCGGTTTCATAACAGGCGCGCGGGTTCACCAGGCAGGTCGAAATCTTGCCGGAAAAGGTGTGGTCCAGGCACGCCTGGTTGCAGGCGATGCAGGGCGCGATCGTGTCGGCACGCCCCGCCATTGCCTTGCCCACGAAATACGCATCCGCCAGCATCGGGCGGGCCATGCTGACCATGTCGGCACAGCCCTCGGCCAAAACCTGCTCGGCCACGTCTGGCGTGTTGATCCGGTTCGAGGTGATGACCGGGATCGACACCTGACCCATCAGCTTTTTCGTCACCCAGGCAAAAGCCGCGCGCGGCACCGAGGTGGCGATGGTGGGAATGCGCGCCTCGTGCCAGCCGATGCCGGTGTTGATGATAGTCGCCCCGGCCTTTTCGATTTCCTTGGCCAGTTGCACCACCTCGTCGAAGGTCGAGCCATCGGGCACAAGGTCGATCATCGACAGCCGGTAGATGATGATGAAATCCTCGCCCGCCTTTTCGCGCGCGCGTTTCACCGCCTCGATGGCGACGCGCATCCGGTTCTCGTAAGAGCCGCCCCAATCGTCGCTGCGCTTGTTAGTATGGGTGACAAGGAACTGGTTGATGAAATACCCCTCGGACCCCATCACCTCGACCCCGTCATAACCGGCCTCGCGGGCGCGGGCGGCGGCGGTGGCGATGTCGTTCAGTTGCTTCTGGATGCCGCCCTCGTCCAGCTCTTTCGGCGGAAAGGGCGAGATCGGCGACTTGATCGCGCTGGCCGACACGCAGTCCGGGCTGTAGGCATAGCGCCCGGCATGAAGGATCTGCATGGCGATCTTGCCGCCCGCGTCATGCACCCGGTCGGTGACGATACGGTGGTTGGCGATATCCTCGGGCGTGAACAGGCCCGCCGCACCGGGAAACACGCCGCCTTCGCGGTTCGGGGCCATGCCGCCCGTCACCATCAGCCCGACCTCGCCGCGCGCGCGCTCGGCATAGAACTCGGCCACGCGGTTCCAGTCCTTCGTTTCCTCCAGCCCGGTATGCATCGAGCCCATCAGCACGCGATTCTTCAGCGTGGTAAAGCCCAGATCGAGCGGCGACAGAAGATGCGGATACGATGTCATGGCTGGTCCTCCCTGGCTTGCGCGCAGAGTGGCGCAGGCGGGCGGGACTTGTCACGCGCAACGCCGCGTCAGCCGGAATTGTCGACGATGCAGGGGGTTTCGTAATATTCGAAGGTCGGGCGCGAGCCGTACAGCTTTTCCGCCCGGTCGCACCATTCCGCGTCATGGGCGGCCTGCGCCGCAGCCTTGTCGGGCCACAGGTAGACGCCGCCGCCCTGCCGGGTTTCCGCGTCGTAAAGGTAGTATTTGCGTACCAGATTTTCGTTGACCTGCCACCCCGGCATGGTGGATTCGAACCGGCGGATCACCTCGTCGCGGTCGATGCCGGGCGCGATGGTAAAGCGGACGATCTCGGTAATCATGGGCTCCTCCCTGTGTTGCGGTCAGGGTAGCGGCCCGGCGGCGCGGGGCAAGCCCGTTACATCGTTTCCACGCAATGCCGGCGGAAGGCGCGTTTCAGCATGTCCAGTTCGGCCCGCAACAGCTCCATCTCGGCGCGGATATCGTCGCCCAGCGCGTCACCCGCCAGCACCGCGAAGCTTTCCAGTGTCTCGCCGGTATCCGGGTCCGAGATCACGAATGTCTGCACCCCGTCCGACAGCAGCTTTGCCGGGATCGGCACGCGCACCACCCAATGCCCCTGCCCGCGGTCCTCGATCACCTCGACCCCGTCCAGCGGGCGGTCCAGATGCGTGACCCGGATCGCCGGCTGGCTCTTGCCGCTGTCGGTCATGGTCAGCACACCCTCCCACACCCCTTCGAACAGGCGGGTTTTCGTCAGGTTCATGGTGCTCATCGCGTGGCTCCCGTTACAGTTCGGCGCGCGGGCGGCGGCTGAAGGTCAGGTCGCGGATCGTGACCTGGTTCATCTCGGGCCCCTCGAAGATCAGGTCGAGCCAGGCGCGTTCGACCCGTTTTTCGTTCAGCTTGGTATAGGCCAGGTCGAATTCGACCATGACCTCTTCCTCGTGCAGCGGCAGTTCCCGCACGATCTGTTCGGTATTGGGGCCGTGCTTGATGTTCAGCCGGGCAAAGATTTCCAGCGGCTTTTCCATCTCGACGATGGTGTCCATGCGGATAAGGTGCCGCCGCCTGAGCCCGTCGACCGCGCCCGGCGGCAAACTCACGACCAGCGAAAGATACGAACCGTCGAAGCGGAAAACATCCATCCGCAACCCATAGGGCGCAAGGTCGGCTTCGCGCTGGTTGCGGAGCTGGCGCAGGGTCAGTTCGGAAAACTCGCAATCGTGGAACAGCGTCACCTCGTCGCCAAGCTGCGATTTGTTCGCCGCCGAGGCGATGCCCGGCACCGGCAGCGGGCCGCGCCACAATTCAGGCCGCCAGGCCCAGTCGGCATTGGCGGGTTTGCGAAAGGCGGTCGAGCCGATCCGGGGCAGCGCCAGCCGGTTCTCGGCCTTGAAGATCAACTGGTCCAGGTGATAGCGCAGCCGCCGCGCCCGGTTGCGCTGCACCCGCAGCAGGCTCAGCTTTTCGGTCTCGGCCGCGCGCGCCGCCCTGGCCCAGCGCCGCAGCGCCGCGCGGTACATGATCGTTCTCAACAGCCGTCCAGCCATGCCTGCCCCGTCGTTTCACTTACGGAAACTGTATGAATCCGAAAGATAAATAAATAGCCTCATGGAAACAAACGTCCGAAAATCCCGCCCAATCCCGTTTGTGGCGCCGTTGCGGCACGGGTTGCCGGGGTGGTTTCCTGCGCCTGCGGCGGCGCGGGTTGACGGAAGGGGCTGTTCTCGCGGATCGCTTCGGCAAGCGCCACCAGCAACCGCTCTCCGTTGTCGCCCGACAGGTCGCTGCCCGGCGCCCCGTACAGCGCAAGGCCCACCAGCCGGTTGTTGACCACCATCGCCCCGCGCCAGTGCCGGGTATCGCCGCGCTGACGCGGAAGGGCGCCCGCGCCCTTGACCTGCACCACGATCAGCCCGTCGCCATTGACCTCGCTCAGCGCGGCGCCCCTGCCCAGCGCACCGGCCAGGGCCGCGGCCTCGGGCTGTTCGCGCCCTTCCTGCGGGGGCGATATCGACACGGTGATGACCGCCGGTTCCGCCCCGCCGCCCGGCCGTCCGGTCAGCGACTCGCAGCTTGCGATCAGGGCAAAGCTGCCGCCGGGCCGGTCGGCGATGCTGGTCCTGTCTAGGCAATAGCCCGCGGGCGGCACCACGACCACCGCCCCGCCGGCCAGCGCGGCGCGGCGTGCGACGGGCACGCCGGCGGCGCCGCTCCCGTCCAGGCAACCCGACACCACGACACTCGCACAGATCACAAGGACGGGGCGCAGACCGCCCCGCCGCAACATGTCAGAGATCCATGTAGACATGGGCCTCGGCCTCGCCGCCCGGATGGGTGACCGCGCCCTTGTAGGTTTCCCCCACCAGTTGCGCGTATTTCCACAGCGCCCCCGAGGTGTAGATCGTCTTGCGTGGCCCGGCCCAGTCGGCCTTGCGCTGTTCCAGCTCGGCCTCCGACAGGTCGACCGACAGCTCGCCGCTGACCGCGTCGATGGTGATCACATCGCCGGTGCGGATCAGCGCGATCGGCCCGCCCTGCGCGGCCTCGGGGCCGACATGGCCGACGCAGAACCCGCGCGTCGCGCCCGAGAAGCGCCCGTCGGTGATCAGCGCCACCTTCTTGCCCATGCCTTGGCCGGACAGCGCCGCGGTGGTGGCCAGCATCTCGCGCATCCCCGGACCGCCGGCGGGGCCTTCGTTGCGGATGACGATCACCTCGCCCTCCTTGTATTCACGGTTCTTGACCGCGGCAAAGGCATCCTCTTCGCATTCGAAGACGCGGGCGGGGCCGACGAAACGCTGGTGCTGCTTTTCGATCCCGGCCACCTTCACGATGGCGCCCTGCGGGGCGAGGTTGCCCTTGAGCCCCACCACGCCGCCGGTCTGGGTGATCGGCGTTTCGATGGGATAGATCACGCGGCCATCGGCCTCGCGCTCGATCCGGTCCAGTTCCTCGCCGATGGAGCGGCCGGTGGCGGTCATGCAATCCTGGTGGATCAGGCCCGCCTTGCGCAGTTCCTTCATCACCACGGGGATGCCGCCGGCATCGTAAAGATCCTTGGCCACGAACTGCCCGCCGGGTTTGAGATCGACGAAATAGGGCGTGTCGCGAAAGATTTCGCATACATCGTCGAGGTAGAACTCGATCCCCGCCTCATGCGCGATGGCGGGCAGGTGCAGGCCGGCATTGGTCGACCCGCCGGTGCAGGCCACCACGCGCGCGGCGTTTTCCAGGCTTTCGCGGGTCACGATATCGCGCGCGCGGATGTTCCGTTCCAGAAGCTGCATCACCGCGCGGCCCGACGCCTCGGCATACTGGTCGCGCGATTCATAGGGCGCGGGCATGCCCGAGCTGTTCATCAGCGCCAGGCCGATCGCCTCGGAGACGCAGGCCATCGTGTTGGCGGTGAACTGCCCGCCGCAGGCCCCTGCCGAGGGGCAGGCCACACGTTCCAGCATGTCCAGCGCCTTGTCGGACAATTCCTGGTTCTGGTGGCGGCCGACGGCCTCGAACATGTCCTGCACGGTCAGGTCGCGGGTGCGGAAATCCTCGGGGATTTCCTGAACCTGCGGTGCCTTGCCCGGCAGGATCGAACCGCCGTAGATGAACACGCTGGGCACGTTCAGGCGCACCATCGCCATCATCATCCCCGGCAGCGACTTGTCACAACCGGCAAGGCCCACGATAGCGTCATAGCAATGGCCGCGCATCGTCAGCTCGACCGTGTCGGCAATCGCCTCGCGCGACGCGAGAGAGGAGCGCATCCCCTCATGCCCCATCGCGATCCCGTCGGTCACGGTGATGGTGGTAAACTCGCGCGGGGTGCCATGCGCCTCTTTCACGCCGCCCTTGACGGCCTGCGCCTGGCGGCTCAGCGCGATGTTGCAGGGCGCGGCCTCGTTCCAGCAGGTCGCCACGCCGACAAGCGGCTGGTGAATCTCGTCCTCGGTCATGCCCATCGCGTAGTAATACGACCGATGCGGCGCGCGTTCGGGCCCTTCCGTCACGTAGCGGCTGGGCAGCTTGGACTTGTCGAATTTCGTCATGGCGTCCTCCCGGGAAAGAATGTTGCGTTCAGGGAATAATCAACGCCCCGAAGAGGCACAAGGCGAATTGCGTCGCAGGTGGAGCGTGGCGCCCGGGTCTTTGGTTTACGGGACGGGTTGGGGATCGAGGCTGCGGGGCTGGGGGGAGGTGCTGACACGCTCCTTTCACGGCAGGCGCGACAGAGGGCGTCGCACGGCCACGGTCGGGCGATCCGACGGTTTGTGGCTGGCATTTTATGGTGCAGCCACATCCTCCCTCAAAGTGTGGCACTGGCGGCAGCCAATCGCCCGGCCGGGGGCGGCCGTGCGATGCCCGGGCCGCTGCGCGGCTGTTCCGGGCAGGGTGCGTCGCTCAACCGGCGGCCACGCCTGGCGTATAACGGCTCTGGCCATATGGGCTACGTGGCTGCCCCTAACCGCGAAACCCCATCCAGCGAAAGACGGCCCACAGACCCAGCCCGATCGCCGCCATCAGGGCTGTCACGATCCAGAACGCCACCGGGGCGTTCGCTCCGGGCACGCCGCCGACATTCATGCCCAGCATTCCCGACAACAGCCCCAGCGGCAGGAACACGGCGGCGACCACCGACAGCAGCAGCATCTGCCGGTTCATCACCTCGGAGCGGCGGTCCATGATCTGATCCTGCACCACCTGCGACCGGTCGCGGATCGCGTCCAGTTCCTCGCCCAGACGCGACACGCGCTCGGCCGCCTCCCGCAGGCGCATCCGGTCGGAATGGCCCAGCCAGGGCAGGTCCTCGATTTCCAGCGTCGTCAGCGCATCGCGCTGCGGCACCATGTAGCGGCGCAACAGGATCGCCGTGCGCCGCGTATCCGACAGCCGCCGCCGCATATGCGTGCCTTCCCCGGCATCCAGTGCGGTTTCCAGATCGTCCACCGTCTCGTTCAGCGCGGCCACCGCGGGTTCGGCCCGGTCGGCCAGCCGCAGCGCCAGCTTGGCCACGAAATCGCCGGGCGACAGCGGGCCCTGCCCGCGCCCGCCGGCGGCAAGCAGATCGCCCACCGCGTAAAGCGGCCGCAGCCAGACGCCGATCACCCGGCGTTCCTCCAGCCACAGCCGGACCGAGATCATGTCCTCGGGATCGGCGCCCGGGTTCAGGTTCACGCCGCGCAGCACCAGCACGACACCGTTGCCATGCACCGTGCAGCGCGGGCGGGTTTCCTGCGCGGTCAGCGCGTGGATCACCACCTCGTCCAGGCCCAGCGCCGCCAGCCCTGCAACCGCCCCCTCGTCGCCGTGCCGCAAATGCACCCAGTCGAACCCGGCCTCGGGCACGGCAGCGGCGGCCCCGTCCATCCGGCGCATTCCCCCGACCCCGTCGAACCGCGCATAAAGCGCATCGGGCAGCGAGGGCGGGGCATCCGTGGCAAGGGAATCGTTCGTCATGGCCGCAGTTTGCGCGGCGGCGGCGCGCTTGTCACAGGCTTTCACGCATCCCGCGCACCGGCTTGACCCCCGGACAGGAGCGGATATGCAGAACCGGCACCATGCGCGCCGTGGCGATCCGCCCGATCCCGCGCCGCAACCCCGAAAGCCGGCAGACCCGTGAAACTTCCGCCCTCCTACACGCCGCTTGCGGCCTATGTCGCCCCGGCCCGCGAACGGTCCGAGCCGTGGCGGCTCGGGGCGGGCATGGCGCTGATCCTGATGCTGGCGCTGACCATGGCCACCGCCTTCGGGGCGCTGCTGGGCGCGCTGCTGCCGCCCACGACCTACACCGCCTATATCGAGGCGACATCCGCCGGGCCGGGCGAGATCCTGTTCCTGCTGTTCGGCTCCGTCTTCCTCCTGGTGCCGACGCTGGTCTGCGTCGACATCCTGCACGGCCGGCGCCCGGTCACGCTGCTGGGGCGGCCCGGGCTGGCCTGGTGGCAGGGGCGGCGGGTGGTGGTGGCGCTGGGGCTTTTGTACCTCGCGCTGTGGGTTCTGCCGCCATGGGATGGCGGATCGCTGCAATCCGGGCTCGACACCCGCCGCTGGATCACGCTGCTGCCGCTGGGGCTGCTGGGCGTGCTGCTGCAGGTCACGACCGAAGAGGCGATCTTTCGCGGCTACCTGCTGCAACAACTGGCCGCCCGGTTCAGCCACCCGGCGATCTGGATGGTGGCGCCCTCGGTGCTGTTCGGCGCGCTTCACCACGACCCGGCGCTGGGGGCGAACTCGGTCTGGATCATGGCCTCGGCCACGCTGTTCGGCATCCTGGCCAGCGACCTGACGGCGCGCAGCGGATCGCTCGGCCCCGCCATCGCGCTGCATTTCGTCAACAACGCCATCGCCTTTCTGCTGATCGCGGCACAAGAAGAGATCGGGGCGCTGGCTCTTTACCTCTGGCCGATCGACATGTCCGACCCGGCGCAGATGCGCAGCACCCTGCTGATCGACACCGCGGCGCAGCTCTGCGGCTGGCTGGCCGCGCGTGTGGCGCTGCGCCGCTAGCGCCCGGCCGCGCCATCGGCTAAGCCTGTCAGGGCCGCCACCGGCCGGGACAGGACATGAGCTATCACCCGCACCGCCAATTCGCCGCCGCCGCGCGGCCGACCGCGCAGATGCCCCGGCTGGTCGTCGGCGTTGTGCTGATCGAGGCGTTCAACAGCGGGTTGCGCTGGCTGTTCGATGCGGCGCTGCAATGGCTGCCCGGGATCAGCGCGCAGGCGGTCTGGTATGGCAGCACCCGCGCCGGGCTTTTGCTGCAGCTTTGCAGCTTCGGCTTCCTCGGGCTCGGGGTCGTCCTCGTGGCGCACCGGCTGCATCACCGCGGTCTGCACAGCCTTACCGGCCCGCTGCGCCCGCTTTTGCGCGATTTCCGCCTGACCTTCCTTGCCGTCGCCCTGCTGTTCGCCATCGTCGAGATGCTGCCGCCCTATTGGGACGCCACCGCCGCCAGCCACGCGCGCAGCCTGCCGCTCTGGCTGCTGACCCTGCCGCTGGCCCTGCTGGCCCTGACCGTGCAGACCGGCGCCGAGGAGCTTTTCTATCGCGGCTATATCCAGCAGCAGATGGCCGCGCGTTACGACAACGCACTGATCTGGCTGCTGGCCCCGAACGTCATGTTCGCCCTCGCCCATTGGGAGCCGGGCGATTTCTCGACACCGGGGCTGCAATACATGATCTGGGCCCTCTGCTTCGGCCTTGCCGCCTCGGACCTGACGGCGCGCACCGGCACCCTGGGCGCGGCGGTCGGGTTTCACCTGGCCAACAACGCCTATGCCTTCCTGTTCTTCGCCGAATTCGCCGCGCCGGATTCCGGCCTGGCGCTGCTGCTGTTCCCGCAGGGCAGCCTCAGCGGCGACCTGTCCCCGGCCGGGCCGCTGCTGTCCGCGCCGTTCCTGACCGAGCTGGCCGGTGTCGGGCTGATGTGGCTGGCGGCGCGCGTGATGCTCAGGCGTTGATTGCATTTCACCGCGCCGGGGCTTATTTCAGGCCAAAGCCGCAACGGGACATGCCTGAATGAACTGGATCACCAACTACGTCCGCCCCCGCATCAACTCGATCTTCTCGCGCCGCGAAGTGCCCGAGAACCTGTGGTCGAAATGCGACGAATGCGGCACGATGCTGTTCCACCGCGAACTCAGCGACAACCTGAATGTCTGCACGAATTGCGGGCATCACATGGCGATCACCCCGCGCGACCGGTTCAGGGCCCTGTTCGACGGCGGCATCTTTGCCGAGATTTCGGTGCCCGAACCGCTGGCCGACCCGCTGCATTTCCGCGACCAGAAGAAATATCCCGACCGCATGAAGGCGGCCCAGAAACTGACCGGCGAGAAAGAGGCGATGCTGGTCGCCACGGGCGAGATCGGCCGCACCCCCATCGTGGCGGCGGCGCAGGATTTCAGCTTCATGGGCGGGTCGATGGGCATGTATGTCGGCAACGCCATCATCGCCGCCGCGCAGGAGGCGGTAAAGCTCAAGCGTCCGCTGATCCTGTTCTCGGCCGCAGGCGGCGCGCGGATGCAGGAAGGCATCCTGAGCCTGATGCAGATGCCGCGCACCACCGTCGCCGTACAGATGCTGAAAGAGGCCGGCCTGCCCTATATCGTCGTGCTGACCCATCCCACGACGGGCGGCGTCACCGCGTCCTACGCCATGCTGGGCGACGTGCATATCGCCGAACCCAACGCGCTGATCTGTTTCGCCGGCCCCCGCGTGATCGAACAGACGATCCGCGAAAAGCTGCCCGAGGGCTTCCAGCGCGCCGAATACCTGCTGGATCACGGGATGCTCGACCGCGTGACCCCGCGCACCGAGATGCGGGCCGAGCTGATCTCGATCACCCGGATGCTGCTGGGCCTGCCGCCGGAGATCAAGGGCGACCTGCCCGCGCCCGAACAGGACGGCGAAGACGAAGGCGATGCACCGGCTGCCAGGACGGCAAAGGCCGCCACCGCCAAGGACGCCGCGAAGAAGGGCTGAAGCGCCGCAAATCCGCCTGGCCGCCCGCGCCGTATGTGCCAGGATCACCGCACCGAAAGCAACGCCCGGACACCCCTCAGACATGACCCAGCGTTCCGATGCCATCCTCGAACGGATGATGGCGCTGCATCCGAAGATCATTGATTTGACACTCGACCGCGTACATCAGCTGCTCGACACGCTCGGCAACCCGCAAGACGACCTGCCGCCGGTGATCCATATCGCGGGCACCAACGGCAAGGGCAGCACGCAGGCCATGATCCGTGCCGGGATGGAAAGCGCGGGCAAGCGCGTGCATGCCTATACCTCGCCGCATCTGGCGCGGTTCCACGAACGTATCCGGCTGGCGGGCGCGTTGATCGACGAAAACGCGCTGTCGGATGTGCTGAACGAATGCGAGGCCGCCAATGGCGGCGTGCCGATCACCTATTTCGAGATCACGACCTGCGCCGCGATCCTTGCCATGGCGCGCACCCCCGCCGATTACACCCTGCTCGAGGTTGGGCTGGGCGGGCGGCTCGACGCCACCAACGTGGTCGGAAAGCCGGCGCTGAGCATCATCACCCCGGTCTCGATGGATCACGAAAGCTATCTCGGCACGACGCTGACCGCCATCGCGGGAGAAAAGGCCGGGATCATCAAGCGCGGCGTGCCGGTGATCGTCGGCCCGCAGGAGGACGACGCGCTGGCGGTGATCGAGGCGCGCGCCGAACGGCTGGGCGCGCCGGTCCTGGCTTATGGCCAGCACTGGCATGTGGGAACGGAACGCGGGCGCATGGTCTATCAGGACGAAACCGGCCTGCTGGACCTGCCCCTGCCCAACCTGCCGGGCGCGCACCAGATCCAGAACGCGGGCGCAGCCATCGCCGCACTCAGGCATCTGGGCTTTGACGACACCGCCGCCGAGGCTGCCGTGACCAGCGCCTTCTGGCCCGCGCGCCTGCAACGCCTGACCGACGGCCCGCTGGCCGCGGCGGCGCCACGGGCCGAGCTGTGGCTCGACGGCGGGCACAACCCGGCGGCCGGGCAGGCGCTTGCCGCGCATCTGGCCAGCCTGCCGAAACGCCCGACGCATCTGGTCTGCGGGATGCTGAACACCAAGGACGTTACCGGCTATCTCACGCCGCTGGCGGGGGTGGCCGACGGGCTGACGGCGATTTCGATCCCCGGCGAGGCCAACACCCTGCCCGCCGCCCGCACGGCCGAGGCCGCCCGGCAGGTTGGCCTGCCCGCCGACGAGGCCGGGGATATCCTCGGCGCGCTGGCGCGGATCGCCGCGCACACGCCCGATGCCCGCATCCTGATCTGCGGCTCGCTCTACCTGTCGGGGGCGGTGCTGCGGTTGCAGGCCGGGGGCTGACCCGGGCGGCCCGGCCTCAGCGCAAGAAAGGGGCAGGAAAGTTTCGAGTCAAATCAACGGATTCGATTGCGGAAGACGCAAAACGAATCATGGCTTGTTGACCGCTTCGCGGCGCTTCGCCTATATCTTGCAGAACACCCGCATCGCGCCCCCTATCGGTGGGGTATCGCGGGACCTTGGGGGACCGCCGGCGCGCTCCGGCGCCGCACCGGGCGATGGCCCCCACGCTTTGTTGAATGACGACGGCAGGTGGGAAAGAGGGGCCGATCCAACGGCCCCCTTTCTTTTGGCAATCAGGATCGCAGGCCGGTCTCGCGCAGCATCCCGCGCCGCTTGGCCTCGTAATAATAACCACGCGCATACCACATCACCGCGCGGTCCCGATCGCCATCGGAAACCAGCCAGGCGCCGCGCAGGTATTTGACCGCGTATTTCAGGTTGGTCTCGGCATCCAGCAGATCCTCGGGGGCGCCGCGAAACCCCATCGAGCGCGCCGTTTGCGGCAGGATCTGCATCAGCCCGTAATAAGGCCCGTTGCGCGCCCCCGGACGGTGGGTGCTTTCGCGCACGATCACCCGCTGCACCAGGTCGACCGGCACATCGTAGTGATCCGAGTATTCCACGATCAGCGCCCGCAGCTCGGGCGTTTCGTTCGGATGAAGCGGCATGTCGTGGCGCGGCGAATGCGCCCGCTGCCGCCCGCGCCGCCCGCAGCCCGCCAGCGCCACAAATCCCAGCACGAAGAAACGTCTGTGCATCCCGATCTCCCGCTTGTCCCTGCCCCGCCGCTTAGCATGTTCCGGGGCCATGCACAGGAAAACCGCGCGGTATCGGCACAAAACCGCGCGGTTTTCCCCTTTCCGCAAATATCCCCGCCGGAGGCACCCCGAGGAGCGCAGCCGGAGGCGAGCACCGCAGATACCCTGTGTGCGCCCCCCGGCGCACGCGATCATGTCACGCCTCGCGGCCCCAGTCCTCGGCCTGCATTTCGCGCAACCGGCTGGCGGTGCGCTCGAACTCGAAAACGCCTTCGCCTTCCAGATACAGCATCTCGGGGTCTGCCGCGGCGGAACAGATCAGCCGCACCTTCGCCTCGTACAGCGCGTCGATCAGCGTGACGAAACGCTTGGCCTCGTTGAAGTTCGAGCGGCCCAGCGCGGGGATGTTTTCCAGGATCAGAACCCGCGTCACCTCGGCCAGCGCAAGGTAATCCGCCGCGCCCAGCATCCGGCCGCACAGGTCGTGGAACGACGCCCGCGCCACCCCGTTGTGATAAAGCGGGATTTCGACCTTGCGGCCCTTGACGACCAGCACCAGCGCCTCTTCCCCGCCATCGGTCAGGTCGTCCCAGATCGACGCGATGGCGCGGCGGGCGTCGGCATTGGCCGGCGTGAAATAGACCTGCTCGCCCTGCAACCTGTCCTGCCGGTAATCGCGCGGGCTGGTCAGTTCGTGGAGTTCCATCCGCTGTTTCAGCAACTCGATGAAAGGCAGGAAAATCTGCCGGTTCAGACCGTCCTTGTACAGATCGTCGGGCACCCGGTTCGACGTGGTGACAACGACGACACCCGCATCGAACAGCTTTTCGAACAGCCGCCCCACGATCATCGCATCGGCGATATCGGTGATCTGCATCTCGTCGAAGGCCAGCAGGCGCAGCTCGTCGGACACCGCTTTTGCCACCGGTTCGATCGCGTCCTCGGCACCCGATTTGCGCGCCTCGTGCAGCGCGTTCTGGATTTCCTGCATGAAAGCGTGGAAATGCACCCTCCGCTTGGGCGCATCGACCATGCCGACGAACAGGTCCATCAGCATGGATTTGCCACGGCCCACACCGCCCCAGAGGTACAAGCCCCTGGGCGGTTCGGGTTTCTTTGCGAACCAGCCGCGTTTGACCGGCTGTTCGAGGGCGTGGCGAATACGCTCGAACTCGGGCAGCGCGGCTTCCTGCGCGGGATCGGCATGAAGCTCGCCCGCCTGCACCAGTTCGGCGTATCGGTCCTGAATGCGCATCGTCATGCCCCCGCATAGCGCGCCGGTCCGGCCAAGAAAAGACCACAGGCGCGGTCCCCGCCTTGGCGCGTCATTGCCGGGCGGCGCGGCAATCGGCGATATCGGCGGGGCCGGGCGCTGTGACAGTGTGGCATCTGACATATTCCCCGCCCGGAATGTAGAAACACCGGCAAACCGATTCCCATTCGCGCGGAGACCGACATGGATATCAGGAAGATCACCGACGAAGTCAGCGTTGCCCCGCAACTTCTGCCCGGGGACATGGCGGCGGCCGCCGCACAGGGGTTCCGATCGGTCATCTGCAACCGGCCCGATGGCGAGGCCGCGGACCAGCCGACATTCGACGAGGTCGAGGCCGCGGCACAGGCCGCCGGGCTGCAAACCCGCTATATGCCCATCGTTTCCGGCAAGGTGCGCGACGAGGATGCCGAGGATTTCGGCCGCGCGCTGGTGGAACTGCCCGGCCCGGTGCTGGCCTATTGCCGCACCGGCACGCGGTCGGCGACGCTGTGGTCGTTGTCGCAGGCCGGCACACGCGACACCGCCGCGATCCTTGCCGCGACCAGAGACGCCGGTTACGACATGGCCGGGGTGGTGCGCCGCATCGTGAACGGCGGCAAGACCCCCACCGATACCGGTGACGCGAAATTCGACGTGGTGATCGTGGGCGGCGGGGCGGCCGGCATCGCCGTGGCCGCCAGCATCCGGGAACGCAAGCGCGAGTTGAGCATCGCAATCCTCGATCCTGCCGATATCCACTATTACCAGCCCGGCTGGACGATGGTGGGCGCGGGCATCTTCGACCCGGCCACCACGGCCCGGACCATGGGCAGCCTGATCCCGCAGGGCGTGCACTGGATCAAATCCGCCGTCGCCGCGTTCGAGCCGAAGGACAATGCCGTGGTGCTGGACGGCTGCCGCGTAGTGAAATACGACCGCTTGGTGGTCTGCCCGGGGCTCAAGCTCGACTGGCACGCGGTGGACGGGCTGGTGGAAACGCTGGGCAAGAACGGCGTCACCTCGAACTATCGCTACGACCTGGCGCCCTATACCTGGGAGCTGGTCCGCAACCTGCACGAGGGCCGCGCGCTGTTCACCCAGCCGCCGATGCCGATCAAATGCGCGGGCGCACCGCAGAAGGCGATGTATCTTTCGGCGGATCACTGGGTCCGCAGCAACCGGCTGAAAGATATCGACGTGCAGTTCATGAATGCGGGCGGCGTGTTGTTCGGGGTCAAGGATTATGTCCCGGCGCTGATGCGGTATGTCAGGAAATACGACGCCACGCTGAATTTCTGGAACAACCTCATCGCCGTTGACGGCCCCTCGAAGACCGCCACCTTCCGGGTGTCCGAGCCCGAAAAGGAGTCGCACGAGGTGACTGTCGGGTTCGACATGATGCATGTCTGCCCGCCCCAGACCGCACCCGATTTCATCCGCGTCTCGCCGCTGGCCGATGCGGCGGGGTGGGTCGACGTGGACCAGAGCACGCTGCGCCACACCGAGTTCGACAATATCTGGAGTCTGGGCGACGTGATGAACGCGCCCAACGCCAAGACCGCCGCCGCCGCGCGGATGCAGGCGCCCGTCGTCGCGGAGAACATCGTCGCCGATATCTACGGCGGTGCGCCGCGGGCGATGTATAACGGCTATGGCTCCTGCCCGCTGACGGTGGAACGGGGCAAGATCGTGCTGGCCGAGTTCGGCTATGGCGGCGCGCTGCTGCCCAGCTTTCCGAAATGGCTGCTGGACGGCACCCGGCCCACCCGCGCGGCCTGGATCCTGAAGGAACAGATCCTGCCGCCGGTCTACTGGAAGGCCATGCTGCGCGGCAAGGAATGGCTGGCCAGGCCCGAGAAGGTGACCGCCAGGTAAGCCCCGGCAGGAGCGAAAGACGCGCGGGCAACGCCGCACAATGTGATAGGATGCAAGGGCGGATCGCCCGGGTCAGGCTGTTGCCGGACGGACCTGCCGGCGGGTCCGCGATATAGTCGTCCGAAGCACTGGCCTTGTCCCATGCCGAATTTTCGCATCCGTTCGCTTGTTCTGATCCTGGCCTTGCTGGGCGTTCCGCCCCTTGCCACCGCGCAATCCCCCGGCGATCCGGTGTTGTGGCCGGAAGCAACGGTGGGCATCGCGCCCGGCAATCCCGACCTGGGGTTCCTCAACCATACCCCCGCCGGCAGCAAGGGCCGGGTCCGGGCAGCGGGGGCCGATCTGGTCTTTGACGACGGCAGCCCCGCGCGGTTCTGGGGGGCCAACCTGCAGGCCTATGCGCTGTTTCGGACCGCACCGGAGAACATCGCGGCACATGCGCGGCGGCTGGCGGCGCTCGGCTTCAACCTGGTGCGCATCCACCACCACGATTCGCGCTGGGTCACCCCGAATGTCTTTGGCGCCAAGGCACCCGCCACGACACGGCTGGACCCGGAGGCGATGGCGATGCTCGACCTCTGGATCGCGGCGCTGCGGGACGAGGGAATCTATGTCTGGCTGGACCTGCATGTCGGGCGCGAGGTTACCGCGCGGGACGGCATCGACGCCTTCGACGAGATCGCCGGGGGCAAGGCGCGGGCGGATATTCGCGGCTTCAACTACGTTTCAGACAGTATCCGGGCGCGAATGCTGGAGTTCCAGCGCGCCTATCTTTCGCACCGGAACCCGCATACCGGGCTGCGCTATGCCGAGGACCCGGCAATCATTGCCGTGCTGATCACCAACGAGAACGACCTGACCCATCATTTCGGCAACGCGCTTTTGCCCGACAAGGGCGTGCCGGCGCATTCCGCGATCTACATGGCGCGGGCGCGCGATTTTGCCAAAGCGCAGGGGCTGCCCCCGAAAGAGACCTGGAAGGCGTGGACATTCGGGCCGTCCAAGCTGTTTCTCAACGATCTTGAGCGCCGTTTCTTCCAGACCACGATCGCCGATATCCGCGCCACCGGGTTCGACGGGCTGGTGGCAACGACGAACAGCTGGGGCGGTAATTCCATCGCCGCGCTGCCGTCGCTGACGCTGGGCACGATCATCGACGTGCATGCCTATGGCCAGCCGGACGAACTGCGCCGGAACCCGCGCGATGCGGCGGGATTTCCCGACTGGGCTGCGGCGGCGCAGGTCGCGGGGATGCCGCTGAGCGTTTCCGAATGGAACATCACCGGGTTTCCCGCCGGGGATCGCCTTGCCGGCCCGCTGCGCATGGCGGCGAGCGCGGCCTACCAGGGCTGGGATGCGCCGATGATCTTTGGTTATTCCCAGCGGCCACTGAACGGGCCGACCCGGCCGGGGAACTGGTCGGTGGCGTATGATCCGGCGATCCTTGCGATGCTTCCTGCGGCGGCACTGATGTACCGGCAGGGGCACGTCCGGCCCGCCGGGCGAACCTTTGCGCTGCAGCTGTCGGCGGACGTGTTCTATGGGCGGAAGATCACTCCGGCCACCTCGACCGCGCTGCGCACGCTGGCGGAGCAGGGGCGGCTGGTGGTCGAATTGCCCGAAACGCCGGAACTGGGCTGGCTGCGGCCGACGCGGGCCGGCAGGGACGCCATCCCGGTCACCGATCCCGACACCGCCCTTATCGACGCGGGGGCCGGGCATATCGCCTCGGACACGGGCGAGATACGGCGCGATTTCCGCCGCGGGCTTTACACTGTCGATACCGCGCAGAGCCAGCTTGCCGCCGGGGCGCTTGCGGGCGGGGCGATCTCGCTGTCCTCGATCCGGCTGGACAGCGACATGCCGATGGCGGCTGTGGCGGTGCAGAGCCTGGACGGACGGGCGATCGCGGGATCGCTCAGGATCATGATCTCGCTCACCGGGCGGGCGATGCCGGTGGGCGGCAAAAACCCCGCCTACCGGATCGAGCCACTTGGCGGTGCACTGCGGATCGGCGCCCCGCCGGACCTGACGCTGACCGATGGCACGGGCCGACCGCTGGCCGATCCCGGTGCCCATACGGTGCAGGACAGCACCCATGTGATCGACCTGTCGCGCCTCGGGCCGGTGCGCTGGCTGCTGCTGCAATAGCGGCGGGCGGGCGGACCCGCCCGGCCCGGCGGATCAGACCATGCCTTCGGATTTGGCGTAGTCCAGCGTGCGGTCCAGGATCACGCCCATGATGCGCACGATCTCGGCCACGTCGTCCTCTGTCATGATCAGCGGCGGGCACAGCGCCAGCGTGTCGCCCAGGCTGCGGCAGATCAGCCCCTCTTCGTGGCCGATCTCGAACCCTTTGAGGCCCAGCTTGCCCACCGGATCGAATTGGCGCTTGCTGTCCTTGTCGGCCACCATCTCCAGCGCCGCGATCAGGCCGGTGCCGCGCACCTCGCCCACCAGCGGGTGATCTGCGTATTGGCGCAGCCCCTCCTGGAACGGACCGGACAGGCGGGCGGCGTTGCCGATCAGGTCGCGTTCCTCGATGATCCTGAGGTTCTCCAGCCCCACCGCGGTGGCGACCGGGTGGCCGGTGGCGGTATAGCCGTGGCCGAAGGTGCCCAGCGCATGGGTGTTGTCGGCGATCACGTCATAGACGGCCTCGGAGAACACGACTGCCGCCAGCGGCATGTAGGACGATGTCAGCTGCTTGGAGGTCACCATGATATCGGGGCTGAAGCCCATCTTTTCGCAGCCGAAGGTGGTGCCCAGCCGGCCGAAGCCGTTGATCACCTCGTCCGACACCAGCAGGATATCGTATTTGCGGCACAGCGCCTCGATCCCCGGCCAGTAACCTTGGGGCGGGACCATCACGCCGCCCGCGCCCATCACCGGCTCGCCGATGAAGGCGGCGATGGTTTCGGGGCCTTCGCGCAGGATGGTTTCCTCGGCCTCGTCCAGCAGGCGTTGGGTGAACTCGGCCTCGGACTCGCCATCCTTGCCGAAGCGGTAGAAATGCGGGCAGGTCAGGTGCACCACGGGGATCGCGGGCAGGTCGAAATGCTTGTGATTGGCGGGCAGGCCGGTCAGGCTGCCCGAGGCCACGGTGATGCCGTGATAGCCCTTGTCGCGGGCGAGGAACTTCTTTTTCTCCGGCCGGCCCAGCGCGTTGTTGTAGAACCAGACCATCTTGACGACGGTATCGTTCGCCTCGGACCCCGACGAGGTATAGAATACGCGCGTCAGGTGCTCGGGCGTCATCTCGACCAGCTTTTCGGCCAGGCGGATCGACGGTTCGTGCGATTTGTGGGCGAAGGTGTGGTAATAGGGCAGCTTTTGCATCTGCGCCATCGCGGCGTCGCACAGGCGCTGCTCGTCAAAGCCCACGGCAACCGACCACAGGCCCGACAGCGCCTCGATGTATTTCTTGCCGTTGGTGTCGTAGACATGGATACCCTCGCCCCGGTCGATGACGAGCGGGCCCTGCTTCTCGTGCTTGCGGGCATCGGTGTAGGGGTGCAGCGTGGTGCTGATATCGGCGATGTTCAACGAGTTCGACAGCGGCGTGGTCATGGCACGACTCCCTTATGGCATGGCGATTTGGGCCACATCCTTACGGATCGGCGGCGCCGGGGCCAGTGGAATCTGATCAAATTTGCCGGTACCCGGGAAAAGGACCGGGGTGCACGACCGCGTGCCCAGCCCCTGACACCTTCTGCGCAAATAGTATTCGAAGAACATCGCCAGTGCACTCGAGACTGATCCAAGCCTTGCGGCAGACGTTCGATTGACTCCCCCCATTTGGAAGTGTTTGTAAATATCAAAGTTCTACATCGGAGCCTGGGGCGCGCGCTTGCATATCATACTTCATATCGGACCTCACAAGACTGGAACTACCAGTATTCAGAAATCCCTTGGGCAAGCGGCATCTGATTTGAAGAGTGTCGATGTCAGCTTCTATCAGGATTCAATATTCAATCCAAACAATCATTATATTTTCCATCATGCTTTTACACCTTGCCTGGAAAGTCATTTCCACACTCCTTGGTTCGGCAGCCTGAAGAGATTATCTCAAGATGATATGAGGAACAGTATCGAGGAGAACATTCTGAAGTGCCAAGCTGAAACCCTCATCGTTTCTTCTGAGGACCTGTCAATCCTGCCGGAGGAGGGCCTGGCAGAGATGCACCGTTTCCTATACGATAAATGCTCCGCGAGTAGAATTACGATTGTGGGATTGGCGCGTGATCCATTCGACTATCTTCAGTCAAGCATTCAGCAATACATCAAGCCCGGACTGACCTCACTCGAAGATATCACCGAAAATATATATCGAAACTACTCTTACCAGAGTTGCCCGGGCTTTGGGGGCGGAGCAGCCAATATCCTTATGCAAATTTACCTCCCGTCGTTTGAGAGATTTGCAAAGGAATTTGGCGTTCAGAATTGCAATTTCCGTAGGTTTGAAGATGTAACCAAGACCGGATTGGCAAATTTTGTCCTGTGTCAATCCGGAGACAAAGCAAGGGACAAGACCATAAAAGAACTAAGAAGTAATTCGTCGATGAGTGCTGAGGCCGCCGCATTGATCAGTGTCTATAACAGTGAGAATGAACGATATAACGGGGGAAAGAATGTCGGTCCCAGAAATATTGAGCTTGTTGATCTATTGAAGTCCGTGAGTGGTAGAAAGGCTGTTTTTCCTGTCCAAATCTCGGATTCGGAACTTTCTGACATCAACTCATCAATAGACAAGATCAACGATCTCTTCGGGAGCGAGCTGATGAGGAAACTTGACCGAGAGCGGATAGATGCCTCTCATGCAAATCCTTTGACATTCAGCAAGAAAAGCGTTTCGGACATATATCGCCTGATCGAGAAGCTGATGTCGGAGCATAATGTCAATGATGCACTTGCAGTCCGCTATAGAGATGCAGGGATCAAGCTTTATGACAGCGATCCAGAAGTTGCATACCTCCTCCTCAAAAGGGCGGCGGAAATACGACCAAACGGAAAGTTGATCGATCAGCTGTTGAAGGGCCTGGAGCGAAAAGGCTCGGGATGAACGGGCCTGCCTCAATGGGAGACCATCACCGATCATGGTCCTGATGATCCACGCCCAAATGATTTGTTGTCGACCCACGAGTTCAGTGTTTCACACAAGCTATTGGGCGCTTTCAAACTGAATCGGCATGCCGTCCTCAGCCCCTTTGGCGGCTCGATGCATTGCGCTGCCGCGCTCCGGTGGTAACCCTCGATAGTGTCCTTCACACCGCATATTGGTCCCCACCACCCACTAAGATGGTTGAGTTTCCATGCTTTTTGAAATGGTGACCCCGGCAGAACACCGAGGATCGCAGAAAAATCCAACAAAATCAAACAAGGCTTTGGGACACAAATAGCCGTTGTGGGGCCTTGCAGAACAATGACTTACCCTCCGAAATGGGACACAGATTGTGGCCCAGGGCAAAGAAAAACCCCGGTTCGGCGGCAACCGAAACCGGGGTCAAAGTTCATGTGAAAGTACCCGACTTTCCCAACATGTATAGCATCACCAGAGAGATGCCGTCCAGAAAAGAGGTGCGGGCATGACGCAGCACCTCACACATGGCGGTCTGCCGAGTGGTATGACGCGCTGGCAGTTCTTCGGGTTGATCAAAAAGGCACGGCGTCAGCTGGGTCTCAGCAACGGGGCCGTCTCCTATCTCGAAGTCGCGATCTCCAACACAATGGATGAAGATTACTTTGCTGGCCGGATTTGCAGCTTCTGGACCTCGGTCACGAAGATTTCGGCTCAGGCGGGAGTGGACAGGCGACAGGTGGCGCGCATCGAGGCTGATCTGATCCGGCGGGGGCTAGTGGCAAAAACCGCCTCGGACCACAGTCGGCGCGATGGTTCCCGAAGGGACGGCAAGATCAGCAGTGAATTCGGGATCAACCTCGCTCCGCTGATCGCCCGCGCCACAGAGATTCAGGTTGCGGCTCGAAAAGCTGCGTTTGAAGAGGAGGAGGCAAATCGACTGTGCCGCCGGATCAAAAAGCTGTTCGGCGACATTCGCAGGCTGTGCCTCAAAGATGCGGTGGAGGCCGCCGAAGAAATCCTGCCGAACCGCCGTCCTTCAACCATTCAAAACTTCGAACGCCTGAAGCAGGTGGCCGAAGCGCTGGAAGCGGTCTGGGAAGATTTTTCTGCGGAAGTCAGTAGGGGTGAAAAGTCCCACCAGTGCGACATTTCACCCGCACCCAATACAAGTAAAGAAAATATCAATAAAACCTGTAGGGTTGAGAAACGGCATGACGCTCAGCCGATCCGCACAACGCCCGCCCAGGTGGCGTTGCTGGCAAGCGAGCCGCTGCGAGAGATCATCGAGTTTTATTGGAGCGCGCTAGACAAACGTGGCGCACTCAGTCCGCGAACGATCCAGAAGGCAGCGAAGGAGCGGGCCGATCAGCTTGGGGTAAACTCCAGCGTCTGGGAACGACATTGCAGAATGTTGGGGGAGGAACGGACGGCGCTGTGCCTCATGATTGCGGATCGCAACTCTGAACGACTGGATGGCTACAGGGTTCGGGATGCCGCCGCCGCGTTCATCGGTATGGCACGATCAGAAGCGCGTCAGGGCGCCGTCATCAACAGCTTGCTCGGGGAACTGATCGACAACGTGGGAGGGCATAGAAATGGCGCTTAATGCACCGCTTGCACAGGTTCCCATTTCACACGAAGCCCCCTTCGCAACCTCAGACCGCGCGCCCACCACATGGCTGGCGCGGGCTGAGGTTGCAGCCGCCGTCGGCGGCTTCGGTCCCAATGGGACCGGCGGCGCAGCCGCTTGGCTGGGTTCAGGGGTGCAGCGCCCTGGCCGACATGTTGCTTGCAACATAATAGTCGGTCCATATTGTGTTTCTTATCAAACTAGGGGGCTGTGATGTCCGGTCCCCAATTCATGCACCTCCAATCCTATGCACGCAAAGCCAACGAGCGCGGGCAGTCTGTTGAACAGGTGCTCGCAGAGGCCTCCCGCGCACCTGAATACAGCAAGCATGTGGCCGATCCACTCCCGCCGTCTCTCGTCTATGGGGTGGCTGCTGATGAGGTCCGCAGGCTGCACGACGAGATGGTCGCCGCTGGCGGCGTCGAAGTCACCCTGAAGGATGGCCGAACGGCTCGCCGGGGTATCCGTAAAGACCGGCACACGTTGATGACGGCTGTCGCATCGCATCCCTTGCCGACCGATCTTGTGAACACGAAACCCGACGCCCGCGCCGATTACGAGCGCTGGCGGGACCACAACCTTGCCTGGCTAAAGGCGCGTTTCGGCGACAAGCTGGTGTCCGTGATCGAACATTGGGACGAAAAGCACCCCCACATTCACGCCTATATCCTCCCGTTGGACGATCCGACCTGTTCGGCACGCCAGCTCAACCCAGCATGGCAGGCCAAGGAGAAGGCCATGGAAACGGCCCGTGCCGCCGGTCATGACGACAAAGCCGCGCTGAAATTGGGCAATGCTGCCTATCGCGCGAAGGCGCGTGAATTGCAGGACCACTACTATGAGCATGTCAGTCTGGCCTGTGGCCTGACTCGAACTGGCCCAAAGCGCGAGCGCCTCAGCCGCCAGCAATGGAAGGCGCGGAAGGACGCAGCAAAGCTGACGGCCCAAATCAGCCAGGAAATCGACGGGCGGCTGGAAGATGTGGTTGACGCGGAAGATGGTCTGGAGCGGTCACTGGCCGCCAAGGCCGAGGAGATCGTGGAAAAGCTCGATTTGGCTGATCAAGCGCTGGAAGAGGCGGAGGCGGATCGTGCAGAGGCCAAGCGTCTGCGCGAGCAGGCGGCGCGGGATGCCCAGAATGCCGAAGCTCGTATTCAGCAGCAGCTTGACCAGAAGCAAGAGGAGCTTGAGGCTCTGCATCGGCAACAGCGCGAAGCGGAACGCGCCGACCTGCACCGCGCCCGGCAGGAGGCCGAACAGGAAGCTCGCCGCCTGCGGGATGCACAGGCGCAGCTCAACCAAGATCGGGCTGACGCGCTGCGCAATGCGGCGAAAGAGGCTGCGCATGTTGTTCTGGAGCTGTTTCTTGGGGTGCTTGATGGTTCGGTGCGCCCAAATCCCGCCGACCCGAGAGTGTGGACTATCCGCGATGATGATCTTCGGGAGCGGGCGAAGAAGCTCGACCTGATCGAGTTGATCAAAGACACGATGAAAGCTCTGCACGTCGCCTGGACGCAGCTTTCCAAACGACTGCCGTCCACCGAACAAGCGGTGGTCGCCGACAAGATTGCGGAGCCTGTGAAGGCGGCGCTAGACCGACAGCCCGGCCACCAACCATGAATGAGCTCGATGAGCGACTTGCGAGGATACGACGGCAAAAAGCGGAAGCCCGCACCTCGGCTGCCGATGATTTTGCGCAGTTGAAAGACGGGTTGGCCGAGGCCCAGAGCAAACTTGCGGAACTGGACGCTGTCCGGCAAACCCTGTCTGAGGCCGTCAAAGCCGATAGCCGAAGGATCACGGCCCTTCGTCGCCGGGTGACTGTTGGTGTGGTATTCGTCGCCCTCGTCGGGGCTTTGGTCTTGGCACTGACCGGGGCAGTCGCCAGCCGCATGGTCGATGAAGCACGAAGCGAGGCCGCTCGCATCCGCACCGAGAACACCCAAGAGATTGCCGAGGCCCGCGCCGAAGGGGAGGCCGCCTTGCAAGCCCTCGCCGATCGGTTGGCAAGCCGTGAGGCCGTACTGACCGCCGAGATCGAGGCGATGGGTGCCGATTTGGCACAGCTCGGTGCCGACCGCGATGCAGCGCGCGCCGATCTGGAGCACTTTGCAGACCTGCGGCAGCAAATCGGGTTTGATCTGATCCCCTACCGCAACCGAGTAGTGATCGTGGTGCCGCAGGGCGAAACCATCACCCGCTGGAGCGCCCCTGGCCTGTCGGATCTCGCCCGCTACAACGGGCGGATGTTCCGGGTGGTGCGCGCAGACTAAGCGTTCGGTTAAACGTAAGGGGCCGTCCAGAAAGCAGGTACGGCTCACTAACCTTACATGAATATCCTCATATTATCAGTGCCATGAGCGGTGGCGTTGACATAAGATCAATGCGTTGATACTAGAGAAACATGCTCGAAATTGCGAAATCAGACATTCTAAAAAGTCTCCGCCGGGATAACCCGTGGTGGGATGCTTCGTATAAGATGGCTCAAAGTCCGACCGAGAAGACGCGCGCCTATTTCAGCCCCTTCTCGACGCTTGCCCTGGACTGGTCTGTGCGACGCTCAACCATCCTGATGGGGCCGCGACGGGTTGGCAAGACCGTCATGCTGCGTCAGTTGATCGAGAAGGCGATAAACGAGGGGTTCAGCGGCCAGAACATCCTGTTCGTATCCATCGACACACCACTCTATAGCGGAATGCCGCTCTCGCGCCTGATTGACCTGTTCGAGGAGGAGACTGAGCATGATGCGCAGGCAAAGCGGATCATCGTCTTTGATGAGATCCAGTATCTGAAAGACTGGGAAGTCCATCTCAAGGTTCTGACCGACCAGCACCCGAACACAAGGTTCATCGCATCCGGTTCGGCGGCGGCAGCGCTGCGCCTGAAAAGCCAGGAATCGGGCGCGGGTCGCTTCACTGACTTTTTCCTCCCGCCACTCACCTTTGCCGAATTCCTCGCATTTAGGGAGATGGAAGCCGATCTGATCAAATCCGCTCCGATTGGGGCTACCTTGCGGTTTTCCACGCCGAACATCGAACGACTGAACGATGAGTTCATCAATTACCTGAACTTCGGAGGCTATCCAGAGGCGGTTCTCAACCCGGCGATTCAAGCGGATGTGCAGCGTTTCCTTGGCCGTGATATCATCGACAAGGTTTTGCTGCGTGACCTCCCCAGCCTCTACGGAATTCAGGACATTCAGGAACTCAATCGGCTTTTCACGACAATAGCCTACCATACGGGGCAGGAAATCAGCCTCGACGGCCTGGCTCAAAGCTCGGGCGTAGCCAAGAACACGATCACGAAGTATCTCGAATACTTGGAAGCCGCTTTTCTGGTTGTCCGAATCCGCCGTGTGGACGACACTGGCAAGACATTTCAGCGGATGCGAAACTTCAAGGTCTACCTGACCAACCCATCCATGCGCGCCGCGCTATTCGCTCCGATTGCCGATGGTGACGATGCGATGGGCGCAATGGCCGAGACGGCGATTTTTTCGCAATGGTTCCACTCCGATCTGATGAAAAACCTGCATTACGCGCGGTGGAAGCAGGGAAGGACCGATCTGGAAGTTGATCTGGTTCGTGTCGATCCGGCGCGCCTCAAGCCGACCTGGGCATATGAAATCAAATGGTCCGACCGCTACGCCAGCGATCAACCAGGCGAATTGCGCGGGCTTGTCGAGTTCGCCAAACGCAACTTTGCCAACAGCGTGCCCGCAGGGGCGACTACGAAGACGATCACCGCCGAGAGCGAAATTGACGGGGTCCTCATCCGGCACTTTCCCTGCGCCCTGCATTGCTATCAGGTTGGCAAGAACGTCGCCGAAGGGCGAGCGCCCTGAGGGATTGAGGCAGCCTTGCTGGTCTGTTCAAGGCTCATGGCCACCCCGCCTTCCCCTGCCTTATGGCGGGCGATGTCAGGCGGGGCCGGATGCCACACGGGAGCCGGAAAATCCACATGAGCGAGACGCCAAGTATTGAGCGATTGTGGGGTTTCAGGCGGGGTGCGGAGATTGCGCGGCCTATTCTCCGCACCTGATGCGGAGAATCGCGGGTCATTCCACGCCTTCCGCTGTGCCTGGCTGCTTCTCGAAAACCCGCCCGAGGTTCTTGTAGCCCAGGCTGTCGACGGTGATGTTTCCGCACGCGCATGACGCCATGCCCTTCGTCGCCCCCTTCGGCGCTTTGGCTGCATAGTGCCAGCTTTCCGCAATGGTGCCGCAGAGCGTGCATTTCATGCGGAATGGCTTGTTGTTGCCGCGATGCGTCGGGCGGTGCTCAGGGTTGCGGGTCATTTGCGCATCAACTCGGGGCATTCTTTCGGGTCGAAAGGATGCTTGCCGTCCTTGTCGGGGCGCCATGGGTCGCCGAATTGCTTTTCATGAGGCGCATCATCTGCGGTCAGGTCGATCTGGTTCAGGGCGCGGCGTGCCCGGCGGTGTTCGCTGGTCTTGAAGGACTTGTCGCTTGGGGCTTTTGTCACGCCGATGATTGGCGTTTTGCGGTGGGAACGGGACATGTGAATTACCTCGCTTTCGCCCGTGGCTCAGCATCCTGCCAGTGCCTGTTGGGCGGCAGGCTGCGGGCGCGGGCGGCGGCTTCGCGGGCGCTGACAGGGGCATAGTCCCAGACATCGACGCCGACATTCACCGCATTGGACGAGCCGCGCCAGTTGGCGTGGACATGGCCGAAGAAATGCAGCGCGCCTTCGCGGGCGTGGTTCCAGGTGATCATCGGATAATGGCAGAGCGTGATCGGGCGTTCAGCCTCGGTGTCCTGCACCTCGGCAATGGGCGTGATGCTGTTCCAGGGTAGGGCCAGTGTTGGGGCAAGGTCGTGATTGCCGGTGATCAGATGTTTGCGCGCGCCGGGAAGCTGCCCGAAGAGGCCGAGCAGCCAGCCTTCATCCTTTGCCTTCGGGCCAAAGGCGAAATCCCCGACGATCCAGAGATCGTCTTCAGGGCCGACACGGCTCCACATCCGCTCGATCAGGGTCGCGTCCATATGTTCGATGCTGCGAAAGGGCCGCGCGGCATGAGCCAAAATCGCTTCATGCCCGAAATGCGGGTCCGCCGTGTACCAATGTGCCATCACTCAACCTTGCGCGGCGGCCCGCCGCTCATGGCGCGCCGTTTACGAAATCCTCGGCGGCCTTGTTGTATGCATCGCATTTCTTCACAAGGTCGATCAATTCCTGAAAGCGGGCCTCTTCAGCCTCGGATCGGTCGCGCTTTGCCAATGCGAAAAGTTCTTGACGCTGCTCCCTGCACGCCGGTGTATCATACCAAGCCATAGCAGCCTCCTCATTCCTTACGGTGCCAAAGCTGGTTGGAGAGGTCGACTTTCCGCCCCATCACCAGAAAGGCGGCTCCGATCACGGCGAAAGGCACCGCCCACCAATTGATCCCTTTGCCGTCCACGAAGGCGAGGAACAGTCCGACCAGCACAAGCCCGATGCTCAGGCCATAGAACTTCAGGCGGCTCATCCATGCGGGGGTGAGGTCTTTGACAGCACCGCATTGCCCGCAGACGGTCGCGCGGGCGTCCAGCTCGGTGTAGCAGAAGGGACAGGTCTGGGTTTCTGCTGTGGCGTCTGTCATGGCGTCACAGGTCCATGTCGGCGGGCGCTACCGGCGCGTCGGTGGTCAAGGCTTCGAGGATCTGACGATCCACCTCGGCCACATGCTGGCGGATCAGGTCGAAATCGGTCAGCGAAAAGCTGACGGTTGAGAGCTGTGCGCCACCGCTAACCCCCACCGTGAAAAGTGCCGTGCACCCGGGCATGATCGGCGTTTCACGATGCTGGCGGAAACGGTATTCGGCATCGGCACTGAAGCCTGTCGTACAAGGCCGGTACTGGATCGTCTTGCGCGACCCGAACTGGCTGACGGTGGTGATCTCATTCAGCGGCTGGCCATCGAGATCAGGAATAAAGCCATCCTCGCTCCACGCCCATGTTGCGCTGCTACCGTCGCGCTTTGAGGGCGGACCATAGCGCTCTTCCAGTTGCGCGATCAGCGCAGCGGGTTCAGGCAGGTTCTCGTTCGGCTCGCGGATCGTGCGCCGAATTTGCAGCACCCTCCCGCCCATGGCCTCGGTCGCCAGCGTGGCGCTGATCTCGGCATAGGGATCGCGGCCCACGCGCGTGTGCAGCCCCACGCCCTGTGTGATCAGCTTCTGGTCGAAGGTCAGCGCAAAGGCGCGTCCCTCACCATTCTCGACCCGCAGCGCAACCTGCTCCGGCACGAGGATCAGCATCATCCGCTCGCCGAACATGCTGGCCGCGTCCATCGCCTCCGCGCCCGGCTGAATGTCGAGGATCGCGTAGGGGTAAGGGCGCGGGGCTGGCGTCAACGTTTCGGTCAGGCGATCTTGGGCGTGGGCGGCAACCGCTGCACCGGAAATCAGCGAAGCCATGAACAACTGGCGGGCAAATCGTACGAAACTCATCGAAATCTCCTCTGCTACCCAAAATGATACGATTAGTCCGTGGACGATTAAACACCTTTTTTGCGCTACAGCGGTATGGAGCGCACGTTTACAATCGAGGATTTCGGGAAGCGCCTGCGCGAGCTGCGCAAGGCACAAGGCTATTCACAGGAGGGCTTTGCCCTGACCGTGGAGCTTGACCGAACCTATATCGGGGGGATCGAGCGTGGGGAACGGAATCCGGGCCTCAAGACGATCCTGAGGATAGCTGAAGCGCTTGGGGTGCCTGCGGCGGAGTTGTTTAAAGCGAGATGACATGAGCAGCCAATTTTGGCTTTTCTCGGGCCCTGATGGTTCGGAATGGCCCTCGCGGAGACTATAGCCGAACGGGACGAATGGCACTTATGTGTGAACGCGCTCGGTGCGCGCAACAAGAAGCCTTACCATTTTTCAGTAGGTTTGGCATAAGCTCGCCCAAAAGACTGCGAGGCATCTAATTTTGGACGAAAAGTTCATCAAACGGTTGATTAAGCTGATCGCGGAACTGCTCGCGATTGCACTGACCGTTGTGTTGCTTCAGCTATTCATCAACTGGGTTGGGTTCGTGTCAGCGTGGCCTATCCTCGTTATCATCTTGATTATGTTGATCATCATCATCGCGTCGATGCGAAAGTAAGAGCTCTGCTTGCTGTGGATTTTGCCTCCAGCTATGAACTTCTGCAACAGCGAATGATCTGTTGTGCCACAACCCGCCCTCGTTGACCTGCGTAGTCTCAAGGGTAATATCAAGGATCACACCACCCGCCAATCGAAGGTCAGTAGTTCCTTCCAAGACCTGTTTTTTGAATTTTTCATCAAGCATCTTGGCCCCAAATTCATGCCCATTGGCGAAAAGACGCCACTGCCGATTGCTGTCGATGAGTGGGGGCTGAACGAGCACGACCTCCAATCTCTCAGGCACCACACGCGGTTCAGGGGCGTTGTTGGGTTCAGCCGGTGTATAGCGTGTCGCACGCTCCGAAAATTCCGAGCGAGGCACAATAACGGCGGGTCTTTCAGCCTTGCTGTTTGGAACAGCTGCTACACCAGCAATCGCCTCATCTTGTTCAATCGCGTGATAAAACTCCCGACGGGGCGCTCTTACAGTCTCGGATCGTTCAACATTCGCAACTGCGGCTGCAATTCTGGCGACATCACCATCTGTAAGGGTTGTGTTTTCGTCGGCCAATGCCTGGATGACCTCGTCCATCGCCTTGCCTTGAAAATGTCCAACGGCGTTATTGAAAAGGGTGGTAGTCAATACGATGGCTAGAGTGACCAAGCGCTCGCGGGTCACCACACCACGAAGCATTGTTATGATCCTCAGGCTACCTTCCGCCGAAGATTCATAGACCAGTGAGAACTCTATACCTGGCTCGAGTAGGTAGATTGTCTCACCAGCCATTTTTTCAAACTCGACCATTGCCCGACCAACTGATCCTATAGTCGGCCTAGCATCAGCTTTCAGATCGAAATATATTGTAACAGGTTGCTCAATCATCAGTTATTAAATCCCGGTTGTGTCGACGATGGTGTAGTCCCAGCATTATTAAGAGCCAATGGCTTCCATGCAGCCGTTCAAGCAGCAGCGGTTTCATTGATGCTCCGAACTAACGAGACGATTTGAGCTGTTTGTGTAGGATCAAAAAGTCCATTAATGCCCATGTCGTCTAGATCAGTATATGGGCTCTCATAGAAGCTTTTGGGGTCGACCACACCGTTTTCACAGAGACTGTTGATGATCAGCTCGATAAACTCGGTTTGATTTGCCGAAAGCTGGTTGGTTGCCGCGAAATTGCTGAATACGTCTTTTGCGGCAGATCGGCTTAGACCAGTCAGAGAGCGCAGGAATACCCCCAGACCGCCCTCGTTCTGAAGCCCTTCTAGTATTTCCTGATCGGCAACACCTTCAGAAATCAGCATTCGTTCTAGTTCTTCAAGATCGGCAGGCGTCAGCTGTTCACCGCGCCTGATTTTCTGGATCGTGATGTGGTCTAAGTGGGTCTCTATGAACTTCCGCGTCTTCGCCTTGAACCGCACCTTATCCACACCGCTCCCAACTTCTGGCAAGTCGATGGTCGTCGCTTCGCCAATACTGTCCTCGAAATCCGTTATAACATTCTTTCGCTCTTTAGGCTGGATCAGCTCAGCAAGGTTGCGCAGACGTCGGCGGATGTCTTCGAGGATTTCAGGCGTGATGTCCTGCCAAAACTCGTCCGTTTGGATCGCCAACACAACCTCAAGCTCCTGTGCGACCGCCGGAACGTTGGAAAGGCCCTCCAGAGCGAAGGCAAATGACACGATCCTCCGCTGAAGGTTGGCAAAGGCGGCGTCGCCGCGAAGCAGAAGCAACTGAGCATTGAGCACTAAAAGATCAAACTGCTTTGCTGAGAGACCGCCATCTTCGAAGGCTGTAGGAAGCCCTGCAACCTCCTCAGTCAGGGCAAGACGTGCATCGAGGTCAAGCACGTCCCATGCGTCAGCCCTTTGAAAGCGCTCGACGGATCGGCGCACTCGACGCACAATGAAGTTCTCAAGGTTCATACCGAGAACTTCTTGGTGCAGACGGTCCTTAATATCGACAGCCAATGAGCTCTCGTTTCCGCTTTCGACCAAGGCGTTTACCAAGTCGACACGCGAGACAAAAAGGCGTTCACCGATTGGTCGCGCTGCGGGGCCATCCGTGATTTGGGGGTTCTCATTGAAAAACTCTAAGTTTTGGCAGAAGTCAAAGATGATGAACTCTTCTTTGTCTTGCCCTGGCCCGAACAGATCCTCGCAAGTTCGGGTGCCTCTACCAACCATTTGCCAGAACTTCGTTTTAGAACGAACAATCTTGAAGAAGACGAGATTCACGACCTCGGGCACATCAATGCCTGTGTCCAACATATCGACAGAGACTGCGATATGGGGGGCTTTCTCCGCTTCTGAGAAATCGTCGATCAACGATTGGGCATAGGTGACACTGTAGTCGATGAGACGTGCAAACTGACCCATGTAATGTGGGTAGTTGGCATCGAAGCGCTCGACAATGAACTTCGCATGATCGCTGTTTTTAGCGAAAATGATGGTCTTCCCAAGCCTGTCGCCTCCGGCGACTTTGATGCCGTTGGTCATTAAATGCTCAAGGACTTTGTCCACTGTATCCTTGTTGAACAGCCAGCGGTTCAAGTCAGCCGCCTCCACCCGATCAGGAACCGCGCCCTCATCATCCCACTCGATTGCGTCCCACTCGGCTTTTTCTTCGTCAGAAAGGCTGTCGTAGTCGATACCGTCACGTTGGAACTTCAAAGGGACCGAGATCGACCTAGGCGGCACGAGATATTCATCCGCCACCGCATCCTCTAAGTCATAACTGTCGGTTGGTATTCCGCGTTCCAGCTCAAAGAGCGAGTATGTGTCACGGTCAATCTCTTCGCGCGGCGTCGCCGTGAGGCCGACCAGGAGTCCATCAAAATAGTCGAAGATGGCACGGTACTTCCGATAGACAGAACGGTGCGCTTCGTCGATCACGATCAAGTCAAAGTGGCCGGGGCCAAACTGCTTTTCACCGCCTTTGACGTCGTCGATCAACCCCATCATCGTGGGATAGGTCGATAGAAAAATACGAGCACCAGAATGATCGTTCTTGGCCGGGTCATGCTTTTTCAGCAGGTTTGCACTTGCCGCCGTCGGCAAGTGTGTCTTGAAGGCATTGTGTGCCTGCTTCACCAGAGCCACGCGATCCGCGAGGAAGAGCACACGCCGCACCCAATTTGCGCGCATGAGCTGGTCGATAAGCGCGATGACCGTTCGCGTCTTGCCACTGCCAGTCGCCATTACAAGCAGGGCCTTCCGCTGTCGGTCTCGTTCAAAAGCCTCCCCTACCCGGCGAATGGCTCGCTGCTGGTAAAAGCGCCCAGCAATACCCTGGTCTACGGACACCCCATCTAACGATTTTCTGGTGCCTCTACGTTGGTGAAGCAGGACGAGCTCATCCCTCTTCAGGAAGCCCGATACACGACGCGGGGGGTACATCTGGTCGTCCCAGAGCCAATGTTCATAGCCGTTCGTCGTGAAAATCACCGGACGGCGCCCATACATCGTTTCAAGACAATCGGCGTAAATCTTGGCTTGCTGCTGCCCTATCCGGCTGTCCTTCTTGGTTCGTTTCGCTTCGACCAAGCCGAGTGGCTTGGCATCGTTTCCCCAAAGCACATAATCGACAAGGCCTTCACCTTTGTCATTAGGCATACCTGATACCGGAAATTCACGGTCGCGCTCCTGGTCGAGCGGCCACCCAGCCTCGTTCAGCAGCAGATCAATGAAAGCATCGCGCGTCGCGGCCTCATTGTAGTCGTGGTCATCTTGTACCGCAGTGTTGGCCTGGCGAATTTCTTTGATTTCAGCCCGCACTTGCGCGAGTTCAGCCTCGAGCCTCTTTCGACCTTCCTCAGATGCGAGCGCGGCGGCTTCAGCGTCCTTTAGCGCTTTGGCATGGGCGTCGTGCTTCTCTTTCAATGCCTGGATTTGTGCAACTGTGCTGGCACTAATCGTCAGGGTTTTTTCCAACTTTGAGGCATCGAACTGCAACGAAGAGTCTGGCTTCGCATCCTTTGCATAGGTCCGCGCCATCCAATAGCAGACATGGAACAGTTCACGCACAACGGCGGCGGCGTCCTGAGGCTTGATCGGCTTGCCGCTGTCATGCGCCGCCCGGTTGCCATGATCTTTGATAAATCGCGCTTTGGTGACGATAGCCGGGCCAGTGAGTTGGCCGAGCGACGGCTCGGCAATCAACGCCGCGAGAGTGTCCTGGTAGGGCGAGCGCATCGACGGGTCGTTGCGATAAAGCCATTTTATCGCTGTTTCCAAGGTCAACCGCGCCCAGAAGCATGCGCCTCGTGGGTCGGATAGTGCCGCACTCTCAGCCTTTTTCGCGTGAGCTAGGAGGTCGGGGAAATCGGCAGTCAAGAAAACGAATTGGGTCATGCTGGTTCATCCGCTCCGAGTTGACGGTCCAGTGCTTGCCGCACCAACCCCAAGACATATGGCAAGTCCTCGTGGCCCGTTAGCTTGACCTCGGTGTTTCCATTGCCCCATCGACCTACATCAGTGACATCGACCGCCATCCCGCGCGGATCGTTCAGTTCATAAGGTTCAATGTTGATAGAAATCCTGAGCGCCTTGGCCTGTGGTACGACATCCGCGAAATTTGTTTCGGCCTTGTAAGCCACGTAAAGCTTGAGGAACTGTTCGCTTACACTCGGGTCCAGCGCCATCACTTCGCGACGAAACTGCTCGAAGAGGTCTCTCATCTTGCCTGATGTTAGATGGGGATGATCTTCGATGGTATAACCGTTGGCCTCTTCAGTCGGGGTACGGTAGGTCGCCAGGACCTCGGCGCTCAGAGAAGGTGCCGCCCAAACTTCAGCGGCCTGCTGCGCAAGTTGTTGGGCTCGCGACTTGATCGCAACTTCGTCCCATGTCTCCAACAAACCCAACCCTTTATTGACGCGCAACGGGCTTTCTTTGAAACCGCCGGCCATGTCGCGCTTCTCAGCGAAACTCTTGTCACTGTATTCGGAATTATACCCGGTAAGTGTCAGGTTCCCCAACGTGTGAAGCCACTTCTCTTGCACGGCGGCCCAGTCCGATCCAAGGGCGGCTTGCCATTCTGTTGATAGGTTCTCGTTCTGCGGCAGGATGTGCTCAATCGTGTAATCGTCGACCTCGACGCGTTCTTTTCTTCCGAAGTTCTCAAATTTCCGAAGCCAGTAAGTGCGGCTACGGAAGTTGTAGAGGTCGCGATCTTGAATGCGCGCGATGAACTCTTCGTCACGCGGAAACCGGCGATATGACTTCATGTTGAGCATGTGTGCCTTGACGCTTTCAAGGTAGCGATCTTTTTTCAGCTCTCGGCCAAATGTCGCAAAGGTCTTGTTCAGGGAATTCGTGGGCACGGAACAGATCGCGCGACGGAAGACATAGGCCTCGACCAAGCGGACCACTTCAAGGAAATCGTCAGCGCTCAATGCGCTCGTCTTATAGTCTTTGTAGACCTCCAGAAGGAATGGGTAGGCGACATCAACTTTCAGCTCTCGCAGATCCCTGAAGCCGAGCGCCAAGGCCTTATCTTTCTCTTGCCCCAATACGAGCGCCCCGTAGTACTGCGAGAATTCCCAGACCTCCCGCACGAGGTCTTCCACCTCACGGCCACCGCCAATTTGTTCCTGGGAATACGCCTTGTACGCATCATAGACATCATCAAGTCTGGGGATCGACCCGGTTACGACTGTCAGATAATTCCGCATAAAACCGTCAAAGTGCGAGGCATAGGCTGCCTGACCAAAACCTTCTTCCATGCGCCGCCAGTATTGCTCATAGAGCCGGGTTTGCAGTTTCGGCTCTAACCCCATCAAGACGAAATTGCGGATCAGATCGGCCTGCGACAGCTCCTTGCCCGTCGAGTTCATGCTTTCGAAAATCAGCTGAGGGTTGTCATGTTCCCGGCTGAGCGCCACGTCCACAATCATCAGCTTTGCTAGGCCAGAACAAACCTCCGACACTGCCGCGTCGTCCTGGTCGAGCCAACGTGAGAACATCTTGAAGTTCTCGGCGACACGCACCGAATGCGGCTCGGGCAAGTCATCGCCCGACACCACCGCGTTCAGCGTCGTGCGGTCGGTCTTGGACAATAACAGCTTGAAAGCACGTTCCCCGCTTTCATCCGGGTCCAGCAGGTATCGGTTGCGGATTTTCTTGAACGAAAAGCCATCGACCGGCTCATCGTCACCCACCTTCCGCGACAGGGCGGCGAGGAGCAGCGTGACCGAGGTCAGGCGCTGTTGGCCGTCGATGACAAGCAGCGGCGCGCGGCTGGATGTGTTGGACAGGCTTTCTTCGATGTAAACGACCGAGCCAAGGAAGTGTACGGGGATATGACCACTACGCCCCGCACGCCGGATGTCCTCCCACAACTGACGACATTCCCGTTCAGTCCAGGAATAGGTCCGCTGATAGATCGGAATGACGAACTGTGGCGCGCTGTTGATGAAGTTTAGGAGGTTGGCATCGGTGGCTTTCATTAATCAAACGTCCTTTTCACTGGCAAATCAGCCTGCATAAATCGCTTCTGAATCAAGCTCTTCTGTTAAATAGGGCACAAACCCGGCGAGGATCACGCTCATTGAAACTAAGTCGCGCATGTCGATCTCCCGCTTCACCCCTTTAGAGGCCTTCCCATGTCGGACGCCTGAAAAGTCGGAGGAAAAGCCGTAAAGGCTAGAAAGTGATCCGCTCACAGCCTTGTGGGGCCATGTATCGAGGGACTTGCACATCTCTCCAAGCGTCGCCTGACCTTCAGCTTGCGGGTGACGGCAAGCGACCGCTTCCAAGAGGTTCATCTGCGCCTGCACACAGACACGAATGCGGCGCGACGAATAGTCGATCTTGAGATCACGGAGCGCTTCTTCAAAGTCTTGCAAGCGGTCAGCCATGTTGGCATCTCGGGCAGAAATCACTTTCAGATCACGGATCAACTTTGCGAAAATCCCTGGCAGAGTGGGATGAAGGCTGAGCGGACGACGAAGATCATACCTCAAGCTGTACCGTTCAAGGAACCTGCTGACCGTGTTGAAGTAGTCATTTGCCAGGTCATCCCCACCAAACTCTTCGAACACATCGAATGCACGTTCAACCACGCGAACGAGTTCGAGCTCGGTGGTTTTTCCTTCTAGAATGTAACCTTGAAAGTACTCCCACGCGGCGGCTTCGTCAGACGTAGCGTCATTAAATGCCGCTTTTCGGTCTTCGAAGTCTTCCAGATCTTGCTTGTACGCTGCGAAGCGTTCGAGGTCGCCGGGCAGGTAAATCTCTCCATCATCATTCAAATCTGTTGGTTCAGGGGCGCGCGGCGCTTTTGGCGACGGAATCGTGTCCCGAAACAAGCTGTGAAAGAAGGTGCTATCAACGGCTTCGTGCCAATTGAACGATGACACAAGCTCGTCGATGATCTCTTGCCGAACCCCAGAAAACTCACCACGCATCTTAGAGTTCTCCTCTGAATGCGCTGTACTGAAGGGACGAAAACTTGCGTTCCATGGCTTCGGCAGACGCCTTCATCGGAGCGCTGTTTTTTTCAATTTCAAGTACGGTTTCCGCGAAACGATCCTGCTGCTCGCGCGAGACATCAGGGAAGGGCAGAGAGCTCAGTCCTTCGGTGTTGATGTTGAATTGCCCCGCCGATGTCTTGCACCGCTCCCGGATTGCTTTCCGTCCAATCTGAGACGCGAAGTAGGTCTTGGCGAACACCGGGTTGATCCGATCTGACAGGCGCGCGCGGATTAGATAGGACGCGAAAATCCAATCAGTCTCCGCGCCATAGCCTGCGACAGCATCCTGAGAGAAACTTGCACATCTACCCACATAATCGGGATTACCATTGGTCCGGACGAACAGGACATCGCCCTCCCGAAGTCGTAGCCGGTTAAGCTCTGCCCCGGTCACTTCGACGTTCTTGATTTCACCAGTGTCGATGCCGCCGCCGATCACGTTCGGAATGCGGAGTGTAGGAAGCCCACCGTCACCCGATTTATTTGACGTGCCATAGCGAAATTCTTCGACGGCCTTGCCAAACTCAAAGAACTGGTTGGCCAATGCCGCCCCAAACATCTCATGAAAGATCGCCTGGCCGAGGGTGTTCAGTTTGTCCAAGGCGCGGGTGCGGAGGCGGCGAAGCGCGTCTGCCTGATCCAGTATTCCCGCAATCCGCCTCTGTTCCTCCAACGGCGGGAGGGGGATTTTGATGCGCTGGACGACGGCCTTAGAGACTTCCTTGAATGTTGCGCCAGTCCCAAGAGACTGAAGATAGCCCCTATTGGCATCCAGCCACCAATACAGAAAACTCGCATCGAGATCAGGGCCAGGAACGAAGCTCTTAAAGCCTTGGTTTGTTGCCATTGGCTCAGCATTTATCGCCACATGGCCTATCGGTGCTCGGGAAGAAAACAGAACGGAGTTGGCAGGCAAGAGTTCAGCCGCACAACTCCGCAATCCTTGGGCGGTGATCTTCCTTGGCGTTTCCGCAATGTACTTGCCGTCGAGGTTGCTGAGGTCCTTGGGGGTAACCCAATTGACGTCGCCATCCCAAAACTCTTCGATAGCGCTCTTGGGTGTCGCGCCGCCGACTACTCTTGCAACTTCGGTTACTTCGACTGCTGGCCAACTCATCCCAGCATCCCCTCCAGACGATCCAGACCTTCGGTGATCTCGGCCTCAATCGCACGCAGTTCGGCGATGATCTCTTTTGGGGGCTGATGGTCGACCTCCTCATGGGCCACTTCCTTGTAGCGGTTGAGCGACAAGTCCCATGTGCCCGTGGCCTGAATATCCGCCAGCGGCACCATAAAGCTTTGCGCGGTGCGTGGGCGCTCCCCCTCCGCCGCCAGCGCGCCCCAACGGGCGAGGATGTCAGGAAGGTTGTTCTTTTCATGCTCTTCCTCGGTCAACGCCTCAGCGGGCACTGGCCCTAGCTTTTCGGGCGGTAACAGCTCCGTGCGCTTGTCATCCAAGCTCAGCCCATCCGCCTCCATGTCATAAAACCAGACATTATCCGTGCCGCCGCTTTCGGTCTTGGTGAAGATCATGATGGCGGTGGACACCCCGGCATAGGGGCGGAACACGCCCGAAGGCAGCTTGATGATTGCGTCGAGTTTTTGTTCTTCGACGATGATCCGGCGGATGTCTTTGTGCGCCTTTGAGGAGCCAAACAGCACCCCATCGGGCACAACCACCGCCGCGCGCCCACCGGTGCGCATGAGGCGCAGGAATAGGGCCAGAAACAGCAGTTCGGTCTTCTTGGTCTTCACGACCTTCTGGAGGTCCTTGGCCGTCGCATCGTAGTCGAGCGACCCGGCAAAGGGCGGGTTGGCAAGGATCAGGGAGTAAGCGCCTGTGTCGGCCCCATGTTCTTCGGCCAAGCTATCACGGTAAGCGACATCTGCATTCTCAACCCCGTGCAGGACCATGTTCATCGACCCGATCCGCAGCATGGTCGGGTCAAAGTCGAACCCGTGGAACATGCTGTTATGGAAGTGCTCGCGCGCCTCCTTGTTGCGCAGCAGTTCCGGGTGGGTTTCGCGCAGATACTCCCCCGCCGTGACAAGGAAACCGCAGGTGCCCGCCGCAGGATCGCAGATCGTGTCCTTGGGTGTGGGGGCCATCAGGCGCACCATCAGCTCGATGATGTGACGCGGCGTGCGGAACTGGCCGTTTTGCCCAGCACTGGCGATCTTGCCGAGCATGTATTCGTAGACGTCGCCCTTTGTGTCGCGGTCGTCCATCTGGATGCCGTCGAGCAACCGCATGACTTTGTCGAGGAGAGCCGGGCTAGAAAAACCCAAACGCGCGTCTTTCATGTGGGTGGCGAAAGCTGTTCCTTCCTCCGCCATCGCCCGCATGAAGGGAAAGACGTGCTGATCCATCAGCTTCATCTTCTCGCGGTTTTCAAAGTTGATCAGCCGTTGCCAACGCATATCGTCGTAAGGACGTTCGATGGTTTCGTCATCTTTCGGATCGTCGCTGACCTTGTAGACAAAGGTGCCCTCGGGGAAGATGCGCCGCTCCATCTCTGAGCCCAGTATGTTGGCCTTGGCCTCTTCCCGCGTGTGGATTTCGTCGAGCCGCTTGATAAAGAGCAGGTAGGTGATCTGTTCGATCACGGAGAGCGGGTTGGAGACACCACCCGACCAGAAGGCATTCCATATCTGGTCAACTTGAGAGCGAATTTGGCCGTTCAGCATTCGCGCACCCGCCGTTTTTCAATCTCGCGAACAGCCAGAGCGACCAGGATGACACCGATTGCGCCGACGAAGCTCAGGATCAGGAAAGCCAACCCCACAGAAGAATACTGTTCAGGTACGAGTCTGGCCGGAATGAACAAAGTCATCAGCACCCAGAAAACGAAGCCAGCAGAAACCAATCTCGCTCCCAGACCGTTGAGCAGGTTGTTGTTGTATTGTTTGAGAAAATTCTGTTGATCCATCAGTTCTGACCTTTTCGGGATTCCATGTATTCGGCGATGTCTCGATCACTGAACTCGGGCTTGGAAAGCGTCTGCTTGAGCAAAAACGCGATAGCGCCAATGTGATTTTGAAGTTCTGCCGAGCCGAGGTGCGGGAAGATACGGGCAAGTTGGGTTGCTATGGCTTCGCTGGACAACCCGACTTCACCTAGGACCAAGCTATCAATCGTGGTTCCTGCCATTTCGGCCGCCTTGGCTAGAACAGAAACCGGGGCCTCGCGGTTGCCCCATTCGTAGTTCCGGTATGCCGCGACAGAGACACCAAGCGCAGCGGCCATTTCACCCTGTGAGAGACCCTCTCTTTGGCGAAGCATACTTAGACGTGTGCCGATAGCGGTGTTGTCGATCAGCGGCATCTGACGTTGACTCGCAATACATTTGTATTGTATTCGTGCATAACGTAGTGCAATCGCGCATTCCTTGGTGCAAATTCTCTGTCGGGATCAATCATGCCACAAACAGACCATATGTCACAAGACTTCGTAACGCCTCAGAAATTGTCCCAACTGTCCGGTTGGCCTATCGGAAGAATTCGGCGGCTCATTCGTGATCGAAAAGTTCGTTTCGTACAAATCGGGCGTAACTACTACCTCCCGGCATCAGCTCTTAGCGAATATGTCGAATGCAACATGATCGAACCAAAGTAGTTCTGCATGTCAAAGCTGCATCTGACTGCCTTTTACGAAAGGACTACTGAATGAGCCGCCCCGCCGCCCCGTCCATGCCAACAGAAAAACAGATTCGCGATTTGAGCGAGCTGATGTCCAAGCTGAACCCCGATGCGAAAATTCACAGAATTGGTCCAGATGGGGTTACGTTCATCTATGATGGTCAGCTTTCCTTCCAGTCATGGGCTGACGAACCATTTTCTGCGGAGGTGAAAAATGTCTGAAAAATACTTGCGTTCCAGGACGCGAAGGGGGCGTTGGTTCCATACGTATCGGCGGTTCGGCAAAGAGATTTCCCTGGAAGTCCACGGATTCGAGCCCTCCGATCCAAGGGTGAAGGCCGCATATTGGATTGAGCATTCAAAGTGGGAGGATAGCCCCCCTGACACGGTTACGCCTGCGAAAGGCACGTTTGCTTGGGCGCTTGCAGCATACCAGACTGGAAATTGGAAATGGCTAAACGAGTATAAAGAGAGCACGAAGAAGTCACGCCGAGCGATTTTTAAGCGCTACAAAGAACATCAAGGCAAGCGGTTGCTAACACAGATTTCGCCGCAAGCCATTGAGATGGCGCTCTATGCGAAGGGCGGTCATGGCGCAGTTAATGAATACAAAGCGTTGAAGCCTGTTTTTGAACACGCCAAGAGGCTCGGCTACATCAAACAAAATCCGATGGCGAACATCGAAATAGATAAGCCAACCCCCAAAGAACTTCCAACGGCTGATGCAGACGATATCTCAGCATTCATCGAGCACTGGGAAATCGGCACAGTTCAACGACTGATTTTCGATCTTGCTCTATACACCGGCGCGGCCCGAGTAGATTTGGCACATATCGGACGGCACAACATCAAAAACGGTATGCTGAAATTTGATCGACAGAAAACAGGCGTCACCAGCTATGTGCCGCTGACCCATGAATTGCGTGCTGCTATCGCTCGCACGCCCGACATCTCCCCAACTTTTATCCTGAGCAAACGTGGCAAGCCTTATGCTGTGGAAAGTATCGGGAACATGTTTCGTGAAGCTGCAATAGAAGCTGGCATGACGGCGAGACTGCATGGATTGCGCAAAGCGTTCTGTGTCTACTGGGCCGAGCAAGGTAAGACTGTGCACCAAATCGCAGCTATGGCGGGTCATGTGACATTGACTGAGGTAGAGCGCTATACTCGCGCTGCCGACCGTGAGCAGATTGTGAGACTCATCATGCAGGGTGCATAGTCTGGGACACACGAACCCAGCCAATGGGACACAGGTTAGTAACCGACTGAATAAAAAGGATAAAGCTCAATGAGCGTAGAAAAATGGCGACCCCGGCAGGATTCGAACCTGCAACCTGCCCCTTAGGAGGGGGCTGCTCTATCCAGTTGAGCCACGGGGCCACGCGTTCCCTCTTAGCTGCGCCCGGACGCTTGAACAAGTAGAGAGGTTCACGCTAACACTTGGATATCCCAATGACAGGATCACCCCGAATTGACGCGACCGCTGAACCGCCCCCTGACCCTGCGCGACGTCTCCGAGGCGTCGGGCGTGTCGGAAATGACCGTCAGCCGCGTGCTGCGCAACCGCGGCGACGTGAGCGAGGCGACGCGCGAAAAGGTGCTCAGGGCCGCCAAGGCGCTGGGATACGTGCCCAACCGCATCGCCGGATCGCTGGCCAGCCAGCGGGTGAACCTGGTGGCGGTGATCATCCCGTCGATGTCGAACATGGTGTTCCCCGAGGTGATGACCGGCATCAACCGGGTGCTTGAGGACACGCCGCTGCAACCGGTCGTGGGGATCACCGACTACCTGCCGGAAAAAGAGGAAAAGGTGCTTTACGAGATGCTGTCCTGGCGGCCGTCGGGCATCATCATCGCGGGGCTGGAGCATTCCGACGCCAGCCGCGCCATGCTGCGCGCCAGCGGCATTCCGGTGGTCGAGATCATGGACGCGGACGGAACGCCCGTCGACGCGATGGTCGGCATCAGCCATCGCCGCGCCGGGCGCGAGATGGCCGAGGCGATCCTGAAGGCGGGATACCGGCGCATCGGTTTCATGGGCACCAAGATGGCACTGGACCACCGGGCGCGCAAACGGTTCGAGGGGTTCACGCAGGCGCTGGCCAAGGGCGGGGTCGAGATCGCGGATCACGAGTTCTATACCGGCGGCTCGGCACTGTCCAAGGGGCGCGAGCTGACGGCCGACATGATGGCGCGCACGCCGGACCTGGATTTCCTGTATTACTCGAACGACCTGATCGGCGCAGGCGGCCTGTTGTGGCTGCTCGAACAGGGCTATGACATTCCCGGCCGGATCGGGCTGGCGGGGTTCAACGGGGTCGAGCTTTTGCAGGGGTTACCCCGGCGGCTGGCGACGATGGATGCCTGCCGGGCCGAGATCGGGCGCCGCGCGGCCGAGATCATCGTGGCGCGCACCGCGGACCCGGTGCGCGAGGCCGACAAACAGGTGATCCTGACACCGACGATCGACCGGGGCGATACGCTGCGGATGCCGTGAGGCACCGCCACGTCAATAGCGCAGGAAGAACCGCCCCGCCGCCTGTTTTCGGCTGGCTAGGCCCGCATCGTCGAACACCTGCAGCACGTTCAGCAGCCGCCAGCCATCCCGCTTGAGCCGCGCGGCGAGTTCGGCCTGGGCGTTGGCCCTGGTGCAGGCGCCGCTGATCTGGGCCACGCCGTAATGCAGTTCCAGCGGGTTGTCGCGGCGCGCCTTGTAATCGGCAAAGCACGCGGCCGAGGCAGGCAGGGCCAGCCCGATACCCAGCGCCAGCGCGCCTATGAAGGATGCGGTTTTCATGACCCCGACAATGGGCGGGAGGCCGGTGATTTTCAATATCCAAGCAGGGGTTGGCGGGGTGATATCGGATAACAGTGCGGTGTTATTGCCTGTCGATGCGCATCCGGCCCAGCCTGATCCCATCGCAACCGGCGTCTTTCGCAGACATGGCGCCGACCAGATGGGAAAAGGAGTGTTCACCATGTCCCGCAAGTTCATCGCAACCATCCTTGCCGGCGCGCTGGCCGTGACCGGCCTTACCGCCGCCCCTGCGCGGGCGGATGGCAATGATGTCGCCAAGGCGCTGGCCGGCATCGCCGCCGTCGCGATCATCGCCAAGGCGCTGGACGACGACAGAAAGGACAAGGCCCGCAGGCACGCACCCGCCCGGGCGCACTCGGTCCGGCCCGACCGCCACCGCGGCCATGTCGCACCGCGACCGCTGCCGCATCGGGTCGCGCGCAAGCAACTGCCCGGTCACTGCATGGTCCGTGTCCAGACCCGGCACGGCGTGCAGAACGCCTTTGGCCAGAACTGCCTGCAGCGGAGTTCCCGCCACGCCACCCGCCTGCCGCGGGCCTGCGCGATGCCGACCCGTGGCCGCGGGCATAACCGCACCTTCTACGATGCGGGCTGCCTGCGCTCCTACGGGTACAGCATGTCCCGCCGCTGAACCGGCGGGGCGGGCCGGGATGCGCGGCGAAGCGGTTCCTGCGCATCCCGGTTTCCTGTTGCCTTGGCCCGCGATTCACGGTTTTACCAAGGCATGACCCTGCCCGACTTCACACTGGAAGCGACCGCACAGGCCTGTGGCGCAACACGCATCGCCGGCGTGGACGAGGTGGGGCGCGGCCCGCTGGCCGGCCCGGTGGTGGCCGCAGCCGTGGTGCTGGACCCGGCCCGCCTGCCCGAGGGGCTGAACGATTCAAAGAAGCTGACCGCGAAACGGCGCGAGGCGATCTGCGCCGCGATATGGGATATGGCCGAGGTCGGTGTCGGCCAGGCCAGCGTGGATGAGATCGACCGCATCAATATCCTGCGCGCCAGCCACCTGGCGATGGAACGCGCGGTCGCCGCCCTGCCCGCCCCGCCCGATCACCTGCTGATCGACGGCAACATGATCCCCGCCGGGCTGACCATCCCGGCCGAGGCGGTGATCAAGGGCGACGGGCGTTCGGTCAGCATCGCGGCGGCCTCGATCGTGGCGAAAATATGGCGCGACCGGGTGATGTGGGATTTGGCGCAACAGTTCCCCGGCTACGGCTGGGAGAGCAACGCGGGCTACCCGTCAAAAAGCCACAAGGAGGCGCTCCGAAATCTTGGGGTAACCCCACACCATAGACGTTCGTTCAAGCCAGTGCACAATATCTTGTATCAAGCTAAATCTGTAAGTGACTGATTCAAAAAAGAAATTGACCACGAATCAGCTTTGACTCATCTTTGACCTCAACCACAGAGCGCGACCAAGCGCCGGGGACAGAGGCAGAGAATGACGACAATGACCAAGAACAAGAGCGCGGATGCGCTCCCTCTCAATACGATTCTGGACGGCGACTGCATCGAGGTGATGAACAGCCTTCCCGAAGGCTCGATCGACCTGATCTTTGCCGACCCGCCCTATAACCTGCAACTGCGCAGCGACCTGCACCGCCCGGACAACTCCAAGGTGGATGCGGTGGACGATGCGTGGGACCAGTTCAGTTCCTTTGCCGCCTACGACACGTTTACCCAAGACTGGCTGAAAGCGGCGCGCCGATTGCTCAAGCCCAACGGGGCGATTTGGGTGATCGGCTCTTATCACAACATCTTTCGGGTGGGCGCGGCGCTGCAGAACGCGGGCTTCTGGATTCTGAACGATGTGGTATGGCGCAAGTCGAACCCGATGCCGAATTTCCGCGGCAAGCGGTTCACCAACGCGCATGAAACGATGATCTGGGCCTCGAAAGAGGAAGGCGCGAAATACACCTTCAACTACGAGGCGCTGAAATCGCTGAACGAAGGCGTGCAGATGCGCAGCGACTGGGTGCTGCCGATCTGCACCGGGCACGAGCGGCTGAAGGACGAGAACGGCGAAAAGGCCCATCCGACGCAAAAGCCGGAATCGCTGTTGCACCGGGTTCTGGTCGGATCGACCAATCCGGGCGACGTAGTGCTGGACCCGTTCTTCGGCACCGGCACCACCGGCGCGGTGGCCAAGATGCTGGGCCGCGATTTCATCGGGATCGAACGCGAAGCGGCCTATCGCAAGGTCGCGCAGAAACGCATCGACAATACCCGCCGTTTCGACCGCGAGGCGCTTCAGGTCTCGGCCAGCAAGCGTGCCGCACCGCGGGTGCCGTTCGGCCAGCTTGTCGAACGCGGAATGCTGCGCCCCGGAGAAGAATTGTTTTCGCCACGCGGACGCATCGCCAAGGTGCGCGCCGACGGCACGCTGGTGGGCAAGGACGTCAAGGGCTCGATCCACCAGGTCGGTGCGGCCTTCGAGGGCGCGCCCAGTTGCAACGGCTGGACCTACTGGCATTTCCGCCGCGACGGAAAGACCATCCCGATCGACCTGCTGCGCCAGCAGATCCGGTCGGAAATGGAAACCTGATCCCTTCAGAAAAACCGGAACACCGCCCGGTGCCCGTGTCCTGACTTGCACGGCACCGACTGCCTGCCCCGCCCTTGTTGGCGGGGCTTTTTTGATTTTCCATGCCGTTTGCCCGCACAGGCGTTGTGTGGCACGCCACCTTGTTGCCCCGCGGGTTTTCCTGTTTCCTGCCGCCAAACGCGCAAACAGGAGACAGCCATGAGCGACGCATACACCCCTCCGAAGGTCTGGGAATGGAAACAGGACAGCGGCGGGCGTTTCGCCAACATCAACCGCCCCATCGCCGGACCGACCCATGACAGGGAGCTTCCGGTGGGCAAGCACCCGCTGCAGCTTTATTCGCTGGCCACGCCGAACGGCGTGAAGGTCACCGTGATGCTGGAGGAGTTGCTGGCCAGGGGGCATGAGGGTGCCGAATACGATGCCTGGCTGATCAATATCGGCGAGGGCGACCAGTTCGGCAGCGGCTTTGTCGACATCAACCCGAACTCCAAGATCCCGGCATTGGCCGATCATTCGCTGGACCCTGCCTTGCGCGTGTTCGAAAGCGCGTCGATCTTGTTCTACCTCGCCGAAAAATTCGGAGAGTTCCTGCCAACCGAGACCCGCGCGCGCACCGAATGCATGAGCTGGGTGATGTGGCAGATGGGCAGCGCGCCCTATCTGGGCGGCGGTTTCGGCCATTTCTACGCCTATGCGCCGGAGAAATGGGAATACCCCATCGACCGTTTCGCCATGGAAGCCAAGCGCCAGCTTGATGTGCTTGACCGGCATTTGGCAGAGAACGAGTGGATGGCGGGGGAATATTCCATCGCCGACATGGCGATCTGGCCTTGGTACGGGCAACTGGTGCTGGGCCGGCTGTATGACGCGGCCGAGTTCCTGGATGTCAAAAGCTACAAGAACGTGGTCCGCTGGGCCGAGGCGATCGACGCGCGGCCCGCGGTGCAGCGTGGCCGCATGGTGAACCGTGCCTTCGGCGAGTTGCACACCCAGTTGCGCGAACGCCACGACGCCAGGGATTTCGACACCAGAACGCAGGACAAGATCGAAGCCGACGAAAAGGGCTGACCCAACCCTGCCCAAATATCGGGCGGGGCGGCTGGATTTGTGACCTGTTGCACAAAACTTCGCCCGGTTTGATGGAGTATCGGTCACGTGCGGCCTAATGTCAGCGCATGACCGACTCTCTGCCGCTGCTGGTGTTCTCGGATCTCGACGGTACGCTGCTGGATCACGACAGCTATGATTTCGCGCCCGCGCGGCCCGCGCTTGCGGCGCTTGCGCGTTTGGGGGCCGGTGTGGTGCTGGCCACCAGCAAGACCGCCGCCGAGGTCGCGCCGCTGCGCGCGTCGATGGGGCTGGAGGCCTGGCCCGCCATCGTGGAAAACGGCGCCGGCATTCTGGAACCGGGCGCCGGGACGGATGGCGACGACGGCATATACCGCACGATACGCGCCGCGCTGGCGGAACTGCCGCCGGGGTTTCATGGTTTTGGCGATGCCACGGTTCAGGACGTGGCCGAACTGACCGGCCTGCCGCCCGAGGCCGCACGCGCCGCGAAACGGCGCCGGTTCAGCGAACCGGGATTGTGGATGGGTGATGCCGGCCAGCTTGCTGCCTTTCTGGACGCGGCCGAAACCGCCGGCTTGCAGGCGCGGCAGGGTGGGCGTTTCCTGACCCTGTCGCTGGGCGGCACCAAGGCCGACCGGATGGACGAGATCGGCCAACGCTACGGCACGCCCGTGACCGTGGCCTTAGGGGACGCCCCGAACGATGCCGAGATGCTGGAGGCGGCGGATTATGGCGTGATCGTCAGGAACCCCCACGCCCCCGCGCTGCCGCCGCTGACGGGCGAAGACAGCGGCCGGATCGTCCGCACCACGGCACCCGGCCCGCAAGGCTGGACCGAGGCGATTTTCGACCTGCTGGGCAGGCTGGGACTGAACAGGGAGGCCGCGACCGATGGCTGATTTTCACCAGAACGGCAATATCACCACATTGCACAACCTGCGCACGCAAACGCTGGACGACCTGCAATACGAGTTGTCGGCTTTCTCGCAAACACGGCGGATAGCGCTGATCCTGCCCAGCCTCTATTCCGAGCTGGAAGGTCCGGCGCTGTCGCACATCCTGGACGAGCTGGCGCAGGTGCCTTACCTGCACCGGATCATCATCGGGCTGGATCAGGCGGACGAGGCGCAGTTCCGCCACGCCCGGCAGTTCTTTGCCCGGCTGCCGCAGACCCATACCGTGATCTGGAACGACAGCCCGCGCATGACGGCGCTGGGGGATCGGCTGGAACGGCACGGGCTTGCCCCGCAAGAGCCGGGCAAGGGCAAGAACGTGTGGTCCTGCATCGGCTATCTTATCGCCTGCGCGGACAGCACGGTGATGGCGATCCACGATTGCGATATCCTGACCTATGACCGCGAGATGCTGGCGCGGCTGGTCTATCCGGTGGCGAACCCCGCCTTTCCCTACCAGATGGCCAAGGGGTTCTATCCCCGCATTGGCGAGGGCAAGATCAACGGCCGGGTCACCCGCCTGCTGGTCAGCCCGCTGCTGATCGCGCTGAAACGGGTGATCGGGGATCGCGATTACCTCGATTACCTGCGCAGTTTCCGCTATCCGCTGTCGGGCGAATTCGCCATGCGCACGCCGATCCTCCCGGATCTGCGCATCCCGTCGGACTGGGGGCTGGAAATCGGCGTGCTGTCCGAGGCATGGCGCAACCTGGCCCCGAAATCGGTCTGCCAGGTCGAAATCTCGGACGCCTATGACCACAAGCACCAGGATCTGTCGCCCGAGGACGCGAGCAAGGGCCTCAGCCGGATGTCCACCGATATCTGCAAGGCGATCTTTCGCAAGCTGGCCGCCGATGGCACGGTGTTCACGCCCAATGTGTTCCGCACGCTGAAAGCGACCTATTACCGCTCGGCGCTGGACCTGCTCGAGGGGTATTACAACGACGCGCGGATGAACGGCCTGACGGTCGACCGCCACAAGGAAGAGAAATCCATCGAGCTGTTTGCCGAGAATATCATCCGCGCCGGGCAGGTGTTTCTCGACAACCCGCACGAAACGCCGTTCATCCCGACATGGAACCGCGTGCACGCGGCCGATCCGCAATTCCTGGCCGACCTGCGCGCCGCCGTGGCCGCCGATCAGGAAGAGTTCGCCTGACGCGGACCTTCGCGGTTGGCGATCCAGCGGCACTGGTAGGGGGCGAAGGGGATGCCCGGCCCGGTCGGGTCGATATGCTCGCCCGAGATCAGGTCGGCCCAGCTGTCGCCCTCGATCAGGTTGACGGCCGAAGGATCGACCGTGACCGTATCCGCGCTGACATTGTGAATGGCAAAGACCGACTGGTGCCGGTCGAGGCTTTGCCGCCAGATGCCGAAAAGCCTGTCGTCCAGCGCCAGGGTGAACTGCGTGGCGTTCGGGTGAAAGGCCGGCTGGCGTGCCCGCAGCCGCAGCAGGCGGCTGAGCCCCTGCAGCGCGCGCGACTGATCGGACGCCGGATCGGCCAGCCGGTCCAGCAGGGTCGGGTAATCCCAGCGGTGGCGGTTGATCGCGCGGTTCATGCCGCGCCGCTCCACCGCGTCGTGATCGTTGGACGTGGCCAACATCGAATGGATGTAGAAGGCCGGGATACCCTCCAGCGACATGACGATGGTCTGGGAACACAGGAACCGCTGCATGTGGTGATCGTCCTGCCCGGCAAAGGTGGCGCGCATCGCGTCGAACCAGCTGCAGTTCAGCTCATAGGGTTCTTCGCCGCCATCGGGCGTGGCGCGCATCGACAGCAGCCCGCCGATACCGCGCACCGTGTCGATCACCTGCGCCTTTTCCTGCGGCGGCAGCACGCCCTCGGCCGGGCGCATCCCGATCCCGTCATGGCTGGCGGTGAAGTTGAGATAGGCACAGCCAAGCTGCGCCGGGGGCATCCCCGCTTGCCAGCGATGCAGATAGCGCGCGGTGCCCGCCATCATCGCGTGCAGGATCAGGGGCGGCAGGGGAAAGTTATAGACCGCGTGCGCCTCGTTCCGGTTGCCGAAATAGCTGAGGTTCTCGGCACGGGGCACGTTGGTTTCGGTCAGCAGGACCAGCGTTTCGGTGGCGTAGTCGGCCAGCAGCCGCATCAGTTGCACGATGGCATGGGTCTGCGGCATGTGGATCGAGGGGGTGCCGGCCTCTTTCCAAAGAAAGGCCACCGCGTCGAGCCGCAGGATACGCACGCCCTGATCCACGTGCAACCGGATGATGCGCAGCATTTCCAGCAGCACCTCGGGATTGCGGAAATCCAGGTCGATCTGATCATGGCTGAACGTGCACCAGACATGGCGCGGGCCGTTCGACGTTTCGACCTCCTGCAGCAGCGGCGTGGTGCGCGGGCGCACGACGGCGGCAAGATCCTGATCGGGCGAGGCCTCGAAAAAGAAACCGTCATAGGGCGGCTGGCCCTGCCGGTAGGCGTTGAACCACGGGCCCTGGCTGCTGACATGGTTCAGCACAAGGTCCGACATAAGGTGGAAATCGCCCGCGATGCGACGGATATCCGACCAGTCGCCCAGTTGCGGATTGACCGCGCGATAGTCCGTCACGGCAAAGCCATCGTCCGAGGTGAAGGGAAAGAACGGCAGGATATGCACGCCGTTCACCACGCCCTTCATCCGGCGCAGAAGGAAATCGTGCAGCAGGTCCAGCGGTTTATGCGCCCCGTCCTGTATCGAATTGCCATAGGTGATCAGCACCGCGTCATGTTCGGACCACAGGTTGTTGCCGGGCGGGCGGGCGCGCTTGCGGCGGTGGCTGCCCTCGGGCCAGAAGGCATCGACGATCTGGCTGGCCAGGATATCGGCATCCAGATCGGGATAAATCCGCCGCACCAGCGCCGCCAGCCGTTGCGAGAAGGAAAGCGTCAGTTCAGGCATGTGCCGCGATCCGGGGGTGACATGGGCTGCTGAATACTGTGCGGGTCATGGCTGCCTGACGTTCGATCCTGTGCCTAGTTTTGCGCAACGCCCCCTTGCGGGGCAAGCCGTGGGATCGCCCCCCGGTGCGGGATGCGGCGCCGTGCCCAATAAACGGGCAGCGCCGGATCGGCGGATAAGGTCAGGCGTGTCAGTCAGTTACCGGTTTCTGCCGTCGGGTCCGGGCGACCATAGCGGCATCGTCATCCATCCCGGGACGGGGCGAGCTTGAGCGACCGCGGCGCCGCGTGTTCCATATGTTCGCGCATCAGCCTGGCCGCGTATTCCGCCTCACCCCGGACCATGGCCGTGAATATCCTGTCGTGTTCCTTCCAGACGCGCAGCGTGGCCCCCGGCACGCTGAGCACCTCGCTCATGGCGCGCTGAAGGTGGCGCCAGTTCAGGTTCATCGTGTCGGCAATGATCATGTTGCCGCTGAGCGTGTAGATCAGGTTGTGAAAATCCATGTCCGCCCTGAGCGCCGACACGTGGTCGCCGCTTTGCACATGGCTTTTGCCGCGGGCGATTATCTCGCGCCCGATCGAGATCGCCTCGGGCGTCATGCGCGTGGTCGCCAGACGCACCGCCATTGGCTCGACCGCCGTGCGGAACTGGTAGATCGAGTCGAAAAGCGCCTGGTCGATGGGGGCGACGACGACACCCCGCTTGCCCGTGTCCTGCACGAATCGCTGTGCCTTGAGCATTGCGATCGCGCTGTTCACCGGCTGCCGCGACACGTTGAGACGCTCGGCCAGGTCGTCCTGGTTCAGACGCTCGCCGGGCCTGATGTCGCCCACGCAGATCGCTTCGAGCAGGGCGTCGTAGGCTTGTTCAACAAGCGTTTTCTTTTGCGTCAAAGCTTCCATGCCGGGGCCCCTTTGCCAGTTTATGACCGTGCCTCCCTCTTTTCATCTTAGGTTGCGGATTGACAGATCGCAAGCATTCGTATTTCGTATACGAAATTCTCAAATACGGGATATGAAAGGGAGAGAACATGTCCGCACCGATCCGGGTTCTGCTCGCCAAGGTTGGCCTCGATGGTCATGACCGTGGCGTGAAAGTGGTGGCGCGCACGCTGCGCGACGCCGGGATGGATGTCGTCTATACCGGCCTGCACCGCACGCCGGAGGAGGTGGTCACCGCCGCCGTGCAGGAGGATGTCGACGTGCTTGGCGTCAGCCTGCTGTCGGGCGTGCAGATGACGGTGTTTCCCAAGATCTTCGCGCTGCTCGAACAGCACAAGGTCGGCGACATGATCGTGATCGCCGGCGGCGTCATGCCGGACGAGGATGTCGAGGAACTCAAGAAAATGGGCGTGGCCGAGGTGCTGCTTCAGGACACCCCGCCGCAACAGATCATCAATACGCTGACCTCTCTGGTGGAAGCCCGGGGGGCCCGGTGATGTCCACGCAGATGGAGCAGTGGTCCTTTCCGCCGCGCTACGACGACGGCTATCTTCCCGAAGCGGGCAGCCGGTACTGGTTTCCCCATCGTGAAACCATGCCAGCGGGCGACCGCGAGGCCGCGATCCTGAAACGGCTGCAGGAAGTCTGCGCCTACGCATACGAGAACGCCCCCTTCTACCGGCAGAAATGGGACGAGGCTGGTTTTCACCCGTCGCAGCTGAAATCGCTGGAGGATTTCGAAAGCCGCGTGCCCGTCGTCAAGAAGGCCGACCTGCGCGCCGCACAGGAGGCGCATCCGCCCTTCGGCGATTATCTTTGCGTGCCCGAGAACGAGGTGTTTCACGTTCATGGCACCAGTGGCACCACGGGCCGGCCGACGGCCTTCGGCGTCTCGCAAAACGACTGGCGGGCCATCGCCAACGCCCATGCGCGCATCATGTGGGCCATGGGTATGCGGCCGGGCGACACGATCTGCGTCGCCGCGATCTTCAGCCTGTACATGGGCAGCTGGGGCGCGCTGGCCGGGGCCGAGCGGCTGGGCGCAAAGGCATTCCCCTTCGGCGCGGGGGCGGCGGGCATGTCGTCGCGCTGTGCCCAGTGGCTCGATATCCTGAAGCCCGCCGGCTTCTACGGCACGCCGACCTATGCCATCCACCTGGCCGAAACGGCCATCAAGGACGGGCGCGACCCGCGCAAGTTCGGCCTCAAATACATGTTCTTCTCGGGCGAACCGGGCGCTTCGATCCCGTCGATCCGCGAACGGATCGAGGATCTTTACGGGGCCAAGGTGTTCGACAGCGGCTCGATGGGCGAAATGACGCCCTGGATGCATGTGGGCGGCTCGCGCGAGACGCCGGGCATGCTGTGCTGGCAGGATATCGTCTATACCGAGGTCTGCGATCCCGACACCCATCACCGGGTTCCCTATGGCCAGCGCGGCACGCCGGTCTATACCCACCTGGAACGGACCTCGCAGCCGATGATCCGGCTGGAATCGGGCGACCTGACGGTCTGGACGAACGACGAAACGCCCTGCGGCCGGACCTATCCGCAACTGCCGATGGGTATCATCGGGCGGATCGACGACATGATCACGATCCGTGGCGAGAACGTCTATCCATCCGAGATCGAGGCGGCACTGTGCCAGATCGAGGGCTATGGCGGGGAGCATCGCATTTTCATCACCCGCGAGGGCACGATGGACAAGATGATGATCTCGGTCGAGCTTGACGGCGATCGCTGGGCACGCGGGCCGGAGGTGCACAAGGCCTTTCACGCAAAGGTGGCCACGCAACTGCACAACATGCTGGGGCTGCGCTCGGTGATCGAGATCGTGGCGCCAAACACCCATCCGCGCACCGACTTCAAGGCCAAGCGCGTGATCGACGATCGGGCCGCCTTTGCCGAGATGCAGCGCCGCCAGCAAGAGGTATCAGGCTGATGGCAAGACCCTATATTCCCTCGCTCGACCTGATCGAGCCCGCCGCGCGCGGCGAGATCTGGGCGGTGGCGCGGCTGATCTCGCGCGCCGAGGCGGGCCAGCCCGAGGTGCGCGAGGCGATCGGAGAGATCTACAAGCGCGCGGGCGCCGCCCATGTGATCGGCATCACCGGCGTGCCCGGATCGGGCAAGTCGACGCTGGTTTCCAAGCTGGTGCGCAAGCTGCTCGATGCGGGCGAGCGCGTGGCGGTGGTGGCGATCGACCCGTCGAGTCCCTATTCCGGCGGCTCGATCCTGGGCGACCGGATACGCATGTCGGACCTTGTGCTCGATCCCAATGTCTTTATCCGCTCCATGGCGACCCGTGGCGCAGTGGGCGGCATGGCCCATGCGGCGCTGGACGTGGTCGACATCCTCGACCTTGCCGGGTTCGACAAGATCATCATCGAAACGGTGGGCGTGGGTCAGGACGAAGTCGAGATTGCCAAGTCGTCGCACACCACCGTTGTGGTTTCGGCACCGGGGCTGGGCGACGAGATACAGGCCATCAAGGCCGGTATCCTTGAAATCGCCGACCTGCATGTCGTTTCGAAATGCGATCGTTCAGATGCCAACCGCACGCTGACCGACCTAAAGATGATGCTCAAGGACGGGCTGGGCGGGGCGCTGACCCGCGGCTGGGTGCCGCCGGTGATCGGCACCAGTTCCTACGACGACGAGGGCTTTGACGAGCTCGTCGACGGTTTTGCCCGGCATCTTGCCCATCTCGAAGGGCCCGCCGGCCAGGCGCGGCGCGAACAGATCTCGGTGTTCCGCCTGAAGAAGGCCGCCGAGGCACTGATGCTGGAAATGCTGCGCAGCGACCCCTCGTTCGAACCCGAGGGCAAGCGCGTCGCGGCGCGCCAGACCGACCCCTACACCGCCGCAAGCGGCATCGTGAAACACTTCTCGACGGAGAAAACCCATGTCTGAATCCATCTCGAAAGCCAGCCCCGAAGATATCGCAAAGGCGGTCGAGGACTGGGAAAAAACCGAAGTCGCCGACTTTGTCGCCCGCGCGCCCGAGCGCAAGGAACAGTTCTTTACCCTTGGCGACTTTCCGGTCAAGCGCACCTATACCGCCGCCGACATCGCCGACACGCCGGCCGAGGATATCGGCCTGCCGGGCCGGTATCCCTTTACCCGCGGCCCCTATCCGACCATGTATCGCGGCCGCAACTGGACCATGCGCCAGATCGCCGGTTTCGGCACCGGCGAAGATACCAACAAGCGGTTCAAGTTCCTGATCGAACAGGGCCAGACCGGGATCTCGACCGATTTCGACATGCCGACGCTGATGGGCTATGACAGCGACCATCCGATGTCGGACGGCGAGGTCGGCCGCGAGGGCGTGGCCATCGACACGCTGGCCGACATGCGCGCGCTGCTGGACGGGATCGACCTGGAAAACATCTCGGTCTCGCTGACCATCAACCCGACCGCGTGGATCCTGCTGGCGATGTATATCGCGCTTTGCGAAGAGCGCGGTTATGACCTGAACAAGGTCTCGGGCACGGTTCAGGCCGATATCCTCAAGGAATACATGGCGCAAAAGGAATACATCTATCCCATCGCGCCCTCGGTCCGCATCGTGCGCGACATCATCGGTCACACCACGAAGACGATGAAACGCTACAACCCGATCAACATCTCGGGTTATCACATCTCCGAGGCCGGTTCGTCGCCGCTGCACGAGGCGGCCTTTACCATGGCGAACCTGATCGTCTATGTCGAAGAGGTGCTGAAAACCGGCGTCGATATCGACGATTTCGCGCCGCGGCTGGCCTTTTTCTTCGTCTGCCAGGCCGATTTCTTCGAAGAGGTCGCCAAGTTCCGCGCCCTGCGCCGGGTCTATGCCAAGATCATGAAGGAACGCTTTGGCGCGAAAAAGCCCGAGTCGATGCGCCTGCGTTTTCACTGTCAGACAGCTGCCGCCTCGCTGACCAAGCCGCAATACATGGTCAACGTGATGCGCACCACGACGCAAGCGCTGGCCGCGGTTCTGGGCGGGGCGCAATCGCTGCACACCAACGGCTATGACGAGGCCTTTGCCATCCCGACCGAAAACGCCATGCAACTGGCGCTGCGCACCCAGCAGGTGATCGCGGACGAAACCGGCGTGACGCAGGTTGTGGACCCGCTGGGGGGATCGTATTTCGTCGAAAGCCTGACCAATGATTACGAGAAGAAGATCTTTGAGGTGCTCGACGAGGTCGAGGAGCGCGGCGGCACCATCAAGCTGATCGAGGAAGGCTGGTTCCAGAAGCATATCGCCGATTTCGCCTATGAAACCGCGCTGCGGAAGCAATCGGGCGAAAAGCCGGTGATCGGCGTGAACCGCTATGTCGTGGATGAAACCGGCGTCAAGATCGAGGTGCATCCCTATGACGAAACGACAGCCAAGCGCCAGATCGACCGGACGCAATCGGTGCGCGCCAACCGCGACGAGGCCAGGGTGCAGGCGCTGCTCGACAGGCTGGTCGAGGTCGCAAAGGACGACAGCGCCAACATCATGCCGGTCACCATCGAACTGGTGAAGGAAGGCGCGACCATGGGCGACATCGTCGAAAAGCTGAAAGGCATCTGGGGCGTTTACCGCGAAACCCCGGTCTTCTGACAAGGTGGGGCGCCGCCGGAACACAGGCCGGGCGGCGCCTCTTTCCCGCGCAGGGGATCGGCGTTACGGTAGCGGCGTCCGGCGCGGCCGTGATACGCAAGACCGTTACCACAGGAAAAGAAAGACATCCCTTGGCTGACCATCTCGAACCCATGAGTGCCGCCTATAACGGTACATCACCGGCCTTTGGCGGCGATCCGGCATTTGCCGGGGAAGGTGCCGTCGTTCTGGGCCGTGCAACGCTGGGCAGCGGTGCCTGGCTTGGCCCCTGGTCGGTCATCCGCGCGGACGGGCACTATGTCGAGATCGGCGACGATTTCCACCTTGGCGCCCATGCGACGGTGCATATCGCGCATGACGTCTATCCCACGCATATCGGCAACCGGGTGACTGCCGGGCAAGGCGCGGTAATACATGCCTGCACCGTGGCCGACGGCTGCGTCATCGAGCGCGAGGCCGTGATCCTCGACGGTTCGCGGATCGGGCCGGGAGCGGTGATTTCCGCCGGCTCTATCGTGTTCCCGCGCAGCGAGCTGGAAGGCGGGTGGCTCTATTCCGGCAGCCCGGCAAAGCCGGTGGCCCGCGTGACGGAGCCCGAGCTTGCCGCCTATCACCAGCGCATCCGCAACGAGGGGGCAAAGCCGCAGGACGATGGCGGCCTGCAAACCAGCCTCGATTGCTTTGTGGCGCCCTCGGCGCGCGTGCGTGGCACTGTCGAGGTCGGCGAAGGCGTGGGCATCTGGTATGGGTGTCGCCTCGATGCAGGCGGGCACCGCATCGTCATCGGCGACGGCACCAATGTTCAGGACAACAGCCTTGTCACCTGCGAGGCGGGCGAGGTCGTGATCGGCCCGGACGTGACCATCGGCCATAACGTCACGCTGACCGATTGCGTCATCGAAAGCGGCAGCCTGGTCGGCATCGGCTCGCTGATCGCGCCGGGAACGGTGGTGGAAAGCGACGTTCTGGTTGCGGCCGGAACACAGACCGAACCCGGCCAGCGGCTGACCAGCGGTCAGGTCTGGGCCGGGCGCCCGGCGCGTGCCATCGGGGCAATGGACGACCGCAAGCGCAAGATGCTGGCGCTGACGCTGCCGACCTATCGTGACTATGCCAACCGCTTTCGCGCGACACCGCACCATCCCCTGAACGTGACCGACCCGTCCTGACGGGACGGTATCGGCGTCACCCCCGCAAGGCGTTGATCAGGATACTCGGTAGTTTCGTCCAGTCGGGTTTGTACTGGAACCCTGTCAGAAGCCGCCCGATCCTGTGCTGGCGGCGGTTCGTGATGAAGAACGGCGGCTTTGGCAGCAGGGTGAACTGCAGCGACAGCAGCCCGCGCGGGAAGGGCCGCCATGGCGCCGTCACGATGGTGCGTTCGGTGTTTTCGAGCATGAACGCATTGTGCACGGTGCCGATGCCCGATTGCACATCCTCGATCGTATGGCCCGGATAGGCCCCCCAGGGGCATGCGGGGATCAGGAAGCCCAGGCCGCACCAGCCGTTCACGCCGATCGTGCCATAGCGCAGCCCGGCAAGGATTTCTTCGAACCGCCGGCGCCCGATCTGCCGGATTGTGCGCGGATGGATCAGGATATTCGCGCCCAGCGTGCCCCAAAGCTCGTTATTGGCATAGTCGATGGCGGCGCGCAGATAGGTCTCGGCATCCGGGGCATCCAGTTCACGCACACCCATGGCGGGGCCAAAGACCTCGTGTTCGCGGTTATAGCCGTCTTCGCCAAGCTGCCCGATCACCAGCGGCGGCGCCTTGTCGCCGCGCGGCACCTTCTGCACCTGCCCGCCGCACATCTCGTAGTGCTCCAGCCGCTGCTCCGCACCGGGATACCAGACCGGGCGATGCGATTGCGCCGCCACCTTTTTGAGCGCGGCCAGCAGCGCGCCACCCCTGGCCCAACCCTTCGGCATGATCAGCGCCTGGGTGGCGATGCAGTTATGGCCGGAATTGTGCAGTTTCATCGTGGCGATGTTTTCGGCCTGAAAGCGGATATCGGCCGCCGACCAGGGCCCCGGCACGACGATCGTCGGCGAGACCGAGCCCAGTTCCGAGGTAAAGCGTTTGGCGTTCTTCGGCGTACCCGCGGCCCGGTTCTTGTCGGCCTCGTCGCCCACACCCCAGACGATCGCATCGTGGGTCTTGTCCGAGCCGGTGATGTGCAGCTCTTCCACGATGGGATGTTCGCACAGATAGGCCCCGCCCGCCGCGTCGCCCTTGACGATGCGCAGGGCATCCATGTCGATAAAGGGTTTCATCGCCATTTCGAAAAACCCGGTCAGGTAATCGTTGACCGGGTTCATCTTGAGGATGACCACCTGGTTTTCCAGGAACAGCTTTTGCAACACGTCCAGCGGTGTGATCGCCGCCACGTTGCCCGCCCCGAGGATCAGCGCGACCTTGCCCTTGCGTTTGCTTTCCGGCTGGTCATAGACGATGGCCGCGTGTTTCTTCAGGTTGGCGGGTGTCACGCCCCGTTGCATCCACACCTCGGCGGAAATCCCGGAAAGCAGCAGGCGATCCCAGAGCGAATGCGGCAGCACCTTTACGGCGGTCTGGCCAGTGGGCAATTCGCGCGTGGGCAGATGATCGACGAAGCGTTTGCCATCCATCTGGCTCAGCGTATGCATGAGCGCATTCGCCCCGGCCATCGTCGCATAGGGGCCGGCGATCCATTCCTCGCCCGAGACCGGCATATCGGGGGTCAGCCCCTTCTTGAGGGCCGAGGTTTCGGCCCAGTCCCGCGCCACGGCCATGATCCCGTCTTTCATCGCGGCCAGCAGGGCGATCCGTTCAGGCACGGGGGTTTGGGCCCACGCATCCTTGGCCGCGTCCAGTTCGGCCAGCGCGGTTTCATACCCCGCGTACAGGGTATCCTGATCCTGCAGGCTTAGTTGCGCGCCTTCCATGTCAGGCCACCTCTTTCGAGAAGATACCGCCGAACTGGTCACGCAGCTTGTTCTTGAGCATCTTGCCCGTCGCATTGATCGGGATCGCGTCGGTAAAGATCACCTTGTCGGGGATCTGCCACCTGGCGACCTTGCCCTCGAACAGGTCGAGTATCTCCTGCTCGGACGGGTCGGCGCCTTCGGCCTTGACCGCGACGATCACCGGGCGCTCGTCCCATTTGGGGTGTTTCACGCCGATGGCCGCGGCCATGGCGATGCCGGGATGCGCCACGGCGATGTTTTCCAGATCGACCGAGGAAATCCATTCGCCCCCCGATTTGATGATGTCCTTGGTGCGGTCGCGGATCACCATGAACCCGTCGGCGTCGATGGTCGAGACATCGCCGGTATCGAACCAGCCATCTTCGGTCAAGGCGGTCTCGGCCTGGCCGAAATAGGTTTCGACAACCCAATGGCCACGCACCTGAAGCGCGCCTTCGGTCTTGCCGTCATGCGGCAGGGGGGTGCCTGCGTCGTCGACGATGCGGATCTCGATCCCGAAGGGCGGACGCCCCTGCCCCACGCGCAGCGCGGCGGCCTCGTCCGGGACAAGGCCGGCATGTTTCGCCTTGAGGTGGTTCGCCGTGCCCAGCGGGCTGGTTTCCGTCATCCCCCAGGCATGGATCGTTTCGCAATCGTATTTCTCGCGGAAAGTGGCAATCATCGACGGGGCCGCCGCCGATCCGCCGATCACGTTGCGTTTCAGGCTTTCCATCCTGGACCCGGATTTCGCCGCCGAGGCCAGCAGCATCTGCCAGATCGTCGGAACCCCAAGCGCCAGCGTGACCTTGTGCGTGTCGATCAGATCAAGCAGGCTGTCGCCATCCAGCCCCGGCCCAGGCATCACCAGCTTGGCCCCGGTCATCGCCGTCGCATAGGGAATGCCCCAGGCGTTCGCGTGGAACATCGGAACCACCGGCAGCACCGTTTCGCGCGCCGAAAGCGACAGACCGTCGGGCTGCGCGATCGACATCGTGTGCAACATCGTCGAACGGTGATAATAAAGCACGCCCTTGGGATGGCCGGTCGTGCCCGAGGTGTAGCAGAGCGAACAGGGCGTATCCTCGCTGAATTGCGGCCAAGTATATCCTGCGTCCCCGGTTTCGATCAGTTCGTCGAAGAAAAGAACGCCGGGAACAGCCTCGGCCACCTCGGGGTCGCGCGCGCCCATGTAGATGAAATGCTCAATGGTCGTCAGATGATCACGGGTGCCGGTGATCAGCGGCATGAATGTCTTGTCGAAGAAGATCGCCTTGTCGGTCGCGTCATTGCATATGAAAATGAACTGCTCCGGGAACAGCCGGGGGTTCAGCGTATGGCAGACATATCCGCCGCCGGACACCGCGAACCAGATCTTCAGGTGGCGGTGATTGTTCCAGGCCAGCGTGGCGACACGGTCGCCCTGCGCAAGCCCCAGCCCGGCAAGGGCCGAGGCCAGCCTGCGCGATGCGACCCCGGTTTCGGCCCAGGTCGTGACATTCATCTCACCCGAGGTTTCCCGCGAAATGATCTCGGTATCGCCGTGGTAATTTTCGGCGTGCACGATCAGGTCGCTGATCAGCAGCTCTTTCTTCATCATTGAGCCAAGCATGTAGTTCTCCCAGTGTGAAAATTGGTGAAACGAAAACGCCCTTTGCACAGGCGACATCGGTCCCGGAGTTCACGGCCAATACGGCGTCAGCGAAACCTGTCAAACCGCCGCAGTTGCTGTTCCGGCATTCCGTGCGAACGAATTATACATGGCCCTCCCCGACCCTCCTCAACCGCGTCACCATTCGCCGGGGCCACGCCACGGCGAATCTGTCATGCGGCCTTCACCGGCGAGCATGACAAAAAATACGGACAATTGTCCAGTTTTAATGCCTAATATACAGAGATCAGGTGACAGGCGCCGGCCCGCTTGCGCCAAACGCATGTCGGAAGATTTTGTGAAAACAATAATATAGGGAGCCCACAGACGCATATCGCCCGACATGAAGCCGACTGGATTCCAGTGGCCCCGGGCAGAGTAAGAACGCCCGGATGTCGCGGCGGACAATGCTGGGCCGATTACAGCCCGCGCGTTGTCGGGCAGCGAAACCCAAGGCGCCGCCTTATGCCGGAGCCGGCTTAGTGGGACATGAACACCGGCACTTTTGCCGATCGCAGCACCTGGTGCGTTACCCCGCCGAACAGGTCCTGAGAAAACTTGCTGTGCTCATACGCGCCCATGACGATCAGCTTCGCGCCGATTTCGGTTGCGGTATCCTCGATCACATCGGCAATTTTCCGGCCGGATCTCTGCCGTTTGAGATGTTCGGCCTGAATGCCGTGACGTTCCAGATGCGCCAGGATGCCGGTGCCGGGGGGCAGCTCGTGCAACGTGTCGCCAACCGTGACGACCGAGACTTTCCTGGGCTTTTCTTCCAGGATCATCATGGCATCGTTGAGCGCCCTCGCGGCCGACCGCTTACCGTCCCAGGCAACGATGGCATGATCTGCCAAGCCCTGTGATTCATACCCATCCGGCACCACGAGAACCGGGCGGCCGCTTTGCAGCGCCACCAGGTCGGGGCTGGCGGCGCGGAACTCATCCGTGGGCAGCCGGGGCTGGTAGCCTGTTATGACGAAATCGAAACTCCGCGCGATTTCCGTCAGCGCGACCTTGCCAACCATCTCGGGCACGAGAAACTGCGAGCGGCTTTCGATCCCCGCCGCTGTCACCTCGTCCTGAAACAACTGGCGCGACGCCTCGATCCGTTCGTTTCGAATTGACCCGAGCTTTTCACGCAGGTCTTCCGTCAGGCCAATGGCCTGATCGAAATAGGACGACGTGTTGCCGTAAACTCCGGTCAGCCACGCCTCATGTCGGGCGGCGATCTTCACTGCATGGCGCAAGCTGCTCGGGAAACCGGAGCTTCCGGTATGGGCAAGCAGGAGGTTTTTTATGCTCATGTTTTTTCTCGCTTTTCGGCCAGTGAGCGGCCTTTGCGCGACAATAACTTAGAGGTCTATGTTTGTCAATCTGGCGGGGTTTACCCAGTTCGTCGCGCCCTGCGACGATGGCGCGGCCCGGTACGCAACCGGGCCGCGCCGACCGGCGTCAGCCGGCCTTGCGTGCCTCAAGCTTCCAATCCGACATCACCGGATCGAGATTGAACAGCTTTTGCGCGTTGCCGCCCAGGATATCCCTCTTGGCCTTTTCGCCCAGGAAAGGGATGTCGTAGATCGTGCTCGGCAGGTCCATGTCCCAGTGCGGATAGTCGGACGAATACAGAAGCTGCGATTCAGCGTTGATCATCTTGAACGTGACTTCCAGGGCTTCCTTGTTGTCGACCAGCTCGATGGGCTGCGACGAATAGAACATTTCGCGCATGTAATCGCTCGGCTTTTTCTTCAGCAGCGGAGCGTCCGAGGTGCGCATCATGTATTCGTTGTCCAACCGCTGCATCAGGAACGGAATCCACGCAAGGCCGCTTTCGATCCACATCGTTTTGAGCTTGGGGAACCGCTCGGGCATACCGTTCAGCACCCAGTTGGTCATGTGGATGATGTTGCAGAAACTGAAGCCCAGCGCATGAACCGAGATAAACTTGTTCAGCTGCGCAAGAGACGAATCCGCCCAGTGATAGGCCGCATGGAAGCCCAGCGGCATACCGTGCTCTTCCAGCTTGGCGTAGATGCGCATGTTGACGTTGTCATGCACCGGACGCTTCAGGTAGCCCGTGGACAGGAAACCGACGACGCCTTTGCGTTCGGCGAATTCGTCGATCATCTTCTCGGCCTCGTGCGGCTCGTTCATCGGAAGATAGACCATCGAGACGATGCGCTTGTCTTCTTCGAGAATCCGCTCGCAAAGCCAACGGTTATAGGCCCGCGCCATCGCCACCTCGACCTCGGGCTGTGGATGCGTCGCCAGCAGCAGCATCGGCGTCGGGAACAGGCACGCCATGTCGACACCCATGGCGTCCATCCAGCGCCGGGTCAGCGTGATGTCGCGGTGCGGCTTTTCGGGCACGACCTCTTTGTTGCGGCCGGCATAGCGCGTCACGCGTCCGGCCATGTCCTGTGAGCCGATCGCCTGGGGGATCAGGCCCGCACGACCGACATTACCCGCCGACATGCCGAGATGGCGCAGCACCGGGTCGTCCATGTATTGAAGGATTTCTGGCAGGGCTTCGGTTTCGTAGTGGTGGCTGTCCACATCACAAATAAAGAAGTCCTTGTAGTTCCGGTCCTCAGCCTGTTTGCGCGCGTTCTTCAGCAGTTTCGTGGTGTTGAACTCCTTGATCGCCGGATCGGTATCGGAGCTGTAGTTCGGTGAATTGGGTGTCAGTGTCATTCAGTATCCTCCCCTGACCTTCAGTTCTTTAGCGTTTGCCACATACCCAGCTCGAATGCGGCCATGTCGGCGGCTTCGAGTATCCCGGTGGCGGCAATTGCAACTTCCGTCGCCGAGACATCGCTATTGCTCGGAAAAGGGGCCAATTCCTTGTCGCTTTCACGAAGATGCGCGTAGGCGCGCACGACTTCGGCGAACAGGGCTTGCAGTTGCTCAAGGCTCATGCCGTCGTTCCCGGGCGAGCGAAGAGCGCGAAGAACGCCATCAACGGATGCGTCCACAGCTTGCGTATCAGCGGTCATTTTTTCAAATTTCGACATAAACGTTCTCATCCCGCTCAACCACCTTGTAGCGGCTGAGACGAATCTTGGAGTCGCCGACGGCTTCTCCGGTTTCGATCTTGAATTCCCAACCATGCCAGGGGCACACGAAGTGCATTTCGGCAGTGTCAAAGTTCTGTCTGAGGGGGCGTCGCTGTTCGTCGAACTCGACGCAGACCCGGGGCATTTTCAACCCTTCGCAGACCGGACCTCCCTGATGGGGGCATACGTTCCGATAGGCCACGATCGTGCCTTTGTGCCGGATGACACCGATCTCGACCCCCTCGACCTCGCAGATCCTGGCGGTCGTGTCGCTGATATCCGACGAAGCGCACAGTAGTTTTTCAGCCATGAAAGCTCCTCCTTTTTCGGTAATCCCGTCTTACTCTGCAATTTAGTAAGATTGTCTTACTATAAGGAAGTCGTTAGTCTCCGTCAAGAAGTTGAGGGGTCAAACTATTGTTGGATACCAAAGACATAGCCAAATCCCCTTCTTACAAGCGCGGCCTTGGCGCGTCGCTTCGCCTTGCCTATCACCTATATGGGAAGCTGTTGCAGAAGCTGCTGGTCGAGTTCGACCTCAGCATGGCGCAATATATCCACCTCAGAACCCTGCGAGAGGAAGGCCATGCCAGCCAGTCGGAGCTTTCGGCCCTGCTAGGTATCGAAAAGGCATCGTCGACACGGGTTCTGGACGAGCTTGCCCAAAGAAACCTGATCCTGCGCGAACGTCACCCAAAGGACAGGCGGGTGATCATTGTCAGCCTGACGGATGAGGGCCACGCGAAAATCGACCAGGCCATGACCTCGGCCAGGAGCATCGCCGATCGCGCGTCGCGGAATCTGGACGAAGGGGAACTTTTCCAGTTGTTCCTGGCGCTGGACAAGATGATCGAGAACCTGTCCGGGGACGAATGAACCGTCAGGGGTGACCCCCGACGACCCGCCCGGAAATGCGTGAACGGGCCGCTATGACAACGCGGGTGCCACGGCCAGCAGGATGACGCCCGTCGCGGCCAGAATGGACGCCACGTAGAACTGGCCACCCGGGCGGCTTTCGGTCTTGAAGATGTATCCGGCCAGCCAGGCCGCGAAAAACATCTCGACCGAAGAAATGATCGCAACGGCCGTCACATTGGTCAGCATCAGCGCAAAGAACAGCGCCACCTGACCAATCGTCATCGAACTGGCCGCCAGGAACTGCCACCCGCTCGGCCATTGCAGCAACTCGCGCGGATGATGCCGGGGGCGAATGCGCAGCACGGCGGAAACCGCGAACCACAACAGGCCGGTCAGCGCGCCGATGAACACACCGGCCAGCGGATCGGGCAATGTCTGCATCCCCAGCTTTCGCGCCACGAAAGACCCGCCATAACCGGCTGCCGACCCGATCGCCAGTGCGCGCCCCTTGGTTTTATCCACCGGGTTACGAGGCGACACATCGCTGGCAACCGTAACTTTCGCCGAGGAGTTCGCAAGCATGATCAGGACACCGCAAGTCACCAGAAGAAAGGCAATCACGATGGTTGCGGTGATGACCTCACCAAGGAACAGGAAGGCAAAGATCGCGGCGAAGACCGGGATCAGCCGCCGAATGAATCCGGTCTCGATCGCGCCCGCCAGTTCGACCGACCGGAACAGCGTCAGCCGGCCTATGACATTTCCCAGAAGACCCGCGAACACGAAATAGCCGACGCCGACAAGCACGACCTTTTCGTAATCCGGCAGCGGGGGCCCGATCAAAAGCCAAAGCATCCCTGAAACCGCGGCGGTCATGACGACGGACAAAAGCACGTCGTTGCCCCGCCCCCGCGCGGACTGGGAACTCTTGGCGATTGCGACCGAGCTGAATGCGTAGCAAAGGGCCCCGAAAGCAGCCAGCAATCCGCCGAAGACAGCGATCATCGGCGGCGATCTGCAGAGGTCAGAGGGCTATTTCGCATCGACCAGCAATTGTTCGAGGAATCTCTCGGACGACATCACCTCGCGCAAGGGCAGCTTTTTCTGGGGTTCCGTGAGTTCGGAGGAATAGGTCAGCCCCTGCCCGTCCCAGAACCACCAATAGATGATCTCGCCCTGCTTGTCCCGAACAGGCATACGGAACGTGGGGAACTTTCGCTCGCCCTGTGGAATCTCGGCCGTGCCCACTTTCGCATGCGCAAGGTTCAACTTCCGAAGGACGCCGGACAGCGGAACCATCGCCAGGGGGCCCTCTGCGCTGCCGGTCAGTACCGTCACGTTCTCCGGCCGGTTCTTGTGCGGTCCGGTCAGGAACCTGACAACGGGGGGATAGCTGGCATGGGTATGGGTGACCTGAAGATAGGCCAGCCCCTTGTCCGTTTTGACTTCGACTATGTCGCCGGGTGCATATTCTTCCATTTTCGACACTCCCCTCAAAGACTGTACGCTTCCAGTGTGGACGGGTGGAACAGTTCCTCGATCTTGACGCGACGCGGCGACAGACCCTGCGCCGCGTGATAGTCGAGGAACTTGTCCAGAACGCCGGCATTGGCGGCCACGCCATAGCTCCACGGATCGTTGCCCATCAGCGCGTGCACGCGGTTCAGGTTGTCCTCGACAAAGGGCATGGTGACCTTGGTGGCCGATGTGTCCGACAGCGCATCTTCGGCCAGGCGTTTCGACTGGGTGAACGCCTTGAGCAGGGCGGCGGGCAGGAACGGATACTCTTCGGCCAGGCTACGGCGAACACCCAGAACATGCATGATCGGGAAGATACTGGTGCGGCGGAAATAATCCTCGGCAGCGCCGATGCTGTCCGAGAAAAGGCGCCCCACATTGGGATGACCTTCCGAGAAGCAGCGCGGCCAGCGCGGACCGACGAAGCCGTCGATCTCGCCCGCGGCCAGCATCCCGTTCAGGGTGCTGCCTTCGGGCGCATCCTCCATCGTGATATCGTCCGGCAGCTGCACCTTGATCTTCTCGGGCCGGCCGGGCGTGTCCATGCCACCGCGAACCCAGACGATATCGGACGGCTTCACGCCGTAATCTTCCTCGAGGATACCGCGCACCCAGACGTTTGCGGAAAGCTGGTATTCGGCGATGCCGATACGCTTACCTTTCAGGTCTTCGGGTTTTTCGATGCCCTTGTCGGTGCGGATATAGACCGAGGTGTGGCGGAACGCGCGGCTAAGAAAGACCGGAATGGCGACGTAATGCGCATCGCCGCGCGCGACGGAAATCGAATAGGACGAGAGCGACAGCTCGCTGATATCGAAGGCCTGATGCCGGAAGGCGCGAAAGAACATCTCTTCCGGCGACAGCAGCATCGGGATGGGATCGACCCCGTCGATCTGCACACGACCATCGACGATTGCGCGCGTCCGGTCATAGTTTCCCATCGCCAGGGAAAGGTTGAGATTGGTCATTCTGTCGGCTCCTGTTGACTTGTTCTGCATTGGCGCTGCAGCGCGACCGGCTGGCCGGATGCGGCGGACTGCAGGATTGCGTGGCAAACCTCGAGGCTTGCGAGGCCCCATTCACCCGTCTGGGCGGGCGGCTCGTCGTTACGGACGGCACCGACCAGCGCGTCGATCACCGTTCGGCGCGGCGCAGGGCCAAAGGGCGCTTCGATGAAGCTGCGCTCGGTATCGCCGAAAACCTCGATCCCGTCCGGGGTCAACTTCAGATCGGCACGGTCGCAAAGCGCGATCACCGGCCCGAAATGTTCGTTATGCGCCGCGTCGACCGTCGTGCCACTGCCGAAGGTGCGCGTCGTCTTGAGGCGCGCCTCGTCGTCGGGGTTAAGGTCCATCAGCGCGCGGCGCGCACCGCCATAAGACCCGGCCTTCTTGACCTGGCCCAGTTCCCCGACGTCGTTCATCCAGATGTCGCTGTCGAAATGCGCATAGCCGGAATAGGTCAGGTTGGCGAAACAGCCGCCCTGAAACGTCATGAGGGCGGTAAACGCCCCCTCGGTGGGGCGCTTGGGGTCCCAGGCGCCGGTCATGGCAAAGATGTTCTCGGCCATTCCGCCGGCAAGCCGCCGAACGACGTCGATCTGGTGAATCGCCTGGCTGAACAGAACGCCACCGCCTTCTTCCGTCCGCAATTCCTCGGGACGCCGGGGACGGTACAGGAAATCGGTATAGTTCAGGGCCTGGATCATCCGCAGCTGGCCGAACTCACCGCTTTCGATCAGTCGCGCGGCCAGGTCCACGGGCGGGTCGAAGCTGTGGCTGGGCCCGACGATCAGGTGAACACCCGCATCGCGCGCCGCGCTGACCATCCGGTCGGCATCTTCCATGGAAATGGCCAGCGGTTTCTCGACAAGGATATGCTTGCCGGCCTTCGCCGCGGCCAACACATGATCCACATGCATCTGGTGCGGGGTTGCAATATAAACCGCCTCGACCGCGGGGTCGGCACACAGCGCCTCGATCGTTTCGTGCCCCGTGCCGCCGTATTCCCGCTCGAAAGCGTCACGGCTTTCCTGCCGGGGGGCGGCGGCGGCGACCAGTTTTACGCGCGGATCAGCATCGAACGTGGGCACCATGAGCATGAAAGCGCGCCCAAGCCCCGCAACGCCAAGGCGAACGGGATCAGAGGTCAAGAACCAGCCTCCCCGACTTGGCCCGCGATACGCAGATCATGATGAAATCGCCTTTTTCCTCGTCCATCAGAACCATGTCGCGGTGATCCGCATCGCCCGCGAGCAGACGGGTCTTGCAGGTGCCGCAGGTGCCGCTTTCGCAGGAACTGCTTGTCGCATGACCAGCATCGCGCAGCGCCTCGAGGATCGAGCGGTCTTCGGGAACCGTAACCGTCTCGCCGCTTTTCTTCAGCTCGACTTCAAACGCGACATCGTCCTCACGGACCACATCGACCGGCTTGAAGTCTTCGAAGTGAATGCGCCCTTCCGGCCAATGGCCGGAAACCGCCTTGATCTCTTCCATCAGGGGCTTCGGGCCGCAACAGAACACATGGGTTGCCCGGGGCGTGACGAAATCGTCCCAGAAATCATAGACATCATCGGGATTGCCGTTGTCATGATGAACAATGATCCGCCCGTCGAACGCCTCGTTCAGCTCGGCGAGATAGGCAGATTCTTCAGCACTCCGGCTGACATAGATGATGCGGAGCGCCTTGCCCTTCTTGTCGAGGTAACGCGCCATCGCGTAAATCGGCGTGACGCCGATCCCGCCGGCGATCAACAGGTATTTCTGGACATCGGTCAGCGGAAAATCGTTCTCGGGCGGCTCGATGGTCAGTTCATAGCCTTCGTGCGCCTCGTCATGCATCGACGAAGACCCGCCCCGCGATTCCGGCTCGCGTTTGATGGCAATGACGTATTCCTTGGGTTCGGTACCGTCGTTCACGAGCGAATAGCGCCGCATCGCACCCGAAGGTGTCTCGATCGTGACATGCGCACCGGGCGCAAATTCCGGGAGGTCCACCTGATCGACCGGCACCAACGTGAATTCTGAAATGCTCGGAGTCAAATCGCGTCGCTTTGCGACGCGCATCCTGATCTGCTCCATGAAGTCCTCCCGGTTTGTTCGCAGCACCAAATCAAATTAGATAGCTAAGTAGATGTTGTCAACCGCCCGCCTGGCTGGCGCAGCGATGATTTATGCGTTGTCGGACAATATGTTGTTATTCCCTTTCGGGCGATGCGCGATCTCTTTCCCGGCATGGCCGCGCGATGTTGTGCGGTCCCAGGTCATCTGTCGATCCGCAGCCGGTGAAGATCATCGTTCTTTGCATTTCGTCCGCGAGCATCGAAAGCGCCCGCGCAACGCCGTCGTATCCGCCTGCCGCCAACCCATACAGCGTTGCACGCCCCAAAAGAACGCCTTGCGCGCCGAGCGCCAGCGCCTTCACGACATCGCTGCCCCGCCTGATGCCACCGTCCAGCAAAACGGTCGCGCCATCGTCGAGACACCCGGCGATTTCCTCCAGGACCGAGATCGTCGCAGGCGCCCCATCCAACTGCCGCCCCCCGTGATTCGATATGATGACGCCATCGGCCCCTTCCTGCCGGGCGCGCAGCGCATCTTCGGCGCACATGACACCCTTTATCAGCAAAGGCCCGTCCCATTGCCGCCGGATGCGCCTCACGTCCTCCCACGAGAAATGCGGGTTTCGCTGAGAGCGCGTGAAATCGGCCAGTTCCTTGTCGCTTGCCCCGTCGCCAAGGAACGCGACCAGGTTCTCGAACCTTGGCCGGCTCCGGCCCAGCCAGACCGATGCCAGCCATCCGGGATGCATCAGGCCATCCAGCACGACTGGCGCGCTCATCCTGATCTCATGCGAGAATCCGTGCCGCAAATCCCTCTCGCGCTTTCCGCCGACAAGGGAGTCGAGCGTGATGATCAGGGCGGAATATCCCGCCGCCCTGGCGCGATCGAGCAGGGATTTCGAAAAATCCGGCTTGCCCCACGGGTAAAGCTGAAACCATTTCGGCCCATCGACTTGCGCGGAAATGGCTTCCATCGACATGTTCGACGCGGTGGACAGGGCAAACCCCACACCTGCATCAGCCGCGGCGCGGGCGAGATGCAAGTCGCCCTGCGGCCAGTAGATCCCGTTCAGGCCGGTTGGACCGATCAGGAAGGGCGCAGCATATCTGTGCCCCAGAATCTGCGTCGAAAGATCGGCGGTCCCACCCCCGAGAATCCGGGGCACCAGTTGAATACTCTGGAAACCGCGCCGGTTCGCCGTCAGCGTGATTTCGTCTTCGGCAGCGCCATCGAGATAGTCGAAAACGACCCTGGGCAACCGGGATCTGGCCCGGCGGCGGAGGTCTTCGATGTTGACGGCTCTCTTCATGTCCCGGGGTTCAATCCAACAGGGGGTATTTCAGGGGAATGCCCGCGGGCGGCGGCCGGGGGCAGAGCGGCACAGCGCTGCCCTGGCCGGGTTCAGACACGTTTCGATGGCGGCCCTGTGCGTTCAAAAGACCCCGCCCGGAAGTGTGCTTCCGGGCGGGGCGAGAAAGGTAATATGCGGATTTACTCGGCAGCTTCGGTCGATTTCGACGGAGCGACCAGCGTGCGCCAATCCGTTTCCTTGGGATATACACCTTCATGCGAGGCAATCCGGGCCTGCGGGACATCCGAGTCGGTACCGATGGCACGGCCGCCTTCGGCAACCTTCTTGGCCGCATCCGCCATCAGGCGGCGGAACTCCACAATAGCCAGGTCCGACGCACCAAGGATATCGGTGTGGCGCTGAACGCGGCTGCCCATCGACACCCACATCACGATATCCTCGTTCGGGATGCCGTCGACGCCGGTGAAATGGCCCTCTTTCATTCTTTCGCGGTCCTGCAGGAAGTCATTCTCCAGCGTGCGGACGGGGCGCCATTTGTGGTCCACGTCCACGCCCGGCACGGCATGGGCGAACTTGCGCCATTCCTCAGTCGTGGGCACATTCGGGCCGCCGAAGGCGATGAAGTGGAACGCCGTTTCATCGTCGTTGATCGGCACGATGACGCTGGCGACCTTGTAGTTGTTGTTCGGCGGGATCAGCGAGTAATAGGGCGCGACGAATTCGGTGATACGCAGGTAGTTATGCGTCGCAGCGTTCTTGATCGGCTTGCGGATGGCCGCGTAGTGAAAGCCATAGCCGGTGGTCTCGGTCTGCATCCGGGGCGATTTGTCGGTCGACGGCCGATACCAGGACTTATCGTCGGCCGAGGCGCCTTCGACGCGGGCGGGCACCATGTTCGACGAGTGCAGCGACGACGAGTGCGCGCTGTCGATCTGGCCCTCGTGAATCTGCGCCCAGTTGGCCGGCACGCGGATCTTCAGGATCGAAACCGGCGTATCCTCGGTCGGGGCGAAGGCCGGCGGCTGGAACTCGGGCATCGCGTCCTTGTCGCCAAACCAGGCCCAGACGAAACCGCCCCATTCACGGACCGGATAGGCACGGTGCTTGACCTTGTCCATCAGCGGGCTGCCTTCGGGCTCCGAGGACATGGCCACGACATTGCCGTCCACGTCCATCTTCCAGCCATGATAGAGGCAGCGCAGGCCGCATTCTTCGTTCCGGCCATAGACGAGCGACGCCTTGCGGTGCGGGCAGAGCTCATCAAGCAGGCCAAGACGCCCCTTCGTATCGCGGAAAGCCACAAAGCTGTCACCAAGAACTTCGACCCTGAGGGGCTTACCGTCAGCTTCGGCCACTTCTTCGATCAGGCAGACCGGCGTCCAATGCTGTCGCATCAACTGCGCCATAGGCGCATCGCCCGTCACGCGCGTCAGCAGTTCGTTCTCTTCAGGTGTAAGCATGTGTTTTCCTCCAGGTAACGCAACTTGGACCAAGACTTGGTTCTGTTGCCGATTATCTTAGCTATCTAAGTTATAGCTGTCAACAATTCGATTGAGATTATTTCGCAAAGCTAAGCCTGCAAATCCATTCGGTTTTCCTTGCCTGGCGACCACCCTTCCGGGCGGTCACCAGATTCACTTTGGTTTTCGAGATTCGTCGGAAACCTAGATTTTCTCAACAACGCCTTCCTGCGGCGGAAGTTGCAGCTGACGGAAAATCAAACCTGCAATCACGAGGATGCTTACAATCGCAACCACGGGATATGGGCTTACCGCCCCAACCGCCGCGATCGTCAGCGCAATCCGTTCCCAAGAGCTGAGCTGATTCTTGATCAGCCCTTCCAGGGAAAACGCCACAGCGCCCGTCGCCACGACCGCCCCGAAAATCCCGAGCGCGTTGGACAAGGGATCCAACTCCAGCAAGATTCCCGGATTCCAGACGAACGCGAAGGGAAGCAGGAAGCCGACCACAGCCAACCGGACAGCCGAGAACGCGATCTTGAACGGGTCCTCGTCCGCGATCGCGGAGGCCGCGATGGCGGCAACGGCAATCGGTGGCGTAAGGGCCGAAAGGATCGCGTAATAGAGCAGGAACATCTGGCTGGGCAGCGTCGGGAACCCCAGCTTTGCAAGCGCCGGCCCAACCAGAACGGCGGCCAGGATATACGCGCTCGGGGTCGGCATACCCAAGCCCAGAATGATGGTGACGATGGCGGCGATCACCAGCGTTATGATCGGCTGGGCATTGCTGAGTTCCAGGATGACATTTGCCGACTTCATCCCGAGGCCGGTCATGGACAGCCCGCCAATGACCAGACCTGCGGCCGCGCAGGCACCGGCAACCGGCAAGATCTGCAGGGTCGTGGTTCCCAACCCTTCGACGATCTGCCAGGGTGACAGGCGCGTTTCCTTGAGGATCATCGAGGCGAGGATGGTCGCAACGACACCCACACCGGCGGTGAAGGTAGGGGAATAGCCAAGTATCAGCGCAACGACGATACCGATGATGGGCAACAGGAACACCCACCCGGTCCTGAAGGTTTCCGCCGCCGTGGGTATCTCGTCTTCGGAGGGACGCAGGTTCAGCTTCACGGCCCGCAGGTGCACTTGGGCAAAGACACCGCCATAGTAGATGAGCGCGGGCGCCAGTGCTGCGAGAACGATCGCGTTATAGGAGATACCGGAATACTCGGCCATGATGAACGCGGCCGACCCCATGATCGGCGGCATCGCACTGCCACCGGTGGATGCGGCAACCTCGACCGCGCCGGCAAACCGCGCGCTGTACCCCAGCCGTTTCATCACCGGGATCGTGATCGACCCGGTGGCAACCACGTCCGAAGTCGGGCTGCCGGACATCGTGCCATAAAGGCCCGACGAGATGATTGCGATCTTGGCAGGACCACCCCGCGCACGGCCCGTCACCAGAGAGGCGAGGTTAAAGAAGAAATCCCCGCCCCCCGCTTTCGCAAGAAAAGTTCCGAACATGACGAACAGGAACACATAGCTTGCAACAACCTGGATCGGCACGCCGAACAGACCTTCGGGCGTGAATACCAGGATATCGAGCAAGTAGGTGAACTCGCTGACCCGGTGGCCGAAAGGCGGCGGCAGCAGGTAGCCGAACAGGTTGTAAAGCAGGAACAGGATGACCACGCCCGTCAGCCCCAGACCGGTGGTACGGCGGGTTGCCTCGAGCGTCAGGAACAACAGGGACGAGCCAAAGAAAAGCTGGTCGGGCGTGAACTGGTCGAGCAGGCTGATCCGCTCTGATATGGCACCGGCATTGACGAAGAAATAGATGCCACATGCCAGGCTGAGTGCGGACAGGGCCCAGTCATAAGAGGCTATTTTATCCCCCGCCCTGGATGTCGCCCCGATCGCAAGAAAGAGAATGGTGTAGATACCCGAGACGAACAGGATGCCGAGGATCAGGGGGTCCGAGATCACAAAGAGATTCGCGTAGATCACCCATAGCGCAAACAGGGCTGAAAGGGTGATAACCGCCTTGTGCAGGACAGGTTCGAGTTTCCTGCGCCGACCGGTTTCCGTGAGAGAGGGAATATTCATACTGACACCATTTCGCGCGAAGCAAGTGAAGGGTGGCTCCCCGAGCCGCAGATGTCGCCATGCAGAGCGTGGCTGTGGCGGGACGGGGTTTGGCAAACGAGGTCGCGTGGATGCATGTCCAGCACACGACGCCCGATGGCGATTAGCTCATGATCTGGCGATTTCGTCCGGCTGGCTCTGCCGGACGAAGGCCATTCAGGTACCGCAATTGTCTTCGGCAATTTCACGGTTTTCCTCCCATTTTTTCTATGCTGGCAGCTACGAACGAGGATGTACGCAGCTCCTCCCAAGGCGCGAACGCATTTCCCCTGTCGACGAGTTTTTCTATGCCAGCCCGTTATCGTTCTTAGATATCTACTTTTAATGTCGTCATGCCGCAAGTCAACTTTTCCTGGCGCTTTGAAACCAAATTCGACAACATCCGATATCGTTCTGTTTCCTCTTCAGACACCTGAAAACAAACGGTTATTTTTCACGTGATGCCTTGCGGGGCATTACCATCCGCGCTGGAAACGAAAGGGCCGGCGGACATTCTCAGTTCGCCGGCCCTGACACCTGAAAGGTCATGCGTTACTCGAGCAGACCCATTTCCTCATAGGCCCGCTTGGCGCCCGGGTGGAACGGCAGCGTCTTTTGCGACACCAGAAGTTCAGGAGACAGCTGTTTCATCGCGCCATGCACCGAGCGGATTTCGTCGATGTTTCCAGCGATGCTCTTGGCAAGCGCGTAACCGGTTTCCTCTGCCAGATCCTCCGAGGTGATCACCAGCGCACCCAAGGCAACCGTTTCAACGTCCCCGGGTTGGTTGGAATAGCTGCCGCCCGGGATCGTGTAGTTCCCCGTGCCGAACACTTCGTTGGTCTTGTCGATGATGTCCTGGGGGACGCTCAGCAACACGACCTCATTGTTGTTGTCGACGCTCAGGAAGGACGAGTGGCCGACGAAGATTCCGTTGATCACCATGTCAGTACGTCCGTCGGTCAGCAGGTCGGCCTGCTGGGCGGAACCCGCGCGCACAAGGACGCCGCCATTTGCCTTGATGGTTTCCTCATCGTATCCGGCCGCATCCAGCATGAATGTCGTGATATTGGCCGTGATATTGCCGGTGTTGTTCGAAGCGACGCGAATGGCAGCACCCGATTTTGCCAGGTCATCAATGCTGTCGATGCCGTATTCATCAGCTACCGACTTTCTCAGGAAAAAGTGCATCGGGGCCCAGTTATACATGTACCCGATGGCCTGCAGGTTCGTGATCGGTGCGCTGAACGGCTCGCTCCCGGCGAGCGCGATCTTGAGTTCGGCATCATGCGCCAGGCCCAGATCGGTGCGATTGGCAGCGAGCAGGCCGATATTCGCGAATCCGCCGCCGGTCGCCTGGTAGGTCACGACGCCATTCGGGTCGTCAGCCTTTACCGCGCGGTCGATACCTGCGCCAAGAAGCGACCAGAGCCCCGACGGGTTCCCGCCCGAAAGCGTGACGTTGACGCTTTGCGCAGCGACACTGCTGCCCAGCACACACAGGCCAAGCGCAGCAAAGACCGTTTTGATTGTGAGTTTCATTCATTCCTCCCAAATTTCACACAAGCACAGACATTAATTGTTAGCTATCTAATATTAGATATCTATGCTTGAAGAGTAAGTATACGTATGACCTTTTAACCAGTCAACGACCATATTGGTCAAAGACGGCTCAGGTGACGTTAAAAACAGCCCTCGCGCACCACAGGAATGAGGCCCGCTCTACTGCAATTTACATGCCCCGGAACCACGCCTTTACTGCGCCGGATTTCCTTTGGTCGGGGGAACACGCACACCCCGCCGTGCGGCATCGGCCTCGTCATTCTCGAGGTTTCTTATCATGACTGCCAATGCTTTTCTCAGGATTCGCTGCTCTTCCGCACTCAAACCGGCAACCGCGATCTCGTTGGCCTCGACCGCGAGCGGTTCGAGTTGATCGCGCAGTTCCCAGCCGCGCGGCGTCAGGAATGCGTGCTGGCGGCGCTTGTTCCCCTCGACGTTCCGCCGGACGATATACCCAAGCTCCTCCATGCGGATCAGCGCGGTGTGCGCCGTCGGCTCGGTCAGATGTGCGCGTTCGCTCAACTCACGTTGCGACAGGCCGTCTTCTTGCCAAAGAATCCTAAGGAAAATCCACTGACCGAAGGTAACCTTCTCGGTATTCAACCGGATTTGAAGCGACCGGTTAAAGCCGCGCGCCGCAAGGCGAACAAGCCTCGCAATGCGTTCATTGCCCGGACGGCACACATCGGAAGCATCTATACATCTGTTTTGTTCATTCATTCGGCCACTAAAGCAACATCGCACCCGCTTGCCAAGTACATGAGTGCAATACTCTGGAATACAGTGAACCGCCCGCTGAAATCGTGTGCCTCCCGCCCGAATGGTTCCATCCGGGCGGGAGGCGACCGAGTTCGCCCCCTGCGCGATGCAGGGCTTCGAAGCGGCGTCAGTCGCTCCGCGTCAGGCCAGCCACCATGTTGGGGTTGTAACCGGGCCGGACCCGCGCGTCGATCACGACGCTCTTGCCCTGCCTGACCATGGCGATGCCTTTTTTGACCGCGTCGACCAGTTCACCCGCCGTTGCGACCGGTCCGATCCCCTCGACACCCTGTGCCCGGGCGATTCCCGCGATGTCGATATCCGGGTCGCCGATCCGCTGGCCGATCCACTTGTTCTCGACCGGGCGGTTACGGGCCACGGCGACGCGCTCCTGATGAACCTCGTCGTTAAAGAAAGACTGGTTGTTGGACACGACCGCCAGGAACGGCACGCCGTAATGCGCCGCGGTCCAGAAGGCCGACGCCGCCATCATGAAATCACCGTCGCCCAGCACCGCAACCGGCAAACGGTCGCTGTCCTTCAGTGCCAGCGCCGCACCGATCAGCATACCGGGCCCCGAGCCGATCCCGGCGCCGCCGTCCGAGCCCAGGAAATCGAGCGGATGACGGAAATGCCAGGCCTCGCCCGCCCAGCCGAGCGGCAGGCGCACCATGCTGGCGCAGACCCCGTCCAGACCTTCGCCAAGCGCCCCGGCCAGTGTCATGATATCCAGCGAAGTGTCCGGCGCGGGCGCTTCAAGCGCGGGACAGACCGGCAGGTCGGCCGGTGCGTCGCCCGCACCCACGCCAAGCGCATCGGCGATGGCATGGGTCGCACGATCCGGCGTGCAGGCCAGATGGATATCGAGCGCGGGCAGCGCCTGATGCTCCATGCCCCAGCCATTGTGCAATTGGTAGTCGAGCGAGGCCTGGATGACCTTCGCCTCCACCCTGCCGGCCAGTTTCAACGTGCCGGCCGGATCAAGCCAGTCGAGACTCAGGATAACGTCGGCCTGCCGCAACACCTCGCCCGCATCATCGTCGATGAAAAAGGCGGGCTTGCCGCGATGCTGCGGGTGATCGGTCGGGAAGGACGCGCCGATGCGGATATCGGTCAGCACCTCGGCCCCCAGCGCCTCGACCAGCGCCACGCGACGCGCCCAGTCCGCCGGGTCGCGCGACACGCGACCGGCCAGAACGACCGGCCGCTTGGCGTTTTTCAATAGATCGGCCGCGTGCGCCACCCCCTCTGCCGACGGTTCGGCCGGAAGCGGTGGCTGATAGCGCGCAAAGTCGGGCAGCGGGGGCGCCTCGGCGTGGTACTTTTCCTGGATCGACACATCGAAATTGACATAGGTCGGTCCGGTCGGCGCGGTGCGCGCGATCACGTCGGCCCGCAGCATGGATTCGATCGCGGCCTCCATCGAGGCGGGCTGATCGTCCCATTTCACGTAGTTTCGGATCAGCGCGCCCTGATCGCGGCAGGTATGCAACCAGTCGATCCACGGGCGGCGCATGGCCGCGTCCACCGGTCCCGTCGCCCCGTAGACCAGCATCGGAACCCGGTCGCACCAGGCATTGAAGATCGCCATCGAGCCGTGCATGAGGCCGACATTGCTGTGCAGGATCACCGCCAGCGGCTCGCCCGTGACCTTGGCATAGCCATGCGCGATTGCCGCCGCGTGTTCCTCGTGCAGGCACAGCAACATCTGTGGGTCGCGGTTGCCCAGCTTGTTCACCAGGCTGTCATGCAGCCCGCGAAAGCTCGACCCGGGATTGAGTGCCACGTATTTCACGCCAAGACCGCGAAGCATCTCGGCGAATATGTCGCTTCCCCACACCTCGTCAGTTTGCGAGGCAACCGGCAATTCGACGTCCGACGCTCTTTTCTCTGTCATGCGATCCATTCCTTTTTCTTGCTATCCGGTGTCCAGTAATAGATTGAAAAATTACCGAAAAATCAGGCACATACCGTATGATGACATCACGGTGCCTTGCCGCAAAACTCCGGTGCCCGATCCACCGTTTCCGCCCGGTGGATCGGCACGTTCGCAAACCAGCACCCCACCCATTCGGGCGACGGTCCGATGCGACCCGAAAGATTGGTGCCGCTTATTGCCCGGACAGATTGATGTGAACGTTCTTTTCGTGGGTAAAGGAAATCAGCTCGCCGATACCTTCCTCACGGCCGATCCCGGATTGCTTGACCCCGCCGAACGGTGCCCCCAGGAAATGGCGTCCGACCTCGTTGACCCAGACGAACCCCGCCTCGACCCGCGCCGCGGTGCGGTGCGCTGTGACCAGATCGCGCGTCCAGATGGCGCAGGTCAGACCGAGCTCAAGGGAATTGACCTCGCGCAGCATCTCGTCCTCGTCGCCCCATTTGCGGACCGCCAGAACCGGCCCAAAGATTTCCTCGCGCGCGATCCGCATCCCGGGGGTCACATCGGCAAAGATCGTCGGTGCGATGAAACAGCCATCTGCCAGCGGACCGTCGGTGACGGCGTATCCGCCGGTAACGGCGCGCGCGCCCTCGCTCTTGGCGGAGTCGATATATTCCATCACCCGGTTGAACTGATCCCGGCTGACGATCGCGCCCATCGTGGTTTCTGGATCGGTCGGGATACCCGGCTTGTACCGCGCGATCTTGTCGGACAGGTAGGACAGCACCTCGTCATGGATATCCTCATGCAGGAAGGCCCGGCTGGTCGATCCGCAGGACTGCCCGCACCAGCCGAAATTCATGCCCGCCACGATCGCGTCGGCGATTTTTTCGGGGTTGCTGTCGGGATAGGCGATCAGGGCGTTCTTGCCGCCAAGCTCCAGAAGGACGGGCTTGACCGTCGCGCTGGCGCTACGCATCACCGCACGGCCCGCAGGCACGGACCCGATCAGCGTGACCTTGGCCACATCCGGGTGTTCTGCCAGGGCCGCACCGGCCTCGGTGCCACCGGGCAGCACACTGAACGTGCCTTTCGGCATCAGGCCATCGACGAGTTCGGCCAGGCGCAGAGCCGAAAGCGGGGCTTGCACCGGCGGCTTGATAATAACCGCATTGCCCGCCGCAAGCGGTGCGGCCATCTTGCCGCCGCAGAACATGAACGGGTGGTTGAACGCAAGGATACGGGCCACCACGCCAAGCGGCTGGCGCAGTGTCATGTTCACGCGATCCGGGCCCATCGGGATCGTGTCACCCTTCATCTCGGTCACGAGACCGGCAAAGAACTCCATCTGCGCGGCGGCAATCGCCGCATCGCCACGCATCTCGGTATAGGGGTTGCCGCAATTCGCCGCGTCGATCATCGCCAGCTCGTCGCCATGCTTGCGCAAAAGTGCCGCGATCTCCTTGAGGATGCGGGCACGTTCCAGCGGCGCCACATCGCGCCACTCGAGAAACCCCTGCCACGCAGCAGCGACCGCTGCGTCCACATCGGCCTTGCCCGCCGTGGCCACCGCCCCGAGCGGCTGGCCAATGGCCGGGTTCATCGTGTCGTCATATGTGCCGCTTACCGGCGCGTGCCAGCCGCCGCCATAGTAGAGGTCAGCGTGCCCCGGCATCACCTGCTTGGCATCGAAACTCAGCGTGTCCGTCAAAATCATCCCTCCCGTATTTCAGGTCGGAGTATCTTAGACCTCTAATAATTGTCAAGAAAGCTCGTTACTGCCCAGGGCCGGGGGCGGGAACCGCCGATACCGGGGACAACCCTGCCAGCCGGCACCTACAGTGCGCGCATCAGGGCGGATTGCACCTTCAACAGTTGCGGCAGGTAGGTTTGCAGGATGGCATCGGCCGGCTCCTCCGTCACGGCGACACCGACATTCAACGCCGCCACGACTGTCCGCGTCCGATCCAGGATCGGCACGGCAAGCGATCTCAGCCCCAGTTCGACCTCTTGGTCGACCAGCGCATAACCCTGTTCGCGCGCCTGCTCGATCCGCCTCAGGATCTCGTCCAGGTCCGAAACCGAATGCCGGGTGCGCGGCGCAAGATCGGATGCCTCGACAAGGGTGCGGGCCCTGTCGAAAGGCAACGCCGCCAACAGGACACGCCCCATCGCCGTACAATGGGCGGGCAGCCGCGATCCCGGCATCAGCCCCATCGACATCACCCGCTTTTGCGCCGCGCGCGCGATATAGACGATATCGCCCTCGTCCAGCAGCGCGACCGAGCAGCTTTGCAAAAGCTGCTCGGACAACTGATCGAGCCAGGGCTGAACGATCTGCGACAACGGCAGCGACGCCAACGCGGCAACCCCCAGCCGCAACACGCGCGGGGTCAGCGTAAAGAACTTGCCGTCGTAGTCGGCATATCCCTCGCGGTGCAACGTCAGCAGCACGCGCCGGGCGGTGGCGCGGTCAAGCCCGCTGGCAGCCGCGGCCCCGGCGATTGACAAGCTGGGCGATTGAGGCCCGAATGCCTCGATCACCCGCAGGCCCTTTGCCAGTGAGGCAACATAATCGGTCGGTTTGTTCAACATGCGAACAGAAATGTGCCCAGATTGAACAAAAATCAACATGTGAACATTCGGACTCGCCGCCGATCGGACGGTGGCGTTATCCCGGTGGCAATCAACGGAGGACCACCATGAACAAAGTCTCGTCTTCAGTGGCTGACGCGGTCGCCGCGATTCCCGACGGCGCGCAAATCATGATCGGCGGCTTCGGCGGCTCGGGCGCACCGGTCGAGCTGATCCACGCGCTGATCGACCGCTTTCGCGCAACCGGCAGCCCAAAGGCCATCACGATCATCAACAACAACGCAGGCAACGGCGGCATCGGGATCGCCGCGATGATCAGGGCAGGCATGGTCCGCAAGATCATCTGCTCGTTCCCCCGGTCGTCGAATGCCGAGGCGTTCAACGAGAAATACCTTGCCGGCGAAATCGAGCTGGAACTGGTGCCGCAGGGCACGCTGGCCGAGCGCATCCGCGCCGCCGGTGCGGGCATCCCGGCCTTTTACACGCCCACAAGTTTCGGCACAGAACTGGCCGAAGGCAAACCGACCGAGGAATTCGACGGCAAGATGTATGTGCGTGAACGCTGGCTCAAGGCCGATTTTGCGCTGATCAAGGGGCAGAAGGGCGACCACGCGGGCAACCTGACCTACCGCCTGGCCGGGCGCAACTTCAACCCGCTCATGGCCATGGCCGCCGACACGACCATCGCACAGGTCGCGGAACTGGGCGAACCCGGCACGATCGACCCCGAACATGTCGTTACCCCCGGCATTTTCGTCGATATGGTCGTCGAGGTGCCCGCCCCAGAACAGGAAGAAGTCCTCGTGCGCAAGGGAGTGATCTACTGATGTCCGGTTTCAATCTGATGGAAGACAAGCTGACGAACGCCCAGATCGCCTGGCGTGCCGCGCAGGATCTCGAGGACGGTTCCTATGTGAACCTCGGTATCGGCTTTCCCGAGATGATCGCCAAGTTCCAGCCAGAAGGCCGCGAAGTCACCTATCACACCGAGAACGGCGTGCTTGGCTTCGGTAAGGCGCCCGCGCCGGGCGAGGAGGACTGGGATCTCATCAATGCCGGGAAAAAGGCGATCACGCTGAACCCCGGCGCCTCGTTCTTTCACCATGCCGACAGCTTTTCCATGGTGCGCGGCGGGCATCTCGACCTTGCGGTTCTGGGCGCCTACCAGGTTGCGCAGAACGGTGACCTTGCCAACTGGCGGGTCGGGTCCAAGGGCGTTCCCGCGGTCGGCGGCGCGATGGACCTGGTCCATGGTGCGAAGCGTGTGGCGGTCGTCACCGATCACGTGACGAAGGACGGCGGGCCGAAGCTGGTGGAAACCTGCACCTTCCCGTTGACCGGCGTGGGCTGTGTGACCCGTGTCTACACCTCGCTTGCGGTGATAGACATCGCGGACGGGCGGTTCGTGCTGCGTGAAAAACTGCCCGGCATCTCGATGGCCGCTTTGCAGGCCGTTACTGGCGCTACACTTCACACCGAGGGCGAAGTTGGCGATCTTGTCGTTCTGGAGGATATCTGATGACCGAAGCTTACATTTGTGACTACATCCGCACACCGATCGGGCGCTACGGCGGCGGACTGGCCTCGGTGCGAACCGATGATCTGGGCGCGATCCCTCTCAAGGCACTGGCGGAACGCAACCCCGGCATGGACCTTGCAGCCATTGACGAGGTGATCTTTGGCTGTGCGAACCAGGCAGGTGAAGACAACCGCAACGTGGCGCGCATGTGTCTTTTGCTGGCGGGCTATCCCGAAACCGTGCCGGGAACGACGATGAACCGGCTTTGCGGTTCGGGCATGGATGCAATCATCACCGCGGCCCGCGCAATCAAAGCGGGCGAGGCCGAACTGATCGTCGCCGGCGGCGTCGAATCGATGTCGCGCGCGCCCTTCGTGATGCCCAAGGCCGAAACGGCCTTTGCACGCAGCAACGCCGTCTACGACACGACGATCGGCTGGCGTTTCGTCAACAAGCTGATGAAGGCGCAGTACGGCGTCGACAGTATGCCGGAGACCGCCGAGAACGTCGCCGAAGATTTCGACATCCTGCGCGAAGATCAGGACCTCTTTGCCCTGCGCTCTCAGCAGAAGGCGGGCGTGGCCATGGAAAACGGCCGCCTCGCGCGCGAGATTACCCCGGTGATCCTCCCGCAAAGGAAAGGCGACCCGATCGTGGTGTCCGAGGACGAGCACCCGCGCCCCTCGACCACGCTTGAGGCGCTGCAAAAGCTCAAGACTTTCGTGAAGGCCGATGGCACCGTCACGGCGGGCAACGCCTCGGGCGTGAATGACGGCGCGGCAGCGCTGATCATCGCCACGAAGGAAGCCGCCGAAAAGCATGGCCTCAAACCCATTGCCCGGATTCTGGGCGGCGCGACCGCAGGTGTCGCACCGCGCATCATGGGCTTTGGCCCGGCGCCGGCCTCGAAAAAGCTGATGGAGCGGCTGAACCTCCGGCAAGAGGACTTTGCGGTGATCGAACTGAACGAGGCTTTTGCCTCGCAGGGGCTGGCCACGCTGCGCGATCTCGGGATCGCCGATGACGATGCCCGCGTGAACCCGAATGGCGGCGCCATCGCGCTTGGCCATCCTCTCGGGATGTCGGGCGCGCGCATCACCGGCACGGCGATGCTTGACCTGAAGCCCGGTGAAAGATCCCTGTCGACCATGTGTATCGGGGTCGGACAGGGCATCGCCATCGCTCTTGAGGCGGTGTAGCCGCGCCTAGCGGGCAGTCACCTTCCCGGCCTGCCGATGCAGCAGCCTCGCCAACAGATCGGCGGGGCTGTTTTCGTTAAAGCTGAATTTCCGGGTAATGCCCACGGCACCGGCCATGTAATCCGATTTCATGTCCAGCGCGGCCAGTGTGCCGCGCTGCAATTCGCGTTCGACCACGCCGCGCGATATGAACCACAGCATGTCAGAGCGTTCCAGCAATGACAGCGCAACCGGCAGCGCCACGGTCTCGAACACGGGGACAAGGCCGCTCAGCCCCTGCGCGGCAAGGTACTGATCCACGTTCTGACGGATGATCGCGCCGGGGTTCGGCACGATCAGCGGGTAAGAGGTCAGCGCCTGCGAGGCGGGCATCGCAAGGGCGGGATGGCCTGCCCGCGCCACCAGCAGCACCGGCTCGTCGTAAAGATGCTCAAAGGCCAGGCCCACCATGTCTTTCGCCGATGGCATCCGGCCCACCATCAGGTCGATCCCGCCTGACCGCAGCCTGTTCAGAAGATAACGGTTGGGTCCGGTGATCACCCCGACGCGGGCATCCTGCCGCGTTTGCGAAAACTCAAGGGCAACCGCGGGGAAAAACCCGCCCGCCACGGTGGGCAGAACCCCGACCTTGACCAGCCCGACCGTGCTTTGGCCCGACAGGTCACGCACCCCTGCCTCAAGGCTTTGCAGGGCGTCCAGCGCATGTGCGCGAAAGCTCTCGCCGGCGGGGGTAAGGATCGCACGCCGCCCGGTACGCTCGAACAGGGTGGCCCCCAGAAGGCCCTCAAGTTCGCCGATGGTCTTGGACAAGGCCGGCTGCGAAACGTTGCGCGCCCGCGCGGCGGCCGAGATCGTGCCATTCTGCGCGACGGCCAGGAACGCCTCGAGATGGCGCAGCTTCATGCCATGGGGTATGCTCATTTGGTTATATCTATTGCAAAATATTGTATTTTTAAAAAGCGAAAAATTATGGGACATTCGCCGCGAGGAGATTTTTCATGCAAGTACTGCAACGTGATTGGGGCATGATGCATATCGACCGCCGGAACAGCGGCGGTACGCAGCTTGTCTTTATCAATTCGCTGGGCACCGATCTTCGGATGTGGGACGCGGTCATCCCGCGCCTGCCCGAAGGGTGGTCGAGCCTGCGCATGGACAAGCGCGGGCACGGTGTTTCCGAGACCGCCCCGCAAGGATACGGGATTCCCGATCTGGCGGGCGATGTCCTTGCCGCGATGGATCACGCGGGGGTGGAGCGGGCGGTGATCGTCGGCTGTTCGATCGGCGGGCTGATCGCCCAGCATATCGCGCTGATGGCACCCGAACGTGTCACCGGCCTTGTGTTGTCGAACACGGCACCGATGCTGGGCCCCGCCGATGGCTGGCACAGCCGCATCGACGGGGTGCGCCTTAACGGCATGGGCGCAATGGCCGACGGCATCCTGCCGCGCTGGTTCGGCCCGGCGATGCTGGCCCGGCCCGAGGCCCGGCTGTGGCGCACGCTTCTCGCGCGGGCGGATACCGAGGGCTATATCGCCACCTGCGCCGCCATCGCCGGAACGGACATCTCCACCCGGCTGGGCGAGATCACGCAACCCGCGCTGGTGATCGGCGGTCAGCACGATCAGGCGACCCCGCCCGAGGTGGTTCAGGCACTGGCCGGAGCCCTTCCCCGCGCCGATCTGGTGATGTTCGAGGAAACGGGCCACCTGCCGGCCATCGAAGCGCCCGAGGCGTTTACCGCCGCTCTTGTCAGTTTTGTGGAAAGGATCAGCCAGTGAGCGAGACATTCGACCGCGGGATGAAAATCCGCCGCGAGGTTCTGGGAAACGCCCATGTTGACCGCGCCGAGGCCGGCAAGACCGAGTTCGACCTGCCCTTCCAGTCCCTGATCACCGAAAGCGCCTGGGGCACCGTCTGGGCATCAGATCGTATCACGCGGCGCGAACGCTCCATGCTGACCATCGCGCTTTTGGCGGCTACGGGCAATTTCGAAGAGATACCGATGCATATCCGGGCCACGGCCAACACGGGTGCATCGAAGGACGACGTCGCCGAGGCCCTGCAGCATGTGGCGATCTATGCAGGCGTGCCCAAGGCGAACCACGCATTGAAACTCGCGAAACAAACCTATGCGGAAATGGAGGAGAGTAACGAATGACTGACCTTGGACCGCTGATACCGCGCAACCGCGCGATCCACCCCGATCCCTACGATCCCGGCTACAAGACGAGCGTCGCACGCTCACCCAACCTGCCGCTTCTGTCGATGGAAAGCACACCGTCGGAAGAAACCGGCCCGGCCTTCGGTCACGGCACGCTCGGCGCGCTGGACAACAACCTGATCCTGAACTGGACCAAGGGCGCTGCCCCCGCCGTGGGCGAGCGCATCCTGATGCATGGGCGGGTTCTGGATGAAATGGGCCGTCCGGTTCCGAACACGCTGGTCGAGATCTGGCAGGCCAATGCGGGCGGGCGTTACCGCCACAAGAAGGATACGTATTTCGCACCGCTCGACCCGAATTTCGGCGGCTGCGGGCGCACCATCACCGACGAGAACGGGTATTACGAATTCCTGACCGTCCGTCCGGGCGCCTATCCCTGGCCAAACCGCGCGAATGACTGGCGTCCGATGCACATCCACATTTCGGTCTACGGCCACAGCTTTGGCCAGCGGTTGATCACGCAGATGTATTTCGAGGGCGACCCCCTGATCGCCCATTGCCCGATCGCGGCGACGATCAAGGACCGCAGCCAGCTCGACCGCCTGGTCGCGCCCCTCGATTTCTCGAAGTCGCGCCCGCTCGACTTCCTTGCCTATAAATTCGACATCGTCCTGCGCGGCCGCCGCCAGACCATGTTCGAGAACAAGCTGGAGGGTATGTGATCATGGTCCAGAAACTCGACGTCCTGCAAGAAACCCCGTCCCAGACGGCCGGCCCCTACGTCCATATCGGCCTGATGCCGACCTACGCGGGGAACGGCGGCTATTACGACGAGGAAATCGGCACAACGCCCTTCATCGACGAAAGCAAGGCCAGGGGCGAGATCATCGAGATCGTCGGCTCGGTCTTCGACGGTACCGGCTGGGCGATGCGCGACGCGCTGATCGAAAGCTGGCAATGCGATGCCAAGGGCATCTTTCCCGGCCAGGACGGCGCCGACCCGAGCTTTGCCGGGCATTGCCGCTTTGCGGCCGACGCCGAAACGGGCGAGTTCACACTGCGCACCGTCAAGCCCGGCAGCTACAAAGGCCGGGGCGGCGTGGAAAGCGCGCCGCATATCTCGCTCTGGGTGGTTGCGCGCGGCATCAATATCGGCCTCAATACCCGCATCTACTTCGAGGACGAGAAGAACGACGACGATCCGCTGCTCAATCGGATCGAACAGCGCCCGCGCGTGAACACGCTGATCGCCAAAAAGACCGACGAAGGAAAATACCGATTCGACATCCGCCTTCAGGGGGAAGGCGAAACGGTGTTCCTGGATATTTGACAGGCGTGGGAATGCGAAGGAAAGGGGCGGCCAGGACCGCCCCTTTCGGCTTGTGAAAAGGACATCTGAAATGACCGTATCCGTTTTCGATCACCCCTGGCTCGGCGGGCTTTTCGGCGATGCGGAGATGGCCGCGATTCTCGCGCCCGAACGTCAGATGGCGCATATGCTGGCGTTCGAGGCCGCGTGGTCGCGCGCCTGCGGCAAGGCAGGATTGTTCGACACGGAAAAGGCAGAACAGGCCGCACAAACCATCGAGGGCGCAAGGATCGACCTTGCCGACATCGCCGCGGGAATGGCCGAGGACGGCGTGCCGGTCCCCCGTCTGGTCGGGCAGCTCAAGGCGATCGCCCCGGCCGGTGCGGTTCACACAGGCGCAACCTCGCAGGATGTGGTGGACACCGCCATGGTGCTGACGCTCAGGGAAGCCTCCGATCTCATCGCCGCGCGGCTGGCGGACCTCGGCACGCTGTTCGACACTCTCGATGCGCGGTTCGGGGATACCCCGCTCATGGGGCGGACACGGATGCAGGCAGCCACCGAAATAACGGTGCGCGACCGTATTCTGGCCTGGCGCCTGCCCCTGGCGGATCATCTGGCGCGGCTCGGACAGATTCGTCCGCGTATCGAGCGCGTCCAGATCGGCGGGGCCTCGGGCGACCGCAAGGCCCTGGGCGAAAGGGGGGATGCGGTGGTGGCCGACATCGCCGGAACGCTGGACCTTGCACCGACCGGCAAGGCCTGGCACGCGATGCGCGATGGGCTGGCGGAATACGCCTCGTTCCTTTCGCTGATCACCGGCACGCTCGGCAAGTTCGGTCAGGACGTCGCGCTGATGGCGCAGCAGGGGATCGAAGAGATCGCCCTTTCGGGCGGCGGCGGCTCTTCGGCGATGCCGCACAAGCAAAACCCGGTCTCCGCCGAACTGCTCGTCACGCTGGCCCGGTTCAACGCGGTGCAGGTCTCGGCCATGCACCACGCCATGGTGCACGAACAGGAAAGATCCGGCACCGCCTGGGCGCTGGAATGGATGGTGCTGCCCCAGATGCTAATGGCAACGGCGCGGGCGCTGGACACAGCGCACAGCCTTGGCGGCACGATCACCGGGATCGGTAAATCCTAGCGATCAGTATTCCGGCCGGCCCGTACGCACGCCACGAAGACCAGGGGAACGCGCGCAAACGCGCCCCTTAGCGGACAGGCAATTTTTCATCGCCGCCCGGCATGGCCGACAGTTTTTTGATATCCGGCACCGGCCGCGCAAGCATCGGGTCGGCAGCAAAGAGAGCTTCGAGCGCGCGCGCCACGCGCAGAACCTGCAGGTCGCAGTTGCGCCGCCCGACGATCTGGATGGCAAAAGGCGTGCCCCGATCGTCAAGGCCGCAGGGGATCGAGATGCAGGGGTGGTTCAGAATGGTAATCGCATAGGTCAGAGCCACCCAGTCGAAATAGTTGGCAATATCCTTATCGTCGATTTCGGACGGGTATATCTCGTGCTTGGGCCAGGGATAGGTGCCCACGGTCGGGGTGATCAGCACGTCCACATCCGCAAAGAACTCCTGCGCACGCCGGTAGATGCGCGCCTGTTCCACATGCGCCACCGCGATCTCCTCCACCGAGAAGCGAGCGGCATGTTCCAGGTTTTCCTCGACCAGGGGCCCCCACCTGTCGGGTTCGGAACGAGAGCGTTCGGCATACATGCCGATATAGTTGAAGGCGCGGATGATCTCGTAGGTTTCGCGGGTATTGCCAAAATCAGGGTGCGCCCAGCCTGCCTCCAGGAAGCTGGAGTCGAACCGCGCCACCCGCTCCCGGAAAACCGCGCGAAGGCCACGGTCAACAGCGGCAAATCCCAGATCCTCGGAAAAGGCCACCCGCAGCGAAGAAAGGTCTGCCGGATGGTCATGCTGATACGAAAGCGGCGTCGCAAGCGGATCGGCGGCATCAGACGTCGCCATGGCGCGGAACATCATGTCCACATCCGCGGCGGTTCGCGCCATCGGCCCCTGCACGGGAAAATGAGACAGGCCGAAGGGGCGCTTTTCGGATGCAACGATGCCTGCCGTGGGCCGGAACCCCACCACCCCGCAATAAGCGGCCGGGATGCGCAGGCTGCCGGCGTTGTCCGACCCATGCGCAAGCGGCATCATACCCGTGGCCAGCGCAATGGCCGAACCGCCCGACGATCCGCCGCAGGTCAGTTCCGGCGCAAAGGGGTTGCCGCTGACGCCGTAAACCGGGTTGAAGGTGTTGCCGCCGGCGCCCCATTCCGGCGTGTTGGTCTTGGCAAAGACGATGGCACCCTTGTCGCGCAGGTTGGCCACGACCAGCTCGTCCTTTTCCGGCACGTTCTCGGCGAACATCCTGGCCCCGTAGGTCGTCAGCAGACCGCCGGTGTCGTTCAGATCCTTGATGCCGATCGGCAGACCGTGAAGCGGCCCGAGAACCTCGCCCGACATCACGGCGGCCTCGGCGCGGCGCGCCGCGTCCATCGCCGAGTCGCGGTCGATGGCAACCACGCCGTTCACCGGCTTGTTCACGGCGTCGATACGCGCAAGGCACGAATCCAAAAGCTCAACAGGCGACAGTTCTTTCGAACCGATCATACGCCGGGCTTCGGACGCAGGCAGATCGCAAGCAAATTCCATCGGTCTTATCCTCTGTTCAACGGGCACTCTGCGGCCGGTCCACTTTCAGGGGACGGCCGGAGGTTGAGTCTTTTGTATTCTGTATTATGGTATACAAAAAGAGGAAAGTTCCAGATACTGATTGTGATGCAGGTAAATGCCACCTGCCCGCGTCCGATTTTTCAGGTTATCCCGGCATTTTCGCCCCGATATGCAGATTGTCGCATCCACCGGCCGGAATACGGGAATATCATCATACAAATGCATCTGCCCCGGCTGGCGGATGACGATCACCACATCCACCACGCGCGACAAATCCCAGCGCACCGATTTCGATCGGTGCGGGTACATCCGGCTCAACGACCCCGGGCGATCAGCTGTCTTCGACCTGGCTTGACAAGGCGATCGCGCGGTCCGTCGCACGGTCTATGTAGTTGTAGAATGCGGTCTCGGCCTCATCGGCGTTCCTGTCCGCCACCGCGTCGGCGATTCGGTTCAGCAGCCCCATCGTGACCTTCCTTTCCTCGGCCGTCGCCGAGCGGCTGACGAAGCTGCGGAAATAGGTCATGCGGGCGGACAGCGATACAAGAATATCGCGGGCCACCTGGTTGCCCGCCCCCTCGGCGATACAGCGGGACACCTCGCCCAGTGCCTTTGCATGTTCGACCGGGGCGTTTTCCAGTTTTGGATCGTCGAATGCCGACAGTTTCTTGATCGCCGCGCGCAAGGCCATGATGTGCTTGGGGTCACCGTCTTCGCAGATCTTGCGCAGCATCGGACCTTCCAGCATCCGCCGCACGCCGTACATGTCGCGCACCTCCTGGGTCGTGACCCTGTTGACGCAAAGCCCGCGACCGCTTTCACGACAGACCAGCCCTTCGGCCTCCAGGATGCGCAGGGATTCCCGGATGCTTGTCCGGCTGACCCCGGTTTCCTCGCATAGCCGGCGCTCAACCAGCTTTTCACCCGGCTTGAATGTCTGGTTCAGTATGGCGTTGCGCAGGACGTTCGTCGTTCTTTCACGAAGGCTGACGGTCTCGTTTACAACGCGAAGTGACGGTCTATCGTTCATGTCCATCCAATCTGTCGGGTCGGCCACAGCAATTACCGGAAATGCACCTACAGTGAAAGCGCATATGGACCGGGACGGTGTGGCTGGCGGCCCCGACCCCTTGCCTCAAGCCTGATACCTGCAACTGTCGGCATACGGCATACCATTTTTTCGCAGCTTATCAAATCTGCCCTCGGTGCGCTTCTTGCGCATTGCGCGGATTTTGCACGGGATCGGCGGCACCCACCGACATAACCGCCTTGCAATCGCTATCCGTTAGATATCTATTATTCCTCAATTCCCGACATCTCTCTCGCGGGAAATCAGGGTATCTCAGCTCGTGCCCGTCTTCGGCTTGCAGGGGTAACGCCGTTGAATTGCCGGACATGCGGACACGCAGGTCGGCCCACCAAAACCAATCTTGAGGAAGAACACCACATGACAGACACGGCCCGGGACAAAACGATTCAAAGAGCAAAAGGCTACCTGGATTCAGGAGAGTTTCTTGAAACGCTGGCCAGGCTGGTTTCGGTTCAGACCGAAAGCCATCCGCCGCTGCGCAAGCCCGAACTGGAACGCTACTGCCACGATGTCATGGGCCCGTATCTTGAGGGGATGGGGTTCGAAACCCGTGTCTTCGACAATTCCCTTCCGCAACACGGGCCCTTTCTTGTCGCGGAAAAGATCGAGAATCCGGCGCTTCCTACCGTTCTTGTCTACGGTCACGGTGACGTCGTCCGCGCCATGCCCGAACGCTGGCGCGACGATCTCGACCCATGGGCCCTCAAGGTCGAGGGCGACCGTGTGTTTGGCCGGGGCACGGTCGACAACAAGGGACAGCACCTGATCGCGATCGAGGCCCTGCGCGCCGTCATCGAAGAGCGCGGGCAACTCGGCTTCAACGCCAAGGTGCTGATCGAGATGGGGGAAGAGGCAGGTTCGCCGGGGCTTGCGCAGTTCCTGCAGGATCAGCGCGACCTGCTTGCCGCCGACGTGTTCATCGCCCTCGATGGACCGCGGCAGAGCATGGAGGTGGCCGACATCACCCTTGGAACGCGTGGGGGTATCGCCGTGGACCTGGTGGTGAACCTGCGTGAGGGAAGCCATCATTCCGGCCACTGGGGCGGATTGCTGAAAGATCCGGCAGTGGTTCTGTCGCACGCGATCTCGACCATCATATCGCGTGATGGCCGGATATTGGTGGAGGGCTGGCGCCCCAGGGACGTGCCGGAAAGCGTGCGCGAGGCCAGCCGCAAGGTTCAGGTCAAGACGCTGCCCGGTACGCCGGAACCGGACGAAGACTGGGGCGAACCGGGTATGTCACGAACCGAACGGATCTATGCATGGAACAGCGCAATCGTGCTTTCGATGATCTCCGGTCAGCCGGAAAACCCGGTCGCGGCGGTTTCGGGTTTCGCCAGGGCTCGCATCCAGCTGCGCCACACCGTCGATACCAGAAGCGAAGAGGTGGCCCCGGCCCTGCGCCGTCATCTCGACGAACAGGGTTTTCCCGAGGTGGAGGTGCAGCCCGTGGCTGAGCGTGACATGTTCCCACCCTCGCGCACGGACCCCGAGAATCCCTGGGTGCTCAAGGTCGCGGCTTCGATGAAGAAAACCATGGGTAAGGCCCCCAACATCATCCCGACCATCGGCGCATCCGGGCCGTCCGAGTTCTTCAAAGAGACGCTTGGAACCCCGATCATGTGGATACCGCAAAGCTATGGCGGCTGCGGACAGCATGGGCCGGACGAACACGGGCTGCTGCCACTTTATGACGAGGGCCTTGCCATGATGGCGGGTGTCTTCTGGGATTTTGGCGAGGCGTCCGGGACCTGACGCCGCCGTGCGCCGGCCTGGAAACTGAATGGATTTTCAGCACAACGGCCGGCACAGCCCGCAACCACGACAACAAGGCAGGAACGGAATCAGACGAGGGTTGAGAATCGAAAATTTCTGTCATACAACAGACAAACATACAAAACGCGAAATAAACGACTTCCCCCAACGACCTCGACCAAGCGCAGGGAAGCCAGAAACAGGGAGATCGCGATGAAAACTGGAAAGAGGTATCTCGCCGCTGCCGCAGCAGCGTGTCTTGTCGCCGTGGTGCAGTCGCCTGCCATCGCGCAGGACGGGCAGGTTCTGATGGTGACAAGCACGTTCCCCATGACCTCGCCCAACCCCCATGCGGAAAGCAATGCGCAGATGTATTCGGTATGGTGCCAGACCTATGGGTGCCTGGGCCGCTACAACTATGCCACCAAGCAATACGAAGGTATCCTGGTGGACGAATGGGAAATCGTCGATCCCAACACCTGGCGCTTTCACCTGCGCGAGGATCTGAAGCGCCAGGACGGCGGTCCCGGCCCGACGACCGAAGACGTGCTCCATTCCTATGAGCGCGTTCTGAACGATCCGGCAAGCGTGCAGAAGAACATCTTTTCCGCGGTCGAGACGATCAGGGCCGTGGATGACCACACCTTCGAAATCGTCACCAAGAAGCCGCTGGCCTCTCTGCTGTCGTATATTTTCGACCGCTTCATCATCACCAGCAAGGAACTGGCCGAAGCGAATGAAAACCCGGATGAAACCGCCGCGATTGGCTGGGGGCCTTACAAGCTGAAATCCTATGCCCTGGATCAGGAGATCGTTCTGGAAAAGAACGCCGACTTCCCCGGCATAGGTGAGAACGCCCCGGACGTTGCCGTCTTCCGCCAGATCCGGGAGCCCGAGCAGCGCGTGACCGCACTGATGAACGGCGAGGTGCAGATCGCACGGCTTATTCCGCCGCAGCTTGTCCAGCGGCTTGAAGGCAACCCCGCGATTGATCTGGTGGACAGCGAGTCGATCGAACAGATGTTCCTGGCCCTGAACCCCAAGTTCGAACCATGGAACGATGTCCGGGTGCGGCAGGCCGCCGCCCACGCGATCAACAAGGATCTTATCATCGACAGGTTCCTGATGGGTCTGGCCACGCGAATGGACGGGCCGCTGGGCGAACAGCAGATCTGCTACCGGGGGCCGCTCGATTACATCGTGAACTACGATCCCGAAAGATCGCGCGAATTGCTGGCCGAGGCAGGATATGCCGATGGCGGCCCGTCGATCACGTTCTACACCGCATCGGGGCGCTATATCTCGGACCGTCAGATTTCCGAGATCGTGACGCAGATGCTGGGCGAGGTCGGTTTCGAGGTAGACCTTCAGGTTCCCGAATACGCGAACCTTACAGCTGCCATGCGGGCGGGCGACCTGCCGATGTATTACATGGGCCGCGGCCTTTTCCTCGACCCGTCGGAGCCGCTGTCGCAATATCTTGAAACCGGGGTGACCGACCGCATCGGTTACGACAACCCGGCGCTGGATGCATTGCTTCAGAAAGAACGTCAGACGCTTGACCCCGAGGAACGCTGCAAGGTCGTCCGCGAAGCGGCCGAGCTGATCTCGGAAGAGGTGCCGATGTTCTTCATGTGGGCGCACAAGCTGGTGCATGGCGTGCAGAAAGGCATCAGTTGGCAGGCCAGCGCCGATGGCGAGATCTGGCTGTCCGATGTCACGATGCAAACCGACTGACGCATTGAGCTGACCCGAAATCCGATCCGGCCCGTGCCGCATATGCGGGCCGGATTCCGTCAGACCAACCGACCGAGAAGACCCGGAGCAAGCCATTGTTGAACTTCATCGTTTCACGTGTGCTCGGTGCGATCCCCGTCCTGCTCATCGTGACAATGGCCATTTTCGGCCTGCTCAGGCTGGCGCCGGGCGATGCGGCCGACCTTCTTCTTCCCGACGACGCGACCGACGAACAGGTTGAGGAAATGCGCGAGGCCTGGGGGCTGGACCGGCCCGTCTGGGAGCAGTACGGGCGCTTTCTGGGCAACCTGGCCAGCTTCGATTTGGGTGAATCCTACCGCTATCGCGCGCCGGTCTTCGACCTGATCCTTGACCGCCTTCCCGCCACTCTGGAGCTTTCCTTCTACGCGCTTCTTGTTGCGATCCTCGTCTCCGTCCCTTTGGGAATGATAGCGGCGCTCAACAAGGGAAAGATCATCGACGCGCTGGTCTCGGTCTTTTCGATTTCCGGGGTCAGCGCGCCATCCTTCTGGATCGGCATCCTTCTGGTCCTTTTCCTGTCCGGCTACATGAATCTGTTCCCGTCCAGCGGGCGGGTTCCCTATGGCTGGCCGGTGCCCGAGGTCACCGGGTTCGTGACCCTGGACGCGCTGCTTGCCGGGGCCTTCGACAAGTTTGTTGAAGGGCTGAGTTATCTCGCCCTGCCCGCCCTTACGCTCGCCTTCGCCATGATCGGGATCATCTCGCGCATTACCCGGTCTTCGGTCATCGACGCGGGACAGGAGGAGCATGTCTTTACCGCGGTTGCCAAGGGCATGACGCGACGCGCCATCGTGCGCCGTCACCTCATGCCGAACGCGGCCATTCCGATCATAACCATCATCGGCCTTGAACTGGGGGCCCTTATCAGCGGGTCGATCATCGTCGAAGTGGTGTTTTCCTGGCCGGGGATCGGCACCCTGCTGTTCCAGGCGATCAGCGTTCGGGACATGCCCCTGACGACCGGGATCGTCGCGTCCTACACCGTCTTCTTCATCCTCCTGAACCTGATGATCGACATCGTCTACACGATGTTCGATCCGCGGCTACGATCGAACAAGGGCTGACCGATGAAGTTCGACTTTTTCAATCTCAAGTTCATCCTCGGCGGCCTGCTTCTGGGTCTCGTGCTTTTCCTGGCCATCTTCGGGCCGATCCTCACGCCCCACACGGCCAATCACCAGAGCCTGATGGACTCGCTCGTGCCGCCCTTGTCCGAGGGCCATATCCTCGGCACGGATCACCTTGGCCGGGATATCCTGGCAAGGATGATATCGGGCGCGCGGGTCTCGCTGGCCATCGCCGGCTCGGTCGTCCTGATCTCGGGTGTGGTCGGGGTTCTGATCGGGGCGTTGTCCGGTTATCTGCGCGGCACCTGGGATCTGGTGACCCAGAAGATCGTCGAATCCTTCTGGGCCTTTCCGCCGATCCTGCTGGCCATCGCCATCCTTGCCTTTTTCGGGCAAAGCCTGACCAACGTGATCCTTGCCCTGACCATCCAACGCTGGATTCCCTATTCGCGGATGGCCCGGGCGCAGGCCATGGTCCTGCGCTCGCGCGCCTATGTCGAGGCATCGAGCGTCATGGGCGGCGGGCTGGCGTGGATTCTGCGGCGCCATATTCTGCCCAACCTCATGGCATCGGCCATCATCGTCGGCACCTTTTCCATGGCTACCGCGATCCTTGCCGAGGCATCGCTCAGCTTTCTCGGACTGGGCGTACCGCCCCAGATCGCGACATGGGGCGGGATGCTGGCCGAGGGGCGGTCTTATATCACGCGGGCCTGGTGGCTGGCCGTGATGCCCGGGGTGGGCATCTTCATCACCGTATTGTCGCTCAACCTTCTGGGCGACTGGCTGCGGGACCAATACGATCCGAAAAAGAACCTCAACCTGGTATGACAGTGCAACCTGGAACCCCTGAACCGATGCCCGGAACCGAACCCGCCGAAGCGGAAAAGCCGGTCTTTTCCGCCCGCAACCTTTCCATCTTTGCGCGCAACGGCCAGAAGAGGATTCGCATCGTCTCGGACGTTTCCTTTGATATCGCCCACGGCGAATTCTTCGCTCTGGTCGGCGAAAGCGGGTCCGGCAAGACGATGATCGCCCGGGCGATCATGCGTCTGCTGCCCCGCCACATGCTTGAGGTCGAAGGCGAGCTGAGCTTTCAGGGCAGGCCGCTGGCCGATCTGCCCGAAGCCGAGATGCGCAAGCTGCGGGGCGGCGCCATCTCGATGATCTTTCAGGAGCCGATGACGTCGCTCGATCCGCTCATGCCCATCGGACGACAGATCGAGGAGACGCTGGAAATTCACAGCGACCTGGGCCGAAAGGCACGGCTCGACCGCATCAAGGAACTGCTGTCCGAGGTGCGCTTTGCCGAACCGGCGAAAACCGCGATGCTCTATCCTCACGAGCTTTCGGGCGGAATGCGGCAGCGGGCGATGATCGCAATGGCGCTGGCCAACAATCCCACCCTGCTCATTGCCGACGAACCGACAACCGCGCTCGACGTCACGATCCAGCGCGAGGTGATGGAGATCATCTATCGGCTGAAGGAAAAGCACCGGCTGTCCGTCCTGTTCATCTCGCACGATCTGTCCCTTGTGCATCAATATGCCGAAACGGTCGGCGTGCTCTACGGAGGTGTCCTTATGGAATCCGGGCCGGAAGAAAAGGTCATCGGCCGCTCTGCCCATCCCTATACCGCGGCACTTCTGAACTGCGTGCCGCGCCGCCGGATCGGCGATGAGCGCCGCAGCGGGATTGCGGGGGCGGTGCCCTCTCCGCTTGAATGGCCCCCCGGCTGCCGCTTCAAGGACCGCTGCGAATACGCCGGTACCGACTGCGCCGCAGGTTCCATCCCGATTGAGGAGCGGGACGGGGACTGGACGATACGCTGCCTGAGGCCCCTCACATGACCGGTACGACACCAAACGATACGCTCGTCGCAACGGATATCCGCAAGACCTTTCGCCGATCAAACGGCCTGTTTTCCCCGGCATCCGAAACACGGGCCCTGAAAGGCGTCAGTTTCGAGGTCACGCCCGGTGAGATTTTCGGCATCGTCGGCGAAAGCGGATGCGGAAAATCCACCCTTGCCCGCATTCTGGTCGGGCTCGAGGAGGCGGACGGAGGCAGCCTTGCCCTGGGGGCACGAACCCTGTTCGGGCCGGGCGCACCGACCGTTTCCGCCGTGAACAGGGGCATCCAGATGGTGTTCCAGGACCCCTACGCATCGCTGAACCCCCGGATGTGCGTCGGCGACGCGGTGGCCGAGGGCCTCGCCATCGCCAATGTCCCGCGCGCGGAACGGGAAGAACGGGTTGCGGAAACACTCTCTCTGGTCGGCCTCACACCGCAGGACGCCAGGAAATATCCGTTTCAGTTCTCGGGCGGGCAACGCCAGCGCATCTGTATCGCCCGCGCGCTGGTCATGGAGCCGGCTTTCCTGCTGGCCGACGAGGCGGTCTCGGCACTGGATGTGTCGGTGCAGATGCAAATCCTCAACATGTTGCTCGATCTGCGGGATCGCATCGGCGTGTCGATCATCTTCATCACGCATGACATTTCGGTCGTCGATTATCTCTGTGACCGCGTGATGGTGGTATATGATGGCGAGGTGGTGGAATTCGGGGAAAAGACGGCGGTGCTGGACCATCCGCAGAACGCATATACACAAAGGTTGATCCAGTCGGTACCACGGCTGTGAACGCCCGCACGGTCCTTGTGACCGGGCGATCCCAGATCACGCAAAAGCCGACGCCACGGCCCACAGGCCAAAGCCGATCAGCACCGCGCCGGACAGGCGGGATACCCAGGTCGTGAAACCGTCGGGAAGGCGGTGATGCACCAGCGCGACACCGCCGCTGAGGATACACCACCACAGCATCGACCCGGCAAAGACCCCTGCCACCACCGGCCCGGCACCCGCAAACCCCGAGGCCGAGGCCAACCCCAGCCCGGCGAAGAGGGCAGCGAAGGACAGGATCGTCATCGGATTGGTGATCGTCAGCAGGAACGTCGCCACCGTCGTGCCCAGCAGATCGCGCGCCGAAACCTTCGCCGCAGCGCGGGGCGGTTTCGGCGTCAGGCTTTTCCAGCCCAGCCACAGCATGAACGCCCCGCCAACCAGCCGCAGCGGGATGTCGATCTGCGCCAGCACGCCCGAGAACGCCGCGAACCCCATAGCGGCCAGCGTCGCATAGACACCATCGGCCAGCGCCGTCCCCAGACCGCCCGCGGCCCCGGCGACGAAACCCCGCTCCAGCGTCCGGTTGATGCACAGCGCCCCGATCGGCCCAAGCGGCGCGGCAATGGCCAGCCCGAGAAGAACGGACTTCAGGAAAAGCACAGGCTCCATCGTCAGCTCTCCTTGGGGACGAACGGTCCCGGCACGGGCGAGGACAGGGCAATGACGGTTTCGCTGCGCCCGAGATACCGATGCGCCTTCAACTCGGCCAGAAACCCCTCGATCTCGGGCGGTGCGCCCACGCGAAGTTTCACCAGATAGGCCCAGGCCCCGGTGACATGGTGGCATTCAAGAATCAGCGGATGGCGTGCGGCGTAGTCCCGAAAAGCGGCTTCATCCGCGTCCTCGCGCAGGGCGATCCAGACGAACACCAGCGTCTGCACCCCCATGGCCGCCGGATCGAGATCCACCGTGAACTGCCGGATGGCACCCGAGGCCGTCAGGCGCCGGATACGTTCATTCACGCTGGACGGGGACAGCCCGACGCTGCCACCTATATCGGCCAGCGATCTTTTCGCATCCAGGGCCAGAAGGCCGATTATTTTAAGGTCGATGTCATCCATGGCCTTATAATATACGTTATTATAGATTTTGAAAGTTATTTTTCTTGCAACATCGTGGATAGCCAGAAAATTACGCCGCCACACCCCGTTCTTCCCGAAAAACCTGCGACAGAAGGTATCCATAACCTCAATATCTGAGGCGAGGGGAACCGCCATTCGCTGTGGCGCGAAGGCGCCGGCAGCAATGATAAGCAACCGGGCAGCTCGGAGACTGGCACAGAACCCGTTCTGATAGGACCTGATGAGCCGCTTTTAGGAGGCGTTTCGATCGGCTGGTGCCTTCTGGAAGGTCATCACGAACTGACAACCGTCTCGGGAACGGTCCAGTCGGAAGGTCCCACCCATGCGACGCATCGCTGTCTCGCAGATCGCCAGGCCAAGACCGCTGCCGGCTCTTGCGTCGTCCGAGCCACGCGCGAATCGGGCAAAGTCGCGTTCGGGGAAGCGGGGAGGCGGTCCGTGGCCCGTGTCCTGAAAGGAGACGACACCGTCATCGCTGACCTGGACCATCACCTGCGTTCCGGTCGGGGTGTGTTTGCGGACGTTCTCAAGCAGGTTGCGCATGACGAGCGCGATCAAGGTCGGATCGCCGATGACGCGGACGGGCCTGTCCAGACCGTCCGCCTCGACCGGCCAGCCTCCCGACACGAGACGCGGCACGACCTCGTGCAGTACCTTCGCGACGACCTTGGACAGGTCGAGTGGCTTAAGGTGCAATGCGACGCCACCATCGAGACGGGCAATATGCAAAAGCTGCTCGAACAGGCGCGCCATCGCATCGGCGTCGCGTATTGCCGCTGTCCGATCCTCACCTGAGGGCAGCCCCTCCAGTCGCAGACGGAGATCCGCCAAAGGTGTTCGCAACTCATGGGCGGCATGGATGGAAAAATCGCGTTGGGCGCTGCCCCCCGCCTGGATGCTGTCGAGTGCCTTGTTGACGGCCGCGATGAAAGGCTGGACCTCCGCCGGCGCCGCCTCGCCGTCGAGGCGCTCCTGGTGGAGGTTATCAAACGTGATTCGTTCCGCTTGAGCGGCCACCCGTAGCAGGCCGCGGAGGCTGACGCGCACGATCGCCACGGCCGTAATGATCGTCACAATCAACAGCAGCAAGGCGGCCCAGCCCATCTCTTTCAGGAGCTGCGCGAAGAAGGTGTTGGCCAAGGCGTCCACGTCCGACCGCGCGCGCGCCACCCGCAGCCAGACGCCGGCCTCCGGGGCGTAGAGCTCGCCGATGAGCAGTGGACCGGAACCGTCCAACGCTGGTCCACTCGACAATACGGGCGTCGATGTTATGGGGCCGGGCCCACCGGCCGGGGCCTTGGCCGTCGAGCTATCAAGAACGCGTCCGCCCGCATCGACGACCGCGTATCCATAGATGGGCCGCGCACCCGACAGGAGACCGGTATAGGGCGGGTCCAGATTTTGCGTCGTCTCATCAGGTCGCTCAAAGGCGACGGAGCCATCGGCCTCTCGTCGGACCAGGGCCACCCACTCCTCGACCTGCGAGGACAACCCGCGCTCCTCGATTGCGAACTGTTCGCGCGTGAACTCCAGCGTCAGGACAGTCCCAGCCGTGAACAAGGTCAAGGCCGACATCGCCGTGACGATAACCGCAAGCCTGACGTCGAGGCGATATGGCCGGCTCATTCCGGGGCCTCAATCAGCACGTAGCCGAGGCCGCGCAGCGCCTTCAATTCGACGGTCGCGCCCGCGCCGGAGAGCTTCTTGCGCAGTCGATGGATCACCGCCTCCACCGCGTTGTCCGACCAGTCGTGATGGAAGGCGTAGAGGTACTCGCCCATTCGGCGCTTCGGCGTTATCCGGCCCCCGGCGCGCAGCAGCCGATCCAGGGCGGCGTGCTCACGAGCTGTCAGTTGCACAGGCCGATCTGCAACGATGAGGGTGGCGGTTTGGGGCGTGTAGACCAAGTTGCCGATCTGGAACTCGGGGGCGGCCGGTTCACCGGTGCGCCGGCCCAGCGCCCGTAACCGCGCCAGGAGTTCGTCTGTCGCGAAGGGCTTGACCAGGTAGTCGTCGGCCCCCGCATCCAGGCCGGTCACGCGATCTCCGATCTCGTCACGCGCAGACAATATGAGCGTCGGCGTCGTCAACCCTGCGGCTCGGATTGTCTTGATCAATGTGCGACCGTCGCCGTCCTCCAGCATCACGTCGATAATGGCCAAGTCATAGACCGCCACGCTCCAGGCCGCCTCGGCGTCGGCAACCGAGGGAAAGACATCCACGGCATGCCCCGCCTCCGCGAGGCGGCGAGCGAGGACGTCGGCAAGTGGGTGATCGTCTTCCGCCAGGAGAATGCGCATAGCACGTTCTTCCCGCGCGCGCACTGGTCTGTCAATGTGGATTTGGCGCCGGCCGCAACCGATAGCGACGGACCTGTTTGGCGGCGAGGCTCCGCTCCAGAAAGTCTGGGGCATCAGCGACTGGTGCGATAGTAACTGCTCCTTCGTCAATGGCGAGGCGTCTTTCGCTGCTTGGTTGGTGGCAGCGGCACTGATGGCGCCCCGCCGCATCTGGACGGCCGTCACTGCACTGTCGGCTTTCTATGCCTTCGCTGTCTCAATCAATCGCATCGCCTTCGGAGGCCACTACCTCTCCGGTGTCGTATTGGCCTGGCTGCCTTGCGCTCTCGTCTTCATTATCCTTTTTCGCCTCATCCTCACTCAGAGGGTGGGCCAAGGGCGCAGATCGAAGCAGAGTGAATCTTGGAAGGGAAAACAGCACCGGTCTGCGCGACAGAGACAAATCCTCTGACGAGCAAGGCATACCTATCCGGTGCTTTTCAGCAGATGGCGGGGGTCACATAGTTCTGCCTCCGGGGCGCAAAAATCTCGTTTGAAAACAGAGCGGCAAAATCTCGGCGCGGAGTCGAGTTTGCCTCTTTCGTCAGAAAGGCTTGCCTCTCATGTGTCACATCGCGGCCGCCTGCACTCGAAGCTGCCGTTCAGGCAAATCGTGGCGAAGGGCAGGAACGAGCCCAGATTGACCGACGCTGCCGCGCATATCAACGGCAGCTTTCAAGTTTGCGTTGATAGGAAAGCCTCATAGTCCTCAATCCACCGTTGCTCACACCAGGCGTTTTCGCCAAATCTCTTAATTTGCGAAAGCTCGCCCGCCTCCGTTAGTGACCGCACCCATGGCAGAATGCGTTTTATCACCTGTGCACGCAATTTCCTAAGACGCCCACTGACTATCCGCGCATCGACATTCGAATACTTGGTGTCGTGAATTCGCCAACTTCCCGAGTTCTCAGGCCGGTAGATGAGCTTAGGACTAAACCAGCCGCCGAAATCATCGAAGATCAACTTTCTGGGACAATCCTCGACATAGATTGGTGTCTTTTGAGGATCTTCACTGTTGATTGGTCGCAAGAAAGTGTGACGGAAGCAAATCACTGAACGCGCAAACCCAGGTCGGGCAAGCCGCCCTCCTTGCCTTAATATCAGGAGTTCACGAGTACCATCGACGTGATGAATAGAGCTGCCGCGCCCAATCTTTCGAAAGCCTTGTTCAATAAGAGGTTCGACAAACTCGGTCGCGAATAGATTTTGGAATTCTTCGCTTTGCATCTGGATACTTTTGAAACCCAAACAAAACCCTAGCCATGACCAAATCGGGCTTCAATCCCCAAAAAGCTGCCATTGGTTTGAACGCAGCGAAAGCTAACTTTGTCCCGCACTGCCGACGCCCGCGCCAGTCGCAGCGAACGGCCGCTTCGGGGTATGCTGCGCGGTCAGAGGCAATGCTTCTGACGAAAAAGGCAGAACTATCTGGTGCTTTTCAAATGCGAATTGGTGGAGCCTAGGGGAGTCGAACCCCTGACCTCTTGCATGCCATGCAAGCGCTCTCCCAACTGAGCTAAGGCCCCATCCGGGCAGGCCGTCCGGCCTGTTCGCCGCTATCTAGGCAAAGGTGCGGGCGGGATCAAGCGGAAAATTCCGCCCGCGCACCATCAACTGTCGTCGCCATCCTCGGCGGCCACGTCGGTCAGATCGTCGAGCGAGACATTGTCGTCATCGTCGTCGTCAAGGATATCGTCATCCAGTTCCACGTCGACATCATCATCGTCCAGCAGATCGTCGTCCGACGACGCCTCGGCCTCTTTCATCTTCTTGGTCTGCGAATCCTCGGCATCCGCGGCGATCATGCTGCGCTTGCCGGTTTCGACCTCGACCACTTCACCCGTATAGGGGCTGACGATCGGCGTCTTGTTCAGGTCATAGAAACGCTTTCCCGTGGTCGGGCACACGCGCTTGACGCCCCATTCTTCCTTGGCCATTGAGATCCCTCTTTGCAACTCTGATCTTGTCGGCAATCCGCGTCCCCTGCCATAACGGCAGAGATGTGTCAAAGGCTATGTCGCAGCCCTGCGGCAACCGATATCGGAGGCGATATGGGACAGCACGTCCTTCCCGGCAACCCCCCAGTTGCGCTGACGCTCAGGAAATCCGCGCGGGCGCGGCGGATTTCGCTGCGCGTGTCGCGGCTCGACGGGCGGGTGACGCTGACCTTGCCGCAGGGCGCGAGCGAGCGCGAGGCGCTGGATTTCGCCCGCTCCAAGGGCGACTGGCTGCGCAAGACACTTGCCGGTCAAGGTGCGCAAACCCTTGTTTCGCAAGGTGCCGAAGTGCCCGTTCTCGGACAGATGCGGCGCATTGCGCCGGGTGCAGGCCGGGCGGTGGTGCTGGGGCCGGACACCCTTGAGGTGCCGGGCCCGCCCAAGCGCATGGGCGCCCGGGCGCTGGGGTTCCTGAAACAGCAGGCGCGCGACCGGCTAGCCACGGCGGCGGATGGTTATGCCGAATCGCTGGGCCGGCCCTATACCCGGTTGACGCTACGCGATACGCGCTCGCGCTGGGGGTCGTGCACGGCGGATGGCAGGCTGATGTTTTCCTGGCGGTTGATCATGGCGCCGCCGGACGTGCTGGCTTATGTTGCCGCGCACGAGGTGGCGCACCTGGCCGAAATGAACCATTCGCCCGCCTTCTGGGCGGTGGTCGACAGGCTTTATGGCGATCACCGGGCCGAGCGGCGCTGGCTGCGCGAACACGGGCACAGGCTGCACCGCTACCGCTTCACCGATTGACGGGCGCGGGATTTGTGATCACAGATAGACCATGCTGATGAACACCCGTCCAGATCCGGCGCCCGCCGCCCATGACCGTGTCTATCGCGGGCTGCGGACCCGCATCATGCATGGGGAAATCCCACCCGGGCAGGCGCTGACGCTGCGGGGTATCGGCACCGAGTTCGGCGTGTCGATGACGCCGGCGCGCGAAGCGGTGCGCCGGCTGGTCGCCGAGGGCGCGCTGACGCTGTCCAGCTCGGGCCGGGTGTCGACCCCGGAGCTGAGCAACGACCGGATCGAGGAACTGGCCGCCCTGCGGTCGCTGATCGAGGTGGAGCTGGCCAGCCGCGCCCTGCCGCGCGCGCATATGGCCCTGATCGAGCGGATGACCGCGATCAACGCCGCCGTGTCCGAGATGATCGTGAAACAGGATGCGGTCGGATACATCCGCACGAATCTGGAGTTCCACCGCGCGCTGTACCTGCGCGCGCAGGCACCGGCGATGCTGGCGATGGCGGAAACCGTCTGGCTGCAGCTTGGGCCGACGATGCGCGCGCTTTACGGCAGGCTGCGCCAGAAGGAACCGCCGCACAATCACCGGCTGATCCTTTCGGCGCTCAAGGCCGGGGACGAACCCGGTTTGCGGCTGGCGGTGCGCTCGGACGTGACGCAGGGGTTGCGGATGCTGGCGCGTTAAACCAGTTTCGCCAGTGCCACGCGCAAGGGTGCGTCCTCGGCGATCCGCAGGCGCACCGGCAGGGTGATCACCTTCATGCGAAACTCGGGCGGCAGGCGCACGGCATCCTTTTCCGTGGTCACCAGCTGCGCGCCGCGCAGTTTCGCCTCGTTTTCCAGCCGGGCCATCAGGGCGTGGGTCAGCGGCTGGTGATCCTCCAGCGCCTCGGCCCGCACAAGGTTTGCGCCCAACCCGCGCAGGGTGGCAAAGAACTTTTCGGGATGGCCGATGCCGGCGAAGGCCAGGAACGGCGTATCGCTCCAGTCCATACCCGTTTGCAAGGGCTCCAGCGCGCCGCGCAGGTGCGGCACGGAAATCGCCCCACCCCATGCGTCGTCGAACTGGGCCTGCGCCGCCTCTCCGCCGATCGACAAAAGCAGGTCGGCGCGGGCAAGCCCGGTTGCCACGGGTTCCCGCAGCGGCCCCGCGGGCAGGCAGCGGCCATTTCCGAACCCCTTGGCGGCATCCACGACGACGATCTTCAGATCCTGCGCCAGCGCGGGGTTCTGGAACCCATCATCCAGCACGATCACCTGCGCCCCTGCCTGTTGCGCCGCCCGCGCCCCCGCTGCCCGGTCGCGCGCCACCCAGACGCGGGCGAAGGCGGCCAGCAGCAGGGGTTCGTCGCCGACCTGCGTGGCGGTATGCTGTGCAGGGTCGACCTCGACCGGGCCTTCAAGCGTGCCGCCATATCCGCGCGACACCACATGCGGCTCCAGGTGCAGGTCGCGCAGCATCCCGATCACGGCGATCACCGTCGGCGTCTTGCCGGTGCCGCCCGCGTTGATATTGCCCACGCAGATCACCGGCACATCCATCCGCGCACGCGCGCCCTGTGCCAGCCGCCGCGCCGTGGCGCGTGCATACAGCGCCCCAAGCGGCGACAGCAGCCTTGCCCGCCATGCCGGCCGGTCGGGCGGGGTGAACCAGAAACCCGGCGCGCGCATCAGGCCCCTCCCTCCAGCAGGTCCAGCCTGTCCTCGATCAGCGAAAGCAGCCTGTCGGTCACCTCGGCCCCGTCCGAGATGACCTCCCACGCGGCATGGGCCATCTGCGCGGCACGATCCGGTGCGATCAGTTGCGTGACGGCGGCGCCCAGCGTCCCCGCATCCTTGACCATCCGCGCCGCCCCGGCCGAGGCCAGCCGCGAATAGGCCCCCAGGTAGCGGCTGACATTGGGTCCATAAAGAATGGCCGAACCGAGGGCCGCAGGCTCATAGGGGTCGCGCCCGCCGGTGCCGGCGATGATGGAACTGCCGACAAAGCTGACGGGCGCGATGCGATACCAGAGACCCAGCTCATCCCCGCTATCGGCCAGCAGGATCTGCGTCGTCTCGCCCGGCAACTCGCCCCGCGCCCAGCGGGCGACGCGCCAGCCTTCCTGGTCCAGCGTTGCGGCAAAACCCGTTTCCTGCTCCGCATCGTCCGGCACGATCACCAGCAAAAGCCGATGCGCCAGGCTGAGCGCGGCACGATGCGCCTCGGTGACGACAGGCAACTCGTCGGGCTGCACCCGCGCGGCCAGCCAGACCGGTCGCCCGCCAAGTGCACCGCTCAGTTCCTCGCATGTGGCATCGTCGCAGGGCAATGCGCTGCCGCCCTCCTGCAAGGGCCCCGATACGGTGATGTCGTCCGGTGGCAACCCGAGGCGCATCAGCCGGCTGCGCACCGTCCCGTCGCAGGCGAATACCGTATCGAAGGCCGCAAGGGACCGGCGCACAAGGTCCGGCAGCCAGCGCAGGCTGCGAAACTCCAGCGCATCGTCGCGCGCATTGGCCAGGTACATCGCAACGCCGCGCTTGCCGGCCTCGTGGATCAGGGCAGGGCGCAGGTGCCCGCGGGTCCAGATGCAGATATCGGGGCACCAGTGATCGAGAAACCCCAGAACGGCATCGCGCGTCTCGGCCGGTACCGGCTCGACCGGCTGCCGGGCGGTCACCTCGTCGGGCAGCGTCAGGCCCGCCGGATGGGTCATCAGGAACTGCAGGTCCGGCCGTACCTGCCGCAGCCGTTCGAACAGGCGCGCCAGCGCCCGCGCGTCGGGTGCCGCCGCCGCGTGTCCCCAGACCAGACGCCCCTGCCCGCGCGCAGCCGCCGGGCTGTAGGGTCCGGCATTGCGCCGTGCGCTGAGTGCCAGATAAGCCGCAAGGCCCAGTGAGCGGGACACCGTCAGCCCCCCTGACCCGGCCACATACCGCCCCCGCCGGCCATCCGGCCCGGAAACGGCATTTGCAGGTTCTGGATCATCTTTCTCACTCCTCGCCCGGATCGGGGGCAGGTTAGGCGCTGGGGCCCATCGGCACAATGGAGGTGCAGTGCCCTGTCAGCCCGGCCATTTGGCAAGCCTTTCGCGCAACTGGCGGTGCAAGGCCGGGCCGGCCGCGACCACACCGTCGACCTGCGGATGGGCATTGTTGAAGCGCAGGCGGTGGCCGGTGCGGTCGGTCACTTTGGCCCCGGCCTCGGACAGGATCAGCGCACCGGCGGCGATATCCCATTCCCAGCTGGGGCGCAGGGTCAGCATCGCGTCGAACCGCCCCTCGGCCACCAATGCCAGCCGATAGGCGAGCGACGGCCGGTAGGTGCGCCGCACATCCGGCACCGGCCCGCGCCAGTTGCCCGGATCGTAATTGGGTTTGGCCGCGACGATGCTGGCCCCGGTCAGCTCGGACCGCCGCGAGGCGTGGATCGGCCTGTCGTTCAGAAACGCACCCTGCCCCCGCGCCGCCGCATACAGCTTGTCCTTCATCGGCAGATAGATCGCGGCAGCAATCGCCTCGCCACCCTCGACCACGGCCAGCGAATGCGCCCATGATCCCGACCCGTCGATAAAGCTGCGCGTGCCGTCGATCGGGTCGATGACGAAAGTTCGGTCGCGGGCCATGCGCGCGGGCGTGTCCTCGCTCTCCTCGGACAGCCAGCCATAGTCCGGGCGCGCGGAACGCAGTATGTCATGCAACGTGGCGTTCACCGCATGGTCGGCATCGGTGACGGGGCCGAGACCGCCGGGCTTGTGCTCGACATCCAGATCCTGACCGACGAAACCGCGCGCGACCCTTCCGGCCGCGCGCGCCGCATCGACCAGCAGTTCCATGTCATGCACCGGCAAGCGTCATCCCTTCGACCAGCAGCGACGGCACCACGCGCGACAGCCAGGGCCGCGCGTCATTGGCGGGCACCAGCGACATCAGCATGTCGCGCAGGTTGCCCGCGACCGTGCACTCGTTGACCGGATAGGCGATCTGCCCGTTCTCGACCCAGAAACCGCTGGCCCCGCGCGAATAGTCGCCGGTATTGGGGTTGATGGTCGAGCCGATCATCGAGGTGATCAGCAACCCGGTGCCCATGTCGCGCAGCAGGTCGTCGCGCGTGCGGTCGCCCTGCGTCAGCGAGATATTCCAAGCGCTCGGTCCAGGCGGCGACGAGGTGCCGCGCGCCGCGTTGCCGGTCGAGGGCATTCCCAGCTTGCGCCCGGTCGCCAGATCCAGCGTCCAGCCCGTCAGCACGCCGTTTTCCACCACGGCGCGGCGCTGCGTCGGCAGCCCCTCGGCGTCGAACGGGCGCGAGGCGGTGGCGCGCGGGCGGTGCGGGTCTTCGATCAGCGACAGGTGCGCAGGCAGCACCTGCTGGCCCAGCGCATCGCGCAGCCACGACGCACCGCGCGCGATGGACGCGCCATTGGCCGCCCCCAGCAGGTGCCCGATCAGCGAGGACGAGATACGTTCGTCATAAACCACCGGATAGCGCCCGGTCGGCGGCTTGCGCGCGCCCAGCGCCGCAACCGCACGTTCCCCGGCGACGCGCCCGATGTTCCCGGCGCTGCGCAGGTCGGCCTGAAAGATGCGGCTGTCGCCGTCATGGTCGCGCTCCATCCCCGTGCCGGTTCCGGCGATGGCCACCGCCGACAGGCTGCGCTGGGTGCGGGTGTAGCCGTTGGAAAACCCGTTCGTCGCGGCCAGCCAGATATCGGTGCGGCCATACCCGGCATGGGCCGCCTGCACCTGCGTCACGCCATCCACATCCAGCGCCGCCGCCTCGGCCGCCAGCGCGTCCTGTTGCAATGCCTGCGGATCGGGTTCCGGCGTCGGGTCCATCAGTTCCAGCGCAGCGATATCGGGATCGCGCGCCAGTTGGTCGGGGTCGGCCAGCCCGGCATAGGGATCGTCGGGGGCCTCGCGCGCCATCGCAACCGCCCGCTCGGCCATTTCGGCCAGCGTTTCGGCCCGCGTGTCCGAGGCCGAGACATTGGCCTGCCGCTGTCCGACAAAGACCCGCAACCCGATATCGGTGCCCTCGGACCGCTCGGCCTGTTCCAGCGCGCCCGCACGCACGTCGATCGAAACCGAGGTGCCGGCCAGCGCGATCGCATCCGCCGCATCGGCCCCGGCACGCTTCGCCGCCGTCAGAAGATCATCGCACAGGCTGCGCAAACTGTCGGACATGCCGTCATTTCCCCATTTCAGAACTGGCTATGAGGTAGAGCCCGCAGCCCGGATGCACAAGCCTGCAGGGAAACGAAAAACGGGCCGCCCCGGCACAGGGCGGCCCGTTTCGATGCGGCGTGGGCGATCAGCGCAGGCGCTGACCGTTCGCCAGAACGTGCCCCTGTTCGTTGATCTCGATCCGCGAAGTCAGGGTATCCTCGCCCTCGGCCGGCACGGCAAAAAGGCCCATCATCATCCGCACGCCCGTGGCCTGCTCCTGCTGGACAAGGCCCATGGCGATCAGCGTGTCGAGCAGCCTGTTGCCGCCGACAAGCCTGAGGTTCACCGCCCCCTCGGGCCGCGGGATTCCGTCAAAGGTGGTGGTGTCGCTGTTGTCGAAGGCGAAATCGCCCATCCCGGTCAGTTCGGCCCCGGCCAGGCGCAGCACAAGGTCGGCGATGGTCAACGTGCGCAATTCGCCCGGCGCCTCGGGGCTTTCCATCGCTTCGGGGTCCATCAGCGGGGTGTCCAGCGTGGCCGTGCCCGTCAGGTCGACCGCCAGGGTGGCCGGATCGCGCGGCAATTGCCCGGCCGGGTCGAACATGGCCCAGATCATGTCGGACATGACGAAATCGCCCAGCTTGATGCCCAGCGCGAAATCCTGCGGTTCGTCGTCAGGTGTCACCGGCATCTGGAACCGCACCGTGTTCTCGGCCATGGCCATCTCGACCGGGAAGGGCAGGTCCGAGCTTGTCAGGTTCAGCGTGACATCCCTTGCCCCGATGGCATAGCCCAGTTGCCCGGCATCCATCCGCACGCCCAGCGTTCCCGATTGCGAACTGCTGGTGCCCGCCATGGCCGAACCGTCCTCTTCCTCGAAGCTGAACTCGGTCTGGCTGCCGTTATGGGTGAACGTGCCGTCGAACCCGAACCCGGCCTCCAGCATGGCGCCCATGTCGTTGGTAGGGGTCGCCGAGGCAGGGATCGTCGTCGTTCCGGTGAAATCCAGCGCCGTCACCGCGCCGTTGACCACCATCCGGCCGGTGCCGTTCTCGGGGTCGGCCATGTCCAGGTCATAGGACATGGAACCGGCGCGCATCGACTGGGCGATAGTGCGCAGATCGTCCGCCATCCGCGAGGTGCTTTGCCCCTCGAGGTCGCTCATCCCGACACGGGCGGCGGCGATATCCACCGGCTTGCCGTCGACGACAAGGTTCCTGAACACCATCTGCATGTCCGCGGCGCGATAGTCATAGACCATGTCGCCGGGCGATCCCGACACGGTCATGACAAATCCGCTGTGGGTATACTCGATCTCTCCGCTTGCGTCGCCTTCGCCCTCGATATCCAGATCGTAGGTGGTCGTCGCGGCATCGGGCATCGTCACCGCGACCGTGCCGTCGCCGGCATCGGAAAAACTGAAATCCGGCAGGGTGACACGGGCGGTGCCCCCGTTCTCGGGCATTTCCATGACCATGACCGCGTTCGAGACGGTCAGCCCGTCCGCGCCCTGCGCCTCGTCGGCGGTGATGACATAGCCGAAACCTTCCAGGTAGCTTTTCAGATCTCCCCAGACCTGCGACGAGGTCACATCGGCCAGGGCCGTCGTGCCCATCAACATGCCCGCCGCCATCGTCGCGCCACCCAAAACTCTTGCAAATGTCATTGCGGTCCCTTTCGAAAATCCGCCGACAGCTTCGACGTTCGGTCCTGCGCGGTCAAGGGCCTGCGGGCTGGACCACGGGTCAAGCGCGGTTTACCACGGTCACGAACCGAAAAAGGAGACTGCGCCATGGCCATACTGACCGGCAAGACCGCGCTTATCACCGGCGCCAGCCGCGGCATCGGCGACGCAACCGCCCGCCTGTTCGCCGCCGAGGGCGCCAATGTCGTGCTGTGCGCACGCGGCATCGACGACATTCGCCGCATCGCCGCCGAGATCGGCCCACAGGCGCTGGCCGTGCCCTGCGACGTGGCGGATTTCGCGCAGGTGGACACCGCCGTGCAGGCCGCGCTGTCCACCTTTGGCGGGCTGGACATCCTGATCGGCAATGCCGGCGTGATCGAACCGGTGTCGCATCTGGCCGATGCCGATCCCGATGGCTGGTCCCGCGCCATCGACATCAACCTGAAAGGCGTCTTTCACGGGATGCGCGCGGCAATGCCGGTGATGCAGGCCGCGGGCGGGGGCACGATCCTCACCATCAGTTCCGGCGCCGCCCACAACCCGCTGGAGGGATGGAGCCACTATTGCAGCTCCAAGGCGGGCGCCGCCATGCTGACCCGCTGCGCCGACATGGAAGGCCGCGACAAGGGGCTGCGCATCATGGGCCTGTCGCCGGGCACCGTGGCCACGCAGATGCAGCGCGAGATCAAGGCGACCGGCATCAACCCCGTCAGCCAGCTCGACTGGTCCGATCACATCCCGCCGGAATGGCCCGCGCAATGCCTGCTGTGGATGTGCACACCGGATGCCGATGACTGGCTGGGGCAGGAAATCTCGCTGCGCGACGACACGATCCGCGCAAGGCTGGGGCTGGGCCAATGATCGGGCTGGAAAAAGACGGCGATCTGTGGATCGTTACGCTGAACCGGCCCGACAAGGCCAATTCGCTGACCCCCGACATGCTGGAGCACCTGTGCGACATCGCCGAAAGCGCGGGCGAGGCGCGTGCGCTGATCCTGACCGGCGCGGGCAAGGTGTTCAGCGCCGGTGCGGATCTCGATGCCGCCAGGGCCGGGCTGGCGACCTCGCCGCTGTGGGAACGACTGTCCACCGCCATCGCGGCGCTGCCCGGCCTGACCATCGCCGCGCTCAACGGCACGCTGGCGGGCGGGTCGAACGGCATGGCGCTGGCCTGCGACCTGCGCATCGCGGTGCCGGGGGCCAAGGTCTTTTACCCGGTGATGAAGCTGGGCTACCTGCCGCAACCCTCCGATCCCGGCCGGCTGGCGGCGCTGGTGGGGCCCGCGCGGGCGAAACTGATCCTGATGGGCGGCCAAAAGATCACCACCGACGAGGCCTATGCCTTCGGCCTGATCGACCGGATCGTCGCACCTGACGACCTGCTGCCGACCGCGCGCGCACTGGCCGCCGACACGCTGGCGGCAAAGCCCGAAATCGCGCGGGGCATCAAGGACATGTGCCGGGCGGTCTGATCTTACCGTTTGCGCCGGCCGCCCGTGGTTTTCGACAGGAAACCGGGCGGGCGCCTGACGACCCAGGCAATGAACCGGGACAAGTGCGGATGGGCACGCAGCGCCTCGGGCGTGTTGTAGTCGCGCGCCAGCTCGGCCTCGGTCAGGGTGGCGTGGATTTCCTTGTGGCAGATGTGATGCAACAGAACCACCGGCCCGCCCTTGCCGCCCTTCAGCCTCGGGATCAGGTGATGCAGCGACTGCGGCACCCCGGGCGGGATGTCACGCCCGCACAGGGCGCAAATCGGCGGCGCGGTTTCCTCTGCCTCTTGTGTCGAACGTCCCATCGGGGCAAGAGAATGGCCGCAACAGCGCGCTTGGCAAGGGGTATCGGGTAATGAACTGGCTGGATCAGGACTGGTTGCAGACGCAGCCGCCAATCGTGCAGCAGACAGTCGGCTATGCACAGCAAGGGCTGGAACTGGCCCGCGACTGGCTGGTCAGCCCGGCCGCCTGGTCACAATTCGCCCTGATCGTCCTGGCCTGGCTGGCGGCGGCTTTCCTGACGCGCAGGCTGCGGCCGGCCATCGCCCGCCTGCTGACGCCCGCCCCCGGCCAGAACACCGCGCTGGCCCGTGCGCGGCGGATGATCCTGACCGTCCTGCCGCTCCTGCTGCCGCTTCTGGCCTATGTCATCGCCGCCGTCGGCGAAGGCGTGATCACATCGGTATTCGGCTCGGGCGCGGTCATCGCCTTTGGCAAGCGGGTGTTCCTGTTCCTTGCGATCCGCGCCTTTGCCCGCGATGTGCTGACCGACCCGATGCTGCGGCTTCTGGGCAAGTTCGTGCTGATCCCGGTCGGCGCGATCTACGCGCTTGGCCTGCTGGACGAGGTCACCGCCTGGCTGCGCGGCACCGTGGTCCCGCTGGGCGACCTGTCCTTCGATCTGCTGTGGCTGATCCAGTTCGTCGTGGCGGGCGGCGTGATCTTCTGGCTGGGGCGCTGGTCGAACGACCAGACCGGCGAATTCATCAAGAAACAGCAGGAGATGCGCCCAGCCACCCGGCAGCTGGCCGAAAAGGCGGCCGAGATCGCGATCTTCGGCGCCGCCTTCCTGATCCTGATGAACATCATGGGCGTCTCGCTCACCTCGCTGGCGGTGCTGGGCGGGGCGATCGGCGTCGGCCTCGGCTTCGGCCTGCAAAAGATCGCGTCGAACTTCATTTCGGGCGTGATCCTGCTGCTCGAAGGGCAGGCCACCGTGGGCGATTACGTCGAGCTTGACGGAGGCGAGGCCGGCACCATCGTCAGGATGACCGCCCGCGCCGCGATCCTGGAAACCTTCGATGGCCGCTGGATCGTGGTGCCGAACGAGGATTTCATCGTCACCCGCGTGGTGAACTATTCCGACGCCGGCAGCGCCAACCGTTACGAGGCGCCGTTCAGCGTGTCCTACGATACCGACATCAACACCGTGCCCGGCATCATCGAACAGGCGGTGTCGGCCCTGCCCTTCGTGCTGCAAGACCCCGAAGGCCCCGATTGCGAACTGCGCGGATTCGGCGACTCGGGCGTGGATTTCTGTTGCGAATTCTGGGTCAACGGCATCGACGACGGGCGCAACAAGTATACCAGCCAGGTGCTGTTCGCGATCTGGAACGCGCTCAGGGACAACGGGATCGAAATCCCGTATCCGCACCGCGTGGTCGAAATCAGGGGCGCCGCACCGACCGGAACGGCATGACCGATGCGCTGGTCATAGGTGCAGGCCCCGCCGGGCTGATGGCGGCCGAGGCGCTGGCGCGCGCGGGCCGGCAGGTGACGGTGGCCGAGGCGATGCCGTCGCCCGCCCGCAAGCTGCTAATGGCGGGCAAATCGGGACTGAACCTGACCAAAAGCGAACCGTTCGAAACCTTCCTTGCCGCCTATGGCAATGCCGCCCCGCATCTGCGCCCGATGCTTACCTCCTTCGGCCCGGTCGGGGTGCAGGATTGGGCGCGCGAGCTGGGGCAGGATCTGTTCACCGGCTCGACCGGCCGGGTCTTTCCCACCGCGATGAAAGCCTCGCCGCTGTTGCGTGCCTGGCTGGCCCGGCTCGACGCGATGGGCGTCACGCTCAACCGCCGCTGGCGCTGGACGGGATGGAAGGGCGAGGCCGTCACCTTCGACACGCCCGAGGGCCCGCAAACCCTGCGCCCTGTCGTGACCGTTCTGGCCTGCGGCGGCGCCAGCTGGGCGCGGCTGGGCTCGGATGGCGCATGGGCCGGATGGACACCGGGCACCGCGCCCTTCCAACCCTCGAACGCGGCAATTGCCGTGCCCTGGACGGATCACATGACCGCGCATTTCGGCAGCCCGCTGAAATCCGTGGAATGGCGCGCGGGCAACCTGTCCTCGCGCGGCGAGGCCGTGATCAGCGCCCGGGGGCTGGAAGGCGGCGGGCTTTACACCCTCACCCCGGCCCTACGCGACGGCGCGGGCCTGCATGTCGATCTGGTTCCCGATCTCAGCCCCGAAAACCTGATCGCGCGCTTGCCTGCATCGCGGAAAAAGGGCCTGTCCCATTGGCTGAAGACCACGCTGCGCCTGCCCCCCGCCAAGGTCGCGCTGTTTTTTGAAATGACGAAAGGGCCTGCACCGCTGCCGCAATCCGACTGGGTGCGCAGCCTCAAATCCCTGCCCATCCGCAACGCCACCCTCCGCCCGATGGACGAGGCGATCTCGACCGCCGGTGGCCTGCGTTTCGACGCGCTGGACGACCAGCTCATGCTGCGCGACCGCCCCGGCAGTTTCGCCGCCGGTGAAATGCTCGACTGGGAGGCCCCGACCGGCGGCTATCTGCTGACGGCCTGCCTGGCCACCGGCCTGTGGGCCGGGCAGCACGCCGCGCGATACGGCCGCTGATCTTCATCGTTCCGGCAAATACTCCGGGGGTCTGGGGGCAGCGCCCCCAGCCGGGGCCCCCGACACACCCCGTTACCGGCCCACCACGCGCCGGAACGCCTCGCGCCCGCGCATCGCCTTGGCATAGGCCAGCAGGCGCTCTTCCTCGATCGGGAACTTCGCGGAATAGGCCCAGTTCAGGCAATGTGCCGCCACGATATCGGCGATGGTCATGGTCTCGCCCATCAGGAACGGCCCTTCCAGACGATCGGCCAGCCGCCTGGCATTGCGCGCGAATTCCCAGCGCAGCGAGTCCTTCACCTCGGGCACCCGCCGTTCCTCGGGCAGCACGAAACTGTGCCGCGCTGCCGTCCACAAAACCGCGTCGAACTCGTCAAGGATCATGTGCAAAAGCCCATCCTGCCGTGCCCGCGCGATGGTGCCCGCCGGATGGGTCAGCGCCCCGTGCTTGTCTGCCAGATAGGTAAGGATCGCGGTCGAATCCGTCAGAACGTCATCGTCTACCCGCAACGCCGGGATCTTGCCCGACGGGTTCGCCGCCATCGCCTCGGGCGAATGCGGCTTGCACTCGATATGATCGTAATCCTGGCCCAGCTCCTCCAGCGTCCACATGACGCGAAAGGCGCGGCTCTGCACCCCGCCGACAACCTGATACATGGCGTTCCCCTCCGTTCGCTTCGCGCGCAGCAAAGCGCAGAACAGGCGCGAATGCCAGAGGTCACGGCGTGACGCAGCGTCAGATCATCCGCGCATCAGTTCTGGCAGGTCGCCGGTCAGTCCCGCCGCCTCGCGGATCAGGCCGCGGCGCAGCCCCGGCACGGCGTTGACCGCCCCCATGCCCAGGTCGCGGGCAAAGCGCAGCAGCGGGTTGTCGTTGGAAAACAGCCGGTTGGTCAGGTCGGTGGTCATCGCCAGCGTCGCGGTATCGAACCGCCGCCATGCCTGGTAGCGATCCAGCACCGGCGCGGTGCCGATGTCCTCGCCACGCATCCGCGCCTCGGCCAGCACCTGCGCCAGCGCGGCCACGTCGCGGAACCCCGCGTTCAGCCCCTGCCCCGCAATCGGGTGCATCCCGTGCGCCGCATCGCCGATCAGCGCCAGCCGATCCCCGGCAAAGCTGTTCGCCACCGTCAGGTTCAGCGGATAGGAAAACCGCTTGCCGGCCAGCGCGATCCCGCCCAGGAAATTGCCAAAGCGCGGGCGCAACATCTCGAGAAACCCGGCATCGTCCAACGCCATGAACCGCGCGGCGGTGTCATGGGTTTCCGACCACACGATGGACGACCGGTTGCCCGGCAGCGGCAGGATCGCCAGCGGCCCCGGCGGCATGAAGAACTGGTGCGCCACCCCGCCATGCGGTTTCTCGTGTTCGATCGCGCAGACCAGCGCGGTCTGCCCGTAATCCCAGCCGGTGCGGCGAATGCCCGCCCGTGCCGCCGTGCCCGATGTGCGACCATCCGCCCCCACCAGCAGATGCGCATTCAGGGTCCGGCCCGAGGCCAGCGTCACGCCGACGCCCTGCGCCCCCGCCTCCTGCGCGGTCACGGTTTCGCCGTTCAGCACGGTGATCTGCGGGCTGGCCGCCATCGCATCGATCAGCGCACGCCGCAGGTAACGGTCCTCCAGCATGTGCCCCATCGGGCCTTCCTCGATCTCGGCGTGATCGAAATGCAGGAAAAAAGGCGACAGCGGCCCCTCGCCCGCGCGCCCGTCGCTGACCTTGATCTCCAGCATCGGCTGGGCGTTCCCGGCCACCGCCTCCCAGATCCCCAGCCGGCGCAGCATCCGCACCGACCCCAGCGCCAGCGCATAGGCCCGCCCGTCGAAATCGGCGTCTGTCATCGCTGCCTCGGGTTGCGCGTCGATCACCGTCGACGAAAGCCCCGCCTGCGCCGCGGCCAATGCCAGCGCCGGGCCGTTCAGCCCGCCGCCGACGATCAGGATATCGCTGTCATATGTCATGACCCAAATATGCGCTGCCGCGCGGGATTGTCCATGCGCCGCGGTGCCGCTACCGTCGCCGCAAGCAACGAAACGGAGACCGGGACATGACCGACTGGCTGAGGATGAGTGCCGCCGACCTGGGGCGCGGAATCGATTCGGGCGATATCGACCCGGTGGACCTGACCCAGAGCTATCTGGACGCAATCGACGGCCATCAATACCGTGACCGCATCTATGCCCGCACCATGCCCGGCCGCGCCCTGGCCGAGGCTCAGGCCGCCCGCGACCGTGCGAAACTGGGCCTGCGCCGCTCGCCGCTGGATGGCGTGCCGGTCAGCTGGAAGGATCTGTTCGACACCGCCGGCACCGCGACCGAGGCCGGCAGCGCCCTGCTGAAAGGCCGTATCCCGCAACGCGATGCGCGCGTGTTGCGCAACGCGACCGGCGCCGGGCTGGTCTGCCTTGGCAAGACGCACATGACCGAACTGGCCTTTTCCGGGCTGGGCGTGAATCCTGTCACCGCGACGCCGCCAAACGTGAACGATCCCGCACTCGCGCCGGGCGGCTCGTCCTCGGGCGCGGCCACCTCGGTCGCCTTCGGGCTGGCGGCCGCCGGGATCGGCAGCGATACCGGTGGATCGGTCCGGGTGCCCGCCGCGTGGAACGACCTCGTGGGCCTGAAAACCACCGCCGGGCGGCTGTCGCTGCAAGGCGTCGTGCCGCTGGCCGAGAAATTCGACACCGTCGGCCCGCTCTGCCGCACGGTCGAGGACGCCGCCCTGCTGCTGGCCGCGATGGAGGGTGGCCGCGCCGCCGACCTGCGCGACACCGGCCTGAAGGGGATGCGCCTTGCCGCGCTGCAAACCAGCGTGATGGAGGATGTGCGCGACGAACCTCTGGCGGCCTATCACGACGCGGTGGACCGCCTGCGCAAGGCGGGCGCCACGGTCGAGCCCGTGCAGGCCCCGGAACTGGCCGATGCCATGACCCTCGCCCCCGTCCTGTATACCGCCGAGGCCTATGGCCGCTGGCGCGAACGGATCGAGGCCGCGCCCGAACTGATGCACGACCAGGTGCGCGAACGGTTCCGGTCGGGCGCGAATTTCTCGGGCCCCGATTATGTCGAGGCGTGGATAAAACTGGAACGATACCGCGCCGCCTGGGCCGCCCGCATGGCCGGTTTCGACGCGGTGATCTGCCCCGCAACTCCGAACCTGCCCCCCGATGTGAAACGGCTGGAATCCGAACCCGAGTATTTCGTCACCGAAAACCTGCTGACCCTGCGCAACACCCGCGCGGGCAACCTGATGGGGTTGTGCGCCGCAACGCTGCCCACCGGCACACCCGGCTGCGGCATCATGCTGATGGGCGCCCCGATGCAGGAGGAACGCATCCTGCGCGTGGCCAAAGCGGCCGAGCAAGGATTGGCATAAGTCACGCCGCCCTTCATCGTTCGCACAAATACTCCCGCCGGAGGCGTCCGACCCCGCCACCGGCGCAACGCCCGGCGGGTTCCCGGCCCGTGCCACTTGAATCCTTTGTCATGCGCGCCGATTTCCTGTAGGACGCCGCCCTGACCCAGGAAAACCGCGCGACATGACCGACAAACCCACCGCCCCGATCACCCAGGACGTGATGACCCTCCCCCGCAAGCTGCCCGAGGGGCCTGCGAATATCGTCGGGCTGACCCGCGACCAGTTGCGCGCCGCGCTGATCGACATGGGCACGCCCGAGAAACAGGCGAAGATGCGGGTCAACCAGATCTGGCAATGGGTCTATTACTGGGGCGTGCGCGATTTCGACGCGATGACGAACCTCGCCAAGGAGTATCGCGCGAAACTCAACCGGAATTTCGTGATCGAGGTGCCGGAAATCGTCAGCAAGAATGTCAGCCGCGACGGCACGCGTAAGTACCTTGTGCGCATCAATGGCGGGCACGAGGTCGAGGTTGTCTATATCCCCGAGGAAGATCGCGGCACGCTGTGCATTTCCTCGCAGGTGGGCTGCACGCTGACCTGTTCGTTCTGCCATACCGGCACGCAAAAGCTGGTGCGCAACCTGACCGCCGGCGAAATCGTCGGCCAGATCATGCTGGCGCGCGACGACCTGGGCGAATGGCCCGAACAGGGCGAAGGCATGGGCCAGCGCCCGCGCCTGCTGTCCAACATCGTGCTGATGGGCATGGGCGAGCCGCTTTACAATTTCGACAACGTGCGCGACGCGATGAAGATCGCGATGGATGGCGAGGGCATCAGCCTCAGCCGCCGCCGGATCACGCTGTCCACCTCGGGCGTTGTGCCCGAAATCGCCCGCTGCGCGGAAGAGATCGGCTGCATGCTGGCGGTCAGCTTCCACGCCACCACCGACGAGGTGCGTGACCGGCTGGTGCCGATCAACAAACGCTGGAACATCGAAACCCTGCTCGATGCGCTGCGCGAGTATCCCAAGGCGTCCAACAGCGAGCGCATCACTTTCGAATACGTGATGCTGAAGGGCGTGAACGACACCGATGCCGATGCCCGCCGCCTGGTCAACCTGATCCGTGGCATCCCGGCCAAGATCAACCTGATCCCGTTCAACGAATGGCCCGGCGCCCCCTATGAACGCAGCGACTGGGACCGGATCGAGAAATTCGCCGACATCATCTACAAGGCCGGTTACGCCAGCCCGATCCGCACGCCGCGGGGCGAAGATATCATGGCCGCCTGCGGGCAGCTCAAATCCGCCACCGAACGCGCCCGCAAGTCGCGCGCCCAGATCGAGGCCGAGGCAGGGCTGCGCGGCTGATCCGCATGGACGGCTTCGCCCCCCTGCCGCAACCGAACACCGCCGACGGCACCCCGCGCCTGATCGGCGTCGAGATCGAATTCGCGGGATTGCCCGAGGATCGCGTCGCCCGCATCGTGACCGGCACGCTCGGCGGGCGGGCCGAACAGGGCGACGGGCCGTTCTGGACCGTGACCGGCAGCGCGGTGGGCAGGCTCGACATCTATCTCGACACGGCCCTGCGCAAACTTGGGCGCAGCACGCTGCGCGACGAGCTGTTGCGGCTGGGGCGCGAGGTGATCCCGGTCGAGATCGTGACAGAACCGATCGGCATGGACCGGATGGCCCGCCTTCAGGATCTGGTGACCGCCCTGCGCAAGGCGGGGGCGCAGGGCAGCGGCGCGGGGCCGTTCTTCGGGTTCGGCATCCATTTCAACATCCAGATCGCCTCGGACCGGGCCAGCGATACCCTGCGCCCGCTTCTGGCCTATGCGCTGATCGAGGACTGGCTGCGCAGCGCGATGCCCATCGACGATACCCGCCGGATGCTGCCCTTTACCGATCCCTACCCCACCGCTTTCGTGCGCGACCTGGTGGCGGCGGGGCCCGGGATCGGCCTGGGCGATCTTGTCCCGCTCTATCTCGACCATTGTCCGTCGCGCAATTTCGGGCTGGATATGCTGCCCATCCTTGCCCATTTCGCGCCCGACCCGGTGCGGAACAGGATGGGCGAGGCCACCTCGGCGCGGCCTGCCTTTCATTTCCGCCTGCCCGATTGCCGGATCGACGAGGCAGGATGGGGCCTGCCGGTCGAATGGAACCGCTGGGTCGCGGTCGAGCGCGTGGCGGCCGACAGCGCGCTTCTGGCGCGGCTCGGACGGGAATGGCAGGACGATCACGGGCCGGTCACCCTGTCGCGGCGCCACTGGGCGAAACGCGCGGGCGGCATTCTCGGTCAGGCCGGGATATCGGCATGACCCGCCCGGTGATCGGCGTCACCACCTCGAACCGCTCGGGCTGGCGGGTCTTTCCGCTGATGGCGTTCAACATATGGCTGGCAGGCGGCCGCGCGCTGCGCTGGGGGACGGGGCGCGAGGCGGACCTGGCGCAGGTCGATGGCGTGGTCATCGGCGGCGGCGACGATATCTCGCCCGATCTCTACGATGGCCGGCTGGTCACTTCGGCCCGGCTCGACCCCGCGCGCGATGCGCTGGAAAAGCGGCTGGTCGATGCCGCGCTCGAACGTGACACGCCGGTGCTGGGTATATGCCGCGGCAGCCAGATGCTGAACGTCGCGCTGGGCGGCACGCTGCATCAGGACGCCTACGGCACCTACCGCGACAGCCGCTTCATCCGCACCATCCTGCCCAGAAAGACCGTGCTGGTCGAGGCGGATACTCGTCTTGCCCAGCTCAGCGGCACCGGTCCGATGCGGGTGAACGCGCTGCATACCCAGGCGGTCGAGGATCTGGGCGAGGCGCTGCGCATCGCCGCCCGCGACGAAGGCGGCATGATCCAGGCAATCGAACGGCTGAGCGATCCTTTCGCCATCGGCGTCCAGTGGCATCCCGAGCACCTGTTCTATGCCCGCCGCCAGCGCGCGCTTTTCCGCGCCCTCGTCACCGCCGCAGCCGCCCGGCGCGACCATGCCGGCCAGATTGCCGCCGTTCGCAGGGATGCCGCGCCGCTCGGCGAACAATAGCGCCCAATCGCCCCGAAATTTCCCTATTTGCGAACAATCAATGCCATCTTGCCCGCCGATCCTGACCGGGACGACACCGTTTGGAAAGGTATGTGAACATGGTTGTTGGTAACGAACAAATCGTCGACTTCGAACTTCGGGACTTTGCCACCGGCGAACGCCGAAAATGCCTGTCGGACCGCGAATGGCGGCACCGGCTGGCCGGGTATGGCTATGACCTGCGCAAGGAAACCGACTGCTTCAGGCTTGTCACGCTGGGCCACGGGACCGAGCTGTGCGCCCTCCCGCTGGAGCGCCCCGCCGCCTAATCGGTCGCGGGCAGCGCCACGATCAGCCGCGCGCCCCCGGCATCCGACAGGATCAGGGCGCCGGTTTCGTCGATCCCGGCACGGGCCACATCGCCGATCGCCACGCCGAACCGCGTCTCGGTCGTCATCTGCTCGTCCGGGCAGGCCATGCGCGTCATCGCAACCGGCCCGATCGTCAGCCTGTCGCCCGCCAGCTCGTATTCGCCCGAATAGCGGTTGCATCCGCCCCGCCCCGACACCTGTCCCTCGTCATCGAAGCGCATGGACACCTCGACACCCTCGGGCACCTCTGCCTCGGTGATGGCGGTGACGCGCCATTCGCCCTGCAGGGCCACGGCCTCGTGCTGCGCGGATGCCCCCGTCAGCACGGTGGCAAGAAATCCGGCGGACAGCACCGCCGCGATGAAACGGGATCTGACGAACATCGGCGTCCTCTTTGCCAGTCGGTAACTGGCAAGGAGATAGGAACCGCACCGCACCCGTTCACGGGGAATACCCGTCCATCGGCGTCATTTCGCCCGTCAGCGGCCCGGAATATCCCCGCGCGGCGCGGTGTCGCCCCAGGTTTCGATGATCGAAATCGCCTCGTCCGCGGTTTCGACGAACCGGAACAGTTCCAGATCCTCGGGGCTGATGGTGCCTGCGTCGGCCAGCGCGTCCCAGTTGATGATCTTTTCCCAGAACGCCCGCCCGAACAGCAGGAACGGCACCCGCCGCATCCGCCCGGTCTGGATCAGGGTGAGGGATTCGAACATCTCGTCCAGCGTGCCGAACCCGCCGGGAAAGATGCAGACTGCGTTGGCGCGCATCAGGAAATGCATCTTGCGGATCGCGAAATAGTGAAAGTTGAAGCACAAGTCGGGCGTCACGTAGTCGTTGGGCGCCTGCTCGTGCGGCAGCACGATGTTCAGCCCGATCGAGATACCGCCGGCCTCGGCCGCGCCGTGGTTGCCCGCCTCCATCACGCCCGGCCCACCGCCGGTGCATATGATGTTCTTGTGCCCGCCCTGGTTCAGCGACGCCTCGGTCATGCGGCGGGCAAAGTGGCGGGCCTCGTCGTAATACGAGGACAGATCGGCCAGCGTCTGCGTGCGCGCATTGGCCTTGTCCTCGGGCCGGGGAATACGCGCGCCGCCGAACAGGACCACGGTCGATTCCACCCCGTATTCGTCCAGCAGCATCTGCGGCTTCAACAGCTCCAGCTGCAGCCGCACGGGGCGCAACTCGTCCCGGCACAGGAACTCGTCATCGGCAAAGGCCAGGCGATAGGCCGGCGCACGGGTCTGGGGGGTATCGGGAACATGGGCCGCCGTCGTGCGGTCCGTACCCGCATCGCGGAACGGGCTGGTTCGGTCGTCTGTCGTCACTGGATAAAATCCTCGGGTTGCGCGTCTGCGCCAGCCCTATAGGGTTTCGCCGAACTTTGCCAGAATGGGGGTGCGCATGGACTGGAAGTCTGGGATCGCCGAAGCAGCGGAACGTATCGCGGGCCATGTGCGCCGCACGCCGGCCTGCACGCTGGACGGGCTGGGGCTGGCATATCCGGTCGAGGTCAAGCTGGAACAGATGCAGCATACCGGCAGCTTCAAGGCGCGCGGGGCGTTCAACACGCTGCTGTCGGGGCCGGTGCCGCAGGCCGGGCTGGTGGCGGCCTCGGGCGGCAATCACGGCGCGGCGGTGGCCTGTGCCGCCCGCGCGCTGGGGCACAGCGCCCGCATCTACGTGCCCGAAATCGCCGGGCCGTCCAAGATCGCGCTGATCCGTGACCTGGGCGCCGACCTTGTGATCGTGCCCGGCGCCTATGCGGAGGCGGCGGAACGCGCTGCCGAATGGCAGGCCTCGACCGGGGCCATGCAGATCCACGCCTATGACGCGCCCGCAACGGTGATGGGTCAGGGCACCTGCATGGCGGAATGGGAGGAGCAGGGATTGCAGGCCGATACCGTGCTGATCGCCGTGGGCGGCGGCGGGCTTATCGGCGGCGCCCTCGGATGGCTGCAAGGGCGGCGCAAGGTCGTCGCGGTCGAGCCCGAGCGCGCACCGACGCTGAACGCCGCGCTCAGGGCCGGTGCGCCGGTGCCGGTCGAGGTGTCGGGCGTGGCGGCCAACGCGCTGGGCGCGAAGCAGATCGGGGATATCTGTTTCGGGCTGGCCCGCGATCAGGATATCGGCAGCGTGCTGGTCAAGGATGACGCGATCACCGCCGCGCAGGTAACGCTCTGGAAATCCGCCCGGCAACTGGTGGAACCGGCAGGCGCCACGGCGCTGGCGGCGCTGCTATCGGGGGCCTATGTGCCGGAACCGGACGAGCGGGTGGCGGTGCTGGTCTGCGGGGCGAATGTGGCACCTGATCCATTGGCCGGGTAACCGGACATTAACCTTGGACGCGTCAGGCTGCGTCCTGCCTCGGTTTGCCTGCCGCCAGAGGGTAAACACCTTATCTGCACCCGCCGCGCGGGTCCGCCGCTTCATGAAAAACCTCAAGGTCAGCGTGGAGCCCTGAGTCGGCATTTCAAGTTGAGCGCAACAGAGGGCATTGCACGGTCGCGGTCGGGCGATGCGACCTTTGTTGCGGTCACTTTATCGCGCAGCCACTTCCTCCCTCAGACCGTGGCACCTGCGGCAACCAATCGCCCGGCCGGGGGGCGGCCGTGCGATGCCCGGGCCGCTGCGCGGCTGTTCCGGGCGGGGTGTGGCGTGCGACCGGCAGCTTGGTCCCGCAGAGTTGCCCCTCGGACCCTGCCCGCCCCGGACAAATTCGGTGACTCTCGACACCGAGCGCATCAGGCCGCATCCATACCCGACGTGGTCCTGACACTCGCCCCACGCCCCACACCACCCTGCAACGTATCGCAGGCGAAGACGGCCGCAACCTGTTCCGTCGCTGACCGCGCCAAACCCGCGCATTGCACGCCCGCCCGCCTGCCCTTATAGCGCATGGTCAAACCGAAACACCCGCCATGAGGGAGAGGCCACATGTCCAACGCCCAGCTCGAAGCTGCGATCGAAGCCGCGTGGGAAGCACGCGACACCATCACCCCCGCCACCACCGGCGAAAGCCGCGAGGCGATCGAGGATACGCTGAACGCGCTCGATGGCGGGCAGTTGCGCGTGGCCGAACGGCGCGAAAACGGCGACTGGCACGTCAACCAGTGGGCCAAGAAGGCGGTGCTGCTGGGGTTCCGCATCAAGGACATGGAAATCCAGTCCGGCGGCCCGCAGGATGGCGGCTGGTGGGACAAGGTGGACAGCAAGTTCGCCGGCTGGGGTGAAAACCAGTGGCGCGCCGCCGGTTTCCGTGCGGTGCCCAACTGCGTGGTGCGCAAGTCGGCCTATATCGCGCCCGGCGTGGTGCTGATGCCCTCCTTCGTCAACCTCGGCGCCTATGTCGACGAGGGCACGATGGTCGACACCTGGGCCACAGTGGGCAGCTGCGCGCAGATCGGCAAGGGCGTGCACCTGTCGGGCGGCGTCGGCATCGGCGGCGTGCTGGAGCCGATGCAGGCCGGCCCGACGATCATCGAAGACAACTGCTTTATCGGCGCGCGCTCCGAGGTGGTCGAGGGCTGTATCATCCGCGAAGGCTCGGTCCTCGGGATGGGTGTCTATATCGGCAAGTCGACCAAGATCGTCGACCGCGAAACCGGCGAGGTCATGTATGGCGAGGTGCCGCCCTATTCGGTGGTCGTGTCGGGCTCGATGCCGTCCAAGAACGGCATCAACCTCTATTGCGCGGTGATCGTCAAACGGGTGGATGCGCAGACCCGCTCCAAGACCGGCATCAACGAGCTGCTGCGCGACTGATCCGCCAAGGGCCCGGAACCGCGCGGTCATGACACGAAACCGCGCGGTTTCCACAGAACCGGAGGGCCGCATATGGCCAGGGAAAAGAAACCGCAGCAGGTCTACACGCTGGTGGTCGAACTGGGCCGCAAAGCGGGCGACGGGCTGCCCGACAAATCCACCGGCGCGGCGCTGATCTGCTATGCCTCGGGCGTGGACGAGGCCGAGGCGGTGCGCGAAACCGTGGCGATCCTGAAACAGGCCGATATGGCGCCGCTGGACGTCACCGGCCACGGCACCCTGTCCGAGCGTGAGGGCGCGGGCGAGGATATCCCCGGCGAGGAACGCGCGCTGATGGACCGTGCGCTTGCCGAGAACGCGGTGATCGTGGCGCAGATGACGCCGTTCTTCGACTGATGATCAGGCGGCGCGGTTTTCGGCCAGCGTGATCGCCTCGAACGGGCGCAGCACCGGATAGGTGGACAGCGCGTGTTCGGGCAGCAGGTTGCGGTCGAACTCGGCCAGAAGGCTTGCGCTCAGCATCACCGGCTTGCGGCGGATGCGGCCGATGAACATGGTCTCAAGCGGGGCACCGGCGGCCTGCACGGGCTCGCATCCCGGCAGGATCAGGTCGTGATAGGTGATCGTCGCGCCGGTATTGGCGTAAAAGGCCGACACGCCGTTGACCAGGTGCCGCACCGGCACCAGCACATGCGCGCGCCCGAACATGTATTCCACCTCGGACCCGCCCAGCAGCAACCGTTGATCGGGGGCCACCAGGATATCGCGGCGCAGCCCGAAATAGGGCGCCCGCAACCGGATCGGCCGGAACGAGCCGCGCGCCGGCACCACGCGGCGGACGGTCTGCAGGACCGGCACGCCGACGCCTGCTCCGCTGAGAACGATGTCGCCGCGTTTCAGCTGCGCGACCCCGGTCTGCCCCCATTGGGTTGCGATGGGCAGATGCGCCGTCATCGTCGGCATCGGGCCGATCGGTTCGATCCCGGTCGAAACCGCCAGGAACCTGACATGCCGGTCCATGCTGCGCGCGGAGGGGTCGGCGATCATGCGCTGCAGTTCCGCCAGCGGCACGGGCTTGGGCGCGTGCAGGTCGGACATGGCGATATGCCCGGTGCCGATATGTTCCAGCGCAAGGCGTCCCCAGCGCGCGGGCGCGTCCCAGGAATAGGTGATGCGCAGCGACGCCCCGGCGGTGACACCCTCCAGCGTCGCGGCGGCGTGCAGGCATTCCTCGCCCATGCCGGTGACCAGCGCGACGCCGCCACCGGGCAGCGCCTGAAGCGACAGGCTGAACTGCCACGGCAACCCGCCGCGATAGGCGAACAGAGCCAGCGGCCGGCCGTCACTGGCCAGCAGCGTTTCCATCACCAGCGACCCGCGCGCCAGCAACCCGTCATCGGCCATCCGCAGGGTGGGCGCACGGCCCGCGTCGCAGCCCAGCCCCGCCTTGGCGAAACGTGCCTCGGCGTGATCCGCCAGTGCAATCCACGCCATCAGGCGGCCCTCCGCCCGGCCAGCCACAACTGCGCCTCGAAGCCCCGCAGGGTGCGCCGTGCGGCGGGGCTGTAACCTTCGCCGGTTTCGGGGTCGAGCTCGGGGAAAAGCGCGCATATCTCGGCCAGCGTATCGGGGGCAAAGCTTTGCGCCGTCTGCGGGCCAGGCAGGAAGCTTTCGGTTTCCAGCCCTTCCGAGAACACCACCTGGTGACGGTCGAACATCAGGTGGAAATACTCGACCTCGCCGGTTTCGATCCGTCGCACCGTGGCATCGTTGACCAGGTGCTTGGCGGCGACCAGAACCTCGGCTTCGCCGAAAAGCAGCTCGGCCAGGCTGTCGCGGATCAGGATGCGATGTTCGGGCGACACCCAAAGCTCGTGATGCGGACCGAAAGTGCCGGCGCGGATACAGATCGGGGCGAAGGCGCCGATGGCCGCGACCTTGCGCCGCCCGATCCAGCGCAGCGGTTGCGGACCCTCGTCGCGCGTCATCACCGGATCGCCCGGCTGCAGCCAGTCCACCGGCACGTCGCCGGTCGGCGTGCGGATCAGCGTGCCCGCCACGAAACAGGGGATCGAGTCGACGGTGACGAAGCCGGTATCGGTCTGGCCCGTGCTGCTTTCGACGGTGTAGGTGAAGTTGACGGTTTCGGTATCGCCGTCGCCGATGACGGTCAGCGTGCCATCGCCATTGAGCGTCACCTGCTGGCCGCTGTTCAGCGTCACGGTGCTGCCGGTGACGACCGGCTGGCCGTTGATATGGGTGACGGTCAGGCTGCCGCCCGTGTTGTTCACGTCATTGTCCAGAACGTCGATATCGGTGGTGCCGTCGGGATAGAGCGTGGCGCTGTCGGTCTCGGCCACGAGGACGGTCTGCACGCTGCCACCGGCGATCAGAAGGTTGGAATCGTAACTGCTGTCGGTGACGTCGGCGATGCCGATGCGGATCGAGTTCACCTGCCCGTCGATCACCGGAATGCTTAGCGTCATGGTGACGGTAAAGCCGTCCATCTCGGTGTTGTACTGGTCGCCGGTGTTGTCGATGAACAGGTTGCCGTTCGACCCGGCGTTCAGGTTGTTGGGGTCGATATCGCCATCGCCCACGGTCAGGTTCACCTGGGTTCCGTTGACCCAGACACCGACGAAATCCTGATAGGCACCGACCGCGTATTCCGGGTATTCCTCGGAGGAAAAGACGAACTGCATCGTCATCATGTTGCCGGAGGGGATGAAATCCACATCCAGCCAGGAGGCGTCGTAGGTATTGGTCCCGGCGGCTGCGTTGAACTGCGCGTTGTTGTTGACGCCGCTGCTGTCGGTCGAGGTGTCGGGGTTTTCGTTGGCCTCGGTCTGGTTCCACCACCACCCGCCCGGCGCGTTGGTAAAGTCGGCGACATGCCCGGTGGACAGGATCACGCCGGTATCGCCCGGCGTGACTTCGGGCGAGACATCGTCGCCATCCGAGTAAATCCCCGAGGACCGGTTGTCGCCGGTATAGGAGGCCCTGACGACGGTGACGCCATCGCCGAATATCTCGCGTGCCATCGCCATCGCGCTGGCATTCGTGTTGATCGGAAGTTCCTCAGGTGTCGCCATATGCCTGCCCCAGCCTCGAACGGCCCATGGCAGGGGGCACCGTCACGCCTGGCGCACGATCTTTCGCGCGCCGCATGATGCCGCCATCGTCAAATCTGCATGTCGGACCGGTTTTTTGCTTTATCTTCGGTCCGGTAGCTGCTTGCCCTGCCTCGGGTCCTTGTTTTGCGAAAAGTTAACACGCCCCCCGCGCGCCTGTTAAGGCCAAGCGACGCAGGCTTGTCACAGGGCGGCTAACCCTGCGCCTTTTCTGCCACATTTGCGCCCGAAGCGGCCGCGCGCTACTGCTGGCGCAGCATAACAGGCACCATGACAGACACAGGACCAGCCATGCCCGATACCACCGCCCCCACCGATCCGGTTGCGCTGACGCAGGCGCTGATCCGCTGCAACTCGGTCACGCCGGCCGAGGGCGGTGCGCTGGTGCTGCTGGAAAAGCTGCTGAGCGGCGCGGGTTTCGCCTGCACGCGGGTGGACAGGGGCGGCGTGGCCAACCTGTTCGCGCGCTGGGGCGACAAGGGCCATCAGCGGAGTTTCGGTTTCAACGGCCATACCGACGTGGTGCCGCCGGGTGACGAAGGCGCCTGGACGCACGGGCCGTTCTCGGGCGACCTGGAGGATGGCGTGATCTGGGGCCGGGGCGCGACCGACATGAAATCGGGCGTCGCCGCCTTTGCCGCCGCGGCGGTGGATTTCGTGCGCGAAACGCCGCCCGAGGGCGCCATCATGCTGGCCATCACCGGCGACGAGGAAGGCGATGCCGTCGACGGCACCGCCGCGCTGCTGGACTGGATGGCGGCGCAGGGCGAGGGCATGAGCGTCTGCATCGTCGGCGAACCCACCTGCCCCGACCGCATGGGCGAGATGATCAAGATCGGGCGGCGCGGGTCTATGAATGCGCATTTCACGGTAACGGGCGTGCAGGGCCATTCCGCCTATCCGCACCGCGCGAAGAACCCGCTGCCGGCGATGGCGCGGCTGATGGACCGGCTGGCCAGTCACGAGCTTGACCGGGGGACCGCGCATTTCGATGCCTCGACACTGGCGGTCGTCACCATCGACACCGGCAATCCCGCGACCAACGTGATCCCGGCCAGCTGCCGCAGCGCGGTGAACATCCGCTTCAACGACACCCATACCGGCGCCAGCCTGACCGGATGGCTGCGGCAGGAGGCGGACCGCGTCGCGGAGGAGTTCGGGGTGAGCGTGGATATGCAGGTGAAGATCTCGGGCGAGGCGTTCCTGACGCCGCCGGGGCCGCTGTCGGATCTGGTGTCGAAAGCGGTCGCAGCCGAAACCGGCGTCACGCCGGAACTCAGCACCACGGGGGGCACGTCGGACGCAAGGTTTATCAAAAACCACTGTCCGGTGGTGGAATTCGGGCTTGTCGGCCATTTCATGCATCAGGTCGATGAACGTGTGCCCGCGGGGCAGGTGCAGGAGCTGAAGGCGATCTATACCCGCATCCTGCGGGATTATTTCGCCTGACGATCTGACAGGGCTTGAAAACACGTCTTGGTTGCGCCACCGTGCCCCGGAACGAGAACGAGTAAAGACCGTCCAGTGCGCGTGTTTCCAACATTCCGCATCCTGCGCCTTGCGCTTTTATGCGCGCTGTTCTGGCTGACCGGCCCGGCACAGGCCGAAACCGGCGCATTGCATGGGAATGGCGAAACGCTTGCCCCGCTTGAGGCATTCCGCGACTGCGATACCTGCCCGGAAATGATCGTTCTTCCCTTGGGCAGTTTCGTGATGGGTGCGCCGTTGGAGGAATCCGCCTTCGTGTATTCGTTGTGGCACAAACCCGAGCCGGGGGTCGTGCCCGGATACGCCCATGAAGGGCCAATGCATGAGGTGGAAATCGACGTTCCGATTGCCATGGGCCGCAACGAAGTGACCCGTGAGGAATGGTTGGCCTGCGTGGCGGAAGGCGGGTGCGCGCACACTCCCGACCCAAGGGTTCTCGGGTTCGGTGGAGTCTATTCCCGCGCCGACAACCCGCGCCATCCCGTGATGAACGTGTCCTATCTGGATATGCTGGAATATGTTGCCTGGCTCAACCGCAAGGTCGGCGCGGATGTGTATCGCCTGCCGACCGAGGCCGAGTGGGAATACGCGGCCCGGGCAGGAACCCGAACGAGGTTCGCGCAAGGCGACACCCTGACGCCGGACCAGGCGAATATCAGCGTGTTTCATTGGGAGGGCGACAGGCGTGTTCCCGATCCAGACAATCGCAGAGTCCCGGTTCCCGTGGACGCGCTCGATGCGGCCAATGCCTGGGGATTGCGGCATATGGCGGGAAACGTGCTGGAGCACACCATGTCGTGCTGGAGTGAACGGCATTTGGGGCTGCCGACGTCGTCTGCCTATCTTGCCGAAGCCGAACGGCACAATACGTGCCGCCGCGTAGCCAAGGGCGGGTCGTTCGGATCAGGCGCAGACTATGCGCGACCGGCCAACCGGGGCTATGGAACTGAAAACAGCCGGCTGAAAAGCACCGGTTTTCGGGTCGTCAGGGCGTTGCAGCAGGCGGATTAGCCGACGCGCCCCGCGTTTCCCGCATGACGCCGCGCCAAGCCTGTGCTACGTCACGGGCCATGAGCCAGCTGCCCACCAAGGACGAGATCCTGCAATGGATCTCGGACCACCCAACCCTCACCTCGAAACGCGATATCGCCAAGGCCTTTGGCATCAAGGGGGCTGCGCGGATCGACCTGAAGCGCATCCTCAAGGAGCTTGAGGACGAGGGGCATCTGAACAAGCGCAAGAAAACCTATCGCGATCCCGACAAGCTGCCGCCCGTCAGCGTATTGCAGGTGACCGATCCCTCGGGTGATGGCGATCTGTTCGCGCGGCCGCTGGAATGGCAGGGCGAGGGGAAAGAGCCGGTGGTGCTGGTCGTGCCGCGCGCCTCGGACCCGGCGCTGGGGGCGGGCGACCGTATCCTTGCCCGCCTGCAGGAGGTGAAGGCCGAGGATCATCAATACGAGGCCCGGCTGATCCGGCGCATCGGGCAGAACCCGCACAAGGTGCTGGGCGTATTCCGCAAGGGCGCCGAGGGCGGGCGCATCCTGCCCATCGACAAGGGCGACGGCAAGGAATGGCAGGTGCCGCCCGGTGCCACCGGCGGGGCGAAGGACGGCGAACTGGTCGAGGCCGAACAATCCGGGCCAAAAGGCCGGATGGGCCTGCCGCGCGCCCGGATCGTGACCCGGCTGGGCGATCCGTCCGAGCCGCGCGCCGTCAGCCTGATCGCGATCCACCAGCACGGTATCCCCGACGATTTTCCCGACGACGTGATCGCCGAGGCCGACGGCATGAAACCGGCGGGCCTGTCGGGCCGCGAGGATATGCGCGACATGCCGCTTGTCACCATCGACCCGTGGGATGCGCGCGACCATGACGATGCCTGCTGGGCGCATGAGGACGACGACCCGCGCAACGAGGGCGGGCACGTGATCTGGGTCGCCATCGCGGATGTGGCCCATTACGTCACGCCCGGCACCGCGCTGGACCGCGAGGCGCGCAAGCGCGGCAATTCCAGCTATTTCCCCGACCGCGTGGTGCCGATGCTGCCCGACCGCCTGTCGGGCGACCTGTGTTCGCTGCACGAGGGCGTGCCGCGCGCCTGTATCGCCGTGCGGATGCAGGTCAGTGCGGACGGCACCAAGATCGGGCATCGCTTCGTGCGCGGGCTGATGCGGTCGGCCGCATCGCTGAACTACCAGGAGGTTCAGGCCGCCGGCGACGGCGACCCGAACGAGAAATGCGCCCCCCTGATGGAGCAGGTGATCGACCCGCTTTACGCCGCCTACGAGGCGCTGGTATCGGCCCGCAAGCGCCGGCAGCCGCTGGACCTGGACCTGCCCGAACGCAAGGTCGTGCTGTCCGAGGAAGGGCAGGTCACATCCGTCGATTTCGCCGAGCGGCTGGATGCCCACCGCCTGATCGAGGAGTTCATGGTGCTGGCCAACGTGGCCGCCGCCGAGGAACTGATCACCCGCAAGTCGCCGCTGCTGTTCCGGGTGCACGAGGAGCCCAGCCCCGAAAAGCTGGAGGCGCTGCGCGAAACGGCGGAAAGCGCAGGCATGGTTCTGGCCAAGGGGCAGGTTCTGAAAACCCAGCACCTGAACCGCCTGCTGGCGCAGGCCGAGGGCACCGAGCATGACGAGCTGATCAACATGTCCACCCTGCGGGCGATGACGCAGGCCTATTACAGCCCGGCGAATTTCGGGCATTTCGGGCTGGCGTTGCAGGCCTATGCGCATTTCACATCGCCGATCCGGCGCTATTCCGACCTGGTGGTGCACCGCGCGCTGATCACCGCGCATAAATGGGGCAAGGACGGGCTGCGCCCGCAGGACATCGAAGACCTGGAACAGACAGCCACCCATATCAGCGAAACCGAACGACGTTCGATGATGGCCGAGCGGGACACGACCGACCGTTACCTTGCGGCCTTCCTGTCGGAAAAGGTGGGCGGGACGTTCACGGGGCGGATCAGCGGCATCGCCAAGTTCGGCGTCTTCGTCAAGCTGGACGAGACCGGCGCCGACGGGCTGATCCCGATGCGCAACCTGGGGCAGGAATATTTCCATTTCGACCGCGATGCCGGGACGCTTCTGGGGTCGGATACCGGCACGGTGATCTCGCTGGGTCAGCGGGTGCGGGTCAAGCTGGTCGAGGCCGCGCCGGTGACCGGCGGTATCGCGCTGGAGCTGCTGGAGCTTGAGGGCCAGTCGATGCCGGGCGGGCGCGGCGGCCATCCGGGCCGGGGGCGCGGCAAGGGCGGGCCGGTCAGGCGCAAGGCCGGAAAGGCCAAACACAAGGATGCCAAGGTCAAGCGCAAGCTGAAACGCAAGGGCCGGTGACGATTGGGGGCTCTGCCCCCAAGCCCCCGGAGTATTTCAGGCAAGATGAAGCGGCAGGGTTTTGCCGGATGATCCCCGTGTGGGGCAAAGCCTGCTTTGCGAAACGGGGCAATCGCGCTACGATCACGGCCAAGAAAAAAATGAGGCGAGCGATGCGTATGCGGTTTCTTTTGCCCGCGATGGCGGGCGTTTTCATGGGGTTTGGAATGGCGGTGGCCGGGCCGGTGGACCAATCGCCGCGCCCCCAATTGCGGCCCTTCGGCGCCGGGGCGACGGCCACAACACAAGACAGCCTGCGCCCGGCCCTGCGGCCTGCGGACCTGAACACCGACCCGGTGGTATCGACGAAGAACGCGGCCTTTCAGCGGTGGGTCGATCAGTACAAGACGCAGGCCCGGTCGCGCGGGATCGGGGCCTCGGTGGTGACCGGGGCGTTTCGTGGCGTGCGCTACAATGCCGACGTGATCGCAAAGGATCGCAACCAGGCGGAGTTCAAGAAACAGATCTGGGATTACCTGGATAACGCGGTCAGTTCCGACCGGGTGGACAAGGGCCAGCGCGCGCTGCGCCGCCACCGCCGGACGCTGGAGCGTATCGAACAGGCCTATGGCGTGGAGAAAGAGGTGGTGACCGCGGTCTGGGGGCTTGAGACCTATTACGGCGAAAAGCGCGGCACGCTGGATGTGATCGAGGCGATGGCGACGCTGGCCTTTGACGGTCGGCGCGGGGCGTTCTTTGAAAAGCAGCTTTTCGCGGCGTTGCAGATCCTGCAATCGGGCGACGTGGCCCCGCGCAACATGCAGGGCTCCTGGGCGGGTGCGATGGGGCATACGCAGTTCATTCCCACCTCCTACCTGGCTTATGCAGTGGATTTCACCGGCGACGGCAAGCGCGACATCTGGTCGGACGACCCGGCGGATGCGCTGGCCTCGACCGCGGCCTATCTCAGGCGGTTCGGCTGGAAAAAGGGCCAGCCCTGGGGCGTCGAGGTGCGGCTGCCGCAGGGGTTCGCGCCGACGGGCGACACGCGGCGGATGCCGTCGGACTGGGCCGCGCGCGGCGTGGTGGCGATGAGCAATGGCCGCCCGGTGCCCGATTACGGCGCGGCGGCGATCCTGCTGCCGGCGGGCACGCGCGGCGCGGCCTTCATGGTGTTCGACAATTTCAACGTGATCAAACGCTACAACAACGCAGATGCCTATGCGATCGGCGTGGGGCACCTGGCCGACCGCATCGCCGGCGGCCCGCCGATACAGGCCGAGTGGCCGCGCGGATACAAGCCGCTGAATTTCGACCAGCGCAAGGAGTTGCAGACCCGGTTGAAACGCAAGGGGTTGGGGGTTGAAAAGATCGACGGTATCGTCGGGCCCAACACGATCGCGGCGATCCGGGCGTTTCAGCAATCGGTCGGTGTGACGCCGGATGGCTATCCCAGCCAGAACGTTCTGCACCTGTTGCGCAGACGGTAAAGCACGCGCCCCCTTTTCATCCGGGCCGATTTCCCCTATACGCCCGCATCCGCACCGGGAATCCCCCGGTCGGATGCTCCATAGGACCTTGCTGGACGACATCCCGGCTTGTGCCCTGAACCCTCAGAACCAAGGAGACCCCGATGTCGATCACTGCAGAAGACAAGGCACGCGTCATCAAGGAATTCGCCACCAAGGACGGCGACACCGGTTCGCCCGAGGTGCAGGTTGCGATCCTGACCTCGCGCATCAACACGCTGACCGAGCATTTCAAGACCCACAAGAAGGACAACCACGGCCGCCGTGGCCTTCTGAAGCTGGTCGCCCAGCGCCGCAAGCTGCTGGACTATCTGAAAGGCAAGGAAGAGAGCCGTTACCAGGACCTCATCCAGCGCCTCGGCATCCGCCGTTAAGCGCCGCCCGATCCGGGAATTCCGACGCCCGCCCCGCCAGGGGGCGGGCGTTTTCCGTTCCGGGGATCAGCGTTCCCGGTCGAGCTTGCGGATCAGCGCGGCGACACGTTTGCCGATGGCCGTGCTGCCCTTGACCGAGGGGTGGATGCCATCGAGCGCATGGAACGAGGTGTCGCCATCGGGCACCAGGTCGGCGTTGGACAGGAACCAGACGCCCTCGGTCTGACGGGCCATGACGGACAGGCGCGCCTCGAACGCGTCGCCCTCGTCACGGCAATGGTCGATCACCGTGTTCCAGCCGGGGCTGCGCAGGTAACCGATATAGATCACGCGCGCGCCGGTCTTGCGGATGCGGCGTATCAGGTCGGGCACGGCGCCCGCGCTTCCATCGGGGCTGATCATGCGATCCATGCGGCGCTGGCACCGGCTGCAACCGCAGCCAAGCCACAGATCGTTGCCGCCGCCGGTGACCAGCACCCAGTCGGGGGTGTCTTTTCCGAACTGCGCACCGATGCGCATACCCATCGCGCCGGTGATCGGCAGCGCATAGATCACATGCGCACCGGATACCGCGCGGCTTTCGACCGGCTCTTCCAGGATGGCGGACACGACATTCGGGATCGAACGCCCCGCGATCGTGTTCCATGCCATCAGCGAGTCGCCGATAGACAGGATGCGGCCGTCCTCCGCCACGATACGGTCCGCGCCCTGCGCGGCAACCGGCACGGCAAGATACAGCGTGGCGGCCAGCGTGGCCGCCAGGCGAGTCAGTAGAAAACGCAATCCTGGCCCCTATACGTTCCGTCCTTGCGCGATCGCCACCCGGTCCGCGCGCGCAAACATGCCCCGGGAATCGATATAGCCACAAACCCGTCCGGGGGTGAACCACCCTGCGTGGTAAATAGCACCAGCCCGCGCCGGCGCCGATGCGCCGCCGCAACTCTTTGCTTTCAAAAACCTGTAAAACACTGTAAGGCGCCCCCATCTGAGACGTGACGCTCTGATCCCGGCGCATGGAAGGATGAAGGGGTCGGCGGCAATGGGGCCGCCATGCAAACGGGGACCCGGGATACGCCCGGGAGTGCCCCAGACAGGAAACGATGATGTTCAAAATTACGACGAAAACGATGCAGTGGGGCGATGAGACGCTCACACTGGAAACGGGCAAGGTTGCCCGTCAGGCGGATGGCTCGGTCATCGCCACCCTCGGCGAAACCTCGGTGATGGCAAACGTCACCTTCGCCAAGGAACCCAAGCCCGGTCAGGATTTCTTTCCGCTGACCGTGCATTACCAGGAGAAATACTATGCCGCGGGCAAGGTGCCCGGTGGCTTTTTCAAGCGCGAGGCACGTCCGACCGAAAAGGAAACGCTGACTGCGCGCCTGATCGACCGTCCGATCCGCCCGCTGTTCGTGGACGGCTTCAAGCACGAAGTGCTGGTGATGTGCACCGTGCTGTCGCATGACCTTGAAAACGATCCCGACATCGTGGCGATGATCGCCGCAAGCGCCGCGCTGACGATTTCGGGCGTGCCCTTCATGGGTCCGATCGCGGGTTGCCGCGTCGGGTTCGTGGATGGCGAATACGTGCTGAACCCGGCCGTGGACGACATGCAGGATCTGCGCCTCAAGCCCGAGCAGCGGCTCGACCTCGTCGTCGCCGGCACGAAAGAAGCCGTGATGATGGTGGAATCGGAAGCCTACGAGCTGACCGAGGCCGAGATGCTGGGCGCCGTGACCTTTGCGCATGAGCAAATCCAGCCGGTGATCGACCTGATCATCGACCTGGCCGAGGATGCCGCGAAAGAGCCGTTCGATTTCCAGGCACCGGATTACAGCGATCTTTTCGCTGCGGTCAAAGCCGCCGGCGAAGACCAGATGCGCGCCGCGTTTGCCATCAAGGACAAGCAGGAACGCACCGCGGCCGTTGCGGCCGCGCGTCAGGCGATCAAGGAAAAACTGACCGAAGAGCAACTGGAAGACGCGAACCTCGGTTCCGCGATGAAAAAGCTCGAAGCGTCGATCCTGCGCGGTGACGTGGTCAAGGGCGGCACCCGTATCGACGGTCGTTCGACCACCGATGTCCGCCAGATCGTGTGCGAAACCGGCCTGCTGCCGCGCACGCACGGCTCGGCCCTGTTCACCCGCGGGGAAACCCAGGGGCTTGTCGTGACCACGCTGGGCACCGGTGATGACGAGCAGTTCATCGACGCGCTGCACGGGAACTTCAAATCGAACTTCCTGCTGCACTACAACTTCCCGCCGTATTCGGTTGGCGAAGCGGGCCGCGTCGGCCCTCCGGGACGCCGCGAGATCGGCCACGGCAAACTGGCCTGGCGCGCGCTTCAGGCCGTGCTGCCGGCACCGACCGATTTCCCCTACACCCTTCGCCTGGTGTCCGAGATCACGGAATCGAACGGCTCGTCCTCGATGGCGTCGGTCTGTGGCGGTTCGCTGTCGATGATGGATGCCGGTGTGCCGCTGAAATCGGCCGTGGCCGGTGTGGCAATGGGCCTGATCCTTGAGGATGACGGCGACTATGCGATCCTGACCGACATCCTGGGTGACGAGGATCACCTGGGCGACATGGACTTCAAGGTCGCAGGCACCGAAAACGGCATCACCTCGCTGCAGATGGACATCAAGGTCGCAGGCATCACGCCCGAGATCATGGAAAAAGCCCTGGCGCAAGCCAAGGACGGCCGGATGCACATCCTGGGCGAGATGAACAAGGCACTTTCGGGCGCCGCCGATTTCTCGGTCCATGCACCGCGCATCGAAACGATGCAGATCCCGACCGACAAGATCCGCGAAGTGATCGGCTCGGGCGGCAAGGTGATCCGCGAGATCGTCGAAGTGTCGGGCGCCAAGGTCGACATCAACGACGAAGGCATCATCAAGATCGCATCGCCGAACGCCGAAGCCATCCAGAAGGCTTACGACATGATCCACTCGATCGTGGCCGAGCCGGAAGAGGGCGGCATCTACAAGGGCAAGGTCGTGAAGATCGTCGATTTCGGTGCCTTCGTGAACTTCTTTGGCAAGCGCGACGGGCTGGTGCACGTGTCCCAGATCGAGAACCGCCGCCTGAACCACCCGTCCGACGTTCTGAAGGAAGGTCAGGAAGTGTGGGTCAAGCTGCTGGGCTTCGATGATCGCGGCAAGGTGCGCCTGTCGATGAAGGTCGTCGACCAGGAGACCGGCGAAGAGGTCACCAAGGAAGAAGCCGCCGAGTAAGGCGCATCTTTCAAAAGATCCGAAAGGCCCCGGTTCATATGCCGGGGCTTTTCCATTTTCGACGCTTGCACTAAGGACGCAGGCATGACCAGTTTACTGACCCTTGTCATCAACCTCGACGACAGCACCGACAGGATGGCGCTGGCCGGGCGCCTTCTGGACGAGGCGGGGATCGCGTTCGAACGCCTGCCCGCCTGCGATGCGCGCAACATCCCTCTGGATGAGCTGGAGGGGTATGACGAGGCCCGCGCCATCGCCTTTTACGGCCGCCCGCTGACCGGCGGCGAGGTGGGGTGCTTCAAAAGCCACGTCCGGGCGGTGCAGCGTTTCCTGCAAAGCGATGCCGGTTACGCGCTTGTGGTCGAGGATGACATGACGATTCCCAAGGGGGCAAAGGCGGTTCTGGATGCGCTTATCGCCCGGCTCGACCGCGACGAGCCCGGCAACTGGGAGATCGTGAACCTCGGACGTCCGCCCGGCCCGTTCCGCACCGGGTTGGGGCAGGTCGACGGGCATCGCCTGTATCACGCTGCCTATTTTCCCATCACGACCACCGGCCTGCTGTGGAGCCGTCGCGGGGCCGAGGCGTTTCTGCGCGAAGCCGCGTTCGCCACCGCGCCCATAGACCACTTCCTGCGCCACCATTTCTGCCGGCGCGGCACGGGATTTGCGCTTGATCCGGCGCTGATCGCGCCCTCGGGCAGCGACAGCGTCATCAACAGCGCGCCGGCCCGCCGCGACGGGCGCAGCAGGCGCAAAACCCGCGCGCGCGGCTATCTGTGGAAAGAGTTCCGGCGGCAAACCGCCAACTACCTGTCTTCGATCAAGCACAGGTTGCGCCGAATTCGGTAAGCTCCGGCCCAACGCATTGCGTTAACGATTTGCCCTGCGTATACAGCGCGCTGATTACAATTTTCGCACGAACCCGCTGCCAACCACGAGAACCGGATGCCAAAACTGTTCAAGCCCCGGGAACTACCGGTGCCTAAGCGCGCGCTTAGCCCGACTTCGTGGTCGATCCTGCATGAGGTCGACTCGATCCTGGCCGATGTCGCCCATGCCCGCTCGCTACCTTACAAAAGGGTCCGCACGATACTGAACAGGGTGCCCCGCGCCGAACGTGGGGTCGACTGGACCGAGCGCGTGGTGCTGCTCTATGGCGTCCACCGGATGAAGGCAAGCCGCTGCGCATCGCTGAAGAAAAAGATCGCCGCCTATCACAAAAGCCACGGCGATCACGACAAGCGCAAGGCGTTCGAGGCGGCGTTGAAGCGGGTTCTGGACGACAAGGTTCTGAACGGCCATGGCTATTCGACCTCGTTCAAAAGCATGGACCGGCGGAAACTGGCACTCGATCTCCAAAAGATCTTCGAGGCGCTGAATGCCGAGGGGTATACCGCCGTGCTGAATTCCGGCACGCTTCTGGGGGCGGTGCGGGACGGTGATTTCATCGGCCACGACGATGACGTGGACCTGGCCGTTTTCGTCGAAGGATCTTCCCCGAAGGAACGGATCGCCGCGTTTTCACGACTGCATGACGTGGTGGCGGATACCATGCCCTTTGCCACCGATCTGCGATTCATGAAGAACAGCCCCAGTTTACAGTTCCACACCGAAAGCGGGTTGCAGGTGGATCTTTTCGCCGCTTGGGAAAAGGGCGGCAAGGTCTATGTCTGGCCGCATACCTATGGCGATCTGTCCCGGGCGGACGTGTTTCCGCTGGGCACGCAACCCATACAGGGCATCCCCCTGCCCGCCCCGCGTAACGCCGAGGCGATGCTGGCGGTGAATTACGGGGAGAACTGGCGCGTACCGGACCCGGATTTCAGCTTTTCCTGGTCCCGTGCAAGACGGCGCTTCGCGCGTTTTGTCGATGAGTATGAGAGGTTTCTCACAACCCGGAAAGTCCGCCAAATTCTCTCTTTGGGTAAGATGTAGAGTTGCAGTCGGGTGTGACGGCACGAAAAAACGGCAAGGAAACGAGTATCGCATTGTGCGAGAGCACAGCGTTCCGGTGCATGGTGAGTTTGTAAGGCTAGAGGCGAGAAAGCAAGATGAACAAGATACAGACGACAATTCTCATTGATAAGATTGTCCGGGGATTGCGGCTGACACGTGGGGGTTTTACGAATCGAGCCTTTTCCAAAAACGCCGATTCTTTTCTATTGGAAGATAATCATTTTATTTTCGACTCGTTTCACGGAAGAAGAATTGGATGCAACCCGCTGTTTATCTTCAGAGAGCTGGTTGAGCGATTTCCCCGAGGGAGCTGCAGGTTCACCTGGGTAACCAGGCCCGACACCATCATACCGGATGATATAAAAAAGAACCCCGACGTACGATTCGTTACCTATGAGCGAATGGAGCATCTAGTCGCGCTGGCTAAATCAAAGTATATTATTTTCAACTCTACGCTGCCGTTCATCTTCGCCCCAAAGAAAGAGCAAGTTCTTCTTTCAACATGGCACGGAATACCAATCAAAAAAATGGGTGTTCAACATGAACCCATGCTTGCCGCATCTTACAATACGCAAAGATGCCTAAACATCTCTGACATCATACTCTCATCGGGAAATTTCTTCGATCGAGCTTTCCTCGATGCGACACTTGCGCCCTTAGAGAAGTCTCATATCCGGCATATTGGATTTCCCCGGAATGACATCGCGTACAGATCAGAGAATACCAAACCGCAGAGTCAATCTGGAAAACCAAAACTCCTCTATGCACCGACTTGGCGCGGAAGACTGAATGAAATTGATCAGGAGCTGAACGAGCAAATAGAAGTAAGTGAAATGCTTGCAAAGGAGTTTAGCGAACGTTATGATGTATACGTAAGTCTGCACTATTTTGCGGAAAGAAAAATTGACTGGCAAAAAACAGGCGTCAAGGCAATACCTAAGGGTATTGATATAAACGAATTTCTTACGCAAACCGACCTTCTTCTATCAGATTATTCGAGCGTAATCCTCGATTACTTATTACTCGATCGTCCGGTTGTTCTGTATGCATATGATCTCCTCGACTATAGAGGTGAACGTGGCTTTTCTCTGGACTATACAAAACTGCCTTGCCAGATCGCGGAGACACGCGAGCAAGTTCTGGAGATGATAAGGAATCCACGAAAGCCATCAAGTTTTTCTGATTACACGAACACTATTGATGTACTGTTTGGAGATAAAAACGAACGAGCATCATTCGATAGCGCTAATTTGTTGCTAAACTATGCACCCAGCATTCAAAAGACAGAAAAGAAAAAAGTACTTATTTATCCAAGCACTTTTCGAAGGAATGGTATAACCACCTCCTTCTTGAATCTTATTAACGCTCTGGATGGCGATTTGGTTGATATTTCTGTGTTCTGTGAGGTCAAGTACCTGGATCGAGATGAATCCCGCCGTGAACAGTTCAATCTGCTATCGGACAAGGTTAAGAAAATTCTGTTTCGAAACGAATTACAACCCAAGGATAGAACTAGAATTCTTCGTAAAATCGGAATAACGCCGAGCGAGGAAAGCAGGATGCGGCAATTTAATACTATTAAAAACGCTTTCAAAACGGAGTACCATAGGCATCTACGTGATCGCGCATTTGATGTCGCAATAGATTTCTCGGGTTATGATGTCGCTGGCACAATGTTGTCGCTGGCGGCAAATACCGAGAAGCGAGTCATTTACCAGCACAACGATATTGCTTCGGAAATAAAAACAAGGGGGAATATCAACTGGCTCATAACAACGGCATATAGGGATTTTGATGAAATCATTTCTGTTTCACCGACACTAAGGGATATAAATCGGGATGCCTTTGCAGGACCTTCCGATGGGGAAAAGTTCGGATATTGCCGAAATGTAATTGGGCAGGAGTTTATGCCCGGTGCGGAATTTGCACCCTGCCCATGGGTTGCAAAGATGCACGAGCTTCGCTCGGTGAACCCAAATGCAAAAATATTCATTAATGCTGCGCGTATCTCCGTGGAAAAGAATCATAGACGCCTGTTGCGTGCTTTTTCCATACTGAAGAATCAGAACCCCAACGCTTTCTTGTTTGTGCTTGGCGACGGCCCGGAGCTGGAGAAAGTCAAACGTTATGCAGAAAATATTGGCCTGGAAGACTCCTGCTTCTTCGCGGGTTTCGTGCACAAACCGGCCGCCGCGATAAAGGAGGCCGATGCGTTCGTCCTGAGTTCCGACTACGAGGGACAGCCACTTGTCTTGCTGGAGTCGCTTGCCCTCGGAACCCCTTGTGTCGCAACCAATCACCCGTCGATGGCGTATGTTATCGGGGACGGGCTTGGCGTCCTGACCGAAAAAGACGACAAGGCTTTGGCTGACGGCATGGCGCAGGTCATATCCGAAGGGTACAAACCAAAAAGGTTCGACGCCAAGGCATATAATGATGCGGCCCTGAACGAGTTTTACAATCTGATCGGCGTCGAGACGCCGTAAGCGCACGAATTGCCAAGGCGAAACAACAGAAAGAAGGACGAAGACCACAATGACAACCGTGATCACCTACGGCACCTTCGACCTTTTCCATCTCGGTCACGTGCGCCTGCTGCGGCGGCTTTCCGAGCTTGGAAACACCTTGATCGTTGGCTGTTCGACCGACGAGTTCAACACGCGCAAGGGCAAGGCCAATGTCATGCCCTACCGTCACCGGGTCGAGATCCTGGAATCCTGCCGCTATGTCTCAAAGGTGATCCCCGAGGAAAGCTGGGATCAGAAGCGCGGCGATATCCTGCGGGAAAAGGCGGATATCTTCGGCATCGGCGCCGACTGGGAAGGCAAGTTCGACGATCTGGCGGATATCTGCAAGGTCGTCTACCTGCCCCGCACCGAGGGTATTTCCACCACCGAGCTGCGCAGCAGCGTGCTGTCGATGTACCAGTAAGGCCCGCCGCGGCCGCACTATGCCGTCAGCAGGCCGCGCCTGTGCATCTGCCCCAGCAGCCTTGCGGTGTCGCCTGCGATGACCGCACGCGGCACGTCCGGGAAGGCCGCGTGCAGCGCGGCGGCGATGTCGTGCCCCGATGCGGGCGTTTCCAGCAAGGTCCAGACCGCGCCGCCCACCGGGTTCAGGCTGAAGAAATGCCGCCCGTCCATCTGCCACAGGAAGGTGTCGGACCCGATCACCCGCTCGACCACGTCGCCGGATCGCCTGAACATGACGTCCATATCCGCGGGATCGGCATCCTCCTGCGCGGCGGTCCGGTCAAGGGGCGGCCCGGGGTCGGCGATCCGGGGGGCCTGCGCCGTGCCATCGAAGGCGGTGCGGACAAGCGCCACGGCATCCTCGAGGTCGGAATAGACCAGCGTCAGGCAGGCCATGCCCTCTGCCAGTGCCGAAACCCGGTCGTAATGGGCCTCGACCTCGCCGGGATCGGCAATGTTCTGGCGGATCAGATGCGCGGCGGCCTCGCTGGTGTCCAGGCGGTGAAAGCGGGCCTTCGCGCCCGGCTGGCGTGACAGCAGGATCAGCGCGGCCAGCGGCGCGCGCGTTCCGAACGCCGCCTGCCCCGGCAAGGCGACATAGCCATAGCGATGATCGTGCACGGTAAGATTGCGGCCGACAAAGGCGCGAAACCCATCGGGCATGGTGTCCGGCAGCGGCAGGCGCAATCGCGGCTGCACGCCAAGCGCGACCGCCATGCCGTCGGGCGCGATCGGCAGCACATCGTCGCAAAACAACTCACCCCCCGGTTCGGTCCCGAGCCGTGTGACCAGCGTTGTCTTGCCCGCGCGGTAGGGGCCGGTAAAGGCCACAAGCTGCCCGCCCAGCCGCACCGCGCCGCAATGCAGGCCGAACACCCCCGGACGCGCATCGAGATACGCCTGAACAAGATCGGCGACGACACCGCAGGTGGCCCCGGCGACGCCCAGTTTCGTCAGCGGGGCGGTGGCCCACCATGACTGGAAACCGTATTCGCCGTCGTCGCGCCGGACGCGCGTGACAGGCGTGCCCGGCGCAAGGTTGCCCGGCGACGGGGCGCACCCCCAGTCCGGCAGCACGGTGGCAAGCGTATCCCGCAACGCGTCGTCGCCGTGCAGTTCCACCGCGTGGAAAAGATCGGCAAACCCAAGCCGCGTCACGCACGGGTCGGGGGCGCGCAGGCCGCGCGCCCCTCCGTGAGTGGTATTTGCGTGGGTCCGGGTCATGTCAGCGGAAGCCGCCCGATGGCCCCGAAGCGCCCGAACCGCCAAAGCCGCCGAACCCGCGACCGCCGCCCGAGCCGCCACGCCCGCCGCCAAAGCCGCCGCGCCCACCGCCGGACGCACCCGAGCCGCCGGACCCGCCAAAGCCACCGCCGGACCCGCCGGACCCGCCTCCGAAGCCGCCACCGGACCCGCCCGAACCACCGGCCCCGCCACCCGAGCCGCCGGCGCCACCGCCGGACCCGCCCGAGGCGTGCGCCGCGCCGAGATGCATCATCACGGGGGCGACATAGGCCACCCCGGCGGCCAGCCCAAGCCGCCCCAGCAGGCGACGACGGGACAGATCGGTCTTGGTATCATTGGACATCGTTTCTCTCCTCTTCCAGTATCCTGCCGCATCGCGCGGCCATACAAGAAGAACGGGGGCCGCCCCGATTTTATTCCCCCGAAGCAGGGAAAAATTCGGCGTCTTCGGCAAAACACTGCCCCGGCGCCGCCACCAGCCCGTGACCGAACACCTGGTCCTGCCCCGCCTGCCCCAGATCCTTGGCGCAGCTTTCCATTGCGGCGACAACCTCGGCCAGCGGCATGGCGGGGGCGCGCAGCCGTTGAACGGCAAGCGAGGCGGTGACGAAGGGCGCCGCGTAGGATGTGCCGGATTTCAACCGCCCGCCCGAGACCGAGGCCGCCACCCACAGCCGCACGCCCGGTGCGGCGAAATTGATATATGTCCCCTGGTTGGCCTGGCGATAGGCGCGTTCTGCGTGATCGACCGCCGTTACCGCCACGACCGGCCCGAACGCCGCCGGATAGGCGGGGTCCGCACCGGGGCCGTCATTGCCTGCCGCAGCCACGATGGCCACGTCACGCGCAAGCGCGCGCAGGACCAGTTGCTCAAGAATGTCGTTCGGGGGGCCGGAGAAGCTCATGTTGATGACGCTGACCCCGGCCGCAAGCAGGATGTCGATCGCCGAGGCCAGCGAAAACACGTCGGCCTGTTCCCCGTAATATCCGCGGTGAAACGCCTCGACGCCGATCAGTTCGGCATTGGGCAGCAGGCCGGGAACGCGGTAATCCAGCCGCCCGATCAGCATGGCGGCAATCGCGGTCCCGTGCTGGCGACCGGCCTCGGCGCGGCCGCCCAGATCGGCCTGGTGGACGGTCAGGTTCTGCCCCTGCAACGCGGGATGGTCACGGTTGATGCCGGTGTCGATCATCCCGATGCGCGGCGCATGGATGCTGGGCCAGCCGGACCAGCCGATCATCTCGAAGGCATCGCAGCCCTCTCCGTCGCACAGGAATTCGTCGGGGGTATAGATGTGATTTTCATCGACCCGGGCACCCGGCAGAAGGCCGGACAGTTCCGCAACGCCTTCGTCAACGGTCCGCCCGGCCGGCAGGTCGAGCCGGTAGAGCGTTCCGCCCAGTGTCGCATTCGCGGCCTCGCCACGCACGACATAACCCTGGGCGCCCGCCGGGGCGATATCGGTGCCCGCCGGCACGAAAAGCACGATCTCGGGCGGCGGGGGCGGGGCCTGCCGGACGACACGCGGCTGCGGCACCTGCCGCCGGACAGGTTGCGAGCTGTTGCGCCATCCGCCCGACCCGCCGCCGCCATATCCGCCGGACCCTCCGCCCGATCCACCCCCCGATCCGCCACCCCCGCCCGAAGCATGGGCCATGCCAAGATGGGTCAGCGCGGGCGCGCTATAGGCTGTCAGCCCCGCCAGGCCGATACGTGTCAACAACCGGCGGCGGTTCATGTCGGGGGCATCGTCTTTGTCGCTCATCGGTGCGGGTTCCCTCGGTGCGGATCGTGCGGATTGACGGGGTTTCAGATCAAAACGAAATCACCCGTCGTTTTATTCCCCGGTAAGATTAGTTTTCTTCAGCGTGCCGTCGGGAATAAAATCCGCTCACCTGCGTTTTGATTGCAACCAGGCAGGAAATCGCGGATTCGAACAAGAGGACGGAACAGGTGACGGCACCGGAAAAACAGCAGATCGTCGAATTGCTGCCGCGGCTGCGCGCCTTTGCCCGGTCGCTGGCCCCCAGTTGGGATCAGGCCGACGACCTGGTGCAGCAGACCGTGGAAAAGGGGTTGGCGAACCTGTCCGGTTTCACGCCGGGCACGCGGCTGGACAGCTGGCTGTTCCGCATCATGCGGAACGCCTGGATCGACCAGCACCGCGCTGCCCGCCCCGTGGTGGCGATAGACGAGGTCGAACTGACCCAGCCGCTGATCGGCGAGGATGGCCGCCAGGTCACCGAGGCGCGGCTGGAACTGGCCCGCGTCCGCGCCGCGATGGACCGGCTGCCCGCGGAATACCGGGGCGTCCTGATGCTCGTCTGCGTCGAGGGGATGCGCTACCGCGAGGTGGCCGAGGCGCTGGAGCTGCCCGTGGGCACTGTCATGAGCCGGCTGTCACGCGCACGCAGCGCACTGGCGCAAGAGCTTGAAATCGCACCGCAACAGGCGCGCAACAAAGGAGAGGCGCGATGACCGATTTTGAAACCGAAGGGGTAAGTGACGACATGCTGATGGCCCTTGCCGATGGCGAGCTGGAGCAGGCGCAGGCCGAGGCCCTGCGCGCCCGGATCGAAAGCGACCCCTCGCTTGCCGCGCGATACGCGGTGTTCACCGACACTGCCGCGGCCCTGCGCGCGGCTTTTGCGCAGCCCGAAATCCCCGCGCACCTGGTCGACGCGGTGGAACGGGCCGGTGAAAGTACCCCGTCCGGCGATGCCGTGGTGGTGCCGTTCCGGCGGCGCACATTTGCCTGGCCCGCGGCGCTGGCCGCCTCGCTGGCCATCGGGCTGGGGCTGGGCTGGGTTCTGAACGGCAGCGCGCCGCATCCCCTGCCGGGATTGCAGGACGCCGCGCAGGCGGTATCGGCGCTGCCGACCGGCGGGGCGCGTCAGGTGGCCGGGCTGGGCAATCTCCGCGTGCTGGGCAGTTTCGAAACCGGGCGCGGCCTGTGCCGCCTGATCGCGTTGCAGCCCGACAGCGGCAATCCCAGCCGCATCGTCGCCTGCCGCGCAGACGGGGGGTGGGACATCGCGCTCAGCGTTTCGGACGGTGCCGGGGGCGATTACGCACCGGCCTCCTCGACCGGGACCGAGATGCTCGACCTCTTTCTCGATTCCATCGGGGCGGGCCCGGCACTTGCGCCGGAGGCCGAGGCCGAACACCTGAACTGACCCGGCAGGGGTACATCTGCGCAACCCATCCGCCGATATCCCGTCACTTGCGGAAAAAACACCACTTCTGGGGTCTTGATTGCCGCGCCCTACACTGGGTAGTGTCCGCTGCGTAAGGTATGGGGGATATTGCCGATGGTTTCGCGTCGCGCCGTTCTGGGCGGTATGGTTGCAGGTCTGACATTTCCGCGCGCGGGCATCGCGCATGGCGGGGGATACAGCGTCCCGCCGGAATACGAGCCGAAGATCGTTGAAATGGACCAATATTTCGCGGCGGGCGAAATCCATGTCGATCCGAATTTCTATGCGCTCTACCTGATGCTGCCGGATTACAAGGCGTGGCGCTATACCGTGGCCGTGTCGGAACCCAACCTGTGGGAGCCGGGCACATACACCCTCAAATGGAAGGCCGAATGGCCGCGCTGGCGCCCGACCAACGCGATGATCCGGCGCAACCCCGCGAAATACGGGCAATACCGCAACGGGATGCCGGGCGGGCCGAACAACCCGCTGGGCGCGCGGGCGCTGTACCTGTTCGACGGCGACCGCGACACCTATCTGCGCATCCACGGCACCACCCAGCCCTGGACGATCGGCACCGCCAGTTCCAACGGCTGCGCGCGGATGGTGAACGACCACGTGATCCACCTTTATGACCGCGCCGCAAGGGGCGCGAGGGTGGTGCTGCACCCGCGCTGGGACCAGATCGCCTGACCGGCGTCAGATAATCTCGTCCTCGTCCCACAGGGGCTGGGCCTCCATATGCGCCTCCATCCCTTCCAGCGCGGCCTCGGCATGGGCCGGGCGCGGAGTCTGGGCGATGTGGAACAGCGCGTCGCCCTCGTTGACCACGGGCATGTTGGTGCGGCCCACGACGATCCCCGCCGTGTCGGCCAGAACCTCAACCTCGGCCACGCCGAACGGATCGGCGATGGCGCCCAGCACGTCGCCCTGATCCACCAGGTCACCGACACCCCGCCACGCGCGGAACAGCCCCCCGGCCCCGGCCCTGACCCAGCCGGAGTGGTCGCACAGCACCGGCCGCGCACGCCCCCTCGGCACACCGCGCGCGCCGATCATGCCCTGCTGCTGCATCACCCGCAGGATGCCCGCCACGCCCGTCCGCGCGGCCAGTTCGTCAAACCGCAGCCCCTCGCCCGCCTCGTATAGCAGCACGTCCACGCCCATATCCTCGGCCGCCATGCGCAATGATCCGTCGCGCAGTTTCGAGGTCATCATGACCGGCGCGCCGAACGCCTCGCCCATCTGCAGCAGGCGCTTGTTGCCAGCGGTCAGGCGGATCTGCGGCAGGTTGTTGCGCTGGATCGCGGCCGAATGCAGGTCGATCCCGAAATTCGCACGGGCCACCACCTCGGTCAGGAAGATATGCGCCAGCCGCGCCCCCAGCGAGCCTGAGGGCGAGCCGGGAAAACAGCGGTTCAGATCGCGCCGGTCCGGCAGATAGCGGGAATGGTTCAGGAAGCCGAAGGTGTTGACGATCGGCACCGCCATCAGCGTGCCGGCCAGCGCATTGACCGGCTTGGCCCGCAACAGGCGGCGCACGATATCCACGCCGATCACCTCGTCGCCGTGAATCGCGGCGCTGACGAACATCACCGGGCCGGGGCGGCGGCCATGCACCACCTGCACCGACAGGCTGACCGGGGTGTGATCGGAAAACGACGATACCGGCACCTCGATCACCCGGCGGGTGCCGGCGGCCACCTCCTGCCCGGCCAGAACGAAGGGGGCGGGCCGTGCCGTCATCCCTTGCCCTTGGTCCGGGTGGCGCCGTCGCGGGCATTCTTGCCGATGAAGTCGATGATCATGCCGGCGATGTCCTTGCCGGTGGCCTTTTCCACGCCCTCCAGCCCGGGCGAGCTGTTGACCTCCATCACCACCGGCCCGTGGTTCGAGCGCAGCATGTCCACGCCGCAGACGTTCAGCCCCATCGACTTGGCCGCGCGCACCGCGGTCGAGCGTTCCTCGGGCGTGATCTTGACCGACTTGGCCGAGCCGCCCCGGTGCAGGTTCGACCGGAACTCGCCCTCGGCCCCGGTGCGCTGCATCGCCGCCACGACCTTGCCGCCGATGACGAAGGCGCGGATATCGGTGCCGCCGGCCTCTTTGATGAACTCCTGCACAAGGATGTTCACGCCCGCGCCGCGAAACGCCTCGATCACCGATTTGGCGGATCGCGCGGTGTCGGCCAGCACCACGCCGATACCCTGCGTGCCCTCAAGCAGCTTGATCACCACCGGCGTGCCCCCGGCCAGCGACATGACCTCTTCGGCTTTTTTCGGATCGTGGGCGAAGGTGGTGACCGGCAGCCCGATCCCGTCCCGCGCCAGCAACTGCATCGAGCGCAGCTTGTCACGGCTTCGCCCGATCGCCACGGACTCGTTCAGCGGATAGGTGCCCTGCATCTCGAACTGGCGCAGAACGGCCAGCCCGTAAAAGGTGATCGAGGCGCCGATCCGTGGAATCACCGCATCGTATTTCGGCAGTTTCGACCCGTCGTAATAGATTTCGGGCCGGCGCGAGGCGATGTTCATCGAACAGCGCAGCGTGTTGATCATCTCCAGCTCGTGACCACGCTCTTCCGCGGCCTCGACGAGGCGGCGGTGGGAATAAAGACGCGGGTTGCGCGTCAGCATCGCTATCTTCATGGCAGGGCCTCCTTCCGGTCCTGTTCGTGTCTTTTGCCCGACGCTGCCGGGCCCGGCTCACCCGCAAGAAACGACCGGCCCGCATCCACCAGGATGCGCCGGCGCCTTATGGCGGTGCGGCCCAGGATGATCGGCATGGTCATGTTGGCGCGGTCGGCCAGCGTGACCTCGATATGCCAGTGGCGGTTTCCCAGGACCAAAAGCGTTTCGATCACCATGCGGTCCTGCGGAGCGCCGCTGGTGTTCTTGACCGCGCGTTCCCCCAGCAGCGGCGCCTCGACATCGCGGGCACGTAACCCGCTGGCATGGGGAATGTGGAACCGCACCCAATCCTGCCCGTCCTTTTCGAACGGGCGGATATGGGTCGCATGGAGGGCCGAGCTGCGCGCGCCGGTGTCGATCTTGGCCTGAACCAGCGGGATACCCAGTTCGGGCAGGGCGATCCTTTCCCGCCAGCCGATGATCATGGGTGGTTTCTTCACGCCTGTGCGCGGTGACGTCATGCGCGCCTCTCCTGTCGCGGCAACGGTGCCCAGCCTGCCACAGCCGCGCGTCCGGGGTAAGACCCGATTTCCGCACAAAAGAAAAGGGGCCCCGTGCAGGGGCCCCCTGTCCTCTTTTGCGATACCGCCGGGCCGTATCAGGCGTCGTGCCTTGTCGTGCGCAGATAGGGCAGCTTGACGTCGATTTCGCCGAACTTCTCGCGTGCCTGATCGTCGTTCAGCGTCAGCGCCACGATCACGTCCTCGCCCGCGGTCCAGTTCGCGCCGGTGGCAATCGGGTTGCCATATGTCGCCTGCAGCGCGTCCAGCGCGCGCACGACCTCGGCAAAGTTGCGGCCGACCGACATCGGGTAGGTCATGATCAGCTGCACCTTCTTGTCCGGGCTGATGATGAAGACCGAACGCACAGAGGCCGAATCGGCGGCGGTGCGCCCATCGGGCAGGTAGGCATCGGCCGGCAGCATGTCGAACGCCTTGGAAACGGCCAGGTCCTTGTCGGCGATGATCGGAAATGTCGCCTTGGCGCCGGCATAGCCCTCGATATCCGATTTCCACTTCACATGCTCGTCCACACCGTCCACCGACAGGCCGATCACCTTGGTGTTGCGCTTTGCCCATTCATCGGCCAGTTGCGCCACGGCGCCGAACTCGGTCGTGCAGACCGGTGTGAAATCCTTGGGGTGCGAGAACAGGATCGCCCAGTCGTCGCCGATCCAGTCGTGAAAGGTGATCTCGCCCTGGTCGGTCGCGGCGGTGAAATCGGGAACGATATCGTTGATTCTCAAGCCCATTTTACAATCCTTTCAAAAGGGTCAGGTGTGTATGACAGTTTTAGATACATTCTAAACTCAAGATTACCAGACGTGCCGGCATGCCGATTGGCACAGAGCGGCGGGATGTCGCAAAGACCGGCCGGAATCCGCACAGGGAAAATTTGATCAAATCACTGTCACGCGGCTTGTCCTGCCCGCGCGACGGTGACAGAGTGTTGCCAAATCGCCGGTCCGATGGGCGGCGATCCCCTGATTTGCGGAGGTTCCGACATGATCGAAAAACGCCAGTTCTACATTAACGGTGAATGGGTCGACCCGAAAGAGGGCCGCGACCATCACGTCATCAACCCCACCACCGAAGAGCCCTGCGCCGTCATCTCGCTGGGCGGTAAGGCCGATACCGATGCCGCCGTTGCGGCGGCCAGGGCGGCGCTTCCCGGCTGGATGGCGACACCCGTCGCCGAGCGTCTCGCTCTGATCGGGAAGCTGGCCGAAATCTACAAGGCCCGCGCCGAGGACATGGCACAGGCCATCAGCCTTGAAATGGGCGCGCCGATCGACATGGCCCGGACCCAGCAATGGGGCGCGGGTTACAGCCATATCAAGAACTTCCTGAAGGCCGCCGAAGGGTTCGAATTCATCCGGCCGCTGGGCGATCACGCCCCCAACGACCGCATCGTGCGCGAGGCGGTGGGCGTCTGCGCGCTGATCACGCCGTGGAACTGGCCGATGAACCAGATCACGCTCAAGGTGATCGCCGCCGCCATCGCCGGCTGCACGATGGTCCTGAAACCGTCCGAGGAAAGCCCGCTCGACGCGCTGCTTTTCGCCGAGATGATGCACGAGGCCGGTTTCCCCAAGGGCGTGTTCAACCTGGTGAACGGCGACGGTGCCGGGGTCGGCAGCCAGCTTTCCGGCCACAAGGACGTGGATATGGTCAGCTTTACCGGCTCGACCCGCGCCGGCATCGCGATCTCCAAGAACGCGGCCGACACGCTGAAACGCGTGCACCTGGAACTGGGTGGCAAGGGCGCCAACATCGTCTTTGCCGATGCCGACGACAAGGCGGTCAAGCGCGGCGTGCTGCACATGATGAACAACACCGGCCAAAGCTGTAACGCCCCCAGCCGGATGCTTGTGCAGAAGGGTGTTTACGACAAGGCCGTGGAAACCGCGGCCGAGGTCGCGAACAGCGTCACGGTCGGCCCCGCCAGCGAAGAGGGCCGGCATATCGGCCCGGTGGTGAACGAGGCCCAGTGGAACAAGATCCAGGGCCTGATCGAAAAGGGCATCGAGGAAGGCGCGCGCCTTGTCGCCGGCGGCCCCGGTCGCCCCGAAGGGTTCAACAAGGGATTCTTCGTGCGGCCCACGGTCTTTGCCGATGTCACCAACGACATGACCATCGCGCGCGAGGAAATTTTTGGCCCGGTGCTGTCGATCATCCCCTTCGAGACCGAGGAAGAGGCGGTGCAGATCGCCAATGACACGGTTTACGGGCTGACCAACTATGTCCAGACGCAGGACGGATCGCGGGCCAACCGGCTGGCGCTGCAACTGCGCTCGGGCATGGTGGAAATGAACGGCAATTCGCGCGGCGCCGGTGCGCCCTTCGGCGGCATGAAACAGTCGGGCAACGGCCGCGAAGGCGGGGTCTGGGGCATCGAGGATTTCCTTGAGGTCAAGGCCGTCTCGGGCTGGGACGCCGCCTGATCAGGGTTCGAAAGGGGCGCTTCGGCGCCCCTTTTTCGTGACCCTCGCCGTTGGGGCGGACAGGTTTCGTTTCGGGACAGCGTAGCGCCATCCAGCCAGCCAGCACTCCAAACTGAGCGCGACAGAGGGCATCACAGGGCCGCGGCCGTGCGATGCCCGGGCCGCTGCGCGGCTGTTCCGGGCATTTCGCCATCTTCCTTTCAGAACGGCGCCCCGGCCCGGAACGCCATGCCCTTGCCGCCATCGGGGTGGCGCAGGCGCAGTTCCTCGGAATGCAGCATCAGGCGCGGGTGATCGTCGCGCGCCGCGCCCGTAGCATAGAACGGATCGCCCAGGATCGGGTGGCCCAGCGCCAGCATATGCACCCGCAACTGGTGGCTGCGCCCGGTCCTCGGCATCAGCCGCACCCGCGTTTCGCCCTCGCCATAGCGGGTCACGCGCCAGTCGGTCACGGCGGGCTTTCCGGTCTCGTGGCAGACCATCTGCCGGGGCCGGTTCGGCCAGTCCACGATCAGCGGCAGGTCGACCGTGCCCTTGCGCGGCTCCAGCCGCCCGGCCACGCGGGCGACATAGGTTTTCTTTACCTGCCGCTTTTCGAATTGCAGCCCAAGGTGCCGCTGCGCATGGGGCGTCAGCGCGAACACCATCACGCCCGAGGTATCGCGATCCAGCCGGTGCACCAGCAGCGCCTGCGGAAACGCCACCTGCACGCGCGACAGCAGGCAATCGGACAGGTGCTCGCCCTTGCCCGGCACCGACAACAGGCCCGCGGGCTTGTTCACCACGAGGATCTCCATATCCTCGTGCAGCACGTCCAGCGGCGTGTCGGGGGGGCTGTAGGCGTCGCTCATGCGCGCGTGTTTAGCGCCATGCGCGCCGGGCGTCCATGCGCTCAGCCACCCACCCGGCGGGCGATGTAATAGCCATAGCTGACGAAATCGGCGTTGCGTTCGTAAAGGCCGATTTCGCCCTGCTCGGCCGCGACGATGGCCCTTGCCGCGTCGGACTGGCCGTTGCGCGCAAGGAAATCGTCGAACCGCGCCTGCATCGGGCGATAGTAATTGTCCAGCCAGCAGTCGCGCCCCAGCGGGAAATACCCGATGGGCGAAAACCCGTTGCGTTCCAGCTGCGCCATCTTTTCCGCCGCCGTGGCAACCTGCGGGTATTCGCGCATCCAGTGGTCGGTCAGTTCCGCGGGCCGCTCGGCGGTCAGCCATGTCAGTTCCGACACCGCCAGTATGCCGCCCGGTTTCAGGAACCGCCGCCATGCCTGCACGCCCGCCTCGAACCCGATGTTATAGATCGCGCCCTCGGACCAGATCGCATCGAAACCCTGCTCGTCGAAGGGCAGCGCCTCCATCGACACCGCCAGCGGTTCGATCCGGCCGGCCAGCCCGGCCTTGTCCAACCGTTGCGCCAGCACGTCCAGAAACGCGGGCAGGACATCGACCGCCGTGACATGGGCATCCAGCTCCCGCGCCAGAACACGGGTCGCCGCCCCGGTGCCGCAGCCGATATCGGCGATGCGCAACCCCGCCCTGCCGCGCAGCCCCGACAGGGTAACGGCCAGCCGCGTGGACTCGTCGCTGCCCGGCCCCTGGCGGGCGCCGTCGCGGTGCAGGTCGATCAGCAGGGAAAGGTCGTCCATGATGCGGCCCCGGGCTCCGGTTTGGCAAAGCGCATATTGGGCCGGGGCCGGTCCGTCAATCGGCCACGAAAAAACCGCGCCGGGCTGCGGCGCGGTTTCAGGGGTCACGTTCGCCCGGCCTTACGCCGCCAGATCGGCCATGATCCGGCTCAGGTGATAATCGGTATCGCCCAGTTGCGCGTCCAGCATCACCAGCCGCTTGGCGTAATGCGAGACCGGGTATTCCCATGTCATCGCGATACCGCCATGCATCTGGATCGCCTCTTCGGCCACCAGCCGCGCGGCGCGGCCGATCATGTTCTTCGCCATCGAGGCAAAGCGCGCCGCGTCCGGGCCATCCAGTTCCGCCGCTGCCTTGATGGTGATCGAACGCGCCTGCTCGATCTCGGTCAGCATGTCGACCGCGCGGTGTTGCAGCACCTGGAACTTGCCGATCGGAACGCCGAACTGCTTGCGCTGTTTCAGGTAATCGACCGTGGTGGCGTGGGTCACGTCCATCGCGCCCACCGCCTCGGCACACAGCGCGACGATCCCCGCGTTGATCGCATCCTGAACGATCGCGCCGGCATCCGCGGCCAGCAGCTTGCCCGGCGTGCCGTCCAGCAACAGCTCTGCCGCGCCGCCGCCATCCATCATCGGATAGCCGACCACTTCGGCATCGCCGGCCTGCACCGCGAACAGCGCGGGCGCGCCGTCCAGCATCGCCGCGACGATAAAGACATCGGCCACCTGCCCGCCATAGACACTGGTCTTGCGGCCCGACAGGGCGTGCCCATCGCCCGACGCGCTGGCGGTGCAGGCCATTTCGGACAGGTCGTAAGGCGCGTCGACCTCGGCCAGCGCGACGGCGTATTTCGTGGCACCCGACAGCAGCGCCTCCTGGTCCGTCCCCAGTTTCGTCAGGATGCGCGCGGCCATCGCCGCGCCCAGCACCGGCTCGGGGCAAAGCGCGCGGCCCAGCGCCTCGAACACCACCGAGATATCGAAGCCGCCGCCGCCAAAGCCTCCGGCCTCTTCGGGCGCCAGCGCGAACAGCGCGCCCAGTTCCGCGATCTCGTCCCATTTCTCGGGGTCGTGGCACGGCAGGTCATAGGCCACCCTGTTGCGATGCTCGACCGGGTACTTGTCGCCAAGATACCGGTTCAGGCTGTCCGACAGCATCCGCCGGTCTTCCGTCAGGTTGAAATCCATCTCTTACAGCTCCAATGCGGCCTTGCTCAGGATATTGCGCTGAATCTCGTTCGACCCCCCGAAGATCGAGGTCTTGCGATTGTTGAAATAGCGCGCGGCGTTGTGTTCCGTCCCGTCGGGGCCGAACATGATGTTGCCCTCGGCAAGGTAGCCGGGGAAGGGCGCGGCCACCGGCCCCAGCGCCCGGCGGGCCAGGTCCTTCAGCTCCTGGTGGATCACCGTGCCCTTGATCTTCAGGATCGAGGTTTCCGGCCCCGGCGCGCCCATTTCCTGCGCGCGGAACAGCATCCGCAGGTTGGTGATCTTCATCGCCTCAAGGTCCACCTCGGCCTGCGCGATGCGCGCGGCGAACAGCGGGTCGTCGATCAGGCGCTTGCCGCCGCGTTTGACCTTGCGGGCCAGCGCCTTGACCTCTTCGAGGCTCTGCATCGAGAAACCGACACCGGCAATCCCCGTGCGCTCATGCGTCAGCAGGTATTTCGCGATGGTCCAGCCCTTGTTTTCCTCGCCCACAAGGTTGCCATAGGGCACGCGCACATCGGTAAAGAATACCTCGTTCACCTCGTGCCCACCCTCGATCAGCTTGATCGGGCGCATTTCGATGCCGGGCGTGTCCAGATCGACAAGGATGAAAGAGATACCTTCCTGCTGCTTGGCGTCCGGGTCGGTGCGGCACAGGCAAAAGATCTTGTTGGCGTGCTGGCCCAGCGTGGTCCAGGTTTTCTGCCCGTTGATCACCCATTCGTCGCCATCGCGCACGGCACGGGTTTTCAGGCTGGCAAGGTCGCTGCCCGCCCCCGGCTCGGAATAGCCCTGGCACCACCAGTCGGTGCCGTCCAGGATACGCGGCAGGATTTCGGCCTTCTGTTCCTCGGTCCCGAACCTGATCAGCACCGGGCCCAGCATGCTCAGCCCGAAGGGCACGATGCGCGGCGCATAGGCGCGGCAGCATTCTTCCTCGAAGATGTGCTTTTGCACCGGCGTCCAGCCCGGCCCGCCATATTCCTTGGGCCAGATCGTCGCCAGCCACCCCTTGCGCTGAAGGATGGCGTGCCATTCCTCCATCATCTCCTTGGTCAGCTCACCGCCACGGCGCACTGCGTCGGAAATCCGCTCCGGCAGGTTGTCGGCCAGATAGCTGCGCACCTCGTCGCGGAAGGCCAGTTCTTCCTTGGTAAAGCTCAGGTCCATGATCGGCTCCTCAGTTCAGATCGGCGAATTTGCCGCCATCCTGTGCCATCTTCTTCAGGATGGGCGGCACCTGCCAGTAATGGGGGTCTTCCTTGGCATAGGTTTCGATCCGGGCGACCAGTTCGCCGGCCCCGATCGTGTCGGCATAATGCAGCGGCCCGCCACGGAACCGCGGGAACCCGTAGCCGAACAGGAACACCATATCGACATCCACCGGCCGCTTGGCGGTGCCGTCGCCGACCACGCGGGCGGCCTCGGAAATCATCGCGGTCATGTAGCGGTCGACGATCTCCTGATCGGTGAAATCGCGCGGGCTAATGCCCTTGTCGCTGCGCACATCGTCGATGATCTTTGCCACCTCGGGGTTCGGCACCGGGGCGCCGCTATCATACAGGTAATAGCCCTTGCCGGTCTTGCGCCCGAACCAGCCGTTTTCGCAGATACGGTCGGCCACGTCGCCGGCGTAACGCTCGTCCGGGTCGCGGGTGGCGGCCTTGCGCTTGCGCGTCATCCAGCCGATATCCAGCCCCGCCAGGTCGCCCACCTTGTGCGGGCCCATCGCGAAACCGAACCCTTCCAGCGCGTCGTCCACCTGTTGCGGGCTGGCGCCGTCCAGCACAAGATAGCTGGCGGTCTTGCCGTAATGCGCAAGGATGCGGTTGCCGATGAACCCGTCGCAGACCTGCGCCAGCACGCCGACCTTCTTCAGCTTTTTCGCCAGCGCAAAGCCGGTGGCCAGAACGTCGGCGGCGGTCTTTTCGCCCTGGACGATTTCCAGCAGCCGCATCACATGGGCAGGCGAAAAGAAATGCAGCCCCAGCACGTCCTGTGGGCGGGCGGTGCAGGCGGCGATCTCGTTCACATCCAGGTACGAGGTGTTCGAGGCCAGAATGGCCCCGTCCCTGCAGATCGCGTCCAGTTTGGTGAAGATCTCCTTCTTCACGTCCATCTGTTCGAACACCGCCTCGATCACCAGGTCGACATCGGCCAGCGCCTCCATCTCCAGCGAAGGGCTCAGCATCCCCAGCACAGCGTCACGCTTGTCGGCGGGCAGCTTGCCACGGCTTACCGCGCCGTCGATATTCTTGGTGATGGTGGCCACACCCCGGTCCAGCCCGTCCTGCGCCACCTCGACCAGCGTCACCGGGATACCGGCCAGCAGGCACGAGGTTGCGATACCCGAGCCCATCGTGCCGCCGCCGATCACGCCGACCCTGTCCAGCGGGCGGGTGTCGCCCTTGGCCTCGGGGATGTTCGATACCGCGCGCTCGCCGAAAAACGCGTGGATCATGCCCGCGCGCTGCGGCGTGTCCATGCTGTCTATGAACGCCTGCCGCTCGACCTTCAGCCCCTCGGCGCGCGGCAGGTATGAGGCGCGGACCGCCTCGACGATCTTGTGGGGCGAGAACAGGTGCGCCTGCTTTTTCTTCAGCATCGCGGCGGTGTCGTCCAGCGCGGCATCGTCCTTCGGGGTGTCCAGATCGCAGGTGCGGCGCGTGGCCAGCGTGCCGTTCAGCACGTCCTGCGCGGCCTTCAGCGCCACCTCGCGCGGATCGCCGGTTTCCAGCCGGTCGATCAGGCCCTTTTCCAGCGCCTCTTTCGCGCCGACCATCCGCCCCGACAGCGCCATGTCCAGCGCCATCGGGATACCCGCAAGGCGCGGCACGCGCTGCGTGCCACCGGCACCGGGCAGAAGCCCGAGATTGATCTCGGGCAGACCCACGCGCAGCCCCTCGATGCCCACGCGGGCATGGGTCGCAAGGCCCAGTTCGAACCCGCCGCCCAGCGCCGTGCCATGCATGACCGCTATTACAGGGATTTCGCTGTCCTCGATCACGTTGAACACATCGGGCAGCGCGGGCGGTTGCGGCGGCTTGCCGAACTCGCGGATATCGGCGCCGGCGACAAAGGTGCGCCCGGCGGCATGGATCGCGATGACCCCGGCGGTGCCTTCGGCGTTCAGCCGCTCGATTGCTTGCTGCAAGCCCTCGCGCACCTGCTGGCCGGTGGCGTTCACCGGCGGGTTGTCGATGCAGACAAGGGCGATATCGCCCTGACGTTCAATGGAAACAAGATCGTTGACCTGATGGATATCGGCCATGCGCTCCCCCCGTGATCGTTTCAGCCCGGGCCGCTTTTGCGGCCCTCGTTCAGGGCAAAAACCTAAAGCGGGGGATGTGGCGCGTCAACTGGCGGAAAATCGTTTCGCATTGCGAAAAACGTGACGTCATGCACCCTGCCGAACGCTGCGGAACAGCGACGACAGCAGGAACAGCACCGCCGCCACGCAAACGATGCTCGGCCCGGCGGGTGTGTCGAGATCCAGCGAAACCCACAGCCCGCCCAGCACCGATACCACGGCCACCGCCGCCGCCGCCATCGCCATCTGTTCGGGCGTGCGCGCAAAGGGGCGCGCGACCGCCGCCGGAATCAGCAGCATCGCCGCGATCAGCAGAACGCCCACCACCTTGATCGCCACCGCGACGACCAGTGCCAGCGCCAGCGTCAGGATCAGCTGCTCGCGCCGCGGATCAAGCCCGCCGGCATAGGCCAGGTCGGGGTTCAGCGTCGCGGTCAGCAGCGCCTGCCAGCGCCAGGTCAACAGCCCCACGACCAGCGCCGCACCGGCCCAGATCACGCCCAGGTCGGCCCGGCCGACCGCCAGGATGTCGCCGAACAGATAGGCCATCAGGTCGATCCGCACATCGGTCAGGAACGACACCGCCACCAGCCCGAAGGCCAGCGCCGAATGCGCCAGCACGCCCAGCAGCGTATCCATCGAATAACCCCGCCCGCTCAGCGTGCTGACGGTCAGTGCCATCGCCAGCGCCACCGCGACCGCACCGCCGAACACCGGAATGTCCAGCGCCAGCGCCATCGCCACGCCCAGTATCGCGGCATGCGCGGTGGCATCGCCGAAATAGGCCATCCGCCGCCAGACCACGAAACAGCCCATCGGCGCGGCGGCCAGCGCCACGCCGACCCCGGCCAGCGCGGCCCGGATCAGGAAATCGTCCAGCAGGCTCATGCCTCTTCCTCGTGGCGGTGGTGGGCGTGGTCGCAATCGGCATCGTGGCTGTGGTTGTGATCGTGACGATACAGCGCCAGCGCGCCCTGCGTGCCGGTGCCGAACAGCGCGCGGTATTCCGGCGCGCTGGCCACGATCTCGGGCGTGCCCTGGCAGCAGACATGCCCGTTCAGGCAGATCACCCTGTCGCTGGCCGCCATCACCACGTGCAATTCGTGGCTGACCATCACCACCGCGCAGCCCAGATCCTGCCGCAACTCTTCGATCAGGCGATAGAACGCGGCCGAGCCCGGCTGGTCCAGCCCCTGCGTCGCCTCGTCCAGGATCAGCAGGTCGGGCGCCTCCAGCAGCGCACGCGCCAGCAGAACGCGCTGGAACTGCCCGCCCGACAGGTCGACCATCTGCCGGCCCTCAAGGTGCGGCACCGCCACGCGCTCCAGCGCACGCGCCACATCCGCCTGCGGGCGGCGTTTCGGCAGCGACAGGAATCGCGCCACCGTCATCGGCAGCGTGGGGTCGATATGCAGCTTTTGCGGCACGTATCCGATGCGCAGCCCCGGCGCGCGGGTGATCCGCCCCGAGCTTAGCGGCTGCGCGCCGATCAGCGCCCGCAGGAAGGTGGATTTGCCCGACCCGTTGGGCCCGACCACGGTCACGATCTCACCCCTTTCGATGGCGAAATCGACATGCGACAGCACCTCGTGCCCGCCCAGCCGGACACCCAGGTCTTCCGCCGCGATCAGGCTCATGCCGCGACCTCGCGGCATTTCGGGCACAGGCCCTGCGCCTCGATCACCGCGCGTTCGATGGTAAAGCCCGCCTCGCGCGCGGCGCGGCCCAGCGCGCCCTGCATCGGCTGCGCGGTGGCCTCTTCCACGGCGCCGCATTCACGGCAGATCAGGAAGGCCGGCACATGATCCGCACCGGGATGGGTGCAGGCGGTATAGGCGTTCAGCTGCTCGATCTTGTGGACGAACCCGTGACTCACAAGGAAATCGAGCGCGCGATAGACGACAGGCGGCTGCGATCCGAACCCCTCGGCATCCAGGTCCGACAGGATGTCATAGGCCCCCAGCGCACGGTGCTTTTCCAGAAGGATCTCCAGCACGCGGCGGCGCACCGGGGTGAATTGCAGCTTGTTCGCGGCGCAATAGGCATCGGCCGCCGACAGGGCATCGGCGATGCAGGCGTTGTGATCGTGGGCATGAAAGGCGGTGTTGGTCATGGCGGAGCGAGAGTAAGGCAGGCGACGGCGAAACGCAATATTATAACATTTCGCTTGCGATGTTATAGTATCACATGTATCTGATCCCGCGTATTCCACAGAACCGAGGTTTGCCCATGCTCCGCCCAGCCCTGACCGCCCTCTTGCTGACCACCACCGCCGCGCTGGCCGAGGTGCCCCGCGTCGCCACCGACATCGCGCCGGTGCATTCGCTTGTCGCTCAGGTGATGGGCGAGCTTGGCGAACCCGCTCTGCTGGTGCGGCCCGGCGCCTCGCCGCACGGCTATTCCCTGCGCCCGTCCGAGGCGCGCGCGCTGGATCAGGCCGACCTTGTGGTGATGGTGGGCGAAGGGCTGACGCCCTGGCTGATGCAGCCGGTGGAAACGCTGGCCGGGCAGGCACATGTCCTGCACCTGCTGGACGCGCCGGGCACCACCTTGCTGGAAAAACGTGACGGCGCGACATTCGAACGCCACGACCATGCCCATGACGACGACGGGCACGACGATCATGCACATGACGATCACGACGATCACGATCATGACGACGATCATGCCGGGCACGACCACGCCGAAGACGGGCATGATGACCACGACCACGGATCGCAGGACAGCCACGCCTGGCTCGACCCGCGCAACGGTGCGGCTTGGCTGGATGCGATCGCCGCCGAGCTGGCGGAACTCGACCCCGACAACGCCGCCACCTATCGCGCCAATGCCGATGCCGGAAAGGCACAGCTTGCCACCCTCGAATCCGAGATCGCCGCCACCCTGCCCGAAACCTCCGCCGGTTTCATCGTGTTCCACGATGCCTATCAATATTTCGAAAACCGCTTCGGGCTGGCCGCCGCCGGTTCGATCAGCCTGTCGGACGCCACCGCGCCCAGCGCCGGGCGGATCGCCGAACTGCGCGACAAGATCGGCGAGCTGAACGTCACCTGCATCTTCACCGAACCGCAATTCGATCCCGGCATCATCGCCGCGCTGGGCACCGACGGGCTGTCCACCGCCACGCTCGACCCGCTGGGCACCGCCGCCGCCGATCCGGGCGCCGGTCTCTATCCCCGGACCCTGCGCGCGATGGGCACGGCCTTTGCCGAATGCCTGGGCGGGAACGGCTGACAATCCGCTTGCCATGACGGGCAGTCTGCGCTTCCCTGCCTCCGAACGACGCAGGGAGGGCAGGCCATGAAAGCACTGGTGATGGAGCGGTATGACAGCGCGCTTTCGCTGGAAACCGTGGCCGATCCCGCCTGCCCGCCTGACGGGGTGGTGGTGCAGGTCATGGCTTGCGGCGTCTGTCGCTCGGACCACCATGCATGGAAGGGCGCCGACCCGGACGTGGTGCTGCCGCATGTGATGGGCCACGAATTCGCCGGCATCGTCCAGGAGGTCGGCCGCGACGTGCGCGGCTTTCGCACCGGCGACCGGGTGACCGCCCCCTTCATCCTGGCCTGCGGGCATTGCCCCGACTGCCGTACCGGCGATCCCACCACCTGCAACCACCAGCAGGTGATCGGCTTTACCGGCTGGGGCGCCTTCGCCGAACGGCTGGCCGTGCCGCGCGCCGATTTCAACCTCGTGCACCTGCCCGAAACCATGGGTTTTGACGAGGCCGCCGGCATGGGCTGCCGCGTGACCACCGCCTTTCGCGCGGTGGCCGACCGGGGCGACCTGCGCCCCGGCGAGTGGCTGGCGGTGCATGGCTGCGGCGGCGTGGGGCTGTCGGCGGTGATGGTGGGCGCGGCGCTGGGGGCGCGGGTGCTGGCGGTCGATGTCAAGGACGACGCGCTGGACATGGCCCGCCAGCTTGGCGCAACCGCGGTGCTGAACGTGTCGGGCATCGGCGATGTGGGCGCGGCGGTGCGCGACGCAACCGATGGCGGCGCGCATGTCTCGGTCGAGGCGCTGGGCGTGACCGCCACCTTCGAAAACTCGGTCCGCTCGCTGCGCAAGCTGGGCCGCCACGTCCAGATCGGTATGCCGCTGGGCCCGCACGAAACCGTCAGCCTGCCGCTGCTGGAGCTGGTCTATTCCCGCCAGATCAGCATCGCGGGCTCGCGCGGCATGGCGGCGCGGCGCTTCGATGCGCTGTTCGGGATGATCGCGGGCGGGCGGCTGGATATCTCGCGGCTGGTGACGGGCCGCATCGCGCTGGGTCAGGCCGAAACGGCACTGCGCGCGATGGATGGCTTTCAGGGCGCGGGCGTGACCGTGATCACCGATTTCACGCGTTAGGCGGGCTCAAGGCCCGCCATACGAGGTAAATACTGGGAAAATACGGTGAGAGGCTGGACAACGACCCAAGCGGGGCTCGTTACGGCTGCTTCCTTCCGGACCTGACCGGGTTGGCGAGGCGCCTGCCCGCGCCAACCTCTCACCGCCCGATATAGGGCGGGCAAAGCGGATTCGCAACCCGGCCCGCGCTCAGAACCGCAGCACGAACCGCGCGAACCCGTCCTCGCCCATGCCCGCGGGGCGCAGGTCGATGCCCTTGGGCGGCACCGCGCCCGGCGCGGTGCGCAGCAAGGCCTCGACCCCCGGCAAGGCGGCAAAGCGCCAGACCGCCGCCGCGCCCGCCGGCACGGTATGCCCCGCGCGCAAGTAATCCGTCAGGATGCCGGGGATCGCCTCGTCCACCTCCAGCACGGTCCCGGCACCGGACAGCGCCGCGAAACCGCCCCCGCCCCCGGCACGATAGCTGTTGGTCAGCACCCAGAACTCCATGCCGGGATCGAGCGGCGCACCGTTCCACGAAACCCCGGTCACGCGCGCCGCGCGCGGGTCCAGCAGGCGGCCCGCCGGATCGAACCGCGCCGGGCGGCCCGGGTCGATCGCATAACGCAGCCCGTGCAGCACGTCGAAATCGTAGCTTGGGAAATCGTCGCGCAGCAACGGCTGTCTAGGGCGGCGCGGCTCCAGCCGGTGAAACTGCGCCGCCGCCTGCTCCAGCCAGTCGAGGATCTGCGCCCCGCTCACCGCCACCACGCGCAGGGTGTTGGGAAACGGATAGATCGCGGCGATGTCCTTGACCCGCACCGGCCCGGCAGGCAGCCCGGTATAGTTCCCCGGCCCGCCCGTGCCGCCGCAGCGGAACGGCGCGGCCGCGCTCAGGATCGGCGGATGCGCCCGCCCGGCCAGCAGGTCGCGCGCGCGCCACAACTGCGCGGCCGCCACCAGCGCGGTCACGCGGCAGGGCGCCACCTGCGAAAAATGCGTCGTCACGCCGGTCTCGACCCGGCCGACCTCGCGCCGCATCCGGTCCAGCGTGGCGCGGTGGGCGGGCGTGGCCAGCCGCACCAGCGCGGGCGCGTCCGCCACCTGCGGCACCTGTGCCCCCTTCACCCGTTCCGCGATCGGGCGCAGCACGGTCCGGTGACCCGCCACGCGCCAGCCACCCGCCCCCCGCACAAGGTCAAGGTCGATCACCGCAAGATGGCTGCCCCAGCAGCCCGGCATTGCCGCCGGCTTGCCCCAGAGCGTCCCCGCCCGCGCATCCACCCCGGCGCGCCCCCGGTAATACGGGCCGGGAAACAGCCGGTGCTTATGCGCGCACAGCACCGCGTCGATATCGTCGAGCCGCGCCAGCGCCAGCCCGGCATTCTCGGCCCCCGGATCGTCGCTGCCATCGCCAAGGCCGGAATGGTTCAGCACGATCACCAGATCGGCCCCGGCCGCGCGCAGCCCTGCCGCCCCGGCCCGCGCCGCCCCGACCATGCCGCGCACCTGCACCCGCCCCGACAGGTGCGCCGCGTCCCATTGCATCACCTGCGGCGGCAGCACCGACAGCAGCCCGATCCTAAGCTCATGCACCCGCCCGGTATCGTCGGTGACCCGCCGATGCAGCATCAGCCCCGACCGCGCGGCAAGAGGCACGCCGCCCCGCACCGGCGACAGGTTGCTGCACAGCACCGGAAACCGCGCCTGCGACAGCGCCTCGGACAGCGGGCCAAGCCCGAAATTGAATTCATGATTGCCCAGCGCCACCGCCGCGTAATCCAGCGCGTTCATCGCCCGGATCACCGGATTGGGGTCGCGCGGCGCGGGGGCGGCCACCCAGTCGTCGGCCAGCATGTCGCCGAACAGGAAATCGCCGCAATCCACCAGCAGGCTGTTGGCGGCCTCTTCCCGCGCCGCCGCGATCAGCGCCGCCGTGCGCACCAGCCCCACGCCCGGCTGCGGCCGGTCGCCCGCGTAATCATAGGCCATCAGGTGCCCGTGCAGATCGCTTGTCTGCAGCACCCGCAACGCCACACGTGCCGCCGCGCCGCCCGGCTTTTCCAGATCGTCCGACATCCCGCCCGATGCTTTCCCCCGCCACGCAGCGGCCAGCCCCGGAACAGGGCGGCGCTTTCGCAGCCATTTACAACCATTGGTAGATCGCTTTCCCGCCCCCTGCAAGATCGGGACGCGACGGGCGGGTTTTCTTTCCGCGCGGGCGCTGGCAATGTCGCGCCACCCGGCACAGGCGACAGGAACACGACCATGCGTATCGCGGAAACGGTGACCTTCGGCGGCTCGGCGCTGGATCGCGCGGCCGAACTGCGCGGCGACAGCGCGGCGCTCGCCTCACTGGCGCAGGCCCCGGAAAGCCGCGCCATCGCGCTCTGGCGGGGCAAGCCGCTGATGGCCGACACAGCCCCCGACGAAACCGGCCGGCCCGGCGCGGCGCTGGTGCGCCTGCCGATGGATCACCCGATCCGGGCCGAGGCGGCGGGCACGCCCCCGATCCTGCTGGGGCGCGAGGGCGGCGCGGCCGTCTTTGCCCATGACCTTTCGGCCTGGGCCCCCGGCGCGGTGGACGATGCCGCGCTCAACAGCTTTCTCGACCGCAGCGAACAGCACCACCCGTCCCTGCCCGAAACCCACAGGTTCCGCGAATTGCGCGCCGTCATGGCCGGGCTGTCCCCGCGCGACGCCGAACTGGCCGCCACCGCGCGGGCGCTGTTCCTGTGGCACCGCAGCCACCGCTTCTGTGCGCGCTGCGGGGCGGAAAACACCGTCAGCCAGGCCGGCTGGCAGGCCGATTGCCCGTCTTGCGGCGCGCATCATTTCCCGCGCACCGACCCGGTGGTCATCATGCTGATCACCCACGGCAATTCGGTGCTGCTGGGCCGCAGCCACGGCTGGCCCGAGGGGATGTATTCGCTGCTGGCGGGTTTCGTCGAACCCGGCGAAACGGTCGAGGCCGCAGTGCGCCGCGAGGTCTGGGAAGAGGCCGGCGTGCGCGTCGGGCCGGTCTCCTACCTTGCCAGCCAGCCCTGGCCGTTTCCCGCATCGCTGATGCTGGGCTGCCATGGCGAAGCGACCAGCCACGAGATCACGATCGACCCCGTCGAGATCGAAGAGGCGCTCTGGGTGACCCGCGAAGAGATGCTTGCCGTGATGGCCCGGCAACACCCCCGCATCCTGCCCCCGCGACATGGTGCCATAGCCGGGTTTTTGTTGCGCAACTGGCTTGCGGACCGGCTGGATTGACACGACAAGTGCCCATCGGCGAAACACGGGTGCAGGGATCGCCCATAGTGCCCATAGTAAGGTAACGAGCAGAACCATGAAATTTGCCACCAGGGAAGATATCGCCGCGCCGATCGACGCGGTGTTCCAGATGCTCTCGGATTTCGACGGGTTCGAACGCGCCGCCATGCGCCGCGGCGCCGAGGTGCAGCGCACCGACACGCTGCGCGAACCCGGCGAAGGCATGAGCTGGAACGCACGCTTCATGCTGCGCGGGCGCGAACGCGAGGTGGCCGTGACGCTCGGCACCTACGACCCGCCCAACCAGATGGCGTTCACCGGCGGGTCACAGGGGCTCGAGGCCGGGATGGTGATCGACCTCGTGGCCCTGTCCCGGCAGCGCACACGGATGAGCGTGTCGCTGAAACTGTCGCCGAAAACCCTGTCGGCACGGCTGCTGGTGCAATCGCTGAAACTGGCCCGCAGCAACCTGAACCGCAAGTTCCACCTGCGCGTCGCCGACTACGCCAAGGATATCGAGGATCGATATACCCGGATGGCGTGACGGGGTACCGGCCTCAGTGCTGCCCGGTCGTCACCGAATGGGCCGATCCCCCGGCCGCCAGGAACAGGGGCAGGCTGGCTTCCCAGTCGGGAACACGGCGGATTGCCTCTTCGAGGGCGCGCTCCAGGTCCCTGATCCGCCCGTCGGCATGATCGACATAATCGGTCAGTGCCTTCAGCGCCTTCAGAAGCGACTTCTGCCGCTCATTCGCGCGTTCGCCGGCAGCGCCCGGCTTGGGAATGGCAACGCCGCGTTTCTTCTGCGCATTTATCCATTCGGCAATGGCGGCCTCGACATTCCGAACTGCGTCCTCGCGGGTTTCGCCGTCCGACATACACCCCTGAAGATCCGGCGCGATGCCAAGGTATCCACCGCCATCTTCGTCGGAAAGCGGAACGACGACGACAAGATATTCATCCATTGCCTTGCTCCTCCACTTTCAGCCTGTGCGCTTTCGCATAGCTGACAAACTGCTTGATGTATATGGGCTTGATCGGCCTGTGAGCGGGGATCGTCAACATGCCCTCAAGGTAGTCGCTGTACACTTTGTAGTGACTTCCGCTCGACGGTGGATCGCAGAACAGGCCAAACCGGCGGCACACGGATTTTATGTCGTTTATCTTCCAGTCGCGCGGATTTGCTGCCATGCGCGCAAAGGTTTTCTCCGCTTTTCCCAATGCTTGCCCCTTTTGGCAAACACAACTCAAAATAGATTAAGTTAAGATTAACGACGGCCGGCAGGCCCCCTCACCCGAAACTGCCCTGGCAGAACCAGCCCGCGCTCAGCGCCGCGCCGTGGGCAAAGAACAGCCACAGCCGCGCGCCCCTGTCCGTGGTGACCACCCAGTAATCCCGCGTGCCCGACCGCCATTCCGGGTCGTCCAGCCACCATTCCGGCGCGATGCGCTCGGGCCCGCGCGCATGGGCCACGCGGAAATCCTGCCGCCGCCAGCGAAAGCTGCCGGGCAGGTGCGGCCGGTCGGGGGCCTGCACCGGCTCGGGCCGCCACATCAGCAGCGGGCGCGGCGCGGGCGGTTCCGGCCAGGGCCCGTCATGCGGGGCCGACCAGGCGGCGGCCAGCACCTGCGCGCCCTTTTCCGGGATATGGCTTTCGCCGGGATGGCGGCGGGTGATCGCCTCCAGCCCGATCCGCGCGCCCATCCGCCCGATCAGGTCGTCCAGCGCATTTGCCTGCTCCATCCGCCCGCGCGCGGCCAGCGCCGCCCCGGCATGGCCGGTATGGGCGGTGGCATGGACGGGTTCGGCCTGCACCGCCTCAAGCCGCAGCATGTCGATGCCGAACCCGGCATCCAGTTCGCCCAGCTTCATCGCCAGCAGCGGGCGGATGCGTTCGGGCTCCTGCGCGGGGCGGGCCAGCCCGACGCTTAACGCCGCCATCGTGCCATCGGCGCGATACGCCTGCAGCCGCACGGCGCGCGCGCCCAGCCCGCGGTCACGCAGCATGGCGCACAGCCGCGGGACCAGCCGGTCCAGCGCGGCCAGCACATCGGCCTCCAGCCCGATCGGCTCGGGCAGGGTCAGCCGCGTGGCCAGTGCCGTGTCCTGGCGCACGGGACCGATCGGCTCGGGCTCGGCGCCCAGCGCCTGGTCCAGCCGCCGCACCAGCCCGACACCAAAACGCCGGGCCAGCGCGGCGCGCGGCTGCCCCGCCAGGTCGCCGATCCGCCGCAGGCCCAGCCGGCCCAGCTTTTCCACCATCTCGGGCTCCAGCCGCAAAGCCGCCACCGGCAGCGGTTCCAGCGCGCTGCGGGTCTGGCCGGGGGCGGCGATGCGGTGGCCGGGCGCCCGCGCCGCGCCCTGCACCGGCGCCGCGCCGCCGCGTTCCCAGGTCCGGCGCCTGACGGCACGGGCGCGGGTGGCGCGCGCCTCCTGGTCGATGGCGTCGCCGCTGCGGTTGTGGCTCACCGCGCCGCCGGCGAACCGCGCCAGCGCCCAGGCCGCGCCGGGGGTGTCGGCGATGCCGCACCGCACGCTCAGCCCGTGGCGCGCGCAATCGTCCCCGATCCGCGCGATCAGCGCCTCTTCGCCGCCGAACAGATGCGCGCAGCCGGTGATGTCCAGCATCAGCGCATCCGCCCCCTGCAGGGCCACCCAGGGCGAAAACCGCGTGGCCCAGCGGCGCAGCGTCGTCAGGAACGCCGCCTCGGCCTGCAGGTTCTGCAACCGTGTCATCAGGTCGGGGCACATCGCCATCGCGTCGCGCATCGGCTGGCCCACCCGCAGCCCCGCCCGGCTGCCCGCCTCGTTCAGCGAGGCGATCACCTGCATCTGCCCGGTATCGCGCAGCACGGCAAAGGGCACCGACCCGTCCGGCACGCGCAACACGCGCAACAGACGTTCGGCGCCCAGACGCGGAAACCACAGGGACAGCACACGTTTGCCGGGCATGGGGCACCCCGCTTTGTTCACGATATGTTCCTGATAGGACGCTGCGCGAGTCGAGTCCAGCCCCGCCACCGGCACACGGGTATCACTCGTGGGTATCCGCCGCCCAGGCGCTGTCCCAATGGCCCACCTCCAGATCGCTGCCGCGGATGAAGATGCCCAGATCGCCAAGATCGCCCCACATCCAGCCCATCAGGTCGCTGGTCGGCAGCAGCAACAGCGGCACCGCGCCGGTATCCACATACCCCTCGAAGAACGAGCCCTCGGGCCGCCCGCCCATATAGCCGCTTTCGAACCCGGCATCCGACAGCCACAGCCGTTCGTAATAGGCGCGCTGCGCCTCGGGCAGCGCCCCGGGGTCGGCGCAATAGATCTGCCGCGCGCGCATCTCGGCCAGCGGCAGGTACTGGCGCATCACCGTGCTCGATCCGATCACCGGCGCGGCCACCACCCTGCGGCCATCGTCGTCCCAGATCTCGACCTTGCGCTTCACCCGGCGCAGCCCCTCGACCACCAGTTCGGCGGCTTCGTCGTTGAACCGGGCGCGGGCACGGGCGCGTTCGACCCCGCCGATCAGCCGCGCCACGTTGCGCGCGGCGGCCTCGCTGCTGTGCAACAATTCGCCGGCCTCGTCCTCGCCCTTGACCTGGCGGTCCCGGTAAACCCCGGCCCAGCGGCTGAGATCCTCGGCCGCGCTGTGCAGCAGCAGCAGCGCCGTCACCCAGTCGAACGGGTAGCGCCCGTTGCACATGCTGAAATCACGATAGCACTCCTGCCGCGGCAGGTTCCTGCTGTTCATCTTGCGCTCGATCCCGCTTTCGGCGGGCAGTTCGGCGATCGGTTCCACCACCACGGGCCAGCGGGGCATCTGCCCGTAATCCGGCCATATCCCCTGCGGCAGCGCCGCCGGCCAGTTCAGCCCGCGCGGATAGTTCAGCACGCCCGGCGGGTTGCGATTTTCCAGCGCGCCGTCCACATGGCGCACGCACAGTTCCGACAGGCGGTCCTGCGCCAGGAAGAACACCAGCCAGCCGGTGCGCGGCCCCGCGCCGCCCCACAGCTCTGCCGGCAATTCGCTGCAATCTATCTGCGCCAGGAACAGCGCCGGCCTGTCGCCGATGACCGGCCAGGGCATTTCCGGCGGCAGGCAGGGCAGGCCGCCGATCCAGCTGCCCGACACGTCCTGCCCCGGCAGCGGCATCACCGGGCGCAGCCGCACCGGCCCGTCATGCGGCGAAACCGCCGGCCCCTCGCGCAGCGTCGCGGTTTCGTGCCATTCCAGGAATTCGCGCCGCACCTGTTCGTCCCAGGCCGCCTCGCTCGCGGCCATCGGGTCGGCATCGGCCAGTTCGGGGTTTTTTTCCTCGCGGACAACGGCCTTTTTCAGCTTGTCCAGAAATCCGAGCATAGCTGCATCCTTCTGCCGGTGAGGCCCCGATTTTCCCGCCGGAATGTGGTGAATTTGCGGCCCTGCGCTGAAAATCCCGCGTCATCCGGCGGCCCCGTTCCACGCTTGAATTACCGGCACGATTGCAGCAGGGTTCGCAGGATCGCAATCCGCGGAGGAACAGGAAAATGCGCACCAAAGCCGCCGTGGCCCTCGAGGCCGGAAAACCGTTGGAAATCATGGAGGTGAACCTCGAAGGCCCGAAAGCCGGCGAGGTGCTGGTCGAGATCCGGGCCACCGGCATCTGCCATACCGACGAATTCACCCTGTCGGGCGCCGACCCCGAAGGCATCTTTCCCTCGATCCTCGGCCACGAAGGCGCGGGCGTCGTGCTCGAGGTGGGCGAAGGCGTCACCACGCTGAAACCCGGCGATCACGTGATCCCGCTCTACACCCCGGAATGCCGCGAATGCCCGTCCTGCCTGTCGGGCAAGACCAACCTCTGCACCGCGATCCGCAACACGCAAGGGCAGGGCCTGATGCCCGACGGCACCACCCGGTTTTCCATGCTGGATGGCACGCCGATCTATCACTACATGGGCTGCTCGACCTTCGCCAACCACACCGTGATGCCCGAAATCGCGCTGGCCAGGGTGCGCGAGGACGCGCCCTTCGACAAGATCTGCTATATCGGCTGCGGCGTCACCACCGGCATCGGCGCGGTGATCAATACCGCGGGGGTCGAGATCGGCAGCACCGCTGCCGTGTTCGGCCTTGGCGGGATCGGGCTGAACGTGATCCAGGGCCTGCGCATGGCGGGGGCCGACATGATCATCGGCGTCGACCTGAACGACGACAAGGCCGAGATGGCAAAGAAATTCGGCATGACCCATTTCGTCAACCCCTCCAGGGTCGACAACACGGTGCAGGCCATCGTCGATCTGACGAAAACCGAGCGTGACCAGATCGGCGGCGTGGATTACTCCTTCGACGCCACCGGCAACGTCAAGGTGATGCGCGACGCGCTGGAATGTTCGCATCGCGGCTGGGGCGTGTCGGTCATCATCGGCGTGGCGCCGGCAGGGGCCGAGATCAGCACCCGTCCCTTCCAGCTTGTCACCGGGCGCACGTGGAAAGGCACGGCCTTCGGCGGCGCAAAGGGCCGCACCGACGTGCCGAAATTCGTCGACTGGTACGTGGACGGGAAGATCGAGATCGACTCCATGATCACCCACACCATGCCGCTGGAAAAGATCAACGACGCCTTCGACCTGATGCACAAGGGCGAATCCATCCGCTCGGTCGTGATCTACTGACCCGGCACGACAGGGGTGGGCAGACCTGCCCACCCTGCAAGGGCCCGCACCGATGACCCTGACGATCCGCCCCGCCACGCGCGCCGACGACGATGCCGTCTGGACGATGCTCGAACCGGTGTTCCGCGCCGGCGACACCTATGCCATCGACCCCGATATCCCGCGCGACGATGCGCTGGCCTACTGGTTCGGCCCCGAACGCCGCGTGTTCCTGGCCCAGGACGGGGGCGAAGCCCTTGGCACCTATTACATGGTGCGCAACCAGAAGGGCGGCGGCAGCCATGTCTGCAATTGCGGCTATATCACCGCACCCGCCGCGCGCGGCCGTGGCGTGGCCCGCGCGATGCTGGCCCATTCGCTCGACGCCGCGCCGGGTTTCGGCTTTCGCGCCATGCAGTTCAACTTTGTCGTGTCGACCAACAGCCGCGCCATCGCCACCTGGGAAGGTGCCGGGTTCGACATCGTCGGCCGCCTGCCCGGCGCCTTCCGCCACCCGCAGCAGGGCTATGTCGATGCGCTCGTCATGTTCCGGCCGCTGGTCTAAGGTGCCGCAATGACCCCGCTCCGCCCCCTTGCCCTGATCGTCGCCGCCGCGATGGCCCTGCCCGGCCCGGCAACGGCCCAGGGTAACCCCGTGCTGTCGTTCCATGCCGCCGGGCAGCAGCTTCGCCTCCATCCCGGCGACATCGCGGATATGCAGCTTTCGGAGAACGGCACCGCCGCCGATATCCACCTGCGCGTGACGCCCGATGCCGCCGCCGATCTGGCCGCGCTGACCGGGCAGGCGATCGGCCAGCCGATGCAGGTCCGCGCCTGCGGCCACCTGCTGCTGACCCCCATCGTGCGCGAACGGATCGACAGCGGCGTGCTTTACTTCCAGGAAAACGATGCGGCCCGCGCTAAAGCCCTCTATACCCTCTGGCAAGGGCGAACCACCTGCGCCGACCTCGATACGGAGATGTTCCAGAATGGCCACTGACACCCCCCTGCTTGCCGTGCTGATCGACGCCGACAACGTGCCCGCGAAATACGCCGATGCGATCCTGAAAGAGGTCACCAGCTTCGGCGAACCGGGCCTGCGCCGCGTCTATGGCGACTGGGGCAACAACCACCTTTCGGGCTGGACGCGGGTCGCGCAGGAACTGGGCCTCGTGCAATACCAGCAGACCGCCGCCACACGCGGCAAGAACTCCTCCGATATCGGGCTGGTGATCGACGCGATGGATATCCTGCACGCCGGGCATTTCGACGGGTTCGTGCTGGTCAGTTCCGACAGCGATTTCACAAGGCTGGCAAGCCGCATCCGCGAACAGGGCCTGACGGTGATCGGCATCGGCGAACAAAAGGCCCCGCCCGCGCTCAAGAACGCCTGCAACCGCTTCGTCGCGATCGAGAATATCGCGCAGGCGGACGAGCCGAAAAGGGACGGCCCGAAACCCGGCCTCAGCCAGCAGGCGATGGCCGCCGCGCGGCAACTGATCTACGACGCGATGGAAAAGGTCGACCAGGACGACGACTGGTATCCGCTGGGCCGCATCGGCCAGCAGATACAGGCCGACCACCCCGATTTCGACAGCCGCAGCTACGGCAAGCGCAAGCTCAGCGAACTGGTGGCCGAACTCAAGGTGTTCGAGACCAAGAAGGGCCCCGGCAACCAGCTTTTGCTGCGCCGGATCGACTAGGACCGGACAGGCAGGCCGGTCCGGCGGACGCTCCCCGATCCCCAGAACGGTTCGGCATGGATGAGTATGAGGCGTCCCCTCATATACTCATTCCCGCAGTGATGATCGTTATAACGTCATTACGGGTGAAAAAGTCAGCGGTTGCCCGACACGGTTTCACCCCCAGCCACCGCAGCAGGAAAAACCGCTGCAGACAGTATTTCCGCCAATCGGTGCCGGGGGCCATTTCGGGACGAGCGTATTGCGCGCTCATGACCCCTTCGGCGAGCAGTACCCAACCCCGGTCCAGGAAATAGGTTTCGATAACGTCTTTCGGGCAGGTTTTCCCCAGCAGTACCTCCCCCTGCCCCGTTGAACCCAACCGGGTCAGTTCGACTCCGGTCAGTTCAGCGAATTCCGGCCGGGCAAGTATCGCGGTGCAGTCATCCCCTGCCCCGACCGGCGCATCGGGACCGGTCTCCGTCTGGGCGGCCACGGGGACCGCCGACATCACCACGAAGGACGTCACCATCAGGGCTCGCTTTATCATGCACAGGCTCCGTCGGTTTCTGGATCGCACCCGGCCCGGCGAACGCTCCCCGATCCCCAGAACGGTTCGGCATGGATGGGTATGAGGCGTCCCCTCATATAATATTGCTCGCAGTAATAAGCGTTATAACGTCATTACGGGAGTAAATATTAGCGATTGCCCGACACGGTTTCACCCCCAGCCACCGCAGCAGGAAAAACCGCTGCAGACAGTAGTTCCGCCAATCGGTGCCGGGGGCCGCTTCGGGACGAGCGTATTGCGCGTTCGTGACCCCCTCCGCGGACAGTACCCAACCCCGGTCCAGGAAATAGGTTTCGATAACATCTTTCGGGCAGGTTTTCCCCAGCAGTACCTCCCCCTGCCCGGTTGAACCCAACCGGGTCAGTTCGACTCCGGTCAGTTCAGCGAATTCCGGCCGGGCAAGTATCGCGGCGCAGTCATCTTCCGCACCAACCGGCGCATCGGGATCGGTCTCCGTCTGGGCGGCCACGGGGACCGCCGACATCACCACGAAGGACGTCATTATCAGGGCTCGCTTGATCATGCACAGGCTCCGTCGGTTTCTGGATCGCACCCGGCCCGGCGGACGCTGAACGGTTCGGCGCAGGCGGGCATGGGGCCTCTCCTCATATACTCATTCCCGCAGTGATGATCGTTATAACGTCATTACGGGTGAAAAAGTCAGCGGTTGCCCGACACGGTTTCACCCCCAGCCACCGCAGCAGGAAAAACCGCTGCAGACAGTATTTCCGCCAATCGGTGCCGGGGGCCATTTCGGGACGAACGTATGGCGCGCTCATGACCCCTTCGGCGAGCAGTACCCAACCGCGGTCCAGGAAATAGGTTTCGATAACGTCTTTCGGGCAGGTTTTCCCCAGCAGCACCTCCCCCTGCCCCGTCGACTTCAACCGGGTCAGTTCGACTCCGGTCAGTTCAGCGAATTCCGGCCGGGCAAGTATCGCGGCGCAGTCATCCCCTGCCCCGACCGGCGCATCGGGATCGGTCTCCGTCTGGGCAGCGGCAGGGATCGCCGACATCACCACGAAGGACGTCATTATCAGGGCTCGCTTGATCATGCACAGGCTCCGTCGGTTTCTGGATCGCACCGGAGCCGAGAAGAACAGCAGGGGTGGAGGATGTCAACCTATGCGCGAACCCCCCGGCCCTGTGCCACGCGCGGATTGACTGACGCGCCGCGTTCGTCGCGGATCGCGCACCGATACTCAGCCCCTTACATCCGTAGTGTCGCCGCTTACACGCCATAGCGGGCAAGGAACGTGCCCACCGCACCGTCGATCACGCGGGTCAACTCGTCCTGCGAAAATTCTGTCTGCACGCCAAAGGCCGAGCGTGTCCAGACATGGGCCTTGCACAGTTCGGAAAATTGCGCGGCGGCCAGGTCGAAATCCTCGATCCGCAATTCGCCGCGCGCCGCGGCCGCGCGCAGGTAGGTGGCCAGGTGCGCGTGGCCCAGCGCCGGGCCGCTTTCATAGAACACCCGCCCCAGTTCCGGGAAGCGGTCCGCCTCGGCCAGGCAGATGCGAAAGATGCGCCGCGCGAAATCCGACAGCACAAACGGCACGAACCGCCACGCCACCGTTTTCAGCACCTTCTCCGGCGGGGCGGCCTCGTCGATGCGGTCGACCGCCAGTTCGGCCTGGCGCTGGCATTCGGTGCGCACCACCTCGAAGAACAGGATCTTCTTGTCGGGGAAATAGGCATAGAGCGTCGCCTTGGACACCCCCGCCGCCCGCGCGATGTCGTCCACCGACGCGCCTTCGAACCCGTCCCGCAGGAACACCTCGCGCGCGCCCTGCAGAACCTGGCCGAACTTGCGCCCCCGGCGAATGGCCGCTGCGGCGGTTGCACCCATGGACAAACCCTCCCCGTCAGTTGAGTTTAAACCGTGCGGTTCAGTTTCGGCAAGCGCGGGTGTTGCATCCCCGGTGCCCGGTGTTATTTTAGAATAATTCTAATAAACGGACACGCCATGCGCTTCTTCACCCAACGCCGCCATTTCCGCGACCTCAGCGAACAGGAAATCCTGGCGCTCGCCATTTCCTCGGAAGAGGACGACGCCCGCATCTACCGTTCCTACGCCGAAATGCTGCGCGCCGATTTCCCCGATACCGCCCGCATCTTCGACGGCATGGCCAGCGAAGAGGACGGCCACCGCCAGCGCCTGATCGAGCTGCACCGCAAACGTTTCGGCGAGGTGATCCCGCTGATCCGGCGCGAACATGTGGCCGGCTACTACGCCCGCCGCCCGGTCTGGCTGGTCGAAAACCTCGGCATCGAACGCATCCGCGAAGAGGCCGAGGCGATGGAACGCGATGCCGAGCATTTCTATCTCACCGCCGCGAAACGCACATCCGATGCCGACACGCGCAAGCTGCTGGGCGATCTTGCCGCCGCCGAGGCCGGGCACCAGACCAAAGCCGGCGATCTGGAGGCGCAGCACCTGACCGAAGACGCCCGCGCGTCCGAGGAACGCGCCTCACACCGGCAGTTCGTGCTGACATGGGTGCAGCCGGGCCTTGCCGGGCTGATGGATGGCTCGGTCTCGACGCTGGCGCCGATCTTCGCCACCGCCTTCGCCACGCAGGATACCTGGACGACCTTCCTGGTCGGCCTTGCCGCCTCGGTCGGCGCGGGCATCTCGATGGGCTTTACCGAGGCCGCCTCGGACGATGGCGAATTGTCGGGCCGCGGCAGCCCGTGGAAACGCGGCGTGGCCTCCGGCGTGATGACGATGCTGGGCGGGCTGGGCCACGCGCTGCCTTACCTCATCCCCGAATTCTGGACCGCGACGATCATCGCCTTCGTCGTGGTGTTCATCGAATTGTGGGCGATCGCCTGGATTCAGAACAAGTACATGGAAACGCCGTTCCTGCGCGCGACCTTCCAGGTGGTTCTGGGCGGCGCGCTGGTCTTTGCCGCCGGTGCGCTGATCGGCAGCGGCTAGGCGCCTTGGGAAAGGGCGCGCGACACCGCCGCGCGCCCCCTTCGCTCAACCCTTGTAACGGGTGATCTGCCCCGACCGCAGCCGCTCGACATAGCTGCCCAGCTCACCGCGCACGATGGGCATCAGCAGATAGAGCGCGATGATGTTCACGATCGCCATCGAGAACAGCATCGCGTCGGAAAAGTCGATCACCGGCCCCAGGTTCGCCGAGGCGCCGATCACGATGAACAGGCAGAAGATCACCTTGAACACGATCTCCTTGGCCGCGCCCTCGCCGAACAGGTAGGTCCAGGCCTTCAGCCCGTAATAGGACCAGCTGATCATGGTCGAGAACGCGAACAGCACCACCGCGACCGCCAGCAGCACCGGGAACCAGCCGAACGCCTTTGCATAGGCGGCCGAGGTCAGCGCCACGCCGACCACCTCGCCCTCGGTCGAGATACGGCCCGCATCGGCGTTCCAGACATACAGCCCGGTTTCGGGATCGACATTCAGAACCCCGGTGATGACGATCACCAGCGCGGTCATGGTGCAGATCACCACCGTGTCGATGAACGGCTCCAGCAGGGCAACATAGCCTTCGGTCACCGGCTCCTTTGTGCGCACCGCCGAGTGGGCGATGGCGGCCGACCCGATACCGGCCTCGTTCGAAAACGCGGCCCGGCGGAACCCCTGGATCAGCGCCCCGGTGAACCCGCCGGCCACGCCCAGCCCGGTAAAGGCCCCGGCAAAGATCTGGCCAAACGCCCAGGCGATCATGTCGGCATTCATGATCAGGATCACCACCGACACCAGCACATAGAAGATGCCCATGAACGGCACCACCTTCTCGGTCACGCGCGCGATGGATTTCAGCCCGCCCGCGATCACCATGAAGGTGATTACGGCAATCACCAGCCCGGTGATCCAGCCGGGAAAGTCGCCCAGCACGTTCGATATCTGCGCATGGGCCTGGTTGGCCTGGAACATGTTGCCGCCACCCAGCGCACCGAGGATGGTGAAGATGCAGAACAGCACCGCCAGGATCGGGCCGCCGGGCAGGCCACGCTCCTTGAAGCCCTTGGTGATGTAATACATCGGTCCGCCCGACACCGTGCCGTCGGGGTATTCGTTGCGGTATTTCACGCCCAGCGTACATTCGGTGAACTTCGTGGCCATACCGAACAGGCCCGCCAGGACCATCCAGAATGTCGCGCCCGGCCCGCCGATGCCAACGGCCACCGCCACGCCGGCGATGTTGCCCAGCCCCACGGTGCCCGACAGCGCCGTTGCCAGCGCCTGGAAATGGCTGACCTCGCCGGCATCGTCGGGGTCCGAGTAATCCCCCTTCACCAGCCGGATCGAATGGGCGAAACCCTTGATCTGGATGAACCCGAAGTAAAAGGTGAATATCAGCGCGGCCACCACCAGCCACAGCGCGATCCACGAAAAGTTCGTGCCCGGCAGGTCGGCAAAGATCAGGCCGACATACCAGCCCGTATAGTCCGCGAAGATCCGGTTGATGGTCTCGTCGATGGATTGCGCGGCCGCCGGTCCCGACAGGGCGCAAAGCGCGGCAAGGGCCGCTGGAAAACGATGATACGACATGGCTGGCCCTCTCATTGCGGTACGATGACGGTTGGAACCGGCGCAACCTGCGCCAGCCCCAGCGGGACCGACCCGAAGATGCGCGCGCCCAGCCCGTTGCCGCCGCCACGCCCCACGAAGATCATCGAGGCATTCAGCTTTTTCGCGGTCTCCACCACGATCTCGACAACCTGGCCATAGCGGATCTTGCCCTCGGCGCTGACGCCGGCATCCTGCGCGTGCTTGACCGCCGGATCGAGGATAAGGCTTTGCGCCCGCCCGCTCTCTTCCGAGCGGCGCTTGTGCCGTTCCTCCAGTTCCTGCGGTGTCAGGAATGCGTATGGCGACCATTCCAGCACATGTATGATATACAGGCTGGCGCCGGATTTCTTCGCCTGTTCGACAGCGTAATCCAGCACATGCTGGCCTTCGCTGTCCTCATAGGCGACCACGTAGGTCTCGTTACTCATGTCGGGGTGCCCTCCGTCCGTTGTGACGACCGCATCCCCGATCCACGCGGTCCGGGCCGCGATCTTCCCGAAATTCTGCCCGCTGATTTGCGTTTCAAACAAGAAAAAAACGCCCTGGGCGCGAAATAAACACTCTTGACACATCTTTTCCTGACGGCCCCGGCCCGTCAGAACCCGTCCATCACCCGCAACAACCGGCGCAAGGCATCGTGCCCGCCCAGCCGCTCCAGCATCTGTTCGATCTGCCGTTCGGTGCTCTGCCCGCCCGCACGTTCCAGCGCATCCAGATCGGCGACGCGCACCAGCGCGGCCATTTCCTTCCGGTTGTTGAAGATCACAAATCTCTGCCCCTGATGCGCCACCGCCCGGATCAGGGTTCCGGGACGGCGGCGCAACTCTGCCATCTGGATCGGCCGGGCGGCGCCGGGTTTCGCCATCTCGCACCTCGCTCTGTTTCGGGCACTCTGGCGGTCGCGGGTTAACGGCGCCCTGGGGCAGCGCGCGGAGCGTTCAGAACCGCGCGGTTTCGGGGGAAAGCCGCGCGATTGATGAAAATCGCCTTCCCGCCGGGCCGGACAAAGTATCCTGCGCAGCCCAGATGGGGCACAGCCCCCACCGCGCGATCGCCGGATCGCCCCCGGCCTGGCGATTTCGTGGCAGCGACGGAAAGCCCCGACATTTCAGGTGCTTGGCAACCATGAACCACGTCCGCCCCGGCGCCCGACTGCCGCCCTGTGACGTGGCAATTGCCCGGCTCTTACACAGGAAAATCCACCGTCGATCCCGTTTCCGAAACCGCGCGGTTTTCCCGCCAAACCGCGCGGTCGGCATTTCCGGCCCGGCCCGCGCATGTCCGCCATTGACCGCACCGCCCCCCATGCTACGAAGGGCGCCATGATCCAGATCTTCCTTCAGACCCTGCCTTTCTTTGCCCTGATCGGACTGGGTTACGGCGCTGGAAAGACAGGATTTTTTACCGAAGAGGCGACCGCCGCCCTGACGAAGTTCGTGTTCTACTTCGCGCTGTCGGCAATGCTGTTCCGCTTCTCGGCCAACCTTTCGTTAACAGAGGTGTTCGACCTCCAGTTCGTCTTTGCCTATCTCTGGGGCACCGCACTCGTCTACGGCATCGCCACCGGCGTCTCGTTCCTGCGCCGCCTGAGCGTCGAGGAAGCCGCCGTCGAGTCCCAATGCGCGGTCGTCGGAAATGTCGGATTCCTCGGGATTCCCATGCTCGTCATGCTGCTGGGCGAGCCCGCCATCGCCCCGGTCATGCTGGTCGTGGCCATGGACCTGATCGTTTTCGGCTCTCTCATCGTGATCCTGATCACGGGCGCGCGCGATGGGCGTGTGGGCCTTGGCATCCTGCGCACCGTGGGTATGGGCCTTTTGAAAAATCCAATGATCGTAAGTATTTGCATCGGGCTTTCCTGGTCGGCGCTGGAAATCCCGATCCCCGGACCGCTCAATGATTTCGTGTCCATCCTCGGCGCCGCCGCCACCCCCGGCGCGCTGTTCGCCATCGGCGCCAGCCTCGCCACCAAGTCGGCCGAGCGCCTGACCGTCGCCGGCTGGCTCAGCTTCTGCAAGCTGATCCTGCACCCCGCCGCCGTGGCCGTCGGCGCGCTGGTGCTGTTCCCGGTCGAGCCATATGCCGCCGGCGTCATGATCGCCGCCGCCTCTCTGCCGGTGGCCGGAAACGTCTACATGTTGGCGCAGCACTACGGCGTGGCACCACAACGTGTGTCCGCCTCGATCCTGATCTCGACGGGTTTTTCCATCGTCACGGTCTCGGCCGTGATCGCCTGGGTCTCGGGCTTCTGAACCTTGCCGCGCGGCCGCGGCTCGGATAGCCATGAACCGACAGGACAAAGGGGGTATCCCATGAAAACCGTTTCGGAAAACCGCTGCTTCGGTGGCATTCAGGGCGTTTACACCCACAGCTCCAACGCCACCGGCTGCGACATGACCTTCGGCCTGTTCCTGCCCGAAGAGGCGCAGGATGGCCCGGTGCCGGTGCTGTGGTATCTCAGCGGCCTGACCTGCACCCATGAGAACGCGATGGTCAAGGCGGGTGCGCAGGGCTGGGCGGCGGAACAGGGTATCGCCTTGATTTTCCCCGATACTTCGCCGCGCGGCGAAGGCGTGGCCGACGACGAGGCCTATGACCTGGGCCAGGGCGCGGGGTTCTACGTGAACGCGACCGAGGCGCCCTGGGCGCCGCATTTCCGCATGTGGGATTACATCGCCACCGACCTGCCCGAACTGGTGTTCGATGCCTTCGCGCTCGACCCCGAGAGGCAGGCGATCACCGGGCATTCGATGGGCGGGCATGGCGCGCTGACGCTGGCGATGGGGCTGCCGGGGCGGTTCCGCTCGGTCAGCGCCTTCAGCCCGATCTGCCACCCGACGAATGGCGACTGGGGCCGCAAGCAGCTAAGTGCCTACCTGGGCAGCGACGAAACCAAATGGGCCGCCCATGACGCCACGCTGACGATGCGCGACAAGGGGCTGGACATCCCGCTGCTGATCGACACCGGCAGCAGCGACCAGTTCATCGACCTGCTGCAACCCGAGGCGCTGGCCGAAGCGGTGGCCGCCCGCCGCATCCCCGCCACGCTGCGGCTGCAAAAGGGATATGACCACAGCTATTTCTTTGTTTCGAGTTTCATGGAGGATCACGTCGCCTTCCATGCCGAAGCCCTTTACGCCTGAGCATCGGCATGGCGGATTACGATCTCATCATCATCGGCTCGGGCCCGGCGGGCCGCGCGGCGGCGATCCAGTCGGGCAAGCTGCGGCGCAAGGTGCTGGTCGTCGACCGCAAGGACAGGATGGGCGGGGTTTCGGTGCATACCGGCACGATCCCGTCGAAAACCCTGCGCGAAACGGTGCTGAACCTGTCGGGCTGGCGCGAGCGCAGTTTCTACGGCCGTTCCTACCGGGTGAAAGAGGATATCGGGGCCGACGACCTGAAGGCCCGGCTGCACATGACGCTGGAGCACGAGGTCGACGTGCTGGAGCACCAGTTCAACCGCAACCATGTCGACACGCTCCACGGTTTTGCCCGTTTTACCGGCCCCAACGAGATCGAGGTTGCGACCGAGGCGGATGAAACCCGCCGCATCACCGGCGACAAGTTCCTGATCGCCACCGGCACCCGCACCTATCGCCCCGATTACGTGCCGTTCAACGGGCGCACGGTTCTGGACAGTGACGAGTTCCTGGACATGGCGGAAATTCCCCGTTCGCTGGCCGTGGTGGGCGCGGGCGTGATCGGGGTGGAATACGCCACGATGTTTTCCGCGCTCGACGTGCGGGTGACGCTGATCGAGCCGCGCGACACGTTCCTCGATTTCATCGACACCGCGCTGATGTCGGACTTTACCCACCAGATCAAGGAAAACGGCGTCGACCTGCGGCTTGGCTCCAAGGTCGAGAAGATCGAGGACAATGGCGGGCATGTCGAGATCAGCCTGGACAACGGTCGCCACGTGCGCGCCGAGATGATGCTGTTCGCCGCCGGGCGCATGGGCGCGACCGAAAAGCTGGGGCTTGAGGCGGTGGGCCTGGAAACCGACCATCGCGGGCGGCTGACCGTGGACCGCAAAAGCTATCAGACGGGTGTGCCGCATATCTATGCGGCCGGCGACGTGATCGGCCACCCCTCGCTGGCCTCGACATCCTTGCAGCAGGGGCGGGTGGCGGCGTGTCATGCGCTCGACACCCCCACGCTGCCGGAAAGCCCGTGGTTTCCCTATGGCATCTACTCGGTCCCCGAGATCAGCACCTGCGGCATGAGCGAAGAGGAAATGCAGGAACGCGGCATCCCGTACGAGGTCGGCGTGGCGCGGTTCCGCGAAACCAGCCGGGGGCATATCATGGGGCTGGAGCACGGGATGCTGAAGATGCTGGTCAGCCTGAAAACCCGCCGCGTGCTGGGCGTGCAGATCGTGGGCGAAGGCGCGACCGAGTTGATCCACATCGCGCAGGCGGTGCTGAACCTGAAGGGCACGGTGGATTATTTCGTGCAGAATACCTTTAACTACCCCACGCTGGCCGAGGCCTATCGCATCGCGGGGCTGGATGCGTTCAACCGGATGCCCATCCCCGAGGAATACAAGGTGCCCAAGGGCAAGAAGGGGTTATGACGCTTTACATCGACGCCGACGCCTGCCCGGTCAAATCCGAGGCCGAGCGCGTGGCGACGCGCCACAAGCTGCCGATGAAAGTGGTCAGCAATGGCGGGCTGCGCCCGTCGCAAAACCCGCTGGTGGAAACCGTGATCGTGCCCGAAGGGCCGGACGTGGCCGATATGTGGATCGCCGAGCGCGCGGGCCCCGGCGACGTGGTGGTGACGGGCGATATCCCGCTGGCCGCGCGCTGCGTGGAAAACGGGGCGCTGGTGCTGAAACCTAATGGCGAGGCATTGACCGCCGCCAATATCGGCAACGTGCTGGCCACGCGCGACCTGATGGCGGACCTGCGGGCCTCGAACCCGTTCATGCAGGGGGGCGGCAAGGGGTTTACAAAGGCCGACCGCTCCCGTTTCCTCGACGCGCTGGAACGCGCGATCCGCGCGGCGCAACGGGGGTAGCATGACGGTTCCCTTCATTCCCTTCGCCGAGGGCGAGAAACTGCTGGACTGGATCGCGCTGACCGAGGCGCTGGATGCAGGCCACAGGCTGCCCAGGGCGCAGATCGACGATATCTTTCTTTACCGCGATCCCGACACGCTGCTGAACCGCGCGGCGTGGATCGACGGTATGGGGCTGGCGGTGAAATCGGCCACCGTCTTTCCCGGCAATCCGGGCAAGGGCCGGCCGATGGTGAACGGCGCGGTCACGCTGTTCGACGACAAGACCGGCGCGCTGGAGGCGCTGGTGGATTTCCACCTTGTGACCAAGTGGAAAACCGCCGGGGATTCCCTGTGCGCCGCGCGCAAGCTGGCGCGGCCCGACAGCCGCGAGATCCTGATCGTGGGCGCGGGCACGGTGGGGCACTCGTTGCGTCAGGCTTATGGTGCCGCATTTCCCGACGCGCGCTTTACCGTCTGGAACCGCACGGTTTCGAATGCCGAAAAGATGGCCGCCGCTTTTCCCGGAATGCGGGTGGCGACCGATCTTGAGGCTGCGGTGCGTGCTGCCGATATCGTCACCAGCGCCACCATGAGCACCGAGCCGGTATTGCACGGCGACTGGTTCCGGCCCGGGCAGCATATCGACCTGATCGGCGCCTATCGCCCCGACATGCGCGAAGCCGATGACGAGGCGATGCGCCGCGCGCGGGTGTTCGTCGACAGCTATGACACGACGGTGGGCCATATCGGGGAAATCAGGATACCGCTGGAAACCGGGGCGATCGCGCGGGACGACCTGATCGCGGATTACTACGCCCCGGACCGGTTTGCGCGCATGTCCGACGACGAAATCACCCTGTTCAAGAATGGCGGCGGCGCGCATCTGGACCTGATGACCAGCCGGTATATCCTGAACCAGTGGCGGCAACACCGGGCCTAGCGGCCGGCCGGGTCACGCAGGCGCGGTGATCTGTCGTTCCTTCACCGGCAAATGGACGATGGCGGAAAACGCGCCGACCGCGACGCCGATCCACCATACGGTGGTGTAGTCGCCATAGGCGTCATACATTCGCCCACCCAGCCAGACGCCCAGGAACCCGCCAAGCTGGTGGGAAAAGAACACGATGCCATAAAGCGTGCCCATGTAGCGCAGCCCGTAGATATGGGCGATCAGCCCGCTGGTCAGCGGCACCGTCGCCAGCCACAGCGCCCCCATCGCGACCGAGAACAGCAGCACGGTTGCCGGGGTGATCGGAAACAGGATGAACGCCGCCGCAACGAATGTGCGCCCGGTATAGATGGCCGCCAGCAGGTATTTCTTGGAATACCGCTTGCCCAGCCAGCCGGCGGTCAGCGTGCCCGCGATATTGGCCATCCCGATCAGCGAGATCGCCACCGCGCCAAGGGCCGAGGTGGTGCCGATGCCGATGCTGTCCAGCAACCCGCCCGGCGCGATGGGGCCGCACATTTCGGTCACGAAGGCGGGGAAATGCGCGGTGATGAAGGCCAGTTGATAGCCGCAGGAAAAGAAGCCCAGGAAGATCAGCGTATAGGACGGGTCGCGGAAGGCGCGGCGCAGGATCGTGCCCATGCTTTCCTCGATCTCGGCGCGGCTGGCGGCGGGGGCGCGCATCGCCGGCAGCAACAGCAGCGTGGCCAGGATCGCCGCGGCAAAGACCATGAACACCTGTTGCCAGGGCATCATCGACAGCAGCCATTCGGCCACCGGCGCGCCGAAAACCTGCCCCGCCGACCCGGCGGCGGTGGCGATGGCCAGGCTCATCGAGCGGTTCTCGTCGCTGCTGGCGCGGCCGACCACGGCCAGGATCACACCGAACCCGGTGCCCGCGATGCCGAAGCCCACAAGGATTTCCAGCATCTGATGCGCTTCGGGCGTCACCGCAAAGGACGACAGGACCAGCCCCGCGGCATAGGTCAGCGCACCGACGACGATCGCCATCCGGTCGCCCATCTTTTCGGCCACCGCACCGAAAAGCGGCTGGCCGATCCCCCAGGCGAGGTTCTGGATGGCGATGGCAAGGCTGAACTCGGCCCGGAGCCAGCCGAATTCCTGCGCGATGGGAATCTGGAACACCCCGAAACTGGCCCGGATGGCAAAACCGACAAGGATGATCACGCAGCCCACGATCAGAACTGGGGTCATTATCGGGGTTTTCGTTTCCATCGGTTCCTCCTGTCGCGCGGCCGCGACTTTGCGTCGGGCGCGGAGCAAGGTCAATACGTGTTACCTTTTCCTCTCCTCGGAAAACGAAAGGGCCGGGGCAGCGCCGCCCCGGCCCGGTTCGCGCGGTTGCGCCGTGCCTCAGTCCAGCTCTTCGGGCAGGACGAGGTTCAGGATGATCGACAGCGCCGCCGCCGGCAGCAGGCCGCTGGTCAGCAGGATCTGCAGCGTGCGCGGCAGGTGCTGCAATGCGCCGGGTTCCAGTTGCAGGCCCAGGCCCACCGACAGCGACACGGCGAAGATCACCATGTTGCGGCGGTTCCACGTCACGTCGGCCAGCATGTTGACGCCGGCCGCAGCCACCATGCCGAACATCACGATCACGCCGCCGCCCAGCACGTTGATCGGCACGGTCGATACGATGGCGCCGATCTTGGGCAGCAGCCCGCAGACGATCAGGAAGACCGCGCCGATAGTGACGACGTGGCGGCTCATGACGCCGGTCATCGAGATCAGGCCGACATTCTGGCTGAACGAGGTGTTGGGCAGGCCGCCGAACACGCCGGCGATGGCGGTGCCCAGACCGTCGGCATAGGTCGCGCCGCTGATTTCCTTGTCGGTTGCCTCGCGCCCGGCGCCACCCTTGCAGATGCCGCTGACGTCACCCACCGTTTCGATGGCCGAGATGACCGCCATGAAGCACATGCCGATGATGATGGCGCTGTTGAACTCGATCCCCCATTTGAAGGGCATGGGCGGCGCGAACACGGCGGCGCGGCCGACATTGGCGAAATTCACCTGCCCCATCGCCAGCGCGACAAGGTAGCCCGCGATCAGGCCGACCAGAACCGCCGCGACCGAGATCAGCCCGCGGGTAAAGAACTTGAGCACCAGGGTCACGAGGATCACCACGAACGCCGGTGTCCACATCGCGGCCGAGCCGTATTCGGGCGTGCCGATCAGGGGCACGCCACCGGCGGCATACTGGATGCCCACCTTGATCAGCGACAGGCCGATCATCAGCACGATCAGCCCCGTCACCAGCGGCGGCAGCGCGAAACGGATGCGCCCGATCACCGTGCCAAGGCAGAAATGGAAGATGCCGCCGATCACCACGCCGGTCATCAGCCCGGCCATCCCCTCAATGCCCTGCCCGGCGACCGCCGGGATCATCACCGGCAGAAACGCAAAGGAGGTGCCCTGCACGATCGGCAGCCGTGCGCCCACCGGCCCCATGCCGATCGACTGGAACAGAGTGGCGATACCGGCGAACAGCATCGACATCTGGATCATGTAGATCATGTTGGGGAAATCCGGGCTGTTCGACCCGAACCCGAAGCCCGCGGCGCCCGCGACGATGATCGCGGGCGTGACGTTGGATACGAACATCGCCAGCACGTGCTGGATGCCCAGCGGCACCGCCTGCGCGATGGGTGGGGTATAGTTCGGATCGCGGAGCTGTTCCGCGGTTCCCAGTGAGGTGTCTGCCATTGTCCCTGTGTCTCCTTGTTGGGGTTTTCCCGGTTCCTCCGGGTCTTTTCATGGTTAGGGCCCGACCGTGATCGGTGGATCGAGCGTGAATTCCTGCAGGTTCGGCGTGGGGCCGATGCGGTCCACCACCGCGAACAGCCCCGGTTCGTGCAGCGGGGTCAGCACGCCGTGCCACGTGCCACGGTGGAAATTCACCCCCTGACCGGCGGCGGCGCGGAAGGCGCGGAAATTCACGGGCGTGCCGCCTGCATCCTCGGCCACGATCACCAGCCAGTCCTGTTCATGCATGGGCAGGAAGGCCTGGCTGCCGTCGGGGTGCCGTTCGACAAGGTCGAGCGTATAGGGCAGCGCGCGCGGCTCGGCCCGGAAGATGCTGATGCCCGCGCGCCCGTCCGGGCCGAAATCCAGCTTTGCGCGATCGTGCCAGCGCCCGCAGAAGCCCCGGTTGATGATCCGGTCGGGCCCACCCGCGGCCTCCAGCACGTCACCGAACGGGGCGAAGGCAGAGGCGGTCAGGGGGTCGATGCGAATCATGGGCATGGTCGGGTCACAATGTCAGCCGGGGGTGGCGGTTGACGTCCTTGTACAGAAGATAACGGAAGGGTTCGTCGCCCGTGGCGATGCAGGCCTGCGGGCAGAAGGCGCGCAGCCACATGAAATCGCCGGGGCCGACCTCGACCCAGTCCTTGTTCAGCAGGTAGCGGGCGGTGCCCTGCAACACGTACAGCCCGTGCTCCATCACATGCGTTTCGGCAAAGGGGATGCGGCCGCCGGGCAGGAAGGTCACGATATTGGCGTGCATGTCGTGACGCAGGTCGGCCGGATCGACAAAGCGCGTGGTGCCCCATTTGTCGGTGCCGGGCATCCAGTTGACCGGCATGTCACGATCCGAGGTAACGAAGCTTTCGGGCGTGTCGATGCCCGGCGCGGGTTCGTACCGCTTGCGTATCCAGTGGAACTGAAGCGGCGCGCTGCCGCCGTTCCTGACCGTCCAGACCGCCCCGGGATGGATATAGGCATAGCCACCCGACGTCAGCGTATGGTTCTGGCTGCCGATGGTCAGCGTCATTTCGCCCCCGGTCACGAGGATCGCGGCCTGCGCGCGCGTGTCCGGTTCGGGCGTGTCCGACCCGCCGCCCGGCGCGACCTCGACCGCGTATTGCGCGAAAGTTTCGGCAAAGCCCGTCAGCGGGCGGGCGATGATCCATGCGCGGGTATCGGTCCAGCCGGGCAGATGGCTGGTAACGATGTCGCGCATCGTGCAGGCGGGCAGAACCGCGTAGGCCGGAGTAAAGACGGCGGTGCCTTCGGGATCGCCCGACTGATCGGGCAGGCCACCGGGGGGAAAGGTATAGGTCACAGCATATCCTCCAGCCGCAGGCGGGCGATACGCTCGACCTGTTTGCAGGCGGTTTCGAACTCGGTTTCGGTGTCGTTGGCAAGGCGCGTTTCGAACGCGGCAAGGATCGACGCCTTGTCGTGGTCGCGCACGGCGATGATGAAGGGAAAGCCGTGCCTGGCCACGTAGGCGGTGTTCAGCTCGGTGAACCGCGCGCGTTCCGCATCGGTCAGCGCATCGAGCCCCGCGCTGGCCTGTTCGGCGGTGGAGTCGGCGGTCAGGCGTTTGGCCGCGGCCAGCTTGCCCGCCAGGTCGGGGTGGGCGGTCAGCACGCCCAGCCGTTCGTCATGGCTGGCGCTGCGAAAGATGCGGGCCAACGCGTTGTGCAGGCCCGCCAGGGTATCGTGGGCCGGGCCAAGCTCCAGATCGAAGGCGCGGTCGGCGATCCAGCGGGAATGCTCAAATACGCCACCGTATGTTTCGGTGAATGTTTCACGGTCCATCCGGCTGGGCCGGGCCTTGCGCGTGTGCGGGTGGGTTTCGGCCCAGTGGCGGGCGATGTCGATCCGGCGCGGCGTCCAGACGCCATCGAACCCTTGTATGTAGTCGATGAACCGCTTGAGCCCGGCCAGCTTGCCGGGCCGTCCGATCAGGCGACAGTGCAACCCGATGCTCAGCATTTTCGGCGCCCCTTCCTGCCCCTCGGCATAGAGCACATCGAACGCGTCCCTGAGATAGGTAAAGAACTGCTCGCCCGTGATATAGCCCGGCGCGGTGGCAAAGCGCATATCGTTGGCTTCCAGCGTGTAGGGAATGATCAGCTGGTCACGCTCTCCGACCTCGATCCAGTAGGGTAGGTCGTCGTCATAGGTGTCGGAGATATAGGCGAACCCGCCTTCCTCGGCGACCAAGCGCACAGTGTTTTCGCTGCAACGCCCGGTATACCAGCCCAGCGGGCGCTCGCCCACGACCTCGGTATGCAGGCGAATGGCTTCGGCGATCTGGGCGCGTTCCTGATCCTCGGGCATGTCGCGGTGTTCGACCCATTTCAGCCCGTGCGACGCGATTTCCCAGCCCGCGTCCTGCATCGCGCCCACCTGTTCGGGGCTGCGGGCCAGCGCGGTTGCGACGCCGTAGATCGTCACCGGGATACCGGCGCCGGTGAACAGCCGGTGCAGCCGCCAGAACCCGGCACGCGCGCCGTAGTCGTAAATCGATTCCATGTTCCAGTGCCGCTGGCCCTGCCAGGGCTGGGCACCGGCGATATCGGACAGGAACGCCTCGGACGCGGCATCGCCGTGCAGGATGCAGTTCTCACCGCCCTCTTCGTAGTTCAGCACGAATTGCACGGCGACTTTCGCGCCGCCGGGCCAACGGGCATCGGGCGGATTGGCGCCATAACCGATCATGTCGCGCGGGTAGCGTGGCATCGCTTGCTCCTTCACAATTGAATGGGTTTTAAAGCAGCCGCCCCCCTTGCCAGTTTCAAAAAATCTTTGAAACACTTTCGCAAGCCGGAAAATTCCGTTTTTGCCTGTGCGGATGCCGCCCATCCGCTAGGTTAGCCCAAAAAAGGAGCGATTCATGCCCAAAGGATACCTGACGACACATGTTCTGGACACCGCGCGCGGATTGCCGGCCGCGGGGGTGAAGATCGCGCTTTACAAGGTCAGCGGCAATTCGCACCGCAAGATCGCCGAGACCGAAACCAACGAGGACGGCCGCACCGATGCGCCGATCCTGCCGCAAGGCAAGTTCGCGGCGGGCACATACGAGCTGGTGTTTTTCGCCGGCGACTACCTGCGCGCCACCGCGCAGGCCGGGGCCGAACCGCTGTTCCTGGACCAGATCCCGATCCGGTTCGGCATGGCCGACCCGGAGGCGCATTACCATGTGCCGCTGTTGCTGTCGGCCTACGGCTATTCCACCTATCGCGGCAGTTAATCGTCGAACCGCCGCAGCATCCGGCCCAGAACGCGCCCGCCCAGCACATGCATGTGCAGGTGCGGCACCTCCTGCACGCCGGCCTCGCCCGTGTTCGAGATCAGGCGATAGCCGCCGCCGTCATTGCCCGGCGCGACCTCGACCAGCCTGCAGACCTCGCCGATGGCGCGGGTGTAATCCGCAATCTCGGCATCCGACGCCTCGGCGGCGAAATGGTCATAGGTCACGTAGGGCCCCTTGGGGATCACCAGAACATGCACCGGCGCCTGCGGCTGGATGTCGTGAAAGGCAAGGCTGTGCGCGCTTTCATAGACGGTGTTGTTCGGGATCTCGCCGCGCAGGATTTTGGCAAAGATATTCTGGTCGTCATAGGCATAGGCCATCGTGCACCTCAGTCAGCAAACAGGTATTCGGTTTCCGCGATCTCGCGCGCCTTGTCGCCCGTGATCGACAGGAATTGCGCGATCGACGCGGCGTTGTCCTCGGGGCTGTCGGATTCGCGGATGCGGTTGTGGTTTTCGAAATTCGCATCGCGGATACGGTCGATTTCAAAGGTGATGTCCTGCCGGATCGTCGGCAACAGCCGCTCAAGCGTTTCGCGCGGGGTCTGTTCGCCGGCAAGGCCCACGCGCCTGGCGTGGCCGGTCAGGAAATCGTCGGTGAACTGGCATTGCACCTCGAGCAGCCTTGTGGTGGAGCGGTCACCGCAGAAATCGTGCAGCAGGTCGATATTGTTGGGGTCCATGCAGACGATCAGGCGGTCGGTGTCGTAATAGTCGAACAGCATCCGCATCAGCGCGCGGCGGTGGCGGGTGCGCTTGCCCAGCGTCGACTGGATGCCGCCGAGGTCGGGCAGTTGCGTGCCTTCCTCGTTGAACAGGTATTCGATGGCGGGGATGTTGGTGACCTGCCGGATGCGATTCAGCAGGCGCTTGGCCACGTGCCATTTCTTGCACACGATGATCATCAACTCGCGTTCGCGGCCCAGTGTCGATTCGGTTTCCCAGAACCGGGTGGCGAAGCGGCGCCCGATGCGGCCGCGACCGGCGAGGAACCTGAACAGGCTGCGTCCCTCGTTCGAGATCTTGAACTCGACATTCTCGGCGGCATATAGCGCGCCAAGCCGGGCCTTCAGCTCGGTCGCCTCGGGGCTGATCTTGCGCGCGAACAGGAAATCCTGGCTGAGCAGCATGTCGTAGTGATCGTTGTAGAACACCACCGGCATCCCGTAATCGGTGAACATCAGGAATGTCAGCGTGCGGGTGCTGATCTCGCTTTCCGGCACAAGGTGGCGCACAAGCGTCTGGAAAAATGTCTCGTCGGGGATCCAGGTGGTGCGGAAGAACCGCATGACATCCTTGCGCTCGCGGGTGAAGTTCAGGATCCATTCGATGGTGCGGCGGCGCAGGCACCACCACTGGCTGCCGATCATCACCTGGATATCGGGGGGAATCTCACGCGTCAGGCCAAGGCGTTCCTGCGCCCGGAACATCCAGTAGAACCGTTTTTTCTGCGTGCGTTCGTTGAACCAGTGACGATAGATCAGCCGTTCCTCTTTCCAGCCCGTCTTGATCCAGTCGCTTTCGAAATAGTCGAAGCTTTCGATGTAATCGCAATCGTCGCGGTCCAGGAATTCATGGGTGTATTCGGCCGACTTGATCGCCATGCAATCGCCCGACAGCATGTAGAAATGCGTGGCGCGCGGGAACGACGCAACCGCGGTTTCGACGGCATTCAGCGTCGCCTGGACAAGGCTCCATTCCCCCCAGCCGCATTTGACCCGCTTGCGGGCGAAAACCACGTTGGGATTGTCCCCAAGGGCATCGCGTATCCGGTCGAAATGTTCGGGGCTGGCGCTGGCGTCGAAATGGATCGACATGTAGTCGCCCGCCGCCGTCAGCCGTTCGGCCTGTTCGATGATCGCCTCGGGGTCCTTGTGACACAGCAATATGAAGGCGATCCTGGCCATGCGAATGTATGAAAGCCTCTGTTTACTGGGTCACGGTATCTAGATAAAGATGAACTGCCATTGAATAAACAGGCGAATTCGGATTTTTCAAACAGCATGAACGCGTCTTGAAAAAATGACGCACTGCATGGAGGCGCGGTAGGCAAGATGGGTTTCCCAGGAACCTGGATGACGGAGAGTGAAAGCGTCGTTTATCGCGTGGTCCCCAAATGCGCCTGCTCGACCATCGGGCAGATCATGTATTATTCGGATCACGGCACGTTTTTCGACGGTGACATTCACGACGCCACCGGCGGTATGCACAAATGGGCGATCGAGGCCAGCCAGCCGCTGATCGAGGCGAATGTGAAGGCGCATAAATCCTATGCCTTCACCTGTGTGCGCAACCCCTATACCCGCATCCTCAGCTCGTTCTTCGACAAGATCTGCGGCATCCAGCGCAACGGAAAACGCTATCGCGGCAACCTGGTGCCGCTCTTGATCCAGAAATACGGGATCGAGGTGGGCGAGCCCGAAACGGGTTTCGAGTTCGACCAGATCAAATCCTTCCGCCGCTTCCTGCTGTTTGCGCGCGACACGATCCGCTGGCGCAAGCCGATGGAGCCCGACATTCACTGGTCGGCCATGTCGGGCCATGTCAGCACCTTCATCCTGAACGGCGGGCGTTACGACAAGATCTTCTGGACCGAGGATTTCAACGACGGGATGGGCGATGTCCTGAAGGCGATCAAGACGCCGAAAAAGGTCGATCTGAAAAAGATTCCGCGATTCAACGAATCCGAAGGTCACGGCCCGAAACGCGCGCACCCGGTCGAGGATTATTTCGACGACCTGTCGATGCACCTGGTGAAGGAAATCTATCACCGCGATTTCGCGCTGTTCAAATACGATTTCGACGACCCGTCGAACAAGATGCCGATAGGCGAGATCGACCTGGACGAGGTGCACGCCAAGCTGGGCGACACCTGAAACAGGCCCGCCGGGGCGGCGGGCCTTTGCGCGTCAGTAACCCAGCGCGATACCGTCCTTGCGCGGGTCCGACCCGCCTTCCAGGATGCCATCCTCACGGATCAGGATCGCCTGGCCGCCGCCGATCGGGCCGCCCGGGATCTCGACCTTGTGGCCCATCGCGGCCAGTTCGGCGCGCACCGCGTCGCTGTATCCACGCTCGACCTTCATCGTGCCGGCATCGGAAAACGCGCGCGGCGCGTCGATGGCCGCCTGCGGGCCCATCCCGAAATCGACCATGTTCGACACGACGCGCGCGTGCCCGTTGGGCTGATAGGCGCCGCCCATCACGCCAAAGGGCATCAGCGCGCTGCCCTGCCGCAGCATGGCGGGGATGATCGTGTGCATGGGGCGCTTGCCGCCCGCCATTTCGTTCGCGTGCCCCTCTTGCAGGGTGAAGCCCGCGCCGCGGTTCTGCAGCAGGATGCCGAACCTGTCCGACGCGATGCCCGAACCGAAGCCGTGGAAAATCGAATAGATCAGGCTGACCGCCATGCGGTCCTGATCCACCACGGTGATATAGATCGTGTCCTTGTGCACCGCCTCGGTCAGCGGGGCGGCGGCGGGCATCGCCGTTTTCGGGTCGATCAGCGCGGCCAGCTTTGCGGCGGTTTCCGGGGCCAGCATATGCTCCAGCCGGGTGGTGTGGCCGGGATCGGCGATAAAGCGGTTGCGCGCGTCATAGGCCAGTTTCGCGGCCTCGGCCTCAAGATGCGCGCGTTCGGCGCCCATCGGATCGAGCGAGGCGATATCGAAATGCGACAGGATGTTCAGCATCAGGATCGCCGTGGCGCCCTGCCCGTTCGGCGGATGCTCGACAAGCTCGGCCCGCTTGTAGGTGCCGCTGACCGGCGTGCTGTCGATGGGCGCGGCGGCGGCGAAATCCGCCATTTCGTGCACGCCCCCCAGCGCCTTGAGCGCGGCAACCATGTCCTCGGCCACTTCGCCTTCGTAGAACGCCTTGATGCCATCTCGGGCCACGCGGCGCAGCACCTCGGCCTGGCCCGGCGCGCGAAAGATCTGGCCGGCGGTCGGCACCTTGCCGTCGACCAGGTAAAAATCGCGCGCCTTGGGGTGCAGGCATTTCGCCGCCTCGGGCCAGTCGAAGGCCACGCGCGGGGCGACGGGAATGCCCTCGTCGGCGTAATGGATCGAGGGCGCCAGAAGGGTATCGAGCCCCAGCTTGCCCTCGGTTTCCGAAAGGTGTGCAAAGGCGGCCATGGCGGTGGGTATGGTCACCGCCTCGGGGCCGGTCAGCGGCACCGCGGTCAGGCCGCGGGCGCGCAGGTCGGCGGCGCTGGCCGCCGCCGGGGCGCGGCCCGACCCGTTCAGCGCCCGCATCGTGCTGTCGCCCGGCCGGGTATAGAGGACAAAGCAATCGCCGCCGATGCCGGTCATCTGCGGCTCGGCGATGCCCAGCAGGATCGCACCGGCAATCGCCGCATCCATCGCGTTTCCGCCGCGGTTCAGGATGTCGAGGGCGGTCTTTGCCGCCAGCGGGTGCGACGTGGCACAGATGCCGTTCGTGGCCAGCACCGGCGAGCGGCCGGGAATGTGGAAATCGCGCATGATCGGCAGCCTCCTGTCCGTTATGCGACGGAGAGTAAGGCGGCAGGCAGGGAATGCCAATCGCGCCGGTCCGGGAATTTTCGGAAGGGTAAGAACCTCGGCGCCGCGCACTGGGTGGGGGCTGTGAAAACGCGACGCCGAGGGAAGCCTATGCAGCTACGGGAATCGTTATGCCGCTGGATTCTGGCGCTATTCCGATGGCTTTGGGGCGATTTGGTGGCAGGCAGGCCCACCCGCGAACCGGGCAAGAGAGAACACCACCTTCAGCTCGTTCCACCGCGCCAGGCGGTTGTGATCGAGCGTGCTGGCAAGGCTGCGGATCAGGTGCCAGCCGAAACCGCCTTCGGGCAGGTCGGCCGGATCGCGGCCGGCCTTGCCCTCCGACAGGATCAGCTCGGCCGGCAGGGGCACGCCGCGATCCCGGATGATGACGGTCAGTTCCGCGCATTCGGCAAGGGCGCGCAGGTAGATCGGCCCACCTGCCCCGGCGGGATAGGCATGTTCGGTCACGTTGTTCAGCGCCTCGGCCAGCACCAGCTGGATCGTGTCGCGCTGATCGGGCGGCAGGCCGAGCGGCGCAAGATAGGTCAGCAACGTGCCCAGCGCCTCGCGCACGTTCAGGGGGGTGGCGTGGAAATTGACGATCAACGCGCCGCCACCCTGGGCGGGGGGTATCGTTTTCTGCCGTGCATCCGCCATTTTTGCCCTATGCCCCGTGATCGCCCAGCGCCGCGTCGAGCGATCGGTGAATGGTGAAAACGCTGTCCATCCGCGTCAGGCGGAACACCTTTTCCACCGCCGGCGACAGGCAGGCGAGGTGCAGCCGCCGGTCGGGGCCAAGCTGCTTCATCGCGGCGACGATGGCGCCCAGACCGCTGGAATCGATGAAATCCACTGCCCCGAGGTTCAGGATGACATCCCCGTCGATATCATCGGTCAGGTCGCGCACCGAATCCTTGAAGGCGATGGCGACCGCCGCGTCGATTCGCGGCCCTGCGATGTCGACCACGTGGAATGGCCCGAATTGTCTTGCCGAAAGCTGCATCCGCTCCGATCCGTTCATTGGTAGAAATACTGCTCTGCGACGGAAGGCTAGACGGCATTCCTTACCATTCGGTATGCAGGAACAAAGGATAAGGGAGTGAGCCATGAAGAACGTTGTGATCGCAGGGGCGTCGCGCACGCCGATGGGTGGATTTCAGGGCGTGTTCGACGGGGTCGCAGCCGCCGATCTGGGCGGCGCGGCGATCCGCGCCGCGCTGGCAGACGCGGGCACCGGGACCGTGGACGAGGTCCTGATGGGCTGCGTGCTGCCCGCAGGACAGGGCCAGGCACCCGCCCGACAGGCCGGGTTCGCGGCGGGGCTTGGCGAAGAGGTGCCCGCCACCACGCTGAACAAGATGTGCGGATCGGGCATGAAGGCGGCGATGGTGGCGTTCGACCAGATCGCGCTGGGCCATGCCGGCACGATGATCGCGGGCGGCATGGAATCGATGTCGAATGCGCCCTACATCCTGCCCAAGATGCGCGGCGGCGCACGGATCGGCCACCAGGAAGTCAAGGACCATATGTTCCTGGACGGGCTGGAAGACGCCTATGACAAGGGCCGCCTGATGGGCACCTTCGCCGAGGATTGCGCCGGGGCGTTCCAGTTCACCCGCGAGGATCAGGACCAATACGCCATCGCCTCGCTTGAAAACGCGCTGGATGCCGAACGCTCGGGCGCCTTCGACGGCGAGATCGCCCCGTTCACCATCCACGCCCGCACCGGCGAGGAAGTCATCACCAAGGACGAACAGCCCGCCAAGGCACGGCCCGAAAAGATCCCGATGCTGAAACCGGCCTTCCGCAAGGACGGCACGGTGACGGCGGCCAATTCCTCGTCGATTTCCGACGGTGCCGCGGCGCTGGTGCTGGCCAGCCAGGATGCTGCCGACGCGCAGGGGCTGAACGTGCGCGCCCGCATCCTGGGCCACGCCAGCCATGCCCATGCGCCAAAGGATTTCCCGACCGCCCCCGTGCCGGCCGCGAAAAAGCTGCTGGACCGTCTGGGCTGGAAAACCTCGGATGTCGACCTGTGGGAGGTGAACGAGGCATTCGCCGTCGTGCCCATGGCCTTCATGAAGGAAATGGGCCTGCCGCGCGACATCGTGAACGTGAATGGCGGCGCCTGTGCCCTGGGCCATCCGATCGGCGCATCGGGCGCGCGGATCATGGTGACGCTGCTGAACGCGCTGGAAAAACGCGGGCTGAAACGCGGTATCGCGGCGATCTGCATCGGCGGCGGCGAAGGCACCGCCATCGCGATCGAGCGGGTCTGATGCAGAAACTGCGGTTGGCCCTTGCGCTGGCGCGCGTGCTGTTGCCCGATGGCGCCAGGCGGGCGCTGTATGGCGGGCGATTGCCGGTGGTGGACGGGCGGAAAATCGACGCCAGCGCGCAGGCTCTCTGTGATCTGGTCGGACTTGTCCGCGCGCCGGGCGCCATGCCCAGCCTTGAGGAAAGCCGCGCGCAGATCGAGATGATGGCGGCGAAATTCGACCGCCCCACACCGGCGAGTGTGAACAGGCAGGATATCACCCTGCCGGGTGCCGACGGGCCACGGCCCGCGCGGCTTTATACGCCTGCCGGGGCAGGCGAGGATGCGCCGACCCTGCTTTTCCTGCATGGCGGCGGCTGGGTGCAGGGCAGTATCGGCAGCCATGACGGGCTGTGCGGCAAGCTGGCCGACTGGGCGGGCGTCCGGGTTATCTCCTATGACTACCGGCTTGCGCCCGAGCACAAGTTTCCCGCCGGCGCGGATGACGTGCTGGCCTGTTATCGGGCGCTTGTTTCGGGCGCGACCGCGCTGCGGATCGACCCGGCGCGGCTGGCCGTGGGCGGCGACAGCGCGGGGGCCAACCTGACGGCGGTGCTGATGCACGATCTGGGCGCGGCGGGGCTGCCCGTGCCGGCCGGGCAACTGCTGATCTATCCGGCGGTCGACGCGCGCATGACATCGCAATCCATGCAATCGCTGAAGGATCAACCGCTTTTGCCGGTGGTGCGCATCCGGTGGTATCTCGACCAGTATCTGCCCGAAACGCAGGACCGGCTCGATCCGCGTGTCTCGCCGCTGTTCTCGCCACATCTGGTGGGCCAGCCGCCGGCGATGATCGTGGTGGCGGGGCATGATCCGCTATGGGATGACGGGCAGGCCCATGCCGCCGCACTGCGCGATGCGGGCGTTGCGGCAGAGCTGGCCGAATTCCCCGGTCAGGTCCATGCCTTCGCATCGCTGACCAAGGTCGTCCCGCAAGGCAACGCGGCGCTGCGCCGCTCCGCCGACTGGCTGCGCAAGACGCTGGGCTGAGCGCCTGGAAAGGAATGGTAGTGTCCGCAACCGGAGGGCATCGCACGGCCGCGGTCGGGCGATCCGACGTTTGTGACTGGCATTTTATCGTGCAGCCACATCCTCCCTCTGACCGTGGCACCTGCGGCAGCCAATCGCCCGGCCGGGGGGCGGCCGTGCGATGCCCGGGCCGCTGCGCGGCCGTTCCGGGCAGGGTGCGTCGCAGGCTCTCCCGCGATCAGGCGCGAACCGACACGCATTGCTCCCAAAAAAGAAAAACCCCCGAAGCAACGCCCGGGGGTCATCGTTTTTTCTCTGTCCGTCAGGACGAAGGGCTTAAAGCAGACCTTCGCGCTGCGCTTTCTTACGTGCCAGCTTGCGGGCGCGGCGAATCGCCTCGGCCTTTTCGCGTGCTTTCTTGACCGACGGTTTCTCGAAATGCTGCTTGAGCTTCATTTCGCGGAAAACGCCTTCACGCTGCAGCTTTTTCTTCAGGGCACGGAGCGCCTGATCGACGTTGTTGTCACGAACAGTAACCTGCATGTGGTTTTCACCACCTTTCTAAGTTTGAGTTGCAAGGAAATTGCAGGAAGTGGCCATATAGCAAAGCCCGCCTTACTTGTCTAGGGTAACGCCAAAAGCCGACGGAGGCCCCGATGGACGATCAGAGCGTGAAAGACCGGCTGCTCGATGCAGCCCTGATGCATGTGCCCTTTGACGGGTGGAGCCAGGCGAGTTTCGATGCGGCGGTGGCCGATGCAGCTGTCGATCCGGCGCTGGCGCAGGCCACCTGCCCGCGCGGTGCGGTGGACCTGGCGATGGCCTATCACCAGCGCGGCGATGACGAGATGGTGCGCCGCATCCAGGCCGAAGATATGTCCGGCATGCGCTTTCGGGACCGGGTAACCGCGGCGGTCCGGCTCCGCATCGAGGCCGCCGAGGACAAGGAAATCGTGCGCCGCGGCACGACCCTGTTCGCCCTGCCGCAATATGCCGGCGACGGGGCGCGCGCGATCTGGGGCACGGCCGACAGGATCTGGACGGTGCTGGGCGACCAGTCGGACGATGTGAACTGGTACACCAAGCGGACCATTCTCAGCGGTGTCTACAGCGCCACGGTTCTCTATTGGCTGGGCGACGAAAGCGAGGATCACCAGGCCACGTGGGCGTTTCTGGACCGCCGGATCGACAACGTGATGCAGTTCGAAAAGGTCAAGGGCAAGCTGCGCGACAACCGCGCCTTCACCACCATCCTTGCGGGCCCCCTTGGCCTGCTGGGCAGGATCAGGGCACCGATGCGTGCGTCCGACGACATGCCCGGCCAATGGCCCGGATCGCAATAAGGAGAAGACCATGACCGAAACGATGCGCGCCGTCGAGATTTCCGAACCCGGCGGTCCCGAGGTCCTGAAAAAGGCCGAACGCCCGCGCCCCGCGCCCGGACCCGGCCAGGTGGTGATCCGCGTGCACTGGGCCGGCGTGAACCGGCCCGATGCGCTGCAACGCGCCGGCGCCTATGCGCCGCCACCGGGGGCCAGCGACCTGCCGGGGCTCGAAGCTGCGGGCGAAATCGCGGCCCTTGGCGAAGGCGTGCATGACTGGCAGGTCGGCGACAAGGTCTGCGCGCTGCTGCCGGGCGGGGGATATGCCGAATACGTCGCTACACCGGCGGCACATTGCCTGCCCGTGCCCGCCGGCATGGACATGCGCGAGGCCGCGTGCCTGCCCGAGACCTTTTTCACCGTCTGGACCAACGTGTTCATGCGCGGCGGCCTGAAAGCCGGAGAGCGGTTCCTGGTGCATGGCGGCGCCAGCGGCATCGGCACCACGGCGATCCAGCTGGCACGCGAATTCGGCGCGCGGGTGTTTGCCACCGTCAGCAGACAGGAAAAGGCCGCCGCCTGCGCCGCCCTGGGCGCGCATCGCACGATCATCTACAACGACGAGGATTTCGTCGAGGTTATGCGCGAGGAAGGCGGCGCCAACCTGATCCTCGACATGGTGGGGGGCCTTTATATCCCGCGCAACCTGCGCGCGCTGGCCGATGACGGGCGGCTGGTGCAGATCGCGTTCCTGCAGGGCCCCAAGGTCGAGGTGAATTTCGCCCAGATGATGACCCGGCGCCTGACCATCACCGGCAGCACGCTGCGCCCGCAAAGCGACCTGGCCAAGGCCGAAATCGCCGAGGCGCTGCGCGAACATGTCTGGCCATTGCTTGAGGCGGGCAAGGTCGCGCCGGTCATGGACAGCGAATTCCCCCTTGAAAAGGCCGCGGATGCCCATGCCCGAATGGAAGCAGGCAGCCATATCGGAAAAATCGTGCTGAAAGTCGCCTGACTCTCAGGCGTTAATCATTTGGCTTTGAATTCAACCCCCGCGTTCAAATTGCGCGGGGATTGAGTTTGAATGAATTGAAAATTACCAATTCATCATTCTTCCTTTTCCTGCTACGGTTCGTAATCACTGGGCTTAACGCCGGTTATTACAATTCATGCCTGCTAAAAGCGCCGCCACTGTATGGCGGAAAGATGGAAATGAAAGAATGTCACAAATAGATCTCGACTCGCTGTCACTCGACGAACTCAGAACCCTTCAGAAACAGGTTGCCCGCGCCATTGACAATTACAAGGAACGCCAGCGCCAGAAAGCGTTGTCGGAGCTTGAGGCGAAAGCGCAGGAAATGGGATTCTCGCTGAACGATCTTGTCGGCGGCAAGAAATCCAAAAGAATGGGTATCCCGAAATACCGCAATCCCGACGATCCCGCCATCACCTGGACGGGCAAGGGCCGCCGCCCCGAATGGGTGAAAGAGGCGCTGAAAAAGGGGAAATCGCTGGACGATCTGCTTATCTGAGCGATTGACCGGGGGCCTGCCCCGACGCGCGATTGAATGGCTGAACGATATGCGCCGCCGGTTTCATTTCCGGCGGCGCATTGCATTCCGGCGGACATATCAGCGGACGGGATCGAACAGGGCATCCTTCATCGGGCAATCGCGCACCACGTCGCGGCCGCAGGGCACCGGCTGCAGATCGCGTGACAGGCACAGCCGCGCCTCCTGTATCCGGCCATCCTTGCAGGTGATGGTCAGCATGTCGGGCTCCCACCCCGGATTCGCCTCGATGAACGCCTGCTCGACCACCTTGGCGGGCAGGCGCACCGGCTTGTCGAGCTGCCGGAACACCGCCGGTCGGTTGACCATCTCGTAGGCACGCCGCGCCAGCGCGTAGTAATCCGCCGGCGACAGACCCGAACAGGACCCGTGCTTCTTCCACTGGTACCAGGCCAGCCCGCTTGTCCCCATGATATCGGCCATTTCGCGGGTCATGGCGCGGCCGGGCTGTGGCCATGTGGTCAGGCAATGCGACGGCCAGCCCCGGTGGTATTGCGGCCAGAGCCCGTGCAGCACCCAGCCGAAATCCCGCGAGGCGTCGCATTGCGGCGAATTGCGCGCATCGCCCTCGGTTGCGCACCAGTTGGGCGACCAACTGAGCGCAAGCACGTAATAGTCGAATTCCCCCGCCCTGTCGTTCCCAGCAGCCAGCGGCGCGGCGATGCCGATACACAGACACAGCAGGGCCAGGACGCGCATTCACTCTTTCCTTATACGATTTCCGGCAGTATACAGGCGCCAATTTCCCCCACAATGGAAACCCAGCCCGCACCGGGCAGCCGTTTTCCGGCAGCGGGGAAGATTTGAGTTCAGGAGATCTGACATGAACAAACCGATCATGGCAAAAGCCACCGCCGTCTGGCTGGTCGACAACACCACGCTGACCTTCAAGCAGATCGCCGATTTCACCGGCATGCACGAGCTTGAGGTGCAGGGCATCGCCGATGGTGACGTCGCCGCGGGCGTCAAGGGCTTCGACCCGATCGCCAACAACCAGCTTGAGCAGGGCGAAATCGAAAAGGGCGAAGCCGATCCGCTCTACAAGCTCAAGCTCAAGTTCAACCCCGCCGCCGTGGGCGAGGAAAAACGCCGCGGCCCGCGTTATACGCCGCTGTCCAAGCGTCAGGACCGGCCCAACGCGATCCTGTGGCTGGTCAAGTTCCACCCCGAGCTGACCGATGGCCAGATATCGAAACTGGTGGGCACCACCAAGCCGACGATCCAGTCGATCCGTGAACGCACGCACTGGAACATCTCGAACATGCAGCCGATCGACCCGGTCGCCCTGGGCCTGTGCAAACAGTCCGAGCTTGACGCCGCCGTGCAAAAGGCCGCCGAAAAGCGCGCCAAGGAAGGCGAGGCGATGGACGACGACGCACGCCGCAAGCTGCTGTCGACCGAGCAATCGCTGGGCATGGACGAATCGCCGCGTATGCCGACCGCCATCGAGGGGCTAGAAACCTTCAGCCTCAAGGATGACGACGACAAGGAAGACGCGATTCCCGACGCCGACAGCTTCTTCAACCTGCCGGGCGACAGCGATGACGACGACGAGGATGAGGACGAACAGCCCTGACCGGGGCCGTTCCGCCACCCTCTGTATGCCAAGGCCCGGATCGCCCGATCCGGGCCTTTCTCATTCCGTCCGCAGCATCAGCCCGCGTGCCCCGAGCAGCAGCCACAGGCAGAATGCCGTTTCCGCCACCAGCGACACCGCATAGGCCACAGCAAAACCATCCGCCATCGCAGGGGCGACGATGCGCAGAACGCTTCCCGTCGCATAAACGATACCCGAGGCCACGACGCCCCGTCCCAACCACCACAGCCCGGCGCGCTGCAGCAAAACGCCGGTCAGCACGCAATTGACGGCAAAGAACGCCAGCGACACGTCGTAGGCGACACCGTGCAGCGACAGCCAGTCACCGGCGCCGGACGGGTCGAGGATCGCTGCCATGATCCAGCCCAGCCCGCCGGCGATGCAGGCCGCCTGCACCAGCCGGAACGCCGTCGCGGCGACGGCCAGCCATGTCCCGAAAGGCTGCAACAGGGCCAGCAACAGAACCGCCAGCCCGACATCGGCCAATGCCATCGCCAGATCGGCCAGCATCGAGATACGCAGCCCCAGCGCGTCGCCTACCACCAGCGCGGGATCGGCCCGGAACGGCGCGCGGAACACCGCCTCGGAGGCGACGCCGCACAGGATGATGACAAGGTATAAAATACCGGCAAACCGGGGGGATACGGGCATGGCGGCCCCTTTTCGACTGTCGCGCGCGGCGAGCCTAGCAGCTTTTTCCCGAATGCGCATGGTTCGGGTCGCCCGCCCGCCGCCGGCAGGGCAGAAGCGGTGCAAAACCGGAGGCCCCCGATGACCCTTGCGCTGATCCTCTTCCTGTTCCCGCTCGCCTACAGCCCCGGACCGGGCAACATGATCTTTGCCGCCAACGGCGCGCGGTTCGGGCTGCGGGCGACGCTGCCGGCCACCGCGGGCTATCACCTGGCGACATGGGGCGTGACAGCGGCGATCGGGCTGGGCCTTGGCGGCGCGATCGCGGCCTTTCCGGCGCTGACCGGCGCGATGCGGATCGCCGGCGCGTCCTATGTCCTGTGGCTGGCATGGCGGATGGCGATGGCGGGGCATCTGGCACAAGGGCCCGAGGCGCGAGTCCTCGGTTTCTGGGGCGGTGTCGTCCTGCTGGTCCTGAACCCCAAGGCCTATGTCATCATCGCGCTGATGTTCAGCCAGTTCCTGACCCGCCCCGCCATTGCCGACGCGCTGTGGATCACCAGTGTCTTTACCCTCAACAACCTGGCGGCCTTTACCTTCTGGACGCTCGCGGGCGACATGCTGGCCCGCCAGTTCCGCAAGCCGGCGGCGGCGCGGCGGCTGAACCTTGGCTTCGCCGCACTGCTGGCGGGGGTGGCGCTGTGGATGCTGCTGGCCTGAACCGGCCGTCAGATCGCCTTGCGCGCGTTCAGCGCGGCGGCAATCGTGCCATCGTCGAGGTAATCCAGCTCGCCCCCGATCGGCACGCCCTGCGCCAACGAGGTCAGCGTCACGCGCCCCTCCAGCTGATCGGCGATGTAATGCGCGGTGGTCTGTCCGTCGACGGTGGCGTTCAGCGCCAGGATCACCTCGGTCACCCGTTCGCTGTCCACCCGGTCGATCAGGCGGGGAATGCGCAACTGCTCGGGCCCGACCTGGTCGAGCGCAGAGAGCGTACCGCCCAGCACGTGATAGCGGCCCTTGAAGGCATGGCCGCGCTCCATCGCCCAGAGATCGGCCACATCCTCGACCACGCAGATTTGGCCGTTGGCACGCTTTTCGCTGGCGCAGATATCGCAGATGTCTGTGGTGCCGACATTGCCGCAATTCAGGCATTCCCGCGCCGTGGTGGCGACCTGCCCCATCAGCTCGGCCAGCGGCTGCATCAGCAGCGCGCGCTTGCGGATCAGGTGCAGCACCGCCCGCCGGGCCGAGCGCGGGCCAAGCCCCGGCAGCTTTGCCATCGCGTCGATCAGCGCCTCGATATCGCGGGTTGAATTCATGGCGGTGCGCCCCTGGCCGGCGGCAGGAGCGAGGGGCCGGCCCCTCGCGCTCCCCGGAGTATTTGCCGAACGATGAAGATCAGAACGGCAGTTTCATGTCCTTGGGCAGGCCCAGATCCTCGGTCAGGCGTGCCATCTCGTGCTGCGCGCGTTCGGCGGCCTTGGCCTGCGCGTCCTTGATCGCGGCAAGGATCAGGTCCTCGACCACTTCCTTGTCGTCGCCGTTGAAGATCGACGGGTCGATATCCAGCCCCTTCAGCTCACCCTTGGCGCTGCAGGTGGCCTTGACCAGACCGGCGCCGGCCTCGCCCTCGACCATCATGCTGGCCATTTCCTCTTGCAGCTCGGCCATGCGGGTCTGCATCTGCTGCGCCTTCTTCATCATCCCGGCCATGTCGCCGAGACCACCCAAACCTTTCAGCATCTCATTTCTCCTGTTCGGGGCGGCGCGAAGGGCGCGCCGCGCTTGGTTCACATATCGCAGCGCGCAGGGGTTTGGACAAGGGCGGGGCGGTGACGAAACCGCGCGGTCGGGTGCGAAAACCGCGCGGTTTCGTGTCATGCGCCCTCAGTCCTCTTCGAACGGGTCCCACTCATCCTCGACCTCGGCCAGCGCGTCGGCCTCGGCCTGCGCCTGCTGTTCCTGCGGGGTGCGGATGGCCGTGATGCGCGCGGCGGGAAACTTCTCCAGAACCGCCTGAACCAGCGGGTGTGCCTCGGCCTGTTTCCTGAGTTCCAGATTGGCGGCGTCACGTTTTTCGGCGATGGTTTCGGCGCCGCCCTCGTTCACCAGCGTGACCGCCCAGCGATTGCCGGTCCAGCGTTGCAGGGCGCTGCCCAGCCGCTGCGCCAGATCCTGCGGGGCCTGCTCGGTGGGCACGAACTCGATCCGGCCGGGGCGGTAGCTGGCCAGCCGCAGCGAGGTTTCGACATCCACCAGCAGCTTGACGTCGCGGTTGGCGCGGATCAGCTCGACCACGTGGTCAAAGCCGGGAAAGCGCGCGAGGGCCTGCTCGGTATCCTGCGCCAGCGCCGCCACGGGCCCGCCGCCGCCACGGGCGTGGGGGCCGCCGCCGCCCTGATGGGTGGGCGCGGGGGTGCCGCGGGCATCGGCCATGGCGCCGCCGGCCGGACCGGCGGTGGCACCGCCGCCGGGGCTGGGCGGGGGTGGCGGGGTGGTATCTTTGAGCTTGCGCACCAGGTCTTCGGGGCTGGGCAGTTCGGCGACATGGGTCAGCCGGATCACCGCCATTTCGGCGGCCATCATCGAATTCGGGGCGGCGGCGACCTCTTCCAGCGCCTTGAGCAGCATCTGCCACGTGCGGCTGAGCACACGCATCGGCAGCGCGCCGGCCATCTGCTGCCCGCGCGCGCGCTCGTCGGGGCTGACGGTGGGGTCGTCGGCCGCCTCGGGCGTGATCTTGACCACCGAAATCCAGTGCGTGATCTCGGCCAGGTCGCGCAGGACGGCCAGCGGGTCGGCGCCGTCGGCATATTGCGCGCCAAGTTCGGACAGGGCGCCGGCCGCGTCGCCCTTCATGATCATGTCGAACAGGTCCATCACCCGGCCGCGATCGGCCAGGCCCAGCATCGCGCGCACCTGCTCGGCGGTGGTTTCGCCGGCGCCGTGGGATATCGCCTGATCCAGCAGCGAGGTCGCATCCCGCGCCGATCCTTCGGCCGCGCGGGTGATCAGGGCCAGGGCATCGTCGGCGATTTCCGCCCCCTCGCTGCCCGCGATCCGGCGCAGCAGGCCCATCATCACCTCGGGTTCGATCCGGCGCAGGTCGAACCGCTGGCAGCGCGACAGCACGGTGACTGGCACCTTGCGGATCTCGGTGGTGGCAAAGATGAACTTTACATGCGCCGGGGGTTCCTCCAGCGTCTTGAGCAGCGCGTTGAACGCGCTGGTCGACAGCATGTGAACCTCGTCGATGATATAGATCTTGTAGCGCGCCGAGGCGGCGCGGTAATGCACGCTGTCGATGATTTCACGGATATCGCCCACGCCTGTGCGGCTGGCGGCGTCCATTTCCATCACGTCGACATGGCGACCTTCCATGATGGCGACGCAATGTTCGCACTGGCCGCAGGGATCGGTGGTGGGCCCGCCGTTGCCGTCGGGGCCGATGCAGTTCATGCCCTTGGCGATGATCCGCGCGGTCGTGGTCTTACCCGTGCCGCGAATGCCGGTCATGATGAAGGCCTGCGCGATACGGTCGGCTTCGAACGCGTTTTTCAGCGTGCGCACCATCGCGTCCTGGCCGACCAGGTCGGCAAAGGTTTCGGGCCGGTATTTCCGGGCCAGCACCTGATAGGGGTTTTGGGCTGTCTCGCTCATGCGTGCCTTCCGTGTCGCGGATTCGGGGCTTTCGCCAACCTAAGCGCCGCGCGGGGCAAGGTCCACTCAAAGCGCGGGCTTGCGACCTGTCCGGCTGTACAAAGCCCGAAGATTGCGGGGCACGCCATCAAGCTTGCTTTTCGGCGCGGGGCGCGGCACCCTTTCCGGCGTTGCCTGTATGGGGGGATACGATGCGTTTGAAAGGCGTGCGTGGCAGCCGCAACATCGAGGATCGCCGCCGGGCGGGCGGTGCGGCGCGCGCGGGCGGCATCGGGGGCGTCGGCCTGCTGGTGATCCTTGCGCTGGGGTATTTCGCCGGGATCGACGTGACGCCGCTTTTGCAGGGGCAGGCACCGATGACGCAATCCGCCCCGCGCGAACTGACCGCCGGGGAGGAGCGCGCGGCCGAGTTCTCGTCCCGCGTTCTGGCGACGACCGAGCAGGTCTGGGGCCAGGTGTTTCCCGCGCAGCTGGGGCGCGAGTATACACCTCCGGTTCTGGTGCTGTATTCCGGCGTCACGCAATCGCCCTGCGGCAGCGCCAGCGGCGCGACCGGCCCGTTCTATTGCCCGGCCGACCGCAAGGCGTATCTGGATACCGAGTTCTTCGCCACGCTGTCGCAGCGCCTGGGCGCACGCGGCGATTTCGCGGCGGCCTATGTGATCGCGCATGAGGTGGCCCACCATGTCCAGAACGAGCTGGGAATCCTCGGCCAGGTGAACCAGCGGCGGCAGGCCGTCGGCGAAACGCAGGCCAACGCGCTGACCGTGCGGCTGGAGTTGCAGGCCGATTGCCTGTCGGGCGTCTGGGCACGCGCGGTCGATGGTTTGCTGGAACCCGGCGACATCGAAGAGGCGCTGAACGCCGCGCGGATGATCGGCGACGACCTGTTGCAGAAACGCGCGGGCCGCGTGCCGCAGCCACATACCTTTACCCACGGCACCAGTGCGCAGCGCGCGCGCTGGTTCGCCCAAGGCTATGAAACCGGCGATATCCGGCAATGCGATACGTTCGGTGTGGAAAGGCTCTGAGCCATGAGCCAGATGGTGATCCACGCTTTGCCGGTTGCCGGCGGGATACTGGCGATATGCCCCCTGCCCGGCCGTGGCGGCAGCTATGCCGAGGATATCGAGCATCTGCGCGAATGGCGGCCGTCGCTGGTCGTCACGCTGGCAACGCAGGCCGAACTGGTGGCCGAAGGGGCGGAAACGCTGGGCCAGGACATGCAGGACCGGGGCAGCCGCTGGGTGCATCTGCCGGTGGCGGATCTCGGCGTGCCCGACGCCGCGACGACGCGGAAATGGGACAAGACCAGCCGGATCGCCCTGTCGGCCCTGCGCGGGGGCGGGCGCGTGCTGGTGCATTGCATGGGCGGCTGCGGGCGGTCGGGCATGATCGCCCTGCGGCTGATGATCGAGGCGGGCGAGGCACCGGCGCTTGCGCTGGAGCGGTTGCGCCATGTGCGCCCGTGCGCGGTGGAAACCGACGCGCAACTGGAGTGGGCGATCAGGGTGCGGCCGCCGGAGTTCATCCATCGCGGCAGCCGGTAAAACCTGCGTCAGTGCCCTGCCGAATGGGTTTGAAATCCGCGTGCGCGCACCATCTATTGCACAGTGACAAGGAGTCGGAGGGCCGGAATGACCAAGTACCATAAATCGCCTGACGCCATCGCGGCGCTGTCGCCCGAGGAATTCCGGGTGACGCAGGAAAGCGGCACGGAACGGCCGGGCACGGGCAAGTACCTGGGCAACAAGGCACCGGGTATCTATGTCGACATCGTGTCGGGCGAGCCGCTTTTCGCCTCGTCCGCCAAATACGAGTCGGGCTGCGGCTGGCCCAGTTTCGTCAAGCCGATCGAGACGGACAATATCGTGGAACTGACGGACAGCAGTCACGGCATGGTGCGCACCGAGGTGCGGTCACGCCACGGCGACAGCCACCTGGGCCACGTGTTTCCCGATGGCCCGCCGGATCGCGGCGGGCTGCGCTATTGCATCAACTCGGCCAGCCTGCGGTTCATCCATCGTGACGATATGGAGGCCGAGGGCTATGGCGAGTATGTTGACCAGGTGGAGGATATCGGATGACTGAAGAACGCGCCGTTCTGGCGGGGGGATGTTTCTGGGGGATGCAGGATCTGATCCGCAAGCTGCCCGGAGTGTTGCGCACCCGCGTGGGATATACCGGCGGGGATGTGCCGAACGCCACCTATCGCAACCACGGCACCCATGCCGAGGGGATCGAGATCGTCTTTGACCCCGACGCGATCAGCTATCGCCGGCTGCTGGAGTATTTCTTCCAGATCCACGACCCGACGACGATGAACCGCCAGGGCAACGATCTGGGAATGAGCTATCGTTCGGCCATCTATTTCGTGGACGATGGGCAAAGGCAGGTTGCGCTGGACACCATCCGCGATGTCGAGGCCAGCGGCCTATGGCCCGGCAAGGTGGTGACCGAGGTGGAGCCGGCCGGCGATTTCTGGGAGGCCGAGCCGGAGCATCAGGATTACCTGCAACGGTTTCCCAACGGCTACACCTGCCACTTCCCGCGCCCCGACTGGGTGCTGCCCAGGCGCGACGCCGCCGAATAAGGATCAGAACAGTCCGGCGTCACGCGCCAGAAGCGCGGCCTGCGTGCGGTTCGAGGCGCCGATCTTGCGATAGAGCGTCTTCATGTGCAGCTTGACCGTGGGTTCCTGCACATCCAGATCGCGGGCGATTTCCTTGTTGGATTTGCCCTGCGTCAGGCCCTCGAGCACCTGAAGCTCGCGGCGCGACAGTTTCTCGGCCATCTCGTTCTGCGGGGTCTCTTCCTCTGCGGTCATGAAATCGAGCGGCGCGTATTGTTCGCCCATCGCCATGAACTTGACCGCGTTGATCAGCGACTTGGCCGACAGCGTCTTGGGCAGGAAACCCGCGGCCCCCGCGGCCAGCGCCTTTTCGGCGATGGGTTTGGTCGCCACGCCCGACATGAGCGCCACGCTGATATGGGGATAGGCCCTCATCACCGCTTCCATGCCGGCAAGCCCGTTCATGCCCGGCATGTTGAAATCCAGCAGTACGAGGTCGAAACGATCGTCCTTTTTCAGGATGTCCTGCGCCTCGCCAAGGTCACGGGCACAGATCGTTTCGATATCGCCCTGCGATTCCAGGAACATGACCAGCGTGTCCCGCAAGAGATCGTGATCGTCCGCGATGAGAATCTTCATCCTGTCCGTCCTCTGGCGGGGCCTTGGCCGTGCATTCCGCCATTGTCAGTAAATTGCTTCTTTTTCCTGCTCGTCGGCCCGTCCGGCGCGGACCCCGTCACGCTGCATGTTGCCCAGCGGTGATGGCAAAGTTGTGGCAGATATTTGCGTTTTTTTCGAACCCTGTCCGAAAGCAAGATCACGCCTATCCGTTCGGATACGCATCTAGCCCGATGCCACACTCGGAGAACGGGGCCGGGGCGGGTAGCCTGAAAGTCACGATCCGCAGGAAGGTGCGCCAGCCGAAGATAACGCGTGTCGCCCGGATGAAAACCGATCGCCCGCGCATCCTGCCGTTCCCTCCGGCAGGATGTGGCGGCGTCGGGGCACAGGGAACCGCGCCGGACGGCAGACCAGATGCGGCCGCTCGGAACCGCGGATTCCCACATGAGGCAGCGCACAGGCAAGACGATGTTCAAAAAACAGATCGAGTTGGAGCCCACCGAAAACAGGCAGCGCACCAAGCACCTTGCGGTGGTCGTGGGGCTGGCCTTTGCCATCATCGCGGCGATCGGGTTGTCGATGGATGTGGACCGCCGGCTGGAAATGCTGGACACCCAGGTCGGCGAGACGGACGCGCTGTGGAATGCATCACGGGCCGAGCTTGACCTGACGGTGCTGGCCGACGCTTCGGGCATGCCTGCCACATCGGCCGATGATTTGCGGGCGCGAATGGCCGGGTTCCGCGACGGGCTGACCGCGCTGGAGTCGGAGATCGCGGACCGGATGCTGCAGGAAGACGCGCGTTTCGGCCCGGCGATGGAACAGCTTTCTGCATTTTCCGACGAACTGGCCGACAGTGCCGCGCGGAGCGATGCCGAACTGGCCGCCGGGCTGCCGGCAATCTCGGCGCAGGCGCGGTCCCTCTTGCCGGTGATGTCGGAGCTGTCGAACAACGCGCACGAGGTGTTTTCGCAACGCGCCGCCTTCGAGCGCGAGGCGATGGCCGCCACGCTCTATCGTATGGCGGCGACCGCGGTCAGCCTGGTGCTGATCCTGTCGATCTTTGCCATGGTGCTGATGCGGTTGTCGCGCCGGGCGCAGGAACAGGCCGCACAGCAGCGCGATACCGCCACCCGCCTGCAGCGGATATTCGAAACCTCGCTGGACGCTGTGCTTGTGTTCGACAGCCTGGGCCGCATCTCGGCCTTCAACGGCGCGGCGGAAAACATGTTCGGCTATGGCGCGGACGAGGCGCTGGGCGCTGCGATTGCCGACCTGGTGGTGCCCGACCACCGCAAGCCCGCCTTCTACCGCGAGCTTCACGCTTATGCCGATACCGGCAAATCCGGGATCGTCGGCGCCGGCCGGCTGGAGATGGAGGCGCGGCGCAAATCCGGTACGCTGTTCCCGGTGGAGCTGTCGGTCGACCGCGTGGCCGACCGCGACGGGCCGGTTTTCGTGGCCTTCGTGCGCGACATCACCGACCGGCGCGAGGCCGAGGCATCGCTGGTCGAGGCGCGCGACAAGGCGCTTGCCGGCGAGCGCGCCAAGGCCGAGTTCCTCGCCGTGATGAGCCACGAGATGCGCACGCCGCTGAACGGGCTGCTGGGTACGCTCAGCCTGCTGCGCGATACGCGCCTGGATGCGCAGCAGAAAACCTATGTGCACAACATGTCGGCATCCGGCCAGTTGCTGATGCATCATGTCAACGATGTGCTGGAAATTTCGAAATTCGAGGCGGGCAAGGTTCTGATAGCGAACACCGCCTTCCGGCCCGAGCCGTTGCTGCACGAGATGATCGAAGGGCAGCGCAGCGTGGCCGAGGCGAACCGGAACGAGCTGAACTATGAATGGTTGTCCGATCCGGTTCCGGCGATGACCGGCGATCCGGTCCGGCTGCGCCAGGTTCTGCTGAACCTGATCAGCAACGCCATCAAGTTCACCCGCAACGGCTCGGTCTCGCTGGAATGCGAGGTGATGGAGCATAACGGCGCCGAAACGCTTGAATTCCGCGTCGTCGATACCGGGATCGGTATCGCGGAAAAGGATATCGGCCGGATCTTCGGCGATTTCGAAACGCTCGACAGCACCTATGGACGGCGCGCCGAGGGCACCGGGCTGGGCCTTGGCATCTCGCGCCGCCTGACTGAGGCGATGGGCGGCGAGATCGGTGTCGACAGCATCGAGGGCGAGGGCAGCATCTTCTGGATACGGTTGCCGCTGGAACGGGCCGAAATCCATGAATCCGACGAGAACACGGCGGCCTGCACCCGTTTCGACCGGGCGCTGGACGTGCTGATCGTCGAGGACAACCAGATCAACCGGGTCGTGCTGCGCGACATGCTGCTGGCCGAGGGGCATAACGTGACCGAGGCCATGAACGGCGAGGAAGGCGTCAGGATATCCGAGCTGCGCCGCTTCGATATCATCCTGATGGACATCTCTATGCCGGTGATGGATGGGGTTCAGGCGACGCACGCGATCCGTGCAGGAAACGGGCCCTCGGCCGAAACGCCGATCCTGGCCGTGACCGCCCATGCCCTGCCCGATGAAATCCGGGCGTTCGGCGCGGCGGGAATGAACGATACGGTCGGCAAGCCGATCGAACGGATCGACCTGCTGGCGAAACTGGCCAGCTATTGCGGCACCAGGCCGCCCGAGTCGCCGCTGGCGCTGACCGATCCAGAACCGCGCAAACCCGCCGAGACCGGCGCAGTGGACGACCAGCGCCTGCGCGAGCTGATGCAGGACCTGGGCGCCGACGCGGCCGGGCAGTTGCTGGACCGGTTCATCCGCGAAACCGACGCCACGCTGGAAGAGATCGAAGGCTGCAGCGCACAGCCGATGGGCGATCTGGTGCCCCGGCTGCACAAGATCGCCGGATCGGCGGCAGTGCTGGGCGCGGCAACCCTGCATTCGCGGCTGGGCGACCTGGAGGCACTGGGCAAATCCGGCGAAGAGGCCCCGTTCCGCGAGGGGCTGGCCGAACTGGCGCCGATCTGGGCCCGGACGCGCGCCGAAATGGTCGATGTCGTGGGGGGCGCCTGACCCCTCGACAGGCGCGGCGCAAAGCCCGATACTGCGCCAAAGCCCCGACAGCGGGCGCATGGGCATAGGGCAAGAGCAGCATGAGCCAGACGATCCTGATCCTGAACGGGCCGAACCTGAACCTTCTGGGCGCGCGCGAGCCCGATATCTATGGCGCGCAAACGCTGCAGGACGTGGAAGCGGCCTGCGCGGCGCTGGCCGGGGAACTGTCCCTGACGGTCGATTTCCGCCAGAGCAATGACGAGGGCGAGCTGGTGACCTGGATTCAGCAGGCCCGTAACAGCGCGGCCGGGATCATCATCAACCCGGCGGCCTATACCCATACCTCGGTGGCGATCCTCGATGCGCTGAACATGTATGACGGCGCGGTGATCGAGGTGCATATCTCGAACATCCACAAGCGCGAGGCGTTCCGCCATCACTCCTATGTCTCGGCGCGCGCCGACGGGGTGATCGCGGGCTGCGGCACGAACGGCTACCTTCTGGCGCTGCGCCAGATGGCGCACCGGCTGGGATAGGCGCGGATCAGATCTGCCGCCCGGCTGCTTCCCAATAGGGTGCGCGCAATTCACGCTTCAGGATCTTGCCGATGGAACTGCGCGGCAGGTCGTCGCGGATTTCGACCGCCGACAGGCGGTGGCTTTTGCCCAGCCGTTCGTTCGCCGCCCGGCATATATCGTCCGCACCGCGTTCGGCCCCGGCGTGCAGCACCACCAGCCCCAGCGGGGTTTCGCCCCAGGCCTCCGACGGCACACCGATCACCGCCGCGTCCATGACATCCGGGTCGGACAGCAGCACCAGCTCCAGATCGTCGGCATAGATGTTCAGCCCGCCGGAAATGATCATGTCCTTCTTGCGGTCCGACAGGATCAGGAACCCGTCCTCGTCGAAACGGCCCATGTCGCCCGAGCGGAAGAACTGCGTGCCATCCCCATCCGTCCAGATGTACTCGGCGGTCAGGTCGTCGCGCCCGAAATAACCCGACATCATGGTGGGAGAGCGGCCCACGATCTCGCCCACCTGGCCCTGCGGCAGCGGCTTGCCGTCCTCGTCGATGATGCGGATCTCGGAAAACTCGGCCGGGGCGCCCACGGTATGCAGCTTGCCGGGCTGCTCGTCTGCCACCAGCACGGTCACGCCGCCACCTTCGGTCAGGCCGTAATATTCGATCAGCTTGCCGGGAAAGCGGGCCAGAACGTCGGCCTTCACATCCGCGCGCAGCGGCGCCGAGGTGGAAAACTTGCACCGCATCGAGGACAGGTCGAAATCGTCGAAATCGGGCACGTCCATGATGCGCTTGTATTGCACCGGCACCAGCATGGTGTGGGTGATGCGTTCGGCCTGCACGATCTCAAGATACCGGCGCGCATCGAATTTCGGCATCAGGTGGGCGGTTCCGCCGCCCACCAGCGCGGGCAGGAAACAGACGATGGTGGTATTGGAATAGAGCGGCGTCGAAATCAGCGTGCGCGCGTCGTCATCGGCATAACCGTTGGGCCCCACCCGCGACATCTGCGCCGCGCGCATCCAGTGATTGTGCAGGATGCCCTTGGGCGTACCGGTGGTGCCCGAGGAATAGATCAGGTTGCACGGATCATCCAGCGTGACGGGAACGGCCGGATCGGAGGTATCGGCGCGGGCCAGCAGATCCTCGTATCGCGGCAGGCCGGCGTCGAAATCCAGCGCCACGGTCTGCGCCGCGAGTCCTGACAGGAAAGGTGCGGCAAGGTCGCGGTATTGATCGGCAAGGAAGAACGTCTTTGCCCCGCAATCCAGCAACATCTTTTCCAGCGCCCCGGACGCGGCCATCGTGGACAGCGGCGTGATGATCGCACCGGCACGCAGCGTGCCGATGAACAGTTCGGCATATTCCGCCGAGTTCGGCGCCAGCATTGCCACGCGGTCGCCCTTTGCCACGCCCATGCCGATCAGCGCGTTGGCCACGCGGTTCACCCGTTCGTCGAATTCCGCCCATGTCCGGCGCGTGTCGCCGCACACCACCGCCATGCGCCCCGGGTTACGCGCGGCGCTGGCGCGGATCATGTCGTTGACGGTTTCATGGGGCGGATTGTCGGGCGCGGGCGGGGCGATGGGGATCATGGATGTGCGAACCTCCTCGTGTTCCGGGGGAGATTCACCGGCGCGCGGTCGGAATGCAAGAGGGTGGGATTTCCTTCCGCAAGGCGGAAATCAAACCACGACCTCCATCCGCTCCTGCTCGCCCACGCCGAACACGCGCTTGTAGCGCGCGATCTCGTCCGCGGGGCCCATCGCCTTTTCGGGGTTGTCCGACAATTTCACCGTGGGCCGGCCATTGGCCGACACCGCCTTGCAGACCAGCGAGAACGGCGCCAGCGCATCGCCGTCGGTCAGGCCGCGGAAATCGTTGGTCAGCAGCGTGCCCCAGCCGAAAGAGATGCGCACCCGGCCCGCGAAATGCGCCTGCAGCTCCGCGATCTTGTCCACGTCCAGCCCGTCGGAAAAGATCACCAGCTTCTTCGTCGGGTCCTCGCCCCGCTCCTTCCACCAGCGGATCGCGGTTTCGGTGCCCTTCACCGGATCGCCGCTGTCGATGCGTATCCCGGTCCAGCCCGCCAGCCAGTCGGGCGCGCGGTCCAGGAACCCTTCGGTGCCGTAGGTGTCGGGCAGGATGATGCGCAGGTTGCCGGAATGCTCTTCGTGCCAGTCGGCCAGAACCTGATAGGGCGCCTGGGCCAGCTCCTCGTCGGTATCGGCCAGCGCAGCATAGACCATCGGCAGTTCATGGGCATTGGTGCCGATCGCCTCGAGATCGCGGTTCTTGGCGATCAGGCAGTTCGAGGTGCCGACGAAATTGTCGCCCAACCCTTCGTGCAGCGCGCGCACGCACCAATCCTGCCACAGGAAGGAATGCCGCCGCCGGGTACCGAAATCGGCCAGCCGCAGCCCGTCGATCTGGCGCAGCGTCTCGACCTTTTCCCATAGCTTGGTCATGCCGCGGGCATACAGCACCTGCAGTTCAAACCGCTTCATCTCGTGCAGAACGGCACGGCCGCGCAGTTCCATCAGAACGGCCAGCGCGGGGATTTCCCACAGCATCACCTCGGGCCACGATCCTTCGAAGGTCAGTTCGTACTGCCCGTCGTGTTTTTCCAGGTGATAGGGCGGCAGTTGCAGGTTCTCGAACCACTCCATGAAATCGGGGCGGAACATCTGGCGCTTGCCATAGAAGGTGTTGCCGCGCAGCCAGGTGCTTTCGCCGCGGGTCAGCCGGAGCGAGCGGATATGGTCGAGCTGCTCACGCAGTTCGCCCTCGTCGATCAGGTCGGCCAGGCGGATCGACTTTGTGCGGTTGATCAGGCTGAACGTTACCTGCGTGTCGGGCCTGTTGCGAAAGACCGACTGGCACATCAGCAGCTTGTAGAAATCGGTGTCGATCAGCGACCGCACGATCGGGTCGATCTTCCACTTGTGGTTCCAGACGCGGTTGGCGATGTCGACCATGGCGGCCTCCGGGATTTACGGTTGGGTCTGGTTAAAGCATCCGGGCCGCAGGTTGCAAGCTGCGGGCGGTGTCAGGCGAGGGTCACGCCCGCCTGCCGCATCCCCGCAAGCGCGGCGTCGAGCGAGCCGTCAAGGTCGATCCCCCGGCACAGGTCCAGCCGCACGGTCACGTCGAAACCCAGCCCTGCGGCATCCACGGCCGAGTAATTGACGCAGAAATCGGTGGCAAGGCCGACCATCACCAGCCTGTCGATGCCGCGTGTGCGCAGATACCCCTCCAGCCCTGTCGGGGTTTCATGGTCGTTCTCGAAAAAGGCGGAATAGCTGTCGATGTCCGGGTTGTATCCCTTGCGGATGATCATGTCGGCATGATCCACCTGCAGGCCCGCGTGGAACCGCGCGCCCTTGCGACCCTGCACACAGTGATCGGGCCACAGGACCTGGGGGCCATACGGCATGTCGATCACCTCGTAAGGGTCGCGGCCTTCGTGCGACGATGCGAAGGAGGAATGGCCGGACGGATGCCAATCCTGCGTCAGCACAACCGCCCCGGCCCCGGCCATCAGCGCGTTGATACCCGGCACGATCTGGTCGCCCCCGGGGACAGCCAGCGCGCCGCCGGGGCAGAAATCCTTTTGCACGTCGATTACGATCAGGGCTTCGTTGGCGTCAGGCATCTGTGGGCTCCGTTCTTTTGCCACAGGCGTAGGGGTCACGGTGAGGCGCGTCAATCCTGACGCTTGCGGGGCGGCGCGCTTGGGCGTAAATCGCCCGCATGTATATCCTGGCCGCCCTTTACCACTTTACCCGCTTCGACGACCCCGCTGCCCTGCGCGGGCCGCTTTTGTCGCTGATGCAGGACAAGGGCGTGACCGGCACGCTGCTGCTGGCACGCGAGGGGATCAACGGCACCATCGCGGGGGATCGTGCCGGTATCGACGCTGTGCTGTCCCACGTGCGCGCCCTGCCCGGCTGCGCCGGTCTGGAGTGGAAGGAAAGCGCCGCGGCCGAGCAGCCCTTTGCCCGCACCAAGGTCAAGCTCAAGCGCGAGATCGTGACGATGGGGCAGCCCGATATCGACCCGCGCGCCCGCGTCGGCCATTACGTCGCGCCGCAGGACTGGAACGACCTGATCCGCAGCGACGACGTGGTGGTGATCGACACCCGCAACGATTACGAGGTGGCCATCGGCACGTTCGAAGGCGCGGTCGATCCGCAGACCGACAGTTTCCGCGAGTTTCCCGACTGGTGGGAACAGAACAAGGGGCGATTCCACAACAAGCGGATCGCCATGTTCTGCACCGGCGGCATCCGGTGCGAGAAATCGACCAATTTCCTGCTGGGCCAGGGCGTGCCCGAGGTCTATCACCTGAAGGGCGGCATCCTGAAATACCTTGAAGAGGTGCCTGCCGACGACAGCACATGGCAAGGCGCCTGTTTCGTCTTCGACGGGCGCGTGTCGGTGGAACACGGGCTGAAAGAGGGGCCGCACCTGCTGTGCCACGCCTGCCGCCGCCCGATCCTGCCCGGGGACCGCGACCGCCCGGAGTACGAGCATGGCGTCAGCTGCCACCTTTGCGCCGATGAAACCAGCGACGAAGACAAGGCGCGGTTCCGTGAACGCCAGCACCAGATCGACCTGGCCCGCGCGCGCGGCGAAAAGCACCTGGGCGGGTTTTCCCCGGTCTGATCGCCGCGCCGGCGGGTTTTTCCACTTTCGTTTACCACCCGTTTACCACTTTGGGTCCAAGCCGGAGGCATGGGCCAAATGCGCGTTTCCGGTGCGCCCGGGCCCTTTCGTAACCGGTTTGCGATCGTGCAGGGTGCTGGATGTTTCTTTACAGGATGGTGACCTCTCTTTCGCGGTTCCAGAAGCGGCTGATCTTTCTGACGCTCGATATCGCGATGGTGCCGCTGGCGGTTTTGCTGGCCGTTGCCCTGACCGGCACCCCGCCCGAGGGCGCGCGCATCGTCTGGCTGACGCTGGCCATATCCGCCATCGCCGCGCTGGCGGCCATCCTGACCGGCCTGCCCCGGATCAAGCTGAATGCCTATGAAAGCCGCGGAATCGTCAGGACCGCGCTTTTTGCCGCGCTGACCGGGCTGGGCGGGCTGGCGGTCAATCACCTGATGCTGCACCCCCTGTTTCCCCGCGCCTTCGTGACGGTCACGATGGCCTACCTGATCCTGTCGGTATCGTGGCGCGTGCTGCTGCGGCAGGCGCTGATCGCCATCTATCGCCGCGGGCAGGACCGGATGCGCGTGATCGTCTACGGCGCGGGCCGGACCGGGCAACAACTGGCCGCCGCGCTGCGCACCGATGACGCGGTAACGCCGGTCGCCTTTGTCGACGACAACCCCGCGCTGCAGGGGCTTGTCGTCGCCGGGTTGCCGGTCTTTGCCCCCCTGGAACTGGCGGCCCTGACGGCGCGGCACAGGATCGACAGGATCGTTCTGGCCATGCCCTCGGTCGATGCCCGCGCGCAGATGCGTATCGCGCGGCGGCTGCGCCCGCTTGGGGTCGAGCTGCATTCGCTGCCGTCATTCGCAACACTTGTCAGCGGCAGCGGGGTCAGCCTGCAGCAGGCCGCGCAGCCGGTCGAGGAGTTGCTGGGCCGCGCGCATCTGGACGCCGATCTGCCCGGCGCCGCGCACAGCTATACCGGGCGGACGATCCTGATCACCGGCGCGGGCGGCACGATCGGCGGGGAACTCTGCCGGCAGCTTCTGGCATGTGCGCCGGCGCGGCTGATCCTGCTCGATCATTCCGAGCTTGCCCTCTACACCATCGACACCGAGATGCGCGCCGATCCGCAGGGCGCGGACATCGTGCCGGTCCTGGGCTCGGTCACGGATATGGGGTTGGTGGCGCATATCCTGAAAATCCACCGGGTCGAGGTGATCGTGCACGCCGCCGCCTACAAACACGTGCCGCTGGTCGAGGGTAACGAGATCGCGGGGCTCTGGAACAACGTCTTCGGCACCCGCGTGATCGCGGCGGCGGCGCTCCGGGCCGGGGTGCGGCGGTTCATCCTTGTCTCGTCGGACAAGGCGGTGCGCCCCGCCAATGTCATGGGCGCGTCGAAACGGCTGGCCGAAATGGTGGTGCAGGATCTTGCCACGCGCGCGACGCGCACGAAATTCGCCATGGTGCGCTTTGGCAACGTGCTCGGCTCGTCCGGGTCGGTGATCCCGCTTTTCCGGGAACAGATCGCGCGGGGTGGCCCGGTGACGCTGACGCATGAGCAGGTCAGCCGCTATTTCATGACCCGGTCCGAGGCCGCGCGCCTTGTCCTGCTGGCGGGGTCCTACGCGCGGGGCGGCGACCTTTTCGTGCTGGACATGGGGCAGCCCGTGCCGATCCGCACCCTTGCCCGCCAGATGATCGAAGGCGCCGGGCTGGCGGTTCGTGACGCGGACACCCCCGACGGCGATATCGAGATCCGCATCACCGGCCTGCGCCCCGGCGAGAAGCTGCGCGAAGAGTTGCTGATTTCGGCCGATATGCTGACCACACCGCATCCCGGAATCCTGCGCGCGCAGGAAAGCGCCCTGTCCGAGATCGAGATGGCCAACGCCCTGCGCGACCTGCGCGACGCGATCGACGCGCATGACGCGAAGGCGGCGCGCGAGGTGCTGGCCCGCTGGGTCGAACAGCCCGAAAGCGACCTGCAACTGGCAGCGCGCGCCTGATCCCGCCCGGCATTTTCAACACGGTTTTCCGCCCGGCACCCCCGCGATCACGGGTCCGATTGACACTGGGGGCCGGTCTGGCGAAAAGATCGCCACAACACGAACAGCAGGACCAGGCGAATGAAAATCGCAATGATCGGGACGGGTTATGTGGGGCTGGTTTCGGGGGTATGTTTTTCCGATTTCGGGCATGATGTGATCTGCGTCGACAGGGACCCGGCCAAGATCGCAAGGCTGGAACAGGGCGAGGTGCCGATTTACGAGCCGGGCCTGGATCAGCTGATGGTCAAGAATGTCGAGGCCGGGCGGCTGTCCTTTACCATGGACCTGGAAAGGGCGGTGGACGGGGCCGATGCGGTGTTCATCGCCGTGGGCACACCCACGCGGCGTGGCGACGGGCATGCCGACCTGACCTATGTGATGGCCGCCGCGGAAGAGATCGCGCGGGTGGCAAAGGGCTATGTCGTGGTGGTGACGAAATCCACCGTGCCCGTCGGCACCAACCGGCAGGTCAAAAAGGCGATACGCAAGGCCAACCCGGAGCTGGATTTCGACGTCGCCTCGAACCCTGAATTCCTGCGCGAAGGCGCCGCGATCGAGGATTTCATGAAACCCGACCGCGTGGTGGTGGGCGTGCAGAACGACCGCGCCGCCGAGGTGATGGCAGAAATCTATCGCCCGCTCTACCTGCGCGACTTTCCCATCGTCACGACCGATCTGGAATCGGCCGAGATGATCAAATACGCGGCCAACGCCTTTCTGGCGACCAAGATCACCTTCATCAACGAAATCGCGGCGCTGTGCGAACGCGCAGGCGGCGACGTGAAAGAGGTGGCGCGCGGCATCGGGCTGGACGGGCGGATCGGCAACAAGTTCCTTCATGCCGGGCCGGGCTATGGCGGTTCCTGCTTTCCCAAGGATACCAAGGCGCTGGCGCGGATCGGGCAGGACCATGCCGTGCCGATGCAGATCACCGAAACCGTCATCAAGGTCAACGAAGAGATCAAGCGCCGGATGATCGACAAGCTGCTCGATCTTTGCGACGGCTCGTTCAACGGCAAGACGGTCGCGGTGCTTGGCGTCACCTTCAAGCCCAACACCGACGACATGCGCGACGCGCCCAGCCTGACCATCGTGCCCGCGCTGGTCGGCGGCGGCGCCAAGGTGCGCGTGGTCGACCCGCAGGGCAGGCACGAGGGCGAGGCGCTGCTGCCCGGCGTTCACTGGCTCGACGATGCCTACAAGGCCGCGCAGAACGCCGACCTGCTGGTGCTGCTGACCGAATGGAACGAATTTCGCGCGCTCGACCTGAAGAAACTGGCGAAGAAGATGACCGTGCCGCGCATGGCCGACCTGCGGAATGTCTATGCGCCGAAAGACGCAAAGCGGGCCGGGTTCGAATCGTATGAATCCATCGGGCGCGCGCCCTTTCAGAAAGATGACTGAGGGCGTTTGACAGCGCGCGGCGCTTGGGCTACCCCGCCGCTTTCTCTGGTAAGGGCACAGGCGCATGGGACGCAGGAAAAAGGGCCGCGACATTTCCGGCTGGCTGGTCGTGGACAAACCCGCGGGCCTGACCTCGACCGCGGTGGTGAACAAGGTCCGCTGGGCGTTCGACGCCAACAAGGCGGGCCATGCCGGCACCCTCGACCCCGAGGCGACGGGGGTTCTGGCGGTGGCACTGGGCGAGGCGACCAAGACCGTGCCTTTCGTCACCGACGCGATGAAGGCGTATGAATTCACCATGCGGCTGGGCCAGGCCACCAACACCGACGATGCCGAGGGCGAGGTGGTCGCCGAAAGCGAGACCCGCCCTTCCGACGACGAGATCAAGCAGGCGCTTGGCGGGTTCCTGGGCGAGATCATGCAGGTTCCGCCGAAATTCTCGGCGGTCAAGATCGACGGGCAGCGCGCCTACAAGCTTGCGCGCGAGGGCGAAGAGGTCGAAATCGCGGCCCGCCCCCTCTGGGTCGAAGAGCTGGTGCTGGTGGACCGGCCCGATCCCGACCATGTCACGCTGGAAATGACCTGCGGCAAGGGCGGCTATGTGCGCGCCATCGCCCGCGATCTGGGCGAGGTTCTGGGGTGTCATGGCCATGTCACCCGGCTGCGGCGGATCTGGTCCGGCCCCTTCGACGTGGAAGAGGCGGTTACGCTGGACCGGCTCGAGGAACTGGCCCGGCAGCCGGAACTTGACGCGTTGCTGCTGCCGCTGGAAACCGGGCTGGCGGACCTGCCGCAGGTCACCTGCACCGATCAGGGCGCGACCCGGCTGCGTAACGGCAACCCCGGCATGGTGATCGCCAGCGATGTCGAGTATGGCGAGGAATGCTGGGCCTCCTACCAGGGGCAGGCGGTGGCCGTGGGCCGCTACAAGTCGGGTGAGCTGCATCCCAGCCGCGTGTTCAACGCCTGACCCTTGCAACGCATCGCACAGACCGGCAAAAACCCTGCATGATCACGCGCGAGTTTCAAAAGGGCGATGCCCATTCCACCGCCGTCTATTCGGATTGCGAACGCTACCGCTATCTTCTGACGCGGGTGTGGGAACCTGCCGGGCGGCGGGCCCTGTTCATCATGCTGAACCCGTCGACCGCGACCGAGGTGCAGAACGACCCCACCGTGGAACGCTGCGAACGCCGCGCCCGCGCGCTGGGGTTCGGCGCGTTCCGCGTGACCAACATCTTTGCATGGCGCGATACCGACCCGAAAAAGATGCGCGCCGCCGCCGATCCTGTGGGCCCGGCGAACAATGCGGCCATCGCTGAAAGCTGCCCCTGGGCCGACCGGATCATCGCCGCCTGGGGGGCGCATGGTGCGCATCTGGATCGCGGTGCGCAGGTCGAGGCGCTGTTGCGCGGCACCGGCCGCGCGGTGCACCATCTGGGCCTGACGCAGGCGGGGCATCCGAAGCACCCGCTTTACATCGCCTATACCCGGCAACCCGAACCGTGGCTGCCTGGCCGCGACGAAAGGACATCCGATGGCTGACGGGCAAAGCGATCTGAAGGACGCGATCGAGCGCCTTTCGCGCGAGGTGGCGCTGCTGAACAGCCACCGTTTCGTGCGGATGCATGACAAGCCCCGGAAAATGCTGATGTTCCAGTTCCTGCGCGGGATGGCCTTTGGCCTGGGCTCGGTCGTGGGGGCGACGATCCTTGTTTCGCTGCTGGCGTGGTGGTTGTCGCAGATCGAATTCCTGCCCATCGTCGGCCAATGGGCACGCCAGATCGCCGACGAGATCGGGCAAATCCGTTAACCACGCCTTCCGATTGTATCTGATCCGACTCACCCTATCTGTGGCAGAGTGCCGTTGGGGTGTGTGTTTCCGGGGTTAGAACCATGTTGATGCTTGCCAGTCTGCTGGGCCTTATGATGGCCGGGGCCGCCGTCGTCGCCGTGATGCCGGAAGAGGATGATGGAGAGGTCGAAACCGATGCCCCCGACACGCCCGGCGAAACCGCGACCGGCGATGTGCCCGACCTTGTCCGGCTCGCCTCGGACGGGTTGCCGGACGGGGGTGGCGACCAGACGATCGCGGGCGGGGATGGCGACGATATCCTGACCGGCGGCGATGGCATCGACGAAATGGGCGGCGGCGACGGGAATGACAGCCTGTCGGGCGGCGCAGGCGATGACGACCTGCATGGCGAGGCAGGCGACGACAGCCTGTCGGGCGGCAATGGTGACGATACGCTGCAGGGCGACACCGGCGACGATCTTTTGCAGGGGGATGACGGTAACGACACGCTGTTCGGCGCCGCGGATGACGACCTGCTGTCCGGCGGGACCGGCGATGACAGTCTGGTCGGCGGCGATGGCAGCGATACGCTGCAAGGCGATGCCGGCAACGACACGCTGCATGGCGGGCTGGGGCACGATGTTCTGGATGGCGGGGCCGATGCCGATACCCTGTTCGGCGGCTGGGGCCACGACACCCTGACGGGGCGCGGCGACGATGCTGCGGATTTCCTGAACGGTGGTGGCGGCAATGACGTGATCGAAGGCGGAGATGGCGACCATATCGACACAGGCGACGGGGCCGACACGGTCATTCTGGGCGACTGGATCGCCGACCCGGTTTTCGTAAGCGACTTCGACCCCGAAGAGGACCAGATCGTCATCGTCTATGACGCGTCAACGGGGGCTGAGCCGACACTGGGCCTTGCCGAGGATATGCAGACCCCCGACCGGATGGCTCTGACCATGAACGGTGTGCCGATCGCCAGTTTCGCAACCGGGGCCGGCCTGACGATGGATCACATCGCCCTGCTGACCGCCTGATCCCGGCCCTAGCGGCCGCTGCGCCTTTCGGCCTCGCGCTGGATATCGAACTGGCGGTTGCTGATGGCACCGCCGACCGTCATCTCGCCCAGCACCACGGTTGTCGTGCCGCCCGCGCTGTCGTTGATCTTCCACTGGCGCAGCTCTGTCGGGTTGGCGGTAAAGACCAGCTGGATATTCCCGTAATCGGGATTGTCGGGGTCCTGCGCCGTTACCGTCGTGGTCGTCCCGTCCGTTTCGTGCCCCACCACCATGCGCGCGCGGGTCAGGTCGACATCGCGCGCCAGGATGATCGACAGCGGCGTCTGGTTCAGCGGATAGACATCCGGCCCCATGTTCGACCGCGCGTCGAACACCGCCACGCTGCCCGCGCCCGCCAGCACCAGCGCCGGGTTTGGCGGCGCATATTCGAACCGCACGCGCCCCGGACGCTTGATATAGATCGTGCCGGTGTCGATCGTGCCGTCATCGTTGATCTGGGTAAACGCGCCCTGCGCCGTTTGCAGGTCGTTCAGATAGCGCGAGATTTCCGCCAGCGACAGCTTCTCGGCCGCCGCGGGCAGGGTTGTGGCAACCAGCAGGGCCGCCGCAAGAAAGGAACGAAACACCATCATGCCCCCGAAACTATGCCGTGATGCACCAACGCGCCAGATACCCCCCGTCACGTTCACGCGACGGGGATGTCATCGGGCGATTTATTGCTCGGGCACCAGGATCTCGCGCTTGCCGACATGGTTGGCGGTGCTGACGATGCCCTCGTCCTCCATCTGCTCGACCAGGCGCGCGGCCTTGTTATAGCCGATGCCCAGCTTGCGCTGGATATAGGAGGTCGAGCATTTGCGGTCCTTGATCGCAATCGCCACCGCCTGATCGTAAAGCGCATCCTCGCCCGTGGTGTTGCCGCCCGTGTTCAGGCCCAGAACCGCGTCGATATTGTCTGCCTTGTCGTCGTCGGGGCCTTCCACGACACCGCCGATATATTCGGGCGGGCCGTAGGATTTCAGGTGGTTGACGATTTCCTCGACTTCTTCGTCCGACACGAAGGGCGCGTGGCAGCGGGTGATCTTGGCCCCGCCCGCCATATACAGCATGTCGCCCTGACCCAGCAGTTGCTCGGCCCCCTGTTCGCCCAGGATGGTGCGACTGTCGATCTTCGACGTCACCTGGAACGAGATCCGCGTGGGAAAGTTCGCCTTGATCGTGCCGGTGATCACGTCGACCGAGGGCCGCTGCGTTGCCATGATCAGGTGAATGCCGCTGGCCCGCGCCATCTGTGCCAGGCGCTGAATGCAGGCTTCGATCTCTTTGCCCGCGACCATCATCAGGTCGGCCATCTCGTCCACGATCACGACGATATAGGGCATCTTCTCGGGTGCGAATTCCTCGGTCTCGAACACGGGTTCGCCGGTTTCGTCGTCAAACCCGGTCTGCACCGTGCGGCTGAACATCTCGCCCTTGGCCAGCGCGTCCGCCACGCGGCTGTTATAGCCGTCGATGTTGCGCACGCCCATCTTGGACATCTTGCGATAACGCTCCTCCATCTCGCCCACGACCCATTTCAGGGCGACAACCGCCTTTTTCGGGTCGGTCACGACGGGCGACAGAAGGTGCGGGATACCGTCATAGACCGACAGTTCCAGCATCTTGGGGTCGATCATGATCAGCCGGCATTCTTCCGGCGTCAGCTTGTAGAGCAGCGACAGGATCATGGTGTTGATCGCCACCGACTTGCCCGAGCCCGTGGTCCCCGCGATCAGCAGGTGGGGCATCTTGGACAGGTTCGCCACAACCGGATCGCCGCCGATATCCTTGCCCAGCGCCAGCGGCAGCTTGTGCTTGCCGTCGCCATAGTCGCGGCTGGACAGGACTTCGCGGAAATTCACCATCTCGCGGTAATCGTTGGGCAGTTCGATCCCGATCACGCTGCGGCCCGGCACGGTGGACACGCGGGCCGACAGCGCCGACATCGAGCGCGCGATATCGTCGGCCAGGCCGATCACGCGGCTGGCCTTGAGGCCCGGCGCGGGTTCCAGCTCGTACATGGTCACGACGGGGCCGGGGCGGACGCTGACGATCTCGCCCTTGACGCCGTAATCGTCCAGCACGGTTTCCAGCATACGCGCGTTTTCCTCAAGCGCCTCGTCGCTCAGGTGATGGCGTTGCACGGTTTCGGGGCTGGACAGCAGCGACAGCGGCGGCAGGTCGTATTCGATGGCGGCGCGTTCTTCCAGCGGCAGGGCGGGCTGCGCCTCGGCGCGGGCGCGGGTCGAGGGCTGCACCGGCTTGCGCACCGGGTGCTGCACCACCTTGCGCGGCTCGGCCACCGGGATCGCGGGGTGGGTCACCTGCTGATCCTGCAACGGCAGATAGGCGTCGTCATCCTCCTCCTCATCGTCGAAGGCGGCGGGCGCGGGGGGCACCGACAGGGCGGGCTGCGCCGCCTGCGCGGCGGTCAGGGGCGGCTCGGGCGGCAAGGCACCCGCCGCGCGGCCGGTGTTCAGCAGCAACGGGTCCGGCCCGCGGCCACGCCCTTTGGTCAAAGGCGCCGTGCCGGGCGCGATGATGGCGGCCCCGCCGCGCGCGCGGCTTTTGATGACATCGGCGATCTTGGCGCGGATGCGATCATCGCCCGGCATCTCGGCATCGCCGGCCACAGGGTCGGGGGTGACAAGCTCGGGCTCGGGCATGGTTTCGGGGCGGCGGATCAGGCTGGGCATACGGGCGAACAGGCCGCTGCGCGCGGGCTCTTCCTCGTCCTCGACCAGTTCGGGCATACCCGAAAGCGGCGGTTCGGCCCGGCGCACCCGGTGCGTCATCGGCGGGGCCACGGCCTGTTGCGCGGCGGCGTATTCCGCGGCCTCCTGCGCGGCGAACTCGCGCTCGGCCTTGCGGTCGGCGGCGCGGGCCTGCATCGCGCGGGCCGCCTGCACGGCACCGCCGGCACCCCGGCCCAGCAGCGTCATCAGGCCGGCATAGGCCACGACGAGACCGACCAGAAGGAACCGGGCGATACGGCGCAGTTCCGGCATGGTAAAGCCCAGCACGAAGGCGCCCAGAACCAGCATTCCGGCCCCCAGAAGCACCGAGATCAGCTTGAGCCCGAAGGCCGCGCCGACCGGCAGGATACCCAGAAGCGTGCCCATGACGGTATCGCCGAACAGCCCGCCCAGACCGAAGGAATGGGTTTGCGCCCATTCGGCACCGGGCGTCAGCGACGCGGCATAGAGCGACAGCACGGCGATCCAGATCGGGGCAAAGATCAGGCGGCCCACGGCGCGATCCGCCCCGCGATGCAGCATCAGGCGCATCCCCCAGGCCCCCAGCACGATGGGCAGGCCCCAGGCCGCCCATCCCACGATCATGAACAGCGGCGCGGCGATCGAGGCGCCGAACCGGCCCAGCCAGTTCTGCACCGGCTGATCGGTGGCCGACAGGAAGGACGGGTCCTCGGGATGATAGCTCATGACCATCGCAGCGGCGGCGGCGGCCAGCACCAGCAGGCCGATCCCCAGCAATTCCTTGCCGCGCTTTTCGATTGCCTCGGCCATGTCGCTGTCGAACAGCGGATCACGCCCCCTTGTCTGATATGCCATGCCTCGCCTCGTCTTCTCTTCTTTTCTTTACCTGTAGATGCAGTCGCGCAGGGCGATCAGCCCCTCGCGCATCTCGTCCAGGGGGGCCACCATCGCGACCCTGATATACCCCTTGCCCGGATTGCCCTGCGCCGTGTCGCGGCTCAGATAGGCGCCGGGCAGAACCCGCACGCCGGTTTCGGTCCAGGCTTTCAATGCGGCCTCTTCGCCATCCTCGACGGGCAGCCAGAGGAAGAACCCCGCCTCGGGGCCCTGGTAGCTGTTGATGCCCGCGAAAATCTCGTCCGCGACCGCGTACTTTTCGCGGTAAAGCGCGCGGTTTTCCTGCACATGCGCCTCATCCGTCCAGACGGCCTCGGCCACGCGCTGCAGGGGCAGCGGCAGCGGTGCGCCGGAATAGGCGCGCAATTGCCTGATCCGCTGGATGCTTTCCGCACCCCCGGCCACGAAGCCCGAACGCAGCCCCGGCAGGTTCGACCGCTTGGACAGCGAATGGAACACCACCACCCTGTCAGGATGCGCGCCCATTTCCGCGGCTACGTCCAACGCACCGACAGGCGGCTCGCCCCGGTAGATTTCGCTGTAACATTCGTCGGCGAAGACCTGGAAATCATATGTCTCGGCCAGCCCGATCAGGTCGGTCCAGTAGGCCCGGCTTGCCACCGCGCCCTGCGGGTTCGCGGGCGAACAGATATAGGCCGCCGCCACACGGTTCAGCAGTTCGGCCGGCAGCGACATGTAATCGGGCAGATACCCGGTTTCGCGGGTTGCCGGCACGAAAACGGGCTCGGCCTGCACCGAGATCGCGCCGATCATGTAGACCTGATAAAACGGGTTCGGCATCAGGATCGCCGGTTTCGCCCCGTTCTTTGCCTCGGGCACCAGCGCCATGCAGGCATTATACAGCCCCTCGCGCGTGCCGTTCAGCGCCATCACCTGCGTGTCCGGGTCCAGCGTCACGCCATAGCGGCGGTTCAGCCAGCCGGTGATCGCGGCGCGCAGTTCGGGCGTGCCCTCGTTCGGGGGGTATTGCCCGAAACCCGACATTTCGCGGCTCAGGATGTCGGAAATCCACGCGGGAAAGGGGTGTTTCGGCTCACCGATGGTCATATGACGCACCGGCCCGCCCGCTGGATGCGGGTCAAGGAGCGCGCGCAGGCGCGGGAACGCATAGGCCGGTAGGTTCGAGAACCGCTCGGGAAACATCTGTGACTGCCTCAAGGTGCGGGGTCTTTTCGCCCCGGTTTGTGCCCAAGTTACAGAACGGCGCGGGGCCCGTCCAGAAAAAGCAACGCATGATCCGGGGGTTGTGGCATTTCAGACAGCCCCCGGCGGAGTGCATGGGGAATGGGGTGAGGGACAGTGCGGCGGCGATGACCGCTCAGAGCCCCTTGGGACATGTGAACCGTTCCCGACAGAGGGCATCGCATGCCCGCGGTCGGGCGATCCGACATTTGTGACTGGCATTCTATCGTGCAGCCACCTGCTCCCTCAAAGCGTGGCACTTGCGGCAGCCAATCGCCCGGCCGTGCGATGCCCGGGCCGCTGCGCGGCTGTTCCGGGCAGGCGCATTGTTCAACTCGCAAGTTTCTGCGGTGGGTTCTGCACCCCCCTCACTGGCAGCGTTTTTCAGCCTCTTCCAGAGCGGCGGTGAACCCGAGAAGGGAGAACGTATCCTTCGTCGTGGTGCCCCGCGAGGACCGCGCGGTCAGGATGGCGCTTGCACCGCGCTTCATCGCGGTGATGATCTTGGCATCGTCCGCGGCCGAGGCCGGCCAGGCCCATTCGCCCTCGGTGAACAGTTCGAACTCGTTGCCGTCGACATTCAGGTTCACGGTCGAACCGCTGGCAAAGGGATAACCGCCGGTGAAACCCAGCTGCCCCTGCACCCCTGCCCCGGGACGGTAAAACGCCATGAACAGGATTTCGCCCCGGCGCACGGCGACGACGCGCCCGTCGCGCATGTTCACCGTTTCCTTCGGAGAGGATACCGCCCAGCATTCCTTGGGATCGGTGTCTTCGAATACGCTCCAATCGGTTTTTGCGGCAACCTGGTTGTCGCTCGTGTCCTGCGCCCAGGTATGCGTGCCCGCCAGCACCATCGTGGCGCAGACCAGCCCTTTCGCAATCCGTGATACCATGTGACCAGCCTCCAGCTGTCCGTTAGCCTCAATTCAACCGATGCCGCTTGTTTTCGCTTTGCTCTTGCGGCACCACTCCGTCTCGACATTGCGACATTAGCGTATGATCCGCCACCGGTGAAAGGGGCCATTGGCGAATTTTCGCACAGATTTGAAGGGCAAAGACGATGACGAACCCGGTTCCCATGGCCGAGATCTGGCGCGGCCCGATTCTGGAAAGCGTGCATATGGGCCACGCGGTGATCTGCGACGACACCGGTCAGATCGTCCAGGCCTGGGGCGACCCGGAAACCACCGTCCTGCCGCGTTCGTCGGCCAAGATGATCCAGGCGCTGCCCTTGCTGACCAGCGGTGCCGCCGCCGCGAACGGGTTGGGGACGGAACATTTCGCGCTGGCCTGCGCCTCGCACAACGCCGCCGCGATCCATGTCGGGCGCGTGCAGGCATGGCTGGATCACATCGGCAAGACCGATGACGATTTCCGTTGCGGCCCGCAGGAACCGCGCGATCTGGACATCCGCGATACGCTGATCCGCGAAGGGCGCGCGCCCTGCCGCATCCACAACAACTGCTCGGGCAAACACGCCGGATTCCTGACGCTGGCCGACCATCTGGGCGCAGGCCCCGACTATGTCGACCCCGACCACCCCGTGCAAAAGGCGTGCAAGGCCGCGTTCGAAGAGGTCACCGGCGAGGACAGCCCCGGTTTCGGCATCGACGGCTGTTCGGCCCCGAATTTCGCCACCTCGCTGCATGGCATGGCGCGGGCGATGGCCTTTTTCGCCGCCGCGCGTGATGGCGCCGGCACGCAGCAAAGCGCCGCCGCAACGCTGCGCGACGCGATGACCGCCTGCCCCGAGCTTGTCGCCGGCGAAGGCCGCGCCTGCACCGAACTGATGCGCGCGATGGGCGGGCGCGTGGCGCTGAAAACCGGGGCCGAGGCATTTTTCATCGCCATCATCCCCGAGCGCAAACTGGGCGTCGCGCTGAAGATCACCGATGGCGGCACGCGCGGCGCGGAATGCGCCATTGCCGCGATCCTGGTAAAGCTGGGCCTGCTCGACGCCGATCATCCGGCGACGCGCAAGTTCCTGAACGCGCCGATCCGCAATTTCGCGGGTCTGGTGACCGGGGCGATACGCCCGGCCGGGGCCTTCGCGTGACAATTTGCCGCCAGCCACGCCCGCGCTAGCCTCGGGCCGAGGCGCGGCATTCGCCAAAGCCGTTGCCTGCACCGCCCGTCAGGCGATACCCTTTGTGCGACAAATAGGTGCGCCCGGCCGCCATGCGCCCCTGACACCGGGCTTTGCGCCGGAAATGTCGTTGCCGCACGTTAAAATGGTGCCATTCTCGGGAAACCGAGTCGGCGCGACGTGCATGGCACACCGCACAGACAGCCGCCAGCTGAGAGGCAAGGGCCATGGCCGAAGCATCGAAATCGAAACAGCAAGAGATCGAAGCCGCGATCGGGATCGGTGCAGGCCGGGGGGCCGGGCGGATGCGTCGCTGGGGGCTGATCGCGGGTCTGGTCGTGCTGCTTGGCGGCGGTTTCTACTGGTGGTTTCAGACGCGGCAGGACGCCAGTACCGCGCCCGCCTATCGCACCGAGGCGGCAGTGCGCGGCGATGTTACCGTGACGATCACCGCGACGGGCACTGTGGAGCCCACCAATGTCGTCGATATCTCGAGCGAGCTTTCGGGCACGATTGCCGAGGTTCTTGTGGATTACAACGATCCGGTGACGGACGGCCAGGTGCTGGCGCGGCTCGATACCGAAAAGCTCGAGGCGCAGGTCCGCCTGCGCGAAGCCAGCCTGCAGGCATCTGAGGCGCAGGTTCTGTCCGCCACCGCCACGCTGAGCGAGGCGATGGAAAACTACCAGACAGCAAGAAAACTGGATGAGCGTGGCGTCACATCGCACCAGGCGCTGATCGAGTCGAAGGCCGCGCTCGACCGGGCGCTGGCGCAGGTGCAGGTCGCCAATGCCGACCGCAGCGTGGCCGAGGCCAACCTGGCGCTCAGCCGGACCGAGCTGGACAAGGCCTGCATATGTTCCCCGATCAACGGCGTGGTGCTGGACCGGCAGGCCGATACCGGGCAAATCGTGGCGGCCTCGCTCTCTGCTCCGGTGCTGTTCACCGTGGCCGAAGACCTGACCAAGATGGAAGTGCAGGTCGCCGTGGACGAGGCCGATATCGGCCAGCTTTCCCCCGGCAATATCGCCCGCTTCACCGTCGAGGCCTATGACGAACGGCTGTTCGAGGCCGAAATCGTGCGCATCCGCTATGCGCCGGAAACGGTGGACGGGGTGGTGACTTACAGCGCAACGCTGGCGCTGGAAAACCCCGACATGGCGCTGCGTCCCGGGATGACCGCCACCGCCGAGATCGTCGTGGCCGAAGAAACCGACAAGCTGCTGGTGCCCAACGCCGCGCTGCGCTTTGCCCCGCCCGTGGCAAGCGACGACAGTTCGGACCGGGGCGGCGGGCTGCTGGGGATGCTCATGCCGTCGCCGCCGGGCGAACAAGCCGGGGTCACCTCGGCCAGAACCGTGTGGGTCCTGCGCGACGGGTCGGCCACCGAAATCGCCGTGGAAACCGGCGCCAGCGACGGGCGCCACACCATCGTGACCGGCGGCGACCTGCATCCCGGCGACATGGTGATCATCGGGCAGGGCGGCTGAACGATGGCCGAAGACGAGGACATGCCGCTGATCCGTATGCGCGGGATCACGCGGGTTTACGGCAAGGGCGAGGCAGAGGTGCGCGCGCTGGACGGGCTCGACCTCGATATCAGGCGCGGCGAGTTCGTGGCGATCATGGGGCCAAGCGGGTCGGGCAAATCGACCGCGATGAACGTGATCGGCTGCCTCGACCGGCCGACCGGCGGCAGCTACCATTTCAACGGGGTGGAAATCGCCCGGCTCAGCCACGACCAGCGGGCGCTGCTGCGGCGCAATTTCCTTGGCTTCGTGTTCCAGGGTTACAACCTGCTGCCCCGGACGACGGCGCTCGATAACGTGGAACTACCCCTGATCTACAAGGGCCTGCCGCCAGAGGAACGGATCGCGCGCGCGCGGCAGGCATTGCAGCAGGTCGGGCTGGAGGGGCGCGAGCATCACGATCCCTCGCAACTGTCCGGCGGGCAGCAGCAGCGCGTGGCGATGGCCCGGGCGCTGGCGGGCTCGCCCGAGGTGATCCTTGCCGACGAACCGACCGGCAACCTCGATACCCGGCGCTCGGTCGAGATCATGCAATTGCTGACCGGGCTGAGGCAGGAAAACCCTGACCTGACCATCGTGATGGTCACGCATGAGGACGACATGGCGGCCTATGCCGACCGGCTGATCTGGATGGTGGACGGAAAGATCGCCCGCGACGGCCGGCCCGGCAAGGCCGCATGAGAAAGGCGGGCTGAGGTGCTTTGGGAAACCGTGAAGCTGGCGCTCAAGGCGATTTTTCGCAACGCGCTGCGGTCGTTCCTGACGGTGTTGGGGGTGGTGATCGGGGTGGCCGCCGTGATCGCGATGGTGACGGTCGGACAGGGCTCGTCCGATCAGGTGACCAGCGATGTGGAAAAGCTGGGCACGAATATCCTGATGATCAGCCCCGGACAGGCGCGCATGGGGCCAGGCAGTTCGAACGCCGCCAGCAAACCGTTCGAGATGAAGGACGTGGACCGGATCGCCGAAGAGATCGCGCTGGTGGAAACCGCGGCGCCGATGGGCAGCTCATCGGCGACCGTGGTCTATGGAAACGAGAATTACCGCACCCAGATCACGGCCACCGACAGCCGCTACCTGATGGCGACCGACTGGCCGCTGATCGCCGGGCGCAATTTCAACGCGGCCGAGGAAAAGGCCGGCCGCGCGGTCTGCATCATGGGCGAAACGGTGCGCTTGGAACTGTTCGGCAGCGGCGACCCGGTGGGCCAGAAGATACGCATCGGCGCAATCAGCTGCGAGGTGATCGGCCTGCTGGAGCCCAAGGGCGCGTCGACCTTCGGGCAGGACCAGGACGACGTGGTGATGCTGCCGATGCGGCTGTTCCAGCGCCGGATCGCGGGCAACCGCGATGTCGGGATGATCTATGTCGCCGTACGCGACGGGGCCTCGACCGACGCGGCCAAGGCCGAGATCGACTCCCTGCTGCGCGAGATCAGACGCATCAGCCCCGGCGAGGATGACGATTTCAACGTGCGCGACATGAAACAGATCGCCAGCATGTTGACGGGGATCAACGATGTGCTGACCGGGATGCTGTCCGCCGTGGCGGCGGTCAGCCTGCTGGTGGGCGGCATTGGTATCATGAACATCATGCTGGTGTCGGTGACCGAACGAACGCGCGAGATCGGCATCCGCCTTGCCGTGGGCGCGCAGGCGCGGCAGGTGATGATGCAATTCCTGGTCGAGGCCGTGGTGCTGTCGCTGCTGGGCGGCGTGCTGGGCATCCTGCTGGGGCTGGGGCTGGCCGCATTCGCATCGAACCTGATGTCGATCCCCTTCGCCCCCGACCCGACGGTGGTGCTGATGGCCTTCGCCTTCTCGGCGGTGGTGGGCGTGATCTTTGGCTATTTCCCGGCACGCGCCGCCGCGCGCATGGACCCGATCGAGGCGCTGAGGCACCAGTGATCGCGGCCACGCATCCGCGTCAGGGCAGGACGAACTCGGACCGAGCGTAGCCTTGCAGATACAGCAGCGCCGTCAGGTCGCCGTGGTTCACCCGCACCTCGCATTCCGCCGCGACCGCGGGCTTGGCATGCAGCGCCACGCCGGTTCCGGCCCGGTGCAGCATCCCGAGGTCGTTGGCCCCGTCGCCCACGGCGATCACATCGCCCTCGGTCAGGCCCAGCCGCGCGGTGACCTGTTCCAGCGCGTCGACCTTGGCCTGCCTGCCCAGGATCGGGCGGGCGACCTCGCCGGTCAGCCTGCCACCCTCGATCAGCAGCGTGTTGGCGCGGTTTTCGTGAAAGCCAAGCTCGGCCGCCACCTTGGCCGTGAACGCGGTGAACCCGCCCGACACCAGAACGGTATGCGCGCCATGCGCCTTCATCGTCGCCAGCAGCGCCGCCCCGCCCGGCATATAGGTGATGCGGGTTGCCAGCACATGGTCGATCACCTGCGCCTCCAGCCCTTTCAGCAGCGCCACACGCTCGGTCAGGGCGCCTTCAAAATCCAGCTCTCCGTTCATCGCGCGGGCAGTGATGTCCTTGACGTGTGCGCCCACCCCGGCCTCATCGGCCAGCTCGTCGATGCATTCCTGCTGGATCATGGTGCTGTCCATATCGGCCAGCAGCATCCTCTTGCGCCGCCCTTGCGCGGGCTGGATCACCAGATCGACACCCAGTTTCTGCACATCGGCCCACACCTCCCAACGGTTGGCGGGCATCCCGGCCAGCGAGAACTCCGCCGCCTCGTCCGGCGACAACCAGTGCGCATCGCCCCCGCCCCAGGCATTGCGCAAGCTGTCCACCAGCGCAGGGTCCAGCGTGCCGGGTTCGGCGATCAGGGTGCAGATGAACACGGGGCAAACCTCCGGCCACATGGGATTCGCAGGCTCTATAGCGCCAAGTCGGACCGCACCGCCACCCCACCGGCCCGAGTTTCCTATCGGAACGCGCAATGTCGCATTTTGCGGGTCAACCGCCGCTGCTGCGTCATTTCTGCGCTTGCCAGACGGCACTCGCACCCGTATCTGCGTCCACGGGACACCCCTCCCAACGAGGGGTCATGTTCATGGCGCTTTTCTCCTTTATTTTCAGATTGTTGCGCGTGACGCAGTATGGCGCTGTGTCACTCATGTGTCAAACAGCACATCCGTGACGGTCTGATCCTCGATTGCGTGGGCATAGGTGCGCAGTACGGTGGTCGCATCTTTCCACCCTCCACGCACTGCGACGGTCTTTACATCATAACCCTTGCGCAACATCGAGGTCGCGAAGCCGTGGCGGCAGCAATGCGGCGTCAACCGCTCGATCTCTGCCCGCTTCGCGACATTGTTCCAAGGGCCACGAACGCTCCCCCGACCCGTGTATTTGAAAACGCGCTCATCCGGGCTGCGGTTGGAAGGCAGCGCTTCCAGCGCCTCCACCAGGGCAGGCTGCAAATGCGCGGTCCGGCTCCACGGCGTCGGCTTGAAGAGGTGGATTTTGGCCGTCGCGTTGTCCAGATCGACATCGCGCCACTGAAGGCGGCAGGCCTCTCCCACTCTTGCAGCGGTCCCGAACATGAAGAGGCACAGCGCACCGAGATGCTGTAAATCATCCTTCGCCGCCTGATCCGAGAACGCCAGCACCCACTCCAGAGTGGCAGGCGTCTTGAGTTCCGGGTTCTCGGTGTATCGCCGCACTGAAATCCGCTGACACCAGCCAAGCTCCGCAGCATAGTTGATGGCGGCCTGCGTCGGCTTGATGACCTGGCGGTTCCAGGTCGGTTCCGCTGCGCCGGGGTAGATCTTCTTCGCCGCCTGGCGCACCGTCTCGGGGCGCACATTCTCGACAAGCGTATCCTTCCAATAGTCTGCCAGACGCAGCAGGAATCTCTCCGGCTTGTCCGCATCCAGATAGGCGGTGAAAACCTGCGCCATCGTCAGCCCCGCCCCCGGCCCGTCGAACCGCCTGTCCCACGCTTTTGCCTCGACCTCGGCTTTGATCCGTTCCGCGATGGAGCGGTCAGCCGTGCCCGTAGAGCCGCGTAATCGCCTTCCGGCCACGGTCCCCCGGTAGTGCCAGTTTTTGCCTCGTCGGTGGAGTGTGAGCGGCATTGGATCGCCTCCATGAAATCGTGAACGTGGTGGGGGAACATGACGCGGCGACGGCCCAGCTTGGCGTAAGCGCCGATTTCAGCGACCTTCTCCTTGACCGTCCGCACGGACATGCCGAGGTGACCTGCCAGTTCGGCGGGCGTCGTGTATTCGGGATGGAGGAGTTGCGCCTCACGATTGGCCATGCCCGGCCCCTCCTTCCACGGCCAGCAGCTTTTCCAACTGCTCGGGCGTCAGCAGCATGAGGCGATCGATCTTGTAGTATTGACCTGACCGCCGGGCTTTGGAGCGGATAAGGCGCGGCGAAACATGAACCCCGTGGCTCATCAGAGTTTCACTCCATTTCTCGGGCGTTTGCCCCTTTGCCAACAATTCTGACATGGCGTCACCGGTCTCCTGCATCTTCTTGCAGTTTGCTACACCCCCAACATAAGTGTAAATACTATCTTGTTTTAATATATAATAACGGTAACTTGTTTCCGAAATGAGGTATGTAATGACGAACTACAAGTTCCGCGCAAGGTCCAAAGACGAGCTTTTGAGGCAAGAAGCCGAAGAAGACCGCGACCGCGCACGCGAAGAAGCAGTTCGCAGAAACGGCCCGGACAGCGCGGTTCATGAGAACCTTCGAAACCTTCGCTTGCGCCTCAAGCTGAACAAACAGGAGATGGCCGAGCTGATGGAAGTGACGCCGCGCACCTATTACGGGTACGAGCGAGGCCAGCGCACGATATCATCTGACGTTCTGGTTCGCCTGGCCGTGCTGACAGGCGTGGACATGAACGAAATCCTGCTGGGCAGGCCCGCTCGTGCCCGACCCGAGACCATCGAAAGTGCAATCAGCGATTTTTGCACCGTCTTGCGCTTCCTGGACGCCGAGTATCCCGACATGGACATGAACACCCGCACCAAGGTCGCGCGACTTGTCGTAACGTATGACTGGGACGGGGCGCTGCGCATCCACCCCCAGGTCATTCGTGATGCCGTGAAGATGGTCACGCGCTACCGTTTCCACCCCGAAGACCTGCCCGCACCGCCCTTCTGGGAAGACTACGGCGAGGACCAAGATCAGTATGAACGTGACATGGCCACATGGCAGCGCATGGTGGATGAGGATTTGGGCGGAGCACAGGGGAGAGATGCGGCGGGAGCCGACTAGCGGCCCGGAGCTGTCCTTCAGGACGCTGTAGATGTTGTGGTGCAGCTTCCCTGAAGCCGCCAATCACGAACCTCGCCGCATGTCTGACGGTCGAGGCGTGAAATGCGGAACTCTTGATTATGAAAATGCTGATTGCAGAGTGACCGATTTACCCTTATGTTCGCCAAAAGTTCTCTCCGCATCTAGGGAGGCATGCATGACCGGAAAATTCCTCGGCCAAGACGGAAAGTATCATCCGACTGGTTCATTCTTGGGACAAGATGGCCGATACCATCCCAAGGGGTACTTCCTTGGTCAAGACGGTCGATATCACGCTCCCGGTTCATTTCTTGGGCAAGATGGCAAATATCACCGCAAAGGCGAAACTCTTCGCGCCGATGGCAAGTACCATCCCGCTGGTGCAATTCTAGGACAAGACGGGCAGTATCACGCCGCTGGCTCTTTTTTGGGTCAGGATGGAAGATATCATCCTGGAGGCGCTTTCCTCGGCCAGGATGGCAAGTACCACCCGGCTGGTTGTTTTCTCGGGCAGGACGGGAAGTACCACTTTGCCGGATCATTCATTGGAAGTGATGGAAAGTACCACCTACCTGGCTCGTTTCTTGGCTCGGACGGTAAGTATCACCCGAAGGGATCGTTTCTGGGGGCACATGGGAGATACGAAGAGCCCGAAGGAGCCTCCGCTAGAGAAGCCAGGAACCAGAATGGCATAAATTGCTAGGTCCGAATGATTTCCTGCGAGTTCGTAGGCTGACGCCGCCTAGACCGGGGACGGACCACACCGGCCATCAGGAAGCATCTTGAGATGCTGCGGTTGCAGCCCACATTCCTGACATTGAGAGAAGATACCAAATCGAAGGCTGCCTTGGTGTTCCGTCTCGGAATTGGCTAGACGATACTATCGAGACACTACTGAGGAGATCGGCAGTTTGATTAATAATGCAGTGTTGGATCTTGCTCGCCAAAACCTTCGGAATCGAGTTGCAGCTATCGATAACGCACAGCTCACGGATGTATTTCAGCGAGACTTTTCATTCGAGCAGATTAGAGCGGGGGTCAACGCTGCTCAGATCCGGGATTGGATCACACCATTGCTCGGCGAGGACATCGATTGTGCGGCCATTTACCGCCTCACAGTGAATGACCAAGATGGCGCAAACCGGTTGAGACTGGCTTTTGAAGAGTACGTACCACCAGACGGTGTCAAGCTGGCTCGAAACAACGGAGTGGCTGGAAGCAGAACCGTCTATGTTGGTAGTTCACGAACAATTAGGGACAGGCTTCCGCAGCATTTGAACAACTGCGCGGCAGGAACATATGCACTAAAGATGCACCTATGGTGTCCCAATACGGAAAATAGACTACGCGTGGAGGTCTCCGTTGTTCGCGGCGAATTAAATACTGCCCTTGTCCAAGACCTTGAGGATGCTCTTTGGACAAGTTCGCGCCCGATGTTTGGCAAGTTCGGCGCACGCTAGTGGCGGCCCATAGCCGACATCCGGCACAGTCCCTCGATGCCGTGGTCGCAGTCCGCATTGCCGACTTTCGCTGCAAGAGCAAAACATGATGCGAGTCGTATTGACTTACCCATGACCATGAGAAGTCGAGTGTAGCGAGCCCATCCCGTGCCGGGAGTGTTACTTTGACGCTACCCCTTAGCTGAAATGGAGTCTACCAAGGGAGCTGTATGAAACCGCGATACGTCCAAACCGTGATCTGTGAAGCCCTTCGCCTCAAACTCAGCTTTCGCCGCGGGCCCGCCTGAAAGTGTTGATGCGGATATCGCCAAGAAGTGTTTTGCTCCATGACGAGATGATTCCTCGTTCTTCGAGCCACTCTGCCAACACTTGGTTTTGTTCCGTATTCTTAATTCTCGGATAAACCCAAAATTCGGCAATCGTTGAGTACGGCGCAGGCAAGCCCGCAATGACCAGCCTGACTTGGTCTTCGCTCATAAAGCTCTGGCATTTGTTCAGCAAAGAAATTTTAACTCTCGTGGGAGAGGAGTTTATGATGACTGATTTTATGTACTCAAAGTCGAAATCCTTGAACGCGACGTCAGAACGATCAAGCACCGGCCCGACGATAGCAGCGATTTGAGGATCGGTCGCTACAGTGCTCGCATTAATGCCACGGGCAATTTCAAGCTTCTGCGCTTCGGATATCTCCTCTTCAAGCAGCGCGGCCAAAATTCGATCTTCAACAAGATAGTCGGACTTCTTCTCAAGAAACGCGCCGATATGCTGAACCAGCAGCGCGATCAGTAGCTCGTCTTCTTTTGATGCCGCGCCGAACGTATCGTCGTTGAAGCCAATCACACCCTCTTCGACCAAAATCTGGCGTCTAGAGGCGTTTTCTTTCTCAGGAAAATTCGTGAATGTCACGGGAACGATATTCAAGTAGTCCCGTAGCTCAGCATCTGAGAATTCTTCATTTTTGAGAATGAAGCGGCTGAGCGCTAGGCTATCCTTATTGTTTTCATAGTGATCCGCCAGTAGGGCCTGTTTGTTGCTACCATCCTGCATAAAGGCAGTCAGGAGATCGCCGCTGTATTTTTCAAGACTCGTGTAGCGTATCAAGTTCTCCCATTTCGGTTCGACCATATTGTGCTCGATGAGTGTGGAGTAGAACCGGGTTGGCACCTCGTCCAAACTCTCAAAAACCGCGTCTTGCTTCACAAGAAATTCGGTCAAAACACTTTCGTCTACATCGTCGCGTTTGAGTACGAGTACGATTGCGTCTTTGCTCTCATGCGTATTCTCTTCTAGCGGCAGCACAACATCCGTTAGGTAGGTGCCAAAGTTCTGCTCAATATGGTCTTGAAGGTGTTGTGGACCAAGTTCGCGTATGGTTGAAAAATTGTGGGTCTCAAGACCGGCCAATGTCGTCGCATCAGCACTTAATGCGATGACATGGCGAATGTTATCGTATGAAATACGATATAGGGCATTCTCAACAACGAACTTCGCAGCAGCATGATGATCGGCAATATCAGCTAGGCTTACGACTTGAACACCAAGTGCCTCTAGACGACCTAGTTCAAGATCAATTCCCGTGTTCAGGACATCCACCAGGCCTTCATTGAGGTATCCCGACACAGTCCCTGTGCGATTTATTGTGTCCGTCAGCATCTTCGGAGGTAGGAAATTGACCAAGTGAGCAATGTGGTAAGGAGCATTCGGCGCTTTCACCGCTAAGTCTGCCACGCCAGGTGAATGCTTCGCGAGCTCATTCATAAGCTGTGATATCTGCCGCCCATTTGTGTAAAAGCTCTCGAAGAACTCCTGAGATCCTTCAAAATTGCGAGCGATAAATTTCATCGCTTGCTCAAGACGTCCCTTATGCTCTGATACGTTTTCCAGCATATGGTCGATGAGGTGCCGGTTCAGGACATAGCCACGCTCAAAATCTTCCTCACGCATGCCTGCAACAACTTCCGCCGGGTTGTCGATCTGGAAGTCTGGGTCAGGTGTTTTAAAGCCGCGGATTTGGATCAGAAACTTATTGTCGCTGGGCGACAGGCGACCAGAATGGAAAAGAGAAATGTATTGATAGTAGGTATCGTCCAAGAACCCTTCAAAGAGCAGGTACTGGATCAAATCTCTGTTCTCACCAAGGGCAGCCAGATCATCTTCTAGGTTGTCCGAACAGGCTTGGATGATGGTGCTGAACTTTGAACGACGGAGCGAAGCTATCTGATCTTTCTGTTTTTGGATTCTGCGCGCAGCACCTTCTCGATGCTCCGAAGACTTGCGCTGGATCAATTCTTTGCGCTCTTTGTAGCTACGCCTGGTATCAACGTCCTTTTGCAGTGTGGACAGGTCCAGTTCCCTTTGATGCCCTTGAATTGAGCGTTGTTGCACAATTGAGGTTTCAATAATTTCTTCGAGAAGTTCGTGATCGGTCAATTTTTGAGGTTGAATATCGACATTGCGAATACGCACAATTGAGTGGTTGTTCTGCAGACGATCTAAAATGGCCATCGCATAGACTCTGCGTAGTTCTTTCAAATCGCGAGGGTGCTGTTCTTCAGCTTCAGCGATCTCTGCTTCAATTTCGCGAATGGCAGCTTTGTGGTCCATCTCGATGCTGGCAACACACTCGTCGTAGCGCTGCAAGATGGCCGCGATCTTGCCTTTCTGTTGATGTAGGCTCTCAAAATCGTCCGGCATAACATTCTTGTAGATTAGAACCGCCACGAGTTTGTTGGGATCCAGAACGCCTTTCTCTTCCTGTTCCAGATTGTCGATGTAAATCGCATATTCGTTGAAGATATTCTTGATCAGTCTAAGGTCGCTCAGATAGCGCGATACTTCGCGCAAGAACTGCGGGTTAAGCCTTGTATCCAGCTCGAGTCGTTTGCCCTCGACAAGAACCTTATCGATTGAGTTTGAGGCATTGATGATTGGAACCACCGGAACAATGAATTCGAAGAACTTGGTGCGGTCTTTGTTGACGAACATGTCGTCGCGCAAAGCGTAGAGAAAACGCACTCTTCGCGTCACACGGTTATTGGCATTGATTAATCCGTTTATCTCTCGAAGTGTGACAAAAATCGCCGGCTCTTCAAAGCGGTCTAGGTCTTCAATAATCACTAGGTCGTATTTCGTGGATTGGAAAAAATAGATAATCTCATCCAAATGCCGATTGAGTATCGACTCTTTGTCGGCTTCATTTGTCGACATCTCCACATCTTTGAGTGAGATGCTCTTGACCGATACGCCCAAGCTCTTGACGTAGAGCTGGTGCAGAACACGCCACAAAAAGAGAAAGCCGATCAAGAACGTAAGAAAATTTAGCCAATTTTTTAACCCAATCGGCGTAAAGAATGCCCCGGATGCGATTTCCGCTCTGTTTTGAAATAAGTGCCAAGCCGAAAAAAATCCCACCAAAGCCAGCAAAGACATCAAAGGTGCGATCCTTTTAGGCTTCTGTATCCGCTTGAAGCGCGACAACGGCAGTTTGTCCGCGTCGGGCCCGTATAGCATCTGCTGCAAGATGCTGCGTTCTATTTGTTGTCGGTTGACTTCGGGCTGATCGCTTTCCGCATCTGGCAGAAATGAAGCTAGCGAAATGGAAAGATGCTTACCGCGGTATCGCTTCAAGAAGGACTTGATGACACTGCTTTTGCCCGATCCGTATGGGCCTGTGAGCGCGATGTTGAAGACATTCGCATTACTAGTAGCGAAACTCAGAGCTCTTGCATAAACGCCCTCTTCATCAGCGTCGCTTGTCGGGGCGAGATCAACATAGCGCGATTTCTGTGATGCTCTGTTTCCAGGCCCGGCGATGAATGACCAGATATACTTTAGTAAGGACTTGAAGCTGGCCACTGATTCTACTTTACTCTCTAGATTTTGTGGATTTGCGTGATCCTATCACCTAGACTTCGTATCTGGAAGAAGAGAGTACCACTGTAATCTGGGGCGCGGACCGCTAGATGGCCAGTGCCGTTTTCACATCAGAAGAACTTGCTGCAGCAGGTAAGATGAAACTAAATTCGGAGCTTGTCTGGCTAGGAAACCCAGCAGAATGTCCGCTTTCGTAGCGTTCCAGCACCCGCAGCGAATGGCTGCTTCCCGCCGTTCGATACTCAAACCTCCAGCACGAAGGCTGGATTAAACCCGGTATTCCGAAGCGTTAACGACCCGGCTTTTCATCTTCCGGCAGCGTCATATCAACACCCGCCCTCGTTCCACATCCCCCCAATGCTGGTTCACCGGCAGCCGCTTCGCCCGCTGCGCCACCTGCTGAAACGACACCGGCATGAAATCCCATTGATCGACGCCCAAGTTCACCGCATTCCGCGATCCCTGCCAGTTGTTGTGCACATGGCCAAAGAGCTGGAGCGTCCCCTTGCGAGCGCCGTTCCAGGTGATCATCGGGTAGTGGCAGAGCGTGTGATGCAGGCCATCCGGCCCGTCCCGGACTTCGGTCAGGTGCGAGATGCTGTCCCAGGGCAGGGCCAGCGTCGGGGCCAGGTCATGGTTGCCCACGATCAGATGTTTGCGAGCACCGGGAAGCTGGCCGAACAGGATATCGAGATACTCCGGGTCTTTTGCCTTCGGGCCGAACGCGAAATCGCCGATGATCCAGAGGTCATCATCCGGCTGCACAACCTTCCACATGTTCTCGATCAGCATGGAATCCATGTGACCGACATGGCGAAACGGCCGCCCGCAAAACGGGATGATGTTCTCGTGTCCGAAATGGGTGTCGGCGGTATACCAGTTCACCATTGTCCAAATTCCTTCGTTGCCCCCGGCCTGGCCGGGGACGCACACCATTAGCAGATCGCAAAGGTATCGTCACAAATCCATATCCGATGCCTCGACGTCCTGCTCGCCGGTCAGGGCCTCGACGATCTGGCGGTCGGTCTCGGCCGTGTTCAGGCGGGCCAGCTCATAATCCGTGATCTTGAAGGAGATCGAGGTCTGGCCGGGCTTGCCAGTGTGGCTGATCTGGAAGACAGCCACACAACCCGGCATGATCCCGCGTTCTCTCGGATGCCGAAAGCGGTATTCGACACTGCCGCTATAGGCCTGGTTGCCGATACAGGGCTGGTAGGTTTCGGTGCGTTCGCGACCGCGATCCATGTAGGTGATCTCGCGTTCGGGCTGGGCGTCAAGGTCGGGGATGAACCCGCCGTCGCCCCAGGCGTAGACCATCGTCATGGAACCGTGGTCGTTCATGTCCACCTTGGAGGGCGGGCCGTAGGTGTCCTCGATCTGGGCGCGAAGGGCCAGGGCTTCAGGCAGCTCGCCTGTGGGCAAGCGCATGGACCGGTTGATGACCACAGGCGTGCCGTTCAGTGCGTCCGTTGCCATCTCGACACGGAAGGCCTCCTCGTAGTCCCGGTTGGACCTCCCGATGATCTCCTGCCTGCTCAGACCGCCAATGTTGCGCCAGACATCAAGGGGGACCTCGAAGGCGCGGCCTTCGGGCGACTGGACGCGGATCACCTCGGTATCGCCATACGGCTCCGCGCCCGTTCGCTCGGTGAAGACCTGCATGATCGCTTCAAGATCGTCACCGGGCTGCGTGCCGACAATCTCGTAAGGATACGGGCGTTCCGGGATCGTATCGAGCGGCACGAGCTGATCTTCGGCGACAGCGGCGATGGGAAACGTGGTGAAAAGGACAGAAATCAGGAACGGTTTCATTGGGTAGACTCCACTCTTTATCCGGTGAACAGTTCTGCGTCGGCCTCAAGCAGCCCGCGCAAATGGGCGAAGGCATCGCCGGTCGCCAACGGTCGATTGACGATATAGCCGCGCGGCGTGCCGACCTTCAGGATGTCGATAATTTCAAGGCACAAAGCCATGACTTCCGCGCGGGCGGCATAGGCGCCCCACCAGTATGCACGGGCTTTGGGCGAGCGATCTTCCGGCGCGAACGCCTTGCGCCGTTTCCGGGCGAAAAGATGCCCGCTCTTGAACTGCGTATCGAGCAGGTAGCTAGCGGGCAGGCGCTTCCGCAGCACAGGCCCGGTGGTAAACGTCGCGCAGGCCAGCGTCTCTTCTTCCAGATCGACGGCACCGGTCGAAAGGCCGAAGACCGGGGCAAGATCGAAGCTGTTCTCGGCGAACCAGTGGCTTGCCCACGCGGCTTCCTGGGCGAACCGGAACGGCGCGATCACCAGCTTGCTCTGTTCCAGCGCGTCGATAGTGCGACGGTCCACATAGGTGCCGGTATCCACCAGCACGTAATCGAAACCTTGGCGGGCAAAGCCATCCAGCGCCCGGTTCATCGCGGCCGCGTCTTTGGCAGGTGCCGTGACGAGCTGATCCGCGCCAACGCCGGTCTCGACCATCGCATCTTCCCACATGGTTATGAAGCGCGACCCTTCCAGGCTGGATTCTCTGGGCTGCGAAAGATCGAGGACCGCTACACGCTCCCCGGCTTCGATCAGGCCCGAGGCAATCGTCATGACGACCGTGGTCTTTCCCGTGCCGCCCTTCGGGTTGAAGATGGTGATGATTTGCATGGCCTAACCTCCGAGAAACTCACAGTATACTTCATTATTCATAGAATACTTCATAGAAGCAATTGCCGTTCTGCCCGCTCTTCGGGCAATGAGCGAAAAAACAGACAAAGACCTGTTGACCGCCTTCGCGACGGTGCTTCGACGTGAGCGACAACGCGCGGGCCTATCTCAGGAAGAACTGGCCCACCGGGCGGGCAAAAGCATGCGTTACATCTCGCTGCTGGAAAGCTGTCGGCATCAGCCGAGCCTTTCGACGCTGCGCGGGTTGTGCGATGGCCTCGGGATCAGGATGAGCGATTTTGTTTTAGCAATCGAAGAAGAGTTAACTGGCTGAGGTATCTCTGAAAACTGTTTCACACATCACTTGCAGCTTAGGCAAAGATCGTCGACAAAAGCGCAGAATCCCGTTCTGGTTGCAGGTATCCGGTATGCAAACTCTCCCGCGCTTTTGCCTTATTTTATTATTGTCGCTCCCGTCGATGACAGTTGCCGATACTTCAGAGGACGCTCTCCGGGGTTTTCTCACTGGCAACGATCCTGAAGCGGCAAGTGTGCCTGCGTGGAAGCTGGAATGCCTTGATGCGGTATCCGGCCGTCTGGATGACCGGGACGATGTGCCCGCTGAATTGCTGACCATCATGCAGGCCGATTGCAGAGCGCGTTTCGAACGCCTTTTGTCCGAACACCCCACCCTGATGATGCGCGACCTCGAACGCCCCGCGACCGCGATCCAAGCGCTTGAAATCGCGACTGTGCTGAAAGCCAATGCAACTATGGATGAGGCAGAGGCCCTGCGGTCAGACCTCGCCAAGGCGCGGGGCCTAGTATCTGACTTCGCGGAAATCTGTGAAGCGATTGAGGCGGTTCAGAATGAAGCGGAATCCCAAGGGTTGCGCCTCCGTGCACGTCAGCCCCGACTGTGTGACAGCGGCCGCGCCGAACGCCTGATCTCGCAAGGTGAGGACACCCTGGTGGCACTGGATGACCCTGACGGCACAGCACGTTTCGGCATACGCCCTGGGGAGAGGTTGGTCGAAGCTATTTCCGAGGCGCAAAACGTGTTGGACAACGCACGGTCTGAATTGACCGCAGCCCTCGCGGAAGCAGAAGCTCAGAACGCAGAACTGGTGCTCCGTCTGGATAACGCAAAAGCTGAAGGACAAAGGCTGGCTTCCGAATTGCCCGATCTCCATGAGGAACTGAACGCAGCCTGCGAAGCCTACGGCAGCATGGTTTCGGGTATGCAACCTTGGGGATGTGTGGGCCGCGCACAAGGCAGGCACCGTCAATGGCTGGAAGAGAACCTTGCCGTCGTCCAGGGTCTAACCTTGGAGGATGTGCAGCAATCCACCGGGGCGCTCAGTCGCGCAGAGAACTACTTTGCAACGATACGCACAGAAATCGGCGAGGCCATGACAGAACTGGACGCCGCGCGAGAAGCACAACAGTAGGCGTGCTACTCTACCTCCCGTATCCGAAACACCCGCCCGTTGTATCGGGCCAGGTCTGACAGGCCCGGCGCTCGCCAGCCCCGGATTTCCTGGCCTTCCGGCACGATAATCACCACTCTTCCCCGGTAGTCCGCAAGGTGGAAGCCGATCCGGTCCCGCAGATCGCGGAACCGTTCGAGTTCCGTTCGCGCTGCGTCGCGCTCTTCGGACAGCATTGCCAGGTCGGCGCCAATTTCCACGATCTGCCCTTCGATTGATGCTCTCTGCTCTGCGAATTGCTGGTGCAGCCCGGCCAGTGCCTCCTCGCCTTCTCGGCGTGCCTGAGCGATTTCGGTCGCGTTCTGCATTCGGATGGTCGCAGCCTCCTGTCGCGCCGCCTGTCGGATGTTTGCCCCGGACCACGCAGCCACCGCGAGGATCGCAATTGCCGCCAGCAAGATCACCAGTATTCCGGCAAGGAGGAGGCTGCGCAGCTTGCCAAGCCTTCCAACCAGCCGATCCATTTCCGCATCCACCTGAGCGGCCTTCGCCTCACACAGCTTCATTCGGTCAAAGGCCTGCTGAACCGCGTTATCCAGCGCCGCAACCTTCTGGTTGAGCCGTTCGGTTTCCCGCCCGACCAGCTTGATGTTGCCGTCCCGTCTTTCCCGAAGGTTGGCGATACGCTTGTCGAGATCGCTCATGAGGGGTCAGGCCCCCGGTGGTTTTTGTGAACTGTCGGTTTCAAGGTTTGCTCTGCCCGGTGCCGCTCGGCTTGCAGCTCCGCTTCGGATAACCTGCCGGTCAGCCGGTGCCAGACCAACTCAACGACTGCGACAACCTTGCAAAGGGCAGCGGTCAGCTCCAATCGCGTCACGGACTGCGCCAACGACGGATCGTCGATCCGCAGCCGTTTTCGATCATCGGTCAGCTCCACACGGCCCGTGAACACGCCCAGTATGACGCGGACGGTCACACCCGCCGTCTCGGTGAAGGCTTCCATACGAAGCTGCTTTTTCTCCGCATCGAACGCCTTCCGGGTTTGGGCAAATTGTTGGATTTCGGTTTCGAGCCGGTCCTGACGATAAAACAACTCGCTGCGGACGCGCCGGTTCAGGTGTTCGGCCTCGCGTTCTGCCCGCGCGATAATGGCACGCGCCGTCTGCTCGGCATCCTGTTGGGCACGTTCGGCGCCTTCAAGAATCGATTCCGCCATTTCCAGCTTCGCCGCAATCTCCTCGGCCTTCCGTTCTGCTTCCGCGTCCAGCTCTGCCTGACCATCGGCGAGGTCGTCGACGCGGGCATTCATCTGATCGAGCAGTTCGGCTTCACGTTTCGCCGCCTCCTTCCGCGCCTTCCATTGCTGGCGGCTTAGGCGTTCGCGTTTCGGCCCGGTCCTCGTCAGCCCTGCTGGCAAACCGACTTTTTCATAATAATCGTCCTGCAATTCACGTGCCTTGGCCTTGTACGCGCGGTTCCCCAGCTTCACCGCCTCCTTGGCTGCTTGACCATCGGTCTTCGCCAGCGTCTCGGCCTCTTCCTTGGCCTTCCAGGCAGGGTTCAACCGCCGCGCCATGCAATCCGGGTCGTCCAGTGGCAAGATGAATGCGTGAAGGTGGGGGTGTTTCTCGTCTACATGTTCAATGACCGAAACCAGTTGCTCGCCGAACTGGTCGCGTAGCCACTTCAAGTTCAGGTCGATCCACCGCTCATATGCCATGCGGTCGGGCAGACCTTCCCCGACCTGTCTGGTCAGCAGCGGATACGACGCGACTGCCGTCAACAGCGTGTGCCGGTCTTTTCGAATGCCGCGATTGGCAGTCTTCCCGTTGGCAAGTTTAACCTCGATGGTGCGGGACTTGACCATCTCGTCATGCTTTTCGCGCACCTCGTCCGGCGTCACGCCATAGATGATTTTGGGCGGCGTCGGACTATCGACATGCACCGAATATTCCGGCTGCCGGGCAGCCTCGCCAAGTATCTGAACCACCGACTGACCGGCAGGGTTCGCCTTCAGGGAATAGCTCTGGATATGGAGGAATTGAGGGCCGGACATCGTCAAAGCCCCCCGTTCGGAGTAACGCAATATGGACCGACTATTATGTTGCAAGCAACATGTCGGCGAGAGCGCTGCGCCCCTCGACCCCGCCAAGCGGCTGCGCCGCCGATCCGTCCCGGATCGAAGCCACCGTTGGCGGCTGCGATCCCATCTCGCGCCAACCCTGTATGTGGCGCACGAGATGGGATCGCCAAGGGAATCGTAAGCGCTTTGCAGGCAGCGGGGGAGCAAACATCCAGCATCATCGTTGCTGACCTCCCGCGAATGCGATCAGCTCGCCCAGCAGGCTGTTGACGATCCCGCCCTGGCACCCCTCCTTTCGCGCCATGCCCGCAAAAGCCCTGGCCGCGTCACGGACCCGATAATCATCCGTCCGTTCAGCGTTGCGATCTGCAATCACCAGACACAGGGCCGCCCGATCAGGCCCGAGCAGATCGCATTGTCGTTCCCAGAACGCACCCGAAATCCCGAGTTGACGGACGCGATCCCGAACGGCCGCCAAGACGCTCTCCCAACTCAGGTGCCCACCTCGATCCTGGGCGCTCCAGTAAAGCTCCAAGGCCTTGCGCAGGTCGCGGGATGCCAGCAGGGCGACCTGTGCGGGTGTCGTGTGCAGCGGCTGCGTTTCGCGCCGCTTCCCGGCCATACAGGTTTTGGTTTTCTTTTCCGGGTTGGTATCTGGTCGGCCCGAACTGTCCGACCCGGCGGCCTCGGTTGTCCGACCGGGAGCAGTCGAAAAATCGGCCAGCACAGCCTCTAGCGCCTCGATGATCCCGGCGAGCCGCTCCGGGTCGTTGACCTCTGAAGGGCGCAATCTGGGAAACACGGCACGCGCGACTTCAAGCGCGCCCTCCGCATCGAGGGCGCGGATCACCTTGATGAGATCGTTGGCACGCTGCCGCTGGTCGCGCAGGCGCTCCGACGCCCGCGCCTCATGCCGGATGAGGCGCAGCAGATCGCCCGCTTGTTCGATCAGCGGGCCGAGATTGATCCCGCCAGCCGCAACGATCCTGCCGTCCGGCCCGCGCAGTCCGAACCGGCGGCCACCCTTGCTGGCCGTCCGCAGGACCAGCCCGCGCGTTTCCAGCCGTGTGGCAATCCGCGTGATCCGCCGGGTGTTGAACCCGAGATCGGCGGCCTGAGTCGCAGCCGCCTCCCAGACCGCGCATATCCGGCCCGGTTGAAAATCGGCGGCGCGGACCTTCCGCAGCAGGTAGCGGATATAGGTGATGTCTTCGTCCCGAAGCCCCAGCCTCATGCGCAGCTTCTCCAGCATGTCCGGCAGGTCAAACGGCTTCACGCCTTCGGGCAGGCCCTGATGGGTATAGGTGGCGCTCATGACGGCACCCCCATCGTCCGGCTTGCGGTGCGACTCGGATTGCAGTAATCTTTTCGCGAAGCTTCTATTTTCCAAATGTCGTCGAGTGGAGTGCCAGCTCCCTCGGCGATTTTTGTTTTCCCCGGCAGACTCCATGACCTGTGCAGCCGCACCTTGCGGCGGGCATCCGGCGTGTCGCGCTTTGTGTCAGATTTGTGCCAATCGGAAACTTGCGTTCCGGCAATGTTCCACATTGGGCTGCATTTTTCTGCATCTCTGGCCCATGTATCTATTGCTGTTTTTCCTGGGTGCGAGTAATCCCGGCCTTGGGACACCCCTCCCCAACGAGGGGCGCTTATCTGGAAGGGTAGCACATCATGGCTATGACCAAACCGGCAACGCGGCCGGCTAACCCGCGTTTTTCCTCTGGCCCCTGCGCCAAGATCCCCACATTCGACCTGAACAAGCTGTCCGATGCCGCATTGGGCCGGTCGCACCGCGCCGCGGTGGGCAAGGCCAAGCTGAAGGACGCGATCGAAGGCACGCGCGAGCTGCTGGGCATCCCCGCCGACTACCGCATCGGGATCGTGCCTGCCTCGGATACCGGCGCGGTGGAAATGGCGATGTGGTCGCTCCTGGGTGCGCGCAAGGCCACAATGCTGGCATGGGAAAGCTTTGGCGCGGGCTGGGTGACCGACGCGGTCAAGCAGCTTAAGATCGACGCCGAGGTAAAGACCGCCGACTATGGCGATATCGTCGAGCTGGCCACGGTCGACTGGAATACCGATGTCGTGTTCACCTGGAACGGCACCACCTCGGGCGTGCGCGTGCCCAACGGCGATGCGATCCCCGCAAACCGCGACGGGCTGACGATCTGCGACGCGACCAGCGCCGCCTTTGCGCAGGATCTGCCCTGGGACAAGCTGGATGTGACCACCTTCAGCTGGCAAAAGGTGCTGGGCGGCGAAGCGGCCCACGGGATGCTGATCCTTTCCCCCCGCGCGGTGGAGCGGCTGGAAAGCTATACCCCCGCATGGCCCCTGCCCAAGATTTTCCGCCTGACCAAGGGCGGCAAGCTGATCGAGGGCATCTTTGTCGGCGAAACGATCAACACGCCTTCGATGCTGGCGGTCGAGGATTACCTCGTCGCGCTGGACTGGGCGCGCTCGGTCGGCGGGTTCAAGGGGCTGATGGCGCGGGCCGATGCCAATGCGCGGGCGATCTGGGATTTCTGCGACGACCGCGGCTGGATCGACAATCTGGCCAACGACCCGGCCACGCGGTCGAACACCAGCGTCTGCCTGAAATTCACCGACGACCGGATCACCGACGGCGCCGCATTCGCCAAGGCCGTCGCCAAGCGGCTTGAGGCCGAGGGCGTGGCGCTGGACGTAGGCGCCTACCGCGACGCACCGGCCGGCCTGCGCATCTGGTGCGGCGGCACGGTGGAAACCAGCGATATCGAGGCGATGCTGCCCTGGCTCGACTGGGCGTTCCACGAAGAAATCGCCGCGCAATAACGAACACTCGTCAGGGCTGCCGCCTTCCTTCGCAAAGACGGCGCGCAGCGCCTGATGACCCCCTGACATAGCTTCAAAGGACCAAACACATGGCTCCCAAAGTTCTCATCTCCGACAAGCTGTCCGATGCCGCCGTCCAGATCTTCCGCGATCGCGGGATCGACGTGGATTTCATGCCCGACCTGGGCAAGGACAAGGAAAAACTGGCCGAGATCATCGGCAATTACGACGGTCTCGCCATCCGTTCGGCCACCAAGGTTACGCCGACGATCCTGGAAAAGGCCGACAGGCTCAAGGTGATCGGCCGCGCCGGGATCGGCACCGACAACATCGACAAGGAAGCGGCGTCGAAAAAGGGTGTGATCGTGATGAACACACCCTTTGGCAACATGATCACCACCGCCGAACACGCCATCGCCATGATGTTCGCCGTGGCCCGCCAGATTCCCGAGGCCAGCGCCTCGACCCATGCGGGCAAGTGGGAAAAGTCGAAATTCATGGGCGTCGAACTCACCGGCAAGACGCTGGGCGTGATCGGCGCGGGCAATATCGGCGGCATCGTCTGCGACCGCGCGCGCGGCCTGAAGATGAAGGTCGTCGCCTACGATCCGTTCCTGAGCGTCGAAAAGGCCGAGAAGATGGGCGTCGAAAAGGTCGAAGACCTCGACGACCTGCTGACACGCGCCGATTTCATCACGCTGCACGTTCCGCTGACCGACCAGACCCGCAACATCCTCAGCCGCGAAAACCTTGAAAAGACCAGGAAGGGCGTGCGCGTCATCAACTGCGCCCGCGGCGGCCTTGTCGACGAAGAGGCGCTGGCCGACCTGCTGAAATCGGGCCATGTCGCCGGCGCGGCCTTCGACGTGTTCAGCGTCGAACCGGCCACCGAAAACCCGCTTTTCAACCTGCCCAACGTGGTCTGCACCCCGCATCTGGGCGCCGCCACCACCGAGGCACAGGAAAACGTGGCCTTGCAGGTGGCCGAACAGATGTCGAACTACCTGCTGGACGGCGCGGTGGAAAACGCGCTGAACATGCCGTCGATGACCGCCGAAGAGGCCAAGGTCATGGGCCCGTGGGTGTCGCTTGCCGGGCATCTGGGCAGCTTCATCGGCCAGATGACGGACGAGCCGATCAAGGCCATCAACATCCTTTACGACGGTGTCGTCGCCGCGATGAACCTCGAGGCGCTGAACTGCTCGGTCGTGTCGGGCATCATGAAAAAGGTGAACCCGGATGTGAACATGGTCTCGGCCCCCGTGATCGCCAAGGAACGCGGGATCAAGATCAGCACGACGAACCAGGACAAATCCGGCGCGTTCGAAGGGTATATCAAGGTCACCGTCGTCACCGACAAGCGCGAGCGGTCCGTCGCGGGCACCGTGTTCTCGGACGGCAAGCCGCGCTTCATCCAGATCAAGGGCATCAATATCGACGCCGAGGTGGGCAGCCACATGCTCTACACCACGAACGAGGACGTGCCCGGCATCATCGGCACGCTGGGCCAGACGATGGGCACCAATGGCGTCAACATCGCCAACTTCACCCTTGGCCGCGCGGCCGCCGGGGGCGAGGCGATCGCGCTGCTCTATCTCGATGCGGAACCGCCCGCCTCGGTGCTGACGGCGCTGCATGACACCGGCCTTTTCCGCCAGATCAAGCCGCTGGAATTCGACGTAGCCTGATCCCGCGCGATACGCGACACTAAAAGGCGCCACCTCCGCCGGGGTGGCGCCTTTTGTCCTGCGGCGGGGCAAGCGCCTTTTTCCCGCCCCGCATTTCCGCTAAGGCCATGACATGACCGATCCCATCTACGCCGTCGGCGACATTCATGGCCAGCTTGCCCGGCTCGAAGACGCGCTTTCCCTGATCGAGGCGGATGGCGGCGCCGATGCGCCCGTCGTGTTTCTGGGCGATTACGTCGACCGCGGCCCCGACAGCCGGGGCGTGATCGAGCTTTTGTCGCGGGGCCGCACCGACGGGCGCGACTGGACCTGCCTCAAGGGCAATCACGACCGGATGATGGAATGGTACCTGGAAACCCCGCCCCGGCACGATCCCTATATGCTGGTCGGCTATCACTGGCTGCACGACCGGATCGGCGGGCGCGAAACCGTGGCCTCTTACGGCGTGACAGAGGTGGAAGGCCGCCGCATGTTCGAACTGGCCAATGAAATCCGCGCGCAGGTGCCCGCGCACCACGCGCAATTCCTGCGCGACCTGAAACTCTCGCATCGCGTCGGCGGGCTGTTCTTTGCCCATGCCGGCATCCGCCCCGGCGTGGCGCTGGATGCGCAATCGGAAACCGACCTGTTGTGGATACGGCAAGAGTTTCACGACGACCCGCGCGATCATGGCGCGCTGATCGTGCACGGCCATACCCCGGTCGAAACAGCCAGAAATTACGGAAACCGCGTCAATCTCGACAGCGGCGCGGGCTATGGCCGCAAGGTCACCGCCGCCCTGTTCCAGGACGGCGATGTGTGGGAGCTGACCCAAAAAGGCCGGGTCAGGCTGGCCTGATCACGCCGCGTCGAAATCCAGCACCAGCTTTTCGCTCGTCGGCCGCGTCTGGCAGGCCAGCGTGAACCCGGCCTCCAGCTCCCACGGCTCCAGCGAGTAATTCACCGCCATCTCGGCGCTGCCCTCCGACACCTTGCAGCGGCAGGTGCAGCACATGCCGCCCTTGCAGGAATAGGGCAGCTCCAGCCCCTGCCGCGCGGCGGCGTCCAGCACGGTATCGTCCCCGGCGGTCACGGTGAATTGCCGGCGCGCGCCGTCCAGGATCACCTCGACCTGCGCACTGTGTTCCGCGGCTGCCTCGGCCGCGGCCGATTTCGGCGCGCGCGGCACCTCGCCATCCTGGTAGAAGCGTTCGAAATGAATCCGCTCACGCGCGATGCCCTGCCCGTCCAGCATGGCGGTCACATCGTCGATCATGTCGCCCGGCCCGCACAGGAATATCCCGTCGGCCCCCGCCAGATCGACAGCGCCCGCACGGCCCAGCGCGGCGACCTTTTCGCCGGTGATCCGCCCGTTCAGCAGGTCGACATCCTGCGGCTCGCGGCTCAGCACGTGGATCAGGGTAAACCGGTCGACATACCGATCCTTCAGCGCATCCAGCTGTTCGCGGAACATGATCGACCCGAAATTGCGGTTGCCGTAGATCAGCGTCACCCGCGCGCCCCGCGCCAGCGCAGCGCCGGCAATCGACACCATCGGCGTGATCCCCGATCCGGCGGCGATCAGCACGATATCCTCCTCGCCATGCGTCACGAACCGGCCCTCGGGCGGCATCACACGGATGCGGTCGCCCGGCTTCAGCCCCTGGCAAAAGGTCGAGAACATCCCGCCTTCGACCCTCTTGACGCCCACGGTCAGCGGCGCGCCGGGCAGTGACGCGATGGAATAGGACCGCCGCGCATCCTCGCCCTGCACATCGGCGCGCAGGGTCAGGTACTGCCCCGGCTGCCAGTCGAACCCCGCCGCGGGCGTGTCGAAGGTGATCGAAACCGCGTCGGGCGTTTCCTGCCGCACGGCGCGAATGGTCAGGTCGTGGAACATCGTGCCCCCCTCAGATGCATTTGAAATAATCGAACGGCTCGCGGCAGCTCAGGCAGCGATACTGCGCCTTGCACGCGGTCGAGCCGAACTCGGACAGACGCTCGGTCTCGCGGCTGCCGCAGCGCGGGCAGGTCACCTGCGCCGCGCCGAACAGCGTGGCCTTGCCGCCGCTTTCCTCGGGCGGGGCGATGCCATAGTCGCGCAGTTTCTCGCGGCCTTCATCGGTGATCCAGTCGGTCGTCCAGGGCGGCGTCAGCACGCGTTCGATCCGCGCGTCGAACCCGGCATCCCGCAACGCCGCCTCGATCGCCAGCTCGATCGCCAGCGTCGCCGGGCAGCCCGAATAGGTCGGCGTGACACCGGCCACCGCCACCCCGTCTTCGACCCTGACCCAGCGCAAAATGCCCAGATCGGCCACCGTCACGCAGGGCACCTCGGGGTCGGGCACCGAGGCCGCAGCCTCCCATGCCGCCTCGCCGGTTCCCTGCCAGCACACGCTCACCACGTGGCCCCGGGATGGGCGCGATAGACCGATTGCATCTCGGCCAGCAGATGGCCCAGCCCCTCGCCATGCAGCCCCTTGCGCCCGCCGGTCTGGGGATACGGCACCTCGGGCGCCTCCAGCAGCGCCTCGGCGAATACCTGGCCGATCACATCTTCCCAGGCCGCGCGCATATCCGCACGAACCGGCAACACCCCTTCGGCCTCGGCTTCGGTCGCCGCGGGCGAGCTTTCGAACAGCTCGCCGGTATAGATATGCAGCGCCGCCACCGCGTCACGCATCCGCCGCGCGCTTTCCTCGGTCCCGTCGCCCAGCCGGATCACCCATTCCCCGGCATGGCGGATGTGATAGGCCATTTCCTTTTCGGCCTTGCCCGCCACCCCGCGCACGGTCTCGTCAGTCGTCATTTCCAGCGTTGCCAGCCAGAACGGCCGCATGAACGCCGCGAAATAGAGCGAGCGCAGCATGGTATGCGCGAAATCCTCGTTCGGGCGCTCGACCAGCAGGCAGTTGCGATACTCCCGCTCACCGCGCAGATAGGCCATGTCATCCTCGGACCGGCCCTTGCCCTCCAGCATGGCCGCGCGATCATACAGCGTGCGCGCGGTGCCGATCAGGTCCAGCGCCATGTTCGGCATCGCCAGGTCTTCTTCCAGCATCGGCGCGTGGCCGCACCACTCGCTGATCCGGTGGCCCAGCACCAGGTGATCGTCCGCCAGCTCCAGGATCGCCTCGAACACAGCCATCACATATGCCCCACGTCTTCGGGGATCTCGTAGAATGTCGGGTGGCGATAGATCTTGTCGGCGGTCGGCTCGAAATTCTCGCCGGCCTGGTCGGGATCGCTCGCCACGATATCGGCCGAGCGCACGACCCAGATCGACGTGCCCTCGCCGCGCCGCGTATAGACATCGCGCGCCGCCTGCACCGCCATCACCTCGTCCGCGGCATGGATCGACCCCACATGCTTGTGGCTCAGCCCGTTGCGGGGCCGGATGAACACTTCCCAAAGAGGCGTCGCTTGCGTCATGGCCTCATCCTTTCATCGTTCTGAAAAATACTCCGGGGGTCCGGGGGCAGCGCCCCCGGAAAGCGGGCCGGCAGGCGGGGCGATGCGCCCCCATCCCTGCCGGCGTCACTCCGCCGCCATCTTGCGCGCGCGGCGCTTTTCGGCATGGGTCAGTGCCGCCTCGCGCACCCAGGCGCCGTTGTCCCAGGCGGCCTTGCGGTCCTTTATCCGGTCGCGCGCCATCGGCCCGTGGCCCTTGACCACGCGCCAGAACTCGTCCCAGTCGATCGGCCCGTGGTCGTAACCCTGCTTTGCCTCGTTCCATTTCAGGTCCGGGTCAGGGATCGTCAGGTCAAGATACTCGGCCTGCGGCACCGTGGCGTCGATGAATTTCTGGCGCAGCTCGTCATTGGTGAACCGCTTGATCTTCCACGCCATGCTCTGATCCGAGTGCTGGCTGTCGGCGTCGTGCGGGCCGAACATCATGATCGACGGCCACCACCAGCGGTTCAGCGCATCCTGCGCCATCGCCTTCTGCTCCGGCGTGCCCTGCGCCAGCGTCATGACGATCTCGTATCCCTGCCGCTGGTGGAACGATTCCTCCTTGCAGACCCGGATCATCGCGCGGGCATAGGGGCCAAAGGAACAGCGACACAGCGGGATCTGGTTCATGATCGCGGCGCCGTCGACCAGCCAGCCGATGATGCCGATATCCGCCCAGGTCAGCGTCGGGTAGTTGAAGATCGACGAATACTTCGCCTTGCCCGAATGCAGCTCCTCGGTCATCTGCTCGCGGCTCACGCCCAGCGTTTCGGCGGCGGAATAGAGATACAGACCGTGCCCGCCCTCGTCCTGCACCTTGGCCAGCAGCGCGGCCTTGCGGCGCAGCGACGGCGCGCGGGTGATCCAGTTGCCCTCGGGGAGCATACCGACAATCTCGGAATGGGCATGCTGGCCGATCTGGCGCACCAGCGTCCGGCGATAGCCCTCGGGCATCGCGTCGGTCGGCTCGATCTTCTGCTCGGCGTCGATGCGCTTCTGGAAGGTATCAAGGAATTCCGGCGTTTCCGTGGTGCTGCCATCGGCACCGATCAGACCCTGGCTATACATGGCTGGCCTCCTGCTGTTCGCTGAACATGTTATAAGTTACAAAACACAACACTCAAAGCAATTTTTGTAACACTTGCCATGGCAGGGCGCCTAACCCATTTATCGTGCATGGAAAAAATCCTGCTCTCATTCGGCCACGGATACGTGGCCCAGGCCCTTGCGCGGCGGCTGGTCCCGGCCGGGTGGCAGGTCTTTGGAACCACGCGGAATCCTTCGAAAATCAGTGACTTGACCGCGCAGTGCGTCACCCCCCTGCTATGGGGGCAGGACGATATCGCCGACGTCATCGCCCGGGCGACTCACCTGCTGTGTTCGGCAGGGCCCGATGCGCAGGGCGACCCGGTGCTGCCGCTCTATGGGCAGGAAATCGCCGGTGCCGCATCCCGGCTGGCATGGGCCGGATACCTGTCCACCACCGGGGTCTATGGCGATCGCCGGGGCGGCTGGGTCGACGAGACCGCACCGCTGACGCCCGCCACAAGGCGCGGCGAACGGCGCGTGGCGGCCGAGGCCGCATGGGCCGCCATTCCCGGCCTGCCGTTGCACATCTTCCGCCTGGCCGGCATCTACGGCCCCGGTCGCGGCCCGTTCGAAAAGCTGCGCAACGGCACCGCGCGCCGGATCGTCAAGCCGGGCCAGGTATTCTCCCGCACCCATGTCGACGACATCGTGCAGGTGTTGCTGGCCTCGATCGCGCGCCCCGACCCCGGCGCGGTCTACAATGTCTGCGACGACGATCCCGCACCGCCGCAGGACGTGATCGCCCACGCCGCCAACCTGCTTGGCCTGCCGGTGCCCCCCGAACAGGATTTCGCCGAGGCCGATCTCGGCCCCATGGCCCGCAGCTTCTATTCCGAATCCAAGCGTGTCTCGAACGACCGGATCAAGGACGACCTGGGCGTGACCCTGCGCTACCCCACCTACCGCGAGGGGCTGCGCGCGATCCTCGACGGAGCGCCCTGATGTCCGCCGCCGGCCCCGACACCCTGCGCGACCTGCTCGAGGCGCTGCGCCCCGACGACGGCGCCGACCAGGTGTCGTTGCGCCAGATCCTCGGCCATATCGGCGACCGGTCGTTTTCTGCGACGATCCTGCTGACCGGGCTGATCCTGGTCTCGCCGCTTTCGGCGATCCCGGGGCTGCCGACGGCGGGCATGGTGATCATCGTGACGATAACGGCGCAATATCTGCTGGGGCGCGATCACCTGTGGCTGCCGGCCCTGCTGCTCGACCGCAGCCTGCACCGCGACCGGATGGACCGCGCCATCGACTTCCTGCACGGGCCGCTGGGCTGGATCGACCGCCGCACAAGACGCCGCCTGCCCTTCCTGACACATCGCCCGCTGAAATGGATGGTGGTGCTGACGATCATGGCCACCGCCCTGCCCTGGCCGATCCTCGAACCGCTGCCGATGGTCACCTCGATCGGCGCCACCGCCGTATCGCTTCTGGCCATCGGGCTGGTCACGCGGGACGGGCTGTTCGTCGTGCTGGGCTATACCTTCATCGCCGCGCTGGGGGCGGCGATCTGGCAACTGTGGGACAGTGTGTGGTAGGCGCGCGGCCGCACCTACGCCCGTTTCCCCATCACCTCGACGCCCATGACCTCCAGCACTTTCGCCTCGATATCGGCGGCGCTCAGCCCGGCCACGTCATACATGTCGGCGGGGCTGGCCTGGTCGATGAAGATATCCGGCAGCACCATCGAGCGGAATTTCAGCCCGTGGTCGAACACGCCTTCCCCGGCCAGAAGCTGTGCCACATGGCTGCCGAAACCGCCCACCGCACCCTCTTCGATGGTGATCAGCGCCTCGTGCCCGGCGACCAGCCGCAGGATCAGGTCACGATCCAGCGGCTTGGCGAACCGCGCATCGGCCACGGTGGGCGACACGCCCCGCGCCTCCAGCGCCTCGCAGGCCTTCATCACCTCGCCCAGCCGCGTGCCGTAGGACAGGATCGCCACGCGGCTGCCCTCGCGGATCATCCGGCCCTTGCCGATTTCCAGCACCTCGCCGCGTTCCGGCATGGTCACGCCCACCCCCTCGCCGCGCGGATAGCGGAACGCGATCGGCCCGTCGTCATGGGCTGCGGCAGTGGCGATCATGTGGGTCAGCTCGGCCTCGTCCGCCGCCGCCATCACCACGAAACCCGGCAGGTTCGACAGGTAGGCGATGTCATAGCTGCCCGCATGGGTCGCCCCGTCGGCGCCCACCAGCCCGGCCCGGTCGATGGCGAACCGCACCGGCAGGCGCTGGATCGCCACATCATGCACCACCTGGTCGTAACCGCGTTGCAGGAATGTCGAATACATCGTGCAGAACGGGCGCATCCCGCCCGCCGCCAGCGCAGCGGAAAAGGTCACGCCATGCTGCTCGGCAATGCCCACGTCGAACACCCGGCTGGGATAGCGTTCCGCCATCAGGTCCAGCCCGGTGCCCCCCGGCATCGCGGCGGTGACCGCGCAAATACGCGGGTCCTCGGCCGCCATCGCGGTCAGGGTGCGCCCGAAAACCGAGGTATAGGAGGGCGCGTTCGACGGCGCCTTTCTCTGCTCGCCCGTCACCACGTCGAATTTCGCCGTGGCGTGGCCCTTGTCGTCGGCGCGTTCCGCCGGGGCATAGCCCTTGCCCTTTTTCGTCAGCACATGGATCAGCATCGGGCCGGTGGCCCGCGCCCTGACCGTGCGCAGCACCGGCAAAAGCTGGTCGAGGTCATGCCCGTCGATCGGCCCGATATAGGAAAAGCCCAGCGCCTCGAACAGCGTGCCGCCCACTGCCATGCCCTTCAGCATGTCCTTGGCACGCCTTGCCCCCTCGCGGAAGGGTTCCGGCAGCAGGCTGACGGCCCCCTTGGCCGCGGCCTTGAACTCCTGGAACGGCTCGCCCGCGTAAAGCCGCGACAAATAAGACGACAAGGCCCCGACAGGCGGCGCGATGCTCATCTCGTTGTCGTTCAGGATCACGAACAGCCGCTTGTTCAGGTGGCCGGCATTGTTCATCGCCTCGAACGCCATGCCCGCGCTCATCGCCCCGTCGCCGATCACCGCGATGGCCTCGCCCAGTCCGGTTTCGACCGATCCGCCCAGATCGCGCGCCACGGCAAAGCCCAGCGCCGCACTGATCGAGGTCGAGCTATGCGCCGCGCCGAACGGGTCGTAGGGCGATTCCGACCGCTTGGTGAAACCCGACAGCCCGCCCTTTTGCCGCAGGGTGCGGATACGGTCGCGCCGCCCGGTCAGGATCTTGTGCGGATAGGATTGATGCGACACGTCCCAGATCAGCTTGTCGCGCGGGGTGTCGAATACGCTGTGCAGCGCCACGGTCAACTCGACCACGCCCAGCCCCGCGCCCAGGTGCCCGCCGGTTTCGCTGACGGCGGATATCGTCTCGGCCCGCAACTCGTCCGCGACCTGCCGCAACTGCGCATCCGACAATCGTTTCAGATCGGCGGGCGCATGGATCGTGTCCAGAAGCGGGGTTTTTGGTCTGTCACTCATCTTGGCTCCCCTCCCGGGGGTTGGCTCAGCTATCGCGCGCAATAACGAAGCGGGCGGCCTGCCGCAAGGTTTCCGCCTCGCCGCCATAGGCAGATAGGGCGTCGCAGGCTTCGGTCACCAGATCGGCCGCACGGCGTTTCGCCGCATCGAGGCCCAGCAGCGAAACAAAGGTCGCCTTGCCGGCGGCGGCATCCTTGCCCACCGCCTTGCCCACCATGTCCGCATCGCCTTCCACGTCCAGCACGTCGTCGGCGATCTGGAACGCCAGCCCGACGCAATCGCCATAGGTCTTCATCGCGCCCGTATCGTCCCGCGCCATCAGCGGCCCGGCGCAGGCCGACCAGGTGATCAGCGCCCCGGTCTTGCCCGCCTGCAACGCGGTAATCTGCGCCAGCGTCAGGGGGCTGTCGGCGGTTTCCGCCGCGATATCCATCGCCTGCCCCAGCACCATGCCCCCCGCCCCGGCGGCGCGCGCCAGCGTCAGCGCCAGGTCCGCCCGCACCGCGCCGTCGGGATGGCCCCGGCCGTCGGTCACCAGTTCAAAGGCCAGCGTCTGCAACGCATCCCCCGCCAGAACGGCGGTGGCGTAATCCCATTGCTTGTGAACGGTGGGCATCCCGCGCCGCTCGTCATCGTCGTCCATGCAGGGCAGGTCGTCATGCACAAGGCTGTAGGCGTGCAGCGCCTCGATCGCGGCGGCGGGCCAGATCGCGTGGTCCGGTGCCACGCCATGCAACCGCGCCCCTTCCATCACGAACAGCGCGCGCAGCCGCTTGCCGCCACGGCTGGCATAGGCCATCGCCTCGGCCACCACGCCGCCATAGCGCCCGATCTCCGCCTCCAGATGCGCCTGCACCCGCGCGGCCACATCGTTGCGCACCTGGTCGAGCAAGGCCTACATCCCCTCGACCGGGGTCGTTCCCGTGGGGTTGCCCTCACCATCCAGCGTGATGGCGGCCACCTTTTCCTCGGCTTCCTTCAGCTTCGCCTCGCAGCGTTTCTTCAGCTCGGCGCCGCGCTCGTAGAGCGTGATGGACTCTTCCAGCGGCACGTCGCCCCGCTCCAGCTTGCCCACCACCTCTTCCAGTGCGCGCATCGCTTCTTCGAAACTCATTTCGGCTACGGGTTTGTCGCTCATGCGCCCCTCTCCTTCAGAACCGTGACATGGGCGGCCACGCTTGCCGCCAGCGCCTCCACGTCATAGCCGCCTTCCAGCGCGGATACCACACGGCCCCGGCAATGTTTCGCCGCCAGATCGCACAGGTTTTCCGTCAGCCAGGTGAAATCCGCGATGTCCCAGTTCAGCTGCGCCAGAGGGTCGGCGCGATGCGCGTCGAACCCGGCGGAAATCAGGATCAGTTCAGGCGCCCAGTCGTCGATGCGGGGAAACACCCTGTCTTCATACAGCGCGCGCATTTCCGCCCCGCCCGATGTCGGCTCCAGCGGCAGGTTCACGATCTGCCCGTGCGCGCCCTTTTCGCCCGGCGCCCCGGTGCCTGGCCACAGCGGCATCTGGTGGCTTGAGAAAAACAGCGCCCGCGCCTCGTCCCACAACAGGTCCTGCGTGCCGTTGCCGTGATGCACGTCGAAATCCACCACCGCCACGCGGGTCAGGCCATGCGCCTCCATCGCGTGCTTCGCGGCCAGCGCCACGTTGCCGAACAGGCAAAACCCCATATGGGTCTCGCGCTCGGCATGGTGCCCCGGCGGGCGCGTTGCGACAAAGGCATTCGTGACCTCGCCCGCCATCACCGCATCCACGGCGGCCACCGCGCCACCCACCGCACGCCGCGCCGCTGCGACCGAGCCGCGCGACATGTGGGTGTCGGAATCCAGCGTAACGAAGCCCTCTTCCGGCTCCGACGACAGGATCTTGTCAAGGTAGCTCTGCGGATGCCCGCGCAGGATCAGGTCGTCGCCCGCCAGCGGCGCCTCGCGCCGGTCCAGCCCCCCGATCCCGGCCAGCGCGGCGCGGATATGCTCCAGCCGCGCCACCTGCTCGGGGTGGCCCGGCGGGGTCACATGGCCCAGGCAATCGTCATGCCAGTAAAGCGCGGTTCCCATGTCTCTGCCTCGTCTTCATCGTTCGGAAAATACTCACCGGGGGCAGACCGTGCCACGCGCGCTGCCGGCGAACAAGGCTCAATCCGGCGCCAGCATGTAGCCCGCGCCGCGCACCGTCTGCAGGTATCGCGGCTGCTTGGGGTCCTGCTCGATCTTGCGCCGCAACCGGGTGATCTGCACGTCGACCGCGCGCTCCTGCGCCTGGCCGCCGCCCGCGGCACCGCCGCGGCCCAGGTCCTCGACCAGCCGGGTGCGGCTGATCGGCTCACCGGGTTGCGCCGCGAATATCCGCATAAGCTGGCTTTCCGTCGCGGTCAGGCGCACCGGGTCCTGCCCGTGCCACAGCTCGCCGCGCTCGATATCGTAGCGGATCGGCCCCAGGTGCAACACCTTGGGCACAGTGCTGTCGGGCTCGGGTTCGGGCATGCGGCGCAGGATGGCGTTGATCCGCAGCAGCAGCTCGCGCGGTTCGAACGGTTTGGGCAGGTAATCGTCGGCCCCCGCCTCCAGCCCGGTAATCCGGTCCTTCGTTTCGCCCTTGGCGGTCAGCAGCAGGATCGGCGTGATCGCGGTTTCTCGGATCGCGCGGGTCAGGCTGATGCCGTCCTCGCCCGGCATCATCACGTCCATCACGATCAGGTCGAATTCCAGCCCCTCCAGCAGCCGCCGCGCATGGGCCGCGTCGCGCGCCGAGGACACGAGAAACCCGTTCTTCATCAGGAACTTCGCCAGCAGCGTGCGGATACGCTCGTCATCGTCGACGATCAGAAGATGGGTGTCGATATCGCTCATGACCCGCTCTCCTTGAGGGCGAGGTAACGCCGCCGCATGTCCGGGTCCATCATCGCCTCCAGCACCTGCCGGAACCCCACCACCGCCTGCGGCCCCGCCGCGCGAAAGGCGGTGCGCATCCGCGCCCGCTGCGCATCCGACAGGCGCTGCTCCAGCGCGCGGCCGTTCTCGGTCAGGTACAGGTGGCGTTCGCGCTTGTCGGCATTTCCCACGCGGCTTTCCACCAGCCCGTCCTCGATCAGGGTGCGCAGCACCCGGTTCAGCGATTGCTTGGTCACGCCCAGGATGGCCAGCAGGTTGTTGACCGTGGTGCCCGGCGCGCGGTTGATGAAATGGATCGCCCGGTGATGCGCCCGGCCATAGGCCATGTCGGCAAGGATGCGATCGGGATCGGCGGTAAAGCCGCGATAGGCAAAGAACATCGCCTCGATTCCCTGCCTCAACTGCTCGTCGGTCAGATAGAGCAGGTTTTCGCCGGTGGACGAGTCTGACATGTGCTCCCCCCTTTCGGGCCTGCGCCCTGTGCCTGTCTGATGGGCAGTTTAAGTCAGCCTTGTTGACATTCCAAGACGTAACTGGTAGCGAATCGCAGTTTTTGCGCAATTTTATGTCCACATCGGACATTTCTTGCGCAACTTATGAAAAGCTTGAGCCGAGGGAGAGACAAGATGGCGGGCTATGACGATCGTGACGGCAAGATCTGGCTGGACGGGCAGTTGGTGGACTGGCGCGCGGCCAACGTGCATGTGCTGACCCACGCGCTGCACTACGCCAGCTCGGTGTTCGAAGGCGAGCGGTGCTATAACGGCAAGATCTTCAAAAGCCGCGAACATTCCGAACGGCTGGTGCAATCCGGCCGCCTGATAGATTTCGAAATCCCCTACAGCGTCGATGAAATCGAAGCCGCGAAAGAGGCGACGCTCAAGGCCAACAACCTGACCGACGCTTACGTGCGCGCCTTCGCATGGCGCGGCGTGGGTGAGGATATGGGTGTCGCATCCGCGCGCAACCCGGTGCGCATGGCCGTGGCCGTCTGGTCGTGGGGCAACTATTACGGCGATGCCAAGATGAAGGGCGCAAAGCTCGACATCGCGAAATGGCGCCGCCCCGATCCGGCCACCGCGCCCAGCCAGGCCAAGGCCGCCGGGCTCTACATGATCGCCACCATGTCCAAGCACACGGCCGAGGCCAAGGGCTGCTCGGACGCGATGATGATGGATTACCGCGGCTACGTGGCCGAGGCGACGGGCGCCAATATCTTCTTCGTCAAGGATGGCGAGGTGCACACACCCACGCCCGACGCCTTCCTGAACGGCATCACGCGCCAGACCGTGATCCAGATGCTCACGGAAAAGGGCATCAAGGTGAACGAACGCCATATCATGCCGGACGAGCTGGAAGGGTTCGAACAGTGCTGGCTGACCGGCACTGCGGCCGAGGTCACACCGGTGGGTCAGATCGGCGACTACAATTTCGAGGTCGGCGCCCTGACCCGCGAAATCGCCGAGGAATACGAAAAGCTCGTGCGCAGCTGATCGCAGCCGCGACAACACGGGAATTCACCGACCCCCCGCGGATCACCGCGGGGGTTTTTCGTGCACCCGGCCCCGGCCGGATTGCACCCGCCATCCGGCTGCCACCGAAAACAGTTGACCTGCAACCATAAAGCGTGGAAGGCTGAGGGCCTCAATTCTGACAAATTTTCCGCTGGTTTGTGGACATTTCGTAATCAATCGGCATCAAAATGAAAAATTCTGTCCTATCCATGTTGATCCTTGCCGGGCTGGCCGCGCCATCCCTGGCGGCGCCGGTGGCTTTCACGGTCAGCGGCAAGCTGTCCGATGACGGGCTTTCGGTCAACGACGCCTTCGACAACGCGACATTCCGGGGATCGGTCACCGTCGACACCGCGTCGGTCAAGACCAATATCAGCCATGCGATCACCTACAACCTGATCAGCTATTACGTGGCCGTGACGCCCGTGGGCGTCGCCCCCTCGCTGACCTTCCTCAGCGATGGCGAACCGGGCGAGGATGACAGCGGCGCAACGGTGCAGCTTGCCAATGGCGACCTGTCCTTCCTGCTGTATGAAAATATCGACAACCCGGCGACCCCCGCTCTCGAACGCGGGCGGCTGCAACTTGGGTTCAGCGGCGGTGGCGGTTCAGGCGGTTCCGGCGGGCAAGCCGGCGCGCTGGATGGTCCTCTTGCCGCGGCTCCCGGCCCGGTCCTGGAATTCGACAATGGCGAGTTGCAGTTCTCGCCGTCCGAAACACCCACCACACTCGAGTCGGCCGATGCCGACGTCACGCCCGCGGCCTCTCCGGTGCCGGTGCCCGCCACGGCCGGCCTCCTGGCCGGTGCGCTCGGACTGTTCGGTGCATTCGCGGCGCGCCGCCGCCGGAATCCGGCGGAACGGTAGGCCGGGCTTCAACCCGGCACCCCCTTTGAAAAACCGCGCAGTTTCACCCCGAAACCGCGCGGTTTTTGCATATTCAGTGCAGGCTTGAATATATCGCGGCCTCAGAAATCGACGCCGCGCTGCGCCTTGATCCCGGCCTTGTAGGGGTGCTTCACCTCGTCGATGACCGACACCAGGTCGGCGTAATCGCAAATCTCGGCCGGCGCATCCCGTCCCGTCAGGATCACGCCGGTGCGGGCGTCGCGGGCGTCCAGCGCGGCGATCACCGCCTCGGGCGTGATCTGGCCATAGCGCAGAGAGATGTTGATTTCATCAAGGATAACAAGGTCGTAATCGCCACTGGCAAGCATTTCCGCGGCCTTTTCCAGCGCCGCCTCGGCGGCGCGGCGGTCGCGTTCCTTGTCCTGCGTATCCCAGGTAAAGCCCTCGCCCATCATGAACCAGTCGATTTCGCCCAGCCGTTCAAAGAACCGCCGCTCGCCGGTGATCCACGTGCCCTTGACGAACTGCACCACGCCCACGCGCTGTTTCCAGCCCAGCGCCCTGATCGCCACACCAAAGGCGGATGAGGATTTTCCCTTGCCATTTCCTGTATTTACCAGAACCAGCCCCTTGTCGGGATCGCGCAATTCCTGCTGCTTTTCGCGGTGCGCCTTCTGCACCGCCTGCATCCTTGCCTTGTAGCTTTCCGCCTCGCCCACCATGCGTTACATCCCGTCCTTCATCGCGCGTTGCAGTTTGGCCATACCACCGATCCAGCGGTCGTAATCCCCGGCCTTCACCTTCATATACTGCGCCACCTCCTTGTGCGGAAGGACAAGAAACCTGTTACTTTCGATTGCCTGGAGACATTCCGCCGCCACCTGTTCCGGCGGCAGGACACCGTCCAGAACGGCCGGATTGTTCCCGGCATCGCGCACCATATCGGTGTCCACACCCTGCGGGCACAGCACGCTGACCCCGATCCCGTCGTCCCGATGCCCGAAGGCCAGCGCCTCGGCAAAGCCCACGGCGGCGTGTTTCGTCACGCCATAGACCGCGCTGCCCACCTGGTTCAGCAAACCCGCGGCGGAGGCCGTGTGCAGGAAATACCCGCCGCCGCGCGATTTCATCTTTGGAATCAAGTACCTGGCCGCGTGGACATGGGCCATCACGTTGACCGCCCAGGCGGTATTCCACACCTCGGTATCGGCAAAGGCGATGTTGTCGAACGTGCTGTCCTTGCCGGTCAGGATACCGGCGTTCGAGCACATCAGCCCCACCGGGCCATGCACGGCCTCGACATGGTCGATCATCGCCTCGATCCGGCTTTGCTGCGACACGTCGCAGATCACGCATTCGTCGGCGCCTTCGGTCGCGTGCTCGCGCAGGTCGGCGCTGATCACCTTCGCCGCACCCGCATCTTTCAACGCGCGCACCAGCGCCGCGCCGATGCCCTGCGCGCCACCGGTGACGATGGCGATGGTTCCCGTGACCTGCATCAGCCCGGGCTCAGCCCGCGCAGCCGCTCGGACCGGCGGCGCAGCAGTTCGACCGTGGTCAGCAGCAGGATCGAGATCACGACAAGGATCGTCGCCACCGACAGGATCGCCGGGCTGATCTGTTCGCGGATGCCGTTCCACATCTGGCGCGGGATCGTCTGTTCGTCGAGGCCACCGACGAACAGCACCACCACCACCTCGTCGAACGAAGTGACGAATGCGAACAGCGCGCCGGAAATCACACCGGGCAGGATCAGCGGCATCTGCACCCTGCGAAAGGTCGTCACCGGATCGGCACCCAGATTGGCCGCGGCGCGCGTCAGCGAATGGTCGAAGCCCACCAGTGTTGCCGTGACCGTGATGATGACAAAGGGAATGCCCAGCGTCGCATGGGCCAGAACGACGCCCAGATAGGGAATGCCCCAATCCTGGATGCCGATGCGCGAATAGAAGAAAAACAGGCCCGTCGCCACGATGATGATCGGCACGATCATCGGCGAAATCAGCGTGGCCATGATCGCACGGCGCCAGGGCATTTCGGGCCGCGACAGGCCCAGTGCCGCGACGGTGCCCAACCCGGTGGCGATGATGGTCGAGAAGAAGCCGATGATGATCGAGTTCTTGGCCGCGTTGATCCAGTTCGCATTGGCCCAGGCATCGGCCCACCAGCTCGCGTCGCGCGGGGCGTCGGGCTCCAGCATCCCGAAGGTCAGCAGCAGGTCGTACCAGCGCAGGGAATAACCGGTCGGATCGAGCTTGAGCATCTTCTCCGTGAAGGTGAAATAAGGCTCGATGTTAAAGCTGAGCGGGATCACCACAAGGATCGGCGCGATCAGGAACAGGAAGATCAGCCCGCAGATCACCAGGTAGGCATAGTGCCAGACCCGTTCGAGCGTCGAGGCGTGGTTCGGAAGTGCCATGTCTTACCCCAGCTTCAGGTTGTCGATGCCGATCAGGCGGTCATAGAGCCAATACAGGATCAGGATACCCGCCAGCAGCAGCGCCGCCAAAGCCGCAGCAAGCGACCAGTTGAGCGAGTTCTGCATGTGGAAGGCGATGAGGTTCGAAATCAGCTGCCCGTCGGCGCCCCCGACAAGGGCGGGCGTGATGTAATACCCGACCGCCAGGATGAAGACGAGCAGCGCGCCCGCCCCGATCCCCGGCACGGTCTGCGGGAAGTAGATGCGCCGGAACGCCGTCCAGCTTGTCGCGCCCAGACTGCGCGCGGCGCGCACATAGGACGGGTTGATCGGTCGCATCACGGAATAGAGCGGCAGCACCATGAAGGGCAGCAGGATATGCGTCATCGCGACCACGGTGCCGATCTGGTTATACATCATCTGCAGCCGGTTTTCGTCGCCCAGGATACCCATGCCCACCAGCGCGTCGTTCACGACGCCCTGGCTTTGCAGCAGCACCATCCAACTGGTCGTTCGCACCAGAAGCGATGTCCAGAACGGCAGCAGCACAAAGATCATCAGCAGGTTGGAATAGCGCAGCGGCAGCGTCGCCAGCAGATGCGCGATGGGATACGCCAGAAGGAAGGTCAGGAAGGTGATCAGCACCGACAGGAACAGCGTGCGGGTGAACAGCTTGATATAGATCTGGCGGTTCTGGTCCACGCTGACGATCTCGCCATCGACGTTCTTCGTCCGGTCCAGCGCGGCCAGGTAAAAGTTGAAGGTGTAGGCCGACGAGGCATCGCGCATCACGCGCCACAGCTCGGGGTCGGTCCATTCTTCGTCGACGTCCAGAAACGCCTCGCGGTAGGGCGGCTCCATCCGCTCGGCCGAACGCGCGGCCTTGGTGAACATCGAGCGCGAGCCGCCACGCTCGTAATTCACGCGGGTTCCGACCTGGCCGGGCGCGCGCAGTTCGCGCAGCAACAGGAAATCCTGGTGCAGCGCGGCAAAGGCGGCTTCGTCAGGCTCGGTTCCGGCGGAGTTCCCGTCGAACCACGCCTTGATATTCGTCATGATGGGGGTGCGGGTGCGGGTGCCGATATCCTCGTGCATCACGAACCCCTCGTTATAGACCGACTGATGCAGCATCTGCGCGATCGGCGTCACGAAGGTGATGAGGATAAAGGCCAGAAGCGGCAACACCAGCAGGAAGGCCTTGCGGCGCGCGCGCGCCTGGGCACGTTTCAGCGCCTCTTTCAGCGGCTTGCCGTCCGCCGTGGTCAGCATCTGCGGCTTTCCGTTCGCGGTCGCGTCGGTCATGTCCCTGTCATACCTTGTCCCGTTGGCGGGGCGGGCCTTGCGCGGCCCGCCCTTTTATCAGAACGGCCCCGACCGCGATGGCCGGGACCGGGGGCCGGCTTATTGCGCCAGCCAGGCGTTGAACCGCTCGTTCAGTTCGGCGTCCATATCGACCCAGAACTCGAAGTTGTTGACCAGCGCGTTTTCAAGGTTCTTGGCTGCGGTCGGCATATGCGGCGCCATCTCGGTCTTGCCGTCCGAATAGAGGCCCACCAGGTCGCCCGACGATTTGCGCGCGGGGCCGTAGCTGATCCAGCTTGCCTGGTCCGCAAGGCGCTGCGTGTCGGTCGAGAAGGCGATGAACTGCATCGCTTCTTCCAGGTTCGGTGCGCCCTTGGGCACCACGAACAGGTCGAAATCGAGGATCTGGCCGTCCCAGACGATTTCCAGCGGCTGGTTCTCGCCAACGGCGGCGTTGAAGATCCGGCCGTTATAGGCGGTCGACATAACCACCTCGCCGTCGGCCAGAAGCTGCGGCGGCTGCGCGCCGGCTTCCCACCAGACGATATCGCCCTTGATCGTGTCGAGCTTGGCAAAGGCGCGGTCGACGCCCTCGTCGGTTTCGAGCATGTCATAGACCTCGGCGGCGGGCACGCCATCGCCCATCAGGGCCATTTCCAGCGTGGCCTTGGCCGATTTGCGCAGCCCGCGCTTGCCGGGGAATGTTTCGGTGTCGAAGAAATCGGCGATCGTGGCCGGCGTGCCTTCGACGTTTTCCGAGTTGTAGGCGACGACGGTCGACCAAACGATGTTGGCCACCGCGCAATCCTGCAACGCGCCTTCGATGAAATCCTCGGTCGCCGGGGTGCCATCGGGCGCGGCGGGCAGGATGCCCACGTCGATCGGTTCAAGCAGGCCCTCGTCGCACAGGCGCACGGCGTCCGAGAATTCAACGTCGGCCACGTCGATCGACACGTTGCCGGCCTCGACCTGCGCCTTGATCGGCGTGGCGGGGTTGTCGGCATCGACCGAGTTCACCTTGATGCCGGTCTCGGCGGTGAAGGGTTTGTGATAGGCTTCGACCTGGCTCTTGGCATAGGCGCCACCCCAGGACATCACGGTGACTTCCTGCGCCTGCGCGGCAAAGCCGGCACCGGCCAGTGCCGTCGCCATAAGAACTGTTTTGAGTTTCATGTCATAACTCCCATAATTGCCCGTTTTGATTGTGTCGGAGGCGGCGTTACGGGCTGACCATCCGCCCCCCGGAGTTGTCCGCACCCCGGGGACCGGGGCGCGAAGCTTCTACCGCTCACGCATCCAGCGCGCGGCAATCCTGCGGCAGCCAGCCGATCTCGATCTGCTGGCCGGGTTCCGTTCGGACCTGATCGGGCGCGTTGCGGGTCTTGACGACGAAATCGTCATTGCCCGCCACCCGCAGACGGGTGCGGAATATGTCACCCATATAGATGAATTCCAGCACCTCGGCCTTGAGCGTATGGGCGCCTTTCTGCAGGCGGGCCTTGTTCATCTCGACCCGTTCGGGACGGATCGACACCCGCGTCCGGTCGCCCACCGAGGACACGTTGACCGGCTTGGCGTCGATAATCTCGCCGCTGTCCAGCCTGACCTCGCACAGGTCGCCCTTGATCTCGGTAATGACCCCTTCGAGCGTGTTGTTCTCGCCGATGAACTGCGCGACAAAGCTGTTTTGCGGCTCTTCGTACAGGGTGTCGGGCGCCGCAAGCTGCTGGATGCGGCCATCGTCGAACACGGCCACGCGGTCCGACATCGTCAGCGCCTCGGTCTGGTCGTGGGTCACGTAGACCGTGGTGATCCCCAGCTCATGCGCAAGGCGGGTGATCTCGAACTGCATATGTTCGCGCAACTGCTTGTCCAGCGCGCCCAGCGGCTCGTCCATCAGCACCAGCTCGGGCTCGAACACCAGCGCGCGGGCGAGGGCGATCCGCTGCTGCTGCCCGCCGGACAACTGCGCCGGACGGCGGTTGCCGAACCGGCCCATCTGCACCATGTCGAGCGCGCGCTTGATCTTTTCCTCGCGCGTCGACTTGTCGATGCCGCGCACCTCGAGCGGAAAGCTGAGGTTCTCGGCCACCGTCATGTGCGGAAACAGCGCGTAGTTCTGGAACACCATGCCGATCCCGCGCTTGTGCGGCGGAATGTTGTTGATCGGCTTGCCGCCCAGAAGGATCTCGCCATGCGTTGCGGTTTCGAACCCGGCCAGCATCATCAGGCAGGTCGTCTTGCCGGACCCTGACGGCCCCAGCATGGTCAGGAATTCGCCGCGCGGCATGGAAAGGTTCAGGTCTTTGACGACAAGTGTCTCGCCGTCATAGCTTTTCTGTACGCGGTCAAAGACCACGAACACGTCGTCACGATTTACGTCAGCCAAACGTGGCTCCCCGTTTTTTTAGCTTGCAGGTGGTCCTGCTTCTTATTTTCCAGAGCCGACTAAAGCGCCTCTTGGCCGGTCATGCAACAGCGGGCTGCTATTTTCCGGTCAATCGCGCGCCAAATGCCCAAAAGCTGTTCACAGGGCTTGGACTCCGCCTGCCAGGATGGTGCAAAGGGACTGCGCATGGTCGTTTCTGGCCCAGAATCGCGCCACCAGATTTGTCAAAAACGACCCTGTTGCGACATTAAAAGACGAGGATCATATGACGGACAAGGATATCCCCTTCAGCCCCAGGGAATACGCACGCCGCATCGCCAGGACGCGGAAGGCAATGGAGCAGGCGGGGATCGACATCCTTTTCGTCACCGATCCGTCCAACATGGCATGGCTGACCTCTTATGACGGATGGTCCTTTTACGTGCACCAGGGCGTGATCCTGCGCCACGAGGGCGATCCGATCTGGTGGGGCCGCGGCATGGACGGCAACGGCGCGCGCCGCACCGTCTGGATGACCGAGGACCATATCCGCCCCTATCCCGATAATTTCGTGCAATCGACCGAACGCCACGCGATGCAGCACCTGGGCACGCTGCTGGCGGAACTCGGCGGCGAAAAGGCGCGGATCGGGGTCGAGATGGAGAATTATTACTACTCCGCCAAGGCACACATGACGCTCGACGCGACGCTGCCGCAGGCGACGCTTGTCGATGCCACCGGGCTGGTGAACTGGCAGCGCGGCATCAAATCCGACGAAGAGATCGGTTTCATGCGCCGCGCGGCGCGGATCACCGAAACCATGATCGACGGCGCCATCGCCCGCGCCCGCCCCGGCCTGCGCAAGAACGAACTGGTCGCGGCGATCTACAACGATGCGTTGACGGGTGTCGGCGACGACTGGGGCGATTACCCCGCGATCGTGCCGATGTGCCCGTCGGGCGCGGATTCCAGTGCGCCGCATATCACCTGGAACGGCGACCAGATGCAGTATGACCAGTGCACCTTTTTCGAACTGGCCGGCGTCTATCGCCGCTATCACACGCCGTTCTGCCGCACCGTCTGGCTGGGCACTCCCCCGGACGAGGCACGCCGCGCCGAAGAGGCGCTGATCGAGGGGCTGGAGGCCGGGCTGGACGCCGCCCGCGCCGGCAACCGCGCCTGCGATATCGCCGAGGCGCTGGGTGCCGCCCTGACGAAGGCGGGCATCGAACGCGGGGCGCGCTGCGGCTATCCCATCGGCCTGTCCTATCCGCCCGACTGGGGCGAACGCACGGTCTCCCTGCGCTCCGAGGACGAAACCGTGCTGGAACCGGGCATGACCTTCCACTTCATGCCCGGCCTGTGGATGAAGGACTGGGGGCTTGAGATCACCGAGTCGATCCTGATCACCGAGGATGGCCCGGCCGAAACCTTCTGCAACCGCCCCCGGCAGCTTTTCGTCAAGGAATAACCGGGGTCGGTCGTTGCCGGCAAAAGGCCGATGCCTCCGGCGGGAGTATTTCGGGAACGATGAAACACGCTGCGCGCCAGCCTTGATACGCCCGGCTCTTCATCGTTCTGCAAATACTCCCGCCGGAGGCGGCCGTTACGTCAGCTTGCCGCCACCCACAGGCCCTGTTCCCTGACCTGGGCCATCGCCTCGTCCAGCGATTTCCAGGCGCGTTCGATCAGGGTGTCGGCCTCTTCGGGCTGCATCACCAGCGGCGGGCTGATGATCATGCGGTCGCCCACGTGCCGCATCACCAGGTTGTTGGCGAAACAGCGTTCGCGCGTGATATACCCCACGGTGCCGGGGTCCGAGGCAAAGCGGGCGCGGCTGTCCTTGTGCGGGGTCAGCGCGATGGAGCCCATCATGCCGACGATCCTGGCCTCGCCGACCATCGGGTGATCGGTCAGGGTCTGCCATTTCGCGGCCATGTGCGGCCCGATCACGTCGCGGACATGACCGACGATGTTTTCCTCTTCCATGATCCGCAGGTTTTCCAGCGCCACGGCGGCGGCGACCGGGTGGGCGGAATAGGTGTAGCCGTGGTTGAATTCGCATTTGCCGATCACTTCGGCGATGCGGTCGGACACGATCGAGCCGCCGATCGGCTGATAGCCCGAGGACAGGCCCTTGGCGATGGTCATGATATCGGGCTGCCAGCCCACGGTCTGCGAGCCGAACCAGTTACCGGTGCGGCCGAACCCGCAGATCACCTCGTCGGCGATCAGCAGGATATCGTTTTCGCGGCAGATGCGCTGAATCTCGGGCCAGTAGGTTTCGGGCGGCACGATCACGCCGCCAGCGCCCTGCACGGGTTCCGCGATGAAGGCGGCCACCTTGTCGGCGCCGATATCGTGGATCGCCTGTTCCAGCTGGCGCGCGCGTTCCAGGCCGAACTCGGCGGGCGACATGGCGCCGCCTTCGGCCCACCAGTCGGGCTGGCCGATATGGTGAATGCCCGGAATCGGCAGGCCGCCCTGCGCGTGCATCGCTGCCATGCCGCCAAGGCTGCCGCTGCCGACGGACGAGCCGTGATAGGCGTTCCTGCGGCTGATGATGACGCTTTTCTCGGGTTTGCCCAGTTCGGCCCAATAGGTGCGCACCATGCGGATATTGGTGTCGTTCGCCTCGGACCCCGAACCGGCATAGAACACGTGGTTCAGATCGCCCGGCGCGACCTCGGCCAGCTTCTGGCTGAGCGCGATGGCGGGCACGTGGGTCGTCATGAAGAAGGTGTTGTAATAGGGCAGTTCGCGCATCTGACGGGCCGCGACCTCGGCCAGCCGATCACGGCCATAGCCGATATTCACGCACCACAGCCCCGCCATCCCGTCCAAAATCCGGTTGCCTTCGCTGTCGTGAATCCAGACGCCTTCGGCACGGGTGATGACGCGGGCCCCGCGCGCGGCAAGATCGCCCTGGGTGGAAAACGGGTGCATGTGATGCGCGGCATCCAGCGCCTGCAACTCGGCTGTGGGCATGTGATTGGTGATCTGGGTCATGGCGGCCTCTTGTTCGGGAAGGATCGCGCGCGTCGCGCGTGTTGTCGCCAGAATATGATCAAATTTCAGCCTGTCAATCGAATCACCCGTTCCGGGCGCCGCGTTCCAGCATCGCGCGAATATGCTCCATGCCCTGCAACATATCCTCGCGCATGGCGCGCGCCGCACCCTCGGCATCACCCGTGCGCATGCAATCCATCAGCGCGCGGTGCTTGTCGGGTTGGTTCTGCGTGCCGACGCGCCCGATCATCACCCGCAGGGAGGGGCCGAAGCGCAGCCACAGCCGCTCGGCCATCTCGGCCAGGATCGGTGCGTCGGCGATATGGTAAATCCTTTCGTGGAAACGATAATTCTGCCGCAGATAGGCGTGCAGCTCGCCCTGTTCGATGGCGGCGTCCAGCGCCGCGTCAATCCGCGCGAGATGGGTCAGATCCTCGGCCGTCGCCCGTTCGGTCGCGCGCAGGGCGAGATGCGATTCCAGCCATTGCCGGGCAAAGATGATTTCGGTCACGTTGGCGGCGGTCAGTTGCGGCACGGTCACGCGGCGGTTGCCCTGGAACTGCAGCGCGCCTTCCGAGATCAGGCGGCGGATCGCTTCGCGTACCGGCGTCATGCCGGCACCCAATCGGGTGCACAAACCCTGGATCGTCACCGCCTCGCCCGGAGCGATTTCACCGAAAAGGATTAGTTCGCGCAGCTGGCCATAGATCACCTGATGCGCCGGGGTGCCGGCGCTGCCCGCATTCGGGGCGCCTGTTTTCTGGGCCAGATCGTTCATGTCAGAGGATTTCCCTTGGCTGCTGTGCGCGCTCTCTTGCGAGTTTAGCGGTGTCGTGAAAACATTTCCATATTGTCCGACGGGGCAAGATATGATCAAATTTCAGGTCAAGGACGAAAGATCCATGACCAACGGGAGAAAACACATGATGAAACGCTTGACGACCATGACCGCCGCCTGCGCCCTGCTGGCAGGAGCCGCGGCCGCAGAAGAGGTCCGCGTTTACAACTGGTCCGATTATATCGACGAGGAACTGCTGGAAAAGTTCGAGCAGGAAACCGGAATCGACCTGATCTATGACGTGTTCGACAGTAACGAGGTTCTGGAAACCAAGATGCTGGCCGGCGGCTCGGGCTATGACGTCGTGGTGCCCACCGGCACCTTCCTGCAGCGGCAGATCGTCGCCGGCGCGTTCCAGAAGCTCGATCCGTCGAAGCTGCCGAACCTCGAAAACATGTGGGATGTCGTTTCGCAACGGACCGAACAATACGACCCCGACAACGCCTATTCGATCAACTACATGTGGGGCACGACCGGGCTGGGCGTGAATGTCGGCAAGGTTCAGGAAGTGCTGGGCGAGGATGCGCCGATCGACAGCTGGGACCTGGTGTTCAAGCCCGAGAACATGGAAAAACTCGCCGCGTGCGGGGTGCATTTCCTTGACGCCCCGGCCGAGATGATCCCCGCCGCGCTGAAATTTATCGGCGAGGACCCCAACAGCCATGATGATGACGTGATCGCCAAGATCGAGCCTGTCTATGCCGCAGTCCGCCCGTATATCCAGAAATTCCACAGCTCGGAATACATCAACGCACTGGCCAATGGCGATATCTGCGTTGCGGTCGGCTGGTCGGGCGACATCCTGCAGGCCCGCGACCGCGCAGATGAGGCCGAAAACGGTGTCGAGATCGTTTATAACGCGCCGAAGGAAGGCGCGCAGATGTGGTTCGACCAGATGGCCATCCCCGTCGATGCGCCGAACCCCGACGGTGCGCACAAGTTCCTGAACTTCATCATGGACGCGCAGAACATGGCCGCCGCCTCGAACTACGTCTATTATGCCAACGGCAACAAGGCATCGCAGGAATACCTGATCGAGGACGTGATCGGCGACCCGGCGATCTATCCGTCGGAAGAGGCGCTGAACAACCTCTTCACCACCACGCCCTATGACGCGCGCACCCAGCGCACCGTCACGCGCCTGTGGACAAAGATCAAGTCGGGCATCTGAGGCCCTGATTTCCCGGCCCGCGCGCACCCCGCGCGGGCCTTTCTCTGACAAGGACCGGGAATGGCTCAAACCGTCTTTGCCCCTTGGGACGACCCCAACGAAAAACCGCTTATCCAGTTCCGCAACGTCACCAAGCGGTTCGGTGACTTCACCGCCATCGACAATCTTTCGCAGGATATCTATGCGCGCGAATTCTTTGCGCTGCTGGGCCCGTCGGGCTGCGGAAAGACCACGATGATGCGGATGCTGGCCGGCTTCGAAACCCCGACCGAAGGGCAGATCCTGATCGCCGGGCAGGACATGGCGGGCGTGTCGCCGAACAAGCGCCCGGTGAACATGATGTTCCAGTCTTACGCGCTGTTTCCGCATATTTCGGTCTGGGAAAACATCGCCTTCGGCCTGAAACGCGAGGGTATGGAAAAGGCGAAGATCGACGCCCGCGTGACCGAAATGCTGCGCCTGACCCGGCTGGAACGGTTCGCCCGGCGCAAGCCGCACCAGATTTCCGGCGGGCAGCGGCAGCGCGTGGCACTGGCGCGCAGCCTTGCCAAGGCGCCCAAGCTTTTGCTGCTGGACGAACCGCTGGGCGCGCTGGACGCCAAGCTGCGGCAGGACACGCAGTTCGAGCTGATGGACATCCAGGAAAAGACAGGCACGACCTTCGTCATCGTCACCCACGACCAGGAAGAGGCGATGACCGTCGCCAGCCGCGTCGCGGTGATGGACGAGGGGCAGATCATGCAGGTCGCTACGCCGGCGGTGATCTACGAGCAGCCCAATTCCGTCTACGTGGCCGATTTCATCGGTGACGTGAACATCATCGAAGGCGCGGCCACCCCGCAAGGCGACGGTTACGACATCGCCTGGGCCGAAGGGCAGCCGGTGCTGCACGTCAAGACCGGCAAGAGTTTTGCGCCGGGGCAGAAATGTTTCCTGGCGATCCGGCCGGAAAAGGTGGGTATCTCGGCCGAGGAACCGACCGACGCCGCCAACAAGGTGCAGGGCCAGATCATCGACATCGCCTATCTGGGCAACCTCAGCACCTATCACGTGCAACTGGCCGACGGCACGATGATGAAGGCCCAGATCGCCAACACCCGCCGCCTGTCGCGCCGCAGCCTGACATGGGAGGATCACGTCTGGCTAAGCTGGACCGACACCGCCCCCGTGCTGCTGGAGTCGTGACGGATGCGGCGGCTGGTCCTCATATCGGTGCCGTATCTGTGGCTGCTGGCGCTGTTCCTGATCCCGTTCCTGATCGTGCTGAAAATCAGCCTGTCGGACACCGCGCTGGCCATCCCGCCCTACCTGCCCACGCTGGACCTGTCCGAGGGCTGGGTCGGCATAAAGGCGTTCTTTGCCGAGCTCGATTTCGAGAATTTCCGGTTCCTGACCGAGGATGACCTTTACTGGAAGGCATATCTCAGCTCGCTGCAAATCGCCGCGATATCGACCCTGCTGACGCTGCTGGTGGGCTATCCCATCGCCTATGGCATGGCGATGGCGCCCGACCAGTGGCGGCCCACGCTGATGATGCTGGTGATCCTGCCGTTCTGGACCAGTTTCCTGATCCGCGTCTATTCCTGGATGGGCATCCTGTCGTCCGAGGGCGTGCTGAACCAGTTCCTGTCATGGATCGGCCTGATCGACCAGCCGCTGACGATCCTGAACACCAATACCGCGGTCTATATCGGCATCGTCTATACCTATCTGCCCTTCATGATCCTGCCGATCTATGCGACGCTGGAAAAGCTGGACGGTTCGCTACTGGAGGCGGCCGAGGATCTGGGCTGTTCGCGCCTGTCGGCGTTCTGGCTGGTCACCATCCCGCTGTCGAAACAGGGCATCATCGCGGGCTGTTTCCTTGTCTTCATCCCCGTCATAGGCGAATTCGTGATCCCGTCGCTGCTGGGCGGGTCGGGCACGCTGATGATCGGCAAGGTGCTGTGGGAGGAATTCTTCAACAACCGCGACTGGCCGGTGGCCAGCGCCGTGGCGGTCCTGTTGCTGCTGATCCTGATCATCCCGATCATCCTGTTCCAGCGCAACGAACAGAAACAACGCGAGAGAGAGGGGTAAGCCATGCGCCGCATGACCTGGTTCAACGCCACCTCCCTTACGCTGGGCTTTGCCTTTCTGTACCTGCCGATGGTGATCCTGGTGATCTACAGCTTCAATGAATCCAAGCTGGTGACGGTCTGGGCGGGGTTCAGCACGAAATGGTATGGTGAACTCCTCCGTAACGAGGCGTTCCTGGATGCCGCCTGGGTCACGGTTCAGGTGGCTGTCGCATCCTCGACCATCGCGACGGTTCTCGGCACGATGGCGGCCTATGTGCTGGTGCGCGCGGGGCGGTTTCATGGCCGCACGCTGTTTTCCGGCATGATCTATGCGCCGCTGGTGATGCCCGAGGTGATCACCGGCCTGTCGCTGTTGCTGCTGTTCATCGGTATCGGGCTGGACCGGGGGATTTTGACCATCATCCTGGCGCATACCACCTTTTCGATGTGCTATGTCTCGGTCGTCGTGTCCTCGCGGCTGGTCGGTTTCGACCGCTCGCTGGAAGAGGCGGCGCTGGATCTGGGCTGCACGCCGTTCGAATCCTTCCGCCTTGTCACGCTGCCGATCATCGCGCCGGCCGTTATCTCGGGCTGGCTGCTGGCCTTTACGCTGTCGCTGGACGACCTGGTGATCGCCAGCTTTACCGCCGGGCCGTCGGCCACGACCCTGCCGATCAAGATCTTCTCGGCGGTGCGGCTGGGCGTCAGCCCCGAGATCAACGCACTGTCCACGATCATGATCGCCATCGTGACGGTGGGGGTCATCACCGCCTCGGTCATCTCGAAACGGGCCACCCTGATGCAGCAGCGCGACGAACAGGCCGCCGCCCGCACCGCATGAGGCATATCTTCAGCGACCACGCCTATGGCCCTGCCCCCGTGGCAGGCAATTATTGGGCCGAAACAGTGCCTGATTCCGCCCTGATGCGCCCATCCGCAACCGGCGATATCCGCGCCGATGTGGCGGTGATCGGGGCCGGGTTCACAGGGCTTTCCGCCGCGCTGCACCTGGCGCAGGCCGGGGCCGATGTGGTGGTTGTCGACGCGCAGCATCCCGGCTGGGGCGCGTCCGGGCGCAATGGCGGGTTCTGCTGCCTTGGCGGGGCCAAGGCCGACGACGCCATGATCCGCCGCCAGTTCGGCGAGGCCGCGCGCGCCGACTGGCGCCGGACCGAGGCCGATGCCATCGCCCTTGTCGCCGACCTGCTGAACCGCCACGGCATCGACGCCGACACCCATTCAAGGGGCGAAACCCTGCTGGCCCATTCCCCCGCAGCCATGCGCGGGATCGAGGCCGAGGCCGGCAACGCGACACGCGATTACGGCGTAACCCCGACCCTGCACGATGCGGGCGATCTCGACCGGTTGGGCCTGTCGGGTCCGTTTCACGGCGGGGCCACGCTGCCGCTGGGCTTTGCCCTGAACCCCCGGAAATACCTGAACGGCCTTCTTCTGTCGGCCGAGGCCGCAGGCGCCCGCATCCATGGTCAAAGCCCGGTCATTCGCATCGGGGAAGAGGGTGAAAACCAGTCTCTGACCCTGCCCAACGGACGCATACTGGCCCGTCGCCTGATCCTGGCGACGAACGGCTACAGCTCCGAGGATGTGCCGGGCTGGATGGCCGCGCGCTATATGCCGGCGCAATCGAACGTGCTGGTCACCCGCCCGCTGACCGGGGCCGAGACACAGGCCGCGGGATGGACCAGCGCGCAGATGGCGTTCGATTCACGGGTGTTGCTGCACTATTTCCGCCTGATGCCCGACAACCGTTTCCTGTTCGGGCGGCGGGGCGGGCTGATGTCGTCGCCCCGCGCCGATGCCGCCGCGATCCGCACCACGCGGCAGCATTTCGAAACCATGTTCCCCGCCTGGGCCCATGTCGAAAGCCCGCATAACTGGTCGGGCATGGTATGCCTGTCGGCCGGCCTTGTGCCGTATTGCGGGCCGATTCCGGGCCTGCGGAACAGCTTTGCCGGCTTCGCCTATCACGGCAACGGCGTGGCGATGGGCAGCTATACCGGCGCGCTGCTGGCCGATCTGGCGCTTGGGCGCACACCCGAACGCCGCTATCCCGCGATCATGCAAGCCCCGGCCAAACGCTTTCCGCTGGGACAGTTCCGCCGCGCGATCATGCCCGCAATCTATGCGATGGCCGCGATCAGGGACCGGCTGTCCTGAGCTTCATCGTTCTTGAAATACTCACTGCCACACCACCCGCGCCCCGCGCTAGCCTTGCGGGGTCATGCCCTGCCGCGCCTTGTCGCGTTTCAATCCCAGCGCATGCTCGCGCCAGATGATCGCGACACCCGCCATGACCACCAGCCCCGCACCGATCAGCATCTGTACCGTCGGCACTTCGGAAAACACGAAATACCCGATCAGGATCGCCATCAGCATCGAGGCGTAATCGAACGGCGCCACGACGCTGGCATCGGCATAACGATAGGCCGAGGTCAGGAAGATCTGCCCGGTGCCGCCCAGCAGCCCCGCCAGCACCAGCAGGCCCGCCTCCCAAGGGGAGGGGACGACCCAGCCAAAGGGCAGGGTCAGCAGCGACAGCGCCGTCGAAGTCAGCGAGAAATAGAACACGATGGCCGATGTCTGCTCGCTCTGCACCAGTTTGCGCACGTAGATCTGCGCCAGCGCCGCGCAGACCGCGCCCATCAGTACCAGCATCGCGCCCAGCGCCTCGGTGCTTGCCACCTGTTCACCGGAAAAGACGGTCAGGCGCGGCGACAGCACGATCAGAACCCCCGCAAGGCCCAGCGCGACCGAGGCAAGGCGGAAGGCGCGCACATCCTCGCCCAAAAACATCGCGGCGAAGATCACCGTCAGCAGCGGCGCGGCGTATCCAAGCGCCGTAACCTCGGGCAAGGGCAGCAGACCGAGCCCCGCAAACATCAACCCCATCGCGCAGGTGCCCGCGAAACCGCGCCAGAAATGCGCAAGGCGTGACTGCACATGCAGCCCCGTTGCCAGGTCGCCCCGCATCCACAGCCAGGCAAAGATCACCGGAATGGCGAAAAAGGACCGGAAGAATACCGCCTGCCCCGGCGGCACGTGATCCGCCGTGGCCTTGATCAGCGAGGACATCACGATGAACAGCGTGACGGACCCCAGTTTGAAGAATATGCCCTTGATCGGCTGCATGTCGAAAACCCCGGACAGGCAAGACCGCTGGACCGGCCCTGCACCCTATGGCACTACAACACCAAAGACGCAGGGGAAACCAGATGGCCAATCCGCTTTACGACACGCTTTTCGCCCGCCATGCAGGGCGTGACACGGTATTTCTGCATCTGCCCGATGGCGGCACGCTGACCCACGATGCCTTTTTGCGCATGACCGCGCGGTTTGCCCATCAGATCGCGCGGTTCGGGCTGGAACCGGGCGACCGGCTGGCGGTGCAGGTCGGCAAGTCGCCCGAGGCGCTGGCCGTCTATGCCGCCTGCGCCCAGACCGGCGTGATCTTTCTGCCGCTCAACACCGCCTATACGCCGGCCGAGGTGTCCTATTTCCTGGAGAACAGCGGGGCACGGCTATTTCTCTGCGATGGCAGGAACGCCGGGGCGCTGGCACCCGTCACCGAAAAGGCCGGCGTGCGGCAGGAGGTTCTGAACGCCGACGGCAGCGGCAGCTTTGCCGATGCGGCCGCGGGCAACCCCGAGGAATTCGAGACTGTTCCACGGCAAAAGGACGATTTGGCGGCGTTTCTTTATACGTCGGGAACGACGGGGCGGTCGAAGGGCGCGATGCTGACGCAGGACAATCTGCTGTCGAATGCACAGGTGCTGAGCGATTACTGGCGCTTCACGTCGGATGACGTTCTGCTGCACGCGCTGCCGATCTTTCACACCCACGGGCTGTTCGTGGCCACGAATATCTGCCTGCTCACGGGCGCGCAGATGATCTTTTACCCCGGTTTCGATGCCGGGGCGGTGATCCGCGACATGCCGCGTGCCACGTCGATGATGGGCGTGCCCACCTTTTACACCCGCCTTCTGGATCGGGACGATTTCACCGTCGATGTGGCACGGAACATGCGGCTGTTCATTTCCGGGTCAGCCCCGTTGCTGGCCGAAACGCACCGCGCGTTCGAGGCGCGCACGGGCCATCGCATCCTTGAGCGTTACGGCATGACCGAAACCAATATGAACACCTCGAACCCCTACGAGGGTGAGCGCCGCGCCGGCACCGTGGGATTTCCGCTGCCGGGTGTCGAGCTGAAGGTCTGCGATGAGGCCGGGAACGAACTGCCCCAGGGTGAAATAGGCACGATCGAGGTGCGCGGTCCCAACGTGTTCAAGGGCTATTGGCAGATGCCGGAAAAGACGGCCGAGGAGTTGCGCGAAAACGGGTTCTTCATCACCGGCGACCTGGGGATGATCGACAAGGATGGCTATGTCACCATCGTGGGGCGCGGCAAGGATCTGATCATTTCCGGCGGCTACAACATCTATCCCAAGGAGATCGAACTGGTGCTGGACCAGGCGCCCGGCGTGCTGGAAAGCGCGGTGATCGGCGTGTCGCATCCCGATTTCGGCGAAACGCCGGTGGGCATCCTGGCCCGCCGCCCCGGAGAAGAACCCGATTGCGACGCGATCATGGCCGGGCTTGGCGACAGCCTTGCCCGGTTCAAGCATCCCCGCGACCTGGTGGTGGTGGACACGCTGCCGCGCAATACGATGGGCAAGGTGCAAAAGAACGTGCTGCGCGACGCATACAAAGGCCTGTTTCAGCCGGAATAGAGCCTTTTCAGGGTGATGGCCCGCTTGTGACAACAGGGCGCCTTGCCGCGCCCGGGCCTGCGTGACAGACCAGTTTCGGATCAGCCGGAGGCCCGACCATGCAGATGCCCATCCCCCTGACGCGCGATATCGTTCTGGTCGGCGGCGGACACACCCATGCGCTGGTGCTGCGGAAATGGGGGATGGACCCGCTGCCCGGCGTGCGGCTGACGGTCATCAACCCCGGCCCCACCGCGCCCTATTCCGGTATGCTGCCCGGCCATATCGCGGGCCATTACACCCGTGAAGAGCTTGAGATCGACCTGGTGCGGCTGGCCCGGTTCGCGGGTGCACGCGTCATCATCGACCGGGCGGTGGGTATCGACCGTGACAAGAGACTGATTCACCTGAAAAAGCGGCCCCCGGTCGCCTACGACATTGCCTCGGTCGATATCGGCATTACTGCCGAAATGCCCCGTCTGCCGGGGTTTGCCGACCATGCGACGGGCGCCAAGCCGCTCGATCTCTATTCCGAGCGCTGGCGGCGCTTTCGGGCCGGGGTGGCGAAAGGCGAAAGCCTGCCCGCCGTTGCCGTGATCGGCGGCGGTGTTGCGGGGGTCGAGCTGTCGATGGCGATGGGCCACGCGCTGCGGCAGGACGGGGCGGTGCCCGAGATCACCGTGATCGAAGGCACCGGCGGCATCACCGGCGTTCCGCCCGCGACGGGCCGCAAGCTGCAGAAAGAAATGGCAAGGCAAGGTATCCGTTTTCTTGCCAACACGCGGGTCGAGGCCGTGACCGACGCGGGCGTGACCCTGCCGGATGGCGGCACGGTATCCGCCGCGCTGGTCGTCGGGGCGGCGGGGGCCTATCCGCACCCGTGGCTGTCAAACACCGACCTGCCGTTGACAGACGGGTTCATCAATATCGACGAAACGCTGCAGGTGCAGGGCAATCCGGCGCTGTTCGCCTGCGGGGATTGCGCGCATATGGCCGCCCATCCCCGCCCCAAGGCGGGGGTTTTCGCCGTGCGCGCCGCGCCGGTCCTGCATGACAACCTGCGCGCGGCGGTGACCGGCCGGCCGCTGCGCCGGTTCAGGCCGCAAAGGGACTATCTGAAGCTTATTTCGCTGGGCGGGAAATCGGCGCTGGCCGAAAAGCTGGGCTTTGCCGTTGCAGGCCCGCTGCTGTGGCGGTGGAAGAACCGGATCGACACGAAATTCATGCAAAGCCTCGATGACCTGCCGCAGATGGCCCCGCCCGCGCGGCCCGAACAGATGGCGGATGGTGTCGCGGCGATCCTGGACGACAAGCCGCTATGCGGCGGTTGCGGGGCCAAGGTGGGCAGCGATGTTCTGAAACAGGCTCTGACACGGCTGAAAATGCCGGCACGCGGCGACATCTTGACCGGGCCGGGGGACGATGCGGCGGTGTTGCAGGTCGGGGGGCAGCGGCAGGTCATCACCACCGATCACCTGCGCGCCTTCATCGACGATCCCTGGCTGATGGCGCGGATCGCGGCGGTGCACGCGCTTGGCGATATCTGGGCGATGGGCGCCCGGCCGCAGGCGGCGCTGGCGCAGGTCATCCTGCCGCGCATGTCGCCCGAGTTGCAGGCCCGCACGATGGACGAGGTCATGGGCGCGGCGAATGATGTCTTTACCGCCGCCGGTGCGGCCATTGTCGGCGGGCATTCCACCATGGGCAGCGAACTGACGGTCGGGTTCTCGATCACCGGACTGGCCGAGGCCCCGCCGATCACCGTGGCAGGCGCCCGTCCCGGCGACACGCTGATCCTGACGCGGCCGATCGGCAGCGGCACGATCCTGGCCGCCGACATGCTGCGTGCGGCGAACGGGCGGCATGTCGCGGCGATGCTGGAGGAAATGGCGCGCACGCAGGGCGATGCCGCCGAAATTCTGGGCGGCGCGCATGCGATGACCGATGTCACCGGTTTCGGGCTTGCCGGGCATTTGATGGCGATTTGCCGGGCATCGGGCGTGTCGGCCACGCTGATCCTCGATGCCATCCCGACCTATCAGGGCGCAGTGGAACTGGCAGAGCAGGGGCATTATTCGACCCTGTTCCAGCCCAACCGCGATGCCGCGCCGGTCTTTGGCCCGGACAGCCCCAAGGCACGCCTGCTGCACGACCCGCAAACGGCAGGAGGGTTCCTGGCGGCGGTGCCGGAGGACCGGGCCGAAGGGTTGGTGGCGAAACTGGTGGATCGGGGGCACCGTGCGGCGCTGATCGGCAGGTTGGGCGACGGCCCGGCCGGTATCACCCTGCAATAGACAGGATTCGCGCCACGGCCGCGCGCAGGCTGTCATCGTCCAGCGCGGGCAGGTCGATGGGCGTTTCATGTTCCGCCCTCTCCCCGGCATTTTTCAGATAGCGGGGATCGTAATGCGCCCCGATCAACTCGGCGGCAAGCGCCTGAAAAGCGCGTTCGGCGGCAAGCGCCTGCCAGTCCTCGATCCGCTTCGCAGCGTGATAGGGCCTGAGAGCGTCCAGCGTGGCGGCCAGCCGGTTGGCATCTTCAGTCACGTCCGCATAGGCGCGGACCAGATAGGCCGCCCGCTCGGCCACGGGCGCGCGCAGGGCGATGCGCGGGGCGCGCTGCATGGCGTGCCACAGGGCGGGCGGGATCAGCAGGTCACCCACCTTGTTGCTTTCGGCCTCGACGAACAGGGCCTTGGCCGGATCGGATTGCGCCAGTGCCATGGCAATACGCGATTCAAACATCTTTTGCGCCGGCTGCTCGCCCACCGCCCCGAAGAGGGAGCCACGGTGGTTCGCCATCCCTTCAAGGTCGATCACCTGGGCGCCGGCCTGATCGAGAAGCGCCAGTATCCGGGTCTTGGCCGTGCCGGTTCCGCCGTCGATCAGAACGATACGATGCGGCACTGTTTCACCGTAAAGCGCCTGCACAATCAGCCGCCGGTAGGATTTGTAACCGCCCTGGATCACGTCGGCACGCCAGCCGATCTGCTGCAGGATCGAGGTGAAGGAACCCGATCGCTGCCCACCCCGCCAGCAATAGACCAGTGGGCGCCATCCGCCGGTTCGGTCGGCCAGCGGCCCCTGAAGGTGCCGCGCCGCGTTCCGGGCGACCAGCGCGGCGCCCACCTTGCGCGCCTTGAACGGGTCTTCCTGCTTGTAGATCGTACCGACCAGCGCACGCTCGTCATTGTCCAGCGCGGGCAGGTTGATCGCTCCGGGGATATGGTCCTCGGCGAATTCGGCGGGGGATCGCACATCGATCACCTCGTCAAACGGCAGGTGGGCCAGATCGGTCAGGGATGAAAGCGCAACAGGCATGGAATCCAGATGCCACAGCGCCCGCGCCTTGGCCAGACGGGACATGCGTACCCGATCTCAATTGCCGATTAATATTTGCAAATGCATTTATTTGTCCATATTGTGCCCCCGATGCACCGACGGGCCGCCAGGCCCGCCAAAAGGCAGGGCGCAAGACGTCCACATACAGTCCGGTCAAGAGGTTGGGTACATGACGGAACACCGCGAAATCACCGCCGAGGCATCGCCGCGGCTTGGGGACATGGGGCTTGAGAATTTCGCGCCCTACCTGATGAACCGCATCATGGGGCGGTATAACGCCTCCCTGCGCGACGAGATGGCGGCGCTGGGGCTGACCACGCCGCAAATGCGCTCGCTGGCGGTGTTGTCGGTGGTCGACGGTATATTGATCCGCGAGCTGGCGGTTTACGCGGTGGTCGAGCAGTCGACGCTGTCGCGCGCGCTGGACAGTCTGGCGCGCGAGGATCTGATCCGGCGCGAAACCGACAGCACCGACAACCGCGCCACCCGCGTCTACCTGACCGATGCGGGCCGCGCCGCCTATGACCGGCTGTGGCCGCACATGGCGGACAGCCATGCCCAGATGTTCAAGGGCATTCCAGCCGATGAACAGCGTGCCCTTGTCGGCACGCTGCAAAAGATCCTGCGCAACGTGCGGGTTCACGATTTCTGAGGGGGACAGATGGCGGAACGCTCATTCAAGGCCGAGGTCGCGCATCTTCGCAAGGGCGATGGCGATACCTTTACCGGAGAGGGCATCCTGGCCCTGACCAAGGCGCTGCTGGAAAATGGCGTCGGGTATGTCGGCGGTTACCAGGGCGCGCCGATTTCCCACCTGATGGACGTTCTGGCCGATGCCGAAGACCTGATGTCGGAACTGGACGTGCGATTCGAGGCGAATGCGTCCGAGGCCGCCGCCGCCGCCATGCTGGCGGCCAGCGTGCATTATCCCATTCGCGGGGCGGTGACGTTCAAAGGGTCGGTCGGCATCAACGTGGCATCCGACGCGCTGGCCAACCTTGCCTCCTCGGGCGTGAATGGCGGCGCGCTGGTCATCGTGGGCGAGGATTACGGCGAAGGCAGCTCGATCATGCAGGAGCGCAGCCACGCATTCGCCATGAAATCGCAGTTCTGGCTGCTCGATCCGCGGCCCAACCTGCGCTCGATCGTCAAGGCGGTGGGCGACGGTTTCGAACTGAGCGAGGCCAGCAACACCCCCGTGATGCTGATGGTGCGCATCCGGGCGTGCCACGTGACCGGCAGCTTTGCCACGCGCGACAACAAGCGCCCCAACCTTTCGGTGCGTGACGCGCTGTCGAATCCGCAAAAGGATTTTTCCCGCGTGGTGCTGCCGCCGATGTCCTATATGCATGAACAGGACAAGGTTAAGAAACGCTGGCCGGCGGCCGGGAAATACATCATGGAACATGGCCTGAACGAACGTTTCGGGCCGGAACAGAGCCGCATCGGCATCATTTGCCAGGGCGGCATGTATAACGGCGTGGTCCGCGCGCTGCAGCGGCTGGGGCTGGCCGACATCTATGGCCAGACCGACATTCCGATCTATTGCCTGAACGTGACCTACCCACTGGTGCGCGACGAATTCATGGCCTTCGCCGAAGGAAAAGAGGCCGTTCTTGTCATCGAAGAGGGCCAGCCGGAATTCATCGAGCAGCAACTCGGCTCGATGCTCTATCGTGCCGGTTCAACGGTGAAACTGCATGGCAAGGACATGCTGCCGCTGGCGGGCGAATATACCGGGCAGGTGATGCTGGACGGTGTGGCCGCGTTCCTGAAGGAACACGCATCCGATATGCTGCCCGGCGCGGTTCTGGCCCCGAACGAACCGAAACCCGAAATTCCCGACCTGTCCGGCACCGTGCCGATCCGCCCGCCGGGCTTCTGCACCGGCTGCCCGGAACGCCCCATATTCGCCGCGATGAAGCTGGTGCAGCAGGAACTGGGCCAGCACCAGATCTCGGGCGATATCGGCTGTCACCTGTTCGCCTCGCTGCCGCCGTTCGAGATCGGCGGGCAGACGATGGGCTATGGCCTTGGCCCGGCGTCGAACGCCGCCTTCGATGGCGGCGGGGAAAGGCGCGCGATCTCGATCCTGGGGGATGGCGGATTCTGGCATAACGGGCTCAGTTCCTCGATCGGGAACATGGTGTTCAACAAATCCGACAGCGTGGCGATCATCGTCGACAATTACTATTCCGCCGCCACCGGCGGGCAGGACATCCTGTCGTCACGGGCGCAGAACGACACGAAGTCGACGAACAATCCCATTTCCAAGGCGCTGAAAGGCGTGGGCGTCGAATGGGTGCGCCAGATCGACCGCACCTATGACGTGCCGAAGATGCGCGAGGTCATACATGAGGCGCTGACCACCGAATACGACGGGCCCAAGGTGATCGTTGCCAGCTCGGAATGTATGCTGAACCGCCAGCGCCGCGAAAAGCCGCTGAAGAAAAAGGCCATCGCGGACGGCCGTCGTGTCGAAGCGCCCCGTTTCGGGGTCGATGAGGACGTGTGCACCGGCGATCACGCCTGTATCCGGCTGTCGGGCTGCCCGTCGCTGTCGCTGAAAACGCTGGACGATCCGCTGCGCGACGATCCGGTAGCCAGCATCGACCAGACTTGCGTGGGCTGCGGCAATTGCGGCGAGGTGGCCGATGCCGCCGTGTTGTGCCCCAGCTTTTACCGCGCGGATGTGGTGCATAACCCCGCCGGATTCGAAAGATGGTGGGCCGGCAAGCGCAAGGCGGTGATCGGCTGGCTGCAGGCGCGGCGCGATGCCAGGCGCCTCGACGTGACGGAGGTGGCGTGATGAACGCAGAGACAGGCATTTCCGGGGCACTGGCCCAGCGCACGCCGGATGAACGGCTGGCCGGCATCATCAAGCTGGCGGTCATGGCCGTGGGCGGCCAGGGCGGCGGGGTTCTGACCGGCTGGATCGAATCGCTGGCGCGCGCGCAGGGTTATGCCTGCCAGGCCACAAGCGTTGCGGGCGTGGCGCAGCGCACCGGGGCCACGATCTATTACGTCGAAATGGCCCCGAAAGAAGAGGGCCAGCCCGATCCGGTGTTTTCGCTGGCGCCGGCATCGGGCGATGTGGACATCCTGATCGCCGCCGAGATGATGGAGGCCGGGCGCGCCATCATGCGCGGCTTTGTCACGCCGGACCGCACGACCCTGATCGCATCGACCCACAGGGCGCTGGCGGTGTCGGAAAAGATGGCGCCCGGCGACGGCATCGCCGATGCAGACGAGGTGCGCGCAGCCGCCGAAATCGCCGCCGCGCGTGTGATCATGGGCGACATGGAACAGGCGGCGGTGCAGCAGGGCTCGGTCATCTCTGCCTCGCTTTTCGGGGCGCTGGCCGGCTCGGGCACCCTGCCCTTCGAGCGCACGGCATTCGAGGACGCGATCCGCGCCAGCGGCAAGGGGGTCGAGGCCAGCCTGCGCGCCTTTGCCGCCGGATACGAGGCCGCGCAGAACCCGGAAGACGGTGATGCACCATCCGCCCAACCGCAGGCAAAGCCGGGCACAGGCGCAAAGGGGCCGGACGCGGCCCTGAAAAAATGGGAGGCGCTGGCCGCCCGCGCAAACGCCCTGCCCGCGCCGGTGGCCGAAATGGCCCTGCCCGGGCTGCGCAAGGTTGTGAATTTTCAGGACGCGGATTACGGCGCGGCCTATCTGGACAGAATCGAGACTATTCTTGCCCGGGACAGCGCTGAAAAGGGCCATGAGCTGACCCGCGAGGCCGCGAAATACGTGGCGAACGCGATGGCCTATGACGACATCATTCGCGTGGCCGACCTGAAGACCCGCGCGCGACGGTTCGACCGTATCCGCACCGAGATGGGAGCCGGTGACGGTCAGGTGCTACACCTGACCGAGTTCCTGCACCCCCGCGCCGAGGAAATCGCCGGGATGCTGCCCGCCCGTATGGGCGCACGGATCGAGGCCGATCCAAAATGGATGGCGCGGCTGGACCGCTGGTTCAACAAGGGGCGCCGGATGCGCACCGACAGCCTGCGCGCGTTCGTGATGCTCTATGTCGTCGGCGGCTTGAAAGGCTGGCGGCTGAAAACCCATCGCCACGCGATCGAGGTGGCGCATCTGGATCGCTGGCTGGAAACCGCGCTGGCGCACCTGCCCGACCGCTATGGCATGGCGATCGAGATCATCCGCTGCCGGCGCCTGATCAAGGGCTATTCCGACACCCACGCGCGGGGGCTGTCGAAATTCGACCGCGTGCTGGAAGGCGCCGCACTGGTCGCCGGGCGCAAGGACGGGCCCGGCTGGGTTGCCCGCCTGCGCGAGGCCGCGTTGCAGGACGAGGAGGGCACGGCGCTGGATGGCGCGTTAAATACAATCCGATCCTTCGTCTAAGACGGTATTGCGACCCTGAACAGGCTCTATCCCGGCTCTGCTGCCTCGATACGGACACCGTCGGCCACCGTATCTCCGGGGTGGACGATCACCTGATCGCCTTCGGCCAGCCCGTCCAGCACCTGCGCCATGCGGTCGTTGCGTTCCCCGATGTTGACGGTCACCTGCCGCGCCACGCTGCCCTGCGCCACGAAACACGCCCAAGCGTCGCCCACGCGAAACAGCGCGCCCAGCGGCACCTGCAGGGCCTCTTCGGCCTCCCACACGATGATGGCCAGCCGCACCGCATAGCCGTTGCCAAGACCCGGACGCCGGTCGGCGGGATCGGTGATGTCGAATATCGCCTCGACGCGCTGTTCCTCGATCCCCAGCGCCGATATTTCGGTGCGGGCGGACGGCTCGATCTGGCGCAGCCGCGCCTCAAGCTGCGTCGCCCCGCCCCAGCGGTCGACGGTGGCACGGGCATCGGGCGGGATGCGCACCGCGTCGCGCGACAGGGGGTCGGCCACGATCTCCAGATCGGCGGGATCGCCGATGGACAGCAGTGTTTCCCCCGCAGTTACCGGGCGTTCGCTGATCCGGTCGATGGACAGCACCACGCCATCGGCGGGCGCGGTGATTTGGACACAGCAATCGCCATTGGAATACCCCCCGGTATCGGGGCCGATCAGCGCGGCCTGCGCGCGCTCAAGCGTGCTTTGCGCCATTTCGCTGGCCGATTGCGCAGCGTCGCGCGCGGCGCGGCGGACGTTCAGCATTTGCGAGGCATCCTCGAGCCGGACCAGCGATGCGACGCCGCGCTCCACCAGTTCCTGCACGCGGTCATACTGGCTCTGGGCATAGACAAGCTCTTCCTCGGCTTGGGCGCGCTCGCTGTTGGCGACGGCAAGCGCGGCCTGCGCCTCCTGAACCGAGGCCTGCGCCTGCTGGCGGCTGCGCGCATCCAGAAGACTGGGCGCGACGGGTTCGACGATGGCGACAATGGTTTCGTCCCCGATCACCGCTTCGCCCACCCGCACAGGCGCACGCTTGGCGGTGCCGGTAATCGGGGCCGCGACATCGTACATCTCGCGGATGCGGGTCGTGCCGTCAGCCTCGACCGTGACCTGCATCGGCGCGCGCGTCACGCGGGCCAGATCGACCGATACGGGCACCGGGCGGAACGCGGCCCAGAACAGCGCGCCGACGACCAGCACGGCGGCGGTCAGGATCAGGATCAGGCGGGTGCGTCGGTGCATCACTCACTCCCGTGTTTTCAGAACCGCGACAAGATCGGCCCGGTCAAGCCGGCGCCGCACAAGCAGCGCAGCCGCCGCGACGGCGGCAAGGGTTATCAGGCTGGCGCTGGCGAAATTCGCAGGCGTCAGAACCAGGGGGATGGTGTAGAGATCGCTTTGAAAACCCGCCACCATCGCCCAGGAAATCCACGCCCCGATCAGCCAGCCAAGCGGTTGCGCGAAAAGCGCCAGCAGCGCGGTTTCCCCCAGCAGGATCGACGACACCTCGGTCCGGGTAAACCCGAGAATGCGTAAACTGGCCAGTTCGCGCGCGCGTTCCGATAGTTGGATACGCGCCCCGTTATAGGCGACGCCCACCGTGATCAGCACCGAGATGGTGATGAACAGAACCGAGTAGATCTGCACGGTTTCGCTGATCGTGGCCTGGAAACTGTTGCGCACGTCCGTCAGCATCGCGACGGTCGCCAGCATCGGTGTTTCCTTGAGGGCGGCCTGCAGTTCCGGCAGCTGCGCCATGTCGATCCACAGGTTGAGCGTGGTGACGCGCGGGCCCTCGCGCAGGTGCGCGGCCAGCGCATCCATCTGCATATAGGCGCCGATCCCGATATATTGCGTGGTCACCCCCGCGACCGGCACGTGGAACTGGCCACTGCGGGTGCCCGAAAGTTCGACCAGCACCTGGTCGCCAGGGACAAGCCCCAGGTAATCGGCCAGTTGATCGGACAGCATGATCCCCTTTTCCGGCAGGGGAACATGCCGGCCTTCTACATCCAGCGTGCGCGCCAGATCGCCCCCCGGCATCCGTGCGCTGATCGCCAGCCGCTTGGACCGGGCACCGTTATGCAGCGTCACGGGCAGGTTGAATTGCGGCTCGGCCACCAGCACGCCGGGCAGGTGGCGCGCGTCGGTCACGGCGTCCAGCCCCACCTCTTGCGCCAGACTCAGGGATGCGTGTTGCCGGTTCGATTTGAAGAACGCCGACTCCATCATCACGTCGAGCGAATCCAGCATCGCGCTCGACGCTGCCAGGATCGCCACACCCAGCGACAGCCCGAGCGCGGTCATCCCCGCGCGCACCGGCCAGCGCAGGATGCCGCGCAGCACCATCATCGCAGTCTGCGGCAGGCGCAGCCAGTGCGCCAGCGCATCCATATGCCCACGCCGGAAACTGGGCGGTGCGGGCGGGGCCATGGCCACGGCGGGTGCCAGCCGCGCCGCGCCCCATGCCGCGCGGATTGCCCCGAGCGCGGCTGCCGTCAGCCCGATCAGTCCCGCCAGCGCATAGACATCCAGATCGTGCGGCTGCACCAGCCAGGGAAAATCGAAGAACCGGGCATAAAGCCGCGACATCCCCGACGACAGCCACGCGCCCACCGCCCATCCGATCCCGATCCCGATGGCGGCCACCAGCGCGGCCAGCATGAGATAGTGCAGCGCGATCTCGGTATCCCGGTATCCCAGCGCCTTGAGCAGCCCGATCTCGGACCGTTCCAGCGCCACGATCCGCCCGAGCACCATGTTGACCAGGAAGGCGGCGATACCGAAAAAGATCGGCGGCATGACCACGGACATGCTGCGCAGCTGGTCCAGTTCGGCCTTGATGAAGGAATGGCTGACCTGCAATTCGCGGTCATGCGCGCCGGTGCCGCCCCACGGGTCCAGTATCGCGTCGACCCGGCCGATCACCTCCGGCAGCCGGGCATCGCGCCGCAGCTTCAGGGACAGGTCGTTGAACGCCCCGGTCAGGCCAAAGGTGGCGGCGGCCGCGCGCTCGGGCATCCAGATGATGCCGTATCCTTCGTCGTCCGGCATCAGCCCGCCGGGTGGCACGGTATACAGGAACTCGGGGCTGCGCAGGGTGCCGGTCACGGTCAGGTCCAGCCTTGTGCCGTCGGCGACGGCGGCAAAGCGGTCGCCGGGGCGAAACCCGTTGGCGTGGGCGAACCGGTCGGTCACGGCGACCTCGGTGTCCGAGTCCGGGTCGGGCAGGCGCCCCTGCACCAGCAGCGGCACGTTCAGGACCGGCCCGCCCTCGGGCAGGGACAGCACCCGCCCCGAGGCCGGCGCCACGCGGCCCGGCAGATCCAGAATGACCTGCCCCGTGATCCGCGCCTCGACCGTCTGGACACCGTCGATCGCGGCCACGTCCTGCACCACCGACAGCGGCGCACGGCGGGCGCTGGCAAAGACATGGGCGAAATGCTGGCGGCTGTAGTAATCCTGCAAGGTCGCTTCGAGCGCGCGCACCATGCCCAGCCCGGTCAGGAAGATCGCCACGCCACAGGCCAGCACCAGCGCGATGGCCAGCGACTGCGCCTTGAGGCGCCACAGATCGCGGACAAGTTTGCGGTCGAGCGCGTGCAGCATCACCATTCGATCTCCGACGCGGACACGCGCGTGGCGTTCTGTTCGATCTCGACCACGCGGCCATCGTGGAAGCGGATCACGCGATGGGCCATCTTTCGGATACCGGCATTGTGGGTGATCACCAGCGTGGTGGTGCCGAAACGGGTATTCACCTGTTCCAGCGCGGCCAGAACCGCGGTGCCCGTCTTGCTGTCCAGCGCGCCGGTCGGTTCGTCGCACAGCAGAACGCCGGGGCGCTTGGCGATGGCGCGGGCGATGGCGACGCGCTGCTGCTCGCCCCCCGACATCTGGGCGGGGAAATGATCCAGCCGCCCCGACAGACCGACAAGGTCAAGCGCCTCGTCCGGGTCCATTGGATCGGCCGCCACGTCGGTCACGAGGGCGACGTTTTCGCGCGCCGTCAGGCTGGCCACCAGGTTGTAGAACTGAAAGACAAACCCCACGTGATCGCGCCGGTAGCGGGTCAGCTGCCGGTCGGTCATGGCCGTCAGTTCCTGATCGCGGAACCAGGCCTGCCCCGATGTCGCGTGATCGAGCCCGCCGATGATGTTCAGCAGCGTCGACTTGCCGCTGCCCGACGGGCCCAGCAGCACCACAAGCTCCCCCTCGGGCAGGTCCAGGTCCACCCCGTCCAGCGCGCGCACCTCGGCCGTGCCGCCCCCGCCGTAAATCTTGGTCAGGCCGCGGGTGCGAAACACCATCTCAGCCGGGTCTGTTGCGTTATCCGACATTCCCAATCCACACGGCATCCGGCCCCACCCTGCCATATTGCACGGGTGCTGTCTTGACCCACATCAAGGGGCCGAAGGCGGGGTATCGTCGCCCTTCAGATCAGGACGTGGTCGGGGACGTCGCGTGTCAGGGATTGCTGTTCACGAAGAAGGGCAAGCATACCGGGGATCTTCGGCACCTCGACGGCATAGAAGAAGCGGCAGGCCCAGCGTTTTTCCTCGGCCATCGCGGCGTCGGTCGCCGCCTGGGCGGCGATGGCGAGATCCAGCCAGATCCATGCCAGAACCATGTGCCCGAACCCGTCCAGAAATGCGCCCGCGTTTGAAAGCGCATCCGCCGGGGCGTTCTGTGCAAGGAGATCGCGCACAAGCCCGTCGAACAGATCGCAGAGGCCGGACAGTTTTTCCGCCTCGTCCGGGAAGGCGCCGGCGCGTGCCACTGTCCCGCGCACTTCGTCCAGGAATACGGCAAAGGACGCGCCGCCATCCCCGAGGATCTTGCGGCCCAGCAGGTCGATCGCCTGAATGCCCGTCGTGCCCTCGTGGATCGGGTTGAGGCGGCTGTCGCGGTAAAGCTGCTCGACATCGAAATCACGGGTATAGCCATAGCCCCCGTGGACCTGGATCGCCTGATGCAGCGCGACCAGCCCCTGCTCGGACGGCCAGGATTTGATGACCGGCGTCAGGAGTTCCAGCAACGACCTGGCCCGATCCTTCTGCACCGGGTCCTGGTGCGCGCGCAGCAGATCGCAGAGCATCGCCGACTTGAGGCAAAGCGCCAGTGCACCTTCCGAGATCGTTTTTTGCACCAGCAGCATCCGCCGGACATCGGGGTGACACAGGATCGGCACGGGCTTTTCGATCTGCTTGTCGTGCACGGGGCGGCCCTGGATGCGTTCGCTCGCATAGCTGCGGGCAAGCATGTAGCCGCGATAGGCCACGGCCGCACCACCGAGGCCGACATTGGTCCGCGCCTCGTTCATCATCTGGAACATGATCCGCAACCCGTCGCCTTCCGCGCCGATGCGCCATCCGATTGCACCGTCGTTTTCGCCGAAATTCAGCAGGCAGTTGGGCGTGCCCCGGTATCCCATCTTGTGATTGAGGCCGGCAACAGCCACGTCGTTCCGCGTCGATCCCAGATTTTCGGGCAGGATCTTCGGGACAACGAACAGCGATGTCCCCTTCGGCCCGGGCACGGTGCTGCCGTCGGGCTGCACGACCTTGCCGAGCACGAGGTGAATGACGTTTCCGGTCACGTCCTGATCGCCGGCGGAAATCCACATCTTCCGCCCCCGGATACGGTATCGCAGGCCCAGGCTGTCTTCGCCGTCCGGTGTGGCGCGGGTCGTGACGTCCCCCAGCGACGACCCGGTGTCGGGCTCGGACAGGCACATCGTACCGAGGGCTGCGCCCTGGAACTGAGGTTCCGCAAAGGCGGCGATCTGTTCAGGGCTGCCGAAATCGGCGATCATCCGTGCATTCGCTATGGACAGCATCACAAAGCCCGACCCCGCCACGTTGGCCGCCATCAGTTCGGCCATGGCGGCCGAAGCGACAGCGAACGGAAAGCCCATGCCGCCGTTTTCGGGATCGACCGTCGCAAGGTGCAAACCGGCTTCGATATAGGTCTGCAGTGCCTGTTTCAGGTCCTTCTGGACGATCACCTGTCCGTCCTGCAGGAACGGTTCCTCATGATCGGCGATCTTGTAGCAGGGCAGAAACTCGTTCCACGAAATCGCGCCGGACAGATCGAGGAAAGCCTCCCAGTCCCCCCGCTCCTGGCCGGAGAAGACATCCGACTGCGTAAGGGTTTCGGCACGCAGCCAGTCATAAAGAAGAAAGTCGATTTCGCGTCGCATACCGTCAGCCATCGCTCAGAGTCCTTTCGCGGAAATTGTCATCTGTCGCGCCTGCCTGAGCGTCTTGGCCTCAAGGGGGTCAGCCGGGGCAACGTCGTTCAGCATGATCAGGCAGGTACGCAGGCCCTGTTCGGTGGGCGCCACCTGGATCAGCGGGTCGGAGGGGGTCGGGTCGGACATGCTGTCGCTCGTATGTTTCACTCGGGACGGGCCGGTTCAGGTCAGGCTTTCGCGCAGCTTGCGCTTGAGAACCTTCCCGTTGGCGTTTCGCGGCAGGGGCTCATCCGTCAGGGTGAAGGTTTCGGGCACCTTGTAGTCCGACAGTTCCGCAGCACAGAGGGCGATCAGTTCGTCGGGGCTGTTCATCGGCGTTTTCACGTGGACGAAGGCGTGGACACGCTCTCCCAGAACCGGACAGGGGCGCGGGACAACGGCCACCTCGACAACGTTGTCATGCGTCATCAGGACATTCTCAACCTCGCTGCTGAAGATCTTGTAGCCGCCGCGATTGACCAGATCCTTTATCCGGTCGTGGATACGCATGAAGCCGTCTTCGGTGATCTCGCCCAGATCCCCCGAGCGCCAGAAGCCGCTGACGAAATCGGATGCGTTGACGTCGGGCCGGTTCCAGTAACCGGATATGACCATCGGGCCGCGTATCCAGAACTCGCCCTCTTCGCCGGGGGCGCATTCGTGGCCCTCGTCGTTCATGACGATCACCTCGGCGCAGGCGACCGGTTTGCCGATCGTGTTGAAGACCGAGGAATCCGACCCCAGCGGCACGAAGCTGGTGGGCGAGGTCGTTTCGGTCGCGCCATAGGCGTTGACGAGGTTCAGCCCCGGAAGGAAAGCGGCAAGTTTTTCGATCGTATCCAGCGGCATGACAGCACCGCCATAGGCCCCCACCCGCCAGTCGGACAGGTCGTGTTTCGAAAAATCCTCTCGCAACAACAACAGATTATACATGGCGGGCACCATGATCGAATAGGTCATGCGTTCCTGCGCGGCGATCTGCATGACCTCGCCGGTCTGAAAGACCTGCATCATCACCAGCTTCGCGCCGACCCCGAGCGATGCCATGACAAGCCCGATCAGCCCCGTGATATGGGTGGCGGGCACGACCAGAAGCGCATTGTCGTCGGGCCCAAGGCCCAGATGGTGCGTGTAATGCAGCATCGAATGGATGATGCCGAGATGCGACAGCATCGCACCCTTCGGATGGCCCGTCGTGCCCGACGTATAAAGGATACAGGCCAGGTCATCCTCGGAAATGCCATCCTTCGGCGAGGCGCGGACCGGCGCGTCGACCGTGTCGCGGAAATCGTCGACGGTCAGACGCCAGGACAGCGAAGGCGTCGCCTCGTCCGGCGGAATCGCGTGAGGATAGTCCCGGTCATAGATCAGGCCGGTCGCCTTGCAATCCTCAAGGATATAAGCCGTTTCGGGCCCGGCCTCGCGGGTGTTGACGGGCACCGGCACGGCGCCGAGCCGCCAGATGGCCAACAGCGTGACGACGAACTCCACACGGTTCGGGATCACGATGCCGACCCGATCGCCCTGCGCCAACCCCAATGTCCGAATCTGCCCCGCCAGCACCGAAACACGCTCACCCAGCTGGCCATAGCTCAGACGCTTTTCGCCATCCACCAGCGCGGTCTTATCCGAATGCCGGTCGATGACGGATTCGAGCGCGTCCATGATACGCTGCGGGCGATCCGCGAAACACTTGATGACCCTGTCGGAGAAGTGAAGTTCTCTTCTGATATCGTCCTTGCCGATCTTCACAACGCAATCCTCCACCCGGTTCCTTCGCGTCCCGTTCAGGATAGCGGAACGCCTGTCTTATCGCTTGTGCCGCGGGGGCAGCGGCCGGTTTCCCAGTTGCCGCCCCTGCGGTTTCAACGGATGTCCATCCGTTGTCGTCGCTCCGTCAAAGCGCGGTTTCGAACAGGGCCGCCGCGCCCATGCCACCGCCCACGCACATCGTTACGACGACGTATTTTTCCCTGCGCCGCCGCCCCTCCAGAAGCGCGTGACCGACCAGCCGTGCACCCGTCATGCCATAGGGATGCCCGACCGAGATCCCGCCGCCGTTCGGGTTGTAGCGCGCAGGGTCGATGCCAAGGAAATCGCGGCAATAGACTGCCTGGCAGGCAAAGGCCTCGTTCAGTTCCCACACGCCGATATCGTCGACGGTCAGCCCGTTCTGCTTCAGCAGCTTGGGGATGGCGTGGACCGGGCCGATCCCCATCTCGTCGGGTTCGCAACCGGCCACTGCCATGCCCCGATAGATACCCAGGGGCGCAAGACCGCGTCGTGCGGCAACCCCTGCCTCCATGATCACGCAGGCCGAGGCGCCATCGGACAGTTGCGAGGCATTTCCCGCCGTTACCGAACCGCCTTCGAGAACGGGGTTGAGCGCGGACAGGCTTTCCAAAGTGGTCTGGGGGCGGTTCCCTTCGTCTTTGGACAATGTGACCTCGACCTCGGAGATTTCGCCGGTGTCACGGTCCTTTACCGCCATGGTCGTGGTCAAGGGCACGATTTCATCGTCGAACAGGCCCTGCTCCTGCGCGCGGGCGGTGCGTTGCTGCGATTCCAGCGCGTACAGATCCTGTGCCTCGCGGGTGATTCCGTACCGTTCGGCGACCGTTTCCGCCGTCTTCAGCATCGGCATATAGGCGCCGGGAACCTTTGCGATCACGTTGGGATCGGCGTCTTTCTGCACCCAGTCGAAATAGGGTGCCTGCACCGCCGAGATGTTTTCCTGCCCGCCGGCCAGCACCACGTCCATCCCGTCGACGATAACCTGCTTGGCGGCAGTTGCGATGGCCATCAGGCCCGAGGCGCATTGCCGGTCCATGGTTTGCGCGGCAACGCTTACCGGCAGCCCCGCCGCAAACACGCCATTGCGCGCCAGGTTCATCCCGGCGGTGCCCGCGGCCAGCACCGTGCCCAGAACGCAATCCTCGATCTCGGCCGGGTCGACGCCGGCCCGCTCGGCCGCGTGGGACAGGACGAACCCGGTCAGGCTTGGCGATTTGGTCATGTTCAGCGCACCGCGATAGGCCTTGCCGATGCCGGTTCTGGCGGTGCTTACGACGACAGCGTCTCTCATCAGGGGGTTCCTTCGTTTCCGTTTCCGTTTTCCCAATCGCTCAGGCGGCCGCCTTCGCTGGCGAGCCGCCGCAAAAGCGGGGAGACATCCCAGTAGCCCCAGGCATTGCCCGTTTCCCGGGCGTAGTAATCCATGCGGTCGACCACCTTTTGCAGCCCGATCTCGTCGGCCATGAAAAGAGGCCCGCCGCGCCAGCGCGGAAAGCCGTAGCCGTTGGTCCAGACCACATCTATATCCGCGCCGCGATAGGCGATACCTTCCTCCAGTATCCGCGCCGCCTCGTTCACCATGGGGAAAAGCAGCCGCTCCAGGATCTCTTCCCGGCTCAGGGCATCGCGGCGGTCCACGCCGTATTTCCCGGCCAGATCGCGGGCAAGGTCATGCGTAGCGGGGTTCGGCAGGGCCTTGCGTCCCTCGTACCGATAGTAGCCCTGCCCGGTCTTCTGGCCGTGAAGGTCGGCGGCAAACATCTCGCGGCAGAGAATGCGGTAAGAGGGGTCCTGCGGCCCTTCGCCCGACTTGATCCATTCGATCACCGTGCGTGCACCGACATCGACGCCGGCCATGTCCAGCATCCGGCTTGGCCCCATGGCCATGCCCCAGGTACCGGGGTCTTCGGCCACATTGTCGATATCGCCGGGCGTCGCCCCTTCAAGCTGCATCCGCTCGCTTTCGCGCATATAGACCTCGGCCATGCGGTTGCCGATAAAACCATAGCAGACGCCGCTGACGACCACGGTTTTCCCGATCTTCCGGGCGAATGCGAGGATCGCCTTCAGCACGTCCGGGGCGGTTTTGTCGCCGCGCACCACTTCGAGCAGTTTCATGATATGCGCGGGCGAGAAGAAATGTGTTCCGACCACATCGCCCGCGCGCCCGGTCTTGCCGGCGATCACGTCCACATCCAGTGTCGAGGTGTTGGTCGCAATGATCGCACCGGGCTTGCAGGTATTCCCAAGCGACGCCGCGATGTCGCATTTCAGCTGCATATCCTCGAACACCGCTTCGATCACCAGATCGACCTTGCCCAGCGCCTCAAGACCGACCGCGCCCGTCATGCGCGCCCGGCAGGCCGCGGCCTCGGCCTCACCGAGGCGCCCGCGCTTGACCATGCCACCGATCGTATCCTGAACCCTGTTCATCCCGCGATCGAGCGCCGCCTGATCGACCTCGACCAGGGTGACCGGAAAACCGGCCAGCGCCGCGGCCAGGGCGATACCGGCACCCATCGTCCCGATGCCGAGAACGCCCACCGTTTCCACCGCACGCGGCGAGACATCGCCAAGCCCGGGAATCTTCATGGCCGTCCGCTCCGCGAAGAACTGATACCGCAGCGCGCGGGACGCCGGAGATTTGACAAGGTCGGCGAAAAGCTCTGCCTCGACCCCGATGCCGTCGGCAAAACCCATGTCCCGTGCCGCGATCATGGATTTCAGCGCAGCGTCATAGGCCGGCTGGCCGGGGCTGGCCGCCACCTTCGCCTCAAGCGACGACAGGTCGTCCGCACCGGTCGCAGCCACGTTCAGGGCGGATGTCCGGCGTGGCTCTGCGCCCGCCAGTTTCTTTACGGCCGCCACCCCGGCCGACAGCAGGTCGTCCTTCCCTGACACCGCGTCGATAAGGCCAAGCGATTGCCCCTGTTCAACGCCGATCATCTTGCCTGTTGCGATCATGTCCGCCGCCGGCCCCAGCCCCACAAGGCGCGGCAATCGCTGGGTGCCGTGCGATCCGGGGATCAGGCCGAGATTGATCTCGGGCATTCCGAACCTGGTCCCGGTGGCGGCGATGCGGTGATGGCACGCCATCGCAAGCTCCAGCCCACCGCCGAGGACGGTCCCGTGCACCAGGGCAACAACGGGGCGCAAACTGCCCTCAAGCCGGAGGAGGGTGTCGTTCAGCCGCTTAGGGGAAAAATCGGGGCGCTCGAAATCAGCGATATCCCCGCCTGCGACGAATGTCCTGCCCGCGCCATGGATGACCAGCCCCAGCGCATCCGGCATATCGAGGAAAGCATCCACCTGCCGGGAAAGCTCTTCGATAAGCTGCCGTGACAATGCGTTGACCGGCGGATTGTCGATTTCAAGGATCACGACGTTGTCGCGCGTCGAAATGCTTACCAGTTTGCCCATGGACTCCTCCTCGATCGTTGGAGGATGCATACGTCGTCCGTTTCAGACAATCTTGCGTCGAACGGCACTATGCGCGGAGATATTTCCTGCGCTGTTGCCTCATGCCCACGAGCCATGACACCGACGCGATACCGGAACGAGGGTCAGCCCCGCAGATCTCAGCGGCTGTGGTCGTAAAGCCGGACGGACCGGCTGCGCTCGTTCGAAATCAGGAAATCGGACCCCTGCATTCTGGTCTTCATCTCGCGCGGCGGCAAACCGTATGTGGAACGGATCGAGCGGCTGAAATGCGTGGAATCGGGATATCCCAGATCCAGCGCGATTTCCGTCAGCGAGGACATGGAGAGCACCTGCTCAAGATACGCCCGGGCGCGTCTCCACATTCTGTATTTCCGAAATTGAACGCCGGTATCGCCTACGAACAGGCGACGGAACCTGGAGCTTGAGATTGAAAATTCCTCGGCACAATCGTCGGTCAGGATTGCGTCGCCGATACTGTCCCGGAGCATCTTGGTGGCGACTTCGATCCGCTCGTCCATCTCTCTGGACTCCAGTTCGTACCCGAAATTCAGGCGGTCGAATTCGTGCTTGGTGATCGGGGCTGTGGACTCGCAGGAAAATGCCCGCCTGAGGGGATTGGGATCAAGCAATCCGGCCAAAAGCGGCTCGACCAGCGTTGTGTCGCCGATGGTGTCGTGCAGATCGTCGAGGCACCGCTCGGTTGCGGTTTCCGGCTCAACCAGGATCGTTTTCACGTATTGCCTGCCAGCGGCGATGCGATGCCGCTGATACGGTTTGACCGAGATTACGCGCGATCTCGTCGAGGAACCGTCGGGCTGATAAACGGTGATTTCCTCCTCAAGCCCGACATATATGACATGCGCCCCGATAACGCGGTAATCGAGCCGCGAACCAAGCCTGCAAACATGCAGGACCCTGTCGGGCGCAACCATTATCATGGGCTGTGTGTTCATCCTTGCTCCTCCCCGGGGCAAAACCGGCCGGATGGAAAGTGACAGTCTTGTGCAACCAGTATCCGGTCATCCACCCGGATGGCGCCAGTTCGGTCCGGGAACAGTCGGAATGTCCTCAATCGCAATCATCGTATCGACGAATGGCCTGATAATACGTGCCGGATGTCGACGGCAGAAACCACTTAAAGCGGGGCCATGCCCCATACCACACATTTGATCGCAAACAGCTCCTTCCCGAACGGCGAAGCGATCATGCCGCTCTCGGGGAACCCGGTCAAGACGACCCGGAGTCCCAGGCAAAACCGAACCGGATCGGCCGGAACGGACGCCCTCAATCGTCCGGTGCGGACACCGCCAATCCGCGCAGCCCCGTCATATCCTTTACGACTATGTTGTTGTATTCGGTCGCGATTATGCCAGCGTCCTGCATCCGGTTCAGGATACGGTTGACCGTCTGACGCGATGCGCCGACCATCAGTGCGATTTCGGATTGTGACAGCGCCAGTTCGCCGGGGCCATCACGAGGCGCGGCTTTGCTTGCGGCCTCCACGCCCTGCAGGATACGCAGGGCGATTCTCTGCTCGATCCCGCCCAGGCTGAGTTCCCGGAACAGGCCGCTGGAATATCGCATCATCCGCGACATCAGTTGCAACAGACCCGCGTCGAAACCACGGTATTCGGACCGGAGTTCGTTGCAATCGCGGCGGGAAAGCACCTCCATTTCGACGGCACTCGCAGCCTCTGCGGTATGTGGGCGGGGGGCATCGTCGATAAGGCTCGATACACCAAAGCAATCGCCGGGGCCGAACCGCAAAAAAACGACTTCGCGGCCCTCTTCGGTCCGGGCAAGCATCCGCACATGACCGGAAACGATCCGATACATCTCGGCCCCCTCATCGCCCTGCGCATAGATCAGTTGCCCGGCCTGGTATTGTCGGCGCTTCACCCGCCGCGCAAAGGCGTCGGCGGCGTCCGCCGGCAGCCATTGCACTAGGTCGAACATGCGATACTGCGTGGCCGGCGTCATCCCTTCGCTCCTCGCGTCAGGTCCCGGGGCGCAGCCCGAAGGCATGGCCCGGCGTGGCGGTGTCATGTGTCGCCTCTTTTCTCCAGCACCTCGGACCAGAACTCAACACAGGCCTGCGAAATCCTGAGCCCCAGATCCAGCGGTAGCATCCGGTTCTGACCGGCGAAGCCCGTCGTATTTTCCGCGATCTCTTCGAATCTCGAAATCCGGTCGGTATGGAACCTTACCTGTTCCCTGGCCAGTTCGGTCAACTGCCCGGCATTCATGAAATCGGCAAAGAACAGCTGCATGATCGCCATGTCCCGCAGATCAAAGACCTGTTCGGGCGCTGAACCGAGCCAATCATTCAAGGCGTCCCGTCCGGCATCCGTCAGCGAAAACAGCTTGCGCCGGCGGCCGTCGCTTTCCTGTTCCTGCGTCAACAGGCCCGCATCCGCCAGCCGGTTGGGTTCGACGTATAGCTGCGAATGCGGGAACGGCCAGAAGTATTGGATGGACCGCCCCACGGCACGCTTGAGGTCATAGGAGGTGGAGGGCCCGCGCAGCCGGATCAAGCCCAGCACCACGTATGAAACAGGGCTCAGGCGGATGGGATCGGATGCAGGCAGCGTGGTCTTTGGCTTTGACATAGTCCGAATCATACCATATCATTCGGACTAATCAAGACAGACATCCGGCGCGAGGCACGAAAACATGACCGCATCCCTGAAGGGCAAGACGATCCTTATCACCGGCGCGAGCCGTGGAATCGGACGCGAAATCGCACTGCGTGCGGCGCGCGATGGCGCCAATATCGTCGTCGCGTCAAAGACGTCGTCACCCAACCCCAAGCTTGAGGGCACGATCCATTCCGCCGCAGAGGAAATCCGCAACGCGGGCGGGCAGGCCCTGCCGCTGGTGCTGGACGTGCGCGATGACGATGCGATCGCCGCCACCGTGGAACAGGCGGTCGAAACCTTCGGCGGGATCGACATCCTTATCAACAACGCAAGCGCCATCAACCTGTCCAAGACCCCGGAACTGCCGATGAAGCGGTTTGACCTGATGCATCAGGTCAATGTCCGCGGCACCTTTGCCATGACGCAGGCGTGCTATCCCCATCTGGTCAGGGCGGAAAACCCGCATGTCCTGGTGTTGTCCCCGCCCCTCAACCTGGTGCCGCAATGGTTCGGGGATCATTGCGGATACACCATGTCCAAGTTCGGAATGAGCATGACTGTGCTCGGCATGGCCGAGGAATTCCGCGATGTGGGAATCGCCGTCAACGCCCTCTGGCCCGCGACCCTGATCAACACCGCGGCCATGAACCATGTCGGCGCGGAAGCCTCCAGATGCCGGCACCCCCGGATCATGGCCGATGCGGCACATGCGATCCTTGTGCAGGACGCAGCGGCATGTACGGGAAACTTCTTTCTCGACGAGGACGCTCTGGCATCGGCGGGCATCCGCGATTTCAGCGAATACGCCGCCGTTCCGGGCTCACAGCCGGAGAAGGATCTTTTCGTACTCTAGGCTCCGGTCCCCACTGACGGCAGGCCGTAACCGGATATCCTCCGGCGCTTGCCTCAATTCTGTCCGGCGGGGGCGGCCATCGCACTTGCCGGGGCGGACGGGGCATTGCCGCCAGCGGGCGGACTGTCGGCGAAATCCCGCAGTTTCCCTGCCAGCGCGGCCCGGTATTGCGTGACGGCACGTTCCTTGACGTGGCCATAGCCACGCACTGACAGCGGCATTGCAGCCAGTTCCGCCGCTGCACCCAGGTTCCCGGCCGTCAGCTCAGCCGCGATCCGGTCGAGGATCGCCTCGAACTCGGTGACAAGCGCCCGCTCCATGCGCCGTTCCGCCGTGTATCCGAACGGATCGAGGCGCGTTCCGCGCAGCCCCTTGAACCTGCTCATAGTCCTGAACAGCGGCAGAACCCACGGGCCGAATTTCCGCTTTTTCAGGTGCCCCGTCTGCTTGTCCCGCCGGCCGAGGATGGGCGGGGCAAGGTGGAACGACAACCGGGCTGGTCCTTCGAACTGCTCGGACAGAGACTGCGCAAAGGCCCCGTCAGTGTAAAGGCGCGCAACCTCGTATTCGTCCTTGTAGGACATCAGCCGGAACAGCGCCTGCGTAGCCGCCTCGGTGACAGCCGTGGCGGGGGAAACACGCGCCTCGGCCTCTCGCAGCCGCGCGATCCGGGCAAGGTATCTGTCGGCATAGGCCTGATCCTGGTATTCGGACAGGAATTTCGCACGCCGCGCGATACGCTCGTCCAGTGTCTCGGGGGCCTTTTCCAGAAGATCCGCCGCCTTGAACACCGCCTTTGGGTCCAGCGCCAGTTGACGGCCCCAAGCAAACGCCTGCCGGTTCAGCGCCACACCTGCCCCGTTGAGCGCGATGGCCCCGTCGAACGCAGCCTTGTCCAGGTGCAGCCACCCTTTCTGATAGGCAAACCCCACCATCATCAGGTTCGAGGCGATGGCATCGCCGAACAACCTTTCGGCAAGGCGCGTGAACGGATAGGCAGCGAAACGCCCTTCACCCGCCCGTTTTTCCAGCCGCCGGGCCAGCAGGCTGGCATCCGGGCGTGCCGATCTGTTCCGGGTGAAATCCCCGGTAATGGCCACATCGGCATTTGCCACCACGTAGCTTTGGCTTGGATCGACTGCAGAAATCACATCGCGGGCATTACCCACAACCTCGTCGCAGACGATGACGGTATCGGCCGTCCCGACCGGAATGCGCAGGGCGTTGATCGGCACACCGTCCGAGATATGGACGTGGCTGGTCACTGCCCCGCCCTTTTGCGCCATGCCCACCTGGTCGAGCACCGCCGTATCCCGGCCGGACATATGCGCCGCCATCGACAACAGGGCGGTGGTCGTAACCACCCCGGTTCCGCCGATCCCCGCCACGAGAACCCGCTGGCGACCGGGCGCCACCCCATCCCCGACCGGAAGCGGCAGGTCCGCATCATCCTGCGGGGCGACAAGCACGGGCTTGCGGATAGTTGCGCCTTCGACCGTCACGAAGCTGGGGCAGAACCCGTTGAGACAACTGTAATCCTTGTTGCAGGACGACTGGTTGATGCGCCGTTTCGTCTCGAATTCCGACTCCACCGGCTCGACCGACAGGCAGTTCGAGGCGGCCGAGCAATCGCCGCAATCCTCGCACACACGTTCGTTGATCATCACCCGCGTGGTGGGATCGGGCAGCTTGCCGCGCTTGCGCAGGCGGCGCTTTTCGGTCGCGCACATCTGCTCGTAGACGATCACGCTTACTCCGGGTTTCGCGCGCAGCTCGTCCTGAACCTTGTTCAGATCGTCCCGATGCGCGATCCGGTCCGCCTTTGCGCCGACATCGCTGCGCGCCGGATACCGCTCTGGATCGTCGGTGCAGACAACGATAGTGTCCACCCCTTCGGCGCGCACCTGGTCGATCACCTGGGCCACCGAAAGCTCTCCGTCGACATGCTGCCCGCCGGTCATCGCCACGGCGCTGTTGTAAAGCAGTTTGTAAGTGACGTTCAGCTTTGCCGCGACCGCCTGACGGATCGCCAGAAGCCCGGAATGGAAATAGGTCCCGTCGCCCATGTTCACGAAAACATGGGGCTCTTCGGTGAAGGGCGACAGGCCCATCCAGTGCACGCCCTCACCGCCCATCTGCGCGAAGGTTTCCGTGCCGGGCTGGTTATAGGCCGCCAGACCGTGACAGCCGATCCCCGCCAGCGCGCGGCTTCCGTCGGGCAGGGTCGTGGTCGAGCGGTTATGCGGGCAGCCCGAGCAAAAGAACGGCTTGCGCACGACCGGCGGCAGGGCGAATGCCATCAGCGTCTGCAAATCCTTGTGCCGTTCCTCGACAGTGGCGCCAAGCGCGTTGTCGTGGGTTGCCCGCGCCAGGATCGCGCCTAGCTCGGCCGCGATGTATTCCGGCGTCAGGTCGCCGGTCTTGGGAAACAGGACGCGCCCCGCCTCGCCTTCCTTGCCGAACACCTGCGGTGCGTCGGCAATGCCATACAGGATCGACTTCACCTGTGCCTCGACGAAAGGCGCCTTTTCCTCGACAACTACCAGCGTTTCAAGGCCCTCGGCGAATTCGGCCAGGCGCCGGGGTTCCAGCGGCCAGATCATCGCCGGCTTGTAAAGGGCGATGCCGAGCCGTTCGAGATCGGCGTCATCGAGACCGAGAAGCCGCAGCCCCTCGCGCAGGTCCAGCCACGACTTGCCCGCGGCCATGATACCGATCCGGGCCTTGTCGCCCTTGATCACGATCCGGTCCAGGTCGTTCGCGCGGACATAGGTATGGACCGCCGGCAGCCGGTAGGTCTGCTGCTTGATTTCCTGATCCCCCGGCGTTTCCGGCCAGTGGTTGTGCAGCCCGGTCGCCGGTTTTCCGATATCCGGCAGAACGATCGGGGTCTCAAGCTCGTTCGCAGGAACCGAGCGGGTGGAATCCGCCACTTCGGTGGCGATCTTGAGCGCCGCCCACGATCCCGTGTGCCGCGACATGGCAAAGCCGTGCATACCGTAAACAACGGTTTCATAGGGGTCCGACGGGTAAAGCAGCGGCACCTGAAGGCTGGCGACCGTCTCGTCGCTGTAGCAAATGATGCTGGAGGATTTCGCAACATGGTCGTCCCCCACCGCCAGCACGACACCGCCATGCGCGGAAGATCCCTGATAGTTGCCGTGCCGGACGGCATCGGCCGCCCGATCCAGCCCCGGCCCCTTGCCGTACCACAGCGCAAAGACGCCATCCACCTTTGCCCCCGGCGACCGTTCGAGCTGCTGCGAGCCGGCGACAGCGGTCGCGGCCAGATCCTCGTTGACCGCCGGTTTCACGACGATCCCGGCCTCCTGCGGCAACCCGCCGGCGCGTTCGAAGGCCGAATCCAGCGTGCCGAGCGGCGATCCACGATAGCCGCTGACGAAGCCCCCGGTCCGCAGGCCGGCCAGCCGGTCGCGTTCGGCCTGCAGGATCATCAGGCGGACAAGCGCCTGCACACCCGAGATCAGGATTCGCCCGTCCCGTTTCACGAACTTGTCCGAGAGGGTCACATCCGTCTTCCACGAAGACGCCGTGGCGTGCTTGTTCATATCGAGTCCTCCCGTGCAGTTAGGCTTGTGCATTCCATAGCGGCGGTTCACCCGCCGGTCTGTCGCCTGCGCGACAAAGCCCGGCGGCAGCCGCTGGCCTGCAAGGAACATCGTCGGATGATGAACGCCCTGCGCCCCACCCGGCCGGTTCAGGCCGCGGGAACGACCAGGTCGCCTATGGCGCCCTCGGTCTTCAGCTCGGCGCCGGTCACCGCCTGCAGGTCATCGAAGGAAATGGCCGAAAGCTTTTCGCGCAGAACGAAATGACCGTCCGCGATATCCACCACGGCAAGCGAGGTATAGACACGGGTCACGCAGGATACGCCCGTCAGCGGCATGGTGCAGCGATTGACCAGCTTGGGCTCACCTTTCTTGGTGACGTGATCGGTGACGACCGCCACGCGCTTTGCGCTTTGCACAAGGTCCATCGCCCCGCCGACCGCCGGGATCGCGCCCTTGCCGGTGGACCAGTTCGCCAGATCGCCGTTCTGCGCAACCTGGTAGGCGCCCAGAACCGCAAGGTCGAGATGCCCGCCGCGCACCATCGCAAAGCTGTCCGCGTGGTGAAAGAACGCGGCGCCCGGTTTCAGCGTGATCGCCTTCTTGCCCGCGTTGATCAGGTCCCAGTCCTCGTCCCCGGGGGCCGGGGTCGGGCCGAAACCCAGCACGCCGTTTTCGGTGTGAAAGACCGGAACACGCCCCGCGACGGTATATTGCGCCACCATCTCGGGGAAACCGATGCCGAGGTTGACATAGGCGCCATCCTCGATGTCCTGCGCCGCGCGCCAGGCGATCTGGGCATTGCTCAGCTTGATCGTGTCGAGTGCGAGGGTCATGGATAGACGGCTCCTTCACGGATAAGTATTTCCTCCTGCACCGGGTCGGGCACCTCGACCACGGCATTCACGAAGATACCGGGGGTGACGACATGTTCGGGGTCGATCCCGCCCGGCGCGACAAGCCGCGACACCTGCGCGATCGTGCGGGTCGCCGCCATCGCCATCACCGGGTTAAAGTTGCGCCCCGCCATCCGGTAGGTCAGGTTGCCGTGACGGTCGCCGGTATGGGCCTTGATCAGCGCGAAATCGGCCTTGAGCCAGCGTTCACGCACGTAATGCTTGCCATCGAATTCCTCGGTGGATTTGCCCTCGGCCAGTTCGGTGCCATAGCTGGCCGCGGTATAGAATGCAGGAATACCGGCCCCGGCGGCGCGGATACGCTCGGCCAGCGTGCCCTGCGGCACCAGTTCCAGCTCGACCCGCCCGGCCATATATGCCTCGTTGAAGGCCACCGTTTCCGGTGAGCGCGGGAACGAACAGATCATTTTGGCCACCAGTCCCTGCTCGATCATCGCAGCGATGCCGACATGCCCGTTCCCGGCATTGTTGTTGATCACCGTCAGCCCCCTGGGGCCCTTGTCGATCAGCGCGTGGATCAGCTCTATCGGAGCACCCGATCCGCCGAAGCCGCCGATCATGACGGTCGCCCCGTCATGAATCCCGGCAACCGCATCGGCAAGCGTCGCAGTGGTCTTGTCCATCCTCATCTCCTCTCGCATCGGGCGCATAGCCGGGGCGCGCCATAACATGCCGTCAAGACACGGTGTCGCGGCAGGGATTTCCCGGCTTACCTCATTTCAGCAAGGCAGGCAGAAACTCGACCATTCCCGGGAAGATCGAGATCAGCACGACCAGCAGAAGGTCGAACACGATGAACCACGCCACACCCCGGAAGATCGCGCCGACGGATACGAGTTTTCCGACAACCCCCTTGATGACAAACACGTTCATGCCGACCGGGGGCGTGATCATCCCGATTTCCAGCAGCTTGGTCAGCACGACGCCGAACCACAGCAGGCTCCACCCCGCGTCGTCGATGACCGGCAGGATGATGGGAAGCGTCAGCAACATCGACCCGATGGGCTCCAGGAACATGCCCAGGACGAGATAGACCAGGATCACGCAGGCCATCAGCAAAACGGGATTGGCGCCGAAGGCGATGATCGCTTCGGACAGGTAGTCGCCCGCGCCGGAAAGCACCAGGAACCGGGTCAGCAGGCTTGCCCCTACCGCGATGATGATAAGCGAGCCGGTCGCCGTCATCGTGTCGCGGGCCGCGTCGCTGAACCGCTCGAGCGTCATGTCACCGCGCAGCAGGGCGATCAGGCAGGCAAGCGATGCCCCCACCGCCCCCGCCTCGGTCGGCGTGAAGATCCCGCCGAAAAGGCCGCCGAAGATGCCCAGCATGACCAGCAGGATCGGCCAGGTGTCCTTGAGGTGGTACACTCGCTCGGCGAAGGTCATCGTCTCGTCCCTCATCGGCGCAAGCGAAGGGTTCAGCTTGACCCGCAGGAACACCACCAGAACATAGCCGACCATGGTCATGATACCGACCGCGGTTCCGCCAAGGAACAGATCGGACACCGAGACCTGCGCGATCACCCCATAGAGGATAAGGATGATCGAGGGCGGGATCAGCGCACCGATCGTGCCCGCCACGGCGACCGTCCCGGTCGCCAGTTCCGGGTGATACTTGTGCTTGATCATTTCCGGGACGGCGATCCGCCCCATGGCCGCCGAACAGGCCAGCGACGATCCCGAAACCGCCGCGAACCCCGCCGATCCGAAGATCGAGGCGATCGCCAGCCCGCCGGGCAGGGCCGAGGTCCAGACCCGCGCGGCGCTGAACAGCCCGGCCGTCAGGTTGGTATAGTAGCTGATATAGCCGAGAAACAGGAACATCGGGATCGAACTGAGCACCCAGTTCGCCGTGAACTGATACGGAATGAGGCCAAGAGATCCCCACGCCAGGCCCCAGCCCCGCAAAAGCCACAGGCCGAAGAAAGACACGCCGATCAGCACGAATCCGATGTGAAAACGCAGTGCGATAAGCACGAAAAGAATGCCGAGCCCGCTCAGCCCGATCGCAACATCACTCATAGATGTTCTCCGTTTTCGGGCCCTGCTCGTCCAGCAGCGCGTCGGGGTTCACCAGACTCAGCCCGAGTTTCGTCACGCAGAGCAGCGCCATCAGCCCCAGACCGACGGGGAGAAGCCAGTAGCTTTGCCAGACGGGAACCATGGCGGTTCCCTGCTGTATGGCTGCGCCGATATTCGTCTTGTCGACGGCCACCTGCCAGGTGCGGACGGTCGCAAAGGCCAGGACGGTCGTGACGAAAAGATAGTTCAGCGACACGAGGGCGCGCTTCATCCAGGCGGGCAATCTTTCGAAGATGATATCGACCGAGATATGCGCGTTCAGCCTTTCGGCCACGGCCAGGGGTATGAAGCTGAGCGCGACCATGTAAAAGCTCGAAACCACGGTAATCGTTCCGGGAACCGGGTGCCCGAAAAAGGAACGTCCGGCGACATCGGCGGTGACGTGGATCATCATCAGCACCACGCAGGCCATGCCGGCGAAGGAGGCCAGTTTTTCCAGTAAGGTCAAACCGTTGGCAAGAAATTTCATCAGGTTCACTCGTGCCGGTGAAAAGACATTCAGCGAAAGACAGGCGCGCGGCGTCCGAAACGCCACGCGCCGCCGGAACTTACATTCCGTAAGTCTTTGCATCCACTTTGGAGAAGATCTCGCGCTTGAGGATCTCGGCCAGTTCATCGGGGCCGTTCACGTCTTCGACCAGTTCGATCCAGCGGGGGGCAAGCGCCGAGATCTTCTGCACAAGCTCATCGCCGCCTTCCATCCCGAAATTCGCCTTGTAGGCGCCGGCCAGCGCGTCGAGATCGCTTTGCAGGAACGCCCGGCTCTTGGCGCGCAGATCGTCCGACACCTCGGTCAGCTCGTTCCCGCCGGAAACGACATCCTCCAGCGCCTGCTGCCCGGTCAGGTGATATTCCCATGCCAGGCCGGCGATCAGCTCCGCGCTCGCATCCAGCATCACCGCGCGCTGTTCCTCGCTCAGCCCCTGCCAGCGGTTGAGGTTCATGTTCGTCGGGAACGGGAACATGCCGCTCGGCGCGCCGAGATAGACATGCTTGACGACTTCGTTCAGGCTGAAATTGTCCAGGTCGGGCGCGGTGCCGAGCGAACAATCCAGAACGCCCTGCTCCAGTGCCTCGAAGGTTTCGTTGATCGACAGCGAAACCGGCACCGCCTCCATCGCCTCCACCCAGCGCGACCAGAATGCGCCGCCTGCACGAACCCGCTTGCCCTTCAGCTCCTCGGCCGAGGTGATTTCGGTCATGCACGCCATCAGGTACGGCGGGGTCATCGCAACACCCAGAGAGACCTGGTTCTGCCGCTTCACCTCGTCCTGGCAGGACGGGCAATCGAGCATCACCAGCTCCGTCATCATCCCGGCATAGGCGATGGCCGGCACCGACGACTCGTTGCCTTCCAGCGCCATGACCGACGATGCCTCGGACAGCATGTTCATGCGGGGATATTCGGCCGCGAAATAGGGCGTCAGCATGGTGGCCAGATCCGCGATCCCGTTCTTGACGCCTTCGTTCGCCTCAAGAAAGTTCAGCAGGCTCAGAGGATATATCTTCATCGAGAGGTCGCCATTGGTCCTCTCTTCGATCGTGTCCGCGTATTTTTCGAAAACAGGCGTCACCCTCGCACTGGGGGGCCAGCCGCTTGCATAGCTCAGGGTGTCGGCCTGCACCGCCGGTGCCGCAAGCGCAATGATTGAACCACCGGCCAGCATAATCCGTTTGAAGATAGTCATGATGGGTTTCTCCTCCTGTCGACCCCGTGTTCGCCTGCCATGCGCCCTGCGGCTACATTGTTACGGCAGTCGAATGCCCAGAACAGTCGCGCAACCGTTCGTCCCGGATGCACGAGTCCTCCTGGCGCAGAATCATAGCCGCGGCCGACATTCCGTTCTTGCGTCGAGCGGCAGCGGAGCGAATTAGCGTCATTCTTGGGGGGTGCCCCGGGTTCAGCCGGCCTGCTCCTGCATGGACATGTCCGGCGCGACATGTGCCCCGGCGGTTTCAGAAAAGAAGGAAACCTTCACGTAACCGGCATACCCTTGCGCGCCACCGGTCTGGCGTCTCGGGAAATCGCCGGGCTATCGGGGAATTTCAAACCCATCAGGGAAAGCTGGTGCCGGTGATAGGACTCGAACCTACGACCCCATCATTACGAATGACGTGCTCTACCAGCTGAGCTACACCGGCACGCGCGCCGATGTAAACGGTCGGCGGGGAACGCGCAAGCCCCTATTGCCATGGGGCGGGGCCGCCCGGTTGCAAGGCGATGCCGGGCCGGATCTGGCAGGATGAGACCGGATGGGCGGCGGGTGTCCACCTTGCCGCGATGCGGGGCCTGCCCCTGACCTGCGCACCCCCGAAAGGGGGGATGCGGACGACTCGGAATATGCTCTGCATGGCGTCCGGTTCAGGAGGTGGCATTCCACCCGTAACTACATGAAATCACGTTGTGAATTGATTGACTGCAGGGGTTATTCCCGGCTACTGTGATCCGTGTAGATGAAACCATTTTCACGACAGCAGGAAAGCCAGCCGTTTCCCGTCGTCATCGTCTGTGAACGGCGGAGCAATACTCGGCCACGGTAGCGACGGCATAGTGTTGTCGCGGGCGGCGTAAAAGTCGTCCACTTTTGCCCTTTCGGATTTCG
>NZ_FQZZ01000001.1 GCF_900142185.1 Lutimaribacter pacificus | reverse complement strand
GACTTCAATCTCGGGTCTGAACTTATGGTCGGCCATAAGGTCGGACTTAGCACCGACGCTGAAACCCCGTCAGACGGCCTCCACCGGAGGCATACGGACAACAGGATGCACCAAGACATCGGCGCTCACTTCCGCCTATTGGCGGTCGCGTATTTTCGGTACCTCGAAGCGGAACGAAGCCTGAGGACCGCATTGGACGAGGCGCATGGCTACTTCCCGATCGGTACCGCGCCGCATCCCGGCACGCTCGGCGCGCCAGGGTCGTATGTTCGACGTCAGCGCGAGTCGCGCGACCAGGCGTTGCTCCGATTACAGTCTTGTCATGCGAAATACAGAGCCGCGAAGGCGCGCCTCGCACGAAGACAAGCGATGCGAAGGGAAATTCGTCTTCTGAGCGTGCGATTTTGAGGGGGAAGGCTCGTCGGAGAGAGTTCACAATTTTCGCAGCCTGTTGTCCTGTGTTCCAAGGCGCATCCCAGGGCATTCCCGGAAACTCTCGCTTCTGTCATCAGCACTTGACCACTGGAGTATCGGGTCGAGACCCAAGGCGTCAGAGACGTTTGGGCCGTTTGTGTGTGCGGATCATGTGCACAGGGCGTATCGGCGGGCTCCTCTGCAGTGGAGAAAGCTGAGATCGCCTAGCCCGCACTCTTTCACGCCGCACCTGCCAATTCTACGCCGCAACCCGCGGGACCACCCTCTCGACTAACCGCAGAAATCGTGAGTTGCGAGCCCCCGCAGCCAACGATGCAACTGATAATTTGAAAGCAGCTTGGCTGGTGTTTGGCCTATTTGAGCCTTTTTCAAAGGCGATTGTATATTTGACAAACCCTAGTCGCGTTGAAAGAAGACGATAGCCGCGCCGACAAGAAATACCGCTGCAACAATTCTGCCATCACCGTCGCTCACATCCGACGGGTCCAGCCAGAATCCGTTAAATCCGGGGTCATACCAAGACATTAACCCCAGCACTGCGAACCCGCCTGAAATAGCCTTATTCATCGGCATCCTTCTTCTCGCTTGGCTTCTGCTTCACCAGCTTCTTCAGCTTCTTCTCAAACCGCTCTTCGTCGTCGTCCGTCCCTAGCTGGCGGGCGGCTTCTTTGAAGCGTTCTAGTTGGTCTTTCTGTTCGGTGCTCATAGCGCCCTCTCATTGACTTTCTCGTCCTTCAAACGTACGTAAGGAGAGCGAAGCGAACAAGGTTTGGACCCGTTGCCGCTTCGCTCTCCTGCTCCCTTGTGGAGGGGGAGATACGTCTGATCCCCTTATGGAAGGGGGGTAGGAGCGGATGAGGGGAATCGAACCCCCGGTAGGCAGACTGGGAAGAACGCTACCACACCAAGTCACCCGCAAATCTTCGCCCGGCCCTGTGCCGGGCGTTACCTTTAGAACGGCACCTCATCTTCTACGTTGCCAGTGTCGATGCGGAATCCCTTTGACTCAATGTCATCCTTGAGCAGGTCATCAAATTCATCCGGCTCACTTGTGGTGTAGACGCCCTTCTTGCCATCCACACTCCAAACCATCGACATGCGATACAGCTTGTTCTGGATAAAACGGCGTTTCTGACTGACTTTGAATTTCCGGTAAAGACCGACCAAGATTTGGTCCAGAGTGGCTTCGCCGCCGTAAGCGTTGATCACCGTGACAAGCTGGTCCTCAAGTTCATCAGACTTGGCGATGGACAGTTCTTCCAGCAATTCGGGGGGCAAATCGTGTACGTTGCCAAGGTCGGGCGGCAGTGCCGAGGTTAGGCCGTACAAGCGAACCAATTCGTCTTTCGCGGCCTCAAGCGCGGTCGCGAAATTGGCGAACTTGTCCTTCCATTGGGGATTGGCGGTTTCGGCTTGCTCGCGAAAAAACGCAGCTATCCTGTTGACGGACTCGACGTGTTCCGGCATGATGAACTCCATATATAGCAGGGGTAATGGACTGCAATCCGACCCCAGAGAGGACCACACCACATGGTGTGGTCCTTCTCATTTCACCAACAATACACGGATTCGCTAAGTGCGCAACCACTCAGTTGCGCGCTCTGCGTTTTCTCGGCTTCCATCGCTGGTTTCGCCGCGCTTTTCGCTTGCCGCAGTTTGTGCTTCTAGATTGCTTCTGGCTGTGCTGCGTCAGGCCCGGCATAGGTGAGGCGTTTGCCAGAAGTGCTGCGGAGAAGGATGACGGAGCGATTCATGTCGTCAATTTCGTGCGCCGCGCGATTGTTGTAACGGAACTCAAACTCAGCCGCGTAGCGGTGCAAGTGCTTCTTCGCGCAGTGCTGATAAACACCTTTCATGCCGCGCTTGAAGATGCTGAAATAACCCTCAATCGTGTTGGTGTGAACAGAGCCGCGACCGTATTCACCCTGACCGTGGCGCACAAAATCATGGCCCGCAAAATCGCGGCTCAGAAACTTATACTGGCCCGCTTCATCGGTGTAGACCACGGCTTCCTTGGCGATATTCTCTTGCAGGATCGGCAGTAGCGTTGCGGTTTTCAGATCGTCCACGACCATGCTCTTGGCGCGGCCAGTGTTGCGATCCACCAGCGTCAGCAGCTTGTGCTTGTGAGCGTAGCCACGGCCCTTCTTGGAGCCATGCGGCTTAACCGTGCGGTCATTGCCGATGAACGTTTCGTCAACCTCTACCGCGCCGCCACCGGAGCCGAAATCAACAGCGCCATCGCTACGCATGGCTTCGCGGATGCGGTGCGCCATAAACCAGGCGCTCTTGTGCGTGATTTCCAGAACGCGGTGAAGCTGGTGGGCGCTGATGCCCTTCTTGCTGGATACCATCAGGTGAATGGCTTGCAGCCACTTGTGCATTTCAATGTGGCTTTCCTCGAAGATAGTGCCCTTGCGAACGGTGAACTGCTTGCGGCACTCACGGCACTTCCATAGGCCAAAACGTTCTTTGCCATCCGGGTTCTTCTTGCTCGGCTTTGTGCGGACACCTTCAAGGCGGTAGGCGCGGTCCACAACTCCGCAATGCGGGCAAACCGGACCATCGGCCCAGAGGATGCTTTCAACGTGCGCGAATGCTGCGGCTTCGTCGTGCATGTAGGGTTTGCTGAGAACGGACATTGCTTGCTCCTATCGTCTTGATAGGAATATAGGTTGTCAGTTTGGGTTTGTCAAATATACAATCACCTTTTCAAAGGGTCAGGCTGGCGAGCCTTCAGCGAGGTTGGGAACTCAGTCTCTGTCGATCGCAAGTTGCAGGCCGGGCCAGCTTGCATATTTATCGCCGGTTTCGCGGATGTGCGTATAGCGTTTGAGGCTAACCCAAGACCTGTGTCCACTGACAGCAGCGACATGGGGAATGTTCCAACCCATCTCGAACAGGCGTGAGATGCCTTCATGGCGCAGGTCGTGGAAGTGCAGATCCTCGATCCCGAGCAGTTTGCAAGCGCGAGTGAAGTTGGCCGTAATCGCGTCTGGCGAGTAGGGGAAGATCTCAGCCTTGCTCTTGCGCATACTGTTGATGATCCGAATGGCCTCCTCGGGCAAATCGACCCAGGTATCGTTTCCGAGCTTTTCGCCGGGATGCTTCATGTCACGGATCAGGATGCGCTTGTGCTCCTTCTGGAAATCATCCCAGGTGAGTCGGGTGATCTCTGCCTGTCGGCGCGTCGAGAAGAGAGCGAACACGATCACCTTGTGCATGGGCATGGCCTGAGGCGTTCTCTGGCGCCGATCAATGAAATGAGCCAGCAGCCGGTCGAGTTCATCGAGGGTGGGCCTGCGGTTCCGCTGCGCGGAACGGGAGATGATCCCCATACGGCGCGCGACGGTGATCGCGTCTCTCATCTCCCGATCATCCAGCCGAAAGTCCCACATCGGCCGTGCTATGGCGAATATGGAGGCGAGATGGCTGGCGTAGTTCCCGACGGTTTGCGGTTGTCCGGGCAGAGACTGAAGGAACTCGATGATATCCTTCGACTTGATGGTGGAACAGGGCAGATTGGCGATCGGGTAGGTGGCGATGGTCCTGAGGACCTGGGCCTTTGTGCGACCGATGTCCTTCACCGTTTCTTCGGTGTAGCGCTCGATCGCTTTGGATAGCGGAGGGTCAGATACGTTCAGCCCTTCCAACGCACCAGGCTTTGCTAGCTCCTTCTCGCGCTTCTTTATCCAGGTGGTCGCAGCTGGGCGTCTGTCAAAAGTCTTCGTCTCGTGATAGACGGTTCCCTCGCGCATCACTCGTACACGTGCCCTGTAACTGTGACTTCCATCCTTGCGCTTGCGTGTGGTGATCGAGCCCATGACGGTCTCCCCATTTGGTCCACGGAATTGTATTTGGTCCACGGGACCAAATCCAGTGTCAAAATCGACAAATTTGGTCCATAATGAGCGGAAACGAGACGAACTGTAGGTGCCTGTAAGTGACAGAAAAGAATGAAAAACTAGAGATTTCAACGGCCTCCCGCCTGTCCGTTGCACCCATGATGGACTGGACCGACCGGCATTGCCGCTATTTTCACCGGCTGATCAGCGGGCGGGCGCTGCTTTATACCGAGATGGTGACGGCCCCTGCGCTGGTGCGGGGCGGTGCCCTGCATCTGCTTGATTTCAAAGAAGAAGAACATCCCGTCGCGCTGCAACTCGGCGGCTCGGACCCGCGCGAACTGGCACAGGCGGCACGGTTTGGGGCGGAGCGCGGGTATGACGAGATCAACCTTAATTGCGGCTGTCCCAGCGACCGGGTGCAGTCGGGCACGTTCGGGGCGGTGCTGATGAAATCGCCCGCGCTGGTGGCCGATTGCGTGCGCGCGATGCGGGACGCGGCGGATATCGACGTGACGGTGAAATGCCGCATCGGCGTCGACGATCAGACCCCCGAGGACGTGTTGCCCGAATTTCTGTCACAGGTCGTCGCCGCAGGGTGCGAGAGGGTGACGATCCATGCCCGCAAGGCGTGGCTTCAGGGCTTGTCGCCGAAAGAGAACCGGGACATTCCGCCCTTGGATTACGACCTTGTGCAGCGCATGAAGATGCTGTTCCCGAACCTGCATATCTCGATCAACGGTGGCGTCGAAAGCATTGAAGACGCTGTGAAATTGCTTGAGGCCGGGCTGGACGGCGTGATGGTCGGGCGGGCCGCCTATCACCGGCCCTGGGATATCCTTGCCCGTGCGGATGCGCTGGTCTACGGCGATCCGCCTGCCACCAAAGATCCCGCCGATATCGTCCATGCGATGCTGCCCTATATCGAGGCACATCTGCGCGCGGGCGGCCGTTTGCACCAGGTCACGCGACACATGCTGGGGCTGTTCCACGGTCGCCCCGGCGCGCGGCAATGGCGGCGGGTGCTGTCGGAACGCGGCACCGCCGACGGGGCCGGACCCGAGGTGCTGGAGGCCGCGCTGGAGGCCGTGGGGATCGCCCGCGCCGCCTGACCGGGTATATTTACGCGGCCCTGGAATATGCGGAAACCGCGCAGTTTGGGGAGGAAACCGCGCGATTCCCGACTGAAAAAGCTATGCACCCTGCCCGGAACAGCCGCGCAGCGGCCCGGGCATCGCACGGCCGCCCCCTGGCCGGGCGATTGGCTGCCGCCAGTGCCACGGTCTGAGGTAGGATGTGGCTGCGGGATAAAGTGACCGCAACAAGTGTCGGATCGCCCGACCGCGGCCCTGCGTTGCCCTTCTGTTGCGAATACTCCGAACACCTCGCATAGCCACCGCCCGCAACGAAAATACCGCGTCGCCGCTCTGGCCTTCGGCGGCGGTGCGGTGTACCGCTTGCGCGCGTGATCAGGGGGACGTGCCGATGCCGGATACCATGCTGCTGCTTGAGATGTTTCTGCTGCTTGTCGTGATCGGTGGTTTCGCCGGGGTGCTGGCCGGGTTGCTGGGGGTCGGCGGGGGTATCGTGCTGGTGCCCGCGTTCTTTTACACCTTCAAGACGCTCGGCTATGACGGGCCGCAGCTGATGCAGGTCTGCCTGGCGACCTCGCTGGCGACCATCGTGGTGACCTCGGTGCGCTCGGTGCTGACGCATAACAAGCGTGGCGCGGTCGATTGGGGTATCCTGCGCGGCTGGGGCCCCGGGATCGCCATCGGTGCGCTGATCGGGGTGCTGGTGGCGGCCGCGCTGCGTTCGGTCGTGCTGCAGGGGATCTTCGGCGTGCTGGGGCTGGTGATCGGGGCCTATCTCGGGCTGGGGCGGTCGCACTGGCGACTGGGGCAGGAGATGCCCAAGGGCATTGCCCGCCTGATCGTGTCGCCGCTGGTGGGTTTCCTGTCGGCTCTGATGGGGATCGGCGGGGGCAGTTTCGGCGTGCCGCTGATGAGCCTTTTCAACACACCGATCCACCGCGCCGTTGCCACCGCCGCCGGGTTCGGCGTGATCATCGCGGTGCCTTCGGTGATCGGGTTCCTGTTTCTCGACGTGGCCGATGCGCCGCCCTTTACGCTGGGCGCGGTGAACGGGCCGGCCTTTGCCATCGTCATCGCCATGACGCTGATCACCACGCCGGTCGGCGTGAATCTGGCGCACCGGATGGACGCGGCGCGGCTGCGGCGGGTGTTCGCGGTGTTCCTGACGCTCGTGGCGCTCAACATGCTGCGCAAGGCGCTGGGATACTGAGGGTCGGCCTGTGGCCGCTTGAATAGGGCGTTCAACAGAGGGCTCGCCCGGCCGGGGGGCGGCCGTGCGATGCCCGGGCCGCTTTGCGGCTGTTCCGGGCTGGGTGCGACGTTTGACCGGCGGTGGAAGACCCCTGGCTCAGCCCTTGAACCGCGCGGCGCGGCCGCCGCGGCGTTTGGCCAGTCGGGGGGCGCGGGCGGGCAGGGCGTCGATCACGGCGCGGCGCTCCGCGGATGTCATGCGCGACCAGCGGGCGATCTCGTCGACGGTGCGGTAACAGCCGATGCAGATCCGTTCCCCGGGATGCACGACACAGACCTTCACGCAGGGCGATTCCACCTCGTCGCGTTTCCAGATATCGTCATTCACGGGTCTGCCCTCAGATGTCTCAGCCGGTCCAACGCCCCCTGAAGGATATAAGAGGCGGCCACGTGGTCGATGACCTCGGCGCGACGTTTTCGGGTCGTATCCGCCTCGAGCAGGGCTTTTTCGGCGGCCACGGTGGACAGGCGCTCGTCCCAGAAACCGATGGGCAGGTCGGTCAGGCGGGCGAGGTTGCGGGCAAAGGCGCGGGTCGACTGGCAGCGCGGGCCCTCGGTGCCGTCCATGTTGCGCGGCAGGCCAAGGACCAGCCCGCCGATGTTGCGGGCCGACAGGATCGCCAGCAGTTTTTCGGCATCCTGCCCGAATTTCCTGCGCCTTATGGTTTCCAGCGGCGTGGCGACCGACAGGAAGGTGTCGGACACCGCCACGCCGATCGTGCGCTCGCCCAGGTCGAGCCCCGCGACTGCCTGCATCGGCGGCAGGGCGGCGGCGAAATCCTCGATCCCGTCGCAGATCATTCCGACAGGCCCGCGGCGCGGGCGGCATCGCGGAGCAGGGCCAGCGCGTCGGCATCGCCGTCAAAGGCCGCGCGGGCGCTGTCATAGGCGCCTTGCGCGCCCTCGGTATCGCCCAGCACGCCGTAGGAGCTGATCAGCCGGGCCCATTCCTGCGCGCTGCCGCCATCGGCGTTCAACCGCTCGGCCAGGCCGCTGACCATGGTGCGGATCATCTCCTGCCGGTCGTCGGATGTCAGGCTGGCGGCATTTTCCACGTCCTCGGCCGACGGGCCGGGCAGGGCGGGGGCGGTGCCGGTCAGACCGGCCTGTTCGGCGGCCGCGCGCACGGTGGCCAGCATCTGCGGGCGGGCTTCGAACACCTGCTGCGCCTCGGCCCAGATGGCAGAGGCGCGGGCGGTGTCGCCCAGCTGCCCCAGCGCCGCGATCAGCCGCGCCCAGTCCTCGGCGGTGCCGCCCTGGGTGGCCAGCCGGTTCATCAGCCGGTCGACCATGCCGCGCACCATCTCCTGCCGTTCCTCGGGGGTCATGTCGGCAGCGTTCTCGATATCCCCGGCGGTGGGGCCGGGCAGCGAGTCAAGCTCGGGCAGGGTGTAGTTCACCCCGGCGCGGGCGGCCATATCCTCGATCTGGCCGCGGATCGGGGCGATCCAGGGCGCATCGGCCGGCCCCTCGCGCATCAGCCCGTCCCATGTGCGGAACGCCTGGTCGGGCCGGCCGGTCTGCGCCGCCATCAGCCCCATGTAATACCGCGCCGTGCCGTTGCGCGGATCGCGCGCAAGCGCGGCGCGCAGGGCGGTCTCGGCCTCGGGCGAGACATAGCCGCCGGCGGCCAGCACCATCATGTCGGCGTAATCGGCATAGTCCTGCGCGCTGGCCTCGGTGCCCTTGATCGACAGCACCGCGCCCTGCGCCTCGTAGGCGGCTTTGAAGTTGCCCAGCACGGCCTCGTTCCGGGCCAGCAGGGTCTGGCCCTGCAGGTCGGCGGGGCGTTCGGCCACGGCCTCGCGCAGGCGCTTGACCAGTTCGGTGTATTCCTCGGACGGGGGCTGCGGCGGCGCGGGCAGGGTGACCTGCGCCTCGACCTGTTCCTGCGTGGGGCGGTTTTCACGCAGCTCGCGGGCGGTTTCGATCCGCGAACTCAGCCCAAGGTCGCCGTATCCGGGTGCCCCGAGCTGCCAGTAAAGCCCCACGGCACCCGCCACCAGCGCGGCGCCGGCGCCCACCGCCACCGCGCGCGACACCCCGGCGGGCTGGTCGCCCGCGGTTTCGGCCTGCTGCAACTGCGCGTCTGCGGCAAGGATGCGGCGCGATATCTCGGCGCGGATACGGTCGGCATCCTCGGGCCCGATGACGCCGCGGGCAAGGTCGCGGTCGACCTCTTTGAGCTGGTCGCGATAGACCCGCAGGTCATAGGCGGCGGGATGTTCCGCCTCGCGCCGCCCGCGCACCAGGACAACCGCCAGACTCCCGGCAACCGCCAGGGCCAACACACCGATGAGTATCCAGAACAGCATTGTGCCTCCGTCAGACTGGCCTTTCATGTATAGGCGCGGGCGCGGGCGAAAAAGGGGTATTCTGACGCAGGTGGCGCCCATGTCGCAACCACGCCGTATTGTGACGTTTCGAAACGCGGGCGAAATGCGGTTAGGGTTCAGTAAGCACTCAGGAAATCCGCCGGGGATTCGCCTGCCGCGAAAATGGGGCACCGCATGAAACGATATTCCGCCTTTGCCGTCGCGCGCGAGGCCGCGCGCTTTCACACCGGATGGGAACGGGCGTGGAAAAGCCCCGAGCCCAGGAAGACATACGATGTGATCATTGTCGGCGCGGGCGGGCACGGGCTGGCCACCGCCTATTACCTGGGGCGCAATTTCGGCATCACCAACGTGGCGATCCTTGAAAAAGGCTGGCTGGGCGGCGGCAACACGGGGCGGAACACGACGATCATCCGCTCGAACTACCTGCAGGACCCGTCGGCGGCGATCTACGAGAAGGCGCGCAGCCTGTACGAAGATCTGAGCCAGGACCTGAACTACAACGTCATGTTCAGCCCGCGCGGCGTGATGATGCTGGCCCAGACCGAGCACGAGGTGCGCGGCTACCTGCGCACCGCCCATGCCAATGCGCTGCAGGGGGTGGAAACACGGTTCATCCAGCCCGACGAGGTGAAGAAGCTGGTGCCGATCATCAATATCGACGGGCCGCGCTATCCGGTGCTGGGCGCGCTGTGGCAGCCGCGCGGCGGCACCGCGCGGCACGACGCGGTGGCCTGGGGCTATGCGCGGGCCTGTTCCGACATGGGCATGGACGTGATCCAGAAATGCGAGGTCACGGGCGTAAGGCAGGAGGGCGGCAAGGTCACCGGCGTCGAGACCAGCCGCGGCGCGATCGGCTGCAACAAGCTGGGCATCGTGGTGGCGGGCCATTCCGGCGTGCTGGCCGAGATGGCCGGGTTCCGGCTGCCCATCGAATCCGTGGCGTTGCAGGCATTGGTCAGCGAACCGGTCAAGCCCTGCATGGACGTGGTGGTGATGGCCAACACGGTGCATGGCTACATGAGCCAGTCGGACAAGGGCGAGATGGTGATCGGCGGCGGCGCGGACGGCTTCAACAACTATACCCAGCGCGGCAGCTTCCACCATATCGAGGAAACTGTCAGGGCGCTGATCGAAACCTTCCCGATGATTTCCCGGCTCAAGATGCTGCGGCAATGGGGCGGGATCGTGGACATGACCGGCGACCGCTCGCCCATCCTGTCGAAGACGCCGCTGGAAAACTGCTTCATCAACTGCGGCTGGGGCACCGGCGGGTTCAAGTCGATCCCCGGTTCGGGCTGGGGATTCGCCGAGCTGATGGCGCGCGGGCACTCCAGCCTGTGCGAGGATTTTTCGATGTTCCGCTTCCGCGAGGGCAAGTTCATCGACGAAAGCGTGGCCGCGGGGGTGGCGCATTGATGCGCCGGGCGGCAGTGGCGGGGCGGTTCCCCGCGACTCGCGCGGCGGGCGCCGAATCGGCAGGGCTTGGCCGATCGCAACCCCCTGAATTCGCGGCAAATGGCGCAAAATACCGGGGGATTCCCGCTCATTCTTCCTTTGGGGCGGCAAGCGTCCCATGTCTGGGTCAGACTGGAAAGGAGGAAACCCCATGTCGAATTTTGACTACGACACCCGGCTGCAGGGCAAACCGGAACTGTCCACGGGAACCGGCGCGTTTGGCTGGCTCCTTGCCCTGCTGGCCGTGCTGGCCATCATCGTTCTGGTGGCTTCGCTCGGCACGGTCGGCAGCGGAACCGGCCCGGACGGCGGGGCGGGGGCGACAAACCCCGTCGCGGAAACACCTGTGCCCGCCGATCCGGCAACCGAAGCCGCACCTGCGGCCCCGGCCGCAGACTGAACTGAACCAAGAACCGAAACATGCGGGCTGGCGCCTTGTGGCGCCGGCCCGTTTGTCATGCGCGAAGATCATGGCCGCGCAGGACATCACCAGCGGGAAGGTAGATGCGCCATGCTGATCCTGGAATGCCCCTGTTGCGGCGTCCTTGCCGATGAAACCGAGCTTGCCCCCGGCGGCGAGGCGCATCTGAAACGGTTCGGTCCGGGCGCGTCCGACGACGAATTCGAGGGCTACCTGTTCATGCGCGAAAACCCGAGGGGCGTGCATTTCGAACGCTGGCGGCACGTCAACGGCTGCGGCAAGTGGTTCCACGCGGCGCGCGACACCAGCACGCTCGAGGTGTTCGGCACCTATCCGGCGCAGACCACCGAACCGCCCAGGGACATCAGGGACAGGATCTCGGCCAGGCGGCCGGGCTGGACGTGGAGAGAATTCGCATGAGCACGCGTCTTGCAAAGGGTGGCCGGCTGCTGAACCGTGCCAAAAGGGTCAATTTCACCTTCAACGGGCAGCACCTGACGGGGCTTGAGGGCGATACGCTCGCCTCGGCGCTGCTGGGTGCGGGGCAGATGATGGTGGGCCGGTCGTTCAAGTATCACCGCCCGCGCGGCATGGTGGCGTCGGGGGCCGAAGAGCCCAACGCGCTGGTGAACCTCGGGACCGGCAACCGGCTGGAGCCGAACCAGCGCGCCACCACGACCGAGCTGTTCGAGGGGCTGAGCGCCACCAGCCAGAACCACTGGCCCAGCCTGGAATTCGACGTGGGCGCGGTGAACAGCTGGTTCAGCCGCTTTCTGCCCGCCGGGTTCTATTACAAGACCTTCATGTATCCGCGCGCCTTCTGGAAGCATGTCTACGAGCCCTTCATCCGGCAATCGGCGGGCCTTGGCCGCGCGCCCGAGGCGCATCTGCGCGACGAGGATACCTATGAGCATTTCCATGCTTTCGTCGATGTTCTGGTGATCGGCGGCGGCGTGGCCGGGCTGCAGGCGGCGCTGACCGCCGGCCGCGCGGGCGCGCAGGTGCTGCTGATCGAGCAGACCGCCCATTGGGGCGGGCGCGCACCTGTCGATGGCGGCACGGTCGACGGCAAGCCTGCGGATGCGTTCGTCGCGGCCGCGCTGGCCGAGATGCGGGGCATGAAGAACGTCACCCTGCGCACCCGCTGCATGGGTGCGGGCGTCTACGATCACGGCTATGTGCTGGCCTATGAGCGCGTCAGCGACCACGCGCCCGGCACGCCCGGCCCGCGCCACCGGCTGTGGCGGCTGCGCTGCAGGCAGGTGATCACCGCCACCGGCGCGATCGAGCGGCCGCTGTCCTTCGCGGGCAACGACATCCCCGGCGTGATGCTGGCCGGTGCGGTGCGCGATTACGCGGTGAATTACGGCGTTTCCATCGGCGACCGCACAATTGTCGTGACCAACAATGACGACGCCTATCGCACGGCGATCACGCTGAAAGAGCTTGGATTGGAGGTGCCCGCCATCATCGACGCCCGCGCGGGCGGCGGCGGGGCACTGGCCGAGCAGGCGCGCGCGCTTGGCATCCGGGTGGAAACCGGCAAGGGCGTGGCCAGGGTGAAGGGCGGCAAGCGGGTCGAGGGCGTGGCGATCTGCGCACAGGCCGGCGAGGGCGCGGTGCTGGAAGAAATCAAATGCGACGCGGTCGCCATGTCGGGCGGCTGGTCGCCCGTGGTGCACCTGTGGTCGCATTGCGGCGGCAAACTGGTCTGGGACGAGGCGCAGGCGATGTTCCGCCCCAACGCCGACGCGCCGCCCACCGGGGCGGCGGGCGAGCCCTTTGTCATCCCGGCGGGCAGCGCGAACGGATACCTGGGGCTGGGCGATGTGCTGACCGATGCGGATGCGGCGGGCATGGCGGCGGCAAAGGCCGTGGGGGCAAAACCGAAGAAAACCGATGCCCCCAAGGGCGAAACGCCCGAAGAGGCCGCGATCGAGCCGGTGTGGCTGATGCCGCAGGGCGCGCATGTCAAACTGCGGATGAAGGCGTGGCTGGATTTCCAGAACGACGTGAAGGTCAGCGATATCCAGCTTGCCGCGCGCGAGGGGTTCGAATCGGTCGAACACGCCAAGCGATACACCACGCTGGGCATGGCCACCGATCAGGGCAAGCTGAGCAATATCAACGGCCTGGCGATCCTGTCCGATGCATTGGGCCAGCCGATTCCGCAGACCGGGACGACCACCTTCCGCCCGCCCTATACGCCGATCTCGATGGGGGCCATCGGCGGCGAGGCGCGCGGCAAGGTGTTCCAGCCGCTCCGCCGCACGCCGCTGCAGGACTGGCACGAGGCGCAGGGCGCGCATTTCGAGCCGGTCGGCCATTGGCGGCGGCCCTATTGCTATCCGCGCGCCGGGGAAACCCACGCGCAGGCGGTGGCGCGCGAGATTACCCAGACGCGCGGCTCGCTCGGGCTGCTGGATGCCTCGACGCTGGGCAAGCTGGTGGTCACCGGGCCGGATGCGGGGAAATTCCTCGACATGCTCTATACCAACATGATGAGCACGCTCAAACCCGGGCGCTGCCGCTACGGGCTGATGTGCAGCGAAAACGGTTTTCTGATGGACGATGGCGTGGTGGCGCGGATCGGCGACGACAGTTTCCTGTGCCACACCACCACCGGCGGGGCCGAGCGCATCCATGCCCATATGGAGGAATGGCTGCAGACCGAATGGTGGGACTGGCAGGTTTACGTCGCCAACGTGACCGAGCAATACGGCCAGATCGCCGTGGTCGGCCCCGATGCGCGCAAGGTGCTGGAAAAGCTGGGCGGCATGGACGTGTCGAAGGATGCGCTGCCCTTCATGGCCTGGGCGGATGGCGAACTGGCGGGCATTTCTTGCCGGGTCTACCGCATCTCGTTCTCGGGCGAGCTGTCCTATGAAATCGCGGTGGATGCGGGACAGGCCCGCGCGCTGTGGGACAAGCTGCTGGAGGCGGGGATGGAATTCAACGTCATGCCCTATGGCACCGAGGCGCTGCACGTGATGCGGGCCGAAAAGGGCTTTATCATGATCGGCGACGAAACCGATGGCACGGTGATCCCGCAGGATCTGGGCCTCGACTGGGCGATTTCGAAGAAGAAGGACGATTTCATAGGCAAGCGCGCGCAGCAGCGCAGCCACATGACCGACCCCGCAAGGTGGAAGCTGGTGGGGCTGGAAACGGTGGATGGCAGCGTGCTGCCCGATGGCGCCTATGCGGTGGCGGATGGCGACAATGCCAACGGCCAGCGCAACGTGCAGGGGCGCGTAACCTCGACCTACCATTCGCCGACGCTGGGGCGCGGCATCGCGATGGGCCTGGTGCTGAACGGGCCCGACCGGATGGGCACGGTGATCGACTTCCCCGGCACCGACGGCAAGACCTACAGGGCAACGATCGTGGACCCGGTATTCTACGACAAGGACGGGGAGAAGCAGAATGTCTGAGGCAGTCAGCGCATTGAACGGCCAGTCCTTTGTCGGGATCGTGAAGATCGAAGAGGCCGGACCGCAGGGCATGATCACCCTGCGCGGCGATGCGGGCGCGGCCGCGCTGCAAAAGGCCGCGCGCGACGTCGCGGGGGTGGATATGCCCGGCATCCGGGGGATCGCCGCGGCCGGCGACCGCGCGATCGCGTGGATGTCGCCGGACGAATGGCTGATCCTGCTGCCCCATGCGCAGGCGCATGAGGGGGTGGCGACGCTGCGCACGGCACTGGCGGGCACGCATCACCTGGCCGAGAACGTGTCGGACGCGCGGGCGCTGTTCCGTGTGACCGGTGAGCCCGCGCGCCTGCGCGAGGTGCTGGCCAAGCTGGCGCCCGCCGACCTGCATCCCGACCGCTTCGGCACGGGCGAGATGCGGCGCACCCGGCTGGCGCAGGTGCCCGCCGCGATCTGGCTGGACAGCGCGGGCGAGGCGCGGGTGATCTGTTTCCGCTCGGTCGCGTCCTACGTGTTCGATCTTTTGTCGGTGGCCGCCGCACCCGGCAGCGAAGTCGGGTTTTTCGACGCCTGATCAAACCCTTGTCCCCCGGTCCTGATACGGGCCGGGTGGCAGGATCATGCCGCCTGCCGGTATCATGCGGGGTTGACGAGACCGCCCGCGCGGCCCACTTATCCCCCAACGGAAACCGCAACGAGGGGGTATATGCCCATGTCTTTCGAACTTCCCGATCTTCCCTATGCCCATGACGCCCTGGCCGATCTGGGCATGTCCAAGGAAACGCTGGAATATCACCATGACCTGCACCACAAGGCCTATGTCGACAACGGCAACAAGCTGATCGCCGGCACCGAGTGGGAGGGCAAGCCTGTCGAAGAGATCGTCAAGGGTACCTACCAGTCGGGCGCCGTGGCGCAGAACGGTATCTTCAACAATGCCAGCCAGCACTGGAACCACGCCCAGTTCTGGGAAATGATGGGCCCGGGCGAAAAGAAGATGCCCGGCGCGCTGGAAAAGGCCCTGACCGAGAATTTCGGCTCGGTCGACAAGTTCAAGGAAGATTTCGCCGCCGCCGGTGCAGGCCAGTTCGGTTCGGGCTGGGCGTGGCTGGTGCAGGAGGCCGACGGCAGCCTGAAGGTCACCAAGACCGAGAACGGCGTGAACCCGCTGTGCTTTGGCCAGACCGCGCTGCTGGGCTGCGACGTGTGGGAGCATTCCTACTACATCGATTTCCGCAACAAGCGCCCGGCCTACCTGACCAACTTCCTGGACAAGCTGGTGAACTGGGAAAACGTCGCCTCGCGCATGGCGTGAGTTTCGCGCAACAGATGTATCGGAAAACCCGTCCGGCAGGGCGGGTTTTTCATTTTTGCAATGCCCGGTCTATTGTCCTTTCCCCGGCGCGCTGGTTCTTTACGTGACGCGAGGTTCGGGTAACGAGTGTGTTTGTTCGCGTTATGTCATAGTGTGGGCTGTCTTCTGTTGGGGAGGGGACAATGTCTTTGGTTGAGCGTACCGAAACGCTGGTTCGCGGTATCTGGGAACATGCGGATGACGGCGCCGTGCGCCGGATGTTCACGGCGGATGCCGAGATTCGCGGGCTTGAGGATATGGATCTGATGGGGCCGGACGAATTCGCGGCCTTTCACCGGATGATCCTGCGGCAGTTTACCGATATCCGTATCAGCGACGTGACCGGCATCGAACAGGATGACCGCGTCGCGCTGACCTTCCGGGTCGAGGCGATGGACGCGCTGCGCCACCGCCCCGTCGCCGTCAGCGCCTATCTGATGGTGCGCTATCGCGGCGACCGGATCTGCGAGGGGCGGAACCTGCTGGACCTGATATCGCTGTTCGAACAGGCCGGCCGGCTGCCGCAGCGCACGCGCGACATGTGCCTGCTGGGGCATGAGCTGGGCCTGACCTCGGTCAGCGGGCGGCGCGCGCATTAACCCGCGCTGGCCTGTGTCGCGCGGGCTTGCTATGGCAGGGCATCGGCGGTTCGGGGGGCGGGCATGAAAAGCGAGGCGGCGCGCGGCATAGCGGCAATGGTGGCGGCCTGCACGGTCTGGGGGCTGTCGCCGCTTTATTACAAGCTGCTGGAACATATCCCCCCGATCGAGATACTGGCCCATCGCACGCTGTGGTCGGTGCTGTTCTTTACGCTGGTGCTGGCCGGGCAGGGGCGGTTGTCGCAACTGCGCGCGGCGCTGGGAACGTGGCGGTCGCGGGCGATCGTGGGCTTTGCCGCGCTGATGATCTCGACCAACTGGTTCGTGTTCATCCTGTCGATCCAGATCGGCCGCGTGACCGAGGCCAGCCTGGGCTATTACCTGTTCCCGCTGGTGGCGGTGGCGCTGGGACGGCTGGTGTTCGGCGAAAGGCTGGACCGGGCGCAGGGCACCGCGGTGGCGCTGGCGGTGCTGGCGGTGGCGCTGCTGAGCCGGGGGCTGGGCGTGGCGCCATGGATCGCGCTGATCCTGTCGGGCAGTTTCGGCCTTTATGGCGTGGTGAAAAAGCGGCTGGATGCCGGGCCGGTCGTGTCGGTCACCGCCGAGGTGCTGCTGCTGGCGCCCGTCGCCATCGCCATCCTTGCCGTCACCCATGCCACGCCGGGCGGCGGGGCCTATGGCCGCGACATGTGGGACAGCGCCCTGCTGATGATTTCGGGCGTGATCACCGGCGCGCCGCTGATCCTGTTTTCCTACGCCACGAAACGGGTGCGGCTGGGCACGGTGGGGCTGGTGCAATACCTGAACCCGACGCTGCAATTCCTGGTGGCCGTGTTGATCTTCGGCGAGGCGTTCGGCCGCTGGCACGCCATCGCCTTCGCTCTGATCTGGGCCGCGCTGGCGATCTATACGCTGGCGACCTGGCGTCAGGACAGGGCCGCGCGCAGGGCGGCGGTCAGCGTCGGCACGTCCTGAACCACGCGGACGAAATCGCGCAGCGAGGGTTCGGCGAAGCCCTGGTCGATCACGTGGTCGATCAGCCCGACCAGCGGCTGCCAGAACCCGTCGGTATCCAGCAGGAAGATCGGCTTGGCATGAAGGCCGAGCTGCCGCCATGTCAGCACCTCGAAGAATTCGTCCAGCGATCCGGCGCCGCCGGGCAGCACCACGATGGCGTTGGAGTTCATGAACATGACCTTCTTACGCTCGTGCATGTTCTCGGTCACGATGAACTGGCTCAGGTCGCGCTTGCCGACCTCGGCCTGCATCAGGTGCACGGGGATCACGCCGAATGTCTGCCCGCCGGCATATTGCGCGGCGCGCGCCACCAGCCCCATCAGCCCCACGTCGCCCGCGCCGTAGACCAGCCGCCAGCCATTGTCGGCCAGCGCGTATCCCAATGCCTCGGCATCCCCGGCATAGGCGGGGTTGGCCCCGGCGCGTGATCCGCAATAGACACAGACGGAAGGTTGGATCGTCATAGGCGTGCTCCGGGCGTAATGTGGTTTTGACCCGTGATAGCTCTGTTGCTACAGTCCCTCAACCGCGTTCGCACGCGGGCCTGGGGAAAGTCGCAAAGGCGGAAAATGAGCAAATTGGCAAACCTCTCGGGACCGGGGGCAGTGGTGGCCGGGGGTATCGTTGCGCTTGCCGCGGTGGCGATCGGCGTGGCGCTGTGGGGGCGGCTCGACGCACCGCCCGCGCCGCAGGACGTGGCCGAGCCCCCCGCCGCGGGGACCCCTGCGCCCGAGGCCGCCCCGGCGCCCGAAACACAGGCGACGCCCACCGCGCCCGAAACCCCCGAGATGCCCGAGGCGACCGCCCCGCAACCGCCCAGCTTTGCGGTTGTGCGGGTCGAATCCGACGGGTTTGCGCAGGTGGCGGGCAACGCCCAGCCCGGCGGCCGGGTCGAGCTGCTGCTGGATGACGAGGTGATCGGCGAGGCCACCGCCGGATCGGATGGCAGTTTCGCCGCGCTGCTCGACCTGCCGCCCTCGGCCAATCCCCGGCTGATGCGCCTGCGCATGACCCATGATGGCGCGGCGCTGCAATCCGAGCAGGAGGTCATCATCGCCCCCAGCGCAACCCCGCCTGCCGAAACCGGGGTTGCGGCAGCGCCGCAGGCTGCGGACCCCGTGGACGAGGCAACGGCGCAACCGGACGACACCGGCGCACAACCCGCGCCCGAACCCGCCGAGACCGTTACCGCCACGGCACCACCCGCCAGCGCGACACCGGAGGATACCGCCGATACCGCCGGGGACAGCCCCGCCGTGCTGCTGTCGGACGCCGGGGGCGTGCGGGTGCTGCAACCGGGCGCGGCGGCCGGGGCGGCCACGCCCGAGGTCATGTCCTCGGTCGCCATCGACGCCATCACCTATTCCGATAGCGGCGCGGTGGAACTGACCGGGCGCAGCCCCGGCGAGGGCTTCGTGCGCGTCTACCTGGACAACGCGCCGGTCACCACCTCGCGCGTGGCCCCCGACGGAAGCTGGCGCAGCGAGCTGCCGCAGGTCGATGCCGGGGTCTATACCCTGCGGGTCGACCAGGTGGGCGCGGACGGCGCGGTGATCAGCCGCGTCGAAACGCCGTTCAAGCGCGAGGACAGCGCGGTCCTGGCCGAGGCGACGCGCGACACCGGCACCCCGGTCGCCGTGATCACCGTGCAGCCGGGCAACACGCTCTGGGCCATCGCGCGCGACCGCTATGGCGAGGGCATGGCCTTCGTCAAGGTGTTCGAGGCCAACCGCGACCGCATCCGCGACCCCGACCTGATCTATCCCGGGCAGGTGTTCGACCTGCCCGACGAGTGACGCGCCGCCCCGTCTGGCCTTTCCGGCAAAAGCCCCATATCACCGGGGCAAAAGCAGACACCGGGGCATTCATGCGCAAACGCCATACCGCGAGCGAGGAAGAACTGAAGCGGGCCGAGCAGCGATCGGGCTGGCGGACGATCCGCAAGGTTGCGCCCTATCTCTGGCCCGACGACAAGCCGTGGGTAAAGCGCCGCGTGGTGCTGGCGCTGCTGGCGCTTCTGGCGTCCAAGCTGATCGCGGTCTATACGCCGATGCTTTACCGGGACGCGGTGGATGCGCTGGCGGGCGAGGGCGTGCCGATGCTGGCGCTGGGGGCGGTGGGGCTGACCGTGGCCTATGGCATGGCGCGGCTGATGACCAACGGGTTCCAGCAATTGCGCGATGCGCTGTTCGCTGCCGTGGGCCAGCGCGCGCTGCGCCAGCTTGCGCTGGAAACCTTTACCCATATCCACCGCCTGTCCATGCGCTATCACATCACGCGCAAGACCGGCGGGCTGAGCCGGATCATCGAACGCGGGGTCAAGGGCGTCGATTTCCTGCTGCGCTTTCTGCTGTTCAGCATCGGCCCGCTGGTGCTGGAACTGGTGCTGATCGCGGGTATCCTGTTCTTCCTGTTCGACGTCTGGTACCTGGCGGTCGTGGCGCTGACCATCGCGGTCTATGTCTGGTTCACCTTCGCCGTCACCGAATGGCGGGTGAAGCTGCGGCGCGAGATGAACGACCAGGACACCGACGCCAACCAGAAGGCGATCGACAGCCTGCTGAATTTCGAAACCGTCAAGTATTTCGGCGCCGAGTCGCGCGAGGCCGCGCGATACGACAAGGCGATGGAGGGGTATGAGCGCGCGGCGCTGCTGACCTCGTATTCGCTGTCCTTCCTGAATTTCGGGCAAAGCTTCCTGATCACCGGCGGGCTGGTGATCGTGATGGTGATGGCGGCCATGGGCGTGCAGAACGGCGCGCTGACGGTGGGCGATTTCGTGATGGTCAACGCCTACATGATCCAGATCACCATGCCGCTGAACTTTCTCGGCACCGTATACCGGGAAATCCGCCAGAGCCTTGTGGACATGGGCGAGATGTTCGATCTTCTGGAACAACCCTCCGAGATTGCCGACAAGCCCGGTGCATCCGCGCTGAAGGTCGGTGGCGGGCGCGTGACGCTGGATGCGGTCGAATTTGGCTACGATCCCGAACGCCCGATCCTCAAGGGCGTGTCGCTGGACGTGGCGCCGGGGCAGACGGTGGCGATCGTGGGGCCCTCGGGGTCGGGCAAGTCGACCATCGGGCGGCTGCTGTTCCGGTTCTACGACGTGGGCGGCGGGGCGCTGCGGATCGACGGGCAGGACGTGCGCGACGTCACCCAGGACAGTCTGCACGACGCGATCGGCGTGGTGCCGCAGGACACCGTGCTGTTCAACGACACGATCCGCTACAACATCGCCTATGGCCGCGACGGTGCGACCGAGGGGGAGGTCATCGCCGCCGCGAAATCGGCGCAGATCCACGATTTCATCATGGGGCTGCCGCAGGGCTACGACACGGCGGTGGGCGAGCGCGGACTGAAACTGTCGGGCGGCGAGAAACAGCGCGTCGGGATCGCGCGCACGCTGCTGAAAAACCCGCCGATCTTGTTGCTGGACGAGGCGACCAGCGCGCTGGACACCGAGACCGAGCGCGAGATCCAGGGCGCGCTGCGCCGCGCGGGCGAGGGGCGCACGGTGCTGACCATCGCGCACCGGCTGTCGACCATTGCCGATGCCGACCGCATCATCGTGCTGGAGGACGGGCGCATCGCCGAGCAGGGCACCCATGCCGACCTGCTGGCCGCCCGGGGCCGGTACTGGAGCCTGTGGCAGCGCCAGGCCGCCGAGCAGGAGGACGCGGCGTAGGGTGGTGGCGGAGGGTTAGGCGGGGGCCGATATCTCAGCTTGAGCGCAACAGAGGGCATCGCATGGCCGCGGTCGGGCGATCCTGCCTCTGTGGCTGCCACTTTATCGCACAGCCACTTCCTACCCTGAAACGTGGCACTTGCGGCAGCCAATCGCCCGGCCGGGGGGGGGCGGCCGTGCGATGCCCGGGCCGCTGCGCGGCTGTTCCGGGCAGGGGGTGACCGCTCAACCGCGAAACACCCCCCGCCAGCGCCTCACTCGGCGGCCTTGAGCGGCGATGACGCCGGGGGCGTGGCGGCGGTGGGTGCCGCGTCCTCGTCCCAGACGATCTCGGGCGCCCTGATCCGGCGCGCGGCGCGGCGCAGCGCCCAGTCCTGCGCGGCGCGGCTGGACCTGCCCTTGGTGAGCATCGCGAACACCCGGCCAAGCGCGCGGACATAGGTCGAGAACCAGACCCGCAGCGCCAGCAGCGACGGCGTGAAGACCAGCGTCAGCACAGTGGCGATGCCCAGCCCGAACACCACCGCCGTGGCCAGCTGTTTCCACCACAGCGCCGTGGGGCTGTCGAGCGCATAGCCGCCATTGATGAAATCGAGGCTGAGCCCCAGCATCATCGGCGCCAGCCCCGCCATCGTCGTCACCGTGGTCAGGAACACCGGGCGGATGCGATCCTCGGCGGTGCGGATGATCGCCTCGATCCGGGGCATGTAGCGGCTGTAATCCTGATAGGTGTCGATCAGCACGATGTTGTTGTTCACCACGATCCCGGCCAGCGCCACGATACCCGTGCCGGTCATGATGATCGAGAACGGCTGGTTCATCACCAGCATCCCGATCAGCACGCCGGTGGTCGACAGCACCACCGCGACCAGCACCAGCACCGCGTTGTAGAAGCTGTTGAACTGCGCCAGCAGGATGATGAACATCAGCCCCAGCGCGGCGCCGAAGGCCGATTGCAGGAAGGCCTGGCTTTCCTCCTGCATCTCCTGGTCGCCGGTCCATTCATAGTCGATACCGGGGGGCAGGGCGCCCGAGTCGAGCCATTCGGTCAGCGTTGCGATCCGCTCGTTCGCGGTGATCGGCACCTGCGTCTCGCTGCCATCGGCGGCGGTGACGGTCTTGGTCAGCCCGGCCGCTACCCCGGCCTTGATGTCGAAATAGCGTTTGCCGTCCACGCGCTTGATCTCGGCCAGTTTGGGCACCGGCTGGCGGGTGATGAAATTGGCCAGCGGCACCAGCCCGTCCTGCGTGCGCACCTTCAGGGTATCGAGGGTGGACAGCACGCGGTCGTCCTGCGGCAGGCGCACGCGGATATCTATCTCTTCGTCGGAGCTGTCGACGCGCATCGTATCGAGCAGGATGCCCCGCGTGACAAGCTGCACCATCGCGCCCACGGTGGCCACGTCGGCACCGAACCGGCCGGCCTTTTCCACGTCGACGTCGATCTGCCAGTCGATGCCGGGCAGGGGCAGGGTATCCTCGATCAGGGTCAGCCCCTCGGTTTCCTCGAACCTGGCGCGGGTCATGGCGGTGGCCTGCGTCAGCGCATCCCAGTCGTCGCCCTTGATGCGCAGGTGCACCGGCTTGGCCGAGGCCGGGCCGCGCGCCTGCGCCAGGATCTCGATCCTTATGCCGGGGATCTGTTCCAGTTTGGCGGTCAGGTCGTCGATCATCACGTCGCCGTCGAGCTGTTCCAGCGTCACCTCGCCCGCGTGGCTGGCGGCATAGGCGGGACGGTCCTCCCACGGGATGGTTTCGAACTGGACCTGCCCGATCGTGTCCAGCGGCGGCTGCGCGCCGCCTGTGTTGTTGTTCAGCCCGCCATCCCCGGCAAAGGCAAAGGCGTTCAGGATGCCGGGATGGGTCAGCACCACCTGTTCGGCCTGCGCCACCAGTGCATCCTTTTCCGCAAGGCTGAGATTGCCGCGCGCGCGGACATAGACGATGGCCTGCTCGGGCTCGGACTCGGTAAAGAACTCGACCCCGCGGTTGTTCTGCGCGAAATACATGAAGACGCTGACGACGAAGGCGATCACCGCGACGATGGTCACCAGCGGCATCACCGGGTTGGCCGCGATCATCGAGATCAGCCAGCCGAAAGGCGAGCGGCGCCGGCCCGCCTGCACCTGTCGCCGCCGCCATGTCACCTGCGCCGCGCTGAGCGTGATCGAGGCCGCGAAGGCCGCAAGGGCGAACAGGACGATGCCGGGCAGGGCGGCCAGCGGCCCCGACAGCGGGCTGGCCCCGCCGAAGGCCGAGAACAGGTAATCGGGGTTGATGACCTGCATCGCACCCAGGAACATCGCGTAAAGCGCCACCGGCACCAGCGCCGCGCGCAGCGCCCATGGGCTGTGGGCGCGCAGCCAGTCCGAGGCGCGGGTAAAGCTGCGGCTGATCCGGCCCGTCACCCCGCCCATCACCGGCAGGTAGATCAGCGCCACCACCAGCGAGGCCATCAGCACGAAGATCAGCGTGACCGGCAGCATCCCCATGAACTCGCCCGGCACGCCCGGCCAGAACAGCATCGGCATGAAGGCACAGAGCGTCGTCGCGGTCGAGCTGATGATCGGCCAGAACATCCGCTTGGCCGCCTCGACATAGGCGTGCATCGGGCCGGTGCCCTCGGATATCCGCTTGTCGGCGTATTCCACCACCACGATCGCGCCGTCCACCAGCATCCCCACCGCAAGGATCAGGCCGAACATCACGATGTTGGAAATCGTCACCCCCATCACCGCCAGCAGCACGAAGCACAACAGGAACGAGGTCGGGATCGCAAAGCCCACCAGCAGCGCCGCGCGGCTGCCGAGGCTGGCCAGCACCACGATCATCACCAGCGCGATGGCGGTCAGCACCGACCCTTCGAGCTGCGCCACCATCGAGGCGACGATGCGGCTCTGGTCGTTGGACGTGCCCACGTTCACCGTGGCGCGCAGATCCTCGGGGAAACTGGCATAGGCCTCGTCGACCACGCGCTGCACCTCGCTGGCGGTGTCGATCAGGTTGAACCCCTTGCGCTTGACCACCTGCAGCGCGACCGTGGGTTCGCCGTTGAACCGCGCGGTGCCGGTGCGATCCTCGAAGGTCAGGCGGATATCGGCCAGGTCGCCCAGCGTCACCACGCGGTCGCCATTGGTCTTGACCGGCAGCGAATAGATGTCGCGCGGCTCGTCGAAACTGCTGGGGATCTTGACGCTGAAGGTGCCCTGCGCGGTCTCGACCTCGCCGGCGGGCACCAGCAGGTTGTTGTTCTGCACCACGTTGATCAGCTCGCCCGCGGTGACGTTGTAGGCCTCCAGCCGCAGCGGGTCGATTACCACCTCGACCATCTCGTCGCGGTTGCCGGCGATCCCCGCCTCCAGCACGGCGTCCAGCGCCTCGACCCGGTCCTGCAGGTCCTTGGCGACCCGCGCCATGGTGCGTTCGGGCACCGCCCCCGTCAGGTTCACGATGACGATGGGAAATTCGCTGAAATTGATCTCGTTGATGGTGTATTTCTCGAACCCGTCGGGAAACTGGCCCTCGGCGGTGTTCATCGCCTCGCGCACATCGGCCATGACGCGCGACTTGTCCCAGCCGAATTCGAATTCCAGCGCGATCCCGGCATAGCCCTCGGCGGCGGTCGCGGTCATTTCCTTGAGCCCGTCGAGATCCGACAGCTCGGTTTCCATCGTCTTGATCAGCAGGCTTTCGGCATCCTCGGCCGAAATGCCGGGGAAGGGGACCGACACGAAAAGCGCGGGGATGTCGAGATCGGGCTCGCCCTCTTTCGGCAGGCCGGTATAGGCAAAGCCCCCCGCCAGCAGGCTGAGCGCGATGAACGCCAGCACCATCCGCGCGCGCGAGGCGGCCCAGTCGACGATCCCGCTCATTCGCCCGGCTCCCGGAAGGTGGGATCGACCAGCACGCCCGCGCGCACGTATTCCTGCCCGACCACGATCACCTGCGCCGCGTCGGGCAGGCCGGTGACCCAGACCCCCTCGGCGGTGTCGCGGATCAGGGTCAGGGGCGCGAACTCGACCCGGTTTTCCGCGCCCACGACCCGCACGCCAAGCGCACCGTCATCGTTCAGCGCCAGCGCCGATTGCGGCAGAAGATGCGCGTTGGCGCCATCGGCCTGGATCACGATCTCGGCGGTCTGGCCGTCGCGGATTTCCAGATCGCCGTTGGGCATGTCGATTTCCACAAGGAAGGTGCGCGTCACCGGATCGGCCGAACGCGACAGGAAGGTGACCCGCCCGCGCAATTCATGCCCGTCGCTCAGCCGTGCCCCGGCCAGCGCGCCGACCTCGACCCGGCCGATCTCGGTTTCCGGGATATAGCCCGTCACCTTGATCGGATCGAGCTGGATCACCGTGCCGCACAGCGATCCGGGCTGCATCAGGCTGCCCAGTTCCGCCGTGTCGCTTTCCAGCAGCCCGGCGAAGGGCGCGCTGATCGTCAGCCGCTCGATCTCTTTTCGTGCGGCGGCCAGCGCGGCCTCGGCCGATTGCACGCCGGATTTCACGGTTTCCAGCCCGGTGCGCGCGGATTCCACCGCCGCCTCGGCGGCGCTGACCGCCGCCTCGGTCGCGGCGACCCGCGTTTCCGAGGCAAAGCCGTCCTGCGACAGCCGCGCGGCAGCGGTCTGGTTCAGTTGCGCCTCGCGCAGCTGCGCCTCGGCCTGGGTCAGCCGGGCGCGGGCCTCGGGGGCGCGGGCGCGGGCCTCGGCCAGCCGGGCCTCGGCCTCGGCCAGCGCGGCCTCGCGCGTGCCCGGATCAATACGGCACAGGGTCTGGCCCCGGTCGACGAAGGCGCCCTTGCGCAGCGGCTCGGATACCACCTGGCCCGAGGTTTCGGCCCGCATCTCGACCTGCCGCGCGGCGCGGGTTTCGCCGCGCAGGATCACCGCGCTGTCGATCACCTGCGCGGTGGAGCGGATGGCCACCACCCTGACCGGCTTTTCCCCGGCCATCGCCTCGGCCGCGTCGGCGGGCGCGGCGGCCTGCGTGCTGTCTGTGACCTCGCCGCCGGTGGCGAAGGCGAACAGCGCGTCCCTCTCCATCACCAGCAGGTAAAGCACCGCGGTGACCACGATGGCGGTCAGAATGGGAATCGGGCGCATCAGGGCTCCTTTGCCTGCATCTTGCGTCGTGCCGTTTTCATACAGCCCCGCGTCACATTTGCAATCTTTGCGCGTCGTGGCGCGGTGACGCGGACTGAACCGATCGGTTCAAAATAGGGCCTCCCGTTCTCTTCTGCAAGAAAGCCGATGTCGCAGGCCCGCGAAAATCCACTGGGCCTTGGCAGGGCGATGGCGAGCGGATAAGAGGGGGGAAAGCAAGGCGAGGCACGGGCGTGAGCGAGACCGACAGTTTTATCGAGGAAGTGACCGAGGAAGTCCGGCGGGACAAGCTGTTTGCGATGTTCCGCCGCTATGGCTGGATCGGTGTCCTGGCGGTGCTGCTGATCGTCGGCGGCGCGGCCTGGAACGAATGGCGCAAGGCGCAGGACCGTGCCGCGGCCGAGGCGTTGGGCGATGCCATGATCGCCGCGCTCGAGGGCGACAACGCGCTGTCGCGCGCCGCCGCGCTGAGCGATGTGCCCGCCGAAGGGCCGGGGCAGGAGATGCTGGTCGCGCTGGCCCGCGCGGGCGAGCTGTCCGCGGGTGGCGACAACGCCGGCGCGGTGGCCGCGCTGCAACAGGTCGCGGCCAATGGCGACGTGCCGGAAATCTATCGCCGGATCGCGGGCTTTCGCGCCCTGACCCTGCAGACCGACATGCCGCCCGAGGAGCGCCGCCGCCAGTTCGAGGCGCTGTCCGGGCAGGGCGGTATCCTGCGGCTTCTGGCCGAGGAACAGATCGCCCTGATCGACATCGGCACCGGCGCGCGCGACGCCGCGCTCGACCGGCTGGGGCGCATCATGCAGGATGCCGAGGCGACCGCGGGCTTGCGCCGGCGCGCTTCCCAGTTGATTGTGGCGCTGGGGGGCGAGGTGCCGCAAATCGCCTCTGGCGTGGCGGACACGCCGGTGGAACAGTAACCGCAGCACCAGGACGGAACGATGGCAACAGCAAAGACCGGGTGGATGATCGGGATCGCGGGGGCGCTGCTCCTGTCGGCCTGCGCCGAAAAAGACGTGATCCTGCCCGGCCCGCGCGAGGATCTGCGCGCCGGCGATCCCGGGGCCGGGGCCGCGGCGCCGGTGGATGTCGCGGTGTCGCTGCCCGCCCAGCAGGTCAATTCCGACTGGGCGCAGGGCCATGGCACACCCGCCTTCCGCACCGATCACCCGGCGCTCGGCGCCGCGCCCGTGCGCGTCTGGAGCGCCGGTATCGGCGCGGGCGACACCCGCAAGGCCCGCATCACCGCCACCCCCGTGGTCGCGGGCGGGCGTATCTTCACCCTCGATTCGGGGGCGCAGGTGATGGCGCATGGCACCGATGGCAGCCGGCTCTGGGCGCAGGATCTGCTGCCCGCGCGCGAAAGCGAGGGGCAGGCCACCGGCGGCGGGCTGGCCTATGAGGGCGGGCGGCTTTACGTCTCGTCCGGCTTCGGCCTGCTCAGCGCGCTGGATGCCGAAACCGGCGCGGTGATCTGGCAGCAGAAGCTGAACGCCACCGGGTCGGGCACGCCGACTGTGGCGGGCGACCTTGTCTACCTGGTGTCGGGCGACGATACCGCCTGGGGCATCGAAAAGGACAATGGCCGCATCCGCTGGCAACTGGGCGCGGCACCCGACGTGGCGAACGTGCTGGGCGGGGCCGCCCCGGCGCTGACCGACCAGTTCGTCGTCTTTTCCTTCGGCGCGGGCGACCTGCAGGCGGCGTTCCGGCAGGGCGGGCTGCGGATGTGGAACGCCACGATCTCGGGGCAGCGCCGGTTCCGCGCCTCGGCCAAGGTGACCGATATCACCGGCGATCCGGTGATCGTGGGCGACAGCATCTATGTCGGCACCCATTCGGGCCGCACCGTGCGGCTGAACGCCGGCAACGGCGAACGCATCTGGACCGCCGACGAGGGCGCGATGGGCGCGGTCTGGGTCGCCGGCAATTCGGTCTTCCTGGTGAACGACCGGAACGAGCTTGTCCGCCTGAACGCCGAGGACGGCGCGCTGGTGTGGAAAAAGGATCTGCCGCGCTTTACCCGCAACCGGCCCAAGCGGCAGGTCGCGGTCTATGCCCATTATGGCCCCGTGGTGGCCGGCGGGCGCGTCGTCGTGGCCTCGAACGACGGGGCGCTGCGGTTCTTCGACCCGGCCTCGGGCGAGCTGGTCTATGAAACCGAGGTGCCCGGCGGCGCCACCACCGCGCCCGTGGTGGTGAACCGCACGCTGTACGTCGTGGGCACGCGCGGGCAACTCCACGCTTTCCGTTGACCGCCAATTCCTGTATCGCGGCGGCCTGACACCGCTGGAGCGACAAGATCATGAGTTTCACACTCGCCATCGTGGGGCGCCCGAACGTGGGCAAGTCCACGCTGTTCAACCGCCTCGTGGGCAAGCGGCTGGCGCTGGTCGACGACCAGCCGGGCGTCACGCGCGACCTGCGCGAAGGCGCGGCGCGGCTGGGCGATCTGCGCTTTACCGTGATCGACACCGCCGGGCTTGAGGATGCGACCGACGACAGCCTGCAGGGCCGGATGCGGCGGCTGACCGAGCGCGCGGTGGACATGGCCGATGTCTGCCTGTTCATGATCGACGCGCGCACCGGCATCACCCCCACCGACCAGATCTTTGCCGAGATCCTGCGAAAGCGCGCCAAACACGTGATCCTGGCCGCCAACAAGGCCGAGGGCCGCGCCGCCGACGCCGGCGTGATCGAGGCCTACAGCCTTGGCCTGGGCGAGCCGCTGCGCCTGTCGGCCGAACATGGCGAGGGGCTGGGCGACCTGCTGGCCGAGCTGATGCCGCTGGCCGCCGAGTTCGAGGAACAGGCCGAGGAAACCGCCCCCGAAACCGACGTCACGCTGAGCGAGGAAGAGGCCGATGAAGGCATCGCCGATTTGCGCTGGCCGACGCCGGAAAAGCCCATGCAGATCGCCGTGGTGGGCCGCCCCAACGCGGGAAAATCGACCCTGATCAACAAGTTGCTGGGCGAAGATCGCCTGCTGACCGGCCCCGAGGCGGGGATCACCCGCGATGCGATCTCGCTCCAGGTCGACTGGGACGGGCTGCCGGTGCGGATCTGGGACACCGCCGGGATGCGCAAGAAGGCGCGCGTGCAGGACAAGGTGGAAAAGCTGTCGGTCGCCGACGGGCTGCGCGCGGTCAAGTTCGCCGAGGTGGTGATCGTGCTGCTGGACGCGGCGATCCCCTTCGAACAGCAGGATTTGCGCATCGCCGACCTTGCCGAACGCGAAGGGCGCGCCGTGGTGGTGGCGGTGAACAAGTGGGATGTCGAGGACGAGAAACAGCAAAAGCTGCGCGAGTTGAAAGAGGCCTTCGCCCGGCTGCTGCCGCAACTGCGCGGCGCACCGCTGGTCACCGTCTCGGCGAAGACGGGCCGGGGCCTCGACCGGCTGCGCGAGGCGGTGGAACGCGCCTACACGATCTGGAACACCCGCGTGCCGACCGCGCAGCTGAACCGCTGGCTGACCGGCATGGTCGAGGCGCACCCGCCCCCCGCGCCGCAGGGCCGCCGGATCAAGCTGCGCTACATGACGCAGGCCAAGACGCGGCCGCCGGGATTCGTGGTGATGTGCAGCCATCCCGACAGGATGCCCGACAGCTACACCCGCTACCTGGTCAACGGGTTGCGCGAGGCGTTCGACATGCCCGGCACGCCGATCCGGCTCTACATGCGGGGGCAGGGCGAGCGGAACCCCTATAAGGGACGGCGGGAAAAGAACGCCGGGGCGCTGAAAAAACACCTGAAGAAGAAGGGGTAGCCCCGGTCGGGCGCACCCCTTTCGATCGACCGCGACAGAGAGCGATGCCCGGGCCGCTGCGCGGCTGGTCCGGGCGGGGTGCCTCCCCTGCCTCAATTCCATCCCCCACGCCGCTGAAACAATCATGTCCCCGCCGGTGGGGCGGCTCCCGGCACGCGGGGGGTTGATCGCAGCGCCCTGCGGTCAATATCCTGTGACACGAGTGTTTTACCCTGCGCCGGGGCCGGGCCGACCGGCTTGCCGACGCAACCGAGGGACGAAAATGGACATCAAACGCATCCGCGCCTTCACCCATGGCTATACCGACAAGGACGACCGCCTTGCCGCGCTCAGCTATTTCGGGACGTTCGCCGTCTATTTCGCGGCGCTGATCCTGGGGACATGGGCTGCGACGCGGCTCCACTGGCTGGCGGCGCTGCCCTTCGTGGTGGTGCTGGGCTTTGCCTCGGTCCGGCTTTACGTGCTGCAGCACGATTGCGGCCATGCCTCGCTGTTCTCGCGGCGGCGCTGGAACGACCGGGCGGGCGAGGGGCTGTCGGTGTTCACGCTGACGCCCTATGCGGTGATGCGCCACAATCACAACCTGCACCACGCCCATGTCGGCAACCTGGATTTCCGCGAGGATGGCGAGGTCTATACCATGACGCTGGCCGAATGGCAGCGCGCGGGCCGGGCCGAGCGGCTGGTCTATCGCATCTACCGCAACCCGGTGCTGCTGCTGGGGCTGGGCGGGCTTTACACCTATTTCATCCGCTACCGCTGGCCCCGCAACACGCAGGCCGTGGGCGTTGCGGGCGTGATGGCGCATAACGCGCTGGTGCTGGGCTGGTTCGCGCTGGTCTGGGCGCTTGGCGGCTGGGCCGGACTGGCGGTGCTGTTGTCCTCGGCCGTGCTGGCGGGGGTGATCGGGGTGTTCCTCGTCTACCTGCAGCACAATTTCGAGGACACCCACTGGGACCGCCGCCCCGAGCTGAACCCGCAGATCGCCGCGCTGCAAGGCTCGTCCTGCCTGAATCTCGGGCATTGGTGGGATATCGGCACCGGCAATATCGCCTATCACGACATCCACCATTTCAACCCGCGCATCCCCAGCTACCGGCTGCGCAAATGCCATTTCGCGCTGGATGCCATCGCGCCCATGCGCCGCATCGGCTGGGCCGAGGCGCTGGCCTCGTTCCGGCTCAAGCTCTGGGACGAAGAGGCCGGGCGGCTGGTGCCGTTCCCGGCCCGGTCGCAGGAACGGGCGGCGGCGGCCTGATACGGCAATGGCGGGAACGAGGGGGCGCTGCCCCCTCGCGCTCCCTTGGGATATTTCCCGAGAGAGGAAACACAAGGGCATGAAAAACCCCGCAGGTCAGGGACTTGCGGGGCTTTCTTCTTGCGGATACGTGGCGGTCAGCCGTCGAAATCCACCGTTTCGACCAGCCTCAGCGCGGCGGGGCGCAGCTTGGCCAGGTCCATCAGGTTGGTGTCGTCGGCGGTGAAGCTGCCCCAGCTCTGCACCAGCGCGTCGGCCTCGGTGCCCGGGGCGATGGGGTATTCGTAGTTCGCCTCGGCATAGATCTGCTGCGCCTTGGGCGAGGTCAGGAATTCCATCATCTTCAGCGCGTTGTCGCGGTTCGGCGCGGCCTTGGTCATCGCCACGCCCGAGATGTTCACATGCGCGCCGCCCTCTTCGAAGACGGGAAAGACGATGTTGACCGAGTCGGCCCAGGCCTTCTGCTCGTCATCCTTCAGCATCGCGCCCATGTAATAGGTATTGCCCAGGCTGATATCGCATTCGCCGGCCCAGATCGCCTTGACCTGCGCGCGGTCGTTGCCCTGCGGCTTGCGGGCGAGGTTCGCCTTGACGCCTTCGAGCCACTCTTTCGTGTAATCCTCGCCATGGTGGTGGATCATCGCCGATACCAGCGCCACGTTATAGGGATGCGTGCCCGAGCGGGTGCAGATCCGGCCCTGCCATTTGGGATCGGCCAGATCCTCATAGGTGGTGACCTCGCCCCCGGCCACGCGCTCCTTGCTGGCATAGACCACGCGGGCGCGGGTGGTCAGGCCCCACCAGTGGCCTTCGGGATCGTGATAGGCGGCGGGCACGTTGGCGCTGAGGGCGGCGCTTTCCACCGGCTGCGTCAGCCCGGCCTCGACCACCGCGGCCAGGCGCGAGATGTCGACGGTAAACACCAGGTCGGCGGGCGAGCGGTCGCCCTCGGCCTGCAGCCGTTCGACCATCCCCTTGTCGAGATGGGCGACGTTGACGCGGATGCCGGTTTCCTCGGTAAAGGCATCGGTCAGCGGCTTGAGCAGTTCGGGCTGGCGATAGGAATAAAGGTTGACCTCCTGGGCCAGCGCGGGCGCTGCGATCGCGGCGATCAGTGCGCCGGCGGCGAATGTGCGGAACGGTGCGGACATGGGGGCTCCTGTCATGGTTCGCTGTTTCGACTGCCCCATTTATCCGAGTAATTTTGTCGGAACAATACCCGATTTTTCCGCTCAGCTACTATGTCGCGCCTTGTCCTCGGCCTTGGCGCGATCCCACAGCGCGTCCATCTCGGCCAGGTCGGACTGTTCGGGCGTCTTGCCGTCCTCGGCCAGCAGCGCCTCGATCCGGGCGAAACGGCGGGTGAATTTCGCGTTGGCGCGGCGCAGCGCGGCCTCGGGCTCCACGCCCAGGTGGCGGGCGAGGTTGGCCATCACGAACAGCAGATCGCCCATTTCCTCTTCGATCTGGTCGGGGCCCAGCTCGTCGCGGGCCTCTTCCAGTTCGCGGGCCTCTTCCACGATCTTGTCCAGCACATGCGCGGTGTGCGGCCAGTCAAAGCCCACGCGCGCCGCGCGTTTCTGCAGCTTGTGGGCGCGCAGCAGGGCGGGCAGGCCGGGGGCCACGCCGTCCAGCACGCCGGTCTGCGCCTTGGCCGCGCGCTCGGCGGCCTTGATCGCCTCCCAGTCGCGTGTCTGCTGTTCGGCGGATTTGTCGCGGCTTTCCGCGCCGAACACGTGCGGGTGGCGTGCGACCATCTTGTCCGACATGGTGTCGGCCACCTCGTCGAAGGTGAACAGCCCCGCCTCGGCCGCCATCTGCGCGTGAAAGACCGACTGGAACAGCAGGTCGCCCAGCTCGCCCTTGAGCTCGTCCCAGGCCTGCCGGTTTATGGCATCGGCCACCTCATAGGCCTCTTCGATGGTGTAGGGCGCGATGCTGGCGAATGTCTGTTCGATATCCCACGGGCAGCCGGTTTGCGGGTCGCGCAACCGGCGCATGATTTCCAGCAGGCGCGGCATTCCGCCATGCGGTTCGTGGATCAGCGCGTCATCGGGCATTGCGGTGCTTTCGTTATTGCGGTTTGCTGCGACAGTGCGAAACCCTGCCACCGGAGTCCACCCATGCCCGTCATCAACCGCATCGCCGCCTATGCCGAGGATATGGCGCAATGGCGTCAGCACCTGCACGCCCATCCCGAACTGGGGTTCGACTGTCACGAAACGGCCGGCTTCGTCGTGGAGCGGCTGAAGGAATTCGGGATCACCGACATTCACACCGGCATCGCGCAATCCGGCGTGGTGGCGATCGTCGAGGGCCGGGGCGAGGGGCCCACGATCGGGTTGCGGGCCGACATGGATGCGCTGCCGATTGCCGAGGAAACCGGGCTGCCCTATGCCTCGACCGTGCCGGGGCGGATGCATGCCTGTGGCCATGACGGGCACACCACCATGCTGCTGGGCGCGGCGAAATACCTGGCCGAGACACGCAATTTCACCGGCCGCGTGGCGCTGATCTTTCAGCCCGCCGAAGAGGATGGCGGCGGCGGCGGCGTGATGGTGGACGAAGGCATCATGGACCGTTTCGATATCGCGCAGGTCTATGGCATCCACAACGCGCCGGGCCTGCCCGAGGGGCATTTCTCGACCGCGCCGGGGCCGCTGCTGGCGGCGGTGGATACGTTCAACATCCATATCCGGGGCCTTGGCGGCCATGGCGCGATGCCGCATGAAACCCGCGATCCGGTGGTGGCGGCGCTGGCCATCGCACAGGGCATCCAGACGATCAGCAGCCGCAACCATTACGCGCTGGACGACCTTGTGATCTCGGTCACGCAGATCCATGCCGGGTCGGCCGAGAATATCGTGCCGGAAACCGCCTATCTGGGCGGCACCGTGCGCACCTTCGACCCGGAGGTGCAGAAGATGGTGCAGCGGCGCATGACGCAGATCGTCGAGGGCACGGCCGCCGCCTATGACGTGGATGCCGAGCTGGATTACCAGGTCTGGTACCCGGCCACGGTGAACCATGCCGGCAAGACCGCCTTTGCCGCCGAAATCGCGCGCGAGGTATCGGGCGACGGCAATGTCGAGGATGACGTGACCCGCGAAATGGGGGCCGAGGATTTTTCCTATATGCTGCAGGCCCGCCCCGGAGCGTTCCTGTTCCTTGGGCAGGGCGCGGGCGCGGGGCTGCATCAGGCGGGGTATAACTTCAACGACGCGGTGGCGCCGGTGGGCGCCTCGTTCTTTGCGCGGCTGGTCGAACGCGCGCAGCCGGTGCAGGGGTAGGCAATGTCGCTGGAAGACGCGAAAAACCAGGTGGATCAGGCATTTACGCGGCAGAATTTACGCGGCCCGAGCTATGAGAACACCTTTGGCGGGGCCACGTCCTTTCTGCGGCGGCGCTATACCAAGGACCTGGCAGGCGTCGATCTGGCGGTTACCGGCGTGCCCTTCGACCAGGCGGTGACGAACCGGCCCGGCACGCGGCTGGGGCCGCGTGCGATCCGCGAGGCGAGCGCGCTGCAATCGCCCGATGCGCCTTATGGCTGGGGCTATGACCCGATGAGCGAGTTTGCTATCGCCGATTATGGTGATCTTGCCTTTGATTACGCGGACGTGCCGGCCTTTCCGGCGGCTCTGCAGGCCCATATCGCCGGTATCCTGAACGCCGGGGCGGCATCGGTGACGCTGGGCGGGGATCATTCGATAACACTTGCGATTCTAAAGGCTTACGCGGCAAAGTTCGGGCCGCTTTCGGTGCTGCAATTCGACGCCCATACCGACACATGGGCCGACGACAACATGGACCGGGTGGATCACGGCACCTTCATGTACAAGGCGGTGAAGCTGGGGATCGTCGATCCCGCGCGCTCGGTCCAGGTGGGGATACGCACCGACAACCCCGACACGATGGGGTTTCACATCATCGACGCGCCGCGCGTGCATGAGATCGGAAACCGCGCGGTTTGCGACGAGATCCGTGCGGTTCTGGGCGATCATCCGACCTATGTGACGTTCGATATCGACTGCCTCGACCCGGCCTTCGCGCCGGGCACGGGCACGCCGGTCTGGGGCGGGCTGAGCAGCGCGCAGGCCGCCGCGATCCTGCGCGGCATTCGCGGGATCGACGTGCTGGGTGGCGACGTGGTCGAGGTTTCGCCGCCCTTCGACACCACCGGCGCCACGGCGATCGCGGGCGCGCATGTGGCGATGGAGCTGATCTGCCTCTGGGGCTGGACCCGGCGGGCGCAAACATAGGAGATGCGCATGTTCTGGACGGTCTGGCTGATACTGGCCCTCGTCGCGCTGGTCGCGGGGTTTGCCGGATGGGTGCGGATGGCGCCCAGCGACCCGGCGCGCTGGCACGTACCGGTGCCCACGACGGAAAACCGCGACATGCCCGGCGGCGTGATCCGCGTGGTGCCGGGGCGGGCGGACCGGCTGGCCGATCTGGATGCGATCATCCGCGCCACCCCGCGCACCGATGTGCTGGCCGGATCGGCGGATACCGGCAGGATCACCTATATCGCCCGCTCGAAACTCTGGGGGTTTCCCGATTACGCCACGGTCGAGGCGCGCGAGGGCGACCTGCTGATCCATTCGCGGCTGCGCTTTGGCCAGTCGGACATGGGCGTGAACCGCGCCCGCGTCGAGGACTGGCTGCGGCGGCTGGGGCAGGGCTGAGCGGGGCCGGCCATCCGCGCCCTTGACCAAAGCGCGCAGATGGGAAAGAGCATTGCCCATGATTGCACAAGACCGCCTGCGCCAGATCACCGAGCGTTTCCAGTATCTCGAAGCCTTGATGGCCGAAGGGGGCGGCGACATTGCCGCCCTGGGCCGCGAATATGCCGAACTGCGCCCGGTGGTCGAGGAGATCGCCGCCTATACCCGCCTGCGCGACGACATCGCCGAGGCCGAGACGATGCTGGACGACCCGGAGATGCGCGCGCTGGCCGAAGAGGAACTGCCCGACCTGCGCGCGCGCCTGCCGGATCTGGAACGCGCGCTGCAACTGGCGCTGCTGCCCAAGGATGCCGCCGACGCACGCCCCGCGATGATCGAGATCCGCCCCGGCACCGGCGGGGACGAGGCGGCGCTGTTCGCGGGCGATTTGCTGCGGATGTATCAACGCTATGCCGAATCGCGCGGCTGGGCCTTCCAGGTCGTCGAGTTGCAGGAAACCGAGCTGGGCGGCATCAAGGAGGTGGTGGCGCTGGTCAAGGGCGAGGGCGTGTTCGCGCGGCTGAAATTCGAATCGGGGGTGCATCGTGTGCAGCGCGTGCCCGCGACCGAAAGCGGCGGGCGCATCCATACCTCGGCCGCCACCGTCGCCGTGCTGCCCGAGGCCGAGGACGTGGATATCCAGATCGACCCCGGCGATATCCGCATCGACACGATGCGCGCCAGCGGGGCGGGCGGCCAGCACGTGAACACGACCGATTCGGCGGTGCGGATCACCCATGTTCCGACCGGCATCGTCGTCACCAGCTCGGAAAAATCGCAGCACCAGAACCGGGCCATCGCCATGCAGGTGCTGAAATCGCGCCTGTTCGACATGGAGCGCCAGCGCGCCGCCGATGCGCGCGCCGCCGACCGCAAGGCGCAGGTGGGCTCGGGCGACCGCAGCGAACGCATCCGCACCTATAACTTTCCGCAGGGGCGCATGACCGATCACCGGATCGGGCTGACGCTGTACAAGCTCGACCAGGTGATGCAGGGCGACCTGGACGAGGTGATCGACGCGCTGATCGCCGATCACCAGGCCGCGCTGCTGGCCGAGATGGGCGATGGCTGAGCGGGACACTCGCACCATCGGCGGGGCGTTGCGCGATGCGGTCCGGCAGCTTGAAGCGGCAGGGATCGCCGGTGCCGCGCGGGATGCGCGGGTGCTGGTCGCGCATGTGCTGGGCATCGCACCGTCGCGGCTGTTGCTGGTCGAGGGCGACGCGCTGGAGGCCGGGCAGGCCGCCCGGCTAGCGCAGCTGATCGCACGGCGCGCCACGCGCGAGCCGGTGTCGCACCTGACCGGGCGGCGGGCCTTTTACGGGCGGGATTTCGCGGTAACGCCCGACGTGCTGGACCCGCGCCCCGAAACCGAAACCCTGGTCGAGGCCGCCCTGCGCGTGCCGTTCGGGCATGTGCTGGACATCGGCACGGGCTCGGGCGCGATCCTGCTGACGCTGCTGGCGGAACGGCCCGGCGCGACCGGAACAGGCAGCGACCTGTCGGCCCGCGCGCTGACGGTGGCGCAGCGCAACGCGCAGGCGCTTGGCGTGGCCGGTCGCACGGATTTCGTGCAAAGCGACTGGTTCGCGGCGGTCGCTGGGCGGTACGATCTGATCGTATCGAACCCGCCCTATATCGCCGCCGACGAGATGGCCGCGCTTGCCCCGGAACTCGCACATGAGCCGCGCATGGCCCTGACCGACGAGGGCGACGGGCTGTCGGCCTATCGCGCGCTGTGCGCCGGTGCCCCCGCGCATCTGCGCCGGGGCGGCTGGCTGATGGTGGAAACCGGCTGGCAGCAGGGCGCGGCGGTGGCCGCGCTGTTCGAAACCGCCGGTTTTACAGGGGTTGCCGTGCGGCCCGACCTGGACGGGCGCGACAGGGTGGTGACGGGCAAATGGTTGCGCAAACAGCAGTTTCGGTGACGATTCTGCGGTTTTTTCAGCATTTTTCCGCCGTGCCCTCTTGCCAGACCCGCCAAACAGTGATTACTCCTGTGGTGTCAGCGCGGTGGATGCCCTCGGGCGGTCCCGCTTGACACCAAGCCAGAAAACTCTGCCATACCGCGAAATTCGGGCGCACGGGGCGCACATCGGGTGGCAATCGCATCTGACGAAGGCTGGAAATCTAAAGCATGAGATCATCTAAATCCCGCTCGCGGTCCAAGGGCAACCGTAACAACCGCTCGGTCGGAAACATCGTCAACCGTGTGTTCGACAGCTCGGGGCCCGAGGGCAAAGTGCGCGGCACGCCGCAGCAAATCATCGAGAAATACAACCAGCTTGCGCGCGACGCGCAGCTTGGCAACGACCGCGTGGCGGCCGAGAATTTCCAACAACATGCCGAGCATTACCTGCGTATGCTGAGCGCCGCCCAGAAGGAACAGGACGCGCGCCGCGAGGAACAGGAACGCCAGAACCGCGAACGGCAGGCCGAACGCGACCGCGAACGCGCCCAGCGGCAGGAACGCGAATCCGCCGAGGGCGGGCCGCAGCCCGAGGGCGACGAGACGCTGGACACCAAGGATAGCGGCGAGGACGATCAGGACAGCGGTCTTGTGGAAACGCCCGAAAGCAAGGCGGAAAAACCCAAGCGCCCGCGCAAGCCGCGCGCGCCCAGGAAGCAGGCGCAGGAGGGGGGCGACACCACCGAGGCGCAGCCCGTTCAGGCCACCGACAACGCTGCCGAGTAAACCACAGCGGACACGGATCGCAGGCGCCGCCCCTTGAAAACGGGCGGCGCCTTGCCGTTTTCAGACCAGCCGCGCCAGCGCGCAGAATCGTTCCAGGTCGACGGTTTCGGCCCGGTCGGTGGGCTGGATGCCGGCGGCGATCAGCTTGTCCTCGATATCCGGGGCATAGCCTTTCAGCGCGGCGCGCAGCATCTTGCGGCGCTGGTTGAAGGCGCGGGCGACCACGCGTTCCAGTTTCTGTGGATCGGCGGGGTATCGCGGCGCGGGCAGGGCGGTCAGGTGCACCACGGCGGAGCTGACCTTGGGCGGCGGGGTGAAGGCGCCGGGCGGCAGCGACATGGCGATATGCGCCGCGCACCGCCACTGGGCAAGGATCGCCAGGCGGCCATAGGCCTTGCTGCCGGGTTGGGCGACGATCCGCTCGGCCACCTCGCGCTGGAACATCAGCGTCAGGCTTTCCCAGAACGGCGGCCAGTCCTTCGGCGTCAGCCAGCGCACCAGCAGTTCGGTGCCCACGTTATAGGGGAGGTTGGCGACGATGCGGATCGGTGGCGTCAGATGCGCCAGCGGGTCGATTTCCAGCGCGTCGCCGTTGATGACCTCGAGCCGGCCGGGATAGGCGGCGGCGATCTGCGCCAGCGCGGGCAGGCAGCGGGCGTCCTTTTCGATGGCCAGCACGCGGCGCGCGCCCTGCGCCAGCAACCCGCGGGTCAGCCCGCCGGGGCCGGGGCCGATTTCCAGCACGTCGGCCTGTGTCAGCTCGCCCGCCTGCCGCGCTATCTTGGCGGTCAGGTTCAGGTCCAGCAGGAAGTTCTGGCCCAGCGATTTCTTCGCCGACAACCCGTGCTGCGCGATCACCTCGCGCAGGGGCGGCAGGGCGTCGATCCCGCTCATGCGGCGCGGGCCCGCGCCATGTCGGCGGCCATGCGCAGCGCGGCGACCAGCGACGAGGGATCGGCCACGCCCTGCCCGGCGATGTCGAAGGCGGTGCCGTGATCGGGCGATGTGCGCACGAAGGGCAGGCCCAGCGTCACGTTCACGCCACCGGCGAAATCCAGCGTCTTGATCGGGATCAGCGCCTGGTCGTGATACATCGCCACCGCCACGTCGTAACGCGCCCGCGCGGCGGCGTGGAACATCGTGTCGGCGGGCAGGGGGCCAGTAATGTCGAATCCCCCGGCCCGCAGCCGGTCGAGCAGCGGCGCGATCCAGTCGGTTTCCTCGGTGCCCATCGCGCCGCCTTCGCCGGCATGGGGGTTCAGCCCCGCCACGGCGATGCGCGGTTCCGCGATGGCGAAATCGCGGCGCAGGGCGGTGTGGGTGATGCGAATGGTCTTTTCCAGCCCGTCGGGCGTCAGCGCCTGCGGCACCTCGCGCAGCGGGATATGGATGGTGGCGGGCACCACGCGCAATTGCGGGCAGGCCAGCATCATCACCACATCGGCCCCGCCGCCAAGCGCGGCCAGATACTCGGTATGGCCGGGATAGGGGAACCCGGCGCCGTCCTTCAGAGCCTTCTTGTTGATCGGTGCGGTGCAGACCGCGCTGGCCGCGCCGGCCTGCACCAGATCGACCGCGCGGGCGATCACGTCGATGACGCCCTGCGCGTTGGCGGGATCGGGCCGGCCGGGCGTGGCCTGACCGGCAAAGTCATGCCGGAGAACCGGCAGGGCATGGGGCATGACCGCTGCCGCCCCGGCCGGGTCGGCGATTTCGTCGAAAACCGTGCCATCGGGCAGGTGGCGCGGATCGCCGATCCAGAAGAAGGCCGGGCCGTCGCGCATCTTTTCCCACGCGCGGACGGCGATTTCGGGGCCGATGCCTGCCGGTTCACCGCAGGTCAGCGCGATCGGGGCGGTCATTGCTCGATAATGCGCGCATCGGCCTTGAGCTGCGCCAGGTATCCTTCGGCATAGGATTGCAGGCGCTGCGCGCGCAGTTGCAGGCGGATGCTTTCGCGGTCCTGATCCTCGGCCAGCGCCGGGGTGCGTCCGCACAGCATCAGGAAGACCAGCGTCTGCCCATTGGCGCGCGTCAGAGCGGTGGAGACCTCGCCGGGGTCGAGCTTGGCCAGCTCCACGGCAACGTCGGCGGGGATGTCCCCGGGCGCTTTCGCGTCACGCTCCAGAACCTCGGGCGGCTGGCCCTTCGCCACGCCGTAAAGGTCATCGCAGGTATCGACCTCGGCCGCGATCCTGGCCGCGCGCGCCAGCGCCGCCTCGCTGCGGCCGCCGTCGATGTAATAGGCGGCGTATTCGATGGCGGCATAGTCGGGCGCCTGCACCTCGGTTTCCTCGATCGCGCGCAGCTGGAACAGCGCCACGGCGTTTTCCAGCGGCAGCGGGTCGGTCACCTCGCCGGGGGCGAGCGACAGGATGATCGGGCGCAGTTGCGGCGGCAACTGGGTGATCGGCATCCAGCCCATGCGCCCGCCGCGCCCGCGGCTGCCCGAGGCGGAATAGCGCCGCGCCTCGGCGGCAAAGGCGGGCAGGGTGTCGATCTGGCTGATCCGTTCGGCGCGCGCCATCACCGCCTCCATCTCCTGCGGGGGGGCGGGCATGATGATTTCCGACAGCAGCACCTGCACCGAGCTGCCGCCCGACAGCGCGCCGAGCGCGCGATCGACCTCGTCCTCGGAAATCTGCACGCGGTTGGCAAAGCGCGCGCGCACCAGTTCGCGCCAGAGCACGCCGCTGCGCACGAACTCGCGGAACGCTTCGGGCGACACGCCGCCCGCCTGCAGCCGTTGCACGAACTCGTCGGGGGTCAGGTTGGTGCGCCCGGCGAATTCCTCCATCCCGGCCTCCAGCCCCTCCTGCGTGACCTCAAGCCCCGCCTCGTCGGCGGCCTCGGCTTTCAGCCGCTCCTCGATCAGCTGGGTGCGGGCCAGTTCGGCGGGGTTGCCCGGGGCGCGGAACAGGCGCAGCATCTGTGTCCGCTGTTCCAGTTCGAACCCGGTGATGACCTGATCGTTCACGGTGATGGCCGGCGCAAAAAGGTTCTGCGCCAGTGCCGCGCCGGCCGCGCCGAACATGGCGGTGGCGGCGGTCAGGGCAAAAGCGATCCGGCGTATCTGTGCTGTCATGTCGTTCTAGTTCCTGCAGGTGCGCGTGTAACTGTTGTTGAACCCCTGGGCCGAGAACCCCCGAAGCCCGACGGTGATGCCGACCTCGGTGGACGGGTCGACGATAGAGGAAGAGGTGAAGCGGCGCGAGAGGGAAAGGTTCACGTCGACGCATTCGTTCCTGTATCGCATACCCAGCCCCGCCTCGGTCGATCTGTTCGCGCCTACCTCGTAACGCCAATTGGCGGTGCCCGTCCAGTGCCGGGAAATCCGGTAGCTGCCGTCGAGCGACCATTCCGAGACCGATCCGGTGCGCCACTCGGAGGGGTCTTCGTCCATCCAGATGTAAGAGGCGCCCAGCCCGATATTCGGCCTGATCCATGCGGCGCGGGCCTCGGCCCGGGTCAGGTCCAGATCGGTGTCGAACAATGTCCGGCCGATCAGCGAAATACCCCCCGCGCTGCGATACTGCCCCGCCAGCAGCAGGTTCGAACTGGTGCCGTCCAGCCCGGAGGTGCCGGCGAAATCGTCCTGCGCCTCGTCGCGCAGCACATGGCCCAGCGTCAGCCCCGCCGACCAGCCGCGCGGGTCGTAGCGTGTCCAGCTGACGCCGTAGGCCGCGCTCAGCCCGCGTTCGCGGCGGTCGGCGGCAGGAAAGCGCGACAGCGACAGCAGGTTGCCTTCGTCGAACTCGACCAGTGCGCTTTCGTCGATCGGAACGTCCGGGTTGGCGCCGCCGACCCAGCCCAGCATGGCGACGGGTTCCAGCACCTGGGTGCCGCCGCCGGCCTCCTGCTTGACCAGCGGCCAGCGCAGGGTCAGGCCCGCGCGCGGTGTGACCTGGCTTTCGGTGCCGGCATAGCTGCTGTCCTGAAGGATGCGGAACATGTCGACCGCCATGCCGGTTTCGACCCGGGCCTGGATGCCCTGCGGCAGGGTCCAGCTGCGCTGCCAGGACAGGTCGGCCTCGGCCCGGGCGCCGTCGCGGCCCAGGATGTCGAGATCGGAATAGCGGCGATAGCCGAAAAAACCATAGGCCATGCGGATCTCGCCGCCGATCCGCCTGGGAAACAGGCGCCGTTCGTATTCCACCTCGCCCACCAGCGTCGGGATCTGCGAGTTGTTTTCGCGCGCGCGCAGCGTCTGGTAGGCGACGACGCGGGCGTTGACATATTCGTCGCGCTGCGTCCGGCTGAGCGAGATCGCGCTGTCGAGCCGGTCCTTCCAGCTGTAATTGTAGACTTCCAGATAGGCCCGGTCGGTCGCCGCCTCGAGGTCGAAGCTGAGCCGGAAGTCGCGCGGCAGGTCGAAGCCGCCCCGCGCGAAGACATAGCCGCGGGTGCCGTCGACCATCTCGTCGCGCGAGATCGCGCCGTTCACCGTCAGGTCGCCGTTGTGGAACGCCTGCCGGTAGCGCAGCTCCAGCGTGCGGCTGTTGTCGGACAGGAACGGTGTCAGCGTCAGGTCGCGGTGATCGCCGATGCGGATGAAATAGGGAATGCGCACCCCGGTGCCCAGTTGCGAATCCTGGTTCAGCGACGGGATCATGAAGCCGGTCGCGCGGTCCAGCGTCGGGTCGGGCAGGCGCAGGCGGGGCAGCCAGAAGATCGGGATATCCAGCACCCGCAGCTGGGCGCTGTCGAAATAGATCTGCCTGGCCTCGCGGTCATGCACGGCGCGGCGGGCCCGGATCTGCCAGATCGGCGGCGTGTCGGCATTGCAGACCCGGCACGAGGTCGCCGCGGCGCGGTAAAGCTGCGTGTATCGCCCGCCGACGCGGTCGAGCCGGGGCGAGGCGATCTGCACCCGGCGCGACAGGATCATCCGTGCGCCGCGCAGCAGCCCGTTGCGCATGTCGGCATCCAGTTCGCCGCTGTCGGCCAGCAGCACCGCGTCCGGCCCCTCGATCAGCATCACCGGGCCGTCGAGGATCAGCTCGTCGGTTTTCTGGTCGTAGATGATACGCTCGGCCTTGAGCCGGCTTTCGCCGTAAAGCGCCTCGACATTGCCTTCGGCGATCAGCCGGTCGTCGCCGGTGATCTCGACCCGGTCGGCCACCAGCACGGCGGGCGCGTCGCGCGCCGTCTGCGCCGCGGCGGGCAGGCCGGCGGCGATCAGCCACGCGGCAAGGGCGACGATCCAGCGCAGCCGCATCACCCGTCCTCCATGATCAACAGCACGCCGAGCCCCAGCAGGAACGAGGCGACCGGCGGCGACCAGGCCGCGAGAAGTACGGGGATCTGTCCATTCTCGCCAAGAATCTGGGCGAAATTCCTGATGTAGTAAAGCGAAAATCCCAGCACGACGGCGGCCAGCACCGCAAGCCCGGTGTTGCGGAACCGCACGTGGCGCATGGTAAAGGCCGCGCCCACCAGAAGCATCGCCACCAGGAACAGCGGCCGCGCCAGTTCCATCTGGAACCAGACCGCGTGGCGGCGCGCGGAAAACCCGGCCTCTTCAAGCTGCGCGATATAGGCGGGCATGTCCCAGATCGAGATCACCGAGGGGTCGCCGAAACTGTCGCGGATGCGTTCCACCGTCAGGGTCGAGGGCACGCGGAACATCGTGTGCTGCACCGAGGCGCCCTCGGGGTTGACCCCCTGTTCCAGCGGCCAGACCTTCGCATTCGTCAGCTCCCACGCGCCGGAAACCAGCCGCGCGGCGCGCGCCTCGATCCGCTGGACGGGCTCGCCATCGGGGGCGTGCGCGAAAAGCGTCACGTCGTAAAGGACGGTGCCGTCGGGATTGGCCCGTGCCGCGCGGATCACCGTCTGGCCGGTCGCGCTGCCCTGGCGCAGCCACAGCCCCTCGGCCGAGATCGACAGAACCTCCTGCCCGTCGCTGCGATAGCGTTCCTGCAACTCGTCGAACCGCTTGGAGGTGGCCGCCACGATCGGGTTGAACATCGCCAGCGCCAGCGCCCCGATCAGCATCGTGACGGCAACCGGCGCGGCCAGCGCGCGCAGCGCCGAGCGGCCCGCCGCGCGCGTCACCACCAGCTCGCTCGACCTTGCAAGGCCAAGGAACATCGCCACCGTGGCCAGGATCATGATCAGCGGCATGATGTTATACAGCCCCTGCGGCACGTTCAGCAGCGTGAGGCGGAACACCTCGCCGAAGCTGACCGACCCGCCGAAGCGGCGCAGCTGCTCGACCATGTCCACCAGGAGCAGAAGCAGCAGGAACACGCCGAACACCCCGGCAAAGATCAGCGCGAATTTGCGGGCGAAATAGGCGTGCAGGATCATGCGCCGGCCTCCGCCACGGGACGGGATGGGCGGCGCGGGCGCCCGACATACCACAGGGTCGCCACCGCCACGCCGATGCCGAAGAGGATGGGCAGGTACATCAGCGGCCAGAGCGCGGGATCGCGCTGCACCGGGTCGGTCACCAGCCCCTCGATGAATTTCACGATCACCAGCAGCACCAGCGCGCCCATGATCTGCCGCCAGACGCCGAAGCGCGAAAACCCGCCGACCAGCAGCGACGAGAACCCGATCAGCGCCGCGACCACGCAGAGCAACGATTGCGCGACCCGGCTGTGCAGCTCCTCGACCGCCTGTCCGCGTTTGAAGCGGTTTTCCGCGATCACCCCCTCGAAATCGGCAAGGAACCGCGCGGTGGGCACATCGCGCACCCGCAGGCGCGGGGCGACGGTCTTTTCGATCGCGGCGCTGATGTCGAAATTGTAATCGACGAAATGCGTGGTCGAGAGCCGGTTTTCCGACAGGATGAAATTCTGCGCCAGCCCGTCCAGCATCACCATACGCGAACCGCCCTCGTCGTTCACCAGGTAGGCGCGGGCGGCGGTATAGGTCACCGCGCGGTCGGGCGTGCGGCGGTCCGACAGGAACACGTCGCGCAGGGTGCCGTCCGGGTCTATTTCGCGGATATAGAAGGTGACGCCCTCGGTCGGGTGCAGGAACGTGCCCTCGGTCAGCAGCCGCGCGGTGACGTTGCGCGCGACCTCGGCCTCGCGCCATTGCAGCTGCGCCATGCTGGAGGGCACGAGGTAATGCGTCAGCGCCGACAACATCAGCGCCGTGCCGACGCCGAAGATCAGCACCGGCCGCGCCAGCCGCCACGGGCTGAAGCCGGTGGCCTGCATCACCACCAGTTCGCTTTCGTTGCTCAGCCGGTTGGTCACGTAGACGGTTGCCGCGAACACCGCCACCGGCAGCACCATGCGGATCACGTTGGCCAGCGTCAGCACCGTGAATTCAAGGAACACGAAGGCCGATTGCCCGTCGCCGATCAGCCGGTCGAACAGCCGCACCGCCTGGTTGATCCAGTAGATCGACACCAGCACGAGGGCGAAGAACCCGAACAGCACCACGAGCTGCGACAGAACATATCGGTCGAATCTCGACACCAGACCCCCACGGCACGGATGAACCCGCCCTTTTGTTACAGGAACCGCGGGCGGGGGCAAACTGCTATCTGGTCAACCCGCCGGGGCCGCGCTAGGACTCGGGGCGATCATGAAATGAGGGGAGTCCAGATGACCACGCCGCAGACCATCCGTTTCGCCGAAACCGATCTCGATGCCGTTGCCGGGCACAAGGGGCGCGTGGCGATCACCGTTACCCCGGACGGCAAGCTGGACCCCGGCGCGCGACGCGTGAACCGGCTGACCAAGGGCGCGGTGGCGCGGCTGGCCGGGGCGGATCGCTGGGCCAGGGCGAAACCGGGCGACGTGACCACGCTGGTCATGCCCGTGGGGCTAGAGGCCGAGGCGCTGGATATCCTGTGCCTGCCGCGCCGCCCCTCGGTCGAGGAGGCGCGGCGCGCGGGCGTGGAACTGGCAAAGGCGCAGGGCGGCAAGCCGCTGCTGGCGCTGCTGGGCGGCACGCTGCGGGTCGAGCAGGTGGCGCTTGGCCTTGCGCTGAGGACCTATGATTTCGCCGATCACCGCGCCCCGAAAGAGGATGGCGAGACGCCCGAGGCCACGCTGATGGTCGGCAAGCCGGACGAGGCGAAGGCGGCAGCCGGTCCGCTGCTGGCGGTGGCCGAGGGCGTGTTCTTTACCCGCGACTTGGTGAACGAGCCCGCCAATATCCTGACCACGACCGAATTCGCCAAGCGCCTTGTCGAGATGGAAAAGCTGGGCCTGAAGGTCGAGGTGCTGGAAGAAAAGGACATGGCAAAGCTGGGCATGGGCAGCCTGCTGTCGGTGGGGCAGGGCAGCGACAGCCCCTCGAAGCTGGTGGTCATGCGCTGGGACGGCGGCAAGAAAGGCGAGGCGCCGCTGGCGCTGGTCGGCAAGGGCGTGGTGTTCGACACCGGCGGCATCAGCCTGAAACCCGCCGCCGGAATGGAAGACATGACAATGGACATGGGCGGCGCGGGCGTCGTCGCCGGCGTCATGCGCGCGCTGGCGCTGCGCAAGGCCGGGGCCAACGTGGTGGGCCTTGTCGGGCTGGTGGAAAACATGCCCTCGGGCAGTGCCACGCGCCCCGGCGATATCGTGAAATCAATGAAGGGCGACACGATCGAGGTGATCAACACCGATGCCGAGGGGCGGCTCGTGCTGGCGGACGTGATGTGGTACGCGCAGGACCGGTTCAAGCCGCGCGGCATGATCGACCTTGCCACCCTGACCGGGGCCTGCATCATCGCGCTGGGGCATGAGAACGCAGCCGTGTTCTCGAACGACGACGATCTGGCGGGCGGGTTCCTCAAGGCCGCGCAGGCCGAGGGCGAGGGCGCGTGGCGGATGCCGCTGGGCAAGGCCTATGACGACATGCTGAAAAGCCCCGTCGCCGACATGCAGAACGTGGGCGGGCGGCCTGCCGGGTCGATCACGGCGGCGCAGTTCCTGCAACGCTTCGTCAAGGAGGGCACGCCGTGGATTCACCTGGATATCGCGGGCGTGGCGCATGTGAAATCCGACACCACCTATGCGCCCAAGGGCGCGACCGGCTGGGGTGTGCTGGCGCTGAACCGCCTGATCGCCGACACGCTGGAAGGGTAGGCGCGCCTTGGGTGCCGCGTTCTTTTACCACCTGACGCGCGGCCCGCTGGAACGGGCGCTGCCGATGCTGCTGGAGCGGTCGCTGGCGAATGGCTGGCGCGTGGTGGTGCGCGGCACCGATCCGGGGCGGATGGACTGGCTGGACCAGAAGTTGTGGCTGGGGTCCGACGAGCAGTTCCTGCCGCACGGGCTGGCGGGCGGGCCGCATGACGGGTTGCAGCCGGTGCTGCTGACCTGCGGTGCCGACGCGCCGAACGATCCCGCCTGCCTGATGGCGGTGGACGGCGCCGGGGTTGCCCCGGAAGAGGTGCAGCGGCTGGAGCGGGTCTGCATCCTGTTCGACGGCCATGACGAGGCGGCGGTGGGTGCCGCGCGCGGCCAGTGGAAGGCGCTGACCGATGCCGGCTGCGCCGCGCAATACTGGTCCGAGGAATCGGGCCGGTGGGAGAAGAAGGCCGAAAAGGCCGGGTGATCCGCCCTATCGCGTCAGGACCAGCGCGCCGTCGGTGATCTCGATCCGGGAATAGCGATGCAGGTAGCTCATCCCGAGCAGCGAGATATCCATCTGGCCATCGTTGACATAGGCGCGCAGCCCCTCGTCCTCGATCGCGCCGATGGCCAGGCTGTCGAGGCGCACCGGCGCGGTGGCCACGGGGCCGTTCGCGCTGTAAGCGCGGCCCGAGAAGATCAGCTCGTCCATGTCGATACCCGCGTCCTGCGCGGCCTCGCGGCTGAGAACGATCCCGGTGGCGCCGGTATCGACGACGAAACGGGTCGGGTGGCCGTTCACATCCGCCGTGACATAGTAATGTCCGTCCGGCGCACGGGGCAGTTCGATCCGGCCCTCGGCGGCCAGCACCGTCTGCTGCGGCATCACCGTGTCGCGGATATCGCTCCACAGCCCCACCCCCGCGATCATGCCCAGGAACAGCAGCCCCCAGACCACCGCGTGCTGCATCGTGCGGCCGAGGTTGTTGCGGTTCTGCATGACGAACCAAAAGGTGATCGCCGCACCGAGCACGACGAGATAGAGAAGATTTCCGGTCTGGATTTCGTTCATGTCAGGCCCCTTGGCGCGCGCCCGAATGATATAGGCACGGGGACCGGTGGCGGCAACCGGGCTGTGGGAATCGCAACAGAAGGGCATCGCATGGCCGCGGGCGGGCGATCCGACGCTATCGGCATGGCGATTTATCGTGCGGCCACCTTCCACCTCTGATCGTGGCACTTTCGGCAGCCAATCGCCCGGCCGGGGGGCGGCCGTGCGATGCCCGGGCCGCTGCGCGGCTGTTCCGGGCGGGCTCAGCCCCTAACCCGCGAAACCGAAGGCCCGCAACCCGTCCAGCACGAACTGCACCGACAGCGCCGCCAGCAGCATACCCAGCAGCCGCGTGACCACGTTGATCCCGGTCTTGCCCAGCGCGTGCTCCAGCAGCCCCGCCGACAAGAACAGTGCCATCACGATCAGCAGCACCGCCACCATCACCGCAAGCGTCGCCACCAGCCCCTGCCAGCCCGGCGACTGCCCCGCCAGCAGGATGACCGAGGCGATGGCCCCCGGCCCGGCGATCAGCGGGATCGCCAGCGGAAACACCGAAGGGTCGGGGCCGTCGTCTTCGTCCGCCTGATCCTCGCGCCGCTTGGTGCGGCGTTCGAACAGCATGTCGAGCGCGGTCAGGAACAGCAGAACGCCCCCGGCGATGCGAAAGGCGGGCATGGAAATGCCGACGAAGCCCAGCACCGCCTCGCCGAAGGCGGCGAAGAGCAGCAGGATGAACGCGCCGGTGACGCAGGCCCGCACAGCAATCGCCCGCCGCGCCTGCGCCGTCATGCCCTGCGTCAGCGCGACGAACAGCGGCGTCAGCCCGATCGGGTCGATGATCACGAAAAGCGTGACGAAGGCTGTGATGAAGAACGCGGTGTCCATGCGCCTTGTCTACGGGGGCAGGGGCGGTTTGACCAGAGGCCGGTCAGCCGAAGCCGGGCTGCAGGCTTGCCGGGTCGCGCGACGGGGTGTCCCAGAACGTGCGCGCGAACGGGGGCAGGCGGGTCAGCACCGCCTCGATCCCGGCCTGCCGGACGCTGCGGCGCAGGGCGATGGCCGTGGCCTCGACGCAGTTTTCCGGCGTCAGGTTGTGGTTGGGGCGCAGGGCGCACGCCTCGGCGGTCCAGTCGGCGCGGGTGCCGGGCGGCACGGGGCTGTCGGCGATCTGCCAGTCGGCCACGAAGATTGCCCGCGGCACCGCCGGCAGCACCTGCGCGAAATCCACCGCCTGCTGCACGGTCAGGCGTCGGCGAAACGCCTGGAACACGCCCTGCAGGGCGGTATAGGCCATGTTGTCGCTGTCGAGCGCCATTTCCTCGCGCGCGATGCGCAGGAACCTGTGCCAGTCCCGATCCGCGTGGCGATAGGCAAAGGGCATCGGCATGGCGCTATCCCCCGGCCGCGTCCAGCCGTTCCTGCGCGGCCTCCCACAGGGTTTCGGCGCGGGCGAGGCCATCCATGATCTCGGCGTATTTGCGGTTCCAGACCGCAAGCTCACCGGCCTTGGCATCGTCGTAAAGCGCGGGATCGGCCAGCTTGGCCGAAAGTTTCTCGCGCATCTCCTCGATCCTGGTCACGCGCTCCTCGCATTTGCGCAGCTCGGCGCGCAGGGTGAGGATTTCGTCGCGGCCGGCGCGTTTGGGCTTGGGCGCCTCTTTCGGCTTTTGCGCGCGCGCCGGGGTATCGGCCGACAGCAGCATCTTGCGATAGCTTTCCAGATCGTCCTGATAGGGCGTCACCGCGCCGTCCCGGACCAGCCACAGCCGGTCGGCCACGAGGCTGAGCAGGTGCATGTCGTGGCTGATCAGGATCACCGCCCCGGTATAGGTGTTCAGCGCCTCGACCAGCGCCTCGCGGCTTTCGATATCGAGGTGGTTCGTCGGCTCGTCGAGGATCAGCAGATGCGGCGCGTCGAGCGTCGCCAGCAGCAGCGACAGCCGCGCCTTCTGCCCGCCCGACAGCCGGCCCACCTGCGTTTCCGCCTGATCGGCCATCAGCCCGAAGCCCGCCAGCCGTGCGCGCAGTTGCGCCGGGGCGCGGTCGGGCAGGGCGCGGCGCAGGTGTTGCACCGGCGTTTCGTCAAGATGCAGCTCGTCCACCTGGTGTTGGGCGAAGAATCCGATGCGCAGTTTCGACGAGCGGGTGATTTTGCCCTCCATCGGGGCCAGCCGGTCCGACAGCAGCTTGGCCAGCGTCGATTTGCCCTGACCGTTCTTGCCCAGCAGGGCGATCCGGTCGTCCTGGTCGATGCGCAGGGCCAGGTTGCGCAGCACCGGTTTGCCGTCATAGCCGACGCTGACGCCCTCGGTCGCCAGGATGGGCGGCGACAGTTCCTCGGGCTCGGGGAAGGTAAAGACGCGCCTTGCCGCCTCTTCGGGGGCGGCGATGAAATCCATCTTCTCGATCATCTTCAGCCGCGCCTGCGCCTGCCGTGCCTTGCTGGCCTTGGCGCGGAAACGGTCGACGAAGCTTTGCAGATGGGCGCGGCGGGCCTCTTGTTTTTTCGCCATGGCGGCCTGCACGGCGCGGCGCTCGGCGCGCTGGCGGGCGAACTGGTCATAGGGGCCGGTGTAATAGGCCAGCTTGCGATCCTCCAGGTGCAGGATCGCCCCCACCGCGCGGTTCAGCAGGCCCCGGTCATGGCTGATGATGATGACCGTATGGGGATATCTCTGGAGATAGCTTTCCAGCCACAGCGCCCCTTCCAGATCGAGATAGTTGGTCGGTTCGTCCAGCAGCAGCAGGTCGGGCTGCGCGAACAGCACGCCGGCCAGCGCCACGCGCATCCGCCAGCCACCGGAAAAGGCGGAACAGGGCATAAGCTGTTCCTCGGCATCGAAACCCAGCCCGCGCAGGATGGAGCTGGCCCGGCCTTCGGCCGACCATGCGTCGATATCGGCCAGCCGGGTCTGCACCTCGGCGATGCGGGCGGGGTCGGTCGCGGTGTCGGCCTCGGCCAGCAGCGCCGCGCGTTCGGTATCGGCGGCCAGCACGGTATCGAGCAGCGAGACCTCGTTGCCCGGCACCTCCTGCGCGACACCGCCGACGCGGGCGCCCGCGGGCAGGGTGATATCGCCGCCCTCCAGCGCCAGCTCGCCACGGATCAGGCGGAACAGCGTCGTCTTGCCCGCGCCGTTGCGCCCGACAAGCCCGACCTTGTGACCGTTCGGGATGACGGCGCTGGCGCCTTCGAACAGCGGCCGGCCTTCGACCGCGTAGGAGATATCGGAAATCTTCAACATGGCCGCCCTCTAACAGAGCCCGTGCGCCGCTGCCAGAGGGTGCGGACTTGCGCTGCCCGCACGCAGCGCGTAGCCATTGCGGGCACAAACGGATACGCGCCAAATGACATTACCGAAAAAACCCAGCCTGCTGACACTGGTCCTGCTGACCGGAATCAGCGTGCTGACGCTCAACCTGTTCCTGCCCTCGCTCAGCCGGATCGCCGACGAGTTCGAGGCCGATTACGCCCTCGTGTCGCTGTCCATCGGCGGGTATCTGGCGGTTTCGGCGGTGCTGCAGATCGTGATGGGGCCGCTGTCGGACCTCTACGGCCGCCGCCCGGTGCTGCTGGCAGGGCTGGCGATATTCATCCTCGCCTCGATCGGGTGCTATTTCGCGCAGGATATCTGGGTGTTCCTGGGCTTTCGCCTGCTGCAGAGCGCGGTGGTGGGCGCCATGGTGATCAGCCGCGCCGTGGTGAACGATATCGCCCCCCGGGCCGAGGCCGCGCGGCTGCTGGGCCAGATCGGCGCGGTGATGGCGCTGGCCCCGATGCTGGCGCCGGTGCTGGGCGGGGTGCTGGACGAGCTGTTCGGCTGGCGCGCGAATTTCGCCGCCTTCATCCTGATCGGGGTGGCGATGTTCGCGCTGGTCTGGGTGGACCTGCCCGAAACCAATACGCACCTGGGCAAGGGCGGGTTCGGCGCGCATTTCCGCAGCTATCCCGAATTGCTGGGCGTGCCGCTGTTCTGGGCGCATTGCAGTTGCCTGGTGTTTTCCATCGGCGGGTTCTTCGCCTTTCTCGGCGGTGCGCCGCAGGTGGCCGAGACGCAGTTCGGCCTGACCCCCGGCTGGGTCGGCGTGGGCATGGGCAGCGTTCCGGCCGGGTTCATGCTGGGCAACTACCTGACCGGCCGCCTGTCGGGCCGCGTGCCGCTGTCGCGGATCGTGCTGGCCGGGCGCTGGCTGGCGGTGATCGGGCCGGGGATCGGGGTGGTGCTGTTCGCGCTCGGCGTCGACGACCCGCTGCTGATGTTCGGCTGCGTGGTGTTCATCGGGCTGGGCAACGGGCTGACCAGCCCCGGTGTCAATGCCTCGGTGATGATGGTGGCGCCGCACCTGGCGGGCAGCGCCTCGGGGCTGTCGGGGGCGCTGACGCTGGCGGGCGGCGCGGCGCTGACCGCGATCGCGGGCGTGGTGGTCGCGGGCACGGGCGGCGCGCTGGCGCTGTTGTCGCTGCTGGTGGCGGTCTCGGTGCTGTCGCTGCTCTCGGCGCAATATGCCTACCGGATCGAGGCCCGCATCGCCTGACCCGATCACGGCTTTTCAAGCCCCCTGAGCCATGCTAGAGCGCGCCTCGATTGTGACAGGCGGCGGCATGGGGCCGCCCGAACCACGAAAACAGGACGGATAACCGACATGGCCATTCAGCGCACCTTCTCGATCATCAAGCCCGACGCCACCAAGCGCAACCTGACCGGCGCGATCAACGCCAAGCTCGAGGCCGCGGGCCTGCGCATCATCGCGCAAAAACGCATCCACCTGACCAAGGCGCAGGCCGGCGTCTTCTACGAGGTGCACAAGGAGCGCCCGTTCTATGACGAGCTGTGCGAATTCATGGCCTCGGGCCCGATCGTGGTGCAGGTGCTGGAAGGCGAGGACGCGATCGCGAAAAACCGCGACGTGATGGGCGCCACCAACCCCGAGGAAGCCGCCGAAGGCACGATCCGCAAGGAGTTCGCCCTGTCGATCGGCGAAAACTCGGTCCACGGCTCGGACGGCGAGGATACCGCCAAGGTCGAGATCGCCTATTTCTTCTCGGGTCTCGAACTGGTCGGCTGAACCGGCTTTTCGATCACCCCGATCTCATTCAGGGCCGCGTCCAGCCGGGCGCGGCCCTTGTCGTGCCGGCTGGCCTTCAGCGCGTCGAACCGGGCACGCAGGGCGGTTTTCTCGTCGCCCTTGCAATCGTTCCAGGGCCGGCCCTGCAACGCCATCACCAGCACGTAGTAGAAGATGAAATGCGGCCGTATCCCGGTGGCGAGAATCCGGCCATAGGCCTCGTCCGCCCCCAGCGCGCGCAGTTCTTCGGCGGATCGGATGCCCGCGCGGGCGCATTGCGCCTCGAAGGCGGGGCCGAGGTTGCGGATCGAGGATACCGGCGTGCTCATGCGGACATATTAACCCGTTGCAGGCGGCTGTCAGCCGCCAACGATCCAGCCCACGGCAAAGGCGACCAGCGCACAGATCGTGCCCACCAGCACGGTTTCTCCCACGCAGCGCGCCAGCCGTTCGCCGGTGGCGTTCCAGCGCAAAAGCCCCAGCGACATAAGCGCCAGAAACGTCGCCAGAACCGACAGCGCAAAGGTCCGGTCGGTGGCGTCGAACAGGAAATAGGGCACCAGCGGCACGGAGCCGAAGATCAGGAAACTGCCGAAGGTGAACAGCCCGTTGATTGCCGGGCGGTCCTCGTCCGGGTCGGACATGCCGAATTCATAGGTCATCATCAGGTCGGCCATGAATTCCGGGTGCCGGGCCAGGATCTGGGTGGTGGTGTCGGCCTCGCCCGGGGGCAGGCCGCGCTGGCGCAGGATCTCGAACAGCTCCATCCGCTCCTGCTCGGGGTCATGCGCGATCTCGCGCAGCTCGCTCGACCGGCGCGCGCGGTAGAGGTCGGCCTGGCTGCGCGCCGACAGGAATTCGCCCAGCCCCATGCTGACGCCATCGGCGAACAGATTCGCCAGCCCGAAAACCAGCACCGCCAGCCCGCCGATCTGCGCCACGCCCTCGGCCGCCGCCCCGGCAAAGCCCGCAACGATGGCAAAGGTGGTCACGATTCCGTCATTGCCGCCATAGACGATCTGCTTGAGAAATTCCTGTGTGCGCCCAAGTTTGTGCGCATCGCGTCGGTGACTCTGCCAGTCCATCGCTGCCTCCGCCTGCCTGATCGGGGCGCACCATAGACACGCCTGCGCACAGCGCAACGAAAAGAGCGACGGGCAGGGCACTGGTTATCACACCGACCCGGACGGAAATGGATACGCACCCATCCTGCCACATTCCGGTTTTCGCATGTCGCGCGGGCGATTTCGCGGGGAAAAACGCCGCATCCGCCGCATTTCACGGTCACTGGCCATGCCCGCGCAGAGCACCTATAGTCGGGCCAGGCACGTCAATCACAGGACCGGTCCCTTGCGCGATCTGAAAATCCCCGACCAACGCCACCCCGAAAAGGCACATCGCCCCGACAACGCCCAGCCCCGCAAGCCCGACTGGATTCGGGTCAAGGCGCCGGTGTCGGAGGGGTATCGCAAGACCCACCAGATCATGCGCGAGCACAAGCTGGTCACCGTCTGCGAAGAGGCGGGGTGCCCCAATGCCGGCGAATGCTGGAGCCAGGGCCACGCCACCATGATGATCATGGGCGATATCTGCACGCGCGGCTGCACCTTCTGCAACATCGCCACGGGCCGCCCCGACGCGCTCGACCTGTTCGAACCGGGCCGGGTGGCGGACGCGGTGCAGAAGCTGGGGCTGAACCACGTGGTCATCACCAGCGTGGACCGCGACGACCTGGACGATGGCGGGGCCGAGCATTTCGCCCAGACGATCCGCGCCATCCGCCACCGCAGCCCCGGCACCACGATCGAGATCCTGACGCCCGATTTCCTGCGGGCAAAGCCCGGCGCGCTCGAAGTGGTGGTCGCGGCGCGGCCGGACGTGTTCAACCACAACCTCGAAACCGTGCCCGGCCTCTACCCCGAGGTGCGGCCCGGCGCGCGTTACTTCCATTCGCTGCGCCTGTTGCAAAGGGTCAAGGAACTGGACCCGTCGATGTTCACCAAGTCGGGCATCATGGTGGGGCTGGGCGAAGACCGGCAGGCGGTGCACCAGGTGATGGAGGACATGCGCGCCGCCGATGTGGATTTCCTGACCATCGGCCAGTACCTGCAACCGACGCCGAAACACCACGCGGTCGCCCGCTTCGTGACGCCCGGGGAATTCGCGGCCTACGAAAAGGCGGCCTATGGCAAGGGGTTCCTGATGGTGTCGGCGACGCCGCTTACGCGCTCGTCCTACCATGCGGGCGACGATTTCGCCCGGCTGCGGGAAAACCGGCTGAAAAAGCTGGGGCAGGGCTAGGCCAAGGGTCGGGCGGTGGCATAGGGTAGGGGCAATCCCCCTGCCGGAGCGCCCCTATGTTGACCGACCCTTACGGAAACCCGCTGCACACGACCGATCCCGCCGCGCGGGATGCCTATGCCGAGGCGCTGCTGGCCTATCTCGACGCGCTGCCGGGGGTGGACGGGGCGCTGGAGCGTGCCATCGCCGCCGATCCGGGTTTCGCCCAGGCCCATATGTTGAAGGCGCGCAACGCGCAGGTTTTCGCCCGGATGGACGAGGCCCGCACCCTGATGGCGCAGGCTGTCGAAAAGGGCCGCGACCTGACCGGGCAGGCCCGTGGGCAGATCGCCGTTTTCGACCATCTGGTCAACGGCCGCCCGCGCGAAGGGTATGAGGCGGTGCGCGCGCATCTGCGGGATCATCCACGCGACGCGCTGGTGGCGCAGACCTGCCTTGGCGTGTTTTCCCTGATCGGCTTTTCCGGGCAGCCGGGGCGCGAGGCCGAGCACCTCGCCTTTGCCGAAACGCTGGCCCCCGCCTACGGGCAGGACGGCTGGTTCCTGGCGCAGTTGGCCTTTGCGCAGATGGAAGCCGGGCAACTGGCCCCGGCCGAACGCGCGATCGGGGCGGCACTGGCACAACGGCCGCGCTCGGGCCATGGCGCGCATATCCGGGCGCATCTGTTCTACGAAATGGGTGAAACGGCCGAGGGCCGGGATTACCTGTCGGACTGGCTGGCGGGCTACGACCGGGCGGGCATGATGCATTGCCATAATTCGTGGCATGTCGCGCTGTGGTCGCTGGCGATGGGCGATACCGCGCGGATGTGGCAGATCGCCGACCGCGATCTTGCGCCCGATACCTCGCAGGGGCCGCCGCTGAACATCCTGACCGATCTTGCGTCGCTCTACTGGCGGGCGGAAATGGCGGGGCAGGCGGTTTCGCCTGCCCGCTGGGCGCGGCTGTCGGAGTATGCCGCGCGCGCCTTTCCCGCGCCCGCGCTGGGGTTTGCCGATATCCATGCGGCGCTGGCACATGCCATGGCCGGGCAGGATGAGCCGCTGATGAAAATCATCGAGGGTGCAAAGGGCCCGGCGGCGGATCAGGTCGCGCCCTGTGCCACGGCCTTTCGGGCCATCGCCGCGCAGGACTGGGCGGGGGCCGAGGCGGCGCTGCTGCCGGTGATGGCCGATCACGCGCGGCTGGGCGGCAGCCGCGCACAGCGCGACCTGCTGGATTACACGCTGCTGCACGCGCTGATCCGGCAGGGCAAGGCCGGAGAGGCGCGGCGCCTGCTGGTCACCCGCCGCCCGCTGACCGACAGCCGCGGCGCGGTGCGCGGCCTTGCGGCATGATCGCTATTCGACCGGAGCCACGCGCTTGAGATAGGCCGCCACCGCCTGCCGGTCGGCATCGGTGAGCTGCGCGAAATTCGCCACCACCTCGGCCATGTGGCCGCCGGCGCTGTCATAGTCCGGCGTGAACCCGGTTTCGAGATAGGCGGCGATATCCGCCACCGACCAGTCCAGCGCGCCGGGGGTGATGTTGGGGATCGTGCCGCGCCCCGAGGGGTTCGGCGCCCCCGCCAGCCAGCGCGCCTTGACCAGCCCGCCCAGGGCGCCGCGCGGGCTGTGGCATTCGCCGCAATGCCCCAGCGCCTCGGCCAGGTAGCGGCCGCGCGCCTCTTCCCCGGTCAGCTCGGCGGCAACGATCCAGTCGTCCCGCAGGTAGAGCCATTTCCAGACCCCCAGCGACCGGCGGATATTGAACGGAAAGCCCACGTCATGCGCCAGGCTGGGCGTGGCGTCGGCGGGCAGGGTGGCGAGATAGGCGTGCAGGTCCACCACGTCCTGCAGGTTGGCGCGGATATACGAGGTATAGGGGAAGGCCGGATAGTAATGCGCCCCGTCGGGCGACACCCCGCGCATCATGGCGTTGGCCAGATCCTGCGCGCCCCAGCCGCCGATGCCCCGTTCGGGATCGGACGAGATGTTGGGCGCGTAGAACGTGCCGAAGGGCGAGGCGAAGGCCCGCCCGCCCGACAGCACCAGCCGCGCCGCGCCCTCGGCCCCTTCGGCCGAATGGCACGAGGCGCAGCCGCCCGCGTCGAACACCGCCTTGCCGCGGGTGACGTCCCCGTCAAGCCCGGCCAGCGCGTCGTCCGGCAGGGGGCGGGGGGCGCTCAGCCCCCAGCCCGCCAGCGCGGCAAGAACGGCCAGCCCGACGATCCAGCGCAGTATCCGCATCGCCCCGGCCCGCGATCAGCTTTCGGGGGCCCGATACGCCTTGTGGCAGGCCCCGCAGGCGCCGCCAAGGGCCCCCATCTGGCCCTGCACGGCCTCGAGCCCGGTGCCCGCGACCTCGGCCATCGCGGCCGCTGCCTTCATCAGGTCGTCGGCCTTGGCCGTGAAATCGTCCATGTCGTCCCAGATATCGACCTTGGCGCGGGTCTCGATGCTCATCTCGCCCGACCCCTCGGGCCACAGGCGCGACTGGTCCAGCGCGCTCAGCGCGGCCAGGTTTTCGGCGGCGGCCTGCGCGGCGGCGGCGTCATAGGGCACCGCGCCCTTCGCCATGTCGCCCAGAAGGCCCAGGTTGAAGGCGTAAAGATCCATCTGCGCCTCGCGCGCGTCCTGCGCGGCCTCGGCCGCCTTGTCGCCGTCGGATTGCGCGATCACCGTTCCGGCCATGGCCACCGCGACCACGGCGCCGGCAAGGATCGTAAAACTCTGCTTCATCGTCGTTCTCCCCGTCAGGTTGTAATCTGACACTAGTATACCTGTGAGATTTTTCAAAAGAATATGACAATACTGCAAAGGGGGTGCCGATTCTTGCACAATGCCGACTGGGACGATCTGCGCTATGTGCTGGCGGTGGCGGAAACCGGGTCGCTGTCGGCGGCGGCACGGCGGCTGGGCGTCAACCACGCCACCGTGCTGCGCCATGTCCAGGCCTTCGAGATCGCCCATGGCGGCCCCGTCTTCACCCGCACGCCGCAGGGTTACGCGGTGCTGCCGGAACGGGCGCGGGTGATAGATGCGGCGCGCGACGCGGCCAGCGCGATGGACAACGTGGCCCGGCTGATGGCGGGCGCGCGCACGCCGGTTCTGGGCACCGTGCGGATTTCGGCCACCGATACGCTGTGCACCACGATCCTGCCCGCCATTGCCGCGCGCATCATGGCGCGGGCCGAGGGGCTGCGCATCGAGATCCGCAACGCCAACGCGCACGAGGATTTCGCCCGGATGCAGGCCGATATCGCGCTGCGCCCCACGCCGCATCTGAGCGACGGGATGTCCGGCACCATCGCCGCCCGGATGACGTTCGGCCATTACGCGGCCGCCGGCGCCCCCGAGCTGTGGCTGGGGCTTTCGGGCCTTTTGTCGCGCGCGGGCCCGGCGGACTGGATGGCCGGCAATGTGGGCCAGGGCGAAACCGCTGCCGCGGCCAACAGTTTCGTCACCCTGCGCGACATGGCGGCCGAGGGGATGGGCCACGCCATCCTGCCCTGCCTGCTGGGCGATGCCGATCCCCGGCTGAGGCGGCGCTACGGGCGGTTTCCCGCGATGGACGTGCCGCTCTGGGTGGCGTGCCATGCCGACCTGGCCGACAGCCCGCGCATCAGGCTGGTCTCGCGCCACCTTGTCCGGCAGCTGCGGGCGCATCGCGCGGCGCTGGCCGGGCGTTAACGCAGCGGGCCCCGGCCCAGCGGTTCCAGCGTCAGCGCCCCGGGCCAGCCGAACAGCCGCTCGACCGCGACCAGCACGGCACAGAGCAACAGAACCCCCAGCACCAGCCGCACGCGCGCCCGGCTGGGCGGGCGGCGGGCCCACATGGTCATGCGCAGGATATGCCGGATCATCGGGGGCTCCTTCTTGCCGGGGCGGGCGATTGTTGTAGTGTCGGGCACGAGTATCGGTGAGATCAAGAATGCGCACGCTTCTGAGCTGTCTTTTCCTGTCCCTTGCAGCCCCCGCCACGGCCCGGGACGACGCGGTTGCCCGCGCCGCCGAGGCATTTGCGCAAGGCCGGCACGAGGCCGCGCTGACGGTGATCGAACCCGCCGCGCGGGCGGGCGACCCGCAGGCGCAGGTGATCCTGGGCACCGCCTATGACACCGGCCGGGGCAAGGGCACCAGCGCGCAGCTTGCCCGCGACTGGTTCACCCGCGCGGCGGGGCAGGGCGCGGCCGCCGCGCAACTGGCGCTGGCGATCATGGCGATCGAGGGGCGGCCCGACATGCCGCCCGACCCGCAAGCCGCGCTCGGCTGGCTGGAACAGGCGATGGCGCAGGGCGAGCCGCGGGCATTCCTGACGCGCGCGCAGATGATGCTGGACGGTGTGGGCGGGCCCGCCAACCCCGCTGCGGCGGCGGCGCTGCTGATCACCGCACTGGAGCTTGGCACGCCGCAGGCGGGCATGGTGCTGGCCGATCTCTACGCGACGGGCCGGGGCGTGCCGCAGGACGCGGCCCGCGCCCGCGCAACGCTTGCCCGCACCGCGCGGCTGGGCCACGGGCCGGCGATGGCGCAGCTTGCCGTGATGTACGAACTGGGGCAGGGCGGGCCGGCCGATCCGGCGGCGGCCTTCGCGCTTTACCAGGAGGCGGTGAACCTCGGCGATGCCAGCGCGGCGGTGAACCTTGCGCTGTTCATGCAGCAGACCGACGGCTACTGGACCGACCCGGCGCTGGCCCATGCCTATTGCCTGTGGGGCAGCCGCAACGCGCCGCCCGACCTGGCGGCGCAGTACGAAACGCAATGCGCTGCGCTGGCCGGCGACCTGACCGACGACCAACGCGCCGAGGGCGCGCGGCTGGCGGCGACCTTCTAACCCTCGTCGGTGAACCGGACCTTGCCGATGAAGGGCAGGTTGCGGTTGCGTTGGGCAAAGTCGATGCCGTAGCCCACCACGAACTCGTCCGGGATCTCGAACCCGGTCCAGTCGGCCCTGACCGGCGCCTCGCGGCGCGACGGCTTGTCGAGCAGGGCGATGCTGCGCAGCCTGCGCGGCTTGCGCGCCTTGAGCAGGCCGATGACGTGGAACAGCGTGTGCCCGGTATCGACGATATCCTCGACCACCAGAACGTCGCGCCCCTCGATCGCGCCGCGCAGATCCTTGAGGATCTTGACCTCGCGGCTGGATTCCATCGTGTTGCCATAGCTCGACGCCTCAAGGAAATCGACCTCGACCGCCAGGTCCAGCTCGCGCACCAGGTCGGCGATGAATACGAAGGACCCGCGCAGCAGCCCGACCACCACCAGCTTGTCGGTGTCGGCAAACTCCTCCGCGATCTCGCGCGACAGTTCCTCGATCCGGGCCGCGATCTGCTTGGCCGAGATCATTTCGTCGATGACATAAGGACGCGTAGGCATCTGCCCCCCTTGCTTTTTCCCGCGCAGGATACGAAATGAGGCCCCACTGTCACGACAAAAAGAGGCGACATGCCCACCCACGCCGAGACACGCAGGCTGCCCTATACCGCGCAGCAGATGTACGACCTTGTCGCCGACGTGGCGGCCTATCCCCAGTTCCTGCCCTGGTGCGCCGCCGCGCGGGTGCGCAGCGTGACGCCAAAACCCGATGGCAGCGAGGTGATGGAGGCCGACCTGGTGATCTCGTTCAAGGTGTTCCGCGAACGGTTCGGCAGCCGCGTGACGCTCTGGCCCGCGTCGAAGCGGATCGACACCGAATACCTGGACGGCCCCTTCAAATACATGAAATCCAATTGGGAATTCAAAGATGTGGAGGGCGGAGTTGATGTATCGTTCTTCGTCGATTTCGAGTTTCGGAACCGAATCCTGCAAGGCGCGGCCGGCATGTTCTTTCACGAGGCGATGCAACGCATCGTGCGCGCGTTCGAGGCCCGCGCACGGGATCTGCATGGGAAGGGCATGACATGAGCATAACGCTTCAAATCGCTGATTTCGTGACGAAAACCAATCCCGGTGATATCCCGCCGGACACCGCGCACATGCTGCGCCTGTCGCTGCTCGACTGGATGGCGGTCGGCATCGCCGGCGCGGAAGAGCCGGTGGCGCGCATCACCCGCAACATGGTTCTGGACGAGGCGGGCGCCCCGCAGGCCAGCCTGTTCGGCACCGGCACGCGGCTGCCCGCACGCGCGGCGGCGCTGTCGAACGGCACGACCAGCCACGCGCTCGATTACGACGACACGCATTTTGCCCATATCGGCCACCCGTCGGTCGCGGTGTTTCCCGCCGCGCTGGCGGTGGCGCAGGCGCAGGGCGCCAGCGGCGACGCCTTCCGCCACGCCGCGCTGCTGGGAATCGAGGCGTCGATCCGTATCGGCACATGGCTGGGGCGCAGCCATTACCAGACCGGGTTCCACCAGACAGCCACCGCCGGCGCCTTCGGCGCGGGGCTGGCGGCGGCGCGGCTGATGGGATTCGGGGCAGGGGATACGGCCATGGTTCTGGGCCTGCTCGCCACGCGGGCCAGCGGGCTGAAATCCCAGTTCGGCACCATGGGCAAACCCTTCAATGCCGGGCTGGCGGCATCGAACGGGGTTGAGGCAGCGCAACTCGTGGCCCGCGGCTTCGTGGCGAACCCCGATGCGCTGGAATGCGCACAGGGCTTTGCCGCAACCCATGCCGGGGAGGACATCAGCAATGCCATGCAAGACATTGGCAAAGAGTGGGTTTTCGACGGTATCAGTCACAAGTTCCACGCCTGCTGCCACGGCCTGCACGCCGCGTTGGAGGCGCAATCCACGCTGCTGCCGCTGGACCCGGCGGCGATCGACTCGATCACAGTGCACACCCATTCGCGCTGGATGAGCGTGTGCAACCAGCCCGAACCGACGACCGGGCTGGGCGCCAAGTTCAGCTATGCCACCGTGCTGCCGATGCAGATCCTGGGCCACGATACCGCGCGGCTGGACAGCTACAGCGCCGAGGTCTGCGCCGATCCCGCGCTGCGCGGTCTGCGCGCCAAGGTGACCGTGATCGCGGATGACGGGCTGACGGAAACCGAGGCGCATCTGCGCGTGGCGCTGAACGGCACGATCCGCGAGGCATCGCACGATCTGGACGCACCGATTGCGCTGGCCGAGCGCGACCGGCGCCTGCGCGCCAAGGCGGCAAGCCTTCTGGGTGACGATTTGGCGGCAAGTGCCTGGCGGATAATCGAAAACGGGGCGGACCCGGATGCGATAGGCGCGATCATCGCCGGTGTGTGACGGGTTGATCCATTAGTCGCATAATGAGGATTATGTTAAATCAATACCATCCAACCCTGAGCCCCGGCGCAGTATTCTCGACAAAGCGCCCGTATAGGCTGTAACCTCTGCCTCGCGCCATTTTGCGCCAGGAACCACTCGGACTTACGGAACACGGATGATCAGCAGCCGGTATCTCGATGCCCTGACGACAGCCGCCTCGATCGAAGAGCTGTGGGACATGCACACGCAGCGCATGGCCGGTTACGGATTCGACCGGCTGCTTTACGGGTTCACGCGCTATCGCTCGGGCAGTTCGCTGGGCGATCCCGACGATTTCGTGATCCTCACCAACCACCCCGACAGCTATACCGACGGCTTCATCGGTCGCGGTCTTTACAAGCACGCGCCGATGACCCGGTGGGCGCTGGACCACGAAGGCAGTTGCAGCTGGCGGATCATGGCCGAGAAAATCGCCAGCAACACGCTGAGCGAAGAGGAAAAGCAGGTCGTCATCTTCAACCTGTCGCACAAGGTCCATGCCGGGTATTCGATCAGCTTCCGCTCGCTGTCGCCGCGCTCCAAGGGGGCGATCGCGCTGACCGCGCGCGCGGACATGGTGCAGGACGACGTCGATGCCATCTGGGCCGAGCACGGCACCGACATCACGGTGATGAACAACATCGTGCATCTCAAGATCATGACCCTGCCCTATCACGGCGCCTCGCGCGGGCTGACGCGGCGCCAGCGCGAGGTCCTGGAATGGGTCGGCGACGGCAAGACCACGCAGGATATCGCCATGTTGCTGGGGCTGACGCCCGCCACGATCGAAAAGCACCTGCGCCTCGCGCGTGAGGCGCTGAGCGTGGAAACCACCGCGCAGGCCGTTCTGAAAGCGGCGTTCCAGAACCAGATGTTCGTGCTGGAACCCTGATTGCCCGTGAAAAAACTGTGAAACCCGGCATGGGTAGGGAATCCCCTACTTCACTGACGCGGCGTAAGGCGGCACTCTGTCCCTGTTCCGTGAGTGGTGGCTTTTTATGCCATTGGAACTCTCGGGTCGGATCCTTGCGATTACAAGGCTCTCCGGCCCGAACCTCCGGGGGGCACGCCTATGTTCGGTGTGTCGTCCGGTAACGCCGGGCCCTCTCATCCCCAATGTCTCGGGGTCTGGCGGTGTTTCGGCCGGTGCCATTCCCTGATGGGGATGGCACCGTGTCGGGGTTTTCAAGGTGCGGCCACAGGTTCTGGCGCCGCTGATTGTTGCAAGTCTTTCGTTAATGTTTGGTCCCAAGGTTCCGGTCACAGCGCCGGTGTTTACTTGTATGGTGCCAGTGTGGCGGCCTTCGGGCCGTCTTGGTATGGAAAACGGCGCCGCCCGCAAGGGCGACGCCGTTTTCTCGTTTCAGCGGGTAGGGCCGAATCAGCCCTGCGCGGCCTTGGCAACCTCGGCGGCGAAATCCTCTTTCTCCACCTCGATCCCCTCGCCCACTTCCAGGCGCACGAAACCGGTGATCGTCGCACCGGCCTCTTTCGCGGCGGCCTCGACCGTCAGGTCGGGATTCACCACGAAGTTCTGGCCCAGCAGCGTGACCTCGCTCAGGAATTTCTTCATGCGGCCTTCGATCATCTTCTCGATGACCTGCTCGGGCTTGCCGGATTCGCGGGCGATATCCATCTGCACCTGGCGCTCTTTCTCGACCACGGAAGGATCGAGATCGTCGGACGACAGCGAGGCCGGGTTCACCGCCGCGATATGCATCGCCACCTGCTTGCCGAACGCCTCGTCACCGCCGGTCATCGCAACCAGCACGCCGATCTTGCCCATGCCGTCACCGGCGGCGTTGTGGATATAGGACACCACGGTTTCGCCTTCGATCCGGGCCATGCGGCGCAGCGACATGTTTTCGCCGATGGTGGCGATCTTGTCGGTGATGGTGTCGGCAACCGTCTTGCCGCCGATATCGGCCGCCTTCAGCGCCTCGACATCGCCCACGCCCATGGCGGCGTCCGCGATGCGGGCGACCATGCCCTGGAACTCGGCGTTCTTGGCGACGAAGTCGGTTTCGGCATTCACCTCGACGGCGACGCCCGTGCCGCCCTCGACCTTGACGGCGACCAGCCCTTCGGCCGCGGTGCGGCCCGATTTCTTGGCGGCCTTCGCCAGGCCCTTGGTGCGCAGCCAGTCAACCGCGGCTTCCATGTCGCCATCGGTTTCGGTCAGCGCCTTCTTGGCATCCATCATGCCTGCGCCCGTCTTGTCGCGCAGCTCTTTCACCAGTGCAGCCGTGATCGCCATCTCTGGATCTCCCAATATGTCTGAGGTTTCGGAACGCGCGTGCCTTATGCCGCGCGTTCCATGTCGGTTGCGTGACGCGCCGGGGCGCGTCCCTTGCGAAAATCAGGCCTCGGCCACGGCCTCTTCGACCGGCGCGGCCTCAAGCTCGCCCAGGTCGACGCCGGCGGCGCCCAGCTGTGCCTGCATCCCGTCCAGCGCCGCGCGGGCAACCAGGTCGCAGTAGAGCGAGATGGCGCGCGCCGCATCGTCGTTGCCGGGGATGATGTAATCGACGCCCGCCGGGCTGCAGTTGGTATCGACCACGGCCACCACGGGAATGCCCAGCTTGTTGGCCTCGGCCACGGCAAGGGCCTCTTTCTTGACGTCGATGACGAACAGCATGTCCGGCACGCCGCCCATTTCGCGGATACCGCCCAGCGATGCCTGCAGCTTCTGCTGGTCGCGCTCCATGTTCAGGCGCTCTTTCTTGGTCAGGCCCTCGGCGCCGGCTTCCATCTGCTCGTCGATCTGCTTCAGGCGGCCGATCGACTGCGACACGGTCTGCCAGTTGGTCAGCGTGCCGCCCAGCCAACGGTGGTTCATGTAATACTGGGCGCATTTCTCGGCCGCATCGGCGACCGGCTGCGCGGCCTGGCGCTTGGTGCCGACGAACAGCACGCGGCCGCCCTTGGCCACGGTTTCGCGGATCGCGTTCAGCGCCGCGTCCAGCATCGGGACGGTCTGCGTCAGGTCGACGATGTGGATGCCGTTGCGCGCGCCATAGATGAACTCGCCCATCTTGGGGTTCCAACGCTGCGTCTGGTGGCCGAAGTGAACGCCAGCTTCCAACAGCTGACGCATGGAGAACTCGGGAAGAGCCATGTGTTTTTCCTTTCCGGTTTGCGCCTTGGCGGGGGTGATAGCGCGGATGCGCCAACCGGTGGACCGTTTGGGGATGTCTCCCCCAAGGGCCCGACCCCGCCTGCGGGATTGAGTGGCGCGCGTATACAGGCCATGCGCCGCGCGCGCAACCCCGAAATCGCCCGCGGGATCAGCGTTCGCGGATGCGCCGCGACCGGACCCGCCGCGCGCCCCGCAGCAGCAGCCCCAGCACCACCCCGACCGCGATCGCCACCGCCAGGTCGGCCAGCACGGTCAGCACCATGGTGATCAGCAGCAGGAACAGGTCGGTGCGCGGCAGCGCCAGGTAGCCGCGCCACTGGTGCGGTTCCGACATGTTCCAGGCGGTCAGCATCAGCAGCGCCGCCAGTGCCGGCAGCGCCAGCATCCCCGCCAGCGGCGCGGCAAGGCTGAGCACCGCAAGGACCACAAGCGCGTGGGTCATCCCGGCAACCGGGGTGCGCCCCCCTGCCCTGACATTGGTCGCGGTCCGGGCGATGGCGCCGGTCGCGGGCATCCCGCCGAACAGCGCCGAACCGATATTCGCCGCGCCCTGCGCCATCAGCTCGGCGTTGGGCCGGTGGTTGTCGTCGATCATGCGGTCGGCCACCATCGCCGACAGCAGCGACTCGATCGCCGCGAGAAACGCGATCAGGCAGGCCGAGGGCAGCACTTCGACCACCTTGGCAAGGTCCAGCCGGGGCAAGGACGGCGCGGGCAGCCCCGCAGGCAAGGCGCCGAAACGGTCGGCGATGGTCTCGACCGGCCAGCCGAACAGCAGCGCCGCGGCGGAGCCCGCGGCCACCGCGACGATCAGCCCGGGAAAGGCCGGGGCCAGCCGCCGCAGCACCACGATCATCAGCCCGGTGCCGGCCGCGACGGCCACCGCCTGCGGCAGGATCGTTGCGCGCGCGCCCCACAGGGCGGCCAGTTTCGGCAGGAATTCGGCCGGCACCTCGGCCAGCTCGATGCCCAGGGCATCCTTGATCTGGCTGCTTGCGATGATCACCGCGATCCCGATGGTGAAACCGTTGACCACCGGTTCGGGCACATAGGCGATCAGCCGTCCGGCGCGCAGCACAGCGGCGATCAGCAGGATGACGCCCGCCAGCAGGGTCGCCAGCACCAGCCCGTCATAGCCGTGGGTTGCGATGACGCCGTGAACCACCACGATGAAGGCGCCGGTCGGCCCGCCGACCTGCACCCGGCTGCCACCGAGCGCCGAGATCAGGAAGCCCGCGACGACGGCCGTCACCAGCCCCTGCGCGGGCGTTCCGCCCGACGCGATGGCAATCGCGATGGACAGCGGAATCGCCACCATGGCAACGGTGACCCCGGCAGCGAGGTCCGACAACAGCGCCCTGCCCCCGTAACCGGGCAGAGTCGAAAGGATTTGCGGTTTCATATGCGATCGTTAGACCCGCGCGCGTCGGCAGACAAGTCTTCCGCGCTGCGGAATTCCCGGAAAATCCGGGGGGTGCGGCAAAAAGCGGCTGTGTCGCCCATCGCCACGGCGTTCGCCCGCCGCACCCTGCCCGGAACAGCCGCGCAGCGGCCCGGGCATCGCACGGCCGCCCCCAGGGTCACCGCCCGATCCCCCTTGCCGCCCGCGCCTGCCCCGTGCATCAAGGGATCATGACAGACCGCCCCGATATCCTCTGCATCGGCTCCGTCCTGTGGGACGTGATCGGCCGTTCCGCCAGCGCGATGCGCGCGGGCTCGGACGTGCCGGGCCGGATCACGCGGCTGCCGGGGGGCGTGGCGCTGAACATCGCCATGGCGATGGCGCGCGCAGGCCTGCGCCCGGCGCTGCTGTCCTCGGTCGGCCGCGATGCCGAGGGCGACGAACTGGTCGCCGCCTGCGCGGCGCTGACCCTCGAAACCGCCTATCTCTACCGATCGGACGACCTGCCGACCGACCGGTACATGGCGGTCGAGGGCGCCAACGGGCTGATCGCCGCCATCGCCGACGCCCATTCGCTTGAGGCGGCGGGCGACAAGATCCTGCGCCCGCTCAGCGACGGGCGGCTGGGTACGGCGGAGGCGCCCTTTGCCGGCACCGTGGCGCTGGACGGGAACCTGACGCAGATGCTGCTGGAGCGTATCGCCACCGACCCGGCGCTGGCGCGGGCCGATCTGCGGGTGGCGCCCGCCTCGCCCGGCAAGGCCGAGCGGCTGCTGCCGTTCCTGACCCATCCCCGCGCGGTGCTTTACGTCAACCTCGAAGAGGCAAGCCTGCTGGCGCAGCGCGGCTTTACCGACAGCGCCACGGCGGCCGAGGCGCTGGTGGCACGCGGCGCGAAACGGGTGCTGGTCACCGATGGCGGCAACCCCGCGGCCGAGGCGGCGGCGGGCCAGCCCACGATCGGCCGGCAACCGCCCGAGGTGCTGGTGACCCGCGTCACCGGCGCGGGCGATACCTTCATGGCGGCCCATATCGCCGCCGAACGCGACGGTGCCGACCGCGCGCAGGCGCTGGCCCGCGCGCTGGACACCGCCGCGCAATACGTATCGGGAGACACGAGCCTATGATCCGCCCTACCCTTTCGCCCGAGGTCGCCGGGGCGCTGGCCGATGGCCGCCCCGTCGTCGCGCTGGAAAGCACGATCATCACCCACGGGATGCCCTGGCCGCAGAACCTGGAAACCGCGCGGCTGGTCGAGGAAACCGTGCGGTCCGCCAGCGCCGTGCCCGCCACCGTCGCGGTGCTCGACGGGGTGCTTTACGCCGGGCTGACCGATGGGCAACTGACCGCGCTGGCACAGGCCGAAGACGTGGCGAAACTCAGCCGCGCCGATATCGCCGCCTGCATGGCGCAGGGCCGCACCGGCGCCACCACCGTGGCGGCCACGATGATCGGCGCGCATCTGGCCGGAATCGCCGTCTTCGCCACCGGCGGGATCGGCGGGGTGCACAAGGGCGCGGAAGACACGTTCGACATCTCCGCCGACCTGCACGAGCTGGCCCGCACCCCGGTCACGGTGGTCGCCGCCGGGGCCAAGGCGATCCTCGACCTGCCCAAGACGCTTGAGGTGCTGGAAACGCTGGGCGTGCCGGTCCTGGCCTACGGGCAGGACGCCTTCCCGGCCTTCTGGTCGCGCGACGCGGGGCTGGCCGCGCCGCTGCGCGCCGACAGCGCCGCCGATATCGCCGCGGCGCACCGGATGCGGGCGGGGCTGGGGCTGACCGGCGGCCAGCTTGTCGCCAACCCGATCCCGCAGCAGGACGAGATCCCGGCCGCCACGCTGGCCCCGATCATCGCGCAGGCGCAGGCCGAGGCCGCAGCGCAGGGCATCGCCGGCAAGGCGGTCACGCCCTTCCTGTTGCAACGTATCTTCGAGCTGACCGAAGGGCGGTCGCTGACCGCCAATATCGCGCTGGTGCTGAACAACGCGCGGCTGGGCGCGGAAATCGCCCGCGAACTGGGCGCGGCACGGGATCGCGCCTGACCCCGCCTGCCGCTGCGTATTGTGGCCGGACCCGTTAAAGCCTAAATGTCGCAAAGCGTTTTGCGAGGCACAGGGCCAGTCATGAACACCCCGTTCGAATTCAACGATCACCCGGACCCGCCGCGCAGGCCGGGCATTTTCGCGCGGCTGCGCTCGTCCTTCCTGACGGGGCTGGTGGTGATCGCGCCGGTGGGGCTGACGATCTGGCTGATCTGGACGGTGATCGGCTGGGTCGACAGTTTCGTGCTGCCCTTCATCCCGCAGGCCTATCAGCCCGACGTGGTGCTGCGCGCGCTGATCGGCGACGAGCTTTATGCCCGGTGGCTGGGCGACGACACGCAGCTGCATATCCGCGGCGTCGGCGTGGTGATCTTTCTGCTGTTCACCATCGTGGTGGGCTGGCTGGCCAAGGGGTTCATCGGGCGGTCGCTGATCCGCTGGGCCGAAGGGCTGGTCGACCGGATGCCGGTCGTCAGATCGGTCTATAACGGGGTCAAGCAACTGGCCGAGACCGTGTTCGCGCAATCCGAAAGCAGTTTCGAAAAGGCCTGCCTGATCCAGTATCCGCGCAAGGGGATATGGGCCATCGGATTCATCTCGACCACGGCCAGGGGCGAGATCGCGGGCCGGGCCGAAACCTCGGGCGGGCTTTTGTCGGTCTTCGTGCCGACCACGCCGAACCCCACATCCGGCTTCCTGTTGTTCTTTCCGCAGGAGGACGTGATCGAACTGGACATGACGGTCGAGGATGCCGCCAAGCTGGTGATCTCGGCCGGGCTGGTCTATCCCAACCCCAAGGACCCGACGAAGCCGGCAAAACAGGGGTAAACCGCTGATCCGATGACGAAAAGGAGCCGAAGAACGGGCGGTTCGCAACAGAAGGGCACCGCACGGCCGCGGTCGGGCGAACCAATCCAGCGTGCAGATGCCCCAAAAGGGCAAATGCCCTGACCATCGCCCCCGCCTTCAGCCATACATCGCCTGCAGGTCGACCGTGCCGCGCGCGCCCAGATCGGATTTATGCGCCGCCAGGAAGGCATCCGCCGCCGTCCTGCCCGCGGATTTGAGCCGGCTCAGCAACACCGGCCCCGGCGCCAGCTTGGTGCTTGCCGTCAATTCGGTCATCAGCGCGTCATCGGCGATCATGTGCACCAGCACATCCTTCATGCGGCCGCGCCCCAGGTTGCCCTCGGCGATGAGCCTTTTCACAAAGGCAATGGCCCGCAACTCGCGCAGGAGCGAGCTGTTGAAGCTGATCTCGTTGATCCGGTTATGGATCTGCTGCGGCGAAACCGGCACGCCCGCACGTTCCTGCGGGTTGATGCAGACGATCAGGATATCGTCCGGCAGATCGGCGGCGAACAGCGGAAACAGGGCCGGATTGCCGGTATAGCCGCCGTCCCAGAACGCCTCGGTCTCGCCGGTTTTCGGGTTCTCGATCTCGACCGCCTTGAACATCGTGGGCAGGCAGGCCGAGGCCAGGATCGCGTCGGGCGTGATCTCGTCCCCGGAAAAGATGCGGATCTTGCCGGTCTGCACATTGGTCGCGCCGATGAACAGGCGCGGCCCCTCGGCGGCACAGACGGTGTCGTAATGGAACCGCTCGGCCACCTTGCGCAGCGGGTTGTCGTAAAACGGCCCCAGCGCGTAGGGCGAGGAAAACCGCGAGGCGGCATCGGCCATCGCGCTGCCGATCGAATATTCGAAGGCCCGGCCCAGCAGCGCCGCCGAGGGCGCAAAGGCCATCATCCATTGCATCATCGGCGTGTCCTGCTGCGCCCCCAGCTGCTGCCACAGCCATTCGAGATTGGCCCGCGCCCCGTCGCGTCCGCCCTCCAGCCAGCCGGCCTTGAACGCCGCGCCGTTCATCGCCCCGGCGGAACTGCCCGAGATGCCGGCAACCTCGATATCCTCGTCATCCAGAAGCCTGTCGAGCACACCCCAGGTAAAGGCGCCATGCGCCCCCCCGCCCTGCAGCGCCAGATTGATGCGGATCGTATCGCTCATAACCAATTTTTCCCCTGTCGCCGGCAAACACGCCTTTCGGGCGAATTTTTCCTTTTCGACGCGCGCCTTGGCTGTTTATCCTCGGGCCATCTGCGCGCCGCGTTCAAACTGACATTGGGGAACATTCATGGAAACAGCAAATCACGTCACCGACTGCCTTATCATCGGCGCCGGGCCCGCCGGGCTGCAGGCGGCCTATTTCCTGGACAGGAAGGGCATCAGTTTCCGTATCCTCGAACGGGGCGCGGTCGGGCAGTTCTTTCGCCGGTTCCCGCGCCACCGGATGCTGATTTCCATCAACAAGGTGCATACCGGCCTCAGCAACCCCGATACGAAGCTGCGCTTCGACTGGAACAGCCTGCTGAACGACGAGGGGCAGATGTTCACCGATGTCAGCCGCCGCTATTTCCCCGATGCCGACGATTACGTGGGCTATCTCGATGCCTTTGCCGAAAGGTTCGCCGACCGGATCAGCTGCGGGGTCGAGGTCACGCGGATCGGGAAAGAGGGTGAGCTGTTCACGGTGGAAACCGGCGATGGCGCGACGCATCACGCCCGCACGGTGATCGTGGCCACCGGCGTCTCGCGCCCCTGGCACGCGGATATCGAAGGGATCGGCCTGGCCGAGCAATATCACGATTTCGACCCGACGCCCGAGCGGTTCCGCGATAAGCGCGTGGCGATCCTGGGCAAGGGCAATTCGGCCTTCGAGACCGCCGAGTCGCTGATCGAAGAGGCGCAGGCGATCCATGTCGTCAGCCCCAACCCGGTGAAATTCGCGTGGAACACGCATTTCGTCGGCAACCTGCGGGCGGTGAACAACAATTTCCTCGATACCTACCAGCTGAAATCGCAAAACGCCGTGGTGGACGGCGCCGTGACCCGGATTGAAAAAGAGGGCGACGGGCTGACGCTCCATGTCGCCATGAGCGCCGCCGAAGGGCATGAGATCGTGCTGCATTACGATCACGTCATCGCCTGCACCGGCTTCCGTTTCGACGACTCGATCCTCGACCCGGCGATCCGCCCCGAGATGCGCCACATGGGCAAGTTTCCGGCGATGACCGCCGAATGGGAAAGCGAGGCCGCGCCGGGCCTGTTCTTTGCCGGCACCATCATGCAATGCCGCGATTTCAAGAAGACCATGTCGGGTTTCGTGCACGGGTTCCGCCACAACGTGAAATGTCTGGCCGAGTTCGTGGCGGGCCGCGTGACCGGCCAGCCCTATCCGCACGGCACCGCGCCGCTGGACCGGCCGGCGCTGGGCGGGCTGCTGATCGACCGTATCAGCACCGCCTCGGGCATGTTCCTGCAACCCTCGTTCCTGGGGGATGTCATCGTGCTGGACGGGCCGGAGGCCGGGGCGCATTACACCGACGTGCCGATGCACTGGGCCGATGAGGCGCCGGAGTTCCGGGGCCGCACGGTGCTGCGCGTGACTCTGGAATTCGGCAATTTCGGCCCCGACCCGATGCATGTGAAGCGTGCCCACACCACCGACGGGGACGCCGCCGACCCGTTCATCCACCCGGTGCTGCGGCTGGTGCGCGACGGCGAGGTGCTGGCGCAGGCGCATCTGTCCGACCACCTCGACAGCGACTGGCGCGCGCCGGGGGCCAAGGACGCGGGCGCGGGTACGGTGCAGCGCATGACCTATGTCGATGCGGGCCGCACCCTGTCGGGCAACGAGGTGGCAGAGCGCCAGATCGCGGATTTCTTCGACCGGGCGGGCCTGTTCGCCGCAACGCCCGTGGCGGTGCCGGCGCAGTAACCGCATTCGCAACAGAGGGCATCGCACGGCCGCGGTCGGGCGATCCGACGGTCGGGATTTGGCAGTTTATCGTGCCGCCACATCCTCCCTCAAAGCGGAGTGCTTGCGGCAGCCAATCGCCCGGCCGGGGGGCGGCCGTGCGATGCCCGGGCCGCTGCGCGGCTGTTCCGGGCAAGGTGCATCACTCGACTGTCGTGTAAGGGCGCGGCGGTGACACCGCGCCCTCCCGGATCACAGCGCGGTCCAGCCGCCGTCCACGCTGATCGTCGTGCCGGTGATCTGGTCGGCGGCGGGCGAGCACAGGAATACCGCGGTGCCGCCGATCTGTTCGACGGTGGCGAATTGCTTGGACGGCTGGCGCTCCAGAATCACCTTCTGCACCGCCTCTTCCTCGGTCATGCCGTATTTCGCGGCCGTGTCGGGAATCTGCGCCTCGACCAGCGGGGTTTTCACGTAGCCGGGGCAGATCGCGTTGCAGGTGATATCCTCCTGCGCGGTTTCCAGCGCGGTGACCTTGGTCAGCCCCACAACCCCGTGCTTGGCCGCCACATAGGCCGATTTGTAGGGCGAGGCCGTCAGTCCGTGCGCCGAGGCGATATTGACCACCCTGCCCCAGCCCGCCTTGCGCATCACCGGCAGCGCGGCGGCGGTGCAGTGAAAGGCCGAGGACATGTTGATCGCGATGATCGCATCCCATTTCGCCACCGGGAAATCCTCGATCGGGCTGACATGCTGGATGCCTGCGTTGTTCACGAGGATATCGCAGGCCCCGGCCTGCGCGATCAGCGCGCGGCAGGCGTCGGGGTCGGACATGTCGGCCGCGATATAGCGCGCGGTCACGCCGAATTCGGCCGCCAGGCCGGCGGCCAGCTTGTGATCCTCGTCCCGGTCGGTAAAGGAATTCAGCACCACGTTCGCGCCCGCGCGGGCCAGTTCCCGGGCAACGCCCAGCCCGATCCCGGAATTCGATCCGGTGACGATGGCGGTCTTTCCTGCAAAGCTCATGGATGGCTCCTTGTCTGGTTTCCCCGCCATCCTGACATTCTGCATCTGCAAAAGGAACCAAGACCCCGCCAGCGGGCACACAAAAAAAAACGCCGGCACAAGGCCGGCGTTCAGTTATTGAGGCAGGTTTCATACAGGCAAGAAACCTATCGAGCAGTGCCCTCTTTATAAGCAATCCAACACGCGACTCCAAGCTAAAAGTTTGAAAAGCAATGAATCCACCGCTACGTTCCGCCTCAAGAAAACAAAGGCAGAGCAGGATTGTTGCAGAAATGCGGTCTATATTTTTCCGTAAATCCCTGGTCGTCACCGCCGTTGCGGCCTTTGTTTTTCAGGCCGTGGCGGGAATCGCCGAACCGCGCCATGGCATCGCTATGTATGGCGAGCCGCAGCTACCACCGGATTTTGTGTCCCTGCCCTATGCCAACCCCGACGCGCCCCGTGGCGGGAGGCTGGTCGAGGGCAATACCGGGGGCTTCGATTCGCTCAACCCGTTCCTGCGCAAGGGCACGGTCCCGTGGCAGTTGCGGTTTTATGCCTATGAATCGCTGATGACGCGAAACTGGGACGAACCCTTTGCGCTTTACGGCCTTCTGGCCGAATCGGTCGAGGTCGCGCCGGACCGGTCCTGGGTCGAATTCACGCTGCGCCCGCAGGCGCGATTCTCGGATGGCAGCCCGGTCACGGTCGAGGACGTGATCTGGTCCTACGAGACATTGGGCACGGTGGGCCACCCCCGCTACCTTCCGTTCTGGACGCAGGTCGAAAGCATCGAACAGACCGGCCCGCGCAGCCTGCGCCTGACATTCGAGGGCGACAACCGCGAACTGGCGCTGATCGCCGGGCTGCGCCCGATCCTGAAAAAGGCGCAATGGGAGGGGCGCGATTTCACCGCCGGCACGATCCGCGACATTCCCATCGGCACCGCGCCCTATGTCGTCACCGGGTACGAGGCGGGCCGCCACGTCACGCTGACGCGCGACCCCGATTACTGGGGCAACGACCTGCCGATCCGGCGCGGCATCGCCAATCTCGATGAGATCCGCATCGAGTTCTTCGGCGACGAGAACGTCATGTTCGAGGCGTTCAAGGCCGGTGTCCTCAATTTCTACCGCGAAACCAACGCCGACAAATGGGCCACGCAATACGATTTTCCCGCCGTGCAATCGGGCCGGATCGTGCTGTCGGAAATCCGCCACGACCGCCCCACCGGCATGACCGGCTTCGTGATGAACACCCGCCGCCCGCACCTGGCCGACTGGCGCGTGCGCGAGGCGCTGATCCTGGCGTTCAACTTTCCCTATATCAACGGCACCGTGACCGGCGGGCGGCAGCCGCGCATCACCTCCTATTTCGCCAATTCCGACCTGGCCATGCGCCCCGGCCCGGCCAGCGGCCGGGTGCGCGCGCTGCTGGCCCCCTTCGCCGATACGCTGCCACCCGGCGCGATCGAGGGCTATGCCCTGCCCGAAGGCGACAGCGCGCCGCGCAACCGGGGCGACCTGCGCCGGGCGGTCGATCTGCTGGCGCAGGCCGGATGGAGCGTAGAGCAGGGCGTGCTGCGCAACGCCGAGGGCCAGCCGTTCCAGATCGAGGCGGTGCTGCGCCAGGGCGACAAGCGGATGGAATCGGTTCTGCAGATCTATACCCGCGCGCTGGAGCGGCTGGGCATCGCGCTGACCGTCCGCAGCATCGACAACGCCCAGTTCACCGAGCGCGAGGCCGCGGCCGATTTCGACATCATGACCTTCCGGCGCGACCTGTCGCTCAGCCCCGGCACCGAGCAGCGGCTTTACTGGGGCTCGGAAGGCGCCGACCGCAACGGCACCCGCAACCTGATGGGCGTGCAAAGCGCGGCGGTGGACGCGATGATCGACGCGCTGCTGAACGCCGAAACCCCCGAGGATTTCACCGCCGCCGCCCGCGCGCTGGACCGGGTGCTGATGGCGGGGCGCTTCGTCATCCCGATCTGGACCACCCTGACCGACCGCGTGGCCCATGCCAAAAACTTGAAATTTCCCGAAAATACGCCGATATATGGCGACAGGATCGGCTGGATGCCCGATGTCTGGTGGTCCGAAGATTAACAAAGAATAACGAACGAAGGCAGAGCAGAGATGACAATCGCAAGGCAGATGGGTCTTGTGGCGCTGATCGCCCTTCTGGGCGGCTGCGGCACGATCGACGGCATCGGTCAGGATATCTCGGGCGCGGCGCGCACGGTCCAGAGCTGGTTCTGAGCCCCGCGCTTCAGGCCAGTGACGTGACCCAGAGGATCGTCGCATCCTCCTGGCTGACCGAGATGACGTTATGTCCCATCGCGGCGTCGTAATAGGCGCTGTCGCCCCGGCGCATTTCGACCGGCTCGTAGAACTCGGTATAAAGCCGGATCACACCCGTCAGCACGTACAGGAATTCCTCGCCGTCGTGGCGCACCCAGCCATCGAACTCGTCCATCGAGCGCGCGCGCACCCGCGCGCGATAGGGCAGCATCTTTTTCTTGGTCAGGCCTTCGGCCAGCAACTCGTGCTCGTAGGTGGCGGTGGCATGGGCCGCACCCTCGTCGGACCGGGTGACCGACATGCGCCCGTTGATCTGGTCGCGCTGCGGCGGGGTGAAGAGCTGCGGCACCGAGATCGCCAGCCCCGTCGCCAGTTTCTTGAGCGCCTCGTAGGTGGGCGACATCTGCCCGTTCTCGATCTTCGACAGGGTCGAGCGCGCCAGCCCCGCCCGCGCCGCCGCCTGTTCCAGCGTCCAGTCACGCGCCTTGCGCAGCTCGCGCACGCGGCTTCCGAGGTCGAGCGGCTCGGCCGCCTCGTCCTCGCCGGTCGATCGCGCGATGCGGATCAGGGCCTTGGGATCTCTTTCCGTCATGGCGTTGCTATAAGCGGGCATCGCGGGCCTTGCAACTGCGCCCGCGCGGGCCTAACCCAAGGCCATGCTGTCCGTTTTCGATACCGGCGCGCCCGCGCCCTGCCCCGCCCCCTTCAACATGGCCGCCCATGTGCTGGCCCATGCCGGGGATCTGCCCGACAAGATCGCGCTGGCGGTGCTGTCGCCCGCCGGGGCCGACCGCTGGAGTTACGCCAGGCTGGCCGCCGCCGTGCGCGGCACCGGAACCGGGCTGCTGCAAGCGGGGTTCGCACCGGGCGACATCCTGCTGATGCGGCTGGGCAATACGGTGGAGTTTCCCATCGCCTATCTCGGCGCCATCGCCGTCGGCATGGTGCCGGTGCCGACCTCCAGCCAGTTGACCGCGCCCGAGGTGGACAGGATGATCGCCGGGCTGAAACCGGCGGGCATCCTGCGCGACGCGGGCGTGCCCTGCCCCGACGATCCCGGCGTGCCGGTGATCGGCACCGATGCGCTGGAGGACATGCGCAGCCTGCCGCCCTGCGACTACGCGATGGGCGATCCCGACCGGCTGGCCTATATCGTCTATACCTCGGGCACCTCGGGCGTGCCCCGCGCGGTTTGCCACGCGCATCGCGCGATCTGGGCCCGGCGCATGATGCACGAGGGCTGGTACGGGCTGGGACAGGACGACCGCCTGCTTCATGCCGGGGCGTTCAACTGGACCTTCACGCTGGGCACCGGGTTGATGGACCCGTGGAGCGTCGGCGCCACGGCGCTGATCCCCGCCAGGGGTGTCGGCCCCGACACGCTGCCGCTGCTGCTCAAACGCCATGACGCGACGCTTTTCGCCGCCGCCCCGGGGGTTTACCGCAAGATCCTGAACCATCACGACCGGATCGACCTGCCGAAACTGCGGCACGGGCTGGCGGCGGGCGAAAAGCTGTCCGACAGCATCCGCCGGCACTGGAACGACGCCACCGGCACCCGGATATACGAGGCGTACGGGATGTCGGAATGTTCCACCTTCATCTCGGGCAGCCCCGCGCATCCTTCGCGCGCCGGTATGCTGGGCCAGCCGCAGGACGGGCGGCGGGTTGCCATCGTCGATGCCGACGGACAGCCGGTTGCGATGGGCACGGAAGGCACGATCGCGGTCGGCACCGCCGATCCCGGCCTGATGCTGGGCTACCTGGGCGCCGAGACCGACACCGCCGCGCGGATCAGGGGCGAATGGTTCCTGACCGGCGATCAGGGCCACATGGAAGAGGACGGGCAGATCGCCTATCACGGGCGCAACGACGACATGATGAACGCGGGCGGCTACTGCGTCTCGCCGCTCGAGGTCGAGGCCGCGCTGCTGGCCCATCCCGGTATCACCGAGGCGGGCGCGACCGATATCGAGGTCAAGGAAGACGTGCGCCTGATCGCCGCCTTCTACACCGGCCCCGCCGACATCCCCGCGGACGAACTGGCCGCGTGGTGCGCCGAACGGCTGGCCCGCTACAAGCAGCCGCGCATCTTCCGCAGGCTCGACGCCCTGCCGACCAACCCCAACGGCAAGCTGCAACGCCAGGCGTTGAAGGCGCTGGTCTGAAGGCGGGCAACGGCTGCGGCACTTTTCATCCGCGCCCGCGCCTGTTACCCCGGCGCGATGCGAATGAGGCCAACATGATCAAGCTCGATATCTTTTCCGATCCGATCTGCCCGTGGTGCTATATCGGCAAGACGCGGCTGGACCGCGCGCTGGAGCAGCGCCCCGGCCATCCCTTCACGATCGAATGGCATCCCTTCCAGCTCAACCCCGACATGCCGCGCGAGGGGATGGACCGCCGCGCCTATCTCGAGGCCAAGTTCGGCGGCAGGGAGGCGGCGGTAAAAGCCTATATGCCGGTGGTGGAGCACGCCGCGCAGGCCGGGCTGACCATCGACTTCGAGGCGATCGCACGCACGCCGAACACGATGGACGCGCACCGCCTGATCCACTGGGCCGGGATCGAGGGGCGGCAGACATTCGTTGTCAGCGCGCTGTTCCGCGCCTATTTCACCGAGGGCCGCGATATCGGCGATGCCGAGGTGCTGGCCGATATCGCCGACAGTGCGGGCATGGACGCCGCGATGATCCAGCGGCTTCTGGCCTCGGACGCCGACCTGCAGGAGATCCGCGAGAGGGACGCCGCCGCGCGCGAGATGGGCATAAACTCGGTGCCGACCTTCCTCGTCAACCGCCAGCACGCGGTGCCGGGCGCGCAGGCGACCGACCTGTGGCTGAAGGTGATCGACGAAATCGCCGGGCAGGTGCAGGCCGGGGGAGAACACGGAGGCATGATGTGAATACCGAGGCCGCCAGGCTCCTGATCGGCGCGCTTGTCGCGGTCGTCGCGGTCGGCACGGTGTTCTTTCATTATGTCGAGGGGTGGAGCTGGCTCGACGCCTATTTCTTTACCGTCGTGACCCTGTCCACCGTCGGTTATGGCAGCCTTGTGCCGGCAACGGCGCTGGGCAAGATCGCCGCCACGGTCCTGATCTTTACCGGGCTCGGCATATTCGCCGCCGCGATCCAGCACTTTTCCAACATCACCATCGCCAGCCGCCTGCGCCGCCGCCGTGCCGAGCGCGAGAAACGGCGCGAAACCACGGAAGACGAGGATGGCGACGCGTGACACCCCTTCCGTGACGTCAACCAAACGGTAAAAATTCTTACCATTGCTACCCAGGGTCGTTTGGTGTTGGGTCGGCGCATTCCACGGGAATTATGTAACTATTTTCATGCGCGCGCGTCCCCTGTCGATCATCGAATTCATCGCCCTGATGGCGATGCTGTTCGCCACCATCGCGTTCTCGATCGACGCGATGCTGCCGGCGCTGCCGCAGATCGCCGGTGAACTGACGCCGGACGCGCCGAACAATGTGCAGATGATCGTCACCAGCTTCGTCATCGGCATGGGGATCGCCACCTTCTTTGTCGGGCCGCTGTCGGATGCGCTGGGCCGCCGGGTCGTGCTGCTGTCGGGCACGGCGCTTTATATCGCGGCCTCGGCGCTGGCCTGGCGCGCGCAGACGCTTGAGATGCTGCTGGCCGCGCGGGTGTTGCAGGGGATCGGCGCCTCGGGTCCGCGCGTCGTCGCCATGGCCATCGTGCGCGACCTCTATGGCGGCCGCCACATGGCGCGTATCCTGTCCTTCATCATGATGACCTTCACGCTTGTGCCTGCGGTCGCGCCCCTGCTCGGGGCCTGGATCGCCGACGCGGCGGGATGGCGCGCGATCTTTGTCTCGTTCATCGTCTTTGCCGTGATTTCGGGGCTGTGGCTGGCGCTGCGCCAGCCCGAATCCCTGCCCGTCGAAAACCGCCGCCCGATGCGGTTTTCGCTGATGATCGCGGCGCTGGTCGAAATGGCCCGGCACCCCACGGTCAGCCTGGCGCTGCTGGCGCAGGCGCTGTGCTATGCCATGCTGTTCGTGATGATCAGCCTGGTGCAGCCGATCTATGACCAGGTGTTCGGCGCCGCCGACAGCTTTCCCTACTGGTTCGCGCTGGTGTCGCTGATCGCGGCCAGCGCCTCAATCCTGAACGCCACGCTGGTGATGCGGCTGGGGATGCGGCGCCTGGCGACCGCCGCCTTCGGCATCCAGGTCGTGCTGTCGCTGACCATGACCCTGCTGTCGCTGGCGCCGCTGCCGGGGCCGGTGCTGTTCGGGCTGTTCATCGGCTGGCAGGCCAGCGTGTTCTTCCAGACCGGGCTGACCATCGGCAACCTCAACGCCATCGCGATGGAGCCGATGGGCCATGTCGCGGGCATGGCCGCCAGCGTGATCGGCTCGGTCTCGACCCTCGCCGGGGCGCTGCTGGCGGTGCCGATCGGGCTGTCGTTCAACGGCACGCTGCTGCCGCTGACGCTGGGGGTCTGCGCGGTCTGCGCCGGTGCCTTCGTCACGATGATCGTCATGCGCCGCGCCGAAAACCGCCTCGGCCGGTTCTGACCCGTCGCCCCCCCCCGTGACCCCGACCGCGCCGCAGGCTAAGACAGGCGGAGTTCCGCAGGAGAGTCGCCCATGCCCACCCATGTCTACCTTGTTCTTGCCGTTGCGATCCTTGCCGAAACCGTCGGCACCTCGGCGTTGCAGGCCAGCCAGCAATTCACCCGGCTCTGGCCCTCGGTGCTGGTGGTGCTGGCCTATGGCGTCAGCTTCTACCTGCTGTCGATGACGCTCAAGGTGCTGCCGGTGGGCATCGTCTATGCGATGTGGTCGGGGCTGGGCATCGTGTTCATCGCGCTGATCGGTTACCTGGTGTTCCGGCAGGCGCTGGACTGGCCGGCGGTGATCGGGATGACGATGATCCTGGGCGGAATCGTCGTCATCCACATCTTTTCCAACGCCACCCCGCACTGAGGCGGCCTGCGCCGCCTAGCGCAGCCGCCTGATCAGCGACGAGGTGTCCCAGCGCCCGCCGCCCATGTTCTGCACATCCTTGTAGAACTGGTCGATCAGCGCAGTGCCGGGCAGCGCCGCGCCCAGCTCGTCCGCCGTGGACAGGCAGATGCCCAGATCCTTGCGCATCCAGTCGACGGCGAAACCGTAGTCGAAGAAATCCTCAAGCATGGTTTCGTGGCGGTTTTCCATCTGCCAGCTTCCCGCCGCGCCGCCCTTGATCACCTCGACCACGGCCTTGCCGTCCAGCCCGGCCTTTTGCGCGAATGCCAGCCCCTCGGACAGGCCCTGCACCAGCCCTGCGATGCAGATCTGGTTGACCATCTTGGTCAGCTGTCCCGCGCCGCTTTCGCCCAGCCGCTTGATCGAGCGGCCATAGGCCTGCATCACCGGCTCGGCCCGGTCGTAATGGCCCGTATCGCCGCCGCACATGATCGACAGCACGCCGTTCTCGGCCCCCGCCTGGCCGCCCGACACCGGCGCATCGACAAAGCCCACGCCCTGCGCGCGTGCCGCCTCATAAAGCTCGGCGGTGACCTTTGCAGAAACCGTGGTGTGATCGACGAAGACCGTGCCTTCGGCCATGCCCGCCAGCGCTCCGTCATCGCCCAGCACGACGGCGCGCAGGTCGTCGTCGTTGCCGACGCAGGCCATCACGAAATCGGCGCCCTGCGCCGCCGCGCGCGGGGTCGGCGCGCTGGTGCCGCCATGCTCGGCCACCCATTTTTCCGCCTTCGCCGGCGTGCGGTTGTAGACGCAGACCTCGTGCCCGGATTTGACCAGGTGGCCCGCCATCGGATAGCCCATCACGCCGAGCCCCAGAAACGTCACCTTTGCCATCATACCCCTCCTTCATCTGTTTGTGTTCGCCTAGGTTTGTGTCTAGGGAACAGGGCAAAGGCAAGGATGAACTGGACAGGGTGCAATGGCGCAGGTTTTCCGATGGCTCTTGCGGATCGCGGGCGGGCTGGTCGTTCTGACGTTCCTGGCGCTGTTCGTCACCTATTACCTCGCCGCCCGGTCGCTGCCCGAATACGACGCCACGCATGAGGTCACAGGCCCCTCGGCCCCGGTCGAGATCGTGCGCGACAACGCCAACGTGCCGCATATCCTGGGCGAAACCGATGCCGACGTGTTTTTCGGCCTCGGCTATGCCCATGCGCAGGACCGGCTGTGGCAGATGGTGGTGCTGCGCCGCACCGCGCAGGGCCGGCTGAGCGAGGTGTTCGGCACCCGCACCGTGGAAACCGACAAGCTGATGCGCCGGCTGGACATCTACGGCGCGGCGCAGGCCTCGGCCGGGGTGCAGGACGATGCGACGCTGGCCGCGCTCAACGCCTATGCCGACGGCGTGAACGCGCGGCTGGCCGAGATCAACGAGCGCGCGCTGGGCCGCGGCGCCCCCGAGATGTTCCTGTTCAACCCCGCCGTCGCGCCCTGGCAGCCCGCCGATTCCATCGCGCTGGTCAAGCTGATGGCGTTGCAGGTCACCGACCACCTGCAGGCCGAGGTGCGCCGCGCCCGGGTGTCGCTGCTGCTGCCCGATGCCGCGCGGGTGGCCGATATCCTGCCCGAGGCGCCGGGCAGCGGCGTGGCCGCCCTGCCCGATTACGCCGCGCTGTTCGACACGCCCCTGCCCCGCGTGGCACAGGCCGCGCGGCAATCCCCCGATCCGCTCTGGCCGGTGGCGCGCGCGGGGCTGTCGGGCGCGTCGAACGCCTGGGCCGCGGCGCCGAAACGCTCGGCCTCGGGCGGGACGCTGCTGGCGAACGATCCGCACCTGCCGCTGACCGCCCCGGCGATCTGGTATCTCGCCCGGCTGGAGCTGGGCACTGGCGGCGTGATCGGCGCCACCATCCCCGGTATCCCGGTGATCCTGTCGGGCCGCAGCGAGGACCTGGGCTGGGGCATCGCCGCCTCCTACATGGACGATCAGGATATTTTCGTCGAAAAGCTGAACCCCGACGACCCCGAGCAATACGAAACGCCCGACGGTTTCGCCGCGTTCGAAACCCGGCGGTCGATCCTGCGGATCAGGGACGAAACCCCGGTGACCCTGACCCTGCGCTGGACCGGGAACGGCCCGGTCCTGCCCGGCACCGATTTCGACCTCGACAGCATCACGCCGCAGGGGCACGTGATGGCGCTGGGCTGGACCGGGCTGTCGCCCGAGGACCGGTCGATCGCCGCCTGGCTGCGGCTGATGCAGGCCCGCACCGTGCAGGATGCCATCGCCGCTGCCGAGGCGCATGTCGCGCCGTCGCTCAACCTCGTGGTGGTGGACGGGGTGCAGATCGCCATGAAGACGATCGGCCACGCCCCGCGCCGCGATGCCGACCATCAAAGCCAGGGCCGCCTGCCCGCGCCCGGCTGGCTGGATCACAACCTCTGGAAGGGGATCAGCCCCTACAGCGCCAATCCCGAATTCATCTCGCCCCCCGGCGGCATCGTCGGCACCACCAACAACAAGATCGTCGACCGCCCCTTTCCGCTGCACATGTCGTTTCACTGGGGCGACACCCAGCGCGTGCAACGCTGGACCCGCCTGATGCAGTCGCGGCAGGTCCATACCCGCGACAGTTTCATCGAGGCGCAGCTCGATACCGTGTCGCCCACCGCGCGCACGCTGCTGCCGCTGATCGGCGCCGACCTGTGGTTCACCGGCGAGGCCGCGCCCGAAGGCACCGCCGAACGCCAGCGCCACGACGCACTGGCCCTGCTGGCCGACTGGAACGGCGAGATGAACGAGCACCTGCCCGAGCCGCTGATCTATTCGGCCTGGGTCCGCGCGCTGCAGGACCGGCTGATCCGCGACGAGCTGGGCCCGCTGTCGCGGGATTTCACCCATATCGAGCCGCTGTTCATCGAACGGGTCTATCGTGACGTGGACGGCGCCGGGATCTGGTGCGACGTGATCCAGAGCGCGCCGCGGGAAAGCTGCACAGACATGGCGCGGCTGGCGCTGGACGACGCGATCGTCTGGCTGGAGGAAAACTATGGCACCGCGCTGGAATCGCTGCGCTGGGGCGATGCGCACCAGGCCACCCACGATCACCCGACGCTGGGCGACGTGCCGCTGCTGCGCTGGGTGGTGAATATCCGGCAATCGACCTCGGGCGGGGACAACACGCTGCAACGCGGGCTGACGCGCGGGACCGGCGCGGCGCCGTTCGAGAACGTCCACGCGGCGGGCTATCGCGGGGTCTATGATTTCACCGATCCCGACAGCTCGGTCTTCATCATCGCCACCGGTCAGTCCGGCCATCCGCTGTCGCGGTTCTATGACGACATGGGCGAGCTGTGGCGGCGCGGGGAGTATATCCCGATGTCGCTGGACCTCGACCTTGCCCGCGCCGCCGCCGTGGGGGTGACGCGGCTGCTGCCGAGGGAGTGACGACGGGGCCCGGTCGTTGGCAACAGAAGGACATCGCACGACCGCGGTCGGGCGATCCGACGTCTGTGACTGGCATTTTGTCGTCCAGCCACATCCTACCTCAAAACGGAGTGCCTGCGGCAGCCAATCGCCCGGCCGGGGGGCGGCCGTGCGATGCCCGGGCCGCTGCGCGGCTGTTCCGGGCGGGTGCGTCTTTCAGATGTCTCGAAAGGACTCGAAAGCCTCCTCGAAATCCTGCCTCAGTCCTCGCCCTGCGCCTCGGCGCGGGATTTGCCGGCCACGTTCATCGCCAGCGTCGCGGCCATGAACCCGTCAAGATCGCCGTCCAGCACACCCTGCGTATCGCTGGTCTCGAAGCTGGTGCGCAGATCCTTCACCATCTGGTAGGGCTGCAGAACGTAAGACCGGATCTGGTTGCCCCATCCGGCCTCGCCCTTGGCCTCGTGCGCCTCCTGGATCGAGGCCGTGCGCTTTTCCAGCTCCAACTGATAGAGCCGCGATTTCAGCGCCTTCATGGCGATGTCGCGGTTCTGGTGCTGCGATTTCTCGGAACTCGTGACCACGATGCCGGTGGGCATGTGGGTGATCCGCACCGCCGAGTCGGTGGTGTTCACGTGCTGACCGCCCGCGCCCGAGGACCGGTAAGTGTCGATGCGGATATCAGCGGGGTTCACCTCGATCTCGATATTGTCGTCCACCACCGGATAGACCCAGACAGAGGCAAAGGATGTCTCGCGCGTGCCCTTGCCGAAGGGCGAGATGCGCACCAGCCGGTGCACGCCCGATTCCGACTTGAGCCAGCCATAGGCGTTCTGCCCCTTGATCTGGTAGACGACCGACTTGATCCCGGCCTCGGTGCCGGGGCTCATGTCCTGCTGATCGACGGTAAAGCCGCGCCGCTCGGCCCAGCGGACATACATCCGCGCCAGCATCTGCGCCCAGTCGCAGGCCTCGGTCCCGCCGGCGCCGGCGTTGATTTCCAGGAAGGCGTCGTTACCGTCGGCCTCGCAGTTCAGCAGCGCCTCAAGCTCTTTCGCGGCGGCGCGTCTGGCCAGCGCCTTCAGCGCGGCCTCCGCCTCGGCGACGACCTCGTCATCCCCCTCCATCTCGCCCAGTTCGATCAGTTCGACATTGTCCGACAGCTCCTGCCGGATGCCCTCGTAGGTGTCGATGGAATCGACCAGCGCCTGCCGGTCGCGCATCAGCTTTTGCGCGGCGGCGGGATCGTCCCAAAGATTGGGGTCCTCGACACGGGCGTTGAATTCCTCCAGCCGGTGCTGCGCCGTATCCCAGTCCATCCGCTGGCGCAAAAGCTCCAGCGATTTCTCGATCTCGGCAACGGTATTCTGGGCCTCTGCGCGCATCGCATTGTCCTGATTTGGGGTTTCAGTGCGGGGTGATAGACCACCGCCTGCCAGGGGGCAAGCGGTGAGCATCCGGCGCGTCAGTAGAGCCCGCCGGAGCTCAGCGTGCCGAAATTCGCCTTGGGGCCGACCACGGCCTTTTTCCCGGTCGAGGTGGTGACCTCGCGGCCCAGCCGCGTGCCGACCTCTTCGACCAGCGGCAGGTTGGCGCCCATGGCGAAACCGCCGTCGAACATGATGCCGAACATCGGCTGCTCGCCCTCGCGGAAACATTCGGGCACGACATGGTCGCCGGTGGCGTCGTCGTCCAGCCGCGCGCCGGTGAAGCGGTCGATCTTGATGAACATGCATTCATCCGGGATGCGGAACCGCCCGCCGCCGTATTTCTGGATCGCCTGCTCCATGAACCGCTGGAACACCGGCCCGCAGAACCCGCCGCCCGAGGCGCCGCGCCCAAGGCTGCGCGGCTGGTCGTAACCGATATAGCAACCCGCCACGACCGAGTTGGTGAAGCCGATGAACCACACATCCTTCGACTCGTTGGTCGTGCCGGTCTTGCCCGCGACCGGCACCGGCAGGTTCACCGCGCCCGACGCGGTGCCGCGCTGCACCACGCCCGTCATCATCGAGGTGAGCTGATAGGCGGTGACCGCGTTCATCACGCGCTCGCGGTTGGTCAGGATGGCCGGGCTTTCGCTGGCCGGGATCGTGGGGTCGGTGCAATCGACGCAATCGCGCCGGTCGTGGCGATAGACGGTGTGCCCGTAACGGTCCTGGATACGGTCGACCAGCGTGGGCTCCACCCGTTCGCCGCCATTGGCGAACATCGCATAGGCCGCCACCATCTTGTACAGCGTGGTTTCCTCGGACCCCAGCGAATTGGCCAGGAACCGGCCCATGTTGTCATAGACGCCGAACCGTTCGGCATAGTCGGCCACCACGTCCATCCCGACCTCCTGCGCAAGGCGGATGGTCATCAGGTTCCGCGACCGTTCGATCCCGGTGCGCAGCGGCGTCGGCCCGTAAAAGGTGTTCGACGCGTTGCGGGGCCGCCACAGCCCCTGCGGCGTGTCGATCTCGATCGGGGCGTCGATGATGATCGTCGCGGGGGTATAGCCGCTGTCCAGCGCCGAGGCATAGACGAAGGGCTTGAAGGACGAGCCCGGCTGGCGCTGCGCCTGCGTGGCGCGGTTGAACACCGAATGCTGGTAGGAAAACCCGCCCTGCATGGCGATCACCCGCCCGGTATTGACGTCCATCGCCATGAAACCGCCTTGCACCTCGGGCACCTGCCGCAGCGTCCAGCGGATGAAATCGCCGGTGCCGTCGTCGCCGGAGGTCATGCGGCGCACATGCACCACGTCGCCGGTTTTGAAATTGTCGAAGAAATCGCCGCGCAGCCAGCCGATATCCTTGCGCGGCACGACAAAGGGCTCGGCCTCGGTCTCCTGCACGCCCTCGATGCCGATGCGCAACTGCTGGTCCTCGACCGCCAGCACCACCGCCGGGTGCCATGTGCCGTCAAGGTCGATGTCGCGCGCCACCTCGGTCGCGGCCAGCGCCTCGCGCCAGGCCTCTTCGCTGCCCAGCCGGTCCTCGGGGATCGTCGCGCCGGTGCCGCGCCAGATGCCCAGCCCGCGGTCGTATTGTTCCAGTTGCTGCCGCAGCGAGGCGGCGGCGACCGCCTGCATCTCGGGGTCGATCGTGGCGCGCACGGTCATGCCGCCGGAAAAGAACTCGTCCTCGCCGAACGTGTCGGACAGCTGGCGGCGGATCTCGTCGGTGAAATAGTCGCGCGGCGGCAGCGCCGATTTGAAGCTGTCGAAATCGCCGTTCTGGACCGAGCGCAGCGGCATTTCCCGCTCGCTCTGGTATTCCGCCTCGGTCAGGTAGCCGTTTTCGTACATCTCCTTTAGCACGAAATTGCGCCGTGCCAGCAGGCGCTCCTTTTGCCGCACCGGATGGTAATCCGATGGCGCCTTGGGCATCGAGGCCAGCGTCGCCGCCTCGTGCGGGGCCAGTTCGTTCAGCGATTTGTTGAAATAGGTCTGCGCCGCCGCCGTCACGCCATAGGAATTCTGCCCCAGGAAGATCTCGTTAAGGTAAAGCTCAAGGATCTTGTCCTTGGACAGCGTTTCCTCAAGCCGGGTGGCCAGGATGATTTCCTTGATCTTGCGCTCGGCCCGGCGCTCGCCGCCCAGCAGAAAGTTCTTCATCACCTGCTGCGTGATGGTCGAGGCGCCGCGGATATCCTGCCCGCGCGAGCGCACCGCGTCGATCGCCGCGCTGGCGATGCCGCGCGCGTCATAGCCCTTGTGGGTATAGAAATTCTTGTCCTCGGCGCTGATAAAGGCGCGCTTGACCAGGTCGGGGATTTCCTCGGCCGGGGTGAACAGGCGGCGTTCCTGCGCGAACTCGTCGATCAGCCGCCCCTGCGCCGAATAGATCCGGCTGATTGTCGGGGGCGTGTATTGCGCAAGGCTTTCGTGGCTGGGCAGGTCGCGGCCATACATCCAGAAGACCGCGCCGATACTCAGCGCGACCATCAGCAGGCCAAGCGTGATCAGCGTGAAAATCGCGCCGAAAAAGGACAGAACGAACCGTATCACCAGCATTTCCCTTGCAGTCTGGGGCCTCTATACGCGCGCGACCGGCCGCGGTCAAAACAACTCGGCGTGCCCGATGGGCAAAACCTTGCCCGTCGCGCGGCCTATTGCCGGCGCAGCGCGCTGCGGGCGATGTCGTCATCGGCCCAGGCGCGCAGCGCGTCGCGCATCCCCTGCGCCATCGCCATCCGCCATGCCGGATCGCGCAGGTTGGCCGCGTCGCGCGGGCTGGACAGGAACCCGACCTCGATCAGGACCGAGGGGATATCGGCCGCCTTCAGCACCGAGAACGCGCCGCGCCGGATCGGGCGCCGGTTGACCGGGCCGCCCGCGGCCATCAGCCCCTGCACCAGCGCCTCGGCCAGCCGCACGGTGCGCGGCCGGGTCTCGTGCCGCGCAAGGTCCATCAGCACCCCGGCCACCACGTCGTCCTGCCCGTCGAGATCCACGCCCGACAGCAGGTCGTCGCGGTCGTGCCGCTCGGCCAGAAGCCGGGTGGCGGCATCGCTGGCCTCGTCGTCCAGCACATGCACCGTCGCGCCATGGGCCTGCCCCTGCGCCAGCGCATCCGCATGAAGCGACAGGAACACATGCGCGCGCCTCTCGTGCGCGATGGCGACCCGGCGTTCGAGCGAGACAAAGCGGTCGTCGTCGCGCGTCAGCACCACCTCGAACCCACCGGCACGGCGCAGCACGTCGCGCAATTCGCGCGCGAAGGTCAGCATCAGGTCCTTCTCGGTCAGCCCGTCATGTTCGGCGCCGGGGTCGATCCCGCCATGGCCGGGGTCCAGCACCACGACGACCGGCCCCTCGCCCATCGGGCGCGGCGGCACGTCCGCAGGCCGGCTGCGTTCGGGCAGATCCCAGCGCGGATCGTGCGGGGTGCCCGACCGCGCGGCGAACTCTTCCGCCGCCACCGCATCCAGCATCACCGCCAGCCTGGCAAGGCCGGTGTCCGGCGCGACCGTCATACCGGCCTGCGCCACCGCCAGCGGCATGGCCAGATCCACCACCATGCGCGACCAGCCCGGCCGGAACCCGCCAAAGCGCACGCCCCGCACGGCCTCGGCCCGGTCGAGGGTGCCGGCATCCAGCCCGTCCCACAGAACCTCGCGGAAATCGAGCACCAGCCGCGGCGGATCGGTCAGGGTATAGGCCCGCCACGGCACCCCCTGGCTGAGCGTCAGGGTCAGCCGCGCGCCGCCGCGCGTGTCGTCGATGCCGCTGCCATCCGGCTGCACCCGGGCCAGCGCGCTGAAATCCTCGGCCAGCGCCAGACCGCCCCACAGCATCGTCAACAAGAAAACCAGCAGCCTGCTCATACATCGCCCCCGGCCGGTGTCCGCCCGGCCTTTGGCCGCAAACTAACAGCAAACCCCGCGCCGAGAAAGCGCCTAACGCGCCACCGGCGGCAGGCATCCCGCCCGCTGCGCCGCGCCGGTCAGGAAGGTGACGATGCCGGCCCGCACGTCCCCCCGCGCCAGCAGGTCGTGCCCCGCATCCACGATCGTCAGCCCGACCTCGTGGGCGAATGCGCTTTCGGCCAGCCGGTCCGCCACCGCCTGCGCCATCCGCGCCGAGGGCCAGACCTCGTCCCGCGCTGCGCCGATCAGCAGCACCGGCCCGGCGATGCGTTCCACCGGGATCGCCGCGCGGGCCACCGCCGCCGCGTCCTGCAGCGCGCGGGCGTATCGTCCGGCGAATCGATCACCGGTAACAAGGCCGCGCAAGGCGCGCAGGTCCGCCCGGAACGGCACGAAGGCGACAGGCGCCCCGCCCCGCCGCCACGCGCTTTGCCGCAGCGGCGCGATGCCCGGCGCCTGGAACGCCACATGCGCCGGGGCCACCGCCGCGACCGCGCCCACCGCCCCGTTGCCCGAGGCGATCAGCAGCGCCAGTTCCGCCCCCCGCGACGCGCCCGCCACGTAAAGGCAGCGCCGGTCCACGTCACCCCGCGCAGCAAGCCCTTCCAGGTAGCTGTCGAACGGGTCCAGCGCGATCCGGTCCAGCCGGGCCGGGGTGCCCGGCATCCCGATCCAGCCCACCCGCGCCACGCGGAAACCGGCATTGCGCAACTCCTGCGGCAGCGGATCGCCCGCGCCGGGCCGCCCGCCGGTCTGGGGCCCCAGCAGCAGCACGACCGGCGCGCGCCCGGCCCCGGCGTCCAGCCTTGGCGCGATGCCCGCCGCCGGCGGGATCATGCGCCACGCCAGCACCCCCGCCAGCAATGCGGCGGACAACAGCAAAAGGGCCGCGGCCCACCTCACAGCCGCCCCGTGTCCTTCATGAAGCGCGCCAGACGCGCCAGCCCTTCCTCGATATCGGCGGTGCTGCGGGCGTAGGAGAACCGCAGCGTGCCATGCCCGCGCGCGGGGTCGAAATCCAGCCCCGGCGTCACCGCGACGCCCGCCTTGTCCAGTATCTCGGCGCAAAAGGCGCGGCTGTCATCGGTCAGGTGGCCGACATCGGCATAGACGTAGAACGCGCCGTCGGGTGGTGCGATCCGGTCGAACCCGGCCTTTGGCAGCCCGTCGAGCATCAACTGGCGATTGCAGCGATAGACCGCCATGTTCGCCTCCAGCTCGTCGGTGGCGTCCATCGCGGCCAGCGCCGCGACCTGGCTGGCATGGGGCGGGCAGATGAACAGGTTTTGCGCCAGCCGCTCGACCCGGCGCACATGGTCGGGCGGCACCACCATCCAGCCGACGCGCCAGCCCGTCATGCTGAAATACTTGGAAAACGAATTGATGACATAGGTCTCGTCGCTGATTTCCAGCGCGCTGACCGCCTTGGCCTCGTATTCGATGCCGTGATAGATTTCGTCGCTGATAAAGGCCGCGCCCTGCGCCTGCGCCGCCGCGATCAGCGCCGACATCGCCGCGCGATCCAGCATGGTGCCGCTGGGATTGGCGGGGCTGGCCACCATCAGCCCCTGCAGGTCCAGCCCGTCCAGATCGCCGGGCACCGGCTGCAGGCGGTTTTCCGCGGCGGTTTCGATCATCACCGGCGTCAGGTCCAGCGCCCTGAGGATCTGGCGATAGCTGGGATAGCCCGGCGCCCCGATGCCCACCCGGTCGCCCGCATCGAAGAGCGTGGTGAAGGCCAGGATGAACCCGCCCGAGGAACCCGGCGTGACGACCACCCGCGCGGGGTCGAGATCGACGCCGTACCAGTCGCCGTAAAGCCGTGCGATACGTCGCCGCAGCGCGGGCAGCCCCAGCGCGACCGTGTATCCCAGCGGATCGTCCCGCATCGCCTGCGCCAGCGCGTCGCGCGCCGCTGCCGGGGCTGGCGTGCCGGGCTGGCCCACCTCCATGTGGATGATGTGGCGCCCGGCCTCTTCGGCGGCGCGGGCGGCCTCCATCACGTCCATCACAATGAAGGGATCGACCTCTCCACGGGTTGAGTTCCGCATGACTTACTTCCTATGCTTTGCCGCGAAGGGCCAATTCACAGCGAAACCGGACGAGGGTCAATGTCTTACATCTGGCGATTTGCGGTTGCCGCGACGCTTGTCGTGGCGCTGGCCCTGCCCGCCCAGGCGCGCGGACTGATCCGCGACCCGGATATCGAGCACGCGCTGGCCGAACTGGCCCGGCCGGTGCTGAACGCGGCGGGCCTGTCGCCCACGCAGGTGCGCATACTGGTGATCGACGATCCCGGCCTGAACGCCTTTATCGTCGATAACCGCCACATCTTCATCCATTCGGGCATGCTGATGAAGCTCGACAGCCCCGCGCAGGTGCAGGCGGTGATCGCGCATGAGGCCGCGCATATCCAGAACGGCCATATCGCCAGCCGCCTGCAAAGTGCGCAGGCCGCGAACACGATCTCGGGGCTGGGGATCGCGCTGGCGATGGCGGCGGCGGCCTCGGGCGCGGGCGGGCAAGCCGCCAGCGGGCTGGCGCTGGGCGTGGCCGGGTCTGCCAACCGGGTCTTCATGTCGCATACCCGGGCCGAGGAAAGCAGCGCCGACGCCTCGGGGCTGCGCTACATGGTGCGCGCGGGCATCGACCCCAAGGCGTTCATCGAGGTGCTGGATATCTTTCGCGGGCAGGAACTGCTGTCGGAATCGCGGCAAGACCCCTATGCCCGCACCCACCCGCTGTCGCGTGACCGGCTGCGCGCGGTGACCGCGCAGGCCGGGGCCGCGCAGGTCGCATCGCCCCCGCCGCAGGACGCGGCCTATTGGTTCGCCCGCGCCACCGGCAAGCTGTCGGCCTTTTCGCGGGCGCCCGCCTGGACGCTGCGGCGGCTGAACGAGTCGCCCACCGAGGATATCCGCCTGATGCGCACGGCGATCGCCCATCACCGGCAGCCCGACACGCGCCGCGCCATGGCCGCCATCGACAAGCTGGCCGCGATGCGCCCCACCGACCCCTTCGTGCACGAGCTGCGCGGGCAGATCCTGCTGGAAAGCCGGCAGGCGGGCGCCGCGGTGGCCGCCTACAAGCGCGCCACCGATCTGGCGCCGGGCAACGCGCTGATCATGGGCGGCTATGGCCGCGCGCTGCTGGCGGCGGACAACCCGCGCGCCGCGCGCGATGCGCTGGAACGGGCCCGCGCCCGCGATTTCCGCGATCCGCGCGTGCTGCGCGACCTTGCCGTGGCCTATGCGAAAACCGGCGACCCGGGGCTGGCCTCGGTGGTGACGGCGGAACGCTATGCGCTGGCCGGGCGGTTCGACGATGCGCTGGTTCATGCCAGGCGGGCCGAGGGGCTGGTGCCGCGCGGTTCGCGCGCTGGCCTTCGGGCCCAAGATGTGATTTCTGCGGCCGAAGCCGCCCTCAGACAACGGAGATGATCCATATGAAACGCACCCTCGCCGCCGCCGGCCTGTCGCTTGCGGCCCTGTCGGTTCCCGCCGCCGCCTTCGACCTGACCGCCATGACCGAGGACGAGCGCACCGCCTTCCGCGCCGAGATCCGCGCCTACCTGCTGGAAAATCCCGAAATCATCATGGAGGCCGTGGGCGTGCTGGAGCAACGCCAGGCCGACCAGCAGGCGCAGACCGACCTGGACCTGGTGCGCGTCAATGCCGAGGATATCTTCGACGACGGCTATTCCTGGGTCGGCGGCAACCCCGATGGTGATGTGACGCTGGTGGAATTCGTGGATTACCGCTGCGGGTACTGCCGCAAGGCCCATGACGAGGTGGCGCAGCTGGTCGACACCGATGGCAATATCCGCTTCATCCTCAAGGAATTCCCGATCCTGGGCGAGGACTCGGTGGTCTCGTCGCGCTTTGCCATCGCCACGCGGATGGTCGCCGGCGACGACGCCTACAAGCAGATGCACGACGCGCTGATCACCTTCAACGGCAATGTCGGGCGCGGCTCGCTGACCCGGCTGGCCGAGGGGCTGGGCATCGACCCCGAGCCGATCCTCGCGCGCATGGACGACCCCGAGGTCGACGCCGAGATCCGGCAGAACCGCGAACTGGCCGGCCGGCTGCAGGTCAACGGCACGCCCACCTTCGTGTTCGAAGACCAGCTTTTGCGCGGCTACGTGCCGCTGCAGGGCATGATGCAGATCGTCGACCAGATCCGCGCGAACTGACCCGATGCGACGCCTGACGCCACTGGCCTGCGCCCTGTGGGGCGCGGGCGGTGCGGCCTTGGCCGACACCGATTTCACCGCGCTTACCCTGCAGGAACGCGCGGTGCTGCGTGCCGAGATCCGCGCGCTGTTGCTGGACGAGCCTGAAATCGTCGCCCGCGCCCTGTCGGGCCCGTCGCCCTATGCCGAGGCGGTCGACCGCGACCTTGGCGTGATCGAGCGGCACGCCGATACGCTGTTTGCGGGGGGCGCGGCGATCGCCGTCTTCGTCGCAAAGGACTGCCCCGACTGCGCGCAGGCACTGGATGAACTGCGCGCCCTAACGGACGGGAAAGGCGTGATTTTCACGGTTCTGGATATCCACGAAAACGCCGATCTGGCCGCCGCGCTGGAGCTGGACGCCACCCCCTCTTACGTGCTGCCCGACAAGATGGTGCGCGGCCACGTGCCGCCCATCGTGCTGGAGCGGTATCTGCAGGACTAGGTTATTCCGCCGCCTGCGCCGCGCTTGCCGCCTCGATCTCGGCGGCCTTCTTTTCGACCTCTTCGACGATATGGTCGATCATCCGGTCGTTCGACATCTTGTGGCTGGCCTTGCCCGCAAGGTAGACCATGCCGCTGCCCGCGCCGCCGCCGGTAAAGCCGACATCGGTCATCAGCGCCTCGCCCGGCCCGTTCACCACGCAGCCGATGATCGACAGGCTCATCGGCGTCTTGATATGCTCCAGCCGCTTTTCCAGCGCCTCGACGGTCTTGATCACGTCGAATCCCTGCCGCGCGCAGCTTGGGCAGGAAATGATGTTCACGCCCCGGTGCCGCAGCCCCAGCGATTTCAGGATCTCGTAGCCGACCTTGACCTCTTCGACCGGGTCCGCCGACAGGCTGACGCGGATCGTGTCGCCGATCCCCATCCACAGCAGGTTGCCCAGCCCGATGGCCGATTTGATCGTGCCCGACATCAGCCCGCCCGCCTCGGTTATGCCAAGGTGGATCGGCGCATCCGTCGCCTCGGCCAGTTGCTGATAGGCGGTGGCGGCCATGAACACGTCGGACGCCTTGCAGCTGATCTTGAACTCGTGAAAATCGTTGTCCTGCAAGACCTTGATGTGATCCAGGCCGGATTCCACCATCGCGTCGGGCGTCGGTTCGCCGTATTTTTCCAGCAGGTGCTTTTCCAGCGACCCGGCATTCACCCCGATACGGATCGAGCAATCGTGGTCGCGCGCCGCCCGGATCACCTCGCGCACGCGGTCCTCGCTGCCGATATTGCCGGGGTTGATGCGCAGGCAGGCCGCGCCCGCCTCGGCCGCCTCGATCCCGCGCCTGTAGTGGAAATGGATGTCGGCGACGATGGGCACCGGGCTTTCGCGCACGATCTCTTTCAGCGCGCGGCTGCTGTCCTGGTCGGGCACCGAGATGCGCACGATATCCGCCCCCGCCTCGGCCGCGCGCAGCACCTGGCCGATGGTGCCCTTCACATCGGTGGTCGCCGTGTTGGTCATGGTCTGCACGCTGATCGGCGCATCGCCCCCCACCGGCACGTTGCCGACCATGATCCGGCGGCTTTCACGGCGATAGATGTTGCGCCACGGGCGGATTTCGTTCAGCGACATGGATCAAACCTCCTGCGCGGGTCCGCCACAGGACTTAGGGCGCGCGGGCCTTCTGTGCAACGTGGAATTCGTCAGTCGATGGCGGGGGTGGTGTCCGGCACGCCCTGCAGGTCGGCCACGACACGGGCCAGATCGCCATCGGCCTCGATATCGGCCACCTGGTAGGTGCCGGTCAGGTTGTCCGCCGACAGCGCCAGCCCCGAGGTCACGGACCCCCGCGGCCCGGCCGGGCCATAGGTCTGGCCATCGACGGCGAAATAGATCGCGCCGCTTTCGCCCACGCGGATGGTGTGCGGCTCCTCGGTCTGGGCGACGGTATAGGTATCGCCGGCCTCGAGGATCGCTTCGAACACGGTCGATCCGTCGGCCGCCCGCACCCGCACCCAGGACGGCCGCGCCGCCACGATGGTGACGCCGGGGCCCAGTTTCTCGACCACCTGCGGCAGGGGCGCTTCGCCCTCGCCGGTCTGCGCTTCGGCCAGGGCCTGCGCGATGGCGGTCGCGCGGTCGATCTGCGGCAGCGCCGGCCCCTCGGGCGCGGCGAACACGCCCACCGTATCGGGATCGAGGGTCGAGATCGGCGCATCCCGCGCCACCAGCACCGGCACGTCCAGCGCCTGCGGCCGGTAAAGACGGTCCAGCGCCTCGGGCGCCGGGGCGTTCGGCGTGGCACCGTCCCCTGACGGGGCCATGTTGCGCGCGGTCTGCAGCGGGTCGAGATCGGACAGCACGTCCGGTGTGTTCTCGACCGGAACCACCTGCACCTGCTGGACCTGGTTGAACACCGTCCAGCCGCCGAACCCGATCGAGCCGATCAGCAACAGCAGCACCAGAACCGAGCCGACCGCCCCCGGCTCGATCCGGCTGAGGAACGCGTCTTTGGCCGGAACGAAGGGCGTCGCGGGCGAGGCGAAGGGATCGCGCTCGGGCGGCAATTGCCGGGGCGTGTCGGATTTGCGCACCGAACTGGCCGCCGCCGACATGCCGTGCGCGGTGGAAAACCCGCTTTCGGCGCAGAACTGCGCGAAAGCGCGGTCGGGGTCCATGTCCAGGTAACGGGCGTAGGAGCGCACGTAGCCCGCGATGAAACCCGGCGTGTCGAAGGCGGAAGGATCGCAATTCTCGATCGCGGCGATATAGGCTGCCTTGATCCGCAGCTCGCGCTGCACATCGAGCAGGGATTTGCCCATCGTGGCGCGCTCGCCGCGCATCACGTCGCCCAGCCGCAGATCGAAATCGTCGAACCCTTTGGGTTCGCCGATTTGCTCCCTGTCATCGCGCTGGGATTTGCGCCCGATCATGCATCTGCCCCGTTTTCCAGACTGCGCCCGAACCCATCCCCGATTCGAGTCGCGTCTTTGTTACCCGCAAGTTACCACGATACAAGGCAGTTTGCACCTTGCGGTTGCTCAGGCACTCAATTCGGCACGATTCAGCGCACAATGCGACCAAAGATTGTCCATCGCGCGCACCAGCTTGTCGATTTCGCCCGGCCCGTGCACCGGCGACGGGGTAAAGCGCAGCCGCTCGGTCCCGCGCGGAACGGTGGGGAAATTGATCGGCTGCACATAGATGCCGAAGCCGTCCAGCAACATGTCGCTCAGCTTCTTGGTGTGTACCGGGTCGCCCACGATCACCGGCACGATATGCGATCCGTGGTCGATGATCGGCAGGCCCATCCCCTTCAGCCGCAGCTTCAGCACCCTGGCCTGTTCCTGGTGTTTCTCGCGCAGCGCCCGGCCATCGGCGGTCTTGAGATAGGCGACCGAGGCGGCGGCCCCCGCCGCCACGCTCGGCGGCAGCGAAGTGGTGAAGATGAAGCCCGGCGCATAGGACCGCACGGCGTCGCACATCTTTGCGCTGGCGGCGATATAGCCGCCCATCACGCCATAGGCCTTGGCCAGCGTGCCGTTGATGATGTCGATGCGATGCGCCAGCCCGTCGCGTTCGCTGACCCCGCCGCCGCGCGGGCCGTACATGCCCACCGCGTGCACCTCGTCGATATAGGTCAGCGCGCCGAATTCGTCGGCCAGGTCGCAGATCTCTTCGATCGGGCCGAAATCGCCATCCATCGAATAGACCGATTCGAAGGCGATCAGCTTGGGCGCCTCGGGGTCGTCGGCGGCCAGCAATTCGCGCAGATGCGCCACGTCGTTGTGGCGGAACACGCGCTTGGCCCCGCCGTTGCGGCGCACGCCCTCGATCATCGAGGCGTGGTTCAGCTCGTCGGAATAGATGATCAGCCCCGGAAACAGCTTGGGCAGCGTCGACAGCGTCGCGTCATTGGCGATATAGGCGCTGGTGAACAGCAGCGCCGCTTCCTTGCCGTGCAGGTCGGCCAGCTCGGCCTCGAGCCGCTTGTGCCAGACCGTGGTGCCCGAAATGTTGCGCGTCCCGCCCGACCCCGCGCCGGTGGCATCCAGCGCCTCGTGCATCGCGGCCAGAACGGCGGGGTTCTGCCCCATCCCGAGGTAATCGTTGCCGCACCAGATCGTCACCGGCTGCTTTTCGCCGTCGGGGCGGTGCCAGGTCGCGTGCGGGAAATTCCCCTTCTCACGCTCGATATCGATGAAGGTGCGATAGCGGCCTTCCTCATGCAGACGGTTGATCGCCTGATCCAGCTGGGCGTTGTAGTCCACCGGGCTCTCCCTTCGATAGTCGGTCCGCCGCGCGGGCGGGCTTGGAATTAGAACGGATATAAACCCGTTCACGCGTTAGCGACAGGTTACAAAATGACACGGGGAGATATCTTTGACTTCGGTCAAACCGCGCCCGTTTTCCGGGCGCGGCCGACGCAGCGTCAGGCGCGCGACCGGTGCCGCAGCAAACCCAGCGACAACAGGCCCGCCAGCAGCAAACCCGCCGGCAGCGGCAGGGGAATGACCGCGATCGCCGGAATCGCGATTCCGCCGATCGTGGTGGAAAAACTGCGCCCGTCGCTGGTGTCGATACCGACGATCGTCAGGCGCCCCTCGTTCGACCAGTGAGTCGCATCGGTGAAAAGCGACACGAAATAGCTGTCGTCGGACGGCACCGTGAAATCGCCCGAAACGGCGATATCGTCGAAGCGAAAGGTCAGCCTGTCGCCATCGGCCGAGCGGCTGACCGAATCCAGCCCGCGATTCCCGTTCCCGTCGAGCCGGTAATCCACATCGACGTCGAAATCGCCGTAGGTGGCAAAGCCGTCCAGCCACATGGAGGTGATCACGATATCGTCCGCCGCGTAGGTGCTGCTCAGATCGCGCAGACGATAATTCAGAACCGCGGTGCCGGTGGCATCGGACCGCACCACCCGGTTCTGGACGTTACCCAGGACGTCAAGGAAAAGCGGAATGGGGCTGACGGACTGGAACGCCAGCACCTGATCCTGCTGGACCGTGCCGGCCAGTTCCGGCGCGGCAGCGGCGGTGGTTCCGCCGGGAAAGATCACCCCGCCCGGCACAAGTGTCGCGGACAGCGCCGGCGACACGGGCGCCAGCACCAACAGGGCAGCCGCCAGGCCGCGTTTGACAATCGGTTTCATGGTAAAATCTCCTGTTAAATGCGCGCATATTACCACGGCGCGCACCCCCGACAAAGACAAAGCCGCTGGACACCCGCGCGCCGCCCGATAGGCTCGGCCCGAATTCGTGACAGGAGCCGACCATGAGCCTTGAGAAGACCCTTTCCCATATCGACGCCGATCTGCCCGACGCCATCGCACGGCTGCAGGAGCTGCTCAGGATTCGCTCGATCTCGACCGATCCGGCCTTTGCGGGCGATTGCCAGCGCGCCGCCGAATGGCTGGTGGCTGACCTGCAGTCCATCGGCATCGACGCCAGCGTGCGCCCCACCCCCGGCCACCCGATGGTGGTTGGGCACATGGAGGGGCCGGCGGATGCGCCGCATATCCTGTTCTACGGCCATTACGACGTGCAGCCGGTCGACCCGCTGGAACTGTGGGACAGCGACCCGTTCGATCCCGCGGTGGTGGACGGCCCGCACGGGCAGACGATCCGCGCGCGCGGCGCCTCGGACGACAAGGGCCAGCTCATGACCTTTGTCGAGGCCTGCCGCGCCTGGAAGGCGGTGAACGGCGCCCTGCCCTGCCGCCTGACCATCCTGTTCGAGGGGGAAGAGGAATCCTCCTCGCCCTCGCTGGTGCCGTTCCTGGAGGAAAACGCCGACGAGCTGCGCGCCGACCTGGCGCTGATCTGCGACACCGGCCTCTTCCAGTCGCAGACGCCCGCGATCATGACCATGCTGCGCGGGCTGGTCGCCGAGGAATTCACCATCCACGCCGCCAGCCGCGATTTGCATTCCGGCATGTATGGCGGCATCGCCATGAACCCGATCCGCCTGCTGACCCGCATCCTTGGCGGCATGCACGACGACAAGGGCCGGGTGATGATCCCGCATTTCTATGACGGTGTGCCCGACATCGCGCCCGACATCGCCGCGCAATGGCAGGCGCTGGGTTTCGATCACGCGCGGTTCCTGGGCGATGTCGGCCTGTCCGTGCCCGCGGGCGAACAGGACTACACGCCGCTGGAAATGATCTGGTCCCGCCCCACGGCGGAAATCAACGGAATCTGGGGCGGCTATACCGGCGCGGGCTTCAAGACCGTGCTGCCGGCCGAGGCCCACGCCAAGGTCAGCTTTCGCCTTGTCGGCGACCAGGACCCGGTGGCGATCCGGCAGAATTTCCGCGACTGGATCACCGCGCAACTGCCCGCCGATTGCACGGCCGAGTTCAAACTGTCCGGCGGCGCGGGCGGATCGCGCATGGTGACCGATCACCCGCTGTTCGAACAGACCCGCGACGCCCTGACCGAGGAATGGGGCGAGGCGGCGGCCTTTGTCGGCTGCGGCGGCTCGATCCCCATCGCGGGGCATTTCAAGACGATCCTCGGCATGGATGCGCTGCTGACCGGTTTCGCGCGGGACGACGACAACATCCATTCCCCGAACGAGAAATACGACCTGGCCTGTTTCCACAAGGGTATCCGCAGCTGGGCGCGGATGCTGGGGAAACTGGCATAGGATACAGGGCTGCGTGGGGGCGCTGCCCCCACACCCCCCGGAGTATTTTCGGCAAGATGAAGCAGCCGGGGCCTATTCGGGGGGATAGGTGCGCGCGGCAAGCGGCATCGTGGCGATCGCGGTTTGCAGGTGATCGCGCATCACCGCCTCGGCCCGGTTCAGGCGCTTGCGCGGGTTGGTGACAAGGAAAATATCCACCGCCGGGGGATCGTCATAAGGCGGCAGACGCCACAGGCGTCCCGCATCGACATCGCCCTGTACCACATGGACGGGCAAGGCGCCGATACCCAGCCCGCACAGGATCATGCGCCGCACCTCCTCCAACTGGCTGGAGCGGCCCACCACCACCTGGTCCAGCGCGCCCTGCCGGCGCAACAGCGCCACCGGGCGCAGCGCGTCGTTCAGATCCTCGGTCTCGAACGCCACGGCCGCGTGCCCGCGCAGATCGTTCAGCGTCAGGCCGGACCGGCCGAACAGCGGATGCGACGGGCCGCAATAGAAGCCGAAGAATTCACGGTAAAGCACCGCGTAATCCAGGTCGGGATGTTGCCGGTTCACCAGGCAGATACCGAAACTGGCGCTGCGGTCCTGCACCGCGCGCGCCACCCCGGCGCTGGTGTCGGTGCGGATGCGAAAGCGCACGCCGGGATGGTCCCGGTGCATCGCCGCCAGCAGGTCGTCCAGCAGCGGCGTGACCACGTGGCTGGCCAGGTGGATCGCCACCTGCCCCGCGATCTCGGCCTCGGCGGCGCGGGTGACATCGGGCAGCCGCGCCACCCCGCCGTAAAGATCGGCGCAATCCTCATAGAGCGCGCGCCCCGCCGCCGTCAGTTCGAACACGCCGCGCCCGCGCTCGATCAGCCGCGCGCCCACCGCCTCTTCCAGCCGCTTGAGCGCAAGGCTGACCGCCGGCTGGCCGCGCAGCAGCCGTTCGGCGGCCGCCGTGATGCTGCCCGCCTCGACGATTACGACGAAGCTGCGCAGCAGGTTCCAGTCGAGCGTGGCGGCGAACCGCTCCGCCGGGGACCGTGCATTATTTGGGTTAATGGCCTTCATTCTATTTATCAATTTGAACGAATGCGGCGCCCGTGCAAGGGTTTTCCAGCCCCTCAGTCACCGGATCACCCCAATGGCCAGCAAACTTTTCTACCAGTCCCGCCTGCCGCGCCCCGCGCTCGACCGTGCCGAGGGCATCTATATGTGGGACATTTCGGGCAAACGGTATATCGACGGCTCCAGCGGTGCGATGGTCAGCAATATCGGCCACTCGAACCCCGCCGTGCTGCAGGCGATGCGCGACCAGATGGAGAAATCGACCTTCGGGTATCGGTTGCACTTCCAGACCGAAGCCTCGGAAATACTTGCGGAAAAGACCGCCGCGCTTTGCCCCGATGGGATGAACCGGGTGTTTTTCGTCTCGGGCGGGTCCGAGGCGGTGGAAAGCACGCTGAAACTGGCCCGGCAATACGCGCTGGCGAAGGGCCAGGCGCAGCGGTTCAAGGTGATCTCGCGGATGCCGTCCTATCACGGCTCGACGCTGGGGGCGCTGTCGGTCACCGGCTATGCGCCGCTCTCCGCGCCATTCGAGCCGATGATGCAGCACATGCCGAAAATCCCCGCGCCGCGCGCCTACCTGGACGGGCTGGATGCCGATGACCCGGCCACGGGGCTTCATTACGCCGACATGCTGGAGCAGAAGATCCTGGACGAAGGGCCCGACACCGTGCTGGCCTTCATCGTCGAGCCGGTGGGCGGCGCATCGACCGGGGCGCTGGTGCCGCCTGCGGGGTATATGCAGAGAATCCGCGACATATGCGATACTTACGGCATACTTCTCATCCATGACGAGGTGATGTCGGGCGGCGGACGCACCGGCAGGTTCTGGGGCGCCGATCACTGGGGCACCGCGCCGGACCTGATCTCGATCTCCAAGGGGTTCGGTGGTGGCTACGTGCCGCTGGGCGCGATGATTGCCCGCGACGAGATCGTGGAAACCGTGCTGGATGCGGGCGGTTTCGCCCACGGCCACACCTATGCGGGCAACCCGCTGGCCTGCGCCGCGGGTACCGCCGTGATCGACGAAATCCACCGCGCGGGCCTGATCGAGAATTCAGCAACGGTCGGCAAGTATCTGGAATCACGCCTGAATGCGCTGATGAACCGCTATCCCTTCATCGGCGACGTGCGCGGCAAGGGGCTGCTTCTGGCCTTCGAACTGGTCGCCGACCGGGTGACGATGGAGCCGCTGCCCCCCGGCCTGAACGCCCATTCCCGGCTGGTCGATATCGCCTATGACAAGGGGCTGATCATCTATTCCCGCCGCACACGGGGCGGGCTGTCGGGCGATCACTTCCTTGTCTGCCCGCCGATGATCACCACGCAGGGCCAGGTTGATGAAATCATGGAGATGCTGACCGCCGCGCTTGACGATTTCGCGGCCGAGGCCGGGCTTGGCAGGTCCGCCGCATGAGGCTGCCGGACAAGACCACGACGATGGAACAGGCCATCGCCGCCATCCCCGACGGCGCCACGATCATGCTGGGCGGATTCGGGGTGCCGGGCACGCCTTTCCTTATGATTCAGGAACTTGTGCGGCAGAACAAACGTGACCTGACGATCATCAAGAACGACGCCAACGAAACCGGCATGGGCGTCGATCACCTGCTGGTGGCGGGTTGCGTGCGCCGCCTGATCACCACCCATCTGGGGCTGAACGCCAACGCGATCCGCCTGATGAACGAGGGCGCGATCGAAGTGGAGTTCTGCGCGCAAGGAATGCTGGCCGAGCGTATCCGCGCGGGCGGTGCTGGCCTCAAGGGGGTCGTCACCGATATCGGCATCGACACCGAGATGGGTGCCGGCAAGCAACGGATCGAGATCGGCGGCGAGGTGGCCATGATCGAAACCGCCCTGCGCGCCGGCGTGGCGCTGCTCCACGCGGCGCGGGCCGACACGTTCGGCAACCTGCGTTTCGCCGCCACCGCGCGCAATTTCAGCCCGCTGATGGCGATGGCCGCCGACACCGTGATCGTCGAGGCCGAGGAGATCGTGCCGCCGGGCGACATCGCCCCCGACGATGTGCATACCCCCGGCCCCTTTGTCGATCACGTGGTGCATGTGCCGCAACTGTCCGGGGAATACGCCGTTGTCCGACGCTAAATCCCGCATGATCGCCCGCGCCGCCCGCGACATCGCGCCCGGCATGACGGTGAACCTGGGCATCGGGCTGCCGACGCAGGTGGTCAACCACCTGCCCGCCAATTTCCCTGTCTGCCTGCATACCGAGAACGGGCTGACCGGCATCGGCCCCACCCTGCCCCCCGACGCTGCCGACCGGAACCTGATCGACGCCGGCGGCGCCTATGTCTCGACCGTGCCCGGCAGCGCGTTCTTCGACAGCGCCACCAGCTTCGCGCTGGTGCGCTCGGGGCGGCTGGACCTGACGATGCTGGGCGCGTTCGAGGTGGCGGAAAACGGCGATCTCGCCAACTGGAAGATCCCCGGAAAATTCTCGCCCGGCGCGGGTGGGGGCATGGAGCTGGCGCAAAAGGCCCGCCGCGTCGCGGTGCTGACCACCCATACCGACCGCGCGGGCAACCCCAAGCTGCTGACGCGTTGCACCCTGCCGCTGACCGCCGCCGCCTGCGTCGACCGGATATTCACCGACATGGCGGTGATCGACGTGACGCCGGCGGGCTTTGCCTTGCGCGAACTGGCGCAGGGCGTCACGGTCGCGGATGTCAGACACGCCACCGGGGCGCCGCTGCATATCCCCGGCGACGCCATTCCCATTTTCTGAACCGAGGGGCCAGGATGGACCAGCAGCTTACGACCCGCATCATGAACGCCGTTGACGCGGTTTTCGACGACGAGGTGGCGTTCCTGTCGGAACTGACGGCGCATCCCTCGACCCGTGGCAACGAACAGGGCGCGCAGGATTTCATGGCCGACGAACTGGCAAGGCGCGGGATGGCGGTCGACCGCTGGCAGATCGACGTGGACGATATCCGCGACATGCCCGGCTTTTCCCCGGTGATCGGCGCCTATGACGACGCGGTGAACGTGGTGGGCACGCAGCGCGCCGATATGCAAAAGGGCCGATCGCTGATCCTGAACGGGCATATCGACGTGGTGCCGGTGGGCCCGCTGGACATGTGGGACACCGCGCCCTTCGAACCCCGCATCGACGATGGCTGGATGTACGGGCGCGGCGCGGGCGACATGAAGGCGGGGCTGGCCTCGAACCTCTTTGCGCTGGATGCGCTGGCCCATGCCGGGCTGACCCCCACCGCCGATATCTTCTTCCAGTCCGTGGTCGAGGAGGAATGCACCGGCAACGGCGCGCTGGCCTGCCTGCAACGCGGCTATCGTGCCGATGCGGCGCTGATCCCCGAACCCTTCAACGAGGGGCTGGTGACCGCGCAGGTGGGCGTGTTGTGGTTCCAGGTGCATCTCAGGGGGCTGCCGACCCATGTCGCCTATGCCGGGTCGGGCGCCAATGCCATCGACGCGGCGATCCCGCTGATCGCTGCCCTGCACGCGCTTGAGGATCGCTGGAACGCCGACGACCGCAAGCACCCCGATTACGCCCATATGCACCACCCGCTGAACCTGAACGTGGGCCGGATCGAGGGCGGCGACTGGGCCTCGTCGGTGCCGGCGTGGTGCGTGTTCGACGTGCGCATGGGGCTTTACCCCGGCCAGGACATCCAGGCCCTGCGTGACGAGATCGAGGCGACGCTGGCCGAGGCCGCGCAGCAGAACGCCTTTCTGCGCAACAACTCGCCCGAGGTGGTCTATCACGGCTTCGCCGCCGAGGGTTACGCGCTGAGCGAGGATAAAAGCGCAACCGCCACGCAGGCCATCGGCGCGCTGGAAGGCGCGCACAGCCACGTCACCGGCACCGCGCTGGAAAAGATGGCGATCACCGCCACTACCGATGCGCGGTTCTTTGGCCTTTATGCCGACACGCCCGCGCTGGTCTATGGCCCGCGGGCCGAGGCGATCCACGGCTTCAACGAACGGGTCGATCTCGAATCCGTGCGCCGCGTGACGCAGACCACCGCGCTGTTCATCGCCGAGTGGTGCGGCGTGACCGAAGGCTGAACAAAGCCGCCTTTCCCCACCGCGCGATTGGCCCTACTGTCGCGGCAGGAGGGGCACATATGTTCGCAGGGTTCGAAAAATCCACCGCGCAGGTAAACGGCCAGAGCATCGCCTATGTCAAAACCGGCGACGGCCCGCCCGTGCTGCTGCTGCACGGCTTTCCGCAAACCCATGCCATGTGGGCGCAGGTCGCGCCCGGGCTGGCCGCATCCCGCACGGTCATCTGCGCCGATCTGCGCGGCTATGGCGCGTCGTCGAAACCGCAGGGCGTGGAAAACTACAGCTTCCGCGAGATGGGGGCCGACATGGTCGCGCTGATGGCGCATCTGGGGTATCGCCGGTTCGACCTTGTGGGCCACGACCGGGGCGCGCGCACCGCCCATCGCATCGCGCTGGATCACCCCGACACGCTCACCAGCCTGACGCTGATGGATATCGTGCCGACGCAACTGCTGCTGGACGAACTGACAACGCCGGTGGCGCGCTTTTATTACCACTGGTTCTTCCTCGCCCAGCCCGCGCCGCTGCCCGAAACCATGATCGGGCACGACCCCGATGCCTATTTCGAAACCTGCCTCGGCGGCTGGGGCGGCAACGGGCTGTCGGGCTTTGCCCCCGACCAGCTTGCCGCCTATCGCGCGGCCTGGCGCACCCCCGGCACGATCCGGGGCATGTGCAACGATTATCGCGCGGCCATCGACCACGACCTTGCGCTGGACCGCGCCGACCTGCCCCGGCAGGTGGCCTGCCCCGCGCTGGTGCTTTACGGCGCCGACGGGCCGATGGCGCGCGCCTATGACGTGCCCGCCACATGGGCCGGGCGGCTGTCCGACATGCGCGCGCAGGCGATCCCCGGCGGGCATTTCTTCATCGACGCCAATCCCGGCGACACGCTGGCCGCGCTGCGCGGTTTCCTGACCGCCTGAAAGGGCCGGGTTTCGCCCCGGCTCAACGGGTGGCTGCGCGCGCGATCTTGGCGAAAAGCAGCAGGAACGGTGAGCCGTGCATGACCAGGTCGAAGATGTCGATGGGGCGGCTCAGCGTGCCCTGTGCCAGCATCCGCAGCTTTTCCAGCAGGTGCGGCTCGGGCACGAAGGGCGCGCCGCCCAGCAGCAGGCACAGCACGACGACCGGAAGCCAGGAAATGCCGTCGAGCGCCTGCATGGGTCGTCCTTCGCCGTATCTGGGGGGAAAGTGGCGCGGTTGACGGGGCTCGAACCCGCGACCCCCGGCGTGACAGGCCGGTACTCTAACCAACTGAGCTACAACCGCGTGAGGGGTGGGATAGGCCAAGCGCGCGGGGGCGTCAATGGCGAAATTGCCTGCCTTGAAGGCCGCCGTGGCATCACCGGGAAAACCGCGCGCTTCGGGCACGAAACCGCGCGGTTCGCGCCCCCGAAGGGGGGTATCATCAGATCGAAGGGGGAAAGTGGCGCGGTTGACGGGGCTCGAACCCGCGACCCCCGGCGTGACAGGCCGGTACTCTAACCAACTGAGCTACAACCGCGTGCGGGCCGATTTACGCGGCCCACCGCCCCCCGTCAAGCAGCGAATGCGCGGGGGGCGGCATTTTTTTCTCACTCCGGCAGCGGGATGAATTCATCGCTGTCCGTCGGCGGCAGGCGAAAGCGGCCATGCGCCCAGTCGCCCGCGCGCCACGCCTCTTTCGCGGCGTCGATCCGGTCGCGGGACGAGGCCACGAAGTTCCACCAGATATGGCGCGGCCCGTTCAGCGTGGCACCGCCCAGCAGCAGCACCCGCGCGCCTTGCGGACCGGCCCGCAGCGACAGCCGGTCACCGGGGCGAAACACCATCATGCGCTGTTTTTCAAACACTTGCCCCGCAACGCTTACCTCGCCATCCACGACATAGACGCCACGATCCTCGTGATCGTCGGGCAGCGGGATCTGCGCCCCCGGCTCCAGCACCGCATCGGCATAGAACATCTCGGACGGGGTTTCGACCGGCGCGCGCTCGCCCCAGGCATGGCCGAGGATCAGCCGCACCTGCTTGCCCTCGCCCTGCATCAGCGGCAGCGCGTCCTTCGGCGCGTGGACGAAATCGGCCGGCATGTCCTCCTTGTCCTCGGGCAGCGCGATCCAGGTCTGGATGCCCGACAGCGCGTAAGGCGCCCCGAGCATGTCGCCATCCACCCGTTCGGAATGGGTGACGCCGTGGCCCGCCGTCATCAGGTTCACCGCCCCCGGTTCGATCCACTGGTCGGTGCCCAGCGAGTCGCGGTGGTGGAACCTGCCCTTGTAAAGATAGGTCACCGTCGCCAGCCCGATATGCGGGTGCGGGCGGATGTCGATCCCCTGCCCGGTCAGGAATTCGGCCGGGCCCATCTGGTCGAAAAAGATGAACGGGCCGACCATCTGCCGGCGCGGCGCGGGCAGCGCGCGGCGCACCTCGAAATCCCCGAGGTCGCGGGCGCGCGGCACGATCACGGTGTCTATGGCATCCACCGCATCGCCGGTCGGGCAATCGGGGTCGAGCGCGGGGTTCCAGCTCATGGCATGTCCTCCTCCTGTGTGGGATCACCAAAAGCTAGGGCGAAACGTGAATGCACAAAACACCCATCAACGCGCCAGATATGCGCACAGGCGCACAGGTTACCCGATCAGTTCGAACCGCGTCACATCCACCATGCCGCGATCGGTGATCTTCAGCGCCGGGATCACAGGCAGCGCGAGGAAGGCCAGTTGCAGGAACGGCTCTTCCAGCGTGACGCCCAGCGATTTCGCCGCCGCGCGCAGGGCATCCAGATGGGTGTGGACCGCCTCGAACGGCTCAAGGCTCATCAGCCCGGCCACCGGCAGCGCCAGTTCGGCCAGCACAAGGCCGTCCCGCACCACCACGAACCCGCCCTCGATCTGGCTCAGACGGTTGGCGGCCAGCGCCATGTCGGCGTAATCGACGCCGACACAGGCGATGTTGTGGTGGTCGTGGCACACGGTCGAGGCGATGGCCCCCGCCTGCATCCCGAACCCGCGCACGAATCCGGTGGCGATATTGCCGTTCTTCCCATGCCGTTCGATCACCGCGATCCGCGCCAGGTCGCGCGCGGGATTGGGGGGCTTGTCGCCGTCGGCGATCCCGATCACCTCGTGCAGGTGGTCGGTCAGGATCTGCCCCTCGCGGATGCCGATCACATCGGTTTCCGCCCGGTTGGCGCGGGCGCGGAAATCCTGCGGCCCGACAACCGGTGCGTGGACCGAGCTCCGCCCCACCGGCGGGATGGTCTCACGCGCAGAAAATGCGGCATCGTCAACGATTTGACCGGCGCAGATGACGTGCCGCGCGCGGCACTCCTCAAGGCTGTCCACCGCCACGATATCGGCGCGCAGCCCCGGTGCGATCAGCCCGCGATCCTTCAGCCCGAACGCCTCGGCCGCCGACAGGCTGGCGGCGCGATAGGCGGCCAGCACCGGCGTGCCCAGGCGGATCAACTCGCGGATCATGTAATCCAGGTGCCCGTGCTCGGCGATGTCCAGCGGGTTGCGGTCGTCGGTGCACAGGCACATGTAGGGCGCGGTGCGCTCGCTCAGCAGCGGTTGCAGCGCGTGCAGGTCTTTCGAGACAGAGCCTTCGCGGATCAGCACCCGCATCCCCTTTTGCAGCTTTTCGCGCGCCTCCTGCGCGCTGGTCGCCTCGTGCTCGGTGCGGATGCCGGCGGCGACATAGGCGTTCAGATCGCGCCCCGACAACAGCGGGCAATGCCCGTCGATATGCCCACCCCGGAACAGCGCCAGCTTTTCCATCACATCGGGATCGCGGGCCAACACACCGGGATAATTCATGAATTCCGCCAGCCCCAGCCCCGAAGGATGGCCCATCAGCGGTTTCAGATCCTCCGCCCCCAGCCGCGCGCCGGCGGTTTCCATATGGCTCGACGGCACGCAGGAGGAGAGCTGCACCTTGATATCCATCAGCGTGCGTTCGCTGGCCTGCTGGAAATAGCGGATGCCCTCGGCGCCGATCACGTTGGCGATCTCATGCGGGTCGCAGATCGCCGTGGTCACCCCGCGCGGCAGCACGCAGCGGTCGAATTCGAACGGGGTGACCAGCGAGGATTCGATATGCAGATGCGTGTCGATGAAGCCGGGCACAAGGATCAGCCCGCCGACATCCAGCACCTTGCGCCCCTCGTAATCCGCGCAGGTGCCCACGATCCGGTCGCCGCAGATCGCCACGTCGCCCTCCAGCAACTCGCCGGTCACAAGGTCCAGCACGCGGCCCCCGCGCAGCACCAGGTCGGCGGGTGCCTCGCCACGGGCCTGCGCGATACGTGTTTCCAGATCGGCCATCGGCGCCCCCTTTCGGGCAAGCCTAACCCCGGCCCGCGCAAAGAAAAAGGGGACGCAACCGCGCCCCCGGAGTTTCGTTGATCAGGCTCTGTCTGTTAACCGCTCGGAATTTTTCTGCCTGCGGCCTGATCCACGCGGGGCGAGCGCACCCGCCCCGTGTTCGTTTAGCTGCACCCGCTCGTCGCGCCGCAGGTGTTGCACTTCATGCAGGTGCCGTTGCGGACCAGCGTGTAGTTGCCGCAATCGCCGCAGGCCTCGCCCTCGTAGCCCTGCATCCTGGCCTTGGTGCGCGCATCCAGCGAGACCGAGCCGCTGGCCACCGTGGTCGTGGTGGTCGAGGCCGCGGTCATCGTCGCCGTGGCGCCCTGCGCGGTTTCCGGCACCAGCGTGTTCAGCACGCTGACGGGATCGGTGCCGGTGGCCAGCCCCTGCCCGCCATTCAGCACCACCAGTTCCTGCGGCAGGCGCTTGCGCAGGTAGCCGGTCGAGCTGATCTGCTTGAGCACTTCGAGCGAGCGCGAGGCGGCGCTGTCGCTCAGTTCCTGCACGTTCGATACGCCCTCTTCCTCGCCGCGGCCCAGATCGTCGAAGGACGCGCCTTCGGGTTTCACATGGGCCAGGTCGGTGCGGTCGAGATAGCTGACCGCCAGTTCGCGGAAGATGTAATCGAGGATCGAGGTCGCGTTCTTGATCGAATCGTTGCCCTGCACGATCCCCGCAGGTTCGAACTTGGTGAAGGTGAAGGCATCCACGAATTCCTCAAGCGGGACGCCGTATTGCAGCCCGACCGATACCGCGATGGCAAAGTTGTTCATCATCGCGCGGAAACCGGCGCCTTCCTTGTGCATGTCGATGAAAATCTCGCCAAGGCTGCCGTCGGCATACTCGCCGGTGCGCAGATACACCTTGTGCCCGCCCACGACCGCCTTCTGGGTATAGCCCTTGCGGCGTTCCGGCATCTTCTCGCGGTGGCTGCGGACGATTTCCTTGACCACCACCTTTTCGACGATCTTTTCGGCCAGCACGGCGGCCTTTTCCTGCGCCGAGCCGGTTTCCAGGATCTCGGCGGCCTCGTCGTCATCCTCGACCAGCGAGGCGGCCAGTGGCTGCGACAGTTTCGAGCCGTCCCGATACAGCGCGTTGGCCTTGATACCCATCTTCCAGCTGCGTTCGTAGGCTTCCTGGCAGTCCCCGATGGTGGCGTCGTTGGGCATGTTGATCGTCTTGGAGATCGCGCCCGAGATGAAGGACTGCGCCGCCGCCATCATGTCGATATGGCTGTTGACCGACAGGTACCGCTTGCCCTTCTTGCCGCAGGGGTTGGCGCAATCGAAGATGTGGTAATGCCCGTCGCGCAGATGCGGCGCGCCTTCCAGCGTCATCGTCCCGCAGACATGGTCGTTCGCGGCCTCGATATCGGCGCGCGAAAAGCCAAGGTGGCGCAGCATGTCGAAGGTCGGATCGTTCAGCTTTTCGGCCGGGATGCCCAGCACGTTGGTGCAGAATTCCTCGCCCAGCGTCCACTGGTTGAACACGAAACGGATGTCGAAGGCGGTGGCCAGCGCGCTTTCCACCTTGTCGATCTCGTTCGGGCCGAAACCGTGCCCGACAAGCGAGCTGTGGTTGATCGCCGGCGCCTGGCCAAGGCTGCCATGGCCCACGGCATAGGCGATGATCTCCTCGATCTCGGCCGAACCGTAGCCCAGTTTTTCCAGCGCGGCGGGCACCGAATGGTTGATGATCTTGAAATAGCCGCCGCCGGCCAGCTTCTTGAACTTCACCAGCGCGAAATCGGGTTCGATCCCGGTGGTGTCGCAATCCATCACCAGCCCGATCGTGCCGGTGGGCGCGATCACCGTGGCCTGCGCGTTGCGATAGCCGTGTTTTTCGCCCAGCCGCAGCGCCTCGTCCCACGAGGACATGGCGATCCTGACCAGCCGTTCATCGGGGCAGTTGGCATGATCCAGCGCCACCGGCAGCGTCGCCAGATCCTCGTACCCGTCGGTCGCGCCATAGGCGGCGTTGCGGTGGTTGCGGATCACCCGCAGCATATGCGCGGCGTTGCGCTCATAGCCCGAAAAGGCGCCCAGCTCGCCGGCGATCTCGGCCGAGGTGGCATAGGACACGCCCGTCATGATTGCGGTCAGCGCGCCGGTCAGCGCCCGGCCCTCGTCGCTGTCATAGCCCAGCCCCATGTTCATCAGCAGCCCGCCGATATTGGCATAGCCCAGCCCCAGCGTGCGGAACTCGTAGGACAGCTGCGCGATTTCCTTGGACGGGAACTGCGCCATCATCACCGAGATTTCCAGCGTCAGCGTCCACAGCCGGATCGCGTGCATGTAATCCTCGACCTGGAATTCGCCGCCCTTGTAGAAGGTCAGCAGGTTCATCGAGGCCAGGTTGCAGGCGGTATCGTCGAGGAACATGTATTCCGAACACGGGTTCGAGCCGCGGATCGGCCCGTCTTCGGGGCAGGTATGCCAGGCATTGACCGTGTCGTGATACTGGATGCCGGGATCGGCGCAGGCCCAGGCGGCGTGGCCGATATCTTCCCACAGGTCGCGCGCTTTTACGGTCTTCGACACGCTTCCGTCGGTGCGGCGCAGCAGCTCCCAGTCGGCATCGTCCTGCACGGCCTTCAGGAATGCGTCGGTCACGCGGACCGAGTTGTTCGAGTTCTGGCCCGACACCGATGCATAGGCTTCGCTGTCCCAGTCGGTGTTGTAGGTCGGGAATTCGATACTGTCATAGCCCTGCCTGGCGTAATCCAGCACGCGCTTGACATAGGTCTCGGGGATCGCCGCCTTCTTGGCGCCGCGAATGGCCGATTTCAGGCTTTCGTTCCTGGCCGGGTCCACCGCATCCTCGGTGCTGCCGTCCCACTGGCGGATGGCGGCGAAGATCTCGTTCAGGCGCTGCTCGTGCATCTTCGAACCCGCGACGATGCTGGCAACCTTCTGCTCTTCCTTGACCTTCCAGTTGACGAATTCCTGGATATCGGGGTGATCGACATCGCAGATCACCATCTTGGCGGCGCGGCGCGTGGTGCCGCCCGACTTGATCGCGCCCGCCGCGCGGTCGCCGATTTTCAGGAAACCCATCAGCCCCGACGACTTGCCGCCGCCCGACAGCTTCTCGCCCTCGGCGCGCAGCGAGGAAAAGTTGGTGCCGGTGCCGGAACCGTATTTGAACAGCCGCGCCTCACGCACCCACAGGTCCATGATGCCGCCATCGCCCACAAGGTCGTCGGCGACCGACTGGATGAAACAGGCATGGGGCTGGGGATGTTCATAGGCGCTGGCCGATTTGGTCAGCTTGCCGGTCTTGTAATCGACGTAATAGTGGCCCTGGCTGGGCCCGTCGATGCCATAGGCCCAGTGCAGACCGGTGTTGAACCACTGGGGCGAGTTCGGCGCCGCGCGCTGGGTTGCCAGCATGTAACGCATTTCGTCGAAATAGGCGCGCGCGTCCTCTTCGGTCGAGAAATAGCCGCCCTTCCAGCCCCAGTAGGTCCAGGCCCCCGCCAGCCGGTCGAACACCTGCTTGGACGAGGTTTCGCCGCCGGTTTCGCTGTTGTCGTCGGCCGGAACCGAGCGCCACAGGAATTCGGGCACGCCCTTTTCCTTCACCCGCTTAAGCCGGGGCGCGACGCCCGCCTTGCGGAAATATTTCTGCGCGATGACGTCGGATGCCACCTGACTCCAGCTGTCGGGAACCTCGACCTCGTCCAGCTTGAACACGACGGTGCCGTCGGGATTGCGGATTTCCGAGGTGGTGGTGATGAAATTCAGCTCCGCGTAAGCGTCCTGCCCTGCCCGCGTGAATTTTCTTTCGATCTTCATTGGATCTGCCCCATCAGTTCAGCCGTTTTCCTTGCGCTTCGGCACGCGACACAGACGGGTATCGTGCGCGCAAACACCTGCTGCGCGTCGATCCGGGTACGATCCCGGTTTATTGGTAAATCCACTGTCCCCGCCCGGTCTGGCACTACATCTTGTGTCTTTCACCGAAGGCCCGCACAAGGTGACGTGAATTGGCCGAGGGGGCAACGAATTTTTTACCGCTTCACGCGCAAAAAAATCGTTGACGCCGGGACGCGGGGACCGGGTGGTGATTCATCGCGGCGGCGCAACCTGTGGACGACCCTGTGGGCAAGGCCGGTATAAGCCGCGAAAACCGTTGTATCCGTGCCCGTTATCCGGCACTTTTGCCCCGTTGCCTCAGCTCGGGGGCGTGATCGGGCCGGTTGCACAAAAAAGCAACAGCGCGTCGCCGGACACTCAACAGTTTGGCGGCACAAACAGGACAGGACACCACATCTTGCGGTTCAGGCGATTCTTTCTGGGGGCGGCGCTGGCGCTCTCCGCGGGCTGCACCCCGCCGCAGGACCCGTCCGCGCGGATGCGTTTCGCCGCACCGCCCGCGCGGCTGTTCGCCGCGGTGCCCGCCGTATGTTCCGGCCCCGGCGAGCGTGTGCTGCGCCCGCGCGAGGGCACGATCGAATGCCGCCGCCTGCTGCCGCCCGAAGGGGCCGCCGGGGCGATCCTGCGCTATAACGGCACGATCGACGCGCTGCCCGAAAGCGTCATCCGCTTCGAAACCAGCACCGAGCAGGACGCGACCATCGTCGTCGCCTCGGTCTTTGTCTCGGTGCCGCAACCGGACGGCAGCGAGATCTACGTGGTGTATCCCGATGCGCAGGTCGCGCGCAAAATGCGCGAGCTGCTGGCCCGGATGGGCGGCGAACCGATCCCCGAATGAAAACGGCCCCGGAGATTTCCGGGGCCGTCCGATCCTTGCCGTGCGCCGCGCCTTAGCGGCCCAGCGACCACCATCCGCGCCGCTTGGGGCGCGAATCGTCCTTGTCCTCGGCCTGCGCGCTGTCCTCCTGCGCGGCCTCGGCCATCGCGGGTTCCGGCGCGGGTTCGGCCGCCGGTTGCGGCTCTGCCTCGGCTTCAGGTTCGGGTGTGGGTTTCGGTTTGCGCCTCGACGCGGCTTTGGCCGGCTTGGGCGCCTCCTCGGCCGCCCCGGCCTCGGGCTGTTCCGGCTTGTCCTCGGCCTTTTTGGCCTTCGCCCGGCTGCGGGTCGCGGGTTTCTTCGCCGGGGGTTCCGGTGCCTCGGCAACCTCGGCCACCTCCACGGCCTCGGCAGCCTCCGCAGGTGCAGCTTCCTCCGGTTCGGCCTTCTTGCGGCGGCTCCTGGCCGTGGTCTTGCGCTTCGGCTTGTCCGCGGCCTTTTCCGCCTGCGCGGCTTCCGCAGCCTCGGCCTCGGGCGCATCCCCGGCGGCATCCGCCTCGGCGGTTTCGGCTTTCACCGGCTCGTCGGCGGGTTTCTCAGCCTCTGCCGCCTCGGGCTGCGTGGCCTCGGCGGTGGCCTCCTCACCGGCTTCCGCGCCGTTGTCCTGATCGTCACGCTGCGACGATTTCGAGCGGCGCGACCGGCGACGGCGGCGGCGCTTCTTGGGCTTCTGCTCGTCCCCGGCTTCGGCCTCGGCCTCGGGGCGGCTGTCCTCTTCGTCTTCCTCCGCCACGTCCTCGTCGATCTGGTCCATCAGCGAGGTATCGACCGACACCACGGGCGCCGCGACCTCGGCCACGATGCGCGTGGCGGTCTTGAACTTCTCAAGGCTGAAATCGGGGCTGATCAGCATCGGGTCGCCCTCGATCCGCACGGCCATGCCATAGCGCCCCTCGATCTGGGCGACATGTTCGCGCTTCTGGTTCATCAGGTAGTTGGCGATGCTGACCGGCGCCTTGACCAGCACCTCGCGCGAGCGGCGGCGGGTGCCTTCCTCTTCGATCTGGCGCAGGATCGACAGCGACAGGTTGTCGTCCGACCGGATCAGCCCGGTGCCGTGGCAATGCGGGCAGGGCTGGGTCGTCGCCTCGATCATGCCGGGGCGCAGGCGCTGGCGGCTCATCTCCAGCAGGCCAAAGCCCGAGATGCGCCCGACCTGGATGCGCGCGCGGTCGGTCTTGAGCCGGTCCTTGAGCCGCTTTTCCACCGCCGCGTTGTTCTTGCGCTCTTCCATGTCGATGAAGTCGATCACGATCAGGCCGGCAAGGTCGCGCAGGCGCAGCTGGCGGGCCACTTCCTCGGCGGCCTCCAGGTTGGTCTTGAGCGCGGTTTCCTCGATCGAGCCTTCCTTGGTGGCCCGCCCCGAGTTCACGTCGATCGCCACCAGCGCCTCGGTCACGCCGATCACGATATACCCGCCCGAGCGCAGCTGCACCGTCGGGTTGAACATCGACGACAGGTAGCTTTCGACCTGGTAGCGCGCGAACAGCGGCAGCGCGTCGCCGTAATGCCGCACGTTCTTGGCGTGCGACGGCATGATCATCTTCATGAAGTCCTTGGCGATGCGATAGCCGCGCTCGCCCTCGACCAGCACCTCGTCGATATCGCGGCTGTAAAGGTCGCGGATCGAGCGTTTGATCAGGTCGCCCTCTTCATAGATCTTGGCCGGCGCGATGGATTGCAGCGTCAGCTCGCGGATCTGTTCCCACAGCCGTTGCAGGTATTCGTAATCGCGCTTGATCTCGGACTTGGTGCGCTTGGCGCCCGCGGTGCGGATGATCAGCCCCGCGCCCTGCGGCACGTCGATCTCGGTTGCGATTTCCTTCAGCTTCTTGCGGTCGGCGGCATTGGTGATCTTGCGGCTGATCCCGCCGCCGCGCGCGGTGTTGGGCATCAGCACGCAATAGCGGCCCGCGAGCGACAGATAGGTGGTCAGCGCCGCGCCCTTGTTGCCGCGCTCCTCCTTGACGACCTGCACCAGCATGATCTGGCGGACCTTGACGACCTCCTGGATCTTGTAGCGGCGCGGGCGCGGTTTGCGCGGCGGGCGGATATCCTCGACATCGTCGTCATCGGCCACGGATTCGATCGAGGAATCCTTGTCCGCCGCGCTGGCGGCGTCGTCATCGCGCCCGCCATTGTCGCCGTTGTCGTCATCGGCGTCGTCCGCATCGCTGCCGGTCACCGCCTCGGCGGCGCCGTCGGGCAGGTCGTCGTCCTGCGGTTCCTCGACCGGGGTTTCCGACACCGTATCCATCGGCGAGCTGCCCTCTTCCGGCAGTTCGTCACCTTCGAAGTCGATGGTCTCCATCCCGGCGATATCGCCGTTGCCGGGCAGTTCCTGCGTGGCCACCGCATCGTCGTTGCCGGCGCGGGCCGCCTTGCTGGACGAACGCGAGCGGCGGCGCGATTTCGGCTTTTCGTCATCCTCGTCGCGGGCGCGCATCGCCTCGGCATAGGCGCGCTCTTCTTCCATCAGCGCCTCGCGGTCGGCGACGGGAATCTGGTAGTAATCGGGGTGAATTTCGGAAAACGCCAGGAAACCGTGGCGGTTGCCGCCGTAATCGACAAAGGCCGCCTGAAGCGAGGGTTCGACCCGTGTTACCTTTGCCAGGTAGATATTGCCGGCGAGCTGCCGCTTGTTCTCCGATTCAAAGTCGAATTCCTCGACCTTGTTGCCGTCCACCACCACGACGCGGGTTTCCTCCGCGTGGGTGGCATCTATGAGCATCTTTTTTGCCATGTAATCCGTATGCATGACTGCCACCGGCCGCACCGGGGGGCGCGGCGGTTTTCCTGTCATGTCCATTATTTGTGGCAAGGCCGGCGCCGCTGCGGGACAGCCCGGCCGCGGGGGCCGCTGTCATCCGCCTTGTATCACATGCGCCAAGCATCGCGTTTCGTCTCCGACGCCTGCCAGGCAGGCGCCAATTCAAGGCCCGGCGCTTGTCAGAGTTCTGCTCGCGCCCGCGGGCTGTTCACAATGGCCTCGTTACAGGAGGGCCATATTCCACGGTCCGTGAAGGGTCGGGTCTTTCTCCACGATGCCCTTTCGGAAAATCCATCCGGTCCACACGGTGCAGCGTCGCGCCAGCGGGCCGTTCCCTATTCATAGAGGAGGAAACCGACCAATTACAATCGCAAAGTGCGATCGCCGCCGTCACCTCCCCTCAGCCGAGGTAATCTGCGCGTTGCAGACCGTATTTCGCCATCTTCTCGTTCAGCGTGCGGCGCGGCAGGCACAGCTCGTCCATCACCGCCTGGATCGAACCCTTGTGCCGCCGCATGGTGTTGTCGATCAGCATCCGTTCGAACGCCTCGACATATTCCTTGAGCGGCTTGCCCTCGGTCGTCATCACCGGCTGCATCTCGTCGTGATCGGCCATCAGCAGCGACGCGATGGTTCCCTGCCCGCGCCGCGCCTGCAGCACCGCGCGTTCGGCCACGTTGATCAGCTGGCGCACGTTGCCCGGCCACGGCGCCTGCAAAAGCTGGGCGGCCTCCTGCGCGCTGACCTGCGGGGCGTCGCAGCCGTATTCGTCGGCGAACTGTTCCGACAGCCGGGTGAACAGCGTCAGGATATCCTCGCCGCGCTGGCGCAGCGGCGGCACGGTGATGCGCAGCGCCGCCAGCCGGTAGAACAGGTCGGGGCGCAGCACGTCCTCAAGCGTCTTGTCCTGCTGTTGCAGGTTCGAGATCCCCACGATGCGGGTTTCCGCCGGGGTGCCCTGGTCGTTCATCACGCTCAGCAGGCGGGCCTGCAACGAATCCGACAGCGCCTCGATATCTTCCAGCACCAGCGTGCCGCCGCGCGCCTCTTCGACGGCGGGCAACTGGCTGTCCTCGGGCTGCATCGGGCCGAACAGCCGCTTGGCCAGCGCGTCCTCTTCGAAGGCCGAACACGAGATCAGCACGAATTTCTTGCCCGCCCGTGCGCCCACCGCGTGCAGCGCATGGGCCACCAGCGTCTTGCCGGTGCCGGTTTCGCCGTCGATCAGCACATGCCCGTCGGCCTGCCCGAGATCGAGGATATCCTCGCGCAGGCGTTCCATCACCGGGCTCTGGCCGATCAGCTTTTTCATGATCTGGCCGCCATCCGACAGCTCGCGCCGCAGCGCGCGGTTGTCCAGCGTCAGCCGCCGCGCATTGGCCGCCTTCTTGGCCAGTTCGGTCATCCGGTCGGGATTGAACGGTTTTTCAAGGAAATCATAGGCGCCCACGCGCATCGCCTCGACCGCCATCGGCACGTCGCCATGGCCGGTGATCATGATCACCGGCAGCGCGCTGTCGCTGCCCATCAGCTTTTTCAGGAACTGCATCCCGTCCATGCCGGGCATACGGATATCGGAGATCACGATGCCCGGATACTCCGGCCCCAGCACCTTGAGCGCGTCCTCGGCGCTGGCGAATGTTTCGGTGTCGTATCCCGACAGGGCCAGCCACTGGCTGATCGACTGGCGCATATCCTGTTCGTCATCGACAATGGCAATCTTCATGGCTTTAGACATGGTTCACTCCGCGGCCGCGATATCGGCATCTTCTTCTTCCAAGATAGGAAGCTGCATCTCGAATACAGCCCCCCCGCCCTCGGCGTTGCGTGCGGTCAGGCGTCCGCCAAGGTCGTTCACGATCCCCGAGGAAATCGCAAGCCCCAGCCCGACACCGTCACCGGCGGTCTTGGTGGTGTAGAAAGGTTCGAACAGCTTATCGAGATTGTCGATCCCCACCCCGTTGTCGCGCACCGACAGGGTCGCGGTTTCGCCCGCGGCCAGGATGATGTCGATCTCGGGGTCGTCCACGCTGCCGGTGGCGTCGATGGCGTTGCGCAGCAGGTTGATCATCACCTGTTCGATGCGCATCCGGTCGCCCATCACCATGACCGGCCGGGACGGGATGGCGCGGCTGATCCTGATCTGCCTGCGCTTGAGCTGCGGCTCCATCATCGACATGGCCGAAGCCAGCGCATCGCCCATGTTTACAGGGGCAAACTCCTCGCTGCCCTTGCGCGCGTAGGATTTCAGCTGCCGGGTGATCGCGCCCATCCGTTCGATCAGGTCGTCGATGCGCTGGAACGAGGACAGCGCCTCTTCGGGGCGGTTGCGGCGCAGCAGAAGGCGCGCGCCGGCAAGGTAGGTCTTCATCGCGGCAAGCGGCTGGTTCAGCTCGTGGCTGACCGCCGCCGACATCTCGCCCAGGGCCGCCAGTTTCGAGCTTTGCTCAAGCGTCTGTTCGGCCACGGCAAGGTTCTCCTGCACGCGCTCACGCTCGGCGATTTCCCGCTGCAACCGCGCGTTCAATGCGCGAAGCTCTGCCGACTCGCGCTGGAAAAGCGCCATGCGCAGCGCGCTCTTGCGGCTGAGGAAATAGAAGGCGACCGCAAGAAGGATGGCGAATCCCATGATTTCCAGCGCCAGGAACCCGTTTACCTTCTCGCGCACGCTGGCATAGGTGGTGAAGCTAGTCATCGTCCAGCCGCGGAACGGGATGCGCGTCTGCATCCGCATCACCGCCTCGCCCTGCACATAGGCGTCCGCGGGCAGCGCGGTCCAGTCCGAGGTGACCTGGATCGCGCGCTGGATCGCGCTGCGGGCGGGTTCGGCGGCCAGCGCCTCGGCCTCGGTCAGGCCGCGCCAGCGCGGTTCGGTCGCCAGGATGATCGTGCCCGAGCTGTCCGACACCACCACCGCGTCGGAAATACCCGCCCAGGCGCGTTCGAACTTGGCCAGGTCGACCTCGACCAGGATCACGCCCAGCACGCTGCCGCGCTCCTCGACACGGCGGGAATAGGCAAAGACATAGGCCCCGCTGTCGCGCCGCATCGCGGTGAACACGGTTCCGCTGGCGCGGATCGCATCGACGAAATAGCGATCCGAGCGGTGCTGGCTGCCCAGCCGGTTGCGGTCGGTCGCCGCCACCGCCCGCCCGTCGCGGTCCAGCAGCATCAGCGAGGCCGCGCCGATTTCCTCGACAAAGGAAATCAGCCGCTGGGTCGAGGACGAGTAATCGCCCGATCCCAGCGCCCCGATCAGCGCCGGGTCGCGCGCCAGCAATTGCGGCACGATGGCGTTGCGCCGAAGCTCGGACAGCAGGTTGCCGGAATAAAGCGCAAGGCGCAGCTCGGCGCGGTTGCGCGTGTTCTGGGTAAAGCGGTCGGTCAGCAGAACATTGGTGGTCACCACCGTGGTCACCGCCAGCACCAGCAACGCGGCAAGCGCAATGCGCGTGCGCCAGCCGATGGTGCGCCCGCCCGAGATCACTTTTGCCGGAAGCTGTGTCATACCGGCAGGTTACGCTGCGCGCGCGAACCGCTCAAGTCAGGCAGTCTCGAGCTGGTCCGTCAATGCGCGGAACATCGCCTGCCCGTCGGTGCCGCCATGGGCGGGCTCGGCCATCCGCTCGGGGTGGGGCATCATGCCCAGCACCCGGCGGTTCTCCGACAGCAGGCCGGCGATGTCCTGAACCGACCCGTTGGGATTGTCGGCATAGCGGAACGCCACGCGGTCCTGATCGTTCAGCGCCTTCAGGGTCTCGTCGTCGGCATAGTAGTTGCCGTCGTGATGCGCGATGGGCACGGTGATCTCCTGCCCCGCGGCGTAGCCGGCGGTAAAGGCGCTGTCGGCGGTTTCCACCCGCAGGCCCACGGGCTTGCAGATATATTTCAGGTTGCCGTTGCGGCGCAGCGCGCCGGGCAGCAGCCGGGTTTCGGTCAGCACCTGAAACCCGTTGCAGATCCCCAGCGCGAAACCGCCGCGTTCCACGTGCTTTTTCAGCGCGCCGCAGATCGGCGAATTGGCCGCGATCGCGCCGCAGCGCAGGTAATCGCCATAGGAAAACCCACCCGGCACCGCCACCAGGTCGACACCGTCGGGCAGCCCGGTTTCCTTGTGCCAGACCATCGAGACCCGCGCGCCCGCCCTTTCGAAAGCCACCGCAAGGTCGCGGTCGCAGTTGGAGCCGGGAAAGACCAGAACCGCGGCGTGCATCAGCCCATCTCCACCCTGTAGGATTCGATCACCGTGTTCGCCAGCAGCTTTTCGCACATCTGCACCACGGTGTCCTCGGTGGTGCCGGGGGCCAGCTCCAGCTCGATCACCTTGCCCTGGCGCACCCCTTCGACACCGTCGAAGCCCAGCGATCCCAGCGCGTGACGCACCGCCTCGCCCTGCGGGTCCAGCACCCCGTTCTTCAGCATGACCGTGACCCGTGCCTTCATGGCGTCCTCCGGTAGATGTCGGGCGGGCACACGGCCCCTGCCCCGGTTTGTCTTGCGCTCAGTTGATGAGCGTCGGCTTGGTGACGGGCGCATTCGCCTTGGGCATCACGCCCAGCCGTCGCGCCACCTCGGTATAGGCATCGGTGAGCGAGCCCAGGTCGCGGCGGAACACGTCCTTGTCCAGCTTTTGCCCGGTCTCGATATCCCACAGCCGGCAGCTGTCGGGGCTGATTTCGTCGGCGACGATCAGGCGCTGGTAATCGCCGTCATAGACGCGGCCGATCTCGATCTTGAAATCCACCAGCCGGATGCCGACGCCATACATCACGCCGGACAGGAAATCGTTGACGCGCAGCGCCAGGCTCAGGATGTCGTCCATGTCCTGCTGGCTGGCCCAGCCGAAGGCGGCGATATGTTCCTCGGTGACCAGCGGATCGCCCAGCTTGTCGTCCTTCAGGCAGTATTCCACGATCGGGCGCGGCAGTTGCACACCCTCCTCGATCCCCAGCCGCTTGGCCATCGAGCCCGCGGCATAGTTGCGCACGATCACTTCCAGCGGCACGATCTCGCAGGCGCGCACCAGTTGTTCGCGCATGTTCAGCCGCTTGATGAAGTGATTGGGGATGCCGAGATTGGTCAGGCCGAGCATGAAATATTCGCTCAGCATGTTGTTCAGCACGCCCTTGCCTTCGATGGTCGCGCGTTTCTCGGCGTTGAAGGCGGTGGCGTCATCCTTGAAATACTGAACGATGGTGCCCGGTTCGGGGCCTTCGTACAGGGTTTTCGCCTTGCCTTCGTAAATCTTCTTGCGCCGTGCCATGGCCACTCCGTCGCTGGCGCGGGGCTGAGTCCCGGCGCCTTGGCTTCCCTTTAGTTGATGGGCGGCACGCTCGCAAGGTGCAGCCGCCCCTTGCGTCAGACCGCCCTTGCGGGCATATCAGGGCCAACCTTACTGTCAGCCAGGGGATTGCCTTCCATGACGACCTTCGATGATCGCGAAAGCGCGTTCGAAAACAAATTCGCCCATGACGAGGAAATGAAGTTCAAGGCGCAGGCACGCGCCAACAAGCTGCTGGGCCTCTGGGCTGCCGAAAAGCTGGGCAAATCCGGTGACGATGCCGCGGCCTACGCCAGGGAGGTCGTGAAGGCCGATTTCGAAGAGGCGGGGCACGAGGACGTGGTGCGCAAGGTCCTGGGCGATCTGGGCGACAAGACCACGGCCGAGGAAATCCGCGCCATGATGGCCGAGATGCTGGCGCAGGCCAAGGGCCAGATCGTCGAGGAAAACTAAGCCGCCCGCGCGGCCCCGCCAAAGGGGCCGCGCCGGTCATGCGCGCGCCTCATGTGGGTGATGAGAGTTTTGCGCTTGCGCCATCCTGTCCGACCTGAAATCCCGGTTCGCAGAAACCTGCAGGAGCATTCCCATGACGAACGCCCTTTCGCGTCTGCTTGAAACCCGCGACTGGCTGATGGCCGACGGCGCCACCGGCACCAACCTGTTCAACATGGGGCTGAGTTCGGGCGACGCGCCCGAGCTGTGGAACACCGAGCATCCCGACCGGATCAGGACGCTTTACAAATCCGCCGTCGATGCGGGCAGCGACATCTTCCTGACCAACTCCTTCGGCGGCAATGCCAGCCGCCTGAAGCTGCACGACGCCCAGCACCGCGCGCGCGAGCTGTCGCGCATCAGCGCCGAGCTTGGCCGCGAGGTGGCCGATGCCTCGGGCCGTGTCGTCGTGGTGGCCGGCTCGGTCGGGCCGACGGGCGAGATATTCGCCCCGATGGGCCCGCTGACGCATGAGGTTGCGGTCGAGATCTTTCACGAACAGGCCGAGGGGCTGAAAGAGGGCGGCGCCGACGTGCTGTGGCTGGAAACCATTTCCGCCCCCGAGGAATACCGCGCCGCCGCCGAGGCCTTTGCGCTGGCCGGCATGCCCTGGTGCGGCACCATGAGCTTCGACACCGCGGGCCGCACCATGATGGGCGTGACCAGCGCCGACATGGTCGACATGGTCGAGGCCCTGCCGAACCCGCCCGTCGCCTTCGGCGCCAATTGCGGCGTCGGCGCCTCGGACCTGCTGCGCACCGTGCTGGGCTTTGCCGCGCAGGGCACCGAGCGGCCGATCATCGCCAAGGGCAACGCGGGCATCCCGAAATACCATGACGGGCATATCCATTACGACGGCACGCCCGAGCTGATGGCCGAATATGCGGTGATGGCGCGCGATTGCGGCGCGACGATCATCGGCGGCTGCTGCGGCACCATGCCCGAGCACCTGGAAAAGATGCACGAGGCGCTCAGCACCCGGCCCCGCGGCCCGCGCCCCACGCTGGACGAGATCGCCGAGAAGCTGGGCGGCTTTTCCTCGGCCGCCGACGGCACCGGCGAGGATGACGGGCCCAAGCGCCAGCGGCGCGGGCGGCGGCGCGGCTGACGCGGCGAAGCGCGCGGTTTTGACCCGAAACCGCGCGGTTTTCTTCACTCAGAACAGGCTCGGCTGATCCTGCGTCCCCAGCGGCACGCGGAACTGCCCGCAATCGAGCGGCGGCAGGCCGCCATCCAGCCCCAGCCGCCGGGTTGCGACCTCGAACCGCCGCGCGATCATCCGCGCATGGACCCCCTCCCCCCGCATCCGGTGGCCGAAACGCGCATCGTAGCCCTTGCCGCCATGCATCTCGCGCAGGCGGCGCAGCACCTTCTCGGCGCGGCCCGGCGCATGTTCCCACAGCCAGTCGGTCATCAGCGGCGCCACCTCATGCGGCAGGCGCAGCATGATCCAGCTTGCCGCCCGCGCGCCGGCCTGTTTCGCGGCGTCCAGGATCGGCTCGATCTCGTGATCGGTCAGGCCGGGCACCACCGGGCTGACCATGACGCGCACCGGCACGCCGGCCCCGGCCAGTTGCCGGATCAGCGCCAGCCGGCGCGCGGGCAGCGGCACGCGTGGCTCCATCCGGCGCGACAGGTCGGCATCCAGCGTCGTTACCGTCACCCCCACATGCGCCAGCCCCGCCGCCGCCATCGGCGCCAGGATATCCAGATCGCGCGCCACCATCGTGCCCTTGGTGACGATACCGACGGGGTGATGAAAATCCCGCAACACTTCCAATACCTTGCGCATCGCTTTGAACCTTGCCTCGATCGGCTGGTAGGGGTCGGTACTGGTGCCGATCGCCAGCGGCGCAACCCGGTAGGACGGGCGGCGCAGTTCCCTTTCCAGCACCCGCCAGATATCGGGCCGCGCCACCAGCCTGGTTTCGAAATCCAGCCCCGGCGACAGCCCCAGGTAGCTGTGGCTGGGCCGCGCGAAACAGTAGATGCAGCCGTGTTCGCAGCCGCGATAGGGGTTGAGCGAGCGGTCGAACGGCACGTCGGGCGATGCGTTGCGCGTGATCGCGCTGCGCGGCCGTTCCACCGCCACCTCGGTGCGCCAGCCCTTTTGCGGCTCGGGAATGTCCCAGCCGTCGCCCTCCCATCCGGTGCCGGGTTCGACCCGCTCCAGCGCCTCGAACCGGCCGGTCATGTTGCGCCCGGCCCCCCGCGCGCGGCGCAGGTCGGGCTGGATCAGGGGGCGGGTATCCTGTGTCATGGCCCGAAAATGGAACATAACGGGAACATATGCAATTCCCCGCGATATCATCCTGAGTATTTTTCAGAATTCCCCCGCCGTTTTGGGGCTATAAGTCGGAAGCGATGGCGCTTATGTCGCTATTCAGACAGTGCGCGTGCGACAAAATGACGAAACCTGCGAATGACAGCCAATCCCGCGCGCGCGGCCATGAAGGAACAGCCCATGTCGGAAGAAGAAGACGATATCATCCTCTCCGAACTCGATGACGAGGAACTCGTCCAGCAGATGTTCGACGACCTTTACGACGGCCTGAAGGAAGAGATCGAGGAAGGCGTGAACATCCTGCTCGAACGCGGTTGGGCCCCCTACAAGGTGCTGACCGAGGCGCTGGTGGGCGGCATGACCATCGTCGGCAACGATTTCCGTGACGGCATCCTGTTCGTCCCCGAGGTGCTGCTGGCCGCCAACGCGATGAAGGGCGGCATGGCCATCCTCAAGCCGCTGCTGGCCGAAACCGGCGCGCCGCGCATGGGCGCGATGGTGATCGGCACGGTCAAGGGCGATATCCACGACATCGGCAAGAACCTTGTCAGCATGATGATGGAAGGCGCCGGGTTCGAGGTGGTGGACCTGGGCATCAACAACCCGGTCGAGAACTACCTCGAGGCGCTGGAGGAACACAAACCCGACATCCTTGGCATGTCGGCGCTGCTGACCACCACCATGCCCTACATGAAGGTGGTGATCGACACGATGGTGGAACAGGGTATCCGCGACGATTACGTGGTGCTGGTGGGCGGTGCCCCCCTGAACGAGGAATTCGGCAAGGCGATCGGCGCCAACGCCTATTGCCGCGACGCCGCCGTGGCGGTGGAAACCGCCAAGCAGTTCGTGGCACGCAAGCATAACCAGGGCGTCGCAACCGTCTGAGCGCATTGAAAAACAGTCATGCTTTGGCCCCGGCACCGTCCGGGGCCTTTTTCATGCGGGTGAGTCCCGGACTGTGCGTCCGGTTGACTGCAACAGAGGGCATCGCATGGCCGCGGTCGGGCGATCCGACATTTGTGGCATGGCAATTTATCGCGCCGCCACCTCCTCCCTCAGACCGTGGCACTGGCGGCAGCCAATCGCCCGGCCGGGGGGGCGGCCGTGCGATGCCCGGGCCGCTGCGCGGCTGTTCCGGGCAGGTGCCCTCCGAGCCCCCACCGGCGCTGTCCCTTACCCGCTAATCCCCCGATCACGCACCGCCATCAGCGTGCAGGTCATGGTGGCGATCAGCTTTTCTGCGCCATCCTCGCCGATGGCATGGGCCGCGCCCTGCGCCAGAACGATGGTGCGGCCCGGTTTGATCACCTCTCCGGCAAAGCGGAATCGCGCGCCCTGCGCCGGGGCCAGCAGGTTGATCTTGAATTCGACGGTCAGCACCGCGCTCTCTGCATCCATCAGCGAGAACCCGGCATAGCCGCAGGCGCTGTCCAGCACGGTGGACACGGTGCCGGCATGAAGAAACCCGTGCTGCTGGGTGAACTCTGCCGCGTAAGGCATTGTTATTTCGACATGCCCCGGCATCACCGATTGCAGTTCGGCCCCCATCGTGCGCATCACCGCCTGCCGTGCGAAACTGTCCCGCACGCGGGATTCGAAATCCGCGACGCGCGGGGCGAAACTGGTGGCGGTGTCGGTCATGCGGCGGACCCTTTGCGATTGATGCCTGTCCCGGCACAACCTATGTCGGTTTCAGGCAGGATGCGCGCGGAACGCCGCGTCACACTGCACCGGACCGCCACGCAAGGAGCATGAGAGATGACCACGCCTGACGACCGCACGCTGACCGAACGCGGCCTGGCCCCCACCGGCCGGGGGCGCGTGCTGCTGATCGCCTGCGGCGCGCTGGCGCGCGAGATCCTCGATTTGCGGGCGGCGAATGGCTGGGATCACCTCGACCTGCACTGCCTGCCCGCGATCCTGCACAACACCCCCGACAGGATCACGCAGGCGGTGGTGGACGCGGTGGAAAAGCGCCGCGCCGAGTATGACGACGTGTTCGTCGTCTATGCCGATTGCGGCACCGGCGGGCAGTTGCAGGCGGCCTGCGACCGGCTGGGCATCGAGATGGTGCAAGGCCCGCATTGCTACAGCTTCTTCGAAGGCAATGACCGCTTCGCCGCCCATGCCGAGGAGGAAATCACCGCCTTCTACCTGACCGATTTCCTGGTCCGGCAATTCGATGCCTTCGTGTGGAAACCGCTGGGGCTGGACCGCCATCCCGACCTGTTGGAGATGTATTTCGGCCATTACGAAAAGCTGGTCTACCAGGCGCAGACGGACGACCCGGCGCTGACCGAAAAGGCGCGCGCCTGCGCCGGGCGGCTGGGGCTGGAATTCGAGCGGCGCTTTACCGGTTATGGCGATCTGGAAACCACCCTCGCGGAGGTTTAGCGCGGCGTGACCCGCAGGTGGATGCCGTCGCGGGCGCGCACGGTCAGGTGGGCCACCGGCTCGGGCGCCCTGCCCGGCACCGGCTCGAACCGGAACGCCGCGCAGAGCCGCGCCAGCAACAGCGGCCCCTCGACCATCGCGAACCCGGCGCCGGTGCAGACGCGCGGCCCGGCAGAGAACGGGATATAGGCATCGCGCGCGCAGGCCCTGCCGTTTTCGGTCTGCCAGCGCGCGGGGTCGAAGTGGTCGGGGCGCTCCCACAGCCGTTCGTGGCGGTGCAGGTGCCAGGGGCTGAGCACGATCTGGCTGCCCTTCGGCGCCACGCGGTCGCGCATCTCCTCGGGGCAGGTGGTTTCGCGCACCATCATCGGCACCGGGGGATAGAGACGCAGGGTTTCGCGGAACACATCGCGGCTGATCCGCAGCTTGCCAACCTCGGAGAAGTCGCCGGTTTTCAGCACGGCGGCCTCTTGCGCCACGCGCTCCTGCCAATCGGGGTAAAGCGCCAGAAGATACACCGCCCAGGCCAGGGCCGAGGCGCTGGTTTCGTGTCCGGCCAGGAAAAAGATCGCCACCTGGTCGGTCATTTCGGCGGTATCGAACCGCGCCCCGGTTTGCGGGTCGCGGGTGGTCATGATCTTGGTCGCCAGGTCGTCGGGGGCGGTGCCGGCGGCGATCTCCTGCATCCGCGCCTCGGTCAGCGTGGCGATCAGCGCCCGGATCGTGCGCGCCGTGGCCCGCGTGCGGCGGCGGAAGAATCGCGGCATCCAGCGCGGCAGCGGCACGAAGGCGGCAAGGTTCAGGATCGGCTGGCTGCGCTGGTAGTCGCGGAACTCGTGGAACACGCGCGCGGCGGTTTCATGCTCGATCGGGATGGAAAACAGCGTGCGAAAGATCACGTCGGCGGCGGCGTGGCTCATGACCTCTTCGATCTCGACCTGGCCGCCCGCCCGCGCGCCCAGCCGGGCAACGCAGGCATCCGCCGCCTGCCACATCGCGGCATAGGTATCTTTCAGCCGCCCGCCCTCGAATGCCGGGTCGATGATGCGGCGCTGGCGTTTCCAGACCTCGCCGTTGGTCAGGAAGACCGAGTTGCCCAGGAGCGGGCGCAGCCCCTCGCCGATGCGGCCGGATTTGGGGAAATCACCGGGGCGCTCTTTCAGGACGCGGCGCACCAGTTCGGGCTGGTTGACAAGGTAGGAGCGGAAGAACGGCGTGCGGAACTCGGCCATCCACGCGCGATAAAGCCGCGCGGGCTGCGCCGACAGGATATCGCGGCGGAACAGCCGGACATATTTCAGCAGCGATACCCGGTCGGGGCGCGCGGGCGGCTTGGGCGGGATCATGGCGTCACGCCCACATGGCCCGACACCGCGCGTTCGATCCGGCTGACCGAGGCGGGCCGCCCGCGATAGCGGTCGGCCAGCGTGACCGGCCCGGCGGTGATCAGGAAGTAATCGTAATCCTTGGGCCGGTCGAAGGCGCAGAGATACTGGAAATGCAGCCGGAAATAGCGCCGTTTCAGCGCCGCAAGGCGTTCGGGGCCGAGCGTCTGGGTGAAGGCGGCGGAAAACACCAGCGGCCAGCGTTTGTCCTGCGGCGCCACCCCCGACACCGCCACCGGATCGCACAGCGCAAAGGCGCAACCGTCGCCCGGCGCGGTCACGTCGACCCATGTCAGCCGGTCGGATTGCGCGAGATACGCCAGGTCGCGCCTGAGCCGCCAGGCATCGGGCAGGAACGACACCATCGGCACCACCTGCCCGAGGCTCAGGAACGCCAGCGCCGGGCCGTCCGGCGGCACCCGTCCGTCGCGGATCAGGTCGGCCAGGATCGACACGCCCAGATGCGCCCCCGAGGAATGGCCGACGACCAGCACCTCGTCCACGTCCGTCTGCAGCGCCGCGGCCACGGTATCGGCGAATTCGGCCATCCGCGCCTCCAGCTCGGGCGGGTTCGCGCCGCGCGCCTGCGCGGAATAGGCAAAGTCGTGCATCAGGTAATAGGCGTAAAGCCGGTTGTCGCGCGCCCTGAACCAGCGCAGCACCAGCACCGCCAGCGCGATGCCCGCCAGCGCGCCGATCCCCTGCGCCGCGACGCCCAGCCACGGCGTCAAAAGCCCCGCCGCACGCCACAGAAGCCAGCCCGCCAGCAGCGCCAGCGCCAGTTGCGCCAGCAGCATGACGATGGGGTAAAGCGCCGCGATCACCGGCCCCTTGCGCAAGCGCATCAACCGCCACAGCGCCCCCGACCCGATATAGGCCCAGGCCGTGCGCAGCAGTTGCAGATAGGTCGCGGGGATCGAGTTCGACATGCTGTCGCGCACGATGTCGGACCAGACCAGCACCTCGACATCGGTGTCGGTGCGGGCGCCGTCCACCAGTGTTTCCACGTGCCAGCCATAGCGCCCGCTATCGCCCTTGCCGGGGCTGAGCGTCAGGTCATAGCCCGTGATCGCCGCCTGGTCGCGGCCCTCCTTGCGGTAAAGCTCACGATAGCGGCGGGGGTGAATCGGGTCGTAGCCGGGGATATAGAACACCCGGCGCCTGCGCTTGTCTTGGAAATCGGAACCGCTCATGCCACACCTGTTTTGCGGCAGGATACCCCGGGATTTCGACAAGCGTAAGGCGCGATAGCGGCCGGGACCGGATCAGCCCAGCACGGCCAGCGCCGGGAAGGTTTCCAGCAGCCAGTAGGAAAAGGCCGAGAACCCGCCGGTCAGCATCAGCAGCCCGATGGTCCACAGCAGCAGGCCCATGACGCGCTCGATCTGTTCCATGTGGCGCTTCATCCAGCCCATCACCCCCTGCATCCGCGGCAGGAAGGCCGCGACCAGCAGGAACGGGATGCCCAGCCCCGCGGCATAGACCGCCAGCAGCAGCGTGCCGCGCGCGACGGACGCCTCGGAGGCGGCCAGCGACAGGATCGCGCCCAGTTGCGGGCCGATGCAGGGCGTCCAGCCGAAGGCGAAGGCCAGCCCCAGCACGTAGGCACCGAAGGCGCTGCCGCCCCGGTCGCCCGCGTCCAGCCGCGCCTCGCGGTCAAGGAAGCCGATGCGGTAGACGCCCACGAAATGCGCGCCGAAGATCATCACGATCACGCCCGCGATGGTGTTGAACCAGCCCTGGTATTGCAAAAACAGCGCCCCCACCGCGCTGGCGGCGAATCCCAGCAGCAGGAACACGGTGGACAGGCCCAGCACGAAGAACACCGCCGGCGTCAGCGCGCTGGCGGGCGCATCCTCGCGGTTGAGGTCGGCCAGGGAAACGCCGCTCATATAGGCCAGGTAGGGCGGCACGATGGGCAGCACGCAGGGCGACAGGAACGAAATCAGCCCCGCGAAAAGCGCCACGAACATCGCCGGCAACAGGGCCGCGTCTATGATCTCGATTCCGAACATGGCGCCTGCATAGCCCGCCGCGCGCGTGGCGTCACGCCCCAAGGGCGGGACGCAAGGTCACATGCGCGTGGACAGCGCGTGAAGGGCGCGGTAATCGGGCGGCATGACCGACCCGGCGATCCAGATCGACGCGCGCGGGCTGATCTGCCCGCTGCCCGTCCTGCGCGCGCGCAAGGTGCTGCTTGGCCTGCCGCCGGGCGCGCTGGTCGAAGTGCTGGCCGATGACGCGATGGCGCGGATCGACCTGCCGCATTTCTGCGCCGAGGCCGGGCACGATCACCTGGCGCTGGAGGATATCGGCGACCACCAGCGCCACCTGATCCGGCGCGGTCCGGGCTGAGCGCGCTCAGCCCCGGGCAAGGCCCGGGCGCGCGCGCAGCACACCCTCGGTGATGAAGCCGGTCAGCACCGCCTTGACGATATCGCCGGGCACGTAGACCCCCATGACCGCCGCCGATTGCAGCAGCGTCTTGTCCGCGATGATCGCAAAGCCCCCGATGCCGAAGGCATAAAGCACGATCACCCCGCCGATGAAGGCCGCGATCGCGGGCATCACCACCGGCGTGCCATCGCGCCACCGTCCGGCCAGCCAGCCGGTGACGAAGGCCGCGACCGGCCAGCCCACAAGAAAGCCCATGGTCGGCCCGGCAAAGACGCCCAGCCCCGCGCGCCCGCCCGCCAGCAGCGGCAGGCCGAGCGCCACGAGGAACAGCACCAGCAGCACCGCCAGCGCCCCGCGCCGCGCGCCAAGGATGGTGCCCGCCAGCATGACGCCCATGCTTTGCGCGGAAATCGGCACGCCGCTGGCCAGCATGAAACTGGGCACGAGTCCCAGCGCGGCGATCAGCGCCGCAAACAGGGCGATAAGGGTGATGTTGCGTTCCATTCTCTGTCCTTCCGTTCGCTTTTGCGCCCTTTTACAGCCCGCCGGAACGGGCGCGCAAGGCCTCGGCCACGCGCTCGGCATCGTCCAGCGCCACCAGCGCGAAGGGCAGCACCAGCCGCCAGCCCGGCCGCCGGGTCGAGCGCGCGCGCCACGCCTGCCCCAGCGCCGCGCCCTTCTGCACCAGCACCGGGGTAAAGCGGATCACCAGCGCCACCGACAGCGCCAGCCGCCGCCGCCACCTGGCGGGCAGCCGCAGCAGCGCCAGCGCCGCATCCACCCGGTCCAGCATGTCCTGCAACCGGGTGGTCATGGTCACGAGGTTGGCCAGCGACACCAGCGCCACGATCCGCGCCACGATCACCACGCCCGCCGCCAGCGCGCCGGTGAACCAGTGCCAGCCGAGGATGATCACGACGAAGGGCAGCACCGGCTTCATCAGGCGCAGCCCCTGCCGCAGGAACCGCCCGCCGCCGGGCAGGTAAAGCGCCCAGACCGCGGCAAGGAACACGCCCGCCTGCCCCGGCGTGCGCAGCCAGAAGGCCAGCGCGGTCGCCGCCAGCAGCGTCAGCAGCTTGGCCCCGGCGGGCACCCGGTGCCAGGGCGTGCGGATGTCAGAGGTCAGTGAAAGCATCGCTGCCCCCCAGCGCCGCCATCTCGGCCCGGTAGGCGGGAATCACCTGCCCCGGCGCCCCGTCCGCCCGCACCGCGCCCGCATCGAGCCAGACCACGCGGTCATAGCCCGCCACCGCCTCAAGATCGTGGGTGATGTGGACAAGCTGCTGCTCCACCGCGTCCAGGTGGCGTGTCAGCCGCAGCGTGGTGGCCATGTCGAGCCCGGCAAAGGGTTCGTCCAGCACGATCACGCGCGGTGCCATCAGCAGCACCGCCATCAGGCAGACAAGGTGACGCTGGCCCTGGCTCAGCTCGTGCACCGGGCGCGCGGCCCAGTCGGCGCGGCCGAAACTGTGCAGCATCCCCGCCACCGCCTGCGCTGCCGCCTGTGCGTCGTGGCCCTGGCTGCGCAGGCCGAAAGTCAGTTCCTCTTCGACGGTGGGAAAGATGATCTGGTGATCGGGATTCTGGAACAGGATGCCCACGGTGGACAGCGCCGCCTTGCGGTCGCGCGCCACGTCGACGCCATGCACCCGCACGCTGCCGGCATCCGGTGCGCCCAGCCCCGACAGCAGCCGCGCAAGCTGCGTCTTGCCCGCGCCGTTGCGGCCGATGATCGCCACGCGCCGCTCGGACAGGTCCAGCGACAACCCGTCGAACAGGCGACGCCCGCCATGCGACAGCGTCACAGCCTCGATCTGGATGCCGGAAATGCCCATGGTCTGAACCGCTTTCGTCTGGATCACGCCCGCAGGCCATAAGGGCCGGAGAAGGAATGGTCGGGACGGCGAGATTCGAACTCACGACCCCCTGTACCCAAAACAGGTGCGCTACCAGACTGCGCCACGTCCCGATCCATGCGGTCCATTACCCTGCGCATTCCGGTTTGAAAACCCCCCTGGCCGCCGGTGGCCGGGGTATTTGCCCTTTCGGGTTCCGGCCGGGCCGCGCGGCTCAGCAGGGCCAGGCGGCCGGACCGCCGGCAAAGGCCGGGTGGCGCATCTGGCTGCCCGGCACGATACCCAGCGATTTCGCCAGCCCGCCGTTGATTTCCAGCACCGCCAGGATGCCGTCGCCGCCGTCGATCGGCGTCAGGTCGCCCGGTTTCGCCCGGTGATGGACGTGGCGCACCGTGCCGGTGGTATCGAGAAAGATCATGTCGAGCGGGATCAGCGTGTTCTTCATCCAGAACGAGGCCGGACCGGGCCGGGGATAGACGAACAGCATCCCCCGGCTTGCCGGCATCTTCTCGACGAACATCAGGCCGCGCGCGCGCTCTTCGGCGCTTAGCGCCAGGTCGACGGAGAACCGCGCCTGCCCCCAGTCGCCGCGCAGGAACACCTGCCCCGGTGCGCAGGCCGCCGTTTCGGCCCGCGGATGCGACGTGGCAAAACCCAGAACCAGAACCGAAAATACCGTGAAAACAGCTGCGTGCCACGCGAAACGCATCAATCCTCCCCGGATTTCTTCAGCGCCGCTTCCCAGGCCAGGACCTCGGTCGCCATGCGCCCGCGCTTGCCGTCGATCACCCGCAGGCATACCGCCTCGCCGGGTTGCAGATCGGCCAGCCCCGAGCGCCGGAGCACCTCGATATGGATGAACACGTCCTCGCCGCGGCCGAACACGTTGCCGAAACCGAAGCCCTTGCCCTTGTCGAACCACTTGACGCGCGCCGGCTCCAGCGGGGCGGCCGCGATGGTCGCGGGATCTATTTCCTCGAAATCGGCGAGCGTTCCGATGCCGGTCCCCGCCGGCGGTTCGATCGACAGGACTTCTGTCGCCTGAACCCCCCGCGGCGTTTCCTGCACGGCAATCTCGACCCGGGCGCCATCGGCGACCGAGCTTTGCCCGAAATTCCTCAGGACGTTTGCATGAAGCAGAATGTCCGGCCCGCCTTCGTCGGCGACTACAAAACCAAAACCCTTTACGGGATCAAACCACTTAACCTGTCCGTTCACTCTGCGGGTGCTGTTAGCTTCGTTGGTCAAATTGGCCACCCACAAGATCTGCCTTACCCCCAGACCCGTAAAGTCATGCGTCAGATGCATGACCGGTTCAAGGGATTTATTACTGTTTTTTCGGGCTCTTGCATTTCACGCGACATGAAATTCAGGGGTTCAGGCGGGTGATTTCCCAATCGGCCCCTCCTTCTTTCCTGCGCCACATGAAGCGGTCGTGCAAACGGAATGCCCCGTCTGCCCAAAATTCGATCTGAACCGGATTGATTCTGTAACCCCCCCAAAAGGATGGTCTGGGCGGGTTCGTGCCGTGACGTGCGGTCACCTTCGCGACCTCGGCCATCAGCGCAGCACGCGACGCCAGCGGGCGCGACTGTTTCGACGCCCACGCCCCCAGCCGGCTTTTCAGCGAGCGCGAGGCGAAATAGGCATCCGCCTGCGGCCCGTCCTCGCGGGTGACGGTGCCGCGCACCCTTATCTGCCGGCGCAGCGATTTCCAGTGCATGACGAAGGCCGCCTTGCCGGCCTGGTCGATCTCCTGCGCCTTGGCGCTTTCGTAATTGGTGTAGAACACGAAAGCGTCGTCCTCGATCTCTTTCAGCAGCACCATGCGGGCATCGGGCAGCCCGTCGGCGTCCACCGTCGACAGCGCGATGGCGTTGGGGTCGTTGATCTCGGCCTCCCCGGCCTCGTCCAGCCAGCGGCGGGCGATCCCGAAGGGGCAGTCCCCGGCGAAGATACCGGTGCGGTCTGTCATGGTCTGTTCTCTCCAGATGATACGGGTTGCGGCCCGCATGAAGCACCGGGCAAGGTTTCGGTTGCAAGGCGAACATTGCTCCGGGCAAGGTCAACCGGCCTTGATGCAGCGCAAGCCATCGCCTAAAGGACACACACTAAAACCATAGATCTGGGTAGGGTAGCGGAAATGTCAAACAACCTCATGGCCGGCAAGCGCGGCCTGATCATGGGCCTCGCCAACGACAAGTCGATCGCATGGGGCATTGCGAAAGCCTGCGCCGATGCCGGGGCCGAACTGGCGTTTTCCTACATGGGCGACGCGTTCCGCAAACGGGTGGCGCCGCTGGCCGACCAGCTGGGCGTGGATACGCTGATCGACTGCGACGTGTCCGACGCCGCCTCGGTCGATGCCGCCTTTGCCGAGATCGAGGCGAAATGGGGCAAGCTGGATTTCATCGTCCACGCCATCGGCTTTTCCGACAAGAACGAGCTGCGCGGCCGCTACGTCGACACCAGCCGCGACAATTTCCTGATGACCATGGATGTCAGCTGCTACAGCTTCACCGCCGTGATGCAGCGCGCCGAGAAACTGATGAGCGAGGGCGGCAGCGCCCTGACGCTGACCTATTACGGCGCCGAACAGGTGATGCCGCATTACAACGTGATGGGCGTGGCCAAGGCCGCGCTGGAAGCGTCGGTGAAATACCTGGCCGAGGACCTGGGCAAGGACGGTATCCGCGTCAACGCGATCAGCGCCGGCCCGATCAAGACGCTGGCGGCCAGCGGCATCGGCGATTTCCGCTATATCCTGAAATGGAACGAGCTGAACTCGCCCCTGCGCCGCAACGTGACGATCGACGACGTGGGCAAATCCGCGCTCTACCTGCTGTCCGATCTCGGGTCGGGCACCACCGGCGAAACCCTGCATGTCGACGCGGGCTATCACGTGGTCGGCATGAAGGCGGTGGACGCCCCCGATATCGACGCCGTGACCGGCCGCAAGGACGGCTGACCGCGATGGAGGGCGCCGCGCTCATCGCGTTCAACATCGCGATCCTGGGGGCGCTGGCCTCGCCCGGGCCGGCCTTTATCGCGATGATCCGGGCGGCCTTTGCGCAGGGGCGCGGGGCGGCGCTGCGCTGCGGGCTGGGGCTGGCCTGCGCTGCGACCTGCTGGACGCTGCTGGCAATGGCCGGGCTGACGACGCTCTTTGCGCTGGTGCCCTGGGCCTACATGGCGCTGAAATTCCTCGGCGCGGCCTACCTGCTGTGGCTGGCGGTGTCGCTGTGGCGCGGCGCGCATCGGCCGGTCGGGCAGGATGCGCCGCGGGGGCTGCGCGGGTTCCGGCTGGGGCTGGTCACGAATTTCGCCAACCCCAAGGCGGTCTTCTTCATCGCCGCGATCTTTGCCACCGTGTTTCCGGTGATGCCGACGGGGGCCGACGCCGCGCTGATCGTGGCCAATCACCTGGCACTCGAAACCGCGTGGTACAGCGCGGCGGCCGTCATCCTCAGCACCGCACCCGCGCGTGCAGGATATCTGCGGCTGAAGGCGCGGATCGACCGGATCGCCGCGGCGGTGCTGGGCGTCCTGGCCCTGCGCGTGGCAAGCTGAGGGGCGGGCAACATGACGCTGACCGACCTGCTGGCCTTCAACCTGACGCTGCTGGCCGCGCTCGCCAGCCCCGGCCCCGCCCTGCTTTTCGCGCTGCGCCAGTCGGTGCGCGGCGGTTTCCTGACCGGGGCGGCCACCGGCGCCGGGCTGGGGCTGATGGCGGCCGCCTGGACCGGCACCGCGCTGCTGGGGCTGGCCGCGCTGTTTGCACTGGTGCCGTGGCTTTACCTGGCGATGAAGCTTGCCGGCGCGGCCTACCTGATCTGGATCGCCTGGCATATCTGGCGTGATGCCGGCCACCCGGTGGCCGACAGCGCGCAGCCGGGCCGCCGCGCCTTTCTCGGCGGCGTGCTGGTGAACCTCGCCAACCCGAAATCGGTGCTGTTCGCCGCCTCGGTGCTGGTGGTGATCTTTCCGCCCGACCTGACGATGGCCGACAAGGCGCTGATCGTGGCCAACCATTTCCTTGTCGAGCTGGCGGCCTATACCGGGTTTGCCGCGCTTCTGGCGACGCCCGCCGCGCGCGACGGTTACCTGCGCCTCAAGCCGCTGTTCGACCGTATCGCCGCCGGCGTGCTGGGCCTTCTGGGCCTGCGCCTGCTGTTCTCCCGCTAGACTCCGAAAGGACACCGCCATGACCGACCGCCTGCCCCACGAAAAAGGCTTTCACGTCAGCTGGGACCAGATCCACCGCGACAGCCGCGCGCTGGCCTGGCGGCTGGACGGGCAAGGCCCCGATGACGGGCAATGGCGCGGGCTGGTGGCGATCACCCGCGGCGGCATGGCCCCGGCGATGATCGTCGCGCGCGAACTGGGGATTCGCACCGTCGACACGATCAGCGTGAAATCCTATCACAACCAGGACCAGGGCGAGGCCGAGGTGCTGAAGGCGCCCAACCCCGACATGATGGGCGCCGACGGTACCGGCATCCTGATCGTCGACGACCTGGTGGACAGCGGCAAGACGCTGGAACTGGTGCGCCGGATGTATCCCAAGGCGCATTTCGCCACCGTCTATGCCAAGCCCAAGGGCCGCGCGCAGGTCGATACCTTCATCACCGAGGTCAGCCAGGACACCTGGATCTTCTTCCCCTGGGACATGGCCCTGCAATATGTCGAGCCCTATCGCGGCAAGGATTGACCGCCCCTTCATCGTTCCCGAAAATACTCCCGCCGGAGGCATCCGCCCCCACCGCCAGACCGAAGGCCCGAGCATGAGCGCACCCCGCACCGCATCCACCTTTGCGCCCCCGGTGATGGAGGCGCGCCGCTGGCTGGAAGGCGCGGTCTTTCCGCCCGACCGGCCGCTGATCAATGTCAGCCAGGCCGCGCCGGTCGATCCGCCGCCCGCCGGGCTGCGCGAGGAAATGGCCCGGCTGGTGCGCGACGATCCGGCGACGCATCTCTACGGGCCGGTGCTTGGCCTGCCGGACCTGCGCGCGGAACTCGCCCAAAGGACCGGTGCCGTCTATGGCGGGCGAATCAGGGCCGGGAACGTGGCGATCACCGCGGGCTGCAACCAGGCCTTCTGCGCCGCCATCGCCACCCTGACGACCGAGGGCGACGAGGTGATCCTGCCGGTGCCGTGGTATTTCAATCACAAGATGTGGCTCGACATGGCGGGCGTCGCCGCGGTGCCCCTGCCCTGCGACGCCGAGCTGCTGCCCGATCCCGATCATGCCGCAACGCTGATCACGCCGCGCACCCGCGCCATCGTGCTGGTGACGCCGAACAATCCCGGCGGCGTGGAATATCCCGCCGACCTGGTGGCGGGCTTCGCGCATCTGGCGCGGCGGCACGGGATCGCGCTGATCGTGGACGAGACCTATCGCGATTTTCACAGCCGGCCGGGTGCGCCGCATGACCTGTTCACCGATCCCGACTGGGCCGATACGCTGATCCAGCTTTATTCGTTCTCGAAATCCTACCGCCTGACCGGGCATCGCGTGGGGGCGATGATCGCCCATCCCGACCGGCTGGCCGAGGCCGAGAAATTCCTCGACACCGTGGCGATCTGCGCGCCGCAGCTTGGCCAGCGCGCGGCGCTGTGGGGGTTGCGCAACCTCGATCAGTGGCTGGCGGGCGAACGGGCCGAGATCCTCGACCGCCGCGCCGCGATCGAGGAAGGGCTGCCCCGGCTGGCGGATCGCGGCTGGCGCCTGATGGGGGTCGGCGCCTATTTCGCCTATCTCCGCCACCCGTTCGACCTGCCCTCGGACCGGCTGGCGCGGCAGTTGGTGCACCAGGCCGGCGTGCTGGCGCTGCCGGGCACGATGTTCATGCCAGACGGCGACGCCGATGGCGCGCGCCAGATGCGCATCGCCTTCGCCAATATCGACCGTGACGGGATCGCCCGGCTTTACGACCGGCTGGCGGATTTTACCGCCCAAGCGGCGCTTGCACGGGGCAGCGGCGCAGCGTAGACAGGGCGAAATCGATAACCGAGAGGGCGTTATGGCGCGCGGCAGCAGCATTTCGAAAACGGCGGTCTGGGTTCTGCTCGGCCTGCTTATCCTGGGGCTTGGCGGCTTCGGCGTCACCAACCTGTCCGGCGGCGTCAGCCCGGTCGGCTCGGTCGGCGACGAGGACATCGCCATCGACGATTACGCCCGCGCGCTGCAGCAGGAAATGAACGCCGTCGAGGCGCAGGCCGGCGGCCCCGTGACCTTTGCCGAGGCGCAGGCGGCGGGGCTGGACCGCGCGGTGCTGAGCCGGCTGGTCAACGCCGCCGCGCTGGACAACGAGGCGGCGCAGCTTGGCCTGTCGATCGGCGACGACAACCTTGCGCGCCAGATCCGCGAAATCCCCGCCTTCCAGGGGCCCGGCGGCACGTTCGACCGCGACGCCTATGGCTTTGCGCTGGACCGCGCCGGGCTGACCGAGGCCCGGTTCGAGACCCAGTTGCGCAAGGAAACCGCGCGCACGCTGTTGCAGGGCGCCATCGTGCGCGGCACCCGGATGCCGGACAGTCATGCCGACACCATCATGACCTTCATCGCCGAGCGCCGCAGCTTTTCCTATATCCGGCTGGATCACACCGATCTCGACACGCCGCTGCCCGCGCCCTCCGACGACGAGCTGACCGCCTATTACCAGGCGAATCTGCCCGCCTTCACCACGCCGGAAATGAAAAAGCTGACCTATGCCTGGCTGAGCCCGGAAATGGTGGTCGACCAGATCGACGTGCCCGAGGATCAGCTGCGCGCCGAATACGACGCCCGCGCCGGTGAATACAACAGCCCCGAACGCCGCCTGGTCGAGCGTCTTGGCTTTGCCGACACCGCCGCCGCCGAGGCCGCGCTGGCGCAGATCGCGGCCGGCGAGGCCGATTTCGATGCGGTGGTGGCCGAACGCGGGCTGTCGCTGTCGGATGTGGATATGGGCGATGTCGCCCGGTCCGACGTTCCGAACGGCGCGGACGAGGTGTTCGCCGCCGATGTCGGCGCGGTGGTCGGCCCCTTCGACAGCCCGATCGGCCCGGCGCTCTACCGCGTGAACGGCAAGCTCGAGGCGCAGCAGGTCGGCTTCGACGAGGTCGAGCAGGAGCTGCGCGACGAGCTGGCGCTGGACCGGGCGCGGCGGCTGATCGAAAACCGCATGACCGAGATCGACGGGCTGCTGGCCGGCGGCGCCACGCTGGAAGAGCTGGACGGCGAGGCCGGGATGGAGGTCGCGCAGATCGACTGGTTCCGCGACAGCGGCGAGGGCCCGGCCAGTTACGAAGCCTTCCGCCAGGTCGCGCAGGAGGTGACGGCAGACGATTTCCCGCAGATCGCCACGCTCGAGGATGGCGGGATCTTCGCCCTGCGCCTGGACGGGATCGAAGAGCCGCGCGTACTGCCGCTCGACGATGTGCGCGACGACGCGATTGCCGGCTGGCAGGCGCAGGAGGGCGACAAGCGCCTGCGCGCGCAGGCCGAGGCGCTGATCCCGCGCCTGTCCGAAGGCGCCGAGATGTCGACACTGGGCTATGACGTGACCGAGGAAACCGAGATCACGCGGGGCGATTTCATCCTCGGCACCCCGCCGGATTTCCTGACGCAGGTGTTCGAGATGAACCGCGGCCAGCTGCGCGTGATCGACGGGCTGGGCGCGGTGTTCCTGGTGCGCATGGACGACATCCTGCCGCCCGACATGGACACGCCCGAAATCGCCACCCTGCGCAGCCAGCTGACCGAACAGGCCCAGCAGGGGCTGGCGCAGGATCTGTTCACCGCCGTGGCCACCGATATCCAGCTGCGCGCCGGGGTGCAGATCGACCAGGCCGCGCTGAATGCCGTTCATGCCAATTTCCAGTAATCAAACGCCAAGGATTCCGGCGCCGTGGACCTGACCCCGAGTTTCGATAGCTTCGCCCGCGCCTATGACGCGGGCCATAACCAGCTTGTCTATGCCCGGCTTGCGGCCGATCTCGATACGCCCGTGTCGCTGATGCTGAAACTGTCCGGCGCGGCCAAGGACGCCTTCGTGCTGGAATCGGTCACCGGCGGCGAGGTGCGCGGGCGCTATTCGATCATCGGGATGAAGCCCGACCTGATCTGGCAATGCCACGACGGCCAAAGCCGCCTGAACCGCCACGCACGGTTCGACCCGGACGCGTTCGAGGATCAGCCGGGCGATCCGCTGGCCAACCTGCGGGCGCTGATCGCCGAAAGCCGCATCGACATGCCCGACGACCTGCCGCAATCGGCGGCGGGGCTGTTCGGCTATCTCGGCTACGACATGATCCGGCTGGTGGAACACCTGCCCGACGTGAACCCCGACCCGCTGGGCCTGCCCGACGCGGTGCTGCTGCGCCCCACGGTGGTGGCGGTGCTGGACGGGGTCAAGGGCGAGGTGACGGTGGTCAGCCCCGCCTGGGTCAGCGAGGGGCAGTCGGCGCGCGCCGCCTATGCGCAGGCCGCCGAGCGGGTGATGGACGCGCTGCGCGACCTGGAACGCGCCCTGCCGCAGGCTACGCGCGAGATGGGCGAGGCGCGCGATATCGCGCCGCCGGTGTCGAATTTCTCGGAAGCGGGATACATGCAGGCGGTCGAACGCGCCAGGGAATACATCCGCGCGGGCGACATCTTTCAGGTCGTGCCAAGCCAGCGTTGGGCGCAGGATTTTCCGCTGCCGCCCTTCACGCTCTACCGCTCGCTGCGGCGCACGAACCCGTCGCCCTTCATGTTCTATTTCAATTTCGGCGGCTTCCAGGTGATCGGCGCCAGCCCCGAAATCCTGGTCCGCGTCTTCGGACGCGAGGTGACGATCCGCCCGATCGCCGGCACCCGCCCGCGCGGGCAGACCCCGGAAGAGGATCGCGCGCTCGAATCCGACCTGCTGGCCGACCAGAAGGAACTGGCCGAACACCTGATGCTGCTGGATCTCGGCCGTAACGACGTGGGCCGCGTGGCAAGGATCGGCACCGTGCGCCCGACCGAGAAATTCATCATCGAACGCTACAGCCATGTGATGCATATCGTCTCGAACGTGGTGGGCGAGCTGGCCGAGGGCCGCGATGCGCTGGACGCGTTCTTTGCCGGGATGCCCGCGGGCACCGTGTCGGGCGCGCCCAAGGTCCGCGCGATGGAGATCATCGACGAGCTGGAGCCGGAAAAGCGCGGCGTCTATGGCGGCGGCGTGGGCTATTTCAGCGCGGGCGGCGACATGGATATGTGCATCGCCCTGCGCACCGCCATCGTGAAGGACGAAACGCTTTATATCCAGGCCGGCGGCGGCGTGGTCTATGACAGCGACCCGCAGGCGGAATACATGGAAACCGTGCATAAATCCAACGCCATCCGCCGCGCCGCGGCGGATGCGCATCGGTTCACCGGCAACGGCAACGGGTAGGCGCGGCTTACGCCGCCTGCCCCTTGCCCCGGCCCTGCCCACCACGGCTGCGGCGACGCTGCTGGGCGCGTCGGGCACCGCCCGGCTTGGGCTTGCCACGCCCGCCGCCCGCGGGCTTCGCGCCCTGCCCCTGCGGCGGCGCGATCCTTTCCCACGGCGTGCCCGAGGCGACGGGAATATCGCGCTTCATCACCTTCTGGATATCCTTCAGCTCGCCCATTTCCTCGGGCGCGCAAAAGGCGATGGCACGCCCGTCGCGGCCCGCCCGCGCGGTGCGGCCGATCCGGTGCACGTAATTGTCGGGCACGTTGGGCAGTTCGTAGTTATAGACATGGCGCACCTCGGGGATATCCAGCCCCCGCGCCGCCACGTCGGTGGCCACCAGCACCCGCACGTCGCCGCGCTTGAACGCCTCAAGCGCGCGCTGGCGCTGGCCCTGGCTCTTGTTGCCGTGGATCGCGGCCACGGCAAAGCCGGATTTCTCCAGCATCCGCGCCAGCTTTTCCATGCCGTGCTTGGTGCGGCCGAAGACCAGCGCCAGGTCGTCGCGGTGACCGTCCAGCAATTCCCTCAGCAGGCCCAGCTTTTCGCCCTTGGCGATGAAATGCACCTCCTGCTCGATCTTGTCGGCGGGCTTGCCCGGCGGGTTCACCTGCACGCGGGCCGGTTTCACCAGGTAGCTTTGTGCGATCTCTTCCATCTGCTTGGGCATCGTGGCCGAGAACAGCATGGTCTGGCGCTCGGACGGCAGCAGGCCTGCGATCTTGCGCAGCGCATGAATAAAGCCCATGTCGAGCATCTGGTCGGCCTCGTCCAGCACCAGGAAATGCGCCTCGGCCAGCGTCAGCGCGCGCCGGTCCAGCAGGTCCAGCAGCCGCCCCGGCGTCGCCACCAGGATGTCGGTGCCCCTGGCCAGCCGGTTCGCCTGCGCATTCAGGCTGGCGCCGCCGACGACCAGCCCGACCTTCATCGGCGTGCCCTTGACCAGCAGCAAAAGCTGGTCCTGGATCTGCTTGGCCAGCTCGCGCGTCGGCGCCAGAACCAGCCCCCGCACCGTGTGCGGCGCGGGCTTGCCCTGCAGCTCCAGCATCTGCGACACCAGCGGCAGGCCGAAGGCGTTGGTCTTGCCCGTGCCGGTCTGTGCCAGCCCCATCACGTCGCGCCCGTTCATGGCGTGCGGAATGGCCTGCGCCTGGATCGGCGTGGGGGTGGTGATGTTCTGCGCCTCGAGCGCGCGCAACAGATGCGCGGGCAGGCCCAGATCCTTGAACGTATCGGTCATAATCAGTCAGTCCTTTATGCGCACGCAGCCCCCTGGCCCGTGCGCCATGCGGCGCAAGTTTGCGCCGGTCCGTGGTTTGTGCCCGGATCGCGGCATGGCGCACCGCATGTGCGCCCGCCGTCCCGGCACCGATCCCCACGCGTGATCTTGGGAAACTCTGTCACACCGCCCTTTGCGCCCGTATCGGGGCGCCGGCCTGCTCACGCGGCAGGGCTGTGCTGCGGGACACATGGACACCCCGCGACATAAAGTCAATCACTATCCCCTTCCCGTGGCGGGAAATATCCCCGCCGGGGCCGGAATACCCCGGATAGATCGCCCGCGCGCGGGCGAAACGGGGTGGATTCGCCGCGCGCCATTCGCTAAACCGCGCCCACCGATACGACCGCCCGGGGGATGCCCGATGACCGACACCATCATCGACCGATGCGAGGCTGCGGGCCTGCGCCTGACCGATCAGCGCCGCACCATCGCCGCCATCCTGCAGGAGGCCGACGACCACCCCGATGTCGAAGAGCTGCACGCCCGCGCCGCCGCGCGCGATTCGCGCATCTCGATCGCCACGGTCTATCGCACCGTCAAACTGTTCGAGGAATCGGGCATTCTCGACCGGCACGAGTTCCGCGACGGGCGCGCCCGCTACGAGGATGCCGAGCGCGACCACCACGACCACCTGATCGACGTGAACACCGGCGAGGTGATCGAGTTCTGCGACCCCGAGATCGAGCGCCTGCAGGAAAAGATCGCCGAGCGGCTGGGCTACCGGCTCAAGGATCACCGGCTGGAACTCTACGGCGTGCCGATCAAGAAATGACCCCCCTTGCCCCGGCCCCGGTCCGGGTCTAAGCCGGGCCACGCGGGCAATTTCGCCCGCGATCTGCGAACAGGACGGCCCATGGAAAACCTGCGCGGCGCGGCCATGATGGTGGCGGCGATGGCGGCCTTTGCCATCGAGGACATGTTCATCAAGACCCTGTCGGCCGATATCCCGACCGGGCAGATCTTGATGATGCTGGGCGCCGGCGGCGCGCTGGTGTTCGGCGTCCTGGCCGCCCGGCGCGGGACCCGGCTGCTCAGCCCCGTGCTGCTGACCCGCCCGGTCCTGCTGCGCAACCTGGGCGAGGTGATCGGCACGATGGGGTTCGTCACCGCCATCGCGCTGACACCGCTGTCGTCGGCCTCGGCGATCCTGCAGGCGCTGCCGCTGGCGGTCACGCTGGGCGCCGCCCTGTTCATGGGCGCCACCGTGGGCTGGCGGCGGTGGAGCGCGATCCTGGTGGGCTTCGCGGGCGTGCTGCTGATCATCCGCCCGGGGCTGGAAGGGTTCGAACCGGCCTCGCTCTTCGCGCTGCAGGGCGTGGTGGGCCTGGCGATCCGCGACCTGGCCACCCGCGCCGTCCCGCGCGAGATCGGCGCCATGCAGCTTTCGGCCTATGCCTTTGCGCTGATCGTGCCCACCGGGCTGGTGCTTCTTCTGGTGCAGGGCGACAGCCTGATCGCGCCGCGGCCCGGCCAGTGGGGGCAGTTCGCCGGGGCGCTGACGCTGGGGATCGTGGGCTATTACGCCATCGTCGGGGCGATGCGGCTGGGCGAGGTCGCGGTGGTCACGCCGTTCCGCTATTCGCGGCTGATCTTCGCCATCATCATCGGCGTGACGGTGTTCGGCGAACGCCCCGACACGCCCACGCTGGCCGGTGCGGCACTGATCGTGGGCAGCGGGCTTTACACCCTCCTGCGCGAGGCACGGCTGCACGCCCGCGCCCGCCGCGCCGCCCGCTAGCGTTATCATCGCCCCCGCCCCTTTTCCTTCACCCCCGCCGCCCTTACAAGCGGCGGCAAATCCGCCATTTGAGCAAGGAACGAACCCAATGAGCACGATTATCGACATTCACGCCCGCGAAATCCTCGACAGCCGCGGCAACCCGACGGTCGAGGTGGACGTGATCCTCGAAGACGGCACGATGGGCCGCGCCGCCGTGCCTTCGGGTGCCTCGACCGGCGCGTATGAGGCGGTGGAACGCCGCGACGGCGACAAGGCGCGCTATATGGGCAAGGGCGTGCTGGAAGCCTGCGCCGCCGTCAACGGCGAGATCGCCGAGGCGCTGCTGGGGCTGGACGCCACCGAGCAGGTCGCCATCGACGAGGGGCTGATCGAGCTTGACGGCACCCCAAACAAGGCCCGGCTGGGCGCCAACGCGATCCTCGGCGTGTCGCTGGCCGTGGCAAAGGCGGCGGCCGATTTCACCGCCCAGCCGCTTTACCGCTATGTCGGCGGCACCTCGGCCCGGATGCTGCCGGTGCCGATGATGAACATCATCAATGGCGGCGAACATGCCGACAACCCGATCGACATCCAGGAATTCATGATCATGCCGGTCAGCGCGGGCAATATCCGCGATGCCGTGCGCATGGGCGCCGAGGTGTTCCACACCCTGAAAAAGGAACTGTCGGCGGCGGGGCTGGCCACCGGCGTCGGCGACGAGGGCGGTTTCGCGCCCGCGCTGAACTCCACCCGCGACGCGCTGGATTTCATCCTGAAATCCATCGAGAAAGCCGGCTACAAGCCCGGCGACGACATCCACCTCGCGCTCGATTGCGCGGCGACGGAATACTTCAAGGACGGCAAATATGTGCTTGCCGGGGAAGGAAAAACCCTGACCTCCAAGGAAAACGTCGCCTACCTGCAGGCGCTTTGCGCCGACTACCCGATCATCTCGATCGAGGATGGCTGCGCCGAGGATGACTGGGACGGCTGGAAACTGCTGACCGACACGCTGGGCGGCACCGTGCAGCTTGTGGGCGACGACCTGTTCGTGACCAACCCCGAACGGCTGGCGATGGGCATCGAAAAGGGCTGCGCCAATTCGATGCTGGTCAAGGTCAACCAGATCGGCAGCCTGACCGAAACCCTGCGCGCCGTCGACATGGCCCATCGCGCGGGCATGACCAACGTGATGTCGCACCGCTCGGGCGAGACCGAGGATGCCACCATCGCCGATCTGGCCGTGGCCACCAATTGCGGGCAGATCAAGACCGGCAGCCTTGCCCGCTCCGACCGGCTGGCGAAATACAATCAGCTGATCCGTATCGAGGAGCTGCTGGGCGAAACCGCGCAATATGCGGGGCGCGGCATTCTCAGGTAAGCGTGGTGCGGGGCCAGTGCGGCCCCGCCCGCACCCGCATCAGTTCGGGCAAGCTGCCCGGTAATAGGTGCCGTCGCCGCGCGCATAGGCGCAGGTCTGTCCGTTCCGGTTCTGCGCCACCATCGTGCCCGCCGCAGCCCCGGCCAGACCGGCGATCAGGCGCCAGTCGTCATCGGCCTCAAGCACATCCGCCGCGACCAGCCCCGCGGCCGCACCGCCGGCGACACCGGCCACCGTGCGCTGTTGGCTCGTCATGTTCTGACAGGCGACAAGGGTGAAAAGCGCCAGGAAAGCGGCTGAAACTTTCAAAACATTCATGATGTTACTCCTTTTGCTGTAACGTCCGCCCGCCATCCTTGGCCGCACCTTGCCCGCGGAACAGCCCGAATCGGCGCCGCCCGTTTGATGCGCCGAAGATTGCCGGTTCGCCCGATCCGGTCGGCACGGATTCGCCGACTGCGCGCGCGCCCCGGCCTTCATCGTTCCTGAAACACTCCGGGGGAATTGGGCCGCAGGCCCAAGGGGGCAGCGCCCCCCTGGCGCCGCCGATGACGGGCGCGCATCCGCCGGATCGCGTCAGCGCCGCAGGAACGCCACCAGCCCCGCGGTCGATCCGTCCTTGTCCCCGGCGGGTTCTTCGCCCGACAGGACCGGCCCCAGCGCGGTGGCCAGTTCCTTGCCCAGTTCCACCCCCCACTGGTCGAAGGAATTGAGGCCAAGGATCACTCCCTCGACGAACACCCGGTGCTCGTACAGCGCGACGATCTGGCCCAGCCGCCGCGGCGTCAGCCGGTCATAGGCCAGCGTGACCGACGGGCGGTTGCCCGGGAACACCCGGTGGCGGGCCTGCATCACGGCCTCCGCGCCCTCCAGCCCCCGCGCCGCCATCAGGGCGCGCGCCTCTTCCAGCGAACGGCCGGTCATCAGCGCCTCGGACTGGGCCAGGCAATTGGCCACCAGCAGCGCGTGGTGATGGGCAAGGTCCGGTTCGTGCCCCTCGGCCGCGACCATGAATTCGCAGGGCACGATATCGGTGCCCTGGTGCAGAAGCTGGAAAAAGGCGTGCTGCCCGTTGGTGCCCGGCGCGCCCCACACGACCGGCCCCGAGGGCCGCGTCAGGTCGGCGCCGTCCATGCCGACGCGCTTGCCGTTACTTTCCATCTCAAGCTGCTGAAGGTAGGCGGGCAGCAGCGCCAGCCGCTGATCGTAGGGCAGCACCGCGCGGGTCGGGTAGCCGCAGATCTGCCGGTGCCAGATGCCCGCCAGCGCCAGCAGCACGGGCAGGTTTTCATCGGGCGGCGCGTCGCGGAAATGCGCGTCCATCGACGCCGCCCCGTCCAGGAAGGCCGCGAACTCGTCCGGCCCGATGGCGATCATCAGGCTCAGCCCGATCGGCCCCCAGACCGAATACCGCCCGCCGACCCAGTCGGCGAAGCCGAATACCCGCTCGGGCGCGATGCCGAACGCGGCGGCACGCTCCTGCGCCGAGGACAGCGCCACGAACTGCGCGCCCGGATCGGCGACCGTCTGTGCCATCCAGTCGCGCGCGGTGGCGGCATTGGTCATGGTTTCGACGGTGGTAAAGGTTTTCGAGGCGACGATGACCACGGTCGTCTCCGGGTCCAGCCCCGCCAGCGTGTCGTGGATCTGCGCGCCGTCCACGTTCGACACGAAATGGCAGCGCGGCCCGTCATGCCAGGGCGCCAGCGCCGCCGTGGCCATCGCCGGGCCCAGGTCGGAGCCGCCGATGCCGATATTCACCACGTCGGTCACCCGCCCGCCCTGCGCCTTGAAGGCGCCGCTGCGCAGCACCGTGGCGAAATGCGCCATGCGCGACCGGGTCGCCACCACGTCGGGCATCACGTTGCGCCCGTCCACCGCGATTTCCGCGTCGGCGGGTGCACGCAGCGCGGTGTGCAGCACCGCGCGCCCCTCGGTCCGGTTGATGGGCTCGCCGCCGAACATCGCCGCGCGGGCCGCCGGCACGCCCGTCGCATCCGCCAGGGCGATCAGCGCAGCGCGGATCGCGGCGTCGATATTGGTCTTGGAGTAATCCAGCAGAATCCCGTCGAACCGCGCGGAAAACCCGTCGAACCGCGCGGGATCGTCGAACAGGCTGCGAATCCGCCGCTGCGCCACATCCGCCTGCATCGCATGGAGCTGGTCCCAGATCGCGCTCATTCCGCCCAATGCACGACGGCATCCTCCAGAATGGCGGCGACCGGCGCTTCCTCCGGGGGCAGGCCCTGCGCGCGCTCCAGCGCGGCGCGCTTGTCCGCGCCGGTGATCACCACGTGCAGCGACAGCGATTCGGCCAGCGCCCGCGCGCTCAGGCTGATGCGCACATGCTCCAGCCCCGGGGCGCGCATCTCGACCAGAATCGGCGCCTGCGGATCGAGCGCCAGCCGCAGGTTGTCGCCGCGCGCAAACAGGCTGGCGGTGTGCATGTCGGCCCCCATCCCCAGCAGCGCCACGGCGGCCGGCAGGCGGGTCCGGATCGTCTCCTCAAGCGGGCCAAGGACCTGTTCGGGGGCCTGGCCGGCCACGTAGAACGGCACCAGCCGCGCCCGGGCCGCCCGGTTCACCAGCAGCCGGTCGCGCACCAGCGCCGCGTTCGAGGCGGGATCGTCCTCGGGCACCCAGCGTTCGTCGGACAGCAGCACGTCGACCCGCGACCAGTCCAGGTCGGCGGCGCAGAGATCGTCGAAGACCGGCCCCGGCGTGCTGCCGCCCGGCACGATCAGCGTGGCGCGGTCCTCATGCATCAGCGCGGCGGCCAGTTCGCCCGCCAGCTTGTTGGCCAGGTCGATGGCCAGCATGTCGCGGTCGGCGTATTCGATCAGAGTCATGCCCGTATCTCCCTCCAGCGGCGGCCGTCCCGATGCATCAGCGCCAGCGACTCCTCGGGCCCGGCGCTGCCGGTATCGTAGGGGATCGGCGCGGTGCCCGCCTCTTCCCATCCGGCGATGACCGGGTCGGTCCAGGCCCAGGCGGCCTCGACCTCGTCGCCGCGCATGAACAGCGTCTGGTTGCCCCGGACCACGTCCATGATCAGCCGTTCATAGGCATCTGGCACATCCTTGGCATCAGGCCCCAGCGCCTGCGCGAAGGTCATGTCGAGCGGCACATCGACCAGCCGCATACCGCCCGGGCCCGGCTCCTTGATCGTCACGCCAAGGTCGATCCCCTCGTTCGGTTGCAGCCGGATCGTCAGGATGTTGCGGTGCCGCCCGGCCTCGGGGCCGAAGATCGAATGCGGGGTGTCCTTGAACACCACGTCGATTTCCGAGGTGCGCGCCCGCAACCGTTTGCCCGTGCGCAGGTAGATCGGCGTGCCCGCCCACCGCCAGTTGCTGATCCGCACCTTGAGCGCGATGAAGCTTTCGGTGGTCGATTCCGCATTGCCCACATGTTCGCGGAACCCCGGGCGGTCGCCATCGGCCAGGTATTGCCCCCGCACCACGTCCTCGGGGGCGATGGGATCGAGGGCGCGGATGACCTTGAGCTTTTCGTCGCGCACCGCGTCGGGATCGAATTTCGACGGCGGCTCCATGGCGATCAGGCACAAAAGCTGCATCAGGTGGTTCTGCACCATGTCGCGCATCGCGCCGGCGCGTTCGTAATATTCGCCGCGCCCCTCGACGCCCACGGTTTCGGCCACGGTGATCTGGATGTGATCGACATACTGGCTGTTCCACAGCGGCTCGAACAGCATGTTGCCGAAGCGGATCGCCATCAGGTTCTGCACCGTTTCCTTCCCGAGGTAGTGGTCGATCCGGTAGATCTGCCCCTCGTCGAAATGCCGCGCCAGATCGGTATTGAGCGCGCGTGCCGAGGTGAGATCGCGGCCAAAGGGTTTTTCCACCACGATCCGCGTGTCCGGCCCCGCCATGCCATAGGTCTGCAACCGCTCGGCGATCGGGCCGAACAGCGACGGGCCGACCGAGAAATAGAACGCCTGCACCCGGTCCTGCCCCAGCCGCCCGGCAAGCTCGGTCCAGCCGGCATCGCCCAGGACATCCAGCGTCACGTAGCCGATGATCGACAGGAACCGCGCGCGATCCTCGCAGCCGGCGGCGCCCGCGAACTCGTCCAGCGCCGCGCCGACGAAATCTCGGTATCCGGCATCGTCCATCGCGGTGCGCGCCGCGCCGATGATCTGTGCGTCGTCCGGCACCTGGCCGGCGCAGAAACGCCGGTAGAGCGCGGGCAGGATCTTGCGCCGCGCCAGATCGCCGGTGCCGCCGATCACCACGAGGTCGAAAGGATCGACGGGGATGACTCTGGAAACCATGTTGAACCTCTCTGCTGCGATGCAGAGTAACATGACCGCACCAAGGCACAATCCCAAGGCGGCCGGGGGCGGGGTTTTGCTGCGGGTCGGGCGGTTCGCAACAGAAGGGCATCGCACGGCCGCGGTCGGGCGATCCGACGGCCGGGGCCTGGCAGTTTATCGCGCCGCCACCTCGTCCCTCAAGGCAGAGTGCTTGCGGCAGCCAATCGCCCGGCCGGGGGGCGGCCGTGCGATGCCCGGGCCGCTGCGCGGCCGGTCCGGGCTGGGTGCAATATCAACGCCGGACCATGCCGCTGATCTCGCCCCCGCCCACGGTTGCGCGCACGCCGGTGGTGGCGGGCCCCGAGGTCGGCAACCCGCGCGCCACCCGCACGGCGAGATAGGCAAACGCCTGCGCCTCCAGCATGTCGCCGTCCAGGCCCACATCCTCGACCGGCAGCACCGGGCAATCCAGCCCCGCCGCCAGCATCTCCATCATCACCGGGTTATGGCGCCCGCCCCCGGTGACCAGCAGGCGTTCGGGCGGGGACGGGCAGAACTGCATTCCCTGCATCACTGCCGCTGCCGCCATCGCCGTCATGGTGGCCGCCGCGTCGGCATCGTCCAGTTCGCGCACAAGGTCGAGCATCAGGGAAAAATCGTCCCGGTCCAGCGATTTCGGCGGGATCTTCAGGAAATACCCCTCGTCCAGGAACAGCTCCAGCGCGCCGTCCACCACCTTGCCCTGCGCGGCCAGCGCGCCGCCCGCGTCGAAGGGCAGCCCGCGGCGCTCCATCATCAGGTCGTTGAGCGGCGCGTTCGCCGGCCCGGTGTCGAAGGCCAGCAGCGCGCCGTCGGCCTCGGGCGCGGGGCGCGCGGGGTCGATCCATGTCAGGTTGCCGACACCGCCCAGGTTCAGAAAGGCCAGCGGTGCCTCTGCCCCGATCCATTTCGCGCAGGCGAAATGGAAGAACGGCGCCAGCGGTGCGCCCTGCCCGCCCAGCCGCATGTCGGCGCTGCGGAAATCCCACACGACCGGGCAGCCCAGCGTTTCGGCCAGCCTTGCGCCATTCCCCGCCTGGTGGGTCCGCCCGCCCGCCGGATCATGCGCCAGCGTCTGCCCGTGAAACCCGACCAGGCCGATCCCGTCGAAGCCCGACAAGACCTGCGCGTGGGCGTCCTCGACCAGTCGCGCGGCCTGTTCCACGCCTTTTTCGCCCGACCAGCGGCCAAGCGCGGCGCGCAGCACCGCCTGTTCCTGTGCCGAATAGGCGCGGTAAGCCGTTTCACCAAACCCCGAAATCGTGACCCCGTCGGTTTCCACAACGGCCGCGTCCACCCCATCGAGCGACGTTCCCGACATCGCCCCGAGCGCCCGCGCGACCTGCCCTTTCAACATGGCCTTTTCCTTTGCCAATTCGATGCCTATACATGCCGCGCAATTCTAGTGGGAACAAGACAGATGACCTATCACCCCAAGTCGGATTTCATGCGTGTCATGATCGAGCGCGGCTTTCTGGCCGACTGCACCGATTACCAGGGCCTCGACGAGGCGCTGAGCAAGGGGGTGGTGCCGGGCTATATCGGGTTCGACGCCACGGCGAAATCGCTGCATGTGGGCAGCCTGATCCAGATCATGATGCTCCGCTGGCTGCAAAAGACCGGGCACAGGCCGATCACGCTGATGGGCGGCGGCACGACCAAGGTGGGCGATCCCAGCTTTCGCGCCGACGAACGCCCGCTGCTGACGCCCGCGCAGATCGACGACAACATTGCGGGGATCAAGCAGGTCTTTGCGAAATACGTCAGCTACGACGACAGCCCCACCGGCGCGCTGATGCTGAACAACGCCGAATGGCTGGACGACCTGAACTACCTGGACTTCCTGCGCGATATCGGGCGGCATTTCAGCGTGAACCGGATGCTGTCCTTTGAATCGGTCAAATCCCGGCTGGACCGCGAGCAATCGCTGTCCTTCCTCGAATTCAACTACATGATCCTGCAGGCCTATGACTTCCTGGAACTGCACCGCCGCTATGGCTGCCTGCTGCAAATGGGCGGATCGGACCAGTGGGGCAACATCGTCAACGGCATCGACCTGACCCGCCGGGTGGTCGATCACGGGATCTTTGGCCTGACCTCGCCGTTGCTGACCACCTCGGACGGCAAGAAGATGGGCAAGACCGCCGACGGCGCGGTGTGGCTGAATGCCGACATGTGCTCTGTATTTGATTTCTGGCAGTTCTGGCGGAATACGACGGATGCGGACGTTGGCCGCTTTTTGCGACTCTACACAGAGCTGCCGGTCGCAGAATGCGAGCAAATGGGAAGACTTGGTGGTTCAGAAATAAATGAAGCCAAAGTTATTCTGGCTAATGAGGTAACCGCACTTTGTCATGGGCAAACGGCCGCTGCTTCAGCTGCGAATGCCGCAGGCCAGATCTTCAGTTTCAAGCTCGACGCAGATGGCATCACCGCTCAAAGCGACGTTTCAAGCCCAGAACTGGACGTGCTCCCCACTGTAAGGTTGAGTGCTGAAGAAGCTACGGCGGGCGTGTCTATTGTTCAGCTGTTTGTAAGATCGGGCCTTGCGAAATCCGGCAAGGACGCCAAGCGCCTGATCGCCGAGAACGGGGCAAAGCTGGACGATGCCCCGCTGACGGACGCGGGGTTGGTGATCGACGCGGCCATGCTGGCGCAGCCGATCAAGCTGAGCGCAGGCCGGAAGCGGCACGCGCTGGTCCGGCTGAACGGGTAAGGGTTCGCACGCACCTGCGCACGATGGATAGTGGGGGCGCTGCCCCCACACCCCCGGAGTATTTCAGGCAAGATGAAGAGGCAGGGCGCGCCGCGCCTTACCCCCGTTGCGCCAGCGCGTCCTGCAATACCGCGCGCACCGCGTCGGGCGGCACGTCCGATGTGACGAAGGCATCGCCGATGCCGCGCGCCAGGATGAAATTCAGCTTGCCCGCCACCACCTTCTTGTCCTGCGCCATGAGCGTGATCAGCCCGTCGGCATCCGGCAAATCCCCTGGAATATCAGACAGGTCGACCTTCATCTTCATGTCGCGCAGATGGGCGCGCACGCGGCTGGGGTCTTCCTGGCTGCACAGGCCCAGCCGGGCCGACAGCCCGAAGGCCAGCGCGCAGCCGATGGCCACGCCCTCGCCATGCAGCAGCCGGTCGGAATAGCCGGTCGCCGCCTCGAGCGCGTGGCAGAAGGTGTGGCCGAGGTTCAGCAGCGCGCGGTCGCCCTGTTCGGTCTCGTCGCGTTCGACGATGCGCGCCTTCATCTCGACCGAGCGTCTGACCGCCGCGATCCGCGCCGCCATGTCGCCCGATGCGGCGCGTGAACCGTTACCTTCAAGCCATTGAAAGAACTCGGAATCTCCCAAAAGCCCGTATTTCACCACCTCGCCGTAACCGGCAAGGTAATCGCGTTCGGTCAGGCTGCCCAGAACCTGCGTATCGGCCAGCACCAGGCTGGGCTGGTGAAACGCGCCGATCAGGTTCTTGCCCTGCGGCGCGTTGATCCCGGTCTTGCCGCCGACCGAACTGTCCACCTGCGCCAGCAGCGTGGTGGGGATCTGCACGAAGCGCACGCCCCGGCGCAGCACCGCGGCGGCAAATCCCACAAGGTCGCCGATCACGCCGCCGCCGAAGGCCATCACCATGTCGCGGCGTTCGACCTTCTGCTCCAGCAGCCACTCGACCGTGCGGGTGAAATGCGGCCAGCTTTTCGTGCCCTCGCCGGGCGGCAGGGCCAGCGCCACCATCTCGATCCCCGACGCCGCCAGCCCGTCGCGCAGCGCGTCGAGATGCAGGGCCGCCACCGTTTCATCGGTCACCACGGCCACGCGCGGGCGCGCCAGCAGCGGGCCGATCAGCGCGCCGGCCTGCGCCAGCAGGCCCGGGCCGATATGGATGTCGTATTCGCGGCCTTCCAGCCCCACATGGACGGTTTCCATCAGCTTCCCCCCTGCAGCACGTCGGGACGGGTCCGCAGCACCTCGATCACCCGCTCGACCGTGTCCTCGATGGAATAGCGCGGCATGACCGCCACGCGCAGATCGGCCAGCGCATAGACCGGCACGCGCGCCTCATAAAGCCCCGCCAGCGTCGCCTTGGGATCGGCGGTGCGCAGCAGCGGCCGGGTGCTCTTGTGCCGGACGCGCTGCCACAGCAGGTCGAGCCCGGCATCCAGCCAGACCGCCACGCCCTTTTCGGCGATCATCGCGCGGTTGCCCTCGGCCATGAAGGCGCCGCCGCCGGTGGACAGGATGCAGGACTGCGTGTCGAGAAGGCGCTCGATCACCTGGGTTTCCCTGGCGCGAAAGAACGCCTCGCCGTCGCGGGCGAAAATCTCGGGGATGGTCATGTTGGCGGCGGTTTCGATCTCGGCATCCGAATCGAGGAACGGCACGCCCAGCCGCGCGGCCAGCGCCCGGCCCACGGCGGTTTTGCCCGCGCCCATCATCCCCACCATCACGACCGTTTTTTTCAGTTGCCAGCCCATCACTTGCCCGCATCGGCATGTCGATGCCGTTTTTCCCGATTTCCGCCTGAATGACGTGATCTTTGTCGAAATGCCAGTTATATCTCGGGAAAACAAAGACGAACAGGCAGGCGACATGGGGCGACTTATCAAATACCTCTTCATTCTGATCGTTCTGGGCGGCATCGCGCTGGTGGCCTATGCCTATATCGGGCCGTTCCTGGGGGCCGATTTCTCGCCCCCGCAGGACGAGATACGAGAGCGAGTGATCCTGAATGCGGATTAGCCTGGCGCTTGTCCTGTCCTGCCTGCCGCTTGCCGCGCCCGCCGAGGAGGCACCGCTTTCGGCGATCGACTGGCTGAACAGGCCGACCACGCTGCCGGTGACCCGCGTGGTTCCGCGCGGCGCGGTGCCGGGCGAATCGCCCGTGGCCGACAGCGCCACCATCCCGGCGGTCAGCGTAACCCCGCTGGGCGAGCCGACGGTGGATGCCGTGGGCCTGTTGCCCGGCTCGGTCACCGGGTTGCCCCGCAGCCTGTGGCGCGACAGCCGGGCCGAGGTTCTGGGCAACCTGCTGCAGGCACGCCGGGTGACGCGGCTGCCGGCGATGCAATCGCTGCTCTATACCCTGCTGCTGGCCGAGGCCGACGCCCCCGGCGACAGCGGGCCCGGCGCGCCGTTCCTGCAGGCGCGCATCGACGCGCTGATGGACCTGGGCGCGGTCGAACCGGCGCAGGCGCTGCTGGAACGCGCCGGCGCCACCACCCCGGCGCTGTTCACGCGCTGGTTCGACGCGACATTGCTGACCGGCGACGAGGACAAGGCCTGCCGCGCCCTGCGCGACAGCCCGCATCTCAGCCCCGGATACGACGCGCGCATCTTCTGCACCGCGCGGGGCGGCGACTGGACGGCGGCGGCGCTGACGCTGGATACCGCGCGGGCGCTGGGGTTCATCTCGGATCTGGAGGACCGGATGCTGGCGCAGTTCCTCGACCCCGAGCTGTTCGAGGGCGAGCCGCTGCCGATGCCGCCGGTGCGGCCCAGCCCGCTGCTGTTCCGGCTGTACGAGGCGGTGGGCGAGCCGCTGCCCACCAACACCCTGCCCCGCGCCTTCGCCATGGCCGACCTGCGCAGCACCGTGGGGTGGAAGGCCGAACTGGTCGCCGCCGAACGGCTGGCGCGCACCGGCGCGCTGCCGGTGAACCGCCTGCTGGGCATCTATTCCGAACGCCTGCCCGCCGCCTCGGGCGGGATCTGGGACCGGGTCGAGGCGATCCAGCGGTTCGACACCGCGATGCGCGCGGGCGATCCCGGCGCGGTGGCACGCGCCCTGCCCGGCGCCTGGCGCGCGATGCGGGCGGCCCGGCTGGAAGTGCCCTTCGCCGAGCTTTACGGCGCCGAGCTGATGCGCCTGCCGCTGACCGGCGAGGCGGCGGTGCTGGCCTATGACGTGGCGCTGCTGGGCCCGGCCTATGAGAACGCCGCGATCACCCGCGGCCCCGCGATCGCGGCCCGCGCCTTCGCCACCGGCGTGGCACGCGGCACGGTGCCCGCGCCGGGCAACGACCCGCTGCGCGCCGCCGTCGCGCGCGCCTTCGACGAGGCCACGCCGCCCGACGACATCGCCGAGCTGGTGGCGGCGGGGCGCCTGGGCGAGGCGATCCTGACCGCCATGGCGCTGTTCGAACACGGCAATACCGGCGACACCGTGGCGCTGGAACAGGCGCTGTCGGCCTTTCGCGCGCTCGGGCTCGAAGATACCGCGCGGCGCGCGGCGCTGCAGCTTTTGCGGCTGGGGATGCGGGGGTAGCGATGGGCGATCATCACTGGATCTCGGCCTTTCTCGAAGCGGCGGCCGCCGAACAGGGGGCCGCGGACAACACCCGGCTTGCCTATGGCCGCGACCTGCGCGATTTCGCCGAATGGCTGGCCGATGCGGGGCGCGGGTTTTCCGATGCCACGCGGGCGGATGTGGAAAACTACCTGCTCCATTGCGATGCGCAGGGGCTGGCGAAATCCACCCGCGCCCGGCGGCTGTCGGCGATCCGGCAGCTTTACCGCTTTGCCTTCGAAGAGGGCTGGCGCAAGGACAACCCCGCGATCCAGATCGCCGGGCCCGGCCGCGACAAGCGCCTGCCCAAGACATTGAGCGAGGCCGAGGTCGACCGCCTGCTCGACGCCGCGCGCGAAACCGGGCGCAGCCGCGAGGACCGGCTGCGCAACACCTGCCTGATGGAGCTGCTTTACGCCACCGGAATGCGGGTGTCGGAACTGGTGTCGCTGCCGGTCTCGGCGGCGCGGGGCGATCCGCGGATGCTGCTGGTCATGGGCAAGGGCGGCAAGGAACGGATGGTGCCGCTGTCGCCCCCCGCGCGCGAGGCGCTGACCGCCTGGCTGGAGCGGCGCGATGCCACCGAGGCGCGCACGCGCGAAAACGGCGGCACGCCGTCGCGCTTTCTCTTTCCGTCGCGCGGCAAGCTCGGCCACCTGACGCGGCACCGCTTCTATATGCTGATCAAGGAACTGGCCGTCGCCGCCGGTATCAGCCCCGCGAAGGTCACGCCGCACACGCTGCGCCATGCCTTCGCCACGCATCTGCTGGCCAACGGCGCCGACCTGCGCGCGATCCAGACGCTGCTGGGCCATGCCGACGTGGCCACGACCGAAATCTATACCCATGTGCTGGAGGAACGGCTGCGCGACCTGGTGCTGGATCACCACCCGCTGGCGCGCGACTGAACCGCCCCCTTGATCGCGGGGGTGGCAATCCCCATAAGTCGTCTATCCTGCACGAAACCGAACGGATATGATGACCCCCGAGGCCACTACCCCCCTGCTTGACGCCGCGTTCTGGATCACCTCCGGCGCGATTCTGTTTCTTCTCGTGCTGTCCGGGTTCTTTTCCGGCTCGGAAACCGCGCTGACCGCGGCCAGCCGCGGTAAGCTGCGGGCACAGGCCGACAAAGGATCGCGCGGCGCCGAACGGGCGCTGCAGATCACCGAGGATAACGAACGTCTGATCGGCTCGGTCCTGCTGGGCAACAACCTGGTGAACATCATGGCCGCGTCGCTGGCCACCGCGCTCTTTACCCGGGTGTTCGGCGAATCCGGCGTGGCGCTGGCCACGCTGGTGATGACGCTGCTGGTCCTGGTCTTTGCCGAGGTGCTACCGAAAACCTATGCCATCACCAATGCCGAGGCCGCCGCCAGCCTGGTGTCGCGCCCGATCCAGTTCGTGGTGACGGTGTTCGCGCCGGTGGTGTCGGCGGTGCGCTGGTTCGTGCGCGGCGTGCTGCGCATCTTCGGTGTGCGCACCGACCCCGACAGCCAGATCCTTGCCGTGCGCGAGGAAATCGCCGGTGCGCTTTACCTTGGCCATTCCGAAGGCGTGGTGGAAAAGGAAGACCGCGACCGCATTCTCGGCGCGCTCGACCTTGGCGAACGCGCGGTCGAGGAAATCATGCTCCACCGCTCGAATATCGAGATGATCGACGCCGACCGCGATCCCGAGGAACTGCTGCGCCAGTGCCTCGAAAGCCCACACACGCGCCTGCCGGTCTACAAGGACGACCCCGACAACATCGTCGGCGTGGTCCATGCCAAGGACCTGCTGCGCGCCATGTACAAGCTGATGTTCGGCCCCGACGCTTCGACCAGGGGGCTGGCGGATTTCAACATCCTCGACGTGGCGATGCCGCCCTATTTCGTGCCCGACACCACCACGCTGGACGACCAGATGCGCCAGTTCCTGCGCCGCCGCACCCATTTCGCGCTGGTGGTGGACGAATATGGCAGCCTCGAGGGGCTGATCACGCTCGAGGATATCCTCGAGGAAATCGTGGGCGAGATCACCGACGAGTTCGACCCCGCCGCCGATCACCCGATCCAGCGGTCCAAGGACAACCAGTTCCTGGTCGAGGGCGCGATGACGATCCGCGACCTGAACCGCGCCACCGACTGGTCGCTGCCCGATGACGAGGCCAACACCGTCGCCGGGCTGGTGATCCACGAGGCGCAGATGATCCCGGAAACCGGGCAGGTATTTTCCTTCCACGGCTTCCGCTTCGAGGTGACGGGCCGCGACGGCAACCGTATCACCAAGCTCAAGATCCGGCCGCTGTAACGGGCCGGTTTCCTTTCGCGGGCAAGTATCGGGGGGCAGCTATACGGGTCTTTTCTGCCGTTCGGGTGGTTCGCAACAAAAGGGCATCGCACGGCCGCGGTCGGGCGATCCGACGCTTGTGGATGGCAGTTTATCGTGCCGCCACATCCTCCCTCAAAGCGTGGCACTTGCGGCAGCCAATCGCCCGGCCGGGGGGCGGCCGTGCGATGCCCGGGCCGCTTCGCGGCTGTTCCGGGCGGGGTGTCGGGTTCGAATACGGACTCAGGCCGGTTGCGCCCCGGCCTCCACCTGTGCGCCCGCGGCCACAATCTGATCATAGAGGTGCCATGTCGCGTGGCCCAGCAGCGGCAGCACGACGAACAGACCCAGGAACCACGGCACCATCGCGGCAAAGGTGATCGCCGCGATGAACGCCCCCCAGGCCAGCATCGGCACCGGGTTGGCCTGCACGGTCTGGAAGCTGGTGATCATCGCGGTGACGAAATCCACCTCGCGGTCCAGCAGAAGCGGTAAAGAGATCACGGTGATCATGTAGAGCAGCAGCGCGAAAAGCGCGCCGACTACCGTGCCGACCGTCAGCATCGTGATACCTTCCGAGGTCATGTAGACCTCGTAAGAGCTTGAGACATTGGTCATGGTCGAAAAGCCCATGAACAGCGCGAATATCATGTGGGCGATGAAGAACCAGAACAGGAACATGAACAGCACGATCGCGCAGATCGACGGCAATTGCCGTTTCGACTGCATCACGATCACGCCGAAGATCTGGTAGATGTCCAGCACCTGCCCGCGTTCCAGCCGGCGGCTGACCTCGTAAAGCCCGACCGCCGCGAAGGGGCCGACCAGCGGAAAGCCCACCGCCGCGAAGACCAGCCAGTAGCTTTTGCCGGTGGCCCAGGTGATCAGCGCAAAGACCAGCCCCACCAGCACATAGACCAGCGCAAAGACGAAACCGAAGCCGGGGGCGCGTTTCAGGTCGCGCCAGCCGCGCCGCAGCGCCTCGGCCAGCATGGCGAATGTCACCTGCCCCAGCGGCGGCACGCCGAGTTGCGGCTCCTCTCTCATGATCTCCCCCCTGTTCCGATGCGCCTTTGCCGGTATGTGAGCGGGAAATACTTCACAAATCAAGCATCAGGACAGCGGCGGCGGGCGTTTTCCGGGCCAGTCGGTCGCCTGGTGATACGCCTCGGCCAGTTGCAGCAGGCCCAGGTCGTTGCCGTGCCGCCCGAAAAGCTGCACCCCGCCCGGCAGGCCGTTCGCCCCGAAGCCGGCGGGCAGGTTCACGCAGGGCAGCCCGATCAGGCTGACCGGCACCACCACCTCCATCCAGCGGTGATAGGTGTCCATTTCGGTGTCGTTGATCCGGTGCGGGCGCTCCCAGTCGGCGGGGAACGGCCAGACCTGCGCCGAGGGCAGCACCAGCGCGTCGTAGCTGTCGAACAGCGCGGCGGCGCGGCGATACCATTCGGACCGGATCAGCGACAGGCGCTGGATCTCGGGCGCGGTCAGGGCGCGGCCGGTTTCGATCTCCCACACCGCGTCGGGTTTCAGCCGCGCGCGGGTGGCGGGGTTCTGATACAGCGGATCGAGCCGCCCGGCATTGGCAAAGGCGCGCAGGCCCAGCCATGCCTCCCAGAGCTGCGCCGCCTCGATCGGCGGGGCCACGGGCTCGACGATGGCGCCCAGATCCTCGAAGACGCGCGCGGCGCGCCCGGACAGCTCCAGTATCCCCGGCTCCATCTCGTAGGCACCGCCCCAGTCGCCCAGCCAGCCGATGCGGCGGCCGCCGACCTGCGCGGCGATGCGATCGAGGAAGCTTTCCTGCGGCAGGCAGAAGGGCTGGCGCGGATCGGGGCCCGCCTGCACGTCCAGCAGCGCAGCCAGGTCGCGCGGGTTGCGCGCCATCGGGCCGCTGGTGGCCAGCGGGTGCAGGAACATCTCGCCCAGCGGCTCGCCCGGCACGCGGCCCCAGCTTGGGCGCATCCCGTAGACATTGTTCCAGCCCGCCGGGTTGCGCAGGCTGCCCATCATGTCCGAGCCATCGGCGACCGACACCATCCCCGCCGCCAGCGCCGCTGCCGCGCCGCCCGACGATCCGCCCGCGCTGCGCCCCGCATCATAGGGGTTCAGGGTGGTGCCATGCACCGGGTTGAAGGTATGGCTGCCCAGCCCGAATTCCGGCGTGTTGGTCTTGCCGATGAACACCGCCCCCGCCGCGCGCATCCGGGCCACCATCAGGTCGTCGGATTTCGCCGGGGCCGTGGGCATCGCGGGCGAGCCGAAAGAGGTGGGAAAGCCCGCGACATTCGCCAGGTCCTTGACCGCCATCGGGATACCGTGCAGCCAGCCCTGGCGCGGGGTGTCGTCGGCCTTGCGCGCCGCGGCCAGCAGGTCGTCGGGATCGCCCAGAGACACCACGGCATTCACCGCCGGGTTCACCGCGGCGATGCGGTCCAGCGTGGCCTGCATCAGTTCGGCGGCGCCGATCTCGCGCCGCTCCAGCATCGCCGACAGGTCCAGCGCGCCCTTTTCGGTCAGTTCCATGCGCGTCCCTCCCCGTGCCCGGCGCTACATCTCGCGAAAGCGTTTTTCCTGCCGGTCGGTCCAGCGCACCAGCAGGTCGAACCCATCTTCGCCCTGTTCCTCGGTTTCGACAACACCCTGATCGTGCAGCCAGGCGCGTTTGCGCCCCTCGGCAAAGGGCAGGTGCAGGCGGGTTTCGTGCCGTTCGGCATCGAGCTGGCGGGCGACCTCGGCCAGGAACGGCTCCAGCCCCGCGCCGGTCAGCGCCGATGTGGCGAACACACCGTCCTTGCGCCCGGCGGCGTTGCGCATCGCCTCGGCCTCTGCCTCGGGCAGGCGGTCGATCTTGTTCCACAGCTCGATCAGCGGCACCGCCTTGTCGACGCCCAGCGAGGCAAGGATGTCCTCGACATCGGCGGCCTGCGCCCCGGTCTCGGGGTGGCTGATATCGCGCACATGCACGATCAGGTCGGCGGCCAGCACCTCCTCCAGCGTGGCGCGGAAGGCGGCGACCAGCTCGGTCGGCAGGTCGCTGATAAAGCCCACCGTGTCCGACAGGATCACCTCGGGCCCGCCGCCGGGCAGCACCACCGCCCGCATCGTGGGGTCGAGCGTGGCGAACAGCATGTCCTTTGCCATCACCTCGGCCCCGGTCAGCCGGTTGAACAGCGTCGACTTGCCCGCGTTGGTATACCCCACCAGCGCCACGATCGGATACGGCACCTTGGCGCGCGCCTTGCGGTGCAGGTCGCGCGTTTTCACCACCTTTTCAAGCTGCCGGCGCAGGCGCACAAGCTGTTCGTCGATGGCGCGGCGGTCGGCCTCGATCTGGGTTTCGCCGGGACCGCCGACAAAGCCCAGACCGCCGCGCTGGCGCTCCAGGTGGGTCCAGGCCCGCACCAGCCGCGTGCGCTGATAGGACAGGGCGGCCATTTCCACCTGCAACACGCCCTCGCGGGTGGCGGCGCGGTCGCTGAAGATTTCAAGGATAAGCCCGGTGCGGTCCAGCAGCTTGACGCCCCAGGCCTTTTCAAGGTTGCGCTGCTGGATCGGCGTCACCGGCCCGTCGACCAGCACCAGTTCGATCTCGTTGGCCTCGATCCGGGCCTTCAGTTCCTCGATCTTGCCCTTGCCGAACAAAAGCCCCGCCTGCGGTCGTTGCAGCGGCACGATCTCGGAGCCGATGACGGCGATTTCAGGCAGGGCGGCGGCCAGCGATACGGCCTCTTCCAGCGCGAAACCGGCGGGGCGCCGGTCGCGGTCGGACTTGATATCGGGATGGAGCACCCAGGCGCGGGTCGGCTCCCGGTCATGCTCCATCAATTGGAGTCGTCACCATCGTAAAGGTTGATCGGCTGCGACGGCATGATCGTCGAGATCGCGTGCTTGTAGACAAGCTGGCTTTGCCCGTCGCGGCGCAGGAGCACGCAGAAATTGTCGAACCACGTGATGACGCCCTGCAGCTTGACCCCGTTGATCAGAAAGATCGTCACCGGGATCTTGGTCTTCCGCGTGTGATTGAGAAATGCGTCCTGGAGATTTTGTTTGTCGGAAGCCATGAATAAACCTTTGTTCTTGCACATGCCGCGGACCGGCATCTCCCCCTGTTCCGGGCCGAGTATGTCCTGCCCCAAGCCGAGTTTCCAGCCCCAAAATCAAACCTTTGGCAAAGCGCGTCAAGCGTTGCGTCAGCGGCGCCACAGATCGCTGCTGACAAGGGCGATGATCGCCAGCGTTTCAAGGCGTCCCAGCACCATGCCGGCGCAGAACACCAGCTTGCCCACGATCGCCAGGTCGGCCAGCACAACGGGGTTTTCCGCGGCCAGCGTCACCAGCGGCCCCGTGGTGCTGAGCGCGGCGATGGTCAGCACCAGCGCCTGTTCCAGATCGCCCACGATCCACGCCAGGACCAGCGTGAACAGCGTGACCGAGATGGCGAACAGCATGAAGAATATCCACGCGATATAGGCCCCCTGCCGCCGGAGCCGCCGGCTGCCCGCGCCCGCCCGGCCCACCGACGAGGGATGCACCAGCCGCTCCATCTCGCGCAGGCCCTGAAGGTAGAGCGCCCAGACCCGCAACAGCTTGACCCCGCCGGCGGTGGTGGCCACGCCGCCGCCGATCATCGCCACGCCGAGAAAGATCAGCCCCGGTGTCTCGAGCCCCGACCAGTCCTGCGCCGCCGCCCAGTCGCCGCTTTCGAACCCGGTGGTGGTCAGCACCGACAGGATGGTGAACACGCCGCCCCAGAGCGCCCGCAGCGCCTGCCCGAAATTCTGCGCCCCGTCGAACTCGTAGGCGCCGCTCCAGTGCCGCAGGAACAGCACCAGCGGCACCACGGCAACCAGCATCAGCCCCAGCCGGAACTCGGAATCGCGCAGCACGCTGACCTTGGCCCCCACCAGCGTGTCGCCCGAAAAGGTCACCCGCGACAAAGCGAACAGCATGAACAGCGCCATCACGATCTCGCCCCCCAGCCCCGAGCTTGCGCCCTCGACCCCGCCGACCGGCGAAATGCCGCTTGTCGCCATCACCGACATCGCGTGGCTCAGCGCCACCAGCGGACGGTCGCCGCCCACCAGCAGCATGATCCACAGCGCCAGCGTCAGCCCCGCATAGATCGGCGTCAGGTGCCAGGCCACGCGCAGGATACGGCGCTGCGGATCGGCCTGCCCCATCGGGCCGACCGCCTCGGCCTGGCCCGGCTCGCCGCTGGCCGTCACCTCGAACCCGCCCAGGCTGAGCGGCGCCAGCACCGCCGCCGCCGCGACCCACATCAGCAGGCCGCCCATCCAGCCCACCAGCGCGCGCCACAGGTGCAGGCTGGGCGACAGGCGTTCGGGCGCGAACAGCGAGGCGCCGGTCGTCGTCAGGCTCGAGACCATCTCGACATAGGCGTTGAGGAAACTGGTGGTGCTCAGCGCGTCGTGGAACGGCACGGCCAGCACCGCGGGCAGCACGGTGAAGCCCGCGAACAGCGCCAGCAGGTTCCGCATCTCGTCGCGCGGGCGCGGCCGCCCTGCCCGCGCCACGGCGATCAGCACCGTCAGCAGCAACAGCAGCGTGCCCGAATAGAAGAACGCGCGCGCCTCGTCCTCGGTATCCAGAACCAGCGCATGAATCGCCGGCACATACATCGCCAGCGCGCTGACCCCCATCATCAGGAGGAAAAAGGGCTGGTCTGCGATCCGCGCGCGCATCGGTCAGAAAAAGTCGATCGAGACCTGCAACAGCCGCTCGACCTCGGGCACGTCGCTGGCCATCGAGAAGATCGTGATGACATCGCCCTCGTCGATGCGCAGGCTGCCCGAGGGCTTGACCAGCTTGGACCCTTTCTGGATCAGACCGATCAGCACACCTTCGGGAAAGTCGATCTCGCCGATCTTCTTGCCCGCGATGGGCGAGGTCGACAGCACCTCGGCCTCGATCACCTCGGCCTCGGCATCGCCGATGGAATAGACGCCGCGCACCCGGCCATGGCGGATATGGCGCAGGATCGAACTGACGGTGGTGGTACGCGGGTTGATATAGGCGTCGATGCCCAGCGGCGCCATCAGCGGCACCATGGTCGGGTCATTGACCAGCACGATGGCCATCGGGCAGCCCTCGGCCTTGGCGCGCACGGCGGCCAGCATGTTGGTCTTGTCGTCGTCGGTGACGCACAGAACCGCGTCGGCGCGGTCGATATTGGCCTCTTTCAGCAGCGCGCTGTCCAGCCCGTCGCCGTTCAGCACGATGGTGCGCTCCAGCCGGTCGGCGGCGCGTTCGGCCACCACGCGGTTCTTCTCGATCACCTTGACGCGCACGCGCTCGGCGCGGTCCTCCAGCCGGGTGGCCACGGCCAGCCCGACATTGCCGCCGCCGACCAGCACCACGCGCTCCTGTTTCTTCAGCGCCTTGCCGAACACCTCGAGCGTGCGCGGCACGTCCTCGTTCACCGCCACGACATAGCAATCGTCGCCGACGAAAAGCTGGTCGTCGGGTTCGGGGGCGAACAGCGTGCCCTCGCGCCGCACGCCCACCACGATGGCGCGCAGGGTCGAGAACAGGTCGGTCAGCTGCCGCAGCGGCGTGTTCACCACCGGGCAATCGTCCTCGATGGTGATCCCCAGAAGCTGCGCCTTGCCGTCGTGGAACACCTCGGTGTCGAAGGCCGAGGGCGAGCCGAGGCGCTGCAGCGCGGCCTCGGCGACCTCGCGCTCGGGGCTGATCACCACGTCGATCGGCATGTGGTCGCGGCGGTAGAGGTCGGAATAGATCGCCGTGAGGTAGGATTGCGCGCGCAGCCGTGCGATCTTGCGCGGAACCGAAAAGACCGAATGCGCCACCTGGCAGGTGACCATGTTGACCTCGTCGGAATGGGTGGCGGCGATCACCATGTCGGCATCGCGCGCGCCGGCCCGGTCGAGGACGTCGGGATAGCTTGCGAACCCGGCGATGCCCTGCACGTCCAGCGCGTCCGTGGCGCGCCGCACCAGATCGGCATTGTTGTCGACGACCGTCACGTCGTTGCGTTCCCCCGACAGGTGCCGCGCGATCTGCCAGCCGACCTGCCCTGCCCCGCAAATGATGACTTTCATCGGTTTACGTTCCCATGCCTCGAAGGATTTGGATGGCAGATGCGCCCGGTCGGGTCAATTGAATTGTCATCGCCCGCCGCTTTGGGCAGACTGGGGCCGCCAAACGGAGACATGCGATGCCTGCACGATACGCCAGACTCCTGCCCCTTGCGACCGCCGCGCTGCTGTCGGCCTGCGCGCCGCTCAACATATGGTACAAGCCCGGCGTGCCGGTCGCCACCGCCGAGGACCGGCTGCTGTCCTGCCGGGTCGATGCGGCGCAAAGCGTGCCGGTCAACAGGCAGGTGCGCCGCACCCCGAGCAGCCTCGTGCCGCGCCGGTTCTGCGACAAGAACGGCAACTGCACCGTGTTCTACGAACGTATCGGCGGCGAGGTCGTCGTCTTCGACGCCAACGAGCGGCTGCGCAGGCAGGTGGTCGACCGCTGCATGCGCAACGAGGGCTATACCCCGGTCAGCCTGCCGAACTGCCCCGAGGGCATCCGCCAGGCCGCGCCGGCCGGACGCACCACGGTGCTGCCCCGGCTGGCGGAAAATTCCTGCGTGATCCGCAACCGCGACGGAAGCTGGCAGATCGTCACCCCCGCCGGATAGGGCGGGTGCAGGTCAGCCCCCGGCCTCGTCCTCTTCGTTGACCTGCGCCACCCGCGCGCCGGATTTCGTGGTCGTCACCACGCCCAGCGATTTCAGCTTGCGGTGCAGCGCGCTGCGTTCCATGCCGACGAAATTGGCGGTGCGGCTGATATTGCCGCCGAAACGGTTGATCTGCGTCAGCAGGTATTCGCGCTCGAACGCCTCGCGGGCCTCGCGCAGGGGCATGGTGGCCAGCGTGCCGGAAATGACCACCCGGCCCTCTTCGCCGGGTTTTTCCTCGTCGCCGGGCAGTTCGCGGGCCTCGATCGTGCCGGTGCCGTCGCCCAGGATCAGCACCCGCTCGATCAGGTTCTTCAACTGCCGCACGTTGCCCGGCCAGACCATCGTCTGCATCAGCGCCACGGCGTCGTCGCTCAGTTCGCGCAGCGGCAGGCCCTGGCTCTGGTGGAAAGCGTCGATGAAATGGCGGGCAAGCTCGGGGATATCCTCGCGCCGCTCCTCCAGGCTCGGCACCTCGATCGGCACCACGTTCAGCCGGTGATACAATTCCTGCCGGAAATTGCCGCCGGCGATTTCGGTTTCCAGGTCGCGGTTGGTGGACGAGATCACGCGCATGTCGACCCGCACCTTGTCGGTGCCGCCGACGCGGGTGAACTGCTGGTCCACCAGCACGCGCAGGATCTTGGACTGGGTGCCCAGCGGCATGTCCGCCACCTCGTCGAAATAGACGACGCCGCCATGGGCCTGTTCCAGCAGCCCCGGCTCCACCCCCCGTTCCGGGGTTTCGCGCCCGAACAGCACCTCTTCCATGCGCTCGGCGTCGATGCTGGCGCAGCCCACGGTAACAAAGGGGCCGCCCGCGCGGTTCGAATTGGCGTGGATATAGCGCGCGGCGACCTCCTTGCCGGCGCCGGCGGGGCCGGTCAGCATCACCCGGCCGTTGGATTTCGTGACCTTGTCGAGCTGCCCCAGCAGCGCCCGGAACGCGGGCGAGGCGCCGACCATCTCGGCCACGCCGGTTTCCTTGCGCCTGAGCGCGGTATTCTCGCGCCGCAGCCGGCTGGTTTCCATCGCGCGCCGGATCACCACCAGAAGCTGGTCGATATTGAACGGCTTTTCGATGAAGTCATAAGCGCCCTGCTTGATCGCGGCGACGGCGATCTCGATATTGCCATGGCCGGAAATGATGATGATCGGCACGTCCGGGTTGTCGCGCTTGACGGTCTTGAGGATGTCGATCCCGTCCATCTTGCTGTCCTTGAGCCAGATGTCGAGGATCAGCAGCGCCGGCGGCTCGCTGTTGACCTCTTTCATCGCGTCGTCGGAATTGCCCGCCAGCCGCGTGGTATAACCCTCGTCCTCCAGGATATCCGAGATCAGCTCCCGGATATCGCGCTCGTCGTCGACAATAAGAATATCGCTCATAACGTCCTCACTTGCTGTCTTGCGCCGTGGCCGGGGCCGCGGGGGAAAGCGGAAGGCGAATGATCGCCAGCGCCCCGCGATGCGCGCCCTTTTCAAAGGGCGGCGCGTCTTCGAGGCTGAGTGTTCCGCCGTGCTCTTCTATGATCTTCTTGACGATGGGCAGGCCCAGCCCGGTGCCCTCTTCGCGGGTCGTGACATAGGGCTCGAACAGGCGCGCGCGGTCCTCGGGCAGGCCGATCCCGTTATCGGCAATGCGTATTTCCGCCTGCCCGTCGCTCTCGGCCAGGCTGACGCGGATTTCGGGGCGATAGCCCTCGGGCGCGCCCTTTTCGCGCAGGGTCCGGGTGGCCTCGCCCGCGTTCTTGATCAGGTTGGTCAGCGCCTGCCCGATCATCGTGGCGTCCAGCTCGGCCATCAGCGGCACGCCCGGCAGGTCGTCGGCGATCGCCACCTCGGGCTGGCCCGCCTGCTGCAGCAGCACCGCGTTGCGCAGGATCTCGGTCATGCTTTCGGGCTTGCGGTCGGGTTCCGGCATCCGGGCGAATTTCGAAAACTCGTCGACGATGCGGCGCAGGTCGTTGGTCTGGCGCACGATCACCTCGGTCAGCTGGTCCAGGCTTTCGGCCTGCTCGGGATCGAGCTGGCGGCCGAACTTGCGCTTGATGCGTTCCGCCGACAACTGGATCGGCGTCAGCGGGTTCTTGATCTCGTGCGCGATGCGCCGCGCCACGTCGCCCCAGGCCGCCATGCGCTGCGCCGCGACAAGGTTCGTCACATCGTCGAAGGCCACCACGAAACCCTCGCGCCTGCCATCGGCGTTGCGCCGGGTCGAGACCCGCACCAGCAGGTTTTCCAGCCGCCCGCCGCGGCTGACCTTGACCTCTTCCTGCGCGGTTTCGGCCTGCCCGCTTTTCACCTTGTCGAACAGCGGCCCGAATTCCGGCACCGCCAGCGCCAGCGCCAGCGATTGCTGGTCCTCCTGCCAGTCGAGCAGCCGCTCGGCCGAGCGGTTGACGAAGGTCACGCGCCCCTTGGCATCCACCCCCACCACGCCCGAGGTGACCGAGCTGAGCACCGAGTCGAACAGCCGCCGACGCCGCTCGATCGCCTTGGTGTTGTCCAGCAGGGTTTCGCGCTGCGCCTTGAGCTGCCGGGTCATCTGGTTGAAATAGCGGCCCAGCATGGCGATCTCGTCATCGCCCTCTTCCTCGATCACCTGCACGTCCAGATCGCCCTCGCCCACGCGCTGCGCGGCGCCGGTCAGGCGGCCCACCGGCCGGCTCAGCCGTTCGGCGAACCACAGGCCCAGCCAGATCGCCGCCAGGATCAGAAGCACCGCGAATCCCAGGTACAGCATGGCGAAATCGAACAGCCGCCGGCCCCGTTCGCTTTCCTGTTGCTGGTAGAACCGCGCGGTTTGCTGGGTTTCGTCCAGCAGCGCCAGCAGGTCGCCGTCCACCGTGCGGCTGATATAGAGGAAGCGGTCGGCAAACCCGCTGAGCGGCACCAGCGCGCGGAACTCGTGGATCGGCCAGTCGGGGATCAGCAGGATACCGTCCTGGCGCGCTGCCGCGAACATCTGCGGGGTCGGTTGTTCATAGTCGAACAGGTACGACCCCTGCCCGCGCGCCAGCAATTCGCCCTGGCCGTCGATGGCATAAGCCTCTTTCAACCCGCGCTGGATCAGGCCCTGACCCTCGGTCAGCACCACGCGCAGATCGCCGACCGAGGTAAAGCCGGTGGCGCGCTGGCGCTGGGTGATGAACCGCGCCAGCAGCAGCGCGTCGTCGTTCAGGTCGCGCCGCTCCTCCTCTTCATAGGATTGCGCGGCGGCAAGCGAGGCGCCGACCACCTGCCGCACGCGCTCGGAAAACCAGGTTTCCAGCCCGACATTGATCGTCAGCATTGCGAAGACCGCGACCGTCACCGTGGGCAGGAACGCCATCAGCGCAAAGACGCCGGTCAGCCGCAGGTGCAGGCGCGAGCCTTCGGATTGCGCCCGGCGCGCGGCGACCAGCGCCACCACCCGTTGCAGCACCAGCGCCGCCAGCAGCAGGACATAGACAAGGTCGGCCAGCAGCACCAGCCGCAGCGACAGCGACGACGCGCCGCGATCGAGCGGGCCCAGAACGGTAAAGGTGGCCAGCGCCAGCGCCGGCCCCAGAAGCACCAGCCCGAGCGTCACCATCGTCTGAATCCGGCGCTGCCGCCTGAGGCGCACCAGCCGGTCCCAGCTCAAACCCCTGCGCCGTGCCCTCGTGGCCACGCCTGCCCCCCGAAAAGATGCGCCCCACGGGCGCGAAACCGCAATATATGGTGGCATATATCGGGTCTGCGGCCCGATTGCCACGCAGATGTTGCGGTTTTACATCAATTTGCGGCGGCGTGTCACGGAAATATCCAGATCGGTGATCTTCTTGCGCAGGGTATTGCGGTTGATGCCCAGCAGGTCGGCGCATTTCGCCTGGTTTCCGCCGGTTGCCTCCAGCGCGATCTCGATCAGCGGCATCTCCATCTCGCGCAGGATGCGGCCGTAAAGGCCCGGCGGCGGCAGCATGTTGCCATGCAGGTCGAAATAGCGCCGCAGGTGGCGGGCGATGCTGGCCGACAGGTTGTCGGCCTCGCCCACGCCGCCCAGCACCGGCTCGACCTCGGGCTGGCTGCCCAGCACGCCTTCGACCTCGGTACGGCTGATCTCGTCGGCGCGGCTGGTCAGCACCAGCCGGCGGATCGCGTTTTCCAGCTGGCGCACGTTGCCCGGCCAGCTATAGGCGCGCATCAGGTCCAGCGCATCCTCGGACAGCCGCCGCGCCACCCCGGTATCGCGCTCGGCCCGACCCAGAAAATGCTCAGCCAGCAGCGGGATGTCGTCCACCCGTTCACGCAGCGCGGGCACGTCGATCGTGGCGCCGCCGATGCGATAGAACAGGTCCTGCCGCATCCGGCCCTGTTCCATCGCGGTGTTCAGGTTGCCCTGGCTGGTCGCCATGAAGCGCGGCACGTGATCGCCGGGCGTGTCCATCATCCGCACGATGCGCGCCTGCGCCTCCATGTCCAGGTCGCCCAGCTCGTCGAACAGCAGCGTGCCGCCCTTGACCCGCGCCAGCACCCGCGCCGGCCCTTCGAGGTCGGCCAGGTCCGAGGCGGTGACGGTGACGAAGGGCAGCGTGCGCCGGTCCGAGAAATCGTGGATCGCGCGGGCGATCAGCGACTTGCCGGTGCCCGATTCCCCGGTGATCAGCACCGGCAGATCGGTGTTCATCACCCGCGCCACCAGCCGGTAAAGCGTCTGCATCGCGGGCGTGCGCCCGACCAGCGGCAGATCCTCGGGGCGCTCGGCCTCGGCCGGTTCGCCGGCGCTGCGCGCGGGCGCCACGCGGCGCCGCGCCTCAAGCGCGCGGGCGGTGCGCTTCATCAGGTCGGGCAGATCGAACGGCTTGGGCAGGTAATCATAGGCTTCGGCCTCGGCCGCCTGGATCGCCGTCATGATCGTGTTCTGCGCCGAGATCACGATGACCGGCAGGCCGGGCCGGTCCTGCGCGATTTTCGGCAGCATTTCCAACCCGTTACCATCCGGCATCATCACGTCCGAGATCACCACGTCGCCCTTGCCCTCGCCGACCCATCGCATCAGCGTGGTCAGCGACGAGGTCGCGTGCACCTTGCACCCGGCCCGTGTGAGGGCCTGTGTCAGGACCGTTCGGATCGTGCGATCGTCATCGGCAACAAGAACGGTTCCGTCCATTACGGGGTCTCCTTTTCATCCATTGGCGCGCGTGGCAGCGAAATGCGGAACACCGTGCGCCCGGGCACGGAGTTCACCGAAATCCATCCGTCGTGATCGCTGATGATCTTGCTCACCAGCGCAAGGCCCAGCCCGGTGCCGTTTTCCCGGCCCGACACGAAGGGGTCGAATATGTCGCCGCGGATATCCTCGGGCAGGCCGGGGCCGTCGTCGATCACCTCGATCTGCAACGGCAGCGAATGGCCCGACCCGTCGCTGCGGCGCAGGCGGAAGGAATGTTCGAAAAAGGTGTGCAGCGTGATCGTGCCGCCCTCTTTCCCGGCCGCCTCCGACGCGTTTTTCAGCAGGTTCAGCACCACCTGCAGCAACTGGTCGGGATCGGCATAGGCCAGCGGCAGCGAGGGGTCGTATTGCTCGACGATCTTCATATGCGCGCCGAACCCCAGCAGCGCCGAGCGCCGCGCGCGGTCCAGCACGTCATGCAGGTTGACCGGCTTGCGATGCGGCGCCGACAGGTTGCCGAACTGCTCGACCTGCTCCAGCAGCTTCACGATGCGGCGGGTCTCGTTGACGATTAAATCTGTCAATTCAAGGTCTTCGGGGCCAAGGTTCATGCTGATAAGCTGCGCCGCGCCGGTGATGCCCGCCAGCGGGTTCTTGATCTCGTGCGCCAGCATCTCGGCCATGCCGATGGCGGATTTGGCGGCCGATTTGACCGAATGGCTTTGCGTCATGCGGCCCGCCAGTTCGCGCGGGGCGATCAGGAACACCATGTGCCCCGGCTGGCCCTGCAGCGGTGCGATCTGCAGGTTGCATTGCAGCGGCGGGCGGTCGCCGGTGCCCACGTCCACGTCGTTGACGAAAAGCGGCGTGCCCTCCTGCCTTGCGCGGGCAAACGCCTCTTCCAGCGGCGCATCCACCGCCAGCCTGTCCCAGACCGGCTGGCCATGCGCCGATTTCGCCGATGTGTTGAGAAACCCCTCGGCCGCCGGATTCAGGTCGGCGATGCGGTCGCCGTCGTCCACCAGCAGCGCCGGCACCGGCAGGGAACTCCAGAGTGCGCTGTCCGCCATCATGCGGCACACCTTTCCTGTTCGGGGGCCTCGGGCAGCAGCCGCAGCACCTCGGCCGGATCGCGGCTGGTCAGAATCCGGCGGCGCAGCGCCGTGCCGGTGCCCATCCCGTCCATGTACCATCCCAGGTGCTTGCGCGCGACGCGCAGCCCCAGATCGTGACCGTAGAAGGTCAACATCGCCTCGTAGTGATTTGAAATCATGTCGATAAGTTCACCGCCTTCGGGAATATCCGGCGCCGGGCCATGGCCCAGATCATGCGCGATCTGCGCCAGTATCCAGGGCCGCCCCTGCGCCCCGCGCCCGACCATCACGCCATCCGCGCCGGACAGCGCCAGCGCCCTGCGCGCGCTGTCCGCATCCACGATATCGCCATTGGCGATCACCGGGATCGACACCGCGTCCCTGACCGCGCGGATCTGCGCCCAATCCGCGCGCCCCTTGTAGAACTGGCAGCGGGTGCGCCCGTGGATCACCACCATGCGCACGCCCGCACCCTCGGCCCGGCGGGCAAGGTCGGCCGCGTTCAGGCTGCCCTCGTCCCAGCCCAGCCGGGTCTTGAGCGTGACCGGCACGTCCACCGCATCGGCCACCGCTTCGATCAGGCGCAGCGCATGGTCGGGGTCGCGCATCAGCGCCGAGCCCGACAACCCGCCAACCACCTTTTTCGCCGGGCAGCCCATGTTGATGTCGATCACCCGCGCGCCGTTTGCCGCGACCATCCGCGCCGCCTCGGCCATCCAGCGCGGGTCGCGTCCGGCCAGCTGCACCGAGGTGTTTTCAACCCCGAAGCCCAGCTCGGCCCGGTCGCGCACGCTTTGCCTGGCCTCGACCATTTCCTGGCTTGCGACCATCTCGCTCACCACCAGCCCGGCACCGAAGGACGTCACCAGGTCACGGAACGGCAGGTCCGTGATTCCCGCAAGCGGCGCCAGCAGAACCGGCGGATTTATCTGTCGATCGTCGAGGGTCAAACTCATGTGCCTAAACCTTGTGCACCCGGCCCTGACTAGCCCAGCCCACGGGGAATCACAATGAAACCTGGCGTGAGTGTGCCGCATTCCCGGGCCATTGCCTGTTTTTTGTGCATTCATGCCGGTGCGATCTGTCCGATTGCCCTCTCTCCGCCAAGGCCCTATGCAATGACCCGAGGAGTGCCCGAGATGACCACCGCCGCCCTGATCGTCGCCGCCGGACGCGGCACCCGCGCCGGGGGCGACCTGCCGAAGCAATGGCAGGTCGTGGCGGGCCGGCCCGTGGCCGCGTGGACGCTGGCCGCGTTTGCCCGCCATCCCCGCATCGACCATGTCCTGATGGTCGTTCACCCCGACGACCGGGCGCTGGCCCCCGATGGCGTCGAAACCGTCGCGGGCGGTGCCACGCGCGCCGCGTCGGTCCGCGCGGGGCTCGAGGCACTGGCGGGGCGCGGCATCGACAAGGTGCTGATCCACGACGTCGCCCGCGCCTGCGTGGATGCGGGCGTGATCGACGCGGTGCTTGACGCGCTGGACACATCCGAAGGGGCGGCGCCGGGGCTGGCGGTCACCGATGCGCTGTGGCGTGGGGCGGATCACGTCACCGGCACCGAATCGCGCGACGGGCTCTACCGCGCACAGACACCGCAGGGCTTTCGCTTCGACGCGATCCTTGCCGCCCACCGGGCGCATCCCGGCGAGGCCGCCGACGATGTCGCGGTCGCCCGCGCCGCCGGGATCGGCGTTATGATTACCCGTGGCTCCGAAGACAACATCAAGATCACGCAGCCGGGCGATTTCGCCCGCGCCGCCGCGATACTGGAAGGACGACAGATGACAGCACCCGATATCCGGCTTGGCAACGGCTACGACGTGCACCGTTTCGGCCCCGGCGATCACGTCATGCTGTGCGGCCTGCGCGTGCCGCATGACCGCGCGCTGCAGGGCCATTCCGACGCCGACGTGGGGATGCACGCGATCACCGACGCGATCTATGGCGCGCTGGCGATGGGCGATATCGGCCGCCATTTCCCGCCCGGCGATCCGCAATGGAAGGGCGCGGAAAGCCATATCTTCCTGCGCCACGCGGTCGAACTGGCGCGCGACCGGGGCTTTGCCGTATCGAATATCGACTGCACGCTGATCTGCGAACGGCCCAAGATCGGCCCGCACGCCGATGCGATGCAACAGGCGCTGGCAGACATCACCGGGCTCGAGGCCGGGCGCATTTCCGTCAAGGCCACCACCTCCGAGCGGCTGGGCTTTACCGGGCGCGAGGAAGGCATCGCCGCAATCGCAACCGCAACACTGGTGAAAACATGAAGCTGTCACGCATCGTTTCGATCTTTTTCGGCGCCGGGCTGCTGCGCCCCGCCCCCGGCACCTGGGGTTCGGTCGTGGCCGTGGCGCTGGGGCTGGTGATCCACGGCATCGGGAACTTTCCGCTGCTGGCAGCCGCGACGCTGGCCGCAATCGGCTGGGGCCTGTGGGCGTGCGAGGTGGAACTGGCCGCGAAACCGGGGCAGGACCCCTCGGAAATCGTGATCGACGAGGTGGCGGGCCAGTGGGTCGCGCTGCTGTTCCCGTCCTTCGGGTTCTGGATGATGGGGCTGGACAACTGGCATTTCCCCTATCCCGGCTGGGTCGCGGCGCTGGTGTTCTTTCGCCTGTTCGACATCTGGAAACCCTGGCTGGTGGGCCGCGCCGACCGCCGCCACGACGCCACCGGCGTGATGCTGGACGATCTCTGGGCCGGCGTGTTCGCCGGTGTCGCCACGATGATCGCCGCCGGCCTCAGCCACGGGTTGCTGATGTGAGCCTGCCCGCCGACATACTTGCCGCCTGCACGGCGCGCGGCTGGATGATCGCCACCGCCGAATCCTGCACCGGCGGCATGGTGGGCGCGGCGATCACCGACGTGGCGGGATCGTCCGCGATCTATGATCGCGGCTTTGTCACCTACACCAACGACGCCAAGGAGCAGATGCTGGGCGTCACGCGCGCCACGCTGGCCGCGCATGGCGCCGTCAGCGAAGAGGTCGCGCGCGAAATGGCCGAAGGGGCGCTGTGGCGGTCGAACGCGCAGCTTGCGGTGGCAATCACCGGCATCGCCGGCCCCGGCGGGTCCGAGCACAAGCCCGAGGGGCGCGTCTGTTTCGGCCTGGCCGTCGAGGGCGAGATCACCCTGACCGAAACGGTGGAGTTCGGCGCGCGCGGCCGCGCCGGGGTGCGCAAGGCCGCGCGCGATCACGCGCTGGCGCTGCTGCTGCGCGCCGCCGGGCGGGGGTGACGCGCGCGGATCAGAACCGCGCGCCCAGCCCGTGCAACAGCCGCGCGCCGGTTTCATAATAAAGCCCGCGCAGCGCGGTGCCGCTTTCACCGTGACGCACGACCGGGGCCAGCGGCAGGCCGGTCTCATCCCCCTCCAGCAACGCCTTTGCGGCGGCCTGGCCCAGCACCGTGCCCGGCGCGATGCCCCGGCCCGAATAGCCGAACACCGCCAGCGCCCCCGGCCCGAGACGCAGGATTTTCGGGATCTTGTCGCCGCTCATCCCGATCCGGCCCGACCAGAAATAGGCCAGTTCCGCCCCGGCGGCCTGCGGGAAGAGCCGCGCCAGCGCCCGCCGTGCCCAGCCCGCGTGCAGCCCCATCGCGTCCGGCTTGCCCATCGCGCCGAGGATCACCCGCCCGGCGGCGTCCTTGCGATAGGATGTCATAACCAGCCCGGTATCCCACGCGCCCTCGCCCCGCGGCAGGATCGTGTCCGCGACGGCGGGCGGCAGCGGTTCGGTGGCAAGCTGAAAGAAATGCACCGGTGTCATCGGCGGCAGATCGGCGCCCTCGGCCCCCCGGTGATAGGCGTTCGTCGCCAGCAGCAGCGCCCCGGCCCGCACGCGGCCGCCCGCGAAATCCACCTGCCAGCCCGTCCCGTCGCGCCGGATGGCCGCGACCGCCGCGCCCTCGACGATCCGCGCGCCAAGGCCCGCCGCCGCCCGCGCCAGCCCGCGCACATAGCCCATCGGCTGCACCGTGCCCGCCCGCGCATCGTGCAGCGCGCCGTGGATGCGCCCGCTGCCCAGCCGCGCGCACGCCTCGGCGGGGTCCAGCAGCGTGACCGGCGCTTGCCGCGCAAGTTGCTGGCGGTGGCGTTCGCGCAGATCGGCAAAGCCCCGGCGCGCATGCGCGCAATGCAGCGTGCCCGCCTGCGCCGCCTCGCAGGCGATGCCATGCCGGCCGATCAGCCCGAACACCTGTTCCGGCGCCCCGGCCAGCGCCGCGTTCAGCCGCGCACCCGGCCCCTGCCCCAGCGCTTGCTCCACCCGGTCGGGCGGCAGCCACAGCCCGGCATTCACCAGCCCCACGTTGCGCCCCGATCCGCCGTGGCCCACGCGCTCGGCCTCGAGCACGATCACGCTGGCGCCCGCCTGCGCGGCCTCAAGCGCGGCGGCGCAGCCGGTGAACCCGCCGCCGATCACCACAAGGTCGGCGGCATGATCCCCGGTCAGGGACACGCCCGGCACCGTCTCGGCGCAGCTTGCCTGCCACAGGTTGCCATTCATGCGCATATCTCCCGCGCCGCCGCCACGATCCCCTCGGCCGAGGGCAGCGTCGCGGCATAGGCCGGGCCGGTGGCGATAAAGCAATCCTCGGCGGCGATGCGGCGCGCGTCCGGGCGGCCATGTTCCGCCATCAGCGTCATCAGCGCCTCGGACTGGCTGCCGGTGCGGCGACATTCGTCGACGATCAGCACCCGGTCGCAGCCCTGAACCGCCGCCATGACCGCACCGGGGTCGAGCGGCGCCAGCCAGCGCAGGTCGATCACCCGCGCGGCGATGCCCCGATCCGCCAGCCGCGCCTGCGCCTGCCGCGACAGGTAATGCCCGTTGCCATAGGTCACGATGGCCAGGTCGGTGCCGTCGCCATGCACGCCCAGATCGCCCGGCGCGATCCCGGCCCCCGGATCGGGATAGCGCGTCAGCCAGCCGCCATCGCCCTCTTCCAGCAGGTCGCGCATCGGGTAGAGCGCGATGGGCTCGACCATCACCACCACGCGCCCCTCTTCACGCGCCATGCGCAGGGCGGCGCGGTGCATCGCCACCGCGTCGGCCCCGGTGCTTGGGCAGCCGATCACCAGCCCCGGAATGTCGCGCAGCACGGCCAGCGAGTTGTCGTTGTGGAAATGTCCGCCGAACCCGCGCTGGTAACCCAGCCCGGCGATCCGCACCACCATCGGGTTGGCATACTGGCCGTTGCTGAAGAACGGCAGCGTCGCCGCCTCGCCGCGCAGCTGGTCCTCGGCATTGTGCAGATAGGCGAGGAACTGGATTTCCGGCATCGGGATGTATCCCTGCTGCGCCATGCCGATGGACAGGCCGAGGATGGATTGCTCGTCCAGCAGCGAATCGATCACCCGCCCCGGCCCGAACCGGGCCTGCAGCCCTTTGGTGATGCCGTAAACGCCGCCCTTCTTCCCGATATCCTCGCCCGCCATGACAAGGCCGGGGGTTTCCAGCATCAAATCGGCCAGCCCGAGGTTCAGCAGCTTGTTCATCGGCTGCGGCTCGTCCAGCGCGCGCAGGTCGGCCGCGCCGAACATCGCCGCGCGCGCCTGCGGGTCGGGGCCGTTCAGCCGCGGCAGGTCGCGTTTCGGCGGCAGAAGCGCGGCCATGACCTGCCCCGCATCCGCCAGCTTGGGGCGCGACGCGGCCTTTTCGGCCAGCGCCTCGGTTTCGGCCCAGATGCCGGTATAGATATCCAGCACACCCTGCGCATCCGCGACACCCTCGGCGATCAGCCGCGCGGCGGTGTGGATCAGCGGGTCGTTCGCCTCGGCCTGCGCGATCTCGTCCCTGGGGCGATACCCGGCCTCGACATCCGCGCCGGCATGGCCGTAAAGCCGCACGCAGCCCATGTGCAGCACCGCCGGCCTGCGCCGCCTGCGCACCCGGTCGGCGGCCTTTTTCGCGGCGCGGAAGGTATCGACGATATCCAGCCCGTCACAGGCGAAATACTCCAGCCCCGCCCGCGATTTCAGGCTGTCGGCAACCCAGCCCTCCGGCGTCTTCACCGAGATGCCGATGCCGTTATCCTCGCACACGAACAAAAGCGGCAGCGGCGTGCCCCGGTAGGCCGTCCAGCCCGCCGCGTTCAGCGCCCCCTGCGCCGTGGAATGGTTAAGAGAGGCATCCCCGAACGAGGCCATCACCACCGAATCCGCCGGCCATTCCGCCTGTTCGGGCGGCATCCGGCGGCTCATCCCGATGGCGAATGCCGCGCCCATCGCCTTGGGCAGGTGGCTGGCGATGGTCGAGGTCTGCGGCGGAATGTTGAGCGTTTTCGACCCCAGCACCTTGTGCCGCCCGCCGCTGGTGGGATCGTCGGACGAGGCGGTGAAACTCAGCAGCATGTCCCACAGCGGCGTCTGCCCCGGCACCTGCCCGGCGCGCGCGATCTGGAACGCGGCGTCGCGGTAATGCAGGAAGGCCGGGTCGCTCACCCGCAGCGCATGCGCGATGGCGGCGTTGCCCTCGTGCCCGGACGAGCCGATGGTATAGAACCCCTGCCCCTTCGATTGCAGCACCCGCGCCATGCGGTCGAGCTGCCGGCTGGTCACCTGCGCGCGAAACAGCGCCAGCAGGTCCGCCGCCGCCAGCCCCGCATCGGCGGCCCGGCCCTTGGGCACGGGCAGGTCGCCCTCTGCCACCCTGCGCAGAAACCCCTCATGCACGCGCGTCGCCGGATCCATGCCGCCCCCCGTTCGTTGCCTCGGAACCGTGATACGCCCCGGCCCGGCCCGATGCCAAGACGTTGCATGAAAAAGCGGTGTGGAAACCGTGGCCTTTCATGACGGTTGAACGACGCACCCGCCCGGAACAGCCGCGCAACAGAAGGGCATCGCACGGCCGCGGTCGGGCGATCCGACATTTGTTGCGGTCACTTTATCGCGCAGCCTCTTCCCACCTCAGACCGTGGCACCTGCGGCTGTTCCGGGCGGGGTGCTGACAAAAGCGCCGCACAACAGCCCCAAAACGAAAAAGGGCCGCCCCGCAAGACGGCCCTTTCCCAAACCCTCGAAAGGTCAGAAGAACGCCTGCAACCCGGTCTGCGCACGGCCCAGAATCAGCGCATGAACGTCATGGGTGCCCTCGTAGGTGTTCACCGTTTCCAGGTTCACCGCGTGGCGGATCACGCCGAATTCCAGGCTGATACCGTTGCCGCCATGCATGTCGCGCGCCATCCGCGCGATATCCAGCGCCTTGCCGCAATTGTTGCGCTTGACGATGGAAATCATCTCGGGCGCGGCATTGGCCTCGTCCATCAGGCGACCGACGCGCAAGGATGCCTGCAGCCCCAGCGCGATCTCGGTCTGCATGTCGGCCAGCTTTTTCTGGTAAAGCTGGGTCTGCGCCAGCGGGCGCTTGAACTGGTGCCGGTCCAGCCCGTATTGCCGCGCGCCGTGCCAGCAGAACTCGGCCGCCCCCATCACGCCCCAGCTGATGCCATAGCGTGCGCGGTTCAGGCAGCCGAACGGGCCCTTCAGCCCCTCGACATGCGGCAGCAGCGCGTCTTCGCCGACCTCGACCCCGTCCATCACGATCTCGCCGGTGATCGAGGCGCGCAGGCTCATCTTCTTCTCGATCTTCGGCGCGCTCAGCCCCTTTGCGCCCTTTTCCAGCACGAAACCGCGGATCTTGCCGCCATGCGCCTCGGATTTGGCCCAGACCACGAAGACATCCGCGATCGGGCTGTTCGAGATCCACATTTTCGAGCCGGTCAGCACATAGCCGCCTTCGGTCTTGACCGCGCGGGTCTTCATCCCCGCCGGGTCGCTGCCCGCATCGGGTTCGGTCAGGCCGAAACAGCCGATCCATTCGCCGCTGGCCAGTTTCGGCAGGTATTTCCTGCGCTGTTCCTCCGAGCCATAGGCATAGATCGGATACATCACCAGGCTGGACTGCACCGACATCATCGAGCGATAGCCGGAATCGACGCGCTCGACCTCGCGCGCGACAAGGCCATAGGTCACGTAACCGGCGCCGATGCCGCCATATTCCTCGGGGATGGTGGTGCCCAGCAGGCCCATCTCGCCCATCTCGGCAAAGATCGCCGGATCGGTTTTCTCGTCCTGGAATGCGTCCAGAACGCGCGGCTGCAGCTTTTCGGCGCAATAGGCGCGGGCGCTGTCGCGCACCATGCGCTCATCCTCGGTCAGCTGGTCGTCCAGACGGAACGGGTCTTCCCAGTCGAACCGGCCCAGGTCGGGCATGTCCTTGGCGCGCAGGGCGGGTTTGTCGTCGGGCATGTCGCTCTCCTATATATCGCGGGCTTTATGCGTTTTCCTTGCAATAGCACGGGCAAACCGCCATGAATATCGCGTTTTCCGCATCAACTCATGAGGTTTTGGAATACATGCTTGCGCCACGCCGCTACCTGCCCTCGCTCTCCGCCCTGCGTGCGCTCGAGGCGCTCGACCGCCTGGGCAGCGCCACCGCCGCCGCGGCCGAGCTGAACCTGACGCAAAGCGCGGTCAGCCGGCAATTGCAGGGGCTCGAGGATCAGCTGGGCGTGACGCTCATCCACCGCAGCGGGCGGCGGATGCAACTGACCGCCGCCGCCGGCGACTACGTGGCCGAGGTGCGCGCCGCGCTGCAGCAGATCGCGCAGGCCGGGCTGCGCCTGCACAGCACCCCCGCGGGCGCGGGCACGGTCAGCCTGGCGATCCTGCCCACCTTCGGAATGCGCTGGCTGGTGCCGCGCCTGCCGGAATTCACCCGCCGCCATGCCGAGGTCACGGTGAACCTGTCGACCTGCCTGCGCGCCGTGAACTTCGACACCGAACCCTATGACGCCGCCATATTTTTCGGCGCCACGCCCCCCGGCGACTGCCACGCGCTGCGGCTGCGCAGCGAAAGCGTGATCGCGGTCTGCGCCCCCGAATTGCTGCCCGATGGCGGCCTGAACGCGGCGCAGGACATCCTCGCCCTGCCGCTCCTCCATATCCAGACCCGTCCCGGCGCCTGGGCCGAGTGGCTGGCCCATCACGGCATCGCCGCGCGCGGGCAGTCCGGCATGGTCTACGACCAGTTCAACACGATCACCCAGGCCGCGCTGCACGGGCTGGGCGTGGCGCTGCTGCCCGATTATCTGGCCGAGCAGGACCTCGCCACCGGGCGACTGATGCCGGTTTGGGGCGGGCCGGTGGAAAGCGCGGGCGCCTATCACCTGGTCTGGCCGAAATCCCGCGCCGCCGGCCCCGCGCTGATCGCCTTTCGCGACTGGATGGCCACGCAGGCCGAGGACGGCGATTCCCTGCCGCGCTGACGATTGCGCGCGCCCGTCCCTTCATCGTTCCGAAAATACTCGGGGGGTCCGGGGGGCAACGCCCCCGTCCGGCCCGCCCTATCCCAGCGCGTAGCCCGCGCCGCGCACCGTGCGCAGCGGGTCGGTGCCGCCATGGCGCGTCAGCGCCTTGCGCAACCGCCCGATATGCACGTCCACCGTGCGGGTATCGACATAGATGTCGCGCCCCCAGACCCGGTCCAGCAACTGCTCGCGGCTCCAGACCCGGCCGGGTTTTTCCATAAAGGTCGACAGCAGCCGGAACTCGGTCGGCCCAAGCTTCAGCGGCGCGCCGTCGCGGGTGACGCGGTGGGTTTCCGCGTCCAGCACGATATCCTCGTATTCCAGCCGCAGCCCGGCCGCCGCGGGCCGGGTGCGGCGCAGTTGCGCGCGCACCCGCGCCATCAGCTCGACGATGGAATAGGGTTTCACGACATAATCGTCCGCCCCGGTTTCCAGCCCGCGCACGCGGTCCACCTCGTCGGAGCGCGCCGACAGCATGATGATCGGCACCGAGCGGGTTTCGGGGCGCAGCTTCAGGCGGCGGCAGACCTCGATCCCCGACAGGTTGGGCATCATCCAGTCCAGCACGATGATGTCGGGGTGTTCCTCGTCCACCAGCATCAGCGCGTCCTCGCCATTGTCGGCGCTGGTCACGCGGAACCCCTCGGCCTCGAGGTTATAGGCCAGCACCTCGCGCTGCGCCGGCTCGTCCTCGACAAGCAGGACGGTGGGCTGATCGGCTGACATGGCGCGTTACCCTTCGTCCTCGGTCTCGTCGAAGGCACCGCCCGTCGTGTCCACCTTGGGCCGGCTCTCCTCGGGCATTTCGCCGGTGACGAGATACACGGTCTGCTCGGCGATGGCGGTGACGTGATCGCCCATGCGCTCGGTGTTCTTGGCGATGAAATGCAGGTGCATGCAGGCGGTGATGTTGCGCGGGTCCTCCATCATGAATGTCAGGAATTCGCGGAACAGCGCGTTATACATCTGGTCCACGTCCGCATCGCGGTGGATCACGTCCTGCGCAAGGGCGGCGTCACGCTGGATATAGGCGTCCAGCGCATCCTTGAGCATCAGCTGCACCTCGCGCGCCATCCGGCGCAGCGCCGAATGCGCGCCGTTGATCGCCGGCATCTGCACCAGAACGCCGGTGCGCTTGGCCATGTTCTTGGCGTAGTCGCCGATGCGCTCCAGGTTGCCCGAGATCTTCATCACGCTCAGCACCACGCGCAGATCGACCGCGGTCGGGGCGCGCAGCGCGATGACGCGGGCGGCATCCTCGTTGATCATCTCTTCCAGTTCGTCGATGGCGCGGTCGCTCTTGCGCACCTTCTCGGCCAGTTCCTCGTCGCGCTCTTCCAGCGAACGGGCGGCTTCCAGGATCGCTTCTTCGACCAGCCCACCCATTTTCAGGATTCTGGCCTGGATCGCTTCGAGGTCGCGATCGAAAGACGAGACGATATGTTCCTTGCTGTCGTGCATCTGCGTCACTCCCTCAGCCGATCCGGCCGGTGATGTAGCTTTCGGTGCGGGGATCTTCGGGGTTGGTGAAGATCTGGCTGGTGTCGCCGAATTCCACCAGGTTGCCGAGGTGGAAAAAGGCGGTCTTCTGGCTGACGCGCGCGGCCTGCTGCATCGAGTGGGTGACGATCACCACCGAATAGTTCTGCCGCAGCTCGTCGATCAGCTCCTCGACCTGCGCGGTTGCGATCGGGTCGAGCGCCGAGCACGGCTCGTCCATCAGCAGAACCTCGGGCTCGGTCGCCACGGCGCGCGCGATGCACAGCCGCTGCTGCTGGCCGCCCGACAGCCCGGTGCCCGGCGCATCCAGCCGGTCCTTGACCTCGTCCCAGATCGCGCCGCGGCGCAGGGCGCGCTCCACGATCTCGTCCAGGTCGGCCTTGCTGCGGGCCATGCCGTGAATACGCGGGCCATAGGCGATGTTGTCGTAGATCGACTTGGGAAACGGGTTGGGTTTCTGGAACACCATGCCCACCTTGGCGCGCAGCTGCACCGGGTCGACCTTGGGGTCATAGATATCCTCGCCGTCCAGCTCGATCAGCCCCTCGACGCGGCAGATGTCGATGGTGTCGTTCATCCGGTTCAGGCAGCGCAGGAAGGTCGACTTGCCGCAGCCCGACGGGCCGATGAAAGCGGTGACCGTATTGCCGGCGATATCAACGTCGACATCCTTGATGGCATGGGTGTCGCCGTAATAGACCTGCACGTTGCGGGCCGAAATCTTGGTGTCTGTCTGCTGCACGCTCTGCTCCGTGTTGACTGCGTCGTACATAGCGATTTCCCTTTTATCTTACCACCGGCGCTCGAAGCGGCGGCGTAGCAGGATGGCGATGATGTTCATGGTCATCAGGAACACCAGCAGGATGATGATGCCGCCCCAGGCGCGTTCGTAATAGGCGGGGTCGGCACGCTTGGCCCATTCGTAGATCTGCGCCGGCATGGCCGAGTTGGGGTCGATGAACCCGCCGGCCAGCCCCTCGGGATAGTTGGTGGCGATATAGCCCACCATCCCGATCAGCAGCAGCGGCGCGGTTTCCCCCAGCGCCTGCGCCAGGCCGATGATCGTGCCGGTCAGGATGCCGGGCATGGCCAGCGGCAGCACGTGGTGAAAGACCGATTGCATCTTGGACGCCCCCACCCCCAGCGCCGCGTCGCGGATCGAGGGCGGCACCGCCTTGAGCGAGGCGCGCGTCGAGATGATGATCGTCGGCAGCGTCATCAGCGTCAGCACCAGCCCGCCCACCAGCGGCGCGGATTGCGGCAGGTGCATGAACTGGATGAACACCGCAAGGCCAAGGATGCCGAACACGATCGAGGGCACCGCGGCGAGGTTCGAGATATTGACCTCGATGATGTCGGTCAGCCGGTTCTTGGATGCAAATTCCTCAAGATAGATCGAGGCGGCGACGCCGACCGGCAGCGACAGGCCCAGCACCACCAGCATCATGAAGAACGACCCCAGGATCGACACGCCCAGCCCGGCCTGTTCGGGGCGGCTTTCCGAGGCGTCGGCGCCGGTGATGAAACTGGCGTTGAACCCCTTGGCAATGATCCCTTCGTCGCGCAGGGCATCCACCAGGTCCAGGTGTTCGGCGTCGATATTCTTGTCGCGCGCCACCGAGTCGCGGCTGACCCGGCCCTTGAGGTAGCCATCGACGCGGCTGGCCGCCAGCAGCCGGAATTCCACCGTCTGGCCGATCAGGTCGGGGTTGGCGATCACCTCGTCGCGCACGATGGCGGCGGCCGAGGCCGAGATCAGCGCCTTCATGTCCTTGGCGTCGTCGAACGGGGTGTCGATCCCCAGTTCGGTCACCTTGTCGAACACCGCCTGCTGGATCAGCGGGGTATAGCCGAAGGTGGACACCTTCTTGATATCCTCGATATTGCGGTCGCCCGCCTTGTCCAGCCTGGCCGGGTCCAGATAGACCTGCGCGGCGATAAAGCTCTGCTGGAACGCGCCGACACCGTTGCCGATGATCGCGGTCAGCAGGACGACCAGGAAGACAAGGCCGATCGCCACCGCCGACAGGCCGTAGAATTTGAATCGTGCCTCGGCCGCGTTGCGCTTTCTGGTGCGCGCGTCCTGGACGTGCAGGCTGCCCTTGACGGCAGGCGCATCCATCGGACCCGGAGTGCTGGTTGCGTCGGTCATTCGTACTGCTCCCGGTATTTGCGCACGATGTAGAGGGCCAGGACGTTCAGCCCCAGCGTCACGATGAAAAGCGTCATGCCAAGCGCGAAGGCCACCAGCGCCTCGGGGCTGGCGAAATCGGCGTCGCCCGTCAGCTGGCTGACGATCTTGGCGGTCACGGTGGTCATGGCGTCAAAGGGGTTCATGCTCAGCCGTGCGGCGGCCCCTGCCCCCAGCACCACGATCATGGTTTCGCCGATGGCGCGGCTGGCGGCCAGCAGGACCGCGCCCACGATCCCCGGCAGCGCGGCGGGAATGACGACCTGGCGGATGGTTTCCGATTTCGTCGCCCCCAGCCCGTAAGAGCCGTCGCGCATCGATTGCGGCACCGCGTTGATGATGTCGTCGGACAGCGACGACACGAAGGGGATCAGCATGATGCCCATGACGATGCCCGCCGTCATCACCGCCGTGCCGGCCTGCATCCAGCCCAGCCCTTGACCGCCGAAGATGCCCAGCAGCAGCGGCCCGACCGTCAGCAGCGCGAAAAGGCCGTAAACGATGGTCGGGATACCGGCCAGCACCTCAAGCAGCGGCTTGGCCATGGCGCGCACCTTGGGCCCGGCATATTCCGAGAGGTAAATCGCCGCGAACAACCCGATCGGCACCGCCACCGCCAGCGCGATGAACGAGATGTAGAACGTGCCCCACAGCAGCGGCAGGATGCCCAGTTGCGAGCCGCCGCCGAAACTGGGCGCCCAGGTCAGGCCGAAAAAGAAATCCGCCGCGGGATAGAGCCGGAAGAATTCGATGGTGTTGAAGACAAGGCTCAGCACGATGCCGATCGTGGTCAGCACCGCGATCGACGCGGCCCCCAGCAGCAGGGCGCGAATGCCTGACTCGACCACGTTGCGGGCGCGGAACCCGGCCGATGTGCGGCGCAGGGCGAAGGCGAAACCGCCGACCGCCGCGGCCAGCACGACCACCGTCATCCAGAACCGCCCGGTCGCCGTCATGCCGCGATATTTCTGCGCCGCGCTCAGGATTTCCGGGCTGACATCCGATCCGAGCGCCACGCCCACCGATCCCAGCTTGTCGCGCACATTGGTGAATTCGGAACGGATCGACTGTGCCTCGTCCGGGGTCATCGCCCCCGCCGACACCGCCGCATCCAGGCCGTCGGCCACCCGGCGCACATCGCTCATCACAAGGCCCAGCGTGGTATCCTCGGACACCGCCCGGTCGGGCAGCAGGCCGGAAACCGCGTTGTTGACCAGCACCGGCTGAACCAGCAGCCACACGATCAGGATCAGGAAGGACGGAACCAGAACCATCAGCGCCACGTGCCAGCCGTAATAGGCCGGCAGCGAATGCAGGTTGCGGATATTGCCCCCGCCCGAGGACAGCGCGCGCACGCGCCCGGCCAGGAACCCGGCCGCGGCCAGGGCAAGGACGATGAGGGCAAGCCAGAAAACAGGCATGTCGGCTCCGTTTTGCGGAAAAACAATCTGAAAGGGGGTGCGGGGCGCGCGCACGGGCGCACCCCGCGAAAGCGGCTTACATGCCGCCGCCCATGGTCTGCTCGTCAGCCACGGCGGCCTGCGTCTGGGCCAGTTCCGGGTCCGACACCAGCCCGTATTCGGACAGCGGGCCATCGGGGCCGGCGATCTCGTCGCTGACGAAGAACTCGGCATATTCCTTCAGGCCGGGGATCACGCCGATATGCGCCTTCTTGACGTAGAAGAACAGCGGGCGCGACACCGGGTATTCGCCCGACGCGATGGTTTCGGTCGAGGGCGCGATGCCCGACATGGTGGCGACCTTCAGCTTGTCGGTGTTGTTCTCGTAGAACGCCAGGCCGAACACGCCCACGCCGTTCGCGTTCGAGTCGATCCGCGCCAGCGTTTCGGTATAGTCGCCGTCGATATCGACCGACTTGCCGTCGGTGCGCACCGCGATGCAGGCGTCCTCGGCGTCGTCCTCGGACATGCCGCCGTCGATCATCGCCTGGAACGCGCCGGTGATCTCGCAGCCCACGGCCAGCACCTTTTCCTCGAACACTTCGCGCGTGCCGTGCTTGGTGCCGGGGATGAAGGCGGAGATTTCGACATCGGGCAGGTCGGCGTTGAACTCGGCCCAGGTGGTATAGGGGTTGTCGACCAGCGCGCCGTCCTTCAGCACCTTGGGCGCCAGCGCGTTGTAAAGGTCGGCGGGCTCGAACGCGGTGAAGGCCGGGCCGTCGATCTGGCTGGCGAACACGATACCGTCATAGCCGATGCGCACTTCGATGATGTCGGTCACGCCGTTCGCGGCGCAGGCTTCGATTTCCTTTTCGCGGATGGCGCGCGATGCGTTGGCGATGTCGATGCTGTTTTCGCCCACGCCTTCGCAGAACCGCTTGAGCCCGGCCGACGATCCGCCGGATTCGACCACCGGTGTCGGAAAGTCGAAATTCTCGCCGAAGGCTTCGGCCACGATCGAGGCATAGGGCAGCACCGTCGACGAGCCGGCAACCTGCACGTTGTCACGGGCATGGGCGGCCGAGGCCGACACGGCCGCGATGGCCAATGCGGATGCGGTCAGTTTCAGGGTCATGGATAAGCTCCTGTCCGAATATGTCTATGATCATCCCCACGATGATCCCGGGGCCCGTGCTACGCCCCGCGTGCTGAGCTTTTGTGACAGTTGCGTAACAGTTTTATGACAACCGCCCGGGGCCCATGAGACCCTGCCCCAACCGATTGGTAAAATGGAAAAACCCGGGGCCGCGAACCGCCCCGCGTGCCCGTCGCGGATCAGCCGCTCACCGGCAGGATGACGGAAAACCGGCTGCCTTCGCCCGGCGCGCTTTCGATTCGCAGCCGCCCGCGATGGCGGTTGACGATATGCTTGACGATCGCCAGCCCCAGCCCGGTGCCCCCCATCTCGCGCGAGCGGTGGCTGTCCACGCGATAGAACCGCTCGGTCAGGCGCGGGATATGCAGCGGGTCGATGCCGGGGCCGCTGTCGGACACGGTCAGGCGTACCGCCGGCCCGCGCAGGCCCAGCCCCTCGGCCGGCCCGTCCAGCCGCAGCCCCACCCGGCAGCCGTGACCGCCATACTTGATCGCGTTCTCGATCAGGTTGGTCAGCACCTGGCGCAACTGATCGGCATCGCCGGGCACCATCACCGGCACCCCGGGCAACTCCTCGTCGAAGCTGACCGCGTTCTTTTCCGCCAGATGCGCCAGCGACCGCCGGGTCGCACGCACGATCTCGGCCAGGTCGACCTGGTCGTCGGGGCGCATCCTTTCCTGTGCCTCGACATGGCTCAGCGACAGCAGGTCGCGCACCAGCCGGTTCATCCGGTCGGCCTCGCGCGCCATGATCCCCAGGAACCGCTTGCGCGCGGCCGCATCGTCGCGCGCCGGGCCCTGCAATGTCTCGATGAACCCCAGAAGCGCGGTCAGCGGCGTGCGCAGCTCGTGACTGACATTGGCCACGAAATCGCGCCGCATCTGGCCGGCCTGTTCCAGGTGGGTCACATCCTCGAACACCACCAGCACACCGGCCAGCCCCGCCAGGTCCAGATGCGCGCAGCTGACCCTGTAGGTCACGTCCTGCTGCCCGTCATTGGTCAGGTAGCGGGTTTCCTGCGCCAGGTGGCTGCTGCGGGTGCCCTCGATCGCATCCAGCACCGAGGGCTGGCGGATCACCGTGATCAGGTGCCGCCCGGCCAGCCCCTCGCCGAACAGCGCGGCACTCCGCGCGTTGGCCGCAAGGATGCGGTCGTTATCCGCCACCAGCAGCGCCGCATGAGGCACCGCCGCGACGATCTGTCCGGCGTCGCTCATGCACGTCCGGCCGCGGCGACCGCGCGGGCAAAGATATCGGCCAGCGCGTCGCTGTCCTCCAGCCCGACCGACACGCGAAAGAACCCCTCGCTTATGCCGATGGCGGCGCGCGCCTCGGGCGTCAGCGCCCGGTGCGAGCTGGACGCCGGATGCGACAGCGTGGTGCCCACATCCCCCAGCGTCGGCGCGAATGCGATGCCCTCGGCGGTGGCGGCAAAGGCATTGGCCGCCGCGCGCCCGCCCTCCAGCTCGAAGGACAGCATGTTGCAGCCCCGGTTGCCCAGGATCGCCCGCGCCCGGCCCGCATCCGGGTGATCGCCGCGCATCGGGTAGAGCACCCGTTTCACACCGGCCAGCCCGCCCAGGTGGTCGGCCAGCCGCGCCGCGTTCGCCTCGGCCCGGTCGAAACGCAGGTCGAACGTCGCCAGCCCGCGCTCGGCCAGCCAGCAATCGAAGGGGCTGGGCGTCATGCCGGTGGTGACCGCGAAATCGTAGATCGCCTTTTGCAGCCCCGCATCGCGCGCCACCGCATAGCCCAGCGTCACGTCGGAATGGCCCGCCAGCAGCTTGGTCACCGAATGGATCACGATATCCGCGCCATGATCGAAGGGCCGATAGGCGCGCGGCGTGGTAAAGGTGTTGTCCACCACCAGCAACACGCCCCTGTCGCGCGCCACCTGCGCGATCCCGTCCATGTCCGCCACCCGCAGCGTCGGGTTCGACACCACCTCGACCAGGATCATCCGCGTCTCGGGCCGGATCGCCGCCGCGATGGCCGCCGCGTCGCAGGGATCGGCCAGCGTGGTTTCGATCCCCATACGCGGCAGGTCCTGCGTCATCAGCCGCAGCGACCGGCCGTACAGCTGATCGCCGCCCACCACGTGATCGCCCGCCTTCAGGATGCCCAGCAGAACCGCCGTCACCGCCGCCATGCCCGATCCCAGCACGATCCCGTCCCGCGCGCCCTCCATCGCGTCGATCCGGCGCGCCAGCAGGTCGGCATTGGGATGCCCCTCGCGGGCATAGGTATAGCCCTCAACCCGCCCCTCGTATTGCGCGTCCAGCGCATCGGGCGTTTCCGAGGCATAGACGACCGAGGGCATGATCGGCGTCACCACCGGCCAGCTTGCGCTGCCGGGCAGCCCCTCGGGCCGGATCAGGGTTTTGTGGTCCTTGCTCATGCGCCTGTCCTTTCTGCGCCAGTCGCTTCATCGTTCCGAAAATACTCCCGCCGGAGGCGGCCGGACGGCCCCGCCTAGCGCAACTCCCCGAATTCCGCCTGCAACCTGCGCACATGCTCCACCAGCCCGGGCTGCTGCAACCGCTTCAGCCGGGTCGCGGTGACGATGGTCGTCAGGTCGGCGAATGTGCGCTCAAGGTCGTCATTGACCAGCACGTAATCGTAGCTGCCCCAGTGGCTGATCTCGTCCCAGCTTTTCTGCATCCGCTTGGCGATCACCTCGTCGCTGTCCTGCCCGCGGCTGACCAGCCTCCGGCGCAGTTCCGCGATCGAGGGCGGCAGGATGAAAATCGACAGCGTATGCGGCCCCAGCGCCGAGTTCACGATCTGCTGCGCGCCCTGCCAGTCGATATCGAACAGCACGTCGCGCCCCGCGTTGATCGCCTGCTCCACCGGCGCGCGCGGACTGCCGTAGAAATTGCCGAACACATGCGCGTGTTCCAGCATCCCGTCCTGCGCGACCTCGCGCTTGAACCGGTCCTCGGTCATGAAATGGTAATCGGTGCCGTCCACCTCGCCGGGGCGCGGCGTGCGGGTGGTGGCCGAGACCGAGAAGCTCAGGCTGCCATCCCACTCCAGCAGCCGCCGCGACAGGGTGGACTTGCCCGCCCCCGAGGGCGACGAAAGAATGATGAGAAGACCCCGCCTTGCAGTCGCCATCGGTTGTTACTCCACGTTCTGAACCTGTTCGCGCATCTGGTCGATCACCGTTTTCAGATCCAGCCCGATGCGCGTCAATCCGGTATTCTGCGACTTGGAACACAGCGTGTTGGCCTCGCGGTTGAACTCCTGCATCAGGAAATCCAGCTTGCGGCCCACCGGCCCCTCCGTGCCCAGCAATTCGCGCGCGGCGTCCACATGGGCGCGCAGGCGGTCCAGTTCTTCGGTGATGTCGGATTTTACCGCGATCAGCGCCAGTTCCTGCGCGACGCGCTGCGGGTCGGCGTCCTCGGCATTGTCCATCACCCGCGCAAGCGAGGTTTTGAGCGCCCCGGCCATGTCATCGCGCCGCGCCTCGGCGGCCTCGGTGGCCGCTTCGGTCAGGCGGGCGATTTCATCGAGCTGCGCGCCAAGGATCGTGGCCAGCGCGGCGCCCTCGCCCGCGCGCATTTCAAGGAACGCGGCCAGCACCGGCTCGAAATCCTGCATCAGCGCGGCTTTCAGCCCCGCCGCCTCGTCCTCGGGCGCGGTGGTTTCCAGCACCCCGCGCAGGGCGAGGATATCGGCCGCACGGGTGGGCGCCAGCGCCAGCCCCGCCTCGGCCGCCCGCGCCTCGACCCGCGACAGCGCGGTCAGGACGGCGGCCAGCGCGGTGTCGTTGACCGCCTGCCGCGCCTCGCCCTCTTCACGCGACACCCGCAGGTTCAGCGTGACCGAACCGCGCGTCACCGCCTGCCCCAGCCGTGCGCGCAGCGCCGCCTCCAGCCCCTCGATCCAGTCGGGCAGGCGCATGCGGATATCCAGCCCCTTGGCATTGACGCTGCGCAGCTCCCACGCCCAGCTGTGCTGCGCGGTGCCGCCCTTGGCGGCGGCGAAGGCGGTCATGGATCTGGTCACCGGCGCTCTCCTGTCCCAACGTGCCACCGCTGCCTACGCGCAATGCCTGCCGGGGGCAAGCGTTACGCGCGCCCCGCGCGCGACGGTTCCGGGGTTAACCAATCGTTCGGAATATTCACCGCATTTGCGGAAAACCGGCTAGATTCACCCTTCGGTAACCCCGGTTGCGATAGCTTTAACAAAAGGCGGCACGCCGCCCCGCGCCTCCGGGTCCGGTGGAGTAGGAAAGATGACCGACCGCAGCGAAAACACCCCCGGCACCGCCCCGCCCGGCCGCGTGACCCGGCTGCATCCCGACCCGGCCGCGGCCCCGCCACCGCGCCTTGCGCAGGTCGAGGCATACTGGACCGCGCTCTGCCGCGATGGGCGCCTGCCCGCCCGCGCCCGGATCGACCCGCGCGGGATCGAGGCGGCGCTGGAACACGCCTTCATCGCCGAACGCATCGCACCGGGCGAGATGCGGCTGCGCGTCGGCGGCACACACCTGTCCGACCTGCTGGGAATGGAGGTGCGCGGGATGCCGTTTTCGGCGCTGTTCCTGCCCGCCGCGCGGCAGGCCCTTTCCGCGCTGGTCGCCGCGCTGTTCGACCGCCCCGCGCTTTGCCGGCTGCGCCTGCACGGCCCGGCGGGAACCGGCCAGCCGGCGCTGCAGGCCCATGCCCTGCTGCTGCCCCTGCATGGCGAGGGTGGCGCGGTGAACCGTGCGCTCGGCTGCCTGATCGGCGAGGGGCCCATCGGCCGCTGCCCCCGCCGTTTCGCGATCACCGGGCATGAGATCCTGCCCGCCCCGCCAGAGATGCGCGCGCCCGCCGCCCCGGTGCCGGGGCTGGCCGCGCCGGTCGTCCCGTTCCGCCCCGCCCCGGCCGGGCGGCCCCGCCTGCGACTGGTGCAAACCGACCCGGCCAAATGAAAAAGGGCGCCGCAACAGGCGATTAGAGAAGCAGACGTTCGGGCAGGTCGCAACCGAAGGGCATCGCAGGGCCGCGGTCGGGCGATCCGACATTTGTGGCATGGCAATTTATCGCGCCGCCACTTCCTACCTCAAAGCGGAGAGCCTGCGGCAGCCAATCGCCCGGCCGGGGGGCGGCCGTGCGATGCCCGGGCCGCTTACGCGGCTGTTCCGGGCTGGGTGCAACGGGCGCCCTTTCACAAGCCGGCTCGCGGTCCGGTCAGCCCGCCGCGACCGCCCGCGCATCGCGCAGCGCCGACAGTTCCTCGGCCACGAGGAACGCCAGTTCCAGCGACTGGCTGGCGTTCAGGCGCGGATCGCAGGCGGTGTGGTAGCGGTCGGACAGGTTTTCCTCGGTCACCGCGCGCACGCCGCCGGTGCATTCGGTCACGTCCTGGCCGGTCATCTCGAAATGCACACCGCCGGGGATCGTGCCCTCGGCGCGATGCACGGCAAAGAACTCCTGCACCTCGCGCAGCACCGCGTCGAACGGACGGGTCTTGAACCCGGTGGCCGACTTGATCGTGTTGCCATGCATCGGGTCGCAGACCCACAGCACGTTGGCGCCTTCCCTGCGCACCGTGTCGATCAGGCGCGGCAGGTGTTCGGCCACCTTGCCCGCCCCGAACCGCGCGATCAGCGTCAGCCGCCCGGCCTCGTTTTCCGGGTTCAGCCGCGACAGCAGCACCTTGAGATCCTCGGCCGTCATCGACGGCCCGCATTTCAGCCCGATGGGGTTCAGCACGCCACGGCAGAACTCCACATGCGCACCATCCGGCTGCCGCGTGCGGTCACCGATCCAGACCATGTGCCCGGACCCCGCCAGCCACTTGCCGCTTGTCGAGTCCAGCCGCGTCAGCGCCTCTTCGTATTCCAGCAGCAGCGCCTCGTGGCTGGTGTAGAAATCCACCGTCTGAAGCGCGTGGTTGTTCGCGCTGGTGATGCCCGCCGCGGTCATGAAATCCAGCGTGTCGCTGATGCGGCCGGCCATCTCGCGGTATTTCTCGGCCTTCCCGCCCTCGGTAAAGCCCAGCGTCCACTGGTGCACCTGGTGCACATCGGCATAGCCGCCGGTCGAAAACGCGCGCAGCAGGTTCAGCGTGGCCGCCGCCTGGGTGTAGGCCTGCAGCATCTTGCGCGGGTCGGGAATGCGCGCCTCGGGGGTGAAATCAAGCTCGTTGATGATGTCGCCGCGGTAAGAGGGCAGTTCCACCCCGTCCACCAGCTCGGTCGGGGCCGAGCGCGGCTTGGCGAACTGCCCCGCCATCCGGCCCACCTTGACCACCGGCACCTTGGCGCCATAGGTCAGCACCATCGCCATCTGCAGCATCACCTTGAACGTGTCGCGGATCGCGTTGGCGCTGAACTGGTCGAACGCCTCGGCGCAGTCGCCGCCCTGCAGCAGGAACGCCTTGCCCGCCGCCGCCTCGCCCAACGCCCGCTTGAGCTTGCGCGCCTCGCCCGCGAAAACGAGCGGCGGATACTGCGAAAGCTGCGCCTCGACGGTCTGCAACGCCTCCTGATCCGTATAATCGGGCATCTGAACCCGCGGCTTGCTGCGCCAATCGGTCTTTTGCCACTCGCTCATCTGACTTCTCCGCTCTGCGAATTCTGCGTGAGTGGCTTCTATACAAAAGCCGGGGCGCGGTGGCCATATCCGAATTGCCCTTGCGGCAAACGGCCGGACACGCCTTGCCGCATGATGCCGAACGGGCGGTCTGCGGCAGAGCGCATCGCGGGGTCGCAAATTTTCTGATTTCCCCGGGTTGGTGTAGACTCCACGACGTTATTTTTCGTCAAAGGAGTTTCAATCATGAAATTGCACAACCTTATCCGGGTTCTCGCATTTTCCGTTTCCGCGTCTCTTGTGATCCCGACAACGGCCACGGGCGCGCCACGGGGGTTTCAGGAAGGACGCAATTCGGCGGTCGCGCCCAAATGGCGAAACAAGGAATTGACCTTCGTCCTCAGGCGCGGCGATTGCCAGTCGCGGACATACGGGGACGGCAGGGGCGAAAGCGACTGCAAGAACGGCAACAGCCGGTCGCAGCTGAATTCGAAAAACAAGCAGAGAATGGGAAATTTCTACGAATACGCGATGGATATCTGGGTCGACCCCGGTTTCCGCTACAACGGGCGCGGCTGGGGCAAGGTCAATTATCGCAGCCGGCTTTGGATTGCGGAATGGCAGCGAAGCGACACGATCAAAAATCACATGTATGAAATTTATCTGGACTCGAACAAGGGCGCGACCTTCGAGGACAAGGTCTGTTTCCCGCCGGCGCGGTTCGGCCAGTGGAACAGCTTCGTGCTCAGGGTCAAATGGTCCAACGGTTCCGATGGCGTCATGCAGGTCATCTGCAACGGCAAAACGATCTACAGCAGGCAAGGCCCGAACGCGGTTCCGCCGGGCTGCGGAAAGCCCTGGAAACAGCAGTGCAAGCCCGAACTTCAGGATCTCGGAAAGCCAATTCTCTGGTCCGTGGGGCCAAGCCTGAAAGGCCACGGAATGAATTACGCCCGCTTCGGGTTTCCCAGCCCGTTCCCGCCGTTTCCAGATGGAGGGCTGACGATGAAAGTCAGGAATCTCTATCTCGGACGCCTGCGCAACTGACCGGGGACGGGCTTCGAAGGGTTTCCGTTTCGGGCGCAACATCCGGGATCGGTGGATGTGACGCCGGGCACGGCCTATTCCGGGCCGCCCCCTTGATCACGCGCGCAAAAGCTGGCTAAGTGCCCGTCAACATTCGCGCGCGGTACACTCATGGCAGCCAGGACATCCCCGCAACCCGTCATGCAAACGCCCGTTGTAAAACGGCGTTTCGTCTTCGTGTTGCTGGACGAGTTCACCCTGCTCAGCTTTGCCTCGGCACTGGAATGCCTGCGCATCGCCAACCGGATGCTGGGCCAGCCGGCCTATGAATGGACCCTGGTCGGCGAGGGCGGCGACACCGCCACCTGTTCCGCCGGCACCGAGTTCCGGCTGGACAGCGACCTGATCGAGCTGACGCGCGACGACACGGTGCTGGTCTGCGGCGGCATGAACGTGCAGAAGGCGACGACCAAGCGCCTGCTCAGCTGGCTGCGGCGCGAGGCACGCAAGGGGCTGCGGCTGGGCGGGCTGTGCACCGCGGCCTACACGCTGGCCCGCGCCGGGCTGCTGGACGGCAAGCGTGCCACGATCCACTGGGAAAACCAGGACAGCTTCGCCGAGGAGTTCGACGAGGTGACGCTGACCAAGTCGGTCTTCGTGATCGACGGCAACCGCATGACCACCGCCGGCGGCACCTCCTCCATCGACCTGATGCTGAAACTGATTGCCGACGACCATGGCGAGGAAATCGCCAACCTGGTGGCCGACCAGCAGATCTATTCCTCGATCCGCACCGACCAGGACACCCAGCGCCTCAGCGTGCCGACCCGCATCGGCGTGCGCCATCCCAAGCTGAGCCAGGTCATCCAGAAGATGGAACAGAATATCGAGGAACCGATCAGCCCCTCGATCCTGGCGAAAGAGGTCGGCATGTCCACCCGGCAGCTGGAACGGCTGTTCCGCCGCTACCTCAACCGGTCGCCGAAACGCTATTACATGGAGCTGCGGCTGCAAAAGGCGCGCAACCTGCTGATGCAGACGGATATGAGCGTGATTAACGTGGCGCTGGCCTGCGGCTTCGCCTCGCCCTCGCATTTCTCGAAATGCTACCGCGCGCATTACAACACCACCCCCTACCGCGAGCGTGGCACGCAGGGCGCGCGGCTGTCGATCTGACCGGAACCGCGCGGTTTCGGGGGAAAAGCGCGCGGTTTCAGTCGGCGGGCACCAGCCGGTAGATCGCGCCGTTGCCTTCCGAGATCATCCAGACCGATCCGTCCGGCGCTTCGCGCAGGTCGCGCACGCGGGCGGTGGCCGCGCCCTCGATCCGCTCGACCTCTTGCAGGGGGCTGCCCGACAACCGGCTGAGCAGGCCGAATTTCAGCGACCCCACCAGGATGTCGCCCTGCCAGTCGGGCCACAGCCTGCCGGAATAGATCACCATGCCCGATGGCGCGATCGAGGGGTCCCAGTAGAAGGCCGGCTGTTCCATCCCCGGCTTCTCGCTGCCCTCGCCGATCCGCGCGCCGGAATAATGGCGGCCGTAGGAGATCACCGGCCAGCCGTAATTGCGTCCCTTGCGTATCTGGTTCACCTCGTCGCCGCCGCGCGCGCCGTGCTCGTTCGTCCAGAGCCGGCCCTGCGCATCCAGCGTCATGCCCTGCGGGTTGCGGTGGCCCCATGTCCAGATTTCGGGCTGCGCGCCGTCGCGGCCCACCAGCGGATTGTCGGCGGGCACGCTGCCGTCGCGGTTGATGCGGATGATGCTGCCATTGTGCCGCCCCACGTCCTGCGCCGCGGGCCGGTCGCCGCGATCCCCGATCGACAGGAAGATGTGCCCGTCCGGCGCCTCGGCCATCCGCCCGCCGAAATGCCGCCCGCCGGAACTGCCCGGCGCCATCTCGAACAGCCGGCGCGGGTTGTCCAGCCGCGTGCCATCGGCGCTGAGCGTCGCGGCGCTGATCGCCGTGCCGGCCCCGCCCTGCTGGCGGGCCGCGTGGGACAGGAGCACCTCGCGGCTTTGGGCGAAATCGCGCGGGATCAGCACGTCGAGCAAGCCGCCCTGCCCGATCTCGACCAGGTCCTCCGGCAGGCCCGAGACCCGGTCGCGCGTCCCGTCGGCGCGCAGGTGCCACAGCGCGCCGCCCCGTTCGGTCACCAGGACGCCGCCGCCGGGCAGGAATCCCAGCGACCACGGCACGGAGAACCCGTCGGCCACCAGCTCGGCCCGGATCGGGCCGCTTCGGCTGTCCAGCAGCTCGGCCCGGACGGGCACGGCAAGGCAAAGGGTCAGGACAACAAGCATCGTACGCAGCATGGAACCTTACCTCCGGTCGGTCTCTGCCCGTCAAAATGGCACGAACCGGGCGCGGGGCAAGTCCGGCTTGACCCTACGCCAACCGGAAACCGAAACGTCTTTTCTTTTCAATTCTCTCGGAATAGGCTCCGAAACGGACCTAAGTTCCAACGGGGAGTCGAAGAATGAAGAACCTGATTCTGGCGGTCGCCGCCGCGCTCCGCACCCTGCGGGCAGGTGCGGCACATCCCGGCCGGGCCGATGGCACGGCATGGGGCGGGCGACTGCGCGATGCGGGGCTGTCATTCCTTTTCGCACAATCCCCTGCGCCGCGCCGCGTTCCGGTCACCGTGCCGGTATCGCGTCGGGGCAACCGCCTGCCGGGCGGACGGAACAAGGGTCGGACAATCTGACCGAACATGACGGGGGCGCCCGACGCGGCGCCGGTATCCGTCGACCATGGCCGCGCAACAGCAAGGCCGACCAACCCAGGGGAGTAAAAACATGAAAAAGTTTCTGACCGCGACCGCAGCCGTGGCGCTGATGGCGTCGGGCGCCGCCGCCGAGGACGTCAAGATCGGCATCCTGCAGGGCTTTACCGGCCCGACGGAATCGCTTGTCGGGCCGATGGCCGCGGCGATGGAGATGGCGATCGACGAGGTGAACGCCAGCGGCAAGTTCATGGACGGCATGACCGTGGTGCCGGTGCGCGGCGACTCGACCTGCATCGACGCATCGGCCGGCACCGCCGCCGCCGAGCGTGCGATCACCGCCGATGGCGTCAAGGGCATCGTGGGCGGCACCTGCTCGGGTGTGACCGGCGCGATCCTGGCCAACGTGGCCGTGCCCAACGGCATCGTCATGATCTCGCCCTCGGCCACCAGCCCGGCGCTGACCACCGCCGAGGATAACGGCCTGTTCTTCCGCACCGCGCCGTCGGATGCCCGCCAGGGCGAGGTGATGGCCGACATCCTGATCGAGGATGGCGTGCAGTCGGTCGCCGTGACCTATACCAACAACGACTACGGCAAGGGGCTTGCCGATGCGTTTGCCGCGTCCTTCACCGAAAAGGGCGGCGAAGTGACGATCCAGGCCGCGCATGAGGACGGCAAGGCCGACTATTCGGCCGAAGTGGCCGCGCTGGCCGCCGCCGGCGGCGAGGTGCTGGTGGTTGCCGGTTACCTCGACCAGGGTGGCGCGGGCATCATCCGCTCGTCGCTGGATACCGGCGCGTTCGACCGCTTCCACCTGCCCGACGGCATGGTGGGCACGTCCCTGTCCGACGCGTTCGGCACCGAGATCGAAGGCTCCAAGGGCCAGGCGCCGGGGTCGGACAGCGAAGGCACCAAGATCTTCCAGGAAATGGGTGCCGACAAGTTCGACAGCGCCTCGCCCTACACCGCCGAGGGCTATGACGCGGTGGCGCTGATCGTGCTGGCCATGCAGGCCGCCGGTTCGACCGACCCGAATGTCTACAAGGACAAGATCGTCGAGGTCGCCAACGCCCCCGGTGAGCCGATCAACCCCGGCGAGCTGGGCAAGGCGCTTGAAATCATCGCCGGCGGCGGTGACGTGGACCTGGTGGGCGCCACCGGCGTCGAGCTGATCGGCCCGGGCGAAGCTGCCGGCAGCTTCCGCGTGGTCGAGATCAAGGACGGCAAGTTCGAAACCGTCGAATACCGCTAAGCCCGCGATGCAGGCAGCCCCGCGCCCCGGACGCATATCCGGGGCGCGGGGTGGTCCGCATTCGCAGCCGCAGGATCATTCGGGGGACATATGGGACAGATGATCGTCGTCGAGGACGTGCACAAGCATTTCGGCGGGTTTCATGCCGTCGATGGCGCGTCGCTTGAGATCGCCGAGGGCTCGATCACCGGGCTGATCGGTCCGAACGGCGCCGGCAAGACAACGCTTTTCAACGTGATTGCGGGCGTTCTGCCGCCGACATCGGGGCGGATCACCATGCAGGGCGAGGATATCACCGGCCTGCCGCCGCACGACCTGTTCCACAAGGGCCTGCTGCGCACCTTCCAGATCGCGCATGAGTTTCACTCGATGAGCTGCCGGGAAAACCTGATGATGGTGCCGGGCGGACAGGCGGGCGAACGGCTGTGGGATACCTGGTTCGGCCGCAAGCGCATCGCCGACGAGGAGCGCGCGCTGCGCGCCAAGGCCGACGAGGTGCTGGAGTTCCTGACCATCTCCCACCTGGCCGACCACAAGGCGGGGCAGGTTTCCGGCGGGCAGAAAAAGCTGCTGGAACTGGGCCGCACGATGATGGTGGATGCCAGGATCGTGTTCCTGGACGAGGTCGGCGCCGGTGTGAACCGCACGCTGCTGAACACGATCGGCGACGCGATCATCCAGCTCAACAAGGAGCGCGGTTACACCTTCGTCGTGATCGAGCACGACATGGATTTCATCGAAAAGCTGTGCGACCCGGTGATCTGCATGGCCGAGGGCAAGGTGCTGGCCGAGGGCACGCTGGCCGAGATCAAGGCCAACGAGCACGTGATCGAGGCCTATCTGGGCACCGGGCTGAAGAACAAGGACAAGCTGGAAGAGGCCGGGGCATGACCCGGCAGTCCGGCACCGGCGGGTGATACCGGCCGGTTGGGGGCGCTGCCCCCAAACCCCCGGAGTATTTCGGGAACGATGAAAACAGGGGAGAGTGATGGGCGACAACCCGTACCAGGATGATCGCGGCAACAAGGACCGCTCGATCACCAAGACCCATGGCGTCGGTCAGACGCCTTTGCGCAAGGGCGGCAAGGCGGTGCCGGTCGAGGGCGACGCGCCCTTTCTGATCGGCGAGGCAATGACCGGCGGCTACGGCAAGGGGCCGGATATCCTGCATGAGTGCACCATCGCGGTGAACGCGGGCGAGATCGCGGTGATCGTGGGGCCGAACGGCGCGGGCAAATCCACCGCGATGAAAGCGGTGTTCGGGATGCTGGACGTGCGCAAGGGCCGCGTGTTGCTGGATGGCGAGGATATCACCGCGCTCAGCCCGCAGGACCGGGTGCAGAAGGGCATGGGTTTCGTACCGCAGACCAACAACATCTTCACCTCGATGACGGTCGAAGAGAACCTGGAGATGGGCGCCTTTATCCGCCGCGACGATATCCGCAGCACGATGGAACAGGTTTACGAGCTGTTCCCGATCCTGCGCGACAAGCGCCGGCAGGCCGCCGGCGAGCTGTCGGGCGGGCAGCGTCAGCAGGTGGCGGTGGGCCGCGCGCTGATGACCAAGCCCAAGGTGCTGATGCTGGACGAACCCACCGCCGGCGTCAGCCCGATCGTGATGGACGAGCTGTTCGACCGCATCATCGAGGTCAGCCGCACCGGGCTGCCGATCCTGATGGTGGAACAGAACGCGCGCCAGGCGCTGGCCATTGCCGACAAGGGATATGTGCTGGTGCAGGGCGCCAATGCCTATACCGGGACGGGCAAGGAATTGCTGGCCGACCCGGATGTGCGCAAGAGTTTCCTGGGGGGCTGAGGTGATGGATATTCTCAACGCGATCGTGGCGCTTTCCAATTTCGTGCTGATCCCCGCCATCGCCTATGGCAGCCAGCTGGCGCTGGGGGCGCTGGGGGTCACGCTGATCTATGGCATCCTGCGGTTTTCCAACTTCGCCCATGGCGACACCATGGCCTTCGGCACGATGGCGACGATCCTCGTGACATGGTGGCTGCAGTCGATGGGCGTCGGGCTGGGGCCGCTGCCCACCGCGCTGCTGGCGCTGCCGGTTGGAATCATCGCCTGCATGCTGGCGGTGCTGGCGACCGATCGGGTCGTCTATCGCTTCTACCGCGAGGTGAAGGCCAAGCCGATCATCCTGGTGATGGCCTCGCTCGGGGTGATGTTCATCCTGAACGGGCTGGTGCGGTTCATCATCGGCCCGGACGACCAGCGTTTCGCCGATGGCGAGCGGTTCATCGTCACCGCGCGCGGCTTCCGCGAGGCGACGGGGTTGCAGGAGGGGCTGGCGATCAAATCCACCCAGGGCATCACCGTGGTTACCGCGGTGATCGTGGTGGCGGTGCTGTTCTGGTTCCTCAACCGCACGCGCACCGGCAAATCCATGCGCGCCTATTCCGACAACGAGGACCTGGCGCTGCTGTCCGGCATCAGCCCCGAGCGCGTGGTGCTGGTGACCTGGCTGATCGTCGCGGCGCTGGCCACCATCGCTGGGGTGCTTTACGGGCTGGACAAGAGCTTCAAGCCGTTCACCTATTTCCAGCTTCTGCTGCCGATCTTCGCCAGCGCCATCGTCGGCGGGCTGGGCAGCCCGCTGGGCGCCATCGCGGGCGGGTTCGTCATCGCCTTTTCCGAGGTCTTCGTGACCTATGCCTGGAAGAAGGTGCTGGGCTACCTGATGCCCGAACACCTTGAACCTTCGGGCCTCGTGCAGTTGCTGAGCACGGATTACAAATTCGCCGTCAGTTTCGCGATCCTGCTGATCGTGCTGCTGTTCAAACCCACCGGACTCTTCAAGGGGAAAGCGGTATGAGCGATACGGTCAAGACAACCGGGCTGTTCGCCCTGGTCGCGCTGCTGATCATCGGCACCGGCTTCGTGCAGAGCTGGAACTCGGCGCTGCTGATCCTGAACCTGGGGCTGATCAGCGCGGTGATGGCGCTGGGGGTGAACCTGCAATGGGGCTTCGCCGGGCTGTTCAACGTCGGTATCATGGGCTTTGTCGCGCTTGGCGGGCTGGCGACGGTGATCGTGTCGATGCCCCCCGTCAACGAGGCCTGGGCCGCGGGCGGGCTGCGGGTGCTGCTGGGCCTTGCGCTGGGCGCCGCGACCATCATCGGCGCGATCCTGACCTATCGCGCGATGGCGCCGGGGCGGAAACGGAACCTGACGCTGCTGGCGGTGCTGCTGGTCGGGTTCTTCGTGTTCCGCGCGGTGTTCGACGGCGGCGTTCAGGCGGTCGAGGCGGTGAACCCCTCGGTCAGCGGCTATCTCGGCGGGCTGGGCCTGCCGGTGCTGCTGGCCTGGCCGGTGGGCGGGCTGCTGGCCGCCGGCGCGGCCTGGATCATCGGCAAGACCGCGCTGGGGCTGCGCAGCGATTACCTGGCCATCGCCACGCTGGGCATCGCCGAGATCGTGATCGCCGTGCTGAAGAACGAGGACTGGCTGAGCCGGGGCGTCAAGAACGTGATCGGCCTGCCCCGTCCCGTGCCCTACGAGATCGACCTGCAGAACGACCCCGCCTTCGTCGAACGCGCGACGGGGCTGGGCATCGACCCGGTCACCGCCTCGACGCTTTATGTCAAGCTGGGCTATTCGATCCTGTTCGCGGTGGTGCTGGTGATCCTGCTGATCCTGGCGCAGCGCGCGCTGCACAGCCCGTGGGGCCGGATGATGCGCGCGATCCGCGACAACGAGGTCGCGGCCGAGGCGATGGGCAAGGACGTGACCGCGCGGCATCTGCAGATCTTCATACTGGGCTCGGCCATCTGCGGCATTGCCGGCGCGATGATGACCACGCTGGACGGCCAGCTTGTGCCGACCGCCTACCAGCCGCTGCGCTTTACCTTCCTGGTCTGGGTGATGGTGATCGTCGGCGGATCGGGCAACAACCTGGGCGCGGTGCTGGGCGGGTTCCTGATCTGGTTCCTGTGGGTGCAGGTGGAACCGATCGGGCTGTGGCTGATGCAGACCATCACCAGCGGCATGTCCGAGGATTACTGGCTGCGGGGGCACCTGCTGGAGGGTGCAGCCCACATGCGCCTGTTCACCATGGGCCTGATCCTGCTGCTGGTGCTGCGGTTCAGCCCGCGCGGGCTGCTGCCTGAGAAGTAGGGGCGCCTGGCTAGCGCATAACAGAAGGGCATCGCGCGGCCGTGCGATGCCCCGGCCGCTTGCGCGGCTGTTCCGGGCAGGATGCATCGGTCAATTTCCGGGAATGGCCCGCCCCTGCCCTAACGCGACTTGAACAGCCCGCCCAGGATACCGCGCACGAGGCGGCGGCCGGTGGTGCCGCTCAGCTCCTTGACCAGGGCCTTGCCCAACGCCTCGCCCAGCGTGTCGCCCCGGCTGTTGCTGCGCGTGCTGCGGCTGCTCGAGCGGCCGACGCGATCGGCGGAATAGCGGCGGCCGGCGTTGAATTCGCGCAGGGTGACGTCGCCGGCCGCCTCTTCGGCAGCTTCGGCCTGCGCCGCGGCTTTCGCGGCCTCTTCGGCGCGCCGCGCCAGCATCTCATGCGCCGAGTCGCGGTCGATCCGCGCCTCGTACTTGCCCTTCAGCGGGCTGGCCGCGATCACCGCGCGCCGTTCGTCCGCACCCAGCGGGCCCAGCTGCGACGAGGGCGGGCGGATCAGCGTGCGCTGGACCATCCCCGGCACACCCTTTTTCTGCAGCATCGAGGTCACCGCCTCGCCCACGCCGACCTGCATGATCGCCTCTTCGGTGTCGAAGGCGGGGTTGTCGCGGTAGGTTTCCGCCGCCATGCGCAACTCCTTGCGGTCCCGCGCGGTAAAGGCGCGCAGCGCGTGCTGCACCCGGTTGCCGAGCTGACCCAGGATATCCTCGGGCACATCCGCCGGGTTCTGGGTGATGAAATAGACCCCCACCCCCTTGGAGCGGATCAGCCGCGCGACCTGTTCCACCTTGTCGACCAGCGCCTTGGGCGCGTCGTCGAACAGCAGATGCGCCTCGTCGAAGAAGAACACCAGCTTCGGCTTGTCGGGATCGCCCACCTCGGGCAGTTCCTCGAACAGTTCCGACAGAAGCCACAGCAGGAAGGTCGCGTAAAGCCGCGGGCTGCCCATCAGCCGGTCGGCGGCCAGGATGTTGATCACGCCGCGCCCGTCGGCATCGGTGCGCATCAGGTCGGCCAGGGCCAGCGCGGGTTCGCCAAAGAAATCCGCCCCGCCCTGGTTTTCCAGCACCAGCAGGCGGCGCTGGATCGCGCCCACGGATTGCACCGAGATATTGCCGTAACGCAGCGACAGATCCTCGCGGTTCTCGCCGACCCAGACCAGCAGCGATTGCAGGTCGCTGAGATCCAGCAGCGGCATCCCCTGCTCGTCTGCCAGCCGGAAGGCGATGTTCAGGATACCCTCCTGCGCCTCGGTCAGTTCCAGCAGCCGCGACAACAGCAGCGGCCCCATCTCGGCCAGCGTGGTGCGGATCGGGTGGCCCTGTTCGCCGAAGAGATCCCAGAAGGTGACAGGAAAGCCGCCATAGGCGAAATCGTCGAAGCCGATCTTCGCGCTGCGCTCGGTGAACGAGCCGTGCAGCTTGCCGCCGGGATCGCCCGCCATCGCCAGCCCCGACAGGTCGCCCTTCACGTCCGACAGGATCACCGGTACGCCGGCGGCGGAAAACCCCTCGGCCATGATCTGCAGCGTCACCGTCTTGCCGGTGCCGGTGGCCCCCGCGATCAGCCCGTGCCGGTTGGCATAGCCCAGCGAGAGGTACTGTTTTTCGCCGTAATTCTCGCCCGCGCCGCCGATGAAGATGCCGTTTTCCACCCTGTCTGTCCCTTTCGATCGCACTCGTCCGGCCCCGACCATACAATCTTAACCCCCTCATGCCAGAGTGAATCCTGCCCGTCGCCGCATGTCCTCTTTCGGCGCGGGCTGACTTCCTCCCTGTCAGACTGGCCGCATCCTTCGGGATGCGGCTTTTTTCAGCGGCGCCGGGCGGCGCGGCGGGCCATCGGCAAATTGTGATCTATTGCCTGTTGACCGGAGGGGGGAAACGTCCTAGCGTCCGATCCAATGACTAAGTCGGCCAGTCCGACGGGGAGTGAAAAACAAGGGAAAAAGAGGTCTTTCAGACCTCTTTTTTCTTTGCCCCCGCTCCCTGATCGGCTGGGCGGATTTTCGCGGCTCCCGCGCGCGGCGCAGCGTTTTCCCGCCTGACAAGCCCCGCGCCCCATGCTAAGCCGCCAGCGACATGACTTTGACACGAAAAAACGGGGATACCATGCCCAGACTGCTTTCCACCCTTTCCATCATCGCGCTTCTTGCCGCGCCCCTCGCCGTCGCCCAGCAGGCCGATACCGATACCGGGGCAGAGGCCGAGGCCGGAACCGAAAGCCAGGCCGGCGAAACGGCCCCCGACGGGTCCGATCCGCGGGCCGTCGTCGGCGCCGAGGCCGCGCAGCAGGGCGGCGAACTCCAGATGGGCGAGGACATACAGGACCCCGACGCCCCCGGCACCCCCTACCTGCGCGAGATGGTCGAGGACTGGGGCATGGAATGCATCCGCGTCCCCGAGGGCGAGGACGAGCCCTGCCAGCTGTTCCAGTCGCTCAAGGACGAGAACGGCAACACCGTGTCGAACGTGCGTATCTTCCGGCTGCCCGAGGGTCAGCGGGCCACCGCCGGCGCGCTGGTCGCCGTGCCGCTGGAAACGCTGCTGACCGCGCAGCTGACGATCCGCGTCGATGGCGGGCAGGCCAAGCGCTATCCCTTCGCGGTCTGCGATCCGCTGGGCTGCTATGCGCGCATCGGCTTTACCGCCGAGGATATCGCCTCGTTCAAGCGCGGCGCCAAGGCGACGGTCAGCCTGACGCCCTTCGCCGCGCCGGACCAGCCGCTGACGCTGGACATGTCGCTCAAGGGATTCACCGCCGCCTTCGACAAGGCCACGGTCGTTCCGAACTGATCGTCAGGCCATCGTGACCGGATCGGCACGCCCTCGCGGAGACCCGCGGGGGCGTTTTCATGCCGGGCGTTGGTTGGGTGGGAGCTCGCTGCCGGTGGAACGATGCACCCCGCCCGGAACAGCCGCGAAGCGGCCCGGGCATCGCACGGCTGTTCCGGGCAAGGCGTATCGTTCAAATACCGTAGAGCTCCCTTCTCACACCCGCCCGCGTGCCGCCGCCCAGATCAGCCGCAGCCGTGCGCCCGCACCGGACAGCTCTGCCGCGCCGCCCTGCACACGGCCCGGATCGCGCAGCACCGCGCGCAGCACCGGCCCGGCCTTCCACGCGGGCAGCAGCGCCGCGCGCGCGTCCCGCGGCAGTGCCGGTTGCGCCCGGCGCCCGCGCGCCAGCCGCTCCAGCCCCTGCCGGGCCAGGTCGGCCACCGCCGCCGCGCGCCCGTCGACCAGCGGCACCCGGCCCGCGGCCTCCAGCGCGGGGATCGCGCGGAACCACGCCGCCAACCCCTGCGCATGGCCGATATCGCGGATCGCCGCTTCGGCCGTATCCGGTGCACCGAGCGCGCGCGCCGCGACCCACATCAAGCCCCCCGCGGTCTCGTCCAGGAAGGTATCGAAGGCATCCGCATCCGCGAACGGATCGCGGTAGATATCCCAGCGCCGGGCAAGGATCAGCCGGTCCAGCACCGCGCAGGCCGGATCGTCCAGGACCCCCGACAGCGGCGTGACCACCTCGTGCCGGCGGGGGGTGTCGCCGCGCGCGATCTCGTCCAGGGCGTCGCGCCACCATTGCAGGCGCATCTCGGCGATCGCGGGCTCCTGCGTGACCCAGGGTGCGCGGCTGACCTCGACATTGAAGGCATAGAGCGGGAACAGCACGTCGCGCGCCGCCGGCGGGGCCGCCATCGCGGCAAGGAACCTGTCCGGGTCGCCGCGCCGGACCAGGCCGGCGCAGGCGTTCAGATCGTCAGAGGTCACCCAGGAACTCCCGTATCAGCGTTTCGGTGCGCGTATCGTCGACGATATCGAGATGCCCGGCACCCGGCAGCACATGGTAGCGCCCGTTCTCCGTCACGCCAGACATCAGCGGCCGATACCCCTCGGCGACGAAACTTTCATCCTCCGCGCCCGCGACCAGCAGGAAAGGCGGCAGCGCGGCCACATCCGCCAGATAGTCGCGTCGCGGCGCGTAGGACTGGTTCAGCCGCCAGCTATAGGCGGTGGTCGCGGTATCGCCCAAAGGCCCGTCCAGAACCGCGCGCGGCATGGCGAAGCGGATCACCGTCAGGTGGTCGAGCGCGTGAATGCCCACCGCGTTCAGCATCGACAGGCCGATGATGCGCCGCGTCAGCGGATGCGCCCAGCCGCCCGAATTGGGCCGCGTCACCGGCGCGTCGTATTGCAGGAAGGGCGCCAGCAGGATCGCCCCGTCGATCATGCCGCCATGCGGGCCGCCGGCAAAGCGCACCACCAGCCCGCCACCCGAGGAATGGCCCAGCAGCACCACCTTGCCGTTGCCGGGGTCGCCGATGACATGGGCAAGGTCATCCTCGAACTGGCCGATGTAATCCACGTCGCCCCGGCGTTCGGGATCGGCCCCGTGGCCGCGCAGGGTGACGGCGCGCAGCTCGGCCACGTCGCGCAGGGCCAGCGCCAGCCGGTCGAACTGCTGCCCGTGCCAGCCCGAGCCGTGGATCAGGATCACCAGCGGCTTGCCCGCATCATCATCCGCACCGGCATAGGTGACGGGATGGGCATACCCGTCGGGCGTGGTGACGCTGCCCCGGCGCAGCGGTGCATCCGTGGGCAGTGCCGCGCGCCCCGTGACCAGACGGTCGAAATCCAGTGCCCCGCCCTGCGGCAGCGGCCCGGGAGGCTGCGACAGGATCAGGCCAAGGGCAATGGCCAGGTAAACGGCGCAAGACACCGCGACGACGATCAGGGCCTTGCCCAACATGGCGATCCTCCTGCCCGCGCCGCGTCTCGTGGCGCGCGCTCTCAACTCGTGGTTTCGCGCAACAGCTTCCACACGATGGCGTCGGTCAGCGCGTCGAAGGACGCATCGACGATGTTCGGACTGACCCCCACGGTGGACCAGCGCCGCCCGGCGCCGTCCTCGCTGTCGATGATGACACGGGTCACGGCATCGGTGCCGCCCTGCGTGATACGCACCTTGAAATCGACCAGCCGCATATCGGCGATCAGGTCGGAATAGCGGCCCAGATCCTTGGCCAGCGCGCGGGACAGCGCGTTCACCGGCCCCCGGTCGCTGCCCGCCTCGTCCAGCGATTCACTGACCGACAGCTTTTTCTCGCCATCGACCTTCACCACCACGACCGCCTCGGACAGGCTGACCATGCGGTTATACTTGTTCTTGCGCCGCTCGACCGTGACCTTGTAGCGCTTGACCTCGAAGAACTCGGGCAGTTGCCCCAGCTCGCCCCGCGCCAGCAGTTCAAAGGACGCCTGCGCGCTGTCATAGGTATAGCCCTGCGCCTCGCGCTCTTTCACGATGTCGAGGATGCGGGCCAGTGCCGGATCGTCCCTGGCCACGGTGATCCCGGCCTCGGCCAGGCGGCGGCGCAGGTTCGACTGCCCGGCCTGGTTCGACATCGGCACGATGCGCGCGTTGCCGACCAGAGCCGGGTCGACATGTTCATAGGTGCTGGGGTCTTTCAGGATCGCGCTGGCGTGCAGCCCGGCCTTGTGGGCGAATGCGCTGGCGCCCACGTAGGGCGCCTGCCGCAGCGGCACGCGGTTCAGGATATCGTCAAGCTGGCGGCTGATCCGGGTCAGGCCCTGCAACGCGTCATGGGTGATGCCGGTGTCGTAACGGCTGGCATAGGGCTCCTTCAGCAGCAGCGTCGGGATCAGCGTGGTCAGGTTGGCATTGCCGCAGCGTTCGCCCAGCCCGTTCAGCGTGCCCTGTATCTGCCGCGCGCCCGCATCGATAGCGGCCAGCGAACAGGCCACGGCGTTCTCGGTGTCGTTGTGGCAGTGGATGCCCAGCCGGTCGCCGGGGATGCCGGCAGCGATCGCATCGGCGGTGATATGCCCCACCTCGGCGGGCAGCGTGCCGCCATTGGTGTCGCACAGCACGATCCAGCGCGCATCGGCGTCCAGCGCGGCCTTCAGGCATTCCAGCGCATAGGCGCGGTTCGCCTTCCAGCCGTCAAAGAAATGCTCGGCATCGAACAGCGCCTCGCGCCCCTGCGCCACGACATGCGCGACGCTGGCGCGGATATTGTCGAGGTTGTCCTCCAGCGCGATACCAAGCGCGGTGGTGACGTGGAAATCATGGGTCTTGCCCACAAGGCAGACGGCGGGCGTGCCTGCGTTCATGACCGCCGCCAGCACATCGTCGTTTTCCGCCGACCGCCCTGCCCGCTTGGTCATGCCGAAGGCGGTGAACCGCGCGTTGGTGTCGGGGCGGGCATCGAAGAACGCGCTGTCGGTGGGGTTGGCACCGGGCCAACCGCCCTCGATGTAATCGACGCCGAGCGCATCCAGCGCCTCGGCGATGCGGATCTTTTCAGGGGTCGAGAACTGCACCCCCTGCGTCTGCTGCCCGTCGCGCAGGGTAGTGTCGTAGATATAGAGGCGGTCGGTCATGCCACCCTCCGAACGGGAGTAAGAAGGGACGCGCCCGACCCTGGGTGGGCGCATCCGCCATTCGAAGGACGCGCAACATCGTCACGCGCGAAACGGCGGTTCGGCGCGTAACACGACCAAATGCGCCCTCCCGGGGGGAGGGTCGGGCGCGGCCCGGCGTGCCGCCGGGCACAACAGAATGAACGTCGCGCCATCATACCCCCTCCAGCTTCGCCGGGTCGAAATCCGGTCCGGGAACAAGGTCCACCCCGTCCTTGGTCATACGCACCTCGACCCCGGCGGCGACGAGGGCGGATTTCATTGCGTCGACCTGGGTGAAATCCTTGGTTTGCATTGCGTCGGCGCGGGCCAACTTCAATCGCGCTGCAATTTCGGCTATTCGCTCTTGCTGCGCCTTAGAGAAAGCACCCCAAGATTCGAGGCTTGTGCCACTCGTGAACTCGTTTCTTGACGATTGCAGGCGGAAGCTTTGGAACCTTTCGATCAGTTCCTGAGGCTCAAACCCAATTAGCTCCAACGAAGACCGCAGTTTGGGTTCATCGCCCTCTTTGAGGTATTTACGGATCAACGTAAGAGCAAGAGACGTGTTCAGGTCATCCGCCAATGCCTTTAGAAATTCATCCGGTGCGGGAAACCGCCCTTTGCCATACCAAGGGCGTTGGAGTGGCGAAGTTCCGAGCAACTGAGCTATGCTCCGCAAGGTCCGCTCCGCCTCTTCCCGCTTCTTCTCCGTCCAGTCCATCGGCTTGCGGTAATGCGTGCTGAGCATCACGAAGCGGATCACCTCGCCCGGCACGCCCCGGTCCAGCAAATCCCGCACGGTAAAGAAATTGCCCAGCGATTTGGACATCTTCCTGCCCTCGACCTGCAGCATCTCGTTGTGCAGCCAGAAGCGCGCGAAGCCACCTTCGGGATGGGCGCAGCAGCTTTGCGCGATCTCGTTTTCATGGTGCGGGAAAGCCAAGTCGATGCCGCCGCCGTGGATATCGAACGTCTCGCCCAGCAGCTCATAGGCCATCGCCGAGCATTCGATATGCCAGCCCGGCCGCCCGCGCCCCCACGGGCTGTCCCAGCCCGGCAGCTCGTCCGAGGACGGTTTCCACAGCACGAAATCCATCGGGTTGCGCTTGTAGGGCGCGACCTCGACCCGCGCGCCGGCGATCATGTCGTCGACCGACCGGCCCGACAGCTTGCCGTAGTCGCGGTAACTGTCGACCGAGAACAGCACATGCCCCTCGGCCGCATAGGCGTGGCCCTTTGCGATCAGATCCTCGATCATGGCGACCATCGCGCCGATCCACTGGGTCGCGCGCGGCTCCTTGTTCGGGCGCATCGTGCCAAGCGCGTCCATGTCGGCGTGATACCAGCGAATGGTTTCCTCGGTCCGTTCGGCGATCAGCTCTTCCAGCGTGCCTTTGGCGCCGGCCTCTTTCCGGGCCAGCGCGGTGGCGTTGATCTTGTCGTCCACGTCGGTGAAATTGCGCACATAGGTCACGTGATCGGGCCCATAGACATGCCGCAGCAGCCGGTAGAGCACGTCGAACACGATCACCGGGCGCGCGTTGCCCAGATGCGCGCGGTCATAGACCGTGGGCCCGCAGACATACATCCGCACATTCTGCGGATCGAGCGGCTGAAACCGCTCTTTACGGCGGGTTTTCGTGTTGTAGAGCCGGATTTCGGTCATGTCTGTCCTCACACGCGGGCGTCCGCGGCGGGCTTAGCAACTTCGATACGCAAGGGAAAGAAGGAACGGCCCGCCGAGATATCTCAGCAGGTAATGCAGATGCAGATGATGCAGGTGCCGTTCATGGAACGTGACGTTACGCCCCTGCCCGCCCCTTGCCAAGCGAAATCCGCGGGGTCACAGTCGGCCCGAATTTGATCAAACGAAAGGGGCTGCGCCATGAAACTGTCGAACCGGATCACCGGGATGGTCGGCGCCGCGGGTGGCGGCTGGGAGCTGTTCTTCAAGGCGCGCGCGATGGCCGATGCGGGCGAACCGGTGGTCGAGCTGACCATTGGCGAGCACGATATCCGCACCGATCCCGTGATCCTGGCCGCGATGGACCGCGCGGCGCGGGGCGGGCATACCGGCTATGCCATGATGGCGGGCACCGACGCGCTGCGCGACGCGGTGGCGGAACGGGTGCAGGCGCGCACCGGCGTGGAAACGACACGCGCCAACGTGCTGATCACGCCGGGCGGGCAGTCTGCGCTGTTCGCCGCCCATCACGCGACCTGCGACGAAGGCGACCGCGCGCTGTTCATCGACCCCTATTACGCCACCTATCCCGGCACGATCCGCGCCGTGGGCGCGCAGCCCGTGCCGGTGGCCGCCCATGCCGAAGACGCGTTCCAGCCCCGCGCCGCCGACCTGGCCGCCGCCGCACCGGGTGCGAAAAGCCTGCTGGTCAACAGCCCCAACAACCCCACCGGCGCGGTCTATTCCCGCGCCACGCTGGACGGGATCGCGCAGGTCTGCCGCGACCATGACCTGTGGCTGATCTCGGACGAGGTTTACGACACGCAGGTGTGGGACGGCACGCACCTGTCGCCGCGCGCCCTGCCGGGCATGGACGCGCGCACGCTGGTCGTCGGCTCGATGTCGAAAAGCCACGCCATGACCGGCAGCCGCATCGGCTGGCTGGTCGGCCCGCAAGAGGCGATCGGATACCTGGCCAACCTCGCCATCCACACCACCTATGGCGTGCCGGGCTTCATCCAGGAGGCAGCACTTTTCGCGCTGGAACAGGGCCCCGGGCTTGAGCGCGAGATCGCCGCCCCCTTCGCCCGCAGGCGGGCCATCGCGCTGGATATCCTGGGCCGGCAGAACGCGATCCGCGCGCTGCCGCCGCAGGGCGCGATGTACATGATGCTGGATATCCGCGCCACGGGGATGAGCGGGATCGGCTTTGCCGAACACCTGCTCGAAACCCACCGGATCGCCGTGATGCCGGGCGAAAGCTTCGGTCAGGCCCCGGCGGGCCATATCCGCGTCGCCCTGACGGTCGAGGATGCGCGCTTTGCCGAGGCCTTTCAGACGCTTGTGGACACGGCGGGCGCGCTGGCGGCGTGACGGGAGCGCCGGTCAGTCCAGCAGCCAGGCGAAGGCGCGGCGCAGTTCCGCCGCGCCGTTTTCACGATACCAGCGCCCATGCGCCAGGATCACACGTTCGGGCGCCCAGCCGATCATGCGCTGCACCTGTGCGCGCAACCGATCCCTGTGACCGGCAAAGCTGGCGCGCATGTCGCGCGGCATCGCCCCCGGTTCGCTGACCCCGCCAAGGCGGGCCAGCGGGCGGAACCACCAGGGCAGTTTCGCGGGCTCGAAATTCTCGATCAGGTCGGTCAGGATCAGGGTTTGGGACGCGCGGTGAAAGAACACCGCCTCGTGATGCACCCGGCTGCCTTCCACGATCATCTGGTCGATCTGGCCCGCCCAGCCGGGCGGCGCGTCCTGCGTCAGGTCGTGGTCGATGCGGATATCGACCCCGTGCGACGCCGCCCGCGCGGCCACACCCGGCGCGGCCCAGACCTGCGCCTGCGGCAGCGCCTTCTGCCAGTCGGCGATATGGGCATAGTGTATCCAGTTCGGCGCGATCAGGTGGCGGATCGGGCCAAGCGCCGCGATCCGCCCCTGCAGTTCGGGCGACCAGCGGGTCGGCGAATGCAGCCAGATATCGCCGTTTTCCAGCCGCAGGATGGTGGCGCGGGTGGAAAACGGCAGCTTGTAAAAGCGGATGACCGGCCCGTCCACCACCCAGATATCCCGCGCCACCGGCTTGGGCGTATCGAGCGGCGGATAGGTCGGATCGCTCATTCGGTGACGGTCACCTTGGTCATCACGTCGGGCTGGCCGACCACCGCGCCGTTGCGGCCCTTGCCGCGCTTGATGGCGTCGACGATCTCCATCCCTTCGGTGACGCGGCCGACGACGGTATATTGTCCGTTCAGGAAATGCCCCTCGTCGAACATGATGAAGAACTGGCTGTTGGCGCTGTCGGGCGATTGCGAGCGGGCCATGCCCACGACGCCGCGGTCAAAGGGGATGTCCGAGAACTCGGCCTTGAGATCGGGCTTGCCCGACCCGCCCATGCCGGCCATGCGCATGTCTTCGCCCAGCTTGCCGAATTTCACGTCGCCGGTCTGCGCCATGAACCCGTCGATCACGCGGTGGAACACCACCCCGTCATAGGCGCCCTCGGCGGCCAGTGTGGCGATGCGTTCGGCATGGCCGGGGGCCACGTCCTCGAGCAGGTCGATGGTGACGGTGCCGTTGGCCTCGCCCTCGACCTGGATTTCGATGCCGGTGGCGGCGGCCGGAGTCGCCAGCAGCACCAGCGCGATCAGGGCGTTACGCATCGGCGGCCACCTTGACCGAAATCATGCGGTCGGGGCTTGCGGGCGGCTCGCCACGGGTGATGGCGTCGACATGTTCCATGCCGTCGATCACGCGGCCATAGACGGTGTATTGCCCGTTCAGGAAATGGTTGTCCTTGAAGTTGATGAAGAACTGGCTGTTGGCCGAGTTCGGGTTGGCCGACCGCGCCGCGCCCAGCGTGCCGCGATCGTGCGGCAGCTTGGAAAACTCCGCCGGCAGGTCCGGCAGGTCCGATCCGCCGGTGCCCGCGCGCGCCGGGTTCCAGCCGTTTTCCATGTTGGCATGGGCCACATCGCCCGTCTGGGCCATGAAGCCGTCGATCACCCGGTGGAAGGCCACGTTGTCATACTGGCCCGCGCGCGCCAGTTCCTTCATGCGCCCGGCATGTTCCGGCGCCACGTCGGGCAGCAGCTCGATGGTGACGGTGCCACCCTTCAGTTCCATCAGGATGGTGTTTTCGGGGTCCTTGATCTCGGCCATATGGCGCTCCTTTTCAGATGTTTGCGCAAACCTAGGCGCGCGCGGCGGGAAAGCCAAGCACAGAGGTTGACGCCTGCGCGGCATCACGCCATGACGACGCCCGGAGCCGGTACGAGGGAGTGCGATGATGACGTGGAAGACGCTGGATGACATGGACCTCGCGGGCAAGCGCGTGCTTGTGCGCGTGGATATCAACGTGCCGGTGGATCATGGCCGCGTCACCGACGCCACCCGGATCGAACGGATCGTGCCGACGGTGCAGGACATCCTGGCCCGCGGCGGCCACCCGATGCTGATCGCGCATTTCGGCCGGCCCAGGGGCAAGGTCGTGCTGGACATGAGCCTGCGGGTCTGCGTGCCGGTGCTGGAGGACAGGCTGGGCCGCAAGGTGCGCTTCGTCGAAACGCTGGAAGCCGCCGAGAACCTGCCCGAAGAGGCCCGCGCCGCCGACGTGCTGCTGCTGGAAAACATCCGCTTCCACCCCGGCGAAGAGGCCAACGACCCCGAATTCGCCGCACGGCTGGCGAAGCTGGGCGACATCTATTGCAACGACGCCTTTTCCGCCGCCCACCGCGCCCATGCCTCGACCGAGGGGCTGGCGCGGCTGCTGCCCTGCTGCGCGGGGCGGCTGATGCAGGCCGAGCTCGAGGCGCTGGAGGCCGCGCTTGGCAAACCCGCGCGCCCGGTGATGGCGGTGGTGGGCGGGGCCAAGGTCTCGACCAAGCTGGAACTGCTGGGCAACCTGGTGGAAAAGGTCGATCAGCTGGTGATCGGCGGCGGCATGGCCAACACCTTTCTTGCGGCGCAGGGCATCGGCGTGGGCAAGTCGCTGTGCGAACACGAGATGACCGATACCGCGTCCGAAATCATGGCCAAGGCGCAGGCCACCGGCTGCGAGATCATCCTGCCGGTGGACGTGGTGGTGGCGCGCGAATTCGCCGAAGGCGCGGCGCATGACACCGTTCCGGCAACGGAATGCCCCGAGGACGCGATGATCCTCGACGCCGGGCCGCAATCGGTGGCGCGGATCGTCACCGCGCTGGAAGCGGCGAAAACCCTGATCTGGAACGGCCCGCTGGGCGCGTTCGAAATCGCCCCCTTCGACGCCGCCACCAACGCCGCCGCGAAACGCGCGGCGGAACTGAGTGCGGCGGGATCGCTGGTGTCGGTCGCGGGCGGCGGCGACACGGTGGCCGCGCTGAACCGCGCCGGCGCGGCGGACGGGTTCAGCTATATCTCGACTGCCGGGGGCGCCTTCCTGGAATGGATGGAGGGCAAGCTGCTGCCGGGTGTCGCCGCGCTGGACGACGCGGCCTGACCGGCGGCGCGGAATTGCAAGAAAGGCCCCGCTGGCTTAGACATGCCGGGGTCATGAACGAATGGTTTGAAACGGGGACGGACAGACGATGAACGCGGCACAGGCAGAGCAGATGCGCAACGGCAAGGGCTTTATCGCGGCGCTCGACCAGTCGGGCGGCTCGACGCCCAAGGCGCTGCGGCTTTACGGCGTGGCCGGGGATGCCTATGCCGGCGAGGACGAGATGTTCGACCTTGTCCACCAGATGCGCACCCGCATCGCAAAGGCCCCCGCCTTTACCGGCGACAAGGTGATCGGCGCGATCCTGTTCGAAATGACGATGGAGCGCGACATGGACGGGATACCGACCGCGCGCTTCATGTGGGAACAGCGCGGCGTCGTGCCCTTCCTGAAGGTCGACAAGGGGCTGGACGAGGAACGCGACGGCGTGCAGCTGATGAAACCGATGCCCGGCCTCGACCCGCTGCTGACCCGCGCGGTGGCGGCGGGCATCTTCGGCACCAAGATGCGCTCGGTCATCAATGCCGCCTCGGCGCCGGGCATCCGCGCGGTGGTCAGCCAGCAATTCGACATCGGCCGCCAGATCCTTGCGCACGGGCTGGTGCCGATCATCGAACCCGAGGTCACGATCTCGATCCCCGACAAGGCTGCGGCCGAAGATATCCTGCTGGCCGAGCTGCGCGCGCATCTGGACGCGCTGCCCGACGGGGTGCAGGTGATGCTGAAGCTGACCCTGCCCGAGCAGCCGAACCTGTATAAGCCGCTGGTCGAACACCCGGCGGTGATGCGCGTCGTGGCGCTGTCGGGCGGCTACAGCCGCGACGAGGCCAATGACCGGCTGGCGCAGAACACCGGGATGATCGCCAGCTTCAGCCGCGCCCTGACCGAGGGGCTGAGCGCGCAGCAGACCGACACCGAATTCAACGACACCATCGCCGCCGCGATCGACGGAATCTACCGCGCCTCCGTCGCGGGCTGAGGGCGGGGACCAGGGGGCATTGCCCCCTGTCGGGCCTGCGGCCCGAATAGAGTATTTGCCGGAACGATGAAAAGGCGGGTCCGGTCAGCCGAGCCGCGCCAGTATTCCATCGGTATCTATGCCCGACACCGCGCCCGGCACATGCCCGCGCTGCCCGTCCAGCCGCGTGGCGATGAAGCCCTCGGCCACGGCGGTGTTTTCCAGCTCCAGCAGGTAGGCGGCGGCCAGCAGGTTGGCGGCGCTTTCGGCGAACCAGCGCGCCTCGGCCTCGGGCGGCAGGGCGGGCCAGCGATCCTGATGCGCCTTGAGCGCCGCGTCGAACCGCGCATCACGGCCGATATTGGCGTGCAGCCGCGCCATCAGGGTTTCGGCGGCCAGCGGCTCCCTGACCAGCGTGCGCAGGATATCGAGGCAGATCACGTTGCCCGACCCTTCCCAGATGCCGTTGAGCGGCGCCTCGCGGTACAGCATGGGCATCGGCGTTTCCTCGATATAGCCCATGCCGCCCAGGCACTCCATCGCCTCGACGATCATCACCGGCGCGCGCTTGTTGGAAATGAACTTGGCCAGCGCCACCGCGATGCGGGCGAAGGCGCGGTCGGCCTCGCCCTGCCCGTCGAAGGCGCGCGCCGCGCCGAACCCCAGCGCCAGCGCCGCCTCGGCCTCGAGCGTCAGGTCGGCCAGAACGGCGCGCATCAGCGGCTGGTCGATCAGCCGGCGCTGGAACGCCGCGCGGCCCGACACCCACCAATGCGCCTCGGACAGGGCGGCGCGCATCAGCCCGGCGGGCGCCATCGCGGTATCGAGCCGGGTGTGGTGCACCATCTCGATGATGGTCCTGACGCCCTGCCCCTCCTCGCCCAGCCGCCAGGCCATCGCGTCGTGATATTCGATCTCGGACGAGGCGTTGGCGCGGTTGCCCAGCTTGTCCTTGAGCCGCATCAGGTGCATCCTGTTGCGCCCGTCCTCCAGCCAGCGCGGCACCAGGAAACAGGTCAGCCCGCCGGGCGCCTGCGCCAGCGTCAGGAACCCGTCGCACATCGGCGCCGAGCAGAACCATTTATGCCCGCGCAGCCGGTAATGATCGCCCTCTTGCGTGGCGATGGTGGAGTTGGCGCGCACGTCGGAGCCGCCCTGTTTCTCGGTCATCGCCATACCCATGGTCGCCGCCCGCTTGCCCGCCACCGGCGCGATCGACGGGTCATAGGCGCGCGCCGTCAGCTTCGGCAGCCAAAGATCGGCCAGCGCGGGGTTTGCCTGCAACGCGGGCACGGCGGCATAGGTCATGGTCAGCGGGCAGGACACCCCCGGTTCCACCTGCGCCATGTAATAGACCAGCGCGGCATGGGTGGCGTGCCCGCCCTGGTGCCCCTCCCAGGGGTGGGCGGCATAGCCGTGCTCCATCCCCATCCGCATCAGCGCGTGATAGCCGGGGTGGAATTCCACCTCGTCGCAGCGCCGCCCCGAACGGTCGAACAGTTTCAGCCGGGGCGCGTCGCGGCGGGCGTTCTCGGCGTGTTCCCACGCCTCGGCGGTGCCAAAGGCCCCGCCGGCACGGGCCAGGGCGGCGGCATCGGCCCCGGCCCATTGCGCGGCCTCGCGCAGCGCCTTGTCGCCCGCCCACAGGTCGCGGTCGCCGCGCGGAACGGGCTGGTTGATGACTTCGTGGGTGGCAAGTTCGCTATGCGGTGCGCTGGTGACGGTCATGGTGGGTCCTCCTGCGCGAAAGGATGCCAAAGCGGCGGGCGCCGGGCCAGCCTGACGCGGCGTTCCGGCGGGAAATGGCCAAAAAACTTATGCCTTTCGGAAAAAGGGGGATTCACAGTGCGAATCACTTATGCCATTGTCATTCCAACGCGCCCGCAGAGGCGCAGGACGAGGCAGTTTTCGGTATTTCCATGACGCGGCGCAAAACCCCGGCAATCGGCATCCTGGCATTCTTCGCCGTGGCGTTCTCGATGGGCGCCTATTTCACCTTTGCCGCCGTGCAGGGCGATTACGGGTTGTTCCGCCGCGCCGAGATCCAGGCCGACAGCGCCAACCTGAAGGCCGGGCTCGACCAGTTGAACGCGCAGGTGACGCGGATGGAGAACCTGACGCATCGCCTGTCGGACGAATATCTCGACCTCGACCTGCTGGACCAGCAGGCGCGCGATGTGCTGGGCCTGTTGCGCGCCGACGAGATCGTCATTCGCTGACATCCCGCCCCGGCCCCCTCCCTTGCCGCGGGAAATTCCTTCTCGCCAAGTTGATCGGGATGCGATATGAATAGTTTAACGCTAAACTATTGTCATTCGCGGAGGGAGGCGCAGCATGGCTGCCAGGAAAACCCAGGCAAAACCGAACGTATCGGCCGATGAGCTGAAACAATATTACCGCGACATGCTGCTGATCCGGCGATTCGAGGAAAAGGCCGGCCAGCTTTACGGCATGGGCCTGATCGGCGGGTTCTGCCACCTCTATATCGGGCAGGAGGCCGTTGTCGTCGGGCTGGAGGCCGCCGCCGAGGACGGCGACAAGCGCATCACCACCTACCGCGATCACGGGCACATGCTGGCCTGCGGGATGGACCCCAAGGGCGTCATGGCCGAGCTGACCGGGCGCGAGGGCGGCTATTCCCGGGGCAAGGGCGGCTCGATGCACATGTTCTCGAAGGAAAAGGATTTCTACGGCGGCCACGGCATCGTGGGCGCCAACGTGCCGCTGGGCGCCGGGCTGGCCTTTGCCGACAAGTACAAGGGCAACGACCGGGTGACCTTCACCTATTTCGGCGATGGCGCATCGAACCAGGGCCAGGTGTACGAGACCTTCAACATGGCCGCGCTGTGGGATCTGCCGGTGATCTTCGTGATCGAGAACAACCAGTACGCTATGGGCACGTCGCAGAAACGCTCGACCTCGACGCCGGATATCTACACCCGGGGCGAGGCGTTCGGCATCCCCGGCGAGGCGGTCGACGGCATGGACGTTCTGGCCGTGCGCGACGCCGGCGCCAAGGCGGTGAAACACTGCCGCGCGGGCAAGGGCCCCTATATCCTGGAAATCAAGACCTACCGCTATCGCGGCCATTCGATGTCGGACCCGGCGAAATACCGCACCCGCGAAGAGGTGCAGAAGATCCGCGAGGAAAAGGACGCCATCGAACATGTGCGCGACCTGCTGCTGCAGGGCAACCACGCCACCGAGGACGACCTGAAAGCGATCGACAAGGAGATCAAGGCCATCGTCAACGACAGCGCCGATTTCGCCAGGGAAAGCCCCGAACCCGCGCTCGACGAGCTGTGGACGGACATTTACGCCGACACGGCGCCGCAGAACGCGTGACGGGAGGAGACAAAGAACATGGCTACTGAAATCCTGATGCCCGCCCTGTCGCCGACGATGGAAGAAGGCACGCTGGCCAAGTGGCTGGTGAAAGAGGGCGACACCGTGTCCGCCGGCGATATCCTGGCCGAAATCGAAACCGACAAGGCCACGATGGAGTTCGAGGCCGTCGACGAAGGCACCATCGGCAAGATCCTTGTCACCGAAGGCACCGAGGGCGTGAAGGTCAACACCGCCATCGCCCTGCTGCTGGACGAGGGCGAAAACGCCGACGACCTGCCCGACGCCGCCCCCGCCGCAAAGGCGCCGGACGCACCGGCCCCGGCGCAGGCAAAAAGCGCCGCGCCCGACGCGGCGCCCACGGAAACCCCGCAGCCTGACCGCAGCCCCGACTGGCCCGAGGGCACCGAGTTGAAGAAGCAGACCGTGCGCGAGGCGCTGCGCGATGCGATGGCCGAGGAAATGCGCAGCGACGACACCGTGTTCGTCATGGGCGAGGAAGTGGCCGAATACCAGGGCGCCTACAAGATCACCCAGGGGCTGCTGGACGAGTTCGGCGCCAAACGCGTGATCGACACGCCGATCACCGAACATGGCTTTGCCGGGATCGGCGTCGGTGCCTCCTGGGGCGGTCTGCGCCCGATTGTGGAATTCATGACCTGGAACTTCGCGATGCAGGCCATCGACCAGATCATCAACTCGGCGGCCAAGACGCTTTACATGTCGGGCGGTCAGATGGGCAGCCCGATCGTGTTCCGCGGCCCCAACGGCGCCGCCGCCCGCGTAGGTGCCCAGCACAGCCAGGACTACGCCGCGTGGTATGCGCAGATACCGGGGCTGAAGGTGGTAATGCCCTACTCGGCCTCCGACGCCAAGGGCCTGCTGAAATCCGCGATCCGCGATCCCAACCCGGTGGTGTTCCTGGAAAACGAGATCCTCTACGGCAAAAGCTTCGACGTGCCGGTGCTGGACGATTTCACCATCCCCTTCGGCAAGGCGCGCGTCTGGCGCGAAGGGTCCGACGTGACGCTGGTCAGCTTCGGGATCGGCATGACTTATGCGCTGGAAGCGGCCGAGAAACTGGCCTCCGACGGCGTCGAGGCCGAGGTGATCGACCTGCGCAGCCTGCGCCCCATCGACTATGACACGGTGCTGGCCAGCGTGATGAAGACCAACCGCTGCGTCACCATCGAAGAGGGCTGGCCCGTGGGCGCCATCGGCAACCACCTGGGCGCGGTCATCATGCAGCGCGCCTTCGACTATCTCGACGCGCCGGTGGTGAACGTGACCGGCAAGGACGTGCCGATGCCCTATGCCGCCAATCTCGAACGCCACGCGCTGACCTCGGTCGACGAGGTGATCGCGGCGGTCAACCAAGTCACCTACCGCTAAGGAGGACGCGCGATGCCCACGGAAATCCTGATGCCCGCCCTGTCCCCCACGATGGAAGAAGGCACGCTGGCCAAGTGGCTGGTCAAGGAAGGCGATACCGTCAGCGCCGGCGACCTGCTGGCCGAGATCGAAACCGACAAGGCCACGATGGAGTTCGAGGCCGTGGACGAAGGCGTGATCGGCAAGATCCTCGTGCCCGAGGGCAGCGAGGGCGTGAAGGTCAACAGCCCCATCGCCGTGCTGCTGGACGAGGGCGAAAGCGCCGATGACATCGGCAGCGATGCCGGCCCGGCCAAGGCGACCGAAAAGGCCGCCCCCGCGAAGGACGAAGAGTCCGCACCGGCCGCCGCGCCCGAAACCGCCAGTGCCCCGCCCGCGCCGAAGGATGCCGATGGCGGGCGCATCTTCGCCTCGCCGCTGGCCCGCCGGATCGCCGCCGACAAGGGCCTCGATCTCGGCCAGATCGCGGGCAGCGGCCCGCGCGGCCGGATCGTCAAGGCCGATGTCGAAAGCGCCGCGCCCGGCGCGCAGCCGGCACAGGCCCCCGCGGGTGCGGCCCCGACCGCCCCGGCCCCTGCCACCCCGGCGGGTCTGGGCACCGAAACCGTGCTGAAGATGTACGAGGGGCGCGACTACGAGGAAATCAAGCTCGACGGGATGCGCCGCACCATCGCCGCGCGCCTGACCGAGGCCAAGCAGACCATCCCGCATTTCTACCTGCGCCGCGATATCCGCCTGGATGCGCTGCTGAAATTCCGGGCCGAGCTGAACGCCCAGCTCGACCATCGCGGGGTCAAGCTCAGCGTCAACGATTTCATCATCAAGGCCTGCGCGCTGGCGCTGCAGGCGGTGCCGGCGGCCAACGCGGTCTGGGCCGGCGACCGTGTGCTGCAGCTCAAACCGTCGGACGTGGCGGTGGCCGTGGCGATCGAGGGCGGCCTGTTCACCCCCGTGATCAAGGATGCCGACACCAAGACCCTGTCGGCGCTGTCGGCGGAAATGAAGGATCTGGCCGCCCGCGCCCGCGACCGCAAGCTTGCGCCGCATGAATACCAGGGCGGCAGCTTTGCGGTGTCCAACCTCGGCATGTTCGGGATCGACAATTTCGACGCCGTGATCAACCCGCCGCACGGCGCGATCCTCGCGGTCGGTGCGGGCGTGAAGAAACCCGTGGTCGGCAAGGATGGCGAACTGGCCGTCGCCACGGTGATGAGCGTCACGCTCAGCGTCGATCACCGCGTCATCGACGGCGCGCTGGGGGCCGAACTGCTGCAGCAGATCGTCGACAACCTGGAAAACCCGATGGCCATGCTGGCCTGATCCTCCGGCCCGCAAACAAACAAAAACCGCCCCGGCGACGAACCGGGGCGGTTTTTTCTGTGCGACCTTGCGACTGACGTCAGAGCGCGTCTTTCAGGATCTGGTTCATCGTGACCGAAGGCTGCGCGCATCCCGCCTCGCCCACCACCTTGGCCGGCACGCCCGCCACGGTGGATTTCGGCGGCACGTCATGCAGCACGACCGAGCCCGCCGCGATACGCGAACAATGGCCGATCTGGATATTGCCCAGCACCTTGGCGCCCGCCCCGATCAGCACCCCGTCGCCGATCTTGGGATGGCGGTCCTCTTCCTCCTTGCCGGTCCCGCCCAGCGTCACCGAATGCAGCATCGACACGTTGTCGCCCACCACGGCGGTTTCGCCGATCACGATGGAATGGGCGTGGTCGATCATGATGCCGCGCCCGATGCGGGCGGCGGGGTGGATATCGACGCCGAATATCTCGGATGTGCGCATCTGGAAGAAATAGGCCATGTCGCGCCGCCCCGTCGTCCACAGCCAATGTGCGATGCGATAGGCCTGCAATGCCTGGAAACCCTTGAAGAACAACAGCGGCTGCAGGAACCGGTGGCAGGCGGGGTCGCGATCATAGACGGCGGCGATATCGGCCCGCGCGTCCTGCGCCAGTTCCGGCGCGTCGCGATAGGCCGCATCGCAAATCTCGCGGATCAGCTGCTCCGACATCTCGCCCGACGCCAGTTTCAGCGCGCAGCGATAGGCCAGCGCGCATCCCAGCGAATCGTGGTGCAGAACCGAGGAATGGATCAGCCCGCCCAGCAGCGGCTCGTCCTTGACGGCCTGTTCCGATTCGTCGCGTATCTGCGACCAGACCGGATCGATTTCGGCCAGTCTCTTGCGCGTTTCAGCCATGTCGACGCTCCTTTGCTGCGCTGACTATAGCAGATAGACTTCGGTGGCGAAAACGCAAACCCGTGATGGGACGGGCCACGGATATGGATGACGTGGCGGTGGGGCGGATTTGCGCACGCCTCCTCGTGCGGCACGACGAGATCGGGGCGCAACAGAGGGCATCGCACGGCCGCGGTCGGGCGACCCGACGGTTGTGGCTGGCATTTTATGGTGCAGCCACACCCTCCCTCAGACCGTGGCACTGGCGGCGACCAATCGCCCGGCCGGGGGGCGGCCGTGCGATGCCCGGGCCGCTTGCGCGGCTGTTCCGGGCGGGTGCGTCAATCGCACGTCGGCTTCGCTCGCATTGCCGCCCTCCGGTTGCACTTACCCCGGACACATCCGACGACTCCCGGCACATGGATCATGGCGAACGGCGCGCACCCGATCCCACGACGCCCGAATGCATATCCTGCGCGACAGGATCACCCGCCCGCGCCGCCAGCACCTGCAGCACCGCGATCAGGCATTGCAGGTAGCGGCCATCGCTCAGCGGCGGCTCGGGCGGCAGGAATGCGCCCGCCACCACCGCCCGCAGCGTGCCGTCGCCCCAGCGCGGATGCGCCCGCCCATGCCTTTTGCGATAAAGGTCGGCCGCCTGCGCCCTTTCGACGATCCGCACGACAGCCGCCCCGCGCGCGCCGGGCGGCACCCGCAGAAGGTGCCGCGCCACCGCCACCAGGTCGCCATGCATGACGCGCCGCACGGGTCAGGGCGCCGAAACCGCGCAGCGTGCGAAATAGCCCGGCCCGACCTCTGCCGAGACCTGCGCCACGGCCAGTTCGAACGCGGCACCGCCCGTATCGGCCAGTTCCGTCGCCGCATCGTAGGACCAGCCCGGTTCCGCAATCATGACCTCTCTCAGGATCGCCCCGCCCTGCGTCACCCGCACAAGATACTGTTCGCGCTCCTCGCCCAACGGCACGTCGATGCCGTCCCAACTGTCCCCGCCGGTCCTGGTTCGCCGCATCCACGAAACGCCCAGCACCCCGTCGGCCCCGCGCCGGGCGCGCAGATGCGCCGGTGCATAGGGTCGCAGCCCCACCCCGCCAAAACCCAGTTCATGGGCCGTGTAGGACGGGTCATCCACCGGCCACCGCGCCGGCCCGACACGGAAATGCCGTGCAACACCGCGCGCGGCCGCCGGCAGCGCAAGCTGCGCGGGTGCCCCGTCCATCAGCACGAACCGCGCGCCCACCGGCCAGATCGGCGCCATCGCCCCGTCGCTGCCGAACTGCCCGCGCAACAGCTGCCGCAACAGGTAGACACCGTCGCCCAGCGGCTCCGCCTGCCGGAACTGCACCAGCTCCCAGCCGTCGGGCGCACCGTTGCCGATCGCCGCCATGTTGCCCCCCGCCAGCAGCGCGGCCTGCGAAATGCTCTGCAACGCGCCCGAGATCAGCCGCACCCGCAGCTCGCCGGCCCAATGCATCCGCCCCACCGGCCCTTGCTGCAAGGGCGTTTCCAGCACCCCCATGACGGCCTGCGCCGCCACCACGGTATTCAGCGCGAAATCCGCCCCGGTCGCGCTGTCATAAACCGCAACGCTGCCCGGCCAGGGCACGGCCGACACCGCAAGATGCGGGCTGTGCGGCGCCTCGTCCCCGCGCATCAGCGGCAGGTCCATGAAGGCCGCCTCGACCGGCACCGGCGACACGAAGGGCGCAAGCCGCACCACCGCCTCGTCCAGCTCGGCGGGCGCGTAGACGCCCGGCTCGGTGCGCACCGCCTCGATGATCTGGTAAGGTCCCTGCTCGACCCGGTCGATGCGGAACCGCCCGGCATCCACCTCCAGCACATCCCCCGCACCCAGCGCCTGGCGCGACGGCGGCAGCGCCAGCCGCAGCGTGTCGCGGGCCACCCGCGATTCCGCCAGCCACCGCTCCAGCACCTGCTGCCCCTCGCGCCGGGTCAGCGCCAGCGCCATGTCCGAGGCCGAAACCCCATGCGTCGCCTCGTCGGGCAGCACAGCCTCTTCCGCGGCCGCCTCGTAATTCGCGTCCGTCTCGACGAACCGCAACCGCACCCGCCCTGCCAGTTCCGCCTCGGCAGCCCGCGTGATCTCCAGCCGCCCGTCGATCTCACCGCTCTCGACCAGCCACGCCTCGTCCAGCCGGGTCACGGGCGCGCCATCCCTCATGCGGAAAACCAGCGTCCCGTCCCGCTCCAGCGCATCGACCCCATAGGCCAGCATCAGCGGCTGCAACGCGCCCCGCGCGGTATCGACATCGGAAACCGTATACCCCCGCACATAGCCGTAAAGCCCCGAGCTATCGACCGGATGCAGCCCGGCCCGCGCGCAGATCTCCTCGACCACCGAGGCCAGCGACCGCCCCGCCATACGCCCGCTGATCCAGTGCCCCCGCGCATAGTTGTCGCCATCGGCCCACAGCTCGCGGTTGCCCGGAAAGAACGGATAGGGCCGCGCGTCCCACGCCCAGACAAAGGCCCGCGACATGTCCACCATCGGCCCGCCATAGCTGTCCGAGACCGGGTTGTTTGCCGGGTCCAGCCAATGCGCATAGCTCGCGCGCAGGTATTGCATCTGGATGAACTCGTCCCGCATCCCGTTCGAGAAATGGGGCATCGCCGATTCCGAGGATTTCGGGTCGAGGAACTTGTTGGGCTGGTTGGTGCCCTTGTCGATCGCCGCGCAACCGAATTCGGTGAACCAGACGGGCTTCGATCCCGGCTCCCACGCGGTCGGTTCGGCCATCCGCTCGCCGCCGATCCGCTCGTGATGCGGGGTCGACCACCAGCTTCGGATATCCTTGTAGCGCCAGATCCACGGCTCACCGTAATCGCCATCGGTGATCGGCGTGCGGATCTGCGCCGCGCGCGCCTCGGGCGAGTGATAGAACCAGTCGAACCCCTCGCCCCCCGCCACGTTGGCGCGCAGGTAGTCGGGGTTATAGATGCTGCCCCACGCCGCGTCGGAGTGGCCGTCGCCATCGCGCCAGTCCGACAGCGGCATGTAATTGTCGATCCCGACAAAGTCGATATCCGGGTCGGCCCATAACGGATCGAGGTGGAAATACCTGTCGCCGCTGCCATCGCCGGGCTGATAGCCGAAATATTCCGACCAGTCGGCGGCATAGCCGATCCTGACATCCGGCCCCAGCAACGCCCGCGCTTCCCCCGCCAGCCGGCGCAGCGCGGCGACAAAGGGAAACCGCTCCGCATCGCCCCGCAACTGCGTCAGCCCCCGCATCTCGGACCCGATGCAGAACGCATCCACCCCGCCGGCGGCGGCACAAAGCGCCGCGTAATGCAGGATGAAGCGGCTATAGCTCCATTCCTCTGGCCCGCTATAGCTGACCGTGCCGTTGCCGATCTGGAAATCCGACGCCCGCACGCTGCCCACGAAGCGCGCAACCTCAGCCTCGGCGGCCGCGCTGCCATCGGGCGATCCGGCCTGCCCCGGCGCCATCGCCCCGGTGATGCGCCCCCGCCAGGGCAGGCGTGGCTGGTCCCCGGCGCCACTCCACGGATCGGTGCGCCCGTTGCCGTCCAGCTGCTCCATCAGGATGAACGGGTAGAACATCACCGCCTTGCCGCGCGCCGCCATGTCGCGGATCGCCTCGGCCACCGACGCATCCGCCGGCGTGCCGCCATAGATCACCCGCCCGTCCTCCTGCGGCACCGTCCCGGCCGCCCCCCGCGACAGGCCCGAAACCCGCCACGGCATCGGCACACCGTCGAATTCCGTCTGCTCGACCTTCGGGCGCAGGCGGCACTCCCCCGCGCGCAGATCGTCGCCGAACCAGCTGACCACCAGCGACACCGCCTCGCAGGCGGGCAGCTCCACCTCCAGCGCGGTTATCGCGGTTTCCATATCCGTGCGCCCCGAGGGGGAATTGACGTTCAGGCTCCGGCTCTGGCCCGGCCCGTATGTCGCCACGACGCGCGACCCCGCCAGCGCATATTCCCCCGTTCCCGGCATCAGCGCGACCGCCTGCACGTTATGGACCGGATCGCGCGCGGGTCCCTTCACCTCATCGGGCCGCAACACCTCGAAGCTGAACTGCGGCACGCGGTTGCCGAACGGCTCCAGCGCCAGATCCTCCATCACCACATAGGCCGTGCCCCGATAGGCCGGCACCGCGCCCATCCCCTCGACCGCCGCGATCGCCGGGTCGGGCAACTGGTCGCGGCTGCCGGTATAGACCCGCATGTTCAGCATCTCCGGCGCCACCTCGGCCCCGTCCGCCCAGACCCGCAGCACGCCGCCGATCTCGCCCTCGCACAGCGCAACCGCCAGGCTGACCGAGTAACTATAACTATAGGTCGTGCTTTGCGGCCGCGCCGGGGCACCCTTGCCACCGCCCCCGCCGGTGGTGGATTGCGCAACGTGCTCGCGGAATGCACTGGCCCAGATCACATGCCCGCCCACCCGCATCCGCCCATAGACCTGCGCAACCGGCACACCCTCCCCGGCCGAGGTGATGCGGAACCGCTCGGTCCGGCCCTGGTGATGCTCCACCGCGTCCGAGCCCTGACCCAGAAGCCGCTGGTCCAGCACACGGCCCAGGCTGGCCCCGGCAAACCGGCCGATGGCGACCGAGGACAGGCCCAGGAACGATCCTCCGACCGAACCACCGATGGCGGCCCCCGCCGCCGACAGAACTATCGTCGCCATGTCTCAAACCTCCTGATGGAACCGGAACCGCGCCACGATGCGACGCGCCCAGGGCGCGCTCAGCGGGCTTTCCACGACCGCATGCCCGGAATAGGCGTGGATGAATGTGGGCGCCGGACCGACATCGCCGGCGATCCCCAGATGCTTGGCCACCGTCCCCGCGCGCATACGAAACAGCAGCACGTCGCCAGCCTGCCGGTCCTCCCGCGCCACCATGCGCAGATGCCGCCGCGCCGCGCGCCACAGCGCCTCGTCGCCTTGCGGCTCCGACCAGTCGCGACTGTAGGGCGGCACCGGCTCGGGCTCGTCGCCCACGACCTCGCGCCAGACCCCGCGCAACAGCCCAAGGCAATCGGTCCCCACCCCCTTGCGGCTGGCCTGGTGCAGATAGGGCGTTCCGATCCAGCCCCGCGCCGCCGCCACCACGCGCGCATTCATCGCCGACTCCCCCCGCCCAGATCGCCCGAGCGCGCGGGCACCGCCATCAGCCAGTCCTCCGATGGCAGGTCGGGAAAGCCCTGGAAGTTCAAGATGTTGTCGAATTTGAACCGGCAGGTCTCCAGCCGCTTGTCGCACCCGGCGACCAGCCGCACCCGGTCCCCCGCCGCGATCCCGGCGCGCAGCGGCGCCCACAGGGCGATTTCCCGCCCCGCGCCGGCAACCTCGTCGCGCCGGATCTGGGCGTGCAGCCCACGGGCGGCCCCGTCCTGCACCTCCAGCTGGCCGCGGCGGAACCAGCCCGGCGCGTATCCCGGCAGGGCGTCGAACATCAGCGTGCTCTCTTCGTCCACCCCCCGCAGAACCGCCTCGGCGGCATAGCCCCGCGTCGTCAGGTCAACCCTGCAATCCCGATCCCCCAGCACGGCGGTGCAGGGCTTCTGGAACACCCGCCCGACGGGTCGGTTCAGCGCCTCGGTCAGGCCGCGCAGTTCCGCCCGGAACGCACCGCCCGCGCGCCGGATCTCGCCGATCGTGCCGCGAAAGCGCAGGTGCCGCTGACCCGTGTCCGCCCAGTTCACGATCCACGCCCGCAGCTCGGCCCCGTCATAGCGCCCTGCGTCGATATCCGCCTCGCTTATACGCGCATCGCTCAGCGCCCCCAGCGCCTCGGCATTGTCCACCGACAGGCCGGTGCCTTGTTGCAACGCTGTGGCCGACAGCCCGCTTTCGGCGCGAAAGGTGATGCCGTCGAACACCAGATCCAGGTCGTGATCGGTAAAGCCCAGCACAAGCCCGTCCGCACGCGTGATCGCCCAGGCCCCGGCCAGCGTCGTCAGGCCGGATCGGATATGGTCAAGAAATGCCTCGTCCATCGTGTCAGACCCTCACTTCCACCACCGGCACGCCCGGCACGTCCCCGGCCCGGAAACTCGCGACGCTGGTCTGGATGCGGTCGGTATCGAACCGCACCGGCACGTCGAATTCGAACCCGGCGGTGATCTCCATCCCCTCGTTCGGCGGATGCGCGAAACCGACGATCCCGGTGGCGGGGTCCAGCTCCCAGTGGATGCCTTCCTGCTGGGCGTCGCCCTCGATCCCCACGCGCACCGTGCCGGCCACCGGCTTCGTGACCGGCCGCCGATAGATCTGCGCGCCGGACCGGTATTCCTTCGCCAGCGCGAATTGCGCCGTTTCCCCGTCCCCGACGGCGATCACCTGGTCCATGTAGCCGGGTTCGGCCGAGGGGCGGCAGGATTTGAAATCCGACCAGTCCTTCCAGCGAAACCCGTAAAGCTGCCCGTGCCGCGCCTCGAAAAACGCGATCAGCGTCTCGACATCGTCGAGCGAGCGCAGCCCCACCCCGGCGTCATAGCGCCGCCGCGAATGCGCCCAGGGGCTGTTGCGCTCCTCGAAACCGTTGGCCAGCGTCACCACGTCCGTGCGCCGCTCCGGCCCGCCGACCGAGCCAAAGCTCAGGTTGGCCGGAAACCGTATCTCGTGAAATCCCATCTTCGTCTCCTCAGCGGTTGCGCTGCGCACGCCCCAGCGCGCGGCTCACCTGCCCCGCGATCTGGCTCTGGCTGCGGCGAAAGCTTTCGGCGTCGGGGGTCTGGATGTTCATCACCACGCTGACCGGCCCTGCCCCGCCCTGCGCCCGGACGCCAAGGCTGCCGTCGGGCCCGCGCGACAGCGGCATGATCGCCTCGGGGCCCGCCTCGCCCATCAGGCCGGTGGCGCCCCGCATGGCGAAATAGCTGGGCCCGCCGACCACGCCACCCCTGGCAAATGGCATCACCCGGCCCTGCGCGAACCCCGCGCCACCGGCAAAGGGCAGGATATGGCCCATCAGGCTGCCGACACCCTGCGCCAGCATCCCGCCGACATGATCGGTGACGGGCTTGACAGCCGCCGAATAGGCGGTGTTCACCATCGTTTGCGCCACCGTGCGCAGCGCGTCCGACAGCTTCATCCCATCCAGAAGCACCCCGTCGAAGGCGCGGCGCAACCCGGTGCTCATCCCCCGCTCCAGCGTGCGCACATCCTGCCCCGCCGCCGCGAATGTCGCGCGCATCCGGCCCAGCTCGGTTTCGAACCCCGCCGCCATGCCGCTGGCGCCGTCCATCGCCACCTCCAGCGTCTCGATCTGCATCCCCAGCCGGTCCAGCCCGTCGTAATCGCTCATCTCTCTGCCCTTTCAGGGGTGTCGGGAAACGCGGCCAGCATCTCCTCCAGCCGCGCGCGCGCCATCGGGGCGGCGCCCGCGCCGCGCCCCAGCATCAGCATCAGTTCCGCCGGCGTCAGTGCCCAGAACCGCTCGGGCGTCAGCCGCAACCCGGCCATCCCGGCCCGCATCATGCCCGGCCAGTCGAACCCGCTCATGCGCCGGCCTCTTCCGGCAGGGCAAAGGCCCGCGCCAGCAATTCCGCCGCCGCCCGCGCGCCCGCCATCGGCCCGCCCGCGATCTCGGCCCGCGCCAGCGCGCGCGCATCGCCCGGCCAGCCGCCGCCGCGCAGCCCCGCCAGCAGCAGCGCCAGCACGTCGCGCGTGGAAAACCGCCCCGCCTCGAACCGCTCGACCAGCGCCACCAGCGTGTCCGCCCCCAGCGCCTCCTCCAGCTCGGCCAGCGCCCCCAGCGTCAGCTTCATCACCCGGCGCTCGCCATCCAGAACCAGCGCCACCTCGCCCCGCCAACGGTTCACCATCACAGCGCCGTAAACGACAGCGCCCCGGCCGAGGCCATCGCCATCTCGTATGTCGCCTCGCCATTGTGGTTGCCCGCATATTCCAGCGCGGTCACCTGGAACGGCCCCTCGACGATGCCGAAACCGGGGATCACCACCTGGAAATCGGGGATCTCGCCGTCAAAGAAGATCTGCCGCGCCCGCTCGTCGGTATCGGCATCGCGGAACACGCCCGAGCCGCTGATCGACGCGGTTTTCACGCCCGCCCCCGCCAGCAGCTCGCGCCACCCGCCCTGGCTTTCCAGGCTGGTCACGTCCACGCTTTCCGCGTTGAAGCTGATCCGCGTGGCCCGCAGCCCCGCGATCGTGCCGAACTGCTTGTCGCCGGTCAGGTCAAGCTTGATCAGCAGGTCCTTGCCATTCTGTGCACCCATCGGTTTGTCTCCTGAAATTTGGGGTTACTCGTCGTCGATCCGCGCGCGGAACCGCAGGTCGATCCGGCGCAACTGGCCGGTGCCCTCGCGGCTGGCCCGCGCGCGCAGAAAATTCAGCGCCACCAAACGTCCGCGCGCCAGCGGCAGCTCGCCACCCAGCAGCGCATCGCTGATCGCGGCGGCCACCGTCTTGGCGGCGTGAAACCCGCTGCCATCGGCCACCACCGACACCGTGAAATCGTGCCGCGCCCCGCCGCCCGTCTTGTCGGACGCGTCGCGCACCTCCTCGGGGCCAAGGCTGACGTAAAGCGGCGGCAGCGGGCCGCTCGGCATCACGTCATAGACCGCGCCGCCGACCAGCCCCGCCAGCACCGCGTCACCGCTCAGCCGCTGGAACACCGCCTCCTGCAAGGCCGCCGCCATGCCATAGCTCATGCCACCACCTCCTCTTCGGCAAAGCACGTCAGGAACCGCCCGCGCGGATCGCGCTCGGCCACCGCCGTGATGCGGAACACCCGCCCGCCCTCACGGAACCGCTGTTCCGGCCTTGGCCGCGCCGCGTGCCCCTCGGGCGCCGCGCGCACCGTGATGCGATAGCCGGTCAGCGATACCTGCGCCCCGTCGCCCGCACGCTCGCGCCCGGTGCGCGCCACCACCTCGGCCCAGAGCGTGCCCAGCACCTCCCAGCCGCGCTGCACGCCGCCCGCGCCGTCGGGCGCCCGCACCGGTGCCTCCAGCACCAGCCGGCGGCTCAGATGCACCCGCCCGCTCATGCCGCACCTCCGCCCAGCAGCCGCACGGTGCGGTAGCGTTCGATCAGGCTGGTCACGCCAAAGGGCATGCAACCCGCGCCCAGCCCGGTCTCGTCACGGTATTCGTAGTAATGCGCCGCCAGCAGCATCACCGCCTGGCGCAGGTCGGCGGGCAAGCCGTCGAACTCCGCCGCCATCCCGGCCTCGAACGAAATCCGCACCGACCCGCCCCGCGGGATCACCGGCAACAGTGCCGCCACCGGCATCAGGCGCGGGCGCTGGCTGTCGCGCTCCAGCCGGTAAAGCGCAGGCGCCACCGTCACCCCGATCCCGTCGCGGTCGGCCAGCACCACCTCGCTCACCGCGCCGACCGGGGCCACCGGCAGCGCCTGGCCGGTGGCGTCGCGCCAGTCCGCCAGGCTCAGCCGGAACGCCCGCGCGATCAGGATCTTGCCGGTGCGCGCCTCGATCGCCGACAGGGCCGCCCGCAAAAAGCCTTCCAGAACCTCGTCCTGCACCCCGTCCCCGGCAAACCCGGTGCCCTGGCGCAGATGCGCCCTGAACGCCGCCACCGGCAGGGCCGCCTGCCCGATCTCGGTCTCTTCCGTCAACATCATGGACCTGTCTCCAATCTTCGCCCCTCCGCGATGGGGTCAGGCGCGCGCCGCCAGCGTTGCTCGAACGGAGGGAGCAGCCAGACAACACCGTTGCACACGGCACGCGCCCCGGGGACGGGCCGCACAGGGCCCGCCCCCGATCCCCGGCGCTTACGCGACCGAGAATTTCAGCAGCTTGATCGCGGCGAAATCGCTCACGTCGCCGCCCACGCGCCGGGTGGCGTAGAACAGCACATGCGGCTTGGCCGAGAACGGATCGCGCAGCACCCGCAGGTCGGGCCGTTCCGCCACCGTGTACCCGGCGCGGAAATCGCCGAACGCGATGGCCGTGGCGTCGCTGCCGATATCGGGCATGTCCTCGGCGATCAGCACCGGGTAGCCCAGCAGCCGCGCAGGCTCCCCCGCGGCCAGCCCGTCCGACCACAGGAACCGCCCGTCATTGTCCTTCAGCTTGCGCACCGCGCCGGCAGTTTTCGAGTTCATGACGAACGCCGCGTTCGCCCGGTATTGCGCCCCCAGCGCATAAACCAGGTCGACAATCGCATCCGCCCCGCCGAACCCGCCATCGACGCCGGTGGCGACATAGCCCAGCCTGCCCCAGCTCCAGCCGCCATTGCCGACATGCGGATGGGTCAGGAACCCGGTGGGCTTGTCGATGCCGTCGCCGTTGACGAAAGCCGCCGCCTCGGCCCGCGCGAACCTGTCGGCGATGCGGCCCGCCAGCCAGCCCTCCAGGTCGAAGGCCGCGTCGTCCAGCAGCCGCTGCGATGCCTTGGGCAGCGCCGACAGCTCGTGCAGCGGGATGGTGATGCGCTCGATCTGCGGCGTGCCGGTTTCCGACACCGACCCGGTCTCGGTGTTCCAGCCGTGGCCGACATCGCCGCGATCCACCAGCACGTCATAGCTGGTGGCCTCGATCTCGACCACGTTGGCAATCGCCCGGACCGAGGCCGCCCCCTGCAACACGCTGCGCACGGTATCGGCGGTTTTCGGGTCCACCAGGTATCCGCCATCGGCGGCAATGGCGGTGTTCATCGCCTTGCCCTCGGGCGCGATGCCCCGCAGCCCGTCATCGTCGCCGCTGCGCAGGTAGGCGTCGAACGCCTTTCGGTGGGGCGCCCCTGTGTCGGCACGCATGGCCAGCGCGGGGCGCGCGGGGGTATGGGGGGCAGTCTTACGATCCAGCATGGTCAGTCGCTCTTCCTGTTGTTGAAGCCGTGTGTGGATTTCGTCACGAAACCCCTTGAATTCACTTGCAAACCCCGCAATCGCGGTGGTCGCCTCGGCGACCGGAGACACAGCATCCCCGGTCCGAGACTTCGTCTCGGTCGTGCTCATCAGCATGTCCTTCTCTGGTGGTCCCGGCGCGGGCTCAGCCCCGCGCCATCATCTCAAGGCGTGCCGCGTCGAAGGCCGCCGTCAGTTCGCGCCAGGCGGCATCGGCCCCGGGCGCCTCGCCCTTCCGACCCACCCGCGCACTGGGCAGCATCGGAAAGGTCACCAGCGACACCTCCCAAAGCTCCAGTTCCGTCAAAAGCCGCTGACCCCTGTCGGTCTTCACCGCGCGCCGCGTGCGATACCCGATCGACAACCCGTCAAGCGCCCCCGCCGCAATCAGCGCCGCCGCCTCGCGGCCCCTCTCGACACTGTCGAGGATGCGGCCCTTCACATACAGGCCCCGGCCGTCCTCGCGCACCTCGTCCCAGACGCCGATGGGCTGCGCCGGGTCGTGCTGCCACAGCATCCTGACCTTCCGGCCCTCGGCGGCCAGCCGCGCAAGGCTGTCGGCATAGGCCCCGGCCTGCACCACGTCGCCGCCCTGGTCGCAGGCGCCGAACAGGCTGGCATAGCCCTCGATCACCGCTCCGTCGCGCAGCACCAGGTCCTCGCCCAGGCGGCAGAACTTGGTTTCCAATCCGTAATCCATCCCGATCCCTTTCCCGCTCATGGCGCCACCGCCAGCAGCGATTGCACCGCCTGCGCCACGATGATCCCCACGATCCCGTAAACCGCCAGCCACAGGCGTTTCTCCAGCTTCTCCATCGCCGCCTCCAGCCGTTGCGCGCGCTGTTGCAACCCGTCGATCTGCAACTTGCTCACCCGCTCATGCGCCTCCAGCCGCAGCGCCGGCGCACAGTCGAACGCCTCGAACCCGTAGCGCCTGTCATCCATCGGCGGGCTCGCTCAGCACCGGCAGGCCCAGCAACCCGCGCTTTTCCGCATCCGTCAGGAACGCCGCATCGCTCACCCGCCGCCACAGCTCCGACCTCTCGGCGGCCAGCGCCGGCACCTGGTCGAGGTCCGGCTTCAGCTCCAGCGCCTCCCCGGCAAAGCGCGACAGCCACTCCGATACCTGCGCCGTGACGCGCGCCGCCAGCGGCAGCACCGTCAGGCGATAGAACGCCCGGTTCGCCTCCTGGTAATTGGCGAATGTCGCATCGCCCGGTATCCCCAGCAGCATCGGCGGCACGCCAAAGGCCAGCGCGATCTCGCGCGCGGCGCTTTCCTTGGTCTTCTGGAACTCCATGTCCGACGGGCTGAAGCCCATCGGCTTCCAGTCCAGCCCGCCCTCCAGCAGCATCGGCCGGCCCGCGTTGCGCGCACCCTGGTGATGGGTCTCCATCTCCGACACCAGCCGGTCATACTGGTCCGCGCTCAGGCCCCCCGCACCGTCCGCGCCGGTATAGACGATCGCCCCCGAAGGCCGCGCCGCGTTGTCCAGCAACGCCTTCGACCAGCGGCTTGCCGAGTTGTGCACGTCCAGCGCCTGCGCCGCCGCCTGCAGGGGCGACAACCCGTAATGGTCGTCCTGCGGATGAAACGCCCTGACATGGCAGACCGCCGGCACCTCGCCCGTCACGTCGAAGCGATGCCTGCGCCCGCCCACCGCGTATTCATAGGCCACCGGCCAGCCATCGCCCCCCGGCACCACCTGCATCCGGTCCGAGCGCAGCACATGCAGCTCCCCCGGCAACGCATCCGTGCCCGCCACGGCCTCAAGGTAACTGTCCCCCGACAGCAGCAGGTAACCGTAAAGCGCCTCGAACAGCTCGGCCTTGCCCTGCGCCGGGTTCGGGCGCTGCACCAGCCGCAGCAGCGGGTGGGTGTCGTAGCGCTGCGCGCTGTCCTGCAACACCAGCGGCAGGGCGGCGGCGGCCTCGGCGATCATCTTGACGCAGCGATGCACCACCGGGTTCGCGCCATAGCCGGTGCGCGTCAGGCTCACGGTGTCGCGCGGGCTCCACGCCACGCGACCGGCGCCGCCCATGGCCATGACCCGCCCGGTGGCGCTTGCCTTCCGCTCCGGCACCGCCCCGGCCCCGGCGCTGCGTCGAAAGAAATCCAGCTTCATGCGTCTTGCTCCTCGTCCTTGGGCGCTCCACCCGGCCTTGCGCCGTCGAAAGCCAAAATGCGTCGAAAGGTTTAAGGAAAATGAACTAGAGCGCGCGCACCGTCGGATGCCGCCATTTGCGCACCGGTTCGATCATCAGGTCGCTCAGCGCCCAGACCAGCGCATCCAGCCGGTCGGGACTGCCGGTGCCCTCGTATCCGCCGGTCGTCATCGCGCACATCTGGTCCTCCAGCACGCCGAAGCCGCGCAGGTGGTTCACCCGCCCCTGTTCGTACAGTGCCGCCACCGGCTCGGCGCGGGCCTGCTTGTTCACCGTCGCGCGCACCTTGCCCAGCGGCACCAGCGGATCGACCTGCCGCAGCACCGCCTCGACCATGTCGCCGCCCTGGTTCACCTCGACGACGATGCGCGCGGCGTTCCAGCGGTCGCGCGCCGCGATGGCGGCCCGCGCCCAGGCGGCGGGGCTGGCGGCGCTGATACTGGCATCCTCCAGCACGCAGGCCTGCCAGTGCTGCGGCGCCCCCCGCGCCCGCACACCCGCCACGATGATCCCGCATTCGTCCGAGCGCGCATGGCCCGTCACCGGCGGGTCCACCGCCACCACGATCCGGTCCAGCTCCGGGCACTCGCCCAGCCGCGCGGCATCCAGCATCGCCCGCGACCACAGCGCGCCCTCGGCATCCTCCATCAGCACGCCCTCCAGCTCCTGCCGGCCCAGCCGCGTGCCGGCGTAGCGCGCGCGCATCTCGACCAGAAAGCTTTCGGCAAGGTTGGCGGCATTCGCCTCGGTCGGCGCATGGGTCCGCACCGTGCTGTCGCGCCCCAGCACCTCTTTCAGCACGCCCACGTTGCGCGGCGTCGTGGTCACGCAGACCTGCGGGTTCTCCCCCAGCCGCAGCGCGAATTGCAGCATGTCCCACGCCTCCTGCCCGCGCTTCCATTTCGCCAGCTCGTCCACCCAGGCGGCGTCGAATTGCGGGCCGCGCAGCGCCTCGGGCTCATGCGCCGAAAACACCTGCGCGGTCGCGCCGTTGGGCCATGTCAGCATCCGCCGCCCGCCATGCCAGACGGGTTTGCGGTCGGGCGGCGCGCAGGCCAGGATGCCGCTGTCGCCGAACACCATCACCTCGCGCGCCTGGTCCAGCGTTTCGCCCACGATGGCCACCCGCGCGCAGCGCCCCGGGTCCAGCGGCATCGCCCCCTCGACAAGGCTGCGCACCCATTCCGCCCCGGCGCGGGTCTTGCCCGCGCCGCGCCCGCCCAGGATCACCCATGTCCGCCAGTCGCCGCCGGGCGGCAACTGGTGCGGCAGCGCCCAGAACTCGAAAAGATGCGGCAACGCCAGCACCAGCCCGTCATCGAGGCTTTGCAGGAAGTCCCGCTGGACATCCTCGGGCGCGGAGGCGAGCCAGGCGGCACCCGATCTCAGATCGGGCCCGGTCGAAGTCGATGGCATAGTCGTTGACGATGCCCTGCTGTTCCTTGCGGCGCTCTTCACATCTTTGCTCCGTATCCAGTGCCATCTTCAGCCAGTGCCGGATTTCCGCGGTCAGCCGGGCGCTGTCCTTCAACGCCTCCAGCTCGCCCGCGCGCACCCTTTGCTGAAGCTCCAGAAGCTCGGTCGTCATCCCGAGCAATTGCTCCTCCACGACCCGGATGGCCCGGCTGAGTGAGTCCCCGGTCGCGTCAGAAAGTTCTGCTTTCATGTGTCTGCTCGCTTTGCCCCATGCGTTTTCCCTCCGCACGAGCGAGACGAAAAAAGCGGCACCCGGGTTGCCCCGGGGCCGCTTGCCCACCTCTTCCAGCTTGTCACAACCTATACGACAGACCGTGCGCCGATGTCAAGGTTTTCGACCTCAGGAACACCCCGCAACCGTCCGGTTTCATTACATTTTGTTAACCGCCAAGGAGCGTCAGAACACCGCCGCGCCCAGCGTCAGGCCCAGCCCGACCGCCACCACCAGCCCCAGAACGTCCAGCGCCGCACCCGCGCGCAGCATCGCCGCGCGGGTCACGCCCGCCTGCCCGAACACGATGGCGTTGGGCGGCGTGGCAACCGGCAGCATGAACCCGATCGACGCCGCCAGCGCCACCGGCAGCAGCACCGCCACCGGGTCGGCCCCCATCGCCGCCGCCGTGGCCCCCGCCACCGGCAGGAACAGCGCCGCCATCGCGGTATTGCTGGCCAGCTCGCCCAGGTAGACGGTGATCGCCGCAAAGCCCGCCACCAGCACCGGCAGCGGCCAGCCATGCAGCGCCGCGCTCTGCCCGCCGATCCAGTCCGACAGCCCGCTTTCCTGCATCAGCCGCGCAAGCGCCAGCCCGCCGCCGAACAGGATCAGCACGTCCCAGCGCAGGTCACGCAAATCGCGCCACTCCATCAGCGCACCGCCCCGCCCCGACGGTACAAGGAACAACGCCACCCCCGCCAGCATGGCGATCCCGGCATCGCTCAGCGCGCCCAGCCCCGGCAGATCGTCCAGCAGGGGCCGCGCGATCCACGCGCAGGCGGTCAGCGCCCCGATGATCGCCACACGGCGCGCTCCGGCGCTCAGCGCGGCCTGCCGGCCCGCCTCTTCCAGCATCAGCGGCGCCGCGCCCAGGCCGGGCGACAGCCGGCTCAGCACCAGCCACGCCAGCCCCAGCAGGATCAGCGACACCGGCACCCCGACGACCGCCCATTCCGCGAACCCGATCACGATGCCATAGGTATCGGCCATGTAGGCCGCGAACAGCGCGTTGGGCGGCGTGCCAATCAGCGATCCCATCCCCCCGATCGTCGCGGCAAAGGCAACGCCCAGCATCAGCGCGGTGCCGCTGCGTGCCTCCTGCGCCTGCGCCGCCAGCCCGGCGGCAATCGGCGCCATCACCATCGCCGAGGCGGTGTTGCTGATCCACAGGCTCAGGAAAGCGGTCGATCCCATCACCGCCGCCAGAACCCGCCCCGGCGCGGTTCCGGCCCACCGCAGCAGCGCCCCCGCGATGCGCCGGTGCAGCCCCCATTTCTCGATGGCCAGCGCCAGCAGGAAACCGCCCAGGAACAGGAATATCAAAGGGTTGGCATAAGGCCCGGCAATGGCGGCGATATCGCCCAGCCCCAGCAGCGGCGCCAGCGCCAGCGGCAGCAGCGCGGTCACCGCCAGCGGCACCGCCTCGGTCAGCCACCACAGCGCCATCAGCGCCGCCAGCCCCGCCACGCGCCACGCCGCCGGGTCCATCCCGCCCGGCGCCGGCAGCGCAAGCGGCAGCAGCAACACGATCGCTCCGATGACATGGGTCAGGCGCATCGCCCCTTCCTCTCGCTCGGGCCGGGCGGTCAGTCGTTGGCGCGCTCCGCCTCGAGCCGGCGATACGCGGCCACGTTCGCGTTATGCTCGTCCAGCGTCACGGCAAAGTTATGCCCGTCCGCCGGGTCAAGCGTCTTGGCCACGAAATAGATGTAATCGGTGTCGTCCGGGTTCACCGCCGCCTCGATGCTGGCGCGGCCCGGATTGGCGATGGGCGTCGGCGGCAACCCCCGGATCACATAGGTGTTCCACGGTGTCTCTCCGCGCAGCTCGCTCTGCCGCAACCCGCGGCCCAGCACACCGCGCCCCTGCGTGATACCATAGATCACCGTCGGGTCGGTCTGCAGCGGCATCCCCGCCTCAAGACGGTTGGTAAAGACGCTGGCCACCACGCCGCGCTCTTCCGGGGTGCCGGTTTCCTTCTCGATGATCGAGGCCAGGATCAGCGCCTCCTGCGGGGTCGTGACCGGCAGGCCCTCGGCGCGGGATTGCCACGCCTCGGTCAGGATCGCCTCCTGCCGCTGCTGCATTTCGGCCACCAGCTCGGCACGGCTGTCGCCCACCCGCACCTCGTAGCTGTCGGGCGCCAGCATCCCCTCGGGCGGGGTCTCGCCCACCTCGCCGTCCAGAACGTCGACCTGCTTCAGTTCCTCGACCACCTGCCAGCTCGTCACGCCCTCGGCCAGCGCGATGCGGTAACGGGTATCGGATTTCTCGCGCACCTCCGCAAAGGCCGCCGGCACCTCGCCCTCGCCCGGAACGAAGGCCGCCCGTTCGACATAGCGGTTGGTCGCCGGGTCCAGTTCGCGCACCTGCACCTGCGCCCGCGTCACGCCGATGCGATACACAACCTCGGTGCCGCAGGTCGATGCCCCGCCCCGCGTGACGATATCCACGATCTCGGCCATGCTGGCGCCCTCGGGCACCAGGAAACTGCCGGCCTTCAGCGCCTGCGTCCTGTCGGAATACTCGGCCCCCAGCCGGAACACCGTGTCGCTGGTGATCGCGCCCCGATCGGCCAGGTCACGGCTGACCCGCGACATCGTGCTGCCCGAGGGCACGCGCAGGCAGATCGCCTGGTCCAGCGGCCCCTCGGCGCTGTATTCGCGCTGCCCCCACAGGATCACGCCGCCCAGCAGGAACAGCCCGACGATCAGCATGGTCAACCCGTTCGAGGCGATGGCCCGCCACATCAATCGACCTTTCCGACGATCAGGCTCGCATTGGTGCCGCCAAAGCCAAAGCTGTTGGACAGCGCGATATTGATCTCACGTTCGCATTTCCTGTTCGGCGCCAGGTCCAGCGGGGTTTCCACCGCCGGATTGTCCAGGTTGATCGTCGGCGGCGCCACCTGGTCGCGAATCGCCAGGATCGAGAAAATCGCCTCGATCGCACCCGCCGCGCCCAGCAGGTGCCCGGTGGCCGATTTCGTCGACGACATGGTGGCCTTGTTCGCCGCGTTGCCCAGCAGCCGCTCCACCGCGGCCAGTTCGATCACATCGGCCATCGTGCTGGTGCCATGCGCGTTGATATAGTCGATATCCGACGGTTGCAGCCCCGCACGCTCCAGCGCCGCCTTCATCGAGCGGTATCCGCCGTCGCCATCCTCGGACGGCGCGGTGATGTGATAGGCATCGCCCGACAACCCGTACCCCAGAACCTCGGCATAGATCTTCGCGCCGCGCGCCTTCGCGTGCTCGTACTCCTCCAGCACGACGATCCCCGCGCCCTCGCCCATCACGAACCCGTCGCGGTCGGCGTCATAGGGGCGGCTGGCCGCCTTGGGGTCGTCCTCGCGCTTGGTGCTCAGCGCCTTGCAGGCGTTGAACCCGGCGATCCCGATCTCGCAGATCGCCGCCTCGGCGCCGCCCGCCACCATCACGTCGGCATCGCCCCACTGGATCAGCCGCGCGGCATCGCCGATGGCATGCGCGCCGGTGGAACAGGCGGTCACGACCGCGTGGTTGGGGCCCTTGAAGCCGTATTTGATGCTGACCTGCCCCGAGATCAGGTTGATCAGCGCGCCGGGAATAAAGAACGGCGATACCCGCCGCGGCCCCTTCTCGGCCATCAGCAGCGTGGTCTGTTCGATGGATTGCAGCCCGCCGATCCCCGATCCGATCATCACGCCGGTGCGCAGCCGGCTTTCCTCGTCCTCGGGCATCCAGCCCGCGTCGCGCACCGCCTGTTCGGCGGCGGCAATCCCGTAGAGGATGAAATCGTCGACCTTGCGGCGCTCTTTCGGCTCCATCCAGTCGTCCGAGTTGAACGTGCCCCCGCTGCCATCGCCCAGCGGCACCTGGCAGGCATATTTCGTCTGCACCCGCTCGGGGTTGAACCGTGTGATCGGGCCCGCGCCCGACTGACCGTCCAGCAGACGGCTCCATGTTTCCTCGACCCCGCAGGCCAAGGGCGTGACAAGGCCAAGCCCGGTAACGACAACGCGACGCATGAAGTCTGCCCCTTCTATCCTCTTTGCCCGCTCATACCCCGACCCGCCCGATGGGGGCAAGAGGGCAGCACATCCCGGCGGCAGCCACCTGCCGCCTTGACCGCCCCGCCCGGCCGGTATCTGCTGGGCCGCAAAGGGACAGGGGCACGACATGACGATGGCCGAGGAACTGGCGCCGGTTTTCCTGATGCTGGGCGGAATCTTCGCACTGGGGCTGATCGCCGACAGCGTGGCGCGGCGCACGGCGATCCCGCGCGTCAGCCTGCTTTTGCTGTTCGGCGTGCTGCTGGGCGGGCCCGGGCTCGACCTGCTGCCGCGCCCGGGCGAGGCGTTGCAGAATTTCCTGTCGACCACGGCGCTGACCATGGTGGCCTTCCTGCTCGGCTCGTCGCTGTCGCTGGAAACCCTGCGCAGCCGGGGCCGCGCGATCCTGGCGCTGTCGCTGTCCATCGTCCTCGTGACGCTGGCGATGGTGTCGCTGGGCCTGTGGCTGGCCGGTGTGCCGCTCGGGCTGGCGCTGGTGCTGGCCGCCATCGCCACCGCGACCGACCCGGCGGCCACGCAGGACGTGATCGCGCAATCGGGCCGCGACACGCGGTTCACCCGCACGCTCAAGGGGATCGTGGCGATCGACGACGCCTGGGGGCTTGTGGTGTTTTCCTTCGTCCTGCTGGGCGTCGGACAGATGACCGGCGCACAGGAAGGCGCGGGTATCGTCCGGGGCCTGGCCCGCGATATCCTCGGCTCGGTCCTGCTGGGGCTGGCCGTGGGCCTGCCCGGCGCATGGCTGACCGGCCGCATCGAAAAGGGCGAGCCGCTGCTGATCGAGGCGCTGGCGCTGGTGTTCCTGCTGTCGGGCGCGGCGCTGGCGCTCGATCTCAGCTACCTGCTCGCAGGGATGACCGCCGGCATGGTTCTGGTCAACACCGCCCGCCATCACGACCGCGCCTTTCACGAGATCGAGCATGTGCGCTGGCCCTTCCTGGTGCTGTTCTTCGTGCTGGCGGGCGCCGCGCTGGAGCTGTCGGCGCTGATGGCGCTGGGGCTGGTCGGCGCGGCCTATGCCGGGCTGCGCATCGTCGCGCGCATGGCGGGCGGCTGGATCGGCGCCACCATCGGCCACACCCCCCGCGCCGAGCGCGCCTTCTACGGCCCGGCGCTGCTGCCGCAGGCGGGCGTCGCGGTGGGCACCGCGCTGATCGCCGCGCAGGAATTCCCGCAATGGGGCGAAACCGTCATGGCGCTGACCATCGGCACCACGGTGCTGTTCGAACTGCTGGGCCCGCCCGCCGCGCTCTGGGCGATCCGTCGCGGCGGCTGAAGATTGGCGAAGCAGTCACGGACAGCCGAGCCACGCACCCTGCCCGGAACGGCCGCGCAGCGGCCCGGGCATCGCACGGCCGCCCCCCGGCCGGGCGATTGGCTGCCGCCAGTGCCACGGTCTGAGGTAGGAAGTGGCTGCGCGATAAAGTGACCGCAACAAAGGTCGCATCGCCCGACCGCGGCCGTGCGATACCCTCTGTTGCACTCCCCTAAAACGGCAGCCTTATCCCCCACGCCACCCTTCCCGTCACATGAACTCCGCCTGCGCCTCGCCCGCCTCGGGCTGCGCCAGCGCCAGCGCCTCGGCCAGGTCCACGTCCCGCGACAACAGCGCCCGCCCGATCAGCGTGCCCGCGATATTGGGCACGTATTTCAGCACCGCCACGTCATCGGCGCTGCGCACCGTGCCGCGCGCGATCACCGGGTGGCGCGTCTTGGCCGCCAGCCCCGCGATCAGCCCGACCGAGCCGTCGCTGTCCTCGATATCGGCGTCGATATCGGTCACGATCACCCCGGCCAGCGGGCTGCCGGCAAAGGCGTCCAGGAAGGATTCCGGCGAAAACGCGCTTTGTTCGCGCCAGCCATGGGTCATCACCGTGCCGCGGAAGATATCCAGCGCCAGCACGATCTGGTCGGGATAATATTTCGCCAGCGTCCGCAGCAGGTCGGGCTCGTAGGCCGCCATGGTGCCCACCACCACGCGGCCCGCGCCCCGGTCGATCCACTGCGCCACCCGCTCGCGCGAGCGGAAACCGCCGCCCAGCTGCACCGGGATGCCCGCCGCGCGGATGATCTCTTCCACCAGCGCATCGTTGTCGCCCCGCCCGCTCAGCGCGTCAAGGTCGGTGACATGCATCCACGATGCCCCCGCCGCGGCAAAGCCGCGCGCCACCTCGACCGGGTCGCGGTGCCAGATCACCGGCTCTTCCAGCCGCCCGCGCATCAGCGACACGCATTTGCCGTTCATCAGTTCGAGTGTGGGATAGATGATCATCGCCGCTGCCTCCCGTCTGGGCCCCGGACGCCAGACGCGTCCACAGACGACACCCTAGCGCGCCCCGGCGCCGCGGCGATTGGCGCGGAACGGCAAGCGACGCGCGATTCACGTCATGCGCGGCCGGTTGCACATGAAAAAAGGCCCCCGCCGATCCGGCAGGGGCCCTGTCCACCCGAAAGGTGGGAATTTCTTACGAGGCGTCCTTGATGAACTTCACCGCGTCGCCGAAGGTCTGGATGGTTTCGGCCGCGTCATCGGGAATCTCGATGCCGAACTCTTCTTCGAACGCCATCACCAGTTCCACGGTGTCCAGGCTGTCCGCGCCCAGATCGTCGATGAACGAGGCGTTCTCGGTCACCTTGTCCTCTTCGACGCCCAGATGCTCGACAACGATTTTCTTCACGCGATCTGCGATATCGCTCATGGTCCAGTCCTCACAACTTCTTGGGCGGTAGCGCCCGTTTCTGCCCTCGCCCTGCGGGGGTGGCAATCCTTTGCCCGGGTTTGCCCGGACGGTTCTCCAAAGACCCCGCTTGGGGAGGACCGCAGGCATACCCCCGGTCCGACTGCGAGGCCTATAGCACATGCGGCACTCAAGGCAAACGCTTTCACACGGGCACGGAAATGGCGATGAAAAAACGACGGCGCAAGGGGGAAATCCACCGCGATTTTCCGCCGAACCTCACACAAGCCACTGAGAATGCTTCGAAAATACCGGATACACCGACACCCCCGCACCCCCGGCCAAAGCCCCGGGACAGCCGCGCACGCGCCCGCGCATCCCCGCGCATGACGGGAATCGATTCCCGCACCGCGCGATCAGAGCATCGCCATCCCGCCGTTCACATGCAGCGTCGCCCCGGTGACATAGCCCGCCTCGGGGCTGGCAAGGTACAGCACCGCCGCCGCGATCTCTTCGGGTGTGCCCATGCGCGCGGCGGGGATCTGCGCGTTGATCTTGTCCTTCTGGTCGTCGGTCAGCTTGTCGGTCATCGCCGTGGCGATGAAACCGGGCGCCACCGCGTTGGCGGTGATGCCGCGGCTGGCCACCTCGTAGGCGATGGATTTCGTCATGCCCACCATGCCCGCCTTGGCGGCAGCGTAATTGGCCTGGCCGGGATTGCCGGTGGCCCCCACGATGGACGAGATATTCACGATCCGCCCCCAGCGCGCCTTCATCATCGGGCGCATCACGCCCCGGCACAGCCGCATCGCGGCGGTCAGGTTCACGTCGATCACCGACTGCCATTCCTCGTCCGACATCCGCATGAAGATCTGGTCGCGGGTGATCCCGGCATTGTTGACCAGGATATCGACCCCGCCCATCGCCTCGACCGCCTGCTTGGGCAGCGCGTCCACCGCCTGCGCGTCCGACAGGTTGCAGGGCAGCACGTGGGCGCGTTCGCCCAGCTCGGCGGCCAGCGCCTGCAGCGGTTCTTCGCGCGTGCCCGACAGGCCCACCGTGGCGCCCGCGCCATGCAGCGTCCGGGCGATGGCCCCGCCGATACCGCCCGACGCGCCGGTCACCAGCGCGCATTTTCCAGTCAGGTCGAACATGTCCTTGATCCTTTCGTGTTTCGGGTCGCCCGCGCCGCGCGGCGCCGCCCCCGGCTTATGACGTCAGGCTTTCCACCGCCGCTTTCACATCCTCGGGCGTGCCGACGGCACGGCACTCGATATGGCGGGCGATGCGGCGCACCATGCCCGACAGCGCCTTGCCCGCGCCGATCTCCCAGATTTCGGCCACGCCCTGCGCGTCCATCCACTGCACGCTTTCGCGCCAGCGCACGGCGCCGGTCACCTGCTCGACCAGCAGCGCGCGGATGCGGTCGGGATCGCTCACCGCCTCGGCCACCACGTTGGCCACGACCGGCACCTTCGGCGCGGCGATATCGACCCCCGCCAGCGCCTCGGACATCGCCTCGGCCGCCGGCGCCATCAGCGCGCAATGGAACGGCGCGCTGACCGGCAGCATCACCGCCCGTTTCGCGCCGCGCCCCTTGGCGATCTCGACCGCGCGTTCCACCGCCGCCTTGTGGCCCGACACGACCACCTGCCCGGGATCGTTGTCATTGGCCGCCTGGCAGATCTCGCCCTGCGCTGCCTCTTCGGCCACCGCGCGGGCGGTGTCGAAATCCAGCCCCAGCAGCGCCGCCATCGCGCCCACGCCCACCGGCACCGCCGCCTGCATCGCCTGCCCGCGCGTGCGCAGCAGCCGCGCCGCGTCGCCCACGCTCAGCGCACCCGCCGCCGCCAGCGCGGAGTATTCGCCCAGGCTGTGCCCGGCCACGAAATCCGCCGCCGTCACGTCGACGCCCTCGGCCTCCAGCGCGCGCATCGCCGCCATCGAGGTCGCCATCAGCGCCGGCTGCGCGTTCTGCGTCAGCGTCAGTTCGTCCTGCTCGCCCTCCCAGATCAGCGCCGACAGCTTTTCGCCCAGGGCCGCGTCCACCTCGTCGAACACGGCGCGGGCCTGCGGATAGGCCGCGGCCAGGTCGCGGCCCATGCCGATGGTCTGGGCGCCCTGCCCCGGAAATACGAATGCGCGGCTCATCGCGTGCCCCTTTTCTTGTCGTGTCCGGCCCGGAATAGCGCGCGGGCCCGCCCGGCGCAACGGGGCGCGCGCATCCATGCACGGGCCCTGTGCGGCGCCGGGCATGGTGCCTGCGCGCAAACTGCCTGATTGATGCGCCGTGACAGCAAAGGACACATCATGACCGCCCGCAACACCGCAACCCGCTATGGCGCCGTCGCCAAGACATTCCACTGGCTGACCGCGCTGCTGATCCTGACCGCCATTCCGCTGGGCCTGATCGCCGGGGACATGGCGCATGACCTGTCGCCGGGCGACAGTGCCGCGCTGGCGCGGGTGGCGATGCTGTTTTCCCTGCACAAGACGCTTGGCGTGGCGGCGTTCCTGGCCGCGCTGCTGCGCATCCTCTGGGCCGTGGCGCAGCCTCGGCCCGGCCTGCCCAACGGCGACCGGCGGGCCGAGGCGTTCCTGGCCGCGCTGATCCACTGGGCGCTTTACGGCGCGCTGGTGATCGTGCCGCTGTCGGGCTGGGTGCATCACGCCGCGCAAACCGGGTTTGCCCCGATCTGGTGGCCCTTCGGCCAGACCCTGCCCTTCGTGCCGCAAAGCGCGGCCTGGGCAGATCCGGCGGGGGCGGTGCACTGGCTGTCCACGAAAATCCTGATCGGCGCGATCCTGCTGCACGTGGCGGGCGCGCTGAAACACCACCTGATCGACCGCGACGACACGCTGCGCCGGATGCTGCCCGGCCGGGCCGGGGCCGCGCCCAGCCCCGAACAGCCCGGCCACGTGCTGCCCGCAGCCCTTGCCGCCGCCGTCTGGATCGGCATCCTTGGCTGGGGTGTCGCCGGCACCGCCGGCGAAGCGCCCGAGCGTGCCGCCGTCACGCAGGGCGGCGGCGACTGGCTGGTGCAGGAGGGCCAGCTTGCCATCACCGTGCAGCAGTTCGGCAGCGCCGTGCAGGGGCAGTTCGGCGAGTGGCAGGCCGATATCGCCTTCGACCCCGAAACCGGCACCGGAAATGTGAGCGTCGCCATCGCGATCCCGTCGCTGACGCTGGGATCGGTCACCGAACAGGCGATGGCGCCCGACTATTTCGACGCCGCCACCCATGAAACCGCGCGGTTTCAGGCCGAAATCGCGCGGTCCGGCGAGGGCGCGCAGGGCTATGCCGCCACCGGCACGCTGACGCTGAAGGGCGCGACCGTGCCCGTCACCCTGCCCTTCGATCTGGACATCGCGGGCGAGGTGGCGACGATGACCGGCGGGCTGACGCTCGACCGACGCGATTTCGGTATCGGCGCGCAGATGACCGACGCGGGGCAACTTGGCTTCGCCGTCGACGTTTCGGTATCGCTGAGCGCCGCCCGCGCCGAATAGGGCTTGCCTCACCGGCCTGCCTGTTCCCTACTGTGGCAAAACCGCAGGGGGACAGGATGGACAAACCGATCTGGCAACTGGGCGCCACCGAAACCGCCGCCGCGATCCGCGAGGGGCGCATCACCTCGGTCCAGGCGACCGAGGCGCATCTGGAGCGGATGGACGCGGTCAACCCGGCGCTGAACGCCGTGGTGCTGGACATGCGCGACAGCGCGCTCGATACCGCCGCCGCCGCCGACAAGGCATTGAAAAGCGGCGATATTCACGGCCCGCTGCATGGCGTGCCGATCACCGTCAAGCAGAACGTGGACGTGGCGGGCACCCCCAATATCAACGGCGTTCCGGCCAATGAGGGGCTGATCGCCCCGGATGACGCGCCTGTCACCCGCAACCTGCGCAACGCGGGCGCGGTGATCCTGGGCCAGACCAACACGCCCGAATTTTCCATGCGCGCCTTTACCGACAACCCGGTGCACGGGCTGACGCTGAACCCGTGGGACGAGGCGATCACCTGCGGCGGCTCGTCCGGCGGGGCGGCCTCGGCCGTGGCGGCGGGGATCGGCACGCTGGCGCATGGCAACGATATCGGCGGTTCCCTGCGCTGGCCCGCCTGGTGCTGCGGGCTGGCGACGATCCGGCCCACGCAGGGGCGTGTTCCGGCCTTCAACCCCTCGCTTGCCGGGGAACGCCCCTTCGTCGCGCAGCTGTTTTCCACGCAGGGCCCGATCTGCCGCAACGTGGCCGACACCGTGCTGGGGCTTGAGGTGATGGCCGCGCGCGACGCCCGCGACCCGCTGCATGTGCCGATGCCGCTGGCGGGCGACGCGCAGGAAAAGCGCGTGGCGATGGGCAAGGTTACCGGGGACATGGACCCAGATGCGGGCATCCTCGACATCTGTGCGCAGGCCGCCGACCACCTGCGCGCCGCCGGATACGAGGTGGACGAGGTGGAACTGCCCGATGTCATTGGCTGCTGGCAGAACTGGGCCGACCTGCTGTTCGCCGAGATGTGCACCCTGTCCGAAGACCCGATGCGCGCCGCCGGATCGGAGGATTTCAACCGCGTGATGGATGCCTACAAGGCGTTTTCCAACCCGCTGGACCTGACAGCCTACATGCTGGCGCAGGCGCAGCGGCTGACCCATCTGCGGCAATGGCTGGCGGTGCTGGAAGACTATCCCGTGATCCTGACGCCGCTGATGGTGCAGCGCACGCCCGGCCCGCGCGGCGACCTGGACGGCCCCGACGCGGTGGCCCGCCTGATGCGGGACGGCTCGCGCTACATGGGGGTGATGAACTATCTCGGCCTGCCCTCGGCCGTGGTGCCGGTGGACCTGTTCGAAGGCCACCCGGTCGGCGTGCAACTGACCGCCACCCGCTTTCGCGAGGATACCGCCCTTGCCGCCGCGCAGGCGATCGAGGACGGCGCAGGGACGTTGCTGCCACGGCTCTGGGCGCGGATGGGCTGACAGGTGGCAGGGGGGCCTTGCCCCCCGTCGCCTTCGGCGCCTCCCCCCGGATATTTGCGGAGAGAGGAAATGGCGGGGGAGCGCAACAGAGGGCAGCGCATGGCCGCGGTCGGGCGATCCAACGGTTGTGGCTGGCAATCTATCGTGCAGCCACTTCCTACCTCTGACCGTGGCACCTGCGGCAGCCAATCGCCCGGCCGGGGGGCGGCCGTGCGATGCCCGGGCCGCTTCGCGGCTGGTCCGGGCGGGGACCAGCGACACCACCGCCCCGCCCCATCGAAAAGGGCCGCGCGGATATCGCCCGGCGGCCCTTTGACGGTGCGGAAGGCGCGGCTTACTCGGCCTTCATCGCCTCGATCGAGATCTGCACCTCGACCTCGTCGCTGATGGCGGGGACGAACATGCCCATGTCGAAATCGCTGCGCTTGAGCGTGGTGGTCGCGCTGAAGCCGGCCCAGGGCTTGTTGGCCATCGGGTGAGTGCCGGCCTGCGTCAGCTCCGCATCCAGCACGACCGATTTCGTCACGCCGTTCATCGTCAGGTCGCCGGTGATCAGGGCGGTCGTGTCGCCCGTCACCTCGATCGCGGTCGAGGTGAAGCTGACGGTGTCGTTCTCATCCGCGCCGAAGAAATCCTCGGACATGAAATGCTGGAACCGCTCTTCCCAGCCGGTGAACATGCTGCGCGCGGGGAACGACACGCTGACCGACGAGTCGGCCGGGGCGTCCTGGTCGAACATGATCTCGCCCTCAAAGCCCGAGAACATGCCCCAGGTCGTCGAATAGCCCAGGTGGCTGTAGGAGAACAGCACCTGGCTGTGGCTGGCGTCGAGCACGTATTTCTCGGGGGCGGCCCAGGCGGCCGGGGCGGTCAGCATCGCGCCGGCAAGTGCCGCGGCAGCAAAGATACGGGTCATGATCGGTCCTTTCGTGGTCATGCGGTTGAACGTGTTTGCGTGTGTCAACCACATTGACCCTGACGGCGCCGGGGACAACCCTGCAGAAACTCACAGACCCTGTGACAGGATGCGCGAAAGCGGTGGTCAGGCGGTCTTGGCCAGGCTGCTTTCCAACCCCGCACGGATCTTGTCGAGATTCTCGACCCGTTCGACCGGAAGCTGCACCAGCACCGCGCCGGAATTGCCGATGACGGTCAGCATCCCGTCGCGCAGGCGGATATCGGACAGCTCGTCGAAACCGAACCGCGCGCGGACCCGCGGGATGCCGTCGTACTGGCGGCGGATATGGGTCAGTTGCCGGGACCCGGTATCGAGGTGGATTTCGTCCATCGCCCCGGCACGGCCCCAGTCGAGCAGCACCATGCCGACGCAGGCGAAGAAGACCGAGACCAGCAGCTTCATCAGCACCATGATCCCGTCGCCCGTGACCACCGGCACCAGCCAGATCCCGACCGCCGCGAGGACAAGCACCGCGCCGCCGAACCGCATCGCCGCGCTGATCGCCGAACAGAACCGGCAATCGGCCTGAACCTGCGCCCTGGGCAACCGGGTTTCGGATCTGTCGGGCATTGCGACCATGGCGGCGTCCTCCGTAGCCGGGGCGTTCTGGCCCCTGTCGGCACCGTGAAGCAGGAAAGGGGCAGGAATGCGGCGATTACACGGAAAAGACGCGGAGCGGCGCGCGGGGGCGCGGGGCTTGCGCCGGGGCGCGATCCGGTGTATCCGCCCCCATCCTTTCCGCAGGTATCACGGAACTGCGCAGTCTCTCGTGGGGGGTCGCGGAAAGGTTCAAAGGGCCCTCCTATGAAATGCGCCTGAACATGACAGGAGTGCACATGCCGCTTTACGAGCATGTCTTCATCGCGCGTCAGGATCTGTCCAACGCGCAGGCCGAGGGCCTTATCGAACATTTCGGCACCGTACTGGGCGACAACGGCGGCAAGGTCGTCGAGACCGAGTACTGGGGCGTCAAGACGATGGCCTACAAGATCAACAAGAACCGCAAGGGCCACTATGCCTTTCTGAAAACCGACGCGCCCGCGCCGGCAGTGCAGGAAATGGAACGCCTGATGCGGCTGCATGACGACGTGATGCGCGTGCTGACCATCAAGGTGGACGCGCACGAGGAAGGCCCGTCGGTCCAGATGCAGAAGAAAGACGACCGTGGCGACCGCCGCGAGCGTCGTTGATCACAGCCTGAAGAAAAGGACATAACCCATGGCCGCTAAACCGTTTTTCCGCCGTCGCAAGGTGTGCCCCTTCTCGGGCGAGAACGCACCCGCGATCGACTACAAGGACACCCGCCTGCTGCAGCGCTACATTTCCGAGCGTGGCAAGATCGTGCCCAGCCGCATCACCGCGGTGTCCGCCAAGAAGCAGCGTGAACTGGCCCGTGCGATCAAGCGCGCGCGCTTTCTCGCCCTGCTCCCCTACGCCGTGAAGTAAGGAGAGACTGACATGCAAGTTATCCTGCTGGAACGCGTGGCCAAGCTGGGCCAGATGGGCGACGTCGTCGACGTCAAGCCCGGCTATGCCCGTAACTACCTGCTGCTGCAGAAAAAGGCGCTGGTCGCATCCGAAGAGAACATCAAGGGCTTCGAATCGCAAAAGGCGCAGCTTGAAGCACGCAACCTGGAAACCCGCCAGGAGGCCGAGGCGCTCGGCGAAAAGCTGGACGGCCAGCAATTCGTCGTGATTCGCCAGGCATCGGACGGCGGCAGCCTCTATGGCTCGGTCACCACCCGTGACGCCGCCGGCGTCGCCACCGACGAGGGGTTCTCGATCGACCGCAAGCAGGTCATCATCCGCGCCCCCATCAAGGAGCTGGGCCTGCACGAGGTCGAGGTGCACCTGCACCCCGAGGTGATGGTCACCATGACGCTGAATGTCGCCCGCTCGCCCGAAGAGGCCGAACTGCAGGCGTCGGGCAAGACGATCCAGGACGCCGCCGCCGAGGAAGAGGCCGCCGCGGAATACGAGATCGCGGAACTGTTCGACGACCTCGGCTCGGCCGCGTCGGACGATGAGGACCTGGCCCCGGCAGCCGACGCTTCGGACGACGAAGACAACGCCTGACCGGCCGCACAGACCTGCCGGGAAACGCCGCGCCCCTGGGGTGCGGCGTTTTTCTTTGGCTTATGGGGTGCCTTGAACATTCGAATGACACACCCTGCCCGGAACAGCCGCACAGCGGCCCGGGCATCGCACGGCCGCCCCCCGGCCGGGCGATTGGCTGCCGCAAGTACCACGATCTGAGGCAGGAAGTAGCTGCAGCATAAACTGCCACGAACAGAGGTCGGATCGCCCGACCGCGGCCGTGCGCTGCCCTCTGGCGCTCCCCCATACCGCCACAATAAAAAAGGCCGCCCGAAAAGGGCGGCCCGGGCACTGGGAAAAGCGCGTTTCCCGGTGTTATTCCTCGTCCAGCGCCTCGATCGCCTTTTGCAGATCGTCCTTGGAGACCTCTTTCTCGGTCACATCGGCCTGCTCCAGCACGTGATCGACAACCTTGTCCTCGAAGATCGGCGCGCGCAGCTGTTGCTGCATCTGCTGGTTCTGCTGGATGAATTCGAAGAACTGGCGCTCCTGCCCCGGATACTGGCGGGCCTGGTTCATGATCGCCTGGGTCATCTCGGCGTCGGTCACCTCGATTTCCTTCTTGCGGCCGATTTCGGCCAGCAGCAGCCCAAGGCGCACGCGGCGTTCGGCCAGGCGGTTATGTTCGTCGGTCGTCTCGATCTCGCCGTGGTTGTGGTCGTGGACCTCGGGGTTTTCCTCGTGCCACAGCTGGTGGGCGATCTGCTTGGCCTCGGCCTCGACCAGGCTGGGCGGCAGGTCGAACTTGACCGCATCGTCCAGCGCGTCCAGCAGCGCGCGCTTGACCACCGCGCGGGCGGCACCGGCATATTCGGCCTCGAGCCGCTCGGAAATCTGCGCCTTGAGCGCGTCCAGATCCTCGGCGCCGTATTTCTTGGCCAGCTCGTCGTCGATCTCGGCCGGTTTCGGCGCCTTGACGTCCTTGACGGTGCAGTCGAACACCGCAGCCTTGCCCTTGAGGTTTTCCGCGCCGTAATCCTCGGGGAAGGTCACCTCGACAGCCTTTTCATCGCCGGCCTTGACGCCGACAAGCTGCTCCTCGAAGCCGGGGATGAACGAGCCCGAGCCCAGCACCAGCGGGTAATCCTCGGCGGCGCCGCCCTCGAAGGGTTCGCCATCGACCTTGCCGACGAAGTCGATCACGACCTGGTCGCCATCCTTGGCCTTGGAGCCTTTCTTGCGGCTGTCGAAATCCTGCGCGTTCTCGGCCAGGCTTTCCAGCGCCTCGGTCACGGCGGCATCGTCGGGTTTCACCACCAGGCGTTCCAGCTTGACCTTGCCCAGGTCGGGCTCGGGGATCTCGGGCAGCGCCTCGTAGGCCATGGTGACCTTGACGTCGTCGCCCTCTTTCCAGGTCTCGCCGTCGACCATCTCGACCTCGGGCTGCAGCGCGGGGCGGTCGCCGGTCTGTTCGAAATGTTCGGACATCGCGCCGTCGACGGCCTCCTGCATGGCCTCGCCCAGCAGGCGCTGGCCGAACTGCTTTTTCAGCAGCGCCATGGGAACCTTGCCCTTGCGAAAGCCCTTCATCTCGATCTCGGGCTGCGCCTCGACCAGCTTCTCGTTCACCTTGGCGTCGAGTTCCGCGGCGGTCACGGTGATTTCATACCCGCGCTTGAGGCCGTCATTCAGGGTTTCGGTGACTTGCATCTTTGTCCTCGCATGAGCTGACAGGCCGCCCGGATGGCGGCCTGAAGAAATTTGCGCCTTACTAGGCTGCGCGCTTGGGGGGATCAACCCTGAATCTGCGGGCGCGCGGGGTGCCGTTTCCGGGGACCGCCCATAGGGCGCGGTTTTCGCGGTATGGCGCCGGGCTGCCCCTATCGTCCCGGCGTGTTTTTGCGAAACACGCCTGCCGGGCGTCGTTTTCGCGGCGCGAAAACGACGTTGGTGCGGGTGGAGGGACTTGAACCCCCACGCCTTGCGGCGCCAGAACCTAAATCTGGTGCGTCTACCAATTTCGCCACACCCGCATGATGCGCGCGGGCCTTGTTTTCAAAGGGCCTGACCTGCGCGCCGCGATGTCATAGCAAACCGGCGCGCGCGATGCGAGTGGAAAAAATTGTCGGCAAAAAAGCCCGCCGCGCGCCCATTATGGACGCGACAAGGGCACATTCCTGCCGTAATGTGGTGAAAAAACCGAGGCAGAAAAAGCAGGATCAAGCCCATGAAACCGAAAACGGTTGGGCGTGAAGGCGTTGCAGAACGCCTGGCACGCGAAATTGCATCCACAGGTCTGATGGCGGGCAGCATCGTCATGACGCTCGACGGCGAAATGCCGGTCGAGGCGCTGGCGGCGGGCGACCGCATCATCACCCGCGAAACCGGCATGGCGGTGATCCGCGACATCCGCCGCAAGGACATCACCTGCGACATGGTGGCGATCATGGCGGGCTCGCTGGGCCATACGCGGCCCGAACGCGACGTGACCCTGCCCGCCGACCAGCGCCTGCTGATCCGCGACTGGCGGGCCGAGGCGCTGACCGGGCAGAAACAGGCGCTGATCCCCGCGCGCGATCTGGTGGACGGTGAATTCCTCCGCCTGCAAAGGGACGTGACCGTGACGCTTTACGAGGTCGAGCTGGAGCGCGCGCAGGTCATCTATGCCGACGGGCTGGAAGTGGTCAGCCACATCACCGCCGAGGAACTGGCGCGCGTCGCCTGAGCGACCCCTGGCACATTCAATGAAAACCCCGTGGCCAGCCTGCGGGGTTTTGCACTGTCAGAGCCCGAGGTCGCGAAACACGCCCGGCAGCGCCTCGGGGATATCCTCGGCGATCAGGCCGGGGCCGAAACGGCGGGCGCAGTCCACATGCAGCCAGGCGGCGGCCTCGGCCGCCTGCATCGGGTCGACCCCGCGCGCCAGCAGCCCGGTGATGAACCCCGCCAGCACGTCGCCCGACCCGGCGGTGGCCAGCCACGGCGCCGCGCGGTCGTAAACGGCGGCGTTCACGCTGCACCGCCCGTCCGGCGCGGCGATCACGGTGTCGGGGCCCTTGAACAGCACGACGCAACCCGCCCTCTCCGCCGCCGCGCGCGTGGCGTCGACCCTGGAATAAGCCGGGCCGGCGGTCGGGATTGCGCTCAGCTTTTCGGCAATATCGGGGAAAAGGCGGGCGAACTCCCCGGCATGGGGGGTGAGAATGCAGGTTTCATGCAGAGCGGCGAAAAGGGACGCATCGCGCGCGACAAGCGCCAGCGCATCCGCGTCCAGAACCGTGGCGCGGCCGCCTTTCAAAGCCGCTGCGACCAGGGCCGCCTGCTCATCGCCCAGCCCCAGACCGGGACCAAGGCAGAGCGCGTTCAGCCGCGTATCCTCCAGCACCCCGGCCAGCGCATCGGCATCGTCCACCCGCCGCAGCATGATCGCGGTCACCTGCGCGGCCACCTCCATCTGCGCCGATCCCGGCACGCCCAGCGTCACCAGCCCCGCGCCGATGCGCAGCGCCCCCCGCGCCGCCAGCCGCGCCGCGCCGGTGCGGCCCGCCCCGCCCGACAGGATCAGCGCATGGCCGTGGGCATATTTGTGCCCCGAGGCTTTCGACAGCGCCCCACGCTCCGGCGGCATCACGCAACGCGCGATGGCGGCATCGGGCGCGGCGGGGCGCAGGCCGATATCGGCGATCACGGTTTTTCCGCAAAGCCAAGGCCCGTCGGCAAGAACATGGCCCGGCTTCATCGTGTGAAAGGTGACGGTCAGTTGCCCCGGCAGGACGCCCGCCCCCTGCCCGGCAAGGACACGGCCGCTGTCGCTGCACAGCCCGCTGGGCAGATCGACGGACACGACGCGCGCGCCCCCCGCGCCCTGCAGCACCGCATCAAGCCCCGTGACGGGCCGCGTCAGCCCGGTGCCGAACAGCGCATCCACCACGAGGTCGGACGCCCGTGCCGCCGCGCCGGCCCTCTCGTCAAGCGCCGCGACCGGCCCCAGCGCGCGCCACCGCTCGTAATTCACCCGCGCATCCGGCGGCAGCCTGTCGGGGTCGCCATAAAGAAACGGCTCCACCTCCCAGCCCCATTCGGCCAGCAGCCGCGCGACCACGAATCCGTCGCCGCCATTGTTGCCCGGCCCGCACAGCACCACGGCGCGATGCGGCGCCTTTGCCAGTTCGGGCCATTCTTCGAACACCGCCGCAACCACGCCGCGCCCGGCGCGTTCCATCAGCTCCAGCCCCGTCGCCTGCCCCGACTCGATGGCGGCCCTTTCATGGCTGCGCATCTGCGCGGCGGTCAGCAATTCGGTCATCCTTTTGCACCCTGCGATTCAATTCCGCCCGCTTTCAGGGCGCGATGATTAAATTTTAGGCAATTGATCCGCTCAACGCCCGCGTATCCCCGCCCCGCGACCTTATCCAATTGTGGCCCCTGACGGGAAGTGATCTGACCGGTTTCCGAGACACGAGGGGCGAGGAGGCCGCGATGAAGAAAATCGAAGCGATCATCAAACCGTTCAAGCTGGACGAGGTGAAAGAGGCGCTGCAGGACGCCGGCATTCAGGGCCTGAGCGTCATCGAGGTCAAGGGGTTCGGGCGCCAGAAGGGCCATACCGAACTGTATCGCGGCGCCGAGTATGTCGTCGATTTCCTGCCCAAGGTGAAGATCGAGGTGGTGCTTGACGACGATCAGGTCGAGGCCGCGATCGAGGCGATCATCGACGCCGCCAAGACCGACAAGATCGGCGACGGCAAGATCTTCGTCAGCCCCGTCGAGCAAGCCATCCGCATCCGCACCGGCGAAACCGGCTCGGACGCGCTGTAACCCGAAAAACCCGCGCGGGCGCGCGCGGCGGACCCAAGTAACCTGACAGAAAGGGAATTAACGGTATGAGCAACCCCGTTCTCACCATGATCAAGGACGAGGATATCGAATATGTCGATATCCGCTTCACCGACCCGCGCGGCAAGCTGCAGCACGTGACGGTGATGGCCGACCAGGTCGATGAGGATTTCCTCGAAGAGGGCTTCATGTTCGACGGCTCGTCCATCGCGGGCTGGAAGTCGATCGAAGCCTCGGACATGAAGCTGATGCCCGACGTGGACAGCGCCTATCTCGATCCGTTCTATGCCGAAAAGACGCTGTGCATCCATTGCTCGGTGGTGGAGCCCGACACCGGCGAAGCCTATGAGCGCGATCCGCGCGGCACCGCCGAAAAGGCCGAAGCCTACCTGAAATCGAGCGGCATCGGCGACATGTCCTATTGGGGCCCCGAGGCCGAGTTCTTCCTGTTCGACGACGTGCGGTTCTCGAACAAGATGAACAAGGTCAGCTACGAGGTCGACGCGCTGGACGCGGCCTGGAACAGCGACACCGAATACGAGATGGGCAACACCGGCCACCGTCCCGGCGTCAAGGGCGGCTATTTCCCGGTCAACCCGATCGACGACGGCCAGGACATCCGCTCGGAAATGCTGTCCACGATGAAGCGCATGGGCATGAAGGTCGACAAGCACCACCACGAGGTGGCGTCGTGCCAGCACGAGCTGGGCCTGATCTTCGGCAGCCTGACCAAGCAGGCCGACGAGCTGCAGAAATACAAGTACGTCATCCACAACGTGGCGCAGGCCTATGGCAAGTCGGCCACCTTCATGCCCAAGCCGATCTATGGCGACAACGGCACGGGGATGCACTGCAACATGTCGATCTGGAAGGACGGCAAGCCGCTTTTCGCAGGCGACAAATATGCCGATCTGAGCCAGGAGGCGCTGTATTTCATCGGCGGCATCCTGAAGCACGCCAAGTCGCTCAACGCCTTCACCAACCCGTCGACCAACAGCTACAAGCGCCTGATCCCGGGCTTCGAGGCCCCCGTTCTGCGCGCCTATTCGGCCCGCAACCGTTCGGGCTGCGTGCGTATCCCGTGGACCGAAAGCCCCAAGGCCAAGCGCGTCGAGGCCCGTTTCCCCGACCCGTCGGCAAACCCCTACCTGTGCTTTGCCGCGCTGCTGATGGCCGGCCTTGACGGGATCAAGAACAAGATCGACCCGGGCGAGGCGATGGACAAGAACCTCTATGACCTGCCGGCCGAAGAGCTTGAGGGCATCCCCACCGTCTGCGGCAGCCTGCGCGAGGCGATCGACGAGCTGAAGGCCGATTACGATTACCTGCTGGCCGGCGACGTGTTCACCAAGGACCAGATCGACGGCTATATCGACCTGAAGATGGAAGAGATCGAACTGTTCGAGCACACGCCGCACCCGGTCGAATTCCAGATGTATTACAGCTGCTGATCGCCATCACGGCGACAATATCGAAAGGCGCCCTTCGCGGGCGCCTTTCTTTTTTGCCGGGCGCGGGCGATTTCACCAAAATGCACCGCCCGTGCCATCACCTCGCCGCGCTTTCGCGTCATCCTGCCGGGGCTTGAACAAGGACACTCCCGCCGATGACCGCGACTTTCGCACCGCCGCTGGTGGCCAACATCCTCTATGCCCCGGATGCCGGAAGGCCCGACGCCACCGCGTTCCTGGGCGCGCTGAACGCCGCGCTGGGGCGATTCCGCATGGTGCTGCACAGCGACGGACAGGACGAGGACGGCAACCTGGTCTTCGGCGACGCGCGGGTGGGCGTGACCCTGCACCGCGCCGCCACCCCCTGCCCGGCCGACACCCTGGCCGGGGCGCTGGCCGCGCCGATCATGGCGCTGAAGCCCGCGGGCATCCGCGCGGGCGTCGCAGCCCATGCCGGGCACGTGTCCGTCACCGTCGCCGCGCGGCAGGGCGCCTCGCCCCTGCCCTGGCATCTGCAGCTTGTCGTGCTGCACCGGGCGATCCTGGTGCTGTTCGACATCTCCGACGCCGGGCTGGCGCATCTGCCGCTGTCCGACATGCTGTTCGACCGCGACGAGATCGCCGGAACGCGGGACATGACGGTGCCGCTGGCCCTGTGCCTGCACCCGGTTCCCATCGCGGCGCGCGACGTGCCTGTGATCGCCGGCGTGCTGCCGCCGCTGGGCCTTGTGATGCTGGGGGCCGAACGGTTCTGCGGCAAGCCGGTGGTGCTGGCGCCCTCGCCGCTGCCGCTGCAGGAGGGGCTGGCGTTGGTGACGCAGCTTGTGCGCGATCACGCCGGCGGCCTGCGCCTGCTGGAGGATGGCGCGCATTTCGACGACGCGGGCCCTGGTGGCGTCTTCATCCGACACAGCGCCCCCGACGACGGCGCCCCCGCGGGCCGCATCCTGATCGGGCCGGGCGACTGGCCCGACCCCGAGGCCGCCCGCGGGCGGCCGATGTCGATGCACGACCTGACACCGGATACCGGCGGCGCGCGCGCCCCGCGCGACACGCCGCCCGGCCTTCTGGCCCGCGCGGGAAAGGCGGCGATGACACCCGGCGGGCTGACCCTGATCGCGGCGGTGCTGGCCTACCTGGCGATCGGCCAGCTTGCCGCCACCTGGTTCGAGGGCCAGTCCGAGATGATCCGCTCGTCGCTGGGCGCGCCGACATCGCGCACCGGGGAGTGACCCGCGCGGGTGTGGCGGTGGCGCGCATCGACGGGCCGCGGTGCGGCGATCCGACGGTCGAGCGGCGGCGCTTTATGCCAGCCAGATACATGAACGCTCAAAATGTTGTGCGAACGTCACCAAATCGCCGTGCCGGGGGGCGGCCCGGCGATGCGCGGCGGCCTTCGGCCGCTGTTTCGCGCGGGATGCCCTGTCTCCGAAGACCGAGGCCCTGACGCCTCATCCCTCTGCCGGGCGCTTGCCGTGGGGCACCATATGCGCGCCGCCGAGCCCGGCCAGCGCCTGCACCAGCCCCGCGGTGTTGCGCACCCCGAACTTGCGCATCAGCCGCCCGCGATGCACCTCGACCGTGCGAAAGCTCAGGTCCAGCGCCCGCGCGATCTCCTTGCTGGTCATGCCCTCGCCCAGCAGCGACATCACCTCGCGCTCGCGCCGGGTCAGCGGCTGGTAGGGGCGTGTTTCGGACAGGTCGGCAAAGGACCAGACCGCCCGCATCAGCGGCTCGTCGGGGGTGAAGGAATGGCCGCGCACCCGGCACCAGAACAGATCGCCCGTCTTGCGCATCATCACCCGCTCGTCCCAGTAGGCCCGGCTTTCGCGCAGATCCTTGATGCCGCGATTGCGGATGTTCACGAACTCTTCCTGGCTGGGATAGAGAATCGCGAACAGCCGGTCGCGCAGCGCCGCGCGCTCGTAGCCGAACATGCGCGCGAAGGCCAGGTTGCAGTCGCGGATCACCCGGTTCTCGGTCACCACCAGGCCGACCGGCGCGTAGAGATAGGCCATTTCGCCGAAATCGCCATCCCGGTAACTGCCGTCGATCCCCTCCTGCTCCATGCCGTGCCCCTGTTGCTGCGCCGTTCGCCCCGAATCTACGGCCCCGCGCGCATCATGGCAACGCGGGTTCGGAATCGTGCGTATTCGGAGACGATTCCATGACCGGACGAACAGGCCCGCACCCGATCGCACGGGAATACGCCCGAACGGATATAAAACCGGCCCGAAATGCGGCCGGAACATGGCGAACCTATCCCTCTGCCCCACCTCCGGGCCGGTGCTGCCGCCACAGTCGCGGCACAATTCAAGCGCGTATTCGGTGGCAGAGACAAACACGGACCCGAGAGAGGAAAAGCCAATGTTCGACTTCCAGATCCAGACGATTTCGACCAGCCTCGTTCTTGCCGGTGATGAGTGTGTGCGTGTTGACCAGTTGGCCGGAATCCTGAAAACCGCGCTTGAGGAAAGCGACGATGCGGTGATCACCACGCAGACCGACATGCTGGACGGCGTGACGGTCAGGACCGCCGGCCTGACGCTGCGTGCCGGCTGGCATCACGAGGGGGACGAACGCCGGCTTTCGCTCAGCATCGGCGGGTCCGACAATGGCGGCTTCGGCGGCGACCGGGCGATGCAGATCCGCCTGACCCGCGTCCTGCGCCACGTGCTCGACGCGCTGCCGGTGGAGGGGGTCGAATGGCTCGATACCGGGGTGTGCATTCCCGCCGACCGCTTTCGCGCCGCGCTGGAGCCGCTGGCCCGGCTCGACATGAAGGTGGCGCCGCGCCGTGTCCGGCGCGATGCGAAATCGGTCGCAACCCGCCTGAGCGCCGAGGAGGCCCGCAAGGTGATCCGCGCCGCCGAGCGTCCGCTGGCCCCGCTGCCGGCGATGAAGGTCGCGCCGCGCCGGGTTTCGGCCGAACGCCCCGGCGCAACCCGCCGCCTGACGCAGGCCGATGCCGCCCGCATCGCCGCCCGCGTCCCCGAGGTGACAGAGGCCGACCGCATCACCGCCACCGCGGGCATCGCGCCGCAGCATGACGACCATATCCGCAGCTACGAGGCGCACAGGATCACCGACCTGCGCCGCGACGCCACCCCCGAGGAACTGGCCGCGCTGCGCATGGAACAGGACGGGCCGGTCGCCATGCGGCTTGCCGCCTCCCTCCTGCTGGGGCTGACGGGGGCATTCACGGTCACACAAAGCTCGGAGGCCGTGGCCAGCGTTCTGGGGGCATCCTGAACCGCCCGGAGATCCGAGCTTTATGCAGCGGGGGTTTGGCGTTACCTTGGGTGACGCCAAACCCTTTTTCATTGCATGACAAGAGGTTCCAGCCCGTGATCCGCACCGCATTCACCATCCTTTTCACATTGGTTGCCGCGCCCGCGCTGGCAGCCCCCTGCGGCAACAATGCGACCGGGTTCGACGCCTGGAAGGCCGATTTCGCCCGCACTGCGCAGCGCGCGGGCGTGGGGCAACGCGGGCTGCAGGCGCTGGTGGGCGCGCGCTATGCCAGCGGGACGATTGCCGCCGACCGCAACCAGAAAAGCTTTCGCTACAGCCTGGAAAAATTCATGCAGATCCGCGGCGCGGCCACGATCGTGAAACAGGGCCGCCAGCGCAAGGCGCGCGATGCGGCATTCTATGCCGCGCTGGAACGGCGGTTCGGCGTGCCCGCGGGCGTCATCATCGCCATTCACGGGATGGAAACCGGGTTCGGTCGTTTCATGGGCGACAGCTCGGTCGTGTCGGCCATCGTGACGCTGGCCTATGACTGCCGCCGGTCCGAATTCTTCATCCCCCACGCAATCGGCGCGCTGCAGCTGGTCGACCGGGGGTCGATCACCCCCGAGACAAGGGGCGCCAGGCATGGTGAGCTGGGCCATACCCAGTTCCTGCCGGGCAACGCGATGACATACGGCATCGACGCCAATGGCAACGGGCGGGTGGATTTCTACGACCAGTCCGACGCGCTGGCCTCGACCGCCAACTACCTGCGGCAAAAGGGATGGCGGCCCGGCCAGCCCTATGGCAAGGGCAGCCATAATTACAACGTGCTCAAGGAATGGAACGCGGCCTCGGTCTATCAGGAATCGCTGTCCATCATGGGCGCGCAGATCGACCGCTAGGCGCGCGGGCTTGACAGCGGGCGGCGCGCGCCCCATCTAGGCGGCCGGATGCAGGCTCCGGCCGTTCGCGGGCCATTGGCCATGGTGAAGCCCTGCGACCTGCCTTTTGTCCCTTCTCGACCAGGGGTCGCGACAGGACGGCAACGCGAACCCCGTTCACCGTCACCGGACCCGTGGGAGATGGGAAAATGACCCATGACATGCTGCCGCCGCGCGCGGCTCTCAAGGATCAGGCCAGGCGTTTGCGCGCCACCATGGCCGATGGCGGCACGGCGCTCAGCCATTCGGCGGCGCTTGAGGCGATCGCCCGGCAATGGGGCTATCGCAACTGGAACACGCTCAGCGCCGCGGCGCCGGACGAGGTGGCAACGCCGCGCTGGCAGGTGGGCCAGCGCGTGACCGGGCAGTACCTCGGCCATGGCTTTACCGGCCGCATCAAGGCGGTCGAGGCGGCCACGGGCGGCTATTGGCGTCTGGTGCTGGTCTTCGACGAGGCGGTGGATGTTGCCGCCTCGGCGCTGTTCAGCGCCTTCCGCAGGCAGATCCGCTGCACCGTCAACGGGCAGGGTATAACGGCGGAGCGCACCTCGGACGGGCAACCGCATGTGGTGCTGCGCGCCGCATGACCCCTGCGCCCCGTTACCGGCGGATGGCCGGTGGCGGGGCGTCAGCCCACCGTCGTGCCCGCCCGCTGTGGCGGTTGACCCCCGCACCTTGCCCGGAACAGCCGCGCAAGCGGCCCGGGCATCGCACGGCCGCCCCCCGGCCGGGCGATTGGCTGCCGCCAGTGCCATGATCTGAGGCAGGAGGGGGCTGCACGATAAACTGCCACGAACAGAGGTCGGATCGCCCGACCGCGGCCGTGCGATGCCCTTCTGTTGCGAACCGCCCGAATGGCAGAAAGTCCCGCGCTGCCGATGCTTGCGCCCGGCGCAGTGACATGCCGCTTTGGCGCCGACCTTCAGGGCAAAGGCACCCCCCTGACACGAAATGCAGACCCATCTGGCGCCTGTCACCGCGCCAGGACGAAGGTGTGGATGCCGAACACAACCGCCCCGGTGTCCGGCAGGCGCCACAGGCTCTGGCGTTCGCTGCGCAGGTAGGGCGCGTCCTGCCCGTGGCGTTCGGGGCGCCGGTCGGTTTCGCTGCGCGGCTGGTGCAGGGCCGGGTCGGCATAGTTCAGCGCGTTGAACCGCCACAGCGGCCGGCCCGGGCGGATACCGTCGAACAGGCGCTGCACCCGGCGGGCGATGTTGTCGTCATAGACCGCGACCGGCACGTGGATGCCGATCAGCGGGCGCATGAATTTCTCGGACAGGGTCCAGCTTGCCGGAAAGCACAGCACCGCGCCGGTCATTACGTGTTCGTCTTCGCCGCCGCGCTTTTCGAGGATGCAGAAATCCTGCTGCACCAGGTGGCCCAGCGTGCCCAGCGGATCGGTGCGGTCCAGCGGCACCGTTACCCCGTCGGGGCGGCGCACGCCGTTTTCGCTGATGCCGTAGTCGGCGCGCCTGTCCAGCGCCGCCAGCACCTCGTCCAGCAGCTCACCGGCTGCGGGCCGCGCGCTGTCGTCCAGCGCCAGAACCTCGTCGCGGCGCTCGGACAGCAGCCGGGCGCGTTCGGCCATCTGCGCGGCAAAGGCGTCGTCGACCATGAGCCAGTCATCGGGATCGAGCGGCGCAATCCCCGGCAGGGGTTTCGGCGACATATCGTAAGGAAGGTGCGTTTGCAGGATCATGCCCCTGCTTAGCGCCGGACCGGGCAAAGGAAAAGCCGCCCCGGTGCGAAACGGCAGGGGACGCGCGGCGCGCGCCCCCCACCTGCGGGATCAGTCGATCCCCATGCAGTTGGCGTAATAGGTCACGGTCGCGGGCCAGTCGCTGAACACGCCGGCCACGCCGGCATCTTCGTGCAGGGCGCGCAGGACGTTGAAGTAATCGCCGTCAGTGTCGGTGACCTCGGCAACCGACTGGAAATACCAGCCGCCACCCGACCCGAGCGGGCCCGAGCGTTCCAGCGTCCAGGCGATCAGCGTCAGCCCGGCCTCGCGCGCGGCCCTGGCGTAGTCCGAGGCGGCATAATCGCCGTCCTTCGGCGTCACCAGCATGTTGAGCGAGGGCGCAAGGTAATTCACGCCCTGTTCCTTGAGCGCGGCGAAATCCTGCTGCCAGGTCTCGGGGTTCTGTTCGTCGAACCCGTCATGCCATTCGACCAGAAAGACCGCCTGCTTGCCGAACTCGGGCTCGGCCTCGATCCAGTAAAGCACGTCGTCGAGGTTGAACGACTGCGGCCACACGTCCGAGGCGGGAATGCCGGCTGCCTTGTATTCGTCGATCAGCTTTTGCGCGTAATCCTGCTGCGTGAAGCCGTCATGCGGCATCTCGACCGAGGGGCTTTTCAGTTCGGGGGTGAATTTCGCGCCCAGCGACCTGAACAGCGCGATGGATTCGGCGTGGGTCATCAGCGTGCCGCCCTGCACGGAATAGAGGTCGGTGCGCCAGTTGGCGGTGCCGTTCATATAGCCCTCGGGCGTGGTCGCGGCCTTGTCGGCGGCATCCATCTTGCCGGTCAGGCCGCGGAATTCGGCCAGCGTGATTTCCGAGGTCCGGCATTCGGCGGTGGCGGGTGTGTCGCCATTGGCGGGGGCGAAGGGCGCAACGCAGGTGTCGGCCAGATCGCTGCCCAGAATGTCGGTGGTGGTGTGCAGGTCGTTCTGCGCGTGACGGCAGACCAGTTCGTGATCCTTGGTAAAGGTCACGTCGCATTCCAGGATGCCCGCCCCCATGCGCGCGGCGGCGCGGTTCGATTCCGCGGTATGTTCGGGGAACATCAGCGGCGCGCCACGGTGGCCGATCGAGAACATGCTGCGGCTGGGGGTCTGGCCCAGGCACGAGGCCAGTTTGGTTTTCAACGGCCCGTCTTCCATGCGGTCGATCAGGTAGGCCGGGCGCGGACCATAGCCGATGCCCTCGGCCAGGGCGGCCCCGGCAAGGGCGGTGGAAGCAAGGCACAGGGCCAGAAGCGGTTTGCTCGTCATCAGGACTCTCCAGTTGGATTCGAATGACGAAGCGATCCCAAGCGCAGGCAACAGGCCGGTGAACCCTGCGCGACAGCCGCGTGAAGGTTCCGCAACAGTTCCGCGACAGGCCCGAAAGCGACCTGCGGACAGGTCGCAAAGGGATAAGACGCGGGCCCGCGACCGGCGCCACCCTGCCCCAAGGGCGGAGGACCGGCGATGACCCTGCATTACAGCGACACCCGCAAGATCGACCCGACCCGCGGCGCGCGGCTGGGCGACAACACCCCCAACGATGCCGACCGGGTGGAGATCGGCCCGACGCGGCTGGCCTTTGGCGAATGGGCGGCGGCGGGGCTGGAGCTGCCCGACCTTCAGGCGATGCGCCGCTATCGCTGGGACCGGCTGACGCGGCACGTGGCCGAGCGCGACTATGCGGGGCTTTTGATGTTCGACCCGCTGAACATCCGCTACGCCACCGACTCGACCAACATGCAGCTTTGGAACACCCACAACCCGTTTCGCGCGGTGCTGCTGTGCGCCGATGGCTACATGGTGATCTGGGACTACAAGAATTCGCCTTTCCTGAGCGAATTCAACCCGCTGGTGCGCGAGGCGCGGTCCGGCGCGGACCTGTTCTATTTCGACCGGGGCGACAAGGTGGACGTGGCGGCGGACGTGTTTTCCAACGAAGTGCGGCACTTGCTGGCCGACCACGCGCCGGGCAACATGCGGCTGGCGGTGGACAAGGTCATGCTGCACGGGCTGCGCGCGCTCGAGGCGCAGGGATTCGCGGTGATGGAGGGCGAGGAGGTCACCGAAAAGGCCCGCTCGGTCAAGGGGCCCGACGAGATCAGGGCGATGCGCTGTTCGATCCACGCATGCGAGGCCGCCTGCGCCGAGATGGAAAAATTCGCGCGCGAAAACGTGCCCACCGGCACCGTCAGCGAGGATGATATCTGGGCCGTGCTGCACGCCGAAAACATCCGCCGGGGCGGCGAATGGATCGAAACCCGCCTGCTGACATCGGGGCCGCGCACGAATCCGTGGTTCCAGGAATGCGGCCCGCGCATCGTGCAGATGAACGAGATCGTGGCCTTCGACACCGACCTTGTGGGCAGCTACGGCATCTGCACCGATATCAGCCGGACATGGTGGATCGGCGACCGCCCGCCGCGCCCCGACATGATCGCGGCGATGCAGCACGCGCACGACCATATCATGACCAACATGGAGATGCTGAAACCCGGCGTCACCATCCCCGAGCTTTCGGCCAATACCCATGTGCTGCACGAGAAATACCAGGCGCAGAAATACGGCTGCCTGATGCATGGCGTCGGCCTGTGCGACGAGTGGCCGCTGGTCGCCTATCCCGACCACGCGGTGCCGGGCAGTTTCGATTACGCGCTGGAGCCGGGCATGGTGCTGTGCGTCGAGGCGCTGGTGGGCGAGGTCGGCGGCGATTTCTCGATCAAGCTGGAAGACCAGGTGCTGATCACCGAGGACGGTTTCGAGAACCTGACGGCATACCCGTTCGACACCGCGCTGATGGGCGGCTGAGGGCGGCGCCCGCCCCTCACCATCCCGTGACGCGGGCGCCGAAGGGGTTGCACCCCGGCGGCGCAACCCGCACCCTTTTTCCGACTGCCAGCGAAAGGATGCCCATGCCCAGCGAACGGATCAGCTTTCCCGGCCATGACGGTCACAACCTGGCCGCCCGGCTCGACCTGCCGGACGGGCCGCACCTGGCAACGGCGGTGTTTGCCCATTGCTTTACCTGTGGCAAGGATATCCCCGCCGCCCGCCGGATCAGCTCGCGGCTGGCGGCGATGGGGATCGCGGTGCTGCGGTTCGATTTCACCGGGCTCGGCCACAGCGGCGGAGAGTTTTCCAACACCTCGTTCAGCTCCAACGTGGAGGATATCGAAAAGGCGGCGGACTACCTGTCCCGGCGCGGCATGGCGCCGGCGCTTCTGATCGGGCACAGCCTGGGCGGCGCGGCGGTGATCCGGGCGGCGCCCCGCATCGCCGGCGCGCGCGCGGTCGCCACCATCGGCGCGCCGCATTCGCCCGGCCACGTGCTGCGCCATTTCGACGATGCCCTGCCCGACATCCGCGCGCAGGGACGGGCCGAGGTGGACCTGGGCGGGCGCCGTTTCTCGATCGGCGAGGCCTTCATAAACGATATCGACGGCGCAAGGCTGGACGAGTCGCTTGGACAGATGCGGGCCGCGCTGCTGGTGATGCACGCACCGCGCGACGCGGTGGTGGGCATCGGCAACGCCACCCGGATTTTCCGGGCCAAGAAACATCCCAAGAGCTTCGTCACGCTGGACGATGCGGACCACCTGATCTCGAAACCCGCCGATGCGGAATACGCCGCCGAGGTCATCGCGGCATGGGCCGGGCGGTATCTGAAGCTGACCCCACCCGCCCCGCCGCCCGGTGCGCCCGAGGGCATCGTGCGCGTGTCCGAGGCCGATCCCGCCGGGTTCCTGCAGGACGTTCAGGACGGGCCCCATCACCACGCGGTTGCGGACGAGCCTGTCGCCTATGGCGGCACCAATCGCGGCATGTCGCCCTACGGGTTCCTGGCGGCGGGGCTGGGGGCCTGCACCTCGATGACGATCCGCATGTATGCGCGGCGCAAGGGCTGGCCGCTGGCGCATGTCTCGGTCGATGTCAGCCACGACAAGGTGCATGCGCAGGATGCCGGCGCGCAGGGCAACGACAAGATCGACCTCTTTACCCGCCGGATCACGATCGAGGGCGACCTGGACGACGACCAGCGCGCCCGCCTGCTGGAGATCGCCGACCGCTGCCCGGTCCACCGCACGCTGGAACGCGGCGCGCGGATCGAAACCGGCCTGGCCTGACCGCCCGGCCCCGCGTCAATCCGCGGGCACGCGCCCTGCCGCCTTGCCCCTGCCGGGCACGAACGGTATGAGGCGGGCGCACGCAACGAGCAACGAAAAAGGCTGCCGCCATGATCCCCCGCTATTCCCGCCCCGACATGACCGCCATCTGGGAACCTGCCACCAAGTTCCGCATCTGGTACGAGATCGAGGCCCATGCCTGCGACGCGATGGCCGAGCTGGGCGTGATCCCCAAGGAAAACGCCGAAGCGGTGTGGAAGGCGAAGGACGTGGAATTCGACGTGGCCCGCATCGACGAGATCGAGGCGGTGACCCGGCATGACGTGATCGCGTTCCTGACGCATCTGGCCGAGCATGTGGGCAGCGACGAGGCGCGTTTCGTCCACCAGGGCATGACCAGCTCCGACGTGCTGGACACCACCTTCAACATCCAGCTTACCCGCGCCGCCGACATCCTGCTGTCGGACATGGACAACCTGCTGGACGCGCTGAAGCGCCGCGCGTTCGAGCACAAGATGACCGTGCGGATCGGGCGCAGCCACGGCATCCACGCCGAACCCACCACGATGGGCCTGACCTTTGCCCGCTTCTACGCCGAGATGGACCGCAACCGCCTGCGCCTGCAGCTGGCGCGCGAAGAAATCGCCACCGGCGCGATTTCGGGCGCGGTGGGCACATTCGCCAATATCGACCCCCAGGTCGAGGCGCATGTCTGTTCGATGATGGGGCTCAAGCCCGAACCGATCAGCACACAGGTGATCCCGCGCGACCGCCACGCGATGTTCTTTGCCACGCTGGGGGTGATCGCCAGCAGCATCGAGAATGTCGCCATCGAGATCCGCCACATGCAGCGCACCGAGGTGCTGGAGGCCGAAGAATTCTTTTCGAAGGGGCAAAAGGGCTCCTCGGCGATGCCGCACAAGCGCAACCCGGTGCTGACCGAGAACCTGACCGGGCTGGCCCGGCTGGTGCGCATGTCGGTGATCCCGGCGATGGAGAACGTGGCGCTCTGGCACGAGCGCGACATCTCGCATTCCTCGGTCGAGCGCGGCATCGGCCCCGACACCACCGTGACGCTGGATTTCGCGCTGAACCGGCTGACGCAGGTGGTGGACAAGCTGGTGATCTATCCCGACAACATGCTGGCCAACATGAACAAGTTCCGCGGCCTGGTGATGAGCCAGCGGGTTCTGCTGGCACTGACGCAGGCCGGTGTGAGCCGCGAGGATGCCTATCGCCTGGTCCAGCGCAACGCGATGAAGGTCTGGGAGGAAGGCAAGGATTTCAAGACCGAGCTTCTGGGCGATGCCGAGGTGACCGCCGCGCTGAGCCCCGCCGCGATCGAGGAGAAATTCGACCTCGGCTATCACACCAAGCATGTGGACACGATCTTTACCCGCGTCTTCGGCGAGTGCTGAGCGACCGGTGACGCGCGCCCGACGGGGTGTCGGGGGTGGTGCGGCGGTCGTTTGAACGTCGTACCCTGCCCGGAACAGCCGCGAAGCGGCCCGGGCATCGCACGGCCGCCCCCCGGCCGGGCGATTGGCTGCCGCCAATGCCACGATCTGAGGTAGGAAGTGGCTGCACCATAAAATGCCAGCCACAACCGTCAGGTCGCCCGACCGCGGCCGTGCGCTGCCCTCTGTCACCCTGCCCTCAAAAACGGCCCCGGTCAGGACATTGGTCGCAACTTCGACACATGCCGATTTACCGGGCATCCCCCACACCACCCGTGCCCGCCCGCCACTCGGCGTTTTGACCTTGGGTCAAGCCGTGCTACTCTCTTCCCCGTTGCAAATGCCAACAGGAGAGAACCGATGAAGATCAAGACCACACTTGCCGCGCTGGCCCTGATCACGGTGCCGGCACTGGCCTCGGCCACGTGCGCGGGCAAGACCCATCAGGCCATGTCCTGCGCCGAAGGCACCGTCTGGGATGCCGACAGCCAGGCCTGCGTCGCCCAGATCAACAGCTGATCCACGGCGCGAAAGGGTTTCTTTACGCCTGAGCGGTTAACTGGCCCCAGCAGCCAGTTAAGGACAGGCATGACCCAGCTGACGCCCATCGCACAGGCGGCGCGCGCCCCGGAACCGCAGGCGCCGCGCCTGACCCGCCGCCAGAAGGCGGCCATCGTGGTGCGTTTCCTTCTGAACGAAGGCGCACCGCTGTCCCTTTCCGACCTGCCCGAGGATCTGCAGGCCGCGCTGACCCAGCAGATCGGCCGGATGCGGCTGGTCGACCGCGCCACGCTGGCGCAGGTGATCGGCGAATTCGCGCAGGAGCTGGAACAGATCGGACTGAGCTTTCCGCGCGGCCTGACCGGCGCGCTGAGCGAGCTTGACGGCAGGATCAGCGCACGGACCGCCGCCCGCCTGCGGCGCGAGGCCGGGGTGCGCCAACTGGGCGATCCGTGGGACCGGCTGCGCGCGCTGGACCTGCCCGCCCTGCTGGACATCGTCGACCGCGAATCGACGGAAATCGCGGCGGTGGTGCTGTCCAAGCTCGACACGCCCCGCGCGGCGGACCTGCTGGGCGCCCTGCCCGGCGAACGTGCCCGGCACCTGACCTATGCGGTGTCGCAGACCGGCACGATCACGCCCGACGCGGTCTATCGCATCGGGTTGTCGCTGGCCACGCAGCTGGACGACGTGCCAGAACGGGCCTTTGCCGACGCGCCCGACCGGCGGGTGGGCGCGATCCTGAACCTGTCGCCCTCGGCCACGCGCGACGCGCTCCTGCAGGGGCTGGAGGAGGAGGACAGCGCCTTCGCCGACCGGGTGCGCAAGTCCATCTTCGTCTTCGCCGACATCCCCGCCCGCATCGCGCCGCCCGATATTCCCCGCATCCTGCGCGAGGTCGATCAGCCCACCATCGTCACCGCCCTGCGGTTTTCCGCCGATGCCGGCGCCGATGCGCGGGACGCGGCGGAATTCGTGCTGTCCAACATCTCGAAACGCATGGCCGAGGGGCTGCGCGAGGAGATGGCCGAACTCGGCCCGGTCAGGGAAAAACCCGGGGAAGAGGCGCAGAACGCGCTGATCGCGGCGATCCGCACGCTGGAAAGCGCGGGCGAGATCGCGCTGCAGACCCGCGAGGAGCCCGACGACGCGGGATGACCCGCCCCCGCTGGACAGCCCGCGCGGCGGCGCTTAAAGCATGGGCCATGACCGCGATAACCGAAACGGTGCCGCGATGATCCGCCTCGGCCAGACCGGGCAGGCCATCGCCCTGATGATCACCGCCATCTTCTTTTTCTCGGCAATGGACGCCACCGCCAAGGAACTGGCCCGCCACACCGGCCCGGTGCCGGCGATCTGGGCGCGCTATGCCGGGCAGGCCACGATGGTGCTGATCCTTGTCGCGCCGCGCCTGAACACCATCGCGCGCACGCAATACCCGTGGCTGCAACTGGCGCGCTCGATCTTCCTGATGTTCGGCACCACGTTCTTTTTCTTCGGCGTGGCCAATATCGGGCTGGCCGAGGCGACCGCGATCATGGATATCAACCCGGTCCTGATCACCCTGGGCGCGGCAATTTTCCTGAATGAAAAGATCGGGTTGCGGCGTGCCCTTGGCATCGCGGCCTCGCTGGTGGGGGCGCTGATCATCATCCGGCCCGGCAGCGCGGTGTTCTCGCCCTACGCGATCCTGCCGCTTGTCGCGGCACTCAGCTATTCGGCCTACAACATCGCCACGCGCTTTGTCGGCCGCAACGAGAACCCGTGGACATCGCTGCTTTATACCGCGCTGTTCGGGGCGGTGATCTTTACCGTCGCGGTGCCGTTCTACTGGCAGGACCCGGGGCCGGTCGGCTGGATGCTGATGGGCATGATCGCGGTGTTCGGCACGCTGTCGCAGCTGTGCCTGATCAAGGCGCTGGGGCTGGGCGAGGCCAGCATGCTGGCGCCCTTTGCCTATGCCGGGCTGATCTTCGCGACGATCTGGGGGATGCTGTTCTTCGACGAGTTCCCCGACCTCTGGACCATCCTCGGCGCGCTTGTGATCGTGGGGGCCGGGCTTTATGTCTGGCACCGCGAAACCTTCGGCAAGGCTGCCAGACAGAAATGAGTGCCCCCGACCTGCCCCTGCCCACACGGCTGCGATATTTTGCGACCAACCTCGCGGTGCGGAGCTTTTTCGGGCTGGCGCTCAGCCTGCCCTATCGCTGGCGGGTGCCGCTGATGGGCTGGCTGGCCTCGCGCGTGATCGCGCCGGTCGCGGGCTGGCGCGGGCGCGTGCGCCGCAACCTGGCCCACGTGATGCCCGACCTGACCCCGAACGAGGTCGAGCGGCTGGTCCGCGCGGTGCCCGACAATGCCGGACGCACCCTGATCGAGATTTATTCGGGCCCCGATTTCGTGAACCGGGTCAAGGATTGCCCGATCGAAGGCCCGGGCCTTGCCGCGCTGGAAGAGGCCCGCGCCCAGGGCCGCCCGGTGATCCTGGTGACCGCGCATTTCGGCAATTACGACACCGCGCGCGCGGCGCTGATCGCGCGCGGGCACAATATCGGCTCGCTCTATCGCCGGATGCGCAACCCGTATTTCAACGCCCATTACGTCCGCTCGATCAGCGCGATCGGCACGCCGATGTTCGAACAGGGTCGGCGCGGGATGATGCAGCTGGTCAAGCACCTGCGCGGCGGCGGCGTTCTGGGCGTGCTGACCGATCTCTATGTCGGGGGGGCGCCCGCCCTGCCGTTTTTCGGGCAGCCGGCGCGCACCTCGCTTGTCACGGCCGAGCTGGCGCTGAAATACGACGCGCTGCTGATTCCCACCTTTTCGATCCGGCAGGCGAACGGGCTGGATTTCGTGGTGCGGCTTGAGGCGCCGATCCCGCATACCGACCCCGAAACCATGACCCGCGCCGTCAATGACGAGCTGGAAAAGCTGGTGCGCGCCCATATGGGCCAGTGGTTCTGGATTCACCGCCGCTGGAAAAAGGCCGGCAGCGAGGACGTGTAGGGCGCGCGACGCCTAGCGCAGCAGCGCCGCCGCCTCGATCAGGCCCGGCCCCTTTCGCTGGACCAGCACCGCCGCGGGCTGCTTGCCCGGCGCCTCGGCCTCGATCCGCAGGGGGGCGCGGCCGTCCCATTCGGCCAGCACGGTCCATTCGCTCACGATATTGGCATAGCTCAGCCGCTTGCCGGCATTCTCGCCCTTCTTGATATCGACGGTTTCCTCGGGGCGGTAGCGCACGAGGTGAATCACCATCGGCGCACCGGTCCGGTCTTTGGGCGTAACCTCGATCCGCAGCCGGTCGGCATCCAGCCGGGTGACGTTCAGCGTCACCGCCCGCGCCCGCTCGGCATGGGCGCGCACCAGCTCGGCCACGTCCATCGGGTGATTGCCGACGACGTGGTCGCCGCCGTCGATGATCATCTGCGGGGTGTAGACGCTGCGCCGCCCCGCCGCCACGGCATAGGCCTTTTGCCGCGCGGTGTTGCGCGGGCTGGCGAACTTGTCCTTCCAGCCGATGTAATCCCAGTAATCCACGTGCAGCGCCAGCGCGATCACGTCGTCGCGCGCGGCCAGCTCGTGCAGGAACCTGTCGGCCGGCGGGCAGGACGAACACCCCTGCGAGGTGAAAAGCTCGACCACGACGGGCTGCGATTGCGCATGGGCCGCGGCCCCCCATGCCAGCATCGTGGCCATGATCCAGAGCTTCAGTTGTCGCATGTTCGATCCTTGTGTCTGCCTGTCGGTTCGGACATTAGGCAAGCGCGCCTGAAATAACCAATCAAGCCTTTGCGAGAGCGCGGTGACCGCGGCGCTGGAAAAATTGTGTGCAATGGTATACATTTTCCGCACACCCCCCTTGAACGGATGCGAGGGATGCGGCAGAAGCGTGCCAGCCAAGTAATCGCCGAAAGGACGGAGACACAGATGCCCATCACAGTCGGACAGGATACAGCCAAGACCCGCAAGACGCTGAGCGCGGGCGGCCAGAGCGTCGCCTATTACTCGATCCCCGCCGCCGAGGCCGCGGGCCTGGGCGATTTTTCCAAACTGCCCGCCGCGCTGAAGGTGGTGCTGGAAAACATGCTGCGGTTCGAGGACGGCAAGACCGTCACGACCGACGATATCAAGGCATTCGCCGAATGGGCCACGCAGGGCGGCAAGAACCCGCGCGAGATCGCCTATCGCCCGGCGCGTGTGCTGATGCAGGATTTCACCGGCGTTCCGGCAGTCGTCGACCTGGCCGCGATGCGTGACGGGATCAAGGCCCTTGGCGGCGACGCGCAGAAGATCAACCCGCTGAACCCGGTCGACCTGGTGATCGACCACTCGGTCATGATCGACGAGTTCGGCAATCCGCGCGCGTTCCAGATGAACGTGGACCGCGAATACGAACGCAACATGGAACGCTACCAGTTCCTGAAATGGGGCCAGGGCGCGTTCAACAATTTCCGCGTGGTGCCGCCGGGCACCGGCATCTGTCACCAGGTGAACCTGGAATACCTCGCGCAAACCGTCTGGACCGACGAGGACCAGAACGGCGAAACCGTGGCCTACCCGGACACGCTGGTGGGCACCGACAGCCACACCACCATGGTCAACGGCGCCGCCGTCCTTGGCTGGGGCGTGGGCGGGATCGAGGCCGAGGCCGCGATGCTGGGCCAGCCGATCTCGATGCTGATCCCCGAGGTCGTCGGCTTCAAGCTGACCGGCGCCATGGTCGAAGGCACCACCGGCACCGACCTCGTGCTCAAGGTCGTGGAAATGCTGCGCGCCAAGGGCGTCGTCGGCAAGTTCGTCGAATTCTACGGCCCCGGGCTGGATCACCTGCCGCTGGCCGACCGCGCGACCATCGCCAACATGGCCCCCGAATACGGCGCCACCTGCGGCTTTTTCCCCATCGACGCCGAAACCCTGCGCTACCTGCGCCAGACCGGGCGCGACGAGGCGCGCGTGCAGCTTGTCGAAGCGTATGCCAAGGAAAACGGTTTCTGGCGCAGCGCGGATTACGACCCGGTCTATACCGACACGCTGGAGCTGGACATGGGCACCATCGTGCCCGCGATCTCGGGGCCGAAACGCCCGCAGGATTACATCGCGCTCGACAAGGCGGCCCGCGCCTTCGGCGAGTATGTCAAGGGCATCCGTTCGGGCTCGGATGTCAGCCCGCAGGCCGAGAACCGCTGGGAAGGCGAAGGCGGCGCGCCGGAGCCGGTAGAGATCCCCGGCGACGAGGGCCACCATAAGCGCGGCTTCGTCACCACCGACGAGCATAAATACCAGATGCATGACGGCTCGATCGTGATCGCCTCGATCACCTCCTGCACCAACACGTCGAACCCCTATGTGATGATCGGCGCGGGCCTGGTGGCGCGCAAGGCCCGCGAAAAGGGGCTGACCCGCAAACCCTGGGTGAAAACCTCGCTGGCGCCGGGCTCGCAGGTGGTTTCGGCCTATCTCGAAGCGGCCGGGCTGCAGGACGATCTCGATGCGGTGGGCTTCAACCTGGTGGGTTACGGCTGCACCACCTGTATCGGCAACTCGGGCCCGCTGGCCGAGGAAATCTCGAAATGTATCAGCGAGAATGACCTGATCGCCACCTCGGTGCTGTCGGGCAACCGCAACTTCGAGGGCCGCATTTCCCCGGACGTGCGCGCCAACTACCTCGCCTCGCCGCCGCTGGTGGTGGCCTATGCGCTGGTCGGCGACATGAATGTCGATATCGCCACGCAGCCGCTGGGCACCGACCGGGACGGCAACCCCGTCTACCTCAAGGATATCTGGCCGACCCAGAAGGAAATCGCCGACCTGGTCGAAAAGACCGTCACGCGCGAGGCATTCCTTGAAAAATACGCCGATGTCTTCAAGGGCGACGAAAAGTGGCAGTCGGTCGAAACCTCGGATTCCGAGACCTATGACTGGCCCGCAAGCTCGACCTACGTGCAGAACCCGCCCTATTTCCAGGGCATGTCGAAAGAGGCCGGCACCATCTCGGATATCGAGGGCGCCAAGGTCCTGGCGGTCCTCGGCGACATGGTCACCACCGACCACATCTCGCCCGCGGGTTCGTTCAAGGACAGCACGCCCGCAGGCCGCTACCTGCTGGATCACCAGGTGCCGGTGCGCGAGTTCAACTCTTACGGGTCGCGTCGCGGCAACCACGAGGTGATGATGCGCGGCACCTTCGCCAATATCCGCATCCGCAACGAGATGCTGGACGATGTCGAGGGCGGCTATACGCTCGGGCCGGACGGCCAGCAGACCTCGATCTACGAGGCCGCCATGGCCTATCAGGATCAGGGCACCCCGCTGGTCATCTTCGCCGGTGAGCAATACGGCGCCGGTTCCAGCCGCGACTGGGCGGCCAAGGGCACCGCGCTGCTGGGCGTCAAGGCCGTGATCGCCGAAAATTTCGAGCGTATCCACCGCTCGAACCTGGTGGGCATGGGCGTCATCCCGTTCGAGTTCACCGGCGGCGACACCCGCAGGTCGCTGGGCCTGAAGGGTGACGAGACGGTTACCATCAAGGGGCTGGAAAGCGTGACCCCGCTGGCCGAACTGCCCTGCGAGATCACCTATGGCGACGGCACGGTCAAGACGATCACGCTGAAATGCCGGATCGATACGGCGGTGGAAAAGGAATACGTGGAAAACGGCGGCGTACTGCATTTCGTGCTGCGCAACCTGGCCAAATCGGCCTGATCCCGCGATCCGCAGACACCGGAAAGGGCGCCCCTCGGGGCGCCCTTTGCATTTTACGGTGCATGGCTTGGGCGGAACCGCGTGGCTTGAGAGGCCGGATATGCCGGATGCCGGTTTGGCGAGACTTTTCCGCGGCTTGACGGGATCGCAACAGAGGGCATCGCCCGGCCGGGGGGCGGCCGTGCGATGCCCGGGCCGCTGCGCGGCTGTTCCGGGCAGGCGCGTCGTTCAGATGTCATGGCAAGATTCGGAACAGGCCCCGCGCCCCGGACATGCAAACGGCCCGGCGCGCGACCTCAGTTCCCGCGCGCGCGTTCGATTGCGGGCATCAGCATCTCGTCGATCACCCGCTGCGTGACCGGGCCGGCATGGCGCGCGACGATCACGCCGTTGCCGTCGATCACATAGGTTTCCGGCACGCCGTAGACGCCCCAGTTCAGCGCCATCCGCCCCTCGGCATCGGCGCCGGTCGCGGCATAGGGATCGCCCAGCTCGGCCAGGAATTTCAGCGCGTTCTCCGGCTTGTCCTTGTAGTTCACGCCATAGATCGTCAGCCCCTGCGCGGCCAGCTTTTCAAGGTTCGGGTGCTCCACCCGGCAGGGCGCGCACCAGCTGGCCCAGTAGTTCACCAGCGTCACCTCGCCCGCGCGCAACTCGGCATCGGTAAAGGGGGTCTTGTCGCCAAGCGGCGTCACCGCCACGGCGGGCGCCTCTTTTCCCGCCAGCGCGGTGGGCAGCTGGTTGGGGTCTTCGCGGCTCATCCCGACGTAGAACATCACCGCCAGCGCGGCGAAGATAAGCGGCGGGGCCACCATCATCGGCCTGATCCTAGCCATTTCGGCGTATCCTCTTTTCCACCTCTTCCAGCTCGCGCCGCATCCGGCGCGCGCGGCGCACCGAAACGGCGACCAGCAGCAGCAGCAGCGCCAGCGAAATACCATAGGAGGACAGGACCGCCCCGGCGTATTTGCCAAGTTCGGGCATCATTGCAGCCTCTCCCGTGCCAGAAGGGCGCGCATCCGGCGCGCGCGGATTTCGGTTTGCGTGCGCAGGAACACCAGCGCGACGAACAGCAGGATGAACCCGGCAATCGACACCAGCAGCGGGTGATAGAACACGTCGGCCACGTTCTCTTCCTTGTCGAGGCTCAGCGACGCGCCCTGGTGCAGGCCCTGGTTCCAGAAATTCACGGCATACCGGCTGAGCAGCGCAAAGACCGAGCCGACAAGGCACAGCACGCTGGTCAGGTCGGCGGCGGTGTCGTCGTTTTCGATCGCGGCCCAGAGCGCCATGTAACCGAGGTAGAACAGGAACAGGATCAGGAACGAGGTCAGCCGCGGGTCCCAGGCCCACCATGTGCCCCACATCGGCTGGCCCCAGATCGCGCCGGTCACCAGCGCGATCACCGTCATCGTCGCCCCGATCGGCGCCGCGGCCCGCGCCGCCAGCGCGCTGACATGGTGCCGCCGCACGATCCACACCAGCGAGGCCACCAGCATCATCAGCCACGCATTGATCGCCATCAGCGCCGAGGGCACGTGCAGGTAGATGATCTTGACGGTCGAGCCCTGCCGGTAATCCTCGGGCGTGAAGAAAAAGCCCCAGACCAGCCCGACCACCAGGCTGACCAGCGCAAGCGCCGACAGCCACGGCAGGAACCTGTCCGTGGTATCAATGAACTTCCTGGGGTTCGCGTATTGCCAGATCGACGCCATCATCCCTCTCCTAAACCCGGGCGGTGCCCGCGCAAGTCACATCTGCGTCACCGCAGATTCACCCTCAGTACAGCAGCCGAGGCGAAAGGCAAAAGCGCGATGGTGCCGCAGGTGATCCCCGCCAGCATCAGCATCGGCGTGGTGTTGCCCATGCCCTCGGCCCCGCGCCGCGCCATCTCGGCGCCGAAAATCAGCGTGGGCACGTACAGCGGCAGCACCAGCAGGCTCAGCAGCAGCCCGCCGCGTTTCAGCCCCACGGTCAGCGCCGCGCCGAAGGTGCCGATCACGCTCAGCGCCGGGGTGCCCAGGGCCAGCGACAGGATCAGCGGCGCATAGCCCGCCGCCGGCAGGCTCAGCAGCACGCCCAGCACCGGCGCGGCCAGCACCAGCGGCAGCCCCGTGGTCAGCCAGTGCGCCAGCGCCTTGACGCTGACCGCCGCCTCCATCGGCAGCGGCGAAGTGGCCAGCAAATCGAGGCTGCCATCCTCCCAGTCCAGCGCGAAGATACGGTCCAGCGACAACAGGCAGGCCAGCAGCGCCCCGAGCCACAGGATGCCCGGCGCGATCAGCGCCAGCCGCCCGGTCTCGGGGCCGACGCCGAAGGGCACCAGCACCACGACGATCAGGAAGAACGCCAGCCCCAGGCCAAAGCCCCCGCCGGCGCGCGTGCCGAGCTTCATGTCGCGGATCAGAAGTGCAATCACAAAAACGCCCCGTCGAAATCGTCCGGTTCCGGCGCGCGCGCGCGGAACGGCGCCAGGTTCAGCACCCGCGCCTCTTCCAGCCCCAGCTCGATATGCGTGGCCAGCAGGGCCATGCCGCCCCCGGCCAGATGCGCGCGCACGGCGCCCGCGAACATCGCCACCGCGTCCACGTCCAGCGACACGGTGGGTTCGTCCAGCACCCAGACCGGCCGCCCCGTCACCACCATGCGCGCCAGCCCAAGCCGCCGCTTCTGCCCCGCCGACAGGTTGCCGGCATGGCGGTCGGCCAGCCCCTCCAGCTCGAACGCCGCCAGCGCGGCGGGCACCCGGTCGGTGGCGAACACGTCGGCCCAGAATGTCAGGTTCTCGCGCACGCTGAGCGTCGCCTTGATCCCGTCGGAATGCCCGGCATAGGCCATCGCCTCGCGGTCCAGCCCGACACGGCCCGCCAGCGGCGGCTGCAGGCCCGCAACCGTGCGCAGCAGCGTGGTCTTGCCGATGCCGTTCGGCCCGCGCAGCACCAGCGCCTCGCCGCCCGCGACGGTAAAGCTTACCCCTTCCAGCACGGGCACCCCGCCGCGCGCGACGGCCAGATCGGTCACAACCAGTTCCATGACGTCCGCTTACCCCATCCCCGCGATGGCGAAAAGAGACAAGGGCGCGCAGCCCCCCGTTTCATCGTTCCCGCAATACTCCGGGGAGTTTGAGGGGCAGAGCCCCTCATCCCGGCGGCTGTCGGGGGCGTCAGCGGAAATCCTCGGGCTTCAGCCCGTAGCGCGCCAACTTGTCGTAAAAGGTCTTGCGCGGCAGTTTCAGCCGCAGCGCCGCGGCCGAGGCGCGCCCGCCCTCGCGCCTGAGCGCCTCGATCAGCAGCGAGCGTTCCACCTGCGCCATCTGTTCGGCCAGCCCCAGCCCGGTATCGCGCGCCTCGTCCTCGCTGCCCAGCCCCAGCGCGAAGCGCATCGCCGTGCTCATCAGCGCGCGGGCGTTGCCCGGCCAGTCCTGCGCCATCAGCCCCGCGATCACCTCGGCGGTGATCTCGGGCGGGGTCAGGCCGGCCTGTTCGCTGGCCTGCGCGACATAATGGCGGAACAGCACCGGGATATCCTCGGGCCGCTCGGCCAGCGACGGTATGCGCACCCGCATCACGTCGAGGCGATAGAACAGGTCGGCCATGAACGCGCCCCGCGACGCGGCCGCCGCCAGGTCGGCGCTGGTTCCGGCGATCACGCAGGCGGGCAGCCCGGCCTCGATCCGGTCGAGGGCCAGGAACTGTGTCTCGGGGGGCAGGTTGCCCACCTCGTCCAGGAACAGCGACCCGCCCGCCGCCTCGGCGCAGGCCGCGTCGAACCCCGCCGGGTCGAGCGCCGCCGCCGCGCGTTTCACGAACGGCCCCTTGGCGCGGGACGAGCACAGGTGCACCACCTCGGCCACCTTGGAAATGCCCGATCCCGGCGGGCCGCTGACCAGCACCTCGGCGCCGGCCTGCGCCACGATTCGCACCCGGTCGCGCAGCGCGTGGGCCTGTGCGGAATTGCCGAAAAGCAGCCGCGCGGCGGCATCGCCCGCCTCGAGCTGCGCCTTGAGCCGGCGGTTTTCCAGCACCAGCGCGCGGGTGGTCAGCGCACGTTCGATCACCGACACCAGCTCGCCCGGCGGGCAGGGTTTTTCAAGGAAACCGAACGCCCCCTGCCCCATCGCCCGCACCGCCATCGGGATGTCGCCCTCGCCGGTCAGCAGGATCACCGGCAATTCGGCATCCACCGACCGGCTGTGATCGAGCAGGTGAAACCCGTCGCGCCCCGGCATGCGGATATCCGACAGGATCACCCCGTCGAAGCCCGCGCTGATATGGTCCTTGGCCTCGATGAACGACCCGGCGGTGATCGGCGACAGGTCGGCCAGTTCCAGCGTCTGTGCCAGTGCCGCGCGCACCGCGGCGTCGTCATCCACCACCAGGACCCGCCGGATCATGCCGCCTGCTCCCCGGCCCAGGGGTCAAGCTCGACGGTAAAGATCGCGCCCTCGGGCCCGTTCGCGCCGCGGATATTGCCGCCGAAGCTCTGCACCAGCCCGTAAGAGATCGACAGGCCCAGCCCCATGCCCTGCGCGCCGCCCACCGCCTTGGTGGTGTAGAACGGATCGAAGATCCGGTCGGGCGCCTCGATGCCGGGGCCGGTGTCGGCGACGCGCACGCGCACCGGGTTGCCGGGGTCGAGCGATATGCCCAGCCGCCTGTCGGCGCTTCCGGCCATCGCGTCGGCGGCGTTGCCTATCAGGTTCACGATCACCTGCCCCAACCGCACCTCGCCGCCGCGCACCAGCACCGGCGCGGGCGGCCGCGTCCAGTCGACGACAATGCCGTCCTGACGCAGCCGGGCGGCGCTGAGGTCGAGCGCGCTGTCGATCACCGCCACGATATCGACGCACCCCATCGGTTCGCTTTCGTTGCGGGCAAAGGCGCGCAGGTTGCGGATGATCCGCGCCATCCGCGCCGCAAGGTCGCTGATCCGGCCCAGGTTTTCGCCCGCGACCTGCGGTTTGCCGCGTTGCAGGAACAGCGCGCCGTTCTCGGCGAATTGCTGGATCGCCATCAGCGGCTGGTTCAGCTCGTGGCTGATGCCCGCGCTCATCTGTCCCAGCGCCGACAGCTTGCCGGCCTGCACCAGGTCGTCCTGCGCCTTTTTCAGCGCGGCCTCGGCGGCGACGCGCTCGGCCACCTCGCGGCGCAGGCGTTCGTTGGCGGTGCTCAGCGCGACGGTGCGTTCCGCGACGCGGCTTTCCAGCCGCTGGTTGGCCAGCGCCAGCACCCGCCGCCGCCCGACCAGCCAGAACAGGATCGCGCCGAAGGCCAGCAGGATCGCGGCCAGCGAGGCCGCCTGCAACCCGGCCAGCCGCCGCGCCGGGCCCACGTCGATCAGCGCCTGCGCGGTCATGCCGATCACCGGCAGGTCGCGCGACAGGTGCAGCGCGCGGGCGGGCACGTAGGGCGACCAGTTTTCAAGCCAGATGTCATGCGGCCCGATGGTTCGGCTGGCGAACTCGGTCGCCGCGCCGCCGGGCGGGCGCAGCTCCGCCGCCCCCTGCCGCCAGAACAGCAGCTCGGAGCGGTTGGTGATGAACACCTGCCCCGCGCGATCGGTGAAGAACACCGCCGGGCGCGCGCCGCGCCATTCCGCCTCGACCCGGTCGATATTGGCCACCACGACCAGCGCCCCCACGACCCGCCCCCGTGCGCCGAAACGCGGCGCGGCAAAGTAATAGGCCCGCCGCCCCGTCCGTGCATCCAGGCCATGCTCCTCGCCCAGGGCGCCCTGCATGGCGCGGCGAAAGAACGGGCGCGAGGACAGGTCCGCCGCCGTGGCGCCGCTGGCCGCGCTGAGCACCCGGCCGGACGCATCCACCAGCAGCACATCCAGCGCGGCGGTCTTGTCCGCGGCCCCCAGCAGCAGCGCGCGCGGGTCGGGCGTGTCGAGCCCGGGGTGATCGGCCATCAGCACCGCCATCTGCTGATAAAGCTGCAACTGCCCGGTCAGCCGGTCAGCGGCCAGCGTCAGGTCGGCCCGGCCGCGCCGCGCCAGCGGGTCCAGCGCCTGGCGATAGCCATAGGACCACACCGCCCCGGTCAGCGCGGCGACCGCGGCCAGGAACAGCGCAAGTGCTGCGATCACGGGCAGGTAACGGCGTGTCATGGCCCATATCTATCCCCGCGCGGCTTGCCTTGGCCAGAGCGGATGGCCCCCGCCACGGTCCCGGCGCTCAGATCGGCAACGCGGTGGTGGATTTGATTTCCTCCATCGACAAAAGCGCCGTGACGTTATGCACCTTCACCTCGGAAATCAGCGCCTGGTAAAACGCGTCATAGGCCCGCGCATTGGCCACCCGCACCTTGAGGATATAGTCGATATCCCCGGCCAGGCGGTGCGCCTCCATCACCTCGGGGCGGCTTTGCAGCGCGCGCAGGAATTCGGCCTGCCATTGCGCATCGTGTTCCGAGGTGCGGATCAGCACGAAGAAACAGGCGTCGAATCCCAGCTTCTCGGGGTCGAGGATCACCGTCTGCGGCCCCATCACCCCGGCCTCGCGCATCTTGCGAATCCGGTTCCAGACCGGGGTTTTCGACGATCCCACCTGTTTTGCGATCTCGTCGAGCGATTGCCCGGCATCGTCCTGCAGCGCCCGGAGGATGCGTTTGTCCAGGGCGTCGATCTTCAAGGCCATCTCAGCCCTCCACACGAAAAAATGTTCCGCGAATTGCGCACTGAACAGCGAATATTCCATTTTTCGCTGGACGTCACTCCAAAAGTGAAAAATATTCCCGCCCGAAAGCAGACTCAGGGATCCTGCGGGCCGGCCGGCATTTTTGTTTGTGCGCAAACATTTTTCGGGTTGCGGTGCCGCGGGGTCCGGGGGTTTAATCTGACATGAATCAAAGCTATGTCCGGGATGCCGGTTTAGCACCGCCTGAAATGCCACCAAACGGGATGATACACGTGACCGAAGCCGCCGCACCCGCCGCCAAGACGCCCACCCTGCCCGACGCCCAGACCGTGACCGAGGTCCGGCACTGGACCGACCGGCTGTTTTCCTTCCGCTGCACGCGGCCGGCCTCGCTGAGGTTCCGGTCGGGCGAGTTCGTGATGATCGGGCTGATGGGCGACAACGGCAAGCCGCTGCTGCGGGCCTATTCCATCGCCTCGCCCTCGTGGGACGAGGAGCTGGAGTTCTACTCGATCAAGGTGCAGGACGGGCCGCTGACCTCGAAGCTGCAGCATATCAAGCCGGGCGACCAGATCATCCTGCGCCCGAAACCCGTGGGCACGCTGGTGCATGACGCCCTGCTGCCGGGCAGGCGCATCTGGTTCTTCGCCACCGGCACCGGCATCGCGCCCTTCGCCTCGCTTCTGCGCGATCCGCAGACCTACAGCGATTACGAAGAGGTGATCATCACCCATACCTGCCGCGAGGTGGGCGAGCTGCAATACGGCAAGGAGCTGATCGAGTCGATCCGCCAGGACGAGCTGCTGGCGGAACTGATCGGCGAGGGCTTTGCCGACAAGCTGCGCTATTATCCCACCACCACCCGCGAAGAGAGCGCCAAGATGGGCCGCATCACCGACCTGATGCGCAAGGGCGAGGTGTTCGAGGATCTGGGCGTCGCGCCGCTCAGCCCCGAAACCGACCGGGCGATGGTCTGCGGCAACCTGGCCTTCAACCTTGAAATCAAGGACATGCTGGAAGAATACGGGCTCGAGGAAGGCGCCAATTCCAAGCCCGCGCATTACGTCGTGGAAAAGGCGTTCCTGGACTGATCCACACACATCCCGCGAAAAAGGGCCGCCCGGAAACCCCGGACGGCCCTTTTTTCATCGGTCGTTCCGTGGCTCAGAGGCCAAGCGCCGAGCGCACCTGCTCCAGCACCGTCCGCAGCGCGTCGGGGTTTTCCTGCGCGGTCCGCAGGCCGGTTTTCAGCAGGCCCTTCTGCGCCTCGCTGATCGAGGAATTGTCGATCATCTCGGCCACCCGCTCCATGTCGAACCCGTCGACCGTCAGCAGCTCTTCGGCCTCGTCGGCGGGCATGTCGGTGGCGGTTTCGGCCTCGGCCCCGGTCTGGGCGGCACTGTCGCCGGCCTGCTCCATGCTGTCGGTGGCGCCTTCCACCGCGTCGCCCGTCGCTTCGGCCGCATCGCCCGCGGCCTCGGCGCCCGTTTCGGCCGCGCCGGTGGCGGTGTCCACCGTGGCCCCGGCAGTATCCTCGGCCGCCTGCGCGACGTCATCGGCGACGCTTTGTGCAGTGTCGGCAACGTCGCCCGCGGTGTCCGAGGCGGCATCGGCCGCATCGCCCGCGGTCTCGGCCGCGCTGTCCGCTGCCGTTTCGGCCGCACCGGTGGCGGTGTCCATGGCCTCCTGCGCGGCCTCGCCGGTGCTTTCCACCGCGTCGCCCACCGCATCGGCGGCCTGCCCGGCGGCGTCCTGCGTGGCCTCCACCGCATCGCTTGCCGCATCGCCCGTGGCCTCGGCGGCCTCCGATGCGGTTTCCCGCGCGGCATCGACCGCCTCTTCAACGGTCTGGCCGGTGTAGAGGAAATAGCCTGCCACCGCGACGATGACGATCAACACGATCCAGATCACGTTCTTCATATCCGTTCTCCCAATTAACCGGGGCGGTCCCTCGCCCCGCTCGTTACACGGGTGACAGATGTCGGCAGCAACCGAAAGCTGCAAGGGGGAAACGCGGGGAATTCGGCTCATATCGGCCGATTGCCGCTTGCAGTAAGCCACGGCCACAGCTACCTTGCGGCTTCGAAAAATGCCTGATGAACAACCGAAAGGATCGTCACCATAGCCCGCAGACCCCATAACGCGCCGCCCACCCGCGACACCGGTCCCCGCGTCAACGACCGGATCCGGGCCCCCGAAATCCGCCTGATCGGCGCGGACGGCGAAAATGTCGGCGTTGTCAGCCCCGCACGAGCGATGGAAATGGCCGAAGAGGCCGGGCTCGACCTGGTCGAAATCTCGCCCAACGCCACCCCGCCCGTTTGCAAGATCATGGATTACGGCAAGTTCAAGTACGAACAGCAAAAGCGGGAATCCGAGGCGCGCAAGAAACAGAAGGTCATCGAGGTGAAGGAGGTGAAGTTCCGCCCCAACACCGACACCCATGACTATGACGTCAAGATGCGCAACGTGGTGAAGTTCCTTGAAAACGGCGACAAGGTGAAGGTCACGCTGCGATTCCGCGGCCGCGAGATGGCGCACCAGAACCTGGGCCGCGAATTGCTGGAGCGCGTGGCCGAGGACGTCAAGGAAATCGGCAAGGTCGAGAACATGCCGAAAATGGAAGGCCGCCAGATGATCATGATGATCGGCCCGGTCACCAAGTAACCCCTTGCTGGCCCGGTAACCGCCCCGCCCCCTCCGGCGGGGCGTTTTCGTTTGAAAGGCAACGCCATGTGGGAAGACAGGTTCAACACCCCCGACTACGTGTTCGGCACCGAACCCGCGCAGTTCCTGCGCGACCACCGGGCATGGCTGGAGCCGGGCAAGACCGCCCTTTCGGTCGCCGATGGCGAGGGGCGCAATTCCGTCTTCATGGCGCAATGCGGGATGGCGGTGACGGCGCTGGAATACGCGCCCTCGGCCATCGCCAAGGCCCGCAGGCTGGCCGAGGCGCGCGGCGTGACGGTGGAGTTCCGGCAGGCGGATGTGCTGGCCCATGACTGGCCGGAGACCTACGACCTTGTCGCGGGCATCTTCATCCAGTTCGTCGGCCCCGACGACCGCCGCCGCCTGTTCGACGGCATGAAACGCAGCGTCAGGCCCGGCGGGCTGATCATGCTGCACGGCTATACGCCGAAACAGCTCGACTATGGCACCGGCGGGCCGCCCTTCGCGGAAAACATGTATACCGACGCGATCCTGCGCGGGCTTTTCCCCGGCTGGGAGGTGCTGGAGCTGCGCGCCTACGACCGCGAGGTGCAGGAGGGGCGCGGCCATTCCGGCATGTCGGCGCTGCTGGATTTCATCGCCCGCAAACCGGCCTGACAGGCGGGTTCGCGGAACGAAAAAGGCCCCGGCACACCGGCCGGGGCCTTTTCCCTTGCCCGGGACGGCTCAGCCGGCGGCGGCGACCGCGCGCTTTGCCATCACAGCCACCAGATGCGCACGATACGCGCCCGAGCCGTGCAGGTCGGAAATCATGCCATCTGCCGGCACGCTCAGCCCGTCCAGCGCGGCGGGAGAGAAATCCGACGACAGCGCCGCCTCGGCCTCGGACCAGCGGAACACACCCTCTTCCGATGCGCCGGTCACGGCCACGCGGACACCGTCGGCGTATTTCGCCACGAACACCCCCACCAGCGCGAAACGCGAGGCCGGCTGCTCGAACTTCATATAGGAGGCCTTTTCCGGCACGGGAAACCGCACCCCGGTGACGATCTCGCCCTCGTCCAGCGCGGTGGTGAACATGCCCTGGAAATAATCGTCGGCCACGATCTCGCGCCGGTCGGTCACGATGGTCGCCCCCGATCCCAGCGCCGCCGCCGGGTAGCACGCCGCCGGGTCGTTATTGGCCAGGCTGCCGCCGATGGTGCCACGGTTGCGCACCGCCGGGTCGCCGATATGCGCCGCCAGTTCCGCCAGCGCGGGATAATCCCCCGCAACTCCGTCCGCGACCGCCGCATGGGGCGTCGCCCCGCCGATGACGATCTCGCCACCGGCCTTGCTGATGCCCTGCATCTCGGCGATGCCGGTCAGGCTGACCAGTTTCGACGGCATCGCCAGCCGCTGTTTCAGCGTCGGGATCAGGGTCTGCCCCCCGCCCAGCGCCTGTGCGTCCTCGTCCTTCAGCGCCGCCACCGCATCGGCAATGCTGCCGGGTTTCTCGAAATCGAATGCGTACATTCCTGTCGTTCCTTTCTGCAAGTGCGGGACATCCCGCCTTCATCTTGCCAAAAATACTCCGGGGTGCGCGAGGGGCTGGCCCCTCGCTCCCGGCCTAACCGTTCAGCGCCGCCCAGACGCGTGCGGGCGACAGGGGCATGTCTATATGGGTGACCTCCCTGCCCGCGCGCTGCAGCGCGTCCACCACGGCGTTGACCACCGCCGGGGGCGATCCGATCGCCCCGGCCTCGCCGCAGCCCTTCACGCCCAGCGGGTTGTGGGTGCAGGGCGTCTGGCACGAGTGATCCACCTGGAAGAACGGCACGTCATCGGCGCGCGGCATCGCGTAATCCATGTAGGAGCCGTTCAGAAGCTGGCCGTTCTCGTCATAGGCCGCCCCCTCCAGCAGCGCCTGCCCGATGCCCTGCGCCAGCCCGCCATGGACCTGGCCGGTCACGATCATCGGGTTGACGACGTTGCCGAAATCGTCGGCCGCGGCAAAGCGTTCGATCGTCACCTTGCCGGTATCGGGGTCGACCTCGACCTCGCAGGCATAGGCGCCGGCGGGGTAGGTAAAGTTCGCCGGATCGTAGAAGGCGGTTTCCTCCAGCCCCGGCTCGATCTCGTCCAGCGGGTAGTTATGCGGCACGTAGGCCGCCAGCGTCACGTCGCCCCAGGCCACCGACTTGTCGGTGCCCGCCACGGTAAAGGCGCCGTCCTTCAGCTCGATATCCGCCTCGGAAGCTTCCAGCAGGTGCGCCGCGATCTTCTTGGCCTTGTTGATGATCTTTTCGGTCGCCCGCACCATCGCCGAGCCCCCCACCGCCAGCGAGCGCGAGCCATAGGTGCCCATGCCCATCGGCGTCTTGGCGGTGTCGCCATGCACGATCTCGACCATCGATTCGTCGATGCCCAGCATCTCGGCGATCACCTGCGGAAAGGCGGTCTCATGCCCCTGCCCGTGACTGTGGCTGCCCGTCATCACGCTGATCGAGCCGGTGGCGTTCACCCGCACCGTGGCGCTTTCGTAAAGCCCCGCCCGCGCGCCCAGCTGGCCCACAAGGTTCGACGGCGCGATGCCGCAGGCCTCGATATAGCAGTTGACGCCCAGCCCGCGCAGCTTGCCGCGCTTCTGCGACTCGGCGGCGCGCGCGTCGAACCCGTCGCGGTCCATCATCTCAAGCAGCTTGTCCATCGTGGCGTGGTAATCGCCGGTGTCGTATTCCACCGCCACCGGCGTGGCATAGGGAAACTCGGTGATGAAGTTCTGCCGCCGCAGTTCGATCGGATCGACGCCCAGTTCGCGCGCGGCCTTGTCGATCACGCGCTCAAGCTGATAGGTCGCCTCGGGCCGGCCCGCGCCGCGATAGGCATCGACCGGCACGGTGTTGGTGAACACCGCCTTCACGTTCACGTAGATCAGCGGCGTCTTGTAATTGCCCGCCATCAGCGTGCCGTGCAGCCATGTCGGCACCGAGGGCGCGAAGGTCGACAGGTAGGCGCCCATATTCGCATAGGTTTCGGTGCGCAGTGCGGTAAAGTTGTTGTCGCCATTGAGCGCCAGTTCGATCTTCGTCACATGGTCGCGGCCATGTGCGTCCGAGATGAACGCCTCGGACCGGCTGGCCGTCCATTTCACCGGCCGCGCCAGCTGCCGCGCGGCGAAGGTGCAGAACGCCTCTTCGGCGTAGTGAAAGATCTTGGTGCCGAAACCGCCGCCCACGTCGGGCGCGACGACGCGCAGCTTGTGTTCGGGGATGCCCAGCACGAAGGCGCCCATCAGCAGCCGGATCACATGCGGGTTCTGGCTGGTGGTGTAGAGCGTCGATTCGTCGGTGGCCCGGCTGTAATCGCCCACCGCCACGCGCGGCTCCATCGGGTTGGCGATCAGGCGGTTGTTGACCAGTTCCAGCGTGGTGACATGCGCGGCCTTGCCGAACGCCTCGTCCACGGCGGCCTTGTTCTCCTCGACGAAGCCCCAGTCGTAGCACAGGTTGCTTGTCAGGTCGTCATGCACCTTGGGCGCGCCGTCCTTGAGCGCGGCCTTCATGTCGATGACGGCGGGCAGTTCCTCGATATCGACCTCGATCGCCTCGGCGGCGTCGCGCGCCTGTTCCGGCGTGTCGGCCACGACGGCGGCAATCGGGTCGCCCACGTGGCGCACCTTGCCCTGGGCCAGCACCGGGTGGGCCGGTTCCTGCATCGGCTCGCCATGGCGGTCGGTCACCTGCCAGCCGCAGGGCAGCCCGCCGACGCCTTCGAAATCGGCGCCGGTAAAGATGCGCACCACGCCGGGCATGTCCGTTGCGGCGGACGTGTCCACGCCCTTGATCCGGCCATGCGCCACGTCCGAGCGCAGGAAGGCCACGTAGGCCTGCCCGTGGATGTTGATATCGTCGGTGTAATTCCCGGCCCCCGTCAGGAACCGCACGTCCTCGCGCCGCTTCGGGCTGGCGCCGATGCCATGATCCTTCGGCATGATCTTATCCTCCCTGGTATCCTCTGGCGCTCATCCTCCCCGACAAGCGCGTCACGCAGTCATTCCGCGGCAATGGCCCCGACATCCTGGCCGGACGCCGCCATGATCGCCTTGACGATGTTGTGATAGCCGGTGCAGCGGCAGATATTGCCTTCGAGATAGTCGCGCACCTCGGCCTCGGTCGGTCTGGGATTGTCGGCCAGCAGCGCCGAGGCCGACATCACCATGCCCGGCGTGCAGAACCCGCATTGCAGCCCGTGGTGATCCTGGAACGCCTGCTGGATGGTGTTGAGCGAGCCGTCGGCATTCGCCATGCCCTCGATCGTCGTGACCTCGGCGCCATCCGCCTCGGCCGCCAGCATGGTGCAGGATTTCACCGCCTTGCCGTCCACATGCACGACGCAGGCGCCGCACTGGCTGGTGTCGCAGCCCACATGGGTGCCAGTCAGGCGCAGGTTCTCGCGCAGGAACTGCACCAGCAGCGTCCGGCCTTCGACATCGCCGGACGCGGGCTTGCCGTTCACCGTCATCGTGACCTTGGTCATTGAGGATCCTCCCAGAACGTATTGTTGTCGGTTAGGTCGAGTTAAACACGCCATCCTGCGGTTGAGAACAAAAAACTCGGGGCGCCGGCTTTCCGGCGGCGGCGTGGCCCGGGTTCAGCCGCCCGGCGCGCGGCGCGGACGGGGGCGCGTGGGCATCTCCTTGAGCAGCCCACCCAGCCCCATCGCGGCAATATCGGCGCCGGTGACGTCAAGCCCGCAAAGCACACGCTCCAGCACCCAGTCGGCGCCGTTCAGGGCCGGGCTGCGCGCGCAACCGGGCAGGCCGACGACCGGGCGGGCGTCGGCCGCGCGGCCGATGAACAGCAGGTTGCCGGGATCGACCGGCATCCCGAATCGCGTGACCGTGCCGCCCGCGCGGCGCAGCGCCGCCGGGGCGACATCGGCCACGTCCGAAGTGGCCGAGGCGGTCAGGATCAGGATCGCCTGCCCCCCGGCCGCGGCGATGGCATCGGCCAGCGCGGTTTCCTCGTGCGGCACGACGGTTCGCGGCGTCAGCCGCGCGCCCAGCCGCGCCACGCGCTCGGCCGTGGCCCGGCGCCCCTTGTCGGGCGGCAGCGCATCGCCGACGCGGGTTTCGATCAGGGTAACGGTTTCCAGAACCGGCGCGATCAGCGACAGCGCCGCCCGCGCGCTGGTGCAGGCATTCTTCAGCGCGTCCCGCGGCACGGCGTAGGAAATGATCTTGACCGTGGCGACCATCGCACCCTGCACCACGCGCCTGAGCGGCGGCAGCGTGGCCAGCGTGATCATCGGATCGACCGCGTTCAGCGCGTTCACCGCCGTCGTGTCCACCCGCAAAAGCCCCGGACCGTCCGCGATCAGGTTGACCCGCCCGGCACCCGCCCCCGACAGGCGCAGCCCCTGCGCGGGCAGATCGGGCACCAGCGCCTGCGCCAGTGCCAGCGCGGCGGCGTCCTCGGCCACATCGCCGGGATCAAGCTGTGCGACGATGACCTCGGCGATCCCGGCCGCGCGCAGCCGCGCGATATCGTCACCGGTCAGCACCCGGCCCTTGGCGATCCGGCCCTGCGGCAGGGTCAGCGAATGCGCCAGCACCGCGCCCGGCGCCTGTTCCAGCGGGACCGGGCCGAACCTCATGCCCCCTGCCTCAGCACCCTCGTGATCTCGGCCATGATCGATACCGCGATCTCGCCGGGATTGGCGGCGCCGATATCCAGCCCCACGGGGCCGTGGATGCGCGCGATCCCGGCCTCGGAAAAGCCCGCTTCGGTCAGCCGCTCCACCCGCTTGCCATGGGTGCGGGTCGAGCCCAGCGCACCGATATAGAACACGTCCGAGCGCAGCGCCTCGGCCAGCGCGGCATCGTCGAGCTTGGGATCGTGGGTCAGCAGCACCAGCGCCGTGCGCGCGTCCAGCCCAAAGGCGCGCACGCCTTCGTCGGGCCACTCATTGACGATGGTCTCGCCCGGAAACCGCTCTTGCGAGCCGAAGGTTTCGCGCGGGTCGATCAGCACCGGGTCATAGCCCGCAACCCGCGCGATCGGCACCAGCGCCTGCGCGATATGCACCGCCCCCACGATCAGCATCCGCAGCGGCGGGTTATGGATGGTGACGAAAACCTGCTCTTCCTCTTCAAACCCCGAGCGGTCCATGCGGAACCGGTCGGCATATCCGTCATGCACGATCCGGCGGCTGCCATCCTCAAGGTCGGCCACGACCGCAACCGCCTGCCGGGCCGCGCGCGCAGCGACCAGTTCGGCCAGCACGTCCTCGGGCAGCACCTTGCCCACCGGCTCGACCAGCACGCGGATGGTGCCGCCGCAGGCCAGCCCCACGGCAAAGGCATCGTCGTCGCTGACCCCGAATTCCAGCAGCCGGTGCCTGCCATCCTCCAGTGCCTCCAGCGCCTCGACGATCACCGCGCCCTCGACGCAGCCGCCCGACACGCTGCCCTGTATCTCGCCCAGGCCGGAGACGACCAGTTGGCTGCCCACGCGGCGCGGGGCGCTGCCCCATGTCTGCACCACGGTGCACAGTGCCGCGCCCTTGCCCGCACGATGCCAGTCCAGTGCGATTTCCGGTATCCGATCCATCAGGCGGCCCTCCCTGTTGCGGTGTTGCAGGGATGTTGCCAGAAAAAAGCGGCCACCCCAAGGGGATGACCGCCCGGTCCGCGTGAGTGATGCGTTATTATTCGGCGGGCATGTCCGCCACCTGCCCCCCGCCGGACAGGCGTTCGGGCAGCACAAAGGCCACGGCGATGAAGCCAAGCCCGAGGAGAATGCCCAGGATATCGCCCTGCATCGCCCAGATCCCGTCGAATTTCGATCCCGGCACGCTGCCCAGCGTGACCTTGCCGCCGGCAAGGTCGTCCAGCAGACCGCTGGCCTTCCACATCGGGTAGGTCGCCATGTAGGCCGCAGCCCCCAGCAATCCGCCCGCGATGAAGAACAGCGCGTCCTTGCGCCCCGAGGCGGCAGCACAGACACCGGTGCCGGGGCAATAGCCCGAGGCCGCCCAGCCCGCGCCCAGCAGCAGGCCGCCGATGAAGACGCCGGCATAGGCCGCCTTGACGTCCATGTGGCCGACATCGACAAGGCCCAGCATCTGGCCCGCGAACATGAGGACCGACCCGGTGCCGATGGCCAGCAGGATCGTCTTCATCAGGTGCAGATGTTTCAGCGACAGCATCCGGCCGATCCAGTCGGGATTGGTCGCGCCGACCCGGTCCAGCACTGCGCCGAAGGCCGCGCCGATGACGATTGCAAGAATGATCGGGGTCATGGCTCAGCCCTCCTTCCTATACATCATCATGGCCACGGGCACCGCGCTGGCAAAGGCCCCGGCGGCAAAGATGTAGCCCGAAAGCGAGGTCTGCATCATGCCCGACATCATGTGCCCCGAGGTGCAGCCCCCCGCCAGCCGCGCGCCGTAAAGCACGACGAACCCGCCCAGGAAGGCAACGGCATAGCGTTTCACCGGCCCGTCGCCGAAATTCGCCCGCCAGAGCGCCGGGCTCTGGCGTTCCGCCGCGCCGATGCCGCCACGCGCCATCGCCGACAGGAACGCGCCCAGCATCATCGCCAGCACGAAGACAAAGCTGTAATTCAGCGGGTTCATGGCGTTCCCGGCGTATTTACCGCCCGATTTCGCCATATAGGCGTTGGTCGAGGTATAGCCCTCTTCGGTTTCCGTGATGAATTCGGAATTGACCGCATCCGCGATCATGCCGTCGAGGATGACGAACTGGGTGCTGACGCCGATCGGCTTGACCAGCAGCACCGCCAGGAAGAAGACAAGGCCCAGCAGAACCCCGCCCGTTTTCCAATTGAGTGGCATCTTGCCCTCCCGGGTGGTTACATTCCGCAACAGGAATACAACGGCGCCCCGGGTCCGGCTTTGACCTGCGTCAATGAATTCTGCATTCGGAATGCGTAGGGGCGGACCATGCGATCCGCCCTTTCGCCTTGCTAATCCGCCAGGCCGTCAGCGCGAGGCGGACTGGCGCAGCAGCGGCGTGATCCTGCGCACCGCGGCACGGCGGTTGGCGTGCTCGGCCTGCGCGGTCGGCACCAGAAGGTCGCTTTCGCCATAACCCTGCAACACCATGTTGGCAGGCGGCACGTCGAAATACTCGGTCAGCGCCAGCGCCACGGACTCGGCGCGCCGGTCGGACAGGGCCAGGTTATAGGCGGCATTGCCCACGGCGTCGGTATGGCCCTCGATCAGGAACACCTCGCGCGGGTCGCGCTCGATCATGCGGCGCATCGCGTTGCCCAGCGCGGCCAGTTCCTCGGCCTCGCGCGGGCGGATCGCGGCCGACGCGGTTTCGAAATTGATCGTGGTCACCGATATCTCGGGCACAAGCTGCCGGACGCGGTCGATGTTGCGCACCTGGTTCAGGGTAAAGGCGCGGTTCGTGCCCTGCACCTCTTGCGCGCGCAGCGCGTCGGCCAGCGTCTCGGGATCGACATCCTGAAAGCGGATCTGCCGGCGCTCGTCGGTCTGGGGCAGTTCGTTCACGACGACCTGTTCCTCTTGCTGCGTATCGTCGAACAACACCACTTCGGAGCCGTCGCGCAGGATACGGGTGCGGCGCAGCACGCGGCCATCGGCGGTGCGGATGGTTTCCACCTGCGTGCCGTCGTCATAGCTGACGACATTGCGGGTCGAGCCGTCCTGAAAGCGGTAGGTCTGCACCTCGGCGCCGGGGCGGCGCAGCAGCACGTCGTCGTTGCGCAACACGCGCAGGCGGTCGCCCTCCTGCACCACGATCCGGTCGCCGCTGTTCGAAACCACCTCGGCGTTGTCGCCAAGGATCTGCGACAGCGCCAGCGCGCCCAGCCCCAGAATGGCGGCGTTGCGCAAGGTGTCGTTGTCGTCATCGTCTTCGTCGCGGGCCTCGGCGCCGACTTCTGCCGACCCCTCGGCGCTCTGGTCGATCCCGGTTTCGAAATCTTCCGAGGATTGCCGGACGTCCTGTTCGGCGATGGTTTCCTCGACAACCTCGGCCTCTGCCGAGTCCGCCGACGCATCCTGCTGCGCGGCGGCCGCGGCGGCGGTGTTGTCGCTTTGGGCCACCGCGTCGGCCTGTGCCTGTGCCTCGGCCTCGGTCTGGGGGGCGACCGATTCCCCGGCCTGATCCGTCGGCGCCTGGTCGGCGGCCTGCTCTTCCGGCGCGGGCTCTTGCGTCGCCGCAGGCTCTTCGGTCTGCGGGTCCGCGTCCTGCTGCTGTTCGGCGGCCTGCTCTTCGGGGGTCACATCCTGTTCCGCAGCTTGCGGGTCCGACGTGTCACCGGCAGGCGCTTCCGCGGCCTGCCCGGTTTCCGCCTGTTCGGCAGGAATGTCAGCGGGCTCCTGCGCGTCGGTTTCAGCCGCCTCTGCGGGCGTGTCGGCGTTGTCGCCTTGCGCGGGTGGATCGGCCTGCGTTTCCTGACCCTCGGTCTGCTCAGCCTGTTCCGGCGCGGCCTCGGCAGCCTGCGGATCGGCCTCGGGCGTTTCGGCGGTGTCCTCGGCCGCCTGCGACTCCTGCGCCTGACCCTGCTCGGTGCCTTTCGGATTGTCCTGATCCGGCGCGACATCGGTGGTTTCCCCCGTGTCCGGCACGACATCCGTATCCCCGGTATCGTCCTGCATATCGGCCAGCCGCATCACGCTGTCGCAATCCAGACCCTCGGGCAGGTTCGGGGCCGCGCCTTCAGCGTTCTCGCAAGCTTCGGCAAGCTCGCTCAACCGCTCCTGAACGGCGGGCGGCAGGTCTTCGGGGGTTTCGTAATCCGATTGCGGAACCTGCGGCGCTGCCGGGATGGTGAACGCCAGGGACAGCGCGAGCGCCGATACAAGAGTATGCTTCGGTCCGGGCATGACGGGTCCTTCCGTTTCCTGAAATGTCCGCCATTCAACGCACCGCCCCGGCGCGGGGTTCCCTCCCGCGCACCGGCACCGCCAGGATCACAGCATCGCCATCAGCCGGTCCTTGTCGCCCCGGTCGCCCGCCTCGGAAATCGCGCGGCCCAGCGCCGCAAGGCTCTGGATATTGTGGCCCGCGCGGAAGGCATCGACATGGGGCAGCATGGCGCGGATACCTTCGGCCTTCGGCGCGAACCCATCCCAGCGCAACAGCGGGTTGAGCCAGATCAGACGCCGCGAGGACAGGTGCAGCCGCTCCATCTCGCGGCCGAGGTCGTGATCGGTGTCGCGGTCCAGCCCGTCGGTGATCAGCAGCACCACCGCGCCCTGCCCCATCACACGGCGCGACCAGTCGCGGTTGAAAGCGTGCAGGCAGGCGGCGATGCGGGTGCCGCCCTCCCAGTCCTGCGCCTCGGCCCCGGCGGCGGCCAGCGCCTGATCGACGTCGCGGGTGGCCAGGTGCCGGGTGATGTTGGTCAGCCGCGTGCCGAAGGTAAAGGCATGGACCCGCGCCCAGCCCGCGCCCTTTTCATTCGCCACCGCATGCAGGAAATGCAGGACCATCCGGCTGTACTGGCTCATCGAACCGGAAATATCGCACAGCACCACGAGGTTCGGCCAGCGCGTGCGATGCGCCCTGCGGTTCAGGTCGCGCAGCTCGCCCCCCTGCCGCAGGCTGGCGCGCATCGTGCGCCGCCAGTCCAGCGCATGCCCCGTCAGGCTGGCGCGCATCCGGCGCGAGCGTAACGGCTGCACCGGCAGCTTCAGCCGCGCGATCATGCGTTTCGCCTCGGCCACCTCGGCGGTGCTCATCTGTTCGAAATCCAGCGTCTTAAGCCGCTCCTCGCGGCTGATCGTCATCGAGGCGTCGACCTCGATCTGCGTTTCCTCCTCGCCCGCTTCGGGGGTGTCCACCTCGCGGTCGACACCGTCCAGCAACGCCTCGGCCGCGCGTTTCTCGGCCGCCTGTGCGGCGCGTTCCTCCTGCACGCCGCGCACGGCGGGCAGCATCATCGCCATCATGTGTTCCATGTAACGCGGATCGCGCCAGTAAAGGCGAAAGACCTGCGCGAATACCCGCGCCTGTTCGGGGCGCGAGACGAAACAGGCGTGCAGCACCCAGTAGAAATCGCGTTTCTCGGTAAAGCCCGCCGCCGCGACCGCGCGGATGGCGTCGATCACCCGGCCCGGCCCGATCGGCAGCCCGGCCTTGCGCAGCGCGCGGGCGAAATGGGTGATGTTATGGGTAAGCTTCGGGTTCTGGGGAAGGTCCAGCGCGGGGTATTCAGGCATGGCGCCTTTGCCCGCGGTTGCAACGGGGGGCTGTCTGCCCCCCGCACCCCCCGAGGATATTTGACGAGAGAGGATGCATCAGGCCGGTTCCAGCCCGGCGCGCGCCTCGTCGAGAATGCGCTTTGCCTCGGAGCCTTGCAGGCGGGCGATGTCGTCCTGGTATTTCAGGATCGCGCCCAGCGTGTCGGCGATCACTTCGGGCGACAGGTCGATCACATCGAGCGCCAGCAGGCACTTGGCCCAGTCGATGGTTTCGGCCACGCCCGGTTTCTTGAACAAATCCTCGGTGCGCAACCGCTGGACAAAGGCCACCACCTCGCGGGACAGGGTTTCGGCGGCCTCGGGGGCGCGGGCGTGCAGGATCTCGATCTCGCGCTCGAAGCCGGGATAGTCGACCCAGTGATAGAGGCAGCGCCGCTTCAGCGCATCATGCACCTCGCGCGTGCGGTTCGAGGTCAGGATGACGATGGGCGGCTCGGGCGCCTTGACGGTGCCGAGTTCCGGGATCGTCACCTGGAAATCGCTGAGCGCCTCAAGAAGGAACGCCTCGAACGGCTCGTCGGTGCGGTCGATCTCGTCGATCAGCAGCACCGGCGCGCCGCCGACCTGCGGGCGCATCGCCTGCAGCAGCGGGCGTTCGATCAGGTACTCCTCGGTGAACAGCTCGGTCTTGAGCGCGTCGCGGTCGGCGCCGCCAGCGGCCTCGGCGGTGCGGATGGCGATCATCTGCTCGGCAAAGTTCCATTCATAGACCGCCGAGGCGGCATCCAACCCCTCGTAGCATTGCAGCCGGATCAGGCGGCGGCCAAGCGCCGCGGCGATGGCCTTGGCGATCTCGGTCTTGCCGGTGCCGGCCTCGCCCTCCAGAAACAGCGGCCGGCCCAGCCGCAGCGACAGGAACACCACCGTCGCCAGCGCCCGCCCGCAGACATAGCTCTGGCCGGCCAGCGCGTCCTGCACCGCGTCGATGGTTGCAAAGTCCTTCATACCGGTCCTCCCTGCCAGCAAGAGAAGTGCATCTGCCGCGCGGCAGGTCAACACCCGCGATGCCACGGCGGGGCCCGAGATTGACCTTTTTCCCCTGACCTGTCATGGTTTTGGCCATAAACTCCGGCCATACGGGGCGCAACCCGGCAGGCCACCCGAGGCGTAAGACCAGTGATGATTGCCGACATGACAGCCGGGGGGCAGGCGTGATGCGCATTACCGCCGTCACCTGCGTTAAGAACGAGGGCCCTTTCCTGCTGGAATGGATCGCCTTCAACCGGCTGATCGGCGTCACCGACCACCTGTTCTATTCCAACGACTGCACCGACGGGACCGACCGGCTGCTGGATGCGCTGGCCGCGCGCGGGATCGTGCAACACCTGCCCAACCCGGCCCGCGGGCGCAACTACCAGATGGAGGCGTTGCAGGACGCCGAAAAACAGCCCCTCGTGCGCGAGGCCGACTGGGTCTGGGTCGCGGATGTGGACGAGTTCCTGAACATCCACGCGGGCGATCACACCATCCCCGCGCTGATCGAGGCCTGCGGCGATCCGCAGGCGATCAGCGTCACCTTCCGCTTTTTCGCCAATGACGACGTGGACGGGTTCGTGGACCGCCCGGTGATCGGGCAATTCACCCGCAGCCACAATCCCGACCTGTGGTGCGGGGAAACCGCGATCGAGGTCAAGACACTGGTGCGCAAGGATTTTCCGCTGCATTATTACGGCGCGCACAGGCCGTTCTTCAAACCGTCGCTGCCGCCGCGCAAACGGCCGCGCTGGACAGACGGATCGGGGCGCAAGGTGCCCTACAGGTTCCTGACCGCCGCCAGCCGGCGCAGCACCCGCAGGTTCGCGGCCGCCGGCGCGCGCGAATTCGCCACGCTCAACCATTACGCGCTGCGCTCGCTCGACAGCTACATGGTCAAGACCGACCGCGGCGACGTGAACCGCGAGAACCGCGCCTTCGACGACACCTATTGGCGCGAAAGGAACGATCCGGCCTGCCTGGACACCTCGATCCAGCGCCACCTGCCGGCGCTGGAAAAGGCGCTGGCTGCGCTGAAATCCGACCCCAGGATCGCCGCCCTGCATGGCGAGGCGGTGCGGCTGCACAAGGCCCGGCGCGACACCTTGCTGGCGCAACCGGGCTATCGCCGGATGCGTGCGCAACTGAGGGCCGCCAGCAAGCTGCCCCCGGCGGAAGAGGCGCTGCTGGCCGAGCTGGGGCTGGCCCCGTGACCGGCCGCCTGCGCGTCATCAATCTCGGCCTGCCGAAATCGGGCACAACGACGCTGGGCCATGCGCTGAAACGGTCGGGGCTGAAGACCGCCGATTACCGCATCCGCCCGCACCAGACCGATGACGAGACCTTGCAACGGCAATTCGTCGGCCAGCTGATGTACGAGGGGTATTTCCACACCGGCGACCCGCTGGCAAAGATGGACGTGTTCGATTGTTTCTCGGAAATCAACGTGTTGCGCGGCGGTCTTTCGCTGTGGCCGCAGATGGACTGGGGGCTGATCGACGCGATCCGCCGTCACCATCCCGGCGCGCGTTTCCTGGCAAGCTGGCGCGACCCGCACGCGATCTCGGACAGCATGTTGCGCTGGTCGAACCTGGGCACCGAACGGCTGCCGCGCGGGCAGATCCCCGGCCTGCCCGCCGGTTTCGGCGAAACCGATGACGAGCGCGTGCGCTGGATCACGGCGCATTACGCCCATATCGACCGGCTGTTTCAGGGCGACGACAGCTACCTTCGGTTCGACATCGCCGATCCCGGGGCGCCCGACCTGATCGGCGGCCACCTGGGCGTGGCGCTGAAATGGTGGGGCCGGCGCAACGTGGGCAAGCCCCGCAAGGCCAAACCGACGGAGAGCGCCTGATCCGCATCTACCTGCATATCGGCCTTGCGACCATGGGCGCGGCGCGGCTGCAGGACGTGCTGGCCGACAGCCGCGTGCAGCTGGCGCAGATGGGATACCTCGTCCCGCGCGCGGCGGGGGGCGGCAACCACACCCGCCTGTTCATGGCCGTTACCGACCCCGGCCATGTCGATCCGATGCGGTTCAGGCGCGGCTATGTCACCGCCGAACGGCAGGCCGCGCTCCGCGATGACCTGGCGGCGGCGCTGGCGCGCGAGGTGGCGGCGGCAAAGCCCAAGGCGCTGATCCTCTCGGCCTCGCAACTGGGACCGTCGCTGGCCCGCCGGTCCGAGCTGGAGCGGCTGAAGGCGCTGCTGTCCCCGCTGTCGGACGATATCCGCATCCTCGCCCATGTGGACGAACAGGCCCGCGCACTGACCCGCCACTATGCGCAACAGGTGCTAGGGGGGCGCGGCACCGCGCTGGACCTTGAACTGGGATTGGCAGGCGGCCAGAACTGGTGGGACGACGCGCTGTCGCACTGGCATGCGGGCGATCCCGGAAAGGGCCGGTTCCCCGAGGTGCAAGCCCCAGCCTTCTGGCTGGATTATCAACGGCTTGTCACCCATTGGGAGGATGTTTTCGGCGCCGGGTCGGTCACCCTGCGGCCCTATGACGAGGGGCGGTTTTACGGCCCGGACGCCACCGGGGAGTTGCGGGATATGTTCGACATCGGCGAAACGCCGGACCCGGCGCAACCCGCCAGCCCCGATGCACCGCCATCGGCGGCCTCGCTGGCCCGCGCGCGGCAGTTGAACGACCTGATCCTGCGCCTGCTGGCACGCACCGACCGCGTGCTGCCCCGGCAACTCTGGCGCAGGTTCCATGCCGAGATCGCGGTTGACGGCGACCCGCTCGACCCCGGCGACCTGTCTGCCATCGCCCGGGCGTTCGGGACGCAGAACAAGGCGCTGCTGGCGGCGCATCCGGCGCTGACGCCCGAATGCCTGCAACCCGACCGCGCCACGCCGGGCGGCTGGTCCGAGGCCGATCCCGGCCATGGCTACCGCGCCTCGCAATACCTGCTGGCCTTCCTGCCGCGCATCGACAAGGCCACGCGCGAGGCGCAGGCGGGTGGCGACGCCCCACCGGCGCAGGACCGGCTGAGCCCGGCGGCACGCGCCATCCTGCCGCCGCTGGCGGTCGAGAATTTTCACAGGCTGAAGGCCGGCACGCTCTGCCCCCATAACGACCTGGGCCGCACGGACGAGGACGCGCCCGCCCCCCCTTACGAACCGTTGCCGCCCCGCAGCCTGCCCGATGGGTCGACCGGCCGGGTGATCGTCGGCTGCATGAAGAACGAGGCGCCCTATATCCTCGAATGGGTCGCCTATCACCGCGCCATCGGGATCGACAATTTCCTGATCTACACCAACGATTGCAGCGACGGCACCGCCGAGCTCCTGCGCCGGCTGGACGCGATGGGCATCGTGCAGCACCGCGACAACGACGGCTGGAAAGGCAGATCGCCCCAGCAACACGCGCTGAGCCTTGCGATGGACGAGGCGGTGGTCAGGGATGCCGACTGGATCGCCCATATCGACGTGGACGAGTTCATCAATGTCCGCTGCGGCAACGGCACGCTGGACGATCTCCTTGCCGCCGTGCCCGATGCCACCAATATCGCCATGACCTGGCGGCTGTTCGGCCATAACGGCGTGGCCCGGTTCGGCGACCGGTTCGTGATCGACCAGTTCGACAGCTGCGCGCCGAAATACTGCCCCAAGCCGCATACCGTCTGGGGCTTCAAGACGCTGTTCCGCAATACCGGCGCCTATTCCAGGTTAAGCTGCCACCGCCCGAACAACCTGTCGCAAGTATTTGAAAACAAGGTGAAATGGGTCAACGGATCGGGCCGGGACATGACCCGCGAAGCCGCCCGGCAGGGCTGGCGCAGCTCGCGCAGGACCATCGGCTACGACCTGCTGCAACTGAACCATTACGCGCTGCGCTCGGCCGAGTCGTTCCTGATCAAGCGCCAGCGCGGCCGCGCGCTGCATGTGGACCGCGCCATCGGGTTGAATTACTGGGTTCGCATGGACTGGGGCGATGTGCGCGACCTGACGATCAAGCGCAACATCCCCCGCCTGCGCGCCGAATACGACCGGCTGATGGCGGACAAGGCGCTTGCCGGATGGCACGCGAAGGGCGTTGAATGGCATCGCGCCACGGCCGAAAAACTGCACGCCATGCCGGAATTCGAAGAACTGTACCAGCAGGCGCTGAGGATGAACCTGACCGGGGTCGAGCGCGTGGCCTACGCGATGACACTTGATACGAAGAATTAGGAAAGGCGTGTAACGAATTGAATTTCCTTGCGATCCTGACCGTTCGAAACGAAGGTGCCTTTCTTCTGGAATGGCTGGCGCATCACCGCGCCGTGGGCTTTACCGATTTCCTGGTCTTTTCCAACGATTGCCAGGACGGCACCGATGCGATGCTCGACCGGCTGGATGCGATGGGGCTTGTCACGCACAGGCGCAACGACGGGCCGCACGACAAGGGCGGTATCCAGTTCACCGCGCTCAAGGCCGCCGAAAAGCTGCCGATCCTGCGTCGCGCCGACTGGGTTCTGCCGCTGGACGTGGACGAGTTCATGAATATCCACGCGGGCGACCGCACCCTGCCCGCGCTGCTGGCGGCTCTGCCGCAGGCCACCGCGATCACCCTGACATGGCGGCTGTTCGGCAATGCCGGTATCGTGCATTACGAGGATGCGCCCGTCACCCGCCAATTCACCCGCGCCGCGCCCGCGGTGATGCACTGGCCGTGGCGCGCGGCGATGTTCAAGACGCTTTACCGCAACGACGGCACCTATCGCAAACCGGGCGTGCACCGGCCGCGCAACCCCGATCCCGACAGGCTGGCGCAGGCGCGCTGGTTCGACGGCCAGGGGCGCGAGCTGGACGACAGTTTCAAAACCACCCGGATATTCTCAAATTACGGGCGGCCGAACCATGCGCTTGTGCAGCTCAACCACTATCCGCTGGGCGCGATGGAAAGCTATGTCGTCAAGGCCGATCGCGGCCGCGCGGTGCATTCCGACCACATGCTCGGCCTCGATTACTGGGTCGAGCGGAATTTCTGCACCGACGAGGATACCAGCATTCACGCGCTCGACAGTTCGGCGGCGCTGGCCGCGCTGAAATCCGACCCCGAGCTTGCCCGCCTGCACGACGCGGCGGTCGCGTGGCGCAAGGCGCGGTTCGACGCGCTGATGCTGCACGATCCCTGTCGCGCATTGTTCGGGCGGCTGCTGATGACGCCGCCCACGCGCCCCCTGCCGCCCGAGGCCGCGCGCGTCATGATCCGCTATGCCAACCGCGCCCGGACCGGCGGCGGCACATAGCGCGAAATTCACACGCTTTCTCCCAAATCCTGCCGCAAATTCCGCCTAGCTTTCCGCCCAAAGAAGACCCGCGCCCGACCGCAACGGGCGCCGCAAGACCCGAGGACGAGTGGTATGCAGGACGACGCCCAGCGCAGCCTGGAAGAGTGCCTTGAAGACAACCTTGAAGGGTTGAACAAGGTCGCGTGGATTCGCAAGGTCGCCGCCGCGGCCGACGAGCACGGGCATTTCCAGTCCTGCGGGCATCGCCATTTCGGCGCGCTGGTCGAAAAGGGCAGCACGCTGCTGGTGACGTTCGAGACGATGCAGGGCGCGCAGGCAAACCCCGAGGGCGGGCGGCCGCTGGGCTGGGATTTCGTGCTGGACCAGGGCTGGTCGCACCTGGGGCTGTTCTCGGACGGCGATACCTGGTTCCGCGACCACCATGTCTATGGCTATTTCGACCGGCTGGTCGATGACGGGTTCTTCGAGGAATTCGATACCGTGATCTTCTATGGTGCGGGGCCGGCCGGCTACGCGGCGGCGGCGTTTTCCGTGGCCGCCCCCGGCGCGCGCGTGCTGGCGCTGCAACCGCAGGCCACGCTCGACCCGCGGGTGACCGAATGGGACGACCGCTTTACCCATATGCGCCGCACCGATTTCACCGACCGCTACGGCTATGCCCCGGACATGCTGGATGCGGCGCACAGCGCCTTTGTCTTCTACGATCCGGCCGAGGCGCTTGACGCGATGCACGCCGCCCTGTTCACCCGGCCCAACGTCACCAGGTTCCGCATGCCCTTTTTCGGCGCCGCGCTGCAGGGCGACCTGCAACGGATGGAGATCCTGACCCCGCTGCTGGAACAGGTCGCCGGGGACCGGCTGACGACGCCCGGCTTTGCCCGGTTGTTCCGCGCGCGGCGCGATTACCGCGTCTACCTGCGCAACCTGCTGGGCGTGCTGGGCGCGCGCGAACGGCCGTACCTGGCGGCGATGCTGTGCCGCAACGTGAACGCCCGGATGACCGCGCCGCATTTCCGCCGGCGGCTGGACGCGCTGGAAAAGGCCGAGGCCGAGGGCAAGATCACCCTGCCGCCCCGGCGCGACGACGCCTGAGCCAAGGGCACTGGCGCAGCCGCGCGCGATGCGCTAATCGCGGCGCATGAACCAGACGCTGACCATCGCCCGCCCCGACGACTGGCACCTGCATCTGCGCGACGGCGCGATGCTGCGCGCCGTGCTGCCAGAAACCGCGCGCCATTTCGCACGCGCCATCATCATGCCGAACCTCGTGCCGCCGGTGGTGACAGGCGCGCAGGCCGCCGCCTATCGCGACCGGATCTTGGCCGCCCTGCCCGACGGCATGACGTTCGAGCCGCTGATGACGCTCTACCTGACCGAGGATACCGATCCGGCGGATGTCGCCGCGGCGGCGGAAACCGGGCTGGTGAAGGCGGTCAAGCTCTACCCCGCGGGGGCCACCACCAATTCGGCCAGCGGCGTGCGCGATTTCGACCGGGTGCGCGGCGTGCTGGACAAGATGGCCGAGATCGGCCTGCCGCTTTGCGTGCATGGCGAGGTGACCGATGCCGAGGTTGACATCTTCGACCGCGAGGCGGTGTTCATCGACCGCGTGCTCGACCCGATCCGCCGCGCCACCCCCGGCCTGCGCGTGGTGATGGAACACATCACGACGCGCGACGGGGTCGCGTATGTCAAGGCGAACGACACCGACCTGGGCGCGACGATCACCACCCATCACCTGATCATCAACCGCAACCACATCCTGGTGGGCGGGATCAGGCCGCACTACTATTGCCTGCCCGTCGCCAAGCGCGAGGAGCACCGCCTTGCCCTGCGCGCGGCCGCGACCGGCGGCGATGCGCGGTTCTTTCTGGGCACCGACAGCGCGCCGCATACCGACGCCAACAAGGAAACCGCCTGCGGCTGCGCGGGCTGTTTCACCGCCACCAACACGATGTCGATCCTTGCCCAGGTGTTCGAGGACGAAGGCGCGCTGGACCGGCTGGAGGGCTTTGCCTCGGGCAATGGCGCGGCGTTCTATCGGCTTCCCGTGAACGCGGCCACGCTTACCCTGACGCGGGGCGAAGCCGTGACATATCCCGCCAAGATCATCACCGGCGAGGGCGAAGTGACCGTCTTCGACCCCGGCTTCCCCCTGCATTGGAGCGTTTCCGCCTGACGCGAAAGGACAAGTTCATGATCCCCACCTCCTATCCCACCCGCGAGGAAATCGCCCGGCTGACCGCGCGGATGCTGCTGGAAATCGGCGCGGTGAATTTCAACACCGACGAGCCCTATACGCTGGCCTCGGGCCTGCCCTCGCCCAGCTATATCGACTGCCGCAAGCTGATCTCGTACCCGCGCATCCGCGCGACGCTGATGGATTTCCTGACCGTCACGATCATGCGCAATGCCGGGTTCGAGGCGTTCGACAACATCGCGGGCGGCGAAACCGCCGGCATCCCCTTTGCCGCCATGGTGGCCGAACGCATGGGCCTGCCGATGACCTATGTGCGCAAGAAGCCGAAAGGCTACGGAAAGAACGCAAGGATCGAGGGCGAGATGACCGAGGGCCAGCGCGTTCTGCTGGTCGAGGACCTGACCACCGATGGCGGATCGAAACTGTCCTTCGTCGACGCGATCCGCGACACCGGCGCCGAGTGCGCGCATACGGCGGTGATCTTCTACTACGGCATCTTCCCGCAGACCGAAAAGACGCTGGGCGATCACGGCGTCAGCCTGCATTACCTGTGCACATGGTGGGACGTGCTGGAAGAGGCCAGGGAACAGGGCGCGTTTTCCGAGGAAACGCTGGCCGAGGTCGAATCCTTCCTGCGCGCCCCGCGCGAATGGCAGAAAGCGCGCATGAACTGACCAATATCACCGGCGGCCTGCCACCGAAAATGCGGGCCACCGACCCAAGATGTTGACGAAACCCGGCCCGTCGCCCCAGTATGCAGGGGCAGGCAAGCTACTCACAGCTTTTCCACAAAAACATACAATTTGCCGGGAATCGCCTGCGTTTCTATGACATCGTCCGGGACAGGGGACGAAGATGAACGAGATCACGACATTCAATCCGACCGGGGCCGAGGTCCAGGATGCCGACACGATGCCCCACTCGATCGAGGCCGAGCAGCAGCTTCTGGGCGCGATCCTGACCAATAACGACGTCTATGACCGCGTGGCCTCGATCATGACGGCCAGGCATTTCTACGACCCCGTGCACGCCCGCATCTACGAGGTGGCCGCCGCGCGCATCGCCAAGAACAACCTGGCCAGCCCGGTGACGCTCAAGGCGTTCTTCGAGGATGACGAGGGGCTGAAGGAACTGGGCGGCCCGGCCTACCTGGCGCGGCTGGCCGGTGCGGCGATCTCGGCCTACGCGGTGCGCGACTATGCGCAGATGATCTATGACCTTGCGGTGCGGCGCGAACTGATCCGGCTGGGGCAGGACATCACCGCCAAGGCGCGCAAGGTCGAGATCGAAATCGACCCGAAGGAGCAGATCGTCGAGGCCGAGCAGGCGCTTTACACCCTGTCCGAACAGGGGCAGAGCGAAACCGGCTTTCAATCCTTCCTGCGCGCAGTCACCGACGCGGTGAACGTGGCCAACGCCGCCTACCAGCGCGACGGCGGGCTGGCGGGCATTTCCACCGGGCTGATCGACCTCGACAAGAAACTGGGCGGGCTGCACAAGTCCGACCTGCTGATCCTTGCCGGCCGCCCGTCGATGGGCAAGACCTCGCTGGCGACCAACATCGCCTTCAACGTCGCCAAGGCCTATCGCAAGGGCACGATGCCCGACGGCACCGAGGGCGCGGTGGATGGCGGCGTCGTGGGGTTCTTCAGCCTGGAAATGAGCGCCGAGCAGCTGGCCGCGCGGGTTCTGGCCGAAGCGTCCGAGATCTCGTCGCACAAGATTCGCCAGGGCGACATGGACGAAAGCGAGTTCCGCCGCTTCGTCGAAGCCGCCAAGGCGCTTGAGGCGTGCCCGCTCTTTATCGACGACACCGCCGCGATCCCCATCGCACAGCTTGCCGCCCGCGCCCGGCGGCTGAAACGCACGCACGGGCTGGACCTGCTGATCGTCGACTACCTGCAGCTTGTGCGCGGCACCTCCGACAACCGGGTGCAGGAGATCGGCGAAATCTCGATGGGGCTCAAGGCCATCGCCAAGGAGCTGAACATTCCCGTGGTCGCGCTGTCGCAGCTCAGCCGGCAGGTCGAAAGCCGCGACGACAAGCGCCCGCAACTGTCGGACCTGCGCGAATCCGGCTCGATCGAACAGGATGCCGACGTGGTGATGTTCGTATTCCGCGAGGAATATTATGTCGAGCGCGAGAAACCCTCGGACGAAAAGCTCGAGGAAATGGGCCAGTGGCAGGATCGCATGGCGCGCCTGCACGGCAAGGCCGAGGTGATCATCGGCAAGCAGCGGCACGGCCCCATCGGCACGGTCGAGCTGGCCTTCGAATCGCAGTTCACCCGCTTCGGCAACCTGGTGAAACCCTGGCAGCAGGGCGATTCCGGCGACGGGTTCTGACACCCCCCGCGCAGATGTGAGTGGACAGGCCCCCACCGCTTGTGGCGCAATGGGGCCATGCGCCGCCTTCTTGCCGCCTGCCTGACCTGCCTGGCCACCGCCCTGCCCGCCCAGACCCTTGTCGAGGTGGATGTGGAGCTTGTGCTGGCGGTGGACGTGTCACGCTCGATGACGCCGGCCGAGCTGGAGATCCAGCGGCAGGGCTATGCCGCGGCGCTGACCTCCGAGGCGGTGCTGGGCGCGGTGCGCGGCGGGCTGCTGGGGCGGATCGCCATCACCTATGTGGAATGGGCCGGCAGCGGCACCCAGCGCGTGATCGTGCCCTGGACAGTGCTGGAGGACCCCGAGGATGCGGAATGGATCGCCGCGCAGATCCTGACGCAATCGGGCGGCGGGATGCGCCGCACCTCGATCTCGGGGGCGCTGGATTTCGGCGCGCAGGCGATCGACGGCAACGAATTCCAGGGTCTGCGCCGGGTGATCGACGTGTCGGGCGACGGCCCCAACAACCAGGGCCGCGCGGTGGACGAAACCCGCGACAGCGTGCTGGCGCAGGGCATCACGATCAACGGCCTGCCGCTGATGACCTCGGACGGGCTGGGCGCGCGCTGGGGTATCCCCGACCTCGATCTTTATTACGAGGCCTGCGTGATCGGCGGGCCGGGCGCCTTCCTGATCCCCGTGACCCGGTGGGAGGATTTCGGCACCGCCGTGCGGCGCAAGCTGGTGATGGAAATCTCGGGCCTGCCCGCGCGCGTCATCCCCGCGCAGATGCGCCAGCGCCCCGAATACAACTGCCTGGTCGGCGAGGAAATCTGGCAACGCAACATGCATATCTTCTCGGAGCCCTGAGCGCCGCCCGCTTTTTGCTTGACCCCGCGCGCCCGTCTGCCAAAACCGCCGCATGACTGCCGCGACCCTGACCATCGACCTTGACGCCATCGCCGCCAACTGGCGCGCGCTGGACGCGCGAACCGCCTGCGAAACCGCCGCCGTCGTCAAGGCCGACGGCTATGGCTGCGGCGCGGGCAAGGTGGCCCGCCGCCTGGCCCGCGAAGGCGCGCGGCGGTTCTTCGTGGCGCTGGCCGAGGAAGGCGCCGCCCTGCGGCAGGCGCTGGGACCGGGGCCCGAGATCAACGTGTTTTCCGGCCACATGCCCGGCGACACCGACATGATCCACGACCTGTCGCTGACGCCGATGATCAACTCGCTCGACCAGATGCTTCGCCATCTGGAGGCGCTGCCCGGCCACCCGTTCGGCATCCAGCTGGACAGCGGGATGAACCGGCTGGGGATGGAGCCTGCGGAATGGGCTGCCCTGCGCGACATCGCCAGCCAGCAGAACCTGACCCTGATCATGTCGCACCTGGCCTGCGCGGATGAGCCCGACCACCCGATGAACGCGCAACAATTGCGCGTTTTCAGGGAAATGACCGGCGATCTTGACGTGCCCCGCTCGCTTTCGGCGACGGGCGGCATCCTGCTGGGCCCGGACTATCATTTCGACGTGACCCGCCCGGGCGTGGGCCTTTACGGCGGCGCCCCCTTTGCCGAGGCGCAGCCCGCCGCCCATGTCAGCGTGCCGGTGATCCAGGTCCGCGACGTGGAACCGGGCGAAACCGTGGGATACGGCAACACCTGGACCGCCCCCGCGCCCGCCCGCATCGCCACCATCGCCGCGGGCTATGCCGACGGGATAATGCGCGCGATGGCCCTGAAAGCGAATGTCTGGGTCGGCGACACGCCCTGCCCTGTCGTCGGCCGCATCTCGATGGACCTGATCGGCGTGGATGTCACGGCACTCGGCGCCGATCCGGCCGAGGTCGAGCTGCTGGGCCATCACAACACGGTCGACACGCTGGCCGATGCCGCCGGCACGATCGGTTACGAAATCCTTACCTCGCTCGGCGCGCGCTACAGGCGGCGCTATCACAGCACATGAGCGTTCTGACCAAACCGCTTGGCGCGCTGGGGCGGGCGGTGCTGTCGGCGCTGGCGATGATCGGGCGGGTCGCGCTGTTCGCGCTGGATGCGTTCAGCCACATGGTCCGCCCGCCGTTCTACGCGCGCGAGATGCTGGCCGCGCTGTTCCAGATCGGCTGGCTGTCGCTGCCGGTGGTGGGGCTGACCGCGATCTTCACCGGCGGCGCGCTGGCGTTGCAGATCTATGCCGGCGGCGCGCGCTTCAACGCCGAGGCGGTGGTGCCGCAGATCGTCGCCATCGGCATGGTGCGCGAACTGGGCCCGGTGCTGGTGGGGCTGATGATCGCGGCGCGCGTCACCTCGTCCATCGCGGCCGAGATCGCGACGATGAAAGTCACCGAACAGATCGACGCGCTGGTGACGCTGTCCACCCACCCGATGAAATACCTGACCGTTCCGCGCCTGCTGGCCGGGTTGATCGTGGTGCCGGTGCTGGTGGGCATCGGCGACGTGATCGGCGTGTTCGGCGGCTATGCGGTGGCGGTGAACAACCTGAATTTCAACGCCGCGACCTATCTCAAGAACACGGTCGATTTCCTTGAACCGCTGGATATCGTCTCGTCGCTGGTCAAGGGCGCGGTGTTCGGCGGGATCGCCACCGTGATGGGCTGTTTCTACGGCATGAACTCGGGCCGCGGCGCGCAGGGCGTGGGCGGGGCGACCAAGGGCTCGGTGCAGGCGGCGGCGATCCTGATCCTGGCCGCCAACTTCCTGCTGACGGGGCTGTTTTTCTCGGTATGACACGGGCCACGCACATATCGCGGGCCGCCAGGGGGGGCATGGCATGATCACCCTGACCGGTGTGCACAAGACATTCGGCACCAACCGCGTGCTGCGCGGCGTCGACCTGACGATCGACTCGGGCACCTCGATGGTGATCATCGGCGGCTCGGGCAGCGGCAAGTCGGTGCTGCTGAAATGCATCCTCGGCCTTGTGAAACACGACAGCGGCACCATCGCGCTGGACGGGCAGGACGTGACCAGAGCCGACCGCGACGCGTTCCTTGCGCGGTTCGGAATGCTGTTCCAGGGCGGCGCGCTGTTCGATTCGCTGCCTGTCTGGCAGAACGTGGCGTTCCGCCTGCTGCGCGGCAGCCTGAAACGCCCCAAATCCGAGGCGCGCGAGATCGCCATCGAGAAACTGCGCCGCGTCGGGCTGACGCCGGACGTGGCCGACAAGTTCCCGGCCGAGCTGTCGGGCGGGATGCAGAAACGCGTGGGCCTTGCCCGCGCCATCGCCGCCGAGCCCGAGATCATCTTTTTCGACGAGCCCACCACCGGGCTCGATCCGATCATGGCCGGGGTCATCAACGACCTGATCCGCGAAATCGTGACCGAGATGGGCGCCACCGCCATGACCATCACCCATGACATGACATCGGTGCGCGCGATTGCCGACAACATCGCCATGCTGCATGATGGGGTGATCAAATGGACGGGGCCGGTGACGCGTCTGGACGACAGCGGCGATCCCTATCTCGACCAGTTCATCCACGGCCGCGCAGAGGGCCCGATCGCCGCGGTCCGATAGGAGCGATCCGCCATGAACGCCTTTCAGCCCGATCCGCTGCTGCTGAATTTCATCCTGCTGAAAGAAATCGCCTACCTGCCGGCGCTGGCGATCCTTGCGCTGCTGCGGGTGCTTTCGGCGCGCGCGGGCGCGCGTTGGGCGGCGGGTCTGGCGCTGCTGCTGGCGGTGCTGGGCGCGGCGGCGCTGCTCGGCCCGGCCATGACGGGGATGCAGGGCGGCACGGTGACGCGCGCCGCGATGCGGGCGGGCGATCTGGGCGGCGGCATGGCCCTGCCCCTGATCGCCAGCGCGCCGATGCTGGTCTCGTCCATGCTGCCGGGCACGCGCTGGCGCTGGATCGACGCGCTGCATATCCTGCTGCTGGGCGCGCTTCTGGGGCTGTGGCTGCTGGCGCGCTAGGCGTTTTGCACTGGCCCCCGCCCTGGCCTGCCGCTAGGCATAACCGATGCAGACCGCCCTTCGCCTTGCCAACCTGGCCCTTCTGGTGCTGTTCCCCGTCGCGTGGTTCGCGCCGCTGCTGCGCGCCGGGCTGCTGCCGCTGTTCGGCCTGTCGGAAATCAGCGTGATCACCGGGCTGCAATCGCTGTGGCAAACGGATGTTTTCCTTGCGCTGCTGGTCACCGTCTTCGCGCTGTTCGCGCCCTACCTGAAAACGCTGGGCCTTGCGCTGGTGCAGTTCGGGCTGCTCGACAACCGGGTGATGCCGGTGCTGACGGTTCTGGGCAAGCTGGCGATGGCCGATATCTTCCTGATCGCGCTCTATATCACCGTGGCCAAGGGCATCGGCGTGGGCCGGATCGAAACCGCATGGGGGCTTTACCTGTTCACCGCCTGTATCCTGACCTCGCTGGCCATCGGGCTTTTGTCGCACCGCCGCGCAGTGCATCCGGCAAATGACGTTTGACCACCCGCACCGGTTGCGGCACTAACCTGACATGGCAAAGACACCCAGCTTCACCTGCACGGCCTGCGGCGCGTCCCATTCCAAGTGGTCCGGGCGCTGCGACGCCTGCGGCGAATGGAATTCCATCGTCGAAGAGGCGCCGCTTTCCGCCGGCCCGGCCTCGAAATCGCTGGGCGCCAGCCGCGGGCGCAGCGTGCCGCTGACCGATCTGGCGACCGAGGAAACCCCGCCGCCCCGCACCCGATCAGGGCTGGACGAGCTGGACCGCGTGCTTGGCGGCGGGCTGGTCCCGGCAAGCGCGATCCTTGTCGGCGGCGATCCCGGCATCGGCAAATCCACGCTGCTGTTGCAGGCCGCCGCGCGGTTTGCGCAGGCGGGGCTGAAGACGCTTTATGTCAGCGGCGAAGAGGCCAGCGCCCAGGTGCGGATGCGCGCGCAGCGGCTGGGGCTGGACCAGGCGCCGGTGCAACTGGCGGCCGAAACCAACCTGCGTGACATCCTGACCACGCTTGAGACCGAGAAGCCGCAGTTGGTCATCATCGACTCGATCCAGACCATGTGGGCCGACAACGTCGACAGCGCGCCGGGCAGCGTATCCCAGGTGCGCGCCGCCGCGCACGAGCTGACGACATTCGCCAAGCGGCGCGGCGTCAGCGTGGTGATGGTGGGCCATGTCACGAAAGAGGGCCAGATCGCCGGCCCCCGCGTCGTCGAACACATGGTCGACACCGTGCTTTATTTCGAGGGCGAGCGCGGCCACCAGTTCCGCATCCTGCGCAGCGTCAAGAACCGCTTTGGCCCGGCGGATGAGATCGGCGTGTTCGAAATGACCGGCGGCGGGCTGGCCGAGGTGCCCAACCCCTCGGCCCTGTTCCTGTCGGAACGTGGCGAGCCCAGCCCCGGCTCGGTCGTCTTTGCCGGGATCGAGGGCACCCGGCCCGTGCTGGTCGAGTTCCAGGCGCTGGTCGCCCCCACCCCGCAGGCGCAGCCGCGCCGTACCGTGGTGGGCTGGGACGGCGGGCGGCTGGCGATGATCCTGGCCGTGCTCGAGGCGCGCTGCGGCATCCCCTTTGCCGGGCTCGATGTCTATCTCAACGTGGCGGGCGGGCTGAAGGTCAGCGAACCGGCCGCCGACCTCGCGGTGGCCGCCGCGCTTTTGTCGGCGCGCGAGGATGTCAGCCTGCCCGCGGAAACGGTTGTTTTCGGCGAAATCAGCCTGTCCGGCGCGCTGCGCCCGGTGGGTCAGGCGGAAAACAGGTTGAAAGAAGCCCGAAAACTTGGTTTCAACGCTGCGATCGTTCCCGCCGGCGGAAAGTTGACCGGGGATGGCGGCCTGAGCCTGACGCAAATGAAGGATCTGGCCGGTTTCGTGGGTGAGTTGTTCGGCGCGGGTTAGCGCCTCGCAGGCGGGGAATGGGATGGAAGGTTTCACCATAATCGACGGCGTCGTGGCGCTGGTCATCATCGTCTCGGCGCTTCTGGCCTATGCGCGCGGTTTCGTCCGCGAGGCGCTGGCCATCGCGGGCTGGATCGTCGCGGGCATCCTGGCCTTCGTCTTCGCACCGCAGGTTCAGCCGCTGGTCCGCGAGGTGCCGGTGGTCGGCGCGATGCTGGCCGACAGTTGCGAATTGTCGATCATCGCCGCCTTCGCCGCCGTCTTTGCCGTGGCGCTGGTGGTGGCATCGCTGTTCACGCCGCTGTTTTCCTCGGTCGTGCAACGATCCGCCCTTGGCGGCATCGACCAGGGCGTCGGGTTCCTGTTCGGCGTGCTGCGCGGCATCCTTCTGGTGGCGGTGGCCTATTTCGTCTACGAAACGGTGATCACCAGCCAGGACGTGGCGATGATCGACGATTCCCGCTCGGCCCGGGTGTTCAGCCGCATGACCCAGAGCGTCGAAAGCCGGAACCCCGAGGCCGCGCTGGGATGGATCACCGCGCAATACGAACAGCTCGTGGGCGTGTGCGAGGCCCCGGTCACCGAATGACCGGGCCCGTCATGTGATAGTTCCGTGACAGTCGCGTCGCAAATCCTTAAGAGTGGCGCGTAAGCAGGCCATACGGATTCGGAGCTGCCCTTGTCCAAGCATATGCCCCCCGCCCATCCCTTCGATTTCGACGCCCTGTCCGGTGATGCGGGCGACGACAAACTGCACGAGGAATGCGGCGTTTTCGGCGTCATCGGCGTGACCGATGCCGCCAATTTCGTGGCCCTCGGGCTGCACGCGCTGCAACATCGCGGGCAAGAGGCCGGCGGTATCGTCAGCTACGATCCCGGCAGCGGCTTCAACTCTGCCCGCCGCTTCGGCTATGTGCGCGACAATTTCACCAAGCAGTCGCTGATGGAAACCCTGCCCGGCGCTCTGGCGATCGGGCATGTGCGCTATTCCACCGCCGGGTCCAAGGGCGCCACGCAGATCCGCGACGTGCAGCCGTTTTTCGGCGAATTCTCGATGGGCGGCGCGGCGATTGCCCATAACGGCAACATCACCAATGCCGACGCGCTGCGCCGCGAGTTGATCGAGCGCGGCTCGATCTTCCAGTCCTCTTCGGACAGCGAATGCATCATTCACCTGATGGCCCGCTCGCTGCAACGCAAGGTGCCCGAACGGATCATGGATGCGCTGCGCCGGGTCGAGGGCGCGTTCTCGGTCGTGTCGATGACCCGGACCAAGCTGATCGGCGTGCGCGATCCGCTGGGCGTGCGCCCGCTGGTGATCGGCCGGATCGGCGACGACGGCTGGGTCCTGTCGTCGGAGACCTGCGCGCTCGACATCATCGGCGCCGAATACCTGCGCGACGTCGAACCCGGCGAGATGGTGGTGATCGAGCATGGCGAACTCAAAAGCCTGCGCCCCTTCATGCCGGCCAAGCCGCGTTTCTGCATCTTCGAACATGTCTATTTCTCGCGCCCCGATTCGATCATCGGCGGGCGTTCGGTCTATGAAACCCGCCGCCAGATCGGGGTGGAACTGGCCCGCGAAGCGCCGGTCGAGGCCGACCTGGTCTGCCCGGTGCCCGACAGCGGCACCCCCGCGGCCATCGGTTTCGCCCATGAAAGCGGCATTCCCTACGGCATGGGGATCATCCGCAACCAGTATATGGGCCGCACCTTCATCGAACCGACCGAGCAGATCCGCAACATGGGCGTGCGGCTGAAACTCAACGTCAACCGCGCGCTGATCCGGGGCAAGCGCGTGATCCTCGTGGATGACAGCGTGGTGCGCGGCACCACCAGCCGCAAGATCAAGGAAATGATCCTCGATGCCGGCGCGGCCGAGGTGCATTTCCGCATCGCCAGCCCGCCGACCGCCTGGCCCTGCTTTTACGGCGTCGACACGCCGCAACGCGAAAAACTCCTTGCCGCCACCATGAGCGAGGACGAGATGCGCGACCACCTGGCGGTGGACAGCCTGAAGTTCATCTCGCTCGACGGGCTCTACCGCGCCGTGGGCGAGGCCACGGGCCGCGACGCATCCTGCCCGCAATATTGCGACGCATGCTTCTCGGGCGACTACCCGGTGGCGCCCTCGGACATGATCGCAAAAGGGTTCGAGCTGAAGGCGGCGGAATAACCCGACGCCTGACGCCGGGGCATCGGCGGCAAGGCGCGCATGGTGAAATCGCCTCTTTTCGCGGTCGCAGCATCCGCCTATTGGCGCGGTCTGACACTCGAAACGGACCGTCCCGACATGGCAAACCCCGACCCGACGCCCGACAACGTGGCGGCGCTCGCCACGCAGAAAATCCCGCCGCAACCCCGCGATCCGGTGCTGATCGGCACCTTCGGCACCGATGCGGACGCAAAGGCCCTGCTGCGCCTGCCCTCGGGCCGGGTGGCGCGGGTCGAGGCGGGCAACCGCGTGGCCGGCCTTCAGGTTACCGCCATCGCCCCCGGCACGCTGCACGCCACCCGGCGCGGGCAGCCGATGACCCTGACGATCCCGGGTAAATAAAGCGTTTCGGGAAACACCTGAACCATCATGTATCGCTTTTTGCGTTCGAGCCGAAGGCAAGAGGCAGCACAAGGCGACTCAAGGTTTTACCGAGGCGCTTAAGCCGCAGCCCCGCCGCCTTGACCTGCCCGGTGAAAAGGCGCAAAGCACCGCCATGACCGATAAGATCGCCCTCATCACCGGGGCCTCGCGCGGGCTTGGCGCCGCGCTGGCCGAAACACTTTGCGACACCCACCATATCGTCGCCGTGGCCCGCACCACCGGCGCGCTGGAGGAGCTGGACGACCGTATCCAGGCCCGCGGCGGCAGCGCCACGCTGGCACCGATGGACATCACCAACCGCGACGCGATGGCCCAGCTGTGCCGCTCGGTCTTCGATCGCTGGGGCAGGCTCGATCTCTGGGCGCATTGCGCGATCCATGCAGCCCCGCTCAGCCCCGCCTTTTTCATCGACCAGAAGGACTGGCAGAAATCGGTCGATGTCAACGTCACCGCCACCGGCGTGCTGATCCCCTTCATCGCCCCGCTGCTGGGCGAGGCCGGCACCGCGCTGTTCTTCGACGATCCGCGCGCGGGCGAAAAATTCTTCGGCGCCTACGGCGCCACCAAGGCGGCGCAGACCGCGCTGGCGAAAAGCTGGGCCGCCGAAACGGTGAAAACCGGCCCCCGCGTGCATGTGCTGACGCCCGACCCGATGCCCACCGCCACCCGCGCCCGGTTCTTTCCCGGCGAAAACCGCGATGGCCTGGCGCAACCGTCCGAGGTGGCAAGCCGCCTTCTTGCGACTCTGCCCTGATCTTCATCGTTCCCGAAATACTCGGGGGGGTGAGGCCGCAGGCCGAGGGGGGCAAAGCCCCCCTGGCGCCCCTGCCGCGCGTTCCCGCGCTTGCCCCGCGCCCGCCGCTCCTCTAAGGACAGGCAAGGGCAAGACAGGGGCAGGAAATGCGCATCCTCATCACCAATGACGACGGGATCAACGCACCGGGCCTGCGGGTCATGGAAGAGATCGCCGCCGATCTGGCCGGCCCCGATGGCGAGGTCTGGGTGGTCGCGCCCGCCTTCGAACAATCGGGCGTTGCGCATTGCATCAGCTATACCCGCCCCACCCTCATGGCCAAGATGGGCGAGCGCCGCTTCGCCGCCGAGGGCAGCCCCGCCGATTGCGTGCTGGCCGGTATCCATGACGTGATGGTCGATACCCGGCCCGACCTTGTGCTGTCCGGCGTCAACCGCGGCAACAACTCGGCGCAGAACGCGCTTTATTCCGGCACGCTGGGCGGCGCGATGGAGGCCGCGCTGCAGGGCATCCCGGCGATGGCGCTGTCGCAATACCTGGGCCCGCAGAACTTTGCCGCCGACAACCCGTTCGAGGCCGCCGGCCTGCACGGGCCCGACCTGATCCGCAGGCTGCTGGCCGCCCTGCCCGCCGACGAGGCCGATTACCGGCTGTTCTTCAACATCAACTTCCCGCCCGTCCCGGCGGCGCGGGTGCGCGGCGCCGTGCTGGCGCGGCAGGGTTATCGCCGCAACGCGCCCTTCACGGTGGAGCCGCACCTGTCGCCCTCGGGGCGGCGGTTCGTCTGGATCAAGGGCGGCGACCAGCACATCCAGACCGAGCCGGGCTCGGACGCGGCGGCGAATCTCGACGGTTTCATCTCGGTCACGCCGATGCGCGCGGACCTGACCTGCCACGACACGCTGGAGACCCTGAAAGACGCCCTATGAGCGACGACAGCGACAGTGCCGAACGCAAGATGCAGTTCCTTTTCGCGCTCCGCTCGCGCGGGGTGACGGATGCGCGCGTGCTGACGGCGATGGAGCGGATCGACCGCGCGCCCTTCGTGCGGGGCATCTTTGCCGACCGCACCTACGAGGACATGCCGCTGCCGATCGCCTGCGGGCAGACCATCAGCCAGCCCTCGGTGGTCGGGCTGATGAGCCAGGCGCTGCAGGTCAGCCCCCGCGACAAGGTGCTCGAGGTCGGCACCGGCTCGGGCTACCAGGCGGCGATCCTCAGCCAGCTTGCGCGCCGCGTCTATACCGTGGACCGTTACCGCCGCCTGGTGCGCGAGGCGCAGGCGGTGTTCGACCGGCTGGGGCTGGTCAATATCACCGCCGTTACCGCCGATGGCTCGTTCGGATTGCCCGACCAGGCGCCCTTTGATCGCATTCTCGTGACCGCCGCCGCCGAAGACCCGCCCGGCCCGCTCTTGGCCCAGCTCAAGATCGGGGGTATCATGGTGTTGCCCGTGGGCCAGTCCGACACGGTCCAGAGCCTGATCCGCGTGACCCGGCACGAGGGCGGGTTCGATTACGACGAACTGCGCCCGGTACGTTTCGTGCCGCTGGTCGAGGGGCTCGGGCGCGACGAGTGACAGGCGCAGCGCGCCGCTGCACAGATGAACGAAAGCCCCGGACAACAAGGGGCACGAACGAATATGAGGGACATCGAGATGACCGCCGCGACCTATCCCACCCGCACGATCCGCCGGACACGCTGGCTGCTGGCCGGCGCGGCCCTCGGCCTTGCCGCCGGATGCCAGCAACCGCTCGATTTCGACCTGCGCGGCAATTTCGGCGAAGCGATGTCGACCAGCGAGGCCGCGCAGCAGGCGGTGGCGCCACGGCCGCAGCCCGACAATCGCGGCGTCATCTCCTATCCCGGCTACCAGGTCGCGGTGGCCGAGCGCGGCGATACCGTGGTCGAGGTGGCCAACCGCACCGGCACCGATCCGGCATCGCTTGCCCGCTATAACGGGTTGCAGATCGGCGACAGGCTGCGCGCGGGCGAGGTGATCGCCCTGCCCAACCGTGTGGCCGAACCCTCGCCCGCCACCGGCGCGTTGGGCACCGGCCCGATCCAGCCGCCGTCGCAGGTCGATATCACCACGCTGGCGGGCGATGCCATCGACCGCGCCCAGCCCACGGGCGTGCAATCGAACGAGCTGCCGCAGGCGCAGACCGGGGTCGAACCCGTGCGCCACAAGGTTCAGCGCGGCGAAACCGCCTATTCCATCGCCCGGCTTTACAACGTATCGGTCCGGTCGCTGGCCGACTGGAACGGGCTGGGCCGCGATTTCGCCGTGCGCGAGGGCCAGTACCTGCTGATCCCCGTCCCCGATACCAGCGCCCCCGCGACCGCCACCGCGGCGGCCGCTCCGGCCGTGGCGACCACGACGCAGCCCGGCACCGGCAGCCCGACGCCCACGCCGCCCTCGGCCTCGCAACCGCTGCCGCAGGACACCACGCCCGCCGCCGCGCCGGCCGCCGCCGCCACCCCGGCGCCCGACCTTGGCACCACCCAGTCGGGCAACGCGAACGCGCGCATGGGCTATCCGGTGCAGGGCACGATCATCCGCGATTATGCCAAGGGCAAGAACGACGGCATCGACATCCAGGCCAGCGCCGGCAGCGCCGTCAAGGCGGCCAGCGCCGGCACGGTGGCGGCGATCACCTCGGATGCCGACCAGGTGCCGATTGTGGTGGTGAAACACCCCGACAACCTGCTGACCGTCTATGCCAATATCGAAGGCATCCAGGTCAAGAAGGGCGACAGCGTCAGCCGCGGGCAGTCCATCGGCAAGATCCGGGGCGGCAACGCCAATTACGTGCATTTCGAAGTGCGCAAGGGATTCGAAAGCGTCGATCCCACGCCCTATCTGAACTGAGGCGCGGCGCGCCTCAGAGCGGGACGCCCCTGCGCCCGGCCAGATCGGTAAAGAACTGCCAGGCCACCCGGCCCGAGCGGCCGCCGCGCGTGGCCTGCCATTCGATCGCCTCGGCGCGCAGCGTGTCGTCGTCGATCACCACCCCGTAGGCATCGCAATAGCCGCGGATCATCGCCAGGTATTCGTCCTGGTCGCAGGGGTGAAAGCCCAGCCACAGCCCGAACCGGTCGGACAGCGACACCTTTTCCTCGACCGCCTCGGACGGGTTGATGGCGCTGGAGCGCTCGTTCTCGATCATGTCGCGCGGCATCAGGTGGCGGCGGTTCGACGTGGCGTAGAAGATCACGTTGTCGGGCCGCCCCTCGATCCCGCCATCCAGAACGGCCTTGAGCGATTTGTAATGCTGGTCGTCATGGCTGAACGACAGGTCGTCGCAAAACAGCACGAAGCGATGGTCCGGCGCCGCGCGCAGGATATTCAGCAGCCGCCCGACGCTGGGCAAATCCTCGCGCTGCAGCTCGACAAGCTTCAGCGCCAGCCCCTCGTCCAGAACCGCCGCCTGCGCGGCCTTGACCAGGCTCGACTTGCCCATGCCCCGCGCGCCCCAGAGCAGCGCGTTGTTCGCAGGCAGGCCACGGGCGAACTGGCGGGTGTTTTCCAGCAGCGTGTCGCGCGACCGGTTGATCCCCACCAGCAGCCCGATCGGCATCCGGTTGACCTGCGGCACCGGCACCAGCCGGTCGGGCGCGACATGCCAGACAAAGGCATCGGCGGCGTCGAAATCGGGGGCGGCCATCGGCGCGGGCGCGATGCGTTCCAGCGCCTCGGCGATGCGTTTCAGCGTCTGCTCGTCCATCAGTCCTTGTTCACCATACCGGGGTCGTCGTCGCCCTCGTCGAATTCCTTCATCAGGGGGTCGTCGAACTCTTCCTCGTCATCCTCGAACCACAGGCCCTCTTCCTTCAGCCGTTCCTCGCGCTCTTTCTCGACGCGCCCGACAAGGAAGATCGAGACCTCGTAAAGCCCGTAGACCACGACGAACAGGATCACCTGGGTGATGACATCCGGCGGCGTCACCAGCGCGGCCAGCACAAGGATGCCCACCACCGCGTATTTGCGCATCTGCCTGAGGCCCTGCGCGCTGACCAGCCCGGCCTTGCCCATCAGCGTCAGCAGCACCGGCAGCTGGAAACACAGCCCGAAGGCCACGATGAACTTGATCGTCAGGTTCAGGTACTCCTGGGCCGACCCCTGGAACACCACCGACAGGCCCTGGTTGACCTCTTCGCCCACCACGGCCTCGCCGCCCTGGCCGAATTGCTGGAAGCCAAGGAAGAAATCATAGGCCAGCGGCGTCACGACATAAAAGGCGAAGGCGGCGCCAAGGAAGAACATGAAGGGCGAGGCGACCAGGAACGGCAGGAACGCCCCCTTCTCGGACTTGTAAAGGCCCGGCGCCACGAACCGCCACATCTGGTTGGCGATATAGGGAAAGGCCAGCATGAAGCCGCCCAGAAGCGAGATCTTGATGGCGACGAAGAACCCTTCCTGCGGACTGATGAAGATCAGGTCGCAATCCTGCCCCCGGCTGGACAACACCTGGCACAGCGGGTCGGTCAGGAAATTGAAGATCGGTGTCGCCACAGTGAAACAGATCACCATCCCGATCACGAAGGCGATGACCGAATGGATCAGCCGCGTGCGCAGCTCGGCCAGATGCTCGATCAGCGGGGCCGAGCTGTCGTCGATCTCGTCTGTGTCGCTCATGCGCTGTCCTTGGGGGTGTCCGCCGCCGCCTTGGCCTTAGGCTTGGGTTTGGCCTTGGGCGCGGCCTTTTTCGCCTTGGGCGCCGCCCTGGCGGCCGCAGGCTTTGCCTTGGCCTCGGGCGCGGGGCTGTCCGTCTTCAGCGCAGCCTCGGCGGCGTCGGCCTTGGCCAGCGCCTCCTGCGCCTCGCGCTGCTTGCGCTCGGCCGCCTTGCGGGCGGAGGCGGCCTCGATCTTCTTCTTGGCTTCCTGGCGTTCGGCCGACAGCTTGCCGGTCTCGCTGTCGGGGTCGATATCGGTCAGCGATTTCGCCGCGTCCTTGACCCCGTCCATCGCCGTGCCCATCGGGTTGGCGGCGCTGCGGATGGTCTTGGTGATGTCGCGCATCCCGGAATCGTCCGCCGCCTCTTCCATGGCGCGGCTGAATTCACGCGCCATGCCCTTGGCCTTGCCGACGAAACGGCCGACCGAGCGGAACAGGCCCGGCAGATCCTTCGGGCCCACCACGATAAGGGCCACGATGCCGATCAGCAGCAGCTCGGTCCAGCCAAGGTCGAACATGGATTATGCCTTGTCCTTGTCGCTTTCCGGCGTCACGTCCTTGGCGGCGCTGGCAACCTCGTCCTCGCTTGTCTCAAGCTCCTTGTTGCCTTCGGCAACGCCCTTCTTGAACGAGGTGATCCCCTTGCCGACCTCACCCATGAGCGAGCTGATCTTGCCACGGCCGAACAGCACCAGCACGACGACGGCGATCAGAAGAAGGCCGGGAAGGCCGATATTGTTGAGCATGTCATCTCTCCCTTGGTCGGGGTCCGTTCCCCCGGACCCTGCGAAAATCATTTTCCGTATCTAATGGCGAAGCCCGCCACATGGAAGGACCAAAGCGCCGCAACAGGCGGAAATTGATCGGCCGGACGCCCATCGCCGCGCCCACATGCCTGCCCCGGCGCGATTCGCCCCGCCTAGCGCGTGGCGGGAAACACGAAACAGCGGTCGCGCCGGATCATCAGCCAGAGCGGTTTTCCCGGCCCCGGCAGGAACACGTTGGGCACCGTCGCCTTCAGCACCGAGCCGTCGTAATCCATGCGGATCTCGACCAGGCTTTCCGACCCCATGAAGCGCGCGCGCACCACCTCGCCCCGCGCGGCGACGCCGTCCTGCACCGTGGGGTTGGGGCCGCGCCCGCCGCGATCCAGGTCCAGCTTGATGTGCTGGGGCCGGATCACGATATCCACCTCGGCCCCGTCGGGCACGCCCGGCGCCAGGAACTGGCCAAAGGGCGTATCCGTCAGCGCACCCTGAACTTTGCCCCGTATCACATTGATATCGCTGAAAAAGGCGACCGACTGCCTGTCCACCGGCGCGTTGTAGACGTTATAGGGCGCACCCTGCTGCACGATCCTGCCATTGCGCATCAGGGCGATCTCGTCGGCCATGCGCATCGCCTCTTCGGGCTCGTGCGTGACCAGCAGAACGGCGGCATCCTCGGCCTTGAGCACCTCAAGCGTTTCGTCGCGGATATCGTCGCGCAGCCGGTTGTCGAGCCCCGAGAACGGCTCGTCCATCAGCATGATTCGCGGCCGCGGCGCCAGCGCGCGGGCCAGCGCCACGCGCTGCTGTTCGCCCCCCGACAGCTGGTAGGGATATTCGTCGACGAACCGCCGCAGCCCGACCTTGTCGAGCAGTTCCGTGACCCGCGCCTGTTTCTTCTCGGCCGGGCCGGTCAGGCCGAAAGCCACGTTGTCGCCGACGCTCAGATGCGGGAACAGCGCGAAATCCTGGAACATCAGCCCGATATGGCGCCGTTCGGGCGGCACGCGGAACACGGTGTCGCAGATCAGGTTGCCATCGACGAAGATCTGGCCTGCATCCTGCATCTCGACACCGGCGATCATCCGCAGCGTGGTCGATTTGCCGCAGCCCGACGGCCCCAGAAGGCAGGTCACCTGCCCCGGCATCACCTTGAGCGAAACATGATCCACCACAAGCTGCCCGCCGAAGGCGCGCGTCAGGTCGCGGATTTCCAGTCGGGGGACGGGTTGGGGCACCTGTGTCCTTTCCGGTTCGGGCCGGGCTGTGTCGTGTTTCATCGGCGGCTGGCTTGGCTGATCGTTTCGCTAAGGATTTGCCTAGCAACAGGCCGCCCCGGGGGCAAGCCCGCTGCGCCTGCCCCCGGGGTCACCCGTCAGATCGTGACGTTGGTGGCGCCGCCATCCAGCAGGACGTTCTGGCCGACGATGAAACCGGAATATTGCGAACACAGGAACGCGCAGGCCGCGCCGAATTCCGCAGGGGTGCCATAGCGGCGCGCGGGAATCGTCGCCTCGCGCTGCCTGCGGGCCTCGTCCATCGTGATACCCTGTTTCTCGGACACGCCGGAATCGAGCGATACCGCACGGTCGGTCGCATGAATTCCGGGCAGCAGATTGTTGATCGCAACGCCTTTTTCCGCCACCTGCCGCGCGGTTCCCGCGACATAGCCGGTCAGCCCCGCGCGGGCCGAGTTCGACAGGCCCAGCACCGGGATCGGCCCCTTGACCGATTGTGAGGTGATGTTCACCACCCGGCCCCAGCCGCGTTCCATCATGCCCGGCACCAGCGCCCTCATCAGCGCGATCGGCGTCAGCATGTTGGCATCCAGCGCCTTGATGAAATCCTCGCGGTCCCAGTCCGTCCACAGGCCCGGCGGCGGGCCGCCCGCGTTGGTGACAAGGATATCCACCTGCCCGGCGGCCTCCAGCACCCTGGCGCGGCCCTCCTCGCTGGTGATATCCGCCGCAACGGCCGTCACCCCGACCCCGTGGGCGTCGCGGATCGCCTGCGCGGCCTCCTGCAGCGGCCCGTCGCTGCGTGCGTTCATCACCAGATCGACGCCCTCGGCCGCCAGCGCCTCGGCGCAGCCCCGGCCCAGCCCCTTGCTGCTGGCGCAGACCAGCGCGCGCTTGCCCTTGATCCCCAGATCCATCTCTTCGCTCCCTGACTGGATTTCGCAATATCCCCCGAGAGCTAGCCCAAAGCCCCGGGCTTTGCCAGCAAAACACCCGGTCGTTGACCGACCCCTGCCACATTCGTATCCTAGGTCGGTTCGGCCGGACCAGGGTTTCGGGCCGGAGTTGCAAGAATACCAGCATGAAGACCGACACCACAAACGCCACCTTTTCCCTGCCCGTCTACCGCTCGGACGCGCTGAGCGTCGTGAACGGCGCCAACCTGGGCGATCCGCTGTCCTTTGCCGACGAGCTGGTGCCCAGCGACGTCTACCGGCTGGCGCCACAGGTGCAGATGGCCCGCCTCAGCGTGCACCCGCGTAACGATGGCACGCTGGTGGTGGCCCCCGACACCGCCGCCGGCAGCGCGGGCGCGCAGCTGCATCTCGATTCCTGCCTGACCTTCATGTCGCCCGACGGGCAGACCACCGAAATGCTGATCCTGGTCGAGGTCGACGGGGATGGCGGCGTGACCGAGGTCTATGCCCTGCCGCTGGCCGCGATGCAGCCCCGGACCGATTACGCGCTGGTGACCATCGACCGCGACAGCACCCGCGCCCGGCTGGCGGAGCTGGCCTGCGTCTCGTTCACGCGCGGCACCCATATCACCCTGGCCAACGGCGCCCAGAAACGGATCGAGGATCTGCGCGTCGGCGATCGCGTGCTGACCCGCGACGAGGGCCCGCAGGAAATCCGCTGGATCGGCCAGAACACCGTGCGCGCGGTGGGCGAATACGCCCCGATCGTGATCACCGCCGGCACGCTGCACAACGCCCATGACCTGATCGTCAGCCCCGAACACCGGCTGTTCATCTACCAGCGGTCCGACGCGCTGGGGGCCGGCCGGTCCGAGCTTCTGGTCAGGGCGCGGCATCTGGTGAACGGCAGCTCGGTCTACCGGCAGGATGGCGGTTTCGTCGATTACTTCCAGCTGCTGTTCGACAGCCACCAGATCATCTATGCCGAGGGGATCGCCGCCGAAACGCTGCTGGTCGATCCGCGCACAAGGCCCGCCCTGCCGGCAGAGCTGGCCGAAACCCTGTCGGCCGGGCTGAACGCCCACGGACACAAGCCGCACATGGCCTACGAGGTGCAGGAATCGCTGCTGGACCGGCCCGACGCGGCCGAGATCCTGCGCCGCGCCTCGACCCGCTGAGGGCGCGCCGCCCGCTTCAATTCGCCCGTGCCACCGATTTCATCGTCGACAACAGCAGGCTGGTTTCGCTGGTCGCCACCCCGTCGAAGCGGCGGATCGTATCCAGCACCCGGTCAAGCTGCGCCAGCGTGCCGGTGCCCAGCTCGACGATCAGGTCCCAGCGCCCGTTGGTCGCGTGGATCGCCTGCACCTCGGGCAGCCCGGCAAGCTGGCGCTTGATCCGGTCCGCGCCGCGCCCCTCAATGCCCAGCATCATCAGCCCCCGCACCGGGTCGCGCGCCACATCGCCCTTCAGCAGCACGGTAAAGCCGACGATCTCGCCGCTTTTGCGCAGCTTGTCGATCCGCGCCCGCACCGTCGCCCGCGACACCCCCAGAAGCGCCGACAGCGACGACAGCGGCGCGCGCGCATCCTGCCGCAAGGCGCGGATCAGGGCATGGTCCAGATCGTCCATATTGCCGGCCTTTCCTTCCAATTCGGCATTTTCTTATCACTTATGATCAACATGACTGCTTAACTCTACCCCAAAACGGCGCAATATCATCCCCATAGCGAACAGGAGTATCCCCGCATGACCCCGCAAACCTGCATCCTGATCGGCGCACCGATGGATTGCGGCAAACGCCGCCGCGGCTGCCTGATGGGCCCCGATGCCTACCGCACCGCGGGGCTGGCCGAGGCGCTGGCCGCGCTCGGGCACAAGGTGGTCGACCGCGGCAACCTCGCCCCCGCGCCGCATGAGGCCGACGACCCCGCCGCGCATCCCCACCGCCTGAACGAATGCATCGGCTGGACGCAGGCCCTGATGGCCGAGGCCGGGCGCGCGATGGATCAAGGCATGCCGGTCTTTCTTGGCGGCGATCACGCGATCTCGCTCGGGTCGGTCGCGGGCGTGGCCGCCCATGCCGCGCGCGCGGGCCGCCCGCAATTCGTGCTGTGGCTGGATGCGCACGCGGATTTCCACACCGTCGCCACCACCGAAAGCGGCAACCTGCACGGCACGCCGCTGGCTTATGTGACGGGGCAGCCGGGCTTTCCCGGCTTTCCCGCCCTGCCCGCCCCCATCCCGCAGGAAAACATCTGCATCCTCGGGCTGCGGTCGGTCGATGGCGCGGAACGGGACGCGCTGCAGGCGTCGCACGTCGCCCGCCACGACATGCGCGAGATCGACGAGACCGGCATCGCCCGCCCGCTGCAGGCGTTCCTCGATCGCGTGACGGCGGCAGGTGGGGCGCTGCATGTCTCGCTCGATGTCGATTTCCTCGACCCGTCCGTGGCCCCGGCGGTCGGCACCACCGTTCCCGGCGGCGCCACCGTGCGCGAGGGGCACCTTGTCTGCGAGATGCTGCATGACAGCGGGCTTGTCACCTCGATGGACCTTGTAGAGCTGAACCCGTTTCTCGACGAACGCGGCCGCACCGCGCAGCTGATGGTCGATCTGTGCGCCAGCGCCATGGGCCGGCGCGTCTTCGACCGGCCCACCCGCGCCTTCGGATAAGGATAACGGACATGACCCAACCGTCGCACAAGGCGCTGGTGCCCTTCGTTTCGGTCGCCAACATGATGCGCCTGATCCACCATATCGGCATCGAAACGATGATGCGCGACCTCGCCGCCTATATCGAAGAGGATTTCCGCCGCTGGGACAGGTTCGACAAGACGCCCCGCGTGGCCAGCCACTCGGATGTGGGCGTGATCGAACTGATGCCCACCTCGGACGGTGAGGCCTATGGCTTCAAATACGTCAACGGCCACCCCGGTAACACGCGCGAGGGGTTGCAGACCGTCACCGCCTTCGGCCTGCTGGCGGATGTGCATACCGGCTATCCGGTGCTGCTGACCGAGATGACGATCCTGACGGCGATCCGCACCGCGGCGATGTCGGCGCTGGCCGCCCGCTACCTTGCGCCGGGCGACGCGCGGGTGATGGCGATGATCGGCAACGGCGCGCAGTCGGAGTTCCAGTGCCTGGCCTTCCACGCGCTTTGCGGGGTGGGTACCGTCCGGCTCTATGACACCGATCCCGCGGCCACGGCCAAAACCGCGCGGAATCTGGCCGAAACCGCGCTGTCGGTGGTGCCCTGCACCAGCCCGGAACAGGCCATCGAGGGCGCGCAGATCATCACCACCTGCACCGCCGACAAGCAATACGCCACCATCCTGACCGACAACATGATCGGCGCGGGCGTGCATATCAACGCCATCGGCGGCGACTGCCCCGGCAAGACCGAACTGGCCCCCGCGATCCTGCACCGCGCCGATATCTTCGTGGAATACCCCGAGCAGACACGGATCGAGGGCGAGATACAGCAACTGCCCCCCGACCACCCGGTGACCGAGCTGTGGCAGGTCATCGCCGGACAGGCGCAGGGCCGGCGCGACGCGCGGCAGATCACGCTGTTCGACAGCGTGGGCTTCGCGATCGAGGATTTCAGCGCCCTGCGCTATATCCGCGACCGGATCGCGGGCACCGACATGTTCGAACCGCTCGACATGCTGGCCGACCCCGACGATCCGCGCGACCTGTTCGGCATGGTGCGCCGCGCCGCGGGTCAGGGCGCGCCCCGCGCCAGCGTCTGACGCGGGGGTTCGCCGAAGGCCGCGCGATAGGCCGACGAGAACCGCCCCAGATGGGCAAATCCAAGCGCCGCGGCGATATCGCCCACCCGCGCCCCCGGCCCGTCCGAGATCAGCCGGAAACGCGCCAGTTTCAGCCGCTCGCCACGCAGGTATTGCAACGGCCCTATGCCGTGGCTCTGGGCGAACCCGACCTGGAGGTTGCGCAGGCTGGTGCCGGCCTCGGCGGCCAGTTCGCGCATGGTGAACTCCTCGGTCAGCCGGGCATGGATGATGTCGCGGGCGCGGCGCACATGGGCGGGCACAGGCCCGGTGGCCGGGCGGTCCAGGAAATGCTGGGCGCTGTTTTCCTGGAACCGCAGCAGCGACAGCATCAGCTCTTCCTCGATCAGCCCCTGCGCGGGCGTGCGGGCTGCGCCAAAGACCTGCCCGCATTCGGCGGCGCGAAAGCAGGCCATCGCACGGCGCAGCCAGTCGCGCCCCGGCGCAGTGGTGAAATCCATATGGGTGCGGAACAGCACCGATGCGGGCAGCTCGTGCCCGGCCCAGTCGGCGGCCAGCGCGTTCAGCGCCCGGCGCTCGATCTGGATCAGCAGCTTCTGGCAGCCCGCGCCCCAGCGCATCCGGGTCGGCCGCGTGGGGTTCAGGATCGTGCCCGCGCCACGCCCGACGGTAACGGCATCGCCGCCATTGGCCACCTCGGCCCCGCCCGCGACCGGGATCTGGATCAGGTAGAAGCCGCGCAATTCGCCCGGGTCGATGCACACATCCGCGCCATAGCACAGGTAATTCAGCGACAGCGCCTGTCCGGCGGCGCGGTTGTGCAGCGCGGCAAAGGGGGCATCGCGGCTGGCGCGTTCCAGCCGGTGATCGCAGAACTGCCGCGCCACGATGGCGCGCGCACGGTCCAGATCGTCGGTCTGGAACAGGTTGTGACGGGCCAGCGGGGCGGCCCCGGTCTGTGCGGCTGCGATCATCCCGAAAGGCTACGCCGTTGCGGGTACAAATCAAGCCTGACCTTTCAAAGCGCCCGACGCGATGCGAATTCCTGCGTTTTTCGGATAATCGGCGCGCCGGATCGGCTGTTACCGTGGCGTCACATAACAATGAACAGGGAAACGCACATGGACTATAGCAAAGGGATCACCCCCGCCGCCGACGCATACGAAGGCAAGGCGTGGAATGTCGTGGGGCACACATATACCCCGAAACTGCACTCGGACAGCGTGTTCGTCTGGCACGCGGATATCCCCGACGGCACCTTTGTGCCGCCGCATATCCACCCCACGCAGGACGAATGGATCTACGTGCTGGAGGGCAATCTGGAGATCGAGTTCGGCGACGAGCTGCACAAGGCCGGGCCGGGCGACACGATCCGCATGCCGCGCGGGATCGTGCATGGCATCTTCAACCGCTCGGGCGCCGGGGCCACCTGCGTCTTCGGCGTGGCCCCCGCGCGCAAGCTGTTCGACCTCTTTACCGCGCTGGACGGGTTGACCGACCCCGAGGAGCTGGTGCGCATCTCGGCGCTGCACGAGGTCGATTTCCTGCCGCCCCCCGACGCGCAGTAACGGGGGCGGAACAATGGTGAAACGCAAAACGGTCGCCGTGATCGGCGGCGGCGTCAGCGGGCTGGCCGCGGCCAAGGCATTCGACGCGCAGGGCCACCGGGTGACGGGGTTCGAACGCAGCCACGATTTCGGCGGCGTGTGGGAGCTGTCGCGATCCTATCCCGGCGTGCAGACGCAATCGCCCAAGGATCTGTATCGCTTTACCGATCTTCCGATGCCTGCGGATTATCCCGAATGGCCCAAGGGGCCGCAGGTGCATGCCTATCTGCATTCTTACGCGGACAGGCACAAGCTGGGGCGGCTGTTCCGCCTCAACACCGACGTGCGCGCGATGGAGCGCCGCCCCGACGGGCAACCCGGCTGGCGGCTGACCATCGACGAGGCCGGCCAGACCCGGACCGAGGATTTCGATTTCGTCGCCATCTGCACTGGGCAGTTTTCCGACAAGAACACGATCAGCCATCCGGGGCAGGATGAGTTCATCGCCCGGGGCGGGCGGGTCATGCACAGTTCGGAATACACCGACCCGTCGCTGGCCCGTGGCAAGCGCGTGGTGGTTCTGGGCGGGTCGAAATCGGCCACCGACATCGCCGTGAACGCGGCGCAGAACGGGGCGAAGCAGGTCACGCTGGTCTATCGGGAAAACGTCTGGCGGCTGCCCTATTTCATCGGCGGCATCAACTTCAAGCGGCTGCTCTACATGCGTGCGCAGGAGGTGCAGTTCAACGGCTGGGCGCCCTCGCCGCTGGCGCGGGTCCTGTCGGCGGTGACGAAGCCGCTGGTCTGGGCCAATTTCCGCGGGCTGGAAACCCTGCTGAAGCTGCAACTGGGGCTTAAGAAATGGGACATGGTGCCCGACCAGCCGATCGAAAAGACGGCCTCGTGCTCGCTGCCCATCGTGACGCCGGGCCTGTTCGAAGGGTTCCGCGACGGCTCCATCGTGCCGGTGCGCGGCAGTTTCGACCACTACGACGGCGACGGGATCGTTCTGACCGACGGGCAGCGCGTGGGCTGCGACGTGTCGGTTCTGGCGGTCGGCTGGAAACTGGGCGTGCCGATCCTGCCCGAGGCATATCGGCAAAAACTGATCGAGCCGGACGGCCAGTACAAGACCTACCGGCTGTCGGTGAACCCGGACCTGCCCGACATGGGCTTTGTCGGGTTCAACTCCAGCTTCTGCACGGTGCTGTCGGCCGAGATGATCGCCAACTGGCTGGTGCGCTATGCCGATGGCCAGCTGGCGCGGCAACCGACCGAGGCCGGGATGCGCAGCAACATCCAGATGATGCTGGACTGGCGGCGCAACGACCGGCCCGCGGCGCAGGTCTATGGCGGGCTGTGCTCGGCGCCGTTCCATTTCCGGCATTTCGACGAATTGCTGGCCGACATGGGCGCGCGCAGGACACGGCACGCCAACCCGCTGGCCGAGCAGTTCAGCTACCCGGATGCGGCGCATTACGGGCGGTGCCTGGCCTCGACCCCGCAATACCGGGCGGCCTGACCCTTAGGCGACGGGTGGGCGGGCATTCCCGCCCACCCTGTCAGCTTGCCAGCGATGGCAGCCACAGCACGATGGCCGGAAAGGCCACCAGCAGCCCGATGGTCACCGCATCCGCGATGAAAAAGGGCGTGACCCCCTTGAACACGTCCTGCACGCTCAGATCCTCGCGCACGCCGGCCACGACAAAGCAGTTCAGCCCGATGGGCGGCGTGATCAGGCAGAACTCGGCCATCTTGACCACAAGGATGCCGAACCAGATCGCGCACATCGTGCCGTTCATGCCAAAGGCGCTGTCCTCGGCGGACACGAACTCGCCCCCGTTCAGGGCCATCACCGCCGGATAGACCACCGGCAGGGTCAGCAGCAGCATCCCGATCGCATCCATGAACATGCCCAGCACCGCATAGGCCAGAAGGATACAGACAAGGATCGCCCAGGGCGAGAAATGCAGCGAGGTGATCCAGTCGGCGAAGGCGTCGGGCAATTGTGCAAAGCCCAGGAAACGCACGTAGATCAGCACGCCCCAGATGATGGTAAAGATCATCACCGTCAGCTTGGCGGTTTCGATCAGCGCCGATTTCAGCTCGGCCCAGCGCATCCCGCGGCCCAGCGCCATCAGGAAGATGATGAAGGCCCCCAGCGCGCCGCCCTCGGTGGGCGTGCCCCAGGCCTTTTCGCCGAACGGGTTGTAGACGAAGAAGATGATGATCACGACCACCAGCAGGATCGGCATCGCCGCGGGCAGCGACGCAAAGCGTTCGCGCCACGTAAAGCCGCTGACCGGCGGGCCCACCGATTTGAACACCACCGCGATGCCGACGATCAGCAGCGCATAGATCACCGCCGAGAACGCGCCCGGCACGAAGCCCGCCAGCAGCAGCTTGCCCACGTCCTGTTCGACGATGATCGCATAGATCACCAGGATCGCCGAGGGCGGGATGAGCGAGGCCAGCGTGCCCCCCGCCGCCACCACGCCGGCGGCGAATTGCTTGTTGTAGCCGATCTTCAGCATTTCGGGGATGCCGATGCGTGCGAACACCGCCGCGGTGGCGACCGACGCGCCGGACACGGCGGCGAAACCGGCGGTGGCAAAGATCGTCGACACCGCCAGCCCGCCGGGCAGCCACGCAATCCAGCGTTTCGCCGCCTCGAACAGCGCGCGGGTCAGCCCGGCATAATAGGCCAGATACCCGATCAGGATGAAGGTCGGGATCAGGCTGAGCTCGTGGCTGGCCACCTTGGAATGGGGCACCTGCCCCGCCGTCTTGGCCGCCACGGTGATCGCCCAGCCCAGCTGTTCGGGATCGAAGCCGCGTTTCGACCAGAAGATTATGAACAGGCCGACCAGCCCGGCCAGCGCGGCGGCAAAGGCCACCCGCATCCCCAGCACCACGAGCACGAGCATCCCGCCCGAAACCCACAGACCGATTTCGATGGGTTCCATGCGCCTACCCTTTCTCGCCGAGGGTTTCGGCCTCGGCCGCGGCCTGCGCGGCGGCATCCTGCACCAGCGGCACCGCGACCGGGTTCGCCAGCCCCAGCACCAGCGCGCGGCCATAGCCCCAGGCCTGTATGCAGAGCCGCAGGCACAAAACGAAGATCGCCACCGGCACCAGCAGTTTCGCCGGCCAGATCGGCAGCCCGATATCAATGGTGGAATCGCGGCTCCAGAGCGGGGCCGCCAGATCGAAGCTGCGCAGGAAATGTGCCCAGCTTCCCCAGAGCAGGAACACCATCAGGAACAGGATCAGCAGCACCGAGATCAGCTCGAACAGCCAAAGCGCCCTGCCCCCGAGATGCGCCACCAGCAGGTCCATGCGGATATGCGTGCCGTCGCGCTGCGCGAAGGACACCGCAAGGATCGCGATCAGCGGCATGAGCTGCATGATCCAGTCGACGTAGCCCGACAGCGGCGCATTGAGCAGCAGCCGCCCCCCGACCGAGCGGACCGCGAGGAACATCAGCGACAGAACCGCCAGCCCCGCGATCAACGCAAATCCCCTTTCCAGCCGCAAAAGACCGCGGTCAAGACGGCTCAGAACGCTGCCGTCCTCCAGCACGGGCGCCGCACCTGCCATACCCTGCCCCCCTGTTTTCGTGATGTGCACGGGATGCCGAGCCGCCGCGCCGGACACATGTCCCGGCGCGGCGGCCCGTTGTCACGCCTGCCTCAGTTCGAGGCGCGATGCTGCTCCAGCGTCTGCTGGACCAGATCGTACAGCTCCTGCGCGGGCATCCCCTGCGCCGACATCTCGGCGATCCATTCGTCGTGGATCGGCTGGCCGCCCACTTCGCGGAACTTGGCAAGCTCCTCGTCGGGGATCGTCACCTTCTGCACGTTCTTCTCGGCCAGCACCTCGTCCCACCGCTGCAGCAGCTTGCCGTAGTTTTCGAGGTAGAAGGCCACCGCCTCGGGCACGGACTCGTCCAGCGCCTGGCGGTGCGCGTCGCTGAGCGCGTCGTAGGCGTCGATATTGACGACGACGGGGCAGTTCACCGTGCCGGGGTTCAGGTTCGCCGTCCACCACGTCGCCCGGTTGATCGTGCCGAAAGACAGGTGCGCGTGCTGGGCAAAGGACACGGTGTCCACCACGCCCGATTCCATCGCCTGATACGCCTCGGACGCGGTGACCGAGGTGGGCACGCCGCCCACGGCGCGGAACGCCTCGCCCAGGCCGCCGGTGGCGCGGACGCGCATACCGTCGAACTCGGCCAGCTCGTCGCGCGGCTCGCCGGTGCCGACGAGGTTGTATTGCGGCATCGGGCTGGTCATCAGCATCCTTGCGTTCCACTGGGCCATTTCCCGCTCGACCGCCGGATGGGCATAGACCGCGTTGCTGACCGCCACCTCCTCTTCCAGGTCGCGCACGCCCAGGAAAGGCAGTTCCAGCACGGTGATCGCGCGGTTCTTGTCGGGGTGGTAGCCCGCGCAGAACTGCGCCATCTCGAAGGCGCCGATGGAAATACCGTCGAGGTTCTCGGTGTTCTTGCTCAGCCCGCCATAGCTGATATTCATGGTGAATTCGCCGCCGGTCTTTTCCGACACAAGCTCGGCCAGCTTCTCGATATGTTCGGTGAAGGCGCGGCGCTTGCCCCAGACGGACACGTTCCATTCGGTCGCCATCGCCTCGGTGGCGAATGCGGCGGCAAGGGCCGCGACGGCGACCCGCGACAGGATTTTCTGCATGTCTCACTCCCTGGTTTGCGGCCCGTTTGTCGGGCCGTCGCCGAAAGGCTAGCCGACGGGTGCCCGTCTGCCAAGGGGTTTGGTCAGGAAAGGTGACCAATCAGCCGCCTTGCGCCGGTGTCACGGGGCGGCCTGCGGCGCCCCGGACTCGGCCGCCAGCAGCGCGGCGTTGCCGCCCGCGGCGGTGGTGTCGATGCAGATATGCCGCTCCAGCCGGCAGCGCGCGGCCAGGTCGTGCCCCGCCGCCAGCCCGATCAGCGCACCCTCGCGCCGGGCCAGTGCCTGCCGCGCCGCGCGCAGATCGTCGTCACCGGACCAGAGCGCCACCAGCGCGACGCCCCGCAGGCCGGCCAGCGCCACGCGCGGCAGGACCCCGTCGATGCCCTGCGCGGGCGGCACGCCCGGCGCCACGGCCAGCGCCTGGCATCCCGCATCGCGCGCGATCCGCACCTGTTCGGCGGCATCCGCGGCGGTGGGGCCAAGGCACAGGACCGTGCCCCGGCCAAAGACCGACAGCCGGTTCGATTCCCCCGTGGGCCCGGGCAGGTCCCGGACGCTCAGGCGCGGCAGCTCAAGCGCGGCCAGCGCATCCAGCCGGTCCTGCACCTGCGCCGGGTCCGCCGCATCCCCCGGCACCGGGTCGTGGCGCGGCAGGTCCCCGGCGGCAAAGCGCGGCACGTAATCCGGCCCGCCGGCCTTGGGCCCGGTGCCCGACAGGCCCTCGCCACCGAAGGGCTGGCTGCCGACCACGGCACCGATCTGGTTGCGGTTCACATAGGCATTGCCGACGCGCAACCGGCTGGTGACCTGCTCGACCCGCCCGTCGATCCGGGTGTGCAACCCGAATGTCAGGCCATAGCCGCCGGCATTTACCGCATCCACCACCGCGTCGATCTCGTGTGCGCGGAAGGTGGCGATGTGCAGCACGGGGCCAAAGATTTCGCGCTCCAGATCGGCAAGGCCCGACACGCGGATCGCGGCGGGGCCGATGAAATGCCCCTGTTGCGGGGCATCCACCCGTTTCAGCAGCCGCCCCGCGGCATCGGCCGCGTCGATATAGGCGGCGATATCGGCCTGCGCGCGCGCGTCGATCACCGGACCGACATCGGTGCTGTGCTCCCACGGATCGCCCAGCCGCAGCTCATCCATCGCGCCGAACAGCATGGTCAGGAACGGACCCGCGATATCCTGCTGCACGTAAAGGCAACGCAGCGCCGAGCACCGCTGCCCCGCCGACTGGAACGCCGAGGCCACGATATCGCGCACCGCCTGTTCGGGCAGCGCGGTGCTGTCGACGATCATCGCGTTCAGCCCGCCGGTTTCGGCGATCAGCGGCGCCGGGGGCGCAACGCCATCGGCCATCGCCCGGTTGATGCGCTGCGCCGTGGCGGTCGAGCCGGTGAAGCAGACGCCATCCACCCGCGCGTCGCCGGTCAGTTGCGCACCGACAGTGGCGCCGTGACCGGGCAAAAGCTGGATCGCGTCGCGCGGCACCCCGGCCTTATGCATCAGCCGCACCGCCAGATGGGCGGTCAGCATCGTCGCTTCGGCCGGTTTCGCCAGCACCGCGTTGCCCGCCGCCAGCGCCGCCGCGATCTGGCCGGTAAAGATGGCCAGCGGGAAATTCCACGGGCTGATGCAGGTGAAGACCCCGCGCGGCCCGCGCGACAGCTCTTGCCCGCGCGCGGCGTAGTAGCGCAGGAAATCCACCGCCTCGCGCAGTTCGGCCACGGCATCCCCGGGCGTCTTGCCGGCCTCGCGTGCCACCACCGCGAAAATCTCGCCGAAATTCTGCTCGTAAAGGTCGGCCACCCGGTTCAGCACCCCGGCCCGCGTCGCGGCGTCCGCCTGCCAGGGCCGCGCCGCGGCAAGGGCGGTTTCCACATCGGCATCGGAACAGAGCACCACCTGCCCCACCACGTCGCCGGGCCGCGCGGGGTTGCGCACCTCGTGCAGCTCGCCGCCCGCAACATCGCCCGCGATCAGCGGCCCGGCCTGCCATTGCGTATCGCGGAACGGCGCGCGGGCCCGTTCGATCCGCCCCAGGTCGCGCGCGTCGTGCAGGTCGAAGCCGCGCGAATTCGCCCGCTCGGGCCGGAACAGATCGGCCGGGTCGCGCACCGCCGCCGACCTTTCGCTATGCGCCAGCGCCGCGAACGGGTCGGCCGCCACCTGCGCGGGCGGCACGTCCTCGTCGACGATCTGGTTGACGAAGCTGGAATTCGCCCCGTTCTCCAGCAGCCGCCGCACCAGATAGGCCAGAAGATCCCGATGCGCCCCCACCGGCGCATAGATGCGGCAGCGCGTTCCGGCCTGTTGCAACACCAGATCGTGCAGCGCCTCGCCCATGCCGTGCAGGCGCTGGAATTCGAAGGCATCCCTGTCATCGGCCATTTCCAGGATCGCGGCCACGCTATGCGCATTATGGGTGGCGAATTGCGGATAGATCCGGCTGGTCATGCCCAGCAGCTTTCGCGCGCAGCACAGGTAGGAGACGTCCGTCGCGGGCTTGCGGGTGAAGACCGGGAACCCCTCCAACCCCTCGACCTGCGCGCGCTTGACCTCGGTGTCCCAATAGGCGCCCTTGACCAGCCGCACCATGATCCTGCGGTCCAGCCCCTCGGCCAGCGCATAAAGCCAGTCCAGCACCGGGCCCGCGCGCTTGCCATAGGCCTGCACGACCACGCCGAACCCGTCCCAGCCCGCCAGCCGCGGATCGCGCAGCACCGCCTCGATCACGTCCAGCGACAGGTCCAGCCGGTCGGCCTCTTCCGCGTCGATATTCAGCCCCATGCCCGCCTGCCGCGCCTGCAGGGCCAGCTCCAGCGTGGCGGGGACCAGTTCGGCCATCACCCGGTCGCGCTGCCCCTCTTCATAGCGGGGATGCAACGCCGACAGCTTGATCGAAATACCGGGGTTGTCGCGGATATCGTCCGATCTGCTGTGCCGCGCCAGCCGCGCGATAGCATCGGCATAGGCCGCGTGATACCTGGCCGCATCATGCGCGGTCAGCGCCGCCTCGCCCAGCATGTCGTAGGAAAAGCCATAGCCCTGCCGCGCGCGGTCGGCCCCGCGCCGGACCGCCTCGTCGATATCGCGGCCCAGAACGAACTGGTGGCCCAGCTCCTTCATCGCGCGTGCCACGGCCGAGCGGATCACCGGCTCGCCCAGCCGTTTCACCGCGCCATGCAGCACGCTGGCGATCCCCGGCTCTTCGTCGTCGCGCAGCACCTTGCCGGTCAGCATCAGCGCCCAGGTCGAGGCATTGACCAGCGACGAGGACGACCGCCCCAGATGCGCGCCCCATTCCGAGGGGGCGATCTTGTCCTCGATCAGGTCGTCGATGGTTTCGCGGTCGGGCACGCGCAGCAACGCCTCGGCCAGGCACATCAGCGCCACGCCCTCCCTGGTGGACAGGCCGTATTCCGACAGGAACACCTCCATCAGCCCGGACCGGCCCGCGCCGCGTATCCCCTCGACCAGCCGGATCGCGCGTGCATGGGCCGCCGCGCGCGTTGCCTCATCCACGGGACTGGCCGCCTGCAGGTCCGCAAGCACCGCCGCTTCACCGGCATGATGCGCGGACCGGATGGCATGGCGCAGGGGTTCGAGGCGGGACATGGGCGGGCTCCTTTCGGGCGGGCATGGGCTATGGTTCAGGATACCCCGAATCTGGAAGACTTTTGTCCCGTTGATTGGACACCTGCAGGCGGTTAGACTTTTTCGAAACCTTCACCAAAGGACGAAAGATGCCCTTACGGACCGAAACCGACCATCTGGACCGCATCGACCACAGGATTCTGCGCGTCCTGTCCGCCGACGGGCGCATTTCCATCGCCGATCTCGCCCGGCGGGTGGGCCTGTCGAAAAGCCCCGCACAGGTGCGTGTCAGAAAATTGCAGGAGCACGGATACATCCTGGGCTTCCGCGCCATGCTGAACCCCGCGAAACTGGGGCTCGACCACGTGGCCTTTGCCGAGGTCAAGCTGACCGATACGACGGAAAAGGCGCTGTCGGCCTTCAACGCGGCGGTGATGAAGGTGCCCGAGATCGAGGAATGCCACATGATCGCGGGCAGCTTCGACTACCTGGTCAAGGTGCGCACCGCCGATATCCGCAGCTACCGGCAGGTTCTGGGCGAGGTGATCTCGGCCCTGCCCCATGTCGGCGCGACCTCGACCCATGTGTCGATGCAGGCGGTCAAGGAAAGCGGGCTTTAAGGGATACGACGGATTGGGGGCGCTGCCCCCAGGCCCCAGGGCCTGCGCGGCCCGGGCGCATACGAATACGTTGCGCGCAAGGCGCGCGCCGGTGGGTCACTTGCCGTAATAGTCGCGGTACCACGCCACGAAGCGCGCGATGCCGTCGCGGATATCGGTTTCGGGGCGGTAGCCGGTCAGCGACTGCAAAAGCGTCGCATCGGCCCAGGTGGCGGGCACGTCGCCCTTTTGCATCTCCATCATGTTGCGCTGCGCGGGGCGGCCCAGCGCCTTTTCGATCGCGTCGACGAAATCGAGCAGCTTCACCTTTTCGGAATTGCCGATATTGACGATCCGGTAAGGCGCGACCGGGGACAGGCTGTCGCCCGCTTTGATGTGGGCCGGATCGGTGGGGCGCTGCGGGACCGCGTCGATCAGCAGGCGGATGCCGCGCACCAGGTCCGCGACATAGGTGAAATCGCGGTACATCTCGCCGTGGTTATAGATGTCGATGGGCCGGCCGTTCAGGATCGCGTCGACGAATTTGAACAGCGCCATGTCGGGCCGCCCCCAGGGCCCGTAGACGGTGAAAAACCGGAACATCGTCGTGGGCAGGGCCCACAGATGCGCATAGGCATGGCCCATCGCCTCGGTCGCCTTCTTGGTGGCGGCATAGATCGTCAGCTGGCTGTCGGCCTTGTCGGTCTCGGCATAAGGCATCTCGGTATTCGCCCCGTAGACCGACGAGGTGGAGGCCATCAGCAGGTGGTCGACGTCGTGCCGGCGCGCGGCCTCCATCACGTTGAAGGTGCCCAGCACGTTGGCGTCGAGATAGGCGCGCGGCGCGTCGAGGCTGTAGCGCACGCCGGCCTGCGCGGCGAGGTGCACGATCACGTCCGGTTCGAACGCATCCACCGCCGCGTCCAGCGCATCGGTATCCTCCAGCATCGCCTCGGTCGTGGTGAAGTTCGGCGATTGCAGCAGCATGGCGTGGCGGCGGCGTTTCAGGGCGACGTCGTAGTAATCCGTCATCCCGTCGAAGCCCGCGACCTGCCACCCCTCGTCGAGCAGCAATTGCGCGAGGTGGTAGCCGATGAACCCCGCGGTGCCGGTGATGAACGCCTTGCGCATTGTGCTGCCCCCTGCCTGCCTGTCCGCAGGGTTACCCCGCATCGCGGGCGCGGGCAACGGCGGCGATGGCCTGCGCCACGTCTTCCGCCCTTGTGCGGTGGTTGGCGATGGCCGCGCGCAGGGCGGTGATCCCGTCGATGGTGACGGTGGAAAACACCGCCTCGCCCGACAGTTGCAGCTCCTGCGCGATCCTTGTGTTGAGGTCGCCTTGCGCCTCAGGCGACAAGCGGGCATCGGCGGTAAAGACGCACAGGTTCGAGATCACCGGCGCCATCGGCCGCATATGCGGATCGGCCCGGACCAGCGCGCCCATCTGGGCGGCGCGCGCGCAGTTGTCGGCGATGGCCGCCCCCAGCCTTTCGGGGCCATAGGCCACCAGCGCCGACCAGACCCGGAGCGCGCGATTGCCGCGCGACAGGTCGGTGCCGTAGTCGCAAAACCACGGATCGCCCCCGGCAAGCCCCCTGTCCTGCCCCTCCAGATAGGACGGGCGGGCGGCAAAGGCGGCGCGGTGGGCCGTCTCGTCGCGGATCAGCACCAGCCCGCAATCATAGGGCACATACATCCATTTGTGGAAATCGCAGGCCAGCGAGTCCGCCCGCTCGATCCCCGCCACCAGCCCCTGCCACGGATCGCCGGCAAGCCGTGCCCAGGCGCCGAAGGCCCCGTCGACATGCAGCCAAAGCCCCTCGTCCCGCGCGATATCGGCCAGCGCGCGCAGGTCGTCGAACCGGCCCAGACCGACCGAACCGGCGGTGCCGATCACGGCAAAGGGCCGCGCGCCCGCCGCGCGGTCGGCAGCGATGGCGGCGCGCAGGGCGACCGGGTCCATGCCCCGGTCGGTTTCCGGGATGGCGCGCAGGTTGTCCGCGCCGATGCCCAGCAGCTCCAGCGCCTTTTTCACGGCGTTATGCGCGCCTGTGCCGGCATAGGCGGTCAGCCGCACCGCACCCTGCCCGGTCCTGCGCATCTGCGGCCCCAGCGCGCACACCCGCGCGGCGGCCAGCGCGATCACCGTGGCCTGGCTGGTGCCGGTGACCAGCACGCCGCTTGCCCCCTCGGGAAAGCCGAACACGCCGCGCGCCCAGTCGATCACCGCGCGCTCGATATAGACCGCGCCGTGATCGCGCCCGCCCAAGTTGGCGTTCATTGTCGCCGCTACCATTTCCGACAGCAGCCCCGAGGCCAGCCCCGTGCCGTGCACCCAGCCGAAGAACCGCGGATGGGTGTTGCCGGTGCCATGCGGCAGCACGTCTGAGGCCAGCCGCCGCGCCAGCGCCGCCTCGCCCTGCCCGGTATCGTCGCCGTCAAGGCGATAGCCGGCCTTCACCGACCCGGGCACCGGCTGCCACGGGTGATCGCGCGCGCCTTCCAGCCGGTCGAGACAGGCATCCAGCAACTCATGCGCGGCGCGGCGAAACCCGGCCGCGTCTTCGGGATCGAGGGAGTGGGTCATCGCGCGTCCTCCTGCCGCCACCATAAGACAGGAGCGCACCGTGCCAAGCCCCGCCGGATCGCGGTGTCACGCGTCGAGCGAAAAGGCCGGCAGGCTGTCCAGCGCCTCTTTCAGGGCGTCGCCCCACCCTTGCGAGATCGCCTGGAAATAGGGATCGTCCGCCTCGATCCGGCCGCGCCGGCCCGCGCGCAGGCTGTCGGTTTCATACAGGTGATAGTCGAAGGGCGCGCCCACGGTGAGGTTGGCCTTGAGCGTGGAATCGAAGCTGACCAGCAGCAGCTTCATCGCGTCCTCGAAGCGCAGGCCCGGATCGTAGGCCCGCACGAGGATCGGCCGGCCATACTTGGTTTCGCCGATCTGGAAGAACGGCGTATCGCCGCCGGCCTCGATGAAATTGCCCTCGGGGTAGATCAGGAACAGGCGCGGCGGGCCGCCCTTGATCTGCCCGCCCAGGATCAGCGTGGCGTTGAAGGTGCTGTCGGCCCTCTGGCCCGCCTCGGCATGGCTGGCGATGACCTCGCGCAGCGTGTCGGCCACCATGCCCACGGCCTGGAACATCGACGGCGCGGCCATCAGCGAGGGCTGGCGCGCCTCGGGCGATTTGCTGCGCTCGTCCAGCAGGCTGACGACCGCCTGCGTGGTGGCAAGGTTGCCCGCCGCCATCAGGGTGATCATGCGCTCGCCCGGCTCTTCCCAGATCGTCATCTTGCGGAAGGTCGAGATATTGTCGAGCCCGGCATTGGTGCGGGTGTCGGACATGAAGACCAGCCCGCGATCGAGCATCATCCCAACGCAATATGTCATCTGCCGCCTGCCCGCCCCCTATTGCTGCGCCTGCACCTCGATACGCACATCGAGCGACTCGGCGCTGCCGCCGATCCGGGTTCCAGATACGGGCGCGGCGTCGGAATAGTCCAGCCCCGTTGCGACGCGCACATAGCGCGTGTCGGGCGATATGCCGTTGGACACGTCGAACCCGACCCAGCCCAGCGCGTCGAGATGCACCTCGGCCCAGGCGTGCATGGCGTCCTGCGCAACGCGGTCCTCAAGCATCAGGTAGCCCGACACATAGCGCGCGGGCAGCCCCATCTCGCGCGCACAGGCGATGAAGACATGGGCGTGGTCCTGGCAGACGCCGTGCCCCTCCTCGATGGCCTTTTCGGCCGACCAGCCGGGATGCGACACGCCGACCTCATAGGCGACCGCGCCGCGGATCACCTCGATCAGGCTGTGCATCCGCTCCAGCTCGTCCGCGCCCGCGGCCTGACGGACCAGCGCGCGAACACCGGCGCGGGCGCGGGTGCGTTCGGTCTCGCGCCGGTAAAGCCACAGCGGCGCGGGCCCGCGATGGCGGCCGACGATGCCGTGGGTATCGCTCAGCTCCACCTCGCCCCGGCTGGTGACCGTCAGCTCCGTCACCCCCCGGTCAAAGCTGATCAGCTCGGTGACGTTATGGTGATAATCGTCGAAACTCAGCTCCTTGCGGCCGCCGGTCACCTGCGTATCCCAGTTCAGCACCCATTGCTGCTGGCTGGTCTTGGGGGTCTTGCGCAATTGCTGCAACCCGTAGGATACCGGCGCGTCGAAGCGGTAGCGCGTTTCGTGATGTATCTTCAGCCGCATCCGGTGCCCTATTCGTAGAACCTGTAATCGACCTCGATCTGACGCGAAAGATCGGCCAGCAGGTCCAGCATCTTCTGGATGAAATCGTGCAACCCGTAATCGAAGATCGCGTCGACCTCGTGCGACAGGTACATCCGTTCCATGTGGTTGACCTTTTGCAGCGACGGCGCCGTGCCGCTGTCGCCGGTGCCCAGATAGCGCAGGTTGTCCCTGAGCTTGGAGGCGCAGAACGCCAGGCTGCGCGGCATCCGCTTGTCGAGGATCAGGAATTGCGTGATCTCGCGCGGGCCGGCGCGGCCGCCATATTCCATGCGGAACCCGCCCCGCGCCGAGACCGAGCGCAGGATCGTTTCCCATTGCACATTGTCCAGCGAGGTGCCGACCGCGCGGGCCGAGGGCAGCAGCACGTAATATTTCACGTCCAGTATCCGCGCGGTGTTGTCGGCGCGCTCCAGGAAGGTGCCGATGCGGGCGAAATCGTAGATCTCGTTACGCAGCATGGTGCCGTGGGTCATGCCGCGCACCAGCGCGGTATGCTGGCGGATCGTGCCCAGAACGCCCGGCAGGTCGCGCTCGGACACCCGGCGGGCCAGCGCGTCATGCGCGGTCATGTAGGCGGCATTCGTGGCCTCCCATACCTCGCCGGTGATGGCGGTGCGCACCAGCCGCGCATTGTGCCGCGCCTGCGCGATGCAGGACATGACCGAGGACGGGTTGTCGCGCGCGCGCAGCAGGTAATCTATCGCGGTTTCCTTGGTCAATTCCTCGTGCTGCGCCTGGTAGCCCGGCCAAACCGCCGCCGATTCCAGCACCGAGCGCCATTCCGCATCGCTGTCGCCCAGCCGCGTCAGCGCGATGCGCTGGCCGGTCTCGATCAGGCGGGCGATGTTCTCGGCCCGTTCGAGATAGCGATACATCCAGAACAGGCCGTTCGCGGTCTTGCCCAGCATCGCCTACTCCTCCAGAACCCAGGTGTCCTTGGTGCCGCCGCCCTGCGACGAGTTCACCACGAGCGAGCCCTTCTTCAGCGCGACCCGCGTCAGCCCGCCGGGGGTGACGCGGATGCCCTCGGGGCTGACCAGCACGAAGGGGCGCAAGTCGACATGGCGCGGCGTCAGGCCCGCGCGCGAGAATATCGGCACGGTGGACAGGCTGAGCGTCGGCTGCGCGATATAGTTGCCGGGCCGCGCCCTGAGCTTCTTTCGGAACGCGGCCAGGTCTTTCTTCGTGGCCGTCGGCCCGATCAGCATCCCGTAGCCGCCCGAGCCGTGCACCTCCTTCACAACCAGCTCCGACAGGTTGTCCAGCACATAGGCCAGCGCCTCGGGTTCCGAACACCGCCATGTCGGCACGTTTTCCAGCAGCGGACGCTCGCCGGTGTAGAACTCGACGATTTCCGGCATGTAGCTGTAGATCGCCTTGTCGTCGGCGATGCCGGTGCCGGGCGCGTTGGCGATGGTGATGCCGCCCGCGCGGTAGACATCCATGATCCCCGCCACGCCAAGCTGGCTGTCGGGGTTGAAATTCAGCGGATCGAGGAAATCGTCATCCACCCGGCGATACAGCACGTCGATCGGCGTGTATCCGCGCGTGGTGCGCATGGCGACACGGCCATCGACGATGCGCAGGTCGTGCCCCTCGACCAGTTCCACCCCCATCTGGTCGGCGAGGAAGGCATGTTCGAAATAGGCCGAGTTATAGATGCCCGGCGTCAGCACCGCGACCACCGGGTCGCCCGTGGTGGCCGCCGGCGCGCAGGCCGCAAGCGAACGGTGAAGGTCGGCCGGGTAGGTCTGCACCGGCTGCACGCGGTTCTGGCTGAAAAGCTCGGGGAACATCTGCAGCATGGTTTCGCGGTTTTCCAGCATGTAGCTGACACCGGACGGCGTGCGCGCGTTATCCTCAAGCACGTAGAACTCGCCCGGCCCGGTGCGCACAAGGTCGATGCCCACGATATGGGTATAGACATCGCCCGGCGGCGCGACCCCGATCATGTGCGGCAGGAACGCCTCGTTCCGGGCGATCATTTCGGCCGGCAGGCGCCCGGCCTTGATGATCTCCTGCCCGCCATAGATATCGGCCAGGAACGCGTTGAGCGCGCGCACCCGCTGTTCGATCCCCCGGCTCAGCCGCAGCCATTCCGCGCCCGAGATGATACGCGGGATGATGTCGAAGGGGATCAGCCGTTCCTCGGCCTCGGCCCGGCCATAGACGTTGAAGGTGATGCCGGTCAGGCGAAACAGCTCTTCCGCCTCGCGCTGCTTGGCCCGCAGGCGGGCGGCATCCTCGGCGCCGAACCAGTCGTGGAATTTCTGGTAAGGGGCGCGAAGGCTGTCGTCGCTGCCCCACATCTCGTCGAAAATCTGCGTATCGGTCATTGCGTGATCCTGAATATGATCCCATCAGAGCACCGCCCGGCCCGAACGGCCACAACGAAGCGCCCGCGCAGGGCGCAGCCCGTGAAAAACCGCCCAGTAATCCGGCGATGCGCCCAAAAAACGGGCAATTCGCCCATCGTGAAGGCCCGGCGCGGGGGGCGGACGGGCGGCTTGTCTCGCACCGCCACGGCCCCTAGTCTCCCCCAAGACCCCGGAGATGCGCGTGACCCTCAGCCAGACCGCCCTGCCCAGCGACCGCCCCGCCCCGCGCCGTATCGCGATCATCGACATCGCGCGCAGCGTGGCGCTGCTGGGGATGATCCTGTTTCACCTGGTGTTCGACCTGGCGATGTTCGGCTTTCTGCCCGCGGACACCGCGCAGACCGGCGGCTGGCCGCTGTTTTCGAAACTGGTGGCGGGCAGCTTCCTGGGGCTGGCCGGGCTGTCGCTGTATCTTGCGCATCGGGGCGGGTTGCGAATGCGCCCCTATCTGAACCGGCTGGCGCGCGTCACCGCCGCGGCGCTGCTGATCAGCGTGGCGACATGGGCGGCGCAGCCCGATTTCTACGTCTATTTCGGCATCCTGCATTCCATCGCGGTGTCCAGCGTGATCGGCCTTGCCTTCCTGCGCGCGCCGGTGTTCCTGACTGTGGCGGCGGCGATTGTGACCTTCGCCCTGCCCGGCCTGTTCGACACCTGGGGCCTGTCGGTCGACTGGCCGGCATCGCTGGGCCTTGCGCAGCACCCGCAACCCTCGATGGATTTCGAGCCGGTCTTTCCCTGGCTCGCCCCGTTCCTGCTGGGCATGGCACTGGGGCGGCTGGGCCAACGGACGGGCCTGTGGCCCACGCTTGAGGCCCCGGTGGCCGGGGAAACGCCCCTCACCCGCCTGTCCGCCTGGCCGGGGCGGCACAGCCTCGTGATCTATCTGCTGCACCAGCCGGTCCTGATCGGGCTGCTGCAGGGCTGGGTGCTGGTTTTCGGGGGGTGACAGCAAACGACAACCTAGGAATGGGGCTGAACTCACGCAACAAGGCCATCCTCCCGGAGTAAACTTGGCCGGATGAGGCGTTCAGATTTGTTCCAATGCACCGCGCACTCGGCGTCTGCCGGGGCTGGCCACCCTTCACCAAGTAACGTCTATGACTCGCCCGTCACTGTGCTGGCATATGCCAACCCCACCCATAGAGGTAAAACCGGAACTATCTGCATAGTTCATCTGGCAACGCATGGTGGAGCCACGATCGCCCATCAGCACGGCGACGAAGTTTCCGCTGCTACTGGTGACCAAAACGGTTCCGGTCGCACCGTTCGCAAACACCGTTCCGACACCGCTGGTTGCTCCTGCATTAACTGCCTGCCCTGAGAAGGACTCTCCGTCAATTGACGTGCGATAGAAATCACGATCAACGCCCTGCTCATACTGGAACTGCACCGGCGTTCCCTCACCGCGCACGACACCCTGCATGGTACCACTGCAACCAGCAACAATACCGCTCATTGCAGCAAACAAAACAACACACAGCCTCATGGAAATCCTCGTTTTGATAATGGCGCCAAGCCAACCTATTCCAGCGCCCGGAAATCATAAAGCCCTGAAACCCTCACCGCCTGACATCGGGAAAAGCGCAGGCCCATTAATACTTATGGGAAACAAGACACTTCAAGTGGCCTTTATGGTGCCCCCACACGGACTCGAACCGCGGACCTACTGATTACAAATCAGTTGCTCTACCAGCTGAGCTATAGGGGCACTGGGCGTCGGAATACGAAAACCGCGGCGTCCGTGCAAGAGCGAAAGATCAGCGGTTCGCCCGTGCCAGCAGACCCACCGCCGCCAGCCCGACGAGGATCACCAGAACCGCAGCGGGCGAGGCGTCGCCGAGGTTCTCAAGGCTCGCCTGGTCGTGCACGCGGGTGGCCAGCGTGTCGAAGTTGAACGGCCGCAGCAGCAGCGTCGCGGGCAGCTCCTTGACGCAATCGACAAAGACCAGCAGCAGCGCCGAGCCGACCGAGGCGCGGATCAGCGGGTAATAGACCTGCCCCAGCACCTGCCCCTGCGTGCGCCCCAGCGACCGCGCGGCCATCGGCAGGCTGGGCGAGACCCGCCCCATCGCCGCGTCCGCCGCGCCCTGCGCGATGGCAAAGAACCGCACGCCATAGGCCAGCACCAGCGCAAAGGCCGAGCCGGTCAGCACCAGCCCGATATCGACGCCGCTCGCCGCCTCGACCCCGTCGGCCAGCGCATGATCGACCCGCGCCAGCGGGATCAGGATGCCCACGCCCAGCACCGCCCCCGGCGCGGCATAGCCGATGGTGGTCAGCGGCAGCAGCAGGCGCGGCAGGCTCCGCCCCGACAGGCGCACGCCATAGACCATGAAGACCCCGGCCAGCACCGTCGCCACCGCCGCCACGCCGCCCACGCTCAGCGTGTTCCACAGCGCGCTCAGCAATTCGGGATCGGCCCAGCGGTCGGCATTGCCCAGCGCGTGCGCGGTGATGACCCATGCCGGCAGCACGAAGCCCAGCGCGAAGGGCAGCAGGCAGGCGGCAGAGGCCAGCGCGCCCCACCCCCCGGCCAGGTGGCGTTTGGGCACCGGGCGGTGGCGGCCCGACATGTTGAAGAACCGCAGCCGGCGACGGCTGAATTTTTCGAGCATCACCAGCAGGATCACCAGCACCAGCACGACGCTGGCGATCTGCGCCGCGCCGCCGGCATTGTTGCTTTCCAGCCAGACGCTGAAGATGCCGGTGGTCAGGGTCTGCACGGCGAAATAATCCACCGTGCCGAAATCGTTGACGGTTTCCATCATCACGATGGCCATGCCCGCCGCGATGGCCGGGCGTGCCAGCGGCAGCCCCACCCGCAGGAAGCGGCCTACCGGGCCGGTGCCGAGGCTCATCGCCACCTCTTCGCTGGCGCCCGATTGTTCGCGGAACGCCGCGCGCGTCAACAGGTAGACATAAGGATAAAGCGCCGCCGTCAGCACCGCGATCGCCGCGCCCATCGACCGGATCTCGGGGAACCAGTAGTCGCGCGCGCTCTGCCAGCCCATGAGCTGCCGCAGCCCGGTCTGCACCGGCCCCGCGTATTCCAGCAGGTCGACCAGCGCATAGGCCCCGACATAGGCCGGGATCGCCAGCGGCAGCAGCAGCAGCCATTCCAGCCAGCGCGACAAAAAGAACCGGTACCGCGTGATCAGCCAGGCCGCGCCGGTGCCCACCATGCCCGACAGCACGCCCACCGACAGCATCAGCACCGCGGTATTGCCCAGGTAGCGCGGCAGCGTCGTGGAGATCAGGTGTGGCCAGATGTTTTCCTTGGGCGTCAGCGCGATCACCAGCACCGACAGGATCGGCGCCAGCACCACCGCCGCGATCAGTACCGCACCGGCCGACCACACGCCCCCGCCGGGGAGGATGCGCCGCGCGCGGGTTGGAGTGATGGGTGTGTCGGTCATGCCGCTCCCTTGCCCGAAACCGGTTTAACTGTCCAGAAAAGAGCGTATATTGCGCCCCTGTCACGTCCAGAAGAAACCGGAAAACCCGATGCAGGTTGTCCTACATGCAGGCGCACATAACACCGACGACGACCGGCTGATCAAATGCCTTTTGCGCAACCGCGACGATTTTCGACAGCGCGGCATCGCCGTGCCCGGCCCGTCGCGCTATCGCCGGCTGATCCGCGACACGCTGAACGCGATGTCCGGCAGCCCCCTGGCGCCGGATGCGCGCATGGTGCTGCTTGACGCGATCCTGGACGAGGATCATCCCGAGCGCCTGCTGCTGTCGAACGAGAATTTCTTTTCCGTGCCGAAACTGGCCGTGTCCAAGGGCGTGTTCTATCCCCGCGCCGAGCTGAAGCTGGCCCAGCTTTCGCAGATATTCGACGGTGACGAGGTCGAGCTGTTCCTGGCCATCCGCAACCCGGCAAGCTTCCTGCCCGCGGTGCATGCCAATTCGCCCGAGATGAGCTTTGACGATTTCATGGCCGGGGCCGATCCGCGCGACCTGCGCTGGTCGGAACTGGTCAGGCGCATCCGCGACCATGTGCCGGGGCTGCAGATCACCGTCTGGTGCAACGAGGACACGCCGCTGATCTGGGCGCAGATCATCCGCGAGATGGCCGCGCTGGAGCATAACCAGAAGATCACCGGCGGGTTCGACCTGCTGTCCGAGATCATGACGCCCGCGGGGATGAAACGGTTTCGCGCCTATCTCAAGGCCTATCCCAACATGAACGAGATCCAGAAACGCCGGGTGATCGCGGCGTTTCTCGACAAGTTCGCCATCGAGGAAGAGATCGAGGAAGAGCTGGACCTGCCCGGCTGGACCGATGATCTGGTGACCGAGCTGAGCGATATCTACGATGACGACGTGTTCGAGATCGGCCGCATCCAGGGCGTGACGACGATCGCGCCCTGACGCGGCTCAGCCCATGCCCAGCGCGGATTTGTACATTTCCAGCACCGCCTCTTCCTCGGCGATGTCGTCGGGCTCGCGCTTGCGCAGGGCGATGACCTTGCGCATCACCTTGGTGTCGTAGCCGCGCGCCTTGGCCTCGGCCATCACTTCCTTCTGCTGGTCGGCGATGTCCTTTTTCTCCATCTCCAGCCGCTCGAACCGTTCGATGAACTGGCGCAGCTCGTCCGCCGTCACGCGGTAGGTGGCGTCGCCCGGTTTGTCGTTTTCTTCGATCATCGCGTGTCTTTCCTGCCCGTTGGTGGATGTCCGAGGCCCTTTCCTAGCGCCCGCCCCTGCCCCCCGCAAGGGCGGATGCGTTGCGCCCGCCCCGGCAATGCGCTAACCCGCCGGGCGACGGTAACAAAGGGACGCGTGATGGAAATCCTTGTCTGGATCGGGGCGGCGGTATCGGTGGTCGGGCTTGCGGGGCTTGTCTGGTGCATCCTGCGCGTGGCGCGCGCCAAGCGGTCGGGCCTGCCCGACGAGGAGTTGCGCGCCGTGGTGCAGAAGGTCGTGCCGCTGAACATGGGCGCGCTGATGCTGTCGGTGCTGGGGCTGATGATGGTGATCCTCGGCATCTCGCTGGGCTGAGCCGCGCGCGATTGCCTAGCCCGGAATGCTGCGGCGGTCCTTGCCCACCCCGTTCAGCGCATCGAAACTCTCGCCGTTCCTGACCAGCGCGGCAAAGCCCGGATCGGCGCCGTAAAGCTCGGGCCAGTCCACGGCAAGACGTTTCAGGGCGCGCTGGATTTCGAACAGCCCGGTCAGGTCGGCCGCCTTCATCGGGCCGCCGCGCCAGCGCGGAAACTGCGTGCCCAGCACGCAGGCCACGTCGATATCCGACGGGCGCAGCGCCATGTCCGCGCGCAGCATCCGCGCCCCTTCGTTGGCCATTGCCGCGATCACGCGCAGGCGGATCTCGTCCCCGGGCATCGACATCCTGTCGAAACCGCCGCCGAACAGCACCTCGCCCAGCGCATCGTCAGTGTGGGCATGGCCCTTCTCGTCCCAGCGATAGAACCCGAGGCCCGCGGCGCGGCCGGTGCGCCCGGCCTCGACCAGCCGCGCCAGCGCATCCAGATGGGCGGTGGGAAACCCCGTCCCCCGCGCCAGCAGCCGCCCGCGCGCCAGCACCACGTCGCAGCCGATCATGTCGATCTGCCGGAAGATACCCTGCGGCAGCCCCCATTGCGCCATCACCCCGTCGATCCGGCCGATCGGCACGCCCGGCACCAGCATCGCAATGCCCGCATCGCGCGCGGCGGCGGTGATCCGCTCGGGCAGCGTGCCGCCGCCGGTGCCCGACCGCACCGCGATACGGCCCAGCGTGCCGCGCACCAGTGCCGCGACGCTGGCGACCGCCTGCGGATCGGTCCGGCTGCCGGGGATCACCTCGACCAGCCGCGCGGGGCCGACCGGCGCGTGGAAATGCAGCCCCAGCACCTGCTCGGGCCGCGCGGTGGCCGCGGCGATCGGGTCGATCGGCAGCAGCCCCGATTGCGTGGCCAGAATCGTCTCGTCGCCCGCGATGTCGGACAGCGCGGCAAAGACCTGCTCCTTGGTGCGCAACAGGTCGGCCACCGCCTCGACGATCAGGTCGGCCCCGGCCAGGTCGGGCAGCGCCGTGGTGCCCTGCCAGCCGTCCAGGCCTGTCACGCCCGGCGCGGGCTCCTGCAGCCGTTTCTGCGCCTTGGCCAGCGCCGCGTCGTCGCGTTCGAACTGGATCACCGGCAGCCCGGCGGCAAGGCAGACCCGCGCGATGCCGCAGGCGGTCGGGCCGCCGCCGACGATCCCCACCCGCCCGATATGGCGCGCAGCACGAGGCCGGGTTTCGGGCATGTTGGCCGCGCGCAATTCGGCCCGCACCACGTGGCGCTGCGCCCGCGACCGGGACGAGGCCAGCGCATCGGCGAATACCTGCGCCTCCAGCGCCAGCCCGGCCTCGAAGGGCAGCAGCAACGCCGCCTCGACCGCGGCCACCACGTCGCGCACGGCGGGCAGCGGGCTGGTGGCGGCCTCGTCGCGGCGCCGGGCGATTTCGGCCTGGTAGGCCGCCGGATCGGCGAACCCCTCGCGCCGCTCGCTTGTGGGCGGGCGCGGCGCATCGGCCAGATCCCGCGCAAGCGCCACCGCCGCGGCCAGCGGATCGGCGGCATCGGTATCGTCGAAAAGCGCCGGCAGCGCCGAGGCCGGCACCGGGCGCGCGGTCAGGACAAGATCCAGCGCCGGCCCGGCGCCGACGATCCGCGGCAGGCGTTGCGTGCCCCCCGCCCCCGGCGGCAGGCCCAGCCCCAGATCGCCCAGCATGATCCGTGTCGCGGGATGCGCCACCCGCGCCGTGGCCGCCAGCGCCAGTTCCAGCCCCGCGCCCGAGGCGCGCCCCGTCAGCGCGGCCACCACGGGCTTGCCCAGCATCTCGATCCGGTTGGCCAGGTCGCGTGGTTCAGGCGCGGCCAGCGGCGCCTCAAGCTCGCGCAGGTCCAGCCCGTTGCTGAAATTGCCGCCCGCGCCCGTCAGCACCGCGCCGCGCAGCCCGTCGTCGCCCGCGACCGCGTCCAGCGCCGCCATCAGCGCCGCGCGCAGCGGGGCGCCCAGCAGGTTGGCGGGCGGATTATCGAGCGAAAGGATGGCGATGTCGCCCTGCCGGGCGATCCGCACCATGTCACCTGCCTGTGCCAAGCGCACCTCCCGCGGGTCGCGCCCGCTGTCCATGACCTTGGGCCCACTTTGCCGAAAGCGCAGGGATGAGCGCAAGCCCTAGATGCGACAAAAGCGCAGGCCACAAGGTGTAGCGCCCGGAACGGGGCTGTCAGAGCGGCATATTGTCGAACCGGTCCTCGACGCTGGCATCGGTCAGCATCTCGTCGACATCGCGGAGCCGCTGCGGCACCGGATGCCCCTCGGCCCGCAATTGCGCGATCATGGAATGCAGGCGCTTGCGCACCTCTTCGCGGGCCTCGGGCGCACAGGCCATCGCGGCCTGCTCCAGTTCTTCGATCATCGGCACCAGCCGGGGGTCCTTGACCATGATCTCCTCCTTTCGCTGTGGTCGCGCCGTCACCCGGTGGCGGCGGCGCAGTTGCGGCACAGCGGCGTGTCGGGCAGAACGTCCAGCCGCTCGGCCGCGATCTCTTCGCCGCATTTCGCGCAATAGCCGTATTCCCCGTCGCGGATGCGTTGCAGCGCGGCGCGAATCCGGCGAATCTCGTCCTGACCCGCCTGCCCCAGATGCTCCAGCACCTCGTCGCCTTCACGTTCGACCGCGGCATCGTCCCAGTCCTTCGAATGCTCGGCATCCAGTTCGGCCTCGATCGTGTGCAGCCGGCCGTCCAGCTCGGCCAGACGGTTCAAAAGGGCCTTGCGGCGGTCCTGGATCGTGGTCATGCGCGTGTCTCCGTTAGGTGTTTTCCTACGCTAATACGGTGGTCTTCCCGCTTCCTTGATGCAAGTCAACCGAAGCACTTGAAACACATTCCTTTAATCGTATATGTTTCGGGAAACGGAGGATTCCCGCATGAAACCCGAAGTCACCGCCTTTTTCGACGACGCCACGAACACGATCTCCTACGTGGTGAAAGACCCCGCCGGCAGCAGTTGCGCCGTGATCGACAGCGTTCTGGATTTCGACTATTCCTCGGGCCGCACCGATACCCGCTCGGCCGATCAGGTGATCCGCTTCGTCAGGGATAACGGCCTGACGGTGGAATGGCTGCTGGAAACCCATGTCCATGCCGACCACCTGAGCGCCGCGCCCTATATCCAGGAACAGGTCGGCGGCAAGATCGGCATCGGCGACCGGATCAGGATCGTACAGGACACCTTTGGCAAGGTGTTCAACGAAGGCACCGAATTCCAGCGCGACGGCAGCCAGTTCGACAAGCTGTTCGTCGAGGGCGACAGCGTTCACATCGGGCAGTTGCGCGGCGACGTGCTGCACACGCCCGGCCACACCCCGGCCTGCCTGACCTATGTGATCGGCGACGCGGCCTTTGTCGGCGACACGCTGTTCATGCCAGATTTCGGCACCGCGCGCTGCGATTTCCCCGGCGGATCGTCCGAAACCCTGTTCGAATCGGTGCAGAAGATCCTTGCCCTGCCCGACGAGACCCGCATCTTCGTCGGCCACGATTACAAGGCGCCGGGCCGTGACGAATACGCGTGGGAAACCACCGTGGCCGAGCAGAAGGCCCGCAATATCCATGTCGGCGCGGGCAAGTCCAAGGACCAGTTCGTCGAAATGCGCGACGCGCGCGACGCCACGCTGGCGATGCCGAAACTGATCATCCCCTCGCTGCAGGTGAACATGCGCGCGGGCCAGATGCCGCCGGCGGACGAGAAGGGCGATGTCTTTCTTAAGGTTCCGGTCAACAAGCTCTGACCGGGGCCGCAGGGGCGGCGCGGGATCGCATGAAGGCTGCGCGAACACGGCACATCCCGACCGCTGATTTTTCTTCAGGACCAACAGGAAACGCGAAAATGGAACAAGACTGGATTTGGGGGCTGATCGGCGGGTTGCTGATCGGCACCGGGGGCGCGGTGTATCTGCTGGCCAATGGCCGGATCATGGGCGCCAGCGGCATCATCGGCGGGCTGGTCGACGGCACCGCCCGCGATACGAAATGGGAAAAACTGGCTTTTCTGGCGGGCGTGTTCCTGCTGCCGATCATCATCTACCCGGTCTACAGCAGCATCGACACCCATGTGACCGACAACTGGGCGGTGCTGATCGCCGCGGGCCTTCTGGTGGGCATCGGCACGCGCATCGCCAATGGCTGCACCTCGGGGCACGGGGTCTGCGGGATGTCGCGGCTCAGCCTGCGGGGGTTCGTGGCCACCGTGGCCTATATCATGGCCGGCGGTGTCGGCGTGATCCTGTTCCGTCATCTGCTGGGGGTGATCTGATGCGCAACCTTTTCGCTTTCTTCGCCGGCGGGCTGTTCGGCGCCGGGCTGTTCATCTCGGGCATGACCGACACCGCCAAGGTGCAGGGCTGGCTCGATGTCTTTGGCGACTGGGACCCGACGCTGGCCTTCGTCATGGGCGGCGCGATGATCCCGATGGCGATCGCGTGGCTTCTGCGCAACCGGCGCAGTTCGCCCGCGCTGGGCGGCAGCTTTCCGCCCGCGCCGCCGCAGCGGATCGACCGTAACCTGATCCTGGGCTCGGTCATGTTCGGTTTCGGCTGGGGGCTGGCGGGGCTGTGCCCGGGGCCGTCCGTCGCCTCGCTCAGCTATGGCGGGGTGGGGCACTGGGTGTTCTTCGCCGCGATGCTGGCGGGCATGGCTGTCACCCCGGCGCTGCGCCGGGTGCTGGACAGGCAGCCCGCCGCGGCGTAAAGCGCGATCATGGAGATACGCGCCCTTACCCCCCGCTACGCCGTCTCGCCGCAGATCGAACCGGGCGATTTGCCCGCGATCAAGGCGGCGGGATACACCACGGTGATCTGCAACCGCCCCGATGCCGAGATCCCGCCCGCCCTGCAGGCGGACGGGATGCGCCAGGCGGCCGAGGCCGCGGGGCTGGCCTTTCACGTGCTGGAGCTGACGCACCAGACGATGACGCCCGAGAATATCGCCCGCCAGCGCCGGCTGATCGAGGAGTCCGACGGCCCGGTGCTGGCCTATTGCGCCAGCGGCACGCGCTGTTCGGTGATCTGGTCGCTGGGACAGGCCGGGCATATGCCGGTGGATGAGATACTCACCACCGCCGGGCGGGCGGGCTATCAGCTCGAACAGTTGCGCCCCACGCTCGACGCGCTGGCCACGCAGCAGGGCGGCTGAGCTATCCCGGCACGGCCCCGGCGGCGGGCGGGTCGTCCCCGGCCGCATCCTCCGGCGGGCCGAATTCCGACAGGTCTGGCAGGCCCGCCGCCGGGTCGATCCGGGCCGGAACGGGCGGTGCGACAGGCGTGTCCGGCACTGGCGGCCGGGCTGTCGCCTCGCCCATCCCCTCGCCACCGGGCGTCACCGCGCCCTGCCCCGTCCCGTGCAGCCGCAGGGCGCGCTGGCCGCGTATTTGCCCCAGCGTGGCGCGCGCCACCGCGCGGCCCGGCACAGCCTCAAGCCGGGCGGCGTTCAGAACGCCCGCAGGCAGCGCCAGCACCTCGCCGGGGCGCAGCCCGTGCATCTGCGACAGCGGCACCGACACCCGGCACAGGACCGCATCGAGCCGCGCCGGTGCGGCCAGCAGGCTGTCGCGCAGGGCCGGCCTTGCCGCCGCGCCCGGTTCCGCATCGCCCGCCGCATCGGGATCGGCCGATGGCCGGGGCGCCGGCAGGGCAAGCACCAGCTCGCCCGCGCGATCCGGGCCCAGGTCGCAACCCAGCCGCATCACCCGGTAATCCCCGGTGCCCAGCGCCAGCGACAGGGCGCGCGCATCCTCGACCATCGCGCCATAGCGATAGCCCTGCACCCATTGCCCCGCCTCGGCCGGCATGTCGGCCAGGCGCGCGAACACGCCTGCCACCATCGGCGCGGCCATCGCCGCATCGGTGCGGGTGGGCGCGCGCGGCGGCGCCGGGCGGGGCGAGACCCGGCCCATCGTCTGCGCCTCGACCAGCGCGGCGGATAGCTGCGGATCGAGCACCAGCGCACCGGGCACGTCACCCGGCCCGTCCAGCAGCAGGATCAGCGCCGGGTCCGGCAGGTCGGCGGCCAGCGTCCCGGCCAGTTCGGTGCGCGTTTCCACCCCCGTCACCGACAGCATGACCCCCAGTTCGCCGCCGGCCCAGCGTTCCAGCGCAAGCCGCAGCGCCCGCTCGGGCGACATCGCCCGCGCCTCATGCGCGGCCCGGGCCGCACGGGCCTTGCGGCGCAGAACCGTCTGTTCGCCAGGTTTGTCCATACCCTCCGCCACCAAGAACCGGATGCAGCGGCACCATAGCGGCGGCAAGGTTACGAAATCATTGAGCGGTCACTGCGCCGCCATGCGCTGCGACAGCGGCAGGGTGACGCGGAACGCCGCGCCGCTCTGTCCCGGCAGATAGGCGATCGTCCCGTCCAGCCGGGCCATGATCTCGCGGCAGATGGCCAGGCCCAGCCCCGCGCCGCCGGCCTTCTGGTCGCTGACCCGGCTGAATTTCTCGAACACGACCGACTGCACCTGGCGCGGTATCCCCGGGCCGTTGTCGATGAAATCGACCAGCAGCCGGCCGTCGCGTGCCTGCACCGCGATGGTCAGTTCGGGCTCGGCCGCGTCGCAGTATTTCTGCGCGTTGGCAATCAGGTTGATGAACACCTGCGCCAGCCGGTCGAGATCGGTTTCCAGCGTCACCTCCTCGTCGGCGCGGCGGCGGTGCAGCTTCAGCAGGCCGTGCCCTGCCCCGGTCGCCGCGACCGCGTGGTCGATCACCGCCGACAGGATGCCGGTGCGGATATTCAGGTTCACCTGCCCGTTCTCAAGCACGCTCAGGTCCAGCAGGTCGTCCAGAAGGCGCGTCAGCCGGATCGCCTCGTCATGGATGATGCCGGCATATTTCGACTGCGCCTGCGATCCGAGCCCGCCGCCATCGCGCAGGATCTCGGAAAACGCGCGGATCGAGGTCATGGGCGTGCGCAATTCATGGCTGATCTGCGACAGGAAGGCATCCTTCTGCACCGAGATCTGCGTCAGCTTCTCGTTCGCTGCCCGCAACTGGCGGGCCGTCCGGGCCAGTTCTTCGGACTTGGTTTCAAGCTGGCTGGAATATTCCATCATCTGCGCGGTCTCGTCGGCCACCGCCAGCAGATCCTCGACCGACACGGTCGCGGCGCCCATGATCTGCCCCACCATCGCATGAGCCGTCGCCGCCCCGACCGAGCCCGACAGCTCGCGCTCCAGCCGGGCCAGGAAATCCGGCGTCGGTTCCGGCAGGTAGCCCGCAAGCCCCTGGCGCTGCGCCTCGTCCTGGAACAGCGCCTGCGCCTGCGCCGGGCCGAGGATACGCTGCGCCATCACGATCAGGTCCTCGCTCTGGGCGGTGCCGCCGGCCCAGTTCTGCGGGCGCGCGGAATGCTGAAAGACATTGACGAACTGCGCCCCCTGCAGCCGTTCCAGCGGGCTGGGAAAGGTCAGGAGCGAGGCGATGACGAAGCCCCCGGTGTTGAACAGCATCGACCACAGCACCGCGTGCACCGTCGGGTCCAGTCCGGCGATCCCGAACAGCGCCTGCGGCCGCAGCCAGCCCATGCCCCAGGGCCCCTCGGCCAGCACCGTGCCGGGGATCACCACGTCGGCCCCGAAACTGGGCAGCAGCATGCACCAGACCCACAGCACGAACCCGGTGCTCAGACCGGCCAGCGCGCCCGCCCGCGTGGCGCCGCGCCACAGGATGCCGCCCAGCAGCGCCGGCAGGAACTGCGCGACACCGGCAAAGGACACCAGCCCGATCGCCGCCAGCGCGGCACCGCCGCCCGACATCTGGTAATAGACATAGCCAAGCGCCAGAACCCCCGCGATGGACAGCCGCCGCGCGGTGATGACCACGTTGCGCACATCGCCCGACATCACCGCGCCGCCGCCGGTCAGGTTCAGCCAGATCGGCATGACGATATGGTTCGAAACCATCGTCGCCAGCGCAATCGCCGCCACGATCACCATCGAGGTCGCGCTGGAGAACCCGCCAAGAAAGCTGAGCATCGCCAGCGTGTCCTGCCCCTGCGCCAGCGGCACGGTCAGGACGAACTGGTCGGGGTTCGACCCCGCCGGCATGATCTCCAGCCCGACCACCGCGATGGGCACGACGAACAGGCTGATCAGCAGCAGATACAGCGGAAAGGCCCAGCTTGCCGTGCGCAGGTGCTGTTCGTCCTCGTTTTCCACCACCAGCACCTGGAACATCCGCGGCAGCGTCAGGAAGGCGGCCGCCGACAGGAATGTCAGGCCCCCCCAGCGCATCCCGTCCACCTGCCACTGGCCCATCTGGCTGGCGTCGATGCGGGCCAGCGTCTGCGCGGGGCCGCCGCCGATGCCCCAGACGACGAACACCCCCACCGCCATCAGCGCAAAGAGCTTGACCACCGCCTCGACCGCAATGGCCATGACGACCCCGTGATGGCGTTCGTTGGCATCCAGGTTCCGCGTGCCGAACAGGATCGTGAACAGCGCCAGCCCCACCGCCACCGACAACGCGATCTGGCGCGTATCCTCCAGCGGGGCGGCGTTCGGATCGGCCTGCGCGATGCTGGCGAATGAGGCGGTGACCGATTGCAGTTGCAGCGCGATATAGGGCGTGGTGCCGATCACCGCGATCAGCGTGACGAACACCGCCAGCAGCGTCGACTTGCCATAACGCGAGGAAATCAGGTCGGCCACCGAGGTCACGCGCTGGGTGCGCCCGATGCGCACCAGCTTGCGCAGCCCCCACCACCAGCCGATCATGACCAGCGTCGGCCCCAGATAGATGGTCAGGAATTCCAGCCCCGACCGCGCGGCATAGCCGACCGCGCCGTAAAACGTCCAGGCGGTGCAGTAGATCGACAGCGACAGCGTGTAGACCAGCGGCGAGCGCAGCCAGCCGCCCTGCCCGCGCAGCGCGGCGCGTTCGGCCGCGAAGGCCACCAGGAACAGAAAGGCGACATAGCCGAGGCACACCGCCACCAGCAGGTTCAGCGTCGCCGTCACGCCCCGCCCCCGCCATCGCGCGGCGTGGTGGTGTCGTCGTCGGCCTCGGTCAACCGGCGCGACAGCACCAGCGAGACCCCGACCATCGCCAGCCAGACGCCGAAGATATAGATGATCGAGGTCGAGGTCGGCATCGCCTCATCCCCCTGCCGCGGCCAGAGCAGCGGCACCGCCCACAGGATCGCCGCCAGCAGCGGCGCCAGCCGCGCCGCGTCCATCAGCCGGCGCTGGCGATAGCTGCGCCGCTCCAGGAACAGCGGGGCGGGTTTCTCGCTCATGCCGGCACCAGTTCGCGCAACGCCTCCAGCACGTCGGCATTGGAAAACGGCTTGGTCATGAAGCGGCTCGCGCCGAGCCGTTCGGCCAGTTCGCGGTCCTTGCTCTGGCCGCGCGCGGTCAGCATCAGCACCGGCAGGCGCGCGGTTTCGGGACGCGCGCGCAGGTCGGTCAGGATCTCGTAGCCCGAGCGCCCCGGCAGCATCACGTCCAGGATCACAAGGTCGGGTGCCTTGGCCAGGACCACCTCGACCGCGTCATGCCCGTTCGAATGGGAATCCACGCGCCAGCCGTCGCGGCTGAGAATAAAGCTGATCGCCTCGATGATGTTCGGTTCATCCTCGATCACAAGGACATGCTTGCCCATGTCATCGTCCCCTCCCTTATGCGCATTGAGCGCCGTATTTTGGCACAGTTAAACGCGATGCGTGCGGTCAAGTCAAAACCCATCCGCAAGGATCGAGGGTTCGCGCCGCGCCGCGCATGCGCCGCGCGGGCAGATGCGGCAGCTTACGCCGACCTCGCGCGCGGGGGCCGCGGCGGTATCGGCGGCGCCCGCCTGCGGCACGATCAGCATATGCGCCTCGAGCACCGGGGGCGCGTCGAAATCGACGTCGCCCTGTGGCAGCGCCAGCGCATAGCACAGGAACCGCCCGCCATCGCGCGCCGCCTGCCGCACCGCCTGGCGCAGCGGCACCATCGGCTGGCCGAGCGCCGCGAACAACGGCCAGAGCGGACAGGCCGCGCCAAAGCGCGGCACCGCGAAACCGTCGACCGGCTTGCGATAGGTCAGCGTGCCCGAGGCGTCGCAGCTGACCATGCCGATGCGCCCGGCCGGGCCATCGGCGGGCAGGCTGGCGATACGGCGCATCGCCACCGGCACCGGCACGCCGAATTCACGCGCCACCCGGCCCGGGTCGGGCGGATTTGCCGCACACCATTCGGCCAGCGCGCGCGCGGGCAGCAGCGCCGCCTCGTCGGCGTAACGCTCCAGCCATGACCGCGCCAGCGCGCGCGCCGGTGCGGATTTCAGCGTCCCGGCCGCCGCGATCAGCGCCTCGATATCCGCCTGCCCGCCCTCCAGCGCGGGCACGTGCCAGCCCAGCTCGGCCAGGAAGGCATCCAACTCTTCCTGCGGGGCGGCGGCCTCGCCATCGCCGGCCTCGCCCGCGCGGTCCAGGTAGGTCACCAGCGCCTGCGCGCTTTCGGCCAGCCGCCCGGCATCCTCGTTGATGTTGCGCTGAAAACGGTCGCGCCATTCCGGCTCGATCTCGCGGGTGTCGGCCAGGATCGCGGCGGTCGAGCGGATCGCCGTCACCGTCGACAGCACCTCGTGCAGGGCGGCGGCCAGATGCGGGTCATGGGTCAGCCGGTCGGTCAGCGTTTCGACCGTGCGTTCCAGCGTGGCCGCGCGCCGGTGGCTGCGCGCCAGCACCTCGGCCCAGCCGGGAAAGCGGCCGGCCAGCTCCTCGGCGCGCTCGGCCTCGGCACCGGCGCCGGAATGGGCGGCGCGCGCCTCGCGCAGGGCGGCGATCAGCGCGGCCTCGGCCCCTTCGGTCAGCTGCGCCGGCTCCACCCCCAGCTCGGCGGCGATCGCCACCAGCACCTTGCCGCCGATTCTGCGCTTGTTGTGCTCGATCAGGTTCAGGTACGAGGCCGAAATCCCCACCCGCGCGGCCAGATCGGCCTGCCGCATCCCCTGCCGTCCCCGACGCTCGCGGATGCGCGTTCCGGTCAGTTGCCCCTGCGGCATGTCTCTACCCTCACATTTTCGTGACAAATCAACGCTTTTCTGCGCCGCCAAATAATTTCTTTACAACACACACTATATCATTGTGCAATTTTTTACAAAAAAATTGTTTCATTAAAAGCAGTTGTTGCAGAATTTTCTTATCCTCACCGATAATCGCTTTGCACATTTGTGCCCGCGGGGACGCTTGAGGAGGCCCCCGCCTTTCACGAAACGGGAGGATTACATGTCCAACAAGACTCTGACGCGCCGTGGCGTTCTCAAGAGCGGTGTCGGCATCGGTGCCGGTGTCGCCCTGCCGACGATCTTTACAGCATCGTCCGCCAGCGCCTTCACCAACGAACCAACGGGTTCGTCCGTCACGCTGGGCTTCAACGTGCCCCAGACCGGCCCCTATGCCGACGAGGGCGCGGACGAACTGCGCGCCTATGAACTGGCCGTCGAACACCTGAACGGTGGCGGTGACGGCGGTATGCTCGGCACCTTCAGCTCCAAGGTGCTGGACGGCACCGGCATCATGGGCAAGAAGGTGCAATACGTCTCGGGCGACACCCAGACCAAATCGGACGCCGCGCGCGCATCGGCCAAGTCGATGATCGAAAAGGACGGCGCCATCATGATCACCGGCGGCTCGTCCTCGGGCGTGGCCGTGGCCGTGCAGGGCCTGTGCCAGGAGGCCGGCGTGATCTTCATGGCCGGGCTGACGCATTCGAACGACACCACCGGCAAGGACAAGAAGGCCAACGGCTTCCGCCACTTCTTCAACGCCTACATGTCGGGCGCGGCCCTCGCGCCGGTGCTGGAGAAACTCTATGGCAACGACCGCCGCGCCTATCACCTGACCGCCGACTACACCTGGGGCTGGACGCAGCAGGAATCCATCGCCGCCGCCACCGAGGCGCTGGGTTGGGAAACGGTCGAGAACGTGCTGACGCCGCTCGCGCAGACGGATTTCTCGTCCTATATCGCGCCGGTGCTGAATGCCGGGGCCGACGTGCTGGTGCTGAACCACTATGGCGGCAACATGGTGAACTCGCTGACCAACGCGGTGCAGTTCGGCCTGCGTGAAAAGCAGGTGAACGGCAAGAACTTCGAGATCGTCGTGCCGCTTTACTCCGAGCTGATGGCCAAGGGCGCGGGCGCCAACATCAAGGGCATCGTCGGGTCGCAGAACTGGGACTGGAAACTGGAAAACGAGCGCGGCGACAAATATGCCGGCTCCAACGCCTTCGTGAAAAGCTTTGGCGAGAAATACGGCTTCCCGCCCAGCCAGGCGGCGCAGACCTGCTATGCGCAGACCCTGCTTTATGCCGATGCCGTGCAGCGCGCGGGCAGCTTCAACCCCTGCGCCGTGGCCGAGGCCATGGAGGATTTCGAGTTCGACGGCCTGGGCAACGGCCCCACGACCTATCGCGGGGCGGATCACCAGTGCTTCAAGGACGTGCTGGTGGTGCGCGGGGCGGAAAACCCCTCGGACGAATACAACCTCGTCGAAATCGTCGAGGTCACGCCGGTCGAGCAGGTCACCTACGCCCCCGATCACCCGATGTTCGCGGGTGGCGCGCTGGGATCGTGCAACGCCGGCGCCTGATCGCCCGGCAAGGGTGGGCGGCAACGCCCACCCTTTTCGCCCCGGCCTGACGGCCCGCAAGGGCCCTGGGCATTTTCCGCATTCCCCGGCTTAAGGGTGGGACAATGGACGCAATTCTCGTGCAAATCCTGAACGGGCTCGACAAGGGCTCGGCCTATGCGCTGATCGCGCTGGGTTTGACACTCATCTTCGGCACGCTCGGCGTGGTGAACTTCGCCCATGGCGCGCTGTTCATGATCGGCGCGTTCTGCGCGGTCACGCTGCAGCGTATCCTGAACCTCAGCTACGAAACGGTCGACCCCGACAAGACCGACTTTCTCGGCCAGCCGCTGAAGGTCAAGACACCCTATGTCGAAAGCTGGTTCGGCCCCGATGTCGGCGCCGCGATCATCGACTGGTCGGTGCCGCTGGCGATCCTGTTCGCCATCCCGGTCATGCTTATCTTCGGCTTCGTGATGGAACGCGGGCTGATCAAGCATTTCTACAAGCGTCCCCATGCCGACCAGATCCTTGTGACCTTCGGCCTTGCCATCGTGCTGCAGGAAATCATCAAGGCCAATTTCGGCGCCAACCCGATCCAGACCCCGGCGCCCGAGATGCTGTCGGGCGTGGCCACGCTGATGGACGGCGTCGTCTACCCGGTCTGGCGGATCGTCTATTTCTGCTTTGCCGCGCTGATCATCGGCGGCGTCTTTGCCTTTTTGCAGTTCACCACCTTCGGTATGGTCGTGCGCGCCGGCATGGCCGACCGTGAAACCGTGGGCCTGCTGGGCATCGACATCGACCGGCGGTTCACCATCATGTTCGGGCTGGCCGCCGCGGTGGCGGGGCTTGCGGGCGTGATGTACGGGCCGATCAACGCGCCCAACTATCACATGGGGATGGATTTCCTCGTGCTCAGCTTCGTCGTGGTGGTCGTGGGCGGCATGGGCTCGCTGCCCGGCGCCGTTCTGGCCGGTTTCGTGCTGGGCATCCTGGAAAGCTTTGCCTCGACCACCTGGGCGACCACCACGATCCCCGGCATCAACCAGATCATCATCTACCTTGTCGCCATCATCATCCTGCTGACCCGTCCGCGCGGTCTGATGGGACGTGCCGGCGTGATGGAGGACTGAGCCCATGTTCGGACTCGACAAAAAAGACCTGACCCTTCTGCTGGTGGTGGCGCTTCTGACGCTGCTGGCGCCCTTCATCCTGAACCCGTTTCCCACCGGCAGCGGACTGGCGCAGTTCAACGCGGGCTATCCCGACCTGATGCAGCGTTTCGTGATCTTCGGGATCTTCGCCATCGGTTTCAACATCCTGTTCGGCCTGACCGGTTACCTGTCCTTCGGCCACGCGGCCTTCCTGGGCGTGGGGTCGTATTCGGCGGTGTGGATGTTCAAGCTGCTCAGCATGAACATCATCCCGGCGATCGTCCTGTCGGTCATCATCGCGGGGCTGTTCGCGCTGGTCATCGGCTATGTCAGCCTGCGCCGCTCGGGGATCTATTTCTCGATCCTGACGCTGGCCTTCGCGCAGATGTCCTTTGCGCTGGCCTATTCGGTGCTGACGCCGATCACCAACGGCGAGACCGGCCTGCAGCTGACACTGGACGATCCCCGCATCCTGGGTGCTTCGGCCACGGCCGACGGCTCGATCCCGGTGACCAACCTGTTCGGGCTGGAGATGCGTTCCGCCGTCAACATGGCGCTCGGGCCGTGGAACTTCACCTTCTCGGCGGGCTACTACGTCTGCGCGGTGGTGATGCTGCTGGCCTTCTACCTGGCGATCCGCATCTTCCGCTCGCCCTTCGGGATGATGCTGCGCGCGATCAAGTCGAACCAGAACCGCCTGAACTATACCGGGCTGAACTCGCGCCCCTATACGCTGGCGGCCTTCGTGATTTCGGGCATGTATGCCGGCCTGGCCGGCGGCCTCATGGCCTCGATGGACCCGCTGGCCGGCGCCGAGCGGATGCAGTGGACCGCCAGCGGCGAGGTCGTGCTGATGACCATCCTCGGCGGGGCGGGCACCCTGATCGGACCGGTGCTGGGCGCGGGCATGATCAAGTATTTCGAAAACATCTTTTCGAAGATCAACGACAACGTGCTGCATGGCTGGTTCGCATGGATGCCGGACGGGATCGAGGACCTGACCGTGACGCTGATCCATCCCTTCATCGGCAAGGGCTGGCACCTGACGCTGGGCATCCTGTTCATGCTGGTGGTGATCTTCCTGCCCGGCGGCCTTGTCGAAGGCGGCCAGCGCATCATGCGTCTGTTCCGCCGCAGGAAAGCGACCGAAGACGATCAGACCAAAGCCAAACAACCTGCGGAATAAGGAGAGGGACCAATGGGTATCCTTGAAGTCAAGGGCGTCAACAAGCGCTTCGGCGGTCTGCAGGCGCTGGGGGATGTGAACCTCAGCGTGGCGGAAAACACCGTCCACGCCATCATCGGCCCGAACGGCGCGGGCAAGTCCACCCTGCTGAACTGCCTGGTGGGCAAGCTGATCCCCGACACCGGGTCGGTCATGTTCAACGGCCAGTCGGTGCTGGGGCGCAAGCCCTTCGAGATCAACCAGATGGGCATTTCCCGCGTGTTCCAGACGCCCGAGATATTCGGCGACCTGACCGTGCTGGAAAACGTCATGATCCCCTGCTTCGCCAAGCGCGACGGGGCGTTCCGGATGCACGCGATCGAAGGGGTGCAGAACGAAAGGCAGATCATGGAAAAGGCGCTGGCCATGCTGGACGACCTGAACATGGCCGACAAGCGCAACATGCATTCCGCCAGCCTCAGCCGGGGCGACAAGCGGCGGCTGGAAATGGCGATGTGCCTGGTGCAGGAGCCGCAATTGCTGCTGCTGGACGAACCCACCGCCGGCATGGCGCGGGCCGACACCAACAACACCATCGACCTGCTGAAAGAGATCAAGGAAAAGCGCGACATCACCATGTGCATCATCGAACATGACATGCATGTGGTGTTCAGCCTGGCCGACCGGATCACGGTTCTGGCGCAGGGCACACCGCTGGTCGAAGACAGCCCCGAGAACATCAAGGGCAACCCCAAGGTGCGCGAAGCGTATCTGGGCGAAACCGCGTAAGGAGGGCCGGACATGAACGTCAAACCCGATTTTTCCAAGGGCAAGAACCTGGCCGAAACCGCCCCCGCCTACCTGTCGGTCTGGGATATCCACGCCTATTACGGCGAAAGCTATATCGTGCAGGGCGTCAGCTTCAACGTGCACGAGGGCGAGATCCTGGCGCTGCTGGGCCGCAACGGCGCGGGCAAGACATCGACGCTGCGCGCCATCGCGCGGCTGGACGATCCGCAGATCACGCATGGCGAGGTCTGGCTGGACCACCAGCCGCTGCACCTGAAAAACAGCCACCAGGCGTCGCAACTGGGCATCGGCTTGGTGCCCGAGGATCGCCGCATCATCCCCGGCCTCACGGTCGAGGAGAACCTGCAACTGGCGCAGATCGCCCCGCCCATCGGCTGGTCGATCGAGCGGCTCTACGAACTGTTCCCGCGCCTCGGCGAACGCCGCAAGCAGGAGGGCGTGACGCTGTCGGGGGGCGAACAGCAGATGCTGGCCATCGCCCGCGCGCTGGCGCGCGACATCAAGGTGCTGCTGCTGGACGAACCCTACGAAGGGCTGGCCCCGGTGATCGTGGACGAGATCGAAAAGACCCTGCGCCTGATCAAGGAACAGGGCATCACCACGGTGATCGTGGAACAGAACGCCGTGCGCGCGCTGGAACTGGCGGACCGCTCGGTGATCCTCGATACCGGGTCGGTCGTGTTCGACGGGGCCGCGGCCGAGGTTCTCGGGAACGAGGAATTGCGCGCGGAATACCTGGCGATCTGAGCGCCGGGCCGGCCCGCCCGCAGCCAATTGGTTGCAGGGCGGGCCGAGAAAGAACAAACTCGTGGAAATACCAAGTGACAGAAGGCCGCAACATGTCTGACGCAACCTATCCCCCCACCCCGGAATTCGCCTCCAACGCCCATGTGGACGCCGCCGGCTATGCCAGGATGTACCAGGCATCCATCGACGACCCCGAAGCGTTCTGGGCCGAGCATGGCAAGCGCATCGACTGGATCAAACCCTTCGGCAAGGTGAAGGACGTGAATTTCGATTTCGGCGAGGTCTCGATCAAGTGGTTCGAGGACGGCACGCTGAACGTCGCGGCAAACTGCATCGACCGCCACCTTGCCACACGCGGCGATCAGACCGCGATCATCTGGGAACCCGACGATCCCAGTGACGAGGCGCTGCACATCACCTACGGCGAATTGCACGAACAGGTGGGCCGCATGGCCAACGTGCTGAAAAACCTCGGCATCAGAAAGGGTGACCGCGTGGTCATCTACATGCCGATGATCCCCGAGGCCGCCTATGCCATGCTGGCCTGCGCGCGGGTCGGCGCGATCCATTCGGTCGTCTTCGCCGGTTTCTCGCCCGACGCGCTGGGGGCGCGGGTGAACGGCTGCGACGCCAAGCTGGTGATCACCGCCGACACCGCCCCGCGCGGCGGCCGCCGCACCAAGCTGAAGGACAACGTGAACCAGGCGCTGCTGCACGACACCACCGACGTGAAATGCCTTGTGGTCCGGCGCACCGGCGACCAGATCGCATGGCGCCGCGACCTGGATTTCTGGTGGCACGAAGAGGCCGAAAAGGTCAGCGCCGACTGCCCGCCCGAAGAGGTGGGTGCCGAGGACCCGCTGTTCATCCTCTATACCTCGGGCTCGACCGGGCAGCCCAAGGGTGTGGTGCACACATCGGGCGGGTATCTCGTCTATGCGGCGATGACGCACCAATACACCTTCGACTATCACGACGGCGATATCTTCTGGTGCACCGCCGATGTCGGCTGGGTCACCGGGCACAGCTATATCATCTACGGCCCGCTGGCGAACGGCGCCACCACGCTGATGTTCGAAGGCGTGCCCACATGGCCCGATGCCGGCCGGTTCTGGGCGGTGTGCGAAAAGCACAAGGTCAACCAGTTCTACACCGCCCCCACCGCCATCCGCGCGCTGATGGGCCAGGGCAACGAGTTCGTCACCGGCTATGACCTGAGCGACCTGAAACTGCTGGGCACCGTGGGCGAGCCGATCAACCCCGAGGCGTGGAACTGGTATAACGAGGTCGTGGGACAGGGCAAACGCCCCATCGTCGACACCTGGTGGCAGACCGAAACCGGCGGCCACATGATCACCCCCCTGCCCGGCGCCACCACGGCCAAGCCCGGCTCGGCCACGCATCCGTTCTTCGGCGTGCTGCCGGTGGTGCTGGAACCCGAAAGCGGCAAGGAAATCACCGAAACCGAGGCCGAGGGCGTGCTTTGCATCAAGGACAGCTGGCCGGGGCAGATGCGCACCGTCTGGGGCGATCACGAGCGGTTCCAGTCGACCTATTTCCAGCAATACAAGGGCTATTACTTCTCGGGCGACGGTTGCCGCCGCGATGCCGACGGCTGCTACTGGATCACCGGCCGGGTGGATGACGTGATCAACGTGTCGGGGCACCGGATGGGCACGGCCGAGGTCGAATCCGCTCTCGTGGCCCATTCCAGGGTGGCTGAGGCCGCGGTGGTCGGATACCCGCACGACATCAAGGGCCAGGGCATCTATGCCTATGTCACGCTGATGTCGGGCGAAACCCCGAGCGAGGAGTTGCGCAAGGAACTGTCCGACTGGGTGCGCCAGGAAATCGGCCCGATCGCCAAGCCCGACCTGATCCAGTGGGCGCCGGGCCTGCCCAAGACGCGCTCGGGCAAGATCATGCGCCGCATCCTGCGCAAGATCGCCGAGAACGATTACGGCAGCCTTGGCGACACCTCGACGCTGGCCGATCCCGGCGTGGTGGAGGATCTGATCGACAACCGCATGAACCGCTGATCCGCCGGATCGCGGACAGGATCGTGACGGGCCGGGGCGATCCCCCGGCCCGTTTACCATTCGACGAGGTTCAGCTTGGGGCAGCAGCCGGACTGCTGTAAAGATTCCGGTGGGGGCATCACATCAACGATGCGAGGTTATCATGCTCGGCAGCCTGTTTTCGTCCGCGCGAACAACGCCGGTCGGTGCGCAACCGGCCCTGGCACCACAACCGGGAACGCACCCCGCCCCCGGCACCGCCACATCACCGGCCACGCGGGGGCAAACCGGCCCCGACAAACCGCGCGGTATCACGCCGGAACCGCGCATTCTGCCGCCGAACGGCCCGGTCATCTCCGATCTGGGCGAGGCGCGATTTCGGGCGGACATGCTGCGGCAGGCGCTGGCGCAAGAGGTGGTCATAGACAGAGCCGTGGCCCCGCTCCCCCAGCCCGGCCTGCTACCCGCGGAGATGCGGCCCGCTCAGGCCGATCCCGCCGACAACAGCTATCGCGCCAATGTCAGGGCGCTGACGCCGGACAGCCGGGTATAGAAACCGCTACTGCGCGGTCCAGCCGCCATCGACCGGGATCGAAACGCCCGTCACGTTATGCGCCACCGGGCTGCACAGCCACAGCGCCAGTGCTCCGATCTCGGACGGGTCGCTGGTGCGGCGGCTGGGCTGCTTCTCGGCCAGCAGGTCGGCAATGCCCGCGTCGCGGTCCCCGCCCCTTTGCGCGGCGCGCGCTGCGACCTGCGGTTCGATGATCGCGGTTTCGGTCCAGCCGGGGCAGATGCAGTTCACCGTGACGCCGCCCGCCGCCTTGCTGCCCGCATCGGCATATTCCAGCGCCGCCACCTTTGACAGCCCGACCAGCCCGTGCTTGGCCGCCACATAGGGCGCCTTGTCCTTCGACGCGACCAGCCCGTGCACGCTGGCGATGTTGATGACCCGGCCATAGCCGCGTTCGGCCATCCCCGGCATCGCCGCCTGCATGGTGTGGAACGCCGCCGACAGGTTGACTGCAAGGATCGTATCCCATGTCTCGCGCGTCACGTCGCGCAACGCGGCGGTTTTCTGGATACCGGCGTTGTTCACCAGTATGTCCGCCCCGCCCCAGGCCGCGACGGCCTCCATCAACTCATCCACCCGGTTGGGATTGCGCAGGTCGCCATGGAAGAACTCGGCCTGCGGCGCGCCACGCTCGCGCAGGTGGGTGCAGACCTCGTCGATCTGGCTGTCGCCGGCCAGCCCGTGCACCGCGATCCGCGCGCCCGCCCCGGCCAGCGCCTCGGCAATGGCCAGCCCGATCCCCTGGACCGAGCCCGTCACCAAGGCTGTTTTACCGTTCAGATCCGTCATACCGCGCCCTCCTCCAGATGTTTGCGCAATTCCGTCTTCAGAACCTTGCCATAGTTGTTTTTAGGCAATTCCTGGACGGGAAAATAGGCTTTCGGTCGCTTGAAACGTGCGATTTGTGCAAAGCAATGTGCATCCAGAATTGCCGAATCCAGAGCCGCTCCGGGCGCCGGCACCACGAATGCGACCACCTCTTCGCCCCATTCCGGGTCGGGCCGGCCGACCACCGCGACCTCCTGCACCGACGGGTGGGTCAGCAGCGCCTCTTCCACCTCGCGCGGGTAGATGTTCGTGCCGCCCGAGATGATCACATCCCTGGACCGGTCCTGCATCGTGACATACCCGTCATCGTCCATGAAACCCACATCGCCGGTCATCAGCCAGCCCTCCGGCAGCGTCTTTTCCGTGGCCTCCGGGTTCCGCCAGTAGCCGGGCATGACGGTGTCGCCGCGCACCATGATCTCACCCGCCTCACCGCGCGGCAGCTCCTGCCCCTCTGCATCGCCGATCCGCACCGCGACCGAGGCCTGCGCCCGCCCGACCGAGGCCAGCCGGTCCCGCCAGCGCGGGTGGCTGCGGTCGGCCACCTCGTCGCGCGACAGCGCGGTGATCGCCATCGGGCATTCGCCCTGCCCGTAGATCTGCACGAAGACGGGGCCGAACATGTCCACCGCCTCGACGATGTCCGCCACGTACATCGGGCCGCCACCATAGACCACGGTGCGCAGGCCCTTGCCGGTCTCGCCGGTGTCCCGCGCGGCCAGCACCATCCGCTTGACCATCGTGGGCGCGGCGAACATGTGCACCCGTTCGAAATAGCGCGCGAGATCGAAAATCTCGCCCGGTTCGAACCCGCCCGACAGCGGGCAGACATGGCGCGCGCCCATCTGCACATGCATCAGGTTGTAGATCCCCGCCCCGTGCGACAGCGGCGCGGCATAAAGCGCGGTATCGTCCTGCGAAACGCGGTCGACATCCACCTGGTAATCCAGCGCCATGTTGATCAGCATCCGATTGGTGATCATCACCCCCTTGGGCCGCCCCGTGGTGCCCGAGGTGTAGAACAGCCAGCACAGATCGTCGGAGGCCCGTTCCGTCACCCCGCCGATCGCGGCATGGGCGCGGGCGGTGGCATAGTCCGTGCCGCCGGTATCGACCACGCGCGCCTTAGCCCCGGCCGCCTGCAGGGCCTCGGCCAGCGCGGGCGTGGCGAAGGCCAGGTTCGCGCCGCTGTTTTCGATGATCCATGCCGCCTCCTGCCCGTGCAGCTTGGCGTTGATCGGCACCACCACCGCGCCGGCATACCACGCGCCATATTGCACGATCAGGTAATCCGGCACGTTCTTCATGAAGATCGCCACCCGGTCGCCGGGCGCGACGCCCTGCGTCGGCAGCCAGCCCGCCACCGCGCGGGCCGCCGCGTCGAACCCGGCATAATCGGCCACCAGGTCGGTGCCATGGTAAAGCGCCGGCCGCGACGGCCAGCGGATCGCGCTGCGTTGCAGCCACAAACCGATATTCATGGGCCTTGCTCCCCTCCCTCTGCGTGTTTCACAAAACCATCGCACCGGATCGCAATCAATTGGTAGAACTACGGGCATGAACATAGCCGAAACCGCCTTTCACCACGCGCCTGTCGGGCTGTGCCTTCTGGAAAACCGGGTGATCCGGGGCTGCAACGCCCTGTTCGCCGGGGTATTCGGGGGCGCACCGGCGGATTATGCCGACCGGCCCGTCGCCGAGCTCTATCCCAGCCCCGAGGATTACGAGCGTATCGGCGCGCGCGGGCTGCGGGCAATGCGCGACACCGGGCATTACGCCGACGAACGCGTGATGCGCCGCACCGACGGCGCGCTGTTCTGGTGCCGCGTGCGCGGCCACAGCCTGACGCCCGAAGACCCGTTCCGCCGCGGCATCTGGTCGTTCGCCGACCTGTCCGACGAGCGCCCGCTGGTCGCCCTGACCCGGCGCGAGCGCGAGGTGGCGATCCTGACCTGCCGCGGCATGACGTCCAAGGAAATCGGGCTGGAACTGGCGCTGAGCTATCGCACGGTCGAGGCCTATCGCGCGCGCCTGCTTGAGAAATTTCAGGCAAGGAAGCTGGCCGAACTCGTTGCGAAACTTTCGGGGATGCCGCTGTGAGGCGCGAAAAGCCGCGAATCGCGTGCTTTTCCCCTCGCATTCGGGTGGCAAAACCCCCAAATTCACCCGAAACCGCCGCTTTTCGTCGGGTCAGCTATCCCCTATAAGCGGCGGTCAGAGGCCGGGCCATATGAATGCGCCCGACGGACAGAACCGGCGAGGACACAGATGAACAAGAAAAACCATGATGCCGACGTGACTTTCATCCAGGCACTGGCGGAACTGCTGCGCGAGAACGAGCTGACCGAACTTGAGGTGATGCGCGAATACGGCGAGAACGACAGCCTGAATGTCCGCGTCAGCCGTGGCGGCCCCCAGGTGGTGACGCAGGTGGCGGCCCCCGCCCCGGCAGCCCCCGCCGCCCCGGCAGCCCCCGCCCCCGCGGCGGCCCCGGCGCCCGAGGCCGATCCCGCCAGCCACCCCGGCGCGGTGACCTCGCCCATGGTCGGCACCGTCTACCTGCAACCCGAACCCGGCGCACCGACCTTTGTCGGCGTCGGCGACAAGGTGGCCGAGGGCGACACGCTGCTGATCATCGAGGCGATGAAGACCATGAACCATATCCCCGCCCCCCGCGCGGGCACCGTGAAACGCATCCTGGTCGAGGACGGCGGCGCGGTGGAATATGGCGCACCCCTGATGATCATCGAGTGAGGCGGCGATCATGTTCGACAAGATCCTGATCGCCAATCGCGGCGAAATCGCGCTCCGCGTCATCCGCGCCTGCCGCGAGATGGGCATCCAGTCGGTCGCGGTGCATTCGACCGCCGATGCCGACGCGATGCATGTGCGCATGGCCGACGAATCGGTCTGCATCGGACCGCCGCCGGGCACCGACAGCTACCTGTCGATCCCGGCCATCATCTCGGCCTGCGAGGTGACCGGCGCGCAGGCGATCCACCCCGGCTATGGCTTCCTGAGCGAGAACGCCAATTTCGTGCAGATCGTCGAAGATCACGACATCACCTTTATCGGCCCCTCGGCGGAACATATCCGCATCATGGGCGACAAGATCACCGCCAAGGACACCGCGAAGAAACTGGGCATCCCGGTCGTGCCCGGCTCGGAAGGCGGGGTGCCGGACGTGGCGGCGGCAAAGAAGATCGGCGCCGATTTCGGATATCCCGTGATCATCAAGGCCACCGCCGGCGGCGGCGGGCGCGGCATGAAGGTCGCGCAATCCGAGGCCGAGATGGAGCGCGCCTTCCAGACCGCGCGGTCCGAGGCCAAGGCGGCCTTTGGCAATGACGAGGTCTATATCGAGAAATACCTGCAAAAGCCGCGCCATATCGAGATCCAGGTCTTCGGCGACGGCAAGGGCGGCGGCGTGCATCTGGGCGAGCGCGACTGCTCGCTCCAGCGGCGCCACCAGAAGGTGTTCGAAGAGGCCCCCGGCCCCGCCATCAGCGCCGAGGAACGCGCGCGCATCGGGGCGATCTGTGCCGACGCGATCGCCGAAATGGGCTATCGCGGGGCGGGCACGATCGAGTTCCTTTACGAGGATGGCGAGTTCTATTTCATCGAGATGAACACCCGCCTGCAGGTCGAACACCCGGTGACCGAGGCGATTTTCGGCGTCGACCTGGTGCGCGAGCAGATCCGCGTCGCCGAAGGGCTGCCGATGTCCTTTACCCAGGACGAGTTGGAGATCAACGGCCACGCGATCGAGGTGCGCATCAACGCCGAGAAGCTGCCGAATTTCGCACCCTGCCCCGGCACCATCACCCAGTATCACGCGCCGGGCGGGCTGGGCGTGCGGATGGATTCGGCACTGTATGACGGCTATCGGATACCGCCTTATTACGACAGCCTGATCGGCAAGCTGATCGTGCATGGCCGCGACCGCGCCGAGGCGCTGTCGCGCCTCAACCGCGCGCTGGGTGAGCTGATCGTGGACGGTGTCGACACCACGGTGCCGCTGTTCCACGCGCTGCTGCAAGAGCCCGACATTCACAGCGGAACCTACAACATCCACTGGCTGGAACGCTGGCTCGAGACGAATTTGCAGGCGTGATTTCCTAAGCAGGCCGCCCGTCGTGGCGGCCTGTTGAACCGGCGTGCACGCTTGCCAGCGTTCAGGCAGTTCGCAACAGAGGGCATCGCACGGCCGCGGTCGGGCGATCCGACGTCTGTTCGTGGCAGTTTATAGTGCAGCCACATCCTCCCTCAGACCGTGGCACTTGCGGCAGCCAATCGCCCGGCCGGGGGGCGGCCGTGCGATGCCCGGGCCGCTGCGCGGCTGTTCCGGGCTGGGTGCATCGTTCCCCCCTCTCGCCATTTTCCCCGCGATCGGGCAGACTCACCCCCATGCCACGCGACGACCCCGATATCAGCCCCGAGCTGTTGCTGCGCGCCTATGCGGCGGGTGTCTTTCCGATGGCCGAAACCCGCGACGATCCCGATCTTTTCTGGGTCGATCCGCGCCGGCGCGGCGTGATCCCGCTGGACGGGTTCCGCCTCTCGCGCAGCCTGCGGCGCGCGCTGCGCGGGCAGAATTACCGCGTCACCATCGACCGCGATTTCACGGGCGTCCTCGATGGCTGCGCGGATCGTGAGGAAACCTGGATTTCCGACCGCATCCGCACCCTTTACCTGTCGCTTTTCGAGCTGGGCCACGCCCATTCTCTTGAAATATGGGACGCAGGCGGCAAGACGCTGATCGGCGGGGTTTACGGCGTGACGCTGGGCCGGGCGTTTTTCGGCGAAAGCATGTTCTCACGCCGCCGCGATGCGTCGAAAATCGCGCTGGCATGGCTGGTGGATCACCTGCGGCGCTGCGGTTTCACCCTGTTCGACACGCAATTCCTGACCCCGCACCTGGCGTCCCTCGGGGCCATGGAAATCCCCCGCGCCGAATATCGCGCGCGGCTGGCCGAGGCGCTGGAAGGCGATGCGGATTTCACCGACCTTGCCCTGCCCGAAAACGCTCAGGATGTCTTGCAGCGGATGACCCAGACGTCATAGCGCGGATGGTCCAGCGCGTTCAGCGCCGGGGACGAGGCGATCATCCAGCCGGAAAACACCGGCTCGCCCGTGGTGTCGCGCACCGTGACAAAGGCATAGGCGTCGCCCGATGGGTTGCCTTCGGGGTAGCGGCATTCGGCCAGTTCGACCTGCAACCGCCCCATCGGGGCCGCGTCGCCATCGGCAAGTTCCACATCCTGCAGATCGCCCGTCAGCTTGTCGAGCACGCGCAGAACCGCGCCATTGCCCCGGCTGACGGTCTCGGCCCAACCCGCGCTTGCCCCCAGCAGCAGCCCGGCAAGCAGCAGGCCCCTCATTGCTCCTCGCCCCCGCCCGACACGAATTTCAGCAGCAACGACACCAGGCTGACCGAGCTTTGGGTATCCTCGATCTCGGTTCCCGGCTCCAGGTTGAAGGGCGAGCCGCCCGGCATGATCTCGACGAAATTGCCGCCCAGAAGCCCCTCGGACGACACCACCACCGCGCTGTCGTCGGGAATCTCGATCCCGTCCGAAACGGTAAAGGTGGTGTCGGCGCGAAAAGTCTGCGGGTTGAGCGCGATATCGGTCACGGTGCCGATCTTGACGCCCGCCAGCCGCACGTCGGTGCCCACGTTCACCCCCTCGATCGACCGGAACGAGGCGGTCAGCGGATAGCCCGTGGCGGTGGTGGCGAATCCCGTGGTCTGGCCGGTATAGACGACAAAGCCGATCGCGGCCGCCAGGACCGCGCCGCCGACCAGGATTTCCGTGGTGGAATGCGACATCGGTTTATTCCGGGCTCCAGGCCTCGTAATCGCGGCGCTCGGCCGGTTCGGCCCGGCGGATCGAGCCGGCCGGCGCATAGGCCAGCGGCGACCCGGTCAGGTTTTCCTTGTGCGGCTTTTCCCATGCCTTGTGCGGCAGCGGATGGTCGCCCGGCACGTTGTCGAAGGTGTGATGCAGCCAGCCATGCCAGTCGGGGCTGATGCGGCTGGCCTCGACCTCGCCGTTGAAGATGACCCAGCGGCGCTTGCCGTCGCGCGAGCGGTAGAAGATGTTGCCCTGCTCGTCCTCGCCGACCTTCTCGCCCTTGCGCCAGGTGAAAAGCTGCGTGCCGAGGGTCTGGCCGTTCCACCAAATGAAGATACGCTTGATGAAGGTGGTGATGCCCATGGGTGCCTCCGAAAATACCGCCCCTGATATGGCGCATTCGGGGCCGAAGGTCCAGTGCGAAACCGGGCACGGGCGCGCGGGAACATGCCCGCGCAAAACGTGGAAAAGGGGCCCGCAGGCCCCTTTATCTCACCGGATGGCACGGGGTGCGCGCGGGTCAGCCCGCGTTCGCGCCTTCCTTTTTCTTTTCGGAGTAGATCAGCAGCGGCTTGGCGTCCGAGGTTACCGCCTCTTCGTTCACCACGACTTCCTGCACATCGGACATGCCCGGCAGTTCGAACATGGTGTCCAGCAGGATATCCTCGAGGATCGAGCGCAGCCCGCGCGCACCGGTCTTGCGCTGGATCGCCCGCTTGGCGATCGCCGTCAGCGCGTCGTCGGTAAAGGTCAGTTGCACGTCTTCCAGTTCGAACAGGCGCTGGTATTGCTTGACCAGCGCGTTCTTCGGCTCGGTCAGGATGGTGACCAGCGCATCCTCGTCCAGATCCTCAAGCGTGGCGATCACCGGCAGGCGGCCGACGAATTCCGGGATCAGGCCGAATTTCAGCAAATCCTCGGGCTCAAGCTCGGCGAACAATTCGCCGACGCGACGCGCGTCGGGGTCTTTCACGTCGGCGCCGAACCCCATCGCGCTGCCCTTGCCGCGCTGCGCGATGATCCGGTCCAGCCCGGCAAAGGCGCCGCCGCAGATGAACAGGATGTTGGTGGTGTCGACCTGCAGGAATTCCTGCTGCGGATGCTTGCGCCCGCCCTGCGGCGGCACGCTGGCAACGGTGCCTTCCATCAGCTTCAGCAGCGCCTGCTGCACGCCCTCGCCCGAAACGTCGCGGGTGATCGAGGGGTTTTCCGACTTGCGCGTGATCTTGTCGACCTCGTCGATATAGACGATGCCGCGCTGCGCGCGCTCCACGTTGTATTCCGAGGATTGCAGCAGCTTGAGGATGATGTTCTCCACATCCTCGCCCACGTAACCGGCCTCGGTCAGGGTGGTGGCGTCGGCCATGGTGAACGGCACGTCGAGGATTCGCGCCAGCGTCTGCGCCAGCAGCGTCTTGCCGCAGCCGGTGGGGCCGATCAGCAGGATGTTGGATTTCGCCAGTTCGATATCGCTGGATTTCGCGGCATGGTTCAGGCGCTTGTAATGGTTGTGAACGGCGACCGACAGCACGCGCTTGGCCATCGCCTGCCCGATCACGTAATCGTCCAGCACCTCGCAGATATCGCGGGGCGTGGGCACGCCGTCGGTGGATTTCAGCCCCGCGCTTTTCGTCTCTTCGCGGATGATGTCCATGCACAACTCGACGCATTCGTCGCAGATGAACACCGTTGGGCCCGCGATCAGCTTGCGCACCTCGTGCTGGCTCTTGCCGCAAAAGCTGCAATAGAGCGTGTTCTTGCTGTCGCCGCCGGAATTCGTCGCCATGTCGTCCCTTTCAGGCCTCGTCGTGCATTTCCCGGCCCGCGGGCCGGTGTCATGCGCCGGGACAAGCCTAGAACAGCCGCCCAGCGCCGACAATGCGAAAATTGTGCCACACCGGCGCGGTGCGGCACAGGGGTTACTTGTCGTCCTCGCCCGCGGTGCGGCTTTCGACGATCTCGTCGATCAGGCCCCAGTCCTTCGCGTCCTCGGGGCTCATGAAATTGTCGCGCTCCAGCGCGGCTTCGACCGTTTTCAGATCCTGCCCGGTATGTTTCACGTAGATCTCGTTCAGGCGCCGCTTCAGCTTCAGCGTCTCTTCGGCGTGGATCATGATGTCGGTCGCCTGACCCTGGTACCCGCCCGAGGGCTGGTGCACCATGATACGGCTGTTGGGCAGGCTGAACCGCATCCCCTTGGCGCCCGCCGTCAGCAGCAGCGACCCCATCGAGGCGGCCTGCCCGATCACCAGCGTGCTGACCTTGGGCTTGATATACTGCATCGTGTCATAGATCGACAGGCCCGACGTCACCACGCCGCCGGGGCTGTTGATATACATCGAGATTTCCTTGGAGGGGTTTTCCGCCTCGAGATGCAGAAGCTGCGCCACGATCAGCGACGACATGCCGTCATGCACCGGGCCGCTGACGAAAATGATCCGTTCCTTCAGCAGGCGCGAGAAGATGTCGTAGGCGCGTTCGCCGCGGCTCGTCTGCTCGACCACCATGGGCACCAGAGTGTTCATGTAAATGTCTAGAGGATCTTTCATTTCCGCCCGCCTGCTTAAGATTTGTTGCCGATGATTAGCGTTCACTTCCTAAAGGAGTCTTAGTGTTGCGCCCAAGGGGCTGCAAGGGGGCGCGCGGCAGTTTGACCGCCCGGTGGCACCGGCACCGGTGGCAGGCGCATTTTCTTGCCATCGCCCGAAACCTTACCTATACGCGCGCTCATGCTTGACGCCGCTCCAAATCGCCCCGACCTGCCGCCCGAAATCGCGCGGCGCCGCACCTTTGCGATCATCTCGCACCCGGATGCGGGCAAGACGACCCTGACCGAGAAATTCCTGCTTTACGGCGGTGCGATCCAGATGGCCGGACAGGTCCGCGCCAAGGGCGAGGCGCGGCGCACGCGCTCGGACTTCATGAAGATGGAACAGGATCGCGGCATCTCGGTCTCGGCCTCGGCGATGTCGTTCGATTTCAGGACCTTCCGCTTCAACCTTGTCGACACGCCCGGCCACAGCGATTTCAGCGAGGATACCTATCGCACGCTGACGGCGGTAGATGCGGCGATCATGGTGATCGACGGCGCGAAAGGCGTGGAAAGCCAGACGCAAAAGCTGTTCGAGGTCTGCCGGCTGCGCGACCTGCCGATCCTGACCTTCTGCAACAAGATGGACCGCGAAAGCCGCGACACCTTCGAAATCATCGACGAAATCCAGGAAATGCTGGCCATCGACGTGACGCCGGCAAGCTGGCCCATCGGCACGGGGCGCGATTTCCTGGGCTGTTACGACATGCTGCACGACCGGCTGGAACTGATGGACCGCGCCGACCGCAACAAGGTGGCCGAGTCGATCCAGATCGACGGGCTGGACGATCCGAAACTGGCCGCACACGTGCCCGCACACCTGCTGGAGAAACTGCGCGAAGAGGTCGAGATGGCGCGCGAACTGCTGCCCCCGCTCGACCCGCAATCGGTGCTCGAAGGGCATATGACGCCGATCTGGTTCGGCTCGGCCATCAACTCGTTCGGCGTGAAGGAACTGATGGAGGGGATCGCCGAGTACGGCCCCCAACCGCAGCCACAATCGGCCGAACCGCGCCAGATTTCGCCCGAGGAATCAAAGGTTTCCGGCTTTGTCTTCAAGGTGCAGGCCAACATGGACCCCAAGCACCGCGACCGCGTGGCATTCGTCCGGCTGGCCTCGGGGCACTTCAGGCGCGGCATGAAACTGACCCATGTGCGCAGCAGGAAACCGATGACCGTGTCGAACCCGGTGATGTTCCTCGCCTCCGACCGCGAACTGGCCGAAGAGGGCTGGGCCGGCGATATCATCGGCATCCCCAACCACGGGCAATTGCGCATCGGCGACACCCTGACCGAGGGCGAGGAGCTGCGCGTGACCGGCATCCCCTCTTTCGCGCCGGAACTGCTGCAAACCTGCCGCGCGGGCGACCCGATGAAGGCCAAGCACCTGGAAAAGGCGCTGATGCAATTCGCCGAGGAAGGCGCCGCCAAGGTGTTCAAACCCTCCTTCGGCTCGGGCTTTATCGTGGGCGTTGTGGGCGCGCTGCAATTCGAGGTGCTGGCCAGCCGGATCGAGCTGGAATACGGCCTGCCGGTGCGCTTCGAATCCTCGCAATTCACCAGCGCCCGCTGGGTCACCGGCCCCAAGGAAGCCGTGGACAAGTTCACCGCCGCCAACAAGCAGCATATCGCCCACGATCACGATGGCGACATCGTGTACCTGACGCGCCTGCAATGGGATATCGACCGGATCGAACGCGACTACCCGGACGTGAAACTGTCGGCGACCAAGGAAATGATGGTCTGAGGCAAGGCGCGCGGCGGAAACGGCGGGCGTTCCGTCATCGGGACCAGAAAAAAGAGGCCCCCGAAACGGGGGCCTCCGATCGTTCTTGTCTCAGCCTCGCGGCTCAGCTCTTGCGGCGGCGACGCCCGACAAAGCCGAGACCTGCCAGACCCGAAACCAGCATCCAGCCTGCGGCCGGCAGCGGGATAACCGCACCATCGCCCGGGAAGCTGTCCAGTTCCTCGGCCACGATGCGCCCATCCGTGGTGGCGAACAGCGAGAAGTCCTTGTCGCCTTCGGCATCGCGGGTAAAGGTCACGTCGAAGGTAAAGGTGCGCTCCACCGAACGGTCATAGTCGCCTTCGGCAACGGCACCGTTACATGCGCCGCTATCGGCCCCGGTGCAGGTGATGCTTACCGAGATCTCCGGCGCGGCGGCCCCCAGGTCGGTAAGGGTCACCTCGTCATATTCGGCGAAGGCGGCCGAGATACTGCCAATGATGTCGTCCAGAATGTCCGCGCCACCGCCGGACCCGGAGAATACCGTGCCGCCAAGGCTGAGGACGTCATTCTCGAAAGCCGAACCGCCATAGTTGATGCCGATCAGGCTGACGCCCTCGGCCGCGAGCGCGGCCATGACGGTTGCATCCGCCGGCGGGGTCTTGAACGCCGAATCCCCCAGCATGACGATGAACTTGTTGGAATCCGGGCGCCAGGATGCGTTGTTCACAACCTCCAGAACACCAAGATTGCCCTCTTCCGGCAGGTCACCGCCACCGCTGGCGGACAGGGTGTTGATACCCGAGATGGTGTTCGCCGCGGTGCCCGATAGGTCCGAGATGATGCCGCACTCGCTCGGGGCACAGGCGCCTGTGCCGGGTGTCGAGAACGCCCCCGCAACGTCGTCGTAATAGGCCACACCGGTCCGGGTGTCGCCGATCCCGCCGAGGCCCGAGATGATATCGCCCGCGGCCGATTTCGCGTTGTTGATCTGGCTGCCCATGCTGCCCGTGGTGTCGAACAGGAACATGACGTCCAGCGGCGCCGTGGTCGGCGAGCCCTGGGAAATCACCACGGTCTTGGTGATGGTTACGCTTTCGCCCACGGCCAGGTCGGCCGTAAACGTGTCCGGGTCGATCGAATCCGCGGATGCGACCCCACCGGCAAGGGTTAGCGCGGCTACCGCCGCCCATGTTTGGTATAGTCTCAAAGGAAAGCCCCCCTTTGCTAATCAGATTTGGACGAAATCAGCCATCCAGAATAAACGCCGTCACCAGCCCGACGGCCGACCCGTCAAAATCAATGTCCAAGAACGGCCGACCATCGTTAATATGCGGGCCATGACAGCCCTGCGACCGCTACGCTGAAGAAGGGCGGGAAATATCGCCCTTCACATTTTTTTTAACACGAAAAGCCAAGTCTGTCGAGGTTTCGTGAACGCCGCATGGCGATGGTCCCAGGACGGTTTGGGGGAACCGCGGCTTCATCATGGACGATTGCGCATTCTGCGGCTACACTTGTACCAGTTCTTTTCAATACCATCTGCAAGGGAATTCATTATGCCCTTCCGCCCGTTATCATTTCCCTGGCTGCCCTCGGGCCTGGCCGCGATTTCGCTGCTGGCCGCCCCGCCCCTGCCTGCCGCCACATTCTCGCTCGACCAGTTTCCCGCGCCCGGGCGCAGCATCGCGGCGCCCGATATCCCGCGCGCAGGCGAAGGACTGACGGCCGGGCAGGCAATCCGGCTGCGCCAGGCCGGTGATGCCCTGTCGGATTCGAAATTCGAGCGTGCCGAAACCCTGACCCGGGCGCTGCTGGCCGAAAGCCCGGAACAGCCCGATGTCTGGTACCTGCTGGGCCTGACGCTGGCCAATCTCGACCGCATGGAGGACGCGATCGCCGCGCTCGACCAGGCCGACCGGTTCTATGACGACAATGCCGGCCCGCTTGTCACCAAGGGCGATATCCTCGCCTCGCTCGGTCGCGGCAACGAGGCGCGCGACACCTATCTTGCCGCCGTCGCCAAGGACCCCCTGAACTGGCTTGCGCTGGAAAACCTGGGCGTCAGCGCCGAAAAGGCGGGGCACGCCGCGGACGCGATCTCGTGGTACGAAAAGACGGTCGAACACGCCCCAATGGATCGCCTCTATCCCCGGCTCCGGCTGGCCGAGCTTCTGATCGGGCAGAACCGGGCGGGCGATGCGGCCACGGTAATGGCCGCCTATGTTGCCAGCCGCCCCGACGATGCGGTGGGCCTGACCGCCCTGGGCTTTGCCCAGTTGCGGGCCGAGATGTTCGCCGAGGCGGCGGAAACCTATCGCTCTGCCGTTACCGCCGCGCCTGATGAACCGAACCTCGTGCTGCGGCTGGCCGAGGCACAAAGGCGCGACGGCGCGCTGGCCGGGGCGGTCGACACGCTGGAAAAGGGCCGCGCCGCCTTTGCCGGGAATGCCGCCATCCTTGTCGAACTGGGCCGCCTCAAGGGCGCGATGAACGAGTATGAGCAGGCCCGCGCGATCTTTCAGGAGGGGCTCGAGGCACATCCCGACGACCGCCGCCTGCTCAAGGGGCTCAGCCTTGTCCAACAGCGGCTGGGCGAGACCGATGCCGCACTGGCGCTGGCCGAACGGCTGTCGTCGCGCGACGATGCAGCGGCGGCCGATCATGTCTGGCAGGCCACCCTGCTGGAGCGTGCCGGTCAGCCCGGCGCAGCGATGGCCAGCTATGAACGCGCGCTACAGGCCGAGCCTGAGAACTGGGTTGCAGCCAACAACCTTTCCGCTCTGCTCGTGTCCGACGATCCGGCCCGCGCCCTGACCCTGGCCGAGTCCGCCGCCGAATACGCCGGGCAGGTGCCTGCCGTCATGGACACCCTGGCCTGGGCGCAGCTTGCCACCGGCCAGACCGACAAGGCGCTGGCGCTGTACGACGAGATCGCGGCAGCCGCCCCCCAGAATGCGGTTTTCGCCTATCGCCACGGTCGCACCTTGCTGTCCGCGGGCAGGACAGCCGAAGGCCGGGCCGAGGTCGCCCGCGCCCTCGAACTCGACCCCGGATTCGCCTATGCCGAAGAGGCGCGCGCCCTGCTGTCCAGCGAATAGGGCGCTCTCCCCGGTTGCAGGGCGGCGCATGGCAGGCCATGCTGCATTCCGGGCATGGCAGAGGACAGCACGATGACCACCCTTCCCCGCGATCTCGTGGCGCAGGCGCTTGGCGTCGATCCCGGCAGCCTGCCGCCGGGCGACCTGCCGCTGGACCGCCTGGCCGAGCGGCTGCTGACCTATCTGCGCGACACCGCGGCCGACGATCCGTCCGAGGCGGCGCTGCGCGACCATCCCGATGCCTGGACCTACCTGCTGTGCGACAGCCTGTGCAGCGACCACCCCGATACCGGCCTGGCACTTGTGCACCGGCTTTTGCGGCAGGCCGACACGCCCGAGGACGTCGCCATGATCGCCGCCGGCCCGCTGGAGGCTCTGATCGTCCGCAACGGGGCCACGCTGATCGACGCGATCGAGCGCGAGGCCGCCGCCTCGGCGCGGTTCCGCTTTGCGCTCAGCGGGGTCTGGCCGCAGGATGCGAATCCGCTTGTCCGCGCCCGGGTCGAGGCGGCGCGTGGCGATGGCCCCGATCTCGATGCTGGTGACCCGTTGCCGCCGGGCTGAATGGCCATCTTGCGCAATCCCCGGGCACAGGCCATCTTCGCGCCATGAACGACCCCGACCCAACCTATCCCGGCGGGTTTCCCGCGATCCTGCAGCAGATGGAGGGGCGCCGCGATCCGCTGGTCTATGGCCCGGGCGAGGCGCTGCCGCCGCCCGACGTGGATTTCGCGCCGCTGAAAGCCCTCCGCGTCGATGGCCGCGCCCCCGAAGTCGCCGGATCGCGCAGCACATATGCCCGCAAATTCAGGGAGTTGGCGAAAGAGTTTGACACCCTGCCCGAACTTCTGCGGCTGCACGGGTTGCTGATCGCCAACCTGCGCCGCCGGGATCAGCCCGCCCATTGCGCGGCGCTGTTTCAACGACTCTGGGCGGAAGAGGCCGAGTACCTGCTGGCCCGGCTGGATGCGCGCTGGCTGGTCTCGGCGATCACGACATTCGGCGATCACGGCGCGACCGAAACGCAGCGCCGCGTCGGACAGTCGCTGACCGTGCTGTTCGGAACGATGAAACTGTACGAGACCGAGCGGCTCTACTCCGGCTCGACCCCCGACCAGGCCTTTGCCATCAAACGGAAATCCGCCCCGCGCCTGCCGCTGGAAATGGACGCCTATTCCATCGCGGGCGGTGGGCTGGACGTTAACATGCTGGGGCGGCTCTGGCAGGATGCGGATGGCGATGCGGTGCTCGCGCCGCTGGCCCATGACCTGCTGAACCGGCTGATCCACGACCCCGGCGGCGTGTTCCGCCGGTTGCGGATCATGCGTGCCCGGCGCGGGAAGCAACTGGCGGCCGAGGGCCTGCGCACACGCAAACCCGCCGACATCGCCCCGGTCGACGCCCCCGTGCCCGCCTCGGTGAAAACCGATGCCTCCGCGATCCGCTGGGGCACCGTGACGCTGACCAATGCACCGCTGCCGCGCATCGCGCGCTTTGCCGCCCATCACCTCGACCTGGGGGCGGCGCGCGTGACGCTCTGTCTCGATACGCCCGCGCCGGATACCGCGGCCTTCCTGTCCCGAAACCCCTCGGTCGAGGTCGTCACCTGCGACGATGACTGGTGGGACACGCAAAAGAAACCGCGGATGAAGGCGCACCAGCTGCGGCAGGTCTGGGTGGCGACGCAATGCTATAACGGCACCGATCTCGACTGGCTGGCCCATATCGACATCGACGAATTCCTGCTGCCGCAGGCCCGCCTGCCCGAGTTGCTGGCCGCCGCGCCCGCCGATCAGGCCGCGCTGCTGATGCCCCCGGTCGAGCTGCTGGCGGGCAGCGCGCCCGAGATGTTCAAGACCACCCCGCGCATGGCCGGGCAGGACAAGGCCGTTCTGGCCGAGCTTTACCCGACATTCGGCCCGCATCTGCGCGGCGGCTTCGTCAGCCATCTCGAGGGCAAGCTGATCACCCGCACCGGCATCCCCGGCCTGCGCCTGGGGCTGCATACGCTCAGCCACGAGGGCGCGCCGGTCGCCAACCGCCTGCGCGAGGAGCGCCTGCTGCTGGGCCATGCCCACGCGCCGGACTGGGACAGTTTCCGCACCCATCTGGAGTTCCGCATGACGCGCGGTTCCTATCGCAAGGCCGAGAAAGAGGCGTTCAAACTGCGCGACGTGCTGGATTTCCTGATCGACTCCGAGGGCGAGGCCGGGTTGCGCAGCTTTTTCGACGAGGTCTGCACCGCGACGCCGCAGCTTGTGGCCGGGCTGCGCGCGCATGATATGCTGATCGAACACCCGCTCGACCTGGACGGCGCCGTGGCCCGGCATTTCGGCCCGCTGCCGGAGGGCGCGTGATGGCGGCGCCGAAATGGGGGATCGTCGCAACGATCAAGGCGCCGGTGACCGAGGTGCTGAATTTCGCGGCCCATCACCTCGACCTCGGGGCGCACCGGCTGTTTCTCTATCTCGACGACGACAATCGCGCGGCGTTCGACGCGCTCAAGGCGCATCCGAAATGCCGCCCCGTGATGACCGACGACGCCTATTGGCGAAAGCTGGGGATGAAGCGGCGCGTCAAGCACCAGTCGCGCCAGTTCGAAAACGCGCGCCACGCCTATGACCGCGCCACCGGGCAGGTGGACTGGCTGGCCCATATCGACGTGGACGAATTTCTTTGGCCGGCCACCCCGCTGGCCGGGCAACTGGCCGCCCTGCCCGCCACTTGCATGGGCGCGCGCATCCGCCCGGCCGAGGCGCTGGCGGGCCCCGGCCCGGTCACCCATTTCAAGGCCTGCGCCCCCGACCGCCCCACCCGCGACCGCCAGACCGCCGGGATCTGGCCCGATTACGGCGCGCATCTGAACGGCGGGTTCCTCAGCCATGTCGCGGGCAAGATGATCTATCGCACCGGGGTCGAGGGCCTGAAGGTGCAGATCCACAACATCTGGGTCGGCGACGACATGAACCCGGGCGAGGCGACGCTGACCGATACGATGCTGCTGCACATGCACGCCGAAAGCTGGGACAGCTTCCGCCGCGCGCTGGACTATCGCCTTGAAAAAGGCTCCTACCGGGCCGAGCTGAAACCCGGCCGGAAAGGCGCGCTGACCATGCATGAGCTGTTCGGGACGCTGATCGCCGAGGGCGGCGACGAGGCGATACGCCGGTTCTACGACCGGGTCTGCACCGCAAGCCCCGACCTGCTGGACCGGCTGGACAGCCACGGGTTGCTGCACAGCCATCGGTTGAACCTGGATTCGAAACGCGAACGCCATTTTCCCGGGATTTGACCATATCTGGGAAACAATCCGCCGTCAGCCGACCGATTTACCCGGATATGACCACAGCGCAAGGCTTTCCCGACGCGCCCGCATTGACCCCCACAGGCCTTTGCGCTAAGTGCCGCTCAGGGGTTCATCACGCGAACAGCCGCGGGGCCATACGGGCCTGACCCGATTCAGACGCTGCGGGCCAAGACGTGTCCGTAAACAACGGACACACATGACGAAGTTTTCCGACCTCAATCTCGACCCGAAAGTTCTCAAAGCCATCGAAGATGCGGGCTATGAAACGCCCACGCCCATCCAGGCCGGCGCCATTCCGCCCGCGCTGCAGGGGCGTGACGTTCTGGGCATCGCCCAGACCGGCACCGGCAAGACCGCCAGCTTCACGCTGCCGATGATCACGCTGCTGGCCAAGGGCCGCGCCCGCGCCCGGATGCCGCGCAGCCTGGTGCTGTGCCCGACGCGCGAACTGGCCGCCCAGGTGGCCGAGAATTTCGATACCTACACCAAGTACATGAAGCTGACCAAGGCGCTGCTGATCGGCGGCGTCAGCTTCAAGGAGCAGGAACAGCTGATCGACCGCGGCGTCGACGTTCTGATCGCCACGCCGGGCCGGCTGCTCGATCATTTCGAGCGCGGCAAGCTGCTGCTGACCGGCGTGCAGATCATGGTGGTGGACGAGGCCGACCGGATGCTCGACATGGGGTTCATCCCCGATATCGAACGCATCTTCAGCCTGACGCCCTTTACCCGCCAGACGCTGTTCTTCAGCGCGACCATGGCGCCCGAGATCGAGCGGATCACCAACACCTTCCTGTCGGCCCCCGAACGGATCGAGGTGGCCCGCCAGGCCACGACCGGCGAGAACATCAAGCAGGGCGTGGTGATGTTCAAAGGCTCGCGCCGCGACCGCGAAGGCAGCGAAAAGCGCAACCTCCTGCGCGCGCTGATCGACGCCGAGGGCGACAAGTGCAAGAACGCGATCATCTTCTGCAACCGCAAGACGGATGTCGATATCGTCGCCAAGTCGTTGAAGAAATACGGCTATGACGCGGCCCCGATCCACGGCGACCTGGACCAGAGCCAGCGGATGCGGACGCTGGACGGATTCCGCGACGGCAGCCTGCGGTTCCTGGTGGCCTCGGACGTGGCGGCGCGCGGACTGGACATCCCCGATGTCAGCCACGTGTTCAATTTCGACGTGCCCGGCCATGCCGAGGATTACGTGCACCGCATCGGCCGCACCGGCCGCGCGGGCAAGAAGGGCACCACCCTGATGATCTGCACCCCGCGCGACGAAAAGGCATTCGACGCGATCGAACGGCTGGTGCAGCAGGAGATTCCGCGCATCGACAACCCGCTGGGCGGCCAGGCCACCGAAAGCCCCGCCGCGGCGGATGACGCCGACGCGGACGAGGGCAAGCCGCGCCGGTCCTCGCGCAGCCGGTCGCGGAAGTCCGACCGGGACAGGCCGGCCAGGGACAGCGCCGAGGCCGGGAAACCCGATGTTTCCGCCGAACCGGCCGCAGAGAAACCCGCGCGCAAGGACGACAAGCCGAAACCCGACCGCCGCGGCGGCGGGCGTGGCAAGGATGACAAGGTCGTGGGCATGGGCGATCACCTGCCCAGCTTCATCGCGCTGAGTTTCGACGAACGCCGCACCGGCTGACGAAACGGCGACACGGGACAGGAAAAGGCGGCCCCGAAGGCCGCCTTTTTTGTCTTTCGGAATGCGCCCGGTGCCGCGATCAGGCCTCAAGCCGGCTGACGATCACCGTCACCTCGGCCTTCTTGCCGATCTCGTCGAGGCAGGTCTTGCGCACGATGCGCCTGATCCCCTCTTCCAGCTTGTCGTCGTCGCCACGGGTCCTGGCCCCCGCGCGCCCGACGAACTGGTCCAGGTCTTCTTCCAGCACGTCGACCAGCGGTGCGTTCGAGCGGCCGATTTCCGGCAGCCCCTTCAGCTCGCACCACGGCTCGCCCAGCGGCTCGTCGTTTTCGTCCAGAACGACCGACACCACCACATGCCCGTTCAGCGCCATGCGAATCCGGTCGCGCACGATCCCGTCCAGCGCGCCGATCTGCACCGAGCCGTCCAGATAGGTGCGCCCGGTTTCCACATAGCCCGCGATCTGCGGCGCGTTGCCCGACAGCGATACCATCGTGCCGTTGACCGCGACGATGGATTGCGCCCCGTTGGCCTGCGCCAGCCGCGCATGTTCGCGCAGGTGGCGGTGTTCGCCATGCATCGGGATCACGATCTGCGGCTTCATCAGCTTGTGCATCGCCGTCAGGTCGGGCCGGTTGGCGTGGCCCGACACGTGATAGCGCCCGCCCTGATCGTCGATCACGTCGACGCCCATCTCGGAGAACTGGTTGATGATGCGGATCACGCCGCGTTCGTTACCCGGGATCGTCTTGGACGAGAACAGGAACAGGTCGCCCTCTTTCAGGCGCATCCCGTTATACTTGCCATTGGCAAGCTGCGCGCTGGCGGCGCGGCGTTCGCCCTGGCTGCCGGTGACCAGCAGCATCACGTTGTCGCGCGGCATCTGCGCCGCGTCCTCGGGGCTGACGACCGAGGGGAAATCGGCCAGGACGCCGGTGGTCACCGACGCCTCGATCATCCGCCGCATGGCACGCCCCATCAGGCAGATCGACCGGCCCGCGCGGTGCCCCGCATCGGCCAGCGTCTTGAGCCGCGCCACGTTGCTGGCGAATGTGGTGGCCACGACCATGCCGCGCGCCTCGGAGATCAGCGCCTCGAGGTTGTCGGCAATATCGGATTCCGAGCGCCCCGGATCGGGCGAGAACACGTTGGTGGAATCGCAGATCAGCGCCTTGACCCCGGGCTGCGCCACCTCGGCCCAAAGCTCGGGGTTCCATGCCTCGCCCACGATCGGGGTCGGGTCGAGCTTGAAATCGCCGGTATGCACGACACGGCCGTCGGGCGTGTCGATCACCAGCCCGCTGGTTTCGGGGATCGAATGCGACACCGGCAGGAACCCCACGGTGAACGGCCCCGCGGTGACGGTTTCGGGCCAGGCCGACACGGTGCGCACCACCTTGTCCGACAGCCCGTATTCGGCCAGCTTGCCGCGCGCGATATGGGCGGTGAAGGCGCGGGCATAGACCGGCGCGCCCAGGCGTTCGTACAGATGGCCCACCGCGCCGACGTGATCCTCATGCGCGTGGGTGATGAAAATCGCCTCGATCCGGTCGCGCCGCTCTTCCAGCCAGGCGATATCCGGCATGATCAGGTCCACGCCGGGCGTGCCGTCCATGTCGGGAAAGGTGACGCCCAGATCGACGACGATCAGGCGTTCGCGATCCTCGGGCCCATAGCCGAATACGTAACAATTCATTCCCACTTCCCCGGCACCGCCAAGGGGAAGGTAAATCAGTTTATCTCTGCTCATATGCTGCCGTTTTCCTTGTTATAGGCATGGATCACGGTCAAACCGTGCATGGTCAGATCGTCCTCGATACAGTCGAACAGATCCTCGGCCTGCGCGAATAGCGGCGCAAGCCCGCCGGTGCCGACCACTTTCATCGGGCGGCCATACTCGGCCTTGATCCGCGTGGTGATCCCTTCGATCAGGCCGGTATAGCCCCAGAAGACGCCGGATTGAATACAGGCCACGGTATTGGTGCCGATCACCCGCTCGGGCTGGGTGATGTCGACATGCGGCAGCGCCGCCGCGCCCATGTGCAGCGCCTCGAGGCTCAGGTTCACGCCGGGCGCGATCACCCCGCCGACATAGGCGCCATCCACCGCGACCACGTCGAAATTGGTGGCTGTGCCGAAATCCACCACCACCACGTCGCCGCCATGCCGGTCGAAGGCGGCGGCGGCGTTGGCCAGCCGGTCGGGCCCAACCTGCGTGCCCGGATCGACGCGCGGCGCCTGCGGCAGCAGGCATTCGGGCTTGCCCACCACCAGCGGGCGCACCCCGAAAAAACGGTCGGCAAAGACGCGCAGGTTCCACACCACGCGCGGCACCGTGGACGAGATCACGACATCGCTGATATCCGCATCTATCCCGTAGTGTTTCATCAGGGTCGAAAACCAGGTGAAATAGGCATCCGCCGTCCGTGCGTGATGGGTCGAGGTGCGCAGGGTGCACAGGAACGCCTTGCCGTCCCAGACCGAGAACACGGTGTTGGTGTTGCCGCAATCAATCGCCAGAAGCATCCCCGCCCCCATCAAAGAAAATCTCAGCCGCCGGGATCGCCACCCGGCCCTGCGCCGTCACAAGCACCAGATTGCCCCGGTCGTCAATCGTCTCGAACCGGCCGGTGATCGCCTGCCGCATGGTCCGCGCCGTCACCTCCTGCCCCAGCCGGGCCGCCCGCGCAAGCCAGGCCTCGCGGATCGGGGCAAAGCCGTAGGCGTCGAACCGCGCCTTCCAGGCCGCGAAAGCCTCGGCCAGAAGGTCGAGGAATTCCTCGGGCGCGACATTCGCGCCGGTCCCGGTCATCAGGGAAACCGGTCGCACCGCGCGCGCCTCGACCCCGGCGGTGTCCGGCGCGCTGCGCAGGTTGACGCCGATTCCGATGGCCAGATGGGTCACACCGCCCGCGCCGCCGGTGCTTTCCAGCAGGATGCCGGCCAGCTTGCCGCCGTTCAGCAGCACGTCATTGGGCCATTTCAGCGCGAAAACCTCGGGCCGGCCGGTCGCGGCCACGCAGGCGTCGTACAGCGACAACGCCGCGACGAAGGACAACAGCGCCACGTGATCGGGCGGGCCGTCGGGGCGCAGAACCAGCGTGCCCGCGAAATTGCCCTGCGGGTCGGTCCAGGCCCGGCCCCGCCGCCCGCGTCCCTGCGTCTGGCGCAGCGCCAGTATCCATTCCGGCCCGGTCAGCACCGGCACCAGCCGCATCGCCTCGGCATTGGTGCTGTCCACCTCTGCCAGCACGCGCCGCCCGTATCCCGCGGGCCAGCTCATGCCCGGCCCGCCCAAACGCGAACGGCGCCCGTTGGGCGCCGCCGCATCCGATATGCCGCAAGCTCAGTTGACAAGCGTCGCCGCCGCGGCCGCCGCCGCGCCTTCGATGCCGAAAAGGTTCACGATACCCAGCACCATGATCGCGGCCGAGCCCATCAGGCAGACCCACAGGACCGGCGCGCGCCCGGTTTCCAGCGTCTCGCCCTCTTCGCCGAAATACATGTAATAGACGATGCGCAGGTAGTAGAACGCACCGATGGCCGAGGCCACGGCCGAGGCCACCACCAGCCACACCATGTCCGCATCCAGCGCCGCGCGCCACACGCCCAGCTTGGCGAAAAAGCCCAGCATCGGCGGCACGCCGGCAAGGCTGAACAGCAGGATCAGCATGGCCAGCGCCCGGCCCGGTTCGCGCCTGGCATAAAGGTTCAGCGCCGAGATTTCGGTCACCGGCTGACCGTCCTTTTCCATCGACAGGATGAAGGCGAAGGTGCCCACGTTCATCGTGACGTAGATCGCCATGTAGATCAGCATCGCCTCGACCCCCATTGCGGTGCCGGCGGCAAGGCCGATCAGGGCATAGCCCATATGCGCGATGGACGAGAACGCCATCAGCCGCTTGATGTTGGTCTGCCCGATCGCGGCGATCGCGCCCAGGAACATCGACAGCACCGCCAGCATGGCGATGATCTGCCCCCAGTCGGCCGCGACGCCGCCAAAGGCGTCATGCATCACGCGGGCGAACAGGCCCATCGCCGCGACCTTGGGCGCGGTGGCGAAAAAGGCGGTAACGGGCGTGGGCGAGCCTTCGTAGACATCGGGTGTCCACATGTGGAAGGGCACCGCCGACACCTTGAATGCCAGCCCCGAGATCACGAAGACAAGGCCGAACAGCAGGCCAAGCGGCGTCTGCCCCTCGCCCGCGGCGGCGATGATGCCGGAAAACAGCGTCGTGCCGGCAAAGCCGTAAATCAGCGAGGCACCATACAGCAGCAGCCCCGAGCTGAGCGCGCCGAGGATAAAGTATTTCAGCCCCGCCTCGGTCGATTTCATGCTGTCGCGCCGCAGCGAGGCGACGACATACAGTGCCAGCGACTGCAGTTCCAGCCCCATGTAGAGCGCGATCAGGTCGCCCGCGCTGACCATCACCATCATCCCGACCGAGGCCAGCGCCACCAGCACCGGGTATTCGAACCGCAGCATGCCGCGCCGCGCCATGTAATCCTGGCTCATCACCAGCACCACGGCCGCGCTCAGCAGGATGGTGACCTTGGCGAACCGGGCAAAGGCGTCGTCGTGGAACATGCCGCCGAACCCGACATTCGTTCCGCCGCCCACAAAGGCGATCCACAGCGCCACCAGCGCCATGAGGCCCGCGGTGACCCATGTCAGCAGCCCCGCCATGCGATCCTTTCCGGTATAGACCGATGCCACCAGTGCGCCCATCGCAAAGACCGAGATGACGATTTCCGGCAGGATAATGTTCAGATCAGCCTGGATCATGTCGTCTGTCCTTTACTCGGCTTGGGCGACCTGGGTGGCGGATGCGCCATCGGCCAGGGCCATGTCATAATTCTGGATCAGCGCCTCGACCGAGGGGCCGATGATGTCGGTCACCGCCGCCGGGTAGACCCCCAGCCACAGTGTCATCACCACGAGCGGCGCAAAGATCGCCTTTTCACGGGCGGTCATGTCGCTGATCGTCTTCAGGCTTTCCTTGATCAGGTCGCCAAAGACCACGCGGCGATAAAGCCACAGCGCGTAAGAGGCCGACAGGATCACGCCCGAGGCCGCGACCACCGCAACCCAGGTGTTGACCTGGAAGATCCCCATCAGCGTCAGGAACTCGCCGACAAAGCCGCTGGTGCCCGGCAGGCCGACATTCGCCATGGTGAAGAACATGAAGATCAGCGCATAGGCCGGCATCCGGTTGACCAGACCGCCATAGGCGTCGATCTCGCGCGTGTGCATCCGGTCATAGATGACGCCGACGCACAGGAACAGTGCCCCCGAGATGAAGCCGTGGCTGAGCATCTGGAAGATCGCGCCGTCGATACCCTGCTGGTTCGCGGCGAAGATGCCCATCGTCACATACCCCATATGGGCGACCGAGGAATAGGCGATCAGCTTTTTCATGTCCTCCTGCACCAGCGCGACGAGGCTGGTATAGACGATGGCGATCACGCTCATCCACAGAACCAGCGGCGTCAGCACATCCGCCCCCACCGGGAACATCGGCAGACTGAAGCGCAGGAAGCCGTAGCCGCCCATCTTCAGCAGGATCGCGGCCAGCACGACCGAGCCCGCGGTGGGCGCCTGCACGTGGGCGTCGGGCAACCAGGTATGCACCGGCCACATCGGCATCTTCACCGCGAAGCTGGCGAAGAAGGCCAGGAACAGCAGCGTCTGCAATCCGCCGACAACCTGGATGCCCAGCACGCTGAAGCTTTCCGAGCCGAAGGTGTGGTTCATCAGCGTCGGGATATCGGTGGTGCCGGCATCCGCATACATCGCCACCATCGCCACCAGCATCAGTACCGAGCCGAGGAAGGTATAGAGGAAGAACTTGAAGCTGGCATAGATCCGGTTCTTGCCACCCCAGATCCCGATGATCAGGAACATCGGGATCAGCCCGGCCTCGAAGAACAGGTAGAACAGCACCAGGTCCAGCGCCATGAACACGCCCAGCATCAGCGTTTCCAGCATCAGGAAGGCGACCATGTATTCCTTGACCCGGGTGTTCACCTCCCAGCTGGCCGCGATGACCAGCGGCATCATGAAGGTGGTCAGCAGTACGAACAGCACGCTGATCCCGTCGACGCCCATCTTGTAGGTCAGGCCCATCAGCCATTCGCGTTCTTCCACGAACTGGAAGCCGGTATCGGCGGGGTCGAACTGCGCCAGGATGAACAGCGACACCAGGAAGGTGACCGAGGTCGCAATCAGCGCCAGCCACTTGGCGTTGCGCTGCGCCGCGGGATCGTCGCCGCGCAGGAAGATCGCCAGGATCGCCGCCGCAATGGCGGGGATGAAGGTGACGATGGAAAGAAGGTTGTCCATTACTGCGCCCCCCCGCTGAGCGACATCCAGGTCACCAGCACCGCGATGCCGATCACCATCCAGAATGCATAGGTAAAGATGTAGCCCGACTGCGCGCGCCCCGCGAGGCGGGTGAAGAACGGGATGACCCCCATCGACACGCCGTTGATCGTGCCGTCGATCACGTTACCGTCGCCGCGCCTCCACAGCAGGCCGCCCAGTTTCCGGGCCGGCTGCACGAAGACGACATCATAGATTTCGTCGAAATACCACTTGTTCAGCAGGAACAGGTAAAGCGGCCGCTGGGTTTCCGCCAGGCGGCGGGGCATCGCCGGGTTGACGATGTAGAACCAGTAAGCGGTCAGCAGCCCAAGGACCATGGCGATGAACGGGCTGATCTTGACCCATGTCGGCACCGCGTGGGCATCGTCCAGAACATGATTGTCGGCGGCCATGTGAATGGCACCCTCGCCCGGGGCGCCGGTCAGCACGTAGTGGTGCTCGCCCCCGGCCGCAGCCTCGTCGCCATGTGCGGCCTCTTCGTCCTGCGCGGCCTCTTCGCCATGCGCCCCGGCCTCGGCGTAGGGCACGCCAAAGAACTTGCCGATGCTGTCGGTGTGGCCGAAGAAGCTGTTATACCAGACCATCCCCGAAAAGATCGCGCCGATCGCCAGGACGCCCAGCGGCACCAGCATGACATTGGGGCTTTCATGGGCGTGCTCGTGGGTGTGCTTGTCGCCGCGCGGCTCGCCCCAGAAGGTCAGGAACATCAGCCGCCAGCTGTAGAAGCTGGTGAACAGGGCCGCGATGACCAGCATCCAGAAGCCATAGCCGCCATTGGTCCCGGCAAAGGCGCTTTCGATCACCGCGTCCTTGGACAGGAACCCGGCGAAACCGATGGTGGTCAGCGGAAGGCCGACGCCGGTGATCGCCAGCGTGCCGATCAGCATCGCCCAGAAGGTCACCGGGAACTTCTTGCGCAGCCCGCCATAGTTCCGCATGTCCTGTTCGTGGTGCATCCCGTGGATGACCGACCCGGCGCCGAGGAACAGCATCGCCTTGAAGAACGCGTGCGTCAGCAGGTGGAACATCGCCACCGAATAGACACCCACGCCGGCCGCCACGAACATGTAGCCGAGCTGCGAACAGGTCGAATAGGCAATCACGCGCTTGATGTCGTTCTGCACAAGGCCCACGGTCGCGGCAAAGAACGCGGTGGTGGCGCCGATATAGACGATGAACGTCTTGGCCTCGGGCGCGTATTCGAAAAGCGGCGACATCCGGCAGACCAGGAACACGCCCGCCGTCACCATCGTGGCGGCGTGGATCAGCGCCGACACCGGCGTCGGGCCTTCCATCGCGTCGGGCAGCCAGGTGTGCAGGAACAGTTGCGCCGATTTGCCCATGGCGCCGACGAACAGCAGAACCGCCACCAGGTTGGCCGCGTTCCAGTCGCGCCAGAGGAAGGTCAGCTGCGTTTCGGCCAGTTGCGGCGCGGCGGCGAACACGTCGTCCAGCCTGATCGAATCGACCAGGAAGAACAGCGCTGCAATGCCGAGGATAAAGCCGAAATCCCCCACCCGGTTGACCACGAAGGCCTTGATCGCTGCCGCGTTGGCCGACGGTTTCTTGTAGTAGAACCCGATCAGCAGGTACGAGGCGACGCCCACGCCCTCCCAGCCAAAGAACATCTGCACAAGGTTGTCCGCCGTCACCAGCGCCAGCATCGCGAAGGTAAAGAACGACAGGTAGGCGAAGAAGCGCGCCTTGTAATGCTCGTCCTCTTTCCAGGCGTGGTCATGCGCCATGTAGCCGAAGGAATAAAGATGCACGAGCGCCGAGACACTGGTCACCACGATCAGCATGATCGCAGTCAGCCGGTCCAGCCGGATCGCCCAGGCGGTATCGAGCGTGCCCGATCGGATGAAATCCAGGATATGGATCTGCTGCGTGACGCTGGCATCCAGCGTCAGGAACACCAGCCAGGACAGCGCGCAGGACAGAAACAGCAGGCCGGTGGTCACCCACTGGGCCGCGGTCTCGCCGATCAGGCGCCAGCCGAAACCAGCGATCAGGGCCCCGATCAGGGGTGCGAATAGGATGATCTGTGCCATGATCGTTACCCCTTCATCACGTTGACGTCTTCGACGTCGATGGTGCCGCGGTTACGGAAGAAACAGACGAGGATCGCCAGCCCGATCGCCGCCTCGGCCGCGGCCACGGTCAGCACGAAAAGGGTAAAGACCTGCCCCACCAGATCGCCCAGAAAGCTTGAGAAAGCGACAAGGTTGATGTTCACCGCAAGCAGCATCAGCTCGATGCTCATCAGCAGGATGATCACGTTCTTCCGGTTCAGGAAAAGCCCGAAGATCCCGATGACGAACAGCGTCGCCGCCACGGTTAGGTAATGCTCAAGTCCGATCATCATGTCCGTCCCATCGTCTGTCCGGTTCTGTGTCCGGGCGCCATCGGCGCGCCGGTCCGGTTCATATCGTCGTCAGAGGCCCTGCCCCGGTTTCACGTCCCGCAGTTCCATCGCCTTGGCCGGGTCCCGATACATCTGCGCCAGCACGTCCTGCCGCTTGACGTCCGCGCGATGGCGCAGCGTCAGCACGATCGCCCCGATCATCGCCACCAGCAGGATCAGCCCGGCAAGCTGGAAGATCAGGAAATACCGGTCATACAGCAGCAGCCCCAGCGCGGCGGTGTTCTCGATCCCGTCGGGCGCGGGCGCGGCGCGCGCGGCCTCGGCTCCCGTGGCGCTTTCCCAGGCGCCGAAGGCGATGCCGAGCTGCATCAGGAACACCAGCCCGATCAGCAGCGCCAGCGGCATGTATTTCGCCATCTCGGCCTTCAGCTCCGAGAAATCTACATCCAGCATCATCACCACGAACAGGAACAGCACCATCACCGCGCCCACGTAGACGATCACCAGCAGCATCGCCACGAATTCCGCCCCCAGCAGCACGAACAGCCCCGCCGCGGACAGGAAGGCCAGGATCAGCCACAGCACCGAATGCACCGGGTTGCGGCTGATCACGGTGAACAGCCCCCCGACGATCGCGCAGATGGCGAACAGGTAGAAAGCCAATGCGACAATGGTCATGTCTCGTCGTCCTTTCCTTCGTCCATCACCTCGCGCGCAAGCTCCATCGCGCGGGTCATGGCGGGTATGCCGGCAAACATCGACATCTGTGCGATGGTCTCGGCGATTTCATCCTTGGTGGCCCCGGCCTCGCGGGCGTGGCGCACGGTCATGCGGAACGGCGTATCCGCCTGCGCGCCCTGCATGGTCAGCCCCGCCAGCGTCAGCAAGAGCCGCGTCTTGGCATCCAGCCCTTCCTTGCTGATGCCCTTGCCGAACCACAACTCCATCGCGTCCTTCGGCATGGTCGGCCACAGCTTTTCGAACCCCTTGGGGCTGAACGTCTCAAGCGCAGGGTTGAAGGCCTTCGCCATCTCCTGTGCCTGGGCCATCATCAGCTCGAAAGGGGTTTTCGCATCACTCATCTGTAAGGCGCGTCCAGTTCGAGGTTGCGGGCGATCTCGGCCTCCCAGCGGTCGCCGTTCTCCAACAACTTGGCCTTGTCGTAAAACAGCTCTTCGCGGGTTTCGGTGGCGAATTCGAAATTCGGCCCCTCGACGATGGCATCCACCGGGCACGCCTCCTGGCAGAAGCCGCAATAGATGCATTTCGTCATGTCGATATCGTAGCGCGTGGTGCGGCGGCTGCCGTCCTCGCGCGGTTCGGCGTCGATGGTGATTGCCTGCGCGGGGCAGATCGCCTCGCACAGCTTGCAGGCGATGCAGCGCTCTTCGCCGTTGGGATAGCGGCGCAGCGCGTGCTCGCCCCGGAACCGCACCGACAGCGGGCCCTTTTCATGCGGATAGTTGATCGTCACCTTGGGGGCGAAGAAATACCGCAGGCCCAGCCTGAAGCCCTTGAAGAAGTCGGTCAGCAGGAAATACCCCACCGCGCGTTTGTAGTCGATCTGCGTCATCTGCAAGCTCCCTCAGCTCCAGCGCGCGAACGCGCCCCAGAACCATTCGAATTTCGCCGCGAAGGCCACGAAGACGACCCAGAACAGGCTCATCGGCAGGAACACCTTCCAGCCCAGCCGCATCAGCTGGTCGTAGCGGTAGCGCGGGGTGATCGCCTTGACCATCGCAAAGATGAAAAAGACGAACAGCATCTTCAGAACCATCCACAGGAACCCGTCGGGCAGCCCCGGAATGGGCGACAGCCAGCCGCCGAAGAAAAGCAGGCTGACCAGCGCGCACATCAGCACCACAGCCACCAGTTCGCCGATCATGAACAGCAAGAACGGGGTCGAACTGTATTCGACCTGGTAGCCCGCCACCAGTTCCGATTCCGCCTCGGGCAGGTCGAAGGGCGGGCGGTTGGTTTCCGCCAGCGCCGAGATGAAGAACAGGAAAAGCATCGGGAAATGCGGCAGCCAGTACCAGTTGAACAGGCCCAGGTCACCGCCCTGCGCGCGCACGATGTTGGACAGGTTCATCGACCCGGTCGAGATGATCACCCCGATGATGATCAGCCCGATGCTGACCTCATAGGAAATCATCTGCGCGGCAGACCTCAGCGAGCCGAGGAACGGGTATTTCGAGTTCGAGGCCCAGCCGCCCATGATCACGCCGTAAACCTCAAGCGAGGAGATCGCAAAGACATAGAGGATCGCCACGTTGATATCCGACAGCACCCAGCCCTCGTTGAAGGGGATCACCGCCCAGGCGATCAGCGCCATCACGAGGCTGATCATCGGCGCCAGCAGGAATACCGCGCGGTCGGCCCCGGCGGGGAACACGACCTCCTTGACGATATACTTGATGAAATCCGCAAAACTCTGCAGCAGACCGAAGGCGCCCACCACGTTGGGCCCCCTGCGCATCATGACCGCCGCCCAGACCTTGCGGTCGGCATACATCAGGAATGCCAGCGCCACCAGCAACGGCACGATCACCAGAAGGATCTGCGCGACGATGACAAGAAACATGCCCAGATAGGTGTTGGTAAAGAATTCGACCATTTTGTCCTCTACACCGTCGGTATTCCGTTTTCCCTGCAGGCCGCGACAACCACCTCTGCGTCGATGGTCCGCGTCCCCCTCGGCAGCGCGGGCGAGATCGTATAGACCGCATCGCCCGCCCAGGCCCCGTTCGTCTCATCCACCGTGGTGCGCACGTGCCGCGCAAAGCCGTAGCCGCGGATCAGCGTGTATTGCGCCGCGGCGCATTCGGCATAGGCCGTCACGTCCCCGGGTCCGCGCGCGCCGCGCATCGCCACGATGAAATTCACCAGCTCGCCATCCAGCAGCCGTGTCTCGACCCCGTCATAGACCGCGCCATCGGGGGCGGCCAGGCGCATTGCACCGCCCTCGCCCTCCGAGGCCACGCAGCCCGCCAGCACCGCGCCGGCGAGGGGGGATATGACAACGGCCGCCCGCATCACTCGGCCGCCAGCCCCATGTTGCGCGCCCTGGCATTGGCGCTGAGTTCGGCCATCAGCGCGCTGGCCCGCGCGATCGGGTTGGTCAGGTAGAAATCGCCGATCGCGTTGCGGAAATCCGCATCGCCCAGCTTGTCCCCGGGCAGCGGCTGCCAGTCGTTTTCCGGCACCTCGTCGATCTGCGCCAGGTGCGGCACCGCCGCCACCAGCGCCTGCCGGAGCTGCGCCAGGCTGTCCCAAGGCTGCGTCGCGTCCAGCTCGCCCGACAGGGCGCGCAGGATGGCCCAGTTTTCCTTGGCCTCGCCCGGTGCGAACCCCGCGCGCAGCGCCAGTTGCGGGCGGCCCTCGGTGTTGACGAACAGGCCCTGTTCCTCGGGATAGGCCGCGCCGGGCAGGATCACGTCGGCGCGATGCGCGCCCCGGTCGCCATGGCTGCCCTGGTAGATGACAAAGGCGCCCTCGCCGATCTCGACCTCGTCGGCGCCGAGGTTATAGATCACGTCGGCCTCGCTCACCGCGTCCATGCCGCCCGCGTTGGTGGCATCCACATCCATCGCCCCCACCCGCGACGCGGCGGTGTGCAGCACCAGCATCCGGCCGGTCAGCGCCTGCGCCGCGGCCAGAACGGCGGCGCCGTCGGCCTCGCGCAGGGCGCCCTGCCCGACGATCACGATGGCACCGTCCTGCGGCTTCAGCTTCGACAGCGCCGCGCGGCCGGTGCCGGCATGGGTCACATCATAGGTCAGGTCTGCCGCCGCACCCACGACGACCACCTCGGCGCCCTTGATCCACGCCTTGCGGATACGCGCGTTCAGCACCGGCGCCTCGTCGCGCGGGTTGGTGCCGATCAGGATGATCTGTTTCGCGCTGTCGATATCCTCGATGGCCACGTTGCCGACATAGCCCGAGCGGTTGCCCGCGGGCAGCCGCGCCCCGTCGGTGCGGCATTCCACGATACCGCCCTGCCCCTCGACCAGTTGCTTGAGCGCGAAGGCCGCCTCGACCGGCACCAGATCGCCCACGATCCCGGCCAGTTTCGACGCCGCCCCGATCCGCTCCGCCGCGACACCCAGCGCCTCGGGCCATGTGGCCGGGCGCAGCTTGCCGTTCTCGCGGATATAGGGGCGGTCCAGCCGCTGCCGGCGCAGCCCGTCCCAGACGAAACGCGTCTTGTCGGAAATCCATTCCTCGTTCACGCCGTCATTGTTGCGCGGCAGGATGCGCATGACCTCGCGCCCCTTGGTATCGACGCGGATATTCGACCCCAGCGCATCCATCACGTCGATGGTTTCGGTCTTGGTCAGTTCCCACGGACGGGCGGTAAAGGCATAGGGCTTGCTGACCAGCGCGCCCACCGGGCACAGGTCGATGATGTTGCCCTGCAGGTTGCTGTCCAATGTCTCGCCCAGATAGGCGGTGATCTCGGAATCCTCGCCCCGGCCGGTCTGGCCCATCTGGGTGATGCCCGCCACCTCGGTGGTGAAGCGCACGCAGCGGGTGCAGGAAATGCAGCGCGTCATGTGAGTTTCCACAAGCGGCCCGAGGTTCAGGTCGTCCACCGCGCGCTTGGGCTCGCGGAAGCGGCTGAAATCGACGCCATAGGCCATCGCCTGGTCCTGAAGGTCGCATTCGCCGCCCTGGTCGCAGATCGGGCAATCCAGCGGGTGGTTGATCAGCAGGAATTCCATCACCCCTTCGCGGGCCTTCTTGACCATCGGGCTGTTGGTCTTGACCACCGGCGGCTGGCCCTCGGGGCCGGGGCGCAGGTCGCGCACCTGCATCGCGCAGGAAGCCGCGGGCTTGGGCGGGCCGCCCACGACCTCGACCAGACACATGCGGCAGTTGCCCGCGATCGACAGCCGTTCGTGGTAGCAGAAGCGCGGCACCTCGATTCCGGCCTCCTCGCAGGCCTGGATCAGGGTCATCGCCCCTTCCACCTCGATCTCGTTACCGTCGATGATGATCTTGCGGAGGTCTGTCATGGCTCTTCACTTCGCTTTCAGAAAGGCGCCGATCTGGCTGCCCTGCTTGATTTCGCGGCGACCCAGCTTGCACAGGTCACGGTCGTTTTCGGGGTTCAGGCCCTGCGCCCGGACATAGGCCCTGCCCCGTTCGCGCATCCGGGCCTTCTCGGCCTTGCTGTCGACATAGGCCTCGATGGCCGCGTCGGAATACCCCAGCTCGGTCGCCCGCGCCCTGAGCTGCCACAGGTAGGACAGCCCGCGCAGGGTGCGGGGGGCGATGCTGTCGCAGCGGTCGCTGATCTCGATGGCCAGCGCCACCCACAGCATGTTGTCGTCGATCTCGGACACCTCGCGCAGCGGCGGCAGCGCGGCGGCCGACGTCGTCACGATCGAGGCCGAAAGGGCAAGCGCGGGAATCATCTGCATGACACGCCCCCCTTGCCCCGCAGACAGCGGCCGCCCACGGCAAAGGGCACGGGCGCGCGGCATGTGGCGCCGGCCCGGTCAACCCCTTGATATGCGGCGGTTTTCACCATCCTGCGCATTGTCCTTTCAGGATCAGGTCGCCATCCGCAACCTGCAGGTCCGCATCCTCGACATCGGGGCCCTGGCTCCAGCTCATGCGGGAATTGCCGAAATTCTCGATGCAATGCTGCACCGCCTCGTAACGCCCCGCCTCGCGGGCGCCGGCCAGCGATTTCGCCGCGTCCCGCACCTCGACCGAGAAATTGCGCTTGTCCTCCTTGTCGGCGGACAGCGACGCGCGAAACGCGACCCCGTCAAAGGTCTGCCGGTCATCGGACAGCGTGCCGCAACCGGCCAGCGCCAGCCCCGACAATCCCAGCAGGATCACGATGCGCGTCACCATGCCCCGGCCCCCGTCACTCTGCCGCGACCGCGCTGATGCGGCCGGTTTTCTGTGCCTTGATGCGATCCTCGATCTCATCGCGGAAATTGCGGATCAGGCCCTGGATCGGCCAGGCCGCCGCATCGCCAAGCGCGCAGATCGTGTGCCCCTCGACCTGCTTGGTCACGTCGAACAGCATGTCGATCTCTTCCACCTCGGCCTCACCGCGCACCAGGCGGTCCATCACCCGCATCATCCAGCCGGTGCCTTCGCGGCAGGGCGTGCACTGGCCGCAGCTTTCGTGCTTGTAGAATTTCGACAGCCGCCAGATCGCCTTGATGATGTCGGTGTCCTTGTCCATCACGATCACCGCCGCGGTGCCCAGGCCCGAGCCCAGTTCGCCCCGCAGGTAATCGAAATCCATGATCGCGTCCTTCATCTTTTCGCCGCGCACGCAGGGCACCGACGATCCGCCCGGGATCACCGCCTTGAGGTTGTCCCACCCGCCCCGGATGCCGCCGCAATGCTTTTCGATCAGTTCCTCGAAACCGATCGACATCGCCTCTTCGACGACGCAGGGGTTGTTGACGTGGCCCGAGACCGCGAACAGCTTGGTGCCCGCGTTGTTCTGGCGCCCGAAACCCGCGAACCACGACGCCCCACGGCGCAGGATCGTCGGCACGACGGCGATGGATTCCACGTTGTTCACCGTGGTCGGACAGCCGTAAAGCCCCGCCCCCGCCGGGAACGGCGGTTTCATCCGCGGCATCCCCTTCTTGCCTTCCAGGCTTTCCAGCAGCGCGGTTTCCTCGCCGCAGATATAGGCGCCCGCGCCGTGATGCAGGAACAGGTCGAAATCCCAGCCCGACCCGGCGGCGTTCTTGCCCAGCAGCCCCGCGTCATACGCCTCGTCGATGGCGGCCTGCAGCGCCTCACGCTCGCGGATATATTCGCCGCGAATGTAGATATAGCAGGTATGCGCCTGCATCGCGAAGGACGCGATCAGGCAACCCTCGATCAGCGTGTGCGGATCGTGGCGCATGATCTCGCGGTCCTTGCAGGTGCCGGGCTCGGATTCGTCGGCATTCACCACCAGGTAGGCCGGGCGCCCGTCGCTTTCCTTGGGCATGAACGACCATTTCAGCCCGGTCGGGAACCCCGCGCCGCCGCGTCCGCGCAGCCCGCTGGCCTTCATCTCGTCGATGATCCAGTCGCGGCCCTTGCCGATGATGCCGGCGGTGCCGTCCCAATGCCCGCGGGCCTGCGCGCCCTTGAGCGAGCGGTCATGCATCCCGTAGATATTGGTAAAGATCCTGTCTTCGTCCTTCAGCATCCGCTTACCTCTGGTCGTTTTGGCGCGCGCGCCAGATTTGGTAGATCATCACGATGGCCAGCACGAAACCGGCCAAGGCGATCAGGTCAAAGAGCGCCCGCGTGCGGTTGCTCCACCCCATTTCGGCCCCGATGAGGGTGGCCAGAACCCAGAACACGCCGGTGCCCGCGATGACAAGGGCGGTGATACGCCCCTTGCGCGCCTGCTGTTGTTCCGGCTCGGCCATTCCCCACCTGTGTCAGTACACGTCGCCATCATCGACGCGCTTCGAAAACTCGGTTTCACCACCTGCCGCCAGAACCCCGGCCTGCGCGACCCAACCGTCGCGGCTGACCCGGCCCCGGAACCCGGTCAGGTTGGCGTCGACCCAGGCCACCTCCTCCGCGGTCCAGCCGGCGATCTGGTCGAAGTGATAGAACCCCATCCCGTTCAGCATCGTCTCCAGCTTCGGACCGATGCCCTTGATTTCCTTCAGGTTGTCCGCCTTGCCGCCGCGCGGGCCGCTCAGCGTTCCGGGCTTGCGGCCCTCGGCCGCGCCGTCCTGCGCGCCGCCCTTGTCATGCCCGGGCGCATCGGCTGCCGGTGCCGGTTCCGGGGCGGCCGGGGCAGCGGCTGCAACAGGCGCGGCGGCGGGTGCCGGTTCGGCCACGGGGGCGGCAGGCGCGGCCGCAGCCGTATCCCCCGCCTTGCCGCACAGGATCGCGGGCAGGACGAAGCCGAGCAGAACGCACAGCAGCACGGCGACCAGCAGGGCCGGCAACAGCCCCCAGCCCGCCAGCGTGACAAGCAGCACCAGCACCAGCACGGCCAGCACCGCGGCCAGAGCCCATGTTTTCTGCCGGCAGGTATACCCGATCGCCCCGTTGCTCATCTCACCTCTCCCCGTTCATAAAGGTTCGCGTCTCAGTAGACGTCCCCCTTCTTAACACGGGTCGAGAATTCCGTCTCGCCCCCTGCCGCCAGCGTCCTGGCCTGCGCGACCCAGCCGTCGCGGCTGACCCGGCCCCGGAACCCTTCGAGGTTCTGATCGACCCAGGCCACCTCGTCCGCGGTCCAGTTCGCAATCTGGTCGAAATGATAGAATCCAAGCCGATGCAGCAGCGCCTCGAGCTTGGGCCCAACGCCCTTGATCCGCTTGAGATCGTCCGGCCCGCCCTCGCGCGCCGCCGGCAGCGCCTCGGGCTTCTTGCCTGCGGGCGCATCCTCCGAAGGTTTCGGCGCCGGGGCGGCCTTGGCCCGGGCGACGGGCTTGGCCTTGGTCCGGGCCGGGGCTTCCTGCTTCTGGATGCCGGTTTCGTCGGCGGTATGCCCGTTCGAGCGGTCGGCCGTATCGGCGCCGGTGCCCTTGCCCGCCGGCGCCTTGCCCGGTGTCTTCGACAGCCACGGCGTCAGGATCGGCACCTCGGTGCCGTCGATGCGCTTGACCGTATCGCCCAGGTCCACCGCGCGCTGCGCGCTGGCGTTATACTGGGTGCGGCCGCTGTCGAACTCCTTGAGGCTGGTCAGCCCCGACAGCGGCTCGGACGCATAGCGCCCGTTCTGCGGCCCCGGCACCGGCACGCGGCCGGCGCGCAGTTCCTCGATGATCTGGCCGAATTTCTCGGCGGTCAGATCCTCGTAATAATCCTTGCCGATCTGGGCCATCGGGGCGTTGGCGCAGGCGCCCAGGCATTCGACCTCTTCCCAGCTCAGCTTGCCATCCGCCGACAGCTCATGCGGGTTGGCGGCGATCTTTTCGCGGCACACCGCGATCAGGTCCTCGGCGCCGCAGATCATGCAGGACGTGGTGCCGCAGACCTGGATATGCGCGACCGATCCGACCGGCTGAAGCTGGAACATGAAATAGAAGGTCGCCACCTCGAGCGCGCGGATATGCGCCATGCCCAGCATGTCGGCCACCGCCTCGATCGCCGGGCGGCTCAGCCAGCCCTCCTGCTCCTGCGCGCGCCACAGCAGCGGGATGATCGCGCTGGCCTGGCGGCCTTCGGGGTATTTGGTGATCTGCGCCTCGGCCCATTTCCGGTTTTCGGGCGTGAAGGCAAAGCTTTCCGGCTGTTCGTGGTAAAGACGACGCAACATCAGGCACAGGCTCCGGTGGTCAGAACGATCCCGCCCTCTTCCAGGCTTTCGGCCTGGTCCGCGGCGAGCTTGTATTTTGCGATATCGAGCACCTGCTCGCGGGTCAGCCCCGTCTGCAGCTCGACCGGGAGGTAATCGGATTCCGTCATCAGCCTGCAGCCGACCGACGCCACGGCGGCGTCGAACTCGGCGATATTCTGCGCGCTGACGCCCTGCGGGGGAATCGCGCAGGCGGCCAGCAGGCCGAGCGTTGCCAGGACGGCGAAGTGACGGGTCATGCGGCCCCTCCCTTGAACTGGACGAATGCGGCGATGCCGCTGACGGCACCGGCGGCAGGACCATGCTGCCGAACGCGGCCACGGGACGCCGGCGCGGCCAGCAGGCCGGAAAACGCAGCCCCCGCGACACACAGGACTATGACCACCGAAACCAGCGTCATTACCGGTCAATCTCCCCGAACACGACATCGAGCGAGCCGAGGATCGCCGAGGCATCGGCCAGCAGGTGCCCGCGGCAGATATGATCCATCGCCTGCAGATGCGGATAGCCCGGCGCGCGGATCTTGGCGCGGTAGGGCCGGTTCGACCCGTCGGCCACGAGGTAGACGCCGAATTCGCCCTTGGGCGCCTCGACCGCGGCGTAAATCTCGCCCTCGGGGACGTGGAAGCCCTCGGTATAAAGCTTGAAGTGATGGATCAGCGCCTCCATCGAGCGTTTCATCTCGCCGCGCTTGGGCGGGGTGATCTTGCCGCGCGCCAGAATATCGCCCTGGTTTTCCGGCATCCGCAGCTTGTCGCAGGCCTGGCGGATGATATGGGCCGACTGGCGCATCTCTTCCATCCGGCACAGGTAGCGGTCATAGCAATCGCCCTTGGTGCCCACGGGGATCTGGAACTCGAACTCGTCGTAGCATTCATAGGGCTGCGCGCGGCGCAAATCCCACGCCAGCCCCGAGCCGCGCACCATCACCCCCGAGAAGGCATAGTTCTGGATATCCTCCTCGGTCACCACGCCGATATCGACGTTGCGCTGCTTGAAGATGCGGTTTTCCGTCAGCAGTTCGGAGATATCGTCCAGCACCTTCGGGAACACCTCGGCCCAGGCGTCGATATCGTCGATCAGTTCGGGCGGCAGATCCTGGTGCACACCGCCGGGCCGGAAATAGGCCGCGTGCAGGCGCGCGCCGCAGGCCCGCTCGTAAAAGATCATCAGCTTCTCACGCTCTTCGAAGCCCCAGAGCGGCGGGGTCAGCGCACCCACGTCCATCGCCTGCGTGGTCACGTTCAGCAGGTGGTTCAGGATGCGCCCGATCTCGCAATACAGCACCCGGATCAGCGACGCGCGGCGCGGCACCTCGACCCCGGTCAGCTTTTCGATGGCCAGAACCCAGGCATGTTCCTGGTTCATCGTGCCGACGTAATCCAGCCGGTCGAAATAGGGCAGGTTCTGCAGGTAGGTCCGGCTTTCCATCAGCTTTTCGGTGCCGCGATGCAGCAGGCCGATATGCGGATCGCAGCGTTCCACGATCTCGCCGTCCAGCTCCATCACCATGCGCAGCACGCCATGCGCGGCCGGGTGCTGCGGGCCGAAATTGATGTTGAAATTGCGGATCTTCTGCTCGCCCGTCTGGGCGTCTTCGAAACCTTTGGAGCCGTCCATCATGCGGTGCCTCCGTCGATCTTGTCCTTGAACGCGATGACCCAGAGCAGGACCAGCGCGACCAGCGGGATCACGGCAAAGATCGCCACCCAGTTCGGAATGGCGAACCGCGCCAGCAGCCGCCAGAACGGCACCACCACCAGCGCGGCCATGATGATGAAGAACAAGAAGCCGCCGCCGCCCATGCCATAACCACCCATCATCCCTTGGCCTCCTCACCTTTTTCGTCGCCGGGAAGGATGTATTCGGCACCCTCCCACGGGCTCATGAAATCGAACTGGCGATATTCCTGCACCAGCTTCACCGGCTCATAGACGACGCGTTTCAGCGCCTCGTCATAGCGCACCTCGGTATAGCCGGTGGTCGGGAAATCCTTGCGCAGCGGATGGCCGCGAAAGCCGTAATCGGTCAGGATGCGGCGCAGGTCGGGATGGCCGGTGAACAGGATGCCGAACATGTCGAACACCTCGCGCTCGAACCAGTCGGCGCTGGGATGCGTGGCGGTGACCGACGGCACCGTCTCGTCCTCGCGCAGCGCCACCTTCAGGCGGATGCGGTGGTTCTGGTACATCGACAGGAAGTGATAGACCACGTCGAACCGCTTGGCCCGCTCGGGCCAGTCCACGGCGGTGATGTCCACCAGGGTCGAGAACTTGCAGGTCGGGTCGTTTTTCAGGAACTCGACCAGCCCGGCGATATTGGCCAGCGCCACGTCCATGGTCAGCTCGCCGTTTTCGATCCGCCAGCCAAGCACGCAGTCGGGCCGCTTCAGTTCGATATGGGTGGCCAGTTCGGTCAGTGCCTCGGTCATCGTACGATCGTCCCCGTGCGGCGGATTTTGCGGGCCAGTTGCAGGATGCCGTAGAGCAGCGCCTCGGCCGTCGGCGGGCAGCCCGGCACGTAGATGTCGACCGGCACGATCCGGTCGCAGCCGCGCACCACGCTGTAGCTGTAGTGATAATACCCGCCGCCGTTGGCGCAGGAGCCCATCGAGACCACGTAGCGCGGTTCGGGCATCTGGTCATAGACCTTGCGCAAAGCCGGGGCCATCTTGTTGGTCAGCGTGCCGGCCACGATCATCACGTCCGACTGGCGCGGGCTGGCGCGCGGCGCGATGCCGAACCGTTCGGCATCGTAGCGCGGCATCGAGGTGTGCATCATCTCGACCGCGCAGCAGGCGAGGCCGAAGGTCATCCAGTGCAGCGACCCGGTGCGCGCCCAGTTGACCAGGTCCTCGGACGCGGTCAGCAGGAACCCCTTGTCCTGCAATTCGCGGTTCAGCGCCTGGGTGGCAACCTCCTTGTCGCCGCCCGCCGCATAGGCACCATAGGGCGACAGGGCAGAAGGCCCCGATTTCACGCGGGCGTCCTGCAGGCCGTCGCCCTGCACGTCGGTGACAAGCGGTTTGTCGTCGCTCACTCCCATTCCAGCGCCCCCTTCTTCCACTCGTAGGCAAAGCCGATGGTCAGCACGCCCAGGAACACCATCATCGACCAGAAGCCGACCATGCTGACATCCTTGAACGCCACCGCCCAGGGAAACAGCATCGCAATCTCCAGGTCGAAGATGATGAACAGGATCGACACGAGGTAGAACCGCACGTCGAATTTCATCCGCGCATCGTCGAACGCGTTGAACCCGCATTCGTAGGCGCTGACCTTTTCGGGATCGGGGTTGCGTACCGCCAGAACGATGGCGGCAAGGATCAGGACAAGACCGATAACGATGGCAAGCCCAAGGAAAATGAGGATGGGAAGGTATTCCCGCAGCATCTCTTCCACGGAACGGCTCCTTTCAGACACGCGATGGCGTGCGTCCTGCTGGCGACAGTGTCTCAGGCGCGGGTTTACTCCTGCCCCATGGCAGGGTCAACCGAGAGGGGATCACATTCAAAAATCTGAAACTATTGCGGATTTGCCTTTGTATACAGCCGCACACCGGCCGTATCCGCGCCGCCGGACCCATCCCGGCAGGGATTTTTCCCACGGATTGCGCGTATTTTTTCGGCAGTGCAGCACCGCGCGAGTCGCGGGCCGTCCCCGCCCCCGGCCCGCCCGGCAGCAGGCCGGGCGGTTCTGTCGCATCGGCGCGCGCGGCACGCGCTGCGGCAAAGCCCCGGAATCCGACTCGCCCGCGCGGCGTACCCCGGCCCCGGCTCAGGCCATCCAGCCGGGTTTGCGCTTGTCGAAAAACGCGCCGATCCCCTCGGGCGCCTCGTCGCCTTCCCAGCAGGCGACCAGTTCGCCGACGGTGTGGCGGATGGTGTCCTCGTCGATCACCGGGCCCAGGCGGCGCAGCAGCGCCTTGGCCCGCGCCACAGCACCCGGCGCGCAGGACAGGTAGGGCACGACCTCGGCCTCGATGGCCGCGTCCAGATCCTCGGGCTGCACGACCCGGGCCAGCAGGCCCAGTTCCACCGCCTCTTCGGCGACGAAGCGGCGGCCCGACATGAACACGCGCCGCGCCTTGGCCTCGCCCATCCGGGCGCAGACATAGGGGCCGATGGTGGCCGGGATCAGGCCCAGCCGCGTTTCGGTCAGCGCCATCTGCACATCCGGCGTGCCGATGCAGACATCGCAGACGCTGGCCATGCCCAGCCCGCCGCCGAAGGCATTGCCCTGCACCCGCCCGATCAGCGGCTTGGGCAGCGTGTTCAGCGCCTGCAGCATCCAGGCCAGCTTGCCCGCCTCCTCGCCGCGTTCCCCGGGCGTGGCGGCCATCTGCGCCTGCATCCAGGCCAGGTCGCCACCGGCGCAAAACGTCCGCCCGCGCGCTGCCAGCACCACCACGCGCACGCTGTCGTCGGCGGCCAGCTCCGCCGCCGCCGCCGTCATCTGGGCGATCATCCCGCCCGACAGCGCGTTATGCTTGTCCGCGCGATCCATCCACAGATGCGCCACCCCGCGCGTGTCGCGCTCGATCGTGATAAGCTGTTCCACCGAAATCCCTCCGTTTCATCCCTGCGGCTTACGCGCCGCGCATCGCCCGCGCCATATCCGCCCCGCGCGACAGCACCTCGCGGTCCAGCCCGGTGTCGAAGCCAAGCGCCACCAGCCGGTCATGCACCGCCTCGGTGGCCACGTTGCCCTCGGCCCCCGGCGCATAGGGGCAACCGCCCAAGCCCCCCACGGCGGCGTCGAAAACGCGCAGGCCCTTGTCCAGCGACACCTCGATATTGGCCAGCGCCCGGCCGCTCGTGTCATGGTAATGTCCGGCCAGGCGGCTGGCCGGCACCACCTCCAGCACCGCGTCCAGCATCGCGGCGATGGTTTCCGGCCTGCCCTGCCCGATCGTGTCGCCCAGGCTGATCTCGTAGCAGCCCATCGCATCCAGCCTTGCGGCCACCTCGGCCACCTTTTCCGGCGGCGTCGGCCCGTCGAAGGGGCAGTCCGTCACGCAGGAGATATAGCCCCGCACCGGCAGCCCCGCCGCCTTCGCCGCCTCGGCCACGGGGGCGAAGCGCGCAAGGCTTTCCTCGATCGTGGCGTTGATATTGGCCTTGGAGAACCCTTCCGAGGCCGCGCCGAATATCGCCACCTCGTCGGCACGCGCGGCGATGGCGCGCTCCAGCCCCTGCATGTTGGGCGTCAGCGCCGCGTAGGAAACGCCGTCCGCCCGCGCGATCCCGGCCAGCACCTCGGCGCTGTCGGCCATCTGCGGCACCCATTTCGGGCTGACGAAGCTTGCCACCTCGATCCGCCGGAACCCGGCCGCGCTCAGGCAATCGACCAGCGCGATCTTGTCGGCGGTCGGGATCTGGCGCTTTTCGTTCTGCAACCCGTCGCGCGGGCCCACTTCGAAAATTTCGACATAGTCAGCCATTGGGCACCTCGTAGAATTCCTGTGAAAACATCCGTACCGCATCCGGCGCGGGCAGTGCTGCCGCGAAACTGTCGCGCCCGGTGATGCGGGCGTACCAGGCGGTCAGCTCGGGGCGGTCATCCGTCGCAAGGAAATGCCGCGCCATGTAGACGGCCTGCCCCACCGCGATATCGCAGGCGGAAAAGCCGCTGGTCAGCAGGTAGTCGCGGTTTTCCACCGGGGTCGACAGCCGCCCCTCGATCGCGTCATAGCACAGGGCCAGCCGTGCCAGTTCGTCCCGCATCATCTGCGTCTGGCCCACCGCATAAGCCCGCCGCAGGATGTCCACGCAGCCCGTCACCGTATCGGCGAAATGCAGCCAGACCAGCCAGGTCATCCGGTCGGGATCGCGCGGCGCGCGGCCAAGCCCGCGTTCGGGGAATTTCTCGCACAGGTATTCGATGATCGCCGTGGCCCCGAACATCCGCTCGCCCTCGATCTCCAGCGCGGGCACGCGGCCCGCCGGCGACAGCGACAGGAAGGCCGGATCGCGCAGGGACCGGTCCGGCGCATGCGGGGCGACGGCGAACTCAACCTCAAGCTCGCCCAGCAGCCACAGCACCCGCATCGAGCGGCTTTGCGGCACATGGTGCAGCGTGATCATGCGCCCCCCTCCGCCAGGCAGGGCGGCATCGTGGCGATGAAACCGGGGCGGGCGGCGATCCGGTCAAGCCATGCGCTCAGCGCCGTGCGCTGCCCCGTCAGCCGCGCGGCATCGGGCACCGCGTTGAAATAGGCCAGCATCGGCGCCAGCATCAGGTCGGCCAGCGTCAGGCCCTGCCCGGTCAGCACCAGCCCCTCGCCCGCGACCTGCTCCAGCGCGTCCAGCACCAGCGGCGCGCGCGACAGCCCCGCCTCCAGCGCCGCCCGGTCCGCGTCCTGCCCCGCGCGCGGCAGGTAATACCCGTTGGAGAACACCTGCCGGACCAGCGGCCAGTAAACCTGCGTGGTCACCACAGACATCACCTGCGCCATCCGCGCCCCGGCGCGCGGAGCGGCCGGCGTCAGGTCGGCCCCGGCCTGCAGCCGGTCGAGATAGCGCAGGATCGCCGGCGTTTCATAAAGGGTGAAATCGCCATGCCGCAACACCGGCACCAGCCCGAAAGGATGCACCCCGCGCAGGGCCGCGGCCCCATCGGGGGTGAACGGGTCCACCTCTTCGCTGCGTGCAGGCAGACCCGTCTCGGCCAGCGCCCAGCGCACCGCCCAGGTATAGACGCTGTCGTGAAATCCGATCAGGGTCAGATCGCCCGCCTCCGTCACGCCGCCGCGTCCTCCTCCTCGTCCTCCAGCCGGATCAGCGCCGCACCCGCCTCGACCTGCGCACCCGCCTCGACCAGCAGTTCGGCCACGATACCGTCGCGCGCCGCCAGCAGCGAATGTTCCATCTTCATCGCCTCCAGCACCGCCAACCGGTCGCCCGCGCTGACCGCCTGCCCGGCCCTGGCAAAGACCGCCTTGACCAGCCCCGGCATCGGCGCCTCGATCAGGTTGCCGCCCGCCCCTGCCGCTGCCGCGCGGTCCAGCGGGTCGATCACGTGAAAGCCAAGCCCCGCATCGCGGAACAGCGTCACCAGATCGCCGTTGCGCACCGCGGGCGCCGCCGACACCCCGTCAAAGACCCAGCCGCCGACGCCGCGCCGCGCGGCCAGTTCGGTATCGCCCACTGTCACAAGGGCGCTGTCCGCGTCGCGCAGCGCGACGCGCACCGCCTGCTCGTCCTCGCCGAACCGCAGGGTGACGCTGCGCAGCATCGGCGCCCACAGGCTGAACCCGGCATCGTCCGGCAGATCGCCGTCAAGCCCCAGCGCCACCAGCGCCGCCTGCGCCCAATCGGCCGGGCCGGGCGCCGGCACCTGCACCAGCGCATCCAGGTCGCGCGCGATCAGCCCGGTATCGACCTCGCCCGCGGCAAAGCCCTTGTGCGCGCAGAGCGCCGACAGGAAGCCGAGATTCGTCACCGTGCCCGCCACCTGCGTATCCGCCAGCGCCGCCCGCATCCGCGACAGCGCCACGTCGCGGGTGGGCCCGTGGGTGATGATCTTGGCGATCATCGGGTCGTAGAACGGGCTGATCGTATCGCCCCTGCGCACCCCGCTGTCCGACCGCGCGCCTTGCGGAAATTCCAGATGCGCCAGCGTGCCGGTCGCGGGCAGGAACCCCTTGGGCACGTCCTCGGCGTAAAGCCGCGCCTCAAAGGCATGGCCGTCTATCGCCAGGTCCTCCTGCCGCGCGGGCAGCGGCTCGCCCGCGGCGACGCGCAACTGCCATTCCACAAGGTCGATGCCGGTGATCGCCTCGGTCACCGGGTGCTCCACCTGCAGGCGGGTGTTCATCTCCATGAACCAGAACCCGTCGGTGCGCAGGCCGCGGCTGCCGTCGACGATGAATTCCACCGTGCCGGCCCCGGCATAGCCGATCGCCTCGGCCGCGCGCACGGCGGCCTGCCCCATCGCGGCGCGCATCCCGTCCGTCATGCCGGGCGCGGGCGCCTCCTCGATCACCTTCTGGTGGCGCCGCTGGAGCGAACAGTCGCGCTCGAACAAATGCACCGCGCGGCTGCCGTCGCCAAAGACCTGCACCTCGATATGGCGCGGTTTCTGGATGTATTTCTCGATCAGCACGTCGGGGTTGCCGAAGGCGGTGCGCGCCTCGCCCTGCGCGCTTTCCAGCGCCTCGATGAAATCCTGCGGCCGCTCGACCAGCCGCATCCCCTTGCCGCCACCGCCCGCGACCGCCTTGATCAGCACCGGATAGCCGATGGTATCCGCCGCGCCCGACAGGTGTTCGGGGTCCTGGTTCGACCCGTGATAGCCCGGCACGACCGGCACGCCCGCCTCTTCCATCAGCGCCTTGGCCGCGTCCTTGAGGCCCATCTTGCGGATCGCCTCGGCCGACGGGCCGATGAAGGTCAGCCCCGCCGCCACGACCGCGTCGACGAAATCGGGGTTTTCCGACAGGAACCCGTAACCGGGATGGATCGCCTGCGCGCCGGTGGCCTGCGCCGCCGCGATGATCGCATCGCCGCGCAGGTAGCTGTCGGCCGGGGCCGAGCCGCCGATATGCACCGCCACATCCGCCGCCGCCACATGGGCCGCCGCCGCATCCGCATCGGAATAGACGGCCACCACGCGCACCCCCATCGCCCGCGCCGTCTGCGCCACCCGGCAGGCGATCTCGCCCCGGTTGGCAATCAGGATCGTGTCAAACATCCGTCTCTCCATCGTCATACGTCTTCATTCTCATTTCCCGAAATCCTCGACCACGCGAAATGTCTCGACCACCATCATAGCATCGGGCGCGAAATGGCCCGCGCGGGTCAGATACGCCTCGTACCCCGCGCGCCAGTGCGCCAGATCGCGAAACTCACCCTGCGGCGGGATGCGTCCTTCGTCCATCCGGTCGAAGCGGATGCGCTCGACCTTCACCGTTTCGACCGCCAGCGCCGGTGCGCCCTCCCAGTCGAGCGCGATATCGATGCGCCCCGTTTCCGGCAACGCCTCGCCGCGCGCTTCGAACGCGGCCAGGGCGTCGCACGTCATTGTCTTTGTCCCCGCGCGCACCAGCGCCAGTATCTCGGCGTTCAGCGCGGCGCTGTCGCCATAGCGAAAGGACACCGCACCGGGATACCGCGCCAGGACAGCCGCCAACGGGTCGGTCATCGGCCCCCACCCTTCATCGTTCCGCAAATACTCCCGCCGGAGGCGTCCCGCCCCCGCCGCCCTCGCCACACCGGGCATGGGCTGGCCTGATATGCGTATCGCCCCGTCATCGCCCGGTCACATACGGAACACGCCGAATTTCGTCTCGGCGATCGGCGCGCACAGCGTGGCCGACAGCGACAGCGCCAGCACGTCGCGCGTCTTGCGCGGGTCGACGACGCCGTCGTCCCAAAGCCGCGCGCTGGCATAGAGCGGGTGGCTCTGCTCCTCGAACATCTCGATGGTGGGGCGCTTGAACTCGGCCTCTTCCTCGGCCGACCAGCTGCCGCCCGCGCGTTCGATCCCGTCGCGTTTCACCGTGGCCAGCACGCCCGCCGCCTGTTCGCCGCCCATCACGCTGATACGGCTGTTCGGCCACGTCCACAGGAAACGAGGGGAATAGGCCCGCCCCGCCATGCCGTAATTGCCCGCCCCGAACGAGCCGCCCACCAGCATGGTGATCTTGGGCACCTGCGTGGTGGCCACCGCCGTCACCATCTTGGCGCCGTGGCGCGCGATGCCTTCGTTCTCGTATTTCCGCCCGACCATGAAGCCGGTGATATTCTGCAGGAAAACCAGCGGGATACGGCGCTGACTGCACAGTTCGACGAAATGCGCGCCCTTCACCGCGGATTCCGAGAACAGCACGCCGTTATTCGCCACGATCCCCACCGGGCAACCCTTCACATGGGCAAACCCGCAGACCAGCGTTTCGCCGAAGCGCGGCTTGAACTCGTCGAACCGCGAGCCGTCGACCACCCGCGCGATCACCTCGCGGATGTCGTAGGGGGTGCGCAGGTCGGCCGGCACCACGCCCAGGATCTCGTCGGGGTCATAGGCGGGCTCCTCGGGCGATTGCCACTGGACGCCCGCCGGTTTCGTGCGGTTCAGGTGGCTGACCGCGCGCCGCGCCAGCGCCAGCGCGTGCCCGTCATCCTCGGCCAGGTAATCGGCCACGCCCGACAGGCGCGTGTGCACGTCGCCGCCGCCCAGGTCCTCGGCCGTCACCACCTCGCCCGTCGCGGCCTTGACCAGCGGTGGCCCGGCCAGGAAGATCGTGCCCTGCTCCTTGACGATGATGGTCACGTCCGACATCGCCGGCACATAGGCGCCGCCCGCTGTGCACGAGCCCATCACCACCGCGATCTGCGGGATGCCTTTGGCGCTCATGTTGGCCTGGTTGAAGAAGATGCGCCCGAAATGGTCGCGGTCGGGGAACACCTCGTCCTGCTGCGGCAGGTTCGCACCGCCCGAGTCGACCAGGTAGATGCAGGGCAGATGGTTCTGCTCGGCGATCTCCTGCGCGCGCAGGTGTTTCTTGACGGTCATCGGGTAATAGGTGCCGCCCTTCACCGTGGCGTCGTTGCACACGATCATGCACTCATGCCCCGACACCCGGCCGATCCCCGCGATCACGCCGGCGCAGGGCGCGGCGCCGTCATACATGCCATGCGCGGCGGTCGCGCCGATCTCAAGGAAGGGCGCGCCGGGGTCGAGCAGGTTCGCCACCCGTTCGCGCGGCAGCATCTTGCCCCGGCTGACATGGCGGTCGCGCGATTTCGCGCCGCCGCCCGCCGCGGCCAGCGCGGCGGCTTCCTCGACCACGCGCAGCGCCTCCAGATGGCCGGCGCGGTTGGTCTGGAACTGGTCCGAGGACGGGATGGCTTGGGATTGCAGTTTCATGAGGTCTCCACCCGGTGAAAGAAAAATGGACGCGCGATCGGCCCGGCCCCGCGCCCGGTCATGGCGCTGCCGCCTCGGCAGTGGCACGGGCCTTCAGCTCCTTGCGGATTACCTTGCCCGTCACGGTCATCGGCAGCGCGTCGAGAAAGCCGATTTCCCTTGGATAGGAATAGCTTGCGAGACGCTCCTTGACCCATGCCTGAAGCTCTGCCGCCATCGCCTCTCCGGCGTCTTGGCCGTCCTTCAGCACGACATAGGCCTTGACGATCTCGGTGCGCATCGGGTCGGGCTTGCCGACCACGCCCACGGTGGCCACCGCCGGATGGGTCAGCAGGCAATCCTCGATCTCGGCCGGGCCGATGCGGTAACCGGAACTGGTGATCACGTCATCCTCGCGCCCGACGAAGCGGATGAACCCGTCCTCGATCACGCCGCGATCGCCGGTCACCATCCATTGCCCGCGAAACTTGTCGCGCGTCTCGTCCGGCTTGCGCCAGTATTCCAGCAGCATCGCGGGGCTGCCCGCGCGCACGGCGATATCGCCCTCGCCATCGGTCACGCTGCCCGCCGCGTCGATCACCGCGACATCGTGCCCCGGCACTACGCGCCCGATCGCACCGGGCCGCGGATCGAACAGCGCGCCGCAGGAGGTGGCGACCATGTTGCACTCGGTCTGGCCGTAGAATTCGTTGATCGTCAGGCCAAAGGCCCGCCGCCCCCAGTCCAGCATCTCGGCGCCCAGCGGCTCGCCCCCCGACGCGACCGAGCGCAGCCCCGGCACCGCCTGATCGGCGGCTTTGAGCATTCGCAGCGCGGTGGGCGGGAAGAACACGTTGCGCACCCCGCCCTGTTCGACGATCCGCGCCGCGCCGCGCGGGGTGAACTTGTCCATCCGCGCCGCCACCACCGGCACGCCCAGCGCCAGCCCCGGCATCAGCACGTCGAACAGCCCGCCGATCCAGGCCCAGTCGGCCGGGGTCCACAGGCAATCGCCCGGCTGGCCCAGGAAATCGTGGCTCATCTCGACGCCCGGCAGGTGCCCCGTCAGCACCCGGTGGCCGTGCAGCGCCCCCTTGGGCGAACCGGTCGTGCCGCTGGTATAGATCAGGACCGCCGGATCGTCGGGCGCGGTGTCGACGCCGCCGCTGGCCTGCGCGCTGTCCGGCAGGTCGGCCTGGCGCAGCACCGCCAGCCCCATCCCCGCCACCATCCCCGCGCCCTCGTCATCGGTGACGACGACGCCCGCGCCGCTGTCCTGCAGCCGGGTGACCAGGGCGTCGTGGCGAAACAGCTTGAACAGCGGCACCGAGATCGCGCCGATCCGCCAGGCCGCGATATGGGTGGCGGCACACAGGAACGACTGGCTCAGCAACACGCCCACGCGGTCGCCGCGCAGCACCCCGCGCTCGATCAGCGCGTTCTCGACACGCCGCGACAGGTGCCACAGCTCGCCATAGCTCAGCTCGCGGCGCACGCCGTCGGTCACGTCGATCAGGGCGATGCGGCCGGGGTCGCGCACCGCCCAGCCGTCGCAAACCTGGTGCGCCATGTTCAGCCCGCCGGGCAGATCCCAGCGAAACCCTGCACGAAGCGTGTCGTAATCGGGGGCCGGCGTCAGCATGTCTGTATCTCTCCCTCGGCGCGGCGATGGGCCAGCCGGCCGAAATCGTCCACGAAATATTCACGCGCGGCACCCGCGCAGGCGCAGCGCACCACCAGCCACAGCCCGTCCGAGGCCGCCGGCCGCGCCGCGCAATCGCTGGCCCGGCCGCCCTCTTCGGCATAGAGCGCGGCCATCCGCGCGATTACCCCGGCCTCGTCCGGCGCGGCGCTGCGCGTGCCCAGAAGGTAACCCATGACCGCCGCCAGCGCGACAAGCGCGGCCACCGGGGCCCATATGCGCAGACCGGGGGTCATGCCCCTTGTGCCGGTCGCCCCGGCATCACTGCATCGACGCCATCAGCTCGCGCCCAACCAGCATCCGGCGAATCTCGCTGGTGCCCGCGCCGATCTCCATCAGCTTGGCGTCGCGGAAGATGCGGCTGACCGCGCTGTCGTTCAGGAAGCCCGCACCGCCGAAGGCCTGCACCGCCTGGTGCGCCACGCTCATCGCCACCTCGCTGGCATAAAGCACGCAGGCCGCCGCGTCCTGCCGCGTCACCTCGCCCCGGTCGCAGCTCTTGGCCACCTCGTAGACATAGGCCCGCGCGCTGTTCATCGCCGTGTACATATCGGCGATCTTGCCCTGCATCAGCTGGAAATTCCCGATCGGCTGGCCGAACTGCTTGCGCTCGACCATGTAGGGCATGACCTCGTCCAGGCAGGCGGCCATGATCCCGGTGCCGATCCCCGACAGCACCACGCGCTCGTAATCCAGCCCCGACATCAGCACCGCGACGCCCCGGCCCTCTTCGCCCAGCACGTTCTCGAACGGCACCTCGCAATCCTCGAAGATCAGCTCGCCGGTATTCGATCCGCGCATCCCCATCTTGTCGAAATGCGGGCCCTGGGTGAAACCCTTGAACCCCTTTTCGATGATGAAGGCGGTCATGCCCTTCGCCCCCGCCTCGGGGTCGGTCTTGGCATAGACCACCAGCGTATCGGCATCCGGCCCGTTGGTGATCCAGTATTTCGACCCGTTCAGCACGTAATAGCCGTTGCGCTTGTCCGCGCGCAGCTTCATCGACACCACGTCGGACCCGGCCGAGGGTTCCGACATCGCCAGCGCGCCGACATGCTCGCCCGAGATCAGGCCGGGCAGGTATTTCTTCTTCTGCTCCTCGTTGCCGTTCAGCTTGATCTGGTTCACGCAGAGGTTCGAATGCGCGCCATAGGACAGGCTGACCGAGGCCGAGGCCCGCGCCACCTCTTCCACCGCGATGGTATGCGCCAGGTAGGACATGCCCGCGCCGCCGTATTCCTCGTCCACGGTGATGCCCAGCAGGCCCATCTCGCCCATCTCGCGCCACAGCGCGGCGGGGAACTCGTTGCTCTGGTCGATCTGCGCCGCCAGCGGCTTGATCCGCTCCTGCGCCCAGCGATGCACGGTTTCGCGCAGCGCGTTCACATCCTCGCCCAGATCGAACTTCATCGTTGCATTGAACATGAGGCCCCCTCCCAAGGGTTTATTGAACACTTGTTCATTAAATGGCACGAAAACCCGAGTCGGGTCAAGCGCCCTGCAATGCCGTGGAAACGTCCCTTGCTTCATCTTGCCCAGAAACTCCGGGGGTCTGGGGGCAGCGCCCCCAGCCGGTCGGATCGCGCAGCCGATCCGAAACCGGGATCAGCCGGCCTGCCAGACCGCGCCCACCTCAGCACGGATGATACGCGCGATCAGGCGGCAATCCTCTATGCTGAATGTCAGCGGCAGGCGCATGTCGACGATACCGCGCAGCACCCGGTCGGTGGCCGGCATCGGCTCGGACGGCGCATAGCGCCAGCTGTCATAGCGGCTGGTAAAGCCCTGCGGCTCGGCACCGCCGAACCATTTCAGCTCCACCCCCCGCGCGGCGCAGCGGCGGATCGCCTCCTGCACGCGCTCGCCCGCCCAGTCCAGCAGTAGAAACTGGATCGACGAGCCCACGAAATATTCCTCTGCCGGGCGCTCCACCACGCTCAGGCCGGGGGTGCCGCGCAGGCCCTCTTCGACGGCGCGGTACCGCGCGTTCCAGCGATCGCACTGTTCGGCCAGCCGCCGCAGTTGCGGGCGCAGGATCGCCGCGCGCAGGTGGTCCATCCGCCCCGAGATATTGGGCGTGTCATAGCGGACCGCCTCGAACGCCTGCGCATCCGGCGCGGCAAGGTGGCGATCATAGAGCATGTACGACCCCGACAGCATCACCGCCCGCGCCATCACCCCGGAATCGTCCGTGATCAGGAACCCGCCCTCGCCGGAATTGAGGTGTTTGTAGGTCTGCGTCGAATAGCAGCCGATCACCCCGTCCGTGCCCGACAGCCGCCCGCGCCAGCGCGCGCCCATCGTATGCGCGCAATCCTCGATCACCCGGATACCGGCGGTATCGCAGATCGCCATCAGCCGGTCCATGTCGGCAAGGTGCCCGCGCATGTGGCTCAGCATCAGCACATCGGCCTCGTCCGCCTTTGCCGCCAGGTCGTCGAGGTCGATCACCAGCCCCTCGGTCACGCCGACAAAGACCGGCACCGCGCCAACGCTTGCGATCGCGCCGGGCACCGGGGCCAGGGTAAAGGCGTTGGTCAGCACCTTGTCGCCGGGCCGCACCCCCACGGCACGCAGCGCGCAGGCCAGCGCATACCCGCCCGAGGCCACGGCAAGGCAGTATTTCGCCCCCATCGCCGCCGCGAATTCCTGCTCAAGCAGCGCCACCTCGCCCGGATCGCCCTCGGCCACATTGTAGCGGTGCAGCCGGCCCGAGCGCATGACGCGCAGCGCCGCCTCGATCGCCTCGTCGGGGATCGGTTCCTGCTGGGTGAAACTGCCGGCGAATATCTCGGTCATAGCCATAACAGATGCGCCAAGCCCGCCCACCCGTCAATGTCGCCAAGCGACATTTCGCATGTCGTGAACGTCCGGTCCGGCCTTTCTGCAACAGACAAGGCCGCGCCCGGCCCGCCACGGGGTCCGGCGCAGCCCCTTTAACCGATCAGCCGCCGCACCACGCCGGGCAGCTCGTCGAAATGCCCGATCAGCGCCTCGGGCAGCAGGTCCGCCACGCTTTTCCCCGCCGGGCCGAAGGTGACAAGGACCGATGGCACCCCGGCGGCGCGTGCGGTTTCGCGGTCGGTATCGGTGTCGCCGATCAGGCAGGCCCGCGCCGGATCGCCCCCGGCACGGCGCACCGCCTCGCGGAACGGTTCGGGGTCGGGCTTGCGCACCGGCAGGGTATCGGCCCCCACGAGCGAGGCAAAGGCATCGCGCACCCCCAGCCGCGTCAGCAGCGTCTGCGCCAGCCCCTCGGGCTTGTTGGTGCACACGCCAACCGCATAGCCCGCGTCGCGCAGCGCCGCCACCGCCTCCATCGCGCCGGGATAAAGCGTTGTATGCAGGTCGATGGCCCCGCCATAGGCATCCAGCAGAACGGGGTAATACCGTTCGATCTGCCCGGCCACATCCGCGTGCGCGACGCGGGTCAGCCCCAGCGTCAGCATCGCCCGCCCGCCGTGAAAGGCGGTGACGGCATCGCCCACCGGGTCCAGCACGTCGCCCAGCCCCATGTCGCGGAAACAATGGTTGGCCGCCGCGATCAGGTCGCCGCTGGTATCGGCCAGCGTCCCGTCCAGGTCGAAAATCACCGTGCGCATGGCATCTCCTGTCATGTGGCGGAAAACCGCAAACCCCTGTCACAATCGGCAATCTCAAGTGATGCCGCCCCCGCTTGCGCCATCACGGCAAGCCCGTATAACGGCGCAGACATATAACGAACGAGTTTGCATATGACCACGGCCCTGATCGTCCTTGCCGCCGGCATGGGGACGCGCATGAATTCGGACCTGCCCAAGGTGCTGCACCCGGTCGCCGGGGCGCCGCTGCTGATCCACGCACTGAAATCCGGGGCCGGGCTGGACCCGGCGCAGACGATCGTCGTCGCGGGCCACGGCGCCGGGGCGGTGGGCGAAACCGCGCGGTCCTGGGACGAAACCGCGCGGATCGTGCTGCAGGAAGAGCAGAAAGGCACCGCCCACGCCGTCGGCATGGCGCGCGAGGCGCTGGACGGGTTCGACGGCGACGTGATCGTGCTTTATGGCGACACGCCCTTCATCCGGCCCGAAACGCTGGAAGCCATGCAACAGGCGCGCGCGCAGCACGATATCGTCGTGCTCGGGTTCCAGGCCGCCGATCCGGGCCGCTACGGCCGGCTGGTGATGGCGGGTGACAGGCTGGAACGGATTGTCGAGTTCAAGGACGCCACGGATCAGGAACGCGCCATAACTCTTTGCAATTCCGGTGTTATCATGGCGGATCGCGCCACGCTGTTCGATCTGGTTGCCGGGGTGGGTAACGACAATGCCAGCGGCGAGTATTACCTGACCGACGTGGTGGGCCTGGCCCGCGCCCGCGGGCTGAGCGCCACCGCCGTCACCTGCGACGAGGCCGAGACCATGGGCATCAACAGCCGCGCCGAACTGGCCGGGGCCGAGGCCGCCTTTCAGGCCCGCGCCCGCGCCGCTGCACTTGAGGACGGCGTGACGCTGATCGCCCCCGACACCGTCCATTTCGCCCATGACACCGTGATCGGCCGCGACAGCGTGATCGAACCGAACGTCTTTTTCGGCACCGGCGTGACGGTCGAAAGCGGCGCGGCGATCCGCGCCTTTTCGCATCTCGAGGGCTGCCATGTCAGCCGCGGCGCGGTTGTCGGCCCCTACGCCCGGCTGCGTCCCGGCGCGGAACTGGCCGAGGACGTGCGCATCGGCAATTTCGTCGAGGTCAAGAACGCCATCCTGGACGAGGGCGCCAAGGCCAATCACCTGTCCTATATCGGCGACGCCCATGTGGGCGCGGGCAGCAATATCGGCGCGGGCACGATCACCTGCAACTATGACGGCGTGATGAAGCACCGCACCGAGATCGGCGCAGGCGCCTTCATCGGGTCGAACACGATGCTGGTGGCCCCGGTGCGGGTGGGCGCGGGCGCGATGACGGGCTCGGGCTCGGTCATCACCCGCGATGTCGGGGATGCGGCGCTGGCGCTGGCGCGCGCCGAACAGGTGAACAAGCCCGGCATGGCGCACAAGCTGTTCGAAATGCTCAAGGCCAAAAAGGCCAGACGCGACAAGGGAGAGGCATAATGTGCGGTATCGTCGGAATCCTGGGCACGCACGAGGTTGCCCCGACGCTGGTCGAGGCGCTGCGGCGGCTGGAATATCGCGGCTATGACAGCGCCGGGATCGCCACGGTGAACGCGGGCCGGCTGGACCGCCGCCGCGCGGTGGGCAAGCTGGTCAACCTCAGCGACCTGCTGGTGCATGAACCGCTGGCCGGCAAGGCCGGGATCGGCCACACCCGCTGGGCCACCCACGGCGCGCCGACGGTGGGCAACGCCCACCCGCATCGCGTGAACGGCGTGGCCGTGGTGCATAACGGCATCATCGAGAATTTCCGCGAATTGCGCGCCGAACTGGCCGAGCTCGGCTACAAGGCGGAAACCGAAACCGACACCGAAACCATCGCCCTGCTGGCCGCGCATCACATGGATCGGGGCGACGACCCGGTTACGGCCGCCGGCAAGACCATCGCCCGGCTGGAGGGGGCGTTCGCGCTGGTGTTCCTGTTCGACGGGCAGGACGACCTGCTGATCGCCGCGCGCAAGGGCAGCCCGCTGGCCATCGGCCACGGCGATGGCGAGATGTTCGTGGGCTCGGACGCGATCGCGCTGGCCCCGCTGACCGACCGCATCACCTATCTGGAAGAGGGCGACTGGGCCGTCGTCACCCGCGCGGGCGTGGAAATCCGCGACGAGAACAACACTCTTGCCAACCGCCCGGTGAAAACCATCCGCATCGACGCCACCCGCGTCGACAAGGGCGGGCACAGGCATTTCATGGCCAAGGAAATCGCCGAACAACCCCATGTGATCGGCGAGGCGCTGAGCCATTACCTGACCGCCGATGGCCGCGACATCGCCCTGCCCGACACGATGCCCGATTTCGCCGGGGTCGACCGGCTGGTGCTGGTGGCCTGCGGCACCGCCTATTTCGCCTGCGTCACCGCGAAATACTGGTTCGAACGCATCGCGCGTCTGCCGGTCGAGGTCGATATCGCCAGCGAATTCCGCTACCGTGAGCCGCCGGTCGCGGATGGCACGGTGGCGCTGTTCGTCAGCCAGTCGGGCGAAACCGCCGACACGCTGGCCGCTCTGCGCTATTGCGCCGACAAGGCCGCGCATGTGGTGTCGGTGGTGAACGTCCCCGAAAGCTCGATCGCGCGGGAAAGCGGCACGGCGCTGCCGATCCTGGCCGGGGTCGAGGTGGGCGTCGCCTCGACCAAGGCGTTCACCTGCCAGTTGACGGTGCTTTACCTTCTGGCGCTCAAGGCGGCGCGGCAGCGTGGGCACCTGGATGCGGATGCGCTGGCCGACCGGCTGAGCGCACTGCGCAGCCTGCCCGGCATCCTCAATCACGCGCTGGCGCAGGATCGCAGCGCGAAAAAGGTCGCGCGCAAGCTGGCCGAGGCCGACGACATCCTGTTTCTGGGACGCGGCCTGATGTATCCGCTTGCAATGGAAGGCGCTCTGAAACTAAAGGAAATCAGCTACATACACGCCGAAGCTTATGCATCGGGAGAACTCAAACACGGCCCCATCGCCCTGATCGACAAGCGTATGCCGGTGGTGGTAATGGCCCCGCGCGATGCGCTGTTCGACAAGACCGTGTCGAACATGCAGGAGGTGATGGCGCGCGGCGGCAAGGTCACGCTGGTCACCGACGAGGCCGGGCTGGCCGAGGCCGGCGACGGCGTCACCCACACGCTGGTGATGCCCACCGTTGCCGACGACCTGGCGCCGATCCTCTATGCCATCCCGGCGCAGCAACTGGCCTATCACACCGCCATCGCCAAGGGCACCGATGTGGACCAGCCGCGCAACCTGGCGAAATCGGTGACCGTGGAATGACGCCCGGGGACGCACTGGCCGAACTGCGCGCCGCCGCCGAACCCGGCCGGGCCGAGGGCATGGCGCAGTATCACAAGCTGCCGCGCCCCTACCTGGGCGTGCCCAACCCGGCGCTGAACGACATCACGAAGGGCTGGCGGCAGGGCATGGACGTGCCCGCCCGCGTGGCGCTGGCCGATGCGCTGTGGCAGACCGATATTTTCGAGGCGCGGCTTGCCGCCGCCAAGCTGCTGACGCAGGCCCGCCTGCGCCCCGACGACAGCGCCGCATGGGCGCTGATCGTGTCATGGGTGCCCGATTTCGACAGCTGGGCCATCGCCGACCACGCCATGATGGCGGGGCAGAAACGGCTGGTGGCCGATCCCGCGCGCATCGATGAGGTCGAAGGCTGGACGACATCGGACAGCCACTGGACCCGCCGCGCGGCGATGGTGATCACCCTGCCCTTCACCAAGCAGAACCACCCCGACGAGACCGAAACCGCGATCCGCGAGCGGGTGCTGGGCTGGGCCGCCGGTTACGTGCGCGACCCGGAATGGTTCATCCAGAAATCGGTGGCATGGTGGCTGCGCGAACTGTCGAAACACGACCCCGACCGCGTGCGCGCCTTCATGGCGGAAAACGGGCGGCAGATGAAACGGTTTGCCCGCAAGGAAGCCGAGAAATACCTGTGACCGCGCGTTAACCGCCTGCAAAGACGCGAATCTCCGGCAGGCCGGCCAGCGGCGCGCCGACCAGCCGCATCGCGGCCAGCGACAGCCGGCTGCCCGCCGTCGCGGCGCCTTCTATCGGGATCAGCTGCACCTGCGCGGTTTTGCCCTGGTATTCCACCCGGCCGGTGCCGGGCGTGGCGACAAGCGGCGTTTCCAGCCAGAAACCGGGCCGTGCCGGATCGCCCAGCGCGGCGATGGTCACGCCGAGGTCGCGCCCGCCGGGTGCGGCCGGGGCGGCGGCGGCCTGGCGTTCCTCTTCCGTGGTGGTGTCCAGCGCGTCGGCGGTGCGGGCGCCCGCGGGCGGGCGGCGGCCCCCCGTTTCAGGCCGCGCCACGGGATGCACCTGCCCGTCGCCGGGCCGCACCGAAACGGCCTGGGCCGGATCGCGGCCGGGCAACAGCGCGCAACCGGCCAGAAGCGGCACGATCAACAATCCGGGAAATCGCTTCATCATGGGCAAAATGTTACGCGCATATCCCCCCGCCCGCAATGCAATCCCCTTGCCCCGGCGGAGGTCCGCGCCTAGGTTCCCCACCATGACCGACGCCCCGCTCATAGACCCGTTCGCACGCGCCATCACCTATCTGCGCGTCTCGGTGACCGACCGCTGCGATTTCCGCTGTGTCTATTGCATGTCGGAAAACATGACCTTCCTGCCTAAGAAGGATCTTCTGACGCTGGAAGAACTGGATCGCATGTGTTCGACTTTCATCCGGCTGGGCGTGGAAAAGCTGCGCATCACCGGCGGCGAGCCGCTGGTGCGGCGTGGGATCATGTCGTTTTTCGACAGCATGACACGGCATCTCGACTCGGGCGCGCTGAAAGAGCTGACGCTGACCACGAACGCCAGCCAGCTCGACCGTTTCGCCGACGATCTTTATGCCGCGGGCGTGCGGCGGGTGAACGTGTCGATGGACACGCTGGACGAGGCGAAATTCGCCGAGATCACCCGCTGGGGCCGGTTGCCGCAGGTGCTGCGCGGGATCGACGCGGCGCAAAAGGCGGGGCTGCGGGTCAAGATCAATGCGGTGGCGCTGAAGGGCGTCAACGAGGACGAGTTGCTGTCGATGACGGAATGGGCGGCCTCGCGCGACATGGACCTGACCTGGATCGAGGTCATGCCGATGGGCGATATCGGCAACGAGGACCGGCTGGACCAATACTGGCCGCTCAAGGATCTGCGCGCCACGCTGGCCGAACACTACACGCTGACCGACCTGGCCGAACGCAGCGGCGGCCCCGCCCGGTATGTCCGCCTGGAAGAAACCGGGCAGAAGATCGGTTTCATCACGCCGCTCACGCATAATTTCTGCGAAAGCTGCAACCGCGTGCGCCTGACCTGCACCGGGCAGCTCTACATGTGCCTGGGGCAAGAGGACATGGCCGACCTGCGCGCGCCGCTGCGCGCCCATCCCGACAGCGACGCCGCCCTTGAAACGGCCATTCGCGCCGCCATCATGCGCAAGCCCGAGGGCCATGATTTCGACTATTCCCGGCAAACCGTGGACGGGCGCGTCAGCCGCCACATGAGCCACACCGGCGGATGAGCGGCGCGCCCCTGCCGGTGCGGCTTTATTCCGGTCTGTCCGCGCTTCTCTATCCCCTGTTCGCCCGGCGCGAGGCCGGCAAGCTGCGCACCGCCGGGCTGGAGGCGCGCACCGGCGAAAGGCTGGGCCGCGCCACCGCCGAACGGCCCGATGGCCGGCTGGTCTGGCTGCACGCCGCCAGCGTCGGCGAAAGCCTGTCGGCGCTGCCGCTGATCCGGGCGCTCGGGCAGGCGCATCCGGGCTGGTCCTTCCTGCTGACCTCGGGCACCGCATCCTCGGCCGCCATCGTCGCCGACCGGCTGCCGCCGCGCACGCGCCACCAGTTCGCGCCGATCGACGGGCGCCCGGCGCTGCGGCGGTTCATGGCGCATTGGCGGCCCGACGCGGCAGTGTTCATCGAAAGCGAGCTTTGGCCCAACATGCTGCGGATGCTGCGCGCGCGCGGCATCCCGATGGCGCTGCTGAACGCGCGGATTTCCGACGGCACGGCGCGCAACTGGCAGCGCGTGCCGGGCACCGCGCGGTTCCTGCTGGGCGGGGTCTCGATGATCCATTGCCAGGACCGGCGCACCGCCGGTCATTTCCATGCCCTCGGGCTGACGCAGGCCTGCGCCGGTGTGAACCTCAAGGCGGTGGCCGGCCCCCTGCCCGTCGACCGGGCCGGGCTGGAGCGGCTGCGCAACGCCATCGGCACCCGCCCCCTCTGGGTTGCCAGTTCGACCCATCCCGGCGAGGACGAGATCGTGGCGCAGGCGCATCGCGCGCTGCTGGCGGATCATCCCGACCTGCTGCTGATCCTCGTGCCGCGCCATCCCGAACGCGCCGACGGGATCGAGGCGATGCTGCGCGACGCGGGCCTTGCCACCACCCGCCGCAGCCGGGGCGAGGCACCGGGCGGCGCGGTCTACCTGGCCGACACGTTCGGCGAAACCGGGCTGTGGTATGCGCTGGCGCCTATCGTGTGCCTGTGCGGGTCGTTCACGCCGGTGGGCGGGCACAACCCCTATGAGCCCGCCCATGCCGGCGCGGCGGTGATCCACGGGCCGCTGTATGCGAATTTCACCAATGCCTATGCCGATTTCACTGCGGCCGGGGGCGCGACCGAGGTGGCGGATGCCGACGCGCTGGCCGCGACCGTGGCGCGGCTTCTGGCCGATCCCGGCCTGCTGGCCGACGAGCGTGCCGCCGCCCGCGCCTTTGCCGGAAACCAGTCACAGGCCCTTGACGATCTGGTCAGGCAACTGGCAGACGCCCTGACATCGGACCGGTAACAAAGGCCGCCCCATGACCGACCCCGCGCAGATCGACGTCATCGCCCCGAATTTCAAGAAACGCCTGTCCGGCGTCACCGCGACAGTGATCCGGCTGGTGCCGTTGCAGGCGCGCGACATCGCCATCGCCACCACCGGCCCGGAACTGCCCGCCGACATGCCGCAGATCCCGCTGTCGCGCCTGCCCTTCATGTCGCGCAGCGGGCCGTCGGGCGCGCGGGTCTGGCACGCGCGACGCAATATCGAGATGCTGGCCGGGCTGGGCCTGAAATACCTGCTGGGCAAGCGGCTGAAGCTGGTCTTTACCTCGGCCTCACAGCGCCACCACACCGCGCTGACGAAATGGCTGATCCGGCAGATGGACGCGGTGATCGCCACCTCGGACAAGACCGCCGGATATCTTGAGCGCGAGGCGACGGTGATCCGCCACGGCATCGACACCGACAGCTTTTGCCCGGCCGCGGACAAGCCCGCGCTGCGCCGCGATCTGGGCCTACCCGAAACCGGCCCGGTCATCGGCTGTTATGGCCGCATCCGCGCGCAGAAGGGCACCGACGTGTTCGTCGACGCGATGCTGCGCGTGCTGGCCGATCACCCGCAGGCCACCGCCATCGTGATGGGCCGCGCCACCGAGAAACACCAGGCGTTCGAACAGGGGCTGAAGGACCGCGCCGCCGCCGCCGGCCTGTCCGGCCGGCTGCTGTTCCTGCCCGAGGTGCCGGTCTGGGAGATGGCGCGCTGGTACCAGGCGCTGGATCTTTACATCGCGCCGCAACGCTGGGAAGGCTTCGGGCTGACCCCGCTCGAGGCGATGGCCTGCGCCGTGCCGGTGATCGCCACCCGCGTCGGCGCGTTCGAAGAGCTGGTCGCGGGCGGGCAGACCGGCACGCTGATCGCTGCGGGCGACGTGGATGCGATGGTGGCCGCCGCCAACGCGATCCTGGACGATCCCGCGCGGCTGGCCGTGTGGTCGCAGGCGGCCCGCCGGCACGTGCTGGATCATTTCCGCATCGCGCAGGAGGCCGCCGCGATCACCGCGATCTACCGCTCATTGCTGGCGCAGCGGGGCTGAGGTTCAGGCCGCCGGCATCCGCTTTTCGACCAGCTCGGCCCACCACGAACAGCCCGCCGGGATCGCCTCGTCGTCGAAATTGTATTCCGGGTGGTGCACCATCGCGGTGTCGCCATTGCCGACAAGGATATAGGCGCCGGGCCGTTCTTCGAGCATGAAGGCGAAATCCTCGCCGCCCATGACCAGCGGCGCCTCGTCGCAATCGCCCGATACCGATTTCGCCACCTCGGCGGCAAAGGCAGTTTGCTCGTCATGGTTCACCATCACCGGGTAGTTGCGGAAATAGTCCAGCCTGATCGTCCCGCCGAACGTGGCCGCCACGCCGTCGCAGATCGCCTGCATCCGGGTTTCGGCGAGGTCGCGCAATTCGTTCGACAGCGTGCGCACGGTGCCCTTGATCGACACCCGCTGCGGGATCACGTTGAACGCTTTGGACGAGGTTTCGAACGAGGTGACCGACACCACGATATTGCCCACCGGGTCGGCATTGCGGCTGACGATGGATTGCAGCGCGGTCACCAGATGCGCGGCCATCAGCGTGGTATCCACGGTTTCCTGCGGCTTGGCGGCGTGACCGCCCTTGCCCTCGCACTCGATCTCGATCAGGTCGGTGGCGGCAAAGAAGGGGCCCGGACGGATGGCGAAGCTGCCCACCGGGCGGCCGGGCCAGTTGTGCATCCCGTATACCTCCTGGATGTTCCAGCGATCCATCATGCCGTCGTTGCACATCTCGCGGCCACCGCCGCCGCCCTCTTCGGCGGGCTGGAAGATCACCACCACGGTGCCGTCGAAATTGCGGGTCTCGGCCAGGTATTTCGCCGCGCCCAGCAGCATGGCGGTGTGCCCGTCATGGCCGCAGGCATGCATCGCGCCATCGGTTTTCGAGGCATAAGGCAGGCCGGTCTGTTCGTGGATCGGCAGCGCGTCCATGTCGGCGCGCAGCCCGATCACCTTGCCCGAGCCGTTCGCCTTGCCCCTGATGACGCCGACCACGCCGGTCTTGCCGATGCCGGTCACCACCTCGTCGCAGCCGAATTCCGTCAGCTTCTCGGCCACGACCGCGCTGGTGCGGTGGGTGTCGAACAGGATCTCGGGATGTTCGTGCAGATCCCGTCGCCATCCGGTGATTTCATCGTGCAGTTCTGCTAAGCGGTTCTTGATCGGCATGTCCGTTGACTCTCCTGTCGTCGTGTTTTCGCCGCATCGTGTGGGGGTGGCGCGGGAATGTCCAGCGCCGCGCCGTCACGTCACCGGCATCCGGCGTTCGACCAGCTCGGCAAACCAGCTGCAGCCCAGCGGAATGGCCTCGTCGGCGAAATCATAGGCAGGATGGTGGCACATCGGGGTATCGCCGTTGCCGAGGAAGATATAGGCGCCCGGCCGCGCTTCGAGCATATAGGCGAAATCCTCGGCCGGCATGACCGGCGCGGTGTTGCGGTCGACCTTGTCGGCGCCCGCGACCGCATCGGCGCAATCGGCGGCGAAAAGGGCCTGATCCTCGTGGTTCACCGTGGGCGGGTAGCCGCGCATGTAATCCACATCGGCGGTAGCACCGTGGCTGGCGGCGATGCCGGTGGCCAACGCGGTCAGCCGCTCTTCGACCAGGTCGCGCACATCGGCGTCGAAACAGCGCACCGTGCCGCGCAGTTTTACCGTCTGGCTGATCACGTTCTGGGTGTCGCTTTCGGTCAGGAAGGTGGCCACCGTCAGCACCGCGTTCTTCACCGGGTCGACATTGCGCGACACGATCCCGTTCAGCGCCACGACGATCTGGCTGCCCACCAGCACCAGGTCGATCGCCTCGTGCGGGACGGCGGCGTGCCCGCCCCGGCCGTTCAGCGTGATCACGAACTCATCGGCCGAGGCCATCTGCGGGCCGGGACGGATCGCGAACTGCCCCACCGGCAGGCCCGGCATGTTGTGCAGGCCATAGACCTCCTGCACGCCGAACCGGTCCATCATGCCGTCCTGCACCATTTCCAGGCCGCCGCCGCCGCCCTCTTCGGCGGGCTGGAAGATCACCACCACGGTGCCGTCGAAATTGCGGGTCTCGGCCATGTATTGCGCGGCGCCCAGCAGCATGGCGGTGTGCCCGTCATGGCCGCAGGCGTGCATCGCGCCGGGGGTCTTGCTGGCGTAAGGCAGGCCGGTGATCTCGTCCATCGGCAGGGCGTCCATGTCGGCGCGCAGCCCGATCACCTTGCCCGAGCCGGTCTTGCGGCCGCGGATCACGCCCACCACGCCGGTGCGCCCGATACCTTCCACCACCTCGTCGCAGCCGAAGGCGCGCAGCTTGTCGGCCACGACGGAGGCGGTGCGGTGGGTGTCGAACAGGATCTCGGGGTGCTCGTGCAGATCGTGCCGCCAGGCGGTGATCTCGTCATGCATTTCGGCCAGGCGGTTCTTGATGGGCATCCCTGCAACTCCTGCTTTTCGTTTCACATACCGCAACCCTGCCCCATGGCTGCGGGCACCGCAAGCGGGCGCGGATTACAGGTCGGGGCCCGGACGGATCGGCGACCCGTCCGAAAAGCGCCCCCAGCGGAACCGATGCATGTCATGGCCGGGATCGTCGCCGGTCACGAGATCCGCCACGATGCGGCCGAACCCGGGGCCGATGCCGAAACCGTGGCCGCACATGCCCGTGGCCACCACCAGCCCCGGCAATTCCGCGCAATGATCGACCACCGGCACCACGTCGGGCATGGTGTCGATCATGCCGGCCCAGGCGGCGCTGACCGGGGGATCGCCCGCGCCGGGGCAGCGTTCGCGAAACGCCGCATGGGCGCGGCGCACCCGGCCCGGTTCGGGCGCGGGATCGAGGATGCGCATCCGTTCGAAGGGTGTTTCCTCGTCCGGGCGCCAGCGCCGTGGCGTGCGCCAGCCATCGGGATAGCCCTTGCGCGCCAGCCCCCGGAACGACACCGGGAAACCGCCCTGCCGCAGCACCGGCAGGAACGCGCGAAAGGCGCGGAACGCATCGGGGCCGATGAAAAACTCGGACATCGTCGCCGGCGCCAGCGAATAACCGCCATCGGCGCGGCGGCGCAGGGCGACGCGGCCGTCTATGGCCGCGCCCGCGAATGCCTCCGGGCAGGGCCCGGTCGCCGCCACGGTCGAACGCACCGAGAGTTGCGGCAGCCATGCGCCGTGGTTGCGCAGGAACAGCGCCGACCACGCGCCGCCCGCCAGCACCACGCGCGGCGCGGCGATGCGGCCGGCCTCGGTCATCACGCCGGCCACCTGGCCCCGCGCCAGGTCGAGGCAGCGCACGGCGCAGTCTTCGCGGATCGCCACGCCTTCGGACGCGGCCAGCCGGGCGATTTCCGGCACCGCGACCCAGGGCTCACCCACCATGTCGCCGGGCGTGTGCAGCGCGCCGACCCAGTCGCCCTTGAGCCCCGGCACGATCCCCGCCAGCCCCGCCCGGTCGACCAGCCGGCTGTCGAGCCCCTCATGCCCCCGCGCATCCTCCAGCCAGGCGGCATAGCGGCCCATCTCGGACGGATCATCGGCAAGGTAGCTGACCCCGACCGCCGCCACGCCCAGCCGCCCGCCGCACTCCCGGTCCAGCGCGCGCCACAGCCCGCGCGCCTCAAGCGCAATCGGAATCTCGGCCAGATCGCGCCCCTGCGTGCGAATCCAGCCCCAGTTGCGGCCCGATTGCTCGGCCCCGACCCGGCCCTTTTCCAGCACGACGACGCGCTGCCCCTTGCGGGCCAGATACAGTGCGGCGGTGATGCCGATGATGCCGCCACCGATCACCACGCAATCGGCCGCCTGCGGCAGCGGGGCGCAATGTTCCGGCGGGTTGGACAGGGAAAAGGGCAGCCCGCTCACAAACGCTCCAGCAGGTTGCGCATGAAGTCGTGGCCGGCATTGAACTGTTCCACGGTGATGAACTCGTCGGGCTGGTGCGCCTGCGCGATATCGCCCGGCCCGCAGACCACAGCCGAATAGCCGCGTTCCTGGAACTGCCCGGCCTCGGTGCCGTAGCTGACGACGTGGGTGGCGTTGTCGCCGGTGATGGCGCGCACCAGCGCCTCGGCCTCGCCCTGCTGCTCGGGTTTCAGGCCCGGCACGCCGAAGCGCGGGGTGACGTCGATCCCGGCATCCGGGTGCACCGCCTTCATCCCGGCCTCGACCTCGGCGATCCTGTCGAGCACGCGGCGGCGCCAGGCGCCGGTGTCGTCGCCGGGCACCGCGCGGAACCCCAGGTCGAACCCGCAATGCTTGGCGGTGATGTTGGCGGCAGTGCCGCCCTCGATCAGGCCGGTATGGAGCGTGGTATAGGGCGGGTCGAACAGCGTGGCCATCGCATCGGGTGTCTTTGCAGCCTCTTCGGCATTCACCTCGTTGGCCCAGTTGATGATCTTGGCCGCCTCCATGATGGCCGAAACGCCGCGATAGGCGATCGAGCTGTGCACCTCGAACCCCCGGACATCCACCCAGAAGCCCTGCCCGCCCTTGTGGCCGGTCACCGCCTGCATCATCGACGGCTCGCCCACGATCACCGCGCTGGCCCTTGGCAGGGTTTGCAGGATGCGCTCGATCATCGGGGGCGCGCCAGTGCAGCCCACCTCTTCGTCGAAGCTCAGCGCGATCTGCAGCGGGCGGGAAATATCGCGGTATTTCGCCTCGACCAGCGCCCAGAGCGACAGCGCGTCAAACCCCTTCATGTCGCAGGTGCCGCGGCCGAAATACTTGCCGTCGCGTTCCACCACCGTCCACGGGTCCGATGCCCAGGGCTGGCCATCGACGGGCACCACGTCGGTATGGCCCGACAGCACGACGCCGCCCTCGATCCCGGGGCCGACATGGGCAAAGATCGCCGCCTTGTCCCGTTCCTCGTTATAGAAGCGGTGCGCGGCGATGCCGTGGCTGTCCAGATAATCCTCGACCCAATCCACCAGCGGCAGGTTGCTGTCGCGGCTGACGGTGGGAAAGCTGATGAGCTTGGTCATCAGGTCCAGCGGGGAAAGCCGGTCTGCCATGTCAGTACCCGCTGTCGGTGGTCAGGACGAAATGGCCGGGGCTGACCTCGTTATACTCGGAGGGTGCGGGGGTGTAGCCCACCGGATGGATCGGCGACGGGATCGGTTTGAAATTCAGGTCGCGCTCGGATTTGCGGCGGCGCGGGTCGGCGATGGGCACCGCCTTCATCAGCGCCTGGGTATAGGGGTGCTGCGGGTCCTCGAACACGGCCTGCCTTGGGCCAAGCTCGACGATGCGGCCCAGATACATCACGCCGACATCGTGGCTGACGCGCTCGACCACGGCCATGTCGTGGCTGATGAAGACATAGGACAGGCCAAGCTCGGCCTGCAGTTCCATCATCAGGTTCAGCACCTGCGCCTGCACCGACACGTCCAGCGCCGATACCGCTTCGTCCGCGACGATCAGCTTGGGGTTCAGCGCCAGCGCCCGCGCGATGGCCACGCGCTGCCGCTGCCCGCCCGACAATTCGTGCGGATAGCGCCGCATGAAGCTGCGCGGCAGTTCCACCCGGTCGAACAGCGCCGCCACCCGGTCGTGCAACTCGCGCCGGTTGGTCCGGCCGTAATTGCGCAGGGGCTCGGCGACCTGGTCCAGAAGCTGCATCTGCGGGTTGAGGCTGGCGAAGGGGTCCTGGAACACCATCTGCATATCGGCGCGCGCGCGGCGCAGCCCGTCGGTATCCAGCGCCATGACATCGACGCCCCCCAGTTCCACATGGCCCGCCTGCGGCTCGACCAGCCGCAGGATCGAGCGGCCGGCGGTGGATTTGCCGCAGCCGGATTCGCCCACCAGCGACAGGGTGCGCCCCTTGTTGAGGGTAAAGGATACGTCCTCGACCGCGTGCACATTGGCGACGGTGCGGCGAAAGAACCCGGCCTTGACCGCAAAGCGCGTGGTCAGGTTGCGCACCTTCAGCAGCGGCTCGTCGCTGCCCAGGATCGGGCCGGTGTCGTGGGTTTCCACCCCCAGCAGGCGCATCGGTTCGGGCGCGGCTTTTCCGCGCATCTCGCCCAGCTTGGGCACGGCAGCCAGCAGCGCCTTGGTATAGTCGTGCTGCGGGGTCTCGAATATCTCTTCGACCGTGCCTTCCTCGACCTTGTTGCCGCGGAACATGACCACCACGCGGTCGGCCATCTGCGCCACCACCGCCATGTCATGGGTGATGAACATCACCGCGGTGCCGGTTTCGCGCTTGAGCCGGTCCATCAGCGCCAGGATTTCCGCCTGGATCGTCACGTCCAGCGCGGTGGTGGGCTCATCCGCGATCAGCAGGCGCGGCTCGCAGGCCAGCGCCATGGCGATGACGACGCGCTGGCGCATCCCGCCCGACAGCTCGTGCGGGTATTGCTGCAACCGGCGTTCGGGTTCGGGGATACGCACCTGCCGGAGCAGCTCCAGCGCCCGCGCGCGGGCCTGCTGCTTGCTCAGCCCGCGATGCAGGCGCAGCCCCTCGGTCAGCTGGCGGCCCACGGTGAAGACCGGGTTCAGCGCGGTCATCGGCTCCTGGAAGATCATGCCGATCTCGTTGCCGCGGATGGTGCGCATCAGCGACTGGTCGGTTTTTACCAGGTCGATCTCGCCCCCGTCCTTGCGGTCGAACAGCAGCCGGCCGCCGGCGATCTCGCCGCCGCCGAACTCCACCAGCCGCATCAGCGACAGGCTCGACACCGACTTGCCCGAACCCGATTCCCCCACGATGCACACCGTTTCACCGGGATTGACCGAGAACGACACGTCCTCGACCCCCAGCACGGGGCCGTCCTTGGTCTGGAATTCCACGCGAAGGTTCTCGATTCTGGCGATCGGCTGATCCAGCATCGCGTCCACCCTGTGTTGTTGTGCATTTTGCCCCGAACGCTACAGACAGCGCGCCGCCAAAGTCAAACCGTAAGCACATCCGGGGTCCGCCACGTCAAGCCACGCACAGAAGTCTTGCATTTTGGCGGCAACCTGTTTTCAGATGGGGCCAGCCGTGGTTGACCGGATATGTCCGGCAGGGGATTGGACTACTGGTGTCTCGTCCTCTTCCTCGGAATAAAGACGAAGCCAAAATCCCGTCCGCACCGCGGGAGCGATAACGAGGCACGTCACGTGTCCAGCAAGGAGAAAAAGATGAAACTGACAACCCTGTTGATGGGCGCGGCCGCGGCATTCGCCATGGCCCCCGCCGCCTTTGCCGAACGCGGCGAGGATGGCGAGCTGAGCATCCTGTACTGGCAGGCGCCCTCGATCCTGACGCCCTATCTCTCGGGCGGGACGAAGGATCTCGAATCCTCGTCGATGATCATCGAGCCGCTCGGCCGCTACGACGAAAAGGGCAACCTGGTGCCCTACCTGGCCGCGGAAATCCCGACCGTCGAGAATGGCGGCGTGTCCGAGGACCTGACCTCGATCACCTGGAAGCTGAAAGAGGGCCTGCTGTGGTCCGACGGCACGCCGGTGACCTCCGAGGACGTGGTGTTCACCGCCGAATACTGCATGCACCCCGAAGGCGGCTGCGCGCAGCTTGCCAAGTTCGAAGGCGTGCAATCGGTCGAGGCGCTGGACGAGCTGACCGTCAAGGTCACCTTCAACGAGCCCAAGCCGTTCCCCTACGGCCCGTTCATGGGGGCGCAATCGCCGATCATCCAGAAGGCACAGTTCGCCGAATGCCTGGGCCCCAAGGCGCCCGAATGCACCGAGGCGAATTTCGGCCCGATCGGCACCGGCCCCTTCGTGGTGGACGAGTTCAAGCCGAACGACGTGATCCAGATGTCGGCCAACCCGCACTATCGTGACCCGAACAAGCCCGCCTTTGCGACCGTGACCTTCAAGGGCGGCGGCGATGCCACCGGCGCGGGCCGCGCGGTTCTTGAAACCGGCGAGTTCGACTATGCCTGGAACCTGCAGCTTGCCCCCGACGTGCTGGCCAAGATGGAAGCGGCCGGCAAGGGCGTGCTCGAGATCGGTTTCGGCACGCTGGTCGAACGGATCATGCTGAACATGACCAATGCCGACCCGAGCCTGCCCGAGGGCGAACGCTCGACCGCGAAGCATCCGCACCCGTTCCTGAGCGATCCGGCGGTGCGCCAGGCGCTGTCGATGGCCATCGACCGCGTGCTGCTGACCGAGGTCGGCTATGGCCAGGCGGGCCGCCCGACCTGTGACCTGGTGCCCGCCCCGGCGATCTATGAATCGGGCGACACCTCGTGCCACGAGCAGGACATCGAGGGCGCCAAGGCGCTGCTGGACGAGGCCGGCTGGGTCGACAGCGACGGTGACGGCGTGCGCGACAAGGACGGCGTGAAACTGTCGATCCTCTACCAGACCTCGACCAACGCCGTGCGCCAGGACTTCCAGGCGCTCATCAAGCAGTGGTGGAGCGAGATCGGCATCGAAACCGAGCTGCGCAACGTCAACGCCTCGGTGTTCTTCGGCGGCGATCCGGGCAGCCCGGACACCTTCCAGAAGTTCTATGCCGACGTGCAGATGTATGCCAACAACTTCGACGGCACCGACCCCGAGGCGTACATGGCCGCGCAGACCTGCGGCAAGGCCCCGCGCCCCGAAAGCCAGTGGCAGGGCGAGAACATCAGCCGCATCTGCGTGCCCGAGTATGACGAGATGGTGGCCGAGCTTGGCCGGACCGGCGATCTGAACGAACGCGCGGAACTGGTGAAGAAGCTTCAGGCCATGATCATCAACGACGGCTACATGATCCTGCCGCTGGTCGACCGTGGCCGGGTCTCGGCCCGTTCGGTGACCCTGGGCGGTGTGGTCCTGAACACCTGGGACAGCGAATTGTGGAACGTCGCCGACTGGCATCGGATCGACTGACCCCGCATTGCGCGCGCGGCCCCGCGGGTTTTTCCGCGGGGCCACCGTCCCCAACCCATAACGCATAAACGGGGCTTACCCGCATGTTGACCTTCACCATCCGCAGGCTGGTTCTGTCGATCCCGACCCTGCTGATCATCGCGTTGGTGATCTTCCTGTTGCTGCAACTGGCCCCGGGCGATCCGATGGCGCAGGTGCCGCTGACCGTCCCCCCCGAAGTCAAGGAAAAGATGCGCGAGGCCCTGGGCCTCGGCCAGCCGCTGCATGTCCAGTTCCTGAAATGGCTGGTGCAGGTCTTCTGGATCGAACCCAAGGTGTTCATCGACTGGCTGACGCGCGAAAGCTGGCTGCTGGGCTGGCTGCCGGACACCGCGCTTTACCAGGGCGAGCTGCGCGTCATCTCGTGGCAGACCCGCTCGCCGGTGATGGATATCGTCGTGCAGCGCCTGCCGCAGACGCTGTGGGTGGTGGGCATGGCCTATGTGGTGGGCATCCTGATCGCCATCCCGATCGGCATCTACTCGGCCTACCGGCAATATTCGATCTTCGACCAGGCCGGCACCTTCGTCACGATGATCGGCTTTTCCATCCCGCCCTTTTTCACCGGGCCGCTGCTGATCGTGATCTTCTCGGTCCAGCTGGGCTGGTTCCCCTTCATCTACGACACAACCCACGTGGTGAACGACTGGGACAGCTTCGTCTACCAGCTGCGGCAGATGATCATGCCGGTGATGGTGCTGGCCTTGCAGACCACCGCGCAGATCAGCCGCTTCATGCGCGCCTCGGTGCTGGACAACCTCAACCAGGATTACGTGCGCACCGCCCGCGCCAAGGGCCTGAGCGAGGCGGTGGTGGTGATGATCCACGTGCTGCGCAACTCGATGATCCCGGTGATCACCGTGATCGCGCTGGGGGTGCCCGGCATCTTCGGCGGTGCGATCATCACCGAGGTGGTGTTCTCGGTAAACGGGATCGGCCAGCTTCTGATCACCGCGCTCTTCGCCAACGACCTGCCGATGGTGCAGACGCTGACCTTCATCTTCGCCGTGCTGATCGTTCTGTTCAACCTGATCGCCGACCTGCTTTACGGCGTGCTGGACCCGAGGATCCGCTATGACTGATCCGACGCCCGACAAGATCACCCCGATCGCCGCCCTTCAGGACACCGCGCCGCTGCGCCCGCCGCGCAGCCAGTGGCGCGACGTCTGGGACCAGCTCAAACATCACAAGGGCGCGATGCTGGGCGGCGGGTTCCTGCTGTTCGTGACGCTGGCCGTGCTGTTCGGCGAGCTGATCTGGCAGCTCGACCCGAAAAAGCTGGATATCCGCAACAAGGACATCCGCCCGATCTTTTCCGCGATCTGGGACAGCGCGGCCAAGGTCGACTGGGCGCATCCGCTGGGCACCGACAACCTGGGCCGCGACCACCTGGCGCAGATCCTCGCGGGCGGGCGCGCCTCGATGGCGGTGGGCTGGGCGGCGATGCTGCTGACCATGCTGATCGGCACCACCATCGGCGTCCTGGCGGGTTTTTTCCGCCGCCTCGACGGGCCGCTCATGCGCTTTACCGACCTGGTGCTCAGCCTGCCGATCCTGCCGCTGATGCTGGTGGCGGTGACGCTGTTCCGCCAGCCCCTGCGCGCCAATTTCGGCCCCGAGACCGGGATGTTCATCCTGATCGTCGGGGTGATCGGCGTGACAAGCTGGATGCAGACCGCGCGGATCGTGCGGGGCGACATCCTGGCGCTGAAGGAACGCGAATTCGTGCTGGCCGCCCGCGCTTCGGGCACCACGGCGCGGAACATCATCTTTCGCCACCTGCTGCCCAACGTGCTGTCGCCGATCATGGTGTCGGCCACGCTGGGGCTGGCCACCGCGATCATCACCGAAAGCGCGCTGTCCTTCCTTGGCGTCGGGTTCCCGTCGGATTTCCCGACCTGGGGCAAGATGCTGGCCGACGCGGTGCCCCGGATGCAGGAGTTTCCCGAGCGCGTGATGCTGCCGGGAATCATGATCTCGGTGACCGTGCTCAGCGTGAATTACCTGGGCGACGGGCTGCGCGACGCGCTCGATCCGCGGATTCGCGGGCGCTGAGCCGAAAAAGAACGCAAGGTCAGGGCCCGCCACTTCGGCGGGCCCTTTCTTTCGGCATGGACCGAACCGGCGGAACGACGGTTCCGCCCCTCGCCCCGTATCGGGAAACCGTCCTGCCATGGCCCGGCCGTCCTGCCCCTCCTTATGCTTGATCCGGCAGGTTTTTCGCTTCATCTGGACTATCGTTCCAAATCTGACGCGGAGACAGGACATGTTCGAAACACTGGGATTTGACACGCTGACCGCCCCGCAGGCGGCGGTGTGGTTCGCCCTTTTGCTGGGGCTCGCCTTCGGCGCGCTGGCGCAGATCACCCGCTTCTGTTTCCGCCGCATGATCGACGGCGAGGACCGCAAACAGGCCGCCGGCGTCTGGCTGACCGCGCTGGCGGTGGCGGTGCTGGGCACGCAGGCCGCCGTGGCGCAGGGCTGGATCGGGTTCGCCGATCACCGCTTCATGGCGCAGGGCCTGCCGGTGCTGGCCATCGTCGTGGGCGGGCTGATGTTCGGCGCGGGCATGATCCTGACGCGCGGCTGCATTTCGCGGCTGACGGTTCTCAGCGGCACCGGCAACCTGCGCGCGGCGCTGGTGCTGGTGGTGTTCGCGGTGGTGGCGCATGCCACGCTCAAGGGCGTGCTGGCGCCGGTGCGCACCGGGCTGGGCAGCGTCACGCTGGACGTGGCCCCCGCCCTGCCCGGCGCGGGGCTGGTCTGGGCGGTCGTGATCGCGCTGGCCGCCATCGGTTTCGCGCTGCGTTCGGGCAACCGCGCGGGCACGCTGGCGCTGGCCGCGCTGCTGGGCGCGCTGGTGCCGCTGGCATGGGTCGGCACCGGCTTTGTCCTTTATGACGAGTTCGAGCCGATTGCGATGGAAAGCCTCAGCTTCACCTCGCCCGCGACCGAGACGCTGTTCTACGCCGTCGCCTCGACCGCCGTGGCGCCGGGCTTTGGCCTCGGGCTGATCGGCGGCGTGGTGCTGGGTGCGCTGGCCGCCGCGCTGATCCGCGGGCAGTTCACATGGCAAAGCTTCGACAGCCCGCGCCAGACCGGCCGCTACATGGCCGGTGCCGCGCTGATGGGTGTGGGCGGCGTTCTGGCGGGCGGCTGCACCGTGGGCGCTGGCCTGTCGGGCATCCCCACCCTGTCGCTGGCCGCGATCCTGGCCATTGCCGCGATTGCCGCCGGTGGCTGGATCACCCGCGCGGCGCTTAATGCAGCGACCGCTGGAGCCGCCGGATCAGCCACCACACAAGCAGCACTACCGGCAGAGTGATCGCCGCGATCAGGCTTCCCTTGCTGAGGTCCAGAACCCCGGCAAGGGGATAAAGCGCATAGCCCGCCAGCGACACCGCGTAGTAGCTGATCGCCACCACCGACAGCCCCTCGACCGTGCGTTGCAGTTTCAGCTGCATGTCGGCGCGGGTGTTCATGCTTTCCAGCAGCGCCTGGTTCTGGGCGCTGCGTTCCACGTCGACCCGCGTGCGCAGCAGGTCGCCCGCGCGGATCGCCCGTTCCGACATCGCCGCCAGCCGCCCCTGCGCCGATTTCACCGTGCGCATCGCCGGATCGTAGCGGCGCATCATGAACTCGCTGAAGGTCTGCCGCCCGTCGAACCGCTGCTCGCGCAGCACTTCGATCCGCTGGTGCACGATCGCCTCGTAGGCGCCTGTCGCCCCGAACCGGAACGAGGCGCGCGCCGCCATGGTTTCCAGCTCGGCCGACACCTGAAGCAGCTTGCCCAGCGTATCCTCGGCAGGCGTGGCGTTGTCGGTCATCTCATCCATCAGATCGGTCAGGCGGTCGTCGATATCGGTCATCCGCGGCGACATCGCCTTGACCTCGGAAAAGCCCAGCATCGACATGGTCTTGTAGGTCTCGATCTCGCACAGGCGCTGCACCATGCGCCCCACCCGCCGGTCGCCGGTGCCGGGGGCCACGAACACCGCGAACCGCTGGTGCCCCGCCGCGTCGATGCGGAAATCGCCCGCGATCACCGCGGCATCGTCCAGCACGCGGCTGACCGCCAGGCTTTCGGGCACGAACCAGTCGTTCAGCGCGCCGCTTACCTTGTCCTTGTCGTTCCACGTCCCGACCCGGATCAGCGCCGAGGTCATGCGCACGCCGGGAACCCGGTCCAGCCAGTCGGGGGGAAAGACCTCGAAATCCGCCGGATCGAACGGCCGCGAGGACAGCCCGTCGATGAAGGCGGTGTAGGTCACGAACTCGGTGTGGCTTTCCCATTTCAGCTGGAAACGGCCCAGCCTGCCGGAGTAATGCGTCGCGCCGGGCTGCGGGTGCGGGGCGCCATAGCGGTCGAGCAGCGCCAGCAGATGCGCCATGTCGGCCGCGCGATCACGCCCCGCCGCGCCCTCGGGTTGCTTGACCGCCAGATACACCGCGGTCGACGGGGTCGGGATCGACGGGAACGGGCGCGCGTGCAACTCGTTGGCCAGCTGGTAGCGCAGCGGATGATCGGCAATGGGGGCCATATGACAGCTCCTGAATTGGCCGGCAGGCGGGCCGGATATGCCGTGTTATAAACGGGAAATCGTATCGTTTCCAACGACTTGGCGGAATACCATGGCATACTTGCCTAATTGTCACGCAGGCGCGCGCGCCGCCAGCGTGCCCTGCGCGGCGGCGATCAGGGTCTCATCCCCGTCCGAGATCGCACAGATGTCGGCGCGGCACACCGCCTGCCGGGTGCTGTGCGATACCACGAAACCGCGCGCGATCAGCGCCTCGCCCACACCCGGGCGCAGGTAGTTCAGCTTGAATTCCACCGTCACCAGGTCGCCGATGACCGTGCCCGCCGCGAAGGACAGGGCATTGTCGGCCAGCGTCGCGATCACGCCGCCATGGGCGAAACCGTGCTGCTGCCGGTGATCGGGGCGCAGGTCCAGCCGGAAATCGACGCGGCCGGTTTCGGCATGGACGATCCGCGCGCCCAGCGCCCGGCTGAAGGGCTGCCGGGACAGGATCTCGTCAAGAAGCGCGCGGTCGACCTGTGCCATGGCACCAGCCTGCCCGCCGCCAGCGGCGCCGGTCAAAGCAAACGTCGCGTCGCAACGAAAAACCCCCGCCCGGCGCGAACCGGGCGGGGGCCATGCATGGGGCCGCTGCGGCCTCAGCTGATCTTTTGCAGCAGTGTCTCAAGGCTCTGCTTGGCGTCACCGTAGAACATGCGCGTGTTCTCCTTGTAGAACAGCGGGTTCTCGATGCCGGAATAGCCGGTGCCCTGCCCGCGCTTGGACACGAAGACCTGCTTGGCCTTCCAGACCTCCAGCACCGGCATCCCGGCGATGGGGCTGTTGGGATCGTCCTGCGCGGCCGGGTTCACGATGTCGTTCGAACCGATGACGATCGCCACGTCGGTATCGGGGAAATCGTCGTTGATCTCGTCCATCTCCAGCACGATGTCATAGGGCACCTTGGCCTCGGCCAGCAGCACGTTCATGTGCCCGGGCAGGCGGCCGGCGACGGGGTGGATGGCGAAACGCACCTCCTTGCCCTTGGCGCGCAGCCGCCGGGTCAGTTCGCTGACCGCCTGCTGCGCCTGTGCCACCGCCATGCCATAGCCCGGCACGATGACCACGCTGTCGGCCTCGTCCAGCGCCGCGGCCACGCCGTCGGCGTCGATGGCGATCTGCTCGCCCTCGACCTCCATCGCGGGGCCGCTCGTGCCGCCGAAGCCGCCGAGGATCACGCTGATGAACGAGCGGTTCATCGCCTTGCACATGATGTAGGACAGGATCGCCCCCGACGAGCCCACCAGCGCCCCGGTCACGATCAGCAGGTCGTTGCCCAGGCTGAAGCCGATGGCCGCCGCCGCCCAGCCGGAATAGCTGTTCAGCATCGACACCACCACGGGCATGTCGGCGCCGCCGATCCCCATGATCAGGTGATAGCCGATGAAGAATGCAAAAAGCGACATCACCACCAGCGTCCAGCCGCCCGCGCCGTTCATGTACATGATCAGCAGGATGAAGCTGATGATCGCCGACCCGGCGTTCAGCGCGTGCCCGCCGGGCAGCTTTTTCGCCGCCGACGTGACCTTGCCCGCCAGCTTGCCGAAGGCCACGACCGAGCCGGTAAAGGTCACCGCGCCGATGAACACGCCAAGGAACACCTCGACCTTGAGGATACTGATCTCGACCGCGGTCTTGTGCGCGACCTTCAGCGCGAAACCCTGGATGCCCTGATCGTGCAGCCAGGTCTCGATCCCGGTGGCGTTCAGGCTGGCCGGCACATCGGCCATGATCGCGGCGACGCGCCCCATCTCGATCTGCGCGTTGAAGCCGATGAAGACGGCCGCCAGACCCACGAAGCTGTGCAGCGCGGCGACAAGCTGGGGCATTTCGGTCATCTCGACCTTGCCCGCCACCATCTGGCCCAGATAGGCGCCGATGGCGATCATCACCAGAAGGATCAGGTAGTTGCCGATGCCGGGGCCGAACACGGTGGCCAGCACCGCGAGCGCCATGCCGACGATCCCGTACCAGACCGCGCGCTTGGCGCTTTCCTGGCCCGACAGGCCGCCCAGCGACAGGATGAAGAGAACAGATGCCGCGATATAGGCGGCAGACACGATTCCGATAGCCATTCTTACTGTCCCCTTCCGTTACGATTTCTGGAACATGGCCAGCATGCGCCGCGTGACCATGAAACCGCCGACGATGTTGATCGAGGCGATCAGCACCGAGATGCTGGCCAATACGACCACCAGCCAGTTGCCCGAGCCGATCTGCAACAGGGCGCCCAGGATGATGATGCCGGAAATGGCGTTGGTCACGGCCATCAGCGGCGTGTGCAGCGAATGCGACACGTTCCAGATCACCTGGAACCCGACAAAGACCGCCAGCACGAAGACGATGAAATGCTGCATGAAGCTGGCCGGGGCAAAGGCCCCCACGATCAGCATCAGCACCGCACCGATCACCAGCAGGCTGACCTGGTTCTTGGTCTGCGCCTTGAAGGCCGCCATTTCCTGCGCCTTTTTCTCTTCCGGCGTCAGGTCCTTCGGCTTTTCCTTTTTCTGTGCCGCGATGGCCTGCACCTTGGGCGGCGGCGGCGGCCAGGTGATTTCGTGATCGTAGGTCACGGTCGCGCCGCGGATCACGTCATCCTCCATGTTGTGATTGATCTGGCCGTCCTTTTCGGGCGTCAGGTCGGTCATCATGTGGCGGATGTTGGTGGCGTAAAGCGACGACGCCTGCGAGGCCATCCGGCTGGGGAAATCGGTATAGCCGATGATCGTCACGCCGTTGTCGGTGACGATCTTTTCGTCCGCCACGGTCAGCTTGCAGTTGCCGCCCTTTTCCGCCGCAAGGTCCACGATGACCGAGCCGCGCTTCATCGCGGCGACCATGTCCTCGGTCCAGAGCTCGGGCGCTTCGCGGTTGGGGATCAGCGCGGTGGTGATGACGATATCCATCTCGGGCGCCAGTTCGCGGAACTTGGCAAGCTGCGCCTCGCGGAACTCAGGCGAGGACACGCTGGCATAGCCGCCGGTTGCCGCGCCGTCCTGCTGTTCCTCTTCGAAATCGAGATAGACGAACTCCGCCCCCATCGATTCAACCTGTTCGGCCACTTCGGGGCGCACGTCGAACGCATAGGTGATCGCGCCAAGGCTGGTCGCCGCGCCGATCGCGGCCAGGCCCGCCACGCCGGCACCCACCACCAGCACCTTGGCCGGCGGCACCTTGCCCGCGGCGGTGATCTGCCCGGTGAAGAAACGGCCATAGTTGTTGCCCGCCTCGATCACCGCGCGGTAACCCGCGATATTGGCCATCGACGACAGCGCGTCCATCTTCTGCGCGCGGCTGATGCGCGGCACCATTTCCATGGCGATGACGTTGGCGCCCTTTTTCTTCGCCGCTTCCAGCCCGGCCTCGTTACCGGCGGGGTTGAAGAAGGAAATCAGCGTCTGACCCTTGCGCAGGCGCTTCATCTCGGTGTCGTTGGGCTGGCGGACCTTGGCGACGATATCGCAGTCCTTCCACAGGGCGGCGGGGGTCTTGATCACCTCGACGCCGGCCTCTTCATAGGCGGCGTCCGTGAACCCGGCCAGCGCGCCGGCCCCGGTCTCGATCGCGCATTCGTAACCCAGCTTCTGCAAAGCCTGGGCCGAGTCCGGGGTCATGGCGACGCGCGCCTCACCCTCGTACACTTCCTTTGGCGTTCCGATTTTCACCTGTCCATCCCCTTTCTCGGCAGATACGATTTGGCCACCCGCATGGGGCGGCCCTGCTGTGTAATTTCTTTGCGCAACATTTGCAAAGATTCCCGATGCCTTCGATTGCCAAAATGTCGCGGATTGTCAAACCCAACGCCGCGTTTTCTGGGCGTAGCGGGCAAAATCTGCCCGAAATTTACGCCGCAGGCGGTTCTCTTCGGGTATGATGAATCTTCGCTCGATAATCCAGACGAAAATCGGGATCAGCGGCAGCGAAAGAACCGCGTCCCAGCGCAGGATCATCCCCGCCAGAACCAGCACGTCGCCCAGGTAGATCGGGTTGCGCGTGCGGCGGTAGATGCCGCTGGTGACCAGGCGGGCGGCCTCGCGGTGGGGGATGATGGTGGTGTGCTGGCGGCGCATCTCGTAGGCGGCCAGCAGCATCATCACGATACCGCCCCCCGCCAGGATGCCGCCCAGGAAATCGGTGACCGGGCCGCCCAGGCTCAGCCCCATCGGGAACCGGCTGGCCTGAACCCAGGCCAGCGCAAGCGCCGCCAGCAACCAGACCGGCGGCAGGTCGATCCAGCGGCTTATCCGCATCGGCGCGGCCCCGCCCGGCGGTCGGTCATTCCCACTCCATCTCTTCGAAGACGCGGCCGGCATTCTTGGTGGCCAGTTCCTCGAACGTGTCCATGTATTCCCATTTCGCCTGATCGACGTAATAGGCGCCGGCCAGGTCGCCACCCTCGTCGATATGCGCACCGATCTTTTCGCGCAGGTCGCGCAGGTAATCAACCGTGCCGATGGTGACGGTACCCATGTTGGTGGGATGCCCGTGGCCCGGTATCACGTAGGTTGCGCCCAGATCGGTGAACGGCCCTTCGAAGGTTTCGATCCAGCAGCTTGTGCAGGTATCGGCAAAGATCGGCGGCATCCGCTCATGAAACGCGATATCGCCCGCGATCACCACCGACCATTGCGGAATCCAGACCTGCGTATCGCCCGGCCCGTGCGCGGGGCCAAGGTGCAGCACCTCGAACGTCACGTCGCCCATCTGGAAATCGTGGCGGTCGGAGAAACTGATATTGGCGGGAACGACCGTGGTGCCCTCGGCCTTGTCCCGGTTATAGCCCTGCATTCCCTGCAGGATGAAATCGCCGTTTTCCTTCACCTCGTGAATGGCATCCTCATGCGCCAGGATATCGACCCCCTGCCCGGCCCAGTAGGAATTGCCCAGGATCGCGTGGCCCTGTCCGTTCTCGTTGATCACCAGCTTTACCGGCTGGTCGGTGATCTGCCTGATCTCGTCATGCAGCGCCCGCGCCAGGCGGTAGGACGCGCCGCCATTGATCACCACCACCCCGTCGCCGGTGATCACGAAGCTCAGGTTGTTGTTATGGCCCGCGTTTTCATAGGTCGGCGGCGCGGTCGCGCCGATCGCGGACCAGACATTCGGAATGAACTCTACCGGCTTGTTGTAAAGCTCGGACTGCGGATACTTGTCGGCGATATCCTCATGCGCCAGCGCCATGCCGGCACCCAGCGCAAGGGCTGCAAAACTTGTCGTGAAACGCACCATGATCTCCTCCCTGCAGGTCGTTACGCACAAATTCACAGATATGAATACCAAAGTAAAGGCGATGGTGTGCAGGCGCATACCGGCGACGCAACGGCGCGGCTTGCCAGCCCCGTGCGAACCGCTAGTCTGGCGCGGACACCGAGGGAGGATCACGGCATGAGCATCGAGGGAAAACACGCGCTCGTCACCGGCGGCGGCACCGGCATCGGGCTGGCCATCGCGCGGGCGCTGGCCGACGAGGGCGCGCAGGTCACCATCACCGGCCGCCGGCAGGAGGTGCTGGACAAGGTCGCGGGTGGCGGGCTGCACGGCATCGCCATGGACGTGACCGACGAGGCGCAGGTGCGCGACGTGATCGACACGGCGGTGGATGCGCGCGGGCCGCTGCAGATCATCGTCGCCAATGCCGGCATCGCGGAGGGCCGCAAGCTGCACAAGACCGACACCGAACTGTGGCGCAGGATCATGGCCACCAATCTCGACGGCGTGTTCTGGACCGTGCGCGAGGGGATGCGCTCGATGCTGGGCACCGGCTGGGGCCGGGTTCTGGCGGTCAGTTCCATCGCGGGTGTGCGCGGGCTGCCGGGCGGTGGCGCCTATTCCGCCTCGAAACATGGCGTGGTCGGCATGATGCGCAGCCTGGCCGAGGATTTCCTGGGCGAGCCCTATACCTTCAACTCGATCTGCCCGGGCTATGTCGATACCGACATCATCACCCGCAACGTCGACGCCATCAGGGACCGCGCCGGCATCAGCGCCGACGCCGCGAAACAGATCATGGTCGAATCGAACCGCCACAACCGCCTGATCGCCCCCGAAGAGGTCGCCGCCGCCGCGCTGTGGCTGTGCCGGCCCGGATCGGAAAGCGTGAACGGACAGGAGATCATGATCGCCGGCGGGCAGGTCGTCGGGCGGTAGCTGTCGGGCGGGTTCGGGTCGGCGGGCGCAACAGAAGGGCATCGCATGGCCGCGGTCGGGCGATCCTACCTCTGTAGCTGCCACTTTATCGCGCAGCCACGCCCTCCCTCAAAGCGGAATGCTTGCGGCAGCCAATCGCCCGGCCGGGGGGCGGCCGTGCGATGCCCGGGCCGCTGCGCGGCTGTTCCGGGCTGGCGCGGCGTTCATACGTGGAGGGAAACCTCCCCACACCCGGATTTTTCTGGACACACACCGGCAAAGGGGTTAGGCATCCCGCAGATGCTTCAAGCATAAAATAAATTTCGCCGGAGGCCCCCATGACCGATTTCTCCGCCACCAAGGCCCGGTTCCACCTGCCGGACGGCGTGATCTATCTCGACGGCAATTCGCTGGGCCCGCTGCCCCGCCACGCGCAGCAGCGCATGGCCCGCACCATGCAGGACGAATGGGGCGAGATGCTGATCACCGGCTGGAACAAGGCCGGCTGGATGGAACAACCCACCCGCGTCGGCGACCGCATCGCCCGCCTGATCGGGGCCGAGCCGGGCCATGTGGTGATGGGCGACACGCTGTCGATCAAGGTCTACCAGGCGCTGGCTTCGGCCATCGCCATGAATCCCGACCGCCGCGTGATCCTGTCGGACAGTGGCAACTTCCCGTCCGATCTCTACATGGCCGAGGGACTGATCGGTTTTCTGGACCGGGGGTATGAGCTGCGCGTCGTCGCCCCCGAAGAGGTCGCCGACAACATCACCGACGAGATCGCCGTGACGATGATCACCGAGGTCGATTACCGCACCGGCCGGATGCACGACATGGCGGCGCTGACCGCTAAGGCACATGAGCATGGCGTCGTAACCGTCTGGGATCTGGCCCATACCGCCGGGGCAACCCCGGTGGACCTGAAGCGCGCGAACGCGGATTTCGCGGTGGGCTGCACCTATAAATACCTCAATGGCGGGCCGGGATCGCCGGCCTTCATCTACGTCAACCCGCGCCATGCCGATGCCGCGCTGCCGGCGCTGTCGGGCTGGCTCGGCCATGACGCGCCCTTCGCGTTCGAACCCAGCTACCGCCCCGGCCCCGGCATCGAACGGATGCGCGTGGGCACGCCCCCGGTGCTGGCGCTGGCCGCGCTCGAATCCGCGCTGGACATCTGGGACATGACCGACATGGGCGCGATCCGCGCGCAATCGCTGGCCCTGACCGACCGCTTCATCGCAGGCGTCGAATCCGCCTGCCCGATGCTCGATCTCGCCACCCCGCGCGACCATGCCCTGCGCGGCAGCCAGGTGTCCTTCCGCTTTACCGAAGGCTATGCCGCGATGCAGGCGCTGATCGCCCGCGGCGTGATCGGCGATTTCCGCGCCCCCGACATCATGCGCTTCGGCTTCACCCCGCTCTATATCGACGAGGGCGATGTCGATGCCGCCGTGGCGATCGTCGCCGACGTGATGCAGAACGGCCTGTGGGATCGCCCCGAATACAAGACCCGCGCCCGGGTGACCTGATGCACCCCCTGCGCACACAACACCTGCCGCTATGCCAGCCCGCGGGCTGGGTGGCGCTGTGGCGGCGGCTGGCCGCCATATCCTGCCTGAACAGGTGACGCGCGCGCCCCGCCCGCGCTACCATTCAGTTCAGGAGACCCAGACACATGTCAGACGCATACGATCCCTCCGCCGAGGGCGCCCAGATGGAATTCGACGGGCGCATGTCCTACGGCGATTACCTCGATCTCGACCACATCCTGTCGGCCCAGAAGACCTGGACCGATACCCATGACGAGATGCTGTTCATCATCCAGCACCAGACATCCGAATTGTGGATGAAGCTGGCGATCCACGAAATCGCCGCCGCACGCCGCACGCTGGCCGCCGGCGAAACCCGCCCCGCCTTCAAGATGCTGGCGCGGGTGGCGCGGATCTTCGAACAGCTCAACAACGCGTGGGACGTGCTGCGCACCATGACGCCCAGCGATTACACCGCCTTCCGCGACGCGCTGGGGCAAAGCTCGGGGTTCCAGTCCTACCAGTACCGCCAGATCGAATTCATGCTGGGCAACCGCAACAAGGCGATGCTGCGCCCGCACGAACACCGTCCCGAAATCGTGCGGATGCTGCAGGACGAACTGGCGCAACCCTCGCTCTACGACGTGGCGCTGCGCCTGCTCGACGCCACGATCCCGCTGCCCGATGCCGTGCTCAACCGCGACCTGTCGCGCCCCTGGGCGCCCGACCCGGCAGTCGCCGACGCCTGGACGCAGGTCTACCGCAACCCGCGCCAGCACTGGGAGCTGTACGAGCTGGCCGAGAAACTGGTGGATTTCGAGGATTATTTCCGCCGCTGGCGCTTCAACCACGTCACCACGGTGGAACGCGTGATCGGCTTCAAGCGCGGCACCGGCGGCACCGGCGGGGTCAGCTATCTCAAACGTATGCTTGAGGTCGAGCTGTTCCCCGAACTCTGGCACCTGCGCACCGACCTCTAAGTCCCCCTGCGGCTTCATCTTGCCCCAAATACCTCCGGGGGTGAGGCCGCAGGCCGAGGGGGCAGCGCCCCCTTTTGGTCAGCCGCCCACCGCCAGCGCGCGGCCGAACATCGCGCCCAGCCGGTCGGCGCGGGCGCGGTAGTCGGCATAGGACGGCTGGCCCGCCTTCATCCCGTGCAGCCCCGCCAGGATCGTCGCGACGACCGCCCGCGCATCCCCGCCATAAGGCGACAGGTCACAGCGGCCCGCCGTCGCCTCGCCCGTCAGCCAGTCGGCATAGATTTCCGCCAACCGTGCCTCGCCCGCTTCGGCCACATCCGCCGCATTGGCATATTTCGTATCCAGCAACTCGTCCCCGTGCGGCGAGGTCAGAAGCGCCTCGAACAATTCACCTGCCTGCGCCCGGAACGCCGCGGGCAAGGCCTCGGCCATCGGGCGGCCGGGCCGCAGCTCGGCCCGGATCGCCTGTTCGGCGGTCTGGTAATAATAAGCGGCCAGGGACCGGAATATGTCTTCCTTGTTGCGGTAATGCAGATACAGCGCGGCGCGCGACATTCCCGCCCCGCGCGCGATATCCTCCATCGCCGTGCGGCGGAACCCGTATTGGCGGAACGCCTCGAACGCCGCGCCAAGGATCGCTTTCTGGCGCGGGTCGATCGACAGGTTTTCGGGCGTTTCCAATGTCATTACGCGCAGATGACAGATTGTACGAAAATTGTCAATTGACATACTGACATTTTAAAACCATTTTGTCACAAAGCATTGAAAGCGAGGAGTCGACCATGGCCATCCCCCTGACCGTCAACGGCGCGTCCCATGACGTGGACCTGCCCGGGGACGTGCCCCTGCTGTGGGTGCTACGCGACGAGATCGGGCTGACCGGCACGAAATTCGGCTGCGGCGTCGCGTCCTGCGGCGCCTGCACCGTGCATATCGACGGCGAGGCCGTGCGCTCCTGCCAGGTGGCGCTTGGCGATGTCTGGGGCGAGGTGACGACGATCGAGGGGCTGGGCACGCCCGATGCGATGTCCGCGCTGCAAGAGGCATGGGTCGAACATCAGGTCGCGCAATGCGGCTATTGCCAGTCGGGCCAGATCATGCAGGCCGCCAGCCTGCTGGCGCAAAGCCCCACCCCCACCGACGCCGAGATCGACGACGCGATGCAGGGCAACCTGTGCCGCTGCGGCACCTACCCGCGTATCCGCGCCGCGATCCACGCCGCCGCCGCCAAGATGGAGGGTTAAGCCAATGGCAAGCATCGGAAAAATCGCCCGCCGCACCTTCCTTATCGGGTCGGCCGCCATCGTCGGCGGCGCGGCCTTCGGCGCGTGGTACGTGGGCCGCCCGGCCCCCAACCCGCTGAGCCCCGGTGCGGGCGAGGCGGCGCTGACCCCTTTCGTGCTGGTCACCGGCGATGGCGTCACGCTGATCACCCCGCGCGCCGAAATGGGGCAAGGCACGCAGACCACGCTGGCCGCCCTGATCGCCGAAGAACTGGATATCGCCTGGCAGGATGTCCGCGTGATGCACGGCCCCCCGGCGGCGGCCTATTACAACAGCGCCCTGCTGCACGAGGTCGTCCCCGGCAAGGGTTACGACCAGTCGGACTTCATGCACGCGCTGGCGGAATATATCGGCCGCGTGGGCAAGGTGATGAAGATGCAGGTCACCGGCGGATCGAGCGCGATGAAGGACGGGTTCGAACGTCTGCGCGTCGCGGGCGCCACCGCGCGCGAGGCGCTGAAATCCGCCGCCGCCGCGCGGTTGGGCGTCGAAACCGCGCGGTTGCGCACCGAAAACGGGCAGGTCATCTCCCCCGACGGCACCGCCATCCCCTATACCGACCTGGCCGCCGAGGCCGCCAAGGCCGATCTGCGCGCGCCGGAATTGCGCGACCCGTCGCAATGGAAATACCTGGGCAAATCCATGCCCCGGCTCGACATGGTGGCCAAGGCCACCGGCACCGCCGGGTTCGGCATCGACACCCGGCCCGAAGGGCTGACATTCGCGGCCCTGCGCATCAACCCCAAACGCGCCGGAATGCGCAGCTTCGACGCCAGTGCCGCCGAAACGATGCCCGGCGTGGAAAGGATCGTCGATCTGGGCAATGGCGTGGCGGTGGTGGCGCGCAACACCTGGCTGGCGCAGCAGGCGGTCGACGCGATCGAGGTGGAATGGGAGGACGCGCCCTACCCCGCCGACACCGCCGCGATCTTCGGCCGGATCGCCGCCGCCTTCGACGGGAACGCCAATTCGACCCTGCGCAACGATGGCGACGCCGACACGCTGCCCGATGGCGCGACCGAGGTTTCCGCCGATTATTCCGTGCCTTACCTTGCCCACGCGACGATGGAGCCGATGAACGCCACCGCGCTTTACACCGGCGACACGCTGACCGTCTGGTCGGGCAACCAGGCGCCGGTCTTCACCCGCGACCATTGCGCCCGCGCCGCCGGGCTGGACCCTGCGCAGGTCGAGGTGATCACCCCCTTCCTCGGCGGCGGGTTCGGCCGGCGGGGCGAGATGGATTTCTCGGTCTACGCCACGCAGGTCGCTGTGGCGATGCCGGGCACGCCCGTGCAACTGACCTGGAGCCGCCAAGAGGACATGCGCCACGATTTCTACCGCCCCGGCGCCATCGCCCGGATGCGCGGCGCGGTGCGCGATGGCCGCGCGGTGCTGCTGGATGCGCGGGTTTCGGGGCAATCGACCTCGCAACAGGCGATGAACCGGTGGCTGGGCTTTGCGCCCGGCGGGCCGGACAAGGGCCATGTGGACGGGCTGTTCAACGCGCCCTACGCGATCCCCAACCACCGGGTGCGCGGCTATCTGGCCGATCTGGATGTGCCCGTGGGGTTCTGGCGCTCGGTCGGCGCGTCGTTCAACGCCTTCTTCCAGGATTGCTTCATGGACGAGATGGCCCATGAAGCGGGCGCCGATCCGCTGGCGTTCCGGCTGGACCTGATGCGCGACGAATACCCCGCCGGCGCCGGCGTGCTCGAGGCGGTGCGCGACATGTCGGGCTGGGGCGATGCCAAACCCGCCAATACCGGGCGCGGCGTGGCGTTTTCCTACAGCTTCGGCACACCCGTCGCGCAGGTGGTCGAGGTGGTGGACGAGGATGGCACGATCCGCATATCCCGCGTCTGGATCGCGGCGGATCTGGGCACCGTGCTGGACCCCGGCATAACAGAGGCGCAGATGATCGGCGGCTGCATCTACGGCCTGTCGGCGGCGGTGAGCGAGGAAATCACCTTTGCCGATGGCGAGGCCGAGCAGATGAACTTTCCCGATTTCGACGCGCTGCGGATGCACAACACGCCCAGATTTTCGGTGCAACTGCTTGAAAACAATCCGCGTCTTGGTGGCGCGGGCGAACCGGGCACGCCGCCCGCCGCCCCGGCACTGGCCAACGCGCTGTTCGACCTGACCGGCACCCGCGCACGCGAATTGCCGCTGTCGAAAAGCTTTGACCTGCTGCTCTGACGGGCGGCACGAACCGCACAGACGCGCCGGGAACAATCAGGGGGCAATCTTTCGGGATTGTCCTCAATTTTTTCACAATTCCAACCTACCGCCGCCGCAGCCTGCCGATAGTGCTTTGCCCGACGAAACGCGCAGAACCGCGCGACCACGGGCAGGACCGGCAAGAGAACCTGACGCAGGACGCGTCAAGACGGGCAGGACATGGCGAACTACACGATACGGTTCTACGACTATAACCCGATCGGGAATCTGCCGACCCGGGTCAGTTCCCAATGGCGTCCCAGCACCTTTACCTGGAACGGTCCGGCGCATCCCGAAGGGATCGCCGATATCTCCGACCCCGAAAGCGGCATACAGGGGCTGACGCTGGACGATGACGACGCCGGCGGCGAAAGCGCGACCGCCAACGTGACGATCGGTGGCGCGACCTCGACCGGCAGCAATGTCGATGCCGAGGCGGTCTGGACCCTGCGCGACACCGTCACCGGCGAGGAATTCGAAGTCGCTGCCTTCGATGTCGAAAACGGTGCCGCGGCGGGTGACTACCTGATCTCGGAACAGCCCCTGATCGCCGGGCGCAGCTACGAGGTGGTGGCATACGACAGCAACCCCAACGTCCAGGCCGGGGATATCGCATTCGACTCCACCGACTACGTCGCGCCCGAGAACCTGGTCGACGGAACGCTGGGCGACGACACGATTGACGCCTCTTATGTCGATTCCGACGGCAACCGGGTCAACAGCGGCCTTGGCACCGGCGCGGACGGGATGAACGACGTGGTCGACGCCGGTGGCGGCGACGATCTGGTCGATGCCGGGGCGGGCGACGATTCGGTCCTTGGCGGGCTGGGCAGCGATACGATCATCGGCGGCGACGGCAACGACACGCTGGACGGCGGCACCGATGGCAGCACCGATATCGGCGGCACTGGCACGGTCGACAACACCTTTACCGTGATCAGCCTGGGAACATTCGCCGATATCGACCCGAACGAATCCAATAGCGCATCCGAGGATGCCTCCGATCTCGTGGGCAGCTACGGCTCGGCCAGCGAACCGCTCTATGCCGCGCTGGCCGAGATGGAGACATTCGACACCAGCGGCAACGACGCGATCGAGGATAACGACAATTACGGCACGCCGGAAAACCTGACGATCAACGGTGTCACCTACAATGTCGACTCTTTGCAGGTGTACGACGCCACCGTGTATTTCACCGACGGCAGTTCGGGCATCTTCGACGCGGTGATCATGCAGACCACCACCGGCGAGGTGTTTCTGCTGCCGGAAATGTCGAACAACGCCGACAACATCCTGCTGACCAGCGCGCCGATCCAGTCGATTTCGCTGAACGCGGTGACCAACGACGCGGCGCTGATGGCGGCCGACCGGATCGACGCCAACTATGCCATCGAGGTCGATGACGGCGCGGGCGATTCGATCGTGGGCGGCGCGGGCGACGACGTGATCTATGGCCGGGGCGGCGACGACACGCTGGAGGGCGGCGACGACGACGACCTGATCGACGGCGGCGACGGCGCCGACAGCCTGTCGGGCGGGGCCGGGAACGACACGCTGATCGGCGGAGAGGGAAACGACACCCTGGCCGGTGGCGCCGGGGCCGACGACCTGTCCGCCGGCGGGGGCATGGATTTCGTCGATTACTCGACCTCCTCCGCCGGGGTGAATATCGACCTTGCCACCGGCACCGCCTCGGGCGGGGACGCGACGGGCGACACCGGCTTCGGGGGTGTCGACGGCATCATCGGGTCGGACTGGGACGACACGCTGTCGGGTTATGACGGCGAAGGCGCCGACTGGACCAACGAGTTCTACGGCGGCGCGGGCGACGACATCCTGGACGGGCGCGGCGGGGCCGACCTGCTTTATGGCGAAGAGGGCGACGATTCGATCCTCGGCGGCGACGGCGCGGACACGCTGGATGGCGGGGCGGGCAATGACAGCCTGTATGGCGGCGCGGGCGACGACGTGATCCATGGCGACGGCGCCGCATCGGGCGGGCGCTGGGCCTACGAGGTCTATACCCGCGATTTCGACTCATCCAACGGCCAGGCCTTCGCCATCGAAACCGGCACGCTGGCCGGCAGCGGAACCACCGACACGCTGGATGTGGCCAGCGTCGGGCAGGCGGCCACCGGACAGGGCGATCCCAGCGATTTCGGGGTGATCTATACCTCGACCCTGCTTGCGCCGGACGATGGCACCTATCGGTTCGAAACCACCTCGGACGACGGATCGACCATCCGCATCCTCGACGCGCAGGGCAATCCGCTGACCTTTACCACGCAGGGCGGCGGCACCGGGCCGTTCCTGAACAACGACTACCACCAGAGCGCCACGACGCGCTGGGGCGAGGTGCAGCTCGAAGCCGGCACAGCCTACACGATCGAAGTCCGCTACTGGGAAAACGCGGGCGGCGAAGAGCTGTCGGCGCGCGTCACCCCACCCGGCGGCACCGCCGAAGACCTGGCGACAAGCGACCTGGTGATCGGCGACGGCCACGATTACATCGACGGCGGCGACGGTGCCGACCTGGTCTATGGCGGCCACGGGAACGACACCATACTGGTCGGCCAGGGCGACACGATCCATGGCGGCGCGGGCGACGATCTTTTCGTGCTGGACCCATCCAACCTGGGCGGCGGCACGATCACCATCGACGGTGGCGAAAGCGACGAACCGGGCGGCGACCGGATCGACTTTGGCGGCCTGCTGGACTGGGACGACATCACCTACAGCTCGACCGACCCCGACGCGCTGGCGGGCACCGCGACGCTTTACGACGGGACGGTCGTCAACTTCTCGAACCTCGAAGAGGTGATCATCTGCTTTGCCCGCGGCACCCGCATCCTGACGCCGCAGGGCCCGCGCCCGGTCGAGTGGCTGAAAGAGGGCGACATGGTCGTGACCCGCGACAACGGCCCCCGGCCGATCCGCTGGGCCGCATCGCGGCTGGTGCCGGGCCGGGGCAATTTCGCGCCGATCCGCTTTGCCCCCGGCGCGGTCGGCAATGCGCGCGACCTGCTGGTGTCCCCTCAGCACCGGATGCTGCTGCGCTCGCATGTGGCGGCGCTTTACTTCAACAGCCCCGAGGTGCTGCTGAGCGCCAAGCACATGGTCAACGGCACCACGATCACGCGGGCGGAATGCGGCGAGATCGAGTATTTCCACATCCTGCTGGACCGGCACGAACTGGTCTTTGCCGATGGCGCGCTGGCCGAGACCTTCCACCCCGGCGAAATGGGGCTGAGCGCGATCAGCGACGCCGCGCGCGAAGAGCTGTTTACCCTGTTCCCCGCCCTGCGCAGCAATCCCGGCAGCTATGGCGATACCGCGCGGCTTTGCCTGAAGGGGTTTGAAAGCCGCATCCTTCAGGCGGCCTGAGCGGCGAATTCGTCGACCAGCGCGCCCAGTGCCGCCCAGTCGGTATATTCGCGCTCGCCCTGCGGATCGACCTGCTGCCCCTTCTGGTGGGCGATCCAGCGCATCGCCAGCCGGCGGAAGAAATCGTACTGGCTGAACCGGAACGCGCCCGCCACCTGTGCCACCTGCCCCGCGCGCCAGCCGGTGCGCGCCTGGAACCCCTCGGCGATGCGGGCCAGATCCTGCCATTCGTCGGCATCCTCGCCCGCCGCCGCCAGCGACACCGCCAGCAGCAGCGTCGGCCGCGCGTTCAGTCGCGGCGCATGGCGCAACGCGAAACTTTCCAGCGCCGCCTGATACTTGCCGATATGAACCGACGCGGCCAGGATCGCCGCGGCGCAATCGGGCATGTCCTCGCCGCCATGTTCGACATGCAGCAGATGCGGTTCGTGCCCCTGCGCGGCAAGCCGGTCGGCACAGAACCGGGCGATCTTTCCGGTCTGGCCCTCGGTCGTGGCATAGGCGATCAGAATGTCCATGACGGCCTCCTTTTCCCGGTCGAAAGACGCGCCTGCCCTGCCACGCCGGATCGGCGCGCGCCTTGCGTCAGGTCATGGAAGCCGCGACTGTCAGGCGGATTTCAGGATCTGCGGCCGGCGCGCCTGCGCCCAGGCCCTGACGGCATCGCCGAAGGCGGTGAACAGCGGACGCGACACCGGGTCGTTGGCGGCATCCCATTCCGGGTGCCACTGCACCGACAGGGTGAAACCCGGCGCATCCCTGACATAGATCGCCTCGGGCGTGTCGTCGGGGGCATGGCCCTCGATCACGATACGGTGCCCCGGTGTCAGGATGCCCTGCCCGTGCAGCGTGTTGGTCATCACCTCGCTTGCGCCCAGAAGACGGTGGAACACGCCATCCTCGGTGAAACTCACCTTGTGGCGCAGCGCGAATTTCTCTTCGATGGTGCCATCGGGGGGCATCCGGTGGTTCAGGCGGCCGGGGATGTCGCGAATCTCGGGATGCAGCGAGCCGCCCATCGCCACGTTCACCTCCTGGAAGCCGCGGCAGATGCCGAAAAACGGCTGCCCGCGCTCGACGCAGGCGCGCACCAGCGGCAGGGTGATCGCGTCGCGCGCACGGTCGAATTCGCCATGCGCCTCGGTCGCCTCGTGGCCGTATTCCTCGGGGTGGACATTGGGCCGCCCGCCGGTCAGCAGGAAGCCGTCGCAGCAGTCCATCAGCTCGTCCACCGACATGAAACGCGGATCGGCGGGCACGATCATCGGGATGCAGCCGGACACGCAGGCCACCGCCTCGGAGTTCATGGTGCCGCCCGCATGGGTCGGGTAGCTGTCATTGATGAGATGCGAGTTGCCGATAATACCGACGACGGGACGAGTCATGTTGGGCCTGTTCGTTGCCTTCGGGCCCCAGATATAACGCGCAAGGGATCAGGAAAACACCCCCCGCACGCCTGCGCCCGCGCACATGCGCCCTGCACGCCCGAAAAACGGGCGCTCAGGGTTCGGCCGTCAGCCCGCCCGCCGCCGCGATACCGGCCAGCGCCGCGGCCTCGTCGTTTTCCGAACTGTCGCCGGTCACGCCCACCGCGCCCAGCATACGGCCCCGCGCATCGCGCAGGATGACGCCGCCCGGCACCGGCACCACCGCGCCGCCATAGACACCGTTGGCGGCGGCCATGAAATAGGCCTGCGCCTCGGCCCGGTCGCGCTGTGCACGTCCGCCCATGCCCAGCATCACCGCGCCATAGGCCTTGCCATGCGCGATGCCATACCGCCCCGGGCTGGCGCCGTCGCCACGCTCGAACGCGATGGGATTGCCGCCATCGTCCAGCACGACGGCGCTGAGCGGCTTCATCCCCTCGGCCCGGCCGTGTTCCAGCGCCTTGCGGATGATGGTGCGCGCCTTGCGCAGGGAAATTCCGGCCATCTGTCTTCCTCTCTCTGGAAATATTCCGGGGGGTCCGGGGGGCAGCGCCCCCCGAAACCACCCTGCCCGCCTATACCGCCGCTTTCAACTCCAGCCGGCGGCGATGCAGCACCGGCTCGGTATAGCCCGAGGGCTGCACCCTGCCTTCGAACACCAGGTCGCAGGCCGCCTGAAAGGCGATCCCGTCGAAACCGGGCGCCATCGGGCGATAGGCCGGATCGCCGGCGTTCTGCTCGTCCACCACGCGGGCCATCTTTTGCATGGCGGCCATGGCCTGATCGCGGCTGACCACGCCGTGATGCAGCCAGTTGGCGATATGCTGCGAGCTGATGCGGCAGGTCGCGCGATCCTCCATCAATCCCACGTCGTTGATGTCGGGCACCTTGGAGCAGCCGATGCCTTGGTCGATCCAGCGCACCACGTAGCCAAGGATACCCTGCGCGTTGTTCTCGACCTCGCGCATGATCTGGGCGTCGGTCCATTTGCGGTAGCTGGCGACGGGGATATCCAGCAGCGTATCCAGATGCGCGCGGCGGCCCCCGGCCCTGATCCCGTCCTGCACGGCGAAGACATCGACCTTGTGGTAATGCAGCGCGTGCAGCGTGGCGGCGGTGGGCGACGGCACCCAGGCGCAGTTGGCCCCGGCCCTGGGGTGCTCGATCTTCTGGTCCAGCATCTCGGCCATCGCGTCGGGTTTCGCCCACATGCCCTTGCCGATCTGCGCGCGACCCTGCAGCCCGCATTCCAGCCCGATATCCACGTTCAGGTTTTCATAGGCGCCGATCCACGGCTTGCGCTTGATGAAATCCTTGCGGCTGAACGGCCCCGCCTCCATCGAGGTGTGGATTTCGTCGCCGGTACGGTCGAGAAATCCGGTATTGATGAAGCACACGCGGGATTTCGCGGCGCGGATACATTCCTTGAGATTCGCGCTGGTGCGGCGCTCCTCGTCCATGATGCCCAGCTTCACGGTGTTGCGCGGCAGGCCCAGCGCGTCCTCGACCATGTCGAAACTTTCGACGGCGAAAGCCACCTCTTCGGGCCCGTGCATCTTGGGCTTGACCACGTAGACCGAGCCGGTGACCGAATTGCCGCCCTCGCGGGCAAGGTCGTGCATGGCGATCAGCGTGGTCACCATCGCGTCCATCAGCCCCTCGTATATCTCGTCGCCGTCGCGGGTCAGGATCGCGGGGTTGGTCATCAGGTGGCCCACGTTGCGCACCAGCATCAGCGCGCGGCCCTTAAGCATGACCTCGCCCTTGCCGTCGGGCGCGGTATAGGTCCGGTCGCCGGCCAGCCGGCGGGTCATCCGGCACCCGCCCTTTTCAAAGCTGTCCTCAAGGTCGCCTTTCATCAGCCCCAGCCAGTTGCCATAGGCGCCCACCTTGTCAGCGGCATCGACGCAGGCGACCGAATCCTCGCAATCCATGATCGCAGACATGGCGCTTTCCATCCGCACATCGGCAAGGCCCGCCCGGTCGCGGCTGCCGATCGGGTGGGTGCGGTCGAAGACCAGTTCCACATGCAGCCCGTGATTGACCAGCAGCACCGCGTCGGGCGCCTTGGGGTGGCCCCGGTAGCCCGCGAATTTCGCCGGATCGGCCAGCGGCATGTCATCGACCAGCACCTGCCCGCCCTCGACATGATACCGCCGCGCGTCGGCGTGGCTGCCACCGGCGATGGGAAACGCCTCGTCCAGGAATACCCTTGCCTTGGCCACCACGCGCGCGCCGCGGCCCTTGTCGTAGCCGCCGGTGGGGATCGGCGTGCCCATCACGTCGGTGCCATAGAAACAATCGTAAAGGCTGCCCCAGCGCGCATTCGCCGCGTTCAGCGCGAAACGCGCATTGGTGATCGGCACCACCAGCTGCGGGCCGGGCACGCGTGCGATCTCGGGGTCGGTATTGGCGGTGTCGATCTCGAAATCGCCGCCCTCGGGCACCAGGTATCCGATCTCTTCCAGGAAGGCGCGATAGGCATCGGCATCGTGCGGCGCGGCGTTGCGTTCGCGGTGCCAGGCGTCGATTTTGGCCTGCAAATCCTCGCGTTTCTGCAAAAGCGCGCGGTTCTTCGGCCCCTGCGTATGCGCGATATCCGACAGCCCCTTCCAGAAGGCATCGGCCGTCACGCCCGTTCCGGGCAGCGCGCGGTCGTCGATGAATGCCGCCAGTTCCTCGGCCACCTGCAGGCCGTGCTTGTCGATCCGTGCCGTCATGAACCCCTCCATTGACCGGTTGGTTTTCAGGATTAGGGCAGAAGTTTCCTATAGGCAACAGAGGTGGTAAGACTTTTTTACCAATTTTTCCGCATGTCTTTCAGGAAAAACCGAACAATAAGGCGCAGTTTCCGAATTTTCCGTCAGATCGCCCGCAGCAGCCCGACCATTGAAGCCGCGCCGCCATCGCTCTAACGTCGCGGGCGAACCCCGTGATTTCCGCTATCGGAGCGCCCGCGATGAAAGACGCCTCTCCCCAGACCATCTATCTTGCCGATTACACGCCGCCGGCCTTCCTTGTCGGCCCGGTCACGCTGACCTTTCGGCTGGATCCGGAAAAAACCCGCGTTATCAGCAAAATAGAGTTCAGACCTAACCCCGCGTCGCAATCGGATACGTTCTTTCTGCATGGCGAGAACCTGACCCTGATCCGCGCCGCCATCGACGGGCAGGAGGTCACGCCCGAGCTGAGCGCACAGGGCCTGACCTGCGCCGTGCCCGACCGCCCCTTTACCTGGGAGGCCGAGGTTGAGATCGCCCCCGCCGCCAACACCGCGCTGGAGGGGCTTTACATGTCGAACGGCATGTATTGCACCCAGTGCGAGGCCGAGGGGTTTCGCAAGATCACCTATTACCCCGACCGTCCCGACGTGATGGCGCCCTTTACCGTGCGTATCGAGGGCAGGGAAAAGATCATGCTGTCGAACGGCAACCCCGCCGGGCGGGGCGATGGCTGGGCCGAATGGCACGATCCCTGGCCCAAACCCGCCTACCTGTTCGCGTTGGTGGCGGGCGATCTGGTCAACCACCCCGACCGTTTCACCACGAAATCCGGCCGCGAGGTCGAACTGAACATCTGGGTCCGCCCCGGCGACGAGGATAAATGCGCCTTCGGCATGGAGGCGCTGAAAAAGTCGATGACGTGGGACGAGGAAACCTATGGCCGCGAATACGATCTGGACGTGTTCAACATCGTCGCGGTGGACGATTTCAACATGGGCGCGATGGAGAACAAGGGGCTGAACATCTTCAACTCGTCCTGCGTGCTGGCCAGCCCCGAAACCAGCACCGACGCCAATTTCGAACGGATCGAGGCGATCATCGCGCATGAGTATTTCCACAACTGGACCGGCAACCGCATCACCTGCCGCGACTGGTTCCAGCTTTGCCTGAAAGAGGGGCTGACGGTGTTCCGCGATGCCCAGTTCACCGCCGACATGCGCAGCGCGCCGGTCAAGCGGATCGAGGACGCGATCATGCTGCGCGGGCGCCAGTTCCGCGAGGATAACGGCCCGCTGGCGCACCCGGTGCGGCCCGACAGTTTTGTCGAGATCAACAATTTCTATACCGCCACCGTCTATGAAAAGGGCGCCGAGCTGATCGGGATGTTGAAGACGCTGTTCGGGCATGACGAGTATTACAAGGCGCTGGACCTTTATTTCCAGCGCCACGATGGCGATGCCGCCACGATCGAGGACTGGCTCAAGGTGTTCGAGGACGCCACCGGCCGCGACCTGACCCAGTTCAAACGCTGGTACGAACAGGCCGGCACGCCCCGGCTGAGTATCTCGGACGACTTCAGCAACGGCACCTATACCCTTACGTTCAAACAGGAAACGCCCCCCACCCCTGGCCAGCCGCAGAAGGATCCGCGGGTCATTCCCATCGCCGTGGGGCTGCTGAACCCCAATGGCGACGAGGTGGTGCCGACCACGGTTCTGGAAATGACGCAGGCCGAGCAGAGCTTTGCCTTCGACGGGCTCGCATCGCGGCCCACCCCGTCGATCCTGCGCGATTTCTCGGCCCCGGTGATCCTTGAACACAAGACCGACAACGCCACGCGCGCCTTCCTGCTGGCCAACGACACCGACCCGTTCAACCGCTGGCAGGCGGGGCGCGACCTGGTTCTGGACACGCTGTTGCGCATGATCCGGCAGGGCGACGCGCCCGACAGCGCCTATCTCGATGCGCTGCACCGGCTGATCCGCGACGACACGCAAGACCCGGCCTTCCGCGCCCTCGCGCTTGGCCTGCCGCCGCAGGACGAGCTGGCGCAACTGATCCACGACGCCGGCGCGGTGCCCGATCCGCAGGCCATATGGGAGGCGACCGAGACCCTGAAACAGGCCCGCGCCGAGGCGTTTCAGGACACCGCGACGCGGCTTTACGCGCAGTACCAGGTCACCGATCCCTACCGGCCCTCGGCCGAACAGGCCGCCGCCCGGCGGCTGGCCAATGCCGCGCTTGGCATCATCAACCGGCTGGATGGCGGCGCGCTGGCGCAGCGCCAGTTCGACGGCGCCGACAACATGACCCAGCAGCTTGCCGCGCTTTCGGCGCTGATTTCGGCGGGCAAGGGCGATGCGGCGGTGGCGCGGTTCTACGACCAGTGGAAACACGACCGGCTGGTGATCGACAAATGGTTCGCCATCCAGATCCAGAACGCCGCCCCGCAGGATGCCGCACCGCGCACGAAAGACCTGACGCAACACCCTGATTTCACGATCAGAAACCCCAACCGCTTCCGCTCGGTCCTGGGCGCGCTGGCGGGCAATTCGGCGGGGTTCCACCATGCCTCGGGCGCGGGCTATGCGCTGCTGGCAGACCAGCTTGTGGCGCTCGATCCGGTGAACCCGCAGACCACCGCGCGCATGTGCACCGCGTTCGAGACATGGGCGCGCTATGACGCCACCCGGCAGGCCCATGCCAGGGCGGCGCTGGAGCGTATCCTCGCCACGCCGGACCTGTCGCGCGACACGACCGAGATGGTCACCCGCATACTGGGCTGAACGAAAGGGAGAAGGACCATGCGCAGGGCCGGCAGCCCCCTCGGTAACGGCGCGATCCCGGCGGGCGGGCGATGAGCCTTGCCTTTCGCCGCACCGGCCGGTCGCGCCGCAACCTTGTCGCGCTGGCGCTGGTCTGGGCGGTGCTGCTGGGGATGCTGGCGGCCCTGAACGCGGCGGTCTGGATCGTGCTGTTCCTGTGGCTGTTCACCCTGCCGCTGGCGTGGGAGGTCTGGCGCAACCCCGAAAGCCGCCTGACCCTCGACGACCGGGCGCTTGACTGGCAGGGCATCCTCGGGGCCGACCGCGTGCCGCTGGCGCTGATCGAAAAGGTGCGTTTCGACCGCCGGCTCGATCTGTCGATGCGCGTCACGCTGGTGCTGACGGATGGCCGCAAGATCCGCCTGCCCCATGACGTGCTGCCCCCGCATGACCGGTTCGAGGCGGCGTTGCAGGCACAGGGCGTTCGGGTCGAACGCCATCCGTTCTCGCTGCTGGGCTGAGGGCGGTTGCCGCGAAACCACCGTTTGAACGATGCACCCCGCCCGGAACAGCCGCGAAGCGGCCCGGGCATCGCACGGCCGCCCCCCGGCCGGGCGATTGGCTGCCGCAGGCACTCCGCTTCGAGGGAGGAAGTGGCGGCGCGATAAAATGCCAGCCACAAATGTCGGATCGCCCGACCGCGGCCCTGCGATGCCCTCTGTTGCGCTCAGCCTGAAATGTTGACCGGGCCTTCGGGCAGACTCACCCCGCCTCAGCGGGCCGTTCGATCGCCACCAGCCCCAGCCTGCGCGCCGTGTCCAGCGACAGGATGCCCGAATCCAGCCCCCCCGGCGCCTGGAACCGGCGCACGGCATGGCGGGTGCGGGCGTCCATCTCGCCGGTGAGCGGGCCGCCATAAAGCCCCCGCGCCGCCAGCGCGCGTTGCAGGCTTTGCACGAACTCGACCGTCAGAACATCCTCGCAAGGCGTTTCGAACCATGTCTCGCGCCGTTCCTCCACGATCATCTGCCGGGTTTCCGTTCGATAGACCGGCGGCGCGGTGACCGATCCGTCGGCCAGCACCTCGGCGGGCTGCACCAGCACCTGTTCGGTTACCGTTTCGATCACCGCGGGGGTTTCGGTCTTGCCCCAGCAGGTGCCCGGCGCCGCGCCCGGCGGGGCGGGCTGGAACAGCCGCGTGACCCCGGGCTCGCCCGCACCGAGGGGCGCCTGGGCCTGACAGGCCCCGAGCGCCAGGAAAAGCGCCGCCGCGATGGCGGGTCGGGTCATCGTGAACATCTGCTCGTCGCCTCTGTCGCCGGGCTTTGGCGCAGGTTACCCGGTTTCCCCCGGCAAAGAAAGCGCGGCCTCCGCCCCGCCATCGAGCAGCGTGTCGAGCAGCGCCGAGATATCCTCGATCCCGTCGGCGATGACATGGGTCACCCCCGCCTCGCGCTGCAGCTGCCCGGTCACCCGCAGCAGCCGCCCGGCAATCACCGCGCGGCGGAACCGTTCGAAGATCTTGCGCCAGACGATCACGTTGACCACGCCGGTTTCATCCTCGAGCGTCAGGAAGATCACGCCCTTCGCGGTGCCGGGACGCTGGCGCAGGATGACCAGCCCCGCCACCGTCACCCGCGCACCCGATGGCGGCTCGGGCAGCCGCGCGGCGACCAGCGCCCTGGGCGGGCGCGGCCAGTCCTGCGGGGGATGGTTATCGGGGCGATACGACACAGGGAACATAACTAGAACATTCACGGATTCTTGCAAGCCCGCAGCGCATGGCGGGCAGAATGGGCTGGCACGCCCTGAATCGCTTGGCTAGGAAAGGCAGCGAAATCGCACGAGGGGAGAGCACCCAGATGGCCAGGATTACCTATATCGAGCATAACGGCACCGAGCACGTCGTCGAGGTTCCCAACGGCATGACCGTCATGGAAGGCGCCCGCGACAACAACATCCCCGGTATCGAGGCCGATTGCGGCGGCGCCTGCGCCTGTTCGACCTGCCATGTCTATGTCGCGCCCGAATGGGTGGACAAGCTGCCCCCCCGCGACGACATGGAAGAGGACATGCTGGATTTCGCCTACGAGCCCGATCCCGAACGCTCGCGCCTGACCTGCCAGCTCAAGGTGAGCGATGCGCTGGACGGCCTGGTCGTGACCATGCCCGAAAAACAGATCTGAACCGATGCGCGCCGCCTGGGCGGGGCTGTGTTGCGTCCTGATCGCGTCAGGCCCGGCCCTTGCCCGCGACATCACCGGCGCGCGGTTCACCGGCCCGGTCACGCATTACGCCCACGGCATCCTGGGGGACGGGATCGAATATTCCGGCATGACGCTGCGGCTGTCGGACCGGCGCAGTTACGAAATCCGGTTCCGTCCAGGCACCCGCGTTTTCGAGGATATCGCCCCCCGCCTGTGGGACGTGACCGGCGACGGCAGGCCCGAGGTGGTGGTGATCGAAACCGATCCGGCGCAGGGCGCGCAACTGGCCATCTACGGGCTGGGGGCCGACGGCACGCCCGCCAGGCTGGCCGCCACGCCGCATATCGGGCAGCCGAACCGCTGGCTCGCGCCCATCGGTGCGGCCGATCTGGATGGCGACGGCAGGATCGAGATCGCCTATATCGACCGCCCGCACCTGACCCGGCGGCTGCGCGTCTGGCGCTATGAAAACGGCGGGCTGACCCACCTGGCCGATCTGGACGGGCTGAGCAATCACCGGATCGGGTGGGATTTCATCCCCGGCGGCATCCGCGACTGCGGTCAGGGCCCCGAGATGGTGACGGCCGATGGCGACTGGCACCGCGTCATGGTCACGACCTATCGCAACGGGCGGCTGGCAAGCCGCGCCACCGGCCCCTATACCGGCCCCGGCAGCCTTGACGCGGCGCTTGGCTGCGACTGACCGGCCCTATTCGCGCCGGCCCATGGCGGTCAGGATACCGGGCAAGGCTGCCGCGCTGACATCCGAGACGCGCCTGCGCGCCCGGTACCAGGCCAGCAGGCCCAGCCCCGCCGCCGCGAAAACCACCGCCCCGCCAAGCGGCAGCATGGCACCGGGCAGGGCAAAGCCCAGGATCGCCATCGCCGCCACGACCCCCAGCCCCACCAGCCGCAACAGCCTGTCCGGCACGAAGGCGACGCGGTACGCGATGCGGAATCCGGGGCTCAGATCGGCCAGCAGTTCGGCCACCCGGGCAGCCAGCGCGCGATGTTCCAGCACGTCGCGGGCCTGCGACATGCGCTGGCGCGGCGCCTCGATGGCCACCTCGCGCCAGCCCTCCGGGGTTTGCAGCCGCAGCGCAAGGCGCACCCGCGACAATCCCCGCTGTTCGGAATAGACCGCGCCGGTGACCTGCCCGAGATCGACCGTCCACAGCCCGCCGCCCCGGTCACGCCCCGACAGGTAGCGCCCGGTCAGGCGTGCCCCGGCACATGCGATTGTGTCATCCTGCATCCGGGCCTCCCGACCCCTCGCTCCGCCACGGAGGGTAGCAACAGGATCGCCGCGCGCCAAACCTTTGGCCAATAACGGGAAAGTTCTGAAAAAACTCTCCCTTTGGTTGTTTTTCGTTCTATTTCAACGCGCGCCAGCCGATGTCGCGGCGGCAGAATCCTTCGGGCCAGTCGATTGCATCGACCATCTCGTAGACCCGCGTCGCGGCCTCCTGCAGGGTCGCGCCGCGCGCCGTCACGTTCAGGACGCGCCCGCCGCTGGCCACGATCTGCCCGTCCTTTTCCGACGTGCCAGCATGGAACACGATGCGGCTGCTGGTTTCCGGCAGGGCGTTGAGCCCGCGAATGGCGCTGCCCTTCTCATAGGTGCCGGGATAGCCCTTGGCCGCCATGACCACCGTCATCGCGTGATCGTCGGCCCAGTTCACGCGGGCCTGATCCAGCCGCCCCTCGGCCGCGGCCTGCATCAGGTCCAGCGTCTGCGCGCCCAGCCGCATCATCAGCACCTGGCATTCCGGGTCGCCGAAGCGCACGTTGTATTCCACCAATCGCGGCTGGCCATCCTTGATCATCAGCCCGGCATAAAGCACCCCCTGGTAAGGCGTGCCGCGCCGGGCCATTTCGGCGACCGTGGGCTTGATAATCTCATCCATCGCCTTTTGCGCGATGGCATCGGTCAGCACCGGCGCGGGCGAATAGGCGCCCATGCCGCCGGTATTGGGGCCGGTATCGCCCTCGCCCACGCGCTTGTGGTCCTGCGCGGTGCCGATGGGCAGCACGTTCCTGCCGTCGCACAGGATGAAATAGGACGCCTCTTCGCCCTCCATGAATTCCTCGATCACCACCTCGGCGCCGGCCGCGCCGAATTCGCCGCCGAACATGTCGTCGACCGCTTCCAGCGCCTGATCCACGGTTTCGGCCACGATCACGCCCTTGCCCGCGGCCAGCCCGTCGGCCTTGACCACGATGGGCGCGCCCTGCCGGCGGATGTAATCGCGCGCCGCCCCGGCATCGGTGAAATGCGCGTAACCGGCGGTGGGCGCCCCGGCGGCATCGCAGATTTCCTTGGTATAGCTTTTCGAGGCTTCCAGCCGCGCCGCCTCTTTCGAGGGGCCGAAAACCAGCAGCCCGGCATCGCGCAACCGGTCGGCCACGCCCGCGGCCAGCGGCGCCTCGGGGCCGACGATGACGAAATCGATTGCCTCGGCCTCGCAGAAATTCACCACCTCGGCGCCGTCCTCGATATCGAGGCTGGCGCATTCCGCCATCTTCGCGATCCCGGCATTGCCCGGTGCGACCACCAGCCGGTCGCATTTGGGGTTCTGCAGCACGGCCCAGGCCAGGGCGTGTTCGCGGCCACCGCCACCGAGGATCAGGATATTCATGGCGCTCTCCGTCTTGGCCTTGTCTGCGCGGCGTTCTAAGCTGGCCCGAAGGCAGAGGCAAGCGAGGCGAGATGTCCGACCTGATCGACGACCCCCTTCCCGGCATGAACGAGCCCGAATTCTCGGTCACCGAGATTTCGAACGCGATCAAGCGCGTGATCGAGGGCGAGTTCGCCCATGTCCGCATCCGTGGCGAGGTGGGCCGCGTCAGCCGCCCGCGATCCGGCCATATCTACCTTGACCTGAAGGACGACAAATCGGTTCTGAACGGCGTGATCTGGAAGGGCGTCGCCGCGCGCCTGTCGGTCCAGCCCGAGGAAGGGATGGAGGTGGTGGCCACCGGCCGCATGACCACCTTCGGCGGGCAGTCGCGCTATCAGATCGTGATCGAGGATATCAAGCCCGCCGGCATGGGCGCGCTGATGGCGATGCTGGAAAAGCGCAAGAAGGCGCTCGAGGCCGAGGGGCTGTTCGCGCCGGAGCGCAAGAAACCGCTACCCTACCTGCCCGAGATCATCGGCGTCGTCACCTCGCCCTCGGGGGCGGTGATCCGCGACATCCTGCACCGGCTGCGCGACCGCTTTCCGCGCAAGGTGCTGATCTGGCCCGTGGCCGTGCAGGGCGAGCGCTGCGCCCCCGAGGTCGCCCGCGCGATCGCCGGGTTCAACGCGCTGACGCCGGGCGGCGCGCTGCCCCAGCCCGACCTGCTGATCGTGGCACGCGGCGGCGGCAGCATCGAGGATCTGTGGGGCTTCAACGAGGAAATCGTGGCCCGCGCGGCGGCGGCCTCGGATATCCCGCTGATTTCCGCCGTGGGGCACGAAACCGACACCACGCTGATCGACTATGTGTCCGACAAGCGCGCGCCGACACCCACGGCGGCGGCGGAACTGGCGGTGCCGGTGCGGCTGGAACTGCTGGCCTGGGCCGACAACCAGGGCGCGCGGCTGTCGCGCGCGCTGACGCAGGCGGTCGGGCTGCGCGGCCAGCGCCTGCGCGACCTGTCGCGCGCCCTGCCCCAGCCCGACACGTTGCTGGACGGCCCGCGCCAGCGGCTCGACCGCGCCGCCGACAGGCTGCCGCTGGCGCTGACCGGCATGGTGCAGCGCCGCCGCGTGCAATTGTCCGAGGTATCGGGCAGCCTGCGCCCGTCGCTTTTGTCGCGGCAACTGGCCGAACAACAGCGCCGCCTTGCCGCCAGTGCCCCACGTCTGGCCGGCGGGCTGTCCGCCGCGGTCGAGCGCAAGCGCGAGGCGCTGGGGCGGCGCACCGACCGGCTGAGCATCGCGCCGATCCGGCGCAACGCCGCGCTGCAACGCGACCGGCTGGCCGACCTGTCGCGCCGCCTGTCCAAGGCCGGGCAGGCGCAGACCGACGACTGGCGCAAGCAGATCGACGCGCTGGACCGGCTGCGCGAAACGCTGGGCTACAAGGCGACGCTGGGGCGTGGTTATGCGGTGGTGCGCGGCGACGGGGCGGTGGTGACGACCGCCAAGGCCGCGCAAACCGCGCAGGTGCTGGAAATCGAATTCGCCGATGGGCGCATGACAGCGGGCGGCGGCAAACCCGCCAGGCCCGCGCCGAAACCGAAGGACAAGCCGCCCGGACAGGGCAGCCTGTTCTGATCCTGTCAGGCGGTCACAGCCCCAGTTTCTGCTGGACGATGTCGTTCACGGCCTTGGGGTTGGCCTTGCCGCCGGTGGCCTTCATCACCTGCCCCACGAACCAGCCCGCCAGTTTCGGGTTGGCCTGCGCCTTTTCGACCTGCGCGGGGTTCTCGGCGATGATCTGGTCGACCGCCGCCTCGATGGCGCCGGTGTCGGTCACCTGTTTCATGCCGCGTGTCTCGACGATTTCCGCCGGGTCGCCGCCCTCGGTATAGACGATCTCGAACAGGTCCTTGGCGATCTTGCCCGAGATATCGCCCCTGGCGATCAGGTCGATGATGCCGCCCAGTTGCGCGGGCGAAACCGGGCTGGCGGTGATGTCGGCGTCGTCCTTTTTCAGCCGGCCGAACAGCTCGTTGATGACCCAGTTGGCCGCCATCTTGCCATCGCGGCCCCCGGCCACCTTTTCGAAGTAATCGGCATTGGCAACCTCGGCGGTCAGCACGCCCGCGTCGTATTCGCTCAGCCCCAGTTCGGTGACGAACCGCGCCTTTTTCGCATCCGGCAGTTCCGGCAGGCTGGCCGCGATCTCGTCCACCCATGCCTGCTCGATCTCCAGCGGCAGCAGGTCGGGATCGGGGAAATAGCGGTAATCATGCGCCTCTTCCTTGGAGCGCATCGAGCGTGTTTCGCCCTTGTCGGGATCGTAAAGCCGGGTTTCCTGCACGATCTCGCCGCCCGCTTCCAGGATCGCGATCTGGCGGCGGGCCTCGTAGTCGATGGCCTGCTGGATAAACCGCATCGAGTTCATGTTCTTGATCTCGCAGCGCGTGCCCAGATGGCTGAAATCCTGTGTGTCCTGATAGCGTTCGTAAGCGCCCGGGCGGCAGACCGACACGTTCACGTCGGCGCGCAGGTTGCCGTTCTGCATGTTGCCGTCGCAGGTGCCGAGATAGCGCAGGATCTGGCGCAGCTTGGTGACATAGGCGGCGGCCTCTTCCGGGCCGCGGATATCGGGGCGGCTGACGATCTCCATCAGCGCGACGCCGGTGCGGTTCAGGTCCACGAAGGACATGTTCGGGTCCATGTCGTGGATAGACTTGCCCGCGTCCTGTTCCAGGTGGATGCGTTCGATCCGCACCAGTCGCGCGACGCCCGGGCCCATATCGACCAGTATCTCGCCCTCGCCCACGATAGGATGGTAAAGCTGGCTGATCTGGTAGCCCTGCGGCAGGTCGGGGTAAAAGTAGTTCTTGCGGTCGAAGGCCGACCACAGGTTGATCGCGGCCTTCAGCCCCAGCCCGGTGCGCACCGCCTGCGCCACGCAGAATTCGTTGATCACCGGCAGCATTCCCGGCATCGCTGCGTCCACGAAGGACACGTTGGAATTGGGTTCGGCCCCGAAGGTGGTCGAGGCGCCGGAAAACAGCTTGGCGTTCGACGCGACCTGCGCGTGCACCTCCATGCCGATCACCAGTTCCCAATCGTGCTTGGCCCCGGCGATCACCTTGGGTTTCGGCGTCTCGTAAGTCAGGTCGAGCATGGGTTGCGCCCCCTTGTTTGCAACGATCGCCGCGGTTCTAGGACAGCGCCGCGACCGGGGCAAGGGCCAAGGCTAGCCGTCCGCCGGCTCCAGGTGCGGGCCGGTGCGGTCGAACACCACCCGCTTGCCCCGGCGCAGTTCGGCGTCGAAATGCCGCCCGATCCGCGCCAGCGCGCAGTCATGGCCCAGCCGCGCCACCTCGTCCCGGGGCAGCGAGCCGCCGCCATGCTGCGTGCCCTTCGCGGCCACGCCCCAGACCAGCGGGTGCAGCTCGGTCAGGTGATCGCGCAGGATCCAGTCCAGCGCCCCGCGCAGATCGCGCAGCGCCGCGGCGATGTCCGGCCGGTCATAGCGCGGCTGCTGCAGCGTCACCGCGCAGAACGCCGCCATCTGGTTGGCGTAATGCTGATCGCCCCGCCGGGTCAGGATATCGCGCATCCCGTCCAGGAAGAACGGAACCTCGAGATGCCGGAAGGCGCCGGGATCGACCGACAGCGCATCGAGATAGACCCAGGTATAGGCCCCCGCCCCCCAGACATCGCCGGTGCGCGCCGCGCTGCGCCGCGCCTCAAGCTCGAGCTGTTCGTAGGAGCCGAACCAGCGCGGCAGCAGGTGGTTGCCAAGCCCGCGCATGTGGCGCGGGTTGCCGGGGTCGAGGTCGATCAGATCCTCGTAATCGTCGGCCACGCGGGTCTTGGGCGCCGGGGTCGCGGCCAGCAGCGCGCAGCGCATCGCCGCCAGCGCCGGGCTGTCCTCGGCAAAGGCGTCGAAGCTGTCGAGGATATCCCCCGCGCGGTCGAAATGGGTGTGAAACGCCTCCCAGTGCTTTTCCGGCACTTCCGAGATCCAGCCCTGCCCGCGCCACGCCCAGCCGATATCGACATGGGCCTGCGCCACCACCAGCGCGACGCCGTAATCGCCGGGATGCTCTTTCAGCACCTCCTCGAACGCGGCCATCCCCTCGCGCGGGGCATGGGCGGACATCAGGCCGGGATCGGACAACGCCGTTTCCACCGGCAGCACCACGTCCGAACGCGCGCCATAGCTCAGCAGGTCGGCCAGCGCGGTGCCGCCCGGCGTGCTGTGGCGCGCGCGGTCGTGTCGGCGGATTTCCGCGCCCAGGACGTCCCACATCTCCTGTCGCGCCATGAAGCAGCCGCGCGCGCGCAGCCGGGCGCCCTCGCTCTCCTCCACGGTGTCGTCGCGGACCGGGATCGACAGGCCCCGCGCATAACGCCTGGCCAGGCTTTCATCGCTTGTTTTTCCCCAATATCCCAGTCCCGGCAGCTTTTTCGGCAACGCCTTGAGGCGGGTTCCGATGCGGGCAATGGGGAATCTGAGCGAGTCGGTCATGACAATCCTGAGGCGAAGACTGAAGGCAGGAAAGCCTGCGTTTCGGGCGCAATCGTGGCACCCTCGTGGAGTTTGCTGGAAAAAGCGCGGCAGAAAGCAGAACCGGCGATATTGCGCCGGTCGCGCGGCCGGGGCAGGATCGCCGCCATGCGGTTTTCAAGCCTTCTGTTCCTGATGCTTTTCCCGGTGATGGCGCTGGCCCAGCCGATCGGCGATCTGCCGCGCCCGCCCGCGCGCGACGGCGATCTTCCCCGCACCCGGTGGGAGCACCGGAGCGATTCGCCGATCTGGACGCGGGCGGCGCTCTCGGCGCTCAGGGGGCACGGCGCGGCGCTGACCCGCACGGTGCCGCGCGACATCGCCGACTGGTGCCCCGCCTACACCGATGCCGACGCCGCCCGGCGCGCGCAGTTCTGGGTCGGGTTTCTGTCGGCACTGGCCAAATACGAAAGCACGTGGAAACCGGCGGCGGTGGGCGGCGGCGGGCAATGGTTCGGGCTGTTGCAGATCCTGCCCTCAACCGCGCGCGGCTATGGCTGCCGGGCGCATAACGGCGAGGCGCTGAAACACGGCCCCGCCAACCTGAGCTGTGCGCTGCGCATCATGGCGGTGACGGTGCCGCGCGACCGCGCCATCGCCCTGCAGGAGGGGCGCTGGCGCGGCGTGGCCGCCGACTGGGGGCCGATGCGGTCCTCGGCCAAACGGGACGAAATGGCGCGCTGGCTGCGCGCGCAGAGCTATTGCAAGCCGCTGTCGGCCACCCGCCCCCGGCTGCGGCCGTTCTGATCCGCGCCGGGCACGGCGCCCGCAAGGGTCTGCGCCTCGATCAGCGACAATCGCGCGATGGCGCGGCCTGCATCGCCGCAGCGCCGCAGCTCACGCTCGTATATGCGCCGGGCCGATCGCGGGCTCCATGGCAGCGCCGCCTGCGCCAGCCAGCGCCGGAGCGGGCCGGGCAGCCGGTCGAATTCCCGCATCGGGGCGCAGGCGCGGGCGCGGCGGCGCAGGCCGGTCCGCCCGAGGTTGCCGCTCATGCGGCTGGCCGGCGCCAGGCGGGAAACGGATCGGGCAGATCGGCCCAGGCCGGGTCCAGCCCGCCCTCGTCCACCGGCATCAGGCAATCGTCCAGCGCCGCGGTGATCGCCGCCTTGTCCAGCCCCGCGCCGATGAACACCAGTTCCTGCCGCCGGTCGCCCCAGGGCTCGGCCCAGTGCTGGGTCAGGTAGGCCCGCGCCTGCGGCGCATCGGGCCATCGGTCGCGCGGAACGCTGGCCCACCAGGTGCCCAGCGGCGCGACCGAGCTGAGCGCGCCCGCCAGGCTGAACCCGGCCACCCAGTCCGGGCGGCTGGCGATCCAGAAATGGCCCTTGGCGCGGATCACCCCCGGCAGCGGGCCGTTCAGCACCCGGAAAATGCGCGCCGGATCGAACGGCGCCCGCGCGCGATAGGTGAAATGGCTGACGCCGTATTCCTCGGTTTCGGGGATATGGTCGGCGAACCCGTAAAGCTCTTTCGCCCACATCGGGTGATCGTGCGCGCGGTCGAAATCGAACAGCCCGGTGCCCAGGATATCCGACGGCGCGACCCGCCCGAAATCGGTTTCGATCAGCCGCGCATCGGGGTTGAGCGCGCGAACGATCTTGCGCGCGGCGTCGCGCTTGTGCGGGTCGGCCACCGAGACCTTGTTCAGCACCACCACGTCGGCAAACTCGATCTGGTCGGTCAGCAGGTGCACCAGCGTGCGCTCGTCGCCCTCGCCCGCGACCTCGCCCCGGTCGGCAAGGAAATCGTGGCTGGCAAAATCGCCCAGCAGGTTCGCCGCGTCGACCACCGTCACCATCGTATCCAGCCGTGCCACGTCCGACAGGCTGTCCCCCGCCTCGTCGCGGAACTCGAAGGTGGTGGCCACCGGCAGCGGCTCGGATATGCCGCTCGATTCGATCAGCAGGTGGTCGAACCGGCCCTGCTCGGCCAGCGCGCGCACCTCGGTCAGCAGGTCCTCGCGCAGGGTGCAGCAGATGCAGCCGTTCGACATCTCGACCAGGGTTTCGTCGGTGTGGCTCAGCTCCGTGCCGGCCCGCAAGAGATCGGCGTCGATATTGATCTCGGACATGTCGTTGACGATCACCGCGACGCGCAGCCCGGCGCGGTTGTTCAGGATATCGGTCAAGAGCGTGGTTTTCCCCGCGCCGAGAAACCCCGAAAGGACGGTGACGGGCAAGCGGGTGTCGGGATGTATCATGATGGCCTCCTTCTATATGTAATGTTATTACATCACATACTACTGGACAGACAAGCGGCACATCACGAAAAAAGGGCGCCGCAAGGGGCGCCCTTTCGATTGGCCTTGTGGTCCGGCTCAGTCGTCCAGCGACAGGGCGACGAAGCGCGGATCGCCTGCCCGGCGCACCAGCAGCAGCAGCGACCGGCGCCCGGCATCCTTCGCGGCATCCACCCGGTCCTGCAGGTCGCTGACGCTTTCCAGCTTTTCCTGCCCGGCCTCGGTGATGACGTCGCCCGCGCGCAGGCCCTTTTCGTAGGCCTCGGTGCTTTCGTCCACGTCCATCACCACCAGCCCCGACACCTGCGCGCCAAGGTCCAGCTCGTCGCGCAGCGCGTCGGTCACCGGCGCCAGCGTCAGGCCCAGCATCTCGACCCTGGCGGGTTCCTCGGGGTCGGCCGGCTGTGCGGCGGGCATGGCGCCCTCGGCCTCTTCGCGGCGGCCCAGCGTCACCCGCAGCGTCTCGGTCTGGCCGTCGCGCAGCACCACCACGCGCACCGTCTTGCCGATCTCGGTGCTGCCGACCTTGCGCACCAGCCTGCGGGTGTCCTCGACATCGGTGCCGTCGAAGCTCAGGATCACGTCGCCCTGCAGGATGCCCGCATCCTTTGCCGGCCCGTCGGGCACGTCGGTCACCATCGCGCCGCGCGCGGTGTCCAGCCCCTCGATCGCGTCGACCATGTCGGGTGTCACGTCCTGGATGCGCACGCCCAGCCAGCCGCGGCGCGTCTCGCCGTATTGCTGCAACTGGTCCACCACCCGCGTCACCACGTTCGACGCCATCGAGAACCCGATCCCGATCGAGCCGCCATTGGGGCTGAGGATCGCGGTGTTCACGCCGATCACCTCGCCCTCCATGTTGAAGAGCGGCCCGCCCGAGTTGCCCCGGTTGATCGCGGCGTCGGTCTGGATGTAATCGTCGTATGAACCACGCAGCGCCCGGTTGCGGGCCGAGACGATCCCGGCCGAGACCGAAAAGCCCTGCCCCAGCGGGTTGCCCATCGCCATCACCCAGTCGCCCACGCGCATCGTGTCGCTGTTGCCGAAGCTGACATATTTCAACGGCTGGTCGGTGGTGACCTTCAGCAGCGCGATATCGGTATTGGGATCGGTGCCCACCACCTCGGCGGGCAGTTCGGTCGGCGGCTGGCCGTCGCCGGGAAAGAACTCGATCAGGATTTCGTCGGCGCTTTCGATCACGTGATTGTTCGTGACGATATAGCCGTCCTCCGAGATCACGAAGCCCGAGCCCAGCGCCGAGGTCCGGCGCGGCCGGTCGCCATCGCCCTGGCGATCCCGGAACTCGCGAAAGAAATCCTCGAACGGGCTGCCCTCGGGGACGATCGGGTTGGGCCCGCCGCGCGCGGCGACCATGGTCGAGGTGGTGATGTTCACCACCGCCGGGCTGACCTTGTCGGCCAGGTCGGCAAAGCTTTCGGGTATCCGCGCCTGCGCTGCAAGGGCTTGCGCCAGCATCAGCAGCACGGCCAGCAGCGTCAGCCACATGGCACGGAGCGGCGCGGCGAAACTGCGTTGATTGTGTGAAAGGACTTGCGTGGTCACGCCAGTATCTCCTCTGGGTTACCTGTTTCCATTGCGATCACTTTCCATGTAGGGCGGCAAAGTTGCAACACAAAGGGCTGTCGCATGGCGTCAAACCCGCGTGACAGGCCGTGACGCCCGCGTGAGCCCGCCTATGCGCCCAGCGCCCTGGCCACCCAGACCAGCACCACGCCCAGCGCGATCGCCAGCAGCCCGACATGGCGCCGTGTCGCCTCGGGCAGCATCCGCAGCATTTCCAGCATCTGCTCGACAAGCGAAGGGGCCAGCGCATAGGCCAGCCCCTCGACGATCAGAACCAGCCCGAGGGCCAGAAACACGGTTTCGATCATTGCGTTTCTTCGTCCGGCGCGCTGCGCTGCTGGATTTCCTCGTTGCTGCGCTCGATCTGCTCGCGCGCCTCTTCGGGCAGGTCATCGGACACCTTGCTTTGCGGTGCCAGCTCGCGCAGCTCCTCGGGGCTGAGCGTGCCCGCCTCTTCGGCCAGCAGGCCGTCGGCGCGCACCGCGTCGAACATCGCCGAGATGAAATCGCTGCCCGGCGTCAGGACGACGGTCGAGGTCGCGCTGTTCAGGCTGCGTTCGAACGCGGACAGCGAGCGGTAGAACTTGAAGAACTCGGGGTTCCCGCCAAAGGCCTGCGCGAAGATCCGGTTGCGTTCGGCATCGGCCTCACCGCGGCGTATCTCGGCCTCGCGTTCTGCCTGGCTGACGGTTTCCACCACGGTCCGGTCGGCGGCGGCGCGCACGCGCTGCGCGGCCTCGTTACCGCGGGCAATCTCGTCGGCGGCCTCGCGTTCACGCTCGGCACGCATCCGGGCGAATGTCGCCTCGAGGTTCTGCTGCGGCAGGTTGGTCTGCTTCAGCCGCACGTCCACCACCTCGAGCCCCAGGCTTTCGGCGGCCGCGCGGGCCTGCGCGCGGATACGCACGGCCAGGTCGCGGCGCTGGTCCGACAGGATCGTGTCCGACGTCACCTGGTCGGCGCCCAGAACCTCACGGATCTGCGCGTTCAGGATCGACGACAGCCGGTCCTCGGCGGCGCGGATGCCACCCACGCCCACGGCCTGCCGGAACTGCACGACATCGCGGATGCGATAGCGCGCGAAGGCGTCGACCACCAGCCGGCGGTCGTCCGAGGGCGTCACCTCGATCGTGTCGGTATCGAGCGACAGGATGCGGTCGTCGTATTTCACGACCTCCTGGATCAGCGGGATCTTGAAGCCGAGGCCGGGGGATTCCCGCACCTGCTTGATCTGGCCGAATTGCAGGACAAGCGCCTTTTCACGCTCGTCCACGATGAACAGCGACGAAAAGGCGACGGCGATCAGCACCACGATCGCCGGAAGAATGAAAGCGGATTTGCGCATCAGTTCGACCCTCCGGTGGTGTTGCCGCGACGCAGCTCGTTCAGCGGCAGGTAGGGCACGACGCCGCTGCCGCCCTCGCCGGTTTCGTTGTCGAGCAGGATCTTGTCGACACTGCCCAGCGTGCGCTCCATCGCCTCAAGGTACAGGCGGCGCTGCGTCACTTCGGGCGCGGCGTTGAATTCCTGCGCCACGGCGACGAAGCGGCTGGCCTCACCGATGGCCTCGTTGACGACGCGGGCGCGATAGCCCTCGGCCTCTTCGAGGATCTGCGCGCTTTGACCGCGCGCCTCGGCCAGCACCCGGTTGGCATAGGCGTCGGCCTGACGCTGCAGCCTGTCACGTTCCTGCTCGGCGGCCTGCACCTCGCGGAAGGCGTCGATCACCGCCGAGGGCGGGTCGGCCTTGTCGAGGTTCACCCGCACGATGTTGATGCCGCTTTCGTATTCGTCCAGCGTCTCCTGGATGTTCTGCAGCGCGGTATCGGCGATCAGGCCCCGGTCGCGGTTCAGGATCGGCGCCAGGTTGGTGGCGGCGATGATCTCGCGCATGACCGATTCCGACACCGCCTGAACGGTCAGCTGCGGGTCGCGGATGTTGAACAGCAGCTTGGCCGGATCGCTGATGTTCCACACCACCTGGAAATCGATGTCCACGATATTGGCGTCGGTGGTCAGCATCAGCCCGTCATTGTTGTTGCCACGGCGCAGGCCGATATTCTCGGTCCGCTCCGAGGTGACGTTGACCACCTCGTAGGTGACCAGCGGCCAGGGTGCGAAATTCAGACCCGGATTGCCGATCGAGGAATAGGCACCCAGGAACAGCTCCACCGACTGTTCCTCGGGTTTGACGGTGTAAAAGCTGGAAAACGCCCAGAGCGCCACGGCGGCCAGCCCGCCGATCACCCAGGTGCCGCGGCCGAAATTCGGCCCGCCCTGCCCGCCGCCCGAGCCGTCGCCGCCACCGCCGCGCCCGCCCATCAGCACGCGCAGCTGTTCCTGGCCTTTCTTCATCAGCTCGTCGATTTCGGGGATCTGGGGCCCACCGTCTTCGGGGCGGCGTCCGCCACCCCCGTTCTGCCCGCGGCGGCCATCATCGCCGCCGCCCCTGTTTCCGCCGCCGCCCCATGGGCCGCCAGAATGTCCAGCCATCTACCTGAGTTCCCCTTTGTGGTGGTATTCTTTACTGTTGCTCATAACCTGTGCAGTCCGCGCCGGATTTCAAGCGGTTCGGACCGGCTCGCGCATGGTGACGATTTCCTCGGACATGGTCGGGTGCACCGCCACGGTGCGGTCGAAATCCTCCTTGGTGGCGCCCATCCTGACCGCGATCCCGGCCAGCTGGATCATTTCCCCCGCGCCGGGTGCAACGATATGGCAGCCCAGAACGCGCCGCGTATCGGCGCAGACCACCAGCTTCATCAGCACGCGCTGCGCCCGCCCGGCAAAGGATTCGCGCATCGGTTTGAACGAGGTGGCATAGACCTCGATCGGCCCTTGATCGCGCGCCTCTTCCTCGCTCAGCCCCACGGTGCCCATCTCGGGCTGGGTAAAGATCGCGGTCGGGACCAGCGCGTGATCCACCGGCGTCGGGTTACCGTTGAACACGGTCTCGACAAAGGCCATGCCCTCGCGGATCGCCACCGGCGTCAGGTTCATCCGGTCGGTCACGTCCCCAACCGCATAGATTGAGGGGATGCTGGTCTGGCTGTATTCGTCCACCAGCACCTCGCCGTTGCGGCCCAGCTTAACGCCAAGATCCTCCAGCCCCATGCCGGCGGTGTTGGGGCGGCGCCCGGTGGCGAACATCACCTTGTCGAAATGACGCTCGGTGCCGTTGGTGGCCTTGACCCGGATCTTGCCGCCATCCTCGGCCATCTCGAGGATGTTGGTGCCCAGGTGCAGGTCGATACCGTTCTGCTGCATTTCCTCGGCCACAAGACCGCGCGCTTCCTCGTCGAAACCGCGCAGGATCTGCGCACCGCGATAATATTGCGTCACCTTCACGCCCAGCCCGTTCAGGATGCAGGCGAATTCGCAGGCGATATAGCCGCCGCCGAGGATCAGCATGGTCTCGGGCAGTTCGTCGAGGTGAAACACCTCGTTCGAGGTGATGCCCAGGTCGGCGCCCTTTATCTCGGGCAGCACCGGCCAGCCGCCCATCGCCAGCAGGATATGCTTTGCCGTCTTCCGGCTGCCATCGGACAGCTCGACCGTGTGCGCATCGGCCAGCCTTGCCCGCGCGTCGAAGGTTTCCACGCCGTTATTGCCAAGGATGTTGCGATAAACGCCTTCAAGCCGGTCCAGCTCGGCATGCAGCTTCGAGCGGAACGCATCCCAGCAGAAGTCGCCGATCTGCGCATCCCAGCCATAGGCCTTGGCATCCTCGACATGGCCGGGATATTCGCTGGCAAAGACCATCAGCTTCTTGGGCACACACCCACGCTGCACGCAGGTGCCGCCATACCGGTCCTCTTCGGCCAGCGCGACCTTTGCCCCGGCCTGTGCCGCCACCCGCGCGGCGCGCACCCCGCCCGAGCCGCCGCCGATGACGAATAGATCGTAGTCGAAACTCATCTGCCATCCCTCGATTGCACCGGGAACGGGTATTTCACAAGGCAAGGCCGATGACCAGAGAGGAGGCGGGTAAACTTGGCGCCGCAACCCGCCCGGGCCGGCCGGTCACATCCGGCGCTCAGCGCGGGAAATGCGGCCGGTCGGTATTGTAGTGTTCGGACAGGTAATCGAGGATGATCTCGCGGTCCTCTTCGGGGATCGGCGCCATCCCCTGCTTTTCGACCATCCACTGAAACAGGTCCTCCCAGCCCTTGCGGGTCTGCCCCTGCTGCGCCACCAGCATCTCGGAATGGCAGCTTGCGCAATAGGCATAGGTCACGTCGGCGCCTTCCGCCGGGTAGAGCGCGCCGACATCCCCGACATCCGCCGCGGTGTCGTCATGCGCGCCCTCGTCCTGTGCGGAGGCTATCCATGGCAGGGCGGCGGCCAGCGCCGCCACCGCGAGCCGTCCTTTCCAGCCCATGCCGATCACGCCGACCCCGCCTGCAACGCCACCTTGTGGAACGAGTTGTTGAGATACCCCTTGGGGTTCCACCCGATCGCAAAGGGCTGCATGACCCCTTCGCTGTCGGTCGCCCGCGCCCAGATCTCGTAATAACCGGCCTGCGGCACGGTGACGGTCGTGCGCCAGTTCTGCCAGGCACCGTCGTTCAGCGGTTCGTCCAGCTCGGCCTGCTGCCAGCTTTCGCCGTAATCCGACGACACCTCCATCCGCTGCACGGTGCGGTCGCCGGCCCAGGCATGACCGCGCACCTCGAACTCGGTGCCGACATCGGCACCGTCCTGCGGGTGGGTGATCAGCGATTTCACCGGCATCGCGTGGATGGTCTCGAAATCCTCCAGCGGCACCTCGGTTCCCGGCGCGACCGGGTAGCGCGGCACGCTGTAGGACGGCGCCTCCATCTTGGTGCCGTCATGCTTGTGATCCAGCAGTTCGATCCGCGTCAGCCATTTCTGCGAACACGAGCCCGGCCAGCCCGGCACCACCAGCCGCAGCGGCGCGCCGTTCAGCGGGTGCAGCGCTTCGCCGTTCATCTCGAACGCGATAAGCACGTTGTCGGTCATCGCCTTCTCGATCGGCAGCCCCCGCGACAACGGCGACCGGTCCGGGTCGCCCGACAGGTGCATGTCGGCGCCGTAATGGCCGGTATAGACCACGCCATCCTGAACGCCTGCCGCCTCGAGCACGTCACGCAGGCGCACCCCCGTCCATTCCGAACACGCGACCGCGCCATAGGTCCACTGGTTGCCCGATGCCGGCGGATCGAAAAACGCCCGCCCGTTGCCGCCGCATTCCAGCGCCAGCGCCATCGTCACGACCTCGAAATTCTCGCGCAGATCGTCGATGCTCATCTCCACCGGCTGATCCACCAGCCCGTCGACCGTCAGGGTCCAGCCCTCGGCCGCGGTATCGTCGGGCACGATCCCGTTGTTGCGCACGAAATGCCTGTTGGTCGGCGTGATCGGGCCATCCAGCAGATGCGCCGGCGTCTGGGCATTGATCGGCCGGTCGTTCAGAACCTCCAGCCTGTCCTTGCCGTCCAGCCCGTCGCCCTGCGACAACGCGCGGGTCGCGGTCATCTGAAGCGGCACGCCAAGCCCCAGCACGCGCCCGGCAAGCCCAAGACCGGACGCCCCGAGAAAGCCACGGCGGCCCGGGTCTTCCGGCAGGTCGCCTGCAGCGGTTATTCCACGATGTTCCATGAGTCCTGTTTCTCCCTGTTGCCAGTCGAAACAGGAGAAACGTTTTCAGCGCCGTTCGGTTCCGAAAAAGCGGCGTGGCCTGCGATCAGTCGTCCAGGTCGGCGAACAGGTTTTCGCTTTCGACGAAATCCAGCCGGTCGGTCTGCACCGTGCCCTCGTTGATGTCGCGGGTTTCCACGCGCCCGTCGCCATAGCCCACGATCACCACGTCGCAGATGTCGATGAACAGCCCGTTCTCGACAACGCCCGGCACCTGGTTCAGCACCATCGACAACTGCCGCGCATTGCCGATCCGGTTGAGATGCAGATCGAGGATATGGTTCCCCTCGTCGGTGACGAAAGGCGCGTCGCCGTTCATCCGCAGCGTCACGTTGCGCCCCAGCACGTCCATCGAGATCAGCATTTCCTCGACCAGTGCCCTGGTGGTCTGCCAGCCGAAGGGGATCACCTCGACCGGCAGCGGGAAGGCGCCCAGCGTCTCGACCTCCTTGCCGATATCGGCGATCACGATCATCTGGTCGCTGGCGGTGGCGACGATCTTTTCCTGCAGCAGCGCGCCGCCGCCGCCCTTGATCAGGTTCAGCTCGCCGTCGAACTCGTCGGCGCCGTCGATCGTCAGGTCCAGCCAGCGCGCCTCGTCCAGGCTGATGACCTCGATGCCCATCTCGCGCGCCAGCGCCGCGGTGCGCGTCGATGTGGGCACGCCGCGGATCTTCAGCCCGTCCTCGCGCACCATCTCGCCCAGGCAGCGCACCATCCAGGCCGCGGTGCTGCCGGTGCCCAGCCCCACGCGCATCCCGTCCTCGACGAAATCCACCGCGCGTTTCGCGGCGACGAACTTGGCCTTGTCGATGGGTGACAGTTCTCCGGTCATGGCGGCCCCCTGAATCTGGATCAGGGGCCTTATAGGTGAGATGCCCGGCACAGGCGAGGGGCAATTTCGGGGTCGCGCGCCCCGCCCGGCGCGGCACCCGCTATCGCAGCGCGACCTGCTGCGCCGGCGCCGGCCCGGCAAGGGGGATGCCCGTCACGGCAATTGCCCCCTGTCCGATCAGAAGGATCAGCAGAAAAAGGTTCCAGCGCATCGGGTATCTCCGGCAGTCGGCAGTGTTCGCACTTTGTTTCAAATCTTTCCTAACGCCCGGTTAATCCCGGCACGATGGCGGTAGCGCGGGGCAATCCGTCGCTTTCACGCTGGCCCCGGCGCCGTCCTTGCACCATCCTCGGCCAGACTGCGCGAAAGGCTCTGACGATGTTCCTGTCGGTTCTCGATCTCTTCAAGGTGGGCGTCGGCCCGTCCTCGTCGCACACGATGGGGCCGATGGTGGCGGCGGCGCGGTTCCTCGACGCGCTGCGCGCCGCGCCCTTCACCGCGCACGGGCTGCGCGGCTCGCTGCATGGCAGCCTGGCCTTCACCGGGGTGGGCCATGCCACCGACCGCGCCACCATCCTCGGGCTGGCGGGGTTCTCGCCCGACAGCTACGACGCGGATGCCGCCGAGGACACGCTGGCGCAGATTCGCGCCACCGCCCGGATCGAGGCGCCGGGCCTCGGGCCGTTGCATTTCGATCCCGAAACCGACCTGGTCTTCGATTACGGCCCCGCCCTGCCCGGCCATGCCAACGGCATGATCCTGATGGCCACCGACGCGCAGGGCGACGTGATCCTGCGCGAAACCTATTACTCCATCGGCGGCGGCTTCGTCATGACCGGGGCGGAACTGGCCGCCGGCAAGGATACCGATGACGGCCCGCCGGTGCCCTACCCGTTCAAATCCGCGGCCGAGATGCTGGCCATGGCCGCCAGCTCGGGCAAGACCGTGGCGCAGATGAAGCGCGCCAACGAGGTCAGCCGCATCGGCGCCGACCGGCTGGATCGCGGCATCGCCCGCATCTGGGAGGTCATGAACGACTGTATCGAGCGCGGGCTGGCCCATGACGGCACCCTGCCCGGCGGGCTGAACGTGCGCCGCCGGGCAAAGGCGATCCACGAAAAGCTGCTGGCCGAACGCGGCATGAACCTGACCGCGCCCCATGTCATCAACGACTGGATGAGCACCTACGCCATGGCCGTGAACGAGGAAAACGCCGCCGGCGGCCAGGTCGTCACCGCCCCCACCAACGGCGCGGCGGGCGTGGTGCCCGCGGTCATCCGCTACTGGCTCGATCACGTGCCGGGCGCCAGCGCCGCGCGGCTGGACGAATTCCTGCTGACCGCCGCCGCCATCGGCGGTTTGGTGAAATACAACGCCTCGATCTCGGGCGCCGAGGCCGGGTGCCAGGCCGAGGTCGGCAGCGCCTCGGCGATGGCCGCGGCGGGGCTCTGTGCCGTGCTGGGCGGCACACCGGAACAGATCGAAAACGCGGCGGAAATCGCGCTGGAACACCACCTCGGCATGACCTGCGACCCGGTCAAAGGGCTGGTGCAGGTGCCCTGCATCGAACGCAACGGCCTGGGCGCGATCAAGGCGGTCTCGGCCGCCTCGCTCGCGCTGCGCGGCGACGGGCAGCATTTCGTCCCGCTGGACGCGGCCATCGAAACCATGCGCCAGGTCGGCGCCGACATGCACGAGAAATACAAGGAAACCTCGCTCGGCGGGCTGGCGGTCAACATCCCCAATTGCTGATGGCCCGCTGTTTCCTCTCTCTGGAAATATTCCGGGGAGTTTGAGGGGCAGCGCCCCTCAACCCGCCGCCGCTCGGCGGCGATAGTCGGCAGATGTCAGGAAAATTCGGCCAGCCGCGCGACATAGCGCGCCAGCGTGTCGATCTCCAGGTTGATCCGGTCGCCCACGGCCACATCGCCCCAGGTCGTGACCTCCTTGGTGTGGGGGATGATATTCACCCCGAAATCGCAGCCATCGACCTCGTTCACCGTCAGCGAGGTGCCGTTCAGCGCCACCGACCCTTTCGGCGCGATGAACCGCGCCAGCGCCCCGGGCGCGCGGAAGGTCAGGCGCGTGCTGTCGCCCTCGTCGCGGATATCCACCAGTTCGGCCACGCCGTCCACATGGCCCGACACGATATGCCCGCCCAGTTCGTCACCCACCTTGAGCGCGCGCTCCAGGTTCACCCGCCGCCCCTCGGCCCAGTCGCCGATGGCGGTTTTCGACACGCTTTCGGCGCTGATATCCACGTCGAACCAGCCCGGTCCCTTTTCGACCACCGTCAGGCACACCCCGTCGCAGGCGATCGAGGCGCCCAGGTCGGTACGGGCCATGTCATAGCGCGTTTCGATCCGCGCCCGCAGGTCGCCGCGCCGCTCCAGCCTTGCGATGCGTCCGATATCGGTGATGATGCCCGTGAACATGGTCAGCCTCCCAAAGGTGATGCCCCTGACCTAGCCGCGCGCGGCGGCCAAGGCAAGCGGCTGTCGATTTCGCCTTATTATTGCCGGAACTCCGCGCTATGACAGCAGGTGTGAGAGTGTAAGAGTACGGGTAACGACAATGACCGCAACAGCGCCGGACAGCCGGGTGTTCCTGTTCCTGCAGGGGCCGCACGGCCCGTTTTTCCATCGCCTTGGCAAGATGCTGCGCCTGACCGGGGCCGAGGTCTGGCGCGTGGGCTTCAACGCGGGCGACCGGGCGTTCTGGTTCGATGCCGGCAGCTACATCCCCTATCGCGGCGACGCCGCCGACTGGCCCGCACGCTTCGACGCGCTGGTGGCGGAAAAGCGGGTGACGGATATCGTGCTCTACGGCGACACCCGCTTTATCCATGCCGAGGCGATCGCCCGCGCCCGCGCATCCGGCCTGACCGTCCATGTCTTCGAGGAAGGGTACCTGCGGCCCTTTTGGGTCACCTACGAACGCAACGGATCGAACGGGCATTCGCGGCTGATGGGGATGAGCGTCGCGGCAATGCGCCAGGCGCTGGCGCAATCCGACATGGACACGCCGGTGCCCCCCGCCCATTGGGGCGACATGCGCCACCACATCCTTTACGGCGCGCTCTACCACTGGTTCGTGATGTTTCGGAACGGCGGCTATCGCAATTTCCGCCCCCATCGCGCGCTGCCGGTGACCAAGGAATTCCAGCTTTACCTGCGCCGGTTGCTGCTGATGCCCGCCCACAGCCTGGAACGGCGCATCGCCACGCGGCGCATCCGCAACGGCGGCTTTCCCTATCACCTGGCGCTGTTGCAACTGGAACATGACAGCTCGTTCCGTATGCATTCGCCGTTTTCCACGATGACCGAGTTTCTCGACCCTGTGATCCGCGGTTTCGCCGAGGGCGCGCCCGGCCACCATCACCTTGTCATCAAGGCCCACCCGCTCGAAGACGGGCGGGTGCCGCTGCGCGCCGAAATCCGTCGGCTGGCGGCAGGGGCCGGTGTCGCCGGCCGCGTGCATTACGTGCGCGGCGGCAAGCTGGCCGAGCTTCTGAACGAGGCGCGTTCGGCGGTGACGGTGAACTCTACCGCCGCCCAGCAGGTGCTGTGGCGCGGCATCCCGCTCAAGGTCTTTGGCAAGGCGGTCTATGCCAAGCCGGAATTCGTCTGCACGCAACCGCTGGACCGGTTCTTCGCCCAGCCGAAACGCCCGGATCGCAAGGCCTATGGCGATTACCGGCGCTACCTTCTGGAAACCAGCCAGGTGCCCGGCGGGTTCTACTCGGCGCGCGGGCGGCGGCAGCTTTTGCGCCATGTGGTCGACATGATGCTGGCCGCCGAAGACCCGTATGACGCGCTGAAATCCGGCACGGCCGCACCGCGCCAGCAGCTTCGCGTGGTGACCTGACCGCCGAATACACGCATGACGTGCGATTGGCGCGGCGCGACCGCCTTGCAACACACCGCGCACCCCGCGCCTCACGACATGCGCGGCGCTGGATTTTTTGCAAGGCATGGGATAGGCTTGCCGAAAAATACCGAGGCAGACAAAAATAACGGGTCGAGGAGACCGAGCAGTGAAACCCCAAACATCCCGCCGGGCGAGGTTTGTCGCCCTTGTTGTCGTGGCATCTGTTGTGTCGTCCTGCGGATTGTTGCCCCGGGTCGGGCCGAACAAGCGCGAGATATTCGCGGGCTCGGTCCTGCGCGAAGGCGACGCCTTCGTGGTGTCGGTGAACGACCGTGTCACCCGCGCCACCGCCGTGGTGCCCGCCCTGGGCTTTACCGACGATTTCAGGAATGCCGGCGTGCTGGGGTCCGACACGATCCGCCCCGGCGACACGCTGGGCCTGACGATCTGGGAAAACGTCGATGACGGGCTGCTGGCCGGCGAGGGCGTCAACGCCACCGCGCTGGAAGAGGTGCAGGTCGACGGCTCCGGTTTCATCTTCGTGCCCTATGCGGGCCGCATCCGCGCCGCGGGCAACACACCCGAGGCGCTGCGCCGCGTCATCACCGCCCGGCTTGAGGAACAGACACCCGAGCCGCAGGTCGAGGTGCGCCGCCTGGCCGGCGACGGCTCGACCGTCAGCATCGTGGGCGCAGTGGGCGGACAGGGCGTTTACGCCATCGAGCGTCCCACCCGCACGCTGTCGGCCATGCTGGCGCGCGCCGGCGGCGTGACCATCGAGCCCGAGATCGCCCAGATCACCGTGATCCGCAACGGAACGCGCTCGAAGGTGTGGTTGCAGGATCTGTACAAATACCCCGATTTCGACATCGCCCTGCGCGCCGACGACCGTATCCTGGTCGAGGAGGATACCCGCGCCTTCACCGCGCTCGGCGCCACCGGCACCCAATCGCGCGTGCCCTTCGAAACCCAGACGCTGAGCGCGATCGAGGCGATCGCGCAGGTCGGCGGCCTGCGGGCCACCGCCGCCGATCCCACCGGGGTTTTCGTGATGCGCAACGAACCCGCCGAAATCGCCAACCGCGTGCTGGGCCGCAACGACCTGCAGGGCGCGCAGCGGCTGGTCTACGTGCTGGACCTGACCCAGCCCAACGGCATGTTCATGGCGCGCGATTTCGTGATCCGCGACGACGATACGCTTTACGTCACCGAGGCGCCGTTCAACCAGTGGAACAAGGCCATTTCGGCGCTGACCGGCTCGCTCACATCGGCCAATGCGCTGGGTGACCTCGGCAGCGGCGGCTGACCGGACCATGCACGGGCAGGCCCATGCCCCCAGGGCCGCCGGGGACGATCCCCGGCGGCTTTTCCATTTCAACGCCGGGTTTCTGACCCAGCGCCGGGTGCGGCGAATCCTGCAACTGGCGGGTTACCGGCCGACCATCGGCAAACCCGGCCCCGACGACCTGGTGGGGGTCTGGGGGCATTCGCCCTACGCCCGGCGCGGCGAGGCGGCGGCACAGGCCAGCGGCGCCGCGCTGGTGCGGGTCGAGGACGCGTTCCTGCGCTCGCTCTTTCCGGGACGCTCGGGCGAGCCGCCGCTGGGGCTGGTGATCGACCATGGCGGGATGCATTTCGACCCGGCGCAGCGCTCGGACCTGGAGCGGATACTGGCCGAAGAACCGCTGGACGACGCGGCCTTGCTGGCCCGCGCACGCGGCGCCATCGCCCGGCTGCAAGAGGCGCATCTGAGCAAGTATTCCGCCACCGACCCCACAGCCCCCCTGCCCGATCCGGGCTATGTGCTGGTGATCGACCAGACGCGCAGCGATGCCTCGGTCACGCATGGCATGGCCGATGCCAATTCCTTTCGGGAAATGCTGTTTCACGCCCGCGACGACCACCCCGGCGCGCGTATCGTGATCAAGACGCATCCCGAAACCATGGCCGGTCATCGCGGCGGTTATTTCGGGCCCGGCGAACTGGACGACCGCACCGCGCTGCTGACCGACCCGGTCAGCCCCTGGGCCCTGCTGGAGGGCGCCATCGCGGTCTACACCGTGTCGTCGCAACTGGGGTTCGAAGCGATCCTGGCCGGCCACCGCCCGCATGTTTTCGGCCGCCCCTTCTATGCCGGCTGGGGCCTGACCGAGGATCTGCACACCATCCCCCGGCGCAACCGCAGCCTGACACGGGCGCAGCTTTTCGCCGGGGCGATGATGCTCTACCCGGTCTGGTACGACCCGTTCCACGACCGGCTGTGCGCGCTGGAACAGGTGATCGACATCCTCGACGCGCAGGCCCGCGCCTGGCGCGAGGATCGCCACGGCTGGGTGGCGCAGGGGATGCGGCTGTGGAAACGCGGCGCGATCCAGGGCTTCTTCGGCGCGGCCAAGGGCGTGCGTTTCGCCGACACCCCGGCAAAAGCGCGCGGTCTGGCCGCGAAATCGCGCGCCCGGCGCATGGTCTGGGCTGCGCAGGCGGACCCCGAGGACGACGCCGTGCGGGTCGAGGACGGATTCCTGCGCTCACGCGGGCTGGGCGCAAGGCTGGTGCCGCCGCTGTCGCTGGTCTGTGACGATCTGGGCATCTATTACGACCCGACCCGCGAAAGCCGGCTGGAACGCCTGATCGCCACCCGCGCCGAGCTGCACCCCGACCAGGCGGACCGCGCCCGCGCGCTGATCCGGCGGATCACCGAAGGCGGGCTGTCGAAATACAACCTCGGGGGCGCGCATCCCGACCTGCCCGAGGGGCGGCTGATCCTCGTGCCCGGCCAGGTCGAGGACGACGCCTCGATCCGCACGGGCACGGGCACGGTTGCGACCAACCGCGCGTTGCTGCAGGCCGCGCGCGCGGCGAACCCCGACGCGGTGATCCTTTACAAGCCGCACCCGGATGTCGAGGCGGGGTTGCGCAAGGGCAATATCGCGCCGGTCGACCTGGTGGGGCTGGCCGACCGGGTGCTGGACCTGAGCGATCCGGCGGCCATCCTGCCGCATGTGGACGAGGTCTGGACCATGACATCGCTTCTGGGGTTCGAGGCGTTGCTGCGCGGGGTGAAGGTGGTGACGCTGGGCGCGCCGTTCTACGCGGGCTGGGGGCTGACGCGGCACCTGGGCCCGGCCCTGCCACGGCGCAGCGCGCGCCCGACGCCGGAAGGGCTGGTCCACGCCGCGCTGATCGACTATCCGCGCTACCGCGATCCGGTGACGGGGCAACCCTGCCCGGTGGAGGTGATCGCCACCCGGCTGGAGGACGGCCGCCTGCCCGCGCCGGGCGTGCCGCTGCGGCTGCTGTCGAAACTTCAGGGGATGCTCGCCAGCCAGGCGCATCTGTGGCGGCGATAGTGTTGCGCCGGGCGCGTGGACTTTCTGCCGTTCGGGCAGCTCGCAACAGAAGGGCAGCGCACGGCCGCGGTCGGGCGATCCGACGCTTGTGGATGGCAATTTATCGCGCAGCCACTTCCTCCCTCGAAACGGAGTGCAGACGGCAGCCAATCGCCCGGCCGGGGGGCGGCCGTGCGATGCCCGGGCCGCTTCGCGGCTGTTCCGGGCGGGACGCAGCGTTCAACCGGCGCCCCCGCCCGATGCGGCAAAAATGTCACGAGCGGCCAGCGATCGCGCGGCCCCCCGGCCCGGCACCCACCGGACAGAGATATTCTTTCGCTACCATACCCGCACTGGCATGTTCCCTGAAAACCGGAGAGAGCAATGGAAAATCTACTGCGCGTCATGACCGACAACTGGTGGGTGCCGCTTCTGCGCGGGATCGCCGCGATCCTTTTCGGGCTGATGGCGCTGATCTGGCCCGGCCTGACGGTTTACGCATTGCTGCTGATCTTCGGCGCCTATGCACTTTTTGACGGGGTGATGGCCACCATCGTCGCGTTTCAGCGCAAATCCTCGGACGACCGCTGGTGGGCCTGGGCGCTCGACGGGCTGCTCTCGATCCTGATCGGCCTGATGGCCCTGTTCTGGCCCGAGGCGATGGCCGTGGCCTTCGTGATCTGGATGGCGATCTGGGGCGTGCTCGCGGGCATCTTCCGCATCGTCGCCGCGATCCGGCTGAGGCACGAGATCGAGGGCGAATGGGCCTTGGCCCTGAGCGGCGTCCTGCTGGTGATCTGGGGCGTCCTGCTGGCGCTGGTTCCGGCGGCGGGGCTGCTGAGCATCGCCTGGCTGATCGGGGTCTTCGCCCTGCTGATCGGCGTGGTGATGATCGTTCTGGCGCTCCGCCTGAGAAAGCTGAAATCGGCGATCTGAGCGGACCTACCCCGCCGCAACCCGCTGCCAGCGGTGCAGCACGTCGCCCTCCACCGCGCGCGTTTCGACCAGCGCAAAGCGCGGCGCGCCGGCCAGCCGCTCCAGCCCCATGACGCCAACGGCGGGGCGGCCCTCGGCCCCGATCACCGCGCCTGCGGTAAAGCCCACCAGCTCGTCCACCAGCCCGGCGGACAAGAGCGAAGCCGCCAGTGCGCCGCCACCTTCGCAGAACACCCGCGTCAGCCCGGCATCGGCCAATGCCCGCAGCACCGAGGCGGGATCGAGCTGCCCGCCCGCCAGCGCGCATTCCAGCCGTTTCGCGCCGATGCCGTCCCACGCCTCGGCCAGCGGTGCATCGGCGTCGGGGCCGTGGCACAGCCACAGCGGCACCTCGCCCGCCGTACGTGCCAGCGTCGAGCCCAGCGGCAAATCCAGCCTGCGCGACACCACCACGCGCACCGGCTGGCGCGCGGCGCCCATGTCGCGCACGGTCAGCGACGGATCGTCGGCGCGCGCCGTGCCCGCCCCCACCATCACCGCGTCATGGCCCAGCCGCATCGCGTGGACGACACGGCGCGCGCCCGGCCCGGTGATCCACTGGCTTTCGCCGGTGGCCGTGGCGATCCGCCCGTCGAAGCTGCTGGCGAGTTTCAGCGTCACCCATGGCCGTCCCTCGGCGCGGGTCAGGCGGAAGCCGCCCAGATCCTGCGCCGCCCGATCGGCCAGAACGCCGGTATCGACCGCGATGCCGGCATCGCGCAGCATCCGCAGCCCGCGCCCCGCGACGCGGGGGTCGTTATCCTCGACCGCCACCACGACACGCGCCACGCCCGCCGCGATCAGCGTTTCGGCGCAGGGCGGGGTCTGCCCGTGATGGGAACAGGGTTCCAGCGTGACATAGGCCGTGGCGCCACGCGCCAGTGCGCCCGCCTGCGCCAGCGCCTGCGGCTCGGCATGGGGGCGCCCGCCCGGCGCGGTCCAGCCGCGCCCGACGATCCGGTTCCCCTGCACGATGACACAGCCCACCGCCGGGTTCGGCCAGGCATTGCCCTGCCCGCGCCGCCCCAGCGCCAGCGCCAGCGCCATGTACCGGGCGTCGAGGGCTTCGGTCACTCTTCCGGGGCCACGTCCGGGCGGAGTTCCGATACGAATTTGTCGAAATCGTCCGCGGCCTGGAAGTTCTTGTAAACGCTGGCGAAACGCACATAGGCGACGGTGTCGATCCGGGCCAGCGTCTCCATCACGATTTCACCGATGGTCTTGGACGGGATGTCGGTTTCGCCCAGGCTTTCCAGCCGCCGCACGATGCCCGAGATCATCTGGTCGATGCGCTCGGGCTCGACCGGGCGTTTCTGCAGGGCGATGCGGATCGAGCGTTCCAGCTTGTCACGGTCGAAATCCTCGCGCCGGCCGTTCGACTTGATGACCACAAGGTCGCGCAGCTGCACCCGTTCATAGGTGGTGAACCGCCCGCCGCAGGCCGGGCAGAACCGCCGCCGCCGGATCGAAACGTGATCCTCCGCGGGCCGTGAATCCTTGACCTGCGTGTCGATATTTCCGCAAAACGGGCAGCGCATCGCCGTCCCCCTTATTTCTCTGTCTCAGCCTCGGGATCGTGGGTGTGCCCCCACTTATCCACAGGTACTATAGGCCACCCTCTAGGGTTTGGGTAGAGGGGAATTGAGACCGCAACATAGAGCAAAACCGCCCGCTTAGCCCAGATGCGCGGCCACCTGCCGGCGATGCGGGGCGGTGCGGTGTTCGAACAGGTAGATCCCCTGCCAGGTGCCCAGCCGCATCCGCCCGTCCCGCACCGGGATCTGCAGGCTGACCGGCAGCAGCGCCGCCTTGATATGGGCGGGCATGTCGTCGGGGCCCTCGTATGTATGGGTCAGGTAGGCCATCGACGGGTCGGTCGCGGGGGGCACCAGCCGGTCGAAGAAATGGCGCAGGTCGGTGCGCACCCCGGGATCGGCGTTTTCCTGGATCAGCAGGCTGGCCGACGTGTGCCGGATCATCAGCGTCAGCAGCCCCTCGCCCCGCACCCAACCCGCCACGTCGCGGGTGAATTCGTAAAGGCCGGGGCCATCGGTGGTGATTTCGAAACTGGTCTGCATCGCCCCCTTGTCGCCCCCGTCCGCGCGTCAGTACAGCCAGAGCGGATCGTCGTCGTAGCAAAAGCTGTTGCGCGCCATGCCGACGGACACGTTGAAACCCGGCTCGGTCACCGACAGGCCGAAATTCATCCCCTGCCCCGGGCGGCGGCCCGCGCCGTCGTCGAGAATGAAGGCCACGGCCCGGCGGCCCGGCTGCGTCTGGCTGGGGCCACGGCCGCGCAGGATCGACAGCCGCTTGTTGGCCGGGGCGTTCAGCACCTGGCGGGCGTAATCGGCGGCGGCGCAGAAATATTGCTGCGGGCCCGACCCGGGGCGGCCGATCACCTCGAACGTGGCGGCGCCCTGCAGCGCGTTCACGCGATGGCCGTTCAGGGCGACGAAATCCGCGGAGGCCGCCGGGGTGGCGGCCGCTAGGGCAAGGGCAAGAACGACGTGGCGCATCAGGGGGATCTCCTTTCCGCCCAGACTATAACGCGGGACGGTGGCCCGCGCCTCACGTTTGGGTGAGCGCGTCACCCTGCCGCCCGGCGCCGCGGGCAAGCTCGGCCCGGATATGGGCGTTCGCGGCATCGGCGAAACAGGCCAGCCCGCCCATCTGTGCGAACTCGGCCTCGAGCAGCCTGACCGCGGGCGTGACCGGCCGGCCCGCCTGCCGCCGTTCGATCAGGCCGAGCGCGCGGTTCGCCAGGTCCGCCACCATCGGCAGCCCGATGACCGAGGCGACCGCCGCGATCTGCATCAGCGGCGCGGTGTCCCCGGCCTCGACCACGCGCGGCAGGCCGGTTTCGCCAAAGACCGTATGGCACGCGGCGACGCCCTGCGCGACCTGTTCCACGTGGCTGCGGCGACAGGCGGGGTCGGCCGTGCCCCTGCGTTCGGCGGCGCGATGAATGCGCAACCACAGCCCCGACGCGCCATGCCGCGCGTGCGACCGGCACCAGGCGCGGATAGCCGCCGCGACAAGCAGCAGCAACAGGACCGATCCGAGAAGCGGCAGCATCGCATCCCGCAGCGGGGGACAGCCGATCCCGGCCCGGGCGCACAGCCATGACAGGCCGTCGCCGCCGGTGATCGTCATAACGAGAATACTCATTCACACACCTCGCACCACAACAGGGGAATGCTTAGCGGTTGATTCTGAAAGGAATATGGCGGCTCTGTGGCCGGACCGGGCCGGTTTCGTTGAAAACCCGCCCGGCGCGATTAGATAACGGACGTGTCGCAAGGAAAAGGAGATGAGTATGAAGCTTTTGGTTGTTGCCCTGACCGGGGCCATGATGGCCGCGCCCGTTGCCGCCTGGGCCGACGATCGCCCCGCCAACGCGCAGGAACGCGCCGCCATCGAAGAGGTGCTGCGCGCCGCCGGCTATACCGCCTGGGACGAGATCGAGTGGGACGACGACAATTACTGGGAAGTCGACGATGCGCGCGGGGCCGATAACCGGGAATACGAGCTGAAGCTGGACAAGGATCTGACGATCATCAGCACGAAACCGGATTGATGGCGGCCCGGGGGTCGGGGGGGTCCGACAGGTCCGGGCAGTTTTCGACAGAGGGCATCGCACGGCCGCGGCCGGGCGATCCAACCTTTGTGGCTGCCACTTTATCGTCCAGCCACCTCCCACCTCAAACCGTGGCACTTGCGGCAGCCAATCGCCCGGCCGGGGGGCGGCCGTGCGATGCCCGGGCCGCTTGCGCGGCTGTTCCGGGCGGGGTGGACCGCTCCAACGGCAACAACAGCACACCCCCCGCATCACAAAAAAGGCGCCCCGCGGGGCGCCTTCCTGATTACTGATCCAGGAACGACCGCAGCTTGCGCGACCGCGAAGGGTGCTTGAGCTTGCGCAGCGCCTTGGCCTCGATCTGGCGGATACGTTCACGCGTCACGCTGAACTGCTGGCCCACTTCCTCAAGCGTGTGGTCGGTGTTCATGCCGATGCCGAACCGCATCCGCAGCACCCGCTCCTCGCGCGGGGTAAGGCTGGCCAGAACCCGCGTGGTGGTTTCCTTGAGGTTTTCCTGAATGGCCGAATCCAGCGGCAGGACGGCGTTCTTGTCCTCGATGAAATCGCCGAGCTGGCTGTCTTCCTCGTCGCCGATGGGCGTTTCCAGCGAAATCGGCTCCTTGGCGATCTTCATCACCTTGCGGACCTTTTCCAGCGGCATCTGCAGCTTTTCGGCCAGTTCCTCGGGCGTCGGCTCGCGGCCGATCTCGTGCAGCATCTGGCGGCCGGTGCGCACCAGCTTGTTGATCGTTTCGATCATGTGCACCGGGATACGGATGGTGCGGGCCTGATCGGCGATGGAGCGCGTGATCGCCTGCCTGATCCACCAGGTCGCGTAAGTGCTGAACTTGTAGCCGCGGCGGTATTCGAACTTGTCCACCGCCTTCATCAGGCCGATATTGCCTTCCTGAATGAGATCGAGGAATTGCAGCCCGCGATTGGTGTATTTCTTGGCGATCGAGATCACCAGCCGCAGGTTCGCCTCGACCATTTCCTTCTTGGCCTGGCGCGCCTCTTTCTCGCCCTTCTGGACCTGCTGGACGATGCGGCGGAACTCGCTGATATCAAGACCCACATACTGCCCCACCTGGGCCATGTCGGCGCGCAGTTCCTCGATCTTGCCGGTCGAGCGCTCCATCAGCATCTTCCAGCCGCGGCCGGTCTTTTCCGACATGTCGTCGAGCCAGGTCGGGTCAAGCTCGCGGCCCCGGTATTCGTCGATGAATTCACGCCGGTTGATACGGGCCTGGTCGGCCAGCTTGACCATCGCGCTGTCGATCGACATCACCCGGCGGTTGATGCCGTAAAGCTGGTCGATCAGCGCCTCGATCCGGTTGTTGTGCAGGTGCAGCTCGTTCACCAGCAGCACGATTTCCGAGCGCAGCGCCTGATAGGTCGCCTCGTCCTTGTCGGTAAAGCTGGAATCCTCGTTCAGCGTGGCCGAAATCCGGCTGTCCTGCATTTCCGACAGGCGCGCGTAATCGTCGGCGATCCGGTCGAGCGTTTCCAGCACGCGCGGCTTCAGCGCGGCCTCCATCGCGGCCAGCGACATGTTGGCCTGATCGTCCTCGTCCTCGTCTGCCTCTTTGGCAATGGGATTGCCGTCGGCATCCAGTTCGGGCTCGTCTTCCTTTTTCTTGTCGGTGGGCGCGGTGGACACGTTCGCGGCCTCGACCACGGGTTCCTCGCCCTCGCCATCCAGCTGGTTGCCGAACGTCGCCTCAAGGTCGATCACGTCGCGCAGCAGGATGTCCTCGGACAGCAGTTCGTCGCGCCAGATCGTGATCGCCTGAAAGGTCAGCGGGCTTTCGCAAAGCCCCGCGATCATCGTGTTGCGCCCGGCCTCGATCCGCTTGGCGATGGCGATCTCGCCCTCGCGGCTGAGCAGTTCGACGCTGCCCATCTCGCGCAGGTACATGCGCACCGGGTCGTCGGTACGGTCGAGTTTCTCGGCGCCGCCCGAGGACAGCGTGACATCGCGGCTGGACGAGGTTTCGACCACGGCGGTCGATTTGTTCTCTTCCTCCTCGGCCTCTTCCTCCTCGATGATGTTGATGCCCATTTCGGACAGCATCGACATCACGTCCTCGATCTGCTCGGAGCTGACCTGTTCGGGCGGCAGCACCTGATTGAGCTGGTCGTAGGTGATGTAGCCGCGCTCGCGCGCCTCGGCGATCATCTTCTTCACCTGGGTCTGGCTCATGTCGAGCGAGACTTCGGCTTCGGTTTCTTCCTGCTGGGTGTCGTCGGCGTCTTTGGCTGCCATTCAAAGCTCCTGCAAGGTGCATCGGGGCGTCGGGGTGATTCGCTTGAACCGAATCATTAACGCGTTGTCGGTGATTCGTGCACCGTTTACCCTGTTTTCTTTACCTATTCCTCACCAAAACCACTACCTGCGCGGTTTGGTATAGGTGATCTTGTTCAGAAGCGCGTCAAATGCGCTTCGCTCATCCCGGTCGATCAAAAGCCCGTTCGGTCCCTTTTCATAGGTCGCCTTGTCCTCTTGCTGGCTGCGCAGGGCGCGGTTGCGCGCCTCGGCCGCTTCGCGCAGGCGCCATGTGACCGCCTCGTCCGCCATGCCCGACAGTTCCTCTTCGGCTTCGGCGATTTCGGCATCCAGACCGCGCAGCGCGGCCAGTTTTCCGAATGCCTCGGCCAGGGTCAGCCGCGCCTGTTCCACGTCGCCGGGCCGGCGCACGGCCGGACAGATCGTGACGTGGGGTATCCGCATCAGGTTTTCAAGGGCCTCGGCGCCCACCCGGTCCGCGACGACCGCGCGGGCGTCCCCGCCGGCGTGCAATTCCAGCAGCGCGGCGCGCATCGCGTCATGGTCGGGATCGCGGCATTCCATCCGCTCAAGCTGGTGCCCGACCTCTTCGATCAGGTCGGGCGTGCAGATCAGCGCGGCCAGGATCACCGCCTCGCGCAGATGTTCCTGCACGCGGTCGTCGGAGGCCGCCAGAAGCGAGGATTTGGTGCTGGCCTGCGGCGTGCCGGGCGCCTGCCACCTGCGCGCCTGCCCGCCGCCGCCCTGGAACCCCGTCCTGCGCGGGTTGAACAGGTGCCAGCGCATATCCTTGATCGCCTGCCCGTAATGGCTGCGGATCGACGGGTCGCGGATCGTCAGGATCTTGTCGCGCAGCGCCTTGTCCAGCGCGGCCCGCCGTTCGGGGCTGTCGAAGACCTGTCCCTCGGTCTCGCGGCTCCAGAGCAGTTGCACCATCGGCAGCGCCTGATCCAGCAGCTTCTGCATCGCCCCTGCCCCGCTGGCGCGGATCAGGTCGTCGGGGTCCTGCCCCTCGGGCAGGATGACGAAGCGCAGGGATTTCCCGGCCTCCAGCATCGGCAGCGCCAGGTCGATCACCCGGTGCGCCGCGCGCAGCCCGGCCTTGTCGCCATCCAGCGCGATCACAGGCTCGTCCGCGATGCGCCACAGCAGGCGCAGCTGGTCCTCGGTCACCGCCGTGCCCAGCGGTGCCACGGTGGCGCCGAACCCGGCCTGCACCAGCGCGATCACGTCCATATAGCCCTCGGCCACGATCAGCGGCTGGCCCTTGCCGGCGGCCTCGCGCGCGGGGCCGTGCCAGTAGAGGTTGCGGCCCTTGTCGAACAGCTCGGTCTCGGGGCCGTTCAGGTACTTGGCCCGCGCGTTGGGGTCCATCGCCCGCCCGCCGAACGAGATGCAGCGCCCGCGCGGATCGCGGATCGGAAAGGTGATCCGCCCGCGGAACCGGTCATAGGGCGCGCGGCCGTCGTCGGGCCGCGCGGCCAGACCTGCGTCGATGATCTTTTGCGGGTCGATCCCCTTGCCCGTCAGGTGCGCGAAAAGCGCGTTGCCCTCGGGCGCGTATCCCAGTTCGAACCGGTCCTGCGCCGCCCCGTCCAGCCCGCGCCGCGCGAGGTAGTCGCGCGCGCCCGCCGCCGCCTGCTGTGCCAGCGACAGGCGAAAGAAATTCACCGCCTGTTCCATGATCCCGGCCAGTTCGCCGCGCCGGTCGGCCTTTTGCGCCGCCTGCGGATCGCGCGCGGGCATGGTCATCCCGGCCTCGCGCGCAAGGATCTCGACCGCCTCCATGAAATCCACGTTCTCGGTTTCGCACACAAAGGAAATCGCGTCGCCCTTGGCGTGGCAGCCGAAGCAGTAATAGAACCCTTTGCGGTCATCCACGTGGAACGAGGCGGTTTTTTCCTGGTGGAACGGGCATGGCGCCCACATGTCGCCCTTGCCCTGGTTGGACTTGCGGTTGTCCCAAATCACCTTGCGCCCCACCACCTGCGAAAGAGAGGTGCGGCTGCGCAGTTCGTCCAGGAATCCGGGGGGCAGGCTCATGCCCCTGAATATCGGCCTTGCGGGGTGATTTGTCCAGCCGCGCCGCGTTGCCCGGTCAGGGTTTGTAGCCGTCGCAGGCGGTGCGGAACTCGCCCGCGACATCGCCTTCGAGCTGCGCGTCATTCAGGGTGTAGACCCAGCCGATCAGGGGCGAGATCGCCTCGGTATACGGGGTGTCCAGATCGGCGCGGTCGCGGGTGATCGTGCGGATCGCGCGGTTTTCGCGCTTGCCCTCGGCGCGCAGGGTGACGGCCTGGCGCACGATTTCCGACTGCGCGGCACAACGCGCGGCGCGTTCCCCGGCGGTTTCCGCCTGGGCAAGGCCCGCGCCTGCACCCAGCAAAGTGGCGGCCAGCAGAATGCGTTTCATCGTGATCCCCCTGTCAGTGGCTTGCCCGACGTGATGGCAGGTGCCGCAAAGCGGTGCAAGCCCCAAGGGGTCAGCCCCGCGCCGCGACACCTCGCATCGCAACCTGCAGATCATGCACCAGCGTGCGCGCCATCGAGCGGAACACCATGACCCGATATGCATCCCCCGCCACCCGCAGGATCGCGGCCTGCATATGCTGCACTTCGCTGCGCGCGCAGGCGCCCACGGGGAATGCCCCGTCGCGCAGGTCCAGCGGCGTCAGCCGCGCCAGCACGTCGCGCGTGCCCGCGCCCTCGACCTGCACCACCGCCCAGGCGTCGCCCTGATCGGTCAGCGCCGCGTGGTTGGCCAGCGTCGGTTTCGGCGCCACGCCGGTCAGCAGCGCGTGGGAATGGCCGAACCACAGGATGCGCAGATCGCCGCTGGCCTCGCTTTGCCCCGGCGCGGGCCAGCCCACGCCATGCGCCCGTTTCAGCGCCCCGGCCAGCGTCTTTTCCTTGCCCCGGAACGGCGCAATCGCCGTCATCGGGCCGGGATCGACCTCGGTCACGCGCACCCCGCCCCCGGCGATCGGCAACAGCCCCGCGCAGGGGGTTCTGGCGACAAGTTCAGCCACGGGCACGCCCTCCTTCGGGGTCGAAGAACACCGGGTCGACCACCCTGCACCGCGCCTCGATCTGGCGGACGTGATCGACCATGCGGATTTCCTCGCCATGGCGCGCGCGGCCGTCCTTCAGAAACCCGAGCGCCATGAAATGCCCCAGCGTGGGCGAGAACGCGGCCGAGGTGATATAGCCCTGATCGTTCTTACGCACCGCCTCGGCGCCTGCGTCGAACAGATGCGCCCCGGCGGTCAGCTTTTTCACCGCGCCGGTGGGCACCAGCCCCACAAGCTGCTCACGATCCGGGCCGGACAGGCCGGGCCGCGCGGCCATCGCCTTGCCGATGCAGTCCTTTTTCGCGCTCACCATCCGCTCCATCCCGATATCGAAGGCGGTGGTGCGGCCATGAATCTCGGCATGGGTGATGAACCCCTTTTCGATCCGCAACACGTTCAGCGCCTCCATCCCGTAGGCGCCGCCGCCCAGCTCCCCGGCGCGGTCCACCAGCAGCCGGAACAGGCTGTCGCCATAGCGCGCGGGCACCGCCACCTCATAGGCGTGTTCGCCGCTGAACGAGATGCGGAACAGCCGCCCCGCGACCCCCATCACCGACACCGCGCCGCAGGCCATGAAGGGAAAGCTGTCACCGTCAACCGGATCGTCGAGGATACCGTTCAGCAGGTCGCGCGATTTCGGCCCGGCCACGGCGAACTGCGCCCATTGCTCGGTGACCGAGATAAAGCTCACATCCATCTGCGGCGCCAGGCATTGATGCACGAATTCCATGTGCTTCATCACCTGCCCCGCGGCGGCGGTGGTGGTTGTCATCAGGTAGTGATGCGCGCCCAGCCGCGCGGTGGTGCCGTCATCCATCACATGCCCGTCCTCGCGCAGCATCAGCCCATAGCGCGCGCGCCCGACCTTCAGGGTCGAGAACATGTTGGTATAAAGCAGGTCGAGAAAGGCCGGCGCATCCGGCCCCTGCACGTCGATCTTGCCCAGGGTCGAGACATCGCAGACGCCCACCGCCTCGCGCACCATGCCGACCTCGCGGTCGCAGGATTGCCGCCACGTCTTTTCCCCCTCGCGCGGGAACCAGCCGGGGCGATACCACAGCCCGGCCTCGACCATCGGCGCGCCCATCTCCACGCTCAGATCATGCGAGGTGGTGAACCGTTGCGGCGCGAACCCCGCCCCCTGCGCCCCCGCGCCGAGGGCCGCGATCGGCACCGGCACATAGGGCGGGCGATAGGTGGTGGTGCCGGTTTCGGGGATGCCGCGCCCGGTGGCGTCGGCCAGCACCGCCAGCGCGTTGACGTTCGAGTTCTTGCCCTGGTCCGGCGCCATGCCCTGCGTGGTATAGCGTTTCATATGCTCGACCGAGCTGTAATTCTCGGTCGCGGCCAGCTTCACGTCCTTGACCGTCACGTCGTTCTGGAAATCCAGCCACGCCCGCCCCTTGCCAGGCACCGCCCAAAGCGGGCTGATGCGGTAAGGCGCGTCCTCGGCCACCGGCAGGTCGGTGGCGCGGGCGCGCTTGCCCAGGTCTTTCAGCACGGCCTTCGCCGCCGCCAGCCCGCCCGCAAGGCAGCCGTGTGTGGAAAAATCCCCCCGGCAGGCCCCGGCGGTCAGCAGCCCCGGCACCGCGCCGTCGCGCGACACGAAAGCGGCCAGCGCGGGCGACCAGTCGGGCCGGCCGTTCATGTGGCAGGTCAGGTGCAGCGTCGGGTTCCAGCCCCCCGACATCGCCAGGCAATCGGTCTGCACCTTGTCGATCCCTGACAAGGTGGCGATGGAAATCGCCTCAAGCCCGCCGCGCCCATGCGCGTTCACCACCTGCGCACCGGCATAGAACCGCACCGGCAGGTCGGTGCCGGCCTCGGGGCGCGCGTCGATCAGCGCCGCCACATGCACGCCCGCCGCCAGCAGGTCGGCCGCCGTGCGATGCGCATCGTCGGTATTGCCGAAAACGGTGACTGTCTTGCCGGGGCTGACCGCCCAGCGGTTGACATAGGCGCGCAGCGCGCCCGCCATCATCACGCCGGGGCGATCGTTGTTGCGGAACGCCACCGGGCGTTCCAGCGCCCCGGCGGCCAGGATCGCCCGGCGCGTGGCGATGCGCCAGAAACACTCGCGCGGCGCGCCGGTGCGGGCCGCCACCTCGGGCGACAGCCGTTCCAGCGCGCCATAGGTGCCGCCGTCATAGGCGCCGGTCACGGTGGTGCGCGTCATGATCCGCACATTGCCCATGCCGCGCAACTCGTCCGTTACCGTTTCGGCCCAGTCCGCGCCGGGCCGGCCATCGACCTCGATCCTCTCGGCATTGAGTCGCCCGCCGGTGCGCACATCCTCGTCCGCCAGGATCACATCCAGCCCCGCGCGCCCCGCCGCCAGCGCCGCCATCAGCCCCGCAGGCCCCGCCCCGATCACCAGCAGGTCGCAATGGGCATAGGCCTTTTCGTAATGATCCGCGTTCGGCGCCCCCGACAGCGCGCCCAGCCCGGCGGCGCGGCGGATGAACGGCTCATAGAGCCGCTCCCACAGCTTCGCAGGCCACATGAAGGTCTTGTAGTAGAACCCCGCCCCGAGGAAGGGCGCGAACAGGTCATTGAGCGCCAGCAGGTCGTAGTCGAGGCTCGGCCAGCGGTTCTGCGACCGCGCGACCAGCCCCTCGCACAGCTCGGAGGTGGTGGCGCGCAGGTTCGGCTCGGCCGCCGCCCCCTGCCCGATCGTGACCAGCGCGTTGGGTTCTTCCGACCCGGCGGTGAACACACCCCGCGGGCGGTGATACTTGAACGACCGCCCGACCACGCGCACATTGCTGGCAATCAGCGCCGAGGCCAGCGTATCGCCAGCGAACCCACTGTATTCGCGCCCGTCGAAGGTAAAGGACAGCGGCTGCGTGCGGTCGATCTGCCCGGGTTTGTCCAGCCTCATGCCGCGCCCCCCTTCACGTCGCGGGCCAGCGTCGCGCCTGTCACCTCGTGGCTGACGGTGTCGCGTTCCACCACCAGCCACGCGCCGCAGCCCATGCCGTGAAACCATAGGTCACGCGTCGGCCCCGCCGGGTTGTCGCGGTTGTGCAGGTAATCGTCCCACGCCTGCGCCCCGGCCCCGGGGTCGGGCCGGTCCAGCGCCTGCGCGTGGCCCATGTAGTCGAATTCGCGGATATCGCGGCTGCCGCAAATCGGGCACGGAATCCTCATGCTGTCCCCCCGGGGATCGCCTGCCGCACCCCCTGCTTCATCTTGCCAGAAATACTCAAATCCGCCATCTGCCCGCCGCGCCTCAGTGCAGGTTGTGCTGGGCGCCGGTGCCCTCTTCGTCCATCAGCCCGACGCCGGTGCGGAACCGGTCCAGCCGGAACCGCGTGGCGGCCGGGTGCGGGCGATCCTGCGCGATGAGATGGGCAAAGCAGTTGCCCGAGGCCGGCACCGCCTTGAACCCGCCATAGCACCAGCCGCAATTGAGGTAGAGCCCGTCGATATGCGTCCGGTCGATGATGGGCGAGCCGTCGGGCGACATGTCCATGATGCCGCCCCAGGATCGCAGCACCCGCGCCTTGCCGATCACCGGCATCAGCGTCATCGCGGCCTCCATTACGTGTTCCTGCATCGGCAGGTTGCCGCGCTGCGCGTAGGAGGCATAGAAATCCAGGTCGCCGCCAAAGACCAGCCCGCCCTTGTCGGACTGGCTGATATAGAAATGCCCCATGCCGAAGGTCACAACGTGGTCGATCACCGGCTTCAGCCCCTCGGTGACAAAGGCCTGCAGGATGTGGCTTTCGACCGGCAGGCGCATCCCCGCCATCGCCGCCACCTGGCCCGAGCGGCCCGCCACCACGATGCCCACCTTCTTCGCCCGGATCGCCCCGCGCGAGGTCTGCACCCCCGTCACGCGGCCATTGTCGATGTCGATGCCGGTGACCTCGCAATTCTGCACGATGTCGACGCCGCGACCGTCGGCGCCGCGGGCATAGCCCCAGGCCACCGCGTCATGGCGCGCGGTGCCGCCGCGCGGGTGGTAGAGCCCGCCGTAGATCGGAAAGCGGATATTGTCGAAATCGAGGTAAGGCACCAGCCTGCGCACGCCCGCGCGATCCAGCAGGATCGCGTCGTCGCCCTGGTTGACCATCGCGTTGGCCCGCCGCGCGAAGGCGTCGCGCTGGCCGTCGGAATGGCACAGGTTCAGCACGCCGCGCTGGCTCATCATCACGTTGTAGTTCAGCTCCTGCTCCAGCCCCTCCCACAGCTTCAGGGAATGGCTGTAGAATTCGGAATTGCCGGGCAGGCCATAATTGGCGCGCACGATGGTTGTGTTGCGCCCGACATTGCCGCCGCCGATATAGCCCTTTTCCAGCACCGCGATGTTGCTCAGCCCATGCTCGCGCGCAAGGTAATAGGCGGTGGACAGCCCGTGCCCGCCACCGCCGATGATGACGATATCGTATTCGGGCCGCGGATCGGGATCGCGCCAGTGCGGACGCCATCCCCTGTTGCCGGTCAGCCCCTCTGTCAGGACGCGCAGGCCCGAAAATCGCATGAGACTCTCCTGTCAGGCTTGGGTCCGAATGAACCAAGTCGGGGCCACAGTAGCAATGGCGATACGCCCCCTCCCCCCCGCTTTTCGACAGGAACTGTTCTGTCTGCGACCGATTGCGGCGGTTTCCGCCCGCCGGGGCACAGGCGGCGCCCCGGCGGTCCGGCCGGTGGCCGGCGCGTCAGATGCCCTTGGCGCGATAGCTGCTGGCCACCCGGTCGATCGCCACGATGAACCCCGCGGTGCGCAGGTCGGTCACGTCGTCGCGGCTGTGCCACATCTCGGACATCGACTGGTAGGCGGTGCGCATCGTGTCGTCGAGCCCCGAGCGCACCAGTTCCAGCTCATCGGCGCCGCGCAGGTATTTCTGCTTGAAATCCGGCGTCATCGACCACGCATCGCCAAGGTAGCGATCCAGCCGCTCCAGCTCGTCCACGACCAGCTGGTGACGCGCCTCTTCCTGGCGGCGCTGCAGCCGGCCGAAGCGGATATGGGACAGGTTCTTGACCCATTCGAAATAGCTGACGGTCACACCGCCGGCATTGGCGTACAGGTCGGGGATCACAACCGTGCCCTTTTCCCGCAGGATCTGGTCGGCGCCGGCGGTGATCGGGCCGTTCGCCGCCTCGATGATCAGCGGCGCGCGGATTCGCGCGGCATTCTCGATCGAGATCACCCCTTCGAGGGCGGCCGGGATCAGGATATCGCATTCCTCCTCCAGAACCGCAGCGCCCTCGGCGCTGTGGGTGGCGTCGGGAAACCCCGTCACCCCGCCATGGCGGGTGATCCAGTTGCGCACCTCCTGCACGTTGATCCCCTTGGGGTTGAACAGCGCCCCGTCGCGCTCGATGATCCCGGTGATCAGCGCACCGTCTTCCTCCGACAGGAATTTCGCGGCGTGATAGCCCACGTTGCCAAGCCCCTGGACGATGATCCGCTTGCCGTCGAGCGTGCCCTTGAGCTTCGCCACCTTCACGTCGTCGGGGTGGCGGAAGAATTCGCGCAGCGCGTATTGCACGCCCCGCCCCGTCGCCTCGACCCGGCCGGCGATGCCGCCGGCATTGGGCGGCTTGCCGGTCACGCAGGCGCGCGCGTTGATGTCGGTGGTATTCATTCGCGCATACTGGTCCGCGATCCAGGCCATCTCGCGCTCGCCCGTGCCCATGTCGGGGGCGGGCACGTTCTGGGCCGGGTGGATCAGGTCGCGCTTGGCCAGCTCATAGGCGAAGCGCCGGGTGATCTGTTCCAGCTCATGCTCCTCGAAATCGCGCGGATTGATGCACAGCCCGCCCTTGGAGCCGCCGAACGGCGCCTCGACCAGCGCGCATTTGTAGGTCATCAGCGCGGCCAGCGCCTCGACCTCGTCCTGGTTGACCTCGGGGGCGTAGCGGATACCGCCCTTGACCGGCTCCATATGTTCGGAATGGACCGATCGGTAGCCGGTGAAGGTATGCACCTGCCCGCGCAGCCGCACCCCGAAACGCACGGTATAGGTGGCGTTGCAGACGCGGATCTTTTCCTCCAGCCCCGGGGGAAGGTCCATCAGCGCGACCGCACGGTTGAACATGAGATCGACGCTTTCGCGGAAACTCGGCTCGGCCTGAATCATATCTTGCTCCTCCCTGGCTGTTACGGGCATCCCCGCGGCGATGCTTTTGCACTCTTGACACACGGACACCTGCGGGCAGCTTAACGCATGACGCGGCAACGTCCATTTTTTCAAAGCGAAACGGAAACCGATTGTCCGTCTGTTTCCATAGGGGCACAAGTTTTCGAGAGGAAAAAAGCATTCGCCAGGTCGCGGCGACAATGCTCGATTCTCGCCACATTTAAGACCCTAATTCAGCCACACATCCTATCCATGGGTGTAGCCCGAACCGGCAGGAATCCGCTCGGAGTCCGATTCGGTGATGTGGTCTAGAGAGGTATTTGAGATGGTAAACGGACACGAAGTGACGGGCCCCGGCTCGGCAGAAAAGCGCCGTTCCACCCGTTACGCCATGGATTTCTTCCGGCTGTTCCGTCGTGACGAGGGCGGCGCGATCACCGTATTCTCGATCTTCATGATCCTGACGATGCTGTTGCTCGGCGGGATCGGCGTCGACCTGATGCGTCATGAAATGGTGCGAACCCAGCTTCAGGCCACGCTCGACCGCGCGGTCCTGGCGGCGGCCGATCTCGACCAGACGCTCGACCCCGAAGATGTGGTCGCCGATTACTTCGCCAAGGCGGGTATGGGCGATTACCTGACGAATGTGACCCATAACGAGGGTCTGAACTTCCGCAACGTCTATGCCGAGGCCGAGGTCACGCTGAACACCACGCTGATGCACCTGGCGGGAATCACGACGCTGACCGCCCCGGCCGTCGGCGCCGCCGAGGAACGGATCGCCAAGGTCGAGGTGTCCATGGTGCTCGATATTTCGGGCTCGATGGCCAACAACAACAAGATGTCCAACCTGGAGACCGCGGCCAACACCTTCATCGACACCGTCCTGCGCGGCGACAGCAACGAGGACGTGTCGATCTCGCTCGTGCCCTATTCGGAGCATGTGAATGCCGGCCGCGACCTGTTCGACCTGCTTTATACCAGACGCCAGCACAATTATTCGCACTGCATCGAGATCCCGGACAGCCATTTCAGCCAGGCATCCCTGAACCAGAGCTATCGGTTCGACCAGATGCAGCACTTCCAGTGGAACTATGACGGTCGCAACAACAGCCTGACCGACACGGTTTGCCCGCGCTACGACTATGAAACGATCACCACCTTCAGCCGGAACGCGACGAAGCTGAAAGAACAGGTACGCGACTTCCGCCCGCGTGCGGGTACGTCGATCTTCCTTGGCATGAAATGGGGCGTGGCGCTGCTCGATCCCAGTGCACGGAACCTGGTGAACGGCATGATCGGCAAGGGCAAGGCAGATCCCGTCTTCTCGGCGCGTCCGGCCGCCTATGACGATATCGAGACGCTGAAAACCGTGATCCTGATGACGGACGGCAAGAACGACCGATCCAACCGCATTGCCGACCGCAGGTACGATTCCGCGGGCGAGATCGAGGACTGGAACCGGTACAATTTCTGGTACTACCTCTACCGCTATGTCAGCTCGTACCAGCGCAGCTCGTGGTACTACCAGAAATACGATGCCGGGATCGGCGACACGCTGACCGAGAACATCTGCGAGGCGGCCAAGGAGCGTGGCATCGTGATCTGGGCCATCGGCTTCGAGGTGGACGACCACGGCGCCGACGTGATGCGCGATTGCGCCTCCTCGCCCAGCCACTTCTTCCGGGTGGAAGGCATCGAGATCCAGGACGCGTTCGAAGCGATCGCGCGCCAGATCAACCAGTTGAGGCTGATCCAATGACACCGCTTCTGCCGCACCGCCTCGCCCGGTTTCACCGGGACGAGGGCGGGAACTCGACGATCGAGTTCGTCATCTGGTTCCCGCTGTTCATCTTTCTGCTGCTGGCCGCGGTCGAGATATCCATCATCTCGGTGCGCCAGACCACGCTCGAGCGCGCGATGGACATGACCGTCCGCGATATCCGCCTGGGCACCGGCACCGCGCCGCAGCATAACGATATCAAGAACCTGATCTGCGACCGTGCCGCGATGGTGCCCGATTGCAGGAACAATCTGCGGCTCGAGATGGTCCAGGTCGACCCCAAGAATTTCGTGCCGCTGCCGGAGGTTCCCGACTGCACCGACCAGTCCGAAGAGGTGCGCCCGGTGCGGGCCTTCTCTCACGGGATGGACAACCAGCTGATGATCCTGCGCGCCTGCGCCAAGTTCAAACCTTTCTTCCCGCTGACCGGGGTCGGCAAGGAACTCAGCAAGGACAATGCCGGCTATGCGGCGGTCACCGCCACGACGGCCTTCGTCCAGGAACCGAGGTAACGATCATGTTGCTTAATCGTCTTGTCGCAACCCTGCGCAACTTTCGTGACGACAGCCGCGGCACCATCACCGTGGAGGCGGTGATCGCCGCGCCCCTGGTCGTCTGGATGACCGTGGCCTGCTACGCGTTTTTCGACGGCTACCGGCAGGCCAGCCTGAACGTCAAGGCCGCCTACACGATCGGCGACCTGCTGTCGCGCGAAACCAACTACGTGACCAATGACTACCTGTCCTCGACCCACGAGCTTTTCGACCTGATGACGCGCTCGCGCTCGGCATCCAAGCTGCGCGTCACCGTCGTGCGCTGGAACGAGAGCCGGAACAGGTACGAGCGCGACTGGTCCAAAAGCCGCGGCGGCGTGCCAGAGCTGACCAGCACACAGGTGAGTAACATGGCCGACAGGCTGCCGGTCATGCAAAACAACGAACGCCTGATCGTGGTCGAGACCTGGGCGCGCTTCTACCCGCCGTTCAAAGTCGGGATCGAGGAGCAGGATCTGTACAACTTCGTGTTCACCCGGCCGCGTTTCGCGCCGCAGCTTCTGTGGAAGGACAGCGCCTAACCGCGCTCCTGCAGCAGCATCTGGATCGCCTCGGCCATCGCTTTCGTCTGGTGGCCGGGCGTGACGCCGCCCACACCCACACGGCGCCCCCAGCGCCACCAGAGCCCCGGCATCCATGCCCGGGGCTTTTTCGCCTTCAGGCGCAGCAGGAAGCCCTTGGACGGCTTGAAGGCAAAAGCACCGCGCTCGACCGCCTCGATCTCGTCGACGCGCGCCAGCACAAGGCCGGTGCCGTCGCGCAGCACCTCGGGCGTCAGTTCCAGCCCGACGGCGGTGGCGCCGTGCATCCGCGCGCCCAGCGCCAGGGCCAGCCCGGCCAGCGCCAGCAGCAGCACGCGCCACGGCGCGGCAATGTCCGGCCCGGCCAGCGCCATCCACACCAGCAGCCCGCCCACCGCCAGCAATGCGCCCAGGCCGATCCAGCGCAGCAGCGCCGACACCTCGATCCGGGCCAGAATATCGTCGCTCATCGCCTGTCCTCCACGCCTGCCCCCGCTTTGCCGCAGCCCGGCGCCGGGGTCAACGCCCCGCAATGGACAAGCCCGCGCCCCTGGCCTGGCGTCGGGCATCGTCCATGACATCATGCCGGGTCACCCGATGCAGGAAAGCCCGATTGCGACATACCTGTCGGCGCCGGCCGGGCGTGGCCGCATTCTGCGCCAAATGCACCAAATGCGCCGATGCCTGCCCGGTCAGCCGCGATTTCGGCAAGCGCGTTAAGCCGGGGCGCCGGTGGTCGGGCGCCTGACCGGCGCTCAGGCCGATACCGCCTTGCGCACCATGTTCCAGTAGATCGTTTCGACCTCGGTCACGCTCAGCCGCCCGGCCTCGCGATACCAGGTGGTGACCCCGGTCAGCATGGCAATGACGGCCAGCGTGGCGACCTTGGTGTCGGCCACGTCGAACAGCCCCGCCGCCATGCCATCGCGCAAAATCCCCTCAAGCTCGTCCTCGTAGGTGCGGCGCAGCCCCTCGACCACCTCGAAATTCCCGGGGCTGAGGTTGCGCAGCTCCATGTAGGACACGAACACCGCGTCGGGCCGCGCCAGGTGGAACCGGATGTGAAAGCGCGTGAATTCCTCAAGCCGCGCCAGCGCATCGCCCCCGGCGCCGCGCGCCGCGCGTTCCGCCAGCAGCGCATCCATATGGCCGCACATCAGGTCGAACAGCAGGCTTTGCTTGTCCGGCGTGTAATTGTAAAGCGCGCCCGCCTGCACGCCCACCTCGGCCGCGATCTGACGCATCGACACCGCGGCGAACCCGTGCTGCGCGAACAGCCGCAGGGCGGCCTCCTGCACGCGGGGGCCTGTGGTTTCGGAATGGGAGCCAGCGGTACGAGCCATGCCCACCTGTTTAACTGAACATCCGTTCAGAAAAAAGCCCCGGCTTGCCTTGGCCACGCGCAAAGGGCATGACGGGGGCACAGATCCCGAAGAGGCCAGATTTGCCCCATCCTTGCCGCGCCCTGCTCCTTGCCGTTCTCGCCACCCTCGGGCTGGCGGCCTGCACCCAGTTCCCCGAGCTTGACGCGCGCACCGCCGATATCGACCCCCGGACGCCCTATCCGGCGCTGGTGCCGCTCGATCCCCTTCTGGGACGGGCAAAGGACGACCAGATCACCGGGGATACCGAATCCCGGCTCGATGCCCGCGCCGCCGGCCTGCGCGCCCGCGCGGCGGCAATGCGCGGCGACGTCATCGGCGACGACACCCGCGCCCGGATGGCGGCAGGTGTGACCCGCTGAGCGCGCCCCGGCATGGCCCCCGCCGAAAAAGCCAATTGCCGCGTTGCAAGGCCCCGGCAATCCCGATACATCGCCCCTGATCCAGTGATAACGAACCGACGGAGGCCCCGATGAGCACCCCCTTGCGCCTAGGCATTGCCGGTCTCGGCACCGTCGGTATCGGCGTGGTCAGAATGGTCCGCCAGCACGCCAGGCTGCTGCAGAACCGCTGCGGGCGCGAGATCGCGATCTCGGCCGTGTCGGCGCGCACCCGCGACAAGGATCGCGGCGTGAACATCTCGTCCTACGCGTGGGAGGACGACCCCGTCGCCCTGGCCACCCGCGACGATGTGGACGTGTTCGTGGAACTGATGGGCGGATCGGACGGCCCGGCCAAGGCCGCGACCGAGGCGGCGCTGGCCGCCGGCAAGGACGTGGTGACCGCCAACAAGGCGATGCTGGCGGTCCACGGCCAGCTTCTGGCCGGCCTGGCCGAGGATCACGGCCGCGCCCTGCGCTACGAGGCGGCGGTGGCGGGCGGCATTCCCGTCATAAAATCGCTGGGCGAAGGGCTGGCCGGGAACGAGATCACCCGTGTCATGGGCGTGATGAACGGCACCTGCAACTATATCCTGACGCGGATGGAACATACCGGACAGGGCTATAACGCGCTGTTCGACGAGGCCAACGCGCTCGGCTATCTCGAGGCCGATCCGCAACTGGACGTGGGCGGCATAGACGCGGCGCACAAGCTGGCGATCCTGTCGGCGCTGGCCTTCGGCACGCGGGTCGATTTCGACGGGGTCGAGATCGAGGGCATCGAAAAGGTCACCCTTGCCGATATCCGCCACGCCGCCGACATGGGCTATCGCATCAAGCTGCTGGGCGTGACGCAGATGACGGGCCGCGGGCTGGAACAGCGCATGGCACCCTGCCTTGTGCCCGCGCAGTCGCCGCTGGGCCAGCTCGAGGGCGGCACCAACATGGTGGTGATCGAAGGCTCGGACGTGGGCCAGATCGTGCTGCGCGGCGCGGGCGCGGGCGAAGGCCCGACCGCCAGCGCGGTGATGGGCGATATCTGCGATATCGCGCGCGGGCTGCGCCTGCCCGTCTTCGGCCAGCCCGCCGCCACGCTGGCCACCGCGCCGCGCGCCTCGGCCGCGGTGCCCGCCCCCTATTACCTGCGCATGGCGCTGCATGACAAACCCGGCGCGCTGGCCAAGATCGCCACGGTTCTGGGCGATGCCGGCATCTCGATCAACCGGATGCGGCAATACGATCACGCGGACGACCAGGCCCCGGTGCTGATCGTCACGCACAAGACGACCCGCGGCGCGCTGGATCAGGCGCTGGCGGCGATGGATGAAACAGGCGTCGTGACCGAAGCCCCGGTCGCGCTGCGCATCGAAAGCGTCTGACGGGACGCGCGAGGGAGAGTTTATTATGACCGACAAGGCCGAATTCCAGGACCGCATGCTTTCGCTGGGCCTTGCCCGCGTGGCCGAGCAGGCCGCCATCGCCAGTGCCGCGCTGGTGGGCCGCGGCGACGAGAAAGCCGCCGACCAGGCCGCCGTGAACGCCATGCGCGACCAGCTGAACCTGCTGGATATCGCGGGCGTGGTGGTGATCGGCGAAGGCGAACGCGACGAGGCGCCCATGCTTTACATCGGCGAAGAGGTCGGCACCGGCACCGGCCCGGCGGTCGATATCGCGCTCGACCCGCTGGAGGGCACGACGCTGACCGCCAAGGCGATGCCCAACGCGCTGACCGTGATCGCCATGGCCCCGCGCGGCACCCTGCTGCACGCGCCCGACACCTATATGGACAAGCTGGCCATCGGGCCGGGCTATCCCGAGAACGTGGTCAGCCTGGACATGTCGCCCAAGGAACGGGTCGAGGCGCTGGCAAAGGCGCGCAAGTGCAAACCTTCCGACATCACTGTCTGCATCCTGGAACGCCCCCGTCATCAGGACATGATCGCCGAGGTCCGCTCGACCGGTGCGGCGATCAAGCTGATCACCGATGGCGACGTGGCCGGCGTGATCCACTGCGCCGAGGCCGAAAAAACCGGCATCGACATGTATATGGGCACCGGCGGCGCGCCCGAGGGCGTTCTGGCGGCCTCGGCCCTGAAATGCATGGGCGGGCAGTTCTTCGGCCGGCTGGTGTTCCGCAACGACGACGAAAAGGCCCGCGCCGCCAAGGCCGGGATCACCGATCTGGACCGCGTCTATTCCCGCGACGAACTGGTGACCGCCGACGTGATCTTTGCCGCGACCGGTGTCACCGACGGCTCGATCGTGTCGGGAATCAAGCGCAGCCCCGGTTTTGTCGAGACCGAAACCATCCTGATGCGCTCGCGCACCGGGTCGGTCCGCCGGATGATCTATCGCACCCCGGTCGAATAGGCCGCGCATGTCCTTCCTTGGCGTCGAAACCTCGCTGACCGGGCGGCGCTGGGTCGGCCCCGGCGCCGAGGTCGAACGCCTGGCCGAGGCGATGGCCCAGCAGACCGGCCTGCCGCTGCCGCTGTGCCTGACGCTGGCCCGGCGCGGCGTGGCGCCCGGGGATGCGCAGGGCTTTCTTGAGCCGCAACTGCGCGATCTGCTGCCCGATCCGCGCGGTTTGCGCGACATGGAAAAGGCTGCCGCACGGTTCCTGCAGGCCGTGCGCGACCGGCAGCGCATTGCGATCTTCGCCGATTACGATGTCGATGGCGGCAGTTCCGCCGCGCTGCTGATCTGGTGGCTGCGCGCCCTCGGACTGTCGGCCACGCTTTATGTTCCCGACCGCATCGACGAGGGCTATGGCCCCAACGAACCGGCCATGCGGATGCTGGCCGAAGGGCATGACCTGATCGTCTGTGTCGATTGCGGCACACTCAGCCACGACGCGATCGCCGCCGCGCAAGGCGCGGATGTGGTGATCCTCGACCACCACCTCGGCGGCGAGACCCTGCCCGACGCGCTGGCCGTGGTGAACCCCAACCGGCAGGACGAAAGCGGCGACCTCGCCCATCTCTGCGCCGCCTCGGTGGTGTTCCTGATGCTGGTCGAGGCGAACCGCCGGATGCGCGCGGAGGGCACGCCGGGCCCCGACCTGATGGGGCTGCTGGACCTCGTGGCGCTGGCCACGGTGGCTGATGTGGCGCCGCTGATCGGGGTGAACCGCGCGCTGGTGCGTCAGGGGTTGCGGGTGATGGCCCGGCGCGAACGCCCCGGCCTCGTGGCGCTGGCCGACGTGGCGCGGATGGACAGCGCGCCGCGCGCCTATCACCTGGGTTTCCTGCTGGGGCCGCGTGTCAATGCCGGCGGGCGCATCGGCGCGGCCGACCTGGGCGCGCGGCTGCTGGCCTGCGCCGACCCGCACGAGGCACAGGCGATGGCCGAACGGCTGGATCACCTCAACACCGAGCGGCGCGAGATCGAGGCCGCGGTGCGCGACGCCGCGCTGGCCCAGGCCGAAGCGCGCGGGCTGGACGCGCCGCTGGTCTGGGCCGCGGGCGAAGGCTGGCACCCCGGCGTCGTCGGCATCGTCGCCAGCCGCCTGAAAGAGGCCACCAACCGCCCCGCCATCGTCATCGGCTTCGACGGGGACGAGGGCAAGGGGTCGGGCCGCTCGGTCAGCGGCGTCGATCTCGGCGCCGCGATCCAGCGCCTTGCGTCCGAGGGGCTGCTGATCAAGGGCGGCGGGCACAGGATGGCCGCCGGCCTGACGGTGGATCGCGCGCGGCTGGAACCGGCAATGGCGCGGCTGGCCGAACTGCTGGCGAAACAGGGCGCGGGCCAGGCCGGGCCGGCCGACCTGCGGCTTGACGGGATGCTGATGCCCGGCGCCGCCACGCCCGACCTTGTCGACCAGTTGGAAGCGGCAGGCCCCTACGGCGCCGGCGCCCCCGCCCCGCGCCACGCCTTTCCCGACATGGGGATTCGCTTCGCCAAGCGCGTCGGCTCGGGGCATCTGAAGCTCAGCTTCGGCGACGCGACCGGCCCGGTGCTGGACGCGATCTGCTTCGGCGCCTTCGACGGGCCGCTGGGCCCCGCGCTGGAGGGGCATGGCGGCGCGCGGTTCCACCTGGCGGGGCGGGTCGAGATCAACGAATGGGGCGGCCGCCGCAGCGCGCAACTGCGCCTCGAAGACGCCGCCCCGGCCCGCGACTGACCGCCCGCGAAAGCCACCCGAAAATTTTGCACGCGGGCACGATTTTACCCCTTGCGCTGCCCGGCGGCATTTCTTAAACACCGCCCACGCCAAGCGTGGCCCGTTCGTCTATCGGTTAGGACGCCAGGTTTTCAACCTGGAAAGAGGGGTTCGATTCCCCTACGGGCTGCCACTTCTTCCGAACATCACGTCACCGACGCAACACCGTTCCACGGGCCTGCTGGCCGGACCGGGCCCGCTGTGATGCCATCCGCGTCCCGGGGCGCCCTTTGGCGGGCAATAGCGCCCCGCCCTACGGGGGCACGAAGATCGTATGCCGCGCGCGGCCCTGGCGTTTCGAGGTATAGAGTGCAAGGTCGGCGTCGGCCATCATCCGGCCGGGGTCGGGGCTGTCGTAGCTGCCCGACAGGCTGATGCCGATGCTGCCCGAGATGCGGCAGACCCGCCCGTCATAAGGGATCGGCTGTTCCAGCCGGGCGATGATCCGGCAGGCGATGCGCGCCACCCTGCCGGGATCGGCGGGCCCCTGCAGCACCAGCACGAACTCGTCGCCGCCGGTGCGGGCGACGGTGTCTTTCTCGCGCGTCTCTTCGACAAGGATGGCGGCGACCCGTTGCAGCACGTGATCACCCGCGGGGTGGCCCAGCGTGTCGTTCACCGCCTTGAAGTAATCGAGATCGAGATGCAGCAGCGCGAACGGCCTGCCCGCACGCCCGGTCCGGCGCAGCACGTGATCCAATGCGCGGCGATTCTTGAGCCCGGTCAGCGTGTCGGTAAAGGCCTGTTCCTCGGCGGCGATCCTTGCCCCTTCAAGGCGCTGGTTCAGCTTGCGGCCGGCCTCCATCGCGGCGGATTTCGCCTCGACCAGGTAGAGCATTTCGACGGTCATGTCGGTGGCGGCGAAATCGGCGCTGGTCAGGGCATGGTCGCGCACCGCGTCCAGGATGGCGATGCCGAAGGACAGGTTGATCACCGCCCCGTCGCCCCAGGGTGCCACGACCCCCTTGAAGGCCGTGCGCGGCGGATCGCGCAGCTGCAGGTGCAACTTGCTGCCGGCGGCGCGGCGCAGGTCATCCATCGTCCGCAGGTCGCGCGGGCGGCGGATCTCGAACAGGTCGAACACCGCCATGCCGGTCAGCCGCCGGCCGGGGCAGAGCTTTTGCAGCGTCGCGCCGGTATGGCGCACATGCCCGCTGCCCGACAGGATCACATGCATCGGGCAGAGCACATCCAGCACCGCGCCCAGCTTGGCCAGCGCCGCGGTCATCGCGCGCGCGCCCCGAGGTCGAAGCTGCGCCCGCGGGCGAAATCGGGCTCCACCAGCGCGATGCCGATCTCTTCCACCGGGCCGCGCGCGCCCTTGTGGTCAAGCGTCACCAGCGCGCCGTAATCGTCGGCCATGGCGCGCAGCACGCCGATCATGACATGGCCGAACCCCCTCAGTTCCGTGTGCAGCGTCAGGCTGAACCGATGCGCGCCATGATCGCGCAGGTCCAGCGCGGGCAGGTTCAGATCGTCCACCGCCAGCCGCGCGCGGTCGGGCAGCTCGTTCAACGAGTGCAGGAAATCCACGAAACCGACCCCGCCGAACCGCAGCAGCCGGCGCAGCGCCTCGGTATTGGGGTGCGACACCAGGTAGGTGCCGATATCCTCGAGCACGTCGTCACGGGGCTTGCCCAGCGTCCCGGCGGCGGCGTCCAGCACCCGCTCCGTCACCTGCATGTCATAGCGCAGCATCGCTTCGAAGCGGTCGGTATCCAGATCCGCCGCGCGCACGGTTTCGGACCAGCGCGCATCGCCATAGGTGTCGCGCACGAAACATTCGATGGCGCGATTGATCAGACCGTGCATTCCCGCTCCTTTCCCGAAAACCCGGGAGGCAGGCTAGGCACGGGGGGTTAAGATGCGGTCAATATGTTCAATTCACGACGTTTTCCGCCCGCTCAGAAATCGGTGGGGGCGCCGCCCTCGGCCTTGCGGCGGGCCACGAAATCGGCCAGTTCGTCGCGGATCGCGGCGTCCATCGGGGGGGCCTCGAAGCTTCCGACGATCTCCTTGTAAAGGCGGTGCGCGCGTTCGGGCGTCCAGACCGCGCCGGCGGCCTCCCACGCCTCGAAATTGCGCCAGTCCGACAGGAAGGGCTGGTAGAAGGCGGTGGTATAGCGGTCCTGCGTGTGCTGGATGCCGAAGAAATGGCCGCCCGCGCCGACCTCGCGGATCGCGTCGACCGCCAGCGCCTCGGGCGAGGTGTCGGTGATCTCGGGTTCCATGTAGCGCTGGATCTGCTGGAGCAGTTCGCAATCCATGACGAATTTCTCGGGGCTGGCGATCAGCCCGCCCTCCAGCCAGCCGGCGGCGTGATAGACCATGTTGGTGCCCGACTGCACCGCCGCCCACAGGCTGTTCGAGGTTTCCCACATCGCCTGCCCGTCCGGCACGTTGGCCGCGCACACCCCCGACGAGCGCAGCGGCAGACCGTAGAACCGCGCCATCTGCCCGGTCATCTGCGTGGCGCGCATGTATTCCGGCGTGCCGAAGGCCGGCGCGCCCGATTTCATGTCCACGTTCGAGGTGAAGGTGCCGATCACGCAGGGCACGCCGGGGCGGATATACTGCGCCAGCGCGATGGCGCACAGTGCCTCGGCCAGCGATTGCGCGACCGCGCCCGCCATCGTCACCGGCGCCATCGCGCCCGCCAGCGTAAAGGGCGTCACCACCAGCCCCTGCCCACGCCGCGCCAGGCGCATCCAGCCGTCCAGCATCGGCTCGTCATGTTTCAGCGGCGAGGTCGAGTTGATGTTGGTATACATCCGCGGCGTGGCCTCGAATTCCTCGTGGCTCAGCCCGCCGGCGATGCGCACCATCTCCATCACGTCCTCGACGCGCTCGCGGCCCAGGCTGTAGGCGTGCATCGCCTTGTCGGTCAGCGTCAGCTTGTCATAGAGCACGTCGAGATGGCGCACGCTGGCGTGGATATCCACCGGCTCCACCGGGTAGCCGCCGGCGAAATGGATGCAGTTGAAATGCTGCGTCAGCTTCAGCAGGTTGCGGCACATCTCGCGGGTGCCGGGCAGCTTGCGGCCCAGTTCCATGTCCCAGTAATTCGGCGGGGACGAGACATTGCCGAACAGGATGTTCTTGCCACCGATGGGGATCGTGTGGTCGGGGTTGCGCGGGGTGATGGTAAACTCGGCCGGCGCCTTCGCCACCATCTCCATCACGAAATCGCGGCCCATGCGCACGTTCTGCCCGTCGATGGTGCATCCGGCCTCGCGCAGCACCTCCAGCGCCTCGGCATTGAGGAACTCGATCCCGATATCTTCGAGGATCACCATCGCCGCGTCGTGGATCGCCTGCACCCCCTCGGCGCTCAGCGGTTCGGTGGGGCGGTCGGTGTTGACGGGGATGCGCCAGGGGCTTTGCTCGATCACCGCCGTGCCGCGCCTTGCGGCGTTGCCCGCCCGTCCGCCGCCACGTTTCCTGCGTGCCGATTTCGCGCCGTCCGCCATGCCCTGCACTCCTGTCCTGGCCTGTGCGCTCAGCAGATCATGCAGGCAGGGCGCGATCCTGCCGGAACGCGACGGATTCAGTCGGTTTCAGACAGAAAAGCGGCGTTCAATGGCCAAGCCAGCGCGGCAGATGGCCGATATCGGGCAGCACCGCGTCGGCCAGCGGCGCCAGCTCATGCGCCTGCGCCATGCCGGTCAGCACGCCAACGCAACGCATCCCCGCGGCCCGGCCCGCGATCAGGTCATGGGCGCTGTCGCCCACCATCACCACGCGGTCCGGCGCCAGTTCCATCGCCCGCGCGAAGGCCAGCAGGGGATCGGGCGCGGGCTTGGCGCCATAGCCGCTGTCGAACCCGGCGACGAAGTGGAAATGCCCCGCCACCCCCGCCGCGCCCAGATGCGCGTGCGCGGTATGTTCGGTGTCGTTCGTCATCACGCCCAGTCGCAGCCCGCGCGCCGCCAGCCCGGCCAGGAACGGATCGAGCGGCACCGCCGGGGCCAGCGGGGCCATCGCGGCCTTCTCGGTCAGCAGCGCCTCGATCCCGGCCACGCTGCGGCCCGGCAGCGCGCTGGCCAGGCATTCCGCCGCCTCGCGGTTGGTGCCGGCGATCACCGGGCTGTCGGGGTGGAATACCTGCGCCGCGAGGTCGAACCGCGCCGCATCGGCCAGCGCCTGCGCGCGTGCCGCATCCCCGCCGGACAGCTCCGCAATCACCGATGCCGCCCAGCCGTTCCAGGTTGCCCCGAAATCGAACAGCGTGCCGTCCTTGTCGAAAAGAATGCCTGCGATATCCATGCCCGCCCCACCCCGTTTTGCTGCCGCCAATCTGTGCGCCCGCGGCCCCGGCGGCAAGCCCCCAGCTTGACTTTCGCGGCCGCTTCGCGCCCTTTTGGCGGCATGAACGACACCAGACCCTACCGGCTGCACAAATCGCTCGGCTATCACCTGTCCATCGCCGCCCGCCTGCAGGAGCGGCGGCTGGACGAACAGTTGCGCATGCTGGGCCTGACCCGCACCACCTGGTGCATCCTGCTGGCCGTGGGCAACGAGGGGCTGAGCCAGCCCTCGGACATCGCCGGTTTCGTCGGCATCGACCGCACCGCCACCAGCCGCGCCCTGCGCCACATGGAGGATGACGGGCTGCTGGCGCGGTCCTCCGGCACCGAGGACAAGCGCACGCGCCGGGTGGAACTGACCGGCAAGGGCTGCGCCGCGATCCGCGCCGCCACGCCGGTTGCGCGCGAAAACGCCACGATCCTGGCCGGGCAGCTCGACGCCGGCGAAGAAGAGGAGCTGAAGCGGCTTCTGGCCAAGCTGCGCGGGCCGGACGGCGCCGCGCTCAAGGCGCTCTGATCAGGTCCAGTGCATCTGCGCCCCGCCCGGCAGCGCCGCGCGCGCCTGTGCCGGGGCGTCGTAGGGGGTGCCGGTATCGTCGCAGAACCGCATGATCCAGGCATCGTCCATCATCAGGAAATCCAGCACGCCGCCCAGGAAATCGGGGTTCGCCGCGTTTTGCCGCAGGTCGGATTCGCCGATCCCGGTCGCGCCCATGAAAACCGGCAACAGGTCGTCATGCGCGGCCAGCCAGCCAAGGGCCGTCAGGGCAAGGGTTTCGGCGGCATCTCGCGTGTAGGACAAGTTTGAACGATCCCGGAAAGGTTTTCTTAACCTCTGTTCATAAAGACTGAGCGCGTAGGAAATGCAAGCTGCGGGTCTTTGCCATGCCTGGCCGTGTTCTGATCGTCGACCCCCTGTCCACCAACCGTATCGTCCTGCGTGTCCGGCTGTCCGCGGCGTTCCACGACGTGGCGCAGGCGGCCACCGGGCAGGAGGCGCTCGATTGCCTTGCCGATACCGGCGCCGCGCTGGCGGTGATCGCCGCCGATCTGCCCGACATGGGCGGGATCGCGCTGTGCCGCCGCATCCGGGCCCGCCACCCGGCGGGCAGCCTGCCGATCGTGATGATCGCGCGCACGCTCGACACCCGCTGGCGGATCGACGCGCTGGAGGCCGGGGCGGATGTGGTGCTGGAACGCCCGGTCAACGAAACCCTGCTGCTGTCGCGGATACGCTGCCTGCTGCGCGCCAGCGAAGGGCTGGAAGAGCTGCGCCTGCGCGAGGGCAGCAGCCGCGCGCTTGGCCTGTCGGAACCGGCGCACAGCTTCCACGGGCCGGGCCGCATCGCCGTGACCGGCGAAGACAATGCGCGGGCGCAGGCGCTGTGCGCCGCGCTGTCCGGCCGGCTGCCCCATCGAATCGGCCTGATCGACGGGCCGGGGCTTGTCCGCGCCGACTGCACCGCCGGGGGGCTGGACCTGGGGATCGTGCTGCTGACCGGCCAACCCGCCGATCCGGCGCTGCAGCTGATCGCGGGGCTGCGCGCGCGGCCCGAAACCCGCACCCTTGCGATCATGGCGCTTTTGCCCGCGCCGGATGACGGGATGATCGCCGGGGCGCTGGATCACGGTGCCAGCGACGCCATGGCAACCACCTCGGCGGCGGCGGAGTTCGATCTGCGGATCGGCCGACTGATCGCAGGCAAGCGCCGGGCCGACCGGCTGCGCGACACGGTCCATGACGGGCTGCGCGCGGCGGTCACCGATGCGCTGACCGGACTGCACAACCGCCGCTACGCGCTGCCGCAACTGGACCGCATGGCGCAGGAGGCCCGCGCGCGCAACGAAAGCCTGGCGGTGATGATTGCCGATCTCGACCATTTCAAATCGGTGAACGACCGCTTCGGCCACGCGGTCGGCGACGCGGTGCTGCAACAGGTGGCGCAACGGCTGCGCGGCGCGGTGCGGCCCGGCGACCTTCTGGCGCGGATCGGCGGCGAGGAGTTCCTGATCGCCATGCCGCGCCGGTCCTGCCCCGGGGCCAAGGGCGCGGCCCGCGCACTGTGCCTTGCGGTCCGGCAAACGCCGCTGCGGATCGCCGGATGCCCTGCGCCGATCCGCCAGACGATCAGCGTGGGCCTCGCCATGAGCGGCCCGCGCGGCGGCGGCCGGGGTGCCGAGGCGCTTCTGGCGCAGGCGGACCGGGCGCTTTACAGCGCCAAGACCGGCGGGCGCAACATGGTGACGCTGGCGGCGCAATCGGCCGCCTAGCGTTTCACGACCCGTCGTGACCGTGCGAATGGCCCTCGCCGCGCTTGCCGCCCCGCTGGGCGGCGCGCGCCAGCTCTTCCTCCAGCCGGTCGGCAAAGGCGCGGCGTTCCTCCGGGGTCATCGCGGCGACACGCTCCAGCATCAGCGACCGCGCGGTGCCCTGGATATCGGCACCGATCAGGAACTGCGCCTCGAACTGCGCGGCCAGTGTCGCGGGATCGAACGGATCGGCGCGCAGCGTTTGCAGGATCGCGTCGAGGCTTGCGCGCATCTCGCTGCGCAGCGTTTCGCGGTCGGGCAGTTCGGCCCGGATCGCATCGCGGATCGCGCGGCGGTCATCCTTGCTCAGCGCGCGGATATAGGCCACGCCGACCCGGTCGGTGCGCGGGCTGCGATCGCGGTCGGGGCCGCCATGGCGAAAGGCCGTCCCGGCGACGATACCGGCAAAAGCCAGGTTCAGCGCCAGCGAGGCGAACAGCAGCACCCGCAACCAGGGCTTCATCCGCGGCGGTCGTGTGGTTTTCGTATCAGCCATGGCTCACCCCTCCTCCAGCGCCAGCAGGGCCAGTTCGACCCCCGGCAACATGCCGACAAGCACCGCCTCGTCCGTGCCGGCCCCGGCAATGCCCAGATCGTCCAGCGCGGCGGGCGGGCTGATCCCCAGCCACAGCCCGGCGACACCGGCGCTGACCAGCCCGGCCATCGCCGGCCAGCCGCCGATCGCATCCACGAATTGCCGCCACCGCAGCCGCGGTGCGGATTTCCTCGGCACCGGAGCCGCCGCCGCCTGCACCGCCTCGGCATCCGCCAGCACCCGCGCCAGCAGATCCGCCGACGGCTTGGGGGCCGCGCCGCGCGCCGCCTCGAACAGCGTCTCAAGACGGGTATCGTTCCTGTCAGTCCCAGCCATCGTCAAACCCCAGTTCTGCGCGCCGCCCCGACAACAGGTCGGTCAGCGCCCGTTTTCCACGCGCGGTCAGCGATTCCACCGCTTCCACGCCAATCTCCATGATCGCGGCGATCTCGGGGTTGGATAACCCCTCGATATGCCGCAACACCACCGCCTGCCGCTGCCGGTCGGGCAATTGCCCCAGCGCCGCCTGCAGCGCGTCGGCACGGGCCTTTTGCAGCAGCGCCTGATCGGCCCCGGGCGCATCGTCCTGCGGTTCGGGCACCGAGTCGATATCGACCCCGCGCCGCCGCCGCAGCCGGTCGGTGCACAGGTTGGCCACCACGCGGTAAAGCCAGGTGGTCACCCTGGCCTCGCCCTGCCGCCAGTCGGGCGCGATGCGCCACAGCCGCATCATCGCCTCCTGCGCCACGTCCTCGGCCTCGTCCCGGTCGCCCAGCAGGCGATAGGCATGGGCCATGACCCGCGGCGTCATGCGCAGCGTCAGCGCCCGTGCCGCCGCCCCCTCGCCATTGGCGAAAAGCGTCAGCAGGGCCTCGTCCGGCACATCGTCCATGGCATCAAGCGGCATTGTCATCACCTGTCCGGCCTACCCCGCAACCATGCAAAGCACAATCGGGGCCGCGCATCGCCCGGCCCCGACAGGGCGCGATCAGTCGCGCTTCTGACGGAAACCGTCGCGGTCGCCGCGCCCGTGACGGTCGCGCTTGCCGAAGTGGTGCTTGCGCATCTTGTCACGCATCTGCGCCATTTCTTCCTTGCTCACGGCGCCGTCGCCATCGGCATCGGCGCGTTCCAGCATCCGCAGCATCCGAGCGCCGCCCATTTCGTCAAAGCTCAGCTTGCCGTCGCCATCGGCATCGCGCCAGGCCAGCAGCCGCGCATGACGCTCGGCGGCCCGTTCGGCGGCGCGGGCCTGTGCGGCGGCCGACATTTCCTCGGCGCTCAGCGCACCGTCGCCGTCGGTGTCGGTCTCGGCAAAGCGTTCCTTCGGGCTTGCCTCGATCTCGGCGCGGGTCAGCTTGCCGTCGCCATCGGTGTCCAGTGCCTCGAAATCGAAGCGCGGGCCCTGCTCGCGGCCCATGCCGCCCATCGGGCTTGCCCCGGCCACGGTGCCGGCAACGATCAGGGCGCTCAGAGCGGGAATAAGAACTGCAGGTTTCATTGCGTCTCTCCGTTTGGTTTCTTGCCGACCGGGCAGGTGTTCCACCCGGTTCTGCAGGCTCAAACGGGGCAGCCCTGCCTTTCCGTCGCGCCATTTTCCGCCCTCACGCATCCGTGAACGGCGGTTTTCTTTGCGACATCGCGCCGCAATGACACCGCGCCCTCTTCCGATATCGGCGCCAAACCCCCATTCTTGGCGCCGTGCGAACAAGGGGAACAGGATGTTTGACCAAAGATCCGTGATGGAAGCAGAGCGGGAGACATGGCCCGCGGTATGGAAAGGCTGGCGGCGGAAATGCCCCAATTGCGGCAGCGGCCCGCTGCTGAAGGGGTATCTGAGCGTCCGCGACAGCTGCCCGGTCTGCAAGCAGGAACTGTTCCACCACCGCGCCGATGACGGGCCCGCCTACCTGACGATCCTGATCGTCGGCCATATCATGGCGCCGCTTCTGCATATCGTCTTCGTTCAGTTCCGCCCCGAGCCGCTGGTGCTGTTCACCATTTTCGCTATTGGATGTGTCGCGCTCTCGCTTTACCTTCTGCCCAGGTTGAAAGGGGCGATGATCGGGTTCCAGTGGTCCCGATACATGCACGGGTTCGCAAAACCCGGCTGAAACACGCCCCTCCGAGGGGAGCGCCATGACAATCGACAAGACCGCCATCCGCAACGCAGCGACCGTGATCGTGCTGCGCAACCGCTTTGACGATCCGCATGTGCTGATGGGGCAGCGCGGATCGGCCGCCGCCTTCATGCCCAACAAGTTCGTGTTTCCCGGCGGCGCGGTCGACCCCGAGGATGCCGCCGTGCCGCTGGCCAGCGCGATGCCGGATGTCTGCCGCATGCGGCTGGCCGAGGATGCCGACCCCGGGCTGATCCACGCGCTGTCGGCCGCCGCGATCCGCGAGCTGTGGGAGGAAACCGGCCTGGTTCTCGGGCAGGCCGGCAACTGGCCGGGCGACGTGCCCCCCGACTGGACGGGATTCGCCGAAACCGGCCACCTGCCCGCGGCGCATCCGCTGCAATTCGTCTTTCGCGCCATCACCCCGCCGGGCCGCCCGCGCCGGTTCGACGCACGGTTCTTCCTGATCGACGCCGACGAGGTGGCCAGCGACCTCGACGATTTCTCGGCCGCCTGCGACGAGCTTTCGCACCTGCAATGGATACCGCTGCCCGAGGTGCGCCGCTTCGACCTGCCCTTCATCACCGAGGTGGTGCTGGCCGAGGTCGCCGCGCGCGCCCATGACCCCGAGCCGCCGCAAAGCGTGCCCTTCTTCCGCAATACCGAAGAGGAAAGCCTGTTCCTGCGGCTGGGTGGCATTGGCCCGATGTCCGGGCGCAAGCACGGCTGACGGAGGTGCCCGCCCGGAACAGCCGCGCAGCGGCCCGGGCATCGCCCGGCCGCCCGCTCAGACCAGCAGGATCAGCCCCAGCACGCTGCCGGTCACAAGGATGATCCCCGCCATTTCCTTGCCCGTCGGCCGTTCGCCGAAGACGAGAACCGACACCATCAGCGAAAACACCAGCTCCACCTGCCCGACCGCGTGCACATAGGCCGCGTTCTGCAGGGTGAAGGCGACGAACCAGCACAGGCTGCCCGCCATCGAGCTCAGCCCGATCCATTTCGCCATCTTGTGCGCGGCCAGCACGCGCCCGACCTGCCCCGGCTCGCGCCAGAACAGCCACAGGCCCATCGCCAGCATCTGCGCCGTGGCCACCGCCCCCAGCGTCACCAGCGCGCGCAGCCCCGGATCGTCGCTGGCCACTTCCAGCGTCGCGCCGCGATAGGTCACGCCCGACACCGCGAACAGCACGCCCGACAGCAGCCCCAGCCCGGCCGAGGGGTTCATCACCCGCCGCCGCCAGTTGCCGTCGATCTCGGGCATGTCCGACAGCATCAGCACCCCGAACAGCCCCAGTACGATCGCCCCCAGCGCGCCCAGGCTCACCCCTTCGCCCAGCACGACCAGCCCGACCAGCGCGGTCTGCACCACCTCGGTCTTCTTGAAGGTGATACCCACCGCGAAATTGCGCCGCTTGAACAACATCACCACCAGGACCGTGGCCAGGATCTGCGCCAGTCCGCCGGTCAGCGCATAGGCCCAGAAACCCGCGCCCAGCCCCGGCAATGCCTGCGCGGTGGCCCACAGGTAGAGCGGCACCAGCAGCAACACCAGCGGCGCGCTGTAGACGAAGCGCGCGAATGTCGCCCCCGCCGCCGACAGCGCGACCGCGGAAAGCTGCTTTTGCAGCATGAACCGCACCGTCTGGAAGGCAGCGGCGCAGAACGTGAACCAGACCCATGTTTCCATCCGCCCCTTCTGCCCCGGTTTTACCGCGGGCGCCAGACCGGATGTGGCACCGGGTCTTTCGCCCGGACAAGGTAGCGCCGGAATATCTCGGTATAGGAGCGATAGACATAGGACTGGTTGCGGCGCAGATAGTGATCGCGGTGCCGCCGGTAGAGCGCGGGCAGCTTGTACCACGCCACCCGCGGATGCATGTGATGGACCACATGCAGGTTGTTGTTGAGAAAGATCAGCGCCAGCGGGCCGCGATCCTCGATGATGACGGTGCGGGCGCGGGCGCGCTCATGCGCGCGATGCTCAAGGAAGGTGCGGATCTTCAGGATCGACTGCGCCGCATAGGTCGCCAGCAGGAAGGCCCAGACCGGCATCCGCCCGACCGCCAGCACCCAGGCCAGCACCAGCGCCACCGCCGGCAGATGCCACAGCCACGCCGCCAGCACGCCCGGCGCCCCGGCGCGGATCAGCCGCCAGTCGCCCGCCACGAACGCCGCCTGCCCCACCAGCGGCCCCAGCACCATGCGCCCCAGCAGCGTGTTGTTCGCCCGCAGGACCGCCCGCTGCCAGCCCCGCAGCCGCGACCAGACAACGGGATCGAGGTAGTTCGTTTCCGGGTCGTCATAGGGGTCGGTCAGGATCTCGTCATGGTGATGGGCCAGGTGCGTGTCCCGAAAGCGCCGGTAGGGCACCAGCAGGCCGAGCGCGGGAAACACCAGCGCCTCGTTCAGCCAGGTCTGCCGGAACGGATGGCCATGCAGCGCCTCGTGGCAGAGCGAGGAATGCAGCGCCGCCGACAGCGCCACCAGCATCATCCCCGCCGGCAGCCACCATGACGCGGCCCATAGGGTGCCCAGCCCCCAAAGCGCATAGCACAGGCCCAGCAGCGCCAGCGTCGGCCATTCCACGCGGTCGGCATGGCGCAGGTCAGACATGGCGCCGCCCCCATGAAATCGCGGCCCAGACCCGTTCATAGACCAGGTAGACGACGAAACCGATCCCCGTGCTGACAAGGGCCATCGCCCCGCCCAGGGCCACCGACCCTGTCAGGACGACCCCCACAAGGCCCGTCGTCACAAGACCCAGAAGCTGCCAGATCACCGCCTTCACCACGGTGCGCGTCCGCGTGTCCATATACCCTCCGTTTCTCGTTGATGCTGTCTTCGGTGGTATGCGGGATCGGTCGGGCATAAAATTCCGAATATGGTTCACAAAAATTCCCGATGATGCAATTTTTCACAGTATGGTGATAAAGATCGACAAACGCGCCCGCGCCGAGACCTTTCGCGCCCGGCTGGCGCAGGCGATGGAGCGCGGCGGCACCACCCAAAGCGCGCTGGCCCGCGCCATCGGGGTCGACCGCTCGACCATTTCGCAACTGCTCAGGGGCGATGGCGCGCGGCTGCCCAACGCGCAGGTGGTGGGCGAATGCGCCGCCGCGCTGGGGGTGTCGTCGGACTGGCTGCTGTCGCTCTCGGACCGGCCCGAAAGCGCGGCCGACCTGCTGGCCAACTCGCTGACCGTGACCGAGGCGCCGCGCGCGCTGGTCGACCAGCAGATATTCGACTGGCACCGCGAGGCGGTGGGCTACAAGATCCGCCACGTTCCCGCCGCCCTGCCCGATATCCTGAAAACCCGCCCCATGCTGGAATGGGAATACAGCCCCCACCCGGGCCGCACCGCCGAGCAGGCCATCGGCGCCTCCGAGGACCGGCTGGCCTGGATGCGCGGCGCCTATTCCGACTATGAAATCGCCATGCCGCTCTACGAGCTCGACAGTTTCGCCGCCGGCGAGGGCTATTACCGCGGCCTGCCCGCCGACCTGCGGCGCGACCAGATAGACCGTATCCTTGCGCTTTACGACCAGTTCTATCCCCGGATGCGGATCTACCTGTTCGACGCCCGCCGGCTTTATTCCGCGCCGCTCACGGTGTTCGGGCCGCTGCTGGCGGTGCTCTATGTCGGGCGCAACTACCTGGCCTTCCGCGATTCGGCGCGGGTGCAGGGGTTTGTCGCGCATTTCGACCAGCTGGTGCGCGAATCCTCGATCAGCGCCCGCGACCTGCCCGGCCACCTGCATCGCCTGCGCGACGGGATAGCCTGACCGCCGCCCTCACCGCGGCGCCCCCACCGCGCGGCCCATGCCCTCGGGCGGCGGCAAGGCGGCATGGGCATCGGCCAGCCGCGCCAGCGCCGCGGCCACATGCGGCGCGGGCGGCGCGGCGCGGCGGGTGGCAAGATCGACATGCAGCAGCATATGCTCGCCCGTGGCCAGCAATCGCCCGCCCGAGCGCATCTCGTGCCACAGGTGCATCTTCTTGCCCGCCCCCTCCAGAACCCGCGTATGCACGGTGATGGGCGCGCCCGCGCGCACCTCGTCCAGGTGCCGGACATGGCTTTCGGCGGTAAAGAAACTGCCGCCGCCCGCGATATATTCGGCATCGCAGCCCACCATCCGCATCAGCCGGTCGGTCGCCTGCGCGAAGGCATCGAGATAGCGCGCCTCGGTCATGTGGCCGTTATAGTCGATCCAGTCCAGCGGCACGGTGCGGGTCAGCGTCAGCACCGGCTGCGCGGGATCGGCCAGGTCGTCCACCCGGTCCACCAGCCCCGCAGCGGCGGCGCGCGCCGCGTCATGGGCGGTCTGCACCGCGCCCGCGCCCCAGCCCGTTTGCGCCAGCGCCCGCATCATGCCGACAAGGTTGGCGTCGCGGATGCGTTCCAGGTCGCGGATCGAATGCGCGCCCGATTGCGCGTCGGACTGCTCGGCGATCCGGTCGATCAACTCGTCGGTCAGCTCGGGCACATCCGTCAGCTTCGTCCAGGGCCAGTGCAGGCAGGGCCCGAACTGGCCGATGAAATGGCGCATCCCCGCCTCGCCCCCGGCGATCCGGTAGGTTTCGAACAGCCCCATCTGCGCCCAGCGCAGGCCAAAGCCAAAGCGGATCGCGTCGTCGATCTCTTCCGTGGTGGCGATCCCGTCCGTCACCAGCCACAGCGCCTCGCGCCAGACCGCCTCGAGCAGGCGGTCGGCGATATGCGCGTCGATCTCGGCCCGGACATGCAGCGGCCTCATCCCCAGCGCCGTCAGCCGCCCGCAGGCCCGTGCGACGACATCCGCACCGTTGGCCGGCGATCCCACCACCTCGACCAGCGGCAGCAGGTAGACGGGGTTGAACGGATGCGCCACCACGATCTGCCCCGCCAGCGCCTGCCCCGCCTGCAATTCCGACGGCCTGAACCCCGAGGTGGACGAGCCGATCACCGCATCGTCCCGCACATGCCCGGCCATCTCGGCATAGACCCGGTGCTTCAGCTCCAGCCGCTCGGGCACGCTTTCCTGTATCCAACCGGCACCCGCCACCGCCTCGGCGATGGTGGTGGCGAAACGCAGCCGCCCCTCCTGCGGCAGCGCCACGTCGCCCAGCCCGGGCAGCGCGCGGCGCGCGTTTTCCAGCACCTCGTCCAGCTTGCGCGCGGCCTCGGGGTCGGGGTCGAACACCGCCACGTCCCAGCCGTTCAGCAGGAACCGCGCGGCCCAGCCGCCGCCGATCACACCGCCGCCGATGATTGCCGCCCTGCCGCTCATCCGTCCGGCTCTGTCATCCGTGCCATGTCGTATCCCTGCCATGCCATGATCTCGCGCGCGGCGCGAATGCGGTCCTCTCCGCCCTCCGCCGCGCGGTCCATGATCCAGCCGAACTGCCCGTCCGGCCCGCCGATCGCGGCGGTGCGGTTATCGGCATCCAGCCACAGCACCCAAAGCACCAGCCCCTCCAGCGGCCCCGCCACCACCTCGAACCGCCCCGGCCCGTCGAGCGACAGCGCGCTTTCGGACAGCCGCAGCGCATCGCCCGCCGCCACCGGCCCCTGCGCGGGCGCCACACGCACCCGCCAGTCGCCGGCCAGCCGCGCGGCCGTCACGTCCACCTGCGACGAGATCGGCGCGCTCACATCGCGGTACACCACCCCCGGCGTGCCCTGGCAGGCCGCAAGCGCCGCCATCGCGCCCAGCGCCACCAGCCCCTTCATCTTGCCCGAAATACTCCGGGGGGGTCGCGCCAGCGGCGCGGCGGGGGCAGCGCCCCCATGATCGCGCGCGGTCCTCATGCCGCCGGGGCCCGTTTCTGCAAGCCCAGTTTTGCACGCACCTCGGCGGGGCCGATCACCCGCGCGCCCATGGTCTCGACGATCGTGACCGCGCGCTCGACCAGTTGCGCATTGCTGGCCAGCACGCCGCGATCCAGCCACAGGTTGTCCTCCAGCCCCACGCGCACATTGCCGCCCGCCAGAACGGCGGCAGCGACATAGGCCATCTGGTTGCGCCCCAGCGAAAAGGCCGAAAAGGTCCAGTCGTCGGGCACGTTGTTCACCATCGCCATGAAGGTATTGAGGTCATCCGGCGCGCCCCAGGGCACCCCCATGCACAGCTGCACCAGCGCGGGGGCGTCCAGCACCCCGTCGGCCACAAGCTGTTTCGCGTACCACAAATGCCCGGTGTCGAAGGCCTCGATCTCGGGCCTGACGCCCAGCGCCGTCATCATCCGCCCCATCACCTGCAACATGCCGGGCGTGTTGGTCATGACGTAATCGGCCTCGGCGAAATTCATCGTGCCGCAATCCAGCGTGCAGATTTCCGGCAGGCATTGCTTTACATGCTCCACCCGCTCGGCCGCGCCGATCATGTCGGTGGCATCCGCGTTCAGCGGGAACGGCGCCTCGGGGCTGCCGAAAACGATGTCGCCGCCCATCCCCGCGGTCAGGTTCAGCACCACGTCCACCTCGGCCTCGCGGATGCGGTCCGTCACCTCGCGGTACAGGTCCAGCCGCCGCGACGGTGCCCCGGTGTCGGGGTCGCGCACATGGCAATGCACGATGGCCGCACCCGCGCGCGCCGCGTCGATGGCGCTGGCCGCGATCTCGGCCGGGCTGCGCGGCACGTGGCGCGACCGGTCCTGCGTCGCGCCCGAGCCGGTGACGGCGCAGGTCACGAACACCTCGCGGTTCATGGATAGGGGCATGGGCATCCTCCGCCGGTTGGCCCGCAGGGGCATGGCACAGTGTTGGCCGAAATCGCCGCCCGGGGAAAGGGGGTCAATAGGGCATCGGATGGGCGCGATGCACCTCGTCTATGGCGCCCGGCAGATCGTCGCCCAATTCCATCCCCGCGCCCGCCAGCACGTGATCGAGCTGCGCCAGCGTGGTCGCGCCGAAGATCACCGAGGTCATGAAGGGCCGCCGCACCGCCCAGGCCAGCGCCATGTGCACCGGGTCGACGCCATGTTCATGCGCCAGGTCAAGGTAGGCTTGCACGGCCTTGAAAACACGTGCCGATTTCCGTCCGCCCATTTCCGGGTTCAGCGCCATGCGCGAGGCGTCGGGCACCGCGCCGCCCTGGTATTTTCCGGTCAGGAACCCCGCGCCCAGCGGCGAAAAGGCCAGCAATCCCACATCCTCGTTCACCGCCACCTCGGCCAGGTCGGTGTCGAACAACCGGCAGAGCAGCGAATATTCGTTCTGGATCGAGGCCGGACGCGGCCCGCCCGTGCGGTCGGCCACGCAGGCCCACATGGTCGTGCCCCAGGCGGATTCGTTCGACAGGCCGAAATGGCGGATATTGCCCTTGTCCACCTCGCGCGCCAGCGCGCCCAGCGCATCCTCCATATGCGCGATCGTATCGGCGCGGTCCTGCCCCGAAGGGTCGTAACTCCAGTTCCGGCGAAACTGGTAAGAGCCGCGATTGGGCCAGTGAAACTGGTAGAGGTCGATCACATCCGTCTTCAGCCGCTTCAGCGAGCCCTCGACCGCCTGCGGGATCGTCTGCGACGAAATCATCGGCGTGCCGCCGGGCCGGATGGCCGAGCCCTCGCCCGGATGCTTGGTGGCCAGCACGAAATCGCCGCGCCGGCCCTGGTTGGCAGCGATCCAGTCGCCGATGATCTCCTCGGTGCGGCCCACGGTTTCGGGCGAGACCGGGTTGACCGGGTACATCTCGGCGGTGTCGATGAAATTGATGCCCGCGCCAAGCGCGCGGTCGATCTGGGCATGGGCGGTGGCCCTGTCGGTCTGCGTGCCGAATGTCATCGTGCCGAGGCACAGTTCGCTCACCATCAGGCCGGTGCGGCCCAGCGGGTTCTTCTTCATCCTGTCCGTCCCTTTTTGTCCGTCCGGGGCACACTAGCCCGGCCAGCGGAAATTGCCAGCCGGGCCAGCGCGGGATATTGAGAACATTCAGCGAACATATATACTCGTCCCCATGACCGTTCATGCCCTTTCACGCCGGCCTCGCCGTGCCGCGCCCGTCGTCGCGCCCGCGCCGCCCGTGGCGCTGGCGGCCGGCCGCCTGCACGAGCTTTGCGGCCCCGCCCGGCACAGCTGCGCGCTGTGGATCGCGGGCGCGCTCGAAGGGCCGGTCCTGTGGATCGCACCGGCCTGGCCGGGCGAGGGCGTCAATCCCTGCGGCATGGTGCGATGGGCCGATCCGGGGCGGCTCCTGTTCGCCGCCCCGAAACGCCCCGACGACATCCTGTGGTGCATGGAAGAGGCGCTGCGCAGCGGCGCGGTGCCGCTGGTGGTGGCCGAGTTGCCGGAGCTGCCCGGCCTGACCCCGGTGCGGCGGCTGCACCTGGCGGCAGGGGCCGCAGCACAAGCGCCGCTGGGCCTGATCCTGACACCGGGCGATGGCGGCGCACCGGGGGTGGAAAGCCGCTGGCACATGGCCCCCGCGCATGAGGGCGAGGACCGGCGCTGGCGGCTGGAACGCCGCCGCGCCCGCGCCCTGCCGCCGCGAAGCTGGGTGTTGCACGAACGGGACGGCAAGCGCGACCTCGTGCCGGCGGGACCGGAGGGGTAAGCGGGGGCTTTTCTGCTATTCGGGTGTTTCGCAACAGAAGGGCATCGCATGGCCGCGGTCGGGCGATCCGACATTTGTGACTGGCACTTTATCTTGCCGCCACATCCTCCCTCAAATCGGAGTGCTTACGGCAACCAATCGCCCGGCCGGGGGGCGGCCGTGCGATGCCCGGGCCGCTGCGCGGCTGTTCCGGGCTGGCGCGACCTTCACATGTCACCGCGCGGTTTCACCGCAAAACCGCGCGACAGCCCCCTTCACCCCCGCCCTGCCCGAAAGCGACATCGCCTGTCGGCAACCTGCTTGCGCTCGCGGCCCGGCCTGCGATGCTGCCCGGCGACATGCGTATGATCATCTCCTTCGCGGCCCTGTTCCTGTCGGTCGTCCTGCTACAGCTTTCCACCGGCGGCGTTGGGCCGCTCGACGCGTTGTCGGGGCTGGTGCTGGATTTCACCACCGCCGAGATCGGCCTGCTGGGGTCGGCGCATTTCCTGGGGTTCTTCGTCGGCTGCTGGTGGGCGCCCCGGCTGATGGGGTCGGTGGGCCACAGCCGCGCCTTCGCGGCCTTTACCGCCACCGGCGCGATCGGGCTGCTGGCGCATATGCTGGTGATCGACCCGCTGGCCTGGGCGGCGATGCGGGTGGCCTCGGGGCTGTGCGTGGCGGGATGTTACACGGTGATCGAGGCGTGGTTGCAGGCCAAGGTCACGAACGAGACGCGCGGCCGCGCGATGGGCACCTACCGCGTGGCCGATATGGGCGCATCGCTGATGGCGCAGCTTGTGATCTCGGTGCTGGAGCCCGCCTCTTACGTGTCCTACAACCTGCTGGCGCTGGTCTGCTGCGCGGCACTGCTGCCGCTGACGCTGACCAGGACCGCCCAGCCCGAAACGCCGGATGCGCCGCGCCTGCGCCCGATGCTGGCGGTCACGCGCTCGCCGCTGGCGGCGGCGGGGGTGATCGTGGCGGCGCTGTCCAGCGCCTCGTTCCGCATGGTGGGGCCGGTCTACGGCACCGGCGTGGGGCTGGAAACCGACCAGATCGCGTGGTTCCTGGCCGCGTTCGTGGCCGGCGGCGCGCTGGCGCAATACCCCGTGGGCTGGCTGGCCGACAAGTATGACCGCCGCCTCGTGCTGATCTGGCTGTCGGTGGCGGCGATCTGCAGTTGCACGCTGACCGCACTGACGCGCGACCTGACCACCACGCAGGTGCTGCTGACGGCGGGGCTGTTCGGGCTGACCACCTTCCCGATCTATTCGGTGGCCGCCGCCCATGCCCATGATTTCGCCGAAACCTCCGAACGGGTCGAGCTGTCGGCGGCGCTGATGTTCCATTACGCGCTGGGGGCGATCGCCGCGCCGCTGGTGGCCTCGTGGCTGATCGAGGCTTTCGGTCCGCCGGCGATGTTCGTGATGATCGCGGTGGGCCATGCGGTGCTGGTGGTGTTCGGGCTGGTGCGGATGCGCGCGCGGCCCGCCTCGGGGCGGCGCACGCGCTATGTCTATGCGCCGCGCACCTCGTTCCTGATCGGCTGGCTGACCCGGCGCGACCGCGAGGAGCCGTGAAGCGGGCGCAGGCCCGGCCCGCGCGCCCGACCCCACTGGCCCCTGCCCGCAAGCTGCGTTAAAGGGGGCCCAAGACGCGCAAAAAAGGCATGGACATGGCACGGCATCTCATCACCTCGGCCATCCCCTACATCAACGGGATCAAGCATCTGGGCAACCTGGTCGGCAGCCAGCTTCCCGCCGACCTGTTCGCACGCTACCAGCGCGGGCGCGGGCACGAGGTGCTGTTCCTCTGTGCCACCGACGAACACGGCACGCCGGCGGAACTGGCCGCCGCCAAGGCCGGCAAGCCGGTGCCGGAATATTGCGCCGAGATGCACCAGGTGCAGGCCCGCATCGCCGAGGGGTTCGGTCTGTCCTTCGATCATTTCGGCCGCTCGTCGAGCCCGGAAAACCACCGGCTGACCCAGCATTTCGCCGCGAAACTGTATGAGAACGGGCTGATCCGCGAGGTCAGCGAAACCCAGATGTATTCGCGCGCCGACGGCCGTTTCCTGCCCGACCGCTATATCGAGGGCACCTGCCCCAATTGCGGCTTCGAAAGCGCGCGCGGCGACCAGTGCGACAACTGCACCAAGCAGCTTGACCCCGTCGACCTGATCAACCCGCATTCCACGATCTCGGGCTCCACCGACCTGGAAATGCGCGAAACCAAGCACCTGTACCTGTGCCAGAGCCAGATGAAGGACGAGCTGGAGGCATGGATCGACTCCAAAACCGACTGGCCGGTCCTGACCACCTCGATCGCGAAGAAATGGCTGAACGACGGCGACGGCTTGCAGGATCGCGGCATCACCCGCGACCTGGACTGGGGCATTCCGGTCAAACGCGGCGACAAGGACTGGCCCGGCATGGAGGGCAAGGTGTTCTATGTCTGGTTCGACGCACCGATCGAATATATCGCCTGCGCGCAGGAATGGGTGAACGCGGGCAAGGGGGGTGACTGGGCGCGCTGGTGGCGCACCGACGCGGGGGCCGGGGACGTGACCTATACCCAGTTCATGGGCAAGGATAACGTGCCCTTCCACACGCTGAGCTTTCCGGCGACGATCCTCGGCTCGGGCGAGCCGTGGAAGCTGGTGGATTACATCAAGAGCTTCAACTACCTGAACTACGATGGCGGGCAGTTTTCCACCTCGCGCGGGCGCGGCGTGTTCATGGATCAGGCGCTGGAGATCCTGCCGGCGGATTACTGGCGCTGGTGGCTGTTGTCCCATGCGCCCGAATCCTCGGACGCGGAATTCACGTGGGAGAACTTCCAGGCCTCGGTGAACAAGGACCTGGCCGATGTGCTGGGCAATTTCGTCAGCCGCGTGACCAAGTTCTGCCGCTCGAAATTCGGCGAGGTCGTGCCGGAGGGCGGCGCATGGGGCGCGCAGGAAAAATCCGTGATCGACGAGCTGACCACCCGCATCCGCGCCTACGAGGGGCATATGGAGGCGATGGAGGTGCGCAAATCGGCCGGTGAATTGCGCGCGATCTGGGTGGCGGGCAACGAATACCTGCAAGAGGCCGCGCCCTGGGCGACGTTCAAGGAAGACCCGGCGCGCGCGGCGGCGCAGATCCGGTTCGCGCTGAACCTGATCCCGCTTTACGCCGCGCTGTCGGCGCCGTTCATCCCGTTCACGGCCAGGACCATGCTGGAGGCGATGACGCTGGACGCCGACTGGCCCGGCGACATCGCGCAGGCGCTGGAGCGGATGCCTGCGGGACATGGCTTTGCCGTGCCGGACAACCTGTTCGCCAAGATCGCCGATGACAGCCGCGAGGACTGGCAGCAGCGGTTTGCCGGCACGCGGGACTGACGGGGCGCCCTAGCCCCGCCAGAAGGTCGCGGTGAACAGCACGTAGACCACGACGATTTCCAGCCGGCCCAGCAACATGCCGAAGGTCATGATATACTTGGCCGTGTCGGGAAAGGCGCCGAGCGCGCCGCTGTCCTCGACCAGTTCGCCGAAGGCGGGGCCGATATTGAAGATCGCGGTCCAGGCGCCGGTCGTGGCCTCCATGAAGGGCAGCCCGGTCAGCGCCAGCGCCACCGACATGATCCCGTAGGTCAGGATGAACATGGTAAAGATCAGCATGACGGATTCGATCACGTCACGCTCGATCGGGCGGCCGCCGAGGCGGATCGACACGACGCGGTGCGGGCTGCCGATCAGGCGGAGCTGCGCGGCCAGCGCCTTGAACAGCACCAGGTAGCGGAACACCTTGAGCGAGCAGCCGGTCGAGCCGGTGCAGCCGCCGACCGCACCCACCGTCAGAAGCACCACCACCGGCGCGGCGCCCCACAGCGTCACGTCGCCATCGCCATAGCCGGTGCCGGAAAAGATCGACATCACGTTGAAGGCTATATGGCGGAAATGATTCTCGTCGAAGGGTTCGCCCTGCAGCACGCGAATGGCAAAGATCAGCACGACCGAGGCAAGGATCATCGCGGCATAGGCCCGCACCTGGAAATCCCTGAGCAGCGGGCGCACCTGCCCCGAGCCGATCAGCATCAGCCGCACGAAGGGCACCGAGGCCAGGAACATGAACAGCACCGAGACATAGTGGATCGGCCCGCCATAGGCGCTGAACGAGGCATCGGTGGTCGAGAATCCGCCGGTCGAAACCGTCGTCATGGCGTGCACCGTGGCCTCGAACAGGTCCATGCCCAGCGCGGCATAGGAAAAGACGCAAAGCAGCGTCAGCGCGAGGTAAGTCGCCAGCAGCGCCTTCGAGATGTCGATGGCGCGCGGCATCACCTTGCCCAGCGTGTCGAAGCTTTCGCTTTTGAAGAATTGCATCCCCCCCACCCGCATGATGGGCAGGAACAGCATGGCGACGATGATGATCCCCAGCCCGCCCAGCCATTGCAGGATGCCGCGCCACAGCAGGATGCCCTTGGGCAGTTCGTCGAGCCCGGAAAATACCGTGGTGCCGGTGGTGGTCAGGCCCGACATCGCCTCGAACAGCGCATCGACGAAACGCGCGTCGGTTTCGCCCAGCATGAAGGGCAGCGCGGCAAAGGCCGGCAACGCCACCCATGTGCCCACGGTCAGCAGAAAGCCCTGCCGGATCGTGATTTCCTGGTGCCGGGTGTTCTGGCAGGCCATCGCCACCAGCCCGCCGGTCAGGAAGGTAAGGACCGCGCTTTCGAAGAAAACCGGCCAATGCTCGCGCCCCTCGGCGATGTCCACCAGCATCGGCGGAAGCATCATCAGGCCAAGGACGGCGACAAGCAGGCCGATCACATATCCGACGGGGCGCGGGTCCAACATGGATCGCAGGCTTGGCGGCAGCGGGCCGCGCTGTCAAGCGGCACGATGCGCATCCTGTCGGCGGGGCCGGCGGAGGGAACGCCAGCCCCGCCCTTCGCGGTCAGACGTAGTAGAGGTCGCGGAAAACGTGATGCACGATGCGATCGCGGCGCAGGCCCATTGCGGCCAGCTCCTCGTCGGTCTTCGCCTCGAGCGCCACGATACGGGCGCGGCGCGACTGCGCCTCGGCATAGCGTTCGAACCATGTCATGATGGCTGCGCCGAACGCGGCCAGAAAAGAGCGTTTTTCGGAGGTGTTCGTGGTCAGAGTTGCCATTGTCGGAACCTTTCCTGTTCAGATTTCGGTTCCCTCCCTGACACGCAAGATAGGTCACTATAGCTGACCTTACCACCGATAACCGGGAATACCCGCCTTGCAGGCGATGCAAGGCTGCCTAGCCCTCGCCTGTCCCCTTGGGCATCGGCGGCGGGGCCGAGGGCGCGCGGGTCTTGCGCTTTTGCCCGGATTTCGGCGGTTCCGCCGCTTTGGCGGCGGGTTCGGGCGCCCTGGCCACGGTGGCGGCCGGTTCTGGCGCCGCGGCGGGTTGCGGCGCGGCGACCCGGGCCGCGGGGGCCGGTTTCTGCGCCGGCCGGGGTTTCGCCGGTTTGCGCGCGGGTTTCGCGGGCTTGGCCTGTGCCGGTTTCGGGCGGGCCGCGCGGCGCGGTTTGGCCGGACCCGGCGCCGGGGCCGCATCCGGGCCGGTGGCCGCCTTCCTGACCTCGGCCAGCCCGTGCGGGGCCAGCGGGTGCGCCTGCATCATCGCCATCCAGCACGCATGGGTCATCCGCATCTGCGCCTCGAACGTGCTGGCGGCGAAGTGATAGGCATACCAGCTGACCTTGACGGGAAGGGGAACGGCACTCATCCTGACTCTCCTCGGGTTTTGGACACGATCATGCGCGCGCAGCGTAACAGCCGCGCGACACCTGCCCGCAAGCCTGGCACAGGTCGGCAAGAAACCGGGCCGCCCCGGTGGGAGCGGCCCGCAAATGTGATCGGTTTGCCAAGTATTTCAGCAGCCCCGGGCGCGGCTGCCCATTTCGCGCGCAGCCCTCAGCCGACGTGGAAAAGCGAGGCGAAAAGCCTTGGATCAAGGCTTTCGGCGGCGAATGTGGCGCCCTCGGTCAGCACGCTGACGGCATCGTGGCTGTGCAGGCTTTCCTGGTGGCTGGCGATGACGCGGAAATCGCCCACCCGCCCGTCGCGCTTGAGCCGTTCGCAAAACAGCCGCGCGGCATCCTCGACGAAGATCGGGTTGGCGGCGTTCAGCTCGGCAAAGGCCTGTTCGTCCTCGCGCTTGACGACCACCTGGGTTTCGGTCGGCACCGCGGCGCGTGCCATATCGATCAGATCCTCGAACCACAGGCAATCGCCGCCGGGGGCCAGCTCGACCGAGATGCGCGCGACCGACCGCTGCGAATGCGGCGTGGCCAGTTGCCCCCGCGTCATGCGCGCGTGTTCGCTGAGTTCCAGCGAGCACGGGCAGGTCGAGGAATAGACGTAATCGAGATGGATGATCTTTTTTCGCACGCCCGCGCTTTCGACCAGTTCCAGCGCGATGTCGTAATACTGGTATCCCGCCAGCCCCGACCGCAGCGAGGGCACCCGCACGGGGTAGGAAAACCGCATCTGGATACGCGCGTCGAAGCTTTCCAGATCGCTCATGTAATCGTCGAGCGCGGCCTCGATCACCTCGAAGGAAAAGGTCTTTTCCGCGTGCTTGTAGAATGACCGCATGATCCGGGACATGTTGATGCCCTTCTTGTCGGCCTCAAGGCTGACGGTGCCGGTCACGCTGGTTTCCAGCGTCAGGTCGCCATTGTCGCGGGTATGATACTGGATCGGCAGGCGGAAATTGCTGATGCCGACATGCTGGATCTGCTGTTTCTCGCCGCGGATCAGGCTGGCGGGGCCGTTCTGCATGTCGGGCAGCGACGCCTTGTAGGCGCTGTCGACAGAAAAACCTTCGGGGTATTCGCGGCTGAGCGCGGGGTAATCCGATGCCCCCGCCCCCGGCAAAAGCCGTGCGATCGCCGGGTCGAGATCGGCGATTTCCTCGACGCTGGCCCCTTCGGCCCACCGGCGCAGGCGCATCAGCGCCTCGCGCGCGTCCTCGCGGTCCGGCTGGCGGTCGATCTCAGGCGTGTGAATATTCATGGCGCGGCCCCTCCGCTATGTCCTCGCCATCCTAATTTAGGGTATGGCCCGGGATATTTCCAATTTCGAAGATCGTTACGATAGAAACGACACCCCGGATCACTTCTCCCCCCGGGTCAGATCGCGTCCAGCGCGGCGCGAATATCGGCGATCAGGTCGCCGGTATCCTCGATCCCGCAGGACAGCCGCACCAGCCCCGGCGTGATGCCAAGCTGCGCCTTCTGATCGTCCGGCAGGCGCTGGTGCGTGGTGGTGGCCGGGTGCGTGGCGATGGATTTCGCGTCGCCCAGGTTGTTCGAGATCACCACGATGCGCAACGCGTTGAGGAACCGGAACGCCGCCGCCTGCCCGCCCTTCAGGTCGAGCGACAGAACCGTGCCGCCCGCGCCCATCTGCGCCATGGCCAGATCGTGCTGCGGATGCGCGGACAGGCCGGGAAAGATCACCCGCGCCAGCCGGTCGTCGCCTTCCAGCGCCTCGGCCAGCGCCTGCGCGGTGGCGGTCTGCGCGCGCACGCGCAGGTCCATCGTTTCAAGCCCCTTGAGCATGATCCACGCGGTAAAGGGCGACATCGAACCGCCGGTGTGCTTCATGTAGGGTTCGACCGTCTTGCGGATATAGTCGCGCGTGCCGAGGATCACGCCGCCCAGCGCGCGGCCTTGCCCGTCGATATGCTTGGTGGCGGAATAGACAACGACATCGGCACCCTGCTCCAGCGCGCGGGACCAGACCGGCGTGGCGAACACGTTGTCCACGACCACGACGGCGCCGACGCCGTGCGCAATTTCCGAAACCCCTGCGATATCAATGACCTCCAGCGTGGGGTTCGAAACCGACTCGAAGAAACAGACGCGCGTGTCCGGGCGCACCGCCGCGCGCCACTGGTCAAGGTCGGCGCCATCGACCAGCGTCACCTCGACGCCGTAGCGGGGCAGGATCTCCTCAAGGATATAAAGGCAGGAACCGAACAGCGCGCGCGATGCGACCACATGATCGCCCGCCTTCAGCATCGCGGTCAGCGCGCCGCTGACGGCGGCCATGCCGCTGGCGGTGGCAAAGGCATCCTCTGCCCCTTCCAGCGCGGCGATGCGATCCTCGAACATCGCGACGGTCGGATTGCCGTAGCGGGCATAGATGAATTCATCCGGCCCCGCCTGCACGAACCGCGCCTCGGCCTGTTCGGCGCTGTCGTAGACAAAGCCCTGTGTCAGGAAAATCGCCTCGCTCACCTCGTTATACTGGCTGCGGCGGGTGCCGCCATGGACCAGTTTCGTGCGGGCGTTCCAATCGTCGTTCATCGCGCATCCTCCGGGGTATCGCACCCCATGAAAAAACCCCCGGTCGCGGTCAAGCGAAAGGGGGCCCTTTGCGTCTGACCTCTTTAGCGGCATCTTTAACGTGGCCCGCAATCCGGTAACAAATCGCCACGGGATGCGTTTACGCCCGGTGCGCGCGCGCGTCAACCGTCACGCGGCGGTGACCAAACCGTCACATCGCTGTCGCAGGGCACGCCTATGCCCGTCCACAACATCTTGTGGGTGGCGGGCATGACGCTTCTACGGATCAACGCGCAGGTTTCGGGGCAGGACGATCTGCCCGATCTCGGCCCTCTGGCGGGCGGCCGGGGGCCGGTCCTGATCATGACCCATGGCTACAAGTTCCAGCCGGGACATCCGCAGCATTGCCCGCACCGCCATATCCTGTCCGAGGACGAGGTTGCCTGCCGCAAGGCGGTCAGCTGGCCGCGCCTGCTGGGGGCTGGGCAGGACGGCACGGCGGCGGTGGCTTTCGGCTGGCCCGCGCGCGGCACGATCTGGCAGGCATGGGCGCAGGCCGGCATCGCGGGCGTCGCACTGGCCCGCGTGATCGCGGCGATCCGCGAAACCGCACCGCACCGCCCCGTCCACGCCATCGCGCATTCGCTGGGCGCGCGGGTGGTGCTGTCGGCCCTGCGCCACCTGCCCGAGGGCGCGCTGTCCCGCGCGATCCTGCTGACGGGGGCGGAGTTCGCCGCCAGCGCGGCGGCGGCGCTCGACACCCGGGCGGGGCGGCGGGTGGAGCTGATCAACGTCACCAGCCGCGAGAACGACCTGTTCGATTTCCTGCTCGAGCGTCTGGTGACCCCTCCGGTGCCCGGCGACCGGGTGATCGGCCACGGCCTGCCCGGACAGGCCAACACGCTGACCCTGCAGATCGACGATCCGCGGACGCTGGCGGTTCTGGCCGGCCGGGGATATGCCATCGCCCCGCCCCGCGCGCGCATCTGCCACTGGTCGGCCTATCTGCGCCCCGGCGTGTTCGACCTTTACCGTGCGTTCCTGTCCGAGCCGGACACTCTGCCCCTTGCACACTTGCAAAGGCTGTTGCCAAAGGCCCCGCAGCCGCGCTGGTCACGGTTGCTTGACCCGCCGCGCGTGACGCTGCCCTTGCCCTTCGCCCGAAATGCGTCATCCTGAGCGCGACCGCGCAGGAGGCCCCATGCAAGACCCGATCGACCTGTATTTCTGGCCCACGCCGAACGGCTGGAAAGTGTCCATCGCGCTGGAAGAGATGGGCCTGCCCTATAATCTGCACCTGATCGACATCCGCAGGGGCGACCAGTTCGACCCCGCGTTTCTGAAGATCTCACCGAACAACCGGATGCCGGCCATCGTCGATCCGCAAGGGCCCGATGGCAAGCCGGTGGCGATCTTCGAATCCGGGGCGATCCTGCAATACCTGGCGCGCAAGACGGGCCGTTTCTATGGCGATACCGAGCGCGATCGCATCGCCGTGGATCAATGGCTGATGTGGCAGATGGGCGGGCTGGGCCCGATGGCGGGACAGGCGCATCATTTCCTGAAATACGCCCCGCAGATGGACCCGCCCCAGGACCTGCCCTACGCCAGGGACCGTTACCGCAACGAGGTCGCGCGGCTTTACGGCGTGCTGGACCGGCAACTGGAAAAACACGCCTTTGTCGCGGGCGATTTCTGCTCCATCGCCGACATGGCGATCTGGGGCTGGGCATCGCTGTGGGAGGGCCAGCAGCAAACCCTGGACGACAAGCCCCACATGGCCCGCTGGCTGGAAGAGATGGGCGCGCGCCCCGCGGTGCTGCGCGGCCGCGCACTGGCCGCCGAGCTGCGCGACGGGGCGCCCCATGACAGGCAGGCGCAGTCGGTACTGTTCCGCAGGTGAAACGCGGCGGAGGGATGTTCCATTTGCACGGCCCGCAGCCAAGGGCAGTTTGAAGTCCCTTTTGCCGTGTGCGGCGCTTTCGTCAATAACTGGAAACGGAAAGTCCCGGCCAATCCCGCAGCGATCATGCAATCCAATCGAAAATGTAACCCGCGATCAGCGATCCCGAAACCGCCAGCGCGAGATACAGGAGAAAGGGTTTCAGCCTGAGCACGGGAAAGATCGCCATTGCCCCCCATATGCTGACCACGCCCCCTGAAACGAGGAAGGCCATTGCAGCCCCTGGCGACATGCCGTGGTCCATCAGTCCGCGCGTCAGGGGCAGCGCCGCGTATCCGTCGAGATAGGCGGGCGCGCCGACGAAGACTGCGAACGGAATGGCCCACCGCACGTCGTCGCCCACATAGGCCGACAGGGCCTCGGGCTGCAGGGCTGTGTTCAGGGCGTATTCCGCCGCGAAGGCGGGGATAAGGCACATCAGGATCAGCCGCGCGGTGGAAAGGACATTCTGCCTGAAGATCGCTCGCCGCCCCGTGTCGTTCCAGACCCGTGCATCGAATGACAACGGGGCTCTGCAACTGCCCTTCGACAGCGTCCCGACGATCCCGTTATGGCGCAGGGACGCCGTCGCCCAGCCTTGTTTCGCAAAGATCGACGTGACCGCCCCACCCCAGATCCCGAGACCGAACGCGGCAACCGTCTTGCCTGCCGCGAACCCGAACCCGAGGGTTGCCGCCGTCGCCGCCAGCATCGCCGGACCGGTGATCGGGGACGACAGCCAAAAGGCCATGACGGGTGCCAGTGGAATCCCGGCCGCCAGCAATCCGGCCATCAGCGGCAGAACCGTGACGCCGCAGACCGGGGTGATCGCCCCGACCGCGGCCGCCCCGATGATCGCATGGGCCGCCCTTCCCTCTAAAACCCTTGCGATATGGGCGTCCGCCCCACTGGCCATGATCCACGCGGCCAGAACGATGCCCGGAACGACGAGCGGCGCGACAGAGACAAGACCGAAGATCACGAACCGTGCCATGGGCCACATCTCGCCGGGCCATATCACCGCTCCGACAGCGATCAGCACCAGAAGCCCCAAAAGCAGGGCCGGTCTGGTCATTTGGTGGGTTCCATTCTGGCTTTGATCGGACATCGCGCACCTTTTCGGATCGGTGACGCAAGTATGGGGGCTGGCCAGGTATCCGTAAAACGGGTTATTCAGGTCGCAGGCATGAGGTTTTCGAATGGATCACCTGAGTAGCGACCTGTTGCGCACATTTCTGGCAGTCGCCGAGGCCGGCAGCGTCACCGAAGGGGCCGCGCGGGTTTACCGGTCGCAATCCGCCGTCAGCCTTCAGGTTCGGAAACTGGAGGACATCCTGGGCCGGCCCGTCTTCGACAGGCATGGGCGCGGGGTTGTCTTGACGGAGGCGGGCGAACGCCTGTTGCCGGTCGCGCGCGACATTACCCGAAAGCTGGACGCGACGCTGCGCGAGCTGACGTCGGACGACCTGCATGGCAAGCTGCGCCTCGGCATTCCCGACGACCAGACAAAAGACCGGCTGTCCCGGATCGTGGCCGGGTTCGCGCAATCCCATCCGCTTGTCGATCTCGATGTCACCTGCGCCCTCAGCGCGGGGTTTCCCGATGCGCTTGCGTCGGGCGCACTGGACATTGCAATCTTCGAAGTGGCAACCCCCGGGCCGGGCGCGGATATTCTGCAGGAGGAACGAACCTGCTGGATGGTCTCGCGCCATCACGATCTTCTGTCCCGCGATCCATTGCCCGTTGCCCTTTTCGATCGGGATTGCTGGTGGCGTGACGCGGCCCTGGACGCTCTGGCGGCGGCGGGGCGGCCTTTCCGTATCGTCTATTCCAGTCAGAGCGTTTCGGGTGTCGCCGCCGCGATCGAAGCCGGCATCGCGATCGGATTGCTGGGCGCATCAGGCATGACCGAGGATTTGCGACGGCTCGCACCGGAGGAGGGATTCGGCGACATGCCGGTTTCCAACCTGGTGCTGGGGGTGCGCCCCGGCGCCACCACGCCACCGATCCACGCGATGAGAACGGCGATCCGCAGGGCGTTCGGGGCAGGCTGACGGTTATCCGGGATCGTCCGATCACCCGGCCGTTATCAGCGGAACGGGTGCGGGCAAGCCGGGCGTTATTCGCCTTCCTGTTCCTGTTCGCCGTATTTGCGGAAGATGTCGCCCTGGAAGATGAAGAACAGGAACACCGCCGCGGTCAGGCCGAATGTCTTGAACCAGACCCAGGATTCGGTGCTCATGCTGCGCCAGATCACCTCGTTCAGGACCGCCAGCCCGAAGAAGAACAGGCACAGCCGGCGGGTCAGCTTCATCCAGCCTTCGGGCGCCAGCGGCATCATCTCGTCCATGACATGCTGCAGATAGCTCTGCCCGCGCAACAGCCCGAACCCCAGCAGCCCGGCGAAGATCAGGTAGATGATCGTCGGCTTCATCTTGAAGAACCGGTCGTCGTTCAGCCAGACCGACAGCCCGCCGAAGACGACAACCAGCACCAGCGTCACCGCCTGCATCCTGGACAGCTTGCCGGTCAGCTTCCACAGCAGGCCGGTGGTCACGATCATCAGCGGGATGAACCCGGCGGTCACCAGGATGAAGCCGGAATATTCACGCCCGCCAATAGTGAACACCTCGTCCTTGAGCCAGAGATAGGCCACGAAGAACGCCAGGACCGGGCCCAGTTCCAGCGCCGATTTCAGCATCGGGTTGATCTCACGCGCAGCCATCCGGCCCTCCTTTTTCCTTATCCGCCAAATTCAACTATCACGGCGCCCGCCGCAATCAACGCCATCAGGGCGATGCGCCGCGGGCCCACGGTTTCCTTCAGGATCAGCCAGCCGATCAGCGCGGCGAAGACGGTCGAGGTTTCGCGCAGCACCGCCGCCTCGCCCACCTTGTCGAGCCGCGTGGCCATCATCACCGACCCGAAAGAGCCGAAGGCGATGATCGCCCCGATCAGCCCGCGCAGGGCCAGCGGCCCCATGTCCGGGCGCCTGTCCATCGACCGCCAGCGCAGCGCCGCCAGCACCGGCATCGCCCATCCATCTATGAAGAAAAACCAGAAAATGAAGGTGAAGGGGTTGGTCGTGGCGCGGATGCCATAGGCGTCGTAGGTGGTATAGAGCGCCACGAACAGCCCCGTCACCACCGCCAGCCCCAGCGCCGGCACCAGCGTGTCGCGCGCATCGACCAGGTAACGCAGGTTGTAGATGGCCAGCCCGTAGATCCCGGCCAGCAGCACCCCCACCCCCAGCCATTGCGCCGGGGTGAATGTCTCGCCGAACAGGAAATAGGCGCCGATCACGGTGAACAGCGGCCCGGTGCCGCGCACCACCGGGTAGACCACGGTGAACGCGCCGCGCGCATAGGCCATCGCCTGCAGGAACTTGTAGGCGGTGTGGATCACGAAGGCGCCGGCAAAGATCGGCCACATATGCGGCTCGGGCCAGGGCACGACGAACAGCGCGACCGGCGCGGCGATCAGCCCGTAGAACAGGTCGATCGACCCGCGCGCCAGCCACGGGTCGTGCCGCCCCTTCTGCAGCGCGCCGAAGCCTGCGTGCAACACCGCCGCCACGAGGGCAAGGACCATGGCAAGCTGGTGGCCGGCCTCGGTGCCCTCGATCGCGGCGAGCCAGTCGCTCATGCGCGGGGGCGCCGCTGGCCGTGGGCGGCAAGGTGCCGGCCCTCGGTCACGGCGGCGCGGGTGATGTCGATCAGCCGCCCGTCATGGCCGCGCACGACCTCGCCGCCCTCGGCCTCGGTGGCATATTCGGCGATCAGTTCCTGCTCCAGCGTGTCGACGAAGAACGGCGCGCGGAACCCCGGCGCGAAGGCCAGGTCGATCACGCGCGGCAGGTCGTCGGTATGGGCGTCCCAGATCAGCCGGCCGAATCCCACCGCCCGCTCGCCGTCGAGCAGCACGCATTCGCCCAGAAGGTGGCGTTCCTCGGGCCAGCCCTCGTCGCCCGCGGGGTCGATCCTGCCGGCGTCGAGCAAGGCGGCCAGCCCGTCGGGTTCGGCCATGATCTCGGTGGTGCGGCGGATTTCCGGCATCGTGGTGGGAACGGGCAAAGGGGCACTCCATTGGATCGAACGGGATTGGCGCGGGGCCGACTCGGCCCCGGACGACAGGGGGCAGACAAACACCCGATGGCAGGGCAAGGTCAAGCCGGACGCGGCGCCTGACGCTCCAGCCCGGTCAGGGCGGCGGCGAATTCGGCCGGGTCGAACGGGGCAAGGTCATCGATCTGTTCGCCCACGCCGATGGCATGGATCGGCAGGCCGAAGCGGTCGGCCAGCGCCACCAGCACGCCGCCCTTGGCGGTGCCGTCGAGCTTGGTCATGACAAGGCCCGAGACATCGGCCAGTTCGCGGAAGGTCTGCACCTGGCTCAGCGCGTTCTGCCCGGTCGTGGCATCCAGCACCAGCAGCGTGTTGTGGGGCGCTTCGGGGTCTTTCTTGCGGATGACGCGGACGATCTTGGCCAGCTCCTCCATCAGGTCCTTGCGGTTCTGCAACCGCCCCGCGGTGTCGATCAGCAGCAGGTCGGCGCCCTCGGCCTCGGCCTTCGTCATCGCGTCGAAGGCCAGGCTGGCGGGGTCCGACCCCTCGGGCGCAGTCAGCACTGGCACCCCCGCGCGGTCGCCCCAGACCTGCAACTGCTCGACTGCGGCGGCGCGGAACGTGTCGCCCGCGGCGATCACCACCTGCTTGCCCGCGGCCTTGAACTGGCTGGCCAGCTTGCCGATCGTCGTGGTCTTGCCCGAGCCGTTCACGCCGACCACCAGCACCACCTGCGGCTTTTTCGGATAAAGCGGCATCGGGCGGGCGACGGGGTCCAGCACGCGGGCGATCTCGTCGGCCAGGATCTGCTTGATCTCGTCGGTGGACAGCCGCTTGCCGAAACGGCCCTCGGCCATGTTCGCGGTAACGCGCAGCGCGGTATCCACCCCCATGTCCGAGGCGATCAGCAACTCCTCCAGCTGTTCCAGCATCTCGTCGTCCAGCACCCGGCGCACGACCTGTTTCCTGTCCGCGCCGCGCCCCAGCAGCCGACCCAGGAAGCCCGGCTTCTGCCGCTCCGCACCGGTATCCGGCAGGGTGTCGGGGATCGCCGCCGTCATCACCTCGGGCGGGGTGTCGTCGGGGTATTCCACCGGCATCGGCGGCAGTTCCTGCGGCGCGTCGGCGGGGGTTTCGCGGGGCGGCTCGGGCAGTTCCTGCGGCGCCGGTTCGGGCTGTTCGGGCGCGGGGGCCGGGGTTTCGTCCGGGGCTGGCGGATGCTCCGGCTCGGGCAGTTCCTCGGGCGGGGTATCGGGGGTTTCGCGCGGCGGTTCCGGCGTTTCGTCCGGTGGCGCGGGTTGCGGCGCCTCTTCCGGTGCGTCGGGCAGTTCGCGCGGCGCCGGGTCCGGCTGCGGCTCGGGGTCGGGCTGCGGTTCTGTTTCAGGTGCGGGCTCGGGTTCCGGCACAGGCTCCGGCTCGGGCGTGACATCGTCCACGGTGCCGCCATCGCTGACGATGGCATCCAGCCCCTCTTCGAGCTTCGAGGAGGATTTGAACAGGCGATCCTTGAGTTTGCCGAACAGCGACATGGGCAGCGATCCTTGAGCGTTTGTCCTGACCTAGCCCTTCACCGGCGGTTTTGAAAGACCCCTCAGGGCGCGAAGCCCACCGCCAGCAGCACTTGCGCGGCGATATACAGCCCCCAGATCGCAAAAGGCGCCACCCGCGCGGGCACGCCGCCCAGCCGCCCGAAAAGCTGCAGCGACAGGATCAGGTCCGAGGCGATGAATACCAGCGATCCCGCGATCAGCCAGCCCCGCCCTGTCAGCGCCGCCACGATCCCCATCGCCACGATGATGGCCACATAGATACGCACCGGCCAGCGCAGCCCGCCGGTATGGGGCGCAAGCCAATATTCGGTGGACAGCGCAAGCGCCAGCAGCGCGGCGGGCAGAACATAGCCCGGCACCAGCGGCCCCTGCCCCGCCATCGCGGCGATATACAGCAGATGGCCCAGCGCGAAAGCGCCGATCCCGGCCTTCAGCGCGCCGTCGCCCGGCCGCGACAGCAGGAAATCGCCCGCCACGCAGGCCGCCAGCCCGACCACGAACAGCCCCGGCCAGCCCATCGGCCACAGCGCCAGCATCGGAAACCCCAGGCTGCCGGTTTTTACCGCCGTCTTCGCCCAGCTTTCGCCCGCCCGGCAATACCGCACGAGGTAGAGCGCGGACAGCGCCGCGCCGGCAACAACAAGGATCAGACCCATGACACCCCTCCCGTTTGCGCCACAGGCTGCGCGCCCCGCGCCCGGCGGGCAAGCCTGACGTGGCGCCCCCCTGCCGCTCGCGCTGGCGTGACTGGCGCGGCGGGGCGATTTGCGGCACTCTGCCCGGCATGAGACAGCTTATCCTGATCCTCGCCCTTCTGCCGCTGGCCGCCCGCGCGCAGACCCCGCTCGGCGCGGCCGAGTTCGACGCGCTGACCCGCGGCCACACCTTCACCTATGCCGAAAGCGGCACGCCCTACGGCGCCGAGGAATACCTGCCCAACCGCCGCGTGCGCTGGTCCTTCCTCGACGGGGAGTGCAAGGACGGCGTCTGGTGGGAGGAAAGCGGCCAGATCTGTTTCGTCTACGAGGACAACCCCGACCCGCAATGCTGGAGCTTCTTCAGCGGCCCCGGCGGGCTGACCGCGCGGTTCGAAAGCGACCCGGAGGGCAGCGAGCTTTACGAGGTCGGGCGCAGCTCCGAACCGCTGGCCTGCCCCGGGCCCGAGGTCGGCGTGTAAACCCGCTTCATCGTTCCTCAAATACTCAACCGGACCGCTGCCCCCGGCGATGCCGTCCGGGGTATGGTGCGGCGGCGGCGGCTGCGCTAAGTCTCTGGCGAACCAATCGCCGGGATGCCCATGCTGTTCTTCGATATCGCCACGCTGCTGCCCGCGCTGCTGCTGATCGCCGGTGCGATATGGGGCGGCTGGTGGGTCTGGGCGGCGCTGCTGTGCCTCACCCTGCTGACATGGGCGATCGACCGGCTGGTGCGCCGTGCCGCTGTGCGGCGCGGGCGCAACTCCGAGTTTCCCGCCGGCACCGCGCTGGCGGTCGGGCTGGGGCTCATGCATCTGCCGCTGATGGCGCTGGCGGTCTGGGCCGTGGGCGGCGCGTCGGGGCACGACCTGCCGCACCGGCTGGGGCTGCTGGCCGGGTTCGGCCTGTTCTTCGGGCAGGTCGGGCATCCCAATGCGCATGAGCTGATCCACCGCCCCGCGCGCTGGATGCGGCTGCTGGGGCGGGCGATCTACGTGGCGCTGCTGTTCGGGCATCACGCCTCGTCGCATCTGCGGGTGCACCACGTCCATGTGGGCACCGATGCCGATCCCAGCTCGGCGCCCGCGGGCATGGGGTTCTGGCGTTTCGCGCCGCGCGCCTGGGCGGGATCGTTCCGCGCGGGGTGGCGGGCCGAAACCGCCCTGCGGGCACGGGCGAAAACCCCGCCCGCCGCGTGGACGCACCCTTACGCGGGCTACCTGGCGGGCGCGGCGGCCTGCCTGCTGCTGGCCTTCGGCATCGCGGGCGGCTGGGGCGTTGCCGCCTGGCTGGGCATCGCGGGATATGCGCAATTGCAGATCCTGCTGTCGGATTACCTGCAGCACTACGGGCTGCGCCGGCGCATTGGCCCCGATGGCAGGCCCGAGCCGGTCGGCCCGCAACACAGCTGGAACGGGCCGGAATTCTGGTCCTCGGCGATGATGCTGAACGCGCCGCGCCACTCGCACCACCACACCCACCCCGCCATTGCCTTTCCCGCGCTCGACCTGACCGGCGAGATGCCGACCCTGCCGCATCCGGTGCCGGTCATGGGCGCGATCGCGCTGGTGCCGCCTCTGTGGCGGCGCGTCATGGCCCGCCCGCTGGCGGCATGGCAACCGTAATTTCCCAAGGAGACAGACAGATATGATGCCTTTCAAATCCTCGCCGATGACGGTGGTGCCGGAATGGATCGACTATAACGGCCACATGAACATGGCCTATTACAACGTGCTGTTCGACCGCTGCGCCGACGAGGCCTATTCGCTGATGGGATTCGGCCCCGACTATATCCGCGCGCGTTCGATGACCACCTATACCGCCGAGTTCCACGTCTGCTACGTGCGCGAGCTGCACGAGGGGCACAGAACCTATGCCACCTTCCAGATGCTCGATTTCGACGAGAAACGCTTTCACTACTACCAGGAACTTTACCACGAGGACGGCTGGCTGGCCGCCACCGCCGAGGCGCTGGCGCTGCATATCGACATGACCGGCCCGCGCGTCGCACCGATGCCCCCGGACACGCATGAAAGGGTGGCCGCGCTTTACGAAAGCCACCGCAGCCTGCCACGCCCCGAACGGGCGGGCCGCGCAATCGGCATCCGGCGGAAATAAGCGTCGCGCACCCGTCCGCGGCCAATCCCGCCTTCCCCTTTCGCGCGCGGCTTGATAGTGTCCCGCGGTCACGCGGCACAGGAAGGTTTCGATGCTTTACGAATACAAGGTGATCCCGGCCCCCCGAAAGGGCCGCAAGGCGCGCGGGGTCAAGGGGGCGGAGGCACGGTTTTCCCTTGCCGTCCAGCAGGTCATGAACGATCTGGGCGGCGACGGGTGGGAATTCCTGCGCTCGGAAACCCTGCCCAGCGAGGAACGCCAGGGGCTGACCTCGACGCAGACGGTGTTCCGTTCGGTGCTGGTGTTCCGGCGGCCGCGCGCGGGCGATCTTTCGGAGTTCCAGCCCGAGCTGCTGGAGGATCTGACCGGGGACGAGGCCGAGGCACCCGGGGCCGGAAACGGCGCGGCAATCGGCACGGTGCCCGAAAAGGAATGGTCGGACGAGGCCGAGGCCGACCGCACGCGGGCCTGAGGCTCACAATTTCGCGCCTCCCCCTTCCATCCTGCGGGACAGTAACTAAACTCTGCGGTCCGAGTCGAATAAGGTGATGCCATGGACAAATCAGACCCCTTCGGGTTCGACATGTCGGTCAAGTCGGCCAAGAAGAAGAACCCGCGCGGACGTCGGGGCATGTCGGGCGAGTTCGAAACCTCGCAGCGGCTCTGTGAACATCCGGGCTGCACCGAGCCCGGCAAGTTCCGCGCGCCCAAGGCGCCGGACGTGCTGGATGACTATTACTGGTTCTGCAAGGACCATGTGCGCGAATACAATCTGAAATGGAACTTCTTCGAAGGCACCACCGAGGCCGAGATGAACGCGCAACGCTCCAAGGACAAGGTCTGGGAGCGTGAGACCAAGCCGCTGGGCGACCCCGAGGCGCGCGCCTGGGCGCGGCTGGGCATCGAGGACCCGCACCAGGTGCTGGGCCAGAACGCCACCCGCAACCCCGGCCGCAGCAATGGCGACGGGCACACCCGCAAGCTGCCGCCGACCGAGCGCAAGGCGATCGAGATCCTTGAAGCGCGCGACCACTGGAGCAAGACCGAGGTGCGCAAGGCCTACAAGGCGCTGATCAAGGTGCTGCACCCGGACATGAACGGCGGCGACCGCAGCCAGGAGGAACAGCTGCAGGAGGTCGTCTGGGCCTGGGACCAGATCAAGGACAGCCGGAACTTCAAGTAGGGGGCGACGGTCGGGGCGTTTGCCCTGCCGGGTCAGGGGTTTGTCTTTGGAGGGCGCTCCCCTTCCCAATCATCGCAACAGAGGGCATCGCATGGCCGCGGTCGGGCGATCCAACGGTTGTGGCTGGCAGTTTATCGTGCAGCCACATCCTCCCTCGGACCGTGGCACTTGCTGCAGCCAATCGCCCGGCCGGGGGGGGGGCGGCCGTGCGATGCCCGGGCCGCTGCGCGGCCGTTCCGGGCGGGGTTCCCCCCGAACCACGGCAAAGCCCTGCCCGGTCACGCCGGCCGGAACACCAGGCTGACCCCGTTCAGGCAATGCCGCTTGCCCGTCGGCTGCGGCCCGTCATTGAAGATATGACCCAGGTGTGACCCGCAGCGGCGGCAATGGCATTCGGTGCGCGGATAGATCAGCTTGAAATCCCGCCTGGTGCCGATCGCGTTCGCCTGCGCCTTCCAGAAGCTCGGCCAGCCGGTGCCGCTGTCGTATTTGTGCTTGCTGGAATACAAGGCAAGATCGCAGCCCCGGCAGTGATACATGCCCGGATCGTAAAGCTTGTCGAGCGGGGAGGAGCCCGGCGGCTCGGTCGCCTCGCGGCGCATCACCTTGTATTGCTGCGGCGTCAGCATCTCCTGCCACTCCGCATCGCTGCGCGTGACCTCGAAACTGCCTTCGGCCGCACGGGCCCGCCCGGTAAAGGCCAGCAGGCCGGACAGGGCGAGAAAGTGGCGGCGATCCATAGCTTTTCTCCTTTGCGGTTGGGAAAGGATAGCTGCACGGCCCGCGCCAAATCAAACGCGGACCGTGCACATTCATGTGAGGGTTTGCCGACCGGAACACTCACGCGCCGGGAATGCACACGCGCAATTGCGTGGGGACTTGCCGCGCATCCCGGCCCCGGTCCGGCCCCTTACATCGCCGGCAGAAGCACCGTGTCGATCACATGAATGACCCCGTTCGACTGTTCGACATCGGCAATCGTCACCGTGGCGGTGCGGCCGCGTTCGTCCTTCAGCATGATGGTGTCGCCGCTATAGCTGGCCTGCAGCGTGCAGCCGCCCACGGTCGGCACCGGGTGCATGCCGCCATCGTCGTCGACCATGCCCTTGATCGCCATCGACATCGCGTCGGCCGATACCACGTGGCAGGTCAGCACCTTTTGCAGCATGGCCTTGTTTTCCGGCTTGAGCAGCGTTTCCACCGTGCCGTCCTGCAACATGGCAAAGGCCGCGTCCGTGGGCGCGAAAACGGTGAACGGCCCCTTGCCGGACAGGGTCTCGACCAGCCCCGCGGCCTGCACCGCCGCAACCAGCGTTTCGTGATCGGCCGAGTTGACGGCGTTTTCGACGATGGTCCTGTCGGCGAACATCGCCGCGCCGCCCACCATCGGGTTGCCTGCCAGCGCAGCGGTGCCGACCAGTGTCAGTGCGGTCAGCGTGGCGGTAAAACGTTTCGTGGTCATCTTCATCTCCTGTCGTTCTGGTTTCAGGCGCCGGGGCCGTTTGCCCCGATCGACCCGAAGCCACGCAGGAGATCTGAAAGAGTTTCAGCTTCGCGATCACGAGGACGTGATCGCGCCCACGGCCAGAACCGCGCCGGTGGGCTGGCCGGTGGGCGATCCGCCGGGCGGCTCGTCCGACACCGCCAGGATCGCGCCTTCGGCCAGCCCGTCGCGCAGCGCCTGCGGCACCGCGATCTGCGCGCGGGGATCGTCGGGCAGCACGCCCAGCGATACCGGCGCGGCATCGCCCGCGATCAGCCACAGCTCCAGCACGCGGCCCGGCGCGGCCTGCCCGGACTGCCGGTCGAGCACCAGCTCCGCGCTGTCGGCATCATAGGCCGCTGACAGCACCAGCGCGCGATCCTCGGCCGCGATCTCGGCCAGCAGTTCGGGGCCGTCATCACGCATGACCGGCGCGCCGAAATTGATCCAGACCAGCAACGCCACCGCCGCGACGCCCGCGGCCCAGGCCCAGCCGCGACGCCAGACCGGCGCGCGCGGGGCAATGCCGAGGATGCGCCTGCGCAGGTGCGCGGGTGGCTCTACCGGGGCGATATCATCGGTCAGCGCGGCGAAATGCCCGGCCCAGCGTGCATAGGCCGCGCGCAGGTCGGGCTCGTGCGACAGACGATCCTCGAAGCGGCGCGCCTCGTCCGCCCCGAGCAGGCCCAGCACGTATTCCGCCGCCAGCGCGTCATCCCCCCCGTCGGGGGGCGGTATGTCGTCGCGGTCGGTCATCGCGTCAGGCAATCCTTCAGTTTCATCAGGCTGCGGCGCAGCCGCGTCCGCATGGTGTTGAGCGGCACCGCGAAACGCGCGGCCAGCTCGGCATAGGTTTCGCCGCCAAGATAGGCACGGCGCACCGCATCCGCATGATCCGCCTCAAGCTCGTCGAAGCAGGCGGCCAGCCGCCCCGCCTCGGAGCGGGCAATCGCCTGCGCCTCGGGGCCCGGCGCGGTATCGGCCGGTTCGGGCACCGCATCCAGCGGATCGGTGGCCCGTTGCCGGCGCAGCCGGTCGATGGCGTGGTTGCGCGCGATGGTGATCAGCCATGTCATCGGGCTCAGCCCGTTGACCTGGTATCGCCCGGCATTGCGCCAGATCTTTTCGAATACCTCCTGCAAGGCGTCCTCGGCCGCGTCGCGGTTGTTCAAGACACGCAGCAATACCCCGAAAAGTTTCGCCGAGGTCGCATCGTAAAGCGCGCCGAATGCCGGCCGGTCGCCAAGGGCCGTGCGGGCGATCAGCGCCTCGATGTGATTTCGGTCGGTCATGCTGTCCCCGGCTGCCCTGATCCGTAGAGATGTCACCCCAAGCGCAAAAGGCAAGCCCCGGCCGCCTTGCCCTTGCGCTTGCACGCTATATGGTGCAGCACGGAACCCGGATGGACGGCAGCGCCCGGACGAAGAAGGAAGCACGACATGGCGGATGGCAGCATGGACATGAACGCGAAACCCACCGACGATATCTCGGTCCGCGATGTATTCGGCATCGACACGGACATGACGGTCAGGGGCTTTGCCGACCGCACGGATCGCGTGCCCGATATCGACACGACCTACAAGTTCGACCCCGATACCACGCTGGCGATCCTCGCCGGGTTCGCGCGCAACCGCCGGGTGATGATCCAGGGCTATCACGGCACCGGGAAATCGACCCATATCGAACAGGTCGCCGCGCGGCTGAACTGGCCCTGCGTGCGCGTCAACCTCGACAGCCATATCAGCCGGATCGACCTGATCGGCAAGGACGCGATCAAGCTGAAGGACGGCAAGCAGGTCACCGAGTTCCACGAGGGCATCCTGCCCTGGGCCCTGCGCAACCCCACCGCCATCGTGTTCGACGAATACGACGCCGGCCGCGCCGACGTGATGTTCGTGATCCAGCGCGTGCTGGAGCATGACGGCAAGCTGACCCTGCTGGACCAGAACGAGATCATCACGCCCAACCCCTATTTCCGCCTGTTCGCCACCGCCAACACGGTGGGGCTGGGCGACACCACGGGCCTCTATCACGGCACGCAGCAGATCAACCAGGCCCAGATGGACCGCTGGTCGCTGGTGGCGACGCTGAACTACCTGTCGCATGACGCCGAATGCGCCATCGTCCTGGCCAAGAACCCGCATTACAACACCGAAGCCGGACGCAAGACCGTGGGCCACATGGTCACCATCGCCAACCTGACGCGCACCGCCTTCATGAATGGCGACCTGTCCACGGTGATGAGCCCGCGCACGGTGATCAACTGGGCCCAGAACGCCGAGATCTTCCGCAATATGGGCTATGCGTTCCGGCTGTCCTTCCTCAACAAATGCGACGAACTGGAGCGGCAGACCGTGGCCGAGTTCTACCAGCGCTGCTTTGACGAGGAACTGCCCGAAAGCGCGGCCAGCCTCAGCCTCGGGTGATGCGGCGCGGCGGGGCAATCGCGTCGCGGCCCGGCATCGCCGCCCGCTGCCTCCGCCTTGTGCTCGGGCCCGGCCTGATCGCCCTCATACTGGCGGCCCCGCAGGCCGCCCGGGCCGAAACCGCCGCCGAATGCGCCGCCTTCTGGCGCGCGGTCGCGGCGGAACAGCGCGCCATGCCCGGCTTTGACGTGCCGCCCGACGACGCCGCGGCGCTGGCGGCAGAGTTCGCGGCGCTGGCCGGAACGGTGGCACGGGACCGCGTCGGCGGGTACCGGCTGCTCTATCGCGGGCTCGTCGACGGCGACCGGCAAAGCACCGATCTCTTCTCGCGCATCGCCGAACGCTGCGACGCGCTGCTTGCACCCGGACGCTGAGCGCCACCCCCGGCAGGACGATTTTGCCCCTTGCCAATCGGCGCGCAGGGGGCGAAACCTGTGGCTATGGCGCGTAACGACGACAACCCCGCAGATCCCTTCAAGAAGGCGCTGGCCGAGGCCACCAAGGTCATGGCCGACGATACCGATCTGAATGTCAGCTATTCGGTCGACCCCTCGGGGCTGTCGGGCGACCAGATGCGCCTGCCGCAGATCAGCCGCCGGATGACCCGCGACGAGGTGCTGCTGGCGCGCGGCACGGCGGACGCGCTGGCGATGCATCGCCGCTATCACGACGACGGGCTACACGCGAAATACCGCCCCCCCGGCGACATGGCGCGCGATATCTACGAGGCGATGGAAACCGCCCGCTGCGAGGCGATGGGCGCGCGCGACATGCCCGGCACCGCCGGCAATATCGACGCCAAGATCGCGCATGAGGCGCAGCGGCTGGGCTATGACCAGATCACCCAGGCTGCCGATGCGCCGCTGGCCACGGCGGCGGGCTACCTCGTGCGGCACCTTGCGACCGGGCGCGACCTGCCGGCGGCCGCGCAGAACGTGATGGACCTGTGGCGCGGCCATATCGAGGGCCAGGCCGGCGGCACGCTGGACGATCTGAACGCGATCCTGAACGACCAGACCGCCTTTGCCCGGCTGGCCCGCAAGGTGATCGAGGATCTGGGCTATGGCGACCAGCTGGGCGACGATCCCGACCAGCCCGACGAGGATCAGGACGAGGCCGACGAAAGCGCCGAGGAAGAGGAACAGCCCGACAGCTCCGGCCAGGACGACGAGCAGGACGACGATGCCGAAGCCTCGCCCGAGCAGAGCCAGGACGAGCAGCAGGACAGCTCCGAGGCGCAGGTCAGCATGGACGATCTCGCCGACGAGGAGATGAGCGAGGAAACCGAGCTGCCCGAGGGCGAGGCCCCGCTGGAGCCGCCCCCGCCCGCGCCGCTGTCGGATGCCGACCCGAACTATGCCGCCTATACCACCGATTTCGACGAGGAAATCCCCGCCGAGGAACTGGCCGAACCGGCCGAGCTGGAACGGCTGCGCGCCTATCTCGACCAGCAGCTCGATCCGCTGAAGGGCGCCGTGGGGCGGCTGGCCAACAAGCTGCAGCGCCGGCTCCAGGCGCAGCAGAACCGGTCCTGGCTGTTCGACATGGAGGAAGGCATCCTCGATGCCGGCCGCCTTGCCCGCGTTGTCGCCAACCCCACCACGCCGCTGAGTTTCAAGGTGGAAAAGGATACCGAGTTCCGCGACACGGTGGTGACGCTGCTGCTGGACAATTCCGGCTCGATGCGGGGCCGGCCGATTTCCATCGCGGCGATCTGCGCCGACGTGCTGGCGCGCACGCTGGAACGCTGCGACGTCAAGGTGGAAATCCTCGGCTTCACCACCCGCGCCTGGAAGGGCGGGCAAAGCCGCGAGAAATGGCTGGCCGAGGGCCGTCCGCAACAGCCCGGCCGCCTGAACGACCTGCGCCACATCATCTACAAATCCGCCGACGCGCCCTGGCGCCGGGTGCGCCCCAACCTCGGGCTGATGATGAAAGAGGGGCTGCTCAAGGAAAATATCGACGGCGAGGCGCTGGAATGGGCGCATCGCCGCATGGCCCGCCGGCAGGAGGCGCGCAAGATCCTGATGGTGATTTCGGACGGCGCGCCGGTCGACGACAGCACCCTGTCGGTCAACCCCGCCAATTACCTGGAAAAGCACCTGCGCGACGTGATCGACATGGTCGAACGCCGCAAGATGGTGGAACTGATCGCCATCGGCATCGGCCATGACGTGACGCGCTATTACCAGCACGCGGTAACGATCACCGATGTCGACCAACTGGCCGGCGCGATGACCGAACAGCTGGCCGCGCTGTTCGACAAGGACCCGCGCGCCCGCGCCCGGTTCCTCGGCATCAGGCGCGCAGGCTGAGTTTCCTCTCTCTGCAAATATCCCGGGGAGCGCGAGGGGCAGCGCCCCTCGCTCCCGCGCCCTGACACGCAGGCCAACGGGCAGGCTTGCCCCTTGCGCCGGCCACGCAATCCCGGCTGAATACGCCCCAACGCATATTCCGGAGGCCCCATGTTCCAGAGTTTCGAAACCACCGCCACCCCCGAGCACGGCCCCGCGCGGCTGGCGCAGCTGCGCGCGGCGATGCGCGCCGAAGGGCTGGCGGGCTTCCTGGTGCCCCGCGCCGATGCGCATCAGGGCGAATATGTCGCCCCGCATGACGACCGCCTGTCCTTCCTGACCGGCTTTACCGGCTCGGCCGGGTTCTGCATCGCGCTTGCGGATGTGGCGGGGGTGTTCGTCGACGGGCGCTATCGCACGCAGGTAAAACACCAGGTCGACCTCGATCATTTCACCCCGGTCGACTGGCCCGAAACCCAGCCCGCGCCCTGGCTGCGCCAGCATCTCGACGCGGGCAGGGTGGGGTTCGACCCGTGGCTGCACACGCCCGCCGAAATCGCAAGGATCGAGGCCGGGCTGGCGGGCACGCAGATCGCGCTGGCCCCCTGCCCCAACCTTGTCGACCGCATCTGGCCCGACCAGCCCGCGCCGCCCGGCGGCGCGATCACGCCCTATCCGGTCGAACTGGCGGGCGAGGCGCATGGCGACAAGCTGACCCGGCTGGGCGCGCAGCTGCGCAACCAGGGGCAGGAATCGGCGGTGATCACGCTGCCGGATTCGCTGGCCTGGCTGCTGAACATCCGCGGCAGCGACATCCCCCGCAACCCGATCCCCCACGGTTTTGCCATCCTGCATGACAGCGGGCATTGCACGCTGTTTGCCGATGCCGCCAAGGTGGACGATACCCTGCGCGCGCATCTGGGCGATGCGGTGACGGTCCGCCCGCCGCAGGCCTTTGCCGCCGCGCTGCGCTCGCTCACCGGGCCGGTGCGGGTGGATCACGACAGCGCGCCGGTCTGGGTGCTGCAACAGCTCGACGAGGCGGACGTGCCCCATGTCGCGGACCAGGACCCGTGCATCCTGCCCAAGGCCACCAAGACCCGCGCCGAGATCGCCGCCACCCGCGAGGCGCATCTGCGCGACGCCGCCGCGATGTGCGAATTCCTGTGCTGGTTCGACGCGCAGCCCCCCGGCACGATCACCGAAATCGACGTGGCCACCGCGCTGGAAGGATATCGCCGCGCCACCAATGCGCTGCTGGACATCAGCTTCGACACCATCGCCGGCACCGGCCCGCACGGCGCGATCATGCATTACCGCGTGACCGAAGACACCAATGCCCGACTGGACGAGGGGCAACTGATCGTGGTGGATTCCGGCGGGCAATACCTGGACGGCACCACCGACATCACCCGCACGCTGCCCGTGGGTGCTGTGGGGGATGAGGAGAAAACCTGCTTCACCCGCGTGCTGAAGGGCATGGTCGCCATGTCGCGCCTGCGTTTCCCGCGCGGGCTGGCGGGGCGCGACCTCGATGCCATCGCGCGCTATCCGCTGTGGGTGGCGGGGCAGGATTTCAACCACGGCACCGGGCATGGCGTCGGCGTCTACCTCTGCGTGCACGAAGGGCCGCAGCGGCTCAGCCGGGTGTCCGAGGTGCCGCTGCTGCCCGGCATGATCCTGTCGAACGAGCCGGGATATTACCGCGAGGGCGCCTTCGGCATCCGGCTGGAAAACCTGATCGCTGTGCAGGAGGCGCCCGACCTGCCCGGCGCCGACCCGCGCCCGATGCTCGATTTCGAAACGCTGACCTATGTGCCGATAGACCGCCGTCTTGTGTTGACCGGGCTTTTGAGCGATGAAGAGCGCGATTGGCTGAATGCTTACCACGCGGCCTGCCGCGACAAGATCGCGCCTCGCCTGTCCGAGGCGGCGCGACTATGGTTGATCGACGCGACGGCGCCGATCTGACGGATGACATGAAACCGTCACGCAAGGCCGCCAGAAAAAGCGATAACACACTCGGAGGGGGATGAACCGATGGCAAGCGATATCACGATCACCAGGGCGGAAGGCACATGGGTGGTGCGCGCGGGCGGTGCGGTTCTGGGCGAATCCGCCAATGCGCTGGAACTGCACGAGGGCGACATGCCCCCGGTGATCTATTTCCCCCGCGACGATATCGCCATGGCGTTCCTGGACCGGACCGATCACAGCACCCATTGCCCGAAAAAGGGCGACGCGGCCTATTATTCCATCGTCACGAAAAGCACGACGCTGGAAAATGCCGCCTGGAGCTATGAAGACCCCAAGACGGACGCGGCCCGGATCAAGGATCACCTGGCCTTTTACAAAAGCGACACGGTGGCGGTTGAGCAGCTTTAGGGATCAGCCCCGGCGCCTGACATTCCGGGGCCTCACGAATGCTCCTCGGCCGCCGTGGCGGCCAGCGCCCTGTTGAAGGTCTTGAGCGCGTCGACATGGAACAGCGCGCCCAGCAGGCGGGGCTCGCCCTCCTCCGTGGTCGTCACCGGCAGATAGGGCACGCCCGCGCGTTCGAACAGCGGCATCGCGTGTTCCAGCGTGGCGTTGAAATCCACCGATATCCCGTCCTCGATCATCTCGAGGCAGGTCGCCTCGCTGGCGGCGCCGGGGTCTTCGGGCTTGCGCATCAGGGTGCCGGCCCGGAACATCGCCAGCAGGTAGGCCTGTGGCCCCGCCGCCAGGTGCACGCCGCGCCGTTCCAACTGCGTCAGGAAGAACGAGCGGTCCACCAGCCGCGAGGCGATGGCGGTCGAGATCGACACCGCCACCATCACCGCCAGCCCGGTCTGCCAGTCGCCGGTCAGTTCGAACACGATCAGCGTGGTGGAAATCGGCGCGCCCAGCACCGCCGCCGCCACCGCCCCCATGCCCGCCAGCGCATAAAGCGTGTGGCTGCCCGACACGTCGGGAAACACCCCCGTGGCGATCAGGCCGAAGGCCAGCCCGGTCAGCGCCCCCACCATCAGCGAGGGCGAGAACATCCCGCCGCCCATACGACCCGCGATGGTGATCGCCACCGCCACGCATTTCAGCACCGCGAAAACCACCGCCTCGTGCCACAAAAGCTGGCCGGTCAGCGCGTCCGAGGTGGTCTCGTACCCGACGCCGATGATATGCGGAAAGGCGATGGCGATCACCCCAAGCAGCAGCCCCGCGATGCCCGGCCGCAGCCAGCGCGGCAGGCCGGTGCGCCGCTGCAGGGCGTCGCCGATATCCTCGGCGAAAAAGATCGCCCGCATCAGCAGCACCGCCACCGCGCCGCAGACCAGCCCCAGCAGCAGGAAGGCGGGCAGTTCCTGGTAGAATTGCAACGTGCCCGACTGGGGCAGGCTGAACTCGGTCACGCCGCCGAATTCCAGCCGGTTGATGACGGTGCCCGCGACCGAGGCGATGACGATGGGCGCAAAGGCATGGACCGCGAAATGCCGCAGCACCACCTCGAGCGCGAAAAGCGCACCGGCGATGGGCGCGTTGAAGCTGGCCGAAACCGCCGCCGCCACCGCGCAGCCCAGCAGGTCGCGCCCGGTGATCCCGTCGGCGTGGATGCGCTCGCTTACCCAGCTTGAGATTACGCCGGCCATGTGCACCACCGGCCCTTCGCGGCCCGACGACCCGCCCGAGCTGAGCGTGATGAGCGAGGCCAGCGCCGAACCGACCCCGGCCCGCAGCTCGACCCGGCCGTTCTGCATCGCCGCGCCCTCGATCACGTCGGCGACGGTGCGCACCCGGCCATCGGGGGTGAAGTAATTTAGGATCAGCCCCACCACCAGCCCGCCGGCCACCGGGATCAGCACGATCCAGTACCACGGCAGCGTCTCGGCAAAGCTGTGCAGCATGGCGGGATCGTCGGTGCCGTAAAGCGCGATCTGCAGCGCCTCGATCCCCTTGCGGAAGAACAGCGCGGCAAAGCCCGCGCCGACACCGATCAGCAGGGCGATCAGCCAGAACTGGAACTTCGACGGCCCCTGCACACGCAAAAGCCGCCAGCCGTTTTTCGACGCCTGGAACAGCTCGCCCCATATCTCTGACAGGATTTGCCGCATGGCCCGCTCTTTCCCCCTGTCGCCCCCTGCCCTAGTGTGGCGCGCGAATACCCCCAGGAACGGAGTTCCCCGATGACCATCGCCGCCGCGCTCGATGCGCTTGCGCAATTGTTAGGACAACGGCTGAGCCGGTCCAAGCCCGATCTGGACCTGCACGCCGCATCCGAGACCTATTATCCGCTGGCCCGGCCCGATGCGGTGGCCTATCCGCGCGATACCGACGAGGTGGCGGCGCTGGTGAAAATCTGCGCCGAACACGGCTGCCCGGTCACCGGCTGGGGCGCGGGCAGCTCGCTCGAAGGGCAGGCGCAGGCGTTTTCCGGCGGCGTCGTGGTGGATTTCCGCGAGATGGACAAGGTGCTGGACATCAACGCCGAGGATATGGACGTGCGCGTGCAACCCGGCTGCACCCGCGAGGCGCTGAATACCGAACTGCGCGCCACGGGGCTGTTCTTTCCGGTCGATCCGGGCGCCAATGCCTCGCTCGGGGGAATGGCGATGACGCGGGCCAGCGGCACCACCGCGGTGCGCTATGGCACGATGCGCGACAATGTCCTGGGGATGCAGGTGGTGCTGGCCGACGGGCGGGTGATCCGCACCGGCACGCGGGCGCGCAAATCCAGCGCAGGCTATGACCTGACCGGGCTGATGGTCGGCTCCGAGGGCACGCTGGGCCTTGTGACGGAACTGACCCTGCGGCTGCGGGGCCAGCCCGAGGCGATCACCGCCGCCGTTTGCGGCTTTCCCGACATGCATGGCGCGGTGCAGGCGGTGATCGAGACGATCCAGATGGGCATTCCGATGGCGCGGATCGAATTCGTCGATGCCGCGATGGCGCGCATCTTCAACGCGGCAAGCGGCGCGGCGATGCCCGAAACCCCGCACCTGATGGTGGAATTCCACGGCTCGGAGGCGGGCGTGCGCGAACAGGCCGAAATGTTCGGCGCGATCGTGGCCGAACACGGCGCGACCGGGTTCGACTGGGCCGCCCGCCCCGAGGACCGCACGAAACTGTGGGACATGCGCCACCGCGCGCACTGGTCGACGCTGGCCAGCGCGCCGGGCAAGCGCGCGCTGGTCACCGATATCTGCGTGCCGATCTCGCGGTTGGCGCAGGCGGTCGAGGACACCGCCGCCGACATCGCCGCCAGCCCCGTCACCGGCCCGATCCTGGGCCATGTGGGCGACGGCAATTTCCACGCCATCCTGCTGTTCGACCCCGATGACGGGGCGGAGCTGGACGCCGTGAAGGCGCTGTCGCACCGCATGGCCGAACGCGCGCTGGCGATGGGCGGCACCTGCACCGGCGAACACGGGGTCGGCATCGGCAAGCAGGCCTATATGCAGGCCGAGCACGGCGATGGCTGGCAGGTGATGGGCGCGCTGAAGGCCGCACTCGATCCGCAGAACATCCTGAACCCCGGCAAGCTGGTGCCGCCGCGCAACTGAGGCGCCCGGCCTTTCCCTTTGCCCGCACATTCGCTAAGTGACCGGGCAAGACCCCCGCATGAGGAAAGAGACGACCCGATGGGCATGGACAAGACCTTTGACGCCGCCGAGGCCGAACCGCGGCTCTACGAAACGTGGATGACAACGGGCGCCTTCCGCGCCGGCGCCAATGCCAGCCGTGACGAGACATTCACCGTCATGATCCCGCCGCCCAACGTGACGGGCGCGCTGCATGTGGGCCATGCCTTCAACAACACGCTTCAGGACATCCTGATCCGCTGGCACCGGATGCGCGGTTTCGACACGCTGTGGCAGCCCGGCCAGGACCATGCCGGCATCGCCACCCAGCTGCAGGTGGAAAAGCAGCTGATGGCCGAAAGCAACCTGCGCCGCACCGACATGCCGCGCGAGGATTTCCTGGCCAAAGTCTGGGAATGGAAGGGGCAATACGGTGGCACCATCGTCAAGCAGTTGCAGCGGCTGGGCTGTTCCTGCGACTGGGACCGCAACGCCTTCACCATGGCGGGCGCACCGGGCGACCCGCGCACGGGGCATGAAAACTCGCCCGATTTCCATGACGCGGTGATCAAGGTTTTCGTCGACATGTACGAAAAGGGCCTGATCTATCGCGGCAAGCGGCTGGTCAACTGGGACCCGCATTTCGAAACCGCCATTTCCGATCTCGAGGTCGAGAATATTGAGACCGATGGCCACATGTGGCATTTCAAATACCCGCTGGCGGGCGGTGCGACCTACACCTATGTGGAGCGCGACGAGGACGGCAACGTGCTGTTCGAGGAAGAGCGCGACTATATCTCGATCGCCACCACCCGGCCGGAAACCATGCTGGGCGACGGTGCCGTCGCCGTTCACCCGAAGGATGAGCGTTACGCGCCAATCGTCGGGAAACTGTGCGAAATCCCGGTTGGCCCCAAGGAACATCGCCGCCTGATCCCGATCATCACCGACGACTATCCCGACCCCGATTTCGGCTCGGGCGCGGTCAAGATCACCGGCGCGCATGATTTCAACGATTACGGCGTGGCCAAGCGCGGGGGCATCCCCTGCTATCGCCTGATGGACACGCGCGGCCACATGCGCGCCGACGGCGCCCCCTATGCCGAGGCGGCCGAAATCGCGCAGGCCGTGGCGCGCGGCGAACGCAGGCTGACCGAGGCGGAAACCGACGCGCTGAACCTGGTGCCCGATCACCTGCGCGGGCTCGACCGGTTCGAGGCCCGCAAGCGCGTGATCCAGGAGATCACCCACGAAGGCCTTGCCGTGATGACCGAGGCCACCGACCCGCGGCTGGGCAAGGCGGCGGTCACATCGCCGGTCGAACCCTCTGAGGGCGGCGAGATGCGCACCGAGGATCAGAACCTCGTGCCGCTGGTCGAGGAAAAGAAGATCATGCAGCCCTTCGGCGACCGCAGCCAGGTGGTGATCGAACCGATGCTGACCGACCAGTGGTTCGTCGATGCCGAAAAGGTCGTCGGCCCGGCGCTGGACGCGGTGCGCGACGGACGCACGAAGATCCTGCCGGACTCGGGCGAAAAGACCTATTACCACTGGCTTGAGAATATCGAGCCCTGGTGCATTTCCCGCCAGCTCTGGTGGGGTCACCAGATCCCGGTGTGGTATCTGCCGGGTGAAGAGGACTGGCTGCCCATTTGTGCCGCGACCGAGGCCGAGGCGATCGAGATCGCGCGCAGCCGGTTCGCGGACGGCACCGATATCCGCATCGTCGCCGACGCGCAGGAGGCCGTCGCCGTGCTGCAAAACCGTATCGCGCACGCCGATACCGCCGACGAAGGCGCCATCCGCCAGTTCGACTATCCGCAGGAAATCCCGATGTTCCGCGATCCCGACGTGCTGGATACCTGGTTCTCTTCCGGCCTCTGGCCCATCGGCACGCTGGGCTGGCCCGAGGATACGCCGGAACTGCGCAAATATTTCCCCACCGACGTGCTGGTGACCGGCTTCGACATCCTGTTCTTCTGGGTCGCGCGGATGATGATGATGCAGCTGGCCGTGGTGAACGAAATCCCGTTCCACACCGTCTACCTGCACCAGCTCGTCCGCGACGAGAAGGGGCAGAAAATGTCCAAGACCAGGGGGAACGTGATCGACCCCCTTGATATCGTGGACGAATTCGGCGCCGACGCGCTGCGTTTCACCATGGCGCAGATGGCGGCGCTGGGGGGCGTTCTGAAACTGTCGAAGGACCGGATCAAGGGCTACCGCAATTTCGGCACGAAACTGTGGAACGCCTGCCGCTTTGCCGAGATGAACGGCTGCTGGGACGGCCATGAAACGCAATCCGCCCCGCCCGCGGCCAGCGCGACCGTCAACCGCTGGATCATCGGCGAAACCGCCCGCGTGCGCGAAACCGTGGATCAGGCGCTGGCCGAATACCGCTTCAACGACGCGGCCAACGCGCTTTACGCCTTTGTCTGGGGCCGGGTCTGCGACTGGTACGTGGAATTCTCCAAGCCGCTGCTGGACGAAAACGCGCCCGAGCGCGAGGAAACCCGGCAGGTCATGGCCTGGGTGCTGGACCAGTGCATGATCTTCCTGCATCCGATCATGCCCTACATCACCGAGGAACTGTGGGGCCAGACCGGCACAAGGCCCAAGATGCTGGTCCATGCCGACTGGCCCACCTATGGCGCAGACCTTGCCGATCCGGCGGCGGATCGGGAAATGGGCTGGGTCATCGGACTCATCGAAGAGGTCCGCTCGGTCCGTGCGCAGATGCATGTGCCGGCGGGCGCCTACGTGCCGCTGCTGGTCACCGGGCTGGGCGACGACAACCGCGCCGCCTGGACCCGCAACGAGGTGCTGGCCAAACGGCTGGCCCGGATCGAAAGCCTGGACGAGGTCGAAAGCTTCCCCAAGGGCACCGCCACCATCGCGATGGAGGGGGGTACCTTCGGCCTGCCGCTGGCCGGCATCATCGACGTGGCCGAGGAAAAGGCGCGGCTGGAAAAGACGCTTGCCAAGCTTGCCAAGGAACTGGGCGGGCTGCGCGGGCGCCTGAACAACCCGAAATTCGTCGAAAGCGCCCCCGAAGAGGTGGTGATCGAAACCCGCGACCTCGTGGCGCAGAAAGAGGACGAAGAGACCCGGATCAAGGCCGCCGTCGCGCGGCTGGCCGAACTGGACTGACCGGCCCCGACGCGGGAAAGGGGGGGGCGGTCTGCCCCCCCTCCCGGGCCTTCGGCCCAATTCACCCCCCGAGGATATCGCCAGAGAGAGGAAACCGCGGCGGCGCCCCGCCCTTCATCGTTCCCGAAATACTCCCGCCGGAGGCGGTTCTGCCCCCGAACCGGGCGCAGGTCAGAATTTCGGCGCGCGGCCTGCCATGTTGGCGGCGATGATCTCCATCTGGTGCGGCTTGCCGATCAGGTCGGCCTGTTCGCGGCTTTCCTCGTAAAGCACGGCTTTCTCGTCCGCGCCGCTTTCCGCCACGGCGATCAGGCGCTTGGCCGCGCGGGTGCCCGAGGGCGACTTGCCCGCGATCGCCTGCGCCAGCGCGCGGGCGGCGGCCAGCGGATCGTCGGACAGCTCGGTCACCAGCCCCCAGTCGACACCCTGCGCGGCCTGCACCGGCTCGGCCGTGTAGGTCATGCGGCGCAGGATGTCGGACCGCACCAGCTGCGGCAGGATCACCATGCCGCCCATGTCGGGCACGAGGCCCCATTTCGCCTCCATGATCGCCAGCTTCGTGTCGGGATGCGCGATGCGGATATCGGCCCCCAGCGCCAGCTGGAACCCCGCGCCGAAGGCCACGCCATGCAGCGCGGCGATCACCGGCACCGGCACCTTGCGCCAGACCATCGTGACCTCCTGCATGAAGTTGCTGTCGCCATGGGTGCGCGGCATGATCCTTTCATGCGGGTCTTCGGCTGCGAATTTGGCAAAGCTGGCCACGTCCAGCCCGGCGCAGAAGCCCCGCCCCTCGCCCGACAGGACGACGGCGCGGATGTCGTCGTTGCCGATCAGCGCGGTGCCCGCTTCGACGATGGCCTCGGCCATATCCGGGTCGACGGCGTTCATCTTGTCGCCACGGGTCAGCGTGACATGGGCGATATGGTCGGTGATCTCGGTGGTGACGCGGGGCATCGGTTCCTCCCTGTGCTATCCGGGTCCGAGTTCACCCGATCGCACCGCGCGGGACAAGCCTGCCCTTGCGTCGCAAAGCCGCTTGCCCAGCGCGCGCGCGTCGCGTTATCTGCAGCCATGACCGGATTCAGACTGACCCCGCTGGCAGACAGCTTGCCCTCGACCGTGCCCTTCGTGGGGCCCGAAACCCAGGAACGCCAGAACGGCCGCCCGTTCCGCGCCCGGCTGGGCGCCAACGAAAGCGTGTTCGGCCCCTCGCCCAACGCCATCGCGGCGATGGAGCGTGCGGCGCGCGATATCTGGAAATACGGCGATTCCAGCAGCCACGAGTTGCGCGCCGCGCTGGCCGCCGAAAACGGCGTGCGCCCCGAGAACGTGATCGTGGGCGAAGGGATCGACGGGCTGCTGGGCTATCTCGTGCGGCTGACGGTGACGCAGGGCGATCACGTGGTCACGTCGGACGGGGCCTATCCCACCTTCAACTACCACGTCGCGGGGTTCGGCGGCACGCTGCACAAGGTGCCTTATGTCGCCGATCACGAAGATCCGGTATCGGTGTTCGAAAAGGCGGCCGGGGTCGGGGCGAAACTGGCCTATCTCGCCAATCCCGACAACCCGATGGGCACCTGGCACGATGGCGACACGCTGCGGCGCGCGATCGATGCGCATCTGCCCGAGGGCACGCTGTTCGTGCTGGACGAGGCTTATATCGAATTCGCCCCCGAAGGCACCGCGCCGCGGATCGACGCCGACGACCCGCGCGTGATCCGTATGCGGACCTTTTCCAAGATACACGGCATGGCGGGTGCGCGCGTGGGCTATGCCATCGGCGCGCCCGAACTGATCGGGGCCTTCGACAGGATCCGCAACCATTTCGGCATGAACCGCGCCGCGCAGGACGGGGCGCTGGCCGCGCTGCACGACCGCGCCTATACCGCGCAGGTGCGCGAGGACGTGGCCCATGCCCGCAACCGCATCGCTGCCATCGCGCAGGCGCACGGGCTGTCCTGCCTGCCCTCGGCCACCAATTTCGTGGCGGTCGACATGGGCGGCGACGGGGCGCTGGCACAACGCTTCCTGCAGGAACTGAACGCGCGCGGCGTGTTCATCCGCATGCCCGGGGTCGCGCCGCTGAACCGTTGCGTGCGCATCAGTTGCGGCCGCGATGCCGATCTCGATATCCTCGAGGCCGAGTTCGGCCCGGCGCTGGACGCCGCCCGGCAGGGTTAAGCCTATCGCAACAAAGTTAACTCGCTTTTTGCCGGGCAGCGGTTACGCTATCCGGGCAAGGAGCGATCCGCCATGCGCGACCACCGGCTGAACCATCGCCTGAAAAAGGCCCCGGATTTCACCAACGCAGCCCTGGTGATGGGGTTCGTGAACCTGCTTTGGGTCTTTGCGCTGCTCTGGGCGCTGTTCGGTTTCGCCGTGGTGGCGCTGGTCGCGTTCGGGCTGAACGCGCTGATCGGCCGCGTGGCCCGGGCGCGCAGCGGCTGATCCCCGGCGCGGCCCTATCCGGCCGCCTGCGCCAGAACCCCGCTTGCAGCCTCGAGCGCGCCCACCCCGTGCGGTATCTCCAGCGCCTTGAGCCCTGCGTCGATCGCCCCCAGCGCGCCCATGACCATATGCGCATTCACATGCCCCATATGGCCGATGCGGAAAAACCCGTGCCAGGCGGGATCGCCCGGCTCGGCCATGCCCAGCCCGATGCCCAGCGTCACGCCCGCCTTGTCCTGCACCCAGCGGCGCAGGTCCGAGCCATAGGGCGCGCCGATGCGCAGCGCCGTGACCGCGTGCGAGCGGTGCGCCGGGTCGGCCACGTTCAGCGCCAGCGGCCCGTCCTGACCCCATGCCGCGCAGGCGGCCCAGATCGCACGGGCCAGCGCGGCATGGCGGGCCCAGACGGCCTCCAGCCCCTCCTGGTGGATCATGTCCAGCGCCTCGCGCAGGCCGAACAGGTGATGGGTGGGCGCGGTGCCGCCCCAATACTGGTAGAACTGTTCCGGGTTGGCGCGCGGCGTCCAGTCCCAGTAGCGGCTGACGCGCTCCATTTCCGCACGTCGCGCGGCGGCCTTCGGGCTGAAGAACACGAAACCCAGCCCCGGCGGCACCATCAGCCCCTTCTGGCTGCCCGCCACCATCACGTCGACGCCCCATGCGTCCATCTCGAACCGGTCGCAGGCCAGCGAGGCGATGCAATCCACCATCAACAGCGCCGGATGCCCCGCCGCGTCGATGGCCGCGCGCACCCCCGCCACGTCGTTGCGGACCGAGCTTGAGGTATCCACATGCGTCACCAGCACCGCCCTGATCCGGCCTGCCGTGTCGGCGCGCAGCGCCTGCTCCACCCGCGCGGGATCGAGCGGCGTGGACTTGCCGAAATCCACGATATCGGTTTCCACGCCCAGCCCCTGCGCCATGTCGGCCCAGCCATGCCCGAACCGCCCCGTCGCCGGCACCAGCACGGTATCGCCGGGGCCGGCCACGTTGGCCAGCGCGGCCTCCCACGCGGCGTGGCCGTTGCCGATATAGATCGCGACATGATGCGCGGTGCGCGCCACGCGGCGCAGGTCGGGGATCATGGCGGCGACCATGTCGATCAGGTCGCCTTCGTATATGTTGGGCGCGGCGCGGTTCATCGCGCGCAGCACGCGGTCGGGCATCACCGAAGGCCCTGGAATGGCAAGATATTCACGTCCGTGGGAAAGCGTCATGGCAGCGCCCTGTCTGGTTCGGCCAGACGACCCTACCGCCGCGCCGCCCGGCGTCAAGCCACCCCGCCGCCCCCCTGTTGCACAACCCGGCAAACGGTATATCTGGAAAGGGCAAGGACGAAAGGACAGGCAATGGCGCGAAAGATTTTCAGGATCACCGGAAAAGATGCCCGCGAGTTCCTGCAGGGGCTTGTGACGAACGAGGTGGCCGGGCTGGACCATGGGCCGGTCTATGCCGCGATGCTGACGCCGCAGGGCAAGTACCTGGCCGATTTCTTCCTGGTGCCGGACGGCGAGGGCGTTTTGCTGGATGTCGATGCGGGCCTTGCCGCCGGGCTGATCCCGCGCCTGTCCATGTATAAACTGCGCGCCGATGTCGAGATCGCCGAAACCGGCCTGCAGGTCCGGCGCGGCACCGGCCCCGCGCCCGAGGGCGCATGGCCCGATCCCCGCCATGCCGATCTGGGCTGGCGGCTTTATGGCGACGAGGGCGGCGATGACGGCAGCGATTTCGACGCGATCCGCGTGGCCCATTGCATCCCCGAATCGGGGATCGAGCTGACGCCCGACAGCTATATCCTCGAATCCGGTTTCGCGCGACTGAACGGCGTCGATTTCCGCAAGGGCTGTTACGTGGGGCAAGAGGTGACCGCCCGGATGAAGCACAAGACCGAGCTGAAAAAGGGCCTGACAACCGTCGCGATCGAGGGTGAGGCCCCGGTCGGCACCGCGATCACGGTGGACGGCAAACCGGCGGGCACGCTGTTCACCCGGTCGGGCGACCGGGCCATCGCCTATCTGCGCTTCGACCGGATGCGCGAGGGGATGCAGGCGGGCGAGGCCACGATTTCCCCGGTTTGACGGCGCTTGAGGGCCATATCGCCACCCTGCTGGGCCAGCCCCTGCGCGGATTGCGCGCCCTGCATGGCGGCGACCTGTCCGAGGTGTTCGGCGTCACCCTGGCCGATGGCGCCCGCGCGGCGGTCAAGCGCGGCCGGTTCGTGACCCGCGAGGCCGCGATGCTGCGCGCGATGGCGGCGGCAGGCGCGCCGGTGCCCGGTGTTCTGGCGGCGGGCGGCGACCTGCTGGCGCTGGAATGGCTGGACGAAACCCCGCCCAACCCGGCGGGCTGGGCCGATCTGGGCCACGCGCTCCGGGCGCTGCATGACAGCACCGGCACGCATTATGGCTGGCCCGAGGATTATGCCTTCGGGTCTGTCCCCATCCACAACACCCAAGGCGACGACTGGCCCGCCTTCTGGGCCGGGAACCGCCTGCTCGCCCTGTTGCCGCGCGACGCGCAGCTTGCCCGGCGGGTTACTGCACTGGCCGCCCGCCTGCCCGACCGCCTGCCGCGCCGCCCTGCCCCGGCCTTGCTGCATGGCGATCTCTGGGCCGGGAACGTCCTGTTCTCCGGCCCAAGGGCATGGCTGATCGACCCCGCCTGTTACCATGGCGACGCCGAGGTGGACCTGGCCATGCTGACCCTGTTCGGCCGGCCCCACCCCGATTTCGACGCCGCCTATGGCGCGCTGTCCCCCGGCTGGCAGGCGCGGCGCCCGGTCTACGCGCTGTGGCCCGCGCTGGTGCACCTGCGGCTGTTCGGAAGCGGCTATCGCGGGATGGTCGCGGGGCTGCTGGACGCCTGCGGGGTGTGAAGCCGTTTTTCGAAGATGTCGACCGCCGCCTCGGCCCCGGCGCCGCGCATCAGCGCCGCCGACCGCGTGTTGAAGCGGTGCACCAGCGCCACCCAACCCGTTGCCCCGGACCGCGCGATTTCCCCCTCGAACCGCGCGATCAGGCGGCGGCCCATGCCGTGACGGCGGAAATTCGGCTCGACATAAATATGCTCCATCACCGCGATCCGTCCGGGCCGTTCCAACGCCGGATCGCCCGCCGGGCGCCAGCGCCACATCAGGTAGCCGCGCGGCACCCCCTGCAAGCGGTAGACAAGGCCCCGCGCGCCCTGCCTCATTTGCGCACGCAGATGCGCCTGCAGCGCCGCCGTGCCGGCATCGGCGTGAAACCTGTGGGGCACATGCGCCGCATGGAGCGCGTTCAGCCCGCGCAGCATGTCGGCCAGCGCGGGAATATCCGCGTCCGTGGCTGTGTCGATCATCAAAAAGGCCTCCTGGCTTGCGCCGGAGGCCTTGTTTCTAGTGTGATATCGCACCCCCGGCTGGTTACGGGGGTATGTGCGCGCGGGCCCCGAGGTCAGGCGCGCTCGGAATATTCCATGGTTTCGGTGTTCACGACGATCTTTTCGCCGGGCCCGACGAAGGGCGGCACCGACACGCGCACGCCGTTGTCCAGCAGCGCGGGCTTGAAGCTGTTGGCCGCGGTCTGGCCCTTCACCACCGGTTCGGTTTCCTCGATCGTGCAGGTCACCTTCTGCGGCAGGGTCGCGTTCAGCGCCTCGGATTCGTAGAACTCGACCAGGATGGTCATGCCGTCCTGCAGGAACGGGCGGCGCTCGCCGAGGATCTCGGCGTCGAGCTGCACCTGGTCGTAGGTTTCGGTATCCATGAACACCAGCTGGCCGGAATCCTCGTACAGGAACTGCATGTCCTTTTGTTCCAGCCGCACGCGCTCGACCTTGTCGGCGCTGCGGAAGCGTTCGTTCAGCTTCGAGCCGTTGCGCAGGTTGCGCAGCTCGACCTGGGCGAAAGCGCCGCCTTTTCCGGGCTTTACATGATCGACCTTAACAGCGGCCCAAAGCCCGCCATTATGCTCCAGCACGTTGCCGGGGCGTATCTCGTTTCCGTTGATCTTGGGCATATGGCAAAACCTTGACGAAAGGTTGAATGAGTTTCGGCAGCACCTATATCTGGGGCTGCGCCTGCTGGCAAGACAACGAAATCTCGTATCGGGGGCGCAGAAGATATGCAGATATCGCATGGCAGTCATGCATATGTGCCCTATCCGAATCGCGTGCGATCTGCCAAAAGGGACGCCACGCCAGAATTGCAAGACCTATAAAAACAAGGACGAAACATGAAAGATTTCGTTGACGGTACGGCTTTCAACAATGAACAGGGAAACCGTGCACGCAAACTGTTTGCGGCCGTTGTGTTGGCCGCGCTCGACGATGCCATCGCCGATGACAAGAAATACGGCAACGGCCCCGAGCAGATCGCCCGCTGGGCCCGTTCGCGCGACGGGCGCGAGGTGCTGTCCTGTGCCGGGATCGACCCGAACGAACGGGTGGTGAAGGGGCTGATGGAATTCGTGGGCCGCGGTGTGCGCACCTCGGTTGCCCTTTCGCGCGAGGAAAGCGAGCGTCGCAACGCCGCCGCGCAACAGGCCGAAGCCGCCTGATCCGCAGCGCAACCCGCTGGAAAGAAGCGCGCCCTTGCGGCGCGCTTTTTCTTTGCGCCGCACGGGGATAGGAAGGGCCATGGCACGCGCGATCATGATTCAGGGCACCGGGTCGAACGTGGGCAAGTCGCTGCTGGTGGCGGGGCTGGCCCGCGCCCTGCTGCACCGTGGCCTGTCGCCCCTGCCCTTCAAGCCGCAGAACATGTCGAACAATGCCGCCGTCACCGAAGACGGTGGCGAGATCGGCCGTGCCCAGGCCTTGCAGGCGCGCGCCGCGGGCGTGGCGCCGCATACCGACATGAACCCCGTGCTGCTGAAACCCGAAACCGAAACCGGCGCGCAGGTGGTCGTACAGGGCCGGCGGATGGCCCCGGTCGAGGCGCGCGATTACGGCGCGATGCGCGACCGGCTGATGCCCCGCGTGCTGGAAAGCTTTCAGCGCCTGGCGGCGCGCGCCGATATCGTGCTGGTCGAAGGCGCCGGCAGCCCGGCCGAGGTGAACCTGCGCGCCCGCGACATCGCCAATATGGGCTTTGCCCGCGCCGCCGGGGTGCCGGTGGTGCTGGTCGGCGATATCGACCGTGGCGGGGTAATCGCGCAGATCGTCGGCACCCACGCGGTGCTGGATGCGGGCGACCGGGCGATGATCCGCGGCTTTGCCATCAACCGCTTTCGCGGCGACGTGCGGCTGTTCGACGGCGGGCTGCCGGTGATCGAACGGGCGACCGGCTGGCCGTCGCTGGGCGTCGTGCCGTGGTTCACGGAGGCCTGGCGGCTGCCGGCCGAGGATGTGCTGGACATCGCCTCGCGCCCCGGTGACGGGATCAGGATCGCGGTGCCGCGCCTGCCCCGGATCGCCAATTTCGACGATCTCGACCCGCTGGCCGCCGAACCGGGCGTCAGCGTCGACATCATCGAGCCGGGCCGCCCCCTGCCCGGCGACGCGGCGCTGGTGCTGCTGCCCGGATCGAAGGCGACCGTCGCGGACCTCGCGGCGTTTCGCAAGGCGGGCTGGGACGTGGACCTTGCCGCCCATATCCGGCGCGGCGGGCATGTGCTGGGCCTGTGCGGCGGCTACCAGATGCTGGGCACGGAAATCGCCGACCCGGACGGGATCGAGGGGGCGCCGGGACGCGTGGCCGGGCTGGGCCATCTGGATGTGCGCACCACGCTTGGCCCCGAAAAGCGCCTGTCGCTGGTGCAGGCCACCTATCGCCCGACCGGCGACCGCGTGTCGGGTTACGAAATCCACCTGGGCCGCACCGAGGGCGCCGACCGCGCAAGGGGCTGGCTGGACATCGGCGGCCGGAGCGAGGGCGCGGCCAGCGCCTCGGGCCGGGTGATGGGCAGCTACCTGCACGGGCTGTTCAGCGATGACGGGTTTCGCGCCGCCTATCTTGCGCGGCTGGGCGCGGTGTCGGGACTGGCCTACGAGGACGGGGTGGAAGAGACGCTGGACGCACTGGCCGCCCACCTGGAAACGCATCTGGATATCGACGCGCTGCTGGCGATGGCGGCCGAAATCTGACGGTCAGTCGAAATCCTGCGCCGAAAGGGCGCGGTGAATCTCGCGCCGGACCAGCTTGCGCACGTTGCGGGTGATGCGTTCGCCCAGCGCGCCCTGCAATTCCTGCCGGACGATATCGGCCACCAGTTCGCGCAGCGCTTCTTCGTCCAGAACGGCATCGTCACTGGCCAGGAAATCGAAATCCGGGGCCGGGTCGTGCCGTTGCGACTTGAACGCGGCGGCGGCCGGTTCTTCGGTTTCCGCCCCGGAGCGCGCCGCGGCCTCGTAAAGCGTGCCGCCCCAGCCCTGCGGCCCGGCAGCATCCTGCGTGTCGTCGGACGGGGCCTCGGCCGGATCGGTCGCTTCGGGCGCGGTATCTTCCGCACTTTCGTCCGTCTGTGCGGTATCCTCGGGGTCCGGTTTTTCCGCGTCGTGATCTTCCCAGGCCATCGCCGGTTCCTCCGGCGTATCCTGATCGTGATCTGCCAGGGCCTCGGCGGTGGCATCGCGGACCGCCTGTTCGACCATCGAATCGATCGCCGCCTGCGCGGCCTGAACCTGCGCCTCGTCGGGCGCCTCGGCCAGGTCTTCGTCCTCCGGCTCACGAACGCCGCATTCGGCCTCTTGCGGTGCGTCCACGGCATCCGTCACGTCATCGTCCGGTTCGGCGATATCGTCGGCCAGTTGCGGCTCATGCTCGGGCAGGTCGCCGGACGGCGGAGTTTCGCCATCGCCGGGATCGGGCTCGCCGGTTTCCGCCTCGGGCAGGTCGTCGGACACCTCGTCGCCCGGCGCGATATCCGGGCGGGATTCGGGCACGCGCAGCGCCGGCGTCAGCACCAGCCGGTCCCCCTGCGGCCTGGGCGGAGTTTCGGGCCTTGCGCGCGAATCCTCGGACACCAGCCGCCGGATTGAGGACAGGACATCCTCGATATCTGCACTCTTCAAGGGATCGGACATGCCTGCGCCACCATTCCTGCTCTGGCCGCGAGTTTACCCCCGGCTCAGCTATCGCACAACAGATGCGACGAAATTTACTGTTTCCCCAGCCTCTGCAGCACCCGGTCCAGCTGGCGGCCCTGTTCGCTGATCGCGCTCGGGGCGTCCTTGACCATGTTGTAATAGGCCGTGGGATCGTATTGCGGCACGTTCAGCCTGAGATCCGAGACGGTCAGCTGCCCCATCGCCGACAACAGCCCGTAATAGGCGGTGTATTCGCTCGACGCCGCCGTGATGCGGTTGGCCTGCGCGTCCAGCAGTTCCTGTTCGGCGTTCAGCACGTCCAGCGTGGTGCGCGCACCCAGCGCCGCCTCTTCGCGGACGCCGCGAAAGGCCACGCGCGCGGCGCGGATCTGCTCGTCCACCGCGCCCAGCGCGGCCTGCGCCACCTGCACGCGGGCAAAGGCGGTGCCGACATTCTGTGCGACGACGCGCTGGGTGGCCAGCAGCTCGGCCCGCTTGGCGTCACGCTGGGCCATCGCCTTGCGCGTCAGCGCGCGAAGCTGGCCGCCCTGGTAGATGACGCCGCCCGCCTCGATCCCGATCGAGCCGGTCTCCGAGAAATCGGGCGAATCGAAGGTTTCGGTCACGCCGATCTGGCCGCGCAGCGTCACCTGCGGATTGGTGGCCGCGCGCGCCTTGCGCACGCCCAGCTCGGTCGCGGTGACCTCGAATTGCAGCCGGCGCAGATCGGGATGGTTGCGCAGCGCCACGGATTTGGCGGCATCGACGCTGCCGGCGGGCATCCGCATCACCGGCGGCGGGGTCAGGTTGCCCGGCGCCCGGCCCACGGCGGCACGGAAGGATTCGATGGCGATGGCCAGGTCGCCCTCGGCCTGGGCCAGGTTGCTGCGGGCCTGCGCCAGACGCGCCTGCGCCAGCGCCACGTCGGTGCGCGTCACCTCGCCCACCTCGAACCGGTCGCGCGCGGCGCGCAGTTCCTCGGTGATGACGCGGATGTTGTTGCGGCGCAGCGTGACGATCTCGTAGCTGCTGCGCACGTCCATGAAGGCCTGAACCGCGGCCAGCAGCACGTTCTGTTCCACGCCGATCAGCGCCTGGCGCACCGCCAGCACGCTTTCCTTGGCGATGTCGAGATCCATCCGGGTGCGCCCGCCGTCCCAGAGCAGCAGGTCGGCGCTGAGCCCCAGGCTTGCGGTGCTCTCTCCGATGCTGCGGGCCGGCAGCCCGCCGGTGCCGCTTTCGCCGAAGCGGCGCGTCACGTCGCCCACCCAGCGCACCACCGGCCGCAGGCTGGACACGGCGATCGCCACGTCCTCGTCCGCGGCGCGCAGCACGGCGCGGTTCTGCTCCAGAAGCCCGCTGTTGCGATAGGCATCCGCCATGGCATCGGCCAGCGATTCCGCCCGTGCCGCCACCGGTGCGGCAATCGCAAGGCAAAGCCCCGCGACCCCGGCGATCGTTCCCGTCCTGATCCGGCCCATCATGCTCATGTCCTGCTGTTCCCTGTCGTTATGGCACCGTTACAGCGCAAAGGCCGCGTGGCGTTCGAATCCCGGCAGCACCGGCGCGCTCGCGTTGAACGCGTGGCGCCACGTCACCACGCCGTCCACCTTGTAGCCGATGCGCACGACGCCCAGCGGCCCCTCGTCGAACAGGCACGCGATCCGGCCGCCATCCTTGAGCTGGTCGGTGATCGCCCGCGGCAGATGCGCCACCGCGCCCTGCAGCACGATCACGTCGTAAGGGCCATGCTGCGCGGCGCCGTTGGCAAGCGGCCCCCGGTGCACGATCACGTTGTCGGCCTCGGCCTCGGACAGCGCGGTCTGCGCCTCGGCGGCCAGGGCCTCGTCCTGCTCGACCGCGACGACCGCTTCGGCGAGCCGCGAGATCACCGCCGAGGAATAGCCGAACCCAGCCCCGATATCGAGCACCAGCTCGTCGGACTGGATGTCGAGCACGTCCAGCATCTTGGCCAGCGTCCGCGGCTCGAGCACCACGCGGCCATGGCCGAGATCGACATTCTCGCCGATATAGGCGGTCTCGCGCCTGTCGGCGGGCACGAAATCCTCGCGCGGGACGGCCAGCATGGCGTCGATCACGGGAAACTTGGTGACATCGTTGGGGCGGATCTGGGTGTCGACCATGATGGTGCGACGGGTGGCGAAATCGGTCATGTGACTAAACCCGTTCGTTCAGCTTCGGGGATCGTTTTGTCACATCCGCGCGGTGGCGGCAACGGGAATGCACGGGGCATTTGGCCGCGACGGCCCGCCAAACCCTCTTGCATGGCTGCGGACAATCCGATACCTCACCGATCACCACACGGTAAGGCGAGTTGGCGGAGTGGTGACGCAGCGGATTGCAAATCCGTGTACACCGGTTCGATTCCGGTACTCGCCTCCATTTGTTTTCAATAACTTAGACGGGTCATAGCGAGGCTGATAAAGAGGCTGCCGCACAGTCTTGTTTCGTTTCCGTTCTGATCCGGCCGCTTTGCCGGGCCTCGCCCGGCAGCACGAATCCGCGCTTCACGGACCCTCCGGGCACCCCTTGGGCACCGCGACCACGAATACGGAAACCCGGCGCGGATCCGATGGGCGGGCCTGATCCTGTCCCGCCCCTTGAGTATACTGTTAGAACAACCGGTTGCGGCCCGCTTCGGGCGCATTGCTCCGCCGGCGGCAAAGCAAGAACAGCGCAAGGGTCACAAGACCTGCTGAGCCTGCCGCGAGATAGGCAAGCGCCACCTCCCATATCGTCCCGAACAGGATCAACCCGGTCACACCGCCCACGGTTCCGCAGATCACTGCGGTCAGAAGGTAGGCGGCCAGCGGAGCCCCGTCGGACAGGGTTTCCGACTCCGCTTCCAGCGGGGCCAGTTCGGGGAAAGCATGGATGGCTTTTCGATTGCTGCCGGGAGCCGGGTCATCGACCACCGGTCCCGCAGATACCGGCCCGCCCTGAACGACATGCAGTTTCCGCTGTGCCACCGGCGCGATGGGTGCCTTTTCACGTGGCACCACGCGGCGAGGCATGACCCGCGCAGGCGCTTCTGAAACATCATTTCTCCTGCTCATTTGACCGCTCCCCTGCTGTTCCGAGCCAGCCTTGGACGGCGGCGTTTCGTCCCCGCCATGCCCCGCGCCGCATGACACAGGCACAGGCACAGGCCGGCATCCTCGTTCGGACGCGGTAAAGGACACACCCGATGCCGACCGCGAGCTTCATCGGGAAGCCGCACCATCGCTCGCACCGTGTTTTCCGGGTCAGGCATCGCAGAGATCCTCCAGCGTATAGGCGCGGATGTGCACACCGCTGACTTCGATAAACCTGCGAATATCGAAGAAAATTGCGAAATAGGTGATATCGCGCCCCGGCATCAGTCGATTATGTGAGATATCCTTTGCCGGATAGCAGGACAGGACGGCGGGCCTGCCCCTGGTCCGTTTCAGGTCTGTCATCAGCACCACCTGCTCGGGCGACAGCGCCAGATCCTGCCGCGGACGTCCCGAAAACAGCTGGCCTTTCTCGATCAGCACCGGCTCAAGCCGGACCCGGCGCGGATCCGTTCGGGAAACCACGCGCTGAAGTATGTCGCTGATTTCGTCATAGCCGCCGGTGATCGGATTGACGATGCGATCGGCAATGGAAAGCTCCTGCACCAGCCTCTCTTCGCCATCGGCGTTGATACGAATTCTGGAATCTTCCACAAGCATTCTGCTTTTCCCAAAATCGGCCGCCCGCCTCGGGACGGGCGGCCCTTACTCGCTACGGATCACATCCGGCCGAGATGACCGACCGCCGCGGCGAGCTGCGCCTCATGTGCTTTCAGCACCATGCGGCCGCTGTCGCCGAACCCGTCGAAATCGCCATCGGCGAGTTGCGGGAACAAAGCGAAGATTTCCTGTCGCGCCGCCTCGCCCAGCGCGTTGAGTCCGGCTTGTCCGGGGTGGAAACTCTCTGACGGGCACCCTTCGGCAAAGACGATTTCGTGCGTGTCGAAGAGGATGTGGAAATACTCCACCTCGCCGCCTTCGACCCGGATCACGCTGTGATCGTTGACCAGGTGCTTCGCAGGTGCCAGCACCTCGTGTTCGCCGAAGGCCAGTTCCGCATAGGCTCCCGACAGGAACATGCAATGCTGGGGCGAAACCATCAGGTCCCGCACGTTGTTCAGGGCGCCCTTGCGGAACAGGATCGGAGCAAGATTGCCGACCGCGCGGACACGCGTGGAACCGATCCAGCGCACAGGCTGATAGCCGTGATCCATCGTCAGCACCAAGTCGCCAGCCTGCAATGCCTCGATCGCCACCTCGCCATGCAGCGTTGCGATACGGGTGCCCACAGTGAAGCAGACCACCATCGTGTTCTCGGCATTCAGCGCATCGGCAGCAACTGCCACTCCGCCATTCTCGATCAGCAAACCATCGGCGGCATCCAGTACCCCGTCGGTCTGATCGGCCCGCAGCCAGGCCAGCGGACTGGCATATTGCTGGCCCGGATTGGCCGCGTTCCAGGCGGCAAGCGTGGTGTCGTTGTAGAAGGCCGACAGGTCCACGAGGTCGTTGTTGGAAGGATCGTCGTCGCCGATACCGGTAGCGGCATCGAAATCGGCGATCAGGTCCGCCCCATCCACGACAAAGCTGTCCGCCCCGGCACCGCCGGTCAGCGTATCGCTGCCCGCACCGCCGATCAGCGTATCGTCGCCATCGCCACCGTAAAGCTGGTCGTCGTCGATCCCGCCGTCAAGCAGGTCGTTGCCCGCATCGCCATGGAGCGTATCGGCATCGTCGCCGCCGTGGATCGTATCGTCGCCGTCGCCGCCATGCAGCAGGTCGCGGTTGTTGTCGGGGTCCGGGTCGATGTCGTCGGAGAGCTCGAAAAGTTCGGAAGCCGCGTAATCGGGGTTGGAAGGCCCCAGACCACCCCAGATCTCGTCGTGGCCATCGCCGCCATGGATGGTATCGGCACCCTCGTTGCCGAACAGCGTATCGTCACCAGAGCCACCATCGACGATATCGGTGTCAAAACCGGCGTCGATCCAGTCGTTGCCCAGCCCGCCCCGGATCGTGTCGTTGTCGTCGCCGGTCAGGATGGTGTCATTACCTGCGCCGCCGTCGACGAAGTCGCGGTCGTTATCCGGGTCGGTGTCGGCCGGGTAGCTCAGCGCCGGGTTGGTCGGATGGTCGAGGCCACTGTCCGGCACGCCCAGGCCGGGCGAGATGCGGGTGTTGATATAATCGTCACCTTCACCGCCATCGACGGAGTCGTTGCCGTCGCTGCCATAGATGGTGTCGTTACCGTCGCCGCCATCGAGAGTGTCGTCTCCGAGGCCGCCCAACAGGGTGTCAGCGCCGTCGCCGCCGTCCAGGATGTCGTCATCCGAACCGCCGGTGACGCTGTCATCGCCGCCTCCGGCATAGACTTCCATCGGTGTGTCCGAGGCCGCGCCATCGATGGTGTCATCGCCATCGCCGGTCACGACAATCTCGATTTCCGAGAAGATGACGTCCGTCGCGCCGCCGGTCACGGTGCCGGCCTCGTCGCCGGTGAAGGTGACGGTCAGATCGTCGGTGACAGGGTCGTCGCCGTTCCAGCCAAGCTCCAGCACGTCGCCATCGCCGCCATTGGTGGGGTCGGTGAAATCTTCGCCACCTTCGCCGCCGACAACAGTTGCTGTGCCGCCCGTGCCCTGATCGTCATACAGGTAGAAGGCATCGTCGCCCGTGCCGCCATAGGCAACATCGCCTGTGCCAAGCACCAGGTCGTCGTCACCCGCGCCCCCGTCGAGCGTGTCCGCCCCCAGATCGCCCGAAAGCTCGTCGCTGCCATCACCACCGAGCAGGCTGTCGTTGCCGTCACCGCCTGAAAGCGTGTCGTTGCCTTCGTTGCCAGCCAGGATGTCGTTGCCGGCATTGCCGGAAAGCTCGTCGTTACCGCTGCCGCCATCGACGGTATCGTCGCCCAGGCCGGCGTTGACGGTGTCGTTGCCATTGCCCGCCTCGATGATGTCGTCGAGACCATCGGCACCGTCGATCACGTCGCCATCTGCATCGGTGTAGCCGGGGGCCATGTCGTCATTGCCAGCGGTGCCATCGACGGTCCCATCGCTGCCCGTCGGAATGCCGAGCGCCTCGAGATAGGCCGGATCGTCCGCAATCGCCGGATCGATGCCCTCAAGCGTGATGCTCTCGCCGTTCGGGAAGGACAGCACGGCATTGCCGTTGCCATCGTCCCCAACGACCACATCGTTGCTGTCGACCGGGTTGCCATCGACATCGGTCAGGTCCGAAACGTCGAGCTGGTCGAGGCCGGCAAAGGTGCCGTCGCCATTGTCGGTCGGGCCTTCAAAGCCGCTGACGGTATCGTCGCCGTCGCCATCAGCCAGGACGACCATATCGGTCACACCGTCATTCGCGCCCACGTCGAGCGCATCGTCGCCCGCACCGCCTGCGATCAGGTCCGCGCCATCGCCGCCTGCAAGCGTGTCGTCACCCGCGCCGCCGAGCAACGTATCGTCGCCAGCGCCTGCGTCGACGTTCACGCCGACTGTGGCGACCGTTGCATCAACCGTGTCATCGCCTGCGCCGAGCACGACATTCTCGATCTCGGCAAAGCTGATATCGGTGTCTGCGTCGGCATCGATGCCGTTGACCGTGCCGCTTTCGCCATCGGCACCAAGCGTCAGCGCCAGGTCGTTGGCGGCGGTCCTCAGGTCGAGGATGTCGCCCGCATCGCCGTTGGCGTCGTCGTCAGGGTGCCCGTCGGTCGCATCGCTGCCGCCATCGAGGCTGACATTGATGCCCGTCTCGGTCGGGTCCAGCACAAAACGGTCGTCGCCCGTGCCGCCGCTTGCCATGTCCGACCCGCCCACGGCGATAACGTCGTCGCCCGCGCCGCCGTCCAGCACATCGGCCCCTGCGCCGCCGATCAGCGTGTCCGCGCCTTCGCCGCCGACAAGGACGTCGTCGCCGAGGTCACCATAAAGCAGATCGTCGCCAGTGCCGCCATCGACGGTATCGTCGCCCACGCCGGCCTGCACGGTGTCATTGCCCGCCCCGGCCTCGATTACATCGTTGAGGCAGCTCAGATCGGTCGCATCGCCGTCTGTACCGCCACCCGAAATTGCGGCCGTGGAGGAACCATCGCCAATCGACTCCCAATCGTACATCAGGTTGTCGGGCGTAGGATCGGCTACCATCATGGTCAGCTCGATGCGCGAGATGTTCAGCCCCGCCAGCACCGACGGGGTCAGTGCGCTGGCGTCGGACTGAGTGCCGTCGCCGCTCCGGATTTCGCCGGTGGGCACGGCGAACACGTCGCCGTTTTCAAGCTGATAGACATGCAGGGCGACGTCATGCATCACCTGTTCGTTGCCGTCCGCATCCGTGTAGTAGACGTCGCCGCGATAGAACTGGTGGCTGTCGATCTGGCTGTAGTTCGTACCGGCCTGCCCCGCAGTCGGGGTGTTGGAGAAACCATCCTGATAGAAACCATCGGGGTGAAGCGCGCTGGCACCGTAATCGTTGGTCGCCATCAGGGCATCGTTTGCCTTGGCGTCCTGATGCACCTGGAGCGTATGGAGCGTAAATTCACCCGCTCCGGGCAGGCCCGCCGTGGTGCCGTCGTAGCCGCCAAGCAGCGACGAAGCCCCCTCCATCGTCAGGTTGCCCTGCGTGGTGTCGAGATTGGCGTGGTTGCCGAGATAGAAGGTTTGCACCTGGTCGTGCACGGACTCGTAGCTGTAGATCAGGCTGTCCTGACCGACATTAACGGGCGAGTTCAGGTCGACGCTCAGGATCTCGCGCCCGCTCAGCACGCTGGGGGTGAGCACACCCGGATCGGCTGCCAGATCGCCGCTCGGTGCCATGTACACATCGCCGTTCTCAAGCTGATAGAGGTTCAGCGGAACCTTTTCCATCACCTTGATCGTGCCGTCGATATCCCGATAGGTCACGTCGCCGTAGAATATCTGCTGGCTGTCGAGCTGGCTGAAGCCGCCTGTAACGGTATTGGCAAAGCCGTCCAGGTACAGCCCGTCAGGATGGATCGAACTTGCGCCGTAATCGTTGGTCGCCAGCAGATAGTCGACTGCGCGCGTATCCTGCACAACGGTCAGGTCGTGGTAGGTCAGATCGCTGCCAACCTCGTAGTGGCCCAGCAGCCCGCTGGCGCCTTCCATGACACCATTGCCCTGCGTGGTGTCGAGGTTCGACATATTGCCGACGAAGAAGACGTTCACGGTGCTGCCGCTCACGGCGGCACCGGTCCCGGCGGAGGAGCACTCGCCGCCATCTATCTCGTCACCATCGGCATCGGTATAGCCGATCCCCATAAAATCGTCGCCTTCGGTGCCGGTCACGATGCCGTCCGAGTTCACCCCAACGGTGGTTTGCGAGATGGCGTCACCGATCGACTCGGAATCGTAGAGCAGGTTGTCATGACCGATCGCGTTGTCCCGCATCGAGGTCAGTTCGATGCGCGAGACGTTCAGCCCGTCCAGGATCGAGGGCGTGTAGTCGTTGGCATCCGGGAATCTTCCGTAGCCATCGACGATTTCGCGCGTCGGAACCGCGTGAACATCACCGTTTTCAAGCTGGTACACGTTGAGCGCGACATTTTCCATCACCTGCTCGTTGCCATCGGCGTCGAGGTAATAGACATCGCCCCAGAACAGCTGCTGGCTGTCGAGCTCGCTGAAGGTGCTGCCGTTCTGGCCGGGGGACACGGCGTTCGAAAAGCCCTCGTCATAATAGCCGTCGGGATAGGCCGCACCCGCGCCGTAATCGTTGGTGGCCAGAAGGCCATCGTTCACCACCGGATCGTGGCGTGTATAAAGCGTATGCAACGTGAACTGCCCGTCGCCAACCGCGCCGTTGGTGGCATCGTAGCTGCCCAGCAACGAACCGGCATCTTCCATGATGCCATTGCCCTGCGTGGCGTCGAGGATCGTCTTGTTGCCAAGATAGAAGGTCTGGACCTGGTCCTCAACCGACTCGAAATCATACATCAGGTTGTCATGGCCGATGGCGGCATCGCTCATCGAATCGAGGTCGATGCTGATCAGGTCACGGCCGCTCAGCACGCTGGCGATGAACTGGCCCGTATCGCTGGTCAGGCCCGAAGTGGTGCTGACGATCTCGGCCGTGGGTGCGATGAACGTGTCGCCGTTTTCCAGCTGGTACACGTTGAACGGCACATTCGTCATCGTCTTGATCGTGCCGTCGATATCGCGGTAGCTCACCGTTCCGTAGAACAGCTGCTGGCTGTCGACTTCGCTGAAGCCGCCCGAGGGGGTGTTGTTGAAACCCTCGTCATACAGCCCGTCGGGGTTCAGGGCGCTGGCGCCATAGTCGTTGGTGGCAAGAAGCCCGTCGACCACGCGCGGATCGTGCTGCACCCCCAGGTCGTGATAGACCGCATCGGTGCCGATATCGTAATGGCCCAGAAGCGCGTCGGCACCTTCCATGATGCCATTGCCCTGCGTGGTGTCGAGGATCGGACGTGTGCCGATATAGAAGACGTTTACGGTTGTCGCAGTCATTGAAGGCACCCCTCTGCCAGAAGAGCGTGCGCGCTGGCGCGTCCGGCATTCGCCAGGTTCATTCCTGCGATCACATGATCCGGGCAGCCTCTTAAGATACAGTTTCCACGCATTTTCATTACCATCACCAATTACATGTCGATTGCCCCCGGACCGCACGGTTGCAGCCCAGGGTCATCGTCACCCCCGCGTCGACAGATGCGTTGCGGTCTCTTCACGGGAAAGGCGTGTTGTCCCGAATTGGCGGACCGGCTGGGGAAATTGTCATTAACTTCACAACGACCGCCACGAACTCGCGGAAACGACAGTTCGCTAAACGTGAAATACGCGACAATGCGCAGAATTCCGAGGAACGCCGCAGAAATCAGAAACCTTGCTAACGAAAACGAAGTGAAATGCCGTTCATTGTCATGAAATGGCGCTTCTTGCGTGGCGGGAAGGCTGTCAATTCATGAATCAACCCTTCCGGGTGCATGGCATCCTGAAGTATTGGCGCAAACGACATGCATGAAATAACGCAACGGAGCGTGTCTGAAGCTCCGGCAAACCCGACGAGTGGTGAGATCATGAAAACGATTCCCGGCACATCGGTTGCGATGCCGATCGTGCTCATCAACGGAACAAAGATACAGGGAAGCGTCCGGGACATCTGGTCTGTCCTGACGGACGCCCAGTCAATCGTCTTTTACCTGATTGCGGGGGCGGTCTTTGGATATCTCTATCCTTCCGATCACCTGACGGGCCTGGAATGGTGGGCGATAGCCACATGCGTCCTGTTTGCCATCACGGTCCTGATAATAGCACTGGGAAGCTACCTGTCCCTGTTCGTGATACTGTCCCGCCGGATCGACTGGTTGGTGGCCCCGGTTCCGGTGATACTGCTGACCTCGGTGGTCACGATGGAGATGACATGCCGGCCCTTCGCATTCTGGGTTTGGGGAGCCGAATGGCTTTCGAATTCCGATCTTGGACGACTGATCGCCACCAACTACCTGGTATTCCTGAGTTTCGAGATCCTTTTTTCGGCTTTCGTCTTCCCCACGACCCGGCGCGGAAAGACGTTGCTGGCCCAGGCGCGGCTCAACCACCTGCAGAGCGGGGACGAGCGATTACACATCATCCCGGTGGAGGAAACGGTCAGGCCAACCATCGTTCCCGCCGATGGCACAACTGCCTCCGCCGGCAAACGTTCCGCCGCGCCGGCCACGGTCACCGAAACATCCGGTCGGCCCGGAAAGGAATCTCGTGAACAGACGACCAGTGCCCGGCGCACGGAGCTGGTGGTCGGTTCGGAAAGCTTCCGGTTCGAGGCCCTTCGCATGATCCGCGCCGAAGAACACTATGTACGCATCACCACAACCACCGGCGTACACCTCTTGCGGTTCCGCTTTTCCGACGCAATCAGCCAGTTGCCCGACGAGGTGGGCATCCAGGTTCATCGCTCCTACTGGTTGAGTTATGACGCGATCGCAGGGCGCAGGCGCCTGCCCGATAGCCGGACCCTCGTGACACTGTGGAACGGAGAAACCGTGACGGTCCCGCGGGCGCGCAGGAAACAGCTGGAAGCAGCCCTCATGGCTTTGCCAGCGGACTGAGAGGCTATGCAACCGAGGCTTCCCGCCGCGTTTTCCTGCGAGGCGGGATTGCGCACCACGGGGCGCAGGTCAAGGTCCGCCCCCCACCCGGTACACGCCCCGTCCGAGGGCGCAACTCACGCCATCCGATATCAATCACAGATAAATTCAACCTAAAGCCTATCCGCTTCCGACCCGCCCGGGTTTTTCCCCAGAAATGACCAGATTTCGGCTTTGGAACAACAACCCCTGCGCGTAGAACTGGTTAAGTTTGTTTTTAACGAGTGCATTCCCCAACCAGCCACGGGCCGAAACGATATGCACGCCGAACGGATTGCCAAGGATGCCAGCGGGCACGATCCCGCCGCGCATGACGATTTCAAGCGACGGCTGAACGACTATGCCTGCATCGGGCGAAAACTGTTCTGGCAACGGTTCACCAGCTATTCCGCAATCGCGCTGCTCGCCTCGATCTTCTACGACTGGAAGATCACGATGCTGTGCTACCTGCTGATCTGGCTGTCGGAATTCTACGACCAGCGGGTTTTCACGATCGCCCTGAAAACCGAGACCTTCGACCGGCGCGCCCTGAGCTCGGTCCGGCGCAACCTGTTTCTCAGCACGATCATAAGCGCGTGCGTCATCAGCTTCTTCTGCATCACTATCGCCGTTCTCCAGGGACCGACATCGCATTTCATGCCGATCTTCGTGCTGATCGCCGCCGCGATCTTTGCCTGCATGAACAACTACCAGTTCGTGCCGATCCTGTTCCTGCGCCTGGCGATCTACCTGGTGTCGATCATCGTGATCGCGGCGCGCGACATCGTGCTGGCCGACCAGGTCAGCTCGGAGATGTGGATACAGCTTTTCACGACGATCTTCGTGCTCAGCTTCATCATCGAATGCGCCCGGCATTTCCTGTCCTTCTACAACGAGAAGATCAACCAGCTGAAGGTGCTGGAGCGCGAGCACGAAAAGGCCAAGAGCGCCGCGCGCGCCAAGTCCGAGTTCCTGTCCATCGTCAGCCATGAACTGCGCACGCCGCTGACCTCGATCAAGGGATCGCTGGACCTGATCGTCGGCGGCATCGCCGGCCCGGTGCCCGAGAGCTTTCGCAAGATCCTCGAGGTCGCGCACCGCAACAGCGCGCGGCTGACATTGCTTATCCAGGACCTGCTGGATCTGCAGAAGATGGGCGACGGCAAGATGTCCTTTGCCTTCGCCGACCTCCGGCTCGACCAGGTCGTGTCGGAAGCCGTCGACGAAATGCAGGCCGTCGCGGAACGGCGCTCGATCGGTATCCGCTTTGCCGATGTCGACGAGGACGTGATCATTTCGGCCGACAAGAACCGGCTGAAACAGGTGGTGACCAATATCCTGTCGAATGCCGTCAAGTTCTCGGACCCGAACCAGACGGTGACGGTTTCGGTGCACAGGAACGGATCGCGGGGCTGTTTCTCGATCCGGGACGAAGGTATCGGCATCCCGGACGAGGAAAAGGACAAGGTGTTCTCGGCGTTCCAGCAGCTCGATTCCTCCGACCACCGCAAGGCCGAGGGGCTGGGGCTGGGGATGCATATCGCCGCGCGGATCGTCGAGGCGCATGGCGGCAGGATCGGCTTCGACAGCAAGCTCGGCAAGGGCACGACATTCTTCGTCGAGCTTGACGAGGTCACCGGCAGGCACAGTGCCCCCGCCGGGAACGCGATGCGGCCCGCCGCCTGAGAGGCGGGCGGCTGTGGTGCTGCGATCGCCTTGTGAGCAATCAAAACAACGCTACGGGCGGAAGGGGCATCCGACAGTTGTGTCTGGCAGTTTACGGTGCCGCCACGTCTTCCCTCGGATCAGAGAGGTTACGGACGCCAATCGCCCGGGCCGCTGCGCGGCTGGTCCGGGTGGGATGATCCCGCCCTTCCCGTATCACGAGAACACGTATGGCAGGTAACCCCCTCCCCCGCCGGGCCGGATCACTGGGCCTTTTGCCAGATCGTGCGCAGCTGGTCGGCCAGGGTCATGGGATCGAACGGCTTGGTGATGACCGCCAGCGCACCCTGCGCGCGCAGTTCGCGGGCGAAATCGTCCTCGGCCTTGGCGGTCACGAAAACCGTTTCCACCTTGTCCATGCCCGGCAGGTCGCCGATCGCCACGCGCACTTCCTGGCCGCTCATCTCGGGCATCATCACGTCGAGCAGCAGCAGTTGCGGCCCGAAATCCTGCGCCTCCGCGACCGCCGACTGACCGTCGCTGCACTGGCGCAACTCGAACTGGCCGATCGTTTCCAGAGCGATCTGGACGATGGTTCGGATATCCTCGTCGTCATCCACGTGAAGGATACGTTCAAGCTGCACGTTGCGGTCTCCCTGCCTGGTTATGAATAGATTGCTGTGGGCGGTGGTGTATCGCCCGTGCCGTCCAGGCCGTCATACGCGGCCCCGTCGGCAGAGGGCATCGCGGCCGGCAGCGCGAAGGAAAAGGTCGAGCCCGTTCCGACGGTGCTTTCCACCGCCAGCTTGGTGCCGTGATGGCCGAGGATCTGCTTGACGATGGTCAGGCCCAGCCCGGTGCCCTCGCGCTTGCGGCCGTCCACCGGAACCTGCTGGTGGAACGGCTTGCCGATATCGGCGATCGCCTGTTCGGGCATCCCCGGCCCGGTATCGGTGACCGAAATCCGCCAATTGCCGCCTTCCCCTTCGGCGCAGACCAGCACGGTATCGCCGGGATCGGAAAACTTGATCGCGTTCGACAGAAGGTTGGTCAGCACCTGCATGATGCGGTCCTGGCTCACCTCGACCCGGGCGTCGGCGGGAACGGGCGCAACCCGCAGCGTGACGCCATGGCGGTCGGCATAGGGCTGGTTCACGTCCACCGCCTCGTGCAGGAGGTCGTGCAGCCCGGTATCGGCGGTCGAGAAATCCACGGTGCCCGAGCGGATCTTCTCGAAATCCAGGATGTCGTTCACGATCACCAGCAGCCGGTCGCTGTTGCGGTCGGCGATATCGAGCACCTTTTCCACCGGCGCCGGTATCTCGCCCAGCGAGCCCGATTTCAGCAGCGACAGCGACCCCTTGATCGACGCCAGCGGCGAGCGCAGCTCGTGGCTGACCATCGACACGGTCTGCAGCTTGGCCGCCTCGATCTCGTGCCGGTGGGACAGGTCGCGCAGGCTGGACACGAACAGGTCCACCCCGTCGGTGCCGGTCATCTTGCGGGTGACGATCTCGACCGAGTCACCGGCATTGCTGACCTCGATGGTCACGGCGTTCTGCCGCTGCTCGACCAGCGGCCCGATGTGCTTTTCCAGCGCCCTCATGTCGAAATTCGGCACCGTGTCCGAAATCTTGCGCGCGCGCGCCTCGGCCGGCGACCAGCCAAGGCGCTGGCGCGCGGACTGGTTCATGTAGCGGATGGCAAGCGTTCCGGCCTCGTAGACATAGATTTCCTCCTGCAGCTCTTCGAGCATCAGCCCGAGGAAGCGGTCGGTCTCGGACATCTTCTCCTGCGTCTTGTCCGCCAGCACCAGAAGGATCTGGCTGAACGCGCCCTCGCGGTCGAATTGCGGGATCACCGTGACATGCACGACCATCCGCCCCGGGCGGTCCGTGGGATATCCCGACACCTCGCCGCTGACGAAACGGCCGTGTTCGCGCGCCTCGCTCAGCATCCGGTGCAGCCGGCTGTCCTGCAGGCAGGGCACCGCCTCGACCAGCGGCTGGCCAAGCAGCGCCCCGGCCGAGGTGCCCAGCATGTCGACGAAACCGTCGCTTGCCGCCTCGACCCGGCCCGAGGGGTCCAGGATACATGTGGCGGCCTGCGACGACAGCGCCTCCATCTGCTTTGCCATCACGTCATGCTGGAGGTTCAGTATCTTTTGCTGGCGTCCCTGCAGCCGCCTGAACTGCGCGGTCCACAGCAGGTAGGCCACGGCGCTGACCACCACGGCGATGGCGATGCTGGTACTAAGCTGTCGGGCAAGAAAGGCCTGCAATGCCGGGTTTTCCGCAACGCCCGGCGCCAGGAAATAGGTTGCGACCGCAAAGGATGTCAGCGCAAGCGCCAGAAATCCGATGAGTATCGCCAGCGACCTAGAGACCACACACTTGTCCAACATATCCTACCTGCTCTTCCGACCTGCCGGTTCTTCCGATGCATTTCACTGGAACTGGAAGATGACGCACGAATGGGCCCAAGAAAGGGCCCGATCGTGTAAACAATATGATCAATGTCCGGCACTTGTCTACGGCACAACGATCCGGTCCCGACATGGCTCAATCCCCGGCTGCATCATGCGTGCCCGCGGGCAGCGTGACAAGGAAGGTACTGCCGACGCCCGGCTCGCTGGTTACGGTGATGTTTCCGCCGTGTTTTTCGGCGATATCGCGCGAAATGGTCAGGCCCAGCCCCAACCCGCCAAAGCGCCGCGTCAGCCCGCTGTCGAGCTGCGTGAACGAGTCGAATATCTTTCCGAAACTCTCGGGCGGGATGCCGCATCCGGTATCGCTCACCTCGATTTCGACCGTATCCTCCCGCTGCCTCACGGACAGGCGCACGACCCCCTGTTCGGTGAATTTCAGCGCGTTCCCCACGAGGTTGAGAATCATCTGCTTCAGCCGCACCGCGTCGCCCGCCACCTCTGCGCCTGCGCAGTCGACCACCAGGTCGATGCCCTTTTCGTCGGCCACGCCCGACAGCTGCCCGGCCACGGCGCGCGCGATCTCGTCGACGGCGACGGGCTGGAAATCGCCGGTCTCCTCCAGCCGCTCCGAGCGGTTCCAGTACAGGATGTCGTTGATCACGTTCAGCAACTGCTTGCCGTTGGCGTCGATCCGGCGCGACAGCCGCTGGATCAGAACCTCGACATCCTTCAGCGCGGCAAGGCGCTTGTCGACGCCCATCCTCTTGTCCTTCAGGGCGGCGACCAGCGCGCCGTATTCCGGCATGACCTTGACGTTCTGGATCATCGTCGAAAACCCGATGATCGCCGACAGCGGGGTGCGGATCTCGTGGCTGACCGTGTTCAGGAACTCGCTCTTGACGCTGTTGGCCTTTTCGGCCGCTTCCAGCGCCTTCTTCAACTCGGTGATATCCACGCGGAACCCCACGGTGCTGCCGTCGGGCATCTTCGCCTCGGACACCTTCAGCCAGCGCCCGTCATCCAGAAGCTGCTCGAACGACCCCTGCGGGGTCCTGTGACGCGCAAGGCGTTCGGCGATCCATTCCTCCTCGCGGCCCTCGGCCTCCCGGTACTGGCCGTTCGCCACGCTGCCCCGAACGATATCCTCGAAGCGGCTTCCGACGCGGATCAGGTCCGACGAGGTATTGTAGTAGGAGCTGAAGCGCGAGTTGAAGGTAACCAGCCGGTCGTCGGGATCGTACAGGGCAAACCCGTCGTCGATGACCTCGATCGCCTCGGCCAGCTGCTCCCACGACCGTTTCTTGGCCAGAAACAGGTGCCGCGCCCAGAAGATGAAGACCAGCAAAAGCGCCGTGGCGGCCAGGGTCAGCAGGAACGTCATCCGCGACGCGGTGGTGCTGCCCTCCCAGCCGCCGGTCGGCGCGATGGAAACCCGCCATTGCGCGCCGTTGACATTGACGGTCTGCGAAACCGGCTCCTTGTCCAGCACCCCCGCATCCCCCCACAGGAACCGCGCCGGGCCGCTGCCCCGTGGCAGGGCGGTGACGATGGCGCCATTATCCTCGTGAACGCTTTGCATCGTCAGGCGGATCAGTTCCTCCTCGCCGGTAACGACCGACACGATGCCCCAGAACCGGTCCTCGCCGCTGTCCGAGGGCAGGTAGACCGGGACGCGCTGGATATAGCCGCGCCCGCCCTGCATGAGATAGACAGGCCCGGCGAAATCGGGCTGCCGCGTGTCGCGCACGCGCATGAACGAGCCGACCTGCGACGGGGTTCTGAGGTAATCCAGCCCGATGACGTTCTTGTTGTCCTCGAACGGATAGACGAAGCGCACCGTGCTGCCCTTGGCCAGGCCGATATTCAGGATACCCGGGCTGGTCCGAAAGAACGGGGCGACCAGGGCCTCGAACTTGTCCTGGCCCAGCGAGGGGTCGATTATGACCGCGCTTGCGATGGAATCCGCAAGCATCTTGTGAAAGGCAAGTGTCCGCTGAATTTCACTCGCAACATAAAAAGCCTGTTCCCGCGCGATCCCGGCCTCGAAGTTGCGATGGACGGCGACCACGCGCTTTTCGAGCTGCACCGCAAGAACAAGACCGGCAACCGATATGACGACACCTACCGCGATGGCGCACCATCGCTTCAAGATAAACGTCTGCATGGAGATGCCCGTTTCGTTTCTGCCCGGTTGATTTGTAGTCGACATCGCGGCGGTATGCGACACTTACAACCCCTGCGGGCGCTTGGGCTTATTCGGATGCGTCAGGGGCATCGTCGATCTCGGGCAGGTGGCGCTCCATCTCGTCGACAAGCAATTCCAGCGACGCGCGCCATACGCGCTGCTTGTGCGCATCCTCCGGCGCGGCCAGCGCCGCGGCGATGCCGGTTTCGACCTCGCGGGACAGCTCGCCGATGCGGGGAAACCCCAGCGAGGGGGCAATGCCCGCCTGCCTGTGCGCCAGCCTGTGGATATGCCGCATCGCCTCGGCGCCGTCACGACCCGCGCGCAGCCGCGCCATGGCCTCTTCGAAGGTGAATATCCGTTCGTCGAGGTCGCGCAGGAACTTGGCCCGCAACCCGTCGATCGCAAGATCCAGCGCCCGCGCGGGATCGGGGGCCTCAGCGGTGTTCATCGGCAACCTTCATGTGCCAGCGCGTGAACCCTTCGAATTCACGCTCGCCGCCGCGGCGCGCCTTGGTGATCGCCCCGTGCAACATCTCGGTCGGGTCGCGGAACGACAGCAGCTTGCTGCCCTGCCCCGCGCCCATCCTGACCTTGGGCACCGGCCAGCTTTGTTCCTCGCTCATGTCGGCGGCCAGTTCGAGCGCGTCGTTGATCTGAAGCTGCAGGAACGACCGGTCGAACCGCGCCAGCTTGGGCACGACGGCGCAGAAATCGCCGTATCCCGCATAGGACAGGAAGCTTGGGAACGATCCCAGCGCATCGCGGATCGCCCGCGACACGTCGGTCAGCATGTCGATGAATTCCAGCCCCGAGGCCTGCGCATGGATATCTGCCGCGTTCTCGATGTGGAAACCATAGGCCGTGGTGTTGAACAGCCGCATGTTTCCCAGCCGCAGCAAGTAGTTTTCCAGGCTGGAGAACGGCAGGACCCAGGACGCATCGTTCAGCAGCACCGGGTCTTCGAAGCGCACCGCCCTGCCGAAACTGATCTCGGCATTGCGCAGCTGCTGCGACACCAGCCCGGTATGGTTGCGTTCGGACAGCAGCGCCTCGACATTGCGCATCCGCGCCTTGACCTCGATCCGCTCGACCGGCTTGGTGATGTAATCGCTTGCCCCGGCCTGGAACGCCCCGTCGATATAGTGCTTTTCCGTCATCGCGGTCAGCATCACGATGGGCGTGTGCCGATACGCCTCGCAGGACCGGATGCGGCGGCACAGCTCGATCCCGTCCATGCCCGGCATCTGGATATCGAGCAGGAAGCAATCGAACGCCGGCGAGGCCTTGTCGATCTGCACCAGCGCATCCTCGGCGCTGAGCGCGGAATGAAGCTGACGATATCCCAGCGACTTGAGCATGTTCGCGGCAAGCTCAAGAAACAGGGAGTCGTCGTCAACTATCAGAATCTTCATATTTTCTTGCCTCAACTCAATCCTGTCCCGGTGTCGGGAGCGGCGGACATTTCCGTCCTTTCGTTAAGGTATGGATTTCAACTGGGGCAAGAATATGGCATTTTAGGGTAATTTACCCTCTTTCGGCGAATTATCCACGCCCCCGCAACAATCGAAGGTCGCGGGCCGGGGCTCAGTCCGGCACGCCCTGCCCGGTGCCGATATCCCAGAACAGCCCTGCCATCAGCCGCAGCGCGTCGCGGCAGACCGGTTTCAGCACATGCTCGTCCGGCGCGTGCTGCGAACAGCCGCGATAGGAATGCGGCACCCAGACCGTTGGCAGGCCAAGGATATCGGCAAAAGTATCGTTGGGCAGCGACCCGGCAAGATTGGGCAGCACATGCGGCGGCTTGCCGGCGGTCTGCACCAGCGAGTCGCGCACGAACCGCACCCAGGGGTGATCCGGGTCCAGCCGCGTGGCGGCGAAATGGGTCTGGCCTTCGGCGTCGATCCGCACACGCTGGAACCCGTGCGCATCCAGGTGCCTACGCAGCGCGGGCAGGATCGCCTGCGCATCTGTGCCCACGACGAAACGCAACTGGCAGGTCGCCCGCGCATGGGCCGAGATCGCGTTGACCGGCGCCTCGGGCACGCCGCTTTTCATCGCGAGTATCGCGAAACTGTTCCAGCCATAGGCGCGTTCGCCCGGCGTCAGGCTTTCCTCGCCCCAGTCGGGGTCGATCTGCGGGCCGTCCGCCCCGCCCTCGATCGGCAAGCCGTCCAGCGCCGCGCGCACCATTGGGGTCAGGCTGTCGGGCCGCCATTCGGGGATCAGGAGTTGCCCGCGCCTGTCGGTGATGACCGACAGCGCCTGCGCCAGGATCATCGCCGGATCGGCCAGTAACCCGCCCCAGTTGCCCGAATGATGCGCGCCCTCGCGCAGGTCCACCACAAGGTCGAAATTGACGCCGCCGCGCGACCCCATGAACATGGTCGGCGTGTCCGGCTGCAATCGCGGCCCGTCCGAGGCGATCAGCACATCCGCCGCCAGCCGATCCCTGTGCTGCCGGAAAAACTCACCCAGCCCGGTCGACCCGGTTTCCTCGGCCATTTCCAGCACGATCCTGACGTTGAATCCCAGCCTGCCGCGCACCGCCAGCACCTGTTCCAGCGCGGCGATGTTGATCAGGTGCTGGCCCTTGTTGTCCGCCGCCCCCCGCCCGTACAGACGCTCGCCCTCTTCGGTCAGGGTAAAGGGGTGCAGCCCGTCGCGCCACATCCCCTCCTGCCCGCGCACCGTGTCGCCATGCCCGTAGGTCAGGATCGTGGGCAGCGCCGCCTCCTCGATCCGCTCACCCAGCAGCAGCGGCGCACCGCCCGGCACCGGGTTGTCGAATATCTCGCAGGCAAATCCCAGCGCGGTCAGGCGCGGCAGCATCGTCTGATCCAGGTAGCGGCGCAGTTCGGGCGCGGCATCGGGGTTCTGGCTTTCGGTGGGAAAGGCCACCAGCGCGGCAAGGTCCGACCGGAACCGCCCGTCGTCGAAATAGACGGCGGCGGCGTCGATGGCGGCGGCGCGGGTCATGCGCGCACCTCGTCCTCGGACACGGCATCGCCCCAGGGCGACATGATCTCGGTGCAGCCCGAATTGCGCCCATCGCGCCGCATCACCCCCGCCGGGCAGGCAAAGGCATAGGGAAAGACCGAGCGCCGCGCGGTCCGCACCTCGTGTTCGGCCCCGAGCGCGGCGATCACATCCGCCGGCAGGGTTTCGTCGGCCACCACCACCGCACCGCCCGACACGTCGATGCGCGGATGATGGAACGCCGCGCCGATATCCATGCCGAAATCGGCGACGAACCCGGCAAGCTGCGCCACCGCCGACACGATCTTGCGCCCGCCGCTGGCACCGATGGCAAAGCGCGTGCCATCCGCCGCCGCCCCGATCGCGGGGCAGACATTCATCAGGCAGCGTTTGCCCGGACCCAGCGAATTGGGCCGCCCCGGCACCGGGTCGAACCACATGATCCCGTTATTCATCAGGAACCCGGTCGAGGGCGACACCACCCGCGCCCCGAAGATCGACAGCAGCGTCTGCGTCTGCGCCACCATGTTGCCCTGCCGGTCCACGACCGAGAAATGCGTGGTCGATCCCGGCGCAAGCGGGCTTTCGCCATCGTCGCCCATTTTGCCCAGCCGGTCGGCATAGGCCGCGGCCAGCCCGCGCGCATAGGCCCCGAACGCGGCCCCGTCCGGCGCATCGCCCAGCGGGGTCTGCGCCGCCACGCCCAGCGCATGTTGCAGGGTCGGCCCCGCCGTCAGCCCCGGCACCGCGTGGATCGTTGCGTCACGATAGGCAAAGCTCAGCGCCGGATGAAACCCGGCCGCATAGGCGCGCAGGTCGTCATGGGACAGGCTGCCGCCCTTGGCCTGCATGTCGGCGGCCATCGCCGCGCCGAGATCGCCATCGTAAAGCGCCCGCGCCCCGTCGCGCGCAATCTGCTCCAGGCTGTCGGCCATGCGCGACTGGTCCAGCCGGGTTTCGCTCAGCGCCGTCCAGGCGCCGATGGTGGGCCATTGCCCGTCCTGCAAAAACAGCGCGGCGGCGTCGGCGTCCTGCGCCAGCTCCCGCGTGGCCGAGGCGATGCACAGCGCCGCGAACCAGTCGACCTGCATCCCCTGCTTCGCCTGCGCGATGGCGGGCGCCAGCAGTTCGGCCCAGGGCACCCGGCCCCAGCGCGCATGGGCCTTGCCCAGCCCGTCCACCACCCCCGGCACGGCCACCGCCGTGGCGCCCTGCACGTTGCGGTCGTCCACCACCCGTTCCCACGGAAACAGGTCGCCCGACACGCCCTCGCCCGACAGCGGGTAATCGGCCGGGTCCAGCGCGGCGGGCGCGCGCATCCCGTGATTGAGCGCGATGGCCTCTTCGCCCTCGGCCCGCCACAGCATCATCGCGCCGCCGCCCGCCGGGCCGCTCATCCACGGCTCGACCACCCCCAGCACGAAAGAGGTGGCCACGGCGGCATCCACCGCATCGCCGCCGGCGGCCAGCACCTCGGCCCCCGCCCGCGCGGCCAGCGCGTTCTGCGCGGCGACGACGCCGCCTTCGGTTTCGATCACGGTCTTGGAAATGCGCTGCGTGCGCGACAGGGCTGAGGTCACGGCGGGGGACTCCTTCAATGCGTCGCCCCGACTATCGGACGAAGCCGCAAGGATTGGCAAGCCGCTGTCAGATCGCCGCAAGCGCCAGCTGGATGGCCACCACCGCCACCACCGCGCCGGCGGCGATTTCGATCAGCGACAGCGCGCGCAGGCTGCGCGCCCCGCCGCCAAGCTGCATCAGCGTGCCCTCGCGCAGGATCACCGACAGGATCGCCACCGCCACCGTCACGCTGGCGGTGCCCAGCCCCATCGCAAGGGCCCCGAGGATGCCCGCCATGCGGATATCCATCTGCCATGTCAGGATCAGCACGAACAGTGCCCCGGTGCAGGGCCGCACCGCCACCGCGCCCACCAGCACCAGCGCATCGCGCAGCGAATGCACCCCGGCCGCCTGCTCGGGCGTGGGCCCGTGGCTGTGGCCGCAGCCACAGCCATGGCCGTGATCGTGGTCATGCGCATGGTCGTGATGCGCATGGGGCACCGCCCGTTCACGCCAGATCCGTCGAGCACCGCGAAACAGCAGCCACAGCCCCACCAGCGCCACCATGCCATAGCTGGCGGGCGCCAGCACCCTCTCGGCGGTGTCGACCATCTGGGCGCGCGTCAGGTCCAGCACCAGCACCCCGGCATAGACCATGGCGATGGCGCTGGCCGCCTGCCCCAGGCTCGACGCCACCGCCAGCACCGAAAGCCGCATCAGCGGCACCCGCCGCCCCACGCCATAGCCGCCGATCAGCAGCTTGCCATGCCCCGGCCCCGCCGCGTGGAAGAACCCGTAGGCGAAACAGAGCCCCAGCAACCCGCCCAGCGCCGCCGGATCGCCCCCGCGCAGGCGCCGCAGCAGCCCCGCCATCGCGTTCTGCACGTCGCGCTGCCCCTCGGCCGCCCAGCGCGACAGGTCGTCCATGCCGCCCATCGGCCACAGCCAGATCGCCAACGCCGCGATCCCCGCCAGCAGGACAAGACCCGCTATTCGCATGTCACCCGCACCGTATCGGCGAAAAGATCGCCCACCTCGGGGTAATCGTCGGGATCGGGCGGCATGTCCTTCAGCGCCTCGTCCACCGCGGCATAGGCCGCGTCCATGTCGGGCCGGTCGATCCGCACCTCGCACGTGCCGGGCGCGTGCACCCCGCCGGTCAGGTCGTAGGCGGTATAGAATGTCGGGTCATAGGCCCGCAGGATCAGCTCGGCCCCGCCGCCCTCGATGGCGCGGAAATGGCGCGAGGTGATCTTGCCGTTCTCGAAACTGGTGCCGCGCCCCTGCGGTGCGCCCAGCGTTGCCGGCGCCGCGCCGTTGCGGACATAAAGATCGCCCTCGAACCCCTCGATCCATTGCAGGTCGAACCCGTCAAGCGCCTGCAACTCGGCCTCGGTCAGCTTGCCGTCGTAATCCCCGTCAAGCTCCATGTCCTCAAGCACCAGCAGGCTGTAAAGCTCGTCATAGCTCCAATGCACCTCGACCCCGGTGATATGGCCGGCATCGTCGGTCATAACATGCAGCGCGGTATCGACGAAGACATGCGGATGCGCCGCGCCGATGGTCGGCACGGCCACGGCGGCCAGCATCGCGGCGGTCTGGAAAAAGCCGGTCATGCACTGGAATTAGCCGCATTCCCGCCCCGCCGCAAAGCGACAAAAGGACAGGCGCGGCGCGGGCGGCGGATTGCCGCCCGCCCCAAGGCTCAGCGCGCCTTGCGCTGATCGGGATGCAGCGCGGCGCCCAGGATGTGATCGGCGCGGTGGATCACATGCCCCGCCTGCCCCACGATCAGCGGGTCGGGCGCATGGGCCACTTTCAGATCCTTGCCCGGATAGTCGATGGTCGACAGGAAATGCAGCATGCAGTTCAGCCGCGCGCGTTTCTTGTCGTTCGACTTGACGATGGTCCAGGGCGCATCGGCGGTGTCGGTGTAAAAGAACATCGCCTCCTTCGCCTCGGTATAGTCGTCCCACTTGTCCAGGCTCGCCTTGTCGATCGGGCTGAGTTTCCACTGTTTCAGCGGATCGGTCTCGCGGCTTTTGAAGCGGGCGCGCTGCTCGTCCTGCGTGACCGAGAACCAGTATTTGTAAAGCTGGATGCCCGAGCGCACCAGCATCCGCTCCAACTCGGGCGTCTGGCGCATGAATTCGAGATAGTCGTTAGGCTCGCAGAACCCCATCACGCGCTCGACGCCCGCGCGGTTGTACCAGCTCCGGTCATACAGAACCATCTCGCCCGCCGTCGGCAGATGGTCGATATATCGCTGGAAATACCACTGGCCGCGCTCTTCCTCGGTGGGCTTGTTCAGCGCGACGACACGCGCGGTGCGCGGGTTCAGGTGTTCGGTGAACCGCTTGATCGTGCCGCCCTTGCCCGCCGCGTCGCGGCCTTCGAACAGCAGCACGAATTTCTGCCCCGTCTCCTGCGTCCAGAGCTGCACCTTCAGCAATTCCGCCTGCACCCTGGCCTTCTGCGCCTCGTAGGCGCGGCGCGACATCTTTTCGGTATAGGGGTATTCCCCGCTTTCGAAGGCGCGGCGCACCTCCTCGGGCGAGGGCCAGCGGCGGCGTGGCGGCTTGTGCCCGACCGTTTCGGCGGCCTTCACCCCGGTCTCTTCTGCCACGGCAGGCTCGGGCGTGGCGGGCGCGGCCTTGGAACTGGCCTTTTCGGGCTGCGGCTTGGGCTGGGGCTGGGCTACGGTCATACAAGTCTCCTTTTTAACTTGTGTAATTTTAAACCCGCGCGCGCCACCGCGCCTTGATCCCTGTCAAAAGCCACGAAAGGCACCGGCCTGCCGGGCTTGCGCGCCATGCCGAGTCCCGGTCAGGATGGGGAAAGGCGCAAACGCCGGGAAACCGGCACGAACAGGGGGAATGTCATGCAGGAACGCCGGATCGACCTGAACGGCCACGGCTTTCACCTGCGGGAATGGGGGCCGCCGGATGCGCCCGCGATCCTCGCCCTGCACGGGTTTCCCGAATACGGCGGGGCCTGGGCCGACCTGGCGGAACACCTGAAGGGGGTTCGCCTCATCGCGCCCGACCAGCGCGGCTTCGGCCAGAGCTGGGCCCCGCAGGAGGTGCGCGACTATGCCACCGGCAAGCTGGTGGGCGACATGGCCACGCTGATCGACCGGATCGGCGCTCCGGTGATCGTGCTCGGGCACGACTGGGGCGCTGCGGTGGCCTATGGGCTGGCGATGGCGCACCCGCATCTCGTATCGCGCCTGATCGTCATGAACGGCGTGCATCCCGCACCGTTCCAGGATGCGCTGGCCAAGGGCGGCGCGCAAACCGCGGCCTCGCAATACATCCCCTGGCTGCGCGCCGAGGGGGCCGAGGACATCCTTGCCGCCAACGGCTTCGCCCGGCTGCAATCGCTGTTCGCCGCGCAGATGGACATGGCGTGGCTGTCCGGCGACCGGCTGGCCGCCTACAAGGCCGAATGGGCCCGCCCGGGCCGGATGACCGGGATGCTCAACTGGTATCGCGCCTCGCCGCTGGTGGTGCCCGAACCGGACCGGCCCGCCACCGGCCTGCCCGCCCTGCCCCGTGACAGGCTGCGCGTGCCGATGCCGCACCTGCTGATCTGGGGCAAGAACGACACCGCCCTGCTGCCCGAGGCGACCGAGGGGCTGGAGGCGTATTGCGCCGACCTGACCCGCATCACCGTGGCGAATGCCGACCACTGGCTGCACCACCAGCAACCGGCCCGTGTCGCCAGCCTGATCCGCGACTGGATCGAACGCGCCTGAACCCGCGGTCCCCCACTTTCCCCGCGCGGCGGCCTCTGCCATAATACGCGCCAACCAATCAAAAGAGAGCAGCGCACCACATGGCCGACGACCTCCTTACCCCTGCAGGTTCCTCCGATTACGATGCCGCCTCGATCCAGGTGCTCGAGGATATGGAACATGTCCGCCTGCGCCCCGGCATGTATATCGGCGGCAAGGACGACCGCGCCCTGCATCACATGGTGGCCGAGATCATCGACAACTCGATGGACGAGGCGGTGGCCGGCCACGCCACCTGGATCGAGGTCGAGCTGCACGAGAACGGCCATGTCTCGGTGCGCGACAACGGCCGCGGCATCCCGATCGACCCGCATCCCAAGGACCCGTCGAAATCGGCGCTGGAAATCATCTTCTGCACGCTGAACGCCGGCGGCAAGTTCTCGGGCGACAATTACGAAACCTCGGGCGGCCTGCACGGCGTCGGCTCTTCGGTGGTCAACGCGCTGTCCGATCACCTGCGGGTCGAGGTGGCGCGCAACAAGGAGCTCTACGCGATGGAGTTCTCGCGCGGCATCCCGCAGGGCCGGCTGGAACGGATCGGCGCCGCCCCCAACCGGCGCGGCACCGCCGTGACCTTCCACCCCGACCCCGAGATATTCGGCGCGCTGAAACTGAAACCCGCGCGGCTGTTCAAGATGGCGCGCTCCAAGGCCTACCTGTTCTCGGGCGTCGAAATCCGCTGGAAATCGGCGATCGACGACGGCGAAACCCCGCGCGAGGCGAAATTCCATTTCCCCGGCGGGCTGGCCGACTACCTGTCCGAGGCGATGGGCGGCGCCAGCACCTATGCCGACGCGCCCTTTGCCGGCTCGGTCTCGTTCGGGAAATTCAACGCGCCGGGCAAGGTCGAATGGGCGATCAACTGGACGCCCGCGCGCGACGGGTTCATCCAGTCCTACTGCAACACCGTCCCCACGCCCGAGGGCGGCACGCACGAGGCCGGGTTCTGGGCGGCGATCCTGAAAGGCATCAAGGCCTATGGCGAACTGGTGGGCAACAAGAAGGCCCAGCAGGTCACGCGCGAGGACCTGACGACCGGCGCCGGCGCGCTGGTCTCGTGCTTTATCCGCGACCCCGAATTCGTCGGCCAGACCAAGGACCGGCTGGCCACGGTCGAGGCGCAGCGCATGGTCGAGAACTCGGTGCGCGACCATTTCGACAACTGGCTGGCGGCCGATACCAAATCGGCTGGCGCGATCCTCGATTTCCTCGTGCTGCGGGCCGAGGAACGGCTGCGGCGCAGGCAGGAAAAGGAAACCCAGCGCAAATCGGCCACCAAGAAGCTGCGCCTGCCCGGCAAGCTGGTCGATTGCTCCGCCACCTCCCGCGAGGGAACCGAGCTGTTCATCGTCGAGGGCGACAGCGCGGGCGGCTCGGCCAAGATGGCGCGCGACCGCAAGATGCAGGCGCTGCTGCCCCTGCGCGGCAAGATCCTGAACGTGCTGGGCGCGGCCAGCTCGAAACTGGGCACCAATGCCGAGATCAGCGACCTCACGCAGGCGCTGGGGGTCGGGCTGGGCACGAAATTCAATGTCGACGACCTGCGTTACGACAAGATCATCATCATGACCGACGCCGACGTGGACGGCGCGCATATCGCCTCGCTGCTGATGACGTTCTTCTTTACCCAGATGCGCCCGATGATCGACACCGGGCACCTCTACCTCGCCTGCCCGCCGCTCTACCGGCTGACGCAGGGGGCGCGGCGGATGTATGTCTCGGACGACGCCGCGAAAGAGGAATGGCTGGCCAGGGGGCTGGGCGGCAAGGGCAAGATCGACGTGCAGCGGTTCAAGGGCCTGGGCGAGATGGACGCCAAGGACCTGAAGGAAACCACGATGGACCCGAAAACCCGCAAGCTGATCCGCGTCACCATAGACGAGGACGAACCCGGCGAAACCGGCGACCTGGTGGAACGGCTGATGGGGAAAAAGCCGGAACTGCGGTTCCAGTACATCCAGGAGAACGCAAGGTTCGTCGAGGAGCTGGATGTTTGACGGGGGCCTGGAAACCCGCTGATATGTAAAAGGTTGCGCCGGGCGCCCCGCAGTCCGGTTTATTCAATGGTGACGACAAATGCGCAAATCGAAAGTCTGCCTGGTACTGACCTCGGCGATACCGACCCATAGCTGGGAATTTGGTGAAAAGGCGCTTGGCATACTCTACGCGGGCGATCCCCGGTTGCGCCCGGACCGGGTAGGTCTGGATGACACCGATCTGCGCAAGAAACTGCCCTGCGCGATGGTGCAAGACCTCAGGCCGCTCTGGGCCTCTGGCCCGGGGGCCGGACAGGGCGAGGGGGTGCCAACCGAAGCGCTGTCTGACCTCTTCTGGCGGCGCTGGAAACCCTTGCAGGCCGAAGGGACTTTCGGCCAGACATGGGTTAATCAAAAGGGGTCGACACTTCCCTCCTGGGTGCACCTGTCATCGAACTTCAGGCCGGATATCGATTTCTTGTCGCTCTTTCGGGAATGGTGCCTGCTATATACGCCCGACCAGGCATACCTGCATATGTTCGGACCCGAGGAATTAGCGGTCGATACCAGCTATACCCTGACGATAGAAGAGGTGCGTAATGGCACCCGCACTCCTGAAATGCTCCAAAAAGATGCTTGGAGAACATTCAAACTGGGCAGTTTCGGCGCTCTCTGGGATCAGAAGCGATACAATCTCGGCGCGATAAACTATTTCCCGCCCGGCTTCCTGTCGCCCGATACCGTTTCCTCGTTGCAGGGGCAGGGCCTGTCCGTCGACGACCTCGGCGGCGGGACGCTGCTCTGGCTTTGCGAAACGTTGCAGGACGTCAAGGACGACTTTCCCGAATTCTCGCGCAAGCGCGCCCTGGCGAAGCAAATCATCGGCCCGGATCTGTTCGAGATCAGGGACGAGCCAGCCTGATTGCGGCAGGTCGACCCCCCACCTGCACACTTGATCTTGCCGCAGCGCCGGTCAACTCTTCCCCCATGCGCGCCCTGATCCTCTCCGCCCTCCTTTTCCTCGCCGCCTGCGGGCGGCCGATGACGGAAAACGAGATCGCCTTTGCCCGCGCCATCCATGGCGGCCAGGTCGACCCCGCGCGCGTGCGGTTTCACAACGGCCTGATCGCCGGGGCCTTCACCTATCGGCGCCCGGTGCGCCCGCGCCTGACCTGCATGGAGCGTATCTTTCCCCCGCCGGGCGGCGAGACCGTCACCGTCTCGCCCGGCGCGGCGGTGGCCTTCAACCGGGCCTTCTATCGCCGCGACCTTTACCGCGATGATTTCATGGCGGATTTCCCCGAGCGGATCGACCTGCTGAACGCCATGCTGATGGCGCATGAGATGGTGCATGTCTGGCAATGGCAAAATCGCGGGCGCACCGGATATCACCCGCTCAAGGGCATGGGCGAACATGCGGGCAATCCCGATCCCTATCTTTTCGAGCTGGACACGCGGACGCGCTTTCTCGATCACGGCTACGAGCAGCAGGGCGCCATCGTCGAGGAATATGTCTGCTGCCGCCTGCTCGACCCGCAGGCCCCGCGCACCGGCCGGCTGCGCGCGATGATCGGCGCGGAAATGCCCGTGGGCAACCTGGACGCGGCAATCGGCCGGCCGCAGGTGATCCTGCCCTGGCCCGGCGCGCAGACCCGCGGGATCTGCCGTTAACGCTGGATCGATTCCAGATAGACCATCAGCGCCGCCAGCGGCCGCGGCACCGGGGTGAACTGCCCGTCGCCCACGTCCACCGGCACCGTCGGCCCGCGCAGCAGCAGACCGAATTCCGGCATGTCCTCGGCCGGGTCCATCCTGGTATAGCCGTCGATCACCGACAGCACATGCGCGCGCGGGAACGCGCCCTCGTTGCGCGCGGCAATCGTCGTCAGGTCGGGCGGCGCCGGGTCCAGCCCGGCGGCAAGCTCACCGTCGCCGCGTCCGGCCGGGCCGTGGCACATCGCGCAGTTTTCAGTGAAAAGCGCGCGGCCCTCGTCGGGTTCGGGCATGTCGGTCACCGCGCAGGCCGCCAGCGCCGCGCCGCCCAGAACCATTGCTGCGATCATCCGCATCCTGTCGTTTCCTTCTGCCTGCTCTATTTCTGGACAGCCTGCAGGAAGATCACCAGATCCGCAATGGTGCGGCTGGTCAGCACCGGCTGCCCCGAGGGCAGTTTCAGCGCGGTATCGTCGCCCTCGAACAGCTCGCCATAAACCGGCATGTCGCTGCCGTGGCTGACCAGCGGGTCGCGCCCGTCGATGCGCTGTATGACCCGCAGCAGGGGAAATTCGCCGTCGTTTCCGGCAGATAGCAGCGTCAGGTCCTTGGGCTGCACCAGCAGCACCGGGGCCATCGGCCCGTCGCCCTGCCCCCCGGCGCCATGGCAGGTGGCGCAACGCTGCATGTAGATGACCGCCCCTTCGGCGGCATCCTGCGCCTGCGCCGCAAGCGGCCCCAGCACAAGGGCGAGAGTGGCAAGGTATTTCATCCCGGGTCTCCTGTTCGGGGCCGTTGCAGGCTCTGCACGTAGTCCACCAGTTGCACAAGCGCGCGCGGCGTTTCGACCTGCGCACCGTCGGCAGCGGTCAGCGTCACGGTCGCGCCGCCGAAAAGCGGGCCGAATTCCGGCATGATCCCGGCGTGATAGCGCCCGGGATACCCATAGACCTGCGCGATCACCGCATCGCGCGGGAACACACCGCTATTGCGCGCGGCCAGCGTGGTCAGGTCCGCCGGCGGCACCGGCAGGTCGCCAGCCACCGGCCCGTCGCCGCGCCCGCCCGCGCCGTGGCAACTGCTGCACAGGCCGGCGAAACTTTCTGCGCCGGGTGCCCGGCCCGGCGGTTCGGCCATGCAACCGGCCAGCGCCAGCGCGGCGCATATCGGGGGTATCGCGCGGCGCATCCGCTCCGCCTCCTTCGTCCTGCACGGGTGCGGATTGTCGCAGCCCGCCCCCGTCGCCGCCTTGATCTGGATCATGGGTGACAAGCCCCGCCCGCCGCGTCATTCTGCGCCAAACCGCGAACGAGGGACAAGCACCATGACCATTACCGTAACCGAGGCCGAAACCATCCTGACATCCGGCTTCGCGCCCTGGGTGCGCGCGCTGGATATCCGCATCGACGCGATGGAGCGGGGCGGCCACGCCACGCTGTCGATCCCGATCACCGACGATATCGCGCGCCTCGGCGGTATCGTCAGCGGCCAGGCGCTGGCGACGCTGGCCGATACCAGCATGGTCTTTGCCTGCTTCGCCCACCTGAACGAGCTGGTGCCGGTGGCCACGACGAATCTCGACACCCAGTTCCTGCGCCCCGGCACCGGAACCCGCGTGCGCTGCGAGGCGCAGGTGGTGCGCGCCGGCAAGGCACTGATCTTTGCACGGGCCGACCTGCTGGCCGAACCCGACGACAAGCTGATCGCCCAGGCCACCGCCACCTTCTTCAAGCCATAAGTGAGCTTAGCCATGCAACCCACTCATTTCTATGCCCTTACCATGCTCGCCGCCGGGATCGGCATCCCGGTTCTCGCAGCACTCAACGCGCAACTTGGCGTGCGGCTGGGATCGCCCGTCGCGGCGGCCGTGGTGCTGTTCTGCGTGGCGCTGGCGGGCAGTCTCGTGGTGCTGATGCTGCACGGGCCGCGCCCGATCCTGGCGCTGGCCAGCGCCCCGCGCCACCTGATGCTGGCGGGGCTGCTGGTGGCCTTCTACATCCTGTCGATCACCTTCATCGCGCCGCATTTCGGCATCGGCAACGCGGTGTTCTTCGTGCTGCTGGGGCAGTTGATCAGCGCCGCGCTGATCGACCATTTCGGCCTGTTCGGGGCCCGCATCACGCCCGTCAGCGCCCTGCGGCTCGGTGGTATCGCGCTGATGGCGGCGGGCGTGTTCCTGACGCAAAAGGTCTGACGCATCACGCCCCGGCCAGCACGCCCTTGTCCAGCCGCAGCACCCGGTCCATCCGGGCGGCCAGCGCCATGTTATGCGTGGCGATCAGCGCCGACATGCCGGTGGACCGCACGAGGTCCATCAGCGCGGCGAACACGGTATCCGAGGTTTCGGGGTCCAGGTTGCCGGTCGGCTCGTCCGCCAGCAACAGCCGTGGCTCGTTCGCCAGCGCCCGGCAGAACGCCACGCGCTGCTGTTCGCCCCCCGACATCTCGGCGGGGCGGTGACCGGCGCGTTCGGCCACCCCCACGCGCGCCATCAGGTCCAGCGCGCGGATCTGCGCCTCGGGCTTCGGCACGCCGCAGGCCAGTTGCGGCAGCACGATGTTTTCCTGCGCCGTGAACTCGGGCAGCAGGTGGTGGAACTGATAGACGAACCCCACGTCGTTGCGGCGCACGATGGTGCGGCGGCGGTCCGACAGGCCCACCATTTCGTCCCCGCCGATCCTGACCGAACCGGCATCGGGCGTGTCCAGCAGCCCGGCGATGTGCAAAAGCGTCGATTTCCCCGCCCCCGAGGGCGCCACCAGCGCCACCACCTCGCCGCGCGCCACCGCCAGGTCGACCCCGCGCAGCACCTCGACGGCGCCGGGTTTGCCCTTGTTATAGGTCTTGGTGACGCCCGCCAGCGCCAGCACCGGATCACTCATAACGCAGCGCCTCCACCGGGTTCATCCGCGCCGCGCGCCGGGCCGGAAAGATCGTGACGACAAAGGACAGCCCCAGCGACAGCGCCACCGCGCTCAGCACATCGGCCAGTTCCAGTTTCGCGGGCAGGTAATAGATGCCGCGAATCGCCGGGTCCCAGGCATTGCCCCCCGACAGCCCGTTCACGAAGGCGAATATCGGGTCGATATAGATCGCGAAGAGGCACCCCAGCACCACCCCCATCGCCGTGCCGATGATCCCGGTAAAGGCCCCGCAGATGAAGAACACCCGCAGCACCGATCCCTCGGTCAGCCCCATCGTGCGCAGGATGCCGATATCGCGGCCCTTGTTCTTGACCAGCATGATCAGCCCCGAAACGATGTTCATCGTGGCGATCAGCACCAGGATCGACAGGATCACGAACATCACCCGGTCCTCGATCTCCAGCGCGCTCAGGAATCCGCCCGAGGCATCGCGCCACGTCCAGAGCTGCGCACGCTCCCCCGCGGCGGCCAGCAGCGGCAGCGCCAGCCGGTCGACCTGGTCGGGGTTTTCCACCATCACCTCCAGCTCGTCGGCGACGCCCTCTCGGTTGAAGAACAGCTGCGCCTCGTCGAACGGCATGTAGACGCGGGTGCGGTCGATATCCCAGCGCCCGGCGGTAAAGATATAGGTCACCGGATAGGCATTGACCCGCGGCTTGGTGCCGAAGGGGGTCTTCACGCCGTTGGGGCTGATGATGCGGACCCGGTCGCCGATGCCCACCCCCAGTTCCCGCGCCACGCCCGAGCCGATGGCAATGCCACCCGCGAAATCCGCGATGTCGCCCTCATGCGCATCGCCCTGCCCGATACGCGGGATCGCCCGCAGATCGTCGGGCGCAATGCCGAACACCTCGACGCCGGCGTTGCGGTCGCGGGCATTGGCCATCACCTGCCCCTTGATCAGCGGCGCCACCCGCGTGACGCCGGGCACCCCGGCCACGCGCCCCGCCATCTCGGCGTAATCCGGCAATGTGCGGTCGATCGCCCCGGTCTGCTGGTCCACGGCGCCCAGGCTGTAGACGGTGACATGGGCATTCGCGCCCAGGATCGTATCGACGAATTCCGCCCGAAAGCCCGAGCGCACGGCCAGCGTGGCGATCAGCGCGAATACGGCAAGCGTGATGCCGATCAGGCTGATCCATGTCATCACGCTGACACCGCCCTCGGCCCGCCTTGCGCGCAGGTAGCGCCAGGCGATCATCCATTCAAAGGCGGAAAACGGCGCGGTCTGCGAAAGGCGCGGCTGCGGCACGGGGGTGTATCCCTTGTGATGTGTTGCGCGACAGTGCGAATTTCGCAGGGCAGGGTCAAGCCGTGCCGCCCCGCCGCAGGCGGAGTGACGTCGATTTGACCGTGCCGTCAGTGCCCGCGCAGCACCATGCACACCTGCGACGGGTCGCGCAGGCCCAGCAGCACCACCTCGCCCTCGGGCAGGCAGAGGCGCAGGTCGCCGTCATCGGTATGCGCATAGGACACGTCCGGCATCCGGCGGCAGGTGGCGTGATGCATCACGACCACCGTGCCGAACCCGGTATCGCAATTGGGAATCACGACCCGCCCGTTCAGGTTTTCCGAAACATGGAGCGCATCGGAAAGCGCCGCTTCGGGTTCGTCGCAATGGGCAAATAACATCTGCGCACCAGTCCTTTCAGGGGCCGGCACAAGGGATTTGCCGGCCAGGCCCAGACGCAGGCAGACTGCCCCACCACCGCGCCTTTCTTTCGCCATAATTTCTCAGAAACCCGCCCCCGCGCGCAAGAGCGGCTTGCGAAACAATACCTTACCCGATTCGCTACAATCCTGCGGCGGACCGGGCACGCCGCCGGAACGGCCAGCGCAGCAGCCCGATACCCCCGGCGGCCAGGCCCGATCCCAGCACCAGCCCGAGCCCGGCAAAGACCAGCCCCGCCAGGTCGAGCGGCAGCGCCGGCCGGAAATCGCCCCAGGCGCGCGCCGCGATCTGCGGATCGGTCAGCCGCGTGGCGTGCCAGGCGCGCGTGAACGGCCCCGCGCCCCGCAGCACCGCAAGGTCGGCGGATAGCCGCGCGTGGCGGCCGAAGGTGCGCGCCATGTCGGCGCGGCGCTGCTCGAGGAAGGGCGTGCCGGTCATCTGCGCCAGCGCCGCCTCGCGGCTCAGCCCGGCGGCCGTGGCCGAGGCGTCGAAATCCGCGACCACGCGCGCCAGTTCGTCCACCGCGCCGGCAAGGCGCTGGTTATATTGCTGGGAATATTCAGGGAACTGCGACAGCCCCGCCGCTCCGGCGACGCCGCCCGCCAGGATCAATGCCCGGATCATCTGCCTGCCTCTGGCCGTTTGTTTTGCGGGCAGTCTAGGGCAGATGCGGCGCGGCTGTCCATCGCAGGCCGCCGGGCGCGTGAACGGGGGTCGAGTGGGGCCCGCGACAGAGGGCATCGCACGGCCGCGGTCGGGCGATCCGACGCTCGTGGCATGGCAGTTTATCGTGCAGACACTTCCTACCTCAAACCTTGGCACTTGCGGCAGCCAATCGCCCGGCCGGGGGGCGGCCGTGCGATGCCCGGGCCGCTGCGCGGCTGTTCCGGGCGGGGTGCTATCGCCCCCGTCCCCTCAGATCCCGCGCACCATATGCGGCGCATAGATCTGCGCCACGCGTTCCACCGCCGCCTCGGGGCTCATTTCCTCGGACTCGCCGGTGCGGCGGCTGGTCAGCTCGACCACCCCGTTCTTCAGCCCGCGCGGCCCCACGGTGATGCGCCAGGGCAGCCCGATCAGGTCCATCGTGGCGAACTTGCCGCCCGCGCGCTCGTCGGTGTCGTCGTAAAGCGGCTCCAGCCCCTTGCCCACCAGCGCGGCATAGATGGCCTCGCAGGCGGCATCGGCCTCGGCATCGCCGGTTTTCAGGTTCACCAGGCCGACATGGAAGGGCGTCACGCCCTCGGGCCAGATGATGCCGCGCTCGTCATGGCTGGCCTCGATGATCGCACCCACAAGGCGCGACACGCCGATGCCGTGGCTGCCCATATGCACCGGAACCGCCTTGCCGTCCGGCCCCTGCACGGTGGCGCCCATCGGCTCGGAATACTTGGTCCCGAAATAGAAGATCTGCCCGACCTCGATGCCGCGCGCGACGCGGCGGCGATCCTCGGGGATCTGGTTGAACACCGCTTCGTCATGCGTTTCGTCGGTGCGGGCATAGCGGCTGGTGAACTCCTCCAGCACCGCCTGGCACTGGGCGCGGTCGTCATAGTCGATCTCGCGGTCGCCGAATTTCAGCTCGGTGATCTGGCTGTCATAGAACACCTCGGATTCGCCCGTGTCGGCCAGCACCAGGAATTCATGCGTGTCGTCGCCGCCGATCGGGCCGCTGTCGGCGCGCATCGGGATCGCCTGCAGCCCCATCCGCTCATAGGTGCGCAGGTAGCTGACCAGGTGACGGTTATAGGCGTGCAGCGCATCCTCTTTCGTCAGGTCGAAATTGTAGCCGTCCTTCATCAGGAACTCACGCCCCCGCATCACGCCGAAACGCGGGCGGATCTCGTCGCGGAATTTCCACTGGATATGATACAGCGTCAGCGGCAGGTCGCGGTAGGACGACACGTGGCTGCGGAAGATATCGGTGATCAGTTCCTCGTTCGTCGGACCATACAGCATGTCGCGGTCGTGCCGGTCGGTGATGCGCAGCATTTCCTCGCCGTAATCGTCGTAGCGCCCGCTTTCGCGCCACAGGTCGGCCGATTGCAACGTCGGCATCAGCATCGGGATATGGCCCGCGCGGATCTGCTCCTCGTGCACGATATTCTCGATCTTGCGCAGCACCCTGAAGCCCAGCGGCAGCCAGGAATAGATCCCGGCGCTGGCCTGCTTGATCATGCCGGCGCGCAGCATGTAGCGGTGGCTGACGATCTGCGCCTCGGCGGGCGTTTCTTTCAGAACGGGCAGGAAATAGCGGCTCAGGCGCATGGATGTCCTCGTGCATTCAGGGTCGGTTGTTCCTAGCCGAGCCATTGGGGCCAGACAAGGGGCGGCGCGCGGGCCGCCCCGCCGGGCAGGTGGTGTGCAAAGGGGGCGGCCGTGCGATGCCCGGGCCGCTTGCGCGGCTGGTCCGGGTTGGGGGCATCCTTCGAATGCCGCAGAAGGGCCCCGGCAGCCCACACCCCCTTCCCCCTTGAAACTCATCCCGCGCCGGGTGACATAGGACGGAACGGTTTTGCGGAGACGCGGAAATGGCACTCCCGGTCAGGGATCAGCTGAAATACTGGGGCATCGCGGCGGCCGTCTTCGTGCTGGCGCTGTGGTTTCTGGGCGACGTGATCCTGCCCTTCGTGCTGGGTGGGGCGGTGGCCTATTTCCTCGACCCCGTGGCCGACCGGCTGGAGCGCATGGGCGCCAGCCGGGCGCTGGCCACGGCGCTGATCACGCTGGGCGCGCTGCTGGTCTTCATCCTGCTGGCGCTCCTGGTCATCCCGACGCTGGTTGAACAGACGGTCAACCTGTTCGACACCGCGCCGCAGCTTTTCCGCGACCTGCAGGAATTCCTGACCAGCCGCTTCCCCGAACTGGTGGACGAGGGTTCCATCCTGCGCAAATCGCTGGTCGGCGTCGGCGAAACCATCCAGAGTCGCGGCGGCGAGCTGCTGAACTCGGTGCTCAGCTCGGCCGCGTCGGTCATCAACGTGATCATGCTCTTCGTGATCGTGCCGGTGGTGGCCTTCTACCTGCTCTATGACTGGGACAACATGTTGGCCCGCGTCGACGACCTGCTGCCGCGCGACCACGCCCCGGTGATCCGCCGCCTTGCGGGCGAGATCGACGACGTGATCGCCAGCTTCATCCGCGGCATGGGCACGGTCTGCCTGATCCTCGGCACCTATTACGCCATCGCGCTGATGCTGGTGGGGCTGCAATTCGGGCTGGTCGTGGGCTTCGTCGCGGGGCTGATCACCTTCATCCCCTATGTCGGCGCGCTGGTGGGCGGGGCGCTGGCCATCGGGCTGGGCCTGTTCCAGTTCTGGGGCGACTGGCTGTCGCTGGGGCTGATCACCGGCATCTTCGTGCTGGGCCAGGTGGTCGAGGGCAATATCCTGACGCCCAAGCTGGTGGGCGACTCGGTCGGGCTGCACCCGGTCTGGCTGATCTTCGCGCTGGCGGTCTTCGGCACGCTGTTCGGTTTCGTCGGAATGCTGGTCGCCGTCCCGGTGGCGGCGGCGCTGGGGGTGGTGACCCGATTCGTCATCTCGCAATACAAGGACAGCCGCCTCTATCGCGGGCTGTCGGAAAAGTGATGGCCGAGCAGCTGGGTTTCGATCTTCCGGTGCGCACCGCACTGGGGCGCGAGGATTTTTTCGTCTCGCCCGCCAACGCCATGGCCGTGGCGATGATCGAAGGCTGGCGGACCTGGCCCGCGCGCAAGCTGCTGCTGACCGGCCCGGCCGGGGCCGGCAAGACCCACCTGGCCCATGTCTGGGCCGCTGACAGCGGCGCCCGGATCGTCGCCGCCGCCGACCTGGCCGGTGCCGATATCCCCGCGCTGGCGCAAACCCCCGTCGCCGTCGAGGATGCCGACCGCATCGCCGGCGACCCCGCTTCGGAAGAGGCGCTGTTCCACCTGCACAACCTCGTTCTGGCCGAGGGGCACAGCCTGCTGGTCACAGCCGCGGCCCAGCCGCAGCACTGGGGCCTGACCCTGCCCGACCTGCAAAGCCGGATGCAGGGCACGCAGGCCGCCACGCTCAGCCCGCCGGACGACAGGCTGCTGGGCGCGGTGCTGCTGAAACTCTTTGCCGACCGGCAGATCAACCCCACGCCCGACGCGCTCAACCACCTGCTCAGGCACATGACGCGCGACTTCGCCACCGCCCGTGCCGTGGTGGCCGAAATGGACCGCGCCGCGCTGGCCGGGAAGCGCCGGATCAGCATGGCGCTGGCGCGCGACGTTCTGGCCCGGATCGACACGCCGTAGCTGGACAAATCCCGCGCTTGCGCGCACCCTGTCCGGCAGAGCAGCGCCTTCATAATCCCGTCACAGAAAGGACCGATACCGTCCTCATGACCACCGCCGATTTCCTCAACGCCCCCTTCCCGCCCGCCGTCGACATGCCCGACCTGGACCAGTCCGGGCCGGGGCGGTTCTACAACCGCGAACTCAGCTGGCTGGGCTTCAACTGGCGCGTTCTGGAAGAGGCCGAGAATCCCCGCGTGCCGCTGCTGGAACGGGTGCGGTTCCTGTCGATCTCGGCCACCAATCTCGATGAATTCTACACCGTGCGCGTGGCGGGCCTGCGCGAACTGGCCCATGCCGGCAACACCACCCCCGCCGCCGACGGGCTGACGCCCGCCGAACAGCTTGTCCTGATCAACGAGGACGCGCGCAACCTGATGGAATCGCAGCAGCGCATCTTCGGCGAGCTGCGCCGCGAACTGACCGCCGAAAACATCGTCCTGCTGGAACCCGGCGACCTGACCGCCGCGGATCGCGCCTATCTGGCCGATCACTTCCTGATCAATGTCTTTCCGGTGCTGTCGCCGCTGGCGATCGACCCCGCGCATCCCTTCCCCTTCATTCCCAACACCGGGTTCAGCCTGGCGCTGCAGCTTCAGCGCAAAAGCGACAAGCGCGCGTTGCAGGCGCTGTTGCCGATCCCGCACCAGATCGACCGCTTCGTGGCGCTGCCCTCGGACGAGGGCGCGCACCGCTTCCTGCCGCTCGAAGAGGTGCTTCTGCTGCATCTCGACAGCCTGTTTCCGGGCTACACGCTCAAGGGGCACTGCGCCTTCCGCGTGCTGCGCGACAGCGATCTCGAGGTCGAGGAAGAGGCCGAAGACCTCGTGCGCGAATTCGAGGTCGCGCTGAAACGCCGCCGCCGGGGCGAGGTGGTGCGCATGAAGATCTCCGCCGGCGCCCCCGAGGCGCTGACCGCCGTCATCATGGAAGAACTGCACGTGGAACCCGACGAGGTGGTCGAGGTGCACGGCATGATCGGCATCGCCGACGTCAGGGAACTGGTGCTCGACGCCCGCCCCGACCTTCTGTGGCCGCCCTTCACCCCGCGCGTGCCCGAACGGGTGCAGGATTTCGACGGCGACATGTTCGCCGCGATCCGGCAAAAGGACATGCTGCTGCACCACCCCTATGAAACCTTCGACATGGTGGTGCGGTTCCTGCAACAGGCCGCGCGCGACCCCGACGTGGTGGCGATCAAGCAGACGCTCTACCGCACCTCGCGCAACTCCCCCATCGTCGAGGCGCTGTGCGAGGCCGCCGAGGACGGCAAATCCGTCACCGCGCTGGTCGAGCTCAAGGCCCGTTTCGACGAGGCCGCCAATATCCGCCAGTCGCGGCGGCTGGAACGCGCGGGCGCGCATGTGGTCTATGGCTTCGTCGACTGGAAGACCCACGCCAAGATTTCCACCGTGGTCCGGCGCGAGGGCGACAAGCTGGTGACCTATACCCATTACGGCACCGGCAACTATCACCCGATCACCGCGAAGATTTATACCGACCTGTCCTTTTTCACCTGCGACGCGGCGCTGGGGCGCGATGCGACCAAGGTGTTCAACTACCTCTCGGGCTATGCCATGCCCGAGGGGCTGGAAAACCTGTCGATCAGCCCGCACAGCCTGAAGCCGAAGATGCTGGAAATGATCGCCGCCGAGGCCGAGCACGCCCGCGCCGGAAAGCCCGCGCAGATCTGGATCAAGATGAACTCGCTGATCGAGCCCGGCATGATCGACGCACTCTACGAGGCCAGCCGCGCCGGGGTAAGGATCGACTGCGTGATCCGCGGCATCTGCGGGCTGCGCCCCGGTATCAAGGGCATGTCGGAAAATATCCGGGTGAAATCCATCATCGGCCGGTTCCTGGAACATTCCCGCATCATCTGCTTCGGCAACGGCCACGGGCTGCCCTCGAAACAGGCGCGGGTGTTCATCTCGTCCGCCGACTGGATGGGCCGCAACCTCAACCGCCGGGTCGAAACGCTGGTGGATATCGAGAACCCCACCGTCAAGGCGCAGATCGTCAGCCAGATCATGGCCGCGAATCTGGCCGACGTGGCGCAAAGCTGGACGATGTCGCCCGACGGCAAATTTCATCGCGTCGATGTGCCCGAGGGGCGGTTCGCCTTTTCCGCGCACCGGTTCTTCATGGAAAACCCGTCCCTGTCCGGGCGCGGCTCGGCGGGCGCGAAAGACGTTCCGAAACTGACACATACCGAGGACTAAGGCCCCGCGCCCACCCTTCGGAATTCGCGGGATTCCGCCGATCGGTTGGAGTATGATCAAATCCAGCGTATATTCAACGGCTCGACCAAATTGAACAAGGAGGTCAAGATATGTTGGGTTGGGCACTTACTTTTCTGGTTATCGCACTGATCGCCGGTGTGCTGGGTTTCGGCGGGATCGCCGCGGCCTCGGCCGGGATCGCCAAGATCATCTTTTACGTTTTCATCATCCTCTTCCTGGTCGCCATGATCGCGCGCGCAGTACGAGGCAAACCCCCGGTCTGAGCACCGGACCGTCTGATATTCGCAATACCGAACGGAGGGATAAGAGATGACCAAGCAACAGGAACTCGAAGACCAGCTGGCCCTTGCCCGCAAGGACATCGAAACGCTGGCGAAACTGGCCGGGGATCGCGCCCGCGAAATCGGCCATGACCGGGTCGCGCAGGCGCAGGCCGGGCTGGAAAGCCTGTCCGACGAGGCCCGCGCCGCCTATGACAGCGCGGTCCGGCAGGGCCAGCGCGCCCGCGCCGCGACCGAGGATCAGATCCGCGCCAACCCGCTGGCCGCGACCGCCATCGCCTTTGGCGCGGGGTTCATCCTTGCCGGGCTTCTGGGCCGCAAATGATCCCCCTTGCAAAGCTCGCCGGCCAGGCCCTGCGCCTGGCCGAGCGACAGGCCGAGGCGAAAGCCCGCCGCGCCGTCCTCAAGGCCGGGGGCGGCGCGGTGGCGGCCGTGTTCTTCTGCATCGCGGTCGGCTTCGCGGCCTTCGGCGGCTACATGCTGCTCTCTGCCGGGCTGGGGCCGGTCGCCGCCGCCTTCGTGATGGCGCTGCTGGCGCTGGGGCTGGGCGCGCTGGTGCTGCTGATCGCGGGCCAGGTCGCGCGCAGCCGGGCGCGCGACAGCGCGGCGCTGCCGCCCGAGATCGAGCAACAGCTTGAAACGCTCAGCCGCGAGGCCGGGCAGGAAATCGGCAAGGCCGCGCCCTATATCGTGCTGGCGGGGTTCCTCGCCGGGTTCCTGTCGGGCCGCAAATAACCATGCCGGCGCCGCGCTCGCGCGACATGGCCCTGATCGAGGGGCTGCTGATCGGGATATTCCTGATCCTGCTGTTCGGCGCGGTGCTGATCGCGCGCGACGTGCTGTTCCCGATCCTGTTCGGGCTGTTCCTCGCACTGACCCTGCGGCCGGTGGTGCGGGCGCTGTGCCGCGCGGGCCTGCCCGCCCCGGTCGCCGCGTTCCTGGTCATCGCCACGCTGGCGGCGGCCATCGCCGGATTCTTCTATTCGCTCTCCGGGGTGCTGTCCGACTGGGTCGCGCAGATCCCGCAGATGGTGGCCGAACTGCGCTGGAAACTGGAGGCGCTGTTTTCCTCGGTCAAGGAAATGCACGACGCCACCAGGGAGGTCGAACAGATCGCCCAGGGCGCCAGCACCGCCCCCGAGGTGCGCACCGACGGGCCCGGCATCCTGTCGACCCTGCTGGGCAAGACGGCGAATTTCGGCTCGTCCATCGCGATCGGCGCAATCCTCGCCATGCTGATCCTCGGATCGGGCGACCTTGTGCTGCTCAAGATCCTCAACGCCTTTCCCCGCGACCGCGACCACGTGCGCAAGGTGATCTTCGATATCGAGGCGCGCATCTCGCGCTACCTGCTGTCGATCACGCTGATCAATATCGGCCTCGGCGCGGTGCTGGCCGGCTACCTGTGGCTGCTGGGCTTTCCCGATCCGCTGCTCTGGGGGGCGGCGGCCTTCGTGCTGAACTACCTGCCCTATCTCGGCGGGATCATCGGCGTGCTGCTGCTGGGCGTCTACGGGCTGAGCTATTATCCCGACGTCGCCACCGGCCTCGTGCCGCCGCTGGGCTATGCCGCGCTGACCGCTCTCGAAGGGCAGATCGTCACGCCCTGGCTGCTGGGCCGGCGGCTGGAGCTGAACACCGTCGCGGTGTTCCTGACGGTGCTGGTCTGGGGCTGGCTGTGGGGGATTCCGGGGATGCTGATGGCGGTGCCGTTCCTGGTGCTGCTCAAGGTGATCTGCGACAACGTGGCCGAGCTGCACCTGCTGGGCGGCTTCCTTTCGGCCGAACGCGACCCCCGCGATGCCCGCCCCGCCCATGCCGCACCCCCGGGTGATTGACCCCCGCCGCGCCCCCGTCCATAAACGGGTCAAAACGGCACGGAGCCAGAGGATGACCGACATGACCGGCACGGGCCCGCAGGACTGGGGGCCGTTCGGCAGGCCGCTTTTCAACGACCCCAAGGCGCGGGCGCTGGCCCGCGTGGGGGTGGTGGACGTGGGGTCGAACTCGGTCCGGCTGGTGGTGTTCGACGGCGCGGCGCGCAGCCCCGCCTATTTCTACAACGAAAAGATCATGTGCGCCCTGGGCGAGGGGCTGGGCAAGACCGGGCGGCTGTCGCCCGCGGGCCGGGTGCGGGCGCTGTCGGCGCTGCGCCGGTTCCAGCACCTGGCCGAGGGCATGGGCATCGCGCCGCTGACCGCCGTCGCCACCGCCGCCGTGCGCGATGCCGAGGACGGCCCCGAATTCTGCGACGAGGTGCTGCGCGAAACCGGGCTGAAGATCCACGTCATCGACGGCCGCGAAGAGGCACGACTGTCCGCGCAGGGCGTTCTTCTGGGCTGGCCCGGCTCTTACGGGCTGGTCTGCGATATCGGCGGCTCGTCCATGGAACTGGCCGAAATCGACGGCGGCCGCGTCGGCCGGCGCGAGACATCGGCGCTGGGTCCGCTGAAACTGGCCACCCTCAAGGGCGGCAGGAAGGCGCGGCGCGACTATATCCGCGCCACCCTGACCGGCCTGGCCCGGCAACTGGGGCCGCAGGAAAACCGGCTGTTCCTGGTCGGCGGCTCGTGGCGGGCCATCGCCCGCATCGACATGGAGCGGCGCGGCTATCCGCTGCACGTGCTGCACGAATACCGGATGAGCCGCAGGTCGGTGCAGGAAACCGTGAAATACATCGAAACGCAGGATGCCGAGGATCTGCGCAACCGTGCCGATGTCTCGGCCAGCCGGATGGGGCTGGTGCCGCTGGCGGCCGAGGTCCTGAAAGAGGTGGTCAAGACCTTCAAGCCGCACGATATCGCCATCAGCAGCTACGGCATCCGCGAGGGGATGCTTTACGAGCAGATGCCGCAGGAATTGCGCGACCGCGACCCGCTGATCGAGGCCTGCCGCTTTGCCGAGGCCAAGGACGCCCGCCTGCCCGGCTTTGGCCGGCAGCTCTATCACTTTGTCCTGCCGCTGTTTTCCGGCGCGTCGGACGAACGCAAGCGGCTGATCCGCGCGGCCTGCCTGCTGCACGATGTCAGCTGGCGCGCGCATCCCGATTACCGCGCCGAGGTCTGTTTCGACAACGCAACCCGCGCCAACCTGGGCGGGCTGAAACATGCCGAACGCGTATTCGTGGGGCTGGCGCTGATGCACCGCTACACCAACAAGCGCGACGGCACCCGGTTCGAGGAAATGTACGAGCTGATCCCGGAAAAAGAGGTCCACCAGGCCGAGGTTCTGGGCAAGGCGATGCGCTTTGGCGCGATGCTGTGGCTGCAGGGCGCGCCGATGGGCGAAATGCGCTGGTTCCCCAAGAAGAAGGAACTGGAACTCTGGCTCAGCCACGAGGCCGAACCGCTGTTCGGCGAGGTGGCCGAGGCGCGGTTCCTGTCGCTGGCCGGGACGCTGGGCGCAGAAAGCCGGGTCAAGCTGCGCCGCCCCGCCACCGCCAGACAGGCCGCCCCCGACAAAGGTTAACGACCGCGCGGTTTTCGGCACGAACCGCGCGATCCGGCCACGGGGGCCACCGGAACCCCGTGAAATTTACCGGCTGTTAACCGAATGGCCCTCTCCGCACCGGCAAAACCGCGCAGGTTTCGTGGGAAACCGCGCGGTTTCCGGTCATGTTCTGTCAGGAACCGCGCGGTTTGCGTGCCGGACCGCGCGGTTAACGGCCCGCCCGCCGCTAAAGCTCGATCTCGCCCTCGCCCTCGTCAGCGGGTGGCATGGGCAGTTTGCGGCGCATGATGATGTCGCCATTGGGCAGCATTTCGGGCGGGTGATAATTCGACAGGTCGTCGACCTTGCCCAGCAATTCGTTCAGCGCCGGCCCCATTTCCTGCACGAATTGCCGCATGGCCGGCTCCATGTCCTCGACCAGCCGCTGAAGCTCTTTCATCGCCGGTTCGGCCTGCTCCATCATGCCGCGCAGGAACATGCGCGCACCTTCTTCCATCAGGGAAAATCCATCCTTTTCAGCCTCTTGCGCAATGGAAGAGACAGGAAGGGACGCGACGACAAGGGCAAGGGCAAAGCGTTTCATGCCCGCAATATAAGCGATCCGCCGGGCGATTTTGAGTCACAGACCGATATCGAGCGTCACCGGGAAATGATCCGAGGCGGTAATCAGCGCATCGCGCAGCTCGGGCGTGGACCAGCAGACCGGATCGTCGAACGGGTGCCAGATGCGCCAGCGCGGCTCCAGCGCGCGCAGGTCCTCAGAGATCATGATGTAATCAAGAAGCGCCTGCAAGTATCTCTTTTCAGTGGATAAATAGAACCTGGCCGAGGTCGGCATCGCCCCGATCCGCTGTTGCAGCGCCCGGTGGGCATGGGGGTCGCACAGCGGTTGATGCCCCTCCGTGCCCATCACGATTTCGACCGAGGACCGGCCGAACAGATCCTCGTATTCGTCCAGCCCCGGACCGTCGTTCAGATCGCCCAGCAGGATCAGCGACTCGCCCCGCGCCAGGTGCTCGTCCACCCGCCCGCGCAGCCAGATCGCCTGCGCCAGCTGCTTGCGCCGGTTGGCGATGGCCATGCGCATCACCTCGTCCCGGTTCTGCGCGCCGTGCGGCGCCTTGGATTTCAGGTGCGCGCCGATCATCCGCAGGCTGCGCCCCGACACGGTTTCGATCGCCAACTCCAGCGGGGGCTTGGAAAATCTCACCAGATCCTCGGTCGCGTCGATATCCAGGTCGATGCGGAACACCCCGTCGAAACGCGGGCTGCCGGGATCGCCCTTCTTGCCGGTCGGATCGCCCAGCGGATCGTGCCGCGCGCTCATGGTGTCGGGATCGTAAAGCAGCGCGATTTCCTGCTGTGTGTCGTTGGGAAAGCCCATCACCGCCTTGCGCGCGCGCAGGTCGAAGTAACCGGCGAAATTTTCCAGCGCCGGCACGGTTGTGCGCCGCCCGTTATGGTCGGGCGCCTCGATCACCATGATGGCGTCGGCGTTCAACGCGGTGAACACGATCCCCAGCGCGGCAAGCTGGTCGGTGCGCCGCACATCGTGCCGCCCCGACCAGCCGCGATTGTCCAGCACCCCGCCCTGGTCGTCGAACAGGTTGTTGAACCATTCCACGTTGTAGGTGGCGATGCGCATCAGGCGGCCTTGCCCTTGCTGATCTCGTCCCAGGCGCGGTTGATGTCGTTCATCCGCCGTTCGGCCATCCTGACCGCCTCTTGCGGCAGGCCGCGCGCGGTCAGGGCGTCGGGGTGGTTTTCGCGCACCAGCCGCTTCCAGGCGCCGCGGATATCCGCCATCGGCATGTCGGGCGTAACGCCCAGCACGGCATAGGGATCGGGCGTCGCATCGGGCACGAACCGGGCGCGCAGGCTGCGGAAATCATGCTCTGGCAGGCCGAAGATATCGGCCACCCGTTCCAGGAACGCATCCTCGGCCGGGTGGTAGGTGCCATCGGCCAGCGCGATGTGGAAGAGCCCCTCCATCAGGTCGCAAAGCGGGCCTTCGGTGCGCTCGAACATCGCCTTGATCTTGCGGGCATAATCCTCGAACCCCGCCACGTCCTGCCGGGCGAGGTTGAAGACGCGCGCCGCCTGCGCCTCGTCCTCGGCGGCGATCTGGAACACCTCGCGGAAGGCGGTAACCTCGTCGCGCGTCACCAGCCCGTCGGCCTTGGCCATCTTGGCGCCCAGCGCGATCACCGCGATGGTGAACGCGACCGAGCGTTCCGGCGGCGTGCGCAGCCGGTCGAAAACGGCGGACAGCGGCTCGCCACTGGCAAGCGCGGACAGCGCGTCGGATATGCGGGTCCAGATCGACATGGCGCGCACCCTACCCTTTGCGCGCGGCGCTGTCAGGACGGTGTCAGAGAATTTTTTGCATCAGGATCAGGTCCATCCAGCGCCCGAACTTGAACCCCACCTCGGGCAGGCGCGCGACCTCGGCAAAGCCGATGCGCGCGTGGAAGGCGACGGCGGCGGGGTTTTCCGCGCTGACGCCGGCCCACATGCTGTGCACGCCCTGCCCTTTGGCGTGATCGCACAGGGCCGTCATCAGCGCGCGGCCGATGCCACGGCCATGCGCCAGCGGCGACAGGATCACCGTGTGTTCCATCGTCCGGGCATAGCCGGGACCGCCGCGAAACTGCGCATAGGTGGCGAAGCCCAGCACATGCCCGCCTTCGTCCGCGACCCAGAAGGCGCCGTCGCGCGCGGCGATATCCGCCTGCAGTCCGGCCTCGGTCTTTTCGGCAGTGGTGAAGGTGATCGCGGTATCGCGGATCATCGGGTTCCAGATCGCCGCGATCGCCTGCGCATCCGTGGCACGTGCCGGGCGGATCGTCATCGCAGCACCCGTTCGCCGGCAGGCGTTTCGATCACCGCCTCAAGCGCGGGGGTGTCGGCGGGCACAAAGGCGATCCGGCCATCCTCCAGCACCGGGGCCAGCAGCGCCTGCATTTCGTCGGCGCGCGGATGCAGGATGCGCAGGGCGGAAAGCCGCAGGCCGGAATTGGGCAGCCGGTCCATCGGATGCACATCGCCCTGCCATTCGATAAGCGCGGGGTGGCAATTGTCGAAGGGCAGATGCCCGTCAGCGGGCACGCCCATGCGCCAGCGCAGATCGCCCCGCGCCAGGTCGAGCGGTTCGCCCGCAGGCAGCCGCCCGAGCACGGCCTCCAGATCCGGCACCCGGCAGATCCAGTTGGTCAGGCGCGGCGGGCCCGAGAACCGGTCTAGGTCGAACCAGCGCGGCCGGCCGGGCGGCGGGGCGTCGGGGTCGATGGCGATCAGTTCGAGATACAGCCCGTCCTGCAACCCCAACAGCATGTTGTGCGTGCCCATCGCCGCGTGCCGGCCACCGGGCAAAAGCGGGATGCCCAGCAGATCCTCGGCAAAGGCGCGGCCCTCGTCCAGCGTTTCGGCGGCAACCGCGATGTGGTCGAGTGTCAGCATCTTCGCATCCCCTGCCATGACCGGCCCGCCCGGTCAGGCGAAGCCTTCGCCCTCGTCGTCGGATTCGGGCGGATCGTCATAGACCGACCAGCCGTATTCGCCCTCGCTCGACGGCAGGTCCGCTTCGCGCAGGTGGGCCTGGATATAGGTCTTGGCGATGAAATTGGCGCTGATCGGCGCGGTGATGAACAGGAACAGCGCGATCAGCAACTCGTGAAAGCTGAACGTGCCCTCGACCAGCAGGAAATACAGCATCGAGGCGATCAGCACGCCGCCCACGCCCAGCGTCGTGGCTTTGGTCGGCGCGTGCAGGCGCTGCATCGTGTTCGTCAGCTTGACCATCCCCAGCGACCCGACCAGCCCGAACACACCCGCCAGGACCAGGAAAAACGAGATCAGGATTTCCGTCGCAAGTTCCATCCGGCGCCTCCTATTCGATGATATCGCCGCGCAGCACGAAGCGGCAATAGGCCACGGTCGACACGAAACCAACCATCGCGATCAGCATCGACGCCTCGTAATAGACGGCGGTGCCGCGCCAGATCCCGTAAAGGATCAGCAGCGCGATGATGTTGATGACCATGGTGTCCAGCGCAAGGATGCGGTCGGCCGTGTCCGGCCCCGTGGTGATGCGCCAGAGGTTGAACAAAAGCCCCAGCCCGAAACAGCCGAAGGCGAAAAGCAGGGCCCAGGTGATCATTGGAACATCTCCTTCAGCCGCCATTCATAGCGTTGCTTGATGTCGTCGCGCACCGCCTCGGGGTCGTCGGTATGCAGGCAATGCACCAGGATCGCGCTGCCATCGGCCGACAGCATCGCCGAGACGGTGCCTGGCGTCATGGTGATGGTGCCGGCCAGCACGGTGATCGCCTCGGGCGAGGTCAGCTCCAGCGGGACGGTGATCCAGTGCGAGCGGATGTTGCTGTTGCGCCGGAACAGGATGATCGCCGCGACCTGGAAATTGGCGACGACGATATCCCACAGCACGATGAACACGTATTCGACCACCCGCAGCGGGCGCTTGATGATCGGGCGGCCCGGCCAGTAGGGCGCGGTGACGAAGGGGATCGCGATGCCCAGCAGCAGCCCCAGCAGCAGGTTGCCCGGCGTGACCTTGTTCACCAGGGCCAGCCACACGACAGCCAGCGTCAGGCTGAGCAAAGGGTGGGGGAAGACACGTTTCAACATGGGATCAGCCCTCCTCGTCCTGGCCCAGCACCGCGGCGACATAGCCGCTGCTGTCGAACAGTTGCCAGGATGCCGCGCCCAGATAGCCGCTGACCGGCCCGGCGAACACCGCCAGCCCCGCCAGCAGCGCCAGCGCCGCCGCCGTCGGTGCAACCTCGAGGAACCGGGCGGGCTCCGGGCTCTCGGCGGCGACCTCGTCGGCGGTGGCATCCGTGGGCGCGGGCCCGATCGCGGTGGATTTCCAGAACAGGATACTGCCCGCGCGGGCAAAGCCGACCAGCATCAGAAGCGAGCCCAGCAGGATCGCCACGAAGGCAATGGCCATTTCCGGCGTGTCCCGCATCGCATCGAGGATCAGCAGCTTGCCGAGGAACCCGCTGAGCGGCGGCATCCCCACCATCCCGATGGCCCCGGCAAAGAACAGCGCCGCGAACAGCCCGTTCTGCACGGTGGGCGACTGCGGGCGCAGCAGGTCGCCGGTGTCGCGCCGCGATACCACGAGGTCGGCCAGCAGGAACAGCGCCGCCGCCGAAAAGGTGGAATGCACGAGGTAGTAAAGCGCCGCGCTGGTCGCCTGCGGCGTGAAGGCCGCGACCGCGATCATCATCGTGCCCATGGAGCCCACGACCGAGAAGGACAGAAGCGGCATCAGCCGCCGCGCCCCCAGCACACCGATGGCGCCGACGGCCAGCGTCACGAGCGCCGCCGGCATCAGCCATGTGCCCGGCAGCCCGGCCAGCACCGGCACGTCGGGGCCGAACACCACGCTGTGCACGCGGACGATGGCATAAGCCCCCACCTTGGTCATGATGGCGAACAGCGCCGCCACCGGGGCGGGCGCGTTGGCATAGGTGCCCGGCAGCCAGAACTGCACCGGGAACAGCGCCGCCTTGATCGCAAAGACGATCATCAGCATCATCGCCGCCGAACGCACCAGTGCCGCGTCCTCGACCGGCAGGGCACGCACCTTTTCGGCGAGATCCGCGATGTTCAGCGTGCCGGTGGCCGCGTAAAGCGTGCCCAGCGCGAACAGGAACAGGGTCGACCCGGCCAGGTTCATCACCACGTATTGCAGCCCGGCCTGCAGGCGCACGCGCCCGCCGCCATGGATCATCAGCCCGTAGGAGGCGATCAGCAGCACCTCGAAAAAGACGAAGAGGTTGAAGGCGTCGCCGGTCAGGAAGGCGCCGCAGATCCCCATCAGCTGGAACTGGAACAGCGCGTGGAAATGCCGTCCGCGCGCGTCCCAGCCGGTCGCCGCCGCGTGCAGCAGCACGATCAGCGCCAGAAGCGCGGTCAGCAGCAGCATGACCGCCGACAACCGGTCGAGCACCAGCACGATGCCAAAGGGCGCGGGCCAGTTGCCCAGCGCGTAGGAAACGGTTTCCCCGCCTGCGGCGGTGACAGTCAGACCGATGCAGATCGCGGCCAGCGTGATGGTGCCCGCGAAGGACGCCGCACGCGCCAGCGTGATATCGTGCCGCATCACGAAGGCGATGACCGGCGCAAGGATGGCGGGCAGGACGACCGGGGCGATAATCCAGTGGTTCATGCGCCGGGCTCCTCGCCGGCGGGGCCGGTCGCGGTGTCGTCGTCCATGTCGATCCGGTCATGGTCGGCCTCGAGAAACGCGCCGAGCGCGATCATCACCAGAACCGCCGTCATCCCGAAGGAGATCACGATCGCGGTCAGCACCAGCGCCTGCGGCAGCGGATCGGTATAGCTGGCATCGCCGTATTTCTGCAGTATCGGTGGCGCGTTGACCATCAGCCGCCCCGTCGAGAACAGAAAGACATTCACCGCATAGGACAGCAGCGCCAGCCCCAGGATCACCGCGAAGGCGCGCAACCGCAGGATCAGGTAGACCCCGCCGGCGGTCAGCACGCCGACCGAGCTTGCAACCAACAGCTCCATGTCACTCCTCCCCCGGCTTTTTCAGCTCTGATTTCAGTGACGGATCGTAATCCATCGGCTCGATATTCACGGTCTCGCCCGCGTAGCGCGCGATGCGCGACAGGCTGTAAAGCATCAGCATCACCGCCCCCAGCACCGTCAGGAACACGCCCAGATCGAACAGGAAGGCCGAGCCGAGGCCGAATTTCTCGATCCAGGGCAGCTTGATATAGCCATAGATGCTGGTCAGGAACGGCGCCCCGCCCAGCCAGGCCGCGGCCCCCGTCAGGCCAGCCACCAGCACGCCCCAGCCGATCATCGAATGGTATTCGACCCGCTGACGCGTCTGTGTCCAGCCGAAGCCCGAGGCCATGTACTGCATCAGCAGCGCGATCGAGATCACCAGGCCCGCGACGAAGCCGCCGCCGGGCTGGTTGTGCCCGCGCAGGAAGATGTAGACGCCGACCATCGTGGCGATGGGCAGCATGGCGCGGGTCGCCACCACCATCATCAGCGGGTGGCGGTCGCGCGAGCGGTCCTGGCTGTAATCGGTGTTGCGCAGCCGGCGGGCGGCCGGGCCGGACAGCAGCGCCTCCATCAGGGCGAAGATGGTCAGCCCGGCGATGCCCAGCACGATGATCTCGCCGAAGGTGTCATAGCCCCGGAAATCCACCAGGATCACGTTGACGACATTGGTGCCGCCGCCGCCCTCGTAGGAATTGGCAAGGTGGTAGTCCGAGATGCTGTCGAAATCGCGCATCAGGAAGGCCATGGTCAGCGCGGCCACCCCCACCCCGGCGGCGATGGCGATCGCCCCGTCGCGCAGGCGCAGCCCGGCGCTGCTTTCGACCGGGGTGGTCTTGGGCAGGAAATGCAGCGCCAGCAGCAGCAGCATGATCGTCACCGTCTCGACCGAGATCTGCGTCAGCGCCAGGTCGGGTGCCGACAGGTAGACGAACCCGCCCGAGATCATCAGCCCGATGATCCCGATCAGCACCAGCGCGCGGAACCGGTTGCGGTGGTTGAACACCACCAGCGCCGCCGCCGCCACCAGCAGCACCCAGCCGACCATCACCACCGGCGCGACCGGCAGCAGCGGCCGCGTGGGCGGGCTGAGCGTTCCGCCGGAAAAGGCGATCCAGGTCAGCGCCACCGTGGCGGCGACGAAGATCGCCAGGTAGCGGCTGATCGCGCCGTTATGCAGCCCCTCGGTAAGCGCGCGCGAGGCCGCGACCGCCCCCGCCATAGTGGCGTCGAAGATCGCCTTGGCCTCGGGGCGCGGGGCAGCCTGCCAGGCGCGGTCGAGCGGGCGGTGCAGCCCCAGCAGGATCGCGCCGCCCGCCACCGCGATGATCGACATGAACAGCGCGGGCGTCACGCCATGCCAGAGCTTGAGATGCGGATGCAACTCGGCCCCGGTCACGGCGCTGGCCGCCATGGTCACCACAGGCTCGGCCAGGGCGGGAAATATCCCGATGGCCAGCACCAGCACGCACAGGAACGCCGGGGCGGCATACATGCCGAAGGGCGGATCGTGCGGCTTGGCGGGGTAATCGTCGCGCGCGGGGCCCGCGAAGACGTGGAAGATGAAGCGCAGCGAATAGGCCACCGACAACAGCGCGCCCAGCGTCGCCAGCACCGGCACGATCCAGTCGTTGCGGAACCACAGGGTGTGCGACGCCTCTTCCAGCATCATTTCCTTGGACAGGAAGCCGTTGAAGAACGGGATGCCCGCCATCGACAGCGCCGCCACCGTGCCGATCAGCGCGGTAATCGGCATGAACTTGGCCAGCCCGCCCAGCCGCCTGATATCGCGGGTGTGGGTTTCGTGATCGACGATCCCCGCCGTCATGAACAGCGCCGCCTTGAAGGTCAGGTGATTGATGATGTGAAACACCGCCGCGACCGCCGCCGCCTGCGTGCCGAAGCCCAGCAGCATCGTCAAAAGCCCCAGATGGCTGACCGTGGAAAACGCCAGCAGCGCCTTGAGGTCGTCCTTGAACAGCGCGATCAGCGCGCCCAGCACCATCGTCACCAGCCCGGTGATCGACACGATGTAGAACCACGCATCGGTGCCCGCCAGCACCGGCCACATGCGCGCCATCAGGAACACGCCCGCCTTTACCATCGTGGCGGAATGCAGGTAGGCCGAAACCGGCGTCGGCGCCGCCATCGCGTGCGGCAGCCAGAAATGGAACGGGAACTGCGCCGACTTGGTGAAGGCGCCCAGCAGGATCAGGATCAGCGCCGGAAGATACCAGTCCGAGGCGCGGATCGCCTCGCCCTGTTGCAGGATGTCGGTCAGGTTGTAGCTGCCCGCGATATTGCCGAGGATCAGCATCCCCGCGATCATCGCCAGCCCGCCCGAGCCGGTGACCGCCAGCGCCATGCGCGCGCCCTGCCTCCCCTCGGGCAGGTGTTTCCAATAGCCGATCAGCAGGAAGGAACTGAGGCTCGTCAGCTCCCAGAAGATCAGCAAAAGCAGGATGTTGTCGGAAATCACGATGCCCAGCATCGCGCCCTGGAACAGCAGAAGGTAGGTATAGAACTGCCCCATCGGATCGTCGCCCGACAGGTAAAACCGCGCGTAAAGCGTGATCAGCAGCCCGACGCCCAGGATCATGACCGCGAACAGCAGGCCCAGACCGTCGAGGAAGAAGCTGGCAGACAGGCCCAGCTGCGGCAGCCATGCGATCTGCGCGGTCAGCACCTCGCCCGCCATCACCTGCGGGGCCAGCACGCCCAGCATCGCCAGGGCGATGATCGTGGGCACTGCGGTGAAGGCGGCGCTGGCATTGCGCCCCGCCCGGATCATGATGCCCGGTATCAATGCCCCCAGAAAGGGCAAGAGGGCGATGATGGGTAGTAAGCCGCCACCGTTCGTCATGTCTGCTCCCTGTTATCGTTCCGCGCGGCCCCTTAAATCGGATGGGGCCACGGTTGAACAAGCGTTTTTTCGCCGTTCGGCCTAAGATAAGGGGGTGAGCGGCGGATGCCAGAGCGGTCGGGGCGGTTTTGGTCGGTTTTTTTGGGGGGGGCGGCCAACCCGGCTGACGTTCAAAGCGCATGTAGCGGCTCGCACTTCCGGCTTGAGTCTTTGTGTCCAAAGGCACGCCGGGCTACGCCATAGCCAGAAAAGTTAGTCAATCTGGTTCAAGCATCTTAAAAAAGAAGGCCGTCACCACGATGAGTGATTTCTCAAAGGTTGAATTAGTCTTCCTTACCGCTGGACGCCGAATCCGAGGATGGCGGATTTTTTGGTTCACCTGAACTGGTTGGCCCTTGGTAGCTATTTTGTGAGGTAACAACTCCTTCATTATTGTTCTGAGCCGGTCGATAAACTTTGTCGACATTTACTCTCGGATCTACTTTCTTATCACTCATTCATGCCTCCTAGTCAGATATCACTTCTATGTGCCTGATTTCATCCTCATGAAGCCAGATCCCGCGCTTTCGTCCATCAGATTCGAAATTACTAAAATCTTCTCTCCTAATGTCGTTGATGTAAATATCACGCCTCGATAAATCAGTTGATGCACCAGAGTTTCGGTCGAACCAGCCTCTGATTTTCGTGCCATCGGACAAGGTAACAACAATCCATTTATTACTATCCATTGTGCCAAACAAAAAATCCCAGCCTGTCGTAGCTGGGTGAATTGGATTTAAGCCTAGGGCCTCATAAATACGCTCAAACCACCTTTTCTGACTGGCAACACCCGAACATAGCCCCAAGAGCATCGGAATCAGGAAAAGCAACAAGAACAGTGGTATCCAACCCAACCATTTGAAATAAACAAAAATTGCACCAAAAGACGCATAATAGACAGATGAAATAATTAACAGTTCAACGATGCGCTCAGAAATTCTTGGGTGACGTCCTGATATAAAAGTATTCTTAAAGTAAGATATCAGAAATCCAGGCGACAGAAGGGAGACTGCCAAAACGACATCGGAGAAAGTAGTCAGACTAACTTCTGGCATCTTTTTTTTCTTAACCTACCCCAAAACCCCCACAAACTCCCGCCATTCCCCCTTGGACATACCGGAGTTTTCCTGTGTGACCTCTTCACCTTTCAACATCCGGCGGACACAATCAAGGGCTGTAGAAGAAAGCGTCGCGCCGCCCATGCGGTAATCCTCGAACGCCTTGTAAGCGAAGGGCACCCAGTCGGACACGATGTCGCAGATGGCGTCGGCATAGACGCGGATCTCGTATTGCGCGTGGGCGTCGGCGCGCAGGCGCAGGAAGTGCAGCAGGTTGTGCAGGTCGACCTTCCAGTACCATTGCGTATAGACATTGGCGGGCAGGTTCATCCGCGCCAGTTCGCGGGCAAGGCCCTGCTGCCCGTCCTGGCTGATCATTTCCTCGTAATGGTCATAGGCGCGCATCGCGTCGTCGCGCAGGTAGCGCAGCACGCGCTCGGCCTCTTCGCCCTCCAGCGCCTCGCCCCTGCCCTGGTTGTTGACCACCGATTGCGCGGCCAGCGCCTCGGGGGCGGGAATGTAGAATTCGCGGTCGAGGATCGAGTAGCGCGCGGAATATTCGTTCACGTTGGCGGTGCGGTGCCTGATCCACTGGCGCGCGACGAAGACCGGCAGCTTGACGTGCAGCTTGACCTCGCACATCTCGAACGGGGTCGAGTGCCAGTGCCGCATGAGGTAGCGGATCAGCCCCTCGTCGTTCTGCACCGACTTGGTGCCCTTGCCGTAACTTACCCGCGCGGCCTGGCAGATGGCGGCGTCGTCGCCCATGTAATCGACCACCCGGACAAAGCCGTGGTCGAGCACGGGAACGGCGGAATACAGGTGCTTTTCCATGCCTTCCGACACCGTGCGCAGCGTGGGCTGCGGGCTGGCACGCAGGTCGTCGATTTCGGCCTGTTGTTCTGGCGAGAGCGTCATGGCGCATCCTTTCTGTTCCGGGGCGAGTCGCCGCGACACTATATCTTGCGTTTCGCCGGGTGAAAAAGCCTATATCGCGGGGGTGGCAGATTGGCCGCGGTTGTTGATCGCCCTGCCCCGGATTGTTTATCAAATGTTGACTTTTGCCAGCGCCCGCCCGACTTTAGCCCGCAAACGACACCCCGATACGACAACGGGTGCATGAGACGCGAAACGAGGACAGGCGCGATGAAATCCTATTCCCTTTTGCTGTGCGCGGCACTGGCGCTGACGGCCTGCAGCGGCGATGGCACGAATCCGTTCGACAAGGATGACGAGGACACGACGGACCAGACCAGCGGCACCGGCGACGACAACACCGCCGACACCGCGGATATCCCCGACAGCCTGCGCGGCGACCTGGAAAGGCTGGTCTACGATTCCGCGACCCAGACCCTGACGATCACCGGCGTGAACCTGGCCTCCGGCGATTACGAGGCCGCTTATACCCGCGATCCCAGCCTAGATATCTACGATCCGGGTGGGAACCTGGCCTATGTCGCCTATGCGACGCAAAGCGATCCGCTCGACCGGCCTGCGATGGCCTTCGTGATGGAAAGCGGCAACTCCAGCTCGGTTCGTGGCGGGATGGTGATCACCGGCGGGCAGTTCAACCGCTATTTCGGCGGCACCTTCTATGAACGCGACGGGGATTACACGCCGCCGGCCAGCGGGCTGGTGTCCTATGCCGGCACCTATGTGGGCGGCACCAATATCCACGATACCGGCGGTGGCCTGCAGCCCCTTCCGTCCGGCACGAACCCATCGCTCGAATCGAGCTATCCGGCGATCATCGTCGGCGAGGTCTTTCTGAACGTGGATTTCGGCAACAACTCGGTGAACGGCAGTATCTATAACCGCGATTTCCGTGGTTATGCGGGTGTATACACCCTGCCCGATATCGTGCTGACCAGCACCGGGATCGCGGCCGACGGCACGTTTTTCGGTGAAACGGTGGAATATGACGGCATCCTCAACAACGATATCGGCGATTACGGCGGCATCTTTGGCGGGCCCAACGCCGATGGCGTGGCCGGTGGTGTGCATCTGACCGAATTCGACGGCCAGGGCGACCCGCTCGGGTTCGACTCCGAAGAGGAATACGGCACATTCGTGCTCGACAAGTGCGGCACGCCCGATGCGAATGCGACAATCTGTAGTTCGGTCAGCCCATAACCTGCTGGCTGCTGCCGCGCTTGCGGGGGCGGTATTCGCAGGGTCGGTTGCGGCGCAGGACCGCGGGGGCAGCGACGAGGTTACGCTGACACTCCCGCAGGTCCGTGCGGTCGCCCGCGAGGCGGTGCAGAACGGCGACGGCAAGCTTGCCGTGCTGATGGCGCGCGGGCTTCTTCAGGCCGATCCGCAGGATCCCTATGCGCTGTTCATCCTGGCCCGCGGGCTTGAGATGCAGAAACACCACGGCGCCGGGCGCCGGGCCGCCGGGCGGGCCTTCAGCGCCTCGGAAAAGGATGCCGACCGGTTCATGGCGGCGCAGATGGCCGCGCGCATGGCCTATGCCGACCGCCGCTACGGGCTGGCGCAATACTGGCTGCGCCGCTCGCTGGACCCGGCGCCGACCGAGGCGCTCAAGGAACAGGCGATCTCCGATTTCCGGCGCGTCCGGCAGGAAAACCCGTGGAACACCCGCTACCGGATCACGGTGCAACCCACCGACAACGTGAATTCCGGCACCGAGAACCCCTATTTCGTGGTCGATGGCCTGCCGTGGTACGGCGTGCATTCGCCCGCGGCAATGGCGCTGTCGGGCACCGAGATCCGGCTTGAGGCGCGCAGCAGTTACCGCCTGCGCGAGGATCAGGCTTCGGCCACGCGGCTGGCCGGGGAATTCGTCACCAAGCGCGTCCGCCTGTCGCAGGAGGCGAAAGATGCCGCCCCCGGCGCCGATGGCGACGATTTCGCCAGCACCCGCGCCGAGATCGGGGTGGATCACCGCTGGGCCGCCGGGGGCGATGCGCGCGCCAACGGTGTCGTCGGCGTCACCGCCGCCGTCGGGCAGGCCTGGTATGGCGGCGAGACCTCCTATGCCTATGGCAATGTCGGGCTGAACCGCAGCTTTACCCTGGGGGAAAACTCGCTTCTGTCGGTGCGGGCGGAATACGAGCGGCGCGAGGATGCGGTGGCCTATTTCGCGCGCTCGGATCACGTGCAGCTGCGCGGCGATTTCCGCCACAGGCTGCCGCAGGCCGCCGCGCTGAGCATGGGGCTGATCCTGGACCGCGCGGACAGCGACCGGGGCAATGTCGACGTGCTGCACCGGACCGCCTATGTCAGTTACGATTTCGGCGACGTGACCGGCCCCGTGGACCTGCGCCTGACGCTGGGCGCGCGCAACACCGATTATCCGCGCTATTTCATCGGGTTCTTCGAGGCGCCGGGCGGACGGCAGGACGATGCGGTCTTTGCCTCGCTCGACATCACGTTTTCCGAGATCGACTATGCCGGTTTCGTGCCGCGCGTGACCTTGCTGACGCAGCGGACAAGTTCGAACATCTCGCGGTTTGAAACCAGCTCGACCGCGCTATCATTTGGCATCGAGTCGAAATTCTGACACACGCAAAGGACGGAGCGGGCAATGAAAATCAAGTATCTGCACACCATGGTCCGGGTGAAGGACCTGGAGGCCAGCATGAAGTTCTACGAATTGCTGGGCCTGAAAGAGACCCGCCGCTACGACAGCGACGAGGGGCGGTTCTCGCTGATCTTCATGGCACCCGAGGGGCAGGAGGACTGCCCGGTCGAGCTGACCTATAACTGGGACGGCGATGACGGGCTGCCCTCGGACAGCCGGCATTTCGGCCATCTCGCCTATGCGGTCGAGAATATCTATGACATGTGCCAGCACCTGATGGACAGTGGCGTGACGATCAACCGCCCGCCGCGCGACGGGCGGATGGCCTTCGTGCGCAGCCCCGACAATATTTCGGTCGAGCTGCTGCAGGACGGCGATCCCCTGCCGCCGCAGGACCCCTGGGCCAGCATGGAAAACACCGGCCACTGGTAACGGCGCCCACGCCCGCCTGTCAGTAGATATAGCGGATCTGGTCGGTCCAGTAGCGTTCGACCCGGCGCAGCGAATGGGTGATGGCCTCGATCCCGTCGGCGCCCAGCACGCCCTTTTCCTGCAACCCCTCGGCGTGGCGGGCGAACAGGGTGGCGACGATGGCACGGATGTCGCGCCCCTTCTGCGTCAGGCGCACCCGCACCGAGCGGCGGTCGATCTCGCACCGCTGGTGGTGCATGTAGCCGGTTTCGACCAGTTTCTTGAGGTTGTAGCTGACATTGCTGCCCTGGTAATAGCCGCGGCTTTTCAGCTCGCCCGCGGTCACCTCGTTCTCGCCGATGTTGAACAGCAACAGTGCCTGCACCGCGTTGATGTCGATCACGCCCACGCGTTCGAATTCATCCTTGATGACGTCGAGCAGCAGGCGGTGCAGCCGTTCGACCAGCGCCAGCGCCTCGAGATACCCGCCCATGAAGCCCTGTTGATGCGCACCGGGCAGCTTGCTGTGCATACTCATCCATTTGTCTCCGTCCAGTGACTGCTCGGGACGGGACACTGAGGGAAAAAGCCGAACAATCGGTTAAACCCCGGGAATGGTTCGTAAAATGCGAATTACTCGGTATTGCCGACGACCTGACGGATATCGTCGACCAGCGCGGCAAAGCGGCCGGGCGGGGCCGCCTGGCCCGACACCCACTGATAGAGATCCTGATCGTTCTCGGACAGCAGCGCGTCATAGAGATCGAGTTCCGCCGCCGCGAGCGCGTCCAGCCGCGCCCCGCAATAGCGGATCAGGATCATGTCCATTTCCTTGGTGCCGCGCCGCATCGAGCGCATGTGCAGGCGTTTTAGGCGTATGTCGCGCGGTTCGGTCATGGCTGTCAGGTGCCGGATTTCAGCGTCAGGCGCAACTGCTTTTCCAGCCGCCCCAGCCGTTCGGCCGAGGCGGTGATCTGCGCCTTGAGGTCGCGGATCTCGACCAGCAGGTCGTTCACCTCGGGCGGGATCGTCGTCTCGTCTTCGGGCGCGGCCAGCCCGTCGCCCTCGCCGGTCAGCAGCCACATGATCGACACGTTCAGGATACCGGCCATCATCTGCAGGCGGTTGGCGCGCGGCTCGCTCATGTCGTTTTCCCAGGCGGTGAGCGTGCCCAGCTTGACGCCCAGGCGCCGGGCCATCTGTTTCTGCGTCATGCCCGCGGCCTCGCGCGCGGCGGCCAGCCGGTCGCCGAAGGTGGCCGCATCGGGGCCATACCAGTCGTTGGTGTCGGTCTGTTCCATTTCTCTCCGTTCCTCCGATCGTGCTTGATCGGTCTGCCGGCCAAGCCTAAGACAACGCGTAAGCGATTAAAACCGGGGGTGGCCCATGTCCTTTCTGTCTCAGACGCTTTCGCGCGTAAAACCGTCACCCACCATTGCGATGTCGAACAAGGCAGCCGCGCTGAAGGCTGCCGGCCACGACATCATCGGGCTGAGCGCGGGCGAGCCTGATTTCGACACGCCCGACCATATCCGCGCCGCCGGCATCGCCGCGATCGAGGCCGGGCATACCCGGTACACGCAGGTCGATGGCATCCCCGAGCTGAAACAGGCGATCTGCGCCAAGTTCGCCCGCGACAACGGGCTGGAGTACACGCCCGCGCAGGTTACCGTGGGAACCGGCGGCAAGCAGGTGCTGTATAACGCGCTGATGGCCACGCTGAACCCCGGCGACGAGGTGATCATCCCCGCGCCCTATTGGGTCAGCTATCCCGACATGGTGCTGCTGGCGGGCGGCCAGCCGGTGTTCATCGAGGCGCGGCTGGAAAACGCCTTCAGGATCACGCCCGGCCAGCTTGAGGCCGCGATCACCCGCAATACCAAGTGGTTCCTGTTCAACTCGCCCTCGAACCCCACCGGCGCGGGCTATACATGGGACGAGCTGAAGGCGCTGACCGACGTGCTGATGCGCCACCCGCATGTGCATGTCCTGACGGACGACATGTACGAGCATCTGGCCTATGACGATTTCGCCTTCTGCACGCCCGCGCAGGTGGAACCGGGGCTTTACGACCGCACGCTGACCGTCAACGGCGTATCCAAGGCCTATTGCATGACCGGCTGGCGCATCGGCTATGCCGCTGGGCCCGAGCCGCTGATCGCGGCGATCCGCAAGGTGCAGTCGCAATCCACCTCGAACCCCTGTTCGATCAGTCAGTGGGCGGCGGTGGCGGCGCTGAACGGCCCGCAGGATTTCATCGCCGAGCACAACAAGGCCTTCGCCCGCCGCCGCAACCTGGTGGTGGATGCGCTGAACGCCATTCCCGGTATCACCTGCCCCCGGCCCGAGGGCGCGTTTTACGTCTACCCGTCGATTGCCGGGCTGATCGGCAAGCGCACGCCGGACGGCACGGTCATCGACAGCGACGAAACCTTCGCCACCGCGCTGCTGGAGGCGAGGGGCGTTGCCGTGGTGTTCGGAGCGGCCTTCGGCCTGTCGCCCTGTTTCCGTATCAGCTACGCCACATCGGATGCGCAGTTGACCGAGGCGTGCAAACGCATTGGCGACTTCTGTGCCGAACTGGTGTAAGAGCAGCCGCAAGAGGCAGGAAAGCAGGGACAGGCATGGCTGGCGAATTGCCCCCGTATTATTTCCGCGTGCGTGACAACGGCGCGTTTGTGTTCCGCGTCGACACCGAGAACCGGCAGCGCCGGATCGACATGGACCAGATCGCGGTGGTCAACATCAATAACGGCCAGATCAAGCCGCATGGCGACCGCGCCCTGTCTGATGAGGATCTGGCCGCGATCCATGACTGGATGGCCGAACGGGTGCGCATCCTGGCCGGGCGCGACATCGACGACATCCTGCGCGCGGTGGATTACCTGAACCAGACCACCCACTGGGCGCAATCGCGCGCCACCGACGAACAGCTGGACCTGGTGACGGATTCGCTGTTGCTGGCGATGCACGACCTGCGCACCGTCCTGGTGCGCAAGAAAGCCGACCGGCTGCTGGCCGCGCGTGGTATCAGCGACGACTGAGGCCCCCCTGCGAGTGGAACGAAGCGGACGTTCGCGCGATGCGCCAGCCCGGAACGGCCGCGCAGCGGCCCGGGCATCGCACGGCCGCCCCCCCGCCGGGCGATTGGCTGCCGCAGGTGCCACGGTCTGAGGTAGGATGTCGCGGCACGATAAACTGCCATGCCAGCAGCGTCGGATCGCCCGACCGCGGCCATGCGCTGCCCTCTGTTCCGCCCAACTGGAAATGCCGGCTCAGACCCGCCGTCAGGCAACACCCCGCGACAGCGCCGGCAGGCTGATCCGCCAGAACCGCCACATCATGAAGACGCCCGCCAGCGCCAGCCCGCAGGCCAGCCCCAGCCAGATGCCGACACCGCCCATGCCCAGGGTGAACCCCAGCACATAGCTCATCGGCACGCCCACGGCCCAATAGCTCAGCGCCGCGATCACCATCGGCACGCGCGTGTCCTGCACGCCGCGCAGCAGGCCCAGCGCCATGACCTGCGCGGCATCGACAAGCTGGAACAGCGCCGCCGCCGCCAGCAGCCCGACGCCGACCGCGACCACCGCCGCGCGGTCGGGATCGTCCGGGGACAGAAACAGCCCGATCATCGGCTCCGGCAGCCCGAGAAACAGCGCGACGGTCAACACGACCATCACCGCCGAGATCGCTGTGATCACCGCACCGCCACGCCGCAACCCGTCGATATCGCCCCGGCCCATCGCCCGGCCCGCGCGCACGGTGGCGGCGTTCGACAGGCCCAGGTGCACCATGAAGGTGGCCGAACTGATCTGCAGCGCGATCCCATGCGCGGCCAGCGGCAGGGTGCCCAGCCAGCCCATCATCAGCGACGAGGCGGCGAACAACCCGACCTCGGCCAGGCTGGTGATGCCGATGGGCCAGCCCAGCCGGAACACCGCGCCGAACGCCTCCCGGTCCGGGCGCCAGACGCGGCTGAACAGCGCGTGTTCGGGCGTCACCAGCCCGGCATAGACGGCCAGCCCCGCCGCCGACACCAGCTGCACCGCCAGCGACGCGATGGCCGCGCCGCGAATGCCCAGTTCGGGCATTCCCCAGTGCCCGAAGATCAGCGCGTAGTTGACCAGCATGTTCACGAACACCGCCGCCACCGTCACCCACAGCACGACCTGCGCGCGTTCCAGCGCGGCAAGATAGGATTTCAGCACCATCACGAACAGCGCCGGAAGGATCGCCCAGCCGGCGATGCGCAGGTAATCCTGCGCGCCTGCGGCAACGCCCGCCTCCTGCCCGGCCAGCAGCAACAGCGGCCCCGACCACCAGAAGACCGGCATGCAGGCCAGCCCGAACAGCATCGACAGCCATTGCGCCATGCGGGTGACGCGGCGCACCTCGGCCATGCGGCCGGCGCTTTCGGCCTCGGCCACCATCGGCATCACCGCCCAGGCGAATCCCGATCCCATGATGAACAGCACGAAGAACAACATGCCGCCCAGCACCTGCTGCGCCAGCACCTCCACGTCGTACCAGCCCAGCATGACCGCATCGGTCAGCGTCACGGCAAACTGCGCCAGGTGGCTGCCGATCAGCGGCAGCCCCAGCCCGAGGATCGCGCGCGCGTGGTCCCGATATGAAGTTTGCGACGTCATCCGCCCGCCTTACCCGCGCCCCCTGCCCCGCGCAAGCACCCGCGCGCCGGGGCTTGATCGGGTCGGGCTTTCGGGCGACAGTCGGGCGGGCAAGGGGCAGAGCGAAACAGGAACCAGCGACGTGGCACGGCATTTTTCGTCCAACGCGATGCTGGCGCATCATGGCGATGTGCGCACGCAATATGCCGCGCTTTGCTATCGCATCCGCAAGGACAAGCCGCAGTTCCTGCTGATCACCTCGCGCGGGACCGGGCGCTGGATCGTGCCCAAGGGCTGGCCGATGAAGGGCAAATCCCCCGCCAAGGCCGCGCTGCGCGAGGCCTGGGAAGAGGCCGGGGTGCGCGGGCAGGTCGGCAAGGACGCGATCGGCATGTTCTCCTACCGCAAGGTGCTGGGCCGCAAGCGGCTGGCGCCCTGCGTGGCGCTGGTGTTTCCCGTCGCGGTGAAATCGCTCGACGGCAGCTTTCCCGAGGCCAAGCAGCGCCGCCGCAAGTGGTTCGGCCGCAAAAAGGCCGCCGCCCGCGTCAGCGACCCGGAACTGGCCGAACTGATCCGCAATTTCGATCCCCGCCCGCTGCGCCGCTAGCTTGAACTTTCGGCGCTCGCGGTTATGTAATGACTGGATATTTCCGGTAACGCGCCATGATAAAATTCACGCTCAAATGTGCCGATGGGCACCGTTTCGAAAGCTGGTTCCAGTCCGCCGAAGCCTTTGACAAGCTCAGGGCCGGCGGCATGGTGGCCTGCGCGGTCTGCGGTGCGACAGGGGTGTCCAAGGCGCTGATGTCGCCGCAGGTGCGCCCGGGACGCAAGTCCGACGCCGCCGCAAAGGCGCAGGAAAAGCCGCTCAGCGCGCCGGCCAGCGCCGCCGAGCAGGCGCTTGCCGATCTCAAGCGCAGGATCGAGGCCAGTTCCGATTACGTCGGCATGAATTTCGCAAGCGAGGCCCGCGCCATGCACGAAGGCAGCACGCCCGAACGCGCGATCTATGGCGAGGCCAGGCCCGACGAGGCCCGCAAGCTGATCGAGGACGGTATTCCCGTGGCGCCCCTGCCCTTCGTGCCCGGGCGGAAATCGAACTGAGGGAAACGCAGATGCATGTCGTCATCACAGGCGCCGCCCGCGGCCTGGGCCGGGCCCTCGCCGATGCCTATACCGCGCGGGGCGACCGCGTGACCGGCACCTCGCGCGCGGGCGGAGGCGGGCTGTTGCGGGTGGATGTGACGCAGGCCGCGGACATAAGCGGCATGGGCGCGGCGCTGGATGCGCAGGCGGTTGACCTTCTGGTCTGCAACGCGGGCGTCTATCCCGACAAGGGCCAGAGCCTGGCCGACGGCTATCCGCCGCAGATGTGGGCCGATGCCTTCGCGGTCAACGTGACCGGCGTGTTCCTGACCGTGCAGGAGCTTTTGCCGAACCTGCAGATGTCGGGTGCGCCCCGGATCGCCATCATCTCGTCGCAGATGGCCAGCCACACGCGCGCGCCGGGCGGCAGCTATATCTACCGCGCCTCCAAGGCGGCGGCGCTGAACCTCGGGCGCAACCTGGCCACCGACCTGGCGCATCTGGGCATTGCCGTGGGCATCTATCACCCCGGCTGGGTGCAGACCGACATGGGCGGCACCGCGGCCGAGATCACCGCGGACGAGGCCGCCGACGGGCTGCTGCGCCGCTTTGACGAGCTGGACATGGCCGGCACCGGGTGTTTCCGCACCTGGGACGGCCGGGACCACCCCTATTGACCGCCCTGCCGACAGAACCGGGCGATATCCCCCGCGCCTTTGCCGCCGCGTGGATGGCGCGGGATGCGCGGGGGCTGGCCGCGCTGTTTGCAGAGGACGCGGAATTCGTGAACGTGGTCGGGCTGTGGTGGCATGACCGGGCGGCGATCGAAAAGGCGCATGATTACGCGCTGCACAGCTTTTTCGCCGACACCGACCTGAAGCCCGGCACGATCCGGGTGCGGACAATCGGCGATGACGTGGCGGTGGTGCAGTGCCGCTTTACCCTGACCGGCCAGCGCCTGCCGGATGGCGGCGCGGCGGGCCCGCGCCGGACAATCCTGACATTCGTCGCACGCGCAACACCGCAAGGCTGGATCACGCAAGCCGCGCAGAACACCGATATCGTCGACGGGGCCGAAACCCTGGCCCGGTCCGGCCCCTTGCGCGCGGCGGATTACCGCGCCTGACCGGCTGCCGCCACGGCATTGATATCTTGCCCTTTCGCGCAACTGCGCCTAAACCGCGCGGAACTTGAACGTCGGGGACTCCCATGCCCATTCTCGTGATGAAATTCGGCGGCACCTCGGTCGCCACACCGGACCGGATCAGGCGCGCCGCGAAACGCGTGGGCGTCGAAGTGGCCAAGGGCTATGACGTGATCGTCATCGTCTCGGCAATGGCCGGCGAGACAAACAAGCTGGTGGGCTATGTCAACGAAACCTCGCCGCTTTACGACGCGCGCGAATACGATGCCATCGTCAGCTCGGGCGAGAACGTGACCGCCGGGCTGATGGCGCTGACGCTTCAGGAAATGGACGTGCCCGCGCGCAGCTGGCAGGGCTGGCAGGTGCCGGTGAAAACCAACAGCGCCCATGCCTCGGCCCGGATCGAGGAGATCCCGACCGGCAACATCACGGCCAAGTTCGGCGAAGGGATGCGCGTGGCCGTGGTCGCCGGGTTCCAGGGCGTCAGCCCCGAGGGGCGCATCACCACGCTGGGCCGCGGCGGCAGCGACACGACGGCGGTGGCCTTTGCCGCGGCGTTCGGCGCGGAACGCTGCGATATCTACACGGATGTGGACGGGGTCTATACCACCGATCCCCGCATCGCGTCCAAGGCGCGCAAGCTTGACAGGATCGCCTTCGAGGAAATGCTGGAACTGGCCAGCCTCGGCGCCAAGGTGCTGCAGACGCGCTCGGTCGAGCTGGCCATGCGCTACAAGGTCAAGCTGCGCGTCCTGTCCAGTTTCGAGGAACAATCCGACGAGGCGGGCACGCTCGTCTGCGATGAGGAGGAAGTCATGGAAAACCGTCCCGTTTCGGGCATCGCCTACAGCCGCGACGAGGCCAAGATGACGCTGGTCAGCGTCGCCGACCGCCCCGGCATCGCCGCCGCCATCTTCGGCCCGCTGGCCGAGGCCGGCGTCAACGTGGATATGATCATCCAGAACATCGCCGAGGCCGGCCGCACCGACATGACCTTTTCCTGCCCGGTCGACCAGGTGAAGCGCGCCGAAAAGGCCCTGAACGACGCCAAGGCCGCCGGTCACATCAATTTCCACGACCTGATCGCGGATACCGACGTGGCCAAGATCTCGGCCGTGGGGATCGGGATGCGCAGCCAGTCGGGCGTCGCCGCAAAGATGTTCAGGACGCTGTCCGACGAGGGCATCAACATCAAGGTGATCGCCACCTCGGAAATCAAGATCTCGGTGCTGATCGACCGGAAATACATGGAACTGGCCGTGCAGGCCCTGCACGACGCGTTCGAACTGGAAAAGGCCGGCTGAGCCTGCGGGCCGCGCGACCTGCCCGTTTCGCACGCATGAAGGGCATCGGCACGGCGGCTTTCCACCGCAGCCTACGAGAAACCCGTTCAAATCCGGCCCGCCTTGTGTTCTAACATGTCGGGCCGGATCGACGGCGCACCACCTTGGGACAGCGGCACCACTCATGCCAGAAACCACCGAAAGCGAAAGCCGCAAGCTGCTGCGCCGGTTGCGCGACACCATGGCCGAAGAGGCCGCGGGCCAGGAGCGGCTGGACAAGATCACCCATCTGATCGCGGATTCGATGGGAACCGAGGTGTGCTCGATCTACCTGTTCCGCGACGACGAAACGCTGGAGCTGTGCGCGACCGAGGGCCTCAAGGCGGAAGCAGTGCACCAGACCCGGATGCGGCTGGGCGAGGGGCTGGTGGGCCGCGTGGCGCGCACCGGCAAGATCGTCAACTCGGCCGATGCGCCCACCGAAAAAGGGTTCCGCTACATGCCCGAAACGGGCGAGGAGATCTATTCCTCGTTCCTCGGCATCCCGGTGCAGCGGCTGGGCGAAAAGCTGGGCGTTCTGGTCGTGCAGTCGCGCGAGGCGCGCGAGTTTTCCTCGGACGAGGTCTATGCGCTGGAAGTGGTGGCGATGGTGCTGGCCGAGATGACCGAGCTGGGCGCCTTCGTGGGCGAGGGCGCGGCGCTCAAGGCGCGGCACCAGCAGCCGGTCATGTTCCGCGGCACCACCGGGCAGGAGGGCGCCGCGCAGGGCCATGTCTGGCTGCACGAGCCGCGCGTGGTGATCACCAACCCGGTGGCCGAAGACCCCCACAAGGAGCTTGGCCGCCTGCACGAGGCGGTCGACCACCTGCGCGTGCGCGTCGACCAGATGTTGCAGGGCGCGGCCACCGGCGACAAGGAACAGATGGAGGTGCTGGAAGCCTACCGGATGTTCGCCAATTCCAAGGGCTGGATGCGCCGCATGGAAGAGGACATTGCCCGCGGCCTGTCGGCCGAGGCAGCGGTGGAAAAGGAACAATCCGCCGCGCGCGCGCGGATGAGCCAGGTCAGCGATCCCTACCTGCGCGGGCGGTTGCACGATCTCGACGACCTGTCGAATCGCCTGCTGCGCATCCTGACCGGACAGGGCAGCGAAACCGGCGCCGAGATGCCCCCCGACCCGATCCTGATCGCCCGCAATATCGGGCCGGCGGAACTGCTCGATTACGGCCGCAACCTCAAGGGAATCGTGCTCGAGGAAGGATCGGTCGGCAGCCATGCCGCCATCGTCGCCCGCGCGCTGGCGATCCCGCTGGTGATCCATGCCGAACGCATCACCACCGAGGCGCTGAACGGCGATCACATCATGGTCGACGGCGAACAGGGCATCGTGCACCTGCGCCCCGACGAAACCGTCGTTTCCGCCTTCCGCGACAAGATCGCCATGCAGGCGCAGGCGCTGGAACGCTATGCCTCGATCCGCGACAAACCGGCGACGACACTGTGCGGCAAGACGATCGGGCTGCACATGAACGCGGGCCTGATGGCCGACCTGCCCAGCCTCGAAGGGTCGGGCGCCGAGGGGGTGGGCCTGTTTCGCACCGAGCTGCAGTTCCTCGTGCGCAACCAGATGCCCAAGCGGCACGAGCTGGCCGCGCTTTACGCCCGCGTGCTGGATGCGGCACAGGGCAAGCGCGTGGTGTTCCGCACGCTCGATATCGGTTCGGACAAGGTGCTGCCCTACATGAAGCCCAACGACGAACCCAACCCCGCGCTCGGCTGGCGGGCGATCCGGGTCGGGCTGGACAAGCCGGGCGTTCTCAGGATGCAGTTGCAGGCGCTGCTGCGCGCCGCCGCCGGGCGGCCGCTGACGGTGATGTTCCCCTTTGTCGCGCAGTTCGAGGAATTCACCGCCGCGCAGGCCGAGATGGACAAGGCGATCGCGCGCGAAAAGATCCTGGGCCACGTCATCCCCGAAAAGATCGAGGTGGGCGCGATGCTGGAAACCCCCAGCCTCGCCTTCGCGCCCGACAGGTTCTTCGAGATGGTGGATTTCCTGTCGATCGGCGGCAACGACCTCAAACAGTTCTTCTTTGCCGCCGACCGCGAAAACGAACGGGTGCGCCGCCGCTACGATACGCTGAACGTGTCGTTCCTGACCTTTCTCGAACAGATCGTGGCGCGGTGCGAGGCATCGGACACCGACCTCAGCTTTTGCGGCGAGGATGCGGGCCGCCCCGTCGAGGCCGCCTGCCTGGCCGCCATCGGCATCCCCAACCTGTCGATGCGCCCGGCCTCGATCGGGCCGGTAAAGAACATGCTGCGGCGCACCAACCTGGACGATCTGCGCGGCGTGATCCACGCCGCCCGCGACCGGGGCGAGATGTCGGTGCGCAGCGCGGTGCTGGAACACCTGCGCAACGGCGGCTGATACCCGCGCTCAGCCCAGCCGCACCGGCACCGACAGCGGCCCGCGAAACGCCCAGCCGCCGAACGGCACCTCGCCCGCCAGCGCGATTCCGGGAAAGCGGTCGAACAGCATCGGCAGTGCCACCTCGGCGATCAGGCAGCGCGACGCCCAGGCGCCGGCGCAGAAATGCGGCCCCGCGCCAAAGGAAATCGCGGCGGATATGTCCTGCGTCGGGTCGAAGATATCGGGCCGGGCGAACACCGCCTCGTCGCGGTTGCCCGACCCGAACATGAAAAACAGCCGGTCGCCGGGATCGAGCGTGACGCCGCCGACCTCGTGGCGCTGCGCGATCCGGCGCGGCGACATGCCGATGGGACTGATCCAGCGGGCGTATTCCTCGAACACCTGCAACCAGCTTACCTCGCCCGCGCGCACCGCCTCGCGCCAGTCGGGATGGGCCAGCAGCGCCCAGGCCGCGCCCGCGATGGCGTCGCGCGGCTCGTTCTGACCGCCCGAGATCGCCAGCTTCACATTGGCGCGCATCTGCGCCCCCGACAGCCCCGCCGCGATCTGCACCGAAATCAGCGACTGGTCCGGCGCATCGCGCAGCTCCGGCAGCCGCGCGTCGATATGCCGGTCGATCGAGGCGGTGCAATCGTGGCACCGCGCCTCGACCGCCGGATCGCCGGCATAGTTGGCACAGCCGTCGATCATGCCCTGGCTCACGCGGTCCATTTCCTGCCAGGTCATGTTGGTCAGGCCGGTCATGGATTTCAGCGCCTCGGCGCTGACCTCCATCGCGTAATCCCGGACCAGGTCGGTCCCGCCGCGCCCCGCCAACCGGTCCAGCGCGCGGGCCGCCGCCGCCTCGAACTGCCGTTTCCACACATCCCTGACCGTCCTCGGCGACACGGTGGGGAAGATCGCCCGCCGCTCGTCCATATGCGCGGCACCGTCCTTGCGCATCATGTTGTCGCCCATCAGCACCGTCATCAGGCCGTCGGGCTGGTGCGAGGAAAACACCTCGATCTTCTTTTCGCTGACAAAGATATCGTCGCGCCGCGTGATCAGGGTGGCGCCCAGTTGCGGCACATAGGCGATGGGCGCCGCCGCGCGCATATGCCGAAGATCGGGATAGGGATCGCGCCAGAATGCCTGCGGGTCGATCTCGTAGACGGGTGCATCGGACATGGGCGCTCCTCCTGCGGCGAAGTTTGCGCGCCACGCGACCAGCAGGCAAGGGGCGCAGGCTACATCCGGCTAAGCTTCGGCGCCACCCGCCGCCGCAGATCCTCCAGCAGCTCGGCATGGGCGGTATCGGCGTCGATCGCCAGCCGGCGCAGGCGGAAATGCACATGCGCCATTTCCTGGTAATAGCTGGTATAGGCGTAATTCGTGGCCGCACCGGCCACCGCGCCCAGCACCGGCACGGTCTGAGCCGCCAGTTTCTGCCCCAGCACCGTGGCCAGCCGCGGCGCGACCCGCGCGATCAGCCCGTTCAGCGTGGCGCCCGTCAGGGTCAGCCGCGTGCCGATGAAGGCCAGGTCGCTGCCGTCGTCGTCCTCCAGCGGGCCGGCGCTGGCCAGAACCCGGATGCAATCGAACTGCACGTTCCCGGCGGCCGGGTCGAACCCGTGTTCGGCGGCAACCCCCTGGATCGTGCGCAGCAGCACCGTGGTGGTGACCGGCAGTTCCGCCATGGCCGAGGGCAGGCCGCCGAAGCCGCCCGCCACCCCCATCGCGGTGGTCACCGCGGTATTCAGCCATCCGGGCTGGTCGCCCACCACCCCGCGCGAGCCCTGCGCCGCCCGCATCGCCAGCCTCAGCGCGCGCTCGGTGGCACCGTCCAGGTTGCCCCGCACCCCGGCCGGCAGACGCTCCAGCAGCCCCTCGGCCCGCCCGCCGATCAGGTTCAGCACCTGGATGCCCACGCCCCCCGCCGCCGCGTAACGGCGTGCCAGCGCAGCCATCTCGGCATCGAGGTCGATGGGGGCCGGATCGGCGATGTCGATATCCATGGGTTCTCCTTCCCGCCCTCAATAGATTGGGAAGCCGGAGGCGCCATTCAAGTCACGCGCTCCACCCGGCCCGTGACACCGGCCCATGCGCCGGGGGTCAGGTCGTGGCCCAGAACACGGTCGGGGTTGGTCGGCGGCGGCATTTCCACGTTGTCCAGCCGGTGAAACCCGAACCGCGCGTAATAGGGCGCGTCGCCCACCAGCATCACCCGCTCCCAGCCCAGCGCCGCCGCGCGCGCCAGCCCGTCGCGGATCAAAAGCGCGCCCAGCCCCTCGCCCTGCCGCGTGGGGTGCACCGCCACCGGCCCCAGCAACAGCGCCCGCCGCCCGCCCACCAGCACCGGCCAGAACCGGATCGCCCCGGCCAGGATGCCTTCGCCATCCCGCGCCACAAGCGACAGATCGGCCACCGGCGGCACGCCGTCGCGCAAACGATAGCTCGACAACGCCTCGCGCCCGGGCGCAAAGCACAGGTCGTAAAGCGCCTCGACCTCCCACCAATCGCTGTCCCGCTCCCGCGCCAGATCGAACACCGCGCCAACCCCCTGATTCCGCTGGAAAGCCCCCTAGCATGGCGCTAGGTCTGGCACAAACGCGACACGAAGGGACAGCAATGTTTTACGAACCGAAAAACGGCCACGGCCTGCCGCACAACCCGTTCAACGCGATCGTCACGCCGCGCCCGATCGGCTGGATCTCGACCCGTGGCAAGGACGGGATCGACAACCTCGCCCCCTATTCCTTCTTCAACGCCACCGCTTACGTGCCGCCGCAGGTGATGTTCGCCTCGACCGGCACGAAACCCGACCGTGACGGCACCAAGGACAGCGTCGGCAATATCCGCGATACCGGCGTGTTCTGCGTGAATATCGTGGAATATGCGATGCGCGACGCGATGAACGCCTCAAGCGCGACGATCCCGGCCGGGCAATCGGAATTCGACCGTGCCGGGCTGACCCGTGTGGAGTGCGAAACCATCCCCTGCGCCCGCGTCGGGGGCGTGCCGGCAGCGCTGGAATGCACGCTGGTGGACATCATCCGGCTGCGGGGCGCAGCCAACTACATGGTGCTGGGCGAGGTCACGGGCATCTACCTGCGCGACGATTGCCTGAAGGACGGGATCTTCGATATCACCAGCTACCGCCCGCTGACGCGGCTGGGCTACCGCGATTATTCGTCGATCACCGACCTCTTCAGCCTCGCCCGCCCCGACGACTGATCCGCCGCGCTGCTTCCTCTCTCGGGATACATCCCGGGGGGGGTGCCGCAGGTGACGGGGGGCAGAGTCCCCATGCTACCTGCCAGCCCCGCTTCAGTGCCCGGCCAGGATGCCGGTGCGCACGCCGTAATCCACCGCCAGCGCGTAATCGGGGTCGTCATCGCTGTCGACCATCAGGTGCCCCGCCTTTTTCAGCAGCTTGTGGCAATCCCGGCTCAGGTGGCGCAGTTCGATCCGCTTGCCGGCGGCCTGGTATTTCGCGGCCACCGCCTCGATCGCCTGCAAGGCGGATTGATCCACCACGCGGCTGTCGGCGAAATCGACGATGACAAGGCCGGGATCGCGCGCGATGTCGAACATCTCGACAAACCCTTCGGCCGAGCCGAAGAACAGCGGCCCCTGCACCTGGTAGACGCGCGCGCCCTCGGGCGTGTCATGGGTTTTCGCATGGATGCGGCGCGCGTTGTTCCACGCATAGGCCAGCGCCGAAACGATCACGCCCACGACCACCGCGACCGCCAGGTCCTCCATCACCGTCACCGCCGTCACCAGCAGGATGACGAAGGCATCGGTCAGCGGCACCTTGCGCAGGATGGTCAGCGAATTCCACGCAAATGTCCCGATCACCACCATGAACATCACGCCAACCAGCGCGGCCAGCGGGATCAGTTCGATCACCGGCGCGGCGAACAGGATGAAGACCAGCAGGAACAGCGCCGCAGCGATGCCCGCCACACGGGTGCGACCGCCGGATTTCACGTTGATCATGGATTGCCCGATCATCGCGCAGCCGCCCATGCCGCCGAAAAATCCGGTCACGGTATTGGCCACGCCCTGCGCGACGCATTCCTGCGACGCGCCGCCCCGCTTGCCGGTGATCTCGCCCACAAGGTTCAGCGTCAGCAGCGACTCGATCAGCCCGATCGCGGCCAGGATCACCGCGTAGGGCAGGATGATCTCCAGCGTTTCCCAGCTCAGCGGCACGGCGGGGATGTGAAACGGCGGCAGCCCGCCCCGGATCGAGGCCATGTCGCCCACCCGCGGCACGTCCAGCCCCAGCGCGATCACCAGCCCCGCCACGACGCCGATCCCGGCCAGCGGCGCGGGAACGACGCGCGTGAGGCGCGGCATTACCCAGATGATCGCCATGGTCAGCGCCACCAGCCCCAGCATCGTGTATAGCTGCATCCCCGACAGCCATTCGCCGCCGCCCGGGCCGTGGCCCGTGGCCTCGGTCGTGCCGGGCACCTTGAACTGGCCGAGCTGCGCCAGGAAGATCACGATGGCCAGCCCGTTGACAAAACCCAGCATGACCGGATGCGGCACCAGCCGGATGAACTTGCCCCATTGCATGACGCCCGCGACGATCTGCAGAATGCCCATCAGAACCACCGTGGCGAACAGGTATTCCACGCCATGTTCGGCCACCAGCGCCACCATGACCACCGCCAGCGCGCCGGTCGCGCCCGAGATCATGCCGGGCCGCCCGCCGATCAGCGCGGTGATCAGCCCGACAAGGAAGGCCGCATAAAGCCCGACCAGCGGATGCACGCCCGCGACAAAGGCAAAGGCCACCGCCTCGGGCACCAGCGCCAGCGCCACGGTCAGCCCCGACAGCAGCTCGATCCGCAGCCGGTCGGGCGTCAGCCGTTCGTCCGGGAGCAGGCTGAGATCGGGCAGGGCAAGGCGGTTGGCGAGGCTCGCCATGATGGTGCGGCGCATGGTCTGGTCCTGATTGTTCCGTTCGCGGGGATGGCCATACTGCACCGCAGCGAAAACCGCCACCCGAAGAGTGCGAAATAACGCGATCCGCGGCACCGATACAGGAATATGGCGATTTTGCACGGTATTCTTCGGTATGCCACATCGCGGCGCAGGCCCGGCCGTTTGCACCTTTGCGCGCCAGCGCCTAAAATAGCGGCGCAGTCAGGAGGCCGGACAGATGACTTTCCACCGCTGAACCATCCCGTTCCACAGGTTTTCAGCGAAAGGAGTGCGCCCATGCCGCGCCTGCCCGATCCCGACACGCTCTATCCCGTCACCCTGCCCGATGGCACACTGCATCCGGGCACCGTGTTCCTGGCCAATGCCATCGACCAGCCGAATATCTCTGTCGGGGCCTATACTTATGCCTCGATCTTCACCCCGCCCGACAGCCCGCAAGGCTGGGCCGGGATACTGGCGCCCTATCTCTATCCCGCCTCCGAAGGGCGGCTCGAGATCGGCCGCTTCTGCCAGATCGCGCATGGGGTGCGTTTCGTCACAGCCTCGGCCAACCATGCCCGCCACGGGCCCTCGACCTATCCGTTCGGCATCTTCGACCTGCAGAACGCGCCCCCGCAACAGCCCGACAGCCGCGACACGGTGATCGGCCACGACGTCTGGCTGGGCATGAACGCCATCGTCCTGCCCGGCGTACGGATCGGCAACGGCGTGATCGTCGGCGCGGGCGCGGTGGTGGGCGGCACGGTGCCGTCCTATTCGGTCGTCGCGGGCAACCCCGCGCGCGTCGTCCGGCGCCGTTTCACCGGGGATCAGGTTGCCCTGCTGGAAGACCTCGCATGGTGGCACTGGCCGGACGATCACATCGCCCGGCACATGGAGGCGATCGAACAGGGCGACATTCGCACGCTTCTGGCCTGCGCACCGTGATCGCGGCCTTGCGCTCGGGCGCCGCGCTGCGGAATATGGCAGGCGACGCTATCGGGAAGGGCATGACAGCATGACGGAACGCATGGTCGCCATCATCGGCGGATCGGGCCTATATGACATCGACGGGCTGGAGCAGGTGGAGTGGGTCACGGTGAAAACCCCCTGGGGCGATCCGTCGGACGCGATCCTGACCGGCACGCTGCAGGGGCTGAAACTGGCCTTCCTGCCGCGCCACGGGCGGGGCCATGTACTCGACCCGTCCTCGGTGCCCTATCGCGCGAATATCGACGCGCTGAAACGGCTGGGCGCGACCGACGTGATCTCGATGTCGGCCTGCGGGTCGTTCCGCGAAGAAATGGCGCCGGGCGATTTCGTCATCGTCGACCAGTTCATCGACCGCACCTTCGCGCGCGACAAATCCTTTTTCGGCCCCGGCTGCGTTGCCCATGTCAGCCTTGCCCATCCGACCTGCGCGCGCCTTGCCGCCACAGTGGGGGATGCAGCGGAACAGGCCGGTGCCACCGTCCATCGCGGCGGCACTTACCTTGCGATGGAGGGGCCGCAGTTTTCCACGCTGGCCGAATCCAACATGTATCGGGATCACTGGGGCGCCCATGTGATCGGCATGACCAACATGCCCGAGGCCAAGCTCGCCCGCGAGGCCGAGCTTTGCTATGCCTCGGTGGCGATGGTCACCGATTACGATTGCTGGCACCCCGATCACGACGCGGTCGCGGTCAGCGACATCATCCGCACCCTGACCGGCAACGCCGAAAAGGCCCGGCGCGCCATCGCCCACCTGCCCGCCCTGCTGGACCCGGGCCGCCCGCCCTGCCCGCATGGCTGCGACCGCGCGCTCGACACCGCCATGATCACCGCCCCCGACAAACGCGACCCGGCGGTTCTGGCCCGGCTCGACGCGGTGGCGGGCCGCGTGCTTTAAGGGCATGTGGCGGGCGGCAGGCATCCTTGGCCTTCTGGCGCTGCCCGCGCAGGCAGGCGAGTATGTGGCCACCACCGGCCTGCTGACCGACGACGATTTCTATCGCCTCGTCGCCTGCGGCGCGGCCCCCGGCGGTGCCTGCACCAAGCCGCTGATCCGCTGGGACACCCTGTCGCCCCTGCGCGTCGCCATCGCGCGGATCGACCGCGCCTACCTGGGCGGGCGGCAGATGCGCGCCCGCGCCGCCCTGATCCGCGCGGTGCAATATCTCAACGATGCCGGGGCCGGGTTGCGGCTGGTCATCACCGACGACCCCGGGCACGCCCATATCCGCATCTACCTGCTGGATACAGATGGCAGCACGCCGGTCAGCGGCAGCGGGCTCGACACTATCGAGGGTGCCACGATCCGCGGCGCCACCGTGCGCGTCTGGTGGACGAACCGGCACGAGATCACCCGCGCGATCATCGCCTTTTCCACCAACCTGTCGATCCGGCAATACGAATCCGCCATGCTGGAAGAGGTGACACAGGCGCTTGGCTTCATGACCGATATCCGCAATCCTGCCTATGACGGCGTGTCGGTCTTTTCCGAGGACAGCAACGCCGCCAAAACCCTCGGCCCGCAGGACATCATGGCCCTGCGCCGCCACTACCCGATGCAGGAGCGTCCCTGATGTCCCTTGAAATCTGGCTGACCTTCGTCGCCGCCTCGACCGCGCTTTTGTTCATTCCCGGCCCCACCGTCCTGCTGGTGCTCAGCTATGCGCTCAGCCAGGGGCGTAAGGTGGCATTGGCCAGTGCGTCCGGCGTGGCACTTGGCGATTTCATCGCGATGAGCGCCTCGCTCGCGGGTCTTGGCGCGCTGGTTCTGGCCTCGGCCACGCTGTTCACGGTGCTGAAATGGGTCGGCGCGGCCTATCTGGTGTGGATGGGCTGGGGGCTGTTGCGCAGCGCCCCCAGCGAAGGGCTGGGGATGCAGGACACCGCGCCGGTGCCCCCGTCCGGGGTGTTCCGCCACGCCGCGATCGTCACCGCGCTCAACCCCAAATCCATCGCGTTCTTCATCGCCTTCGTGCCGCAATTCGTGAACGCGCAGGCGCCGCTGATGCCGCAATTCGCCATCCTGATCGCCACCTTCGTCGGGCTGGCCGCGCTGAACGCGCTGGCCTTTGCGCTGGCGGCCGACCGGCTGCGGCGGGTGATCGCGCGGCCCCGCGTCGTCACCGGGCTGACCCGCGCGGGCGGTGCGGCGCTGATCGGCATGGGCGTGATGACGGCCACGCTGCGCCGCGCGGCCTGACCGCCTAGCCGTTCTTTTTCAGGAATTGCCGGATGAAGCCGCGGATCTCGCGCGCGGCGGATGTGTCCATGTCCTTGCACAGCTCGACGAAGGCGTCACGCTCGTCCTTGTCCAGCCGCAGGATCAACTGGCTGTCCTTGCTCTTTCGCTTTTTGCCGCTCTTTCCGGCGGATTTATCGGCGTCTTTCCTGGTCACAACCGCATCCCACTTGATTTTTGCATATCTTTTGTATATACATTTGATATGCGATGCTTCCCAAGGATTAATCGCACGACCAGAGAAAGGAAAGAAAAAATGACATTGGCAGCCGCAAAAACGATTCTCGTCCGCGACCGGATGGACTGGCACAAGCCGCATCTGTCCTGGATGCCCGCCCGCGTCTACCGCCTGGTGCGCCTGCGCGGCTGATCGCCCCCTTGCGCGCCGGGCGCCGATCGGTCAAACCGGATGCCGGAACAGGCAAAGGGATGGCCATGAACAACCGCAAGACCGTCAAGGACTATATCCGCACCATCGTGGATTTCCCGCATGAGGGCATCCTGTTCCGCGACGTGACCACGCTGTTCGCCGATGCGCGCGGGTTCCGCATGGCGGTGGACCAGATGCTCCACCCCTATGCCGGGCAGCGCATCGACAAGGTCGTGGGGCTGGAAGCGCGCGGTTTCATCCTGGGCGGGGCGGTGGCGCACCAGCTTGGCACCGGCTTCGTGCCGGTCCGCAAGAAGGGCAAGCTGCCCGGCACCGTGATATCCGAGGAATACCAGCTCGAATACGGCGAAGCGGTGGTCGAACTGCATGACGATGCCATCACGCCGGGCGAAACCGTGCTGCTGGTCGACGACCTGCTGGCCACCGGCGGCACCGCCGAGGCCGGCATCAAACTGGTCGAGCGGCTGGGCGGCGAAATCGTCGGATGCGCCTTCGTCATCGACCTGCCCGACCTGGGCGGGCGCAAACGGCTCGAGGCGATGGGCATGGATGTGCACGCCCTCTGCGCGTTCGAAGGGTTCTAACCCCGCGCCCGCAACACCGCACCGGGATTGAGGATGCCGTTCGGGTCGAGCATGTCCTTGATACCGCGCATCAGCTCCAGCTTCACCGGATCGCCATAGCGTTCCAGGTCGCCCACCTTCAGCCGCCCGATGCCGTGCTCGGCGCTGACCGATCCGCCCATCGCATCCACCAGGTCGTGCACGCAGGTCTTGATCCCGTCGCCCAGGTGGCGAAACTCCGACCTGTCCCGCCCCTTTGGCGGAAAGACGTTGTAATGCAGGTTGCCGTCGCCCAGGTGGCCGAAGCAGTTGATGCGGAAATCGCCCAGCCGCGCCAGCGCCGCACCGCCCCGTTCGATGAACGCCGCCACCTCGCCCATCGGCAGGCTGATATCGTGGCTGGAGATCGAGCCGATGCGCCGGTTCGCCTCGGGGATCTGCTCGCGCACCTCCCATATCCCGCGCCGCTGCGCCCCGGATTGCGCGATCACCCCGTCGCTGACCAGCCCCTTGTCGAAGGCATCGGCGAACAGCGCCTCCAGCGCCGCCGCAGGGTCCAACCCGGCCGCCAGCCCCACGTCGATCAGCACGAACCAATCGGACGGCGTATCGAAAGGCTGGCGAATATCCGGCAGCGCCTCGGCCAGGAAATCCAGCCCCGTCCGGTGCATCATCTCGAAGGCGCTGATCCCCTCGCCCATCCGGTCGCGCGCCAGCGACAGCAGCGACAGCGCGGCGGCGGGGCTTTCGACCACCATCAGCGCCGTGCCCTCGCCCGCCGGGCGCGGCGCCAGCTTCAGGCTGGCCGCCGTGATCACGCCCAGCGTGCCCTCGGACCCGATCATCAGGTTGCGCAGGTCATAGCCGGTATTGTCCTTGCGCAGCCGGCTCAGCCCGTTCCAGATCCGCCCGTCGGCCAGCACCACCTCCAGCCCAAGGCACAGGTCGCGCGCATTGCCATACCGCAGCACGTTGACCCCGCCCGCATTGGTGCCCAGCAGCCCCCCGATCCGCGCCGACCCTTTCGAGGCGATCGACAGTGGATACAGCCGGTCCGCCGCTTCGGCGGCGGCATGGATATCCTGCAGGATCGCCCCCGCCTCGGCCTCCATCACGTTTTCCTCGGCATGGACCGCGCGGATCGCGCGCATCCGCTCCAGCGACAGCAGGACCGGCACCGGCCCCACGCCCGCGACCTGCCCGCCGACCAGCCCGGTGCCGCCGCCATAGGGCACCACGCCCACCCGCGCCGCGTTGCAGGCGCGCAGCACCGTGGCGACCTCCTCGACCGATCCGGGCACCGCCACCGCCGCGGCCCGCCCGGCCCAGCGCCCGCGCGGCTCCTCCAGGTAACGCGGCTCGGGCGCGCGCAGCGCAGGTTCCGACAGCAGCCCGCGCAGATGATCGACAAAGCCCTGGTCGGCGTCCCTCAGCATGGCATTCCCCCGCATGTGGCGGCCAGATAGGCACAGCATTCCCGCCGCAACAAGCCCCTGCTTCATCTTGCCTGAAATACTCCGGGGGGCGAGGGGCGGTTCGCGCGATAGCGCGATGAAACGTCCGGTGGACGTTTCAAGGCCCGAACGGGCGGAGCCCGGGGAATTGGACCGCCCTCAATCCGCCGGTTCGTGCAGGTGATCGGGCCGCAGCACCACCACGGTCGGGCGCGGCGGCAGGTCGCGCAGCGACACGGTCAGCGAATGCGCGCCCTCGTTCACGATGTCGAACTCGCCCGCCATGCCGTCCAGAAATGCCTGCAACGTGAAATCCCGAAACCAGTGCATCGGGATCACGACCGAGGATTTCAGCCGTTTCAGCACCTTCAGCATGGTCGGCAGGTCCAGTGTCAGGCTGCCGTCCACCGCCGCCATCACCACGTCGAGCCGGCCCAGCGCGGCGTATTGCGCCTCGTCCGGTTCGTGGTGCAGGTGCCCCAGGTGCCCGATGCACAGCCCCTCGACCTCGAATACGAAGATCGAGTTGCCCATTTCCTCGACCCCGCCGAAACTGCGGATGTCGGTGGGCACGTTGCGGATATAGATCTCGCCCAGGTCCAGCCGGTGCTCGATCCCTTCGCCAAAGGTCTCGCCCCAGCCGCGCAGCACATGCGGGATCGCCGGGTCGGGGCTGGCCGTCCAGTGGGTGGAATGCGCGTGGTTCATCGTCACCACGTCGGGGATCAGGTCGACATTGCCGATGAAGCCCGTGTAATCGGTCACCACGTCGATGCCGCCCTGCGTCTGGATCAGGAACGAGGCATGCGCGATATAGGTGATCCGGGCCGAGAAATCGGGCACCGGATCGCGGAAACTCGCCTTGTGCAGGTATTCGATACCGGGCGCGGCATCGGCGATGGCGATGCAGTGGCTCAGCCGCCGGTCCTGCCCCGTGGCGGCGGTGGCGATCAGGCCAAGCATCAGGGCAACGGCAAGTCGGATCATCGGCATACCTCCTGTTGTGACAGAAAGGTTAGCGCGATTCCCTGCCCGGGCGAGCTTCAAACAGCCGTGAGGACGACCCTCTCAGCCCGCGTCGGTCCGCCCGCGCCGGTCCGGGCGCAGCGCGGCATAGAGCACATGTGTCCGCCAGCGCCCGTTGATCTGGAGATAGCTTTGCGCCACGCCCTCGTATTTGAAGCCGCATTTTTCCAGCACCCCGCGCGAGGCGGCGTTTTCCGGCAGGCAGGCGGCCTCGATCCGGCTCAGCCCCATGTGGTGAAAGGCGTGATGGGTCATCGCCGATATCGCTTCACGCATGTAGCCGTGCCGCGCGTAGGCTTCGCCGATCCAGTAACCCAGCGTGCCGGCCTGCGCAGGGCCGCGGCGGATATTGTCCAGCGTGATGGCGCCCAGCAGCATCTGGTCGTCGCGCCGGATCAGGAACAGCGGCACCGCCGAGCCGCCCGAGATCGACCGCTGCGCCCAGTAGACGCGGTTGGTGAACCCCTTGCGGGTCAGGTGATCCTCGGCCCAGGTGGGTTCCCACGGGGTCAGGAAATCGGTGCTTTCGCGGCGCAGGCAAGTCCAGTCGCGGAAATCGCCATGCTGGGGCGCTCGCAGGGTCATGCGTTCGGTTTCGATCCGAACCTTCCTGCGTGAAAACAGCATCAGGCAGCGCGCCGCGCGTTCAGCGCGTCCCAGTCGGGGGCCTGCCCCACGGGGCCGTAAAGCGCGACGGCCATCGGCGCCCCGGCGGTCATCCGGCCCGCCATGTCGCGCAGCTCGGGCAGGGTCACCGCATCGACCCTGGTCACCACCTCGTCCAGCCCCGGCACGCGGCCCCAGATCTGGATCATCCGCGCCATCCGTTCGGCCCGCGCCGAGGGGCTTTCCAGCCCCATCAGCAGCCCTGCCTTCATCTGTGCGCGGGCGCGCTCCAGCTCGGCCATCGTCAGCCCGTCGGCGGCGCGCTTCATCTCGTCCAGCGTCAGCAGGGTCAGCTCGGCCAGCTGGTCGCCCGACGTGCCCGCATAGATCGTCAGCATCCCGCTGTCGGAATAGGCCCCGGCCTGCGCGAAGATCGTGTAGCAAAGCCCGCGTTTTTCACGGATTTCCTGGAACAGCCGGCTCGACATGCCGCCGCCCAGGGCCGAGCCGAGGATCTGCGCGGCATAGATGCCCGGATCGGTCACGGCGGGCGCTTCGAAGGCCAGCGCCACATGCGCCTGTTCCAGCGTCTTTTCCACCCGCAGGTCGCCGCCTTCGAACCGGGCGGGCAGCACCAGCGGCGCGGGCCGCGGCGGCAGGTCGCCGAACAACTGCTCGGCCAGCCGCACGATGTCGTCATGGTCCACATCGCCCGCCGCCGACAGCACCATGTTGCCCGGCGCGTAATGTTCGGCCACGAAATCCTGCAGATCGGCACGGGCGAAACCGCGCACGCGCTCGGCCGGGCCGAGGATCGACCGGCCCAGCGGCTGATCGGGATAGGCACGTTCCTGCAACCAGTCGAAAATCACGTCGTCCGGCGTATCGAGCGTCTGGCCGATCTCCTGCAGGATCACGCCGCGCTCCACCTCGATCTCGCGCGGGTCGAGGACCGAGGCGCGCAGGATATCGGCGATCACGTCCATCGCCAGCGGCACATCCGCCCCCAGCACACGCGCGTAATAGGCCGTCGCCTCGCGCGAGGTATAGGCGTTGATATAGCCGCCCACATCCTCGATCGCCTCGGCGATCTCCAGCGCATTGCGCCGCTCGGTGCCCTTGAACGCCATGTGTTCCAGGAAATGCGCGATGCCGTTCTGGTCGGGCCGCTCGTTGCGCGCGCCGGTCAGAACCCAGACGCCGATGGCCGCCGATTGCAGCCCCGGCATCCGCTCGGTCACGATGCGAAACCCGTTGGACAGGGTATGAAGCTCGACACTCACTTGGCGATACGCTCCCTTATCAGGGTTTCGATGGCGGCCAGGTCGTTGGGCACCCGCGTCACCCGTTCGTCCCGGTCATAAAGGTCGGCCATGCGCGGCGGCAAGGGCGGGTGGATGCCCGCGGCCTCTTCCACCGCCGCCGGGAACTTGGCGGGGTGCGCGGTGGCCAGCGTGATCATCGGCACGCCGGGTTTCAGGTTTTCTTCGGCGACCTTCACGCCCACGGCACTGTGCGGGCAGAGCAGCTCGCCGGTGGTGGCCTGCAGGCGTTTGATCGTGGCGCGGGTTTCGTCCTCGTCGCAGCGGCCGCTGTCGAAATGCTCGCGCAGCGCCTGCAGCGCGCCCTGGCTGACCCTGAAACCGCCCGATTTCAGCTCGTCCATCAGCTGCGCCACCGCCTTGCCGTCGCGCCCATAAGCATCGAACAGCGCGCGTTCGAAGTTCGAGCTGACCTGGATATCCATCGACGGGCTGATTGAGGGGATCACCCCGTCGGGCATGTATTCCGACGTGCTCAGGCACCGGTGCAGGATATCGTTCTGGTTCGTCGCCACCACCAGCCGGTCGATGGGCAGGCCCATCTTCCTGGCGATGTAGCCCGCGAAGATATCGCCGAAATTGCCCGTGGGCACGGTAAAGCTGACCTTGCGGTGCGGTGCGCCCAGTTCCACGGCGGACGCAAAGTAATAGACGACCTGCGCCAGCACACGCGCCCAGTTGATCGAGTTCACACCCGCAAGGCGCACACCGTCGCGGAAATCGAAATCGTTGAACATGTCCTTCACGCGGGCTTGGGCGTCGTCGAAATGCCCGTCGATGGCCAGCGCGTGCACGTTGGATTCCGCCGGTGTGGTCATCTGGCGGCGCTGCACCTCGGAGACACGACCATGCGGGTAGAGGATGAACACATCCACCGCATCCAGCCCCCTGAACGCCTCGATCGCGGCCGACCCCGTATCGCCGCTGGTGGCGCCCACGATCGTCACCCGTTGCCCCGAGCGTTCCAGCGCGGCCTGGAACAACTGGCCGATCAGCTGCATGGCGAAATCCTTGAACGCCAGCGTGGGGCCGTGGAACAGCTCCAGCAGGAAATGCCCCGGCCCAAGCTGCACCAGCGGCGCGCGCGCGGCGTGGCCAAAGCCCTCGTAGGCGCGGGCGATGATGGCGCGGAACTCGTCATCGGTGAAACTGTCGCCGATAAAGGGGCGCATGACGCGGAACGCCACCTCTTCGTAAGGCAGGCCCGCCAGCGCCGCGATGTCATTCGCCGCCATCACCGGCACCTCGGCGGGCACGTAAAGGCCGCCGTCGCGCGCCAGCCCGGTCAGCATCGCCTCTTCGAATGTCAGGTCCGGGGCCTGCCCCCGCGTGGATACGTATTTCATCGGCCCTCAGCCTGTGGTTTTCGGGCGCCGGTTGCGCCAAAGGAAATAGCCGGTCATCACCGCCCAGATCAGGGCCAGCGAATACCATGTGATCGCGTATTCAAGGTGATCGTTCGGAATGCCGCTGCTGTCCACCGGCAACGGCGTCACACCCTGGTCCGCGGGCGAGACCGACCGCGCGACGATCAGCAACGGCCGCGTGCCCAGCACCCCGGCCATCTGGTCCAGGTCGCGGGCGAACCACGTGTTGCCCGCAACGTCGTTCTCGGGCGTGGCGCTGTTACGGTCGTCGGGCCAGTGCAGGTTGCCGGTGACCGTCACCGTATCACCGGGCGCGGGCGGAATGGCATCGGCCACCCGGACAAAGCCCCGGTCCAGCAGCACCCGGCCCTGATCGGTCTCCAGCGCCGAGATCAGCCGATAGCCCGCGCCGACCTGTTTCTGGCTGACCAGCACCCGCAACGGCCCGTCCGCGCCGATCCGCCCGGTCACCCGCACCGGCAGATAACGGTCGTCACCGGCATCGGGATCGGCCGGCAACGCCTGCGGGTCGGCGGCGATGCGCGCGTCGATATCCGCCAGCAGGCCGCGCTTCCACTCCAGCCGCTGCACCTGCCAGGTGCCGAGGCCCACCAGCACGGCAATGCCGGCAAGGCCGAAAATCAGCGGGACAAGAATACGCTGCATCGCGGGGTCTTTCGGGCGGGTTCTGTCAAACGAACAAGGCGCGCCATCCCGGCGCGCCCTGCTTTCTGTCGGTTTACGCGGTGAAATTCAACCGCAAAGGCAGGTGCCTCAGCCGCCCCAGATGTAGACTGCGGCAAACAGGAACAGCCACACCACGTCGACGAAGTGCCAGTACCACGCCGCCGCCTCGAAGCCGACATGCTTTTCGGGCGTGAAATGCCCGCGCATCAGCCGCACCAGGCAGACGAACAGGAAGATCGTGCCGATGATCACGTGGAACCCGTGGAACCCCGTCGCCATGAAGAAGTTGGCGCCATAGATATTGCCCGAGAAGCCAAAGGCGGCGTGGCTGTATTCATAGGCCTGGAACAGGGTAAAGATGGCGCCCAGAACGATGGCGATGATCAGGCCCCATTTCATGTCTTCGCGGTTGTTCTCATGCACCAGCGCGTGGTGCGCCCAGGTGGCCGCCGCGCCCGAGCACAGCAGGATCAGCGTGTTGATCAGCGGCAGGTGCCAGGGATCGAAGGTTTCGATACCCGCGGGCGGCCACTGCCCGTCGACCATCGGGCTTTCCGGGCCCATCGGGTACATGGCGTGCTTGAAAAAGCTCCAGAACCACGCGGCAAAGAACATCACCTCGGACATGATGAACAGGATGAAGCCATAGCGCAGGCCGATCTGAACCACCGGCGTATGATCGCCCACCTGGCTTTCGGCCACCACGTCGGCCCACCAGCCGAACATGACGTACAGGACGCCGACCAGGCCGATCAGGAAAACCCAGGGGCCGCTGTCATGCATCCACATGACCGCGCCGAACAGCATGGTAAAGCCCGCAATCGCCCCAAGCAGGGGCCACAGTGACGGGGTCAGAATGTGATAATCGTGGTTCTTTTCATGCGCCATCGCGTTTCCCTCGTTGGCTTTTCTTAGTTAACGGACTTGTCCCCGCCCTGGTCGAGCGCAGCTTGATCCTCGGGCAGGTCGGTTTCGTGGAACGTGTAGCCCAGCGTGATCCGGTGGACGTATTTCGCGTCGCGGTCCTCGACGATCTCGGGATCGACATAGAAGGTCACCGGCATTTCCACCCGCTCGCCCGGCTGCAGGATCTGCTGTTCGAAGCAGAAGCAGTCGATCTTGGTGAAAAAGCCGCCCGCCTCGTAGGGCGCCACGTTATAGCTGGCGGTGCCCGCGATGGGACGGTCCGTCGGGTTGTAAGCCTCGTAGAAGGCAAGGCCGGTTTCGCCGATGCGGATCTCCATCTCGCGCTGGAGCGGTTTGAACTCCCACGGCATACCGCGCTCTTTCGAGGCATCGAAGCGGATCTTGATGGTCTGGTCCAGGATCACGTCCGACCCGGCATCGGCCACGTCGGTCACGCCGCCAAATCCGGTGACGCGGCAGAACCAGTCGTAGAACGGCACCGACGCCCAGGCCAGCCCGCCCATCAGGACGACCACGCCCACGGTCTGCGCCAATGTCCTGGTTTTCGGATCCATCGCCATGCGTCAGTTCCCCTCAACCTGCTGGCCGCGCGGCGGTTCGAAATCGCCGCGGGTCACTTTCACCACCGTCAGGCCGAACACGATCACGATGAAAGCCGCCAAGGTCAGCCCCACCCCGATATTGCGGCCCTTGCGGCGGCCATGCAGTTCGTGTTCCTCGCGAAAGCTCATTGCGTTCACCAGCCTCCAAGGCCCCAGGGGCGCAGCGCCGCCTCGGCCAGGATCGCGCCGAAATGCGCGAAAAGATACAGCAGCGACAGGCGGAAAAACTTCTTCTCGGTGGCAAATCCGTCGGCATCGGCGCAGGCCTCGTCGCGGCGCCAGATGCGCCAGGCGCCCAGCACGAACATCGCGTTCAGCACCACCGCCACCGCCAGGTAGATCGGCCCGCCGATGGCGGTAAAGCCGGCGCCGATGGCCAGCGCGGCCAGCAGCAGCGTGTAACAGAAGATGTGATTGCGCGTCACCCGGCGGCCATGCGTCACGGTCAGCATCGGCACGCCGGCCTTTTGATAGTCGGAATTCATGAACAGCGCGAGCGACCAGAAATGCGGCGGCGTCCACATGAAGATCAGCGCGAACATCAGCACCGATTCCACGCTGACCCCGCCGGTGGCCACGGCCCAGCCGATCATCGGCGGGAACGCCCCCGACGCACCGCCGATCACGATGTTCTGCGGCGTCCAGCGTTTCAGCCACATGGTATAGACGACGGCATAGAAAAAGATGGTGAATGCCAGGATCGCAGCGGCCACCCAGTTGGTCGCCAGCCACAGCATCACCACCGCCATCACCGACAGCGTCGCGCCCAGTGCCAGCGCCTCTTGCGCGGTCACCTTGCCGGCGGGCACCGGGCGGCGCGCGGTGCGCTTCATCACCCGGTCGATATCGGCGTCCCACCACATGTTCAGCGCCCCCGAGGCCCCGGCCCCGATGGCGATGAACAGGATCGCGCAGAATGCGATGAACGGGTGCACGGCAACCGGCGCGGCCAGCAGGCCCACCGCGGCGGTGAACACCACCAGCGACATCACGCGCGGCTTGAGCAGCGCGACATAGTCGCCGAACCCGGCCTCGGGCTGGTTAACCGTCGTGTTGATCGTCGCGTCGCTCATGTCGTGTCCCGTTGGCTGGCGCTGCGGGATGCGCGCGGGCGCATCCCGGTCAGGCTTGCGTCACTCGGCCGAGGCCAGGTCGACCGAGGCGGGGTTGCCCGCGTATTCGTCGATCGCGCCCTGCAGCCAGTCGTCATAGGCCTCCTGGCTGACCACCTTGACGGTGATCGGCATATAGGCGTGATCCTTGCCGCACAGTTCCGAACACTGGCCGAAATACACGCCTTCCTTTTCGGCACTGAACCAAAGCTGCGCGATGCGGCCCGGCACGGCGTCCTGTTTCACACCGAAGGCGGGGATCGTCCAGCTGTGGATCACGTCGGCGGCGGTCACGTCCATGACCACGGTCTTGCCGACGGGCACCACCACGGCTGTGTCGGTGGCCAGCAGGTATTCGTCCTGGCTGTAGCCGTTTTCTTCCAGCTCGTCCCTGGCCAGCAGGAAGCTTTCAAAGCCGAACTCGTGATCGGTATATTCATAGCCCCAGTACCACTGGTAGCCGGTCACCTTGATATAGATGTCACCCTCGGGGATTTCCTGTTGCTTGAACAGCACCGGCAGCGAGAACGCCCCGATGAAGACCAGGATCACGATCGGCCCGATGGTCCATGCCACCTCGAGCGGCGAGTTATGGGTAAAGCTGGCCGGGCTGGGGTTCACGCGACGGTTGTAGCGGAAGATCACGTAGAGCAGCAGCACGCAGACCAGCAGCGTGATGGCGGTGATGATCACCAGAATCAGGCCGTCCAGCCCTTGCAGATCGCGGGCAAGCTCGGTCGCGGCGGGCTGAAAGCCCATACCGCCCTCGGTCGGCTTGCCGATGATTTCCAACCCTTCCTGCGCAAAGGCAGGCGCGGCGGTAAAGGCTGCGGATGCGGCCAGAAGGCTAGAGAAAAGTCGCATGTGTCACCCTGATCGGTTGATCGTTCGTTCGTTTTGGTCCCATCGGAGCCCGCCTGACGTTGTATACGGCGGAATCCCGCATTCAGTCGCTGCCAGAAACCATATTCTGTCACATCGGACAACATCTTCGGTTGCGGCAAACGGACGCTTTTTTTGACATAGATCAAATTCGCCCCCGGCCACAAGCCACGAAAAACAGGCATTCGACATGTGTCTTTGCTCCCCTGCCCGCCCGCGCCGCGCCATGCCCGGTGGCGGTGCCGGGCGACACCCCCTATATTGCGCGAAGGCGCGGCACCGGCGCCGACAGGACGAAACACCCCCAGGTAAGGCAGATCACATGGCCGATACAGATTTCCGCCCGTTCCAGACCATGCTCGACCGCGACGCGGCACTGGCCAGGCTGCAGGAGGCAACCGCCGGCGCCGATGACGGCGAGCTGTTCCTGGAACGCCGCCGCGCCGAGGCGCTGGTATTCGACGACGGCCGGGTCAAGACCGCCAGCTACGACGCGACCGAAGGGTTCGGCCTGCGCGCCGTGCGCGGCGAGGTGTCGGGCTATGCCCATTCCTCCGAGATTTCCGAGGCCGCGCTCACCCGCGCCGTGGCCACCGCGCGGCTGGCCGTGGGCGATGGCGGCGGCACGCTGGCCGCCGGGCCGCAACCCACCAACCGCCACCTCTATACAGATGCCGACCCGATCGCGGGCGTCGGATTTCCCGCCAAGCTGGAAACCCTGCGCGCCATCGACGCCTATGCCCGCGATCTCGATCCGCGGGTGGTGCAGGTCACCGCAACCATCGCCGCATCGCTGCAGGAGGTCGAGATCCTGCGCCCCGACGGCCAGCACATGCGCGACGTGCGCCCGATGACCCGCGTCAATGTCAGCGTCATCGTCGAGGACCAGGGCCGCCGCGAACAGGGCACCGCAGGCGGTGGCGGGCGGATCGGGCTGGACGGGCTGCTAGATCCCGCCGACTGGCAGGACAAGACGCAGGAGGCGCTGCGCATCGCGCTGGTCAACCTGCGCGCCGAACCCGCGCCCGCGGGCATCATGGACGTGGTGCTGGGCCCCGGCTGGCCCGGCATCCTGCTGCACGAGGCGGTGGGCCACGGGCTCGAGGGCGATTTCAACCGCAAGGGCAGCTCGGCCTTCGCCGGGCTGATGGGCCAGCGCGTCGCCGCCCCCGGCGTGACGGTGCTGGACGATGGCACCATCCCCGACCGGCGCGGCTCGATCACCTTCGACGACGAGGGCACGCCCTCGCGCCGCAACGTGCTGATCGAGGACGGTATCCTGGTGGGCTTCATGCAGGATCGCCAGAACGCCCGCCTGATGGGGGTCGAACCCACCGGCAACGGGAGGCGCGAATCCTATGCCCACGCGCCGATGCCGCGCATGACCAATACCTACATGCTGGGCGGCGACGCCGATCCCGGCGATATCGTGGCGGACCTGAAGGACGGTATCTATGCCGTGGGCTTCGGCGGCGGGCAGGTCGATATCACCAACGGCAAGTTCGTGTTCTCCTGCACCGAGGCCTATCGCGTGAAGAACGGCAAGATAGGCGCCCCGGTCAAGGGCGCGACGCTGATCGGCGACGGCGCCACCGCGCTGCAACAGATCCGCGCGCTGGGGAACGACATGGCGCTCGATCCCGGCATGGGCAATTGCGGCAAGGCCGGGCAATGGGTGCCGGTGGGCGTGGGTCAGCCGACGGTGATGATCGGCGGGCTGACGGTGGGCGGCGCAGGCGCCTGATGCGCCCGCAACCGCGCGGTATCGCCTGAAAACCGCGCGGTTTCACACGCGCCCCGCCGGGGTTTACCGGGCGTTAACCAGCCGTGCGCTAGAGATGATTCCAGCAAGACGGCGAGGTTGCGATGCCACAGGAGTTTCATCCTTCCACTCACCCCCCACTCCCACCCACCACGGAAGATGAGCGGGTGTCGTGGCTTCGCCTCTTGCGATCCCGCCGCGTCGGGCCATCGACATTCTACCGGCTGATGCGCGAACACGGCTCTGCCGGTGGCGCACTGGACGCCCTGCCCGATGTCGCCCGCGCAGCCGGGGTCGACGACTACACCCCCTGCCCGCCCGGCGTTGCACAGGCCGAGCTGCGCAAGGCGCAGTCCGCCGGCGCGTGCATGATCTGCATCGGCACGCCCGACTACCCCGCATCCCTTCTCGATCTCTCGGACCCGCCGCCGATCCTCTGGGCCATGGGCGATACCGGCCTGCTGGACCGCGACCGGATCGCCATGGTGGGCGCGCGCAACGCCTCGTCGCTGGGCACGCGGATGGCGCGCGCGCTGGCGACCGACCTTGGCAGGCAGAGCTTCGTCACCGTGTCGGGCCTTGCGCGCGGCATCGACACGGCGGTGCATCTGGCCACGCTCGACACCGGCACGATCGCGGTGATGGCCGGCGGGGTCGACACGATCTATCCGGCGGAAAACACCCGGCTGGCCGAAGATATCGCCGCCAGGGGCCTGCGCCTGTCCGAGCAACCGATGGGCCTGCCCCCGCAGGCCCGGCATTTCCCGCGCCGCAACCGGCTGATCTCGGGCCTCGCCCGCGCCGTCGTGGTGGTCGAGGCGGCGGCGAAATCCGGCAGCCTGATCACCGCGCGCGACGCGCTGGACCAGGGGCGCGAGGTGCTGGCGGTGCCCGGCCACCCCTTCGATGCGCGCGCGGCGGGGTGCAACATGCTGATCCGCGACGGCGCCACGCTGGTGCGCCGCGCCGAGGACGTGATCGAGGCATTGCCGGTGCGCGAAACCCCGCAAGCGACGCCCGACCCCGCGCCGGCGACGGCCGAGATCCCCGCGCCCCCGCCGGAAAAGCGCAGCCTGCGCGAAACCGCCGCCCTGCATGGCGAGATCCTGAACCGGCTGGGCCCCTCGCCGCTGGCCGAGGATCAGCTTATCCGCGACCTGAAGGCCCCCGCCCGCACGGTGGCCCCCGCGCTGACCGACCTGGAGCTTGAGGGCAGGATCGTGCGCCATCCCGGCGGGCTGCTGGCGCGCACCAACTGAGGGCGGGCGGCACGCGGTGCCCCTTTGTGCGGGTGGCTTACGTTTCCGGGTGCGGCGCCCCTGCACGGGCGACAAACCGCCCCGGTTTCACACTTCTTGCGCGGGCGGGCGGCCACTTCCGGTTTGCCGTCGCTGCATGATCGGCAGGCAACCCCGGTTGCGTGGGCACCGAACGCCGCCATTCCCCCCGATATCGACCGGCCCGCAGGCAATGCCCCGATACGGCGCATTGACAAACAACGCATGCACCCCACATGGTCCGCCGCCACAGCCCCCGTGCCGAGTCGAAAGGAATCCACATGCCCGTCGTTGTTGTCGAATCCCCTGCCAAGGCCAAGACAATCAACAAGTATCTGGGCTCGGACTACACGGTTCTGGCGTCCTACGGCCATGTCCGCGACCTGCCGCCCAAGGACGGGTCGGTCGACCCCGAACACGATTTCGACATGAAATGGGAGGTGGGCAGCGACAGCCAGAAACATGTCCGCGCCATCGCCGAGGCGCTGAAATCCGACAACGCGCTGATCCTCGCCACCGACCCCGACCGCGAGGGCGAGGCGATCAGCTGGCACCTGAAAGAGGCGCTGACCAAACGCCGCGCCATCAGGAAGGACACCGATGTGCGCCGCGTCACCTTCAACGCCATCACCAAGGCGGCGGTGACCGAGGCGATGCAGAACCCGCGCGAGATCGACGCGCCGCTGGTCGAGGCGTATCTGGCACGCCGCGCGCTGGATTACCTTGTCGGTTTCAACCTCAGCCCGGTCTTGTGGCGCAAGCTGCCCGGCGCGCGCAGCGCGGGCCGGGTGCAATCGGTCTGCCTGCGCCTGATCGTCGAGCGCGAGATGGAGATCGAGGCGTTCAGGCCCCGCGAATACTGGACGGTCAAGGCCCTGCTGGCCACCCCGCGCGGCCAGGAATACGAGGCGCGGCTGACCGTGCTGGCGGGCAAAAAGCTCGACAAATACGATATCTCGAACGAAACGCAGGCCGAACTGGCCGTGCAGGCGATCACCAGCCGCGACCTGACCGTTTCCTCGGTCGAGGCGAAACCGGCCAGCCGCAACCCCGCCGCGCCCTTCATGACCTCGACGCTCCAGCAAGAGGCCAGCCGCAAGTTCGGCATGGGCGCGCGTCAGACCATGAGCGCGGCGCAACGGCTCTACGAGGCGGGGCACATCACCTATATGCGGACCGACGGGATCGACATGGCGCCCGAGGCGGTGCACGCCACCCGCGACGCCATCGCCGACCGCTATGGCGCGGATTATGTCCCCGCCAGCCCGCGCATGTACAAGAACAAGGCCAAGAATGCGCAGGAAGCGCATGAATGCATCCGGCCCACCGTGATGACAAAGGATGCCGCCGCGCTGAAACTGTCGGACCCCGACCAGCGCAAGCTGTACGACCTGATCTGGAAACGCACCATCGCCTGCCAGATGGAGGCCGCGCGGCTGGAACGCACCACGGTGGATATCGCCAGCGGCGACGGCCAGGTGGGCCTGCGGGCCACCGGGCAGGTGGTGCTGTTCGACGGGTTCCTGCGCGTCTACGAAGAAGGGCGCGACGACAGCGTGGTCGATGACGACGACAAGCGCCTGCCCCAGATCATGCAGGGCGAAAAGGCCGAGAAGCGCCAGGTCACGCCGGACCAGCATTTCACCCAGCCGCCGCCCCGCTATACCGAGGCGACGCTGGTCAAGAAGATGGAAGAGCTGGGCATCGGCCGGCCCTCGACCTATGCCTCGATCGTCACCACGATCCAGGACCGCGAATACGTGCGCAAGGAACAGAACCGCCTGATCCCCGAGGACAAGGGCCGGATCGTCACGGTGTTCCTGACCAATTTCTTCCGCCGCTACGTGGAATACGATTTCACCGCCGCGCTCGAGGACGAGCTGGACGAGGTCAGCGCCGGGCATACCGATTACAAGGAACTGCTGGCCCAGTTCTGGCGCGATTTCTCGGCCGCGATTTCGGAAACCTCCGAATTGCGGATCACCGAGGTGCTGGACGTGCTGGACGACGCGCTGGCCCCCACCCTCTATCCCCCGCGCGAGGATGGCGGCGACCCGCGCGCCTGCCCGCTGTGCGGCGAGGGGCAGCTGCACCTGAAAACCTCGCGCACCGGCGGGTTCGTGGGCTGCTCGCGCTATCCCGAATGCCGCTATACCCGCCCCATCGGCGGCGACGCGGCCGAGTCGGGCGACCGGGTGCTGGGCGAGGACGAGCACGGCAACGAGATCAGCCTGCGCTCGGGCCGGTTCGGGCCCTATGTGCAGCGCGGCGAGGCGACGGAAGAGAACAAGAAGCCCGACCGCGCCAGCCTGCCCAAGGGCTGGCAGGCCGACGAGATGACGCTGGAAAAGGCGCTGACGCTGCTCAGCCTGCCGCGCGTCGTGGGCGAACACCCCGAGGGCGGCGCCATCACCGCCAATTTCGGCCGCTACGGGCCCTATGTCGCTCACCAGTTGCCGGACGAGGCCAAGCCCGTCTATGCCAACCTGAAAGACCCCGCCGACGTGTTCGAGATCGGCATGAACCGCGCGGTCGAGCTGCTGGCGGAAAAGCGCGCCAATCCCGGCGGGCGCGGCCGCGCCGCGGCCAAGGCGCTGAAGGAACTGGGCGACCACCCCGAAGAGGGCGGCCCGGTGAACGTGATGGACGGGCGCTATGGCCCGTATGTCAAATGGGGCAAGATCAACGCGACCCTGCCCAAGGACACCGCGCCCGACAGCGTGACGATGGAACAGGCGCTGGAACTGATCGCGGAAAAAGCCGCGAAGAAGGGCGGCAAACGGAAAACCGCCGCGAAAAAGACCGCCCGCAAGGCCTGAGCCCGGACACACGCAGCCGTGAGCCATGTTGATTGGCCATTTTCGCCCGCCTGACCGATCACTTGCCGAAACGGCAGGTGGTCGAGAGGACAGGCAAATGGCAGGAAAAATCGTAACGCGGCGCGCGATGTTGCTGGCAGGGGGCGCGGCGCTGCTTGCCCCCGCGGTGCTGCGGGCGGAGCCCGCGCCGGACGGCCGGCAGGGGCAGCCCGGCGTGCGCCACAACGTATCAAGCTTTTCGGCGCAGGACTGGCGCGATCATTTCGACACGCTGGGCAAGGGCGCGATCGTGGCCGACACGGTGTCGCGCGCGCTGCATTTCTGGAACGCGGACGACACCGACTACCGCGTCTATCCCACCTCTGTCCCGATGAGCGACGAGCTGACGAAACGCGGCTATACCCGCATCGTGCGCAAGAAGGTCGGCCCCGACTGGACACCGACGCCCAGCATGATCGAGCGCGGCATGGACGTGCGCTATATGCCGCCGGGCCCCGACAACCCGCTGGGCACACATGCGATGTACCTGTCCTGGCCCGCCTACCTGATCCACGGCACCCATGACACGCGCAAGATCGGGCGGCGGTCGTCGGACGGGTGTATCGGCCTTTACAACGAGATGATCGCCGACCTGTTCGACCGCGCGCCGGTCGGAACGCAGGTGCGGATCATCTGATCCGGGGCGGTTCCGCCCCTTCCCCGCCGCTGCGAATTCGGCCGGCCGGCCGAGGATCGCGTTGACTCTGTGCCTGTCTCCCGGCAAGACCGGAGCATACCGGATTGAGGGAGACAGGAATGAAGAAAGTCTATAGCTCGGCCGCGGCGGCGCTGGACGGCGTCCTGCATGACGGGATGCTGATCGCGGCCGGGGGGTTCGGCCTGTGCGGCATTCCCGAACTGCTGATCGACGCCATCGTCGACAGCGGCGTCCAGAACCTGACCGTGGCCTCGAACAATGCCGGTGTCGACGATTTCGGCCTGGGCAAACTGCTGGCGACCCGCCAGGTCAAGCGCATGATGTCGTCCTACGTGGGCGAGAACGCCGAATTCATGCGCCAATACCTGTCGGGTGAGCTGGAGCTGGAATTCAACCCGCAGGGCACCTTGGCGGAACGGATGCGCGCCGGCGGCGCGGGCATCCCCGGTTTCTACACCAAGACCGGCGTGGGCACGCAGATCGCCGAGGGCAAGGAGGTCAAGACTTTCGACGGCGTGGATTACATCCTGGAGCGCGGGATCTTCGCCGACCTCAGCATCGTCAAGGCATGGAAGGCCGACACCACCGGCAACGCGATCTTCCGCAAGACCGCGCGCAACTTCAACCCGCCGGCGGCCATGTGCGGCAAGATCTGCGTGATGGAGGTCGAGGAAATCGTCGAACCGGGCGAGCTGGACGCCGACGCCATCCACCTGCCGGGCATCTATGTGCATCGCCTGATCCAGGGCGAGCACGAGAAACGCATCGAACAGCGCACCGTTCGCAAGAGGGAGGAAGCCTGATGCCCTGGGATCGCAACGAGATGGCCGCGCGCGCGGCACGGGAACTGGAAGACGGCATGTATGTCAACCTCGGGATCGGGATTCCGACGCTGGTGTCGAACTACATCCCCGAGGGCGTCGAGGTGACGCTGCAATCGGAGAACGGGATGCTGGGCATGGGCCCGTTCCCCTACGAGGGCGACGAAGACCCCGACCTGATCAACGCCGGCAAGCAGACGATCACCGAACTGCCGCATTCGGTCTATTTCGACAGCGCCACCAGTTTCGGCATGATCCGCGGCGGCAAGATCGCCATGGCGATCCTGGGCGCGATGGAGGTCAGCGAAGAGGGCGACCTGGCCAACTGGATGATCCCCGGCAAGCTGGTCAAGGGCATGGGCGGCGCGATGGACCTTGTGGCCGGTGTCGGCCGCGTGGTGGTGGTGATGGACCACACCAACAAGGCGGGCGAGTCGAAGGTGCTGAAGGCGTGCACCCTGCCGCTGACCGGCAAGGCGGTGGTCGATCGGATCATCACCAATCTCGGCGTGCTCGACGTGACCCACAAGGGGCTGCATATCGTCGAATGCGCCCCCGGCGTCAGCCGCGAGGATATCATCGCCGCGACCGAGGCGACCATCGTCTGAGCCGCCCGCGCAAACCACGGGGCACAAGGGCCGCGCACCAGCGCGGCCCTTTTTCATGAGCCGAGGTTGAACACGCAGCCGTCCGAGATCAGCTGAGGCGGGGTCTTGCACAGCGCGCGGGCCACGGCGAAGGCGGCCAGCACCTTGGGCACGTAATCGCGGGTCTCGGCGAAGGGCGGAACGCCCGAATGCTTTTTCACCGCGTTCTCGCCCGCGTTATAGGCCGCCAGCGCCAGGATGGCATCGCCCTGGAACTCGCCCAGCAGCCAGTCGAGATAGGCAACCCCGCCCCTGATGTTCTGGTCCGGGTCCATGCTGTCGGCCACGCCGAACCGTTGGGCCGTGGCCGGGATCAGCTGCATCAGCCCCTGCGCGCCCGCGCCGCTGACCGCATCCGCCCTGCCCCCGGATTCGACCGAGATCACCGCCAGCACCAGCGCCGGCGATACGCCCGTGCCCACCGTGTTCAGCAACAGCGGCGCCTTTTGTTCGCGCGCGATGCGCAGCAGGTCGCTGAGCCGGGGCGCGGATACGCCCTGCCCGTCGGGCGGGTTCGACAGGCTGGTCAGCGCGGGCTCCAGCCGGGCGGGGCCGGTATCCTCGATCCCCGGCGAGATCGCCTCCCAGAACCAGCCATAGCGCGCGGCGACGGGCACGCCCGGATCGGCCGGGGCCGCGGGTTTCGCGGCGGGCTCGGCCTGCGGCTCGATCTGCGGCAGCACCGGCCGCTCGCCCGGTTTCGGCGGGGTGATGCGTTTGAAGGTGAACTCGGGAAAGGGCGTCGGCGCCTCGGCCAGAACGCCCCCTGCCCCGGCAAGGGCCATCATGCCAGCCAGAATCCATACGCGGTGCATTTTCCTAACCTGCCGCTTTATCGCTGCTCGTTAACGAAACATTCGCAGAATCAATGCGAAAAAACCAGTTTACCGCGTGCGATTCGCCCCCGAACCGTTGCAAATCCGGCATGGGTTCAGATGCAGCTTTAATTTTCCATATTTTTTTATCGTTTATTTTCAATATATTAACCAAAAAATCGTCTATCCGCCGGCAGGTCTCCAAAATCGTGCGAATGCCGCCCAAATCATGCCGCATTCCATTGGCTAATTGTCGCCATACCAACGCGGCGACGGGCCGGATGAGAGTAACGCCCGACAACATCGCCGTCACGGTAGTGAACCTGACTGAGTAACCTGATCCTTTGGAGGGACGAACCATGATCAAATTCTTCAAGAACTTCCGCAAAGACGAAGACGGCGCCGTGACGGTGGACTGGGTCGTGCTGACCGCAGCCGTGGTTGGCCTGGCAATCGTGGCCTTTGGCGCCATCAACGAGAATGCAGCATCGCTGGCCGGCGCCACCGCTGAAGAGATCGGCACCACCGTGCCCGTCTACACCCCGTAAGGGTAGCAGGCGCCCTGCGCCGCAACCCACCGGAATCGAAAGCGGGCCGTCTGTATTTGCAGGCGGCCCCTTTGCTTGGAAATGTCGTGAAACCCCTGACATTTTCCCGCATTTCGATCCGTCACCACCAAATTTCTGCCCAAATCCCATGTCATACAAAGGCGTAACCTGGGTCGACCGGCCGGATTGAGAGTACCGCCCGCACGACGATGACAGGCCAAAGACACGGGACGATCCCACGGAGGATGAGGATGTTGAAACTTGCAAAGCGCTTTCTGGGCGATGACTCGGGCGCCGTCACCGTCGACTGGGTCATCCTGACCGCAGCCGTCGTGGGGCTGGCGACCATCGCCTATATCGGGATCAACGACCAGACCAATCTGCTGGCGCAGAACACGGCAGACGCTATCCCGACACAGGTCGGCGACTGATCCGTTGCCGGCCCGGCCGGCAGATGACGAAACCAGGCAACGCGAGGCACCCCGCATCGCAGCCACAACGTAATGAGGAAAGAACATGCGAGCAGTCTTTGGATTGGTCCTGATCGCCGGCCTCGCCCTTGCCGGTTTCGCGGTCTACATGGCCCAGAACTACATCGCAAGCTACCAGGCCAAGCTGGACGCCGCGAACGCCATGAAAGAGCAGTTGGTGAAAACCATCCCCGTCTACGTGGCGCAGCGCCCGCTCAAATACGGTGAGTTGCTGACCCCCGAGGATGTGCGCGAGGTCCGCTGGCCCGAGAGCGCCATCCCCGAAGGTGCCTTCACCAAGGCAGAGGCCCTGTTCCCCGCCAATTCCGACGAGCTGCGCACCGTTCTGCGCAGCATGGAAAAGGACGAGGCGATCCTGGCCCTCAAGGTGACCGAGCCGGGACAGGATGCCGGCATCACCTCGCGCCTGGAACGCGGGATGCGGGCCTTTGCGATCAAGGTCGACGTGGCCAGCGGCGTTTCGGGCTTCCTGATGCCGGGGCACCGCGTCGATGTCTACTGGACCGGCCGGGTCAACCGCCCCGGCGCCAGCAATACCGATGAAGTGACCAAGCTGATCGAAACCGGCGTCAACGTCATAGCGATCGACCAGTCGGCCAACAGCGAAAACACCTCGGCCACCATCGCGCGCACCGTCACCGTGGCCGTGCGCCCCGAACAGGTGGCCAGCCTTGCGCTCGCGCAGACCACCGGCCGGTTGTCGCTGGCCCTTGTCGGCACCGATGACGACACCGTCAGCGAGGCGATCGAGATCGACCAGGCCAAGCTGCTGGGTCTTGCCGCCGCGCCGGTGGTGGAGCAAGAGGCAAAGAAAGAGGTCTGCACCATCCGCACCCGCCGTGGCGCCGAGGTGGTGGAAATTCCGATCCCCTGCACGAACTGATGACCCCCGGCAACGGGTGTGCGACGCGGGCGGCCGGGCAACCGGCCGCCCGCGATCTGTTTGGCTGTTGCCACATATCCACATGAGTTTTCATGCGGAACAGCTTGATTCTTGCAAAAAAACCGCACTTCGTGCATGGTCGCCCCCAATAAGGCCGAAAAGGCCATATAAACGAGGCGTGATCGGAGAGGCAGGTCACATGACAATCGAAAAGCTTTTCAAGGCGGCCGTGACCGGCCTTGCGCTTGCGGCCATGCCGCTGGCCATGACCGGACCGGCCCTTGCAGAAACGATCCGCGTGGTCACGCGCGGCACCGAAACCGACCTGAACGTTCCGATGAACCGCGCCGTCGTGGTGGAAAGCGAAATGCCCTTCGCGGAACTCAGCATCGCGAACCCCTCGATCGCCGATATCTCGTCGCTCAGCGATCGCACGATCTATGTCCTGGGCAAATCGCCGGGCCTGACCACGCTGTCGATATTCGACGCCAACGGCCAGTTGATCACCAACGTGGACGTGCGCGTGGCCGCAGACGTGTCCGAATTCAAGGAACGCGTCCGGCAGATCATGCCGGGAGAGAATATCGAAGTGCGCACCGCCAATGACGGCATCGTGCTGTCGGGCACCGTGTCGAGCATCAGCAAGATGGACCGCGTACTGGAACTGGCCGAACGCTATGCCCCCGAACGGGTGTCGAACCTGATGTCGGTGGGCGGCGTGCAGCAGGTCATGCTCAAGGTCCGTTTCGCCGAAATGGAGCGCAACGTATCCAAATCGCTGAGCGCCTCGCTGGCGCTGCAGGGCAACACGCTGAGCGGCGACCTGGGCGTTTCCGGCGGGACCAACACCGCGGGCAACCTTTCCGGGCAGCAGAACTCGCTCGTGGGCAACATCCCCGGCACGACCGCGAATAACGGCACCATGCTTTTCGGCTTCAACGCCGGTTCCGTCGAGGTGGGCGTGTTGCTGGAAGCCCTTGAAAGCAAGGGCGTCATCCGCACGCTGGCCGAGCCGAACCTGACCGCCCTTTCGGGCCAGGAGGCCAAGTTCCTGGCCGGCGGCGAATATCCCGTGCCCATCGGCCAGGGCGATGGCCGCGTGTCGGTCGAGTTCAAGCCCTTCGGGATCGAGCTGAACTTTATCCCGCGCGTGCTGGACGACAAGCTGATCAACCTGGAACTCGAAGCCGCCGTTTCGGAAATCGATCCGACCCGCGGCGTCGATTTCAACGCCTTTCGCATCGACGCCTTCAAGCGCCGCGAAACCTCGACCACGGTCGAGCTGCGCGACGGCGAAAGCTTTGCCATCGCCGGGCTGCTCAAGGACGATTTCCGCGACCTGAACGGCCAGGTGCCATGGCTGGGCGATATCCCGATCCTGGGCGCGCTGTTCCGCAGTGCCGAATACCAGCGGTCGCAATCCGAACTGGTGATCATCATCACCGCACATCTGGTCACGCCCACCCGCGGCGAGGCGCTGAGCCTGCCGACCGACCGGGTCAGGCCGCCGTCGGAAAAGGACCTGTTCCTTTACGGTCGCGTGCAGGACAACAGCGGCGGCCAGCGCCAGCTCAGGGGGGCTGCGGGCGAAGTGGCCAAGCAGGATTTCAAAGGCTCCTACGGCTACGTGATGGACTGAGAGGGGACAAGGCAGATGTACAGATACCTCGCACTTACCGGCCTTGTGGCCCTCACCGCCTGCAGCGAGAGCACCGTGCAGAATTCGAGCTTCTGGCGCGAGGCGGGCATCCTGCATAACGATGCCGATTTCGGCAACGCGACGATGAACAACATCCAGATCCAGAACGGCGAGAAAAGCTATATCGTCAGCCTTTCGCAACGCTTCGCCCGCGAAGTGCCGTCGATGGTGAATTTCGAGTTCAACTCGACCGCGCTGGATGAAAACGCCCGCGCGATCCTGCGCCGCCAGGCCGACTGGATCCGCCAGTTCCCCGAGGTGCGGTTCCGCGTCTACGGCCATACCGACAAGGTGGGATCGAACGCCTATAACAAGCGTCTCGGGATGCGCCGCGCGCAGGCGGTGGTACAGTACCTTTCCACGCTCGGGATCAGCCGCAGCCGGCTTGAGGCGGTGGTCAGCTATGGCGAGACGCAGCCGCTGGTCGTGACCGAGGGCCGCGAGCGCCGCAACCGCCGGACCGTGACCGAGGTTTCGGGCTTTATCGGGCGCCATCCGACGGTGATGGACGGCAAATACGCCGAAATCATCTACCGCGAATACGTGCAGAGCGCGACCGCCCGCACCGGGTTGTCCGGCATCCAGGGCTCCGACCTGGCCACCGATCAATAACCATAAACAAAACAACAAACTGCGCGGCGGGCTGAACAATTCAGCCCGCCTTTTGTTATCGTCAAAAGATAACGCACAATTTCGATCTTTTGGCCGTAATGTCGCCCATATTCGCTCGCATCTTGCCTGCTGAGAGATAAGCGGCCCCGACGACTCGGGCACGGGACACCTGGGGAGTCGGTCTTTTTCGGCTGCGCCTCAACTGGACCCGACAATAAGGATGTGAGGCAAATGACGAGTAACGCGCAACTTCAGCCGGAATCGAACCCGATCCTGGCCTGCACGATCAGCAGGGACGTCCAGAATTTCGACCTTCTTATCGAGGACATGGAAACCGCCATGGGCGAAACCTGGGGCGATCTGGGATTTGCCGAAGCACTTGCCTTTTTCGGTCAGCCCGAGGCCGAAAACCTGGAATTCGTGGCGCTGGCCGTCGATGCCGAGGACGAGGAAAACCTCGTCATGCTGGGCGAGATCATCACGCGCGCCAAGGCGAACGACGTCAAGGTGATCCTGATCGCCGAGGATGTCAGCCCCGCCGCCCTGCACCAGCTGCTGCGCCAGGGCGCGGACGAATTCGTGCCCTACCCGCTGCCCGAACTTGAGCTTCAGGCGGCGATCGACCGTCTGCGCGCGCCCGCGCCCGACTCCTATGAGGGATATGCCGAAGAAACAGCCGAGCCGCGCACGACCCGTTTCTCGGGGTCCTCGCGCGAGGGCGTGGTGATGGCCGTGCACGGGCTGGCCGGCGGCTGCGGCGCCACCACCATGGCCGTCAACCTGGCGTGGGAACTGACGCAGGTCGCCAAGAAGGGCGAAACCCCGCCCAAGGTCTGCCTGCTCGATTTCGACCTGCAATACGGCTCTGCCGCGACCTACCTGGACCTGCCCCGCCGCGAGGCGGTGTTCGAGCTTCTGTCCGACACCGAGTCGATGGATGGCGAAAGCTTCAACTCGGCGATGGTCGGCTACGAGGACAGCCTGCAGGTGCTTACCTCACCCTCCGAGATGATCCCGCTCGACCTGCTGACCTCGGACGATATCCGCCGCATCATCGAACAGGCGTCGCATCATTACGACTACGTGCTGATCGACATGCCGCACACGCTGGTCCAGTGGAGCGAAACGGTGCTGAGCATGGCGCATATCTATCTGGCCATGATCGAGCTCGACATGCGCTCGGCCCAGAACACGCTGCGCTTCAAGCGGCTGCTGCAATCCGAGGACATGCCCTTCGAAAAGCTGCGCTTCGTCCTGAACCGCTCGCCGAAATTCACCGACCTGAACGGCAAGAGCCGCGTCAAGCGCATGGCCGAAAGCCTTGGCATCTCGATCGAACTGCTGATGCCCGATGGCGGCCGGCAGGTGACCCAAGGCGCCGACCACGGCCAGCCGCTTGCACTGAGCGCCCCCAAGAACGTGCTGCGCAAGGAAATCGCCAAACTGGCCCAGAGCCTGCACGAGCTGGGCCAGAGCGAAACCGAGGCAGCCGCCTGACCGACCCGAGGATCTGACGCATGTTTTCGCGCTACAAGAAACCCAACGCCCCTGCCCCGGCCGCCGCCGGCGCACGCCCTGCCGCCCCCGCGCCCAAGGCCCCCGGCCCGGCAAAGGCCCCCGCCGCAGCCGGTGCCGCCGCCCCCAAACCCGCGGTCACCCGCAAACCGGCCCCCAAGGTCGCCGCGCAGGCGGGCCCGGCCGACAAGGAACGCAAGCGCAAGGAGCGCCTGGGCGAGATCAAGCTGGAACTGCACCGCGCGCTTCTCGACAACCTCAACCTCGGCGCCATCGAAAGCGCGAGCGAAACCGACCTCAAGACCGAGATTTCGGCCATCGCCTCCGAGGTACTGTCGGAACAGGGCATCGTGCTGAACCGCGAGGACCGCACGACCCTCAACCAGGAACTCTATGACGAGGTGCGCGGGCTCGGGCCGCTGGAAACGCTGCTCAAGGACGACTCGGTCAACGATATCCTGGTCAACGGCCCGCAGCGCATCTTCGTGGAACGCGCCGGCAAGCTTGAGTTGACCGACATCACCTTCAAGGACGAACGCCACCTGCAGCGCATCATCGACAAGATCGTCAGCGCCGTGGGCCGCCGCGTCGATGAATCGAACCCTTACGTCGACGCCCGTCTTGCGGACGGGTCGCGTTTCAACGCGATGGTGCCGCCGATCGCGGTCGATGGCAGCCTGGTGTCCATCCGTAAGTTCAAGAAGGAAAAGCTGGGCATCGACGACCTGGTGGCCTTTGGCGCGTTTTCCGAGGAAATGGCCGCCTACCTGCAGGCCGCCGTGGCGTGCCGGCTGAACATCATCGTGTCGGGCGGGACCGGCTCGGGCAAGACGACCACGCTGAATGCGCTGTCCTCGTTCATCGACGATTCCGAACGCATCCTGACGATCGAGGACACCGCCGAACTCCAGCTGCAACAGACCCATGTCGGCCGCATGGAAAGCCGCCCGCCCAACGTCGAGGGCAAGGGCGCGGTGACCCAGCGCGACTGCCTGCGCAACGCGCTGCGGATGCGCCCCGACCGCATCATCGTCGGCGAAACCCGCGGCGAGGAAGTGATCGACATGCTGCAGGCCATGAACACCGGCCATGACGGCTCGATGACCACGATCCACGCCAACAGCGCCCGCGACGGTGTCAGCCGCCTGGAGAACATGATCGCAATGGCCGGGATCGAGATGCCGATCAAGGCCGTGCGCAGCCAGATCGCCAGCGCCGTGAACGTGATCGTGCAGGCCAGCCGCCTTCAGGACGGCAGCCGCCGCATGACCTCGATCACCGAGATCACCGGGATGGAGGGCGACGTGATCGCCATGCAGGAAGTGTTCCGCTTTCAGCGCGTCGGCCTGACGCCCGAGAACAAGATCATCGGCCATTTCACCGCCACCGGCGTGCGCAGCCACTATTCCGAACGCTTCCGCCTGTGGGGCTACGACCTGCCGGCCAACATCTTCGAACCGATCGCAGCGGAGTAACCAGCATGTCCATCAGTATCGAGCCGATCATCTATGGCCTGATCTTCATAGGTGTCCTGGTGCTTGTCGAGGGCCTGTACCTGACCGTCTTCGGACGGTCGATCAGCCTCAACAGCCGTGTGAACCGCCGTCTGGAAATGCTCGAACAGGGCAACCGCCGCGAAGAGGTGATGGCGACGCTGCGCAAGGAAATGCGCCAGCACATGAACTCGCGCGGTATCCCGCTTTACGCGATGCTGGCCGACCGCGCGCAGAAGGGCGCGATCGCGTTTTCGCCAAGGCAGCTTATCATGATCATGGTCGGCCTGTCGGTCATCGCCTTTCTCGGGCTGACCGTCGGCACCGAAACCAGCACCCCGGTGCGGGCCATCGTGTCCGTGGGCATGGGCGTCGGCGCGGTTTTCATGTGGGTGAACCACAAGGCCAAGAAACGCCTGAGCATGATCGAGGAACAATTGCCCGACGCGGTCGAACTCATGGTGCGCTCGCTGCGCGTGGGGCACCCGTTCTCGTCCGCGATCCAGATCGTCTCGAAAGAGATCCCCGATCCGCTGGCGACAGAATTCGGCATCATCGCCGACGAAAGCGCCTATGGCCGCGATATCGGCGAAGCGCTCAAGGACCTGGCCGAGCGGCTGGACATGCAGGATTTGCGCTTTCTCGCCGTCGCCGTGACCATCCAGCAACAATCGGGCGGCAACCTGGCCGAGATTCTGGCCGGCCTGGCCCGCGTGATCCGCGCCCGTTTCCGCCTGTTCCGTCGCGTCAAGGCAATCACCGCCGAGGCCCAGTGGTCGGGCAAGTTCCTTTCCGGCTTCCCGATCGCCGCGCTGATCGCGATCAACCTGCTTGACCCGCATTACTATGACGAGGTCATCGACCACCCCTGGTTCATCCCCGCCTGTTTCGTCGTCGGCGGCTTCCTTCTCGTCAACCTTGTGGTGATGAGGATGCTGGTGAACATCAAGGTCTGACACGGGAGACAATCCATGCAACAACTCAACGATCTCCTGACCGGCAACCTGGGCGAATTCGGCCCGCTGATCGTGGTGGGCGGGCTTGGCGTCATGATGATCCTGGCCACCCTGCCGATCCTGCTCAAACAGCAGAAGGACCCGCTGGAAAAGCTGCGCGAGGAAAACGAACGCGGCGTCGTGGTGACGCCGGGCAAGCGCCTGCGCACCAACAATTCCAAGGACAAGCTTGAGAAATACAAGGATTTCCTCGAACCCAAGAACGAAGAGGAATATTCCGCCGTCCGCCAGAAGCTGATGCAGGCGGGCTATCGCACGCGCAACTCGGTCCGCTATTATCACTTCGCGCAATTCGCGCTGGGGATCGGTGGCATCGTGCTCGGCGTGATCTATTACCTGATGTTCATGGGCAACTCCGACAACGCCACAACCCAGCAGACCCTGACCTATATTCTCGGCCCCGGCATCGTGGGATACATGGCACCGAAATACTGGGTCTCCAAACGCCAGCAGGAGCGCCAGGGGCAGATCCAGGACGGGTTTCCCGACGCGCTCGACATGATGCTGGTCTGCATCGAGGCGGGCCAGTCGCTCGACCAGGCGATCATCCGCGTTGCAAAGGAAATCCGCCCCTCCTTCCCCGCGCTCGCCGACGAGTTCGAGATGGTCAGCTTTGAAGTCAAGGCCGGCAAGGACAAGTCCACCGTGCTGCGCGACATGGGCGAACGCTGTGGCGTGATGGACGTATCCAGCTTCGTGACCGTGCTGATCCAGTCGACCTCGTTCGGCACCCCGATCGCCGATGCGCTGCGCGTCTATGCCGGCGAAATGCGGGACAAGCGCGTGATGCGTGCCGAGGAAAAGGCAAACAAGTTGCCTACCAAGATGACACTTGTCACAATGATGTTCACCGTGCCACCCCTTCTGATCATCCTTGTCGGGCCCTCGGCCCACGGGATCACGCAGCTGGGCGCCGCGGGCCCGTAACACGGACAGAACAGGCAACTGAATGACACCGATCCGCCTGGGGATCGCCCTGACCGCAACCCTTGCCCTGGCCGCCTGTTCGACGGGCGGCCTTGGCGCGCAGCGCGGCCCCTATGCCCCCGGTGCCAGACCGGGGGCCGTGGCTGTGGACGGGCTGCTGGTCGGCCACCGCCTGATGCAGGCGGGCGAATACGAACTCGCGCTCGAAGCATACAGCCGCGCCGCGCTGGAACGGGGCACGCGCGATGTCGACGTGCTGTCGGGCATGGGCACCGCCAATCTGGGGCTGGGCCGGCTGGGACAGGCCGAAACGCTGCTGCGCCGGGCCATCGAAACCGACAAGGCGATCCCGGAAACCTGGAACAACCTGGGCGTCGTGCTGATGGAACAGGGCAAAACCGCCGAGGCGGAACAGGTCCTGCGCCGGGCCTATGCGCTGGACAATGGCGAAAGTGACTCAATCCGCGATAATTTACGCTTGGCCATAGCAAAAAACGAAAAACAGGACTATGGTGACGAAAAAGAACAAGATTACAAACTGGTGCGCCGCGGGAGCAGCGATTACGTGATCCGCCGCGTGCCGTAAGAGGCAAGAGCAGTACAAGGACGCAAAACATGCGCCACCCTATCCTTATTTCCCTGTGCGTCGCCGGGGCGTTCGGCCTGTCCGCCTGCGAACAGCGCATCGACAAGGACAAGGTCGATCGCGCCTTTCAGGATGTGGACGTCATCGACGAAAGCAACCTCAGCGACATCATGCTGACCGTGGCCGACCCCAACGAGGCGGTGTCCTATTTCGCCCGCGCGACGCGCGACAAGCCCGAACGCATCGACCTGCAGCGCGGGCTTGCCAGCTCGCTGGTGCGGGCCCGGCGCAACACCGAAGCGGTCACCGCGTGGGAAAAGGTAAACAAGCATGCCGATTCCACCCAGGATGACGAGATCGACCTGGCCGATGCCTATATCCGCGCCGGCCAGTGGAAAGAGGCCGAGGAAACGCTCGACAAGGTGCCGCCCACCTACGAGACCTTCAAACGCTACCGGCTCGAGGCGATGATCGCCGACAGCAACAAGGAGTGGAAGAAGGCCGACAGTTTCTACGAAATCGCCGTGGGCCTGACGACGCGCCCGGGCGGCGTGCTGAACAACTGGGGCTATTCCAAGCTGACGCGCGGCGAGTATGACGAGGCCGAGCGCCTGTTCGGCGAGGCGCTGGAGCATGACAGCACGCTTTTCACCGCCAAGAACAACATGGTCCTGGCCCGTGGCGCGCAGCGCAAATACACCCTGCCCGTCGTGCCGATGGACCAGGTCGAGCGCGCGCAACTGCTGCACACGCTGGGGCTGAGCGCGGTCAAGCAGGGCGACGTCGCCACCGGCAAGACGCTGCTGCGCGAGGCGGTCGAAACCCACCCGCAGCATTTCGAGGCGGCGGTGCGCTCGCTCCGGGCGCTGGAAGACGGCTGATCCCGGATGGATCTGGGCGCCCTGATCGCCGCGCTGTCGCGCGGGATGGCCATCCCCGATATCGCCGCGCTGGTTCTTCTGCTCCTGGCGGCCCCGGTCTGTGCCTGGGTCGCCTATACCGACCTGCGCGCCATGCGCATCCGCAACGTCGCGGTCTATACGCTGTTCGGCCTCTTCGTGGTGGCCGGGCCGTTCCTGATGCCGCTGTCCGACTATGGCTGGCAGCTGACGCATATGCCGATCCTGCTGGCGGCGGGCATCGTGGTGAATGCCGCCGGCCTTGCCGGGGCGGGCGATGCCAAGTTCGTGGCCGCCGCCGGCCCCTATCTCTGGGCTGCCGACCTGCAGGTGCTGATCGTCATCTTCATGGCCAACCTGCTTGCCGCCTTCGTCACCCACCGCGCGGCCAAGCACAGCGGCCTGCGCCGCCTTGCGCCCGACTGGGCAAGCTGGTCGGCGGGCTGGAAATTCCCGATGGGGCTGTCGCTGTCGGGCACGCTGCTGATCTATCTCGCGCTCGGGGCGGCCTGAACGGCCAACAAGGCGCACAGGTTTTTCCATCTTTTCGCCATCTTGACCGGGCATCGTTTTCCGCAAACCCAACACCGGCGCCCCTCCGCGGCGCCGACAGGAGTGAGCAGGACACCGCCCCATGAACATGCAAGTGCCCCCCGCCTCCGGCGTGCAGCCGCCGCCCGTCCCCAAGCGGATCGAGGAAATGCAGCTGTCCACCGTGATGATGCGCGACATCCTGTTGAAAACCATGTTCCGCAAGAACCTGGACATGGTCGGCGACGTGGCGCGCGCCATCTGCCTGCCCCGCGCGGTGACGCAGGAACTGATCGACATCGCCCGCGGCCAGAACCTGCTTGAGGCGACGGGCACGCTGAACGCCAATGCCGCCGGAAACGAGATGGCGTTCCAGCTGACCGATGCCGGCAAGGCGCGCACGCTCGACGCGCTCAGCCAGTCGGAATATTTCGGGCCGATGCCGGTGCCGCTGGATGTCTACCGCGAACAGGTCAAGCGCCAGTCGATCCGCAACATCCAGATCACGCGCAAGCAACTGACCGACGCGATGGGCCACCTGGTGCTGCCCGACAGCCTGCTCGACAATCTCGGCCCTGCGGTCAGTGCCGGACGCTCGATCCTGATGTATGGCCCCCCGGGCAACGGTAAATCCAGTATTTCCAACGGCATCCGCGACGCGATGGGCGACAAGATCTTTGTGCCCCGCGCCATAGAATATGCCGGTCAGGTCATCACCGTCTACGACCCGATCGTGCATTCCGCCGCCGAAACCGAAGAGGACGATCCCAATTCGCTGCGCGTGCGCCGCAGCTATGACACCCGCTATGTCAAATGCGAACGTCCCACGGTGATCACCGGGGGCGAATTGTCGCTCGACATGCTGGACCTTGTCTACAACCCCACCGCGCGCACCTATCAGGCGCCCTTGCAGCTGAAATCCACCGGCGGCATCTTCATCGTCGACGACCTTGGCCGCCAGGCCGAACCGCCGCAAAGCCTGGTCAACCGCTGGATCGTCCCGCTGGAAGAGAACAAGGACATCCTCGCCCTGCAATCGGGCGAGAAGTTCGAGGTGCCGTTCGACACGCTGGTGATCTTTTCCACCAACTTCCACCCGAACGAGATCTTCGACCAGGCGGCGCTGCGCCGGATCTTCTACAAGATCAAGATCGACGGGCCGAACCAGGAAAACTTCCTGAAAATCTTTGCCATGGTCGCCAAGAAAAAGGGGATTCCCCTGAACGAGCCCGCGCTGGTGCACCTGCTCAAGAAGAAATACCCGACCATCAACAATGTCTATGCGAACTACCAGCCGATCTTTCTGATCGACCAGATGATTTCGATCTGCAATTTCGAGGGCATCCCCTACCAGATGACCCCGGATCTGATCGACCGCGCCTGGGGCAACATGTTCGTCAAGGATGAACATATCGTGAAATAATCCGGTCTGCTCGCCGGAAAACGGGCCCGCGCCTTGCGTTTCTGCAAGACGCGGGCCTTTTGTTACTGACCCGAAAGGATCGCCGACAGGATCGCGGCCTGCTGCGCCCGGTCGCCGCCGGCCAGCGCGGCGATGGTCTGCCCGGGTTCGGCCGCAATGCCGATCGCGTCCAGCCGCGCCAGGCCCGCGCCCGTATCCTCGCCCGTCAACGCGATGACACGCTCGACCGGCGCCTGCCCCAACCCCTGCATGATCGCGGCCATCGGGCTGCCGCCGGTTCCGCCCAGCGGCAGGAAGGACACCGCCAGCAACGCCGCGAACACGCCGACGATGCCCACCGCAAGCGGCCGCTTCAGATACAGGGTAAAGGCACGGTAATTGACGCCGATATGCAGCGCGACACCCACCACCATCGCCCAGCTCAGCCATTCATGCGCGGCCTTGTTCAGCCCGGTATCGAGGTGGAAGAACATCAACACCCCGGTCACGGCCGACAACAGGAATGCCCCCATCGTCAGGGGGGTGGCGAATTTTCGGATCGTTTTCATCACCTGCGCTCCATCTGCGATTGGTATTTGCCTTTTTGAACGATGCGCCCCGCCGTTTCCGGCGGGATGGCTGCCATGCGTTGCGCGCAATCGTGATGTTCCCGCCCTGTTCCCCCCTGCCGCATTCCGCGCTACACCTGCCCCATGCGCGACTTGCCCGATCAGATCGAACGCTGGTTCTCCGCCCGGGACTGGGCGATCCACCCGCACCAGCGGCAGATGCTGGCGCGCGCCGCCGATCCCGCGACGCTGCTGATCGCCCCCACCGGCGGCGGCAAGACGATGGCGGGGTTCCTGCCCACGCTGGCCGAACTGGCCAGCGCGCCCCATAGCGGCCTGCACACGATCTATGTCAGCCCGCTCAAGGCGCTGGCCGCCGATATCAAGCGCAACCTGACCGGCCCGGTCGCCGAGATGGGCCTGCCCATCCGTATCGAGGACCGCACCGGCGACACCTCTTATACCGCCCGGCGCCGCCAGCGCGCCGACCCGCCGCATATCCTGCTGACCACGCCGGAATCGCTGGCCCTGCTGATCAGTTACGAGGACGCGCCGCGCATATTCGCCGGGCTGCAACGTATCATCGTCGACGAGATTCACGCCCTGGCCGACAGCAAGCGCGGCGATCAGCTGATGCTGGCGCTGGCCCGCGTGCAATCGCTTGCCCCCGGCCTGCGGCGCGTGGGCCTGTCGGCCACGGTGGACGACCCCGCCGCCATCGCCCGGCTGCTGGCCCGCCACCCCGACCCCTGCGATATCGTCATGGCCGATCCCGGCCCCGATCCCGATATTTCCATGCTGCAAACCGATCAGGCCCCACCCTGGGCGGGCGGCGGCGCGGGCTATGCCATCCCCGCGGTGCTGGAGCAGGTCAGGCGCCACAAGACCACGCTGATCTTTCACAACACCCGCGCGCAGGCCGAGATCTTCTTTCACAAGCTCTGGCTGCAGAATGACGAGGGGCTGCCCGTCGGCATCCATCACGGCTCGCTCTCGCGGGGGCAGCGCGAAAAGGTCGAACAGGCGATGGTCGCGGGCGAATTGCGCGCCATCGTCTGCACCGGCAGCCTCGACCTCGGGATCGACTGGGGCGATGTGGACCTTGTGATCCAGGTCGGCGCGCCCAAGAACGTCAAGCGCCTGATCCAGCGTATCGGGCGGGCCAATCACCGCTACAACGCGCCGTCCAGGGCGCTGCTGGTGCCCGCCAACCGGTTCGAGGTGGTGGAATGCGTCGCCGCGCTCGAAGCGGCGAAAGCGCGCGATCTGGACGGCGAACCGCGCGGTCCCGGCCCGCTGGACGTGCTGTGCCAGCATATCCTGATCACCGCCTGCGCCGGCCCGTTCGATGCCGACGCGCTTTATGCCGAGGTCACCGCCGCGGGCGCCTATGCCGGTCTGCCGCGCGGCGATTTCGACGCCTGCCTGGATTTCTGCGCCACCGGCGGCTACGCGCTGCGCGCCTATGACCGATGGCAACGGCTGCAACGCCGCCCCGACGGCCAATGGCAGTTGCGCGACCCGCGCAGCGCCGCACTGATCCGGCAGAATATCGGCACGATCCAGGACAGCGACCTGCTCAAGGTGCGCATGAAGGGGCGCGGCGGCGCACCGCTGGGCGAGGTCGAAGAGGGGTTTGCCGCCTCGCTCACGCCCGGCGACACCTTCCTGATGGGCGGGCGCGTGGTGCGCTATGAATCCTTGCGCGAAATGACGGTCGAGGTCAGCCGCAACGCCGGGCGCGAGCCCAAAGTGGCGGTGTTCAGCGGCACGAAATTCGCCACCTCCACCCAGCTCAGCCAGCGCATCCTTGCGATGTTCGCGCAAGGCGACTGGCCCCAACTGCCTGCCCACACCGCCGACTGGCTGGCGTTGCAGCGCGATATCTCGCGCCTGCCGCAGGCCGGGCGGCTGCTGATCGAAACCTTCCCGCATGAGGGGCGCGAACACCTTTGCGCCTATGGTTTCGCGGGCCGGAACGCGCAGGCCACGCTGGGCCTGATCCTGACCAAGCGGATGGAGGAGATGGCGCTGGACCCGCTGGGCTTTGTCGCCACCGATTACGCGACGCTGATCTGGGGGCTGGAACGCGTCACCGATCCCGCGCCGCTGTTCGACCGCACCGCCCTGCGCGCGGGGCTGGAGACATGGCTGGCCGGCAACGCGGTGATGAAACGCACCTTTCGCGCCTCGGCCACCATCGCCGGGCTGATCCAGCGCAGTTTCCAGGGCCAGCGCAAATCGGGGCGGCAGGCCACGTTTTCATCGGACATCCTTTACGACACGCTGGCGAAATACGACCCCGGCCACCTGCTGCTGCGCATCACCCGCGACGAGGCGATGCGCGGGCTGGTCGATTTCGGCCGGATCGAGGACATGCTGGACCGCATCGGGGGGCGGATCGACCACGTGCGGCTCGACCGGCTGTCGCCGCTGTCCGCCCCGCTGTTTCTGGAACCCGGCCGGGTGCCGGTGCAGGGCGCAGGACAAGAGCGATTGCTGGCCGAGGAAACCGAACGCCTGCTGGCAAAAGCCGGGCTGGCCTGACCGGCCCGCGCCCTTGCCAGCCCGGCCGATTTCCCCGATGTTGCCGCAACCGAAAGGACCGAGATCCGCAATGCAGGCCCCCGCCCCTTCCAGCGGCTATCCCTTCACCCTTGCCGGCCAGACGCTGCTGGCGCTCGGCTCGGGCGCGCTGTGGTGGCCGGACCGGCGATTGTTGTGCATCTCGGACCTGCATCTTGGCAAATCCGAACGCTTCGCCCGGCGCGGCGGCGCCCCGCTGCCGCCCTATGAAACCCGCGACACGCTGATCCGGCTGCAAACGGATATCGCGGCCTTCCAGCCAACGACCGTGATCTGCCTCGGCGACAGTTTCGACGACACCGCCGCAGCGCACGGGCTGGACGAGGCCGACCGGCTGTGGATCGCCCGCCTGCAGGCCGGGCGCCGCTGGATCTGGATCGAGGGCAACCACGATCCCGGCCCCGTCGATCTGGGCGGCACGCATCTGGCGGAACTGCCGCTGCCGCCGCTTTGTTTTCGCCACATCGCCGACCCGGCCCAAAGCGGCGAGGTCTCGGGCCACTACCACCCCAAGGCCGCGATCCGCACCCGCCTGCGCACGATCAGCCGCCCCTGTTTCCTGGTCGACGGCGACCGCGTGATCCTGCCCGCCTATGGCACCTATACCGGGGGTCTGCGCAGCTCGGATACCGTGCTGGACCGGCTGATGCGCCCCGAGGCGCTGGCCGTGCTTACCGGCCCCACGCCGCGCCCGATGCCGATGCCGCGCTAGACCTGCGGCGGGATCAGCCCCGCCTCTTCCAGCCCCGGGCGATAGGTCCGGCTGACCGGCACCTCCATCCCGTTGATCAGGAACAGCACCGGCTTGCCGTCGACGCGGCCATGCCCCGTCACCGCGCTGCGCGCCACCCAGTGCGAGCGGTGGGTGCAAAACCCCTCGACCGCGTCCATCTCGGTTACCGCGTCGCTGAAGCGCATACGGATCGTGTGCGCCCCGTCGGTCAGCGTGATCGTGACGAAATGGCCATTGGCGGTGATGTGCAGAACATCGCCCGTCTCGCCCTTGGGCAACCGCCGGTAGAGCCGCGGGCGCAGGATGTTTCCGGCCCTTTCGGGGCGCACCGGGCTGCGCGTGACAAGGCGCATGTCCCCGTATTCGTCGCGCGCGAAGAACACGAATTCCTCGAAACCGGGAATCACCCGCCGCACGACGAAAATCAGGATCGTGACCAGCGCGACGTAAAATCCGATACTGCCGAAACAGCCCTGCGCCACGCAGCGCTCCGTATCGAGCGCCCGTGTCAGCGCCGCCACATAGGGCGTGCAGACCAGCACCATCAGGACGGTGGCGGTCGCTTCGAACAGGAAGGGCCGGTCCTTCGGCACATGGCGGGCGGTGATCACGCGCACCGCATAGGCCACCAGCGTCGTCCCGAAACTCACCGCCGTCCAATAGATCAGGCGGTTGCCAAGGCTCATGCTGTCGATCGTGCCGAACGGGCCCGACATCGCCGCGATCAGCGAGATGGCAGTACATACGACAAGCGTAATCGGATGGGTCATCCCCGACCGGATCGTGCTCAGACCGTAACCTGCCAATGCATGTACCCCACGAGACACAATAGAACGTCCCGATATACGAAACAGTGCGTTCTCACCTCAACGTGGGTATGAAAAGCACCACCGCCATGCAAGGGGAAGATGAACAAATCCTCGTCATATGTGACCCGGCGGCCGGATCAGGCGGTCAGCCCCTCGGGCTCGGGCAGGCCGGCGGCGCGGCAACAGGCGGTGACGGTATTGGCCAGCAGGCAGGCGATGGTCATCGGCCCCACCCCGCCCGGCACCGGGGTGATCGCACCCGCGACCGCCGCACAGCTTTCGAAATCGCAATCGCCGACCAGCCGGGTCCTGACGCTGCCATCCTCGTTCACGCCCTTTTCCGGCGCGTCGATACGGTTGATGCCCACGTCGATCACCGTGGCGCCGGGCCTGATCCAGTCGCCCTGCACCATTTGCGGCCGGCCCACGGCGGCCACAACGATATCGGCGCGGCGCACCACGCCGGGCAGGTCGCGGGTGCGCGAATGCGCGATCGTCACCGTGCAGCTGTCGCCCAGCAAAAGCTGCGCCATCGGCTTGCCCACGATGTTCGACCGTCCGATCACCACCGCCTCCATCCCCGACAGATCGCCGTGATGGGCGCGCAGCATCATCAGGCAGCCCAGCGGCGTGCAGGGCACCATGCTTTTCTGCCCCGTGCCCAGCAGCCCGACATTCGAGATATGGAACCCGTCCACATCCTTGGCCGGGTCGATCGCGTTGGTCACCAGACCTTCGTCCAGGTGTTTCGGTAGCGGCAATTGCACAAGGATTCCATGCACATCCGGGTCATTGTTCAGGCGATCTATCAAGCCCAGAAGATCGGCCTCCGACGTGCCCGCATCCAGCTTGTGCTCGTAGGAGTTCATCCCCGCCTCGACGGTCTGCCTGCCCTTGGAGCGGACATAGACCTGGCTGGCCGGGTCCTCGCCCACCAGCACCACGGCAAGACCGGGCGTGATCCCGTGATCCGATTTCAGCCGCGCCACATGGGCCGCCACCTTTTCGCGCACCGTGGCCGCAAAGGCCTTTCCGTCGATGAGTGTTGCAGACATCCGCTATCGCTCCTTCGGTCGGGTTTGCGCGGGTGATGACCGATCCCCGCCCCCGGGGCAAGCCCCGGCCTTTCATCGTTCCCAAAATACTCCCGCCGGAGGCAGGAGCCGCCCGGCGGCGACCGGGCCGGGCGGGGCCCGATGCCTCGCCCGGCCCGCCTGTTCCGGTCAGAACAGCCCTTCGATCTCGCCCTGTTCGTTCAGGTGGATCGCCTGCGCCGCGGGCTGGCGCGGCAGGCCGGGCATGGTCATGATCTCGCCGCAGATCACCACCACGAAACCCGCCCCCGCCGACAGGCGCACCTCGCGTATCGGCACCGAATGGCCGGTGGGCGCGCCGCGGCGGTTGGGGTCGGTGGTAAAGGAATACTGGGTCTTGGCCATGCAGACCGGCAGCTTGCCGTATCCGGCCTCTTCCCATTCCTTCAGCTGGTTACGGATCTTCTGATCGGCCAGCACCTCGTCGGCACGGTAGATGCGCTTGGCGATGGTTTCGACCTTTTCCAGCAGGCCCATGTCGTCGCCGTAAAGCGGCGCGAAATTGCCCTCGCCCTTGTCGGCGATCTCGGCCACGCGGGTGGCCAGCGCCTCGGTCCCTTCCGAGCCCCTGGCCCAGTGCTGGCACAGGATCGCCTCCGATCCCTGCGCGGTCACGTAGTCCTGCACCGCCTGTATCTCGGCCTCCGTGTCGGTGACGAAATGGTTGATCGCCACCACCACCGGCACGCCGAACTGCTTGACGTTCTCGATATGCCGGCCAAGGTTCGGGCAGCCTTTTTGCACCGCCTCGACATTTTCCACCCCGAGATCGGCCTTGGCCACGCCGCCGTTCATCTTCATCGCGCGCACCGTGGCCACCACCACCACGGCCGACGGCGCGATACCGGCCTTGCGGCACTTGATGTTCATGAACTTCTCGGCCCCCAGATCGGCGCCGAACCCGGCCTCGGTCACCACGTAATCGGCCAGTTTCAGCGCCGTTTTCGTGGCAATGACCGAATTGCAGCCATGCGCGATATTGGCGAACGGGCCGCCATGCACGAAGGCGGGGTTGTTTTCCAGCGTCTGCACGAGGTTCGGCTGCATCGCGTCCTTCAGCAGCACGGTCATCGCGCCGTCGGCCTTGATGTCGCGGCAGGTGATCGGCTGCTTGTCGCGGGTATAGGCCACGATGATGTCGCCCAGCCGGTGCTGCAGGTCGTCGAGGTCGGAGGCAAGGCACAGGATCGCCATCACCTCGGAGGCCACGGTGATGTCGAACCCGGTCTGGCGCGGGAAACCGTTGGCCACGCCGCCAAGACTGGTAACGATGTCGCGCAGCGCACGGTCGTTCATGTCCAGCACCCGGCGCCAGACCACGCGGCGCTCGTCTATGGCCAGCTCGTTGCCCCAGTAGACGTGGTTGTCGATCATCGCCGACAGCAGGTTATGGGCGCTGGTGATGGCGTGGAAATCGCCGGTGAAATGCAGGTTCATCTCTTCCATCGGCACGACCTGCGCGTAACCGCCGCCGGCGGCCCCGCCCTTCATCCCGAAACACGGGCCGAGGCTGGCCTCACGGATGCAGATCGCCGCGCGCTTGCCGATCCGGTTCAGCCCGTCGCCCAGCCCCACGGTGGTGGTGGTCTTGCCCTCGCCCGCGGGCGTGGGGTTGATGGCGGTGACGAGGATCAGCTTGCCGTCCTCGTTGCCCTGCACCGAGTTGATGAACTCCTGGCTGACCTTGGCCTTGTCATGGCCATAGGGCAGCAGGTGGTCTGAGGGAATGTCGAGCCGGGCGCCGATCTCCTGGATCGGCTTCTTCTTGGCTTCGCGGGCAATTTCGATGTCGGATTTATAGCTCATGGATGCCTTCCCTGGGTGTGGCGCGCCGCGCGCCCTGCGTTCAAGTGCCGTGATAAAGAATGCACCGCTGACGCAAAGCGGCAATTCCGACATTTCCGGCGCTTGTTGCGGCGGGAAACCGTGCCGGTGTTTCTTTTTGGAAATCGCGGGCGCGCATCAGCACCCGCGCGCGGCCTCCAGGTGCGGCCATGCGGGCTGGTCGGGGATATGCAGGCGCAGGGTATCGCCAAGCGCGATCCGCCCCTCGCGCTGCACCCAGGCGGTGACGCCGCGCCGCCCGTCGGCCGCCCGCTTGAACAGCCTGCCCTTGCTCGGCTCGACCGTTTCGATGCTGCGCGCGGGCAGGTGGCAGGGGCGGTTCTGCATATCCACCACCAGCGTCGCCCCGTCCGGCCCCTGCAACCGCGACGAGGGCGGCAGCAGGCTGAGGTCGGGCAAGCCGCGCATGACGATCGACGCGCCCAGCCGCGCGGGGTCGAGCGCGTCCAGCCCCATTTCCGTGGCGACCCGCGCCAGCTCTTCCTCGGACAGGATCGACAACTGCCGTTCGTTCGCGATCGGCGTGCCCCTGGGATGCTGCGCCACGACCCGGCTGCAGGACGCCCGGACGCGCCCGCCATGGACCGAGCCCGCCAGCCCCTCGAAACGCAGCTCCAGCGCGTCGCGCGGCGTGGCGATCAGCGCGGTGCGGTCATCGCTTTCGACCACGCCCAGCCAGGTGACGGTGGCAGAGAAATCGGTAGGTATAAGGGCGGGCATGGCGGTCTCCGTTCCGTGGACGCCGCCACTTTGCCCCGGCCCGCGCGCGGGATCAAATGACCATTCGTGGCCCGCGCCATCGCGCGCGCGGATCAGACCTGCAGGGTAAAGAACAGCCGCCGGAACGGGAACAGCACCGTGCCGTCCCGCCCGCGCGGATAGGCCTTGTCCATCACCGCCTCGTAGGCGGCGATCAGGCGGGCCCGGTCGTCCGGCGCAAGCGAGGCCAGGACCGGCCGGGCGAATGTCGCCTCGGTAAAGCGCCGCACCGGGTGGCCGTCGCCTTCGGCCGGCAGGGTCTGGTAATATTCGGTTTCCCACAGGCTCAGCCGGCCCAGCGGCGACAGGATGCGGTGGTAATCCGCCGGCAGCAGCACGCCGGGGCCGCTTGCGGTGTCATGGGCGCCGGGGAACATCTCGTCCACAAGGCTCAGCCAGACGCGGTGGCTGGGCGCGTTGTTCTGGTGCGGCACCTGCACCGCCAGCACGCCGCCGGGCACCAGCATGTCCGCCAGACGCGGCAACAACGCCTCGTGGTCCTTTACCCAGTGCAGCACCGCGTTGGAGTAGATCAGCGCAGGCCCGTTTTCGGGGGCCCAACTGGCGATATCGGCCTCGATCAGCCGGTCATAGCCACCCGCCGCGCGGGCCCGCCCAAGCATCGCCGGCGAGGCATCGACGCCGGTCAGCCCGCGCCCGAGCCGCCCCAGCAGCCCCGCCGCCACCCCGTCGCCACAGCCCAGGTCGATCACGTCGCCCGCTGGCAGGTCGGGCAGCGCCTGGAACAGGTCCAGCGCCGGGCGGAAACGCAGATCCCGGAACCTGCCATAGGCCCCGGGATCCCAGTCTTTCTGTGGTCCTGCCGCCATCAGGTCGGCTCGGGCTCCATCCCGCCCGAGGGCTTGGCCTTGGGCTTGGTCTTGGGGATCGCGGTGACCGAGGGTGCGTTGCCCTTGTCCTCGGGCTCGTCCTCGTCGGCGCCCGCCTGCGGCGGCTCGCCACGCATGACCCGCTTGATTTCCTCGCCGGTCAGGGTCTCGTATTCCAGCAGCCCTTCGGCCAGCCGTTCCCATTCCTCCCGGCGCTCGCTCAGGATCTCGAACGCCTTGTCATAGGCCTCCTGGATGAAGCGTTTGACCTCTTCCTCGATCAGCTCCTTGGTATGGGCCGAGACCGAGAAACCGGGCGTCTGGCCGGAATAGCCCTCATGCGCCTCGGCATAGTCGATATTGCCGACCTTGTCGGACATGCCCCAGCGCAGCACCATCGCGCGCGCAAGCTGGCTGGCCTGCTGGATATCGCCCGCCGGGCCGTTCGACACCTCGTCGGCGCCGTATTTGATGATCTCGGCCGCCTTGCCGGCCATCGTCATCGCCAGCTTCTGCTCGCATTCCGACTTGTGCCAGTTCAGGCGGTCCATCTCGGGCAGGCTGACCACCATGCCCAGCGCGCCGCCGCGCGGGATGATCGTGGCCTTGTAGACCGGGTCGCATTTCGGCAGGGCCAGCCCGACAACGGCGTGACCGGCCTCGTGATAGGCGGTCTTTTCCTTCTGCTCGGGCGTCAGCACCATCGAGCGGCGCTCGGCCCCCATCATCACCTTGTCCTTGGCCTGCTCGAAATCCTCCATCGTGACGAAGCGGCGACCGACGCGCGCAGCCATCAGCGCGGCCTCGTTCACCAGGTTCGCCAGGTCGGCACCCGAGAAACCGGGCGTGCCGCGCGCGATGATGCGCAGATCCACATCCGGGCCCAGCGGCGTCTTGCGGGCGTGAACGCCCAGGATCTTTTCGCGGCCCTTGATATCGGGGTTGGGCACGGTCACCTGCCGGTCGAACCGGCCCGGACGCAGCAGCGCGGGGTCCAGCACATCCTTGCGGTTGGTGGCGGCGATGATGATCACACCCTCGTTCGCCTCGAACCCGTCCATTTCCACAAGAAGCTGGTTCAGCGTCTGTTCGCGCTCGTCGTTGCCGCCGCCATAGCCCGCGCCACGGTGCCGGCCCACGGCGTCGATCTCGTCGATGAAGACGATGCAGGGCGCGTTCTTTTTCGCCTGTTCGAACATGTCGCGCACGCGGCTGGCGCCGACGCCGACGAACATTTCCACGAAATCCGAGCCCGAGATGGTGAAGAACGGCACGCCCGCCTCGCCCGCGATGGCGCGCGCCAGCAGCGTCTTACCGGTGCCCGGAGGGCCCACCAGCAGCGCGCCCTTGGGGATCTTGCCGCCCAGGCGCGAGAATTTCTGCGGGTTGCGCAGGAATTCCACGATCTCCTGCAATTCGTCCTTGGCCTCGTCGATGCCGGCCACGTCGTCGAAGGTGACGCGCCCGTGCTTTTCGGTCAGCAGCTTGGCGCGGCTCTTGCCGAACCCCATGGCCCCGCCGCGGCCGCCGCCCTGCATCCGGTTCATGAAATAGATCCAGATCCCCACCAGCAGCACGAAGGGCAGCAGCGACAGGATAAAGGACTGGAACCCGCTCTGTTCCTGGCTTTCGGCGCTGACCGGAATGCCCTGGTCGATCAGAAGCTGGGTGATCTCGGCATCTTCGGGCTTGATCGTGGTGTAATCGGTGCCATCCTCGCCGCGAAAGCGCACGCGCTCACCGTCCAGCGTGACGCGGCTCACCTCTTCGTTCTCGACCCTCTGGACGAATTCCGAATAGCTGACCGTGGTGCTTTGCATCGTGCCGCCCGTTCCGCTGAACAGGTTGAAAAGCGCCAGGATCAGCAGGAACAGGACCACCCAGAAGGCGATGTTTCTCGCGTTGCCCAAGGAAAATCTCCCACAAATTCTTTGGCCCGCGTCGATGCGCGTGCCCCACATACCTAAGATAGAGATCAGCGCCGGTACTTCAATGCGTAATCAGCGCATCATCAGTGCGGCAAAGAATTCCTCTTCGTCGCGGGCGAGAACCTGCCGCCACCCGTTGCCCAGCCCCGCCAGCGGCGCGGCAAGCACGCGATCGCCCTCCCAGACCGCGGGACAGGCCAGAAGCGAGGCGCGCGGCAGCCCGGTTGCGCGCCAGTCGGGGCATTGTGCCAGCCCCTCCTCGCCCAGCGCGGCAATCTCCAGCCCGCCGTCGCCGACCGGCCCGACAAAGCGCCAGCGCCCGTCCCAGAGCGCCCCCACCGGCGCCCGGAGACCGGCCACCGCCCGGTATTCCCGCGTCAGGCGGATCTCGTCGCCCCCCGGCAGCAGGCGGCAGCCGTGCAGCGTGGCGCCCGCACCGTCCAGCGCATCGGCCACCAGCGCCGCCAGCGGGCGGCGGCGCGGCGGATAGGGCGCACCGCCGATCCAGCACAGCGCATATGCCAGCATCCGGCGCTGGATCTCGTCGGGCAGCGCGCGAAAGCCCGCGCGCCCGATCACCACGTCCCCCGCATCCAGCCGGGCAATGTCGCGCGCGGCCAGATAAACATACCAGTTCAATGCCTTGCGGGCCTCGGCCATGTTCTGTGCCACCACCGCAAGCTGCGCGCGCCCGATGCCCAGCGGGGCCAGAACCTCCAGCGCGTGCCGCGCCTTGACCCGGTCGAAACGGGTGTCGTCGTTGGACGGGTCGTCGATCCAGCCCTGCCCCTGCCCCTGCAACCAGTCGCGCAGGTCGGCGCGGGCGATGTCGAGCAGCGGCCGCAGAAAGGTGACGCCCTGCACCAGCCGCCGCCCCGGGATCGCCGACAGCCCGTCGACGCCCGCGCCGCGTGCCAGCCGCATCAGCAGGGTTTCGGCCTGGTCGTCGGCGGTGTGGCCCAGCGCGACATGGCCGATCCCGGCCCGTTGCGCCCAGTCGCCGATCAGCGCAAAGCGCGCCTGCCGCGCCTGGTCCTGCAGGTTGCCCTGCCCGTTCCAGCCGGTCCAGGGCAGGATATCGTGGGCAATGCCGCGCGCCCCGGCGATACCGGCCACCTCGGCCGCCTCGCGGGCGGCCTCGGCGCGCAGGCCGTGGTCGATCGTCACGGCACGGAACGGGATATCCCGGCCGGCGGCCCAATCCGCCGCGCAAAACATCAGCGCAAGGGAATCACTGCCGCCCGACACCGCCACCCCCAGCCCGGTGACCGGGTCGGGCCCGATCAGCGCCTCGATCCGTGCGCCGACCCTATCGGGCAGGGATGTCACTGGCAGCCGATCCTCGCCCGTGCCTGTTCGGCCTGCTGGACGGCCTCGGCCTGCGGGAACCGCACGCCCACCTCGGCCAGCGTCACGCAGGCCTCCTGCGTCTGGCCCAGCTCACCCAGCTTTTCGCCCAGCGAATACAGCGCCTGCGGGGCAAAAGCCCCGTCCTGATCGCTGCTGAACGCCTCGAGATAGGCGCGCGCCGCCTGCGTGTCCTCGCCCATCCGGGCCAGCGCCTCACCGCGGCGCAGATGCGCCTCGGCGGTCATCGGCCCGCCCGGATAGGTCTCGGCGAAGCGCGCGAAGAGGTCGGCGGCATTCTGGTACTCGCCCGCGTCCAGCGCCGCGCGTGCCGCGTCGAAATCCGCCTGCTCGCCCACGGCAAGCTGCGGCCCCTCGCTGCCGGGCGCCTGCGGCCCCGGCGCGGGCGCGGCGGGGGCCGAGGGCAGCTCGACCCCGCCCAGCGTCGGGGTGTCGCCCAGCTTGCCGATATCGCAATCGCTTTCCAGCTCGCACAGGCGGAACTCCAGGTCGCCGATCCGGTTGGTGCCATCCGTCACCACCTGGTTGATGCGAAACTCCAGCTCCTCGGTTTTCGAGGTCAGGCGCTGCAGCTCGGCCTCGATGGCGTCGATACGCTCCAGGCTGGAACCGCCCTGCGCCACGCCGCCCGGCGCGCCCGAGGTGGACAGCTCGCGTTTCAGCTTCTGAATCTCGACATAGAGAACCGTCATCTCCTGCCGGATATCGGCCAGCGTCTCGGCCTGCTGCGCGTGACCGGCCAGCGGCCACGCCATCACGGCCAGCATCCCGGCGAAAACAAGCTTGCGCATTCCCACCCCCTTGGCTTTGCCGATCCCGGTCAGCTCGTCATCCCGGCGGCCAGCACGGTCACCGCGCGGCGGTTCTTGGCATAGCATGCCTCGTCCGAACACAGCTCGATCGGGCGCTCCTTGCCATAGCTCACCACCCGCAGCCGGCTGCCCGCGACACCGCGCGACACCAGGTATTCCTGCACCGCGTTGGCGCGACGCGCGCCAAGGGCAAGGTTGTATTCCCGCGTGCCCTGCTCGTCTGCGTGGCCTTCGATCACGGCGGTGTAGTCGGTGTTCTGCATCAGCCATTGCGCCTGCCCGTCCAGCACCGCCTGCGCCTGCGACGACAGGGTCGACTGGTCGACGGCAAACAGGACACGATCGCCCACCGTCTGCTGGAAATAGGCCGGCGAGGCCGGATCGTTCGCCGATCCCGGCACGATCGCGCCAGAGCCGGCACCGGCGCCAAGGGCGCCGTCATTGCCGCCGCTGAAACGGCCCGGATTGGTGCAGGCCGCCAGTGCCAGCACCGAGGTCAGCATCACTGCCCGTGTAAGATAGGTCATTTTGGGTTCCCGCTTGTGTTTGTCGGTCATCGTTGTTCTTGCCTGCCCCTTTTCTAGCACAGGCGCGCGGATATGGGAATCGGCAGCGCGCTCACGCCTCCGGCATCCGTCTATTTCTGCAACGGCGACCATGACGGGTCGCTCGCCCCGCCCTCGGTACGCACGCGTTTCAGGTTCCGCCCCGTGATATCCACCGAATACAGCGACGCCTCGCCGCCCGCGCCCTGGGTTTCGCGGGTGAACATGATCACCCGGCCGTTGGGCGCCCAGGTCGGGCCCTCGTCCAGGAAGGAGGCGGTCAGCAGGCGTTCCTCGGACCCGTCGGTGCGCATCACGCCGATATGGAACCGGCCCTTGGACTGCTTGGTAAAGGCGATCAGGTCGCCGCGCGGCGACCAGACCGGCGTGCCATAGCGCCCCGGCCCGAAGCTGATGCGGCGCGGCTCTCCGCCGCCGGTGGGCATCACGTAAAGCTGCTGGGTGCCCGAACGGTCGGATTCGAACACGATCTGCGTGCCGTCCGGGCTGAAGCTGGGCGCGGTCTCGATCGAGGGCGCGCTGGTCAGCCGCTGCGGCGTGCCACCCGCCAGCGACATCATGTAGATATCGGTATTGCCGCCCTGCGTCAGCGAATAGACGACATGCTGCCCGTCGGGCGAAAACCGCGGGCTGAAGCTCATGGTGCCGGGCTGGTTCTCCAGCACGCGCCGGCCCACGCTGGCCACGTCCAGCAGGTAGATCTTGGGAAACCCGGTCTCGTAGCCGGTATAAAGGATGCGGTCGCCGGTGGGCGAAAACCGCGGCGCCAGCACGATCGAGCTGCTGTCGGTCAGGTATTGCACGTTGGCGCCGTCGTAATCCATCACCGCCAGCCGTTTCCGGCGGTCGCCCTTGGGGCCGGTCTCGGCGACATAGACCACGCGGCTGTCGAAATAGGGCGCCTCGCCGGTGATGCGGGAATAGACCGCGTCGGCCACCTTGTGCGCCATCCGCCGCCAGCCGTTCTGCGTGCCGTCGAACTGCAGCCCCGATCCCAGCTCCTGCCCGGCGAACACGTCGTAAAGGCGGAACTTGACCGTCACCCGCCCGTCGCTGCCCGCGCTGACCGCGCCGGTGATCAGCGCCTGCGCATTGATCGCGCGCCAGTCGGCGAACTGCACGGGGCTGGCAAAGCTGGTGATCTGGCTGATGAAGGCATCCTTCGATATCTCGCGGAACAGCCCCGTCCCGGTCAGGTCGGCGGCGACCACCCGGGCGATATCGGCCGCCAACTGCGCGGCGGCCGCGTTCTCGGCCACGAATTCCGGCGCGGCGAATGGCAGGGGTTCGATCACCCCCTCGTCGATGGTGATCCGAAGCGGGCCGCCCTGGGCCAGAACGGGCGCCGGTGCGGCCCAAAGCCACAGCGCCGCAAGGAGGGTCAGGTAACGCATCATCATGTGATCCTCTTTTTCCCCGGATTGAACCTGGTTTCAATCATACAGCACGATCCGGCCGTTCCGTCGGCGAAACACGGCCACCCCGCATCCCGCGGGGTGCGATATGCCCGGACACAGCCGCTCATTTGATCCTCATGTTGCTGGGATCGAAGGTCATTTCGATTTCGCGCCACTGGCCGTATTTCTCGCGCGGCAGGTCGAAACCGTTCGCGCCGCAGCGGATGATCGCGCGCCGGGCGGTCTCGAACGCCTGCCGCGCCGAGGCCTCGGTGCCGCCGGAATGGCTGACCAGCCGGATCGAGCCGGTGGCCGGCGTCGCGTCCTCGTTCATGTCGACGCGCACCACGACGGTCGTGCCCAGCGCGTCCGACGACAGCGAGCCCACGTTCCAGCAGCGTTGCACGCCCACGCGCAGCGCGTCGCGTTCCCCGGCGGTCATCGGCGGGCCGGAGGGTGCGGTCGATGTGCCCGTGGCCTGCGCATTGCCCAGCGCCTCGGCCAGCGCGTTTTCCACCGCGCTCGATGTCTCGGCCCGGTCGGGCGTGGGCGCGGGCGCGGCAGCGGTCCGGGTCTGCTCCTGCGGCGCGGGCCGGTCGGGGCGCGGGCGCGGGCGGACCGAGCGCAAGGGCGCGGCGGCGGGCTTTTCCTCGGCCTCGGTCACGATCTCGGTCGTGGCCTCTTCGGGGGCGGTGGCCTCCTGTTCCTCGCTGGGGGTGTCGGGGCTTTCCTGCGGCGTGGCCTCTTCGCGCACCACGTCGTCCACCTGCGCGTCGGGCGGCGGCGGGGCGACGGGCTCGGGCGCGACGCGCGGTGCCTCGCGCGGGACGGGGCGGTCGGACAGGTCGGGCGCGAGCACCGCCTGCTCCTGCAGCGGCGGGGCGATCTCGGTCACCTCGTCCTGCACCTCGGCGGGGTCCGCCGGGGCCGGTTCGGGCACCGAGGGCGCGGGATCGGGCGGCGGCGCCTCGGTCACGTCGGGCGCGGGCGGCGTCGGGCGCGGCTCGGGCCGCGCCGGGGCCGGTGCGGGCGCCTCGTCGCTGTCGGGCGGGGTGGGCAGCGCCACCTGCGTGGCGGTTTCGGGCGGCTCCTGCCCGCGCAGCAGCGCGTCGAACTCGGCACCCGAGATCATCGCCACCTCGGTCACCTCGAACGGTTCCGGCGCGGGCGCGAAGGCCCCGCCGAACAGAATCCAGCCGATCAGGCCGATATGGCCCGCCCCCGATATGATGTGCCCCACGTGCATTGCGGGCCTCAGTTCTCCTGCCCGTCAAGCGCGGGGCCGCCGGCATCCGTCACCAGCCCGATATTGGAAAACCCCGCCCGGTTCAGCGCGCCCATCACCTGCACCACGCCGGCATAGGGCACCGCCCCGTCGGCGCGCACGAAGACCCGGTCGCTGGCGCGTTCCGCCGCGATCGCGCGCAGGCGGTTGACCAGCTCGTCGCGCGGCACCTCGGTGGTCTGGATCATCACCTGCCCCTCGGCGGTGATGGTGATGGCCAGCGGCTCTTCCTGTTCACCGGGCAGCGCGTTCGCTGCGGTTTTCGGCAATTCCACCGGCACGCCCACCGTCATCAGCGGTGCGGCGACCATGAAGATGATCAGCAGCACCAGCATCACGTCGACAAAGGGCGTGACGTTGATTTCCGACATCGGCCGCGCGCGTCCGCCGCGCCGCCGCCGGCGATGCCCGCCGCCCCCGTCCTTCTGGATGACGCCCGCGCCCATGGCTCAGGAATCCAGCTGGCGGCTGAGGATGGTGGAAAATTCGTCGGCGAACGCCTCGTATCCCGCGACGATCCGGTCCGCATCGGCGCTGAGCTTGTTGTAGAAGATCACCGCGGGAATGGCCGCCAGCAGGCCCAGCCCGGTGGCCAGCAGCGCCTCGGCGATGCCCGGCGCGACGACGGCAAGGTTGGTGTTCTGCTGCTCGGCGATGCCGATGAAGGCGTGCATGATGCCCCAGACCGTGCCGAACAGCCCGACGAAGGGCGAAACCGATCCGACCGTGGCCAGCACCGACAACCCGCCTTGCAGATCCTCGGCTTCCTTGGCGATGGCGACATCCATGTTGCGGTCGATCCGCGCCTGCGCGCCCGCGATCAGCCCGCCATCCTGCCGGTGGCTGCGCCGCCATTCGATCATGCCGGCGGCGAATACCCGTTCTGACCGGCCGCCCGGATCGGCACCGATCTGGTCGAACAGCTCGTCCAGCGGGTCGCCCGACCAGAAGGCGCGGTCGAACACCGCCGCCTCGGCCCGCGCCTTTCGATAGGCGATCAGTTTCTGCACGATGATCGACCATGACCAGAACGAGGCCACGATCAGCAGGATCATCACGAGTTTCACGGTAAAGGTGGCGCGCGCGAAAAGCGCCCACATGGAGAAATCCATCTCCTGCGCCAGTGCAAGGGTTTCTGCTTCCATTCTGCCTGCTCGTTGCTTGTGCCCCGGTTTTTCGGGCATTTTGCCCGCAAACTACCGTATGGATAAGGGGAAAGCCAACAGGAACTGCATCACGGATACGCTATCTGAACGATTACGCGGAAACCCGCCGGGGCGAATTGAGTATTTGCGGAACGATGAAGCACGCGGGGCCGCGCGCTCAGCCGTCGTCCCACACCGGCATCCGCACCGGGCGGCCATCCAGCGTCATGCAGATCACCGTGACCAGCGCGCGGAACAGCACCTGGTCGCCGCGCCGCACCTCCTGCCCCATCACCATCCGGGCGGGGCGGCGCTCCGCGACCCAGGTCAGCACGTCCAGCCGGTCGTCCAGCCGTGCGGGCGCAAGGTAATCGGCCTCGACCCGGCGCACGGCGAAGACGATGCCGTCCTCGTCCTTCATGCGGTTCTGATCCAGCCCGACCTCGCGCACCCATTCGCTGCGGCCGCGCTCGATATAGCGCAGGTAATTGGCGTAATAGACGATGCCGGCCATGTCCGTATCCTCGTAATAGACGCGGATCGGCAGGGTGTAGAGTTTGGGGGTCTGCTCGCTCATGGCGCGCAGGCTAGGCCGATGCGGGATAGTCTGCAAGCCGCTCGTAGACCGGCCCGTCGGGATGCAGGGTGGAACGGTAAAGGGTGAAACCGTCGACCGTGAAGGGCGCCAGCGCGGCATCGCCGTGGGCTGCCAGGAAATCGCCCAGTCTGGCGGACTCCTCGGCGCGCATCTCGCGGCGGAACCGGGCCAGCGTGACATGCGGGCGGAACCGTTCGCGGCGCAGGTCGATCCCGGCGGCGCGGATGGCCGTGACGACGCGCGCGTGCAGCCGGGACAGCGCATCGCCGCCATCGCCACGGATGAACAGGACCGCCGGGCGGCGGCCGCCGAACATGTCGAGCCCGGCCAGCCGCAGATCGAACGGGGCAAAGGCGATCCCGGACAGGGCATCGTGCAACGCTTCGAGCGCGGGCAGTTCCGTGTCGCCCAGGAAGGCCAGCGTCAGGTGCAGGTTCTCTTCGGCCACCGGCCGGCCGGTGCGCAACTCGGCCTGCAGATCACTGAGTTCCGCGCGGATGTCGGGCGGCAGCGGCAGACCGATGAAGCAGCGCATCAGGCGGGCGGCGCGGATTGCATCCGCGCCTGCAGCCGCAATGCGTGGGACGGATCGCTTGCCGCCACCGGCAAAACCGGGTCATAGGCCGCGCGGATCAGCGCCGCGATATCGGGGCGCAGGATGGTGCGGTCCTGCAGCACCGCCAGCGGCGAGCGGTCGGTAAAGGCCGTGTCGGACCACAACAGGATCCCCTGCACTACCTGCGACAGCGCCAGCACATCCGCCGGCAGGTCCGACAATGCGCCATCCATCCGCACGAAGACGAAGGCCGCCTTGATGCCGCCCTGGTCGTCGAAGCGGAACACGCGATACTGGTTCGCGCCCGCCGATTGCAGCCGCGCCACCAGCGGCCCGAGGTCGGGGATCAGCCGGTCGAGATTGGGCACCTGCGGCAGTTCCTCCCAGTCGCGAAAGAAGAACACCATCAGGTTGGCGCCAAGCTCGGGGTCGGTTTCGGCCAGCTTGTGCCCCGACAGCGCCGCCACCGCCTCGAGCGCGCCCTTGATGGTTTCGAGTGTCTTGTCCCCGACGCCGAAAATCACCGGCGCGATGGGCCGGCCCCAGCGGGCAAAGGCGAACTGCCCGTCGGCGCGGGTGAAAAGCTGCGTGACCTCGTCGGGCGTCATCCGGGCGTCTTGCATCGGGCCTCCTGTCGCTTCGGGCGGGATAGCGCGGGGCGCGGGCCGGGTGCAAGCCGCGCGGTCACTTTCCGAACAGGTCGTCCTGCCCCGGCGCCCCTGGGGCGGCAAGCCCCAGATGCGTCCAGCCCTTCTGCGCCAGCATCCGGCCGCGCGGGGTGCGCTGGATCAGCCCCTGTTGCAGCAGGAAGGGTTCGATCACCTCTTCCAGGCTGTCGCGGCTTTCCGACAGCGCGGCCGACAGGGTTTCGATCCCCACCGGGCCGCCGGCATAATTCTCGGCGATCAGCCGCAGATAACGCCTGTCGGCACCGTCCAGCCCAAGGTCGTCGACCCCCAGCCGGGTCAGCGCGTGATCGGCGATCTCCTTGGTCACGCGGCCCTCGCCCTCGACCACGGCGAAATCGACGACGCGGCGCAACAGCCGCCCGGCGATCCGGGGCGTGCCGCGCGACCGGCGGGCGATTTCCATCGCCCCCTCGGGCGTGGCGGGCGCGCCCATCAGCCGGGCGTTGCGGGTGACGATCTCGTTCAGCTCGTCCCTGGTGTAGAAATTCAGCCGGGTCGGAATGCCGAAGCGGTCGCGCAGCGGCGTGGTCAGCAGCCCCATCCGCGTGGTCGCGCCGACCAGCGTGAAGGGCTGCAGCTCGATCCGCACGGTGCGCGCGGCCGGCCCCTCGCCGATCACGAGGTCAAGTTCGAAATCCTCCAGCGCGGGGTAAAGCACCTCTTCGACCGCGGGGTTGAGCCTGTGAATCTCGTCGATGAACAGCACGTCGCGCGATTCCAGATTGGTCAGGATCGCCGCGAGGTCGCCCGCCTTGGCCAGAACCGGGCCGCTGGTCATGCGGAAATTCACCCCCAGTTCCTTGGCCATGATCTGCGCCAGCGTCGTCTTGCCAAGGCCGGGGGGGCCGTGGAACAGGGTGTGATCCATCGCCTCGCCGCGCTGGCGGGCGGACTGGATGAACACCTTGAGGTTCGCGCGCGCCTCGGCCTGGCCGATGAATTCGTCCAGCGCCTGCGGACGCAGGGCGCGGTCGCCATCCTCGGGCAGCGGATCGGGGCGCAGGGTGGGATCGGGGGTCGTCATCGTCCTACCCTTTCGGAGCCAGCAGTTTCAGCGCCGCGCGGATCAGCGTGGCGGTATCGGCGCCGGGCGCGTCATCGGCGGCCTGCGCAACGGCGCCCGCGGCCTCGCCCGGGGCGTAGCCGAGGTTGGCCAGCGCCGACAGCGCCTCGGACTGGGCGGCGGCGTTGCCGCGGGGGGCCGGTGCGGGCCGGGACGTTGCGGGGGCTGCCGGGGCATCCTCGATCACATCGGCCGCATCCTCGCCCAGCGCGGCGGCCATCGTGCCGCCCAGCGCCATGATACCGGGGGCCTTGTCCTTCAGCTCGTTCACCACGCGCTGCGCGGTTTTCGGGCCGATCCCCCTGGCCGCCTTGACCGCATTCCAGTCGCCCAGCGCGATGGCGCGGCTGACGCCCTCGGCCCCCAGCGTGCCGAGAATGGCCAGCGAGGCCTTGGCGCCGACGCCCTGCACGCTCATCAGCAGGCGGTGCCATTCCTTTTCCACCAGCGTCAGGAAGCCGAAAAGCTGCAGGATATCCTCGCGCACCAGCAGGTCGGTATAGAGAGCCACCGCCTCGCCCGCCGGGGGCAGCGCGGCCAATGTGCGATCCGAACAATAGACGAGGTAGCCCACCCCGCGCACGTCGATCAGCACGTGGTCTTCGGCACGATAGTCGATGCGCCCCGCGATCTTGCCGATCATGCGCTGGCCCTCCGCACCGCCTGGTCCAGCCGGGTGGCGGCCGCGCCCTGATAGGCATGGCAGATCGCCACCGCCAGCGCATCGGCCGCATCCGGCCCGGCAATATCGGCGCCGGGCAGTTGCATCCGCACCATGTGGTCGATCTGCCCCTTCTGCGCGTGGCCCACGCCGACCACCGTCTTTTTCACCGCGTTGGGCGCGTATTCCCCCACCGCGATGCCGAACTGCGCCGGTACCAGCAGCGCGATCGCCCGCGCCTGCCCCAGCTTCAGCGTGCCGGCCCCGTCCTTGTTGACGAAGGTATGTTCGACCGCCGCGGTTTCGGGGGCATAGCGGTGCAGGACATCGGTCAGCTGTTCGTGCAGAGACAGCAGGCGGCGGGCCAGATCGGAGCCTTCGGAATGCAGAATCCCGTTGGCGACATGGCTGAGTCGGCTGCCCTGCGCCTCGATCACACCCCATCCGAGGTTCCGAAGCCCCGGATCGATCCCTAAAATCCGCATCACTGCCCTGCCGGTTGTTGCTTTTCTGACGCAGTAGCACGAAAGGCGAACAAACGCCAACGGGAAACCGCCGAGGCCGGAAAACGACCCTTTGCCGCAGCGCAGCGAAACATAAGGCTCAATTGCGCCATTTCGCGCCCTGAAACCGACATATCCACAACCGTTTCAGCCCTTTTTTACAAGGCGTTTCGGCGCATTTCCGACACATGCAGCGGCCGCATGACTCCTATGCAAAAAAGATGTCTTGTTAGGTGAAATCACCCATCCTAAGTGCGGCTTCAGACAGCGGATTCACAATCCGCATATTATTTGACCAGAAGGATCACGAAAATGGCAGTTTTCGACGCCAACCGCCCCGCCGCCTTCGGCACCGCATCGCGTGCCGGCAACGTCTTTTCGCGCCTTGTCGCCGCCCTTGCCGACTGGAACGACGCGCGCGTAACGCGCAACGCCCTGTCCCGCCTCACCGACCGTGAGCTGGACGATATCGGCCTGTGCCGTGGCGATATCGACCAGGTGGCACGCCGCGCCTGACAGCGCGACAGGTTCCGATACGAAAAGGCCGCGTTCCGGGCTGGAACGCGGCCTTTTTCCGTTTACCCCCCCCCGGTGCTGCCATTCAAACCTGAGCGGGGGCTGGGACCTGCCCTGAACGAGAGCGATCAGAGCGTCAGCTTGCGGATACCGTCGGCCAGCGCGCTGCTGATCGGATCGGCCTTGAGAAGATAGGCACCGGCCTGTTCGACCGACGTGCCGCTTTGCAGAAGCTGGACACGCTCGGCATAGCCCTGCGGCCCAAGCTGCGAGATCAGCAAAACCTTGAAGCCGAAGAAAACCAGGATCATCAGCGCGATGATACGCAGCGGGAAGCCGCCGGATTTGCGCCGGGGCTTGGCGATGATCAGCCCATCCTTGCCCACGACCGAGACATAGCCATGCGACAGGCGCGCATGTTGCTTGTTGATACGCTTAACGCGCTTGTGAAAGTCTGTGGCAGCCTCGACCATCTCAAACTCCGTTGCTGGCCCCCACCAGCGTTTCGGAAGTTTATGTCGGGGAAATGTGGCAAAAATGGGGCAAGCGCCTAAAACACGCCCCAATTTTGCGGGGAATTAGCCTTCTTTCACAAGCGTTATCGTCGTCCACTCACCAATCTCTTCGCGTTGGGCAAGATTGATGCCATGGCGTGCATAAACGGCAATTACCTCATCCGCCTGCGTGTTCAGAATCCCCGAAAGAATCACTTTCCCATCCGTTCGGGTATATGCGGCGACGTCCGGCGCAAGCGCGATCAGCGGCCCCTTGAGGATGTTGGCGAACACCAGGTCGAACGGCGCGGCAGCCTGCAATTCGGGATTGTCGAACCCCGTGGCCTCGATACAGCGCACCCGCCCCTCCAGCCCGTTGGCGGTGACGTTGGCCTCGGCCACCTCGACGGCGACGGCGTCGATATCGCTGGCCAGCACCGTGTCGGGCCAGATCCGGGCCGCCGCCATCGCCAGCACCGCGGTGCCGCAGCCGATATCCACGACGTTGCGGCCCTGGAACCCATCATTCGCCAGCCGGTCCAGCGCCCGCAGGCAGCCCAGCGTGGTGCCGTGATGGCCGGTACCGAACGCCATCGCCGCCTCGATCAGCAGCGGCTCGCACCCCTCGGGCACCTTGTCGGCGTCGTGGCTGCCATAGACAAAGAACCGCCCGGCGGCGACCGGGGTCAGCTCGCGCCGGACCTTGGCCACCCAGTCGGTTTCCGGCAGTTCGGATACCGCAAAGGGTTTCGCGTCATGGGCGGCGGCCAGCAGGGCAAGGCCGGTTTCGTCGGGCGCCTCGGTGAAATAGCAGGCGACCTCCCACAGGCCTGAATCGTCCTCGATCTCGAAGACGCCGATGCCGGTGGGTTCGGGCACAAGGCGTTCGACCGCCTCGCCCAGCGCCTCGGCGCGGTCCTTTCCCATCAATGTGGTCAGCGCGGTGAATGTGGGCATGGCGGCGTCTCCTGTCCTGGGCCGGTCTGGCGTTAGGCCGGGTGCGCCGCGCGGTCAACCCCGCGGCTGACAAAGCGCCAGCCGATCCACCCCGCCAGCGCCCCCGCCAGCACGTTGGCCAGCGCCTGCCCGGCAATCACCCCCGGCGCGGCGAATACCGCGCCAAGGCCAAAGGCAAGGGGCGCCATCATGCCGCCGTCGCGCGCCCAGTTGGCCATCGTGGCCCAGATCGGGCGGCCAAGGTTGTTGAAGGCGGCATTCGCCACGAACAGCGCCCCGGTGAACATGAACGATCCCGCCCCGATCAGAGCGAACCAGTGCACCACATCCGCCGCCATCCCGCCAAGGCCAAAGGCGCGCGCCAGCGGATCGGCAAAGATCAGCATCAGCGCCCAGATGACCGCGGTATAGACCGCGCAGAATTTCAGCGCGTCGAGATAGGATTGCCGCACCCGACCGCCCAGCCCGGCGCCATGGTTCTGCCCGATGATCCCGCCGATCGCGCCCGACAGCGCAAAGATCCCGCCGAACCCCAGGATCTGCAGCCGCGCCGCCACGCCCAGCCCCGCCACCGCGCTTTCGCCATGTTCGGACATCGCCCGGATCAGCACCCAGTTGCCGAACGGGGTGGACACCTGCGTCGCCACCGCCGGCAGCGCGATGGCCAGGAACGGCGCCGCCATGTCGCGCAGGTCGTAAAGCGCCGGACGGGTCAGCAGCCCGCGGCCCATCACCCAGTAAAGCCCCGCACAGGCCATCGCCATGCGCGAGATCACGATGGCCATCGCCGCCCCCGGCACGCCCAGCCCCATGACAACGATCAGGATCGGATCGACCACCAGCGCCACCAGCCCGCCGGTGGTGGTGACCATCATCGCGCGCCATGCCTCGCCGGCGGCCCGCAACACGGCGCCGCCGCTCATCGCCAGGGCGGTCAGCGGCAGCGAGATCACCGTGATCCCCAGGAAATGCGCCGCCACGTCCAGCACCGCGCCCTCGGCCCCCGACCAGCGCAAAAGCGGCTCGCGCAGCATGAACACCGCCACGGCGATCGCCCCCTGCACCGCCACCGCATAGATCATGGCCGAGGTCGCAATGCGCTGCGCCCGGTCGGGATCGCCCTGCCCCAGCGCCCGGCTGACCAGCGCGACGGCGGCGATCATCATCCCGATAGATATCGAGACCAGGAAGAACTGGATCGTCGCGGCAAAGCCCACCGCGGCGATCAGGTCCTCGCGCCCCAGCCGGCTGATCCAGAACAGCGCCAGGAAATCGACCAGGAACATGAAGCTCAGCCCCAGCGACCCGGTCAGTGTCATCACGACCACGTGGCGCAGGGTGGACCCTGTGGTGAATTTCGCGTGCTGTGCCACGGCGCTATTCTGCCGGGGTGGCTGCCACAAAGCGGGAAAACACCGTCTCGTTCCCCGGTTCGGGGTGGCGCGGGATCATCAGCGCCAGCAGCAGCGAGGTGCCCGCCATCGCCGCCGCCAGCCCGAACACCGCCGCGGGCGAGGCAAGCCACAGCAGCCCCAGTATCCACGGCAGCCCCACCGCCGCGATATGGTTGATGGTAAAGGCCACGGCCGCCGTGGGGGCGATATCGCCGGGATCGGCGATCTTCTGGAAATAGGTCTTGAGCGCCAGCGCCAGCGCGAACAGCATGTGATCGACCACGTAGAGGACCGAGGCCAGCAACACGCCCCAGCCGAACCAGTAGATCCCGCCATAGGCCAGGAACACCGTCACCAGCCCGGCATATTCGAAGATCAGCGTGTTACGCTCGCCGAACCGCGCCACCGCGCGGCCAAACACCGGCGCGAACCCCATGTTGATCACCAGGTTGATCAGGAACAGCCCCGTCACCTGGTGCACGTCGAAGCCGAATTTCTCGACCATCATGAAGCCCGCGAACACCATGAAGATCTGCCGCCGCGCGCCGGCCATGAACTGCAGCGCGTAATAAAGCCAGTAACGCCGGCGCAGGATGAACTTCTTGACCTGCGGATTGGGCGCCTCGAACTGCGGATAGGCCAGCAGGCAGAACACCGCCAGAACCGCGGTGATCCCGCCCGACACCAGGTAGATCAGGTTGTAGGACAGGTCGAACGCCCGCCATGTCAGCACGATCAGCACATAGGCCACCAGCGTCGCCGCCGACCCCGCCGCCAGCAGCCAGCCCAGCATCTGCGGCGCGCGCTCTTTCGGCAGCCATTGCAGCTGCAGCGACTGGTTCACCGTTTCATAGTAATGAAACCCGATCGAGCTGAGCATGGTGATGGTCAGGATGCCGCCAAGGCTGGGAAACCACGCGGTCACCGCCGTGGCCACGCCCAGCAGGATGAGCGAGACCAGCCCGAGCACCTGTTCGCGCACGAAGATGATGACAGCGATCACACCCACGGCCAGGAAGCCGGGGATTTCCCGCACGCTGTGCAGCAGCCCGATATCGGCGCCGTCGAACTGCGCCACCTCGACCACGAAATTATTGAGCAGCGCCGACCACGTGGCAAAGGCGATGGGCATGGCCAGCGCCATTGCGAACAAAAGAGAGGTGGGGCGGCGCCACAGCGGCAAATGCCGCGCATCGGCAAGGGGCATGGTTCTCATGATCCTGCCATTACGCCCTTTTCCGCGGATTGGCGAGAGGCGTCGCTGTGCATCCGCGCAGGGTGGGGTCGCACCCGCCCCGCGGCTGCATGATCTGAATCAAGGCGGTTTTGCCCCCGTCGTGACATACGCGCCTGCAACGCATACGGGATCGGAGAGGCGCGATGGACCTTCTTGCCCTTGTCGAACGGATCGGTGAGGCCCCGACGGCCGCCCTTCTGGGCATCGTCACCGGGGTGATCTTTGGCGTGTCCGCACAACGCTCGCGGTTCTGCCTGCGCGCTGCGACGGTGGAATTTGCCCGCGGCCGGATGGGCGACAAGGTGGCGGTGTGGTTCCTGACCTTCTCGACCGCGATGGTCTGGGTGCAGGGCGCGCAGCTCATGGGGTTGTTCGACGCCGCCGAGGGCCGGCAGATGGCGGTGCCCGGCAGCTGGTCGGGCGCGATCATCGGCGGGCTGCTGTTCGGCGTCGGCATGGTGCTGGCGCGCGGCTGTTCGGGGCGCCTGCTGGTGCTGGCGGCCACCGGCAACCTGCGCTCGGTGGTCTCGGGGCTGATCTTTGCCGTGGTCGCACAGATGAGCCTGTCGGGCCTGCTGTCGGATATCCGCAACGACCTGGCCGCGCTGTGGACGACGTCGGGCGGCCGCAACCTCGACCTGCTGGCCGCCCTCGGCCTGCCGCAATGGGCGGGGCTGGCGATCGGCATCGTCTTCGCGGCCCTGGCGCTTGTCCTGTCGTGGAAGAACAGGATCTCGGCCAGCCGGCTGATCTTTGGCGCGGGCGTCGGATTTTCCGTGGCGGTGGGCTGGGTGGCGACCTTCACGCTCAGCCAGATCGCCTTCGATCCGGTGACGGTGGAAAGCGTAACCTTCTCGGGCCCCTCGGCCCATACGCTGATGTTCTTTCTGGATCGCAACGAGGTGCTGCAATTCTCGGTCGGGCTGGTGCCGGGCGTGGTGCTGGGCTCGATGAGCGCGGCGCTGCTGAAGGGCGAGTTCAAATTCCAGGGCTTTTCCGACGAATCCAACATGCGCCGCTCGATGACGGGCGCGGTGCTGATGGGGTTCGGCGCGATGCTGGCCGGCGGCTGCGCCATCGGCGCGGGCGTGACCGGCGGATCGGTCTTTGCCGGCACCGCGTGGCTGGCGCTGTTCTGCATGTGGATCGGCGCGATGCTGACCGACCTGCTGGTCGATCAGCGCGCCGCGGCCGGCGCCGCCGCCTGATCCAGCCGCGCGGCCACACCGCGCGCGATCTCCGGGGCCTGCCGGGCGATTTCGCGCAGCTGGCCGTTGGGCACGGTGTGATAGGAACAGAACCACAGCCCCGGCGCCAGTTCCGCGCCCGAACGTAGCGGCCGGCCGGTTTCGTCCAGAACGCCGGGCATCTTGCCCAGCATCGGGCGCAGATCGACGGTATAGCCGGTGGCCAGCAGGATCGCGTCATACGCGCCCGTGCTGCCATCGGTGAAGGTGACGGTCGCGCCCTCGATCCGTTCGGGCCCCGGCCGCGCCCGCAACCGCCCCGCGCGCATCAGCGCCAGCGTGCCGAGGTCGATCAGCGGGATGCGCCCGTCCTCGCGGATCTGCGCGATCGGCCCCTTCGCGGCCTTGCGCAACCCGTAGCGGCGGTAATCCCCCAGCATCAGCCGCAGCACCGGCGCGGTGATCGCATCTGCGACGCGGTAGGGAAATATCCTTTGCAGCACGTCCCAGTTGCCGATGGGCCGGCCCAGCAACTCCTTCGGCAGCAGGTTCACGGGCGAGCGCACGGCGATCTCGACATTGCGCCCCGCCTCGACCAGATCAATCGCCAGTTCGCCGCCGGAATTGCCGAACCCCACCACAAGCACCCGCTGCCCCGGCAGATCGCCGGGCCGGCGATAGTCGCGGCTGTGCAGGACCGGGCCGGGAAACCCCTCCAGCCCCGGCCATGACGCGCGAAAGGGCGTTTCCGAGACGCCGGTGGCAAAAATCACATGGCGGGCCTGCAGCAGCTCGCTGCCGCGCAGCGTCACGCGCCAGCCCTCGCCCTGTCGCGCCACGCCCGTCACTTCGGCCCCGAACCGGGGCACCAGCCCATGCTCAACGGCATAGCCTTCCAGATAGTCGACAACCTGCGCCCGCGGCACGTAGCGCGGCCAGTCGCGGGGAAAGGGCGTGAACGGCAGGTGCGAACGATCACGGTCGGTATGCAGCGCCAGCCGGTCGTAATGCCGCCGCCACGCGCTGCCCACCGTCGCCGCGCGCTCAAGGATCAGCGGCTCCAGCCCCTCCGCGCGCAGGCAGGCCCCCAGCGCCAGCCCCGCGGGCCCCGCCCCGATCACGATCACCTGATGCATCGCGCACCCTCCCTGCCCGAAAGCTGCGCTGCGGACGCGGCAAAGGCAAGCCGGGTTGTTTTATGTCCGGGATCACCTTCCGGGCCGGTCGCAACAGAAGGGCATTGCATGGCCGCGGTCGGGCGATCCGACATTTGTGACTGGCAATTTATCGTGCAGCCACTTCCTACCCCGGAACGTGGCACTTGCGGCAGCCAATCGCCCGGCCGGGGGGCGGCCGTGCGATGCCCGGGCCGCTGCGCGGCTGTTCCGGGCTGCGTGCATCGCGCCAAAGTAACCCCCTCAAAAGAAACTCTGCGGGTCGATATCCACCGCCAGCCGGGCCTGCGCGGGCAGCCGTACCTGCGCCACCCAGGCGCGCAGCGCGCCCTGCAGCGCCACGCCCTTGTCGGCCTTGACCAGCAGCCGCACCCGGTGCCGCCCGCGTATCCGCGCGATCGGCGCGGGCGCGGGGCCGAACACCTGCGCCCCCACCTGCCGCAACGGGCCGTCCGCCCGCGCCAAATGGTTGCCGATATCGAACGCCACCTGCGCGTCGGGCGACGAAATGACGATGCCCGCCATCCGGCCAAAGGGCGGCACGCCGGCCTGGCTGCGCTCAGCGGCCTCGGCCTGCCAGAACGCCTCTTCCTCGCCGGCCAGGATCGCGCGGATCACCGGGTGTTCGGGCTGAAAGGTCTGCAGCATCGCAACGCCACGCTTTTCCGCCCGCCCCGCGCGGCCCGCCACCTGCCGCATCAGCTGGAACGTGCGTTCCGCCGCGCGCAGGTCCGACCCCTGCAAGCCCAGGTCGGCGTCGATCACGCCGACCAGCGTCAGCAGCGGGAAATTGTGCCCCTTGGCCACAAGCTGCGTGCCGATGATGATATCGGCCTCGCCCCCGGCGATGGCGGCGATCTGGTCCTTCAGCGCGCGGGCCGAGCCGAACATGTCCGAACTCAGCGTGGCGATACGCGCCTCGGGGAACAGCGCCTGCGCCTCTTCGGTCAGCCGCTCCACACCGGGGCCAACCGGCGCCAGCCGCCCCTCGGCCCCGCAGGAGGGGCAGGCCTCGGGCATCGGTTTCGTCTCGCCGCACTGATGGCAGACCAGCCGCTTGAGAAAGCGATGCTCGACCATCCGCGCGTCGCAGTGATCGCAGGCGATCTGGTGCCCGCAGGCCCGGCACAGCGTCACCGGCGCGTAACCGCGGCGGTTGATGAACAACAACGCCTGTTCGCCCTGCGCCACCCGCGCCCGGACCGCCTGTTGCAGCGTGGGCGAAATCCAGCGGTCCCCCGGCAGGGTTTCGGCCCGCATGTCGATGGCGCGCATCTCGGGCAGCACGCTGTCGCCGAACCGGTCCTCCAGCACCAGCTTGTGATACTTGCCCGCCTCGGCATTGACCCAGCTTTCCAGGCTGGGCGTGGCCGAGGCCAGCACCACCTGCGCCCCGCAGACCGAGGCGCGCAGCACCGCCATGTCGCGCGCGTTATACAGCACGCCCTCTTCCTGCTTGTACGAGGTGTCGTGCTCTTCATCCACGACGATCAGGCCAAGGTCGCGGTACGGCAGGAACAACGCCGAGCGCGCGCCCACCACCAGCTCCGCACCGCCCTGCGCCACCATCTTCCAGATGCGGCGGCGTTCGGTCATGGTGACGCCCGAATGCCATTCGGCAGGCCGCGCGCCGAACCGCGCCTCGACCCGCGCGACGAACTCCTGCGTCAGCGCGATTTCCGGCAGCAGCACCAGCGCCTGCCGCCCCTGCCGCAGGCATTCGGCCACCGCCTCAAGATACACCTCGGTCTTGCCCGACCCGGTGACACCGCGCAGCAGCGTCGTGCCATAGCCGCCCGACTGCACGCCCGCGCGCAGCTGCGCCGCCCCCGCCGCCTGCGCCCCGGTCAGATCCTTGCCCCCGTAATCGGGATCGAGCGGGGGAAAGGGCAGGTCGCGCGGGCTGTCCTCTTCGGCCACGACGCCCTGTTTCACCAGCCCCTTGACGACCGACGCCGACACCCCCGCCATCTCGGCCAGTTCGCCCAGCGTGAAGGCCAGCCCGCCATAATCGCGCAGCACCTCCAGCACGCGGGCGCGGGCGTCGGTCATGCGGTCGGGCTCGCCCTGCCCCAGCCGGTAGATGCGCCGCATCGAAGGCGGATCGCCCAGCCCCGGCGCGCGGGTGGCCAGCCGCAGCATCTGCGTCATCGGCGTCAGCGTGTATTCGCCCGCGCGGGTCAGAAAGGTCTGCATTTCCTCGCGCATCGGCGGCACGTCCAGAACGCGGGTGACGGGGCGAATCTTCGATGGGTCGAAATCGCCCTTTCCCGGCCCCCAGACCACACCCGGCACCCGGCGCGGGCCCAGCGGCACCTCGACGAAGGCACCCGCGAAACAGCCCCCTTCGGGCGCGCGGTAATCCAGCAGCCGGTCCAGCGGCTGGGTGGTCAGCACCGCCACCAGTTCGCCCTCGTGGAAGAAATCGCTCACGCCTGCGGCACCTTTCGCCAAATGGGGTTTCGGGCCTCAGGTCTATGGGGTAAATGCGGGGCGGAGCAAGCCCACCGCCGAAAGGAAGGCCCGAAATGAAATTCTTTGTCGACACCGCCGAGATCGACGCCATCGCCGAGCTGAACGAGCTGGGCATCGTCGACGGGGTCACCACCAACCCCTCGCTGATCAAGAAATCCGGCCGCGACATCCTGGAAGTGACCAGGGAAATCGCCGATCTGGTCGACGGCCCGGTGTCCGCCGAGGTCGTCGCCACCGAGGCCGATGCCATGATCGCCGAAGGCCGCAAGCTGGCCACGATCGCCGAAAACATCGCGATCAAGCTGCCGCTGACATGGGACGGGCTGAAGGCGTGCAAGACGCTGTCATCCGAAGGCCACATGATCAATGTCACGCTGTGTTTCTCGGCCAACCAGGCGCTGCTGGCGGCCAAGGCGGGCGCGACCTTCATCTCGCCCTTCATCGGGCGGCTGGACGACATCAACCTCGACGGGATGCAGCTGATCGCGGATATCCGCCAGATCTACGACAATTACGGCTTCGAGACCGAGATCCTGGCCGCGTCGATCCGCACGGTCAACCACGTGTCCGAGGCCGCCCGCATCGGCGCCGACGTGATGACCGCCCCCCCCGAGGTGATCCGCAAGCTGGCCCAGCACCCGCTGACCGACAAGGGGCTGGACCAGTTCCTGAAGGACGCCGAGGCCGCCGGGATCAGGATCGTCTGATCCGCGGCACAATCGCATCATTTCCGGCCGGGCCCGCCCCCGTGGCGGGCCTTATGCGTTGACAAACGCCCCCCTGATCCCGCAACAGAACGAAAAAAGCAGAAAACTGCGCCCCGCCCTGTTATGGTCGGGTGGAACGAGCCGAGGCGAGCATGACGACCAAGCCCCAGATCGACGCCGCGTTGCGTGACCGTATCCTGGAACAGCCCGACATGATCCTTGAGGATCACGACCTGATGCGCGCGCTGGTCGCCGCGAACGAGCGTGCGATGGGCGGCAACGTGATCGACCTGCGCGGCATCGCCATGGACCGGCTCGAGGCGCGGCTGGACCGGCTCGAGGATACCCACCGCTCGGTCATCGCGGCGGCCTATGAAAACCTGTCCGGCACCAACCAGGTGCACCGCGCGATCCTGCGGATGCTCGACCCGGTGGATTTCGAAACCTTCCTGCGCGACCTGGGCGGCGAGGTGGCCGATATCCTGCGCGTCGACGTGGTCAGGCTGGTGCTGGAATCGGTGCAGTCGGATACCGACCCGGCGGTGCAGCGGCTGGGCGACGTGCTGAGCGTGGCCGAACCCGGCTTTATCGACGCATACCTGACCGGCGGGCGCGGCAGCCCGGCACGGCAGGTGACGCTGCGCCAGATGGAAGAAGGCAGCGAGGCGATCTATGGCGAGGCCGCCGACTGGATACGCTCCGAGGCGTTCCTGCGGCTGGATTTCGGCAAGGGCCGGCTGCCGGGAATGCTGGTGATGGGTGCCGAAGACCCGCACCAGTTCGCCCCCGCGCAGGGCACCGACCTTCTGTGTTTCTTCGCCGGCGTGTTCGAACGGGCCATGCGCCGCTGGCTGTCATGAGCCTGGTATCGCCCGCCGCGACGCAGGCGCTGGCCGAGTGGCTGGCGCATCAGAAATCGCTGAAAGGTGCGTCCGGCAACACGGTCGATGCCTATCGCCGCGACGTGCTGGGGTTCTTGGCCTTCATGACGGTGCACAAGGGCGATGCGCAGGGGCTGGGCGCGCTGGCGCGGATCACCACATCGGAGATGCGCGCCTGGATGGCGGCGACGCGGGGGCCCGACCTCGGGCCGCGGTCGCTGGCGCGCAAGCTGTCGGCAGTCAAAAGCTTCTACCGCTGGCTGGCCGAGCGCGAGGGGTTCGAACCCACTGCAGTTCTGGCCGCCAGGTCCCCGAAATTCCAGAAGAAACTCCCCCGCCCGCTGGCCGAGGACGCCGCCCGCCACATGCTCGACCGGGTCGAGCTGCAGGCACGCGAGCCGTGGATCGCCGCGCGCGACACGGCGGTGGTGACGCTGCTTTACGGGCTGGGCCTGCGGATATCCGAGGCGCTGTCGCTGACCGGCGCCGACGCGCCGCTGCCCGACGTGCTGCGCATCCGTGGCAAGGGCGGCAGGGAACGGGTGGTGCCGGTGCTGCCCGCCGCGCGCAGGGCGGTGGATGAATATCTGCGCCTGACCCCCTACGATATCGAAGAAACCTCGCCGCTCTTCCGGGGTGCGCGGGGCGGTGCGCTGAACCCGCGCGCGATCCAGAAGGTGATGGAACAGGCGCGGCTGCAACTGGGCCTGCCGGCCAGCGCCACGCCGCACGCGATGCGGCACAGCTTTGCCACCCATCTGCTGAACTCTGGCGGCGATCTGCGGGCCATTCAGGAACTTCTCGGGCACGCGTCGCTGTCGACCACGCAGGCCTATACCGCGGTCGATACCGCGCGCCTGCTCGAGGTCTATGAGGCCGCCCATCCAAAGGCCGGAAAAGGCCGAAAGGCAGGTTGATTTGTCGTTGCGATTCAAGGCGATACTGGTTCATCTTCTGACGGCCACGGGTGCCGTTTTCGCCATGCTGGCGCTGCTGGCCGCGGTCGAGGAGAAATGGAGCCTGATGTTCCTCTGGCTGGTCGTGGCCTTTGCCGTGGACGGCATCGACGGGCCGCTGGCGCGCAAATACGAGGTGAAAACCAACGCCGCCGAATTCGACGGCGTGCTGATGGACCTGATCATCGACTACCTGACCTATGTCTTCATCCCGGCCTACGCGCTGTTCAAATCCGACCTGCTGCCCGGCTGGACAGGCTGGCTGGCGATCATCGTCATCACCTATGCCAGCGTCGTCTATTTCGCCGATACGCGCATGAAGACAAAGGACAATTCCTTTTCCGGCTTTCCCGGCTGCTGGAACATGCTGGTGATCGTCCTGTTCGCGATCGAGCCGAATTTCTACGTCATCCTCGCCCTCGTGGCGGCGCTGGCGGTGGCGATGTTCCTGCCGCTGAAATTCATCCACCCGGTCCGCACCGAACGCTGGCGCGGCCTGTCGCTGCCCGTCGCGCTGGCCTGGACCTTCTTTGCCGGCTGGGCCGCCTGGGTCGATTTCCACCCCGAAAGCTGGGCGCATTGGGGGCTGGTCGTGACCAGCATCTACCTTGTCGCGGTCGGCATCGTCCAGCAGGTCATCCCGGCCAGGGGTTCTGTGGACAACGCCTGAGCCATGGCGAAATCGGGCAGGAAAACCGCGCGATCCTGTGGATAAACCGCGCGGTCCGGTCGGCTTCGGACAAGGCTCAGATCAGCAAACCGCCCGCGCCCTCGTGCTTCAGCAGCCAGATCTTCGTCTCGATCCCGGTCCCGCCGGAAAATCCGCCCAACCCCTGCGCGCCCAACACGCGGTGGCAGGGGATCAGGATCGGGATCGGGTTGCCGCCGCATCCCCGCCCCACCGCCTGCGCCGGCAGGTCCAGGCCGCGTGACAGCTCGCCATAGGTCCGCGTCTCGCCAAAGGGGATCGCCGCGATGGCCGCGCAGATACGGATCTGGCTGTCGCTGCCGTGCACCTTCAGCGGCAGGTCGAAATCCCCGCGCTCGCCCGCGAAATAGGCGGCAAGCTGCGCCGCCGCCCGCCGCAGCAGGGGCGTATCGTCCGCCCCCTGCCCGCCCCATGTCAGCGCGGTGATCGCGCCATCGGTTTCGGTTATCGTCAGCGCCCCCACCGGGCTGTCCACCGTCAGCGCAGGCATGTCGCCACCCCGCGGAAACCAGCATCAGCGCGGGCCAAAGAACCGCCGCTCCACGCTGAGCCTCCCCCCGGCATCGGCGCGGATAATCGCCAGATCGCCGTATTCGAGGGGCGCGGGTTCGGGCAGGGTCAGATCCTCCCAGATGGTGCGGATATTGCTTTTGTTGCCGACCCAGATCACGGTTTTTCCCGCCGATACCCGCACCAGGTGACGGGTCAGATCGGCAGCCAGCGGCGTGCGCACCCGCTGCCCCCGCGCCCGCGCAAGCGGCGCGGCGGTGTCGAAATTGCGCTTGATATCAGGGGCATAGATCGCCGCGATGTCAAATTCGGCCAGCGCATCCACCAGCGCCCGCGCGCGGTGGCGGCCGGTCTCGCTCAGGTCCTCGCCATTGCGGTCGGCATGGCGCAGGACGATCAGCGTGGAATTCGGGGCAAGGCGCCGCACGCCCGGCGTCGCCGCGCAGCCCGGCACCAGCCCGGCCAGTGCAAGACCCAGGAACAGGCGTCGGCGCATCTCGGACCCTCCGGCAGCTTACTGCCGCAAGGTTAGCAAGCCCGCGCGCCCCTGCCAATGCGGCACGGTCCGGGCCCTGAACGGCCCGGACCGGATTTCTCAGCCCAGCGCGTCGTTGCACCGCTTGCAGGTGGCCGGATGGGCGTGGCGGCCCACATCGGGCAGGATCTTCCAGCACCGCTGGCATTTCTGCCCTTCGGCCTTTTCGAACACGACGCCCACGCCTTCGACCTCGGGCATACGGAACGCCTCGTTCGGGAGCGGATCGCCGGTCAGCCGGATATCCGAGGTGATGCACAGATCCTCGAAGGTCACGGTCTTCAGCGCCGCCAGCATTTCGGGGTCGCGCACATGGACCACCGGCGCCGCCTCGAGGCTGGCACCGATCACCTTGTCGCTGCGCTGCAGCTCCAGCGCGGCGGTGACGACACGGCGGGCGCGGCGCACCATCGCCCATTTCGCCGCCAGCGCATCGTCGCGCCAGCTTTCGGGCGTTTCGGGCATGTCCTCAAGGTGGACCGATCCGTCGTCACCCGGAAAACGCGATTTCCACACATCCTCCATCGTGAACACCAGGATCGGCGCCAGCCAGGTGGTCAGCCGGTGGAACAGCAGGTCCATCACCGTGCGCGCGGCACGGCGGCGGGTGGTGTCGCCGTCGCAATACAGCGCATCCTTGCGGATATCGAAGTAGAACGCCGACAGGTCCACGGTGCAGAAGTTGAACAACTGCTGGAACACCCCCTGGAAATCGAACGCGGCATAGCCGTCGCGCACCGCCACATCCAGTTCCGCCAGACGATGCAGCACCCAGCGTTCCAGTTCGGGCATTTCGGATGCGTCCACGCGGTCTTCTTCGCGGAAATGGCCCAGTGCCCCCAGCATGAAGCGCATCGTGTTGCGCAGCCGGCGATAGCTGTCGGCCACACCCTTCAGGATTTCCGGCCCGATCCTCTGGTCGGCGGTGTAATCGGTCTGCGCCACCCAAAGCCGCAGGATATCGGCGCCGTATTGCCTGATGACCTCTTCGGGCACGATGGTATTGCCAAGCGATTTGGACATCTTGTTGCCCTTCTCGTCCAGCGTGAACCCATGGGTCACCACGTTGCGATAGGGCGCGCGCCCCTTGGTGCCGCAAGCCTGCAAAAGCGAGGAATGGAACCAGCCGCGATGCTGGTCGGTGCCCTCCATATAGACATCGGCGATACCGTCGGGCGTGCCGTCCGCGCGGTCGCGCAGCACGAAGGCATGGGTCGAGCCGCTGTCGAACCACACGTCGAGGATGTCGAACACCTGCTCCCACTCGGCCGGGTCGTAATCGTTGCCGAGGAACCGCTCCCTGGCGCCATCCTTGTACCACGCATCCGCGCCTTCGGCCTCGAACGCCTCGGCGATGCGGGCATTCACCCGTTCGTCGCGCAGCAGGAAATCCGGGTCGCCCGGCAGCGCGCCCTTTTTCGTGAAACAGGTCAGCGGCACGCCCCAGGCACGTTGCCGCGACAGCACCCAGTCGGGCCGCGTTTCGATCATGGAATACAGCCGGTTACGCCCCGATTGCGGGGTGAATTTCACCAGGCTGTCGATCGAGGTCAGCGCCCGCTCCCGGATCGTGCTGCCATAGCTGTCCTGCCCGTCGCCCACCGGGCGGTCGATCGCGGCGAACCATTGCGGCGTGTTGCGATAGATCACCGGCGCCTTCGAACGCCAGGAATGCGGGTAGGAGTGCTTGATCCTGCCGCGCGCCAGCAGGCCGCCGACCTCGACCAGCTTGTCGATCACCGCCTTGTTGGCGTCGCCCTCTTTCCCGTTGGGTTTCAGGATGCGCTTGCCGCCGAAAAACGGCAGATCCGCGCGGAACGACCCGTCGTCCATCACGTTATAGGTGATCACCTGGCCGAGCATCCCCAGCTCGCGGTAAAGCTCGTACTCCTCCATCCCGTGCGAGGGCGCGCAATGGACAAAGCCGGTGCCTTCCTCGTCGGTGACGAAATCGGCGGCGCGGAAATCGCGAGGCGCGTCCCACTCGCCCTGCGATCCCTCGGCCCCGGCAAGCGGATGGGCCAGCGACAGCCCCGCCAGCTCATCGGCCGACACGTCGCGCACGCGCGTCCACATGCCGTCATCCAGCCGCGCGCGCGACATCACGTCGCCGGCCAGCTTGTCGGCCAGGATGAAACGCTCGCCCACGCTGGCCCAGCATTCGTCCGGCGTGCCGGTCACTTCGTAAAGGCCATAGGCATAGTCCGCCCCGAAAACCACCGCCTTGTTCGACGGGATCGTCCAGGGGGTCGTCGTCCAGATGACGACATTCGCGCCCTGCAACTCACCCGCCGTCGTCACCGGGAACTTCACCCAGATGGTAAAGCTTTCCTTGTCGTGATACTCGACCTCCGCCTCGGCCAGCGCGGTCTCCTCGACCGGCGACCACATCACCGGCTTGGAGCCCTGGTACAGCGTGCCGTTCATCAGGAACTTCATGAATTCCTCGGCGATCACCCGCTCGGCATGGAAATTCATCGTCAGGTAAGGATCGGCCCAGTTGCCGGTGATGCCCAGCCGCTTGAATTCGTCGCGCTGGATATCGACCCAGCCTTCGGCGAACTTGCGGCATTCCTGGCGAAAGTCGATCACATCCACCTGGTCCTTGTCCTGCCCCTTGGCGCGGTACTGTTCCTCGATCTTCCATTCGATCGGCAGGCCGTGGCAGTCCCATCCCGGCACATAGCGGCTGTCGAATCCCATCATCTGGTGGCTGCGCACGATCATGTCCTTGATCGTCTTGTTCAGCGCGTGGCCGATATGCAGGTGCCCGTTGGCGTAAGGAGGGCCGTCATGCAGGATAAAGGGCGTGCGCCCCTCTTTCGTGCGCAGGCGGTCGTAGATGCCCAGCCGCTCCCAATGCTCCAGCCACTCGGGCTCGCGCTTGGGCAGGCCCGCGCGCATCGGGAAATCGGTCTTCGGCAGGTTCAGCGTATCTTTGTAGTCAGGCGTTTCGGCGCACATGTCCGGGCGTCCTTTGCGTATCGTCGGTATCTCTGGATGGGGCGGCGCGGAGGTCCATACGCCTGTTGTCCCGGCGGCTCGTTCCTGTCAGAGCGCCGGGCATGTAATTCGAATGACGATGGCCGCGAAATACATCATGGCGCGGGTTATAGGGCGCGTCTGTCCGGGCGTCCAGCCCCGCGCGACGCGATGCCGCCTGTTGCATCCCCGGCAAAGCGCGCACAGAATTGCCGCGCACCGAAAGGACACCGACAGACATGACCGCCCTGCCCCCCCGCTTCGACATTTCCGAGGACGAGATCGCCCGCGTCGTCGCCACGTTCTATGCCCATGTGCGCGCCCATCCCGGCCTCGGGCCGGTCTTTGCCGCGCATGTCGGCGACTGGCCCGCGCACGAGGCGAAGGTCACCGAATTCTGGAAGGCCTCCATCCTGCACAGCGGGCGCTATGACGGCAACGTGGTGCAGGTGCACAAGGAGGCGGGCAATGTGCGCCCCGGCATGTTCGACGCCTGGCTGGGCCTTTTCGACATGGTGCTGCGCCACGAGCTCACCCCCGACAAGGCCGCCGCCTGGAGCGCGCTGGCCCACCGCATCGGCCGCACCCTGCGCGCCGGCGTGGTCGACCGGATGCAGGGCCCCGGCGGCGTGCCGATCCTGCGCTGACCTTCCCTCTTCATCTTGCCAAAAATACTCGGGGGTGAGGCCGCAGGCCGAGGGGGCAACGCCCCCTGATCCGGTCAGGCCGGCGTGGCGCGGCCCCTCATTTCGATGACCCGAACAGCCCCGCCAGCGCGCGCTTGACCGTTCCCGACACCGATGGCCGCGCCGCGCGGCCGAAGGGCAGCGGACGGCAGACCTCCATCGCGGCGATGCCCACCCGCGCGGTCAGCGCGCCGTTGACGATCCCCTCGCCGAAGCGGCGCGACAGTTTCGACAGCACGTTGCCCCCCGCGACCGAACCGATCAGGTCGTCGCCCACCGCCACCGCGCCGGTGGCCACCAAATGCGTCATCACCGCCCGCGTCAGCCGCCACGAGCCCAGCACGCCCGACCGGCCGCCATAGATTTCCGCGATGCGCCGGATCATCCGCAAATTGGCGGTCAGCGCCGCCACCACATCGGCCAGCGCCAGCGGCACGATGGCGGTCACCGTGGCGACCTGCCGCGCCGCCGCCTCGACCTCGGCGCGCGCCGCGGCGTCCAGCGGGGCCAGCATTTCGGCCTCGGCCAGCGCGAACAGCGCGGCGGCATCGAACTGCTCGTCGCGGCGTTCGGCAAACCGGTCCCGGTTCCAGTCCAGCTCGGCCCGGTGGGCGTAAAGCCGTTCCAGTTCCGCCACCACGGCGCGGGATTTTTCCAGCGATGCCTCGGCCAGCGCCGCCTCGGCCCGGGCCTGCAGCTTGTCGATCCGCGCCAGCCGGGAAAACGCCGCCAGTTCGCGCAGCACCGCCGCCAGCGCCACCAGCAACAGCGCCACGATCAGCGCGCTGACCGCGTAGCCCAGAACCGGGATACGCTGGATAAGCCCGGTGGCGAAATCCCATGCCGCCACCGACAGCACCGCCCCCAGCACCGCCAGCAACAGCCCCCAGAACCACCGCGCCAGCCGCGACGGGCGACGTGCGGTCAGCGTCGCCACCGTCTGCATCGCGCGGCCCTGCGGGTCGGGCAGGCCGGGATCGGGCACCGGCGGCGCCCGGTCGGGGCCGGGCGCGCTGTCCTGTCCTTCGAGGTCGATCAGAACCGGGCCGTTGGTCATGCGGCGCACTCCTTTTGCCAGGCAAGGTGGATATCGGGCAGGCCCGCGTCATTGCCAAGGCCCCGGCCCCGCGCGATCTCGACAAAGCCGTGGCCGGCATAGAACCGGCGCGCGGAAATGTTGTCGCACAGGGTCCAGAGTTCCAGTTGCGGGCAATGGGCCTTGGCCTCGGCCAGCAGCGCCGATCCGTGCCCACAGCCCTGCGCGCGCGGATGCACGTAAAGCGCCAGAACGATGGGCCCGCGCCGCGCGATGAAACCGACCGGCCCGCGCGCATCGCGGGCCACCCGCACCGCGCCATCGCGGATCAGGCGCAGCATCAGCGCCGCATCCGTGCGCCGGGGGCGCGCCCCCGGCGCCTCATGCGCCCACAGGATGCGCAGCAGAAACGGCGCCTCCCACAGGCGGGCGGGTTTCGGGGCGCGGCTCACAGCCGGTCGCCGATCAGGAATTGCGCGGCGCGGTCCAGCCGGATATGCGGCGGCCCCTCGCCCGGCTTCAGCGTCAGCCGCGCGGGTGCGAAGCGCATGATCCGGTAATCGGCGTCCAGCCATTTTTCCGCCCCCTCGCGTGCGGGCGACAGCAGGCGGTTGGGATCTTCCGGCAGCGCGCCGGGATAGAAGGCCGCGCGCTTGCCGGTGTCCAGCAGCGTGCCGCGCACGCAGTCCAGCGCCTGCCCGTCATGGGCTATGGTTTCCTCGGTCGTGGCGCGCAGCGCGGCGATGGCCATCGCCTGCGTCGCGGCCCCGGCGAAATCGGCGCGGTCGCGGGCGTCGCGGGTCAGCGCCTCCATGATCTCGGTCAGCCGTGCGTGCTGGCTGTGATGCAGGTGGTCGGCCTTGGTGGCGGCGAACAGGATCTTTTCCACCCGCCGGCCCAGCAGCAGCCGGGTCAGGAACGCGTTCCGGCCGGGGCGAAACGCCGTCAGGATGTCGGCCATCGCCAGCCGCATATCCTCGACCGCCTGCGGCCCCGCGTTGATCGCGCCCAGCGCGTCGACCAGCACCACCTGCCGGTCGATGCGGGAAAAGTGATCGCGGAAGAACGGTTTGACCACCTGCGCCTTGTAGGCTTCGAACCGGCGGGCCATCTCGCGCGCCAGCGATTTGCGCGGGGCGTTTTCCGCCCCGGGCAGCGGCGCAAAGGTGATCGCCGGGCTGCCCGCCAGATCGCCCGGCAGCAGGAACCGCCCCGGCGTGCAGTCGTAGAACCCCGCATCGCGCGCCGCCGTCAGATAGGCGGTAAAGCTGTCGGCCAGCGCGCGGGCGGTGGGCTCGTCATGCCCGGCGGTGCCGTCCGTGCCCTGCGCCAGCGCCAGGAACTCGGCCGCCTGCGCACGGCCTGCGATGCGGCCCAGCACCTCGACCGACCATTGGGCATAGCCCTTGTCCAGCAGCGCCAGGTCCAGCAGCCATTCGCCGGGGTAATCGACGATATCCAGGTGCACCGTGCGCGGCCCCTGCAAGCCGCCCAGCAGCCCCGAGGGCCTGACCCGCAGCGACAGCCGCAGTTCCGACACCGCGCGGGTGCTGTCGGGCCAGCGCGGCCGATCGGCGGTGAGCGACGCGTAATGCGCCTCGTAATCGAAGCGCGGCACCGTGTCGTCGGGCTGGGGCTGCAGGAACGCGGCAGAGATGCGCCCGTCGGCGGCGGCCACCAGTTGCGGCATCCGGCCCCGGTCCATCAGGTTGGCCACCAGCGAGGTGATGAACACCGTCTTGCCCGACCGCGCGAGCCCGGTGACGCCCAGCCGGATCACCGGCTCGAAGAACGCGCCGGAAACCGTGTCGCCGATTTCCTCGGCGCCGCGCGCAATGCTGTCGGCAATGGTGGAAATGACCAAATGCGCCCCCGTATCCTTTGGGCCCAAGATAGACATGCCCGCCCGGCGTTACCAGTGCCGCCCGAACCGCGCGGTCCGGGGGAAAAACCGCGCGGTTTTCCCCGGACGCCGGGGCAATTGCCCCGGCTTCCGCGCCCGTGCTACTGTGACGCAAAGAGGCAGGGCAGGCCCGCAGATGACAGCACTTACCCAGTACCAGCGGATCGAGGCGACGGGGCTGTGGCGTGAAAGCGCCGGGGCGCAGCGACGCGAGGTCGTGGTGTCGATCGGCGACGCCACGCTGGTGATATCGGACCTGCAGGACAGGCCGCTGGCACATTGGTCGCTGGCCGCGGTCGAGCGTGCCAATCCCGGCGAAAGGCCCGCGCTGTTCCACCCCGACGGCGACCCCGACGAGGTGCTGGAACTGGATGCCGATGCCGGGGAAATGATCGACGCCATCGAAAAGCTGCGCCACGCCATCGACCGGGGCCGCCCGCATCCCGGCCGTCTGCGGCTGCTGATGCTGGGGCTGAGCGCGGCCGCCGTGGCGGCGGTGGCGGTGTTCTGGCTGCCCGGCGCGCTGCGCGAGCACGCGGTGTCGGTGGTGCCCGCCGCCAAGCGCGCCGATATCGGCGCGGCGCTGGTCACCCAGTTGCAGCGCGTCACCGGCCCCGCCTGCGCCGAGCCGCAGGGCCAGGCGGCGCTGGCGCGGCTGGCCGCGCGGCTGCCCGGCCCCGGCGGGCGGGTGCCGAAACTGGCCGTGGTGCGCGACGGGGTGCGCGACGCGCTGATGCTGCCGGGCGGGCAGATCCTGCTGCGCGCGCGGCTGATCGAGGATCACGAAGATCCCGACGTGGTGGCGGGCTACATCCTTGCCGCGCAGGAGCGTGCGGCGCTGTCCGATCCGCTGGACCGGCTGTTGCGCGCGGGCGGTCTGCGCGCCTCGTTCCGGCTGCTGACCACTGGCGCGCTGCCCGATGAGACGTTGCAACGCTATGCCGAAACGCTGCCTGCGGTGAAGCACCTGCCGGTGCCCGACGACCGGATGCTGGCCGCCTTTGCCCGTGCCGGCGTGCGCTCGTCCCCCTATGCCTATGCGCTCGACATGACGGGTGAGACGGTGCTGGGCCTGATCGAGGCCGATCCCTTTGCCAGCACCCCGCCGCCCCGCGCCGTGCTGAGCGACAATGACTGGCTGCGCCTGCAGGCGATCTGCGGCAGCTGACCACGCCGGGCAAGGCCCGCGCGGGAATGTGGGTCTCTTGCCGGATGCGGTGCGGAACCCGGCGGGATGAAGGTGTTTGTCTGCGGCGCGTCCTGAGCCGGTATTTCAAGTCGAGCGCAATCGAAGGGCATCGCATGGCCGCGGTCGGGCGATCCAACATCTGTGACTGGCAATTTATCGTCCAGCCACATTCTCCCTCAAAGCGTGGCACCTGCGGCAGCCAATCGCCCGGCCGGGGGGCGGCCGTGCGATGCCCGGGCCGCTGCGCGGCTGTTCCGGGCAGGGTGTGTCTTTCGACCGGTCGATTTCTGCCTGGCCACCCGACACATCCGGCAAGGGGCCTGACGGAAACGCGCCGCCGCCTACTCGCGCGTGACCGCCGCCGGGAAGCCCGCCCGCCGGGCCGCGTGGAGCGCGTTGCCCAGGCTTTGCGGCGAGCCGTAGGGCCCGGCCAGCAGCACGCGCGCCGTGGTGCCGCCGCGATGCAGCGTGCCCATCCGCACCGTCAGCCCCGCCCGTTTCAGCCGCGCCGCATCCGCGCGCGCGGCCGTGTCCGACGGGTAGCTGCCGACCTGCACGTAGCGATGGCCGGACGCCACGCGCAGCGCCTTGTCGTTGCCGCCGGGGCGCAGCGCCCTGGGGGCCGAGCGGGTCGACATCCGGGGCTGCGCCGCGACGGCCTGCCCCTTGGTCGACACGCGGGCGGGCGATCCCGGCGCCATCTGCTGCTGCTCCATCGAGGTATAGGGATAGACAAGATCGGGGTTGAACACCGTCACGTCGCGGCCCGTCGACATGTCGATCAGGCGGCGCGGCACATCGCGGGTCCAGCGCAGGTCCATCATGCGCTTGCCTTCAAGCGTCTGGTGCGCGCGGTGCGGGTTCAGGCGGTCGTCCTCCCACACCAGGCGATAGCCCTCGGGGACCGGGCCTGTGACATGGGCGGCCTGCTGCATCCGGGCCACGTGCAGCGGCGCGACCCGCGTGCCCGGCGCAATGCGGATCGCCTGCGGGCCGGTGGCCACGCGGATGCCCGCCCCCCGCGCGGCGGGCACCCGCGTGGATGAAACCGGCGACACGGCCTGCGGACCGCAGCGCACGCCCTTGCCACGCATGTATTGCGCGCTTTGCGGCGAGGCCCAGCGGCAGCCCGTGGCGGTGCTGGGCGCCACCGGCGCGCGCACCGTCCCGACCTTGCGCGCGGGCACGGCGACCTGCCGGACCGGCGCGGGTGCTGGCGCGATGGAAACCGGCCGTGGCGCGGACGAGACCGTGACCCGCTGCGGCGCCGGGGGTGCGACGCGGACGGGTTCCGGCGCGGGTGCGGGCTGTGCCGTCACGACACGCGGCGCGGGGCGGCTGGCCGGCTGGGGTTTCGGCGCGGGTGCCGGCGCGGCGGCCGGTTTCGGTTTCGGCGCATCGGCGGGCGGCGGCAGCACCGTCGCCGTGCTGGCCGCCGCTGTCTGTTGCGGCTGCGGCGCGGGTGCGCTGGCAAAGGTCGGCCGGGCGTTGCAGATATGCTGGCGGGCCCGCGTCATGCGCGGCACCCAGGTGACATTGCCGTCGATCCCCGCGCGGATATAGACGCAGCCGCGGCTGTCCACGTATTGGCTGCCCTTGAAGCTGGCGGGCGGAAATTCGGCCGGAATCTCGGTTTTCATCTGGGACTGGGCGTTGGCGACGCCGAACCCGATATGGCCGATCAATACAGCGACAGACAGAACTCGTGCAAAACTCATGGCGCCCCCACGCATTCACTGCGCGCAGAGTGCCTTTTTTCGGCAACCGAGTAAAGGGCGTTGCCTTGGTGAACCCCCTTTATTTTGTGCCGAACATGCGATCGCCCGCATCACCTAGTCCCGGAACGATGTATCCCTTGTCGTTCAGCCGCTCGTCCAGCGCGGCGGTGACGATGGGCACATCGGGGTGCGCCTCTTTCATGCGGGCCACGCCTTCGGGGGCGGCCAGCAGGCACATGAAACGGATGTCGGTGCAGCCCGACGCCTTGACCAGGTCGATCGCCGCGGCCGAGGAATTGCCGGTGGCCAGCATCGGGTCGACCACGATCGCCACGCGGTCGTTCATGCCCTCGGGCAGCTTGCAGTAATACTGCACCGGTTGCAGCGTCGCCTCGTCCCGGTAGAGCCCGACAAACCCCACACGCGCCAGCGGAATGCAGTCCAGCACCCCGTCCAGCATCCCGTTGCCCGCGCGCAGGATGCTGACCAGCGCCAGTTTCTTGCCCCTGAGCGTCGGCGCCTCCATCTCGGCCATCGGGGTTTCGATGGTCTTGGTGGTCATCGGCAGGTCGCGGGTGATCTCGTATGTCAGGAAATGGCTGATCTCGTGCAGCAACTGGCGGAACACGGCGCTGGGGGTGGTCTTGTCGCGCATCAGGGTCAGCTTGTGCTGCACCAGCGGGTGGTCGACGATGGTCAGATGATCGGTCATGGCCGGGCTCCTGTCTCGGGATTTGCGCCGTTCTAGCGCAGCTTGACAGGCTTGGAAACGGGCTCCTCCCGGATCGGGAGGCTGAAACGCGACACATCGGCCTTTCATTTCGGCCAGGGTTTTTCCGTTTCGTCGGGGATGGAGCGCCTGCGGTCTGCGGTCGATGGCTGTCTCGCACCCCGGAGCCGGCATTTAAAGTCGAGCGCACCCGAAGGGCAGCGCACGGCCGCGGTCGGGCGATCCGACATTTGTGATGGGCAATTTATCGTCCCGCCACTTCCTCCCTCGAAACGGAGTGCAGACGGCAGCCAATCGCCCGGCCGGGGGGCGGCCGTGCGATGCCCGGGCCGCTGCGCGGCTGTTCCGGGCAGGGTGCATTGCTCGAACGGCAGGATGGGCAAGCTATGTGGCCGCTTTCAGACCTGCCTCAAGCCGCTTTGCCAGCCTTTCACGCGTGGCGTCGTCGCAAAACGCGGCCTCCAGCGCGGTGCGGGCGATCTGCGTGAACACCTCTTCGTCCCAGCCGAAGGCGCGTTCCAGCGCCTCGTATTCGCGGGTCATGGTGGTGCGGAAAAACGGCGGATCGTCGGTATTGACGGTCACCCGCACGCCCGCCGCGCGCAGCCGTTCGACGGGATGCGCGCGCATGTCGGGATAAAGCCGCAGCGCGAGGTTCGAGCGGGGGCAGACCTCCAGCACCGTCCCGCTCCCGGCCAGCCGGTCGACCAGCGCGGGGTCTTCGATGGCGCGCACGCCGTGGCCGATCCGGTCGACGCGCAGATCGTCGAGCGCCTGGCGCACCGCATCCGGGCCGCCGAATTCGCCCGCGTGTGTGGTCAGCTTCAGCCCCGCCTCGCGCGCACAATCGAAGGCCCAGGCGAAATCGCCCTGCCTGCCGCGGGTTTCATCCCCGCCCATGCCGAAGCCCACGATCCAGTCGCCCGCGGTTTCCGCCGCGCAGATCGCGGTTTCGCGGGCCTTGTCGGGGCCGAAATGGCGGATGCAGGTGACGATGCCGCGCAGGGTGACGCCGGTCTGCGCCTCGGCATGCGCGGCGGCCTCTTGTATCGCGTGCAGGTATTCGCGCCACGCACCCAGATCGCGCCCGCCGCAGAAATCGGGCGACAGGAAACTTTCGCAATAGATCACGCCGTGCTCCGCCGCGCGCTCCAGCACCGTGGCGGTCAGCCGGGCGTAATCGTCGGGCGTTTTCAACACGCCGGTCGCGGCCTCGTAGACCTGCAGGAAATGCGCGAAATCGCGGAAGGCGTAAGAGCCGTCTTCGGCAAAGACGCCGGACAGGTTCACCGATTTCTCCTGCGCGAGGCGGCGGATGAAATCGGGCGGCGCGGCGCCTTCGTGATGCAGGTGCAGTTCGATCTTCGGAAAGGATTGCCAACTCATAGAAAGCTTTTTCCCGGTCCTTGCGAGGGCACGCCCAGATGCGCCGCGATGCTGGCGGCGATATCGGCAAAGCCCACCTGCCCCACCGCGCGCACACCCACACCCGCGCCCAGCACCGGCACCCGTTCGCGGGTGTGGTCGGTGCCGATCCACGTGGGATCGTTGCCGTGATCGGCGGTGATCAGCATCAGGTCGCCCGGGCGCAGCCGCGCGATCAGCGCCCCCAGTTCGGCATCCGCCCATTCCAGGTGCCGCGCATAGCCCGAAACGTCGCGGCGGTGGCCATAAAGGCTGTCGAATTCCACGAAATTGGCGAAGGTCAGGCTGCCGTCTTCTGCCCCGTCCACAAGGCGCGACAGGTCTCCCATCAGCTCGGCATCGCTGCCTTTGACGGTGTCGAAAATGCCCTGCATCGAAAAGATGTCGCCGATCTTGCCGACGCCATGCACCGTGCCGCCCGCCCCGCTGATCCAGTCGCACAGCGTCGGGCTGGGCGGCGCGATGGCGAAATCGCGGCGGTTGCTGGTGCGGGTGAACTGCCCCGGCGCGCCGGTAAAGGGCCGCGCGATCACGCGGCCCACCCGCATGTCGTGCAGCATCGGCGCCACCGCGCGGCACAGATCCAGCAGGCGGTCGAGGCCGAACGCCTGCTCATGCGCGGCGATCTGGAACACGCTGTCGGCGGAGGTATAGCAGATGGGCCAGCCGCTGCGCAGGTGCTCCTCTCCCAGACGAGCGACGATCTCGGTGCCGCTGGCGTGGCAGTTGCCGAGGATGCCATCGGTGCCCGCCGCCCGCGCCACCGCCGCGCTGAGATCGGGCGGAAAGGCGGGCTGCGTGTCGGGGAAATAATGCCAGTCCCACGGCACCGGAACGCCCGCCAGCTCCCAATGGCCCGAGGGCGTGTCCTTGCCCGGGCTCACCTCGGTCGCCGCGCCCCACAGGCCCTGCGGCGCGCAACCCAGCCCCGGCGCGGCGTCGCCGCTGGCCAGCGCGATGGCCGCGCCCAGCCCCAGCCGGTCGAGATTGGGCAGGCGCAGCGGCCCGCTGCGGCCCGCCCCTGCCCGGCCATCGGCGCAGGCCTGCGCGATATGGGCCAGCGTGTTGGCGCCGGTATCGGGCTGCGTGCCGTTGAAGAACCGCCCGGCATCGGGCGCGCCGCCGATCCCGGCGGAATCGAGCACGATCAGGAAGGCGCGGGTCATATCCCCACCCCCTCATGCACCAGCGGCGGCAGGTCGGGGGCCTGCGCGCCCAGCGTGATCGCGCCCTGCACCGCCCGCAGCGCCGCGTCGGCGGCATCCTCGCGCGCGGCATGGATGCGGGCCAGCGGCTGCCCCCGTTCGACGGCCGCGCCCAGCGGCACGACCTCGGACAGGCCCACCGCCGGATCGACGCGGTCGGTTTCCACCTGCCGCCCGCCGCCCAGCCCCACCACGGCCAGCCCCAGCGCCTGCCCGTCGATGGCCGCGACATGGCCCGCCTGCGGCGCGGGCACTTCGCGGATGACCGGGGCCTCGGGCAGGAAGCGCGCCCATTCCTCGACAAAGGCCAGCGGCCCGCCCTGGGTCGCCACCATGCGGCCCATCGCCTGTGCCGCGCGCCCGTCGGCGATGGCGGCGGCCAGCGCATCCGCACCCGCGACGACATCGGCCGCCAGCCCCGCCTGCGCCAGCGCCACGCCGCCCAGCGTCACCGTCAGCTCGTGCAGCCGCCCGCGCGCCGCCCCGGTCAGCACGCGCATGGCGCTGGCAACCTCGAGCGCGTTGCCAAGGTCGGGCGCAAGCGGCTGGCTCATGTCGGTGATCAGCGCGGCGGTGGGGCAGCCCGCGCTGTTGGCGGTTTCCACCAGCGCCTGCGCCAGCGCGCGCGCGTCCTGCGGCGTCTTCATGAACGCGCCCGAGCCCAGCTTGACATCCAGCACCAGCCCCTGAAGCCCCGCCGCCAGTTTTTTCGACAGGATCGAGGCGGTGATCAGGTCCAGGCTTTCGACCGTCGCGGTCACGTCGCGCACCGCGTAAAGCCGCTTGTCGGCGGGTGCGATTTCGGCGTTGGCCGCCACAATGGCGCAGCCCGCCTGATCCACGACCGAGCGCAGCCGCGCCTCGTCCAGCCCGGTGGTGAAGCCGGGGATCGATTCCAGCTTGTCGAGCGTGCCGCCGGTGTGGCCCAGCCCCCGCCCCGAGATCATCGGCACCGCCGCGCCGCAGGCCGCCAGCGCCGGGGCCAGCACCAGCGACACGCAATCGCCCACCCCGCCGGTGGAATGCTTGTCGATCACCGGCCGGTCCAGCGCCCAGCGCAGCACATGGCCGGAATCGCGCATCGCCAGCGTCAGCGCCACGCGCCCGTCACGATCCAGCCCGTTAAGCAGCACCGCCATCGCAAAGGCGCCGGCCTGCGCATCGCTGACGCCGCGATCGGCCAGCCCCTGCGCGAACCAGCGCAGTTCGTCGGCCGTGACCGGCTGACGGTCGCGCAGTCTGGCGATGATGGCGCGGGCATCCATGCGGGATCAGCCCTTGACCGCGTGCCCGTGACCCAGATGGCCCAGCCCGAAGGCGCCGGGCAGCAGGTCGGCCACGGTCACCACCTGTTCGGGCCCGTCCACGGTGGCCATGCGCACCGTGACCTCGCCGCGCGAGAACTCGGCCAGTTTCTGGCGGCAGCCGCCGCAGGGGGTAACGGGCGTGGGGCTGTCGGCGATCACGCAGACCTCGGTGATCTCGGTTTCGCCCGCGGCGATCATCGCGGCGATGGCCCCGGCCTCGGCGCAGGTGCCTTCGGGATAGGCCACGTTTTCCACGTTACAGCCCACGTATATCGTGCCCGAGGCACCGCGAATCGCGGCGCCGACCTTGAAATGGGAATAGGGGGCATAGGCGTTTTCGCGCACGTCGCGCGCGGCATCCAGCAGGCTCATGGCCGGTCCTCCGTTGTGGTTGCGAACGCGCCGGGCCGGGCGGGCCACGGCATTCCGGCGGTCATGATCTGCATGGGCGGGCGTCCTTGCGTGATTGCACGGCCGATCCTGTCCGTTCGGGCCGCGCTTTGCAATATGCCATTGCCGGTCGGAAACCGCCGATTTTCCTTGCGCTGGACGATAGTTTAACACTAAACAATCCCCTGAGGAGACCGCGATGACCGATACCCAGAAAGACACGCTGCGCCAGGCCGCGCTGTTCTATCACGAGCATCCCAAGCCCGGAAAACTCGAGATTCGCGCCACCAAGCCGCTGGCCAATGGCCGCGACCTGGCCCGCGCCTATTCCCCCGGCGTGGCCGAGGCCTGCACCGAGATCGTGGCCGACCCCGCCAATGCCAGCCGCTATACCGCGCGCGGCAACCTGGTGGCGGTGGTGTCGAACGGCTCGGCCGTGCTGGGGCTGGGCAATATCGGCGCGCTGGCGTCAAAGCCGGTGATGGAGGGCAAGGCGGTCCTGTTCAAGAAATTCGCGGGCATCGACTGTTTCGACCTGGAACTGGACGAGCCCGACCCCGAGAAGCTGGCCGAAATCGTCTGCGCGATGGAGCCCAGCTTCGGCGCGATCAACCTTGAGGACATCAAGGCGCCGGATTGCTTTATCGTCGAACGGATCTGCCGCGAGCGGATGAACATCCCCGTCTTTCACGACGACCAGCACGGCACCGCCATCGTGGTGGGCGCGGCGGCCAAGAACGCGCTGCACGTGGCGGGTAAGCGATTCGAGGATATCAAGGTGGTCAGCACCGGCGGCGGCGCGGCGGGCATCGCCTGCCTGAACATGCTGCTGAAGCTGGGCGTGCGGCGCGAAAACGTGTGGCTGTGCGACATTCACGGGCTGGTCTGGAAGGGCCGGACCGAGGACATGACCGAGCAAAAGGCCGCCTATGCGCAGGAGACCGAGCTGCGCACGCTGGACGAGGTGATCGGTGGCGCCGACCTGTTCCTGGGCCTGTCGGGCCCCCGCGTCCTGAACCGCGACATGGTGGCGAAAATGGCGGACCGGCCCATCGTCTTTGCGCTGGCCAACCCCACGCCCGAGATCCTGCCCGACGAGGTGCGCGAGGTCGCGCCCGATGCGATCATGGCCACCGGGCGCAGCGATTTTCCCAACCAGGTCAACAACGTGCTGTGTTTCCCGTTCATCTTTCGCGGCGCGCTCGACGTTGGCGCGACCGAGATCAACGACGCCATGCAACTGGCCTGCATCGACGGCATCGCGGAACTGGCCCGCACCACCACCAGCGCCGAGGCCGCCGCCGCCTATCGCGGCGAGCAGCTGAATTTCGGGGCCGATTACCTGATCCCCAAACCGTTCGATCCGCGCCTGTCGGGCGTGGTGTCGACCGCCGTGGCCCGCGCTGCGATGGAGTCGGGCGTGGCCACCCGCCCGATCGACGACTTCGCCGCCTACAAGCAGCAACTGAACGCCAGCGTGTTCAAATCCGCCCTGCTGATGCGCCCGGTGTTCGAGGCCGCGGCGACCGCGGCCCGCCGCATCGTCTTTGCCGAGGGCGAGGACGAGCGCGTGCTGCGCGCCGCCCAGGCCATCCTGGAGGAGACCACCGAACAGCCCATCCTGATCGGCCGCCCCGAGGTGATCGAACGCCGCTGCGAACGCTACGGCCTGACCGTGCGGCCGGGGCGCGACCTGCATATCGTGAACCCCGAGAACGACCCGCGCTACCGCGATTACTGGGGCACCTATCACGAGCTGATGGCGCGGCGCGGCGTCACCCCCGACCTGGCCCGCGCGATCATGCGCACCAATTCCACCGCCATCGGCGCGGTCATGGTCCACCGCGAAGAGGCCGACAGCCTGATCTGCGGCACCTTCGGCGAATATCGCTGGCACCTGAATTACGTGACGCAAGTGCTGGGCCGGGGCGATCTGCGCCCGCATGGCGCGCTGTCGCTGATGATCCTCGAGGACGGGCCGCTTTTCATCGCCGACACCCATGTCTATTCGCTGCCCACGCCGGAAAACCTGGCCGAGATCGCCATCGGCGCCGCGCGCCACGTGCGCCGCTTCGGGCTGGTCCCCAACATCGCCTTCTGTTCGCAAAGCCAGTTCGGCAACCAGGCCGAGGGGTCGGGCAAGCGCCTGCGCGAGGCGATTGCCATCCTCGACGGCAAGCCGCGCGATTTCGCCTATGAGGGCGAGATGAACGTGGATGCCGCGCTCGATCCCGACCTGCGCGAGCGGCTGCTGCCCGGCAACCGGATGGAGGGGGTGGCCAATGTGCTGATCTTCGGCCATGCCGACGCGGCCTCGGGCGTGCGCAACATCCTGAAGATGAAGGCCGACGGGCTCGAGGTCGGGCCGATCCTGATGGGCATGGGCAACCGCGCCCACGTGGTCAGCCCCGGCATCACCACGCGCGGCCTGCTGAACATGGCCGCCATCGCCGGCACGCCGGTGGCCCATTACGGCTGAGTCCCGCGGATTCGCGAGGATTTGCACCAGTCGATTTGCAGGTTTGCAAACATCTGCAAATTTCGCAGCAAGCCATCGCCCCTCCGGCCGGTTTGCAAAAATTTGCAGGTTCGTTTCGGTGATTTCTGCAAATTTCCTGCGGCCATCTGTCCGTTTGGGCGGTAACAGGCTTGCCCAAAAGGCGCCCCGTCACCTATCCCGATTGGCAGACAGCGCCACATAAGCCCCGGCGCCCGAGGGATGGAGGACAAAGACCATGACCACCTATGCCGAAACCTATCAAAGCTGGAAGACCGATCCCGAAACCTTCTGGATGCAGGCCGCCGAGGCGATCGACTGGGACGAGAAACCGTCACAGGCGCTGTTCGACCGGGGCGGCGACCTGTACGAATGGTTCGCCGACGGCAAGGTGAACACCTGCTGGAACGCGGTGGACCGCCACGTCGAAAACGGCCGCGGCGCGCAGGTGGCGATCATCCATGACAGCCCGATCACCGGCACCACGCGCAAGATCACCTTTGCCGAGCTGCGCAACCGCGTGGCCACGCTGGCCGGCGCGCTGCGCGCCAGGGGCGTCGAAAAGGGCGACCGCGTGATCATCTACATGCCCATGGTGCCCGAGGCGCTGGAGGCGATGCTGGCCTGCGGGCGGATCGGCGCGATCCATTCGGTCGTCTTCGGCGGCTTCGCGGCGCATGAACTGGCGGTGCGCATCGACGACGCGCAGCCCAAGGCGATCATCGCCGCCTCCTGCGGGCTGGAGCCGGGCCGCGTGGTGCATTACAAGCCACTGCTGGACGGCGCCATCGAACAGGCCGCCCACAAGCCCGATTTCTGCGTGATCTTCCAGCGCGAACAAGAGGTCGCAAAGCTGGAAGAGGGGCGCGACGTGGACTGGCACGCCTTTCAATACGGCGTGGAACCGGCGGACTGCCTGCCGGTCGAGGGCAACCACCCGTCCTATATCCTCTATACCTCGGGCACCACGGGCCAGCCCAAGGGCGTGGTGCGCCATACGGGCGGGCATCTGGTGGCGCTGAACTGGTCGATGAAGAACATCTACAACGTCGATCCGGGCGATACGTTCTGGGCGGCGTCCGATGTCGGCTGGGTCGTCGGCCACAGCTATATCTGCTACGCCCCTCTGATCCACGGCAACACCACCATCGTGTTCGAGGGCAAGCCCGTGGGCACGCCCGATGCCGGCACCTTCTGGCGGGTGATTTCCGAACATAACGTGCGCAGCTTCTTTACCGCGCCCACCGCCTTTCGCGCGGTGAAACGCGACGATCCCAAGGGCGAGTTCGTCGGCAAATACGACCTGAGCGCGCTGCGCGCGGTCTACCTGGCCGGGGAACGCGCCGATCCCGACACGATCAACTGGGCGGCGAATGTCCTGGGCAAGCCGATCTACGACCACTGGTGGCAGACCGAAACCGGCTGGACCATCGCCGGGATGCCCGCCGGGATCGAGGCGCTGCCGGTCAAGCTGGGCAGCCCCACCGTGCCGATGCCGGGCTATGACGTGCAGATCCTGGACGAGGCCGGCCACCCGATGAAACCCGGTGAACTGGGCGCGATCGCCGTCAGACTGCCGCTGCCGCCGGGCACGCTGCCGACCCTGTGGAATGCCGAGGACCGGTTCCGCAAATCCTATCTCGACCATTTCCCCGGCTATTACGAAACCGGCGACGCGGGCATGATCGACGAGGACGGATACCTCTACATCATGGCGCGCACCGACGACGTGATCAACGTGGCCGGGCATCGCCTGTCCACCGGCGCGATGGAGGAGGTGCTGGCCAACCATCCCGACGTGGCCGAATGCGCGGTGATCGGCATCTCGGACGAGTTGAAAGGCCAGTTGCCGGTGGGCTTCGTCTGCCTGACCACCGGGGTGAACCGCCCGCATGACGAGATCGTAAAGGAATGCGTAGCGATGGTGCGCGACCAGATCGGCCCGGTCGCGGCGTTCAAGCTGGCCTGCGTGGTCGACCGCCTGCCCAAGACACGCTCGGGCAAGATCCTGCGCGCGACGATGGTCAAGATCGCCGATGGCGAAGAGTTCAGGATGCCCGCCACGATCGACGACCCCGCGATCCTGGACGAGATCGCCGCGGCGCTGAAAACCATCGGCTATCCCAGGGGCTGAGCCATCGTTCCGGCGGTGCGCGGGGGCTGACCGCCGGACGCCTCCGGCGGGAGTATTTGCGGAACGATGAAGGGGGCCGGGGTGCCCCTCAGCGCAGCGCAGCCAGCCCGCCCATGACGAAATCGGCCGCAAGGTCGGCATAGTCGGCGCGGCTCAGCCCCTTGCCGGGGCGGTGCCACATGTAGAACCAGTTGAGGATGCCGAAAACGGTCATCGTGGCCGCGCGCAGCCGGTCGGGGGACAGGTCCGGCGAGGCGGCGTGCACCGCGTCGGACATGATCGTCACCAGCCGCCGCTGATGGGCGATCAGCGGGGTCTGCTTGTCGTGGGGCAGCACCGACAACGCGTCGAGCTGCAGCTTGTGCTCGGCATCGGCATCCTCGTAGGCGGACAGGATGGCGCGGATCAGCCCGCCTATGCCCTGCCCGCGCGCGGCCTCGACCGTTGCGACCAGCGCGCCGAGGTGATCGTCGAGGATGTCGAAAAGCAGATCCTCTTTCGACGGGTAATAGTGATAGATCAGCGCCTTGGACACGCCGCAGGACCGCGCCGCGCCGGTCATGCTGGCACGGTCGAAGCCATGGCGCGCGAAATATTGCGCGGCCCCGTGGCGCAGGGCCGCGCGTTTCTCGTCGTGATCGCGGGCCAGACCCCGGGCCATCAGTTGCGCCCGGGGCGGTTGTCGATGATGCGCACCGCCTTGCCCTGGCTGCGCGCCACGCCGCCCGGATCGAAGACGTGGATTTCCACGCTGATGCCCACCGTCTGCTTGATGCGATGCGCCATGTCGCGCGCCGCGGCCTCGCGGCCCGAGGGGCCGATGCCTTCGCAGGCCTCGCAGAGCACGCGCATCGCGTCCATCCGGCCCTTGCGGTGCAGTTCGATCTGGAAATGCGGGGCAAGGTCGCGGACCTGCATCAGCACCTCTTCGATCTGGGTGGGAAAGACGTTGACGCCGCGCAGGATGATCATGTCGTCGCTGCGCCCCGTCACCTTTTCCATCCGCCGCATCGTGCGCGCGGTGCCCGGCAACAGCCGCGTCAGGTCGCGCGTGCGGTAGCGGACGATCGGGAATGCCTCTTTCGACAGCGAGGTGAAGACAAGTTCGCCCAGTTCGCCATCGGGCAGGACCGCGCCGGTGTTCGGGTCGATCACCTCGGGGTAGAAATGATCCTCCCAGATGTGCAACCCGTCCTTGGTTTCCACGCATTCATTGGCGACGCCGGGGCCCATCACCTCGGACAGGCCGTAGATGTCGACGGCGTGCATGTCGAACGCCTCTTCGATCTCGCGGCGCATGGCGTTGGTCCAGGGTTCGGCCCCGAAGATCCCGACCTTGAGCGGCGATTTGCGCGGGTCCAGCCCCTGTGCCGCGTATTCATCCAGGATCGACAGCGCGTAGGACGGGGTGACGGTGATGCCGGTGGCCTGGAAATCCTCGATCAGGCGCACCTGGCGCGGCGTCATCCCGCCCGAGATCGGCACAGTGGCCAGCCCCAGCTTGTCGGCGCCGAGGTGGATGCCCAGCCCGCCGGTGAACAACCCGTAGCCATAGGCGTTGTGCAGCAGGTCGCCCGCCCGCAGCCCCGAGGCGCGCAGCGACCGCGCCACCACCGTGCCCCAGACATCGAGGTCATTTTGGGTATAGCCCACCACGGTCGGCTGCCCCGTCGTGCCCGACGAGGCATGGATGCGCTGCACCTGCGCGCGCGGCACGGCGAACATGCCGAAGGGGTAATTGTCGCGCAGGTCGGTTTTGGCCGTGAACGGGAATTTCGCCAGGTCCGACAGGCTGTGCAGGTCGTCGGGATGCACACCCGCGTCGTCGAAGCTTTGGCGATAGAACGGCACGTTGTCATAGGCGTGGCGCAGCGACCATTTCATGCGGTCGAGTTGCAGCGCCGAAATCTCGTCGCGGCTGGCGGTTTCGATCGGCTCCAGATCGCCGGGTTTGGGGGACAGGTCTTCCATCACGCAGCCCCCGCCGAAGGGGCGCGGCCCCGGTTCGCGCCGATGCACATGGTGCAGATGATTGGCGTTGTCATGCCTCGTCCTCCTCCTCCTCGAAATGCTGCCCGGACAATTGCCGCGACAACCCGCGGAACAGCGCCACCTTGCGGCCGTCCTGCCCGGTGACCACCACGTCGTAGACGCCCGAGCGGCCGCTCAGGCTGATCTCTTCGGCGGTGGCGGTCAGCCGCTCGCCCCCCTTGCCCGGGGACAGGAAGGTGATGGTGTTTTCCTGCGCCACGACCATCCTGTTATGGCTGTTGCAGGCAAAGGCGAAGGCGCTGTCGGCCAGCGTGAAGATATAGCCGCCGTGACAGATGCTGTGGCCGTTCAGGTGGTGGTCGGCGACCTCCATCGACAGCACCGCCCGGCCGGGGCCGATCTCGTCGATCCGCGCGCCCAGCCACTTGCTTGCGCGGTCGCCCTCCCACATCGCCGCCGCCGAACGGCGGGCACGCTCTTCTGGCGTCATCCGGCCCTCCTCCTGTTCCTTGTGGAAGCGTGCACAAAACCGACCGCACGGTCAAGAGTATTGCGCGACGCCGCGCGATGCGCCATGCTGCCCGGGCACATGGACAGCGGGAGGACAGGACATGCTGAGACCGGAAAGCTATGCCTGCGGGCAATGGATCGCGCCGGGCGATACCGCGCAAGAGATCGTCGGCCCGGTCAGCGCAACCGCCATCGCGCAGGCCGGCGGCACCCCGCTGGATTTCGCCGCGATGCTGGAGCACGCCCGAACCCGCGGCGGCCCCGCCCTGCGCGCGATGACCTTTCACCAGCGCGCCGGGATGCTCAAGGCGCTGGCGGGCTATCTCGATACCCGCAAGGAGGAACTTTATGCCCTGAACCCGCTGACCGGCGCGACAAGGCAGGACGGCGCGGTGGATATCGACGGCGGGATCGGCACGATGTTCCTGTTCGCCTCGAAGGGGCGGCGCGAGATGCCCGACGGCCATGTCTATATCGAGGGCGATATCGAGCAGCTGTCGCGCAAGGGTACGTTCCTGGGCCAGCATATCGCGGTGCCGCTGCAGGGCGTGGCGGTGCATATCAACGCCTTCAATTTCCCGGTCTGGGGGATGCTGGAAAAGCTGGCCCCGGCGCTGCTGGCGGGCGTGCCCTGCATCGTGAAGCCCGCAACGCAGACCTGTTACCTGACCGAGGCGTGTTTCCGCATGATCGTCGAGTCCGGCCTGTTGCCCGAAGGCGCGGTGCAACTGGTGATCGGGCGCACCGGCAACCTGCTGGAGCTGCTGGGCGCGCAGGACGTGGTGGCCTTTACCGGATCGGCCGACACCGCGCTGATGCTGCGCCAGACGCCGGGGCTGCTGCGCAACGCGGTGCGGTTCACCAGCGAGCAGGACAGCCTGAACGCCGCGATCCTTGGCCCCGACGCCACCCCCGGCAGCGCCGAGTTCGACCTGTTCGTGAAAGAGGCGGTGAGCGAGATCACGGTGAAGGCGGGCCAGAAATGCACCGCCATGCGCCGCCTGATCGTACCCGAAGCGCAGGTCGGTGACGTGGCCGACGCACTGGCCGACAGGCTGGGCCGGATCACCATCGGCGACCCGGCGGACAAGGCCACGCGCATGGGCGCGCTGGCCGGGTTCGCGCAGCGCGACGACGTGACCGCACGGCTGGCGCAACTGAAGGCCGAGGCCCGGGTTGTCTGCGGCGACAGCGCGCCGGACCTGCCGGGCGCCTTCCTGTCCCCCACCCTGCTGGCCTGCGCCGACCCGGACGCGGCCAGCGCCGTGCATCGGGTCGAGGCGTTCGGCCCGGTGGCCACGCTGCTGCCCTGCCGCGACACCGCACATGCGGCGCGGCTGGCCAATGCGGGCGGCGGATCGCTGGTGGCCTCGCTGTTCACCCACGATCCGGGCGTGGCGCGCGAGGTGACGCTGCACAGCGCGGCGCATCACGGGCGGCTTTACATCATGAACCGCGACAGCGCGGACGAGGCGACGGGCCACGGCAGCCCCCTGCCCCACATGGTCCATGGCGGACCGGGCCGCGCCGGCGGCGGCGAGGAACTGGGCGGCGTGCGCGGCGTGCTGCACTACATGCAGCGCAGCGCCATCCAGGGCAGCCCCGACATGCTGACCGCGATCACCGGCACCTGGGTGCGGGGCAGCGCCGAGAAAACAGGCCCGCAGCACCCGTTCCAGCGCACCTTCGGCGAAATCGAAATCGGCGAAACGCTGAACACCGAGGCGCGCGAGATCACGCTGGAGGATATCGAGCATTTCGCCCGCTTCACCGGCGACACCTTCTATGCCCATATGGACGAGGACGCCGCAAAGGCGAACCCGTTCTTCCCCGGCCGCGTGGCGCATGGATACCTGCTGCTGTCCTTTGCGGCGGGACTGTTCGTGCAACCCGATCCGGGGCCGGTGCTGGCCAATACCGGGCTGAACGGGCTGAGCTTTCAGAAACCCGTCAGCCCCGGCGACAGCATCGCCGTGCGGCTGACCTGCAAACGCAAGACCGCACGCACCAGGAGTTATGGCGAGGTGGCGTGGAATGCCACGCTGACCAACCAGCATGGCGAACAGGTGGCGGAATACGAATTGCTGACCATGGTCAGCCATGACCGGCCTGCCGGTGCCTGAGCCCCGAAGGGCCGGTCCCGGCGGTGGGGCCGGGATGCCTGCGGCGCGAGTATTTCCGGCAAGATGAAGCAGGGCGCGCGCATCGGGGGCGGCTTTTCTCTGGCCCCGCAAGGCGGTAACAAGGGGCATGGACCCGCTTGCCCCCCTGATCGACACCCTGCACGCCGACGGAAGGCTGCGCGTCTGGTCGCTGGTGATCACCGTTTTCGGCGACAGCGTGCAGATGCGCGGCGGCCGTGTTTCGACCGCGCGGCTGCAAAGGCTGCTGGGGCGGATCGGGGTGGAGCCCGGCGCGCTGCGCACCGCGCTGTCGCGGCTGGGGCGCGACGGCTGGGTCGAAAGCGAGCGCGACGGACGGCTGAGCCATTACCGGCTGACGGGATCGGGCCGGGCGAAGTTTACCGACGCCACGCATCGCATCTATGCGCCCCCCACGGGACCGGTGGCGGATTGGGCGCTGAGCCTTGACGAGGTGCCGGATACCGGCGCGCTGCATCTGGGCGGGCTGGCGCTGCGCCCGGCCACGGCCCCCGCGCCCGCCGCACGGTTCCGTATGACCGGTCGGATCGAGATGCTGGCGCCGGGGCTTGGCCCCGAAATCGCGACGCCCGGACACCTGGCCGCGCTGGCCGCGCTGCGCCGCGACCTGGACGCGCTGTCGGGGATCGTGCCCGCACCGCTCGAGGCCGCCGCCGCGCGCACGCTGCTGATCCATCGCTGGCGCCGGATCGTGCTGCGTTTTCCCGACCTGCCGCCGCCGCTGCTGCCGCCCGGATGGCACGACGAACCCCGCGCCGCCGTGGCCCGCGCCTGGCATGGGCTGAGCCCGCAGGCCGAGGCGTGGTGGGATCAAACCGCGGGCGACCTGCCCCCGATGCCAGCCGCCGATCCCGGCCTTTGGACGCGGTTCGGCGGAAAAAGCTTGATTGATCGGGCAGAGGGCGCAACTCTGACACCATGACGATCCAGACCCCCACGCCGATCCCGCCCCGTCCCATGCCCGAGCAGGTGGCCTTCGACCGCCGTGAGCTGGGGGTGATCCTGGGGCTTTACGGGCGCATGGTGGCCGCCGGGGAATGGCGCGACTACGGCATATCGCATCTGCGCGACGCGGCCGTTTTCTCGGTCTTCCGGCGCACGGCGGAACATCCGCTCTACCGGATCGAGAAACACCCCAAGCTGCGGCTGAAACAGGGGCAATACGCGGTTGTCGGCATGGACGGGCAGATATTGAAGCGTGGCCACGACCTGAAAACCGTGCTGCGCGTGCTGGAGCGCAAGCTGATCCGCGCGGTGGAGTAAGGCCAAAGGCCGGTCAATCGCCGCAGCCCTGTGGAGTGGCGATGAAAAGCACCAGATAGTTCTGCCTTTATCGTCAGAAGCATTGCCTCTGACCGCGCGGCATACCCCGAAGCGGCCATTCGCTGCGACTGGCGCGGGCGTCGGCAGTACGGGACGGAGCACCATTTCGCTGCGGTCGCACCAATGGCGGCTCAGGGTTGGCAGGGCAGAAACGTATATTTTTTTTGACCAAGCTTCTCGGTGATTTAAGGCTGTTCAGCCCAAACCTTGTAGTCGAACAGGGCGCCGTCCTTCTTGGCAAACTGAACAGTTTCGCGCACATATGTGGCGGAACGTTGGGGATCGAAATGATTGAGCCAGTGTTCGGGGTCGTCGCCGATTGGAGCGGGCAAGATGCCGTAGGTAACGTCCAATGGAGACTGCCAGCCCTCAGCTCCTACTCGGGCCACCTCCATGCGGGAAACACCATAGCCGCAAGACGCCAGATAAACATTGAAGGAAAGCAGCTCGGCCTCGGATATCCAATCCGTTCCACCGCCCGTCTCAGCCTGTGCAATAAGAGTTTCAAATCGTTCGTTCATGATCACTCCAGTGGTCGAATGATGTCTCTCGGGGTGTTTTCATTGTCGCCGAGCTGGACATTGCGGTTGCTTACAGCAATGACGTTACCATCGGGGTCCAAAAGAACCCAATGGCCATCCTGGCCTGTCAACAGGGTCATATCCTGCCCTTTGTATCTGCCACGCCCTTCGACAAAGCCGCTCAAGTCGGGACGCGGATTGGCGATGATATCGTCGATCTGCTCAGCTGTGTGACCTTTGCCGGCGATGTATTCTTGCCCGTTCCCCTTCGCGCCATGAGGAAGAATGCTGTTGCCGTCAGGTGTCGTTGTGGTCCCAGGTCGAGCGTCAACGATATTCGGCCCCGCTTCATCCGGGATCGGCGTAGAGACGATGTTGTCGTTCGGATCATCAGGAGTTGGCGATCCGGTGTGGTTCGGCAGACCAAGCTCTTCAATCGGATAGGTTTCAAGCCATTGCTCGACCCGTTCCAGAGTGAAGCCCGGCAGTTGCCCCAAGCGGCGTTCATCCTCCGTAAGTTCCGGGAAAACCTCGACCCAGCCCTGCGTCAGTTCGCCATCCACCGCGGTAAGAAGGTATGCGTCCAACGCGGCCAAGGCGTCTGCCGCGAGCTGGCACGCCCACTCTGCGGCTTTTAACAACCTTGGCTACGGATCGCCCAATCGTCAGGGTTGCTCTGCCCAGACCTTGTAGTCGAACAGCGCGCCGTCTTCCCTGGCATACTGAACCTGCCTGCGAACATAGGCGGCGGAGCGAACAGGATCGAAATGATGCATCCAGTGCTCATCATCGCCGCGAAAAGGCTGCGGCGTTACTCCATAGCCATGATTAGGCGCAACTGTCCCGCCTTCTGCCCGCGCAACCTCCATGCGCGAAACGCCAAAGCCCCGCGCAGCAAGGTATTCGTTGAACTCCAGCAGCTCAGCCTCGGAAATCCATTCCGTTCCTGCACCCGTTTGCGCCTGCGCAATAAGGGTTTCAAATCTTGCGTTCATGGTTGCTCCAATGGCCGAATGATCTCACCGGGATAGTTTTCTTTATGGCTCAACGGCAAGTTGCGATTGCTCGTGGCAAATACATTCCCATCTTCGTCCAGTTTGACCCAATGACCGTCCGGCCCAGTCAACAGTCTTACATCCTGTTCTTTTAGGTGACCACGACCTTCGACAAAACCGCTTAGGTCAGGACGCGGATTGGCAATGATATCGTCAATCTGCTCAACATCGTGGCCTTTGAGGCCAATATACTCCTGCCCGTCCCCCTTTGCGCCATGTGGCAGGATGCTGTTGCCGCCCGGCGTCGTTATCGTCCCGGGCCGGGCTTCGACGATATTCGGCCCCGTCTCGTCCGGGATCGGGGTTGAAACGATGTTGTCGGTCGGATCATCGGGGATCGGCGATCCGGTGTGGTTCGGCAGGCCCAGTTCTTCAAGGGGATAGGTTTCAAGCCACTGCTCGATCCGTTCCGGGGTAAAGCCAGGGAGTTGCCCAAGGCGGCGCTCGTCTTCGGTCAGTTCGGGAAAGACTTCAACCCAGCCCTGCGCCAGATCGCCGTCCTGAAGCCGCAAGTTCCCGCGCGCGAATGCTGCCCCCGCCGCCTCTATGAAATCCTGCAAAGCGCGTTGTTCGGCGGGGTCGCCGCCAACGCCCGTTTCCAGGATGGTGCCGGGGTTCATCAGCTCGTAGAGCGCAGCCGCCTCAGCACCGATACGTGCAAATTCAGGGTTTTTGGGCAAAACAGGGTATCCCCCGCTACCGATCCCTTCCTGAACGAGCGCATAGGCCGTCGCGGCGAGGCGGCCTTCGATGGTCATCACATCGATCCCCAGTCGCGCACCTGCCTCATCCACACGCCGATCACGCACGGCGTCGAGCCAGCCCTGCAACGCGTCAGACGCGAGAAGCGCCGCACCAACGCTGGTCAGGGCGCGCAAGCCACGCATCGCCTCCGTCAGATCGAGAGCGGGGACACCATTTGCCGTGGTTGCAAAGTCAGCGAGCACCACATGGCTCTGAACGCCCGGCAACACAGGCTCGGCGTAGCACCTGCAATTGTGTGCCTCGCCGGGATGCCCGCCCTCCGGTGGATTGTTCCAGCGGAATACGCGGTCGTCATAGGCCGCATGACTGCCACGCACCTTGGCATCATCTCGCGAGCGCCAGATGTATTGCTGAATCCCCAAGTTTTCCTGCCGCTGCTGATTTATCAATCCCGCAAAAGCCCGAACGAGACGTTCTTCCATGACTGTTCGCAGTGGCCGCAACCGTTGCGGATGGTTTTGGTATTCGCCGAATATAATCTCAAGGCGCGCGTCCCAGGCGTCGAGCGCTTCTGACTTTGCGTCTGACACATCCCGCAACTCAGCTTCGGAGACAGTTGGCACTGTGTCAGGCGGGGTCAGCGCGTTCAGGAGCATCCGAGTGTTTTCGGAAATCACCTGGTCGAGGCGTTCGCTGAAATCGGCCCGTAGAGCTGTGTAGTCAGGAAATGTCGACTTGAGCGACAATCCTACGCGGCGGCCAATCAGATGACCGTGTCGCTGCACGATCTCGTACTGGCCGTCACCGCCGTGCCTTAGGAAGTGGCTGAAACTGTGTTGCGTGGAATCTCCGAAAGCGTGCCGGAAATGTTCTATTCACAATTGGTAAAGAAAGCCCAAGACCACCGTTCGCAACTTTTTTTGCGGAGAGCAACGCATCCTGGTTGCATTGGAGCCAGACATTCATGCACGGCGCAGCATCCGACAAAATGGGCTCGATCCCGTCCTTCGCCGCGATCTGCCTGAACGGCAGCTTCGAGTGCAGGCGGCCGCGATGTGACACATGAGAGGCAAGCCTTTCTGACGAAAGAGGCAATCTCGACTCCGCGCCGAGATTTTGCCGCTCTGTTTTCAAACGAGATTCTTGCGCCCCGGAGGCAGAACTATGTGACCCCCGCCAGGCGATCACGCTTGCCATGACCGCCCCGCAGGGTCCCGCGGGGCGGTCACGCCGGGGGCAGATCAGAAGGAGCTGGTCAGCCCGAACCAGTAGGTCCGCCCGGATTGGTAGGTGTTGTTGTCGCTCGCGTTGATCGAGGCATTCGCCACGTTGTAGATGGCCGCGTTCAGCACGAGGTTGGGATTGACCTGATAGGACAGCCCGACATCCAGGGTCGTGTAGGGATCGTATTCGTAGGCGATCACCCCGCCGCTGCTGTCATAGGCATAGGGCGTGCCGTTGCTGCCGATCCGCGCGCCCGAGTTGACCTCGGCGCCGTGATAGGTGGCCACGCCCCAGGCATCGAGCCCCGATACCGGCGTTGTCCAGTCGAGCCGCAGGCTGGCCGCGTGTTTCGGCGTCCGCGACAGCGGCAACCCGGCATAGGTGCCGGAATCCTGGCTCGAATCCGTGAAGGTGTAAGAGCCCCGCAGCGAAACCGCCTCGGACAGGTCCACGCCCAGCGTCAGCTCGACACCCTGGATCGTGGCGTCCTGCACGTTGTAATATTCCCAGCGGTTGTAGGTGGTCCCCGCCACGGTGATCGGGATGCCGGTATTGAAGTTCTCGATCTTGTCCTCGAACTCGGTACGGAATGCCGTCGCGCCGAACTCGAAATTGCCGGACTGCCAGAGCGCCGACAATTCGTAGTTGGTGCTCGATTCCGGCTTAAGATCGGCATTCGAGACGATCACGCCGGCGCCGCGTTGCGTGGTGTAGTAATAGCCCGGCACGGTCTGGCGGATCGACGGTGTGCGATAGCCGGTCGAGATACCGCCCTTGATCGTCAGTTCGGGCATCGCATTCCACACGGCGTAGAGCCGCGGGGTCACTTCCCCGCCAAACGCATCGCTGTCGGTATAGCGCACCCCGGCCGTAAGCGCGAAATCGGAGGTGATCCGCCATTCGTCCTCGGCGAAGATGGCCCATTCGTCCGACGCATAGGTACGGTCGATGCCATCGCCCAGGCCGGGGTTCTGGTCGGTCAGCTCGGCGCGGCGGAACTGGAACCCGCCGACGAAGGTATGCTCGCCGGCAAGCGTGAAGGGCGTCGTCACCTTGCCGTCGACGACCGAGTTCACGATTTCCGGCGACCGGGGATTTTCGACGAAATAGCCCGGGGCCCAGTCGTAATTGGTGCGCTCGCCGAACTCGCGCTGAAAGCTCAGTTCGGTCGTCGTGGTGCCCCAGTGCCCGACATAGCTGAGCGCAATATCCTTGCGGATATTGTCCTGCCGGTCCGGGTCTGCCGTGGGGTCGAGGCTGTAGCCCGGATTGGTGAACCGCTTGATCCTGGTCCGGCCGTATTCCAGCGCGATCTCGTGATCATCGGTGGGGGTCCAGGTCAGGCGCCCGCTGATGTCGAAATCCTGCTGCTCGGCCGGGCCGTCGAGGATCGAGGATTCGTCGCTCGTCAGGCGGCGCCCCCAGAGCTGGAGGCCCAGCTTATCCTGGACGATCGGCCCGTTCAGGTAAAAGGACAGCTGCCGCGACGCCGGGTCGTCGTCGTTCTGGGGCAGCCGGGTTTCGGCGGTGACGGACCCCGTCCAGACCGGCGTGACCTTCTTGGTGATGATGTTGATCACACCGCCCATCGCGTCCGAGCCGTAAAGCGAAGACATCGGTCCCCGCACGATCTCGATACGCTCGATGGCGGCCATGGGCGGGATGAAGCTTTGCTCGAATCCGGCCGAACCGTTGGTCCGGCTTTCGCGCGTGCCCTGCCGTTTGCCGTCGACCAGGATCAGGGTGTAATCGCCCGGCAGGCCCCGGATCTTGATGTCTTTTTCATTGGCGACGCCGGTCGTCGTGACACCCTGCACTTCGCGCAGCGCGTCCGAAAGGGTGGTGACGTTGGTTTTCCGCAGCTCGTCGCCGGTCACCACGGTAACCGAGGCGGGCGCGTCGGTCACGTTCTGGGTGAAGCCGCCGGCGGTGATGGTGATGGTTCCCAGATCGAACAGCTCGTCCCCCGGCGCGCCCTGCGCCATGGCTTCGCTGGCAAGCACGCCGGTCACGGCAATCGCTCCGATCGCGGCCGAGGTTCTGAGGTGGCGTGATACTGTCCCGTTCATGTTTACGTCCTTTCGTCGTTGTCGGGCCCGGGAGGTCTGGCTAGTGGCAACAGGCACTTGGCGGGACGGGCGGTGAAAATCATCAGGGTCAGCCGAACACATCGACGATCAGGCGTCCGTCGATGGTGCTGACGTTTATGTCCATGCCGTAAAGCGGTTTCAGCAGCTCCGCGCGGATCACCTCCGGCACGGTTCCGGTATGGACGACACGGCCCGCCTGCATGGCGATCACGTGATCGGCGTGGCGGGCGGCGAAGTTCAGGTCGTGCAGGACGACGACAACCGTCTTGCCCAGCTCGTCGGCCGCGCGGCGCAACAGGCGCATGACCGCGACGGCATGGTTGATGTCGAGACTGTTCAGCGGTTCGTCGAACAGCGCGTAATCGGTGTCCTGCGCAAGCACGAGCGCGATGAAGGCGCGCTGGCGCTGCCCGCCGGACAACTCGTCGAGAAAACGGTCCTCGAACCCGTCCAGCCCGACAAGGCCAAGCGCCTCGTCCACCTTGGCCTGGTCGGTGGCGGTCAGGCGGCCCCGGGAATAGGGATAGCGGCCAAAGGCGACCAGATCGCGGACGGTCAGGCGCGCGGTCAGCGCGTTGTCCTGCCGCAGCACCGCAAGACGGCGCGCAAGGGCATCGGATTTCAGGCTGCGGATGTCGTCGCCGTCCAGCAGCACGCTGCCCGCGCTGGGTGTGTCCAGCCGGCTGATCAGCGAAAGCAGCGTCGATTTCCCCGCGCCGTTCGGGCCGATGATGGCCGCAACGCCACCCTTCGGCAGGTCCAGCGCGTCGATATCGAGCACCGGCTTCGCGCCATAATGTTTGGAAAGGTCTTGCACCCGGATCATCAGCGGCGGCCTATCAACAGAAGGATGAACAGAATGCCGCCGACGAATTCGACGACCATGCCGACGGTGCCGGTAAAGCCCAGCAGCCTTTCCAGCACGACCTGGGCGCCAGCCAGCAGGATGAAGCCGAAAAGGATCGCCAACGGAACGATCATGCGGTGCGGCGCGCCCGGAAGGACCCGGTAGGCGAGGTTGGCCACCAACAGCCCGAAAAAGGTGATCGGCCCGACAAGGGCGGTCGAGGCCGCGACCAGAAGGGTGACGACCACGAAGGTCTCGAATGTCAGGCGGCGGTGATCGACGCCCACAGCGATCGCGCCGTTGCGGCCCAGCATCAGCGCATCGAGGGCCGGCAGGCGGACCCGGCACCAGACGCCCGCGCCAAGGATCAGCATCGCGGCCCAGACCTGATCGGTCCCGCTCGCGCCGCTGAAACTGGCAAAGACGCGATCCTGCAGCACCAGGAATTCGCCCGGGTCGATCAGCCGTTGCAGCAGGCCGGCGAGGGAGCGGAACAGCACGCCGCAGATCACCCCGACCAGCAGCAGCAGTTCCAGGGATCGCGCGATCCGCGTGAAAAGCAGCCGGTAGAGCGCCAGCGAAAACAGGGTCATCGCGCCCAGTTCCGCGGCAAAGACAAGCCGGGGATCGAATTGCGCCACCCGGGCCGAGCCCAGCAGAAACACCCCGGCGGTCTGGATCAGCACGAAGAGCGCGTCGAATCCCATGATCGACGGCGTCAGGATGCGGTTGTCGGACATCGTGTGGAACAGCACCGTGGACAGCGGTACGGCGCAGGCCACCAGCGCGATGGTGATCAGCTTGTCCCCCCGAAAGGACAGCACGAAAGACCAGTCGCCAACCGCCCCGACGGTCAGGAAGGCGACGACCAGCGCGGCGCCGACCAGCACCGACGCGCCGGACACCTGCCGGGCGCGGGTGGTTCTCGCCTCGGGGCTCATCTTGCCTGCCTCGACAGCAGAAGCCAAAGAAAGACCACCGCGCCCAGAACGCCCATCGTCACGCCGATGGGGATTTCATAGGGGTGAAAGATCAGCCGCCCGAACAGGTCGCAGGCCAGCGTGGCCGACGCGCCCATACAGGCGACCAGCGGCAGCGAACGGCGCAGGTTGTCGCCGCGCCAGCGGGCGACGATATTCGGAACCACGAGGCCGAGGAAGGGGATGAATCCGACCGTCACGACGATGACCCCGGTGACCGAGGCGGTGATGCTGATACCGATGGCCAGCACGAGTGCCGGGTTCAGCCCCAGCCCCCGGGCCATGTCGTCGCCCAGCCCCAGAACGGTAAAGCGGTCGGCCGCCAGCCAGCCCAGGGCGGTCGCCCCGGCGGCGATGTAAAGCAGCTCGTACCGGCCCTGAAGGACGACCGAGAAATCGGCGGTCATCCACGCGAACAGCGATTGCATCAGATCATAGCGATAGGCGATGAAACTGGTGGCCGAGCCGACGATGCCCCCAAACGCGATCCCCAGAAGCGGCGGCATCAGCGGCGAGCGCAGATCGACCGCCCGCAAAAGCAGCAGGAACATGGCCGTCCCGATCCATGCGCCCGCGGCCGCAAGGGCCAGGCGCGCCATCGGCGCGGCGTCGGGCAGGAACAAGAGCCCCATCAACAGCCCGAAACCGGCGCAATCGACCGTGCCCATCGTCGAGGGTTCGACAAAGCGGTTGCGTACCAGCCGCTGGACGATGGCGCCCATGATGGCCGAGCTTGCCCCCGCCAGGACCAGCGCCGCCGTCCGGGGCATCCGGCTGACCATCAGCACCTCGCGCGCATCGGCATCGGACAGGATGCTTGACCAGCCGATCCCGGTCGCACCGACCAGCACGCTTGCCGCGGCAAGCACACCGAGGACCGCCAGGGCCAGACCGGCACGAAACACCGCGCCGTATTTCGGCCGCGTCCAGTCAGACGCGGCCGCAGTCACACGGGCCGTCATCGGATCGTCAGTCTTCAAGTTCGGAAGAAATCTGGCTCAGCGCGCGATCCAGCGCCCGCGGGCCGGCCCCGACCAGATACCAGTCCGCCGCGTCCAGGAAGACGACCTGCCCCTTCTGCCAGGCGGTCGTGCGGCGCACCAGCGGGTTGTCGAGCATCTGCTCGGCGGGCTGCCCGTCGCGCCCGATCGCCGCATCCCGGTCCACGACGAAGATCCAGTCGGGGTTGGTTTCCAGGATGAACTCGTTGGAAATCGGCTGGCCATGCGTGCCGGCCTTGACCTGCTCCAGCGCGGGGGTAAAGCCCATTTCGTTGAAGATCGTGGCGAACCGGCCCTGCGCACCATGGGTGCTCATCCGGCCGCCGGTGGTCAGGATCACCAGCGCGGTGCCGGCATCCGCCGCCCGTTCACGGACCGAGGCGAATTTTTCCTCCAGCCCGGCAAGAAGGCCGGCGGCCTCGTCCTGCTTGTCGAAAAGCCCGCCGAGCGTGGTCATGTTCCGCGTCAGCGAGGCGACAAGCTGCGTGGCGTCCGTCGTCAGGTCGATCGTCGGCGCCATGGCGGCGACCTCGTCATATTTCGTGCTCGACCGGCCGGCGACGATCACGAGGTCGGGCGACAGCGCGGCCAGCTTTTCGATATCCGGCTCGAACGGGCTGCCAAGCTGGGCGTAAGGCGCCTCGGCATAGGCCGAAAGGTAAGCGGGCTTGAACCCCGCCGTGACCCCCGCGACCGGAACCTCAAGCGCGTCGAGGATATCGAGGATCGCCAGGTCCAGCGTCACGACCGTTTCCGGCACCGCGTCCAGCGCGACCTCGCCCCGTGCTGTCGATACCGTGGTTTCCTGTGAGTGCGCCAGGGTGGCGGTTGCGCAAATCAGTGCCGCGCCAAGAAATCCTCGCATGATGGATACTCCGATGGTTGCCTGTGGCCAGATCCGGGCGGGTTATCACGGTCGCGTGATCATCCGCCCCTATTCCTGAGTGTTTTATTCGGCTATCTGAACAGGCAGCCGGGTGCAATCGGAACAAATCTGGAATTCTTCTAAGTTCACACATGCGCAATATGACCACCTCGAAAGCCGATCGCCGGAACGACCGGGACGAAGCTGCAAGCGATATCATCGGCGATCTGGACCGGTTGAAGCTGCTTGTCGTCCTTGACGCGATCCTGGTCGAGGGCTCGCTGGCCCGGGCGGGGCAGAAGCTGGGCAAAAGCCCCTCGGTGATGAGCCGCCTGCACAGGCAGTTGCAGGAGTATTTCGGGCAGGAGCTGTTCGAGCGCACGGCGCAGGGGATCGTGCCCACCCCGTTTGCCGAGGCGATGCGCCCGAGGCTGCGCGCGCTGGTCGCCGAAACCAACGCGTTGCTGGTGCCGGACAGCGACATGCAGGCCCCTCCGGCAGCCATGCTGCCGCAGCACCCGCCCCTCGCGCTTGATGAGTGGACGGACCCGGGGACCGGCCCGGGCCCCAGGACGATCGCCTGGCGCCTGGCGGTGTCGGGTGCCGACACCGAACCGACCCGCCGTTTCGCCACCTATATCGCCGCCACCGGCAATACCCCGGGCCAGACCCGTCCGCTGAACGAGACCGAGGCCGAGGACGCGATGAGCCTGTTACTGTCCGGGCAGATTCCCGACATCCAGATCGGCGCCCTGCTGATCGCGCTGCAATCCCGTGGCGTCACCGACCAGGAGCTTGCGGGCTTCGTACGCGCGGCCCGGCGGCATGGCGGCCTGCCGCCTTTCGGCGGCGACCGCGTCGACCTGGACTGGCCCGTATACCTGTCGCCGCGCGTCCAGGGGGCGCCGCTGCTGATACATGCCGCAAGGCTGGTGGCGCGCGCGGGCTACCGGGTGCTGATGCACGGACCCGAGAACGAGATCGCGCATCGCGCCTTTCTCCATGCGGGCCTGCCGGTGGCCGAAAGCGTGCGGGATGCCTGCACCCCGGAAACGGCGCATGCGCCGGGTTTTCTGCCGACCGAGCGGTTTGCGCCGGATGTGCGTCAGTTGCACCGGCTCTACCCCCTTTTCATGATGCCGAACGTGGCGCAGGTTCTGTCGGCGATGCTCAACCCCGGAGGGGCGCGCACCACGCTGACGGGAATGCGCACGGCCAGGCGCCCCAGGCTGCAACGGGATGCGGCGGCGCGGCTGGGATGGGAGAGTTTCGCGGTATTGTCGGGCAACCGCGACATCGCCCAGGTCGTGCCGGGACGGTCGCAGGAGCTGATCCTGCTGCGCGATGGCGAGATGACGCAAACCTCGTTCACCTGTCCGCTGCCGCCGGGTGACGGCCAGCCGCCCGACGCCGCGGGCCTGTCGCGGCTTGAAACCTGGCAAGCCATCTGGGACGGGTCGCTTGCCGATCCCGTGTCCGAGGCGGCAATCATCGAAACGGCGGCAATCGCGCTTGATCTGCTGGCGGCACCCGGGACGCCCCTGCAGGTATCGCGCCAGCAGGCACAACGCCTGTGGGCGGATCGCCGGCGGTAGGCAAGCCAGTGATGGTTTTCGGAGAATGCCGCCCGGCCCCGGGAAACCGGCCGCCTTCAGACCGATGAAGCGCCGCTCGAAACGCCAGCGCAGGCCGTTTCAGCGGGAAAATCACTGCCTCGTTCACGAAGCAGGCGCATTCCGGCCCTGCCCGAACAGGAAACGAAAGCGTCAGCCAAACCCCTGATCCCGGGAACTGCCCGGCAATGGCGCCTCGCGCAGCCGCAAGGAGACCATGCAGGCGACAGCGGCCAGCCCGGACGCGATCCAGAACACCGGATGCAGGGCCATCGAGAAGTCCGAGATGACCTCGTGCTGGGCCTGCAGCGGCAGGTGGGCAACCATTTCGGCGCTGAACGACCCCATCCCGCTGCCGCTGTCGGCCGGCAGTTTCCCGGCCAGTTGCCGCGACAGGTTCGCGTTGAACAGCGCACCGAAGGCCGCGGTGCCGATGGAGCCGCCGATCAGCCGGAACATGTTGGCGCTGGCCGTGCCGACACCCAGCATATGCATGGGGATGTCGTTCTGGATGGCCGCCACCCCGATCGAGAATACCGGCCCCAGCCCAAGCCCCACCAGGACCATCGACAGCGCCACCTGCCAGAGCGAGGACCCGGCCGAAAGCGTCGTCAACGAGAGCATCGCAAGGCTCAGCAGCGCGGTTGAAAGGACGGGCATCCACTTGTATCGCCCGGTGCGGCTCATGATCCGGCCTGCCCCGGCGGACGAGGTGATCAGCCCGACCATCATCGGCGTCAGGAAAAGGCCCGAAACCGCCGGCGACACGCCCTGCACCACCTGCAGGTAGAGCGGCATGAAGGTGATCGTGCCGAACATCGCCACGCCGACCATGAAACCCACCGTATTGACGACCAGGAAGGTGTTGTTGGCAAAGAGGCTGAGCGGCAGCACCGGCTCGGATGCGCGCCGCTCGACCGCGATGAAGCCCGCAAGGGCCGCAAGGCCGAGCGCCGCCAACCCGAGCAGTTCTGCGCTGTTCCAGGGCAGCACCGAGCCGCCGAGGTTCGACACCAGCACCGCCACCGACAGGATCGTCGCCAGCAGGAAGGCACCGGCCACGTCGAGTTTCACCGCCTTCTCGCGTTTGACGTTCGGCAGCGCGACATGCAGCACAACCAGCGCCAGCAGGCCGATGGGAAAATTGGCGAAGAATATCCAGTGCCAACTCAGCGCCTCGACCAGAAAGCCGCCGATAAGCGGCCCGATCACCGTCGAAACGCCAAAAACCGCCCCCATCAGCCCCTGCGCCTGTCCCCGCTGGCGCGGCGGCAGCACGTCGGCGACCACCGCCATCGACACCACGATCAGCCCGCCGCCGCCAAGCCCCTGGATCGCACGCCCCGCGATCAGGACGCCCATCGACTGCGCCAGCCCCGCCAGTGTCGCCCCCGCAAGGAACACGAAGATGCCGATCTGAACCACCAGCTTGCGGCCGAAGAGATCGCCCAGCTTGCCCGCCACCGGCGCCCCGATGGTCGAAGCCAGCAGATAGGCGGTGATCACCCATGTCATGTGATCCATGCCGCCAAGGTCCGCGACCATGATCGGCATGGCCGTGGTGACGATCGTCTGACCGAGCGAAGCGAACAGCAGCGTCACCGCAACTGCGGCAAGCGCGATACGGGTCTGAGAAGAATTTGTCCCGGCCTCGGGCGGGTTTTGCCTTATCGTGGTGGTCATGTCACATCTCTGGCGGTTGCAGGCATTGCTGCCCTGCCGGCGGCAGTAGCCGTTGTTCCTTGCATATATGTGACTACAGCACATATATGTCAACAGCATGTATTTTGGAGGCAAACCGTGCCCGACCACGACGAGGATCTGAAACGCGAATTGGCCCAGGCCGGTATCGGCGAGGATCTGAGCCGTTCGGCCCTGGAACTGGATGCGATCATGCAGCACTGGCGGCGCAAGGTGGTCAAACGCGAGCTGGGCCAGCGCGCGCTTGCCGATCTTGGCCTGGACCTGGACCTGCCGCTTCTGGACGTGCTGACGGTGATATGGACACCGGCCAACGAGTTCGGCGATGTGCCTGACGGCGAAACCATGGTCTCGACGGTTGCCACGCGGCTCGGGATCGACCCGTCGCGGTCCAGCCGGCTGACCTCGGAGCTGATCCGCCTCGGCCTTGTCCGCCGCGCGGTCAGCCAGGAAGACGCCCGCCGCGCCGTGCTGGAACTGACCGACGAGGGAAACCGCGTCATCCGGGCGGTCCGGCATTACAAGTTCCTGATCCTTGGCAGCTTTCTGAAGGACTGGAGCGATGAGGAGCTTGAGGTCTTCATCCCGCTGCTGGAGCGTTTCTCCGAATGGTCGGAAGCCTCGGAAGACCCCACAGGCCGGATAGCGGCCGAAATATCGCGGCTGCGCGAGAGTTTGACAGACCCGGAAACCGGGGAATAAGGCACCGGGACGGGCGCGCGCCGGGTGCAGCTATCGCCCGGCCGGCCCTTTTTCGCTGCGGTTCAGCCCCATGCGCGTGGCGTGCCACGAGGCCTCGGCCCGCGACGAGATGCCGTGCTTGCGGTAGACCGATTTGATATAGCTGGCAACGGTGCTGTTCGCCAGGCCAAGCTCGCGGCCGACCTCGGTGTTGCGCAGCCCGCGCGCGATCAGCGCCAGCACCTCGGTTTCGCGTCCCGTCAGGTCATGCGGCGCGGCCGCGCTGGGGCCGGTCAGGCTGAAATGGTCCATGATGCGCCGGGCGATCGAGGGCGACAGCGCGGGCAGCCCCATGTGGATCTGACGCAGTTGGTGGGCCAGAAGATGCGCCGGGTTTTCCTTGAGCAGGTAACCCTGTGCACCGGCGGACAGCGCGCCGACAACGCTGGCATCGTCGCCCATCACCGTCGTCACGACGCAGATCGTCGGGGTTTCGGCGTCGCGGATCTGCCACAGCAGGTCGAGCCCGGACCCGTCCGGCAACCCAAGGTCGATCAGCGCCAGATCATGACCGCGCTCGAGCAGGCCACGCGCCCGCCGCAACGTGTCGACGGTATCAATTTCGGCAGCGGGAAAGACCCCGGCGACGATCTCTTCGAGCCAGCGGCGGGTCTCGGCGATATCCTCGACGATCAGAACCCGCATCAGCCCGCGGCCCGCACTCTTGGCGCGTCGCCGGTGGCGCCGTTGCCCAGGGGCAATCCGGCCTCGATCCGGGTGCCGCCCGGATCGGTCGCAACACGCAGCGTGCCGCCGCACCCCTCGATACGGAATCGCAGGTTCGCAAGTCCGGTGCCGGCCCCCTGACCCGCGCCCCGGTGACCCGCGCCGTCATCCGCGATACGTATCTCCAGCCGCGGGCCCGGCGCGCGGACGATGTCGATCGCGACGTTCCGGGCACCGGAATGGCGCAGGATATTCCCGACGCTTTCGCGCAGCAGCGCGCGCAACGTCTGCACCAGCTGCGGCGTGAGTTCGGTGCCAGCCGCCCCCGCTGCGGGCGCCCCCCGGTCACGCCAGTCAAGCTCCAGCCCCGCCGCCTCGAGGTGATCGCCGATCTCGCTCCGCATATCCCCCAGAAGCTGCGCCAGGTCCATGCGGTCCTGCGCCGGGCTCGAAACGATCTGGCGCAGGTCCGACAGGGTCTGGCGGATCAGCATGTCCTTGCGCTCGGCGTCGCGGGAATGGAGCGCGCCAAGAAGCTGCACGCCGATATTGTCGTGCATGTCCCGATTGATGCGCTGCCGCTCGGTATCGACCGCCGCGTCATGGGCGCGCTGGCGGGCGATCGCACGGTCGAGCATTTCGGCCACGCTGCGGGCCAGCCGCTCGTCGCGGCGACTGAACAGCCCCCGCCCCTGCCGCGCCCAATGCAGCCGGATGCCCGGCAATCCGTGCGGCAGGGGTATGTCGAGGATTTCACCCCCCTGCACCAGGCGGGCCGGGCCGCAAACGGGCGGGCCCTGTTCGATGCTCAGCGGGTTGAACAGCCGTTGCAGCAATGCAGTCAGCGCGGTGCCCCGGCCCGCCCCGTCCGAGGCCAGCGTCACGTCCCCGATCAGCGCGAAAAGCTCTTCCTTCGACAGGCTGGGATCGTTGCGCAGCCAGCCCGCGACCACGTCGCGCAGCGGCAGGTAGACCAGCCCCACCAACACCAGCGCAAGACCCAGCGCCGGGGCACGGTCGAGCGCCAGCACGAAGATCAGTGTCGCATCAAGCACCAGAAGCAGCACGACACCGCCGAGATAGAAAAGGATGCGGAAAGACCAGTCGGCGAGCTCGAACAGCCGGTAACGCGCGATCCCCATGGCAAGCCCGGCAAAGATCACGAGGAAGAACAGAAAGGCGTGACCCTGCGAAAGGCTGGGCGGCGCGCCCATCAGCAGCGGCAGCGTGACGGTCAGGCCGAAACCGCCTGCGCCCAGCAGCACGGACAGGCCGAACCACCCCAGCATGGCGCGGGTGGTCGGGTTGCGGCGTGCCTTGACCGCCTGCACCAGCACCACGCCGAGCAGCACCAGCATGGCCAGCACAACGGGCATCTGCCGGTTCTGCAACAGGTCCGGCCCGTCGAGAAACACGGCAAGGACAAAGCCCGACAGCACCGCCGCGACGGTCCAGAGCACCCGGGGGCCTGCGATCCGGGCCGGGTAGATCAGGAACAGGTTGATCATGCCGATCCCGAAGACCAGCGTCCCGAGAAAGTTGAGCTTCGACGCAAGGGTGAAGAGGTCGCGCCCGAGCGCCAGTTCGCGCGTGCTGTAAAGGGCGGCGGCATAGGCCGAGATCATCAGCCCCGCCCCCGCCAGCACGAAGAACTGCACCGCCCGGTCGCCGCGCCGAAGCGCCATGACCCAACCGCTCAGCACCATGCCGATCAGCCCGACACCGATCTGAAGCCAGAATACCCCCGGCAGGTCCGTCAGCGGCCGCCGCGACAGCGGGGTCAGCGTCGGCTCCGACGGCTCCGCCGCCGATGGCGCCCGGATCGTCAGCACGACCGATCCGCCTTTCAGGACCTCGTGGATAGCGCCCTGGCGCCGGAAAAAGCCGCGTATGGCCTCGGGGCCAAGGGCATCGGGCTCCTCGATCACATCCACGGCAGAAAGTGTCAGGGCGGTCTGCGCCGGCGCGCGCCCGGCACGCAACGCGATCAGCTCCGACCCCGGCGGGATGCGCCCGGCGGCAGCGCCTGCGGGATCGACCTCTGCCACCGTCACACCGCCCTCGGGGTCAGGCGCCAGGCCGAGGCCCAGCCATGGCTGGGCCAATGCCACCCACAGCACCAGCCCCGCGGCCGCGAGCCCGAGAAACAGCACCGACAGAACGGCAAGAACGGGTGAAACGGGAGAATAAGCCGGCTTCATGGCAATCCCTGGGATACGTAATGAATCTAAACGCTTAAATGGCGTGTCACGGTAGAAGAAGTTTTACGGCCTGCATACCCCCGAACAGGGGGGAGACAGCGCAATTTCTGGACACCATAGGAAAGGACGGAAGCATTTCAGAAGGAATAAACAGATGCGGATATTTACACTTGGGCGGGTCGCCGCGGCACTCGCACTCGGAACCATGCTTGGGGGCTGCTTTGGCGGCGGAAGCGGAACCGGAGGCGGCGGCGGCGGCGGGGGTGGCGGCGGACCGAGTTTCCAGGAAAACTATGACCGGGTCACCGGCATGGCGCCGACATCGAACATGCCGACCACGCTCAAGGCAACCTATGCCGGCCAGCTTCGCGCCGACGTGACCGACGCCAGCAGTGTCGTGGCCCAGGTCGAGGCGGACCTGAACCTCGATGTCGACTGGACCGACGGGCAGACGGCCAATCCCTTCTCGGGGACCGCCTCGAACTTTACCGGCACGCTGGTCAGCGGCGAAACCGGCGCCATCGACGGGACGCTGACCGTGGACGACAGCTATGGCGGCGCGATTTCCCGGACCGTCAACCCGGCAATGACCGTGGGCGGCGTCAACGTGCCCGAAACCCAGGTCGGCGCGCTGTCCGTTACGCTGACCGGCGACCTGAGCCAGGGCGGCACCTCGGCCGACACCCTGATCACCCTTGGCGGTGCGTTCTTCGGTGACGGCGGAAAGGCCGCGGCCGGTCCGGTCGTCGGCGGCTACAACCTGGAGGGATCGTCCAACCCCGCCGTCTTCGACGGGGCGATCGCCGGCGAGTATTACGTCGAAGCCCAGTGATGTTGCGGATCGGAGGGAGAGGAGGGCTCCTCCGTCTCGCCCTCGGGATCGTTCTGGCCAATGCATTTCTTGTGTCCCTGCCGCGTGCGGCGGGGGCACAGGCGCCGGATCTCATTTCGCGCGCCGAGGCGCAGGTCAATGCCGGGAACTACGGCGCGGCCATCGCGGCGCTCGAAGCGACGGGGCCGTTACCGGACCGGGGCGCGGAACAGCGCCGGCTGTGGGCGCTGGCGATGGCACATGCCTATGCCGGCAGGCCCCGCGCGGCGCTGCCCTTTCTGGAAAAACTGGTGTCGCTGGCCCCGGGCAACGCCAGCTACCGGCTGGAACTGGCGGCCGCGCTGGACAAGGCGGGGCAAACGGACCGCGCGCGCTATCACTATGACCTGACCCGGGGCGGCCGGCTGCCGGCATCGCTGGCGCAGGAGGTCGACCGGCGCATAGATCGCATCGACCGCGCCCGAATCTGGGAGGGCCGTTTCCACCTGGCCTTTGCCCCCGAAAGCAATGCCGCACGGCGCACCGCGGCCGAAACCATCGTCATCGGCGACCTCCCCTTCCGCCTGCATCCCAGTTCGCGCGAGCAACCGGCGAAGGGTATCGAAATCGGTCTTGGTCTTGCGGCGTTGCCCCGGCTTGGCGACGACCTGCGCCTGCGGCTTGGCGGCAGCCTGGACGCGCGGCTTTACGATGGCGGGGCCCCGGACGACATCCAGGCCCGCACCGAGCTGGGGCTGCTGCATTTCGGCGATCGCAACCGGCGCCTGGGGGGCGGCCTGACCTTCGGTCATCGCCGGATCGCGTCCGAGCCCTATTCCACCTCGCGCGGGGTCTACCTGACCTGGGGGCAGGCCCTGGATGCCAAGGCCCTTACGAACCTCACGGTCACGCTGATCCGCGAGCAGACGGAATATGCCCGCCGTGCCGTGCCCGAGGAAACCCGCAGCCTGCTTGCGGCCTCGCTGAGCCGCATCGTCGCCCCGCGCCTGCAACTGTCGCTCGGTCTCTTGCTGGACCGGACCGACAGCGCCGTCGCCTCGCAGGCCGGAACCGGGCGCGCGGTCACGATGACGGCACGCTATGCATTCAGGGGCGGGCTTCTGGCCGATCTTTCGGTGACGGTCGGGGATCAGGACCGCGACGGACCCGACAGCCTGCTGGGCATCGTGCGCTCGGACCGGCGGCAAAGCGTCGAACTGCGGCTGACCCATCGTGACTGGGCGGTGGGCGGCTTTGCCCCGGTGCTGGAACTGGGGATCGAGCGGCAACGCTCGACCAACACGCTTTACAGCTATGACAACAAGCGTGCCCTGATCGGGGTGACGCGGCGGTTCTGAACAGGCGTCACGGATCGCCGGCCGTGGTCAGGGCAGCGCGGCACACCCCCTGAGCGCGGCCCTGTCGTCCAGGATCAGCCGGACGCCCGCCATGTCGGGCAGAGGCACCCCGGTGGGGGCCGAATAGACCTCGGCAAAGCGCGCGGCCGAGGGGCCCGACAACACCGCACGGGCGACACTGCCCGCAAAGTAAAGCCCGGCCTCCGGCATGAAGGCCATGAGCAGATCGCGGGCAAGGTGGCCGACAAGGCGCGCGTAGAAATCGGCGAATTCCACCGCGTCGGGGCCTTTTGCGGAAAGCAGGGTTTCGGGTGTCCCCCCGGAACGGCCCGTCATGGCCGCGAATATCGCCGACACCCCGGCCCCGGAAAAGCACTCCTCGACCGTTGCGAAGGCGTCGGTGGCGGCACCGATCCTTGCCCTCAGTTCGCGCCCGACCGACCCCGGCAGGGAGACATGGCCGAATTCCGCCCTCATGCACCGTGCGGCGCCCCCGGCCAGCATCACGGAACAGACGTTGAAGCCCGTTCCGATCCCGGCGACCAGCGCCTGCCCGTCGCTTGCCGCGCGCCCCGCCCCCGGCGTGACCGGGCCGAAGCCGTCGGCCGGCAACGCCGGCAGGGCATGGCCAAGCGCGGTCAGGTCGTTGAGCAGGGTCACCCCGGCGCCGCCGAACCGGCGGGACAGATCAGCCGCGTCGAAGGACCAGTCGTGGTTCGTAAGCCGCGCGCGCCCTGCCCCCACCGGCCCTGCCACCGCGATGACCATGCTGTCCGGCGCCGCCGCGCCGGTCCCTGACAGGTAATGCGCCGCGAGATCGGCAAAGCCCCGGTGCTCCGTGTTGCGAAAGCTTTGTGACGTGCCCGGCAGCAGACACCCGTCTTGCGCCAGCGCCAGCCGGGCGTTGGTGCCGCCGATATCCGCAACCAGTCTCATGCCGTCACTGTCCTCTGCCGGGAACAAGGATGGCCCGGACCGTGTGGTCCGGGCCTCTCCGGTTCATATATTGCGGAACTTCCGATCAGAACGGGCTGTCCGGGAAATAATACTGCTCCGCGTTCTCCGGCGTGATGCGCTGGCTGCCGATGATGAAGCGCCCGGCAACCGGCGTGGCAGACACCAGGCCCAGCGCCGTCAACTCGATCGCAGTGGCGATCTGCGCCGGCGGATAGGTCACGTTCACCGGCAGCATCGGATCGCCGTCCATCATGCGCTGGATGATCTCCTTCATGCCGGCGCCGCCGACGACCCACATGTCGCCGGAGCGACCCGCCTGGTCGATGGCTTCGAGAACGCCGACCGCCATGTCGTCATCCGCCGCCCAGACGGCGTCGATGTCGTCGTACTTGGACAGGAAATCCTGCATCACGTTGAAGGCATCGTCGCGGTTCCAGTTGCCGTGCTGCATGTCGAGCACGTTGATGCCCGACCCCTCGATCGCCGCGTTGAAGGCATCGACCCGCTCGTTATCGAGCGTCGTGGGAATGCCGCGCAGGACGACGATGTTGTCACCCTCGCCCAGCGTTTCGGCGAAATATTCGCCCGCCACGCGGCCGAATCCGGTGTTGTCGCCCGCGACGTACAGATCCTCGATCCCTTCGACCGACAGGCCGCGGTCGACGACCGTCACCCAGACCCCCTGTTCCTTGACCGCCTGCACCGGCGAGGTCAGCGGCTCGGATTCGAAGGGCAGCACGACAAGCGCGTCGATGTCGCGCGTGGCGACCATGTCCTCGATGTCATTGACCATCTTGGCCGCGTCGCCCGCCGTGGCCAGCACGAATTCGAGCTGCGGATAGGTGGCCTCGAGCCGTTCGATGGCGGCGCGCGCGTGGTAGTTCAGCCCGCCCATGAAGCCATGCGTGGCGGAGGGGATCGCCACACCGATGGTGTAGCTTTCGTCCTGCGCCGCGACGGGCCCGGCGGCCAGTGCGAGGCCAAGCGCGGCCCCCTTGAAGATATCTCTGCGTTTCATGGTTTCCTCCCAGTTTTGCCGCTCAATCGGCGGACTTCCCTTCCCGTTGCAGAACCACGGCAAGGATGACGATGACGCCCTGGATCGCCCCGTTGAGATACGGGCTGACGATCGAGGCGAGGTTCAGGATGTTGTCGATCAGGCTCAGGATCAGAACGCCGACCACGGTGCCCCAGACCCGGCCGAAACCGCCCTTGAGGACGGTGCCGCCGATGATGACCGCCGCGATGGCCTCAAGTTCCCACAGCACCCCGGTCGAGCCCGAGGCCGAGCCGAGGCGCGGCACGTACATGATCGTCGCGACCCCCACGAGCATACCGAGCAGCACGTAGGTCGCCATGCGCACGCGATCGACCTTCACGGCCGAATACTTCGCCACCTGCTCGTTCGCGCCGAGGGCCGCGCAGTGGCGGCCGAAAGGCGTCTTGCGCATCGCCAGCTCGCCCAGGATCGCCACGAGGGCGAAGACGATGATCGGCCAGGCGATACCGAAAAGCCCGTCATAGTAGACCGGGCGGTAAAAGCTGCGCGCGTCGAAGTTCAGCGACAGCGTGCCGCCATCCGCCAGCCAGGTGGTGAGCGACCGGTAGATCCCCATGGACCCGAGCGTAACGATGAAGGCCTCGATCCCGACCTTGGATATGAGAAAGCCGTTTATCAGCCCCGCAGAAAACCCCGTGACCAGCGCCACGGCCATCCCCGCCATGACCAGCGACACACCGACGCCAAGCGTGGGGATCATGGCGTTCATCGCCATGATCATCACCCCCGCCACGAAGGCGGCCATCGACCCCACCGACAGGTCGATCCCGCCCGCCGTGATGACGAAGGTCATCCCGACCGCGATGATCCCGATGAAGGCCGAGCGCGCCAGCACGTTGGTGACATTGCCGTAGCTCAGGAAGTTGGAGTTCAGCGACGCCCCCAGGATGACCAGCGCGATCAGCGCCAGCACCGGCCCGAGGACGTGGAGCGATATGCGGCGGCCTTTGCGGTGCCCGGTCGTGGCTGTGGTGTCGGTCATGCGTCTGCTCCTGCCATTTCGCCCACGCCCATGGCGCGGCGCAGGATGGCGTCCTCGGTGATCTGCGCCCCCGTCAATTCGCCCGCGATGTGCCCCCGGCCCATCACGACGACCCGTGCGGACAGCCCGATGATCTCGGGCAGCTCGGACGAGACGACGATGACGCTCTTGCCCTCGGCCGCGAGGGCCGCGATGAATTCATAGATCTGCTGCTTGGTGCCAATGTCGATCCCGCGCGTCGGCTCGTCGATGATGACGATCCGGGGTTCGGCCAGCATGGTCTTGGCCAGAAGCAGCTTTTGCTGGTTGCCGCCCGACAGGCTGCCCGCCGGCATCCGGCGATCCTTCGCCCGGATGTCGAATTCCCTGATCGCCCCGGTCAGCGCCCGGTCCTCGGCCCGCTTGTCGATGGCAATCCGCCCGAACCGGTCGAGCGCGAGCAGCGTCAGGTTCTCGGTCAGGTTCTTGCCCAGCAACAGCCCCTTTTCCTTGCGATCCTCGGTCAGATAGACCAGCCCCGCCTGGCGCGCGGACAACACCGAGCCCGGCCTGATCGGCACGCCGTTGACCCTGACGGTGCCCGTCGCCGGACGCAGGCCGACGATCCCTTCCATCAGCTCGGTCCGCCCCGCCCCGACAAGACCGGCAAAGCCCAGCACCTCGCCCCGGCGCAGCTTGAACGACGCGTCGCGGACATGGCCCGGCACCGTCAGCCCCTCGACCTCGAGCACCACCTCGTCACCGGGGACCGGCCTGGCCGGGAAAAGGCCGGACAGTTCGCGCCCGACCATGGCCTCGGCCATCGCGTGTTCGGTAAACCCCTCGGCTGCGCGGGTCACGATATGGGCCCCGTCGCGCAGGACCGTCACGCGATCCGCGATCCGCGCCACCTCGTCCAGCTTGTGCGAGGTATAGAGGATCGCAGCCCCCTGCGCTTTCAGCCGCTCGATCTGTTTCAGCAGCACATCCGTTTCGCGCCCGGTCAGCACGGCCGTCGGTTCGTCCATGATCAACACCCGCGCGTTGCGGCCGAGCGCGCGGGCGATCTCGACCATCTGCCGGTTGGGAACGGAAAGGTCCCGAACCCGGGTGCCGGGATCGACGTGGCAGTCGAGCCGGCGCAACAGCTTGCGCGCCTCGTCCTGCATCGCCCGGCGATCGAGGAACGGACCGCGCCGTTTCTCGCGCCCGAGAAAGATGTTCTCTTCGACCGTCAGCTGGAGCGCGAGGTTGAATTCCTGGTGGATCATGAGAATGCCGGCATCCTCGGCCGCGCGCTGATCCGGGAAGGTTACCGGCTCGCCGTCGAGCAGGACCGTGCCGCCGGAGGGCGCGAGATAGCCGCCGAGGATCTTCATCATCGTCGACTTGCCGGCGCCGTTCTCGCCGATCAGCGCGTGAACCTCGCCGGGCACGAGCGAGAAATCGACCCCGTGCAACACCTCGATCGGGCCGAAACTGCGGGTCACGCCCCTGGTTTCGAGAACCGCGCTCACAGGCTCACCCAGGCGGCATTGCGGCGCGACGAGCGCACGCAGGCCTCGACGAAGGCGACGCCTTCGACGCCCTCGGCGATGCCGGGGAAATGCACCCCAGGCGGGAGCGGTGCGCCGGTGCGGGCGGCCCGGATGGCGGCGGCGGCCTCTGCATAGATGTTCGCAAAGGCTTCGAGGAACCCCTCGGGGTGACCGGCGGGAATGCGGGTCAGCCTGAGAGAGGCCGGATCGCTCGCCACAGAGCCGCGCGTGACGATCGTCGTGACCCCGCCAAGCGGCGTGACGCGCAGCTTTTCCGGCGTGTCGTGGGACCATTCCAGCCCGGCCTTTTCGCCGAAAACCCGGATTTTCAGGGTGTTTTCCGACCCCGACGCCACCTGGCTGCACCAGAGCATACCCCGCGCGCCGCCTTCGAAACGCAGCATCACATGCGCATTGTCGTCCAGTTCGCGCCCCGGAACGAAGCTCTGGAGGTCCGCCGCAAGCGCCTCGGGCACCAGCCCCGTCACATAGCGCATCAGGTTCCAGGCATGGGTGCCGATATCGCCGGTCGATCCCCCTGCCCCGCTCTGCGCCGGGTCCGTGCGCCAGGCGGCCTGCTTGTTCGACGGGTCCGGCACCTCGCCCAGCCAGTCCTGCGGATACTCGACCTGCACCAGCCGGATCGGGCCGAGATCGCCGCGCGCGACCCGCGCCCGTGCCTCGCGCACCATCGGATAGCCCGTGTAATTATGGGTCAGCACGAACAGCGCGTCCGAGCCGGCCGCCGCCTTTTCCAGCTTTCGCGCATCCCGCATCGTACCGGTCAGCGGCTTGTCGCAGATGACGTGGATTCCACGCTTGAGAAACTCGCGCGCCACCGGAAGGTGCATGTGGTTCGGCACCACGACCGAGACCGCCTCGATCCCGTCCTTCAGCCGCGCCTCGCGCCTGGCCATCTCGGTGAAATCGGAATAGGTCCGGCCCTCTGCCAGCCCCAGATCGGCCGCCGAGGCGCGCGCCTTGTCCGGCGTCGAGGACAGCGCGCCGGCGACAAGCCGGAAATGCCCGTCAAGCCGGGCCGCCACGCGGTGCACCGAGCCGATCATGGCCCCCTGCCCTCCTCCGACCATGCCCAGCCGGATCGGGCCCGTCCTGTCGGCAAACCGCGTCATGTCAGCCCCAGCATCTTGCGGTTGGCCGCGTCATCCGCACCGCCGGCTGCGAAATCGTCAAAGGCATGGGGGGTCACCCGGATGATATGATCCCGGACGAAGGCCGCGCCCTCGCGTGCGCCGTCCTCGGGGTGTTTCAGCGCGCATTCCCACTCCACGACGGCCCAGCCGTCGAAATCCATCGCGGCAAGTTTTGCAAAGATCGCCTTGAAATCGACCTGCCCATCCCCCGGCGACCGGAAGCGCCCGGCGCGATCCAGCCACGACTGGTAGCCGCCGTAGACGCCCTGGCGCCCGGTCGGATTGAACTCGGCATCCTTGACGTGGAACGCACCGATCCGCTCGGCGTAGATATCGAGATGGGCGATATAGTCGAGGCATTGCAGCACGTAATGGCTCGGGTCATATAGCATCATCGCACGCGGGTGATTGCCGACCCGCTCCAGGAACATCTCGAAGCTGGCGCCGTCATGCAGGTCCTCGCCGGGGTGGATCTCGTAGCAGAGGTTCACGCCGTGATCCCCGGCATAGTCGAGCAGCGGGCGCCAGCGCGCGGCCAGTTCGTCGAATGCGGCCTCGATCAGGCCCGCAGGGCGTTGCGGCCAGGGATAGACATAGGGCCAGGCCAGCGCCCCCGAAAAGGTCGGCAGCGCCGTCAGCCCGAGATTGGCAGAGGCGCGGATCGCCTTGCGCACCTGCTCGACCGCCCATTCCTGCCGCGCCGCCGGATTGCCGCGAACCGCCTCGGCGGCGAACCCGTCGAAGGCGGCGTCATAGGCCGGGTGCACGGCGACGAGCTGGCCCTGCAGGTGACAGGAAAGTTCGGTGACGGCGATGCCATTGTCCCGGGCCTGCCCGGCCCAGTCCTCGCAATACCCCTTGCTGCCGGCGGCGGCGTCGAGGTCGAACAACCGGGCATCCCAGCTTGGAACCTGGACGCCGTCATAGCCGCATCCGGCGGCCCAGCCAGTGATGCCCTTCCAGCTGTCGAACGGAGCGTCGTCGCCCGCGAACTGCGCCAGAAACAGCGCAGGTCCCCTGATCGTCTTCACGGCAGCCTCCCATCGCGCGGATTCTCCCGATCCGCGCATGTAATCGTGTACTTTTGAGCCTGACAAAGAATGTAATCGTTTACAAGTATGAAATTCCGCGCCATTGTAACCGCCATCCGGGGGGACATATGGATCGGAAAACCGCGACTATTCAGGACGTTGCACGTATCGCAGGCGTATCCACCGCAACCGTGAGCCGGACCCTGTCGAAACCTTCCGTGGTTGCAAAATCGACTCGGGAGGCGGTTCTGGATGCCGTGGCCGAGACCGGATACCGGGTGAATGCGACCGCCTCGAACCTGCGACGGCAGCGCACCGGAACGGTGATCGTCCTGCTGCCGAACCTCGCAAACCCGTTCTTTTCGCAGATCCTTGCCGGGCTGGCGTCAGTGCTGACACCGGCCCAGTTGGGGATGCTGATCGCGGACACCCAATCCGGCCCCGACCCCGAGGAGCGGCTGCGGCACTACCTGACCTCGGGACAGGCGGATGGCCTGATCCTGCTCGATGGCACTTTGTCGCCCGAGGCGCTGGCGATCCCCGGGCGCCCGCCGGTCGTCCTTGCCTGCGAATGGATGGGCCACGATCTGCCTTCCGTGCGGGTCGAGAACGCCAGGGGCGCCGCGCTGGCCGTGGGGCACCTGGCCCGGTTGGGGCATCGCCGGATCGGCCACGTGACCGGGCCGCGCGGCAACGTGTTGACGGAAACCCGGCTGGAGGGGTTCTGTGCGGCACTGCAAGAGCTGGGCCTGCCGCTTGACGATCACTGGGTTCTCGAGGGCGATTTCAGCATGGATTCCGGCGCCGCCGCCGGGCGTGCCTGGCTGGGGATGACGGACCGGCCGACCGCTCTTTTCCTGTCCTCGGACGAGATGGCGATCGGTTTCCTCGGCGAGGTTCAGAGGGCCGGTATCCGCGTTCCCGAAGACGTGTCGATCGTGGGCTTCGACAATATCGAGATCGCGCAGCATCTCAGCCCGGGCCTGACGACCATCCGGCAGCCCCGCACCCAGATCGGGGTGCGTGCGGCCGAGCTTCTTCTGGCGATGATCGAAACGGGATCGCTGACCGGCCCGTCGGAACTGATCGAGGTCGAGTTCATCGTGCGTGGCAGCGCCGGAGTGCCTCCTGCCTGAGGTGCCGGGCACGGTATCCGTTCCGGCAAAGGTCGCACCGAGGGATCAGACAACCGGCTCAGTGCGGTTTCTGCGCCTCGCGCGCGATTTCGTCCAACGCGCGCTCGGCGTCTTCGGGATCGTCCGACGGGATCGCGTAGGACCCGCCCAGCCACTTGGCCAGGTCGACATCGGCGCAGCGTTTCGAACAGAACGGGCGAAAGTCCGGCGCGGTGTCCTTGCCGCAGATCGGGCAGCTCATGTCAGCACCTCCGACAACGGGCGGCGTTCGCGTTTGCGCTGCAACTCGTAATGGCCCAGCGGCGTCCAGCCGGCGAGGGTCGTTTCGACCGTATCGGCGCGGAACGCGGCGCGCAGCGCGGTTTCGAAGGCGCGGCGGTCCTTTTTCGGCATCGGCGCCAGGTCCAGCGTGATCTGCCCGCCCAGGCCCCGCACCCGCAACTGCCGGGGCAGATCGCGCGCCGCGGCGATATTCGCCTTGAGCGCGGCCGCCGGCGTGGTGTCGGTGCCGGTGTTCACATCCACCGCCACCAGCGCGCGCGTGGGTTCGATATAGAGCGAGCCGCCACCGGGCAGCGACACATGCGGGCTGCGCGCCGCGTCGATACGTTCCAGCACGCCATGCGCGGCGAACCCGCCCGGTTCGGTCACAATGTCGGCCGGGCCGGTCCATTCGCGCCAGGCCAGCGCGTGGGGTCCGTCGCCCTCGGTCAGCTTTTCCATCTCGCCGGCCTGGTCGGCCATCACCGCGCGGGCCAGGTCGGCCATCTGCGCGATATCGGCGGCGATATCCGCCGGTTCGGCGTCTGCGCAGGACGAGCGCAGGATCAGCCCCATGTCGCCATCCGCCATCTCGTCATGGGCGATTTCCAGCAGCCGGTCGCGCAGGTCGTCGTCGCGGATCTTGCGGCTGATGTTCAGCCCCGGCGCCTCGGGCGTGACGATGGCGAAACGGCTCTTGAACAGGATCTTCTGCGTCACCGGCATCGCCTTGCCCGGCTCGGCATGGCCCGACGCCTGCACCAGCAGGCTTTGCCCCGGTGCCACGCCCCGCACCTGGCGCAGGAACACCTTGCCATCGGGGGTGGACAGGAACAGCCCGCCCTGCCCCTTCATCGGGCGGTCGGCCAGCGCGCGATAGATCGCGCCGACGCGCGGCGTGTCGCCGTCGATCAGCAGATCCTCAAGCCGGCCGTCGACGATCAGCGCCGCGGCCTCGCGCCCGTCAAGATGGTCCAGGATGATCTGTCGTCCCTTCATGCCACCCTCCATACCGGATAGCCCGCCGCCTGCAAGAGCGCGGCGGTTTCCGCCAGCGGCAGCCCCACCACGCCGGTAAACGATCCGTTGATCCACGGGATCAGCGCACCCGCCGGCCCCTGTATGCCGTAACCGCCCGCCTTGCCCTGCCAGTCGCCGGTGGCAAGATAGCCGCGCAACTCCTGTTCCGACAGGCGTTTCATCTGCACGGTGGTCACCACGTCACGCTCCCACAGCCGGTCGCCCCGTTTCAGCGCCACGGCAGTGATTACCCGGTGCCGCCGCCCCGACAGCGCGCGCAGGAACCCCTCGGCCTCGGCCTGATCTGCCGGTTTGCCCAGGATGCGCCGGCCCATCGCAACGGTGGTATCGGCGCAAAGCACCAGATCGTCCGGCCCGGCGGGAACGGCCTGCGCCTTTTCCCGCGCCATGCGCGCGCAATAGGGGCGCGGCAATTCCTGTTTCAGGGGGGTCTCGTCGATATCGGGCGGGCGCACGTCATCCGCCGCCACCCCGATCTGCGCCAGCAATTCCTGCCGGCGCGGGCTGCCTGACCCGAGGATCAGGCGCACGTTACTTGAAGCGATAGTTGATACGACCCTTGGTCAGATCGTAGGGCGTCATTTCAACCTGAACCCGGTCGCCTGCCAGAACACGGATGCGGTTCTTGCGCATCTTTCCTGCCGTATGTGCAATGATTTCATGGCCGTTATCCAGCTCGACCCGAAATGTCGCATTTGGCAGGAGTTCCTTCACGACACCGGGAAATTCGAGCATTTCTTCCTTGGCCATGGTCTCTCCTTCGTTGCACGCCCCGCCAGTGCTGCGGGACAGGCGCTTAAATGGGCGCATTCGCGGCTTTTTTCAAGGGGAAAACGCCTATGCCAGCGCGATCGTCTCGATATGTGGCAGGCGTTCGGCCTGTTCGGTCCAGTGGCGCAGGTTCAGCACCCGGCCATCGGCCCGCACATCGGCGATCGCGGCCCGGTCTATCGCCGCATAGGTCCAGCCGGGGCGGTTCAGCGCGCCCTCGGCCAGAACGCCGGTGGGCGGGAATCCCCGGTCGGGCGGGCCGAACACGCCACCCATCCCGGTATTCTCCTCGACGGCGTAGATACGCGGCTGGTCGCCGACAAGCGAGGCCATGACCGTCACGCACTGGCATTCCAGCGCGCGGGCCATCGCCCCGATCCGCACCCGCCAATACCCTTCCAGCGCCTCGGTGGCGCTCGGCACCAGCAGGATCTCGGCCCCCGCCTCGGCCAGCGTGCGCGCCAGCAGGGGAAACTCGCTGTCGTAACAGATCAGCACGGCCAGCTTGCCCAGCGCGGTGTCGAAGATGCGCAGCGGCCCGCCGCCGGCCACGCCCCAGTCGTCGCGCTCGAACCGCGTCATGATCTGCTTGTCCTGATGGCCCGCCGCCCCCGTGGGCGCGAACAGATGCGCGCGATTGACCACACGACCATCTTCCTCGACCGGGGCCGAGCCGCCCAGGATATGCACCCCGAACTCGGCCGCCAGCCGGGCATGAAGCGCGTTCATCTCGGGCACCCGCGCCGACACCTCCCGGATCGAGCCGGTCACATCCCCCGCCACGGCCTCGCCCCCGAGCGAGGCCAGCTCCATCGCGCCATATTCGGGAAACACCAGCAGATCGGCACCCGCATCCGCGGCCTCGGCCACCCAGGCGCGCTGCTTGGCCTCATAGGCGGCCCAGTCCTCGAACCAGTCCAGCGGATATGCGGCGGTTGCGACTTTCATCCAAGGCTCCTTTCCGAACGCGCGGGTGCGCGGCCCTACAGCTTCATCTTGCCGGAAATACTCCGGGGGTTTGGGGGCAGCGCCCCCAATCTAGAGGTCCCGTATCCAGAATTGCAGCGGTTTCTTCGTCTCGCCCGCCGCGTCGATATCCTTCCACGCGAATTCCGCCACCGCGCCGGGCAGCTTTTCATAGCCGCGCCTGCGCCAGAATGCATCCAGCGGCACATACCCGGCCGGGCGCAGCGGATGATCGCCGGGGCGCACCACCGCGCAAAAGGCGCATTTCGTCCGGCCCAGCGCGCGGGCGTGATCCTCGCGCTGCTCGAAAAAGCGGTGCCCGATCCCCTGCCCGCGATACTCGGGCAGCAGCACCGATTCGGCGCAATAGAAGATGCCGGACAAATCCAGCCCCGTCCCGGCAAAGGCGGCGGCGAAATCGTCGGCGTGATCCTCCAGCGGCGTGCCCGTCGCCGCCCCCACCAGCCGGTCGCCGTCGAAGGCGCCCACGACGATGGCACCCGCGCTGTCGCGACAGGATTGCAGGTAATCCCGCTCATAGGCGAAATCCCCGTCGTAGAGATAGGGCCAGTCGCGGAACACCGCGATGCGCAGCCGCGCCACATCGTCCAGCGCGGCCCCGAGCGCCGCGCCGGTCAGGACGCGCATGTCGGTCATTCCGACACCTGCGCCATCCAGTCGGCAAGGTTGTAATAGGTCACGATCCGGGTAATCCGGCCGCCGCCCAGCGTAAAGAACGACCCCGCCGGCAGGCGATAGGTCTGGCCGTTCGCCCCGGGCAGGCCCTCGTCGGTCTGCAGGTAGGTGCCGTTGACGGTATATTCTGCCGCCGCGCGGGTGCCGCTGTCGTCGGCAAAGATCACCATGTCGGTCAGCTCTTCCTTGTAGCAGCGGCCCATATGGGCGCAGAATTCGGCGAATTTCTCCTTGCCGTTGCGCAGTTGCCCCTCGTTGACGTGATGGGCCACGTCATCGGCAAGACAGGCCAGCATGGCGTCGGCATCGCCGGCGTTGAAGGCATCGAAATATCGTTGGATCGTGTCGCGCGCGTTTTGGGTCATCCCGGTCACTCCCTGGTGGTCGCGCGATTGGTAGCACCGGCGCCGCGCCGGTCAAACCGGCAAACGGCAGGTTCCGGCCCGTTGGCGACACCCGGCGCGCTACCCCTCCTGTGGCGGGCCCCAGCGTTCGACCAGGTGCGCAACGATCTGGTCGCGGGTCTGGCGATAGGCATCCAGCTTGTCCTCGCGCGACTCGCCCAGGCCGGTGGGGTCCATGATCGGCCAGTATTCGACGTCGAGGTGAAACACCCGCGTCAGTTCCAGCGCCTGCCGCTGGCTGGCCGGCGACAGCGCCACCACGAGGTCAAAGGCCGACAGGTCGTCGCCCCATTCCTGCAACTGCTCGAAACTGCGCGACCGGTGGCGCGACAGTTCCACCCCGATCTCGTCGCAGACCGCGATGGCGAAACCGTCGACCTCCAGATCGCCCCGCACGCCGACCGACTGCACATAGGTGTCGGCGCCGTAAAACTTCTTCATGATCCCTTCGGCCATCGGCGACCGGACCGCGTTGTGATCGCAGCAGAAAAGCACCGACTGGGGCAGATCCCGCGCCACGCTCACCCCCCGAAATGCAGCACGCAGATCAGGGTGAACAGGCGGCGCGCGGTGTCGGTGTCGATCTCGGCCTTGCCATCCAGCCGTTCCGCCAGGATGCGCGCGCCCTCGTTGTGGATACCGCGCCGGGCCATGTCGATGGTCTCGATCTGGCTGGGGGCCGAATTCTTGACCGCGTCGTAATAGCTTTCGCAGATCGCCCAGTAATCCTTGACCACCTGGCGGAAGGGCGACAGCGACAGGTGGAACTCGGCCGCCTTCTCCTCCCCCTCGGTCAGCACGTCGAAGACCAGCCGCTTGTCACGGATCGACAGGCCCACGCGATAGGGCCCGTCCGGCACCACGCGATCGTCGCGCGCGGGAAGGGCAAAGCGGTTTTCCTCCAGCAGGTCGAACATGGCGACCTTGCGCTCCTGCTCGATTTCCGGCGTGGGCGGCGGCAGGTTGGCGTCGTCCAACTCGATATGGGTGATGTAGGACATGGGTCTTCCCGTCTTTGGAATGGCCTGTCCCTAGCGCAGGCCGGGCGTCACGGCAATCAAAAGCGCCGTGTCATGGAAATCCGCAGGCCGGTGCGGGCTGGCCGCCCCGTTCGGCTGTCACGGGAGGGTTCCAGGCCGCGCGCGCCCTCATCCCGGAAACCGCGCCACCGTAACGCCCGCCGCCTCCAGATGCGCGCGCACGGCGCGGGCGATGCCCACCGCGGCGGGCGTGTCGCCATGCAGGCAGACCGTGTCGATCCGGGCGGGGATGCGCTTGCCGCTGGCGGCGACGATCGCACCTTCCCGCACCATCCGCAGCACGCGCGCGGCGGCCTCGTCGGGGTCGTGGATCACCGCGCCGGGCTGACGGCGGTCGACCAGCGTGGCGTCGTCGTTATAGGCGCGGTCGGCAAAGATCTCGCCCACCCAGTTGCAACCCAGCGCCTGCGCCGCCTGCTGCTGCGCGGTGCCGGCGATGACCATGATCGTCAGGTCCGGTGCAACCGACAGCGCCGCGTCATAGCAGGCGCGCGCAAGTTCCGCATCCTCGCTGCACATGTTGGCCAGCGCGCCGTGAAGTTTCAGGTGCCGCACCTCGCCGCCCACCGCACGGGCCACACCCTGCGCCGCGCCCAGCTGGTAACGGATGTCGTTGGCCAGCGACGCGGGCGGCAGGTGCATCCGGTAGCGGCCGAACCCCGCGAGATCCCGGAACCCGGGATGCGCACCGATGCCCACGCCCTTTTCCGCCGCCAGCGCCATGGTCGCGGCCATCACGTCGGGCTCGCCCGCGTGAAAGCCGCAGGCGATATTGGCCGAGGTCACCACGTCCAGCAGCGCCGCGTCGTCGCCCATCGTCCAGGCGCCGAAGCTTTCGCCCATGTCGGCATTGAGGTCCACGCGCAGGGTCATCGCGGTTCTCCTTTCGGGGCGGCGGGGCCGTAGAGCCGCGCCAGCAGGATCGGTGTCAGGTACATCGGCAGTTGATAGCAGCCCAGCAGGATCAGCAAGGGGTCGGTGACGGCGGGCGGCAGCGCCATCAGGAAAAGCGCCGCATTACGGTTGCCCGCAACGATCGCCGGGCCGACGGGTTCGGGCAGGTGCAGGGCGGAAAACAGCCTGTAACCCGCTATCTGCAAGCCGAAATTCACCGCCATCACCCCCGCGACCAGCCACAGCACCGGCACCGGATTGGCGCGCAGCGCGGGGCCGAGCGCCGCCATCAGTCCCACCACGATCACCGCCAGCGCCACGGCGTTCATCCCGTCCACCGTGCGCAGGTCGGGCGCACGCCAGATAAAGGCGCGGGTGGCGAAACCGGCCGTCGTGGCGGCGAAGATCACCGCCAGCAACCGCCCCGAGGCGGCCAGCGCCTCGCCCCCGGCGCCGATCTCGGGGCCAAGCCAGAGGATCGGCAGCACCGTCAGCGGCAAAAGCGCGGTGCCGAGGATCAGCAGGCGCAGCGCCGGGGCCGGATCGCGGCCCAGCATGATGGTGAAATTGACCGAACCGGTGACCGAGGGCGCGGACAGCATCAGCAGGAAGGCCAGCGCGTAGGGGTGATCGCGCAGCCCCAGAACCCAAAGCGCGGCAAGCGCGGCAAGCGGCAGCGCCAGTTGCAAAAGCAGCACCAGCGCCAGCGTGCGGCGCGCCTCGGCCAGCCGGCCCAGCGCGGCGCGCGGCCCGATCCTGAGCGCGGTCAGGTACAGCAGCAGCGCCACCAGATGCGGCAGCCACGGCTTCAGCTGGGCGGCCAGCCCCGGCAGGCCCAGCCCGCAAGCCAGCCCCAGAACCAGCGCCCAGCGGCCATGCCGCGCCACCATGTGCAGCGCCGCGATCACGCCGCCCGCCCTGCCATGTCCGCGCGTTGCGGTGTTCCGTTCATCCCTGCATCCCGTCCCTTCCACCGCCACATTCCCGCCTGCGCGGCCGGATGCCAACCCCCATTACAATCGCGTGTGGGGCGATTGGCAGCGCGGGCGGGCTTGCCTATTGTCGGCGGGCAGCAACAGCCGAAAGGATCGGGCCAATGGCAGGAGATGACGGGCGCGCGGCATGGTTCGGAGCGCCGCGCACGCTGGTGATCCGGGGCGGGATATTCCTGCTGGTGGCGCTGGTCGCGGCCTCGGTGGCGATGTTCCTGAGCCTGCCCGACGCCAACGTGTTCAACGACCGGGTGGCGCAGATCTTTGCGGAAAACGACGCGCTGGTGAATCCGGGCGAGATCAACCTGCTGATGGTGCTGGGCCAGTCGGGCACGACCTTTGCCGAGGTGTTGTCGTCTTACCGGCTGATCATCCTGGTGCTGCTGGTGCTGGCGTTCTGCCTGCTTCTGTCCTCGCTCTATTTCCTGCTGACCAACGCGGCGCTGAACCAGCGCCTGCTGGAAATCGAACGCTCGGGGCTGCATATCACCTCGCTGGTGCTGAACCGCGAGCAGAAGATCGTGGCGATCAACAACATGGAATTCGGGCTGACCGACAACGCGCTGGAAACCCTGTCGGTGCTGTGCGAGGCGCGGCTGGACGACGAGATCATATCGGGCGTGGACCTGGAGGCGGCAATATCGGGCAAATCGGCGGTGGATTGCGAAGAGGCGGCGGGCGCCACGCGGATCAAGCGGCTGCGCGACCACCTGGGCAACCAGTTGCTGAGCCAGCTTCTGATCCGGCATGTGTCGCGCGAGGGCTACATGCTGACGATCAGCCCCGACGTGATCCGGTTGCGATAGCGCCCCCGCCGCGGCCCGGGCGCGGGCGGCAAGTGGCAGATGCCTCCGGCGGGAGTATTTTCGGGAACGATGAAGCCAGGGCGATGGACCTTGCCCGGCGGGCGCGCTAGAGGGTGGGCGACGTCAAGGATGAGGTATGCGATGTCCGCTCATGGTCCGGCCCGGAAGATGATTGCCCGGCGCAGCGACGCCCTGCGGGGCGAGGCGCATGTGCCCGGCGACAAGTCGATCAGCCACCGTGCGCTGATCCTCGGCGCGCTGAGCGTGGGCGAGACCGTCGTCACCGGCCTGCTGGAGGGGCAGGACGTGCTGGACACGGCGGAGGCGATGCGGGCCTTCGGCGCCGAGGTGACGCGGGACGGGGACGGCACCTGGCATGTGCACGGGGTCGGAGTGGGCGGTTTTGCCGAGCCCGAGCAGGTGATCGACTGCGGCAATTCCGGCACCGGCGTGCGGCTGATCATGGGGGCGATGGCCACCTGCCCGATCAGCGCGACATTCACCGGCGACGCCAGCCTGAACAAGCGCCCGATGGCGCGGGTCACCGATCCGCTGGCGCTGTTCGGCGCGCAGGCGGTGGGCCGGGCGGGCGGGCGGCTGCCGATGACGCTGGTGGGCGCGGCGGACCCGGTGCCGGTGCGCTATACGGTGCCGGTGCCCTCGGCCCAGGTGAAATCGGCGGTGCTGCTGGCCGGGCTGAACGCGCCGGGGCAGACGGTGGTGATCGAACGCGAGGCGACGCGCGACCATACCGAGCGGATGCTGGCCGGGTTCGGCGCCGAGATCGTGACCGAAGAGACCGGCGAAGGCCGGGTCATCACCCTGACCGGGCGGCCGGAACTGCGCCCGCAGACCATCGTGGTGCCGCGCGATCCAAGCTCGGCCGCGTTTCCGGTCTGTGCCGCGCTGATCGTGCCGGGCTCGGACGTGCTGGTGCCCAATATCGGGCTGAACCCGACACGGGCGGGGCTGTTCCATACCTTGCAGGACATGGGCGCCGACCTTGCATTCGAGAACCTGCGCGAAGAGGGGGGCGAGCCGGTGGCCGACCTGCGCGCGCGCTATTCCCCGGACATGAAGGGCATCGCGGTGCCGCCCGACCGCGCGGCCAGCATGATCGACGAATACCCCGTGCTGTCGGTGGTGGCCGCCTTTGCGACGGGCGCGACCGAAATGCGCGGGGTGAAGGAACTGCGCGTCAAGGAATCCGACCGCATCGCCGCGATGGCCGACGGGTTGCGCGCGGCGGGCGTGACAGTCGAGGACGGGCCGGACTGGTGGATCGTGCACGGGCGCGGCGCGGATGGCGTGCCGGGCGGCGCGACGGCGGCCACGCATCTGGACCACCGGATCGCCATGTCGTTCCTGGTGCTGGGGCTGGCCTCGGACGCGCCGATGACGGTGGATGACGGCGGGCCGATCGCCACTTCTTTCCCCGTTTTCGAGCCGCTGATGACCGCGCTGGGGGCACAAATCGGGCCGGCCTGAGCCACACAGGCGCCTTACCGGCGGACTTTTCTTTTCACCTGCCTGTCAAAAACGGGCCGCATTTCACGGGTATTTCCGGGCCATTCGGAACCGGGATAGTTGCATGACGTTTTTCGATCGTTTCCTGATCGCTTTCAGTTTTCCGCTTGGATTCCTGTTCGGGGCGCTGGCGATGTCGGTGGCCGCGCTGTTCGCCGTGACGGGCTGGGTGGCCGGATCGGTGTTCCTTTGCGCGGTGGGCTGCGTGGTGATCGTGGATTGCCTTTTTAACCGGCTGGACGGCGATACGTTCCGGCGGCTGGGCAGGCGCACCGGGGCCGAGATCACCCGGCTGGAACAATCCTTTGCCCGCCGGTCGCGGCTGTCGCGCTGCGTCTTTGCCATGGGCTTTGCCGTGGCGGTGGGATCGTCGCTGATTTGGTCGGTCGAAACGGTGACGGGCTTCGTCCGGCTGATCTGGCCGGCCTGAGCGCGCATCGCTTTCCAATCCCGCGCGGGCTTGCTAGGGCTTTGGCCAGCACCGCACGGGGACTGACATGAGTTTCACCATCGCCATCGACGGGCCGGCCGCCGCCGGCAAGGGCACGATCTCAAGGGCCGTGGCCGCGCATTTCGGCTTTGCGCATCTGGATACCGGGCTGCTTTACCGGGCGGTGGGCGCGCGCCACCTGGCGGGCGCCGAGCCGGTGGCCGCGGCCACGCAACTGACCGCCGCCGACCTTGAGGCCGATGACCTGCGCACGCCCGAGGTGGCGCAGGCCGCCTCCAGGGTGGCCGCGATCGGCGCGGTGCGCGCCGCATTGGTGGATTTCCAGCGCGCCTTTGCCCGGCGGGCGGGCGGCGCGGTTCTGGACGGGCGCGACATCGGCACGGTGATCTGCCCCGAGGCCGAGGCCAAGCTGTTCGTTACCGCCAGCCCCGAGGTGCGCGCCGAACGCCGGTATCGCGAGCTGCGCGAAAAGGGGATCGAGACGGATTTCGCCACGGTGCTGGCGGACACCCGCGAACGCGACGCCCGCGACATGGGCCGCACCGACGCGCCCCTGCGCCCGGCCGATGACGCGGTGGAAATCGACACCTCGCATCTGAGCATAGACGAGGCCGTCGCCGCCGCCATCGCCGCGGTGGACCAAGCCATGAAGGAGCGCACGACATGACCACCCTGCCCGGCCGCAAGATCGGCGGCGCGACGACCTCGGCCCTCGGGATCGGGGCGATGAGTTTCGCCGAGTTCTATGGCCCGACGACCGAGGAAAACTCATACGCCATCCTCGATGCCGCGATGGAACTGGGCGTGCGCCATATCGACACCTCGAACGTCTATGGCATGGGCCGCTCGGAGCGCGCCATCGGTGCGTGGCTGGCGGCCAATCCCGGTGCGCGCGCGCAGTTGCATATCGCCACCAAGGGCGGGATCACCCGCGACGCGGAGGGCAACCGCCGCTTCGACAACACGCTGGCGCATCTCGAGGCGGAACTGGATCAGAGCCTTGAGCGGATGGGCATCGACTGCGTCGATCTCTACTACATCCACCGGCGGCAGGCGGATATGCCCATCGAGGACGCGACCGGGGCGCTGGCCGCGCTGGTGGAGAAGGGCAAGACCAAAAGCATCGGTTTCTCCGAGATCGCCCCATCCAGCCTGCGCCGCGCCCATGCGGTGCATCCCGTCGCCGCCGTGCAGTCGGAATATTCGCTGGCGACCCGCGCGCCCGAGCTGGGACTGGTGCAGGCCTGCGCCGACCTGGGCGTGGCACTGGTGGCATTTTCGCCGGTGGGCCGGTCGCTGCTGACCGACCGCCCGCTGAACGCCGGGGCGGTGGCCGAGCTGCCATTCCTGCGGGAAAATCCGCGGTTCCAGGCGCCGAACCTGGCCGCCAACCTGGCCGCGACCGACAGGTTCCGCGCGCTGGCCGCCGAAATGGGCGTGCCCGCCGCGGCGCTGGCCATCGGCTGGGTGCTGGCGCAGGGCGACCACGTGCTGCCGATCCCCGGCACGCGATCCGTCGGCCATTTCCGCGAGCTTGTGCAGGGCGTCACGCTGGAGCTGTCGGCGGACGACATCGCCCGGATCGAGGCGGCGCTGCCGGTGGGCTGGGCCCATGGCGACCGCTATTCCGCCGGGCAATGGGTGGGGCCGGAACGGTTTTGCTGATCTTCGCGCGGCAGGCCGGGCTTGTGCCCGGCCATATCCCGCCGCCCCGGCCCGAATACGCGCAAAGCCCTTGCCACGCGGGGCGGCCTTCGCTAAACACCGCGCGTCGACACGGCATTCATGCCGCTATAACGAAGAGATCGGGCAGGGTCGGGACGCACCGGCCCTCTTTGTTTTGCGGCGGCCCAAGTGACCAACCCAAGACCGGCGGAGACAACCGCACGGCCAGATAAACCGATACGTAAAGGAAACAGACGCCACATGGCTCAGAACGCAAGCATGGAGGAATTCGAAGCCCTCCTGAACGAAAGCTTCGAAATGGACACGCCCGAAGAGGGCTCTGTCGTCAAGGGCAAGGTCATCGCCGTCGAGGCGGGACAAGCCATCATCGACGTCGGCTACAAGATGGAAGGCCGCGTCGATCTGAAAGAATTCGCAAATCCCGGTGAAGCCCCCGAAATCGCCGTCGGCGACGAGGTCGAGGTGTATCTGCGCGCCGCCGAAAACGCGCGCGGCGAAGCCGTCATTTCCCGCGAAATGGCCCGCCGCGAAGAAGCCTGGGACCGCCTGGAAAAAGCCTATGCCGACGACGCCCGCGTCGAAGGCGCGATCTTTGGCCGCGTCAAGGGCGGCTTTACCGTCGACCTGGGCGGCGCCGTGGCGTTCCTGCCCGGCAGCCAGGTGGATGTGCGCCCGGTGCGCGACGCCGGCCCGCTGATGGGGCTGAAGCAGCCGTTCCAGATCCTCAAGATGGACCGCCGCCGTGGCAACATCGTGGTTTCGCGCCGCGCGATCCTGGAAGAAAGCCGTGCCGAACAGCGCGCCGAAGTCATCGGCAAGCTGAACGAGGGCGACACCGTGGACGGCGTGGTCAAGAACATCACCGAATACGGGGCCTTCGTGGACCTGGGCGGTGTGGACGGCCTGCTGCACGTCACCGACATGGCATGGCGCCGGGTCAACCACCCCAGCGAAATCCTGTCGATCGGCGAAACGATCAAGGTGCAGGTCATCAAGATCAACAAGGAAACCCACCGTATCAGCCTGGGCATGAAGCAGCTTGAGGACGATCCGTGGGATCTGGTCGGCGCCAAGTACCCGCTGGGCTCGGTCCATACCGGCCGCGTGACCAACATCACCGATTACGGCGCGTTCGTCGAGCTGGAGCCCGGTGTCGAGGGTCTGGTGCACGTCTCGGAAATGTCCTGGACCAAGAAGAACGTCCACCCCGGCAAGATCGTGTCGACCAGCCAGGAAGTGGAAGTCATGGTTCTGGAAATCGACCCGGCCAAGCGCCGCGTGTCGCTGGGCCTGAAGCAGACCATGCGCAACCCGTGGGAGCTGTTCGCGGAAACCCATCCCGAGGGCACCGAGGTCGAGGGCGAAGTCAAGAACATCACCGAGTTCGGCCTGTTCATCGGTCTCGATGGCGATATCGACGGCATGGTCCACCTCAGCGACCTGAGCTGGGACCAGCGCGGCGAAGAAGCCATCCAGGACTACAAGAAGGGTGATGTGGTTCAGGCCGTGGTCACCGAAACGGATGTCGAGAAAGAGCGTATCTCGCTGTCGATCAAGGCACTGGGCGGCGACAAGTTCGCCGAGGCCGTCGGCGGCGTGAAGCGCGGCTCGGTCATCACGGTCGAAGTGACCGCGATCGAGGATGGCGGCATCGAGGTGGAATACGAGGGCATGAAGTCCTTTATCCGCCGCTCGGACCTGTCGCGCGACCGTTCCGAACAGCGCCCCGAGCGTTTCCAGGTCGGTGACAAGGTCGATGTCCGCGTGACCAACGTCGACAGCAAGACCCGCCGCCTGGGCCTGTCGATCAAGGCGCGCGAAATCGCCGAGGAAAAGGAAGCCGTGCAGCAATACGGGTCGTCCGATTCGGGCGCATCGCTGGGCGACATCCTGGGCGCCGCGCTGAAAGGCGACGACGACAAGTGATCGCGCGCACCGCGTGACATTCGCAAAAGATCGAAGGGCCCCGCCATCGCGCGGGGCCTTTTTCGTGGCACATCGCCCGAATCATGCCCGGCGCGGCGGGCGGGCTAACCCGTTGTCACGGGCCGGATAATCCAAACACCCCCCTGCACCTACCCGGAATCGCCGCGGAATCACGCCAGAATTCCCGCAAAGCCCGTGCGCGGCTATTTCCGTGGGCGTGTTTTCTCCCTATAGTCGGGCAAAATGAACTGCGGCGATCGAAGGCACGCGGGGGGGATTTTTGGAATGATCAGGTCGGAACTGATTCAGAAGATCGCAGACGAAAACCCACACTTGTATCAACGGGATGTCGAAAGGATCGTGAACACGATCTTCGAGGAAATCACCGCGGCGATGTCGCGGGGCGACCGGGTCGAACTGCGGGGCTTCGGCGCGTTTTCGGTCAAGAAGCGCGATGCGCGCACCGGCCGAAACCCGCGCACCGGCGAATCCGTGCATGTCGAGGAAAAGCATGTGCCGTTCTTCAAGACCGGCAAGCTTTTGCGGGATCGCCTGAACGGAAAGTAAAAGACCATGCGTTACATCCGCTACGCCATTCTTGCGGCGATCGCGGTGGTGCTGATCGTCCTGGCGCTGGCCAACCGCGCCAGCGTGACGCTCAACACCCTGCCCGACGGGCTGGCCGAAATCCCCGGCATGGGGCTGCTGAGCTACTCGGTCGAGCTGCCGCTTTTCGCCGTCGGGTTCGGCGGCGTGCTGGCCGGGCTGCTGCTGGGCTTCGTCTGGGAATGGGTCCGCGAGCACAAGCACCGCGCCGAGGTCTCGCGCAAGCAATCCGAGGTCAGGAAGCTGGAGCGCGAGCTGCGCCGCAACAAGGCCCGCCAGAACGAGGGCAAGGACGAGGTTCTGGCCCTTCTGGACGAGGCCGGCTGAGCCCGCGATGCCCGGCATCCGCGTAAAGATATGCGGGCTGACCCGGCCCGAGGACGTGGACGCGTCCGCCACGGGCGGGGCGGCCTATATCGGCCTTAACTTCTTTCCCAAAAGCCCGCGCTGCGTGTCCATCGAAACCGCCCGCGCGCTGGCGCTGCGCGCGCCCGCGGGGCTGGCCAAGGTGGCGCTGGTGGTGGATGCCGACGACGCCACGCTGGACCGGATCGTGGCCGGGGTGCCGCTGGACATGCTGCAGCTGCACGGGCGCGAAACGCCCGAGCGGGTGGCCGAAATCCGCGCCCGCCACGGGCTCCCGGTGATGAAGGCCATCGGCATCGCCGATGCGGCCGACCTGCCAAGGATCGACCTGTACGCGCCGGTGGTGGACCAGTTGCTGATCGACGCAAAACCGCCAGAGGGCGCGATCCTGCCCGGCGGCAACGGGCTGCGGTTCGACTGGCGGCTTTTGCAGGGGCGCAAATACTGGCAGAAGCCATGGATGCTGGCGGGCGGACTGACGCCCGGCAACGTGGCCGAAGCGGTGCGCCTGACCGGCGCGCGGCAGGTCGACGTGGCCTCGGGCGTGGAAAGCGCGCCGGGGGTCAAGGATGCGGCGCTGATCCGCGACTTCGTGGTGGCGGCGCAGGCGGGGACGGATTGACCCGGGCCTGACCGTTGCGGTCCGCTTTGCACGGATGACCGCCCTGCCCCCGACCGTCATTCCGAAATCCGGCTACGTAATGTATTCCCCTCGCGCCGAACCGATCCGCCGCGCGCCCGCGTCGCCCGGCCTCTATTGCTCCTGTCCGCACTTGCCTTTAAACGTCGCAGAACCACCAGCCCCACGAAACCGGGAGGCGCCACGATGGCCGACGATCTTTTCAACTCCTTCATGAACGGCCCCGACGAAAAGGGCCGGTTCGGCGATTTCGGCGGGCGTTTCGTGTCGGAAACGCTGATGCCGCTGATCCTGTCGCTGGAAGAGGAATACGACCGCGCCAAGGACGACCCGGATTTCTGGGCCGAGATGGACGACCTGTGGAAGCATTATGTCGGCCGCCCCTCGCCGCTCTACTATGCCGAACGGCTGACCGAGCACCTGGGCGGGGCCAGGATCTATCTCAAGCGGGACGAGCTGAACCATACCGGCGCGCACAAGATCAACAACGTGCTGGGGCAGATCATCCTTGCCCGCCGCATGGGCAAGAAACGCATCATCGCCGAAACCGGCGCCGGGCAGCACGGGGTGGCGACCGCCACGGTCTGCGCCAAGTTCGGGCTGAAATGCGTGGTCTACATGGGCAAGCACGATGTCGAGCGCCAGGCGCCCAACGTGTTCCGCATGCGCCTGCTGGGCGCCGAGGTGATCCCGGTGACATCGGGCCGCGGCACGCTGAAGGACGCGATGAACGACGCGTTGCGCGACTGGGTGACCAATGTGCGTGACACGTTCTATTGCATCGGCACGGTGGCCGGGCCGCACCCCTACCCGGCGATGGTGCGCGATTTCCAGTCGATCATCGGCAAGGAGGTGCGCTGGCAACTGGCCGAACAGGAAGGCGAAGGCCGCCTGCCCGACACGGTGATCGCCGCGATCGGCGGCGGGTCCAACGCGATGGGCCTGTTCTATCCGTTCCTCGACGACGCCTCGGTGCGCATCATCGGGGTCGAGGCCGGCGGCAAGGGCGTGACCGAGAAGATGGAGCATTGCGCCTCGCTGACCGGCGGGCGGCCCGGCGTGCTGCATGGCAACCGCACCTACCTGCTGCAGGACGATGACGGCCAGATCCTCGAAGGGTTCTCGATCTCGGCGGGGCTGGATTATCCGGGCATCGGGCCGGAACATGCCTGGCTGCACGATATCGGCCGGGCCGAGTATGTCGCGATCACCGACAAGGAGGCGCTGGAGGCGTTCCAGCTGTCCTGCGCGACCGAGGGGATCATTCCCGCGCTGGAACCCTGCCACGCGCTGGCCCATGTGATGAAGATCGCCCCCGACCTGCCGCGCGACCATATCATCGTGATGAACATGTGCGGGCGCGGCGACAAGGATATCTTTACCGTCGCCCGGCACCTCGGTTTCGACATGTCGGACACGGTGGGCCGCGACAGCGACTGACGCAACGGCCCCCGCGCCCTTCGGGGCCGGATCAGACCTCGTGCATGACGGTTTCGAACCCCTCGAACTCGGGCCGGCCGATCATGACCCCCTCGGTCCGGTTCCGGCCCGCGTTCCTGTGCGCATCGCGGAACTGTTCGGATTTCGTCCAGGCCTCGAAATCGGCCCGGCTGTCCCAGATCGCGTGGCTGGAATAGAGCGTGTATCCCTCGCCTTCCGGCCCTTTGAGCAGGCGGAATTCACGAAATCCCGTCATCTCTTTCAGGCGGCTTTCGCGGGTCTTCCAGATGGTTTCGAAATCTTCCTCGCGCCCGGGGGCCACGCGAAAACGGTTCATGGCGATAAAGCTCATCGCTGTTTGTCCTCGATCCTGTGGAAATGCAGGCTGGCAGGGGGCAAGCGGCCTTCCTGGCTGGCCCGCGGACCCTAACAGCGGCGGCCAGGGGCCACAATGCGCGGTTTTGACCGCCCCCTAACCGGCGGCATGGGCCCGGAGCACCGCCAGCGGAACGATATCGAGCGCGCGGATATGGGTCGCGGCCAGGTGCACCCGGGGCGCGCAGCCCTCGTCATGGGCCTGCAGGAAACGCGCCGCGCACAGGCACCAGCGGTCGCCCGGCTTGAGGCCGGCAAAGCCGAACCCGGGGCGCGGGGTGGACAGGTCGTTGCCCACGTATTTCGAATAGGCCAGGAACTCGGCGGTCATGATGGCACAGACCGTGTGGCTGCCCTGATCCTCGGCGCAGGTGTTGCAATGCCCGTCGCGGAAGAACCCGGTCAGCGGGTCGGACGAGCAGCTTTCCAGCGCGCCGCCCAGCACGTTCACCGATGCGTCCTTTTGGATCGTCATGCCTTACCCTCCTGCCGCCGCGCGGGCGATCCGGCGCAGCATGGCGATGTTACCGTCATGCACGCCCTCGTCGCGGAATTGCCGGTCTGCGGCGGTGGTGACGATCACCACGCCGCGCGCACGGTCGATGAACAGGTATTGCCCGTAAATGCCGCGTCCATAGACCTCGCCCTCGGCGGCGTCCTTCGGCATCCACCACTGATAGCCGTACTGCTCGGCGCCGGGCGCGGTGGGCGCCGACGGCACGGTGCTTTCGGCCAGCCACGCCGGCGGCACGATCTGCCGGCCCTGCCATTGCCCGTCCTGCAGCACCATCTGGCCGAACCGCGCGTAATCGCGGCTGCGCAGGTTCAGCCCGCCCAGCACGAAGGCGGTGCCGAACCCGTCGGTGACGTAATAGGGATCGGCCTCAAGCCCCAGCGGCACGATCAGCTTTTCCTGCATCAGTTCGGTCACCGGGCGGCCCGTCGCGCCGCGCAGCACCATGCCCAGAACATGGGTATCGATCGAGACATAGCGCCATGCCTCACCGGGCGGCCCGGCCTGTTTCTGCTGGCCAGCGGCGAACCCATCCATCGAGCCGCCAAGCGCCAGAACACGGCCCATCCTGTTTATATCCGATGAAAACTTCAGGTAATCCTCGTCGAATTCCACGCCGCTGGCCATCTGAAGCACGTTGCGCAGGCTGGCCCCGTCATAGGCGCTGCCGCGCAGTTCCGGGGCGTAGTCCGTCACCGGATCGTCCAGGCTGCCGATCGCGCCCTCGGCCATCACGATGCCGGTCAGCACCGACAGGAAACTCTTGGCGACCGACCAGGAAATCCGCCGGTCGTCGGCGCCGGTGCCCAGGTGATAGCTTTCGTGCCGGATCGCCCCGTCGCGCAGCACGATCAGCGAAGTCACGGCGCGGTCTGTGATCCACGTATCGGCGCCCTCGGGCAGCGCCATCGCCGCGCCCTGCGGCAGCGGGGCCACCGGATCGTCGCCGCGCGGCATGGTCCGGGCGAAAAAGAGCCGGTCCATCGAGGAAAAATTCTGCACGATCCGCTCTTCCGAAAAAAGCGAATTCACCGCCCAGAGCCGCGACAGCTCGTCCCGTTTCCAGATGCCGACGACAACCGCCGCCAGCAGCAGTAGCACAACGATACGCCCAAGGACGCGCAGGGTTGCCCGCATGGCTCTCACCTCCCGATCTCACCGGGGCAAGTGCAGCATGGCAGGGTGTCAAAAACAAGGGGAGCGTCGGGTCAGCCGGTTGGAGGCGCCCAATGCACCCATCGGCCGTGAAAGCACGCGCGGCCCAGCCCCAGCCGCAGATCGCCGGGCCACATCCGCAGGGTCAGCGCCGCGCCGGGCGTGTCCCCGTCCGCCTCCAGCCCCAGCCAGGCCAGCGGCGCGTCCTCCGTCGCGGCGGCGCCGGCGGCCTCGATCATCGCGCGGCCCCTTGCCTGCGCGGCGGCGGGAAAATACTGCCACGCGACGGTGTGACAGATCAGGTGCAGGCGGCCGGGCTGTGGCGTGGCAAGGCGCGCCTCAAGCCAGTCGATCGCATCGCCCCGCGCCACCGGCGCGGGCGGCAGGGTCAGCGCCGCGCGGGTGCGCGCCAGCCGAGCCTCCTGGTCCGGCCAGAGATAAGCCAGAAGGCGCAGCGCATCGTCCCTGTCCGAAGGGTCGAGCGGGTTGAGGTCGACACCCGCGCGCGCCGCGATTTCGATCTCGGCGGATTCGGGGTCGGGGCCGTGCCAGTCGGGCTCCAGCGCCAGAACAGGATCGGTCGGGCCGTATGCGCGCCCACCCACACGCAGGGCGTAGCGGTCGAAATGCAGGTTCAGCCCGGCGCTTGCCCCCAACTCGCTCAACACGAAGGGCAGGCCATGCCGCGCCGCCAGAAAACGCGCGGCGGCAATCAGCACCGCCGAGCGGCCCAGCTCGTTCGTTTGCGGCGCGCTGTCGATCCAGCGGTCGAGGAAAGCGGCATGATCCCGCATCGCGCCCCGCAGCGCGGCCAGCAGTTGCGCATCTGACGCCGCGTTCGGTGGATAGGCGGCGGCCAGCTCCGGCGCCACCCCCGTCAGGGCCAGCGCGTGCAGCCCGCCCGCCAGCCGCAGCGGCAGCGACACAGCCTTGGGCCCGATATCGCCCGGCCATGCCTCCATCCGGGCGGCGATTGTGCGGTCCAGCGGCCAGTGATCGGCGCATAACCCCATCAGCCGCGCCATGAAGGGCGAGCCGAGGGCGGCGCAATGGCCCGCCTGCTCGCGCAGCGCGGTTTGCAACCTCACTTGAAGCGGTCCAGCAGTTTTTGCATCGGGCTGCGGCTGTCTTCGGGCGCGGGTTCGGGTTTCGGTGCGTCGGGTTTCTTTGCCGATGCGGGCTTTGCCGGGGCGGGCCGGGCCTGCGCGATGGCGTTGAGGAATTTCGGCCCGTCGCCCGCCGCCAGGTCCGGCGCGCCGCGCGCGATGCCGCGCAGCAGGTCGTCCAGCCAGTCCTGATCGGCCCTGGCGAAATCCGACAGGACATAGGCCGCCACCCGGTCCTTGTGGCCGGGATGGCCGATCCCCAGCCGCACGCGGGCATAGGCCTCGCCGATATGGGCGTGGATCGAGCGCAACCCGTTATGCCCGGCATGGCCGCCGCCGCGCTTCAGCCGCACCTTGCCGGGGGCGAGGTCCAGCTCGTCATGGAACACGGTCACGTCCCCGGGCGTCAGCTTGTAGAACCGCATCGCCTCGCCCACCGACTGGCCGCTGAGGTTCATGAAGGTTTCGGGCTTCAGCAGCAGCACCTTGTCGGCCCCCAGCCGCCCTTCGGAAAGCTGGCCCTGGAACTTGGCCCGCCAAGGCGCAAAGCCGTGATCCTCGGCCACGCGGTCCACCGCCATGAACCCGATATTGTGCCGGTTGGCCGCGTATTTCGCGCCGGGATTGCCCAGCCCCACCCAAAGCTGCATTGCCAAGGCTCCTTGTTCCTGCGCTGCAGGATATTGGCCCGGTCCGGCCTTTTCAATGGACCGAGGCCGCGCAAAGAAAAACGGCGCGGGAAATCCCCGCGCCGTTCCGGTCTGTCCCTCGCGGGGCGCGCGCCGTTTACTCGGCGTCGCCCTCCTGTTCGGTGGCCGGCACCTCGTCGGCCGCGGCTTCTTCGCCCTCGGCCTCGTCCTCGGCCGCGCGCAGGCCCGACGGTGCCGAGATGTTGGCGATCACGAAATCGCGGTCGATCGTGGGCTTCGCGCCTTCCGGCAGGGTCACCGAGGAAATCGTCACGGTGTCGCCGATGTTCAGGCCATCCAGATCGACGACGATCTTCTCGGGGATGTCACCCGCGGTCACAACCAGTTCCACCTCGGGGCGCACGACGGTCAGCACGCCGCCCTTCTTGATGCCGGGCGCGGTTTCCTCGTTCAGGAACTCGACCGGGATGAAAAGGTTGATCTTGGTGGTGCGGCGCAGGCGCATCAGGTCCAGATGCGTCGGCAGATCCTTGACCACGTCGCGCTGCACGTCGCGGCAGATCACACGCACGTCGTCATGCCCTTCAACCTTGAGGTTGAAGAGGGTCGACTTGAAGCGACCGGACTTCAGGCGCTTGAGCAGCGCGTTGAAGGGGATATTGATGGGAAGCGGATCGACGTCGCCGCCGAAAACGATCCCCGGCACCATGCCGTTGCGCCGTGCCTGACGAGCGGCGCCCTTGCCTGTCCCCGTCCGAACTTCGGCCTGAAGATCAGGAATTTCTCCAGCCATTTGAATTCTCCATATGTTGGTGCGGGGGCCCTCCAAGGCTGTACCGCCCGCGTGAAGCCGCGCGTATAGACCGGATGCGCCTGCTTGGAAAGAGGAAAAACACCTGTTTCCGCCCGGCCCCTGGGGTATGCAGTGGGGGTTTTGCACCCCCACACCCCCGCAGAGTATTTCCGGCAAGATGAAGCGGCAGGGTTTACCCCGGATTAACCCGTTTCGCTCCATCCTTCCCGCGCGTCACAGGCTGGAGAGCCGATGGGCGTGCAAGGTGAAGCCCCGTTCCCGGCCGGATGCGGATACGCCAGTGCCGGGGCGGGGTGGACCGTGCCGCTTCATCTTGCCGGAAATACTCTCGCCGAAGGCGCCCCGAGGCACAGGGCCGAAGGTCCGCCGCCGAGATATACTGCGCGCGACAGCGCGCCCGATACGGGCCGGCCCGTCATTCCTGCGTCAGCGCGCCGTTTTCCCAGGTGCCGGAGGCCTCTTCCCCGGTGGCATAGCGCATGGTGCCCTCGCCCTGGCGCTTGCCGGCGCGGAACATGCCCTCGTAGACATCGCCATTGGCATAGGTCGCCACCCCGCGCCCCGAAATCTCGCCCGCCTGCCACTGGCCTTCGTAGCGGAACCCGTCGGGCATCACGATGCTGCCGGTGCCTTCGCGCTGGCCGCCGGCGAACTGGCCCTCGTAGACCGTGCCGTCGGGATAGGTGGCCTTGCCCTGGCCGTGGCGCTGGCCGTTCTGCCATTCGCCCTCGTAGCGGTAGCCGTCAGGGTATGTCATCACGCCGAAGCCGTGGTTCCTGGCATCCTGGTAGGCGCCTTCGTAGACCAGCCCGTTGGCATAGGTGGCCTTGCCCTGCCCCTCGATCACCCCCGCGCGCCACTGGCCTTCGTAGGTCGAGCCGTCGGGATAGGTGATCTTGCCCTCGCCATCGGCCAGGTCGTTGCGGAACTGCCCCTCGTAGACCGAGCCGTCGGGATAGGTGACGCGGCCCTGCCCCTCGATCTGGCCCGCGACCCACGAACCCTGGTAACGGTAGCCGTCGGTGCCGGTGAAACTGCCCTGCCCGTGGCGGCGGTCGTCCTCGAACTCGCCCTCGTAGATATCGCCGTTGGCATAGGTCAGCTTGCCCAGCCCCTCGCGCCGGCCCGAGACGAAGGCGCCTTCGTAGACATCGCCGTTGGGCTGGGTCAGCCTGCCCTGCCCGGTCATCTGGCCGCCGCGCCAGTCGCCCTCGTAGACCAGCCCGTCGGGCAGGGTCAGGGTGCCGCGCCCCTCGCGCGCGCCGCGGGCCATTTCGCCCTCGTAGACCGAGCCGTCGGGATAGGTGATGGTGCCCAGCCCTTCCTTGACGCCGTTCACCCAGTCGCCTTCGTAGACATAGCCGCCGGGCGATTCCATCGTGCCCTGGCCGTGATGCATGGCGTTGCGGAACCCGCCCTCGTAGCGCACGCCGTTGGCATAGACCGCCACGCCGCGCCCGGTGATCTTGCCCTCGACCCAGTCGCCCTCATAGGTGCCGCCATCGGTAAAGACGATCTTGCCGACGCCATGCGGCTTGCCCTTTTCGAACTCGCCCTCGTAGACCGAGCCGTTGGGAAAGCGCGCGACGCCCTGGCCGCGAATCTCGCCATCGACCCACTGGCCGGTATATTCATAGCCGTTGGGCAGGCGATAGGTGCCCTGCCCGTGCTGCAAGCCGTTGCGGAACTCGCCCTCGTAGACGCCGCCATCGTCGTATTCCTTGGTCTGGGTGTCCTGCGCCCATGCCGGCGCGGCCAGCGCCAGCGCCAGTGCCAGACATGCGGATTTGGCGGTTGTGATCGTCATGTGATGCGTCCCTGCTCTGCCCGCGGGGGACCGTCCCGCCGGCGCGTGCCGAGAAACCTAAAGGAGGCTCAAGGGTCTATCAACGCCTTTTGCCCGGCGCGGGCGGGTGCTTGCCCTTTCCCTTTGTCCGCGATCTGTTACATGAATGCCGAAACAGGCAGGGGAACATGCACATGGCCGACCGGTTCCGCATCACACTGGCCCAGCTGAACGCCACCGTCGGCGATATCGAGGGCAACGCCGCCAGGGCACAGGCGGCCTGGCACAAGGCGCGCGACGCGGGCGCCGACCTGCTTGCCCTGCCCGAGATGTTCATCACCGGCTACAACATGCAGGATCTGATCCTGAAGCCGGTGTTCCACCAGACTGCGATCGCCCGGCTCGAGGCGCTGGCCCGCGACTGCGCCGACGGCCCCGCCATCGCCATCGGTGGCCCGACGCTGGAGGGCGCGCGCCTGCACAACGCCTACTACATCCTGCAGGGCGGCACGGTCTCGGCGCAGGTGCTGAAGCATCACCTGCCCAATTTCAATGTCTTCGACGAGGAACGCACCTTCGAATCGGGCGACGTGACCGGCCCCTACGTGGTGAACGGGCTGCGCATCGGCAGCCCCGTCTGCGAGGATGCCTGGTACGAGGACGTGGCCGAAACCCTGGCCGAAACCGGGGCAGAATTGCTGCTGGTGCCCAACGGTTCGCCCTATTTCCGCGACAAGCTGGAGCTGCGCCAGAACGTGATGGTGTCGCGCGTGATCGAAACCGGGTTGCCGGCGATCTACCTCAACCTCGTGGGCGGGCAGGACGACCAGGTGTTCGACGGCGGCTCCTTCGCGCTCAACCCCGGCGGGGCGCTGGCATTGCAGATGCCGGTGATGGAAGAGGCGATTGCGCATATCGACCTGCGGCGCGGGGCCGATGGCTGGCGCATCGAACAGGGACCGCTCGCGCATGTGCCCGACGCGATGGAGCAGGATTATCACGCGATGGTGCTGGCGCTGCGCGACTACATGGGCAAGACCGGCTTCAAAAAGGTGCTGCTGGGCCTGTCGGGCGGGATCGACAGCGCGATCGTGGCCACCATCGCGGCCGATGCGCTGGGGCCCGACAACGTGCGCTGCGTGATGCTGCCGTCGGAATATACCTCGGACCATTCGCTGGAGGATGCGAAGGCCGTCGCGCAGGCCCTGGGCTGCCGCTACGATTTCGTGCCGATCTCGGACAGCCGGCAGGCGGTCACGCGCACGCTGGCGTCGCTCTTCGAAGGGACCGAACCGGACCTGACCGAGGAAAACATCCAGTCGCGCCTGCGCGGGCTGCTGCTGATGGCGCTATCCAACAAGTTCGGCGAGATGCTGCTGACCACCGGCAACAAGTCCGAGGTCGCCGTGGGCTATGCCACGATCTATGGCGACATGGCCGGCGGCTATAACCCGATCAAGGATGTCTACAAGACGCGGGTGTTCGACCTGTGCCGCTGGCGCAACGCCCATCACCGCGACTGGATGATGGGGCCGGAGGGCGAGGTGATCCCGCCCCGGATCATCGACAAGCCGCCCAGCGCCGAGCTGCGCCCCGATCAGAAGGACGAGGACAGCCTGCCGCCCTACGAGGTGCTGGACCGCATCCTGGAACTGCTGGTGGACATGGATGCCAGCGTGGCCGATTGCGTCGCCGAAGGGTTCGACCGGGCCACCGTCGAAAAGGTCGAGCACCTGCTTTACATCAGCGAATACAAGCGGTTCCAGTCCGCGCCCGGCACGCGACTGTCGAAGCGGGCGTTCTGGCTGGATCGCCGCTATCCCATCGTCAACCGCTGGCGCGACCGGGGCTGACCCCGGCGGGCCGTGGCCTTATTTCGGCCGGATATCGCCGGAAAACGCCCCTTCCCGGGCGCAAAATCACCACAAATCCCGGCCACCCTGCACCTTGTGATTGAGTGAGGGTGAGATATGGCAATCTCGAACAGTTTGATGATTCTGCTCATGGCGCTTGGCATTTTCCTGACCGTCGAGCCGCGTGAGGTTCCGGCCCAGCCGATGATGGCGATGACCTTCGGTCCCGGTGACCTGTGTCTGCCGGGCGAGGACGCGGAAATGTCGGTGATGGCGATGCCGGACATGGCGATGCGCTGAACCGGCGCGTTATTCCCACCAGCGGTCGATACTGGCGATATCACCGTCGGACCAGCCGAAATGGTGGGCGAATTCATGCACCGTGACATGGGCGATCAGCCGGGTCAGGGTCACGTCGCCCCTGTCACGCCACTCGGCAAGGATCGGTTGGCGGAACAGCCACACCACGTCGGGGCCAAGGGGCTGATCCCAGACCGATTTCTCGGTCAGGGGGATACCGTCGTAAAGGCCGGTCAGTTCCAGCGGCGCGGCAATCTCAAGCTCTTGCAGGATATCCCCGGGCGGCCAGTCGGCCACCCGCAGCGCCACGTCCCCCGCAAGCGCGGCAAAGGGCGCGGGAAAGCCCGCGACGGTGTCACGCGCCACCTGTTCGAACCCGTCGAGATCAAGCACCCTGTCCATGCAGGCGATATGGGGCGGAAGCGGCGCGGGGAAAAGGCCGAAAGCGACCTTTGCGGCGAAAACGGGCAAGCGCCTGGCCCCCGCCCGCGCTACCGGTCGCTACCCGTCCCAAGGAAAGACCGCACAGGTGATCCACGTCCATCATGTCGAGGGCGCCTTTTCGCCCGCCGAATGCACCGCCATTTCCGAAATGGCCGCCACCCGTGACAGCCGCGATGCAGGGCTGGTGGGCCATGCGCGCGATCACAACCTGCGCCGGGCCGATCTGGTCTGGCTGGACGAGGTGCCGGGGAGCGGCTGGGTGATGGAGCGCATCATCGACGTGGTGCGCGCGGCCAACCGCGACGCCTTCGGGTTCGATCTGACCGAATTCGCCGAAAGCCCGCAGGTGGCCCGCTATGGCGCCGAGCGCGCGGGGCATTTCGACTGGCACGCCGATATCGGGGATGCGCCGCTCGCGCGCAAGCGCAAGCTGACCTTCGTCGCGCAACTGTCCGATCCGCGGGACTATGACGGCGGCGCGCTGGAGCTGATGCCCTCGGCCCACGTGGTGCAGGCGCCGCGCGCGCAGGGCAGCGCCACGCTGTTTGCCAGCTACATCCTGCATCGCGTGACGCCCGTCACGCAGGGCGCACGCCAGTCGCTGACGATATGGGCGCATGGGCCGGCGTTTCGGTGAAGGGCGAGGCAGGCGCAAGGGCGTCTGTTTGCCCGTGAACGCAACAGAAGGGCATCGCAGGGCCGCGGTCGGGCGATCCAACACTCGTGGCATGGCAATTTATCGCGCCGCCACATCCTCCCTCTGAACGTGGCACCTGCGGCAGCCAATCGCCCGGCCGGGGGGCGGCCGTGCGATGCCCGGGCCGCTTACGCGGCTGTTCCGGGCAGGGTGTATCGTTCGGACGTCACCCCTGCCGCCGGAACGTCAGGTAATGCGGCACCCGCCCTTCGCGCAGGGCCTTTTGCTCGTAACGGGTGGATATCCAGTCACCCCACGGTTCGCGCCAGTCGGCGGGGCGTTCGGCCAGCCAGTCGAACCCGTGGCGCGGCACCTGTTCCAGCGTTTGCCGCACGTAGTCGGGAATGTCGGTCGCCACGCGGAAGATCGCGCCGGGCCTCATCGCGCGGGCCAGCGGCTCCAGATGCTCGGGCGTCACGAAGCGGCGGCGGTGATGGCGCTTTTTCGGCCACGGATCGGGATAGAGCAGGAAGGCCCGGTCGATGCTGGCCTCGGGCAGCACGTCGAACATGTCGCGCACATCGCCGGGATGGACGCGCAGGTTGCCGGCCCCGGCCTTGCGGATCTTGCCCAGCAGCATCGCCACGCCGTTGATATAGGGCTCGCACCCGATGATCCCCACCTGCGGGTTCAACTGCGCCTGATGCACCATGTGCTCGCCCCCGCCGAAACCGATTTCCAGCCAGACCGGGCGGTCGCCGAACAGCGCCGCAAGCTCCAGCGGCTGGCGGTCGGGGTTCGCGTCCCAATCCACCGCGCCGGGCGACAGGCGGGCCAGATCCTCGTCCAGATATGCCTCCTGGCTGGGGCGCAGGCTCTTGCCCTTTAGGCGGCCGTAAAAATTGCGCCAGGGCGCGCCGGAATGATGCTGTGTCTTGCTCATGGCCCGCGTCCTAGCGCCCGTTCGGGCCGGGATCAAGCGGCGGCATGGGTCACAGGGCGGCGGCGGGGCGGGCGCGCATCCGGTCCAGCCACGCTTGCGTGGCAGCGTGATCCTCGGGCGGGCGCATCTTCACCACGCGGGCGAAATCGGTGAACACGAAAGCGGTGATGTCGGCCAGGCTGAACGCATCCCCCGCCATCCACGGGCTTTCCGACAGCCGCGTCTCCAACAGGTCGAAATACGCCGCCACCCGCCTGCGCCCGCGTTCGGCCAGGTCGGGGATCTGCGGCAAATCCAGCGGCCCCGGCAGCGCACGGCCCTTCATCGCGGGATGGGCGTTGCGGAACGCCTCGGCCACGGCCATGCCACCCTGCGCCTCGGCAATCGCGTTCCACATGGCGACACGCGCCTTTTCATCCGGCGTCCGGCCCATCAGGGGCGGATCGGGATGCATCGCCTCGAGATAGGTGGCGATGGCCACATTCTCGGTCAAAGCCGTGCCCTCATCGGTGATGAGGACCGGCACGGTGGCGCGCGGGTTCACCTTCAGGAAGGCCGGCGCAAGCTGTTCGCCATCGGCGATGGAGACAGCGCGCGTTTCGATATCCAGCCCCTTTTCGGCAATGAACATCCGCGCGCGGCGCGGGCTGGGGGCGGTGGGGCAGTCGTAGAAAATCATCGCTTGGCTCCTGTTCGTGCACCGCCCAGTGTCGGGGCAGCCGGCGCGCCGGACAACAAAAAACCGCGCGTCACCGGATGGGCAACGCGCGGTTTCGTTTCATCACACGGGCTGCGCAGGCCTACAGCGCGCCCTTGAGCGCCTCGGCCAGGTCGGTGCGTTCCCAACTGAACCCGCCATCGGCCTCGGGCTCGCGGCCGAAATGACCGTAGGCGGCGGTGCGCTGGTAGATCGGCCTGTTCAGCCCCAGATGGGTGCGGATGCCGCGCGGGGTCAGGTCCATCACCCGGGGGATCGCGGCCTCGATCGCGGCCTCGGGGATATCGCCGGTGTCATGGGTGTTGACATAGATCGACAAGGGCCGCGCCACGCCGATGGCGTAAGACAGTTGCAGCGTGCAGCGTTTGGCCAGCCCCGCCGCGACGATGTTCTTGGCAAGATAGCGCGCGGCATAGGCGGCCGAACGGTCGACCTTGGTCGGGTCCTTGCCGGAAAACGCGCCGCCGCCATGGGGCGCGGCACCGCCATAGGTATCCACGATGATCTTGCGCCCGGTCAGGCCGGCATCGCCATCGGGGCCGCCGATCACGAATTTGCCGGTCGGGTTCACGTGCCATTCGGTCGCGGCGGTGATCCAATCCTGCGGCAGAACCTCGCGGATATAGGGTTCGACCAGGGCGCGCACGTCGTCGCTGGTCATGGTCTCGTCCAGGTGCTGGGTCGACAGAACGATCTGCGTCACCTCGACCGGCTCACCATTCTCATAGCGCACCGAGAGCTGCGATTTCGCATCCGGGCCCAGCCGTGGCTCGGTGCCGTTCTTGCGCACCTCGGCCAGCCGGCGCAGGATCGCGTGGCTGAACTGGATCGGCGCGGGCATCAGCGCGTCGGTTTCATCGGTGGCATAGCCGAACATGATGCCCTGGTCGCCGGCGCCTTCGTCCTTGTTGTCGGATGCTTTCACACCCTGGGCGATATGCGCCGATTGCTCGTGCAGCAGGTTGGTGATCTCGCAGGTGTTCCAGTGGAACTTGTCCTGCTCATACCCGATATCGCGGATGCAGTCGCGGGCGATCTGGTCGATACGGCCCATGTATTCGGTCAGCTTGGCCTGATCGCTCAGCCCCACCTCACCGCCGATGACCACCCGGTTCGTCGTGGCGAAGGCCTCGCAGGCGACGCGCGCCTCGGGCTCCTGCGCCAGGAAGGCATCCAGCACCGCGTCGGAAATACGATCGCACACTTTGTCGGGATGCCCCTCCGACACGGATTCGGAGGTGAAGATATAGTTCTGTCTTGCCATGAAAATTGCTCCATTGGGTCTGCCCGCCACGCCAGGAAGCCGTTGTGACGGTGGGTCAGCATTCGTTACGCAAAGGTGCGGGCGGCGTCAATGCGGTTTCGCGCGCTGCGACACCGCAGCAGACAGGCCGAACCCCGCCAGCACAAGGGCGATCACGACGGCCAGCGGCCCGTCGCCGCTGCGGGCATAAAGGGTGGGTGGCAGAGCGGGCGGCAGCGCGGCGTCGACGAACCCCGCCTGCCCCAGCGCGATCTGCGCGGTGACGGCGCCGCGCGGCCCGATCATGGCCGAAACGCCGGTATTGGCCACGCGCACCATCGGCAGGCCCTGTTCGACCGCCCGCAGCCGCGCCTGCGCAAGATGCTGGTAGGGGCCGGAAACCTGCCCGAACCACGCATCGTTGGTGACCTGCAACAGCAGGCGCGGGCGCGCGGGCGCGGCCGCCACGTCCTGCGGGAACACCGCCTCGTAACAGATCAGCGGCAGCGCCGCGCCGATGCCCGGCAGCTCCATCAGCCGCGCGCCGGGCCCCGGGGAATAGCCCTGTCCCTCGGACGCGGCAAGCCCGTGGATACCCCAGCGCGCCGCCAGATCGCCCAGCGGTACGTATTCCCCGAAGGGCACCAGATGGTGCTTGTCGTAAAGCGCGCCCACCTGCCCGCCCGCATCCACGCGCACGGCGCTGTTGTAGATGCGGGTGTCATCGAAACGCTGGATGCCCAGCACCACCGGCACGCCACCGGCCGCATCGGCCACCGCCGCCAGCGCATCCTGCGCAAGGTCCAGCCAGACCGGCACGGCGGTTTCGGGCCAGACGATCAGGTCGGGGCGCGGACCGGCACCGGCCGCAGTGAATTCAAGCTGGCGGTTGAAGAACACCGGGGCCTTTTCCGGGTTCCATTTCTCATGCTGGGGCGCGTTGGGCTGCACAAGGCGCACCAGCGGCGCGTCGGCCTCGGGCAAGGGCCGCGCGGACAGGTTTGCGCAAAAGATGAAGAGCACGGCGTATAATGCTGTTACAAAAACACTTTTCCACCACTCAACCGCCAGGAACCGCCACAGGCAGGCGGCCATGGACAGCACCAGAAGCGTCAGGCCGACCGGCCCGGCAAAAGCCGCCAGTTGCAACAACGGCGTGGCGATCAGCACATGGCCCATCATCGCCCATGGAAACCCCGTGAAGACGTAGGCGCGCAAAAGCTCTGCCCCCGCCAGCGCCACGATCCAGACCAACGTTCGCCCGCCCGACGCCCGCGCAACGCCGAACCCCAGCGCCCAGAACAGCGCAAGCCCCCCGGCCATGCAGGCGATGGCAAAGGGCGCCATCCAGCCGTGGCGGGGGATATCGACAAGGAACGGCTCGACGATCCAGCTGAGCGCCAGCAGGAAATAGCCGGTGCCGCCCGCCCAGCCGATCCACGCCGCCCGCCGCCAGCCCGGCGCCATGCGGAACAGCGCGAACAGCGCGGCAAAGCCCGCCAGCGCCAGCGGCCACAGGTTCAGCGGCGCCTGCCCCGTCGCGGCCACCGCCCCCGCGCCCGCCGCCAGCAGCATCAGCCGCCGGGTGGATTGCGCCCGGCCCCGGGCTTCCAGACGTTCGCTCAGCGCGGGCGCAGCATCGCGCATCTCAGCCGTCTGCGCCGCCATCGAGACGCACCCGCAGCCGCTTGATACGGCGCGGGTCGGCCTCGACCACCTCGAATTCGGGGCCGGCGGGGTGTTTCACCACCTCGCCCCGGACCGGCACACGGCCCGACAGCATGAAGACCAGCCCGCCCAGCGTGTCGATCTCTTCCTCGTCCACATCCTCGGTATCGGTCAGGGACAGGCCGATCTCGGCCTCGAACTCTTCCAGCGGGGTCTTGGCCAGCGCAAGGTACTGGCCCGGCTTTTCCAGCGTCCAGAACTTGTCGTCGTCGATATCGTGCTCGTCCTCGATCTCGCCGATGACCTGTTCGATCAGGTCCTCGATGGTGACCAGCCCGTCGACGCCGCCATATTCGTCGATCACCAGCGCCATGTGCTTGCGTTCGCTCTGCATCTTCTGCAGCAGCACGCCGATGGTCATCGAGGGCGGCACGTAAAGCAGCGGCCGCAGCATCCCCTTGAGGGAAAACCGCCCGCCCTTGCCGTTGAACCCGTGGCGCAGCGCGAAATCCTTGAGGTGCACCATGCCCTGCGGACTGTCCAGCGTGCCCTCGTAGACCGGCAGCCGGGTCAGGCCGGTTTCGCGGAACTGTTCGACCAGCTCGTCCCTGCTGATCGTGCAGGGGACCGCAACGATATCGGCCTTGGGAACGGCCACGTCCTCGACCCGCATCTGGCGCAGGTTCGACAGGCCCGGCAGCGCCGGCTGGCTGAAACTGCCCGCAGCCTGCAACTCGTCCGTCGCGTCCGTGGGGCTGAGCGCCCCGATGATCCGTTTGAAGAATCCACCGCTCGCGTCCTGCGCGGAGGGGTCGTGGATTTCGGTCTGTTCGTCGCGCGCGCCTTGCGCTGCGATAGAAGACCCGTCGGTGCTGTCGCCCATCTGTCCTTTCCAACAAAGCGGGCCGTAACGGCCCTTCGCCTATGAATATGGGTCAGGCAGACCCAGTTTGCCAAGTATCCCGGCCTCGGTTCGTTCCATCAAAGTGGCGTCACGGTCACGGATATGATCATATCCCAGCAAATGCAAAGTGGCATGAACGACCAGATGAGTGACATGATCGGCCAGCGGCTTGCCCGCTTCGGCGGCCTCGCGCGCGCAGGTGTCATAGGCGATGGCGATATCGCCCAGCTCCCCGGGCGGGCCGTCGCCCGGCGCCTGCGGCAGGTCCGGCACGGCGCCATCGCGATCCGCGCCGCGCTCGTCCGTGGGCCAGCTCAGCACGTTGGTGGGCTGCGGCTTGCCCCGGAAATCGGCGTTCAGCACGGCGATGCGCGCATCGTCGCAGGCCAGAAGCGCGATTTCGAAACGCCCGGGCGCAAGGCCCAGATGCGCCAGCGCCGCGGATGCCGCGCGCTCGGCCAGCGGCGTCAGGGCCAGGCCGGTCCAGCGGTCGTCTTCGATGATCGTGTCCACAAGCATGATCCTGCCATAGACGTTTGGCCGCAGGCAGGAAAGCGGGAATTCCCTTGACGGAAAGGCCACGCGAAAATACCCAACAAAATATATCGGATATAAGAGGAGTCCCACAATGTCCGGCCACCCCCGCACCCCCCGCAAAGTTTCCCCCCGCACATGGGCCGCGGCCACCGCGGCGGGCCTGGCGGCGGCGCAGCCGGTGATCGGGATCGCGCTGCTGGCGCAACCGGCCACCGCCATCGCAAGCGAGGCGGGCGAGGCCGGGGAAGCGGGCGAAGCCGGTATCGCCCGACAGGAGGGGCCGGCCGCGCTGCTGACCTCGCTGGGATATTTCGAAGGCACCTATCGCATCGCCACGGCGCTTTACCTGTCGGGCCAGCGCGACCTGGCGCGCGAACACCTGGAGATGTCGCACCACGCCTTTTACGAGGATATCGCGCCCGAGCTTGCCAAATACGACGCGCCGGGATTCGAGGCGCAGGCAACCGCACTGACCGATGCGATCGCGGCGGATGCCGATGACGATGACGTGCGCGCCGCACACAACGCGGTTCTGGCCCGGATGGCCGAAAGCGCCCAGGCCGCCCGCGCCACCGGGCACGAGCGGGTGATGTCGATAAAGGAACTGATCGCGCTGGCCGCCGCCGAATACGCGGGCGGCGTTGCCGCCGATGGCAGCGTCGAGGTGCCCATCGAATACCGCGACAGCTGGGGGTTCGCCGAAACCGCCCGCATACGGGCCGAGGCGCTGGCAGCGGGCGACGACGCGGCACTTGCACAGGCCGGCCGCGACCTGCTGGCGCAGCTGGACGGGATCGACAGGCTTTATCCCGGGCTCGCCTCGGGCACCGGCGCGGCGGATGCGGGGCAACTGGCCGTCGCCGCCGGCTGGGCCGAGATCATCGCGCTGCGGCTGAAGTGACGGCATGACCATCGTCCTGAACGATATCCTGCCCGGCGGACAGGCACAGGCACTCTATCAGGCGGCCTGCGCCCTGCCCTTCGAGGACGGGTCGAAAACCGCCGGGCGCATCGCCGCACAGGTCAAGGACAACGCGCAGGCCACCGACGGGGCCGACACGCGGGCGGTGCTGGAAACCGCGCGCCGGGCGCTGCTGGCGCATCCCGTCTTCACGGCGATGGCGTATCCCAGGGATTTTGCCCGCATGATCGTGTCGCGCACCGAAGGGGGCGGGCAGTATGGCGATCACGTGGACAACGCCCTGATGGGCGGCGCACGCACCGACCTGTCCTTCACGCTGTTCCTGTCCCCGCCCGACAGCTACGACGGCGGCGAACTGGTGATCGCCGACCGGGTCGAAGACCGCGCCTTCAAACCGGGCCAGGGCGGGGCGGTGCTTTACCCGTCCGACACGCTGCACCGCGTGGCGCCGGTGACCGGCGGTACGCGGGTGGTGGTGGTGGGCTGGATCACCAGCCATATCCGCGACCCGCGCCAGCGCGAGATCCTGTTCGATCTCTGGCAGGCCGTGACCGCGGCCGAGGCTGCCGGGGACGCAGACCAGGTGCAATTGCTGTCGAAATCGCGCAGCAACCTGTTGCGGATGTGGGCCGGGCTTTGAGTATTTGCCGGAACGATGAAGGTCAGACGCTGCCCTCGGCGTCATAAGCCTCGATGATGGCCGCGACGAGCGGGTGGCGCACCACGTCCTTGGCGGTGAAATAGTTGAAGCTGATCTTGTCGATGCTTTTCAGCAGCCGCTCGGCGTCATGCAGCCCCGAGGACACGCCGCGCGGCAGGTCGACCTGGCTGCGGTCGCCGGTGATCACCATGCGCGATCCCTCGCCCAGGCGGGTCAGGAACATCTTCATCTGCATCGAGGTGGCGTTCTGCGCCTCGTCCAGCACCACGAAGGCGTTGGACAGCGTGCGCCCCCGCATGAAGGCCAGCGGCGCGATCTCGATCCGCTTTTCCTCGATCAGCTTGGCCACCTGCTTGCCGGGCAGGAAATCGTTCAGCGCGTCGTAAAGCGGCTGCATGTAGGGATCGACCTTGTCCTTCATGTCGCCGGGCAGGTAACCCAGCTTTTCGCCGGCCTCGACCGCGGGGCGGCTGAGGATGATCCGGTCCACCACCCCGTTGATGAACATGTTCACGCCCACCGCGACCGCAAGGTAGGTCTTGCCGGTGCCCGCCGGGCCGATGCCGAAGCACAGCTCCGACTGGAACAGGTTCTGCACATAGGCCTTCTGCGCGTCGGTGCGCGGCTCGACCAGTTTCTTGCGCGTCTTGATCTCGACCGCGCCGCCCTTGAACATCTCGAGCTGGTCGCCGTCGCGGGCGCCGGTATCCTCGTCCGAGCCGCCCATGCGGATCTCGCGGTCGATATCGGCGCGACCGACCTCGCGCCCGGCCTCGAGCCGGGCATAGAGCGCGGACAGGACCCCGATCGCCTCGGCGGTGGCGTCGTCGTCGCCGATCACCGCCAGCTCGTTGCCGCGGCGAAGGATCTGCACCCCAAGCTTGCTTTCGATCTCCGCAAGGTTCCGGTCGTATTCCCCGCACAGGTCGATCAGCAGACGGTTGTCGGGGAAATCTATCAGGCGCTCGCTGAGCGCGGTCAGATCGGTCGCCGGGGGCAGCACACTTGTAGCCAATCAGCTCTCCTTGTCAGTGTTCGGTCTCATGGTGCCAAGTTGCACGGCCCCGCGCAACCCGGTGGGGGGAAATGTCATCCCGCTGACACGAAAAAGGCTGCGGACCATGAAGTCCGCAGCCTTTATGTGCGACTTTCTGCGCATCTTCCTACAGCGAATCCGACACCGGACTGCCACTCTTGAACGGACCCACAGCCGTATTCGGCGGCGCCGCACCCGAGCAGACCGGCTTTCCGTATTTGTCCAGCCGCTGCGACAGATATCCTTCGACCCCGTCGTCGATGATCCAGTGGTCACATCCGTTCGGATCGACCCAGATACCGGCCTGAAGCTGGCTCAGATGCTTGGCATCGAACCCTCTGTCGCGGGTCTTGTCCGGGCCGACAGACCCCATGCAGGCCGAAAGTGACGTGATAAGTCCGAGGCCAATGGCGATTTTGATGAGATTCATGACATGGTCCCCCGGGGCCTTACTGGATACAGATGATTTCGACACGGCGGTTCTGCGCCATGCCGGCCGCGGTGCCGTTGGATGCCTTGGGCATCCGTTCGCCATAGCCGCGCACATCCACGACCCTGGCGCCGATGCCGGCGGCGACGCGGGCCACCGCGTTCGCCCGGTTATAGCTGAGGCGCATGTTGTATTCGTCCGAGGCGCGGCTGTCGGTGTGCCCGGCGATCGCATAGGCCCGCGCATTGGACGAGCGGAAGAAGTTTTCCAGCTGCGCCCGACCGCCCTTTGAGATGCGGTAGCTGTCGGTAGCGAAATACTGGTCCGAGTTCACCACACCACAGACATTGCCCCGGCGGCAGACCGGGATACCCTGGCGGTTCACATGCGGGCTCATATAGCCTTCGGCGCCATCGTCCATGACCCAGTGCTCACACCCGTCCGGGTCGATCCAGATCGTCGGGATGTACCTCTCACCCTTGACGTCACCATTGTCCAGAAGTCTCTCTTGCGCGACCGCGCCCGAGGCGAATACCGCCCCCGCCAGAACGGTCATGGCCATCGCCCGTGCCGTCCCGCGGAGTGCCTTGGAAAAACCTACCACAGCTCTCGTCCTATACTTGCTATCCCCCGTGGGGTCGGCCCACAAAGAAATGGGTCCGACCACCCTCACACCTACAGAATGTAGCAAATTCAGACCGCTGTGAAGGGAAAAAGCGGGTATATTGTTTCCCCGCCGGAAACATCGGGCGCAAAACCGTCCCCACGGCCCGGCTTTGCCCGCGCGGACGGGCGCGGGGCCGGCGGTTCAGACGATTTCGCCGGCCAGAGAATTGGGGCCGCTTTGCGTGATTCGAACCCGGGCGATGCTGCCGATTTCGGCGCGCGGGTCGGTCACGTGCACGGCGTGCAGGTGATCGGACTTGCCCACCATCTGCCCCGCCATCCGGCCCGGTTTCTCGAACAGTACGCCAACCTCGCGGCCCACCATCGCGTCCTGGATCGCGCGCTGCTGTTCGGTGATCAGCGCCTGCAACCGCGCCAGCCGTTCGCTGGCCACATCCGGGTCGACCTGCGCACGCTCGGCCGCCGGGGTGCCGGGGCGGGTGGAGTATTTGAACGAAAACGCCTGCCCGTACCGGACCTCGCGGATCAGGTCCATCGTGTCCTCGAAATCGCGGTCGGTCTCTTCGGGGAAGCCGACGATGAAATCGCCCGAGATCAGGATGTCGGGCCGCGCCGCGCGGATGCGCTCGATCAGCCGAAGATAGCTGTCGCGGTCATGGCTGCGGTTCATCCGCTTGAGGATGCGGTCGCTGCCCGACTGCACCGGCAGGTGCAGGTAGGGCATCAGCTTGGCGCAGTCGCCATGGGCCGCGATCAGGTCGTCGCTCATGTCGTTGGGGTGGCTGGTGGTAAAGCGGATGCGCGCCAGCCCGTCGATGCGGTCCAGTTCCCGGATCAGCCGCGCCAGCGACCAGTCGGCGCCGTCCGGGCCGGCGCCATGATAGGCGTTGACGTTCTGGCCCAGCAGCGTGATCTCGCGCACGCCGCGCTCGACCAGGTCGCGCGCCTCGTCCAGAACGCGCGTGACCGGGCGGCTGACCTCGGCGCCGCGGGTATAGGGCACGACGCAGAAGGCGCAGAACTTGTCGCAGCCTTCCTGCACGGTCAGGAACGCGGTCGGGCCGCGTTTCGCCTTGGGGCGGGATTTCAGGATCTCGAACTTGTCCTCGACCGGGAAATCGGTATCGAGCGCCTTTTCCCCCTGCCCCGCCTTCGCCTCAAGCTCGGGCAGGCGGTGATAGCTTTGCGGCCCCACCACCAGGTCGACCATCGGCTGGCGGCGCATGATCTCTTCGCCCTCGGCCTGCGCCACGCAGCCTGCGACCCCGATCTTGAGGTCGGGTTTGCCCGCCTTCAGCGCCTTGAGGCGGCCAAGCTCGGAATAGACCTTTTCGGCCGCCTTTTCGCGGATATGGCAGGTGTTGAGCAGGATCATGTCGGCATCTTCGGGGCTGTCGGTGGTGACATATCCCCGCCCGCCCAGCGCCTCGGCCATGCGTTCGCTGTCATAGACGTTCATTTGGCACCCATAAGTGCGGATGTATAACTTCTTCATTTCACAGCCTTTTCAACACAGGGCAGGGTCACAGGGTCACAGGGTCACTTGTTTTGTCACAAATGGTCACGGATGTCACACATGGTTTTCTTGGTCCGAGACAGCTTTGAGGTAGTGATCCACGATGTCCCAAGTGCGCGTAAGAATATCCGCCCTACCGTCGCTATCGAAACTCGCAAGACCACCGTGACGCACTTGCTTTGCTGCATCGCTTATTGAGCGAATTCTCTCCTCGCTGACACCAGATACTTCTCTGAACTTTTCCCATTGCCCTGCGCGATCGTCGATATCTACGTCATGAAGTGCTGAGCAGTGATTTCGCAGAGCCTCAATCGCACGATAACAATAGAACGCCGTATCATCAGCGTGGCGCATAGCCGAAGTCAGATCGGTCAATGATCGGCTGACAAACATTCCATGCTCTTTTCCAACCAGCGCACGAATACGTTTCAGGTTCGGTTCGACTTCAACTGCCTTTCTCGGCTCAGAGATGCACCGGACGTCAATACCGTAAACATAGTCGATGCCCCTCGAAGGCTGCAGGACGCGGGTAATCTCTATGTCATACGCATGGCCCTTGAGGTATCCAATGGCGGCGACATCAATGCCCACAAGGTTGAGGACAATGTTTCGAAGAGTGGCGATGTCCCACTCGGCCTCGGTGTGGATTTGGACGGCAAGCTGATTGTTGATGACACTCACTTCTGCCCGGCCTCTACGCCCAGTGCTGGGATGTTCAAATTCCAGCATGGGTGTATTGAATGTGAGTATGGCTCGTTCAGGCAAGATTTTTCCAAAGAACGTGTACGTTTCCATTGTATTTCCATCGAAAATTCAGAGAGATGTTGGGCATCCGAGTTACAGAAGAAACCCTTACGATATCGGTGCAACCCAAACTTATGCGGGCCTTACGATATCGCGAATGTGGTTGGCTCCTTATTTTCAAAGCCAGAACTCGTCTATTTACACGTGATTTCAGAAAGTCCTACTGGTCGTCAAATGATGAATTTGTTGTAGACGTTCATCTGACAGCCATAGGTCTTGATATAGAGTTTCCTGGCCTCACCCATCGCGCCGGTCCCGTCCTGTCGCATTGCGCGTCCCTATACCAGAACGGTCCCGCCTTGCAATGCGGGGCGAATTGTCCGAGGTTCCGCAGCAGTCACGATCAGGTCACGGGCAGTATGCATTACCCATCGTTGAAAGAGTTTCTGGACAAGGGCAAGGCGGCGCTGGCCCGCGGTCCGGTGGCGCTGATCCTTGCCGAGGACGAAACCGAGGTCGACAGCACCCTGCGCCACCACCTGAGCTGCGGGTTCCGGGCGGTGATCCTGCTGGCCCCGGCAGATCTGCGGCTGGCGGCGGACGTGGCGCAAACGGTGGTGCGCGTCGATCATGACACGCTGGCCGACAACGCCCTGACCGACGCGGTGAACACGGTGATCGGGGCGGCGCCGGGCACGTGGCTTTATTACTGCTACAACGCGGAATACCTGTTCTACCCGTTCTGCGAGACGCGCACCGTGGGCGAGATGCTCAGCTTTCACGCCGAGGAACGGCGCGACGCGATGCTGACCTACGTGATCGACCTCTATGCCGGCGATCTCTACGCCCACCGCGACGCCGTGTCGCTGGAGGATGCGCATCTGGACAGGTCGGGCTATTACGCGCTGGCCCGCCCCGACCCGGTCACGAAGGAACCAAGGGAGCGGCAGCTCGATTTCTTCGGCGGGCTGCGCTGGCGCTATGAGGAACATATCCCCGCGCCACGCCGCAAGATCGACCGGATCGCGCTCTTCCGGGCCAAACCGGGGCTGCGCCTGCGTGACGATCACACCTTTTCCGACGAGGAATATAACACCTATGCCTGCCCCTGGCACCACAACCTGACGGCGGCGATCTGTTCGTTCCGCACCGCCAAGGCGCTCAAGCGCAATCCGGGATCGACCTTCGATATCGAAACCTTCCGCTGGCACAACTCGGTGCCCTTCGAATGGCATTCGCGGCAGTTGCTGGACCTCGGCCTGATGGAGCCGGGGCAGTGGTTCTGAACGGAGGGTGAGCCGCACTTTGCCATGCGGGGCAAGCCGCCGTTTGGGCCGTTCACAACAGAAGGGTATCGCATGGCCGCGGTTGGGCGATCCGACATCTGTGAGTGGCAGTTTATCGTGCAACCACTTCCTACCCCTGACCGTGGCACTGTCGGCGCCCAATCGCCCGGCCGGGGGGCGGCCGTGCGATGCCCGGGCCGCTGCGCGGCTGTTCCGGGCCGGGTGCGCCGGTCATATGTGGTGGCAGGCCTCAACCCCGTTGGCTGGCGGTCGGCCATCCTGCAATCCAAAACAGGCGCAACAATTCCACAGACAGGAAAACTCAGACCGGCCTTGTGCGCAGGAACAGGTAAAGCGGCAGCCCGCAGCTTACTCCGATACAGAAGGTGGCCGGGATCGCCGCCAGCGCGGTCCAGTTGCGGCGGGTGGCGACCTCGGCCAGAATCCAGAGGGTCAGCGCGATGGCGGCAATGGTCAGATCCCATGTCAGCCCGGTGGTCGAGGCGTTCACATACCATGCGTCGATCACCCCCGACAGGCCGGTGCCGGTTTCCGCCATGTGACGGATGAAATGATACATCGGGTGGATCGCGCCCCAGACCGCAAGCCCCAGATAGGTCATGCGCAGCGGCGACATCTCAGTTCGTGATCCCGATGGTGACCTCGCCGCTGACCGAAACCCCGGTCGTGTTCGAGGCGTCCACCCCCAGCACGGGGCGGATCGGCTCACCATCCGCGCCGCAAGCGGCAAGCAGGGCAAGGGCAAGGCAGGCGGCGATCGTTCTCATCCCAGAACCTCTTTCCAGCGGGCGATCTGCGCGCGCACCTGATCGGGCGCGGTGCCCCCGTAGGATGTGCGCGACGCGACCGAGTTTTCAACCCCGAGCACGCCGAACACGTCCCCGGTGATCGCGGAATGCACCGATTGCATGTCGTCCAGCGTCAGATCCGGCAGGTCGCAGCCCTTTTTCTCGGCCAGCGCGACCAGCGTGCCGGTGACGTGGTGGGCATCGCGGAACGGCATGTTCAGCACCCTTACCAGCCAGTCGGCAAGATCGGTCGCGGTGGAAAACCCGCTGCCCGCCGCCACTGCCAGGCTGTCGCGGTTGGCCGACATGTCGCGCACCATGCCCTCCATCGCGGCCAGCGCCAGCATCAGGTTGTCGGCGGCGTCGAACACCTGTTCCTTGTCTTCCTGCATGTCCTTGGAATAGGCCAGCGGCAGCCCCTTCATCACCGTCATCAACGCGACATTGGCACCGAAGATGCGGCCGATCTTGGCGCGGATCAGCTCGGCGGCGTCGGGGTTCTTCTTCTGCGGCATGATCGACGAGCCGGTGGAAAACCTGTCGCTCAGCGTGACAAAGCGGAACTGCGCGCTGGACCAGATCACCAGTTCCTCGGCAAAGCGCGACAGGTGCATCGCGCAGATCGAGGCAGCGGCCAGGAATTCCAGCGCGAAATCGCGGTCGCTGACCGCATCGAGGCTGTTGGCCGCGGGCCGGTCGAAACCCAGCTCCGTCGCGGTCATGTGCCGGTCGATCGGGAACGAGGTGCCCGCCAGCGCGGCGGCGCCCAGCGGGCTTTCGTTCATCCGTGCGCGCGCATCCCGGAACCGGCCCAGGTCGCGGCCGAACATTTCCACATAGGCCATCATGTGATGGCCCCAGGTGACGGGCTGCGCGGTCTGCAGATGGGTAAAACCGGGCATCACCCAGTCGGCCCCGGCCCCGGCCTGCACCAGCAGCGCGCGGATCAGCGCCTCAAGCCCCTGCAGGGCGGCGTCGATCTGGTCGCGCACCCACAGTTTGAAATCGGTGGCCACCTGGTCGTTGCGCGATCGCCCGGTATGCAACCGGCCCGCCGGTTCGCCGATCAGGTCTTTCAGCCGCGCCTCGACATTCATGTGGATGTCTTCCAGCGCAGTGGAAAACTGGAACGTGCCGCCCTCGATCTCTGACAAAACGGTGAGCAAGCCTTTCCGAATGGCCTCGGCGTCGCTATCACTCAGGATGCCTGTCGCCGCCAGCATCGCGGCATGGGCGCGCGAGCCGGCAATGTCCTGTGCCGCCATCCGCCGGTCGAACCCGATCGAGGCGTTGATCGCCTCCATGATCGCGTCCGGGCCCGCGGAAAAGCGGCCGCCCCACATCTGGTTCGAGCTGTCGTTACCCATGTCTGCCCCTTCGGAGGAAAAATGCGTCTGAAACGGTCTTTGGTGCTTTATACGGCCATCGCCGCCTGTGCAATTGCAGCGATCGGCTGGGTCGCGGTGAAAGACCCCGCGCAGGTGATCCCCGCCGGGCTGGAAAACCGCGCCGCGCTTGAGGGGCTGCGCACGGGCGACATGAAGAAACTGCAGTTCCATGCCGCGCCCAAGGCGGTGCCGGACATCACATTCAACACGGCAGAGGGCGGCAAGGCCACGCTGGCCGATTATGCCGGCAAGGTGACGGTGGTAAATTTCTGGGCCACATGGTGCGCGCCCTGCCGCAAGGAGATGCCGATGCTCGATGCGCTGCAGGACGAGTTGGGCGGCGACGGGTTCGAGGTGGTCACCATCGCCACGGGCCGCAACGCGCCGCAGGCGATGAAGGCGTTTTTCGACGAGATCGGCGTCAAACACCTGCCGCTGCACCGCGACCCGAACTCGGCGCTGGCGCGCGGCATGGGCGTGCTGGGCCTGCCGGTGACGGTGATCCTGTCGCCAGAGGGCGTCGAGGTGGCGCGGCTGACCGGCGATGCCGACTGGTCTTCGGACAGCGCCAAGGCGATCCTGCGCACGATGATGCCGACGCGGTAAAAAGCTTTACGTCCTACGATGCGGACAAGGCTGCCGCTTGAACGTCACACCCTGCCCGGAACGGCCGCGCAGCGGCCCGGGCATCGCACGGCCGCCTCCCGGCCGGGCGATTGGCAGCCGCCAGTGCCACGCTTTGAGGGAGGACGTGGCGGCACGATAAACTGCCCCTCACAAATGTCGGATCGCCCGACCGCGGCCATGCGATGCCCTCTGCTGCGCTCGACTGGAAACGCAGGCTCAGGGCCCGGACCCGGCATTCGCTGCATACTCTTCAAACGACTGCCCTGCGCGAAATTGCCGTCGCTTGATATCGCCCCCACGCGGGCAAGCCCCGAAAGCTTCAGGCAAACGCCCTCCCTGCCTGACCCGACGGCCCCTTTGACAAACGGCCCCCTGCACGGCTTTCATGGCGGCGACAAAGGGAGGTGCCATGCCGTTGCATATCCTTGGCATTTTGGTGGTCGGCGGTATCGCGGGGGTCGCGGTGCTGTTGCACCTGCTCGGGTTGTCGCGGGTCAGGCGGTTCGGGGACGAGGCCGCCGCGCGCGCCGCCTGGGCGGCCGAGTTTCCCGACATCCCGGCAAACCGCGCGGTTTTGTGCCGGAACCGCGCGGCGGCGCTGATCGAAACGCCGCAAGGGCCCGGCGTCGTCTGGCCGATGGGCGCCGACAGCACGGCGCGGTTCCTGACCGGCGCGCGGATCGCCCGCAGCCGCGACGGGCTGACCATCCGCCTGCCCGATTACACCGCCCCGCGCATTCGCCTGACGCTCGATCCCGACGAGGCCGAGGCGTGGCTGACCGACCTGGAGAAAACCGCATGAGCGATCAGCTGACCTATCCGGACGTGGTGCAGATGGCGGTGCCGTTCTTCATCGCCGCGATCCTGATCGAGCTTTTGTGGATCGTCCTCAAGGGCCGCGGCGGGCGGTACGAGACACGCGATGCGCTGACCAGCCTGATCATGGGCGCGGGCAACGTGATCTCGGGCATCGTGCTGGGGTTCATCGCCTACGGGTTCTTCATGGTGCTGTGGGACATCACGCCGCTGGACCTTGGCACCGCGTGGTATGTGGTGCTGCTGTGTTTCGTGCTGGACGACCTGCGCTATTACTGGGTGCATCGTTTCGGGCACCGCATCCGCTGGGTCTGGGCCAGCCATGTGAACCACCATTCCAGCCAGCATTACAACCTGACCACCGCGCTGCGGCAGACATGGACGGGCACCTTTACCTTCATGATGATCGTGCGCGCGCCGCTGATCCTGCTGGGGTTCCACCCGGCGATGGTGCTGTTTTGCGGCGGGCTGAACCTGATCTACCAGTTCTGGATTCATACCGAGGCGATCGGCCGGATGCCGCGCTGGATCGAGGCGGTGATGAACACACCCAGCCACCACCGGGTGCATCACGGGCGCAATCCGCGCTACCTCGATGCCAATTACGCCGGTGTCTTCATCATCTGGGACAGGATGTTCGGGACCTTCGTGCCGGAGCTGGACGAGGAAAAGCCCGATTACGGGCTGGTGCGCAACCTTGGCACCTTCAATCCGATCCGGGTGGCGTTTCACGAATGGGTGGGCATTTTCCGCGACGCCACGCAACCGGGGCTGACATGGCGGCAGCGGCTGGATTACTGCATCAAGCCGCCGGGCTGGAGCCATGACGGCAGCCGCGACACGTCGGAGGCGATCAAGCGCAAGCACCTGGCCCGCAACCCGCAGGATGCAGGCACGCCCGGCTTTCCCGAGGGCGGCTGAGGCCCGCGCCATCAGGTTTCCAGCAGCACCGCGCCGGCGCGCCCGCCGGATTCGATGCATTCATGGGCGCGCGCGCAATCGGCCAGCGCGAAACGCGCGTGGATTGCGGGCGTCAGCGCGCCCGCACCGATGGCGCGGTGCAGCGCGTCGATGGCCGCCGCGCGAGGCGCGTGTTGCAACAGGTAGATCAGCACGATGTCGATGGTGATCGCCTTGAAAAGAAAGGCCCCGAAGGGCAGCACCGGGTTCATGTCGAGCGCCGAGCCATAGGCCGCGACGGTGCCGTTCTCGGCCATCGCCGCGGCCAGCATCTGCGCATTCACGCCGAACTCGGTTTCCACCGCGCGGTCGATGCCCCGCCCATCGGTCAGGTCCACCAGTTTCGCGGACAAGTCCGGGTCGCGGTAATCCAGAACCTCGGCGGCCCCTGCCGCGCGCACGCGGTCGGTGTCGCGGGCGGAACAGGTGGCGATCACCCGCGCGCCGGCCCAGGCGGCAAGCTGCACCGCGTTGTGGCCCACGGCCCCGCCGCCGCCCGAGATCAGCAGCGTCTTGCCCGCCACGTCGCCGCCGCCCAGAACCGCATGTGCCGCCGTCAGGCCGGGAATGCCCAGCGTCGCGCCGATTTCCGCGCCGATCCCGTCGGGGCGCGTCACCGCCTGTTCGGCGGGCAGCGCGATATGGTCGGCCGCGGTGCCGAATGCGCGCCGCCACTGGCCGTTCCAGATCCAGACCGGCTCGCCCACCCGCGCCGGATCGACACCTTCGCCCACCGCGACGATCTCGCCCGCGCCGTCGGAATGCGGGATGATCCGGGGAAAGGGCGGTTTCGTCACGCCGGGGCGGCTGCCCGCGCGCGCCTTGACGTCCGACGGATTGGCGCCCGAATGGCTGAGTTGCACCAGAACCTCGCCCGGCGCGGGATCGGGCGTGGGCAGGTCTTTAAGTTCCAGGACCACGGCCGCGGGGCCGAATTCGGAATAGGTGATCGCTTTCATGATGTCCCCCTGTTTCGCGGCAAGGCTAGGGGATTTCGGGCGGGCCGGGAAGGCCCGCGCCGATATATGCGCGCCGCGCCTATTGCGCGGCGATCCGCCCGTCCAGATAGGGCGTGTAGGGCGCGTTCTCGGCCAGGAATTCGGCGGTGACATCCGCAAGGTCGGGGCCGAAATCGTAGACATTCGTGGCCTCGGACGCGAACATCGCATAGCCGTCGCCGCCGTTGCGCACATAGTTGTTGGACACCACGCCATAGGTCTTGTCCGGGTCGAGCGTGGCCCAGCCATCGGCGCCCATCACCTCGGCCGAGATCACGCGGGCACCCGGTTCGGCCCCGGGATCGTAGGCGAATTTCATCCCCGCCACCTGCGGGAAACGCCCGGCGCCGTCCTCGACCTGGCTGAGCCCGTTTTCCAGCGCCGCAAGCATCACCGCGCCGGACACGTGGAAGGTCGACAGCGTGTTCTGGAACGGCAGCACGGTCAGCACCTCGCCCATCGTCACCTCGCCCTCGTCGATCGAGGCGCGCAGGCCGCCGCCGTTCTGGATGGCGATCTGGATGCCCTGATCGCGGACCCGCGCCAGCATCGCGTCGGCCACCAGGTTGCCCATCGTGCATTCGCCCGCGCGGCACGATCCGCGCTCACCGTCGATCGGCTCGGCGGTTTCGGCCACAACGCGGCTGCGGATCTCGTCCAGCGGCTGTGCCAGTTCGGCGATGCGCGCGACGGTGCCTTCGTCTTCGGGCACGGCGGCGTCCATGATCAGCGGCTCGCCCGTGGCCTGAACCATCTCACCGGCATCGTCGAATGTCACGGTCAGTTCGCCCAGGAACTTGCCATAGGCATAGGCCGACACGATGGCGGTGCCGTTCACCATCGTGGGATAAGGCCCCTCGGCATTGTCGGCGGTGTTGGACAGGTAGGTATTGGTGTGCCCGCCCACGATCACGTCAACGCCGGTGGTTTCCGCCGCCACGCGCTGATCGACGCCATAGCCGGAATGCGACAGCACGATGATCTTGTTCACACCCTCGGCGGTCAGGCGGTCGACCTCGGCCTGCACGGCATCGACCGGATCGGTGAAGGTGATGTTGGGGCCGGGGCTGGCCAGCTCGTCGGTGTCCTGCGGGGTCAGGCCGATCAGGCCCAGCCTTTCGCCGCCGCGTTCGATCACGGTGGATTTCTTCAGCACGCCCGCCAGTTGCGGCTCGCCCGAGACATCGGCATTCGACATCAGCACGGGAAATTCCACCGCGTCCATGAAGCCGCGCAACACCTCGGGGCCGTCGTCGAATTCGTGGTTGCCCACGGTCATCGCGTCGTAACCCAGCTTGTTCATGAACTCGGCCGCCATCCTGCCCTTGTAATAGGTGTAGAACAGCGTGCCCTGGAACTGGTCGCCGCCATCGAACAGCACGGTATTGTTCGACCGCTGCCGCGCCTCGGCGATGGCGCTGACCAGCCGCGCGGTGCCGCCGAAGCATTCGCCCGCCGCGTTATCCTCGGCCGAACAGCCGCTGTCGTATTTGCTGATCGGTTCGAACCGGGCGTGGAAATCGTTGGTGTGCAGGATGGTCAGGCTGTAATCGGCCTGCGCCATGCCGGCGCACAGCATCAGCGCCGCCGCGCTGGTCATCGGTCGGAAGGGCATGGGGAATCTCCCTGTTGGTTTTCTGGTATTGGTGGAATGGTGCAATGGCCCGCGCCACCTGTCAAAGCCCGCTGCGGCGGTAAGCCGCTTGACCGCGCGGCGGTGCAAGGGCAATGAGCATCCCATGCTGATCTACAAGATATTCCGTGCCCCCGAATGGGACGCGCTGAACCGGGCCGGCGTCACCGCCGGCGCGCCGGTGGATGTGGCCGACGGGTTCGTGCATTTTTCGACCGCCGAAACCGTGGCTGAGACCGCCGCAAAACATTTCGCGGGCGAGGACGGGCTGATACTGATCGCCTGCGAGGCTGAAGCGATGGGCGAGGCGCTGAAATGGGAGGTGTCGCGCGGCGGCGCGCTGTTTCCCCACCTCTACCGCGAGATGCGGATCGCGGATGTCGCGTGGTCGAAACCGCTGCCGCTGGCGGGCGGCGTGCATATCTTCCCGGAGGGGCTGTCATGAGCGGGTTGGAACGCCTGGGAATTGCCGCGCTGCGCCATGTCGAGTCCGAACGCGCGCACCGGCTGGCACTGGTGGCGCTGAAATCGGGGCTGGCGCCGCTGCCCGGCACCGTCACCTCGGACCGGCTGCGCACGCGGCTGGCCGGGCTGGAGCTGCCCAACCCGGTGGGGCTGGCCGCCGGGTTCGACAAGAACGCCGAGGCGCTGGCGCCGCTGGCGCGCGCCGGCTTCGGCTTTGTCGAGGTGGGGGCCGCGACGCCCCGCCCGCAGCCGGGCAACCCGCGCCCGCGGCTGTTCCGCCTGACCGAGGACCGCGCGGCGATCAATCGCTTCGGCTTCAACAACGAGGGGATGGAGGCGATCGGCGCAAGGCTGGCCCGGCGGCCCGCAAACATGGTGCTGGGGCTGAACCTGGGCGCGAACAAGGACAGCGCCGACCGGGCCGAGGATTTCGCCCGCGTGCTGGCGCATTGCGGCGAATGGCTGGATTTCGCCACGGTCAACGTGTCCTCGCCCAACACCGAGAAGCTGCGCGATTTGCAGGGGGCCGAGGCATTGTCGGCGCTGCTGGCAGGTGTGATGGCGGCGCGGAGCGGGCTGCCGAAACCGATCCCGGTGTTCCTGAAGATCGCGCCGGACCTGTCGGATGCGGAGCTGGGCGAGATCGCCGATGTGGCGCGCGTCTCGGGTGTGGATGCGATCATCGCCACCAACACCACCCTGTCGCGCGAGGGGCTGCAAAGCGCCCATCGCAATCAGGCGGGCGGGCTGTCGGGCGCGCCGCTGTTCGAAAGATCGACGCGGGTTCTGGCGCGGCTCAGCCAGGTGACGGCGGGCGAAATGCCGCTGATCGGGGTGGGCGGCGTCAGTTCGGCCGAGGACGCCTATGCCAAGATCCGCGCCGGCGCGAGCGCGGTGCAGCTTTATACCGCGCTGGTGTTCGGCGGGCTGTCGCTGGCGGCGCGGATCGCGCGGGGGCTGGACGAATTGCTGGCGCGGGACGGGTTCGCGCATGTCGCAGACGCGGTCGGCACCGGACGGGAGGAATGGCTGTGATCACCTTTTGGCATAATCCGCGCTGTTCGAAATCGCGCGCGGCGCTGGCGCTGCTGGAGGGCAAGGCGGACCTGACCGTGCGCCGGTACCTGGAGGACGCGCCGGACGAGGCCGAGCTGCGCCGTGTCCATGCCCTGCTGGGCGGCCCGGTGATCGGGATGGTGCGGGTAAAGGAGCCCGCGTTCCGTGCGGCGGGGCTGACCGCGCAGGCATCGGACGACGCGCTGTTCGCGGCGATGGCGGCCGAGCCGAAGCTGATCGAGCGGCCGGTGGCGATCACCGCCGACCGTGCCGTGATCGGACGCCCGCCCGAGGCGGTTCTGGGACTGCTCTGACGGGGTTTCGGACCGGCTGCGCCGGTCCGGGGCAGGTCAGCCCGCGGCCACGGCGCGTTCCAGCGCGGGGTAGCGCAGGGCCAGCGTCAGCCCCCGGGCAAGGAACGAGATGTGCAGCGCCAGCCATAGCCCGTGGTTTTCCATCGGCCCGATCAGAAGCATTACGGCGGCGGCGTAGATCGCGGCGGACACGGCCATCATGTTGCGCATGTCGGCGCTGCGGGTGGCGCCGATGAAGATGCCGTCGAACATGAAGGGCACGAGGCCCAGAAGCGGCGCGACCGCCATCCACGGCAGGTAGGCGCGCGCCGCGGCGCGGACCTCGGGGGCGGTGGTCATCGTGTCGATGATCGCCGGGCCGAAGATGGCGAACGCCGCCGCCATCACCAGCGCCGTCACCGCGCCCCAGACCGAGGCCATGACCGCCGAACGGCGCACCAGGTGCGCGCTGCGCGCGCCGACCGCGTGGCCCACCAGCGCCTCGGCGGCAAAGGCGAACCCGTCCATCGCGTAGCCGGTGACATGCAGGAATTGCAGCAGGACCTGGTTGGCGGCCAGCGTCACGTCGCCGAACCGCGCGCCCAGCAGCAGGAAGGACACGAAGATCGCCTGCAGCAGCAGCGAGCGGATCAGGATGTCGGTATTGACCACCGCCATGCGCCCGAGCTTTTCGCGGTCGAAGACGCGCGCCCAGTCGCGCCAGTCGGGCACCCGGAACGCCGCCCGGCACAGCCACAGCCCGAAGGCCAGCCCCGTCCATTCGGCGATGAAGGTGGCGGTGGCGACGCCGCCCACCCCCCAGCCGAGGCCGAGGACGAACCACAGGTCCAGCACCACGTTCAGCCCGTTCATCCACAATTGCAGCAGCAGCACCGCGCGGGTGCGTTCCTGCGCGATCAGCCAGCCGGTGATGCCGTAGATCGCGATGGCCGCCGGGGCCGACCAGATGCGGATGCGCATATAGGTGGCGGCCAGCGCCTCGACCTCGTCGCTGGCCGGCGCGGCGAGGAAGCCGGCGCGGATCACCACGCCCTGCAACGCGATCAGCAGCACGCCGCCCGTCAGCCCGATGGCCAGCGCGCGGGTCAGCAGCGCCGCCACCTCGGCGCGGTTGCCCTGCCCCTCGGCCTGCGCCGTCAGCCCGGTGGTGCCCATGCGCAGGAAACCGAAGATCCAGTAGATCGCCGACAGGATCACCGCGCCCACGCCGACCGCGCCGATGGGCGCGGCCTGCCCCAGTTGCCCCACCACGCCGGTATCCACCGCGCCCAGGATCGGCACGGTGACATTGGCCAGAAGGATCGGGATCGCGATCTTCAGGACGCGTTTGTGGGTCAGGGGCGGTGTGGCGTCACTCATCCCGGCGCGGCATCAGGAAATGGCCGGTGGCCTGCGCGAAGGCGCGGTTGCGGTTGTCCTGCCATGCCTCGACATAGACGCTGGCATAGCGCCGGCCCGAGCGGTTGACCTTGGCCCGCGCATAGGCGTCGCGCGGGAGGCCCGAGCGCAGGTAATCCACCGTAAAGTCAATGGTCTTGGGCAGGCGCGGCAGGTGGCCGGTGATCAGTTCGTTGGGGTCGAGCTCGCCACGCTCCAGCTCTTCCCAGAGCACGGCCCAACTGAGGCCGATCACCGCCGTCACCTCGAGAAACGCCGCCGTGACGCCGCCGTGGATCGCGGGCAGCAGCGGGTTGCCGATCAGCTTGTCGTCGAAGGGCAGCACGGCCGTCAGCTCGTCGCCGCGGCGGTCGAACTCGATCCCGAGGAACTTGATATAGGGCACGCCATGCACCAGCGCGTTGAGCGCGGCATCGCGGCGCTGCTTGACCACCTGCACGGGTTCGGGGCGTTTGCGGCTCATTTCACGCCCTCCACGGTGAAGGTGCCGGTGGCGGTGGCCACGGGGTTGTCCTCGTCGTCATCGAGCGCCCAGGCCCGCAGGAAGGCCACCGTGCGCGTCAGGTGATAGCATTCGGCGCGGGTGCGGATCGCCTGGCCCGGCGTCGCCGCGCGCATGTAGTCGATGCGCAGCCCGATGGTGGCGGTGGCGCCGGGGTTGGCGGGATGGGCGATCACCGCCGCGCCGCAGGTGGTGTCGAGCAGCGCATAGACCGCGCCGCCATGGATCACCCCCGTTTCGGGATCGCCGATGAACCGCTCGTCATAGGGCATCCGCATTTCGGCGGTGCCGTCGCCGATTGCGGTGAACTCCATGCCCAGTGCCCTGGCATGAGGGATCGCCTCGGTGAACTGGCGCGCCATCCTGACCTTGTCCATGCCCCTGCCCCCTGCTGCGGTTCGCCTTGCTGTCGCGGCCCAAGTTATTCGGGCTTGTCTTCCTGTGTTCAAGTGCTAACTTCTGCAATTGCGACTTATTCTCAATTGCAGAAGCGGAGTGCCCGATGACGACTCAAACCATGCAAGCCGCCGACAGGGTCGGATTCGGCCGCCCCCCGAGGCCCAGGCGACTGGCGGTGGCGGTAGCCCTGCTGGCGCTCGGCCTGGCGCCGGGCGAGTTCGGGGCGCTGACGCGCGGGCTGATGGTGGACGCCTATGTGCAGGTCTCGGCCTTCGTCGCGGCGACGCTGCTGCTGTTCTACGGGGCCGAACGGGTATTCCGCTTCGATATCGGCCAGGTGCTGAACAATGCACGCACCGCACAGGTGCCGATGGCGGCGCTGCTGGGGGCAACGCCGGGCTGTGGCGGCGCGGTGGTGGTGGTTGCCGCCTACGGCTCGGGGCATGTCAGCTTTGGCGCGGTTGTCGCAACGCTGACCGCGACGATGGGCGACGCGGCGTTTCTGCTGATCGCAACCCGGCCCGAGGCGGCCGCCGTGGTGCTGCCGCTGTCCTTCGGCGTGGGCATCCTGTCGGGCTGGATCATCGACGGGCTGAAGATGGCACCGGCGCTGGCGCAATCCGGCCACGGCGGCGGGATCGCACCGCGCATCGGGCCGCAGCGCAAGCGGGATTTCGCCTTTCTGGCGGTGGCGCTGCCGGGGCTGGTGCTGGGCATCACGCAACTGACCGGCGCCGATATCGGGGCGGTATTCGGCCCCGGCACGATCCTGGCCATCGGCCTTGCCGGCACCGCGATCGGCGTGGCGATCTGGGCCACCTCACCGGTGCACGCCATGACCAACCCGGCCGACGGGCCGGTGACGCGGATGGCGGAAGAGACCTCGTTCATCTCGGTCTGGGTGATCGGGGCCTACCTGGCCTACGATTATGCCGCCGCCTATGCCGGACTGGATATCGAGGCGATGTTCGCCGCCGTCGCGCCGCTGCTGCCGCTGATCGCGATCGCGGTCGGGTTCGTGCCGGGCTGCGGGCCGCAGGTGCTGGTGACGACGCTCTATATCAACGGGCTGGTGCCGTTCTCGGCGCTGGTGGGCAACGCGATCTCGAACGACGGCGACGCGCTTTTCCCCGCGATCGCCCTGAACCCGCGCGCGGCGGTCCTGGCCACGGTCTATTCCGCCGTGCCGGCGCTGATCGTGGCCTATGGCTTCTACTTTTGGGCGCCGGGCTTCATGAACTGACGTAGCGGCATTGACGCCGCGCGCGACGCGGGTAAGGTCGGGCCCTCACCGGAGGCTGGCACGATGTCCGATACCCGACTGACGTTCAAGGAAATGTGCGCGAGGTTCGATGTAACCCCGCGCACGCTGCGGTATTACGAGTATATCGAGCTGCTTTCCCCCGAGCGTGATGGCCGCGCGCGATTCTACGGCCCGCGGGAATGCGCGCGCATGACGCTGATCCTGCGCGGCCGCAGGTTCGGCTTTCCGCTGGAAGAGATCCGGCAATGGCTGCTGATCTACGAAAAGGAAGGCACCGAGGCGCAGATGTATGCCTGGATCGACATGGCCGACCGGCAGCTTCTGGAACTGGCCGAGCAAAAGGCGCAGCTGGACGAGGCGCTGGCCGAGTTGCAGGATTTGCGGAACGACACCGCCAAAAGGCTTGGAATCGACTGAGCGCGGCGCTCGCGCCGGGTAAGGATTTCCCGACCGTCGCCCGCCTGCCCCTGCGTGGGCAAAGTAAGGAAATTGCGCGGGCCGCGATTGACGCGACCTGATCTTACGTCAACTTGCAAGTGACGTGACGTCCCGGTTACGTCAACTTTATTCGCTGTTGTATCGACGGTGTCATACACGCAGGTCATGCTCCATGACACAAGCATCAAAGAGTTGTTCCATGTCCGAAAAGACCATGACCATCCGCGAGATGTGTGACGAATTCGGCGTTACCCCCCGCACCCTGCGTTTCTACGAAGCCAAGGAATTGCTGTTCCCGATCCGCGAGGGACAGAAACGCCTGTTCACCCGGCGCGACCGCGCGCGGCTGAAGCTGATCCTGCGCGGCAAGCGCTTCGGCTTCAACCTCGAGGAAATCCGCCAGCTTCTCGACCTCTACCATGTGGGCGACCAGCAGCAGACACAGCTGACCCGCACCTACGAGATCGCGCAGCAGCGGCTGGACGACCTGATCCGCCAGCGCGACGAGCTGAACACCGCCATTTCCGATCTGCAGGAACAGATGAAATGGGGCGAAAAGATCATCGCCTCGATGAACCATCAGAAAAAGGCGGCCGAGTAACCGGCCGCCCGCCACCCGAGACCATCCCAAGGGAGAGAGACATGCCCAGCTATACCGCCCCCGTCAAGGACATGCAGTTCATCCTGCACAACGTGCTGAACGTGACCGCGCAGGACGTGCCCGGCTATGCCGAACTGGAGGCCGATTTCACCTCGGCCATCCTGGAAGAGGCCGGCAAGCTGACCTCGGAAGTGCTCGCCCCGCTCAACGCCACCGGCGACGCCGAGGGCTGCACGCTGGAAAACGGCGTGGTCCGCACGCCCGCCGGGTTCAAGGCGGCGTTCGACCAGGTTCGTGACGGCGGCTGGCCGGGGCTAGACCTGCCCGAACAATACGGCGGCCAGGGGATGCCCTATGTCATGGGCTCGGCGGTGGGCGAGTTCTTTTCCGCCGCCAACCAGGCCTTTACCATGTATCACGGCCTGACCCACGGCGCCGCCTCGGCGATCCTGGCGCATGGCACCGAGCAGCAGAAAGACACCTATCTGCCGAAAATGGTCAGCTGCGAATGGACCGGCACCATGAACCTGACCGAGCCGCATTGCGGCACCGACCTGGGGATGATGCGCAGCAAGGCCGTGCCGCAGGAGGATGGCAGCTACAAGATCTCGGGGCAGAAGATTTTCATCTCGGCCGGCGAGCATGACATGGCCGACAACATCATCCACCTGGTGCTGGCGAAAATTCCCGGCGGCCCCGAGGGCATCAAGGGTGTGTCGCTGTTCATCGTGCCCAAGTTCCTGGTGAAGGACGACGGCAGCCTTGGCGAACGCAACGGCGTAAGCTGCGGCAAGATCGAGGAAAAGATGGGCATCCACGGCAACTCGACCTGCGTGATGAACTATGACGAGGCGACGGGCTATTTGCTGGGGCAGGAGCACAAGGGGATGCGCGCGATGTTCACCATGATGAACGAGGCGCGGATCGGCGTGGGGATGCAGGGGCTGGCGCAGGCCGAGGTGGCGTATCAGAACGCGCTGGATTACGCGAAAGAGCGCCTGCAGGGCCGCGACGTGACCGGGGTCAAGAACCCCGACGGCCCGGCCGACCCGCTGATCGTGCACCCCGATATCCGCCGCTCGCTGATGGACCAGAAAAGCTTTGCCGAGGGCGCGCGCGCCTTCATGCTGTGGGGTGCATCGCTGGTCGACCGCGCGCATCGCATGGAGGACAAGGACGCCGACGGGCTGGTCTCGCTGATGACGCCGGTGATCAAGGGCTTCCTGACCGACCAGGGCTTCGACATGACGGTGCTGGCGCAGCAGGTCTATGGCGGGCACGGCTATATCGAGGAATCGGGCGTGTCCCAGTTCGTCCGCGACGCCCGGATCGCCATGATCTACGAAGGCGCGAACGGCGTGCAGGCGCTGGATCTCGTGGGCCGGAAACTGGCCACCGACGGCGGCAAGCACGTGATGGCCTTCTTCGATCTGGTCAAGAGCTTCATCAAGGACAACGAAGGCAACGAGGCGCTGAAGGCGGATTTCCTCGACCCGCTCAAGGCCGCGTCCAAGGACCTGCAGGCCGCCGGCATGTTCTTCATGCAGAACGGCATGAAGAACCCCAATGCCGCGCTGGCGGGGTCCTATGACTTCATGCACCTGTTCGGGCATGTCTGCCTGGGCCTGATGTGGGCGCAGATGGGCAAGGCCGCGCTGACCGCGCTGGAGGCCGGCGCCGATGACGAAACCTTTTATCGCACCAAGCTGACCACCGGGCGCTACTACATGCAGCGCCGCCTGCCCGCGACCGCCCTGCACCTGGCGCGCATCAATTCGGGCGCGGACACGGTGATGGAACTGGAGGCCGCGAACTTCTGAGCATAGGGTGGGCAGAGATGCCCACCCCCGCACGCCCGACCGGAGGACACCATGCCCAAGCGTTTCCGCCTGACCCGCCGCTTTCCCGTCGCCATGACCGAGGACGGCTATCGCCGGCTGAGGAAATTCGCGGCCGAGGCCGGGCTGGACGAGGGCGAGGCGCTGTCTTTCCTGTTCGAGAATTTCGACAGCGTCATCGACGAGGACACGTTCGGCCACCGGCTGCGCCTGTTCAATTCGGAACTGGATGCGCGCAAACGGTAAGGATCGCGCGGGGCGCAGGGCGGCGGACGCCTTCGGCGAGAGTATTTGGGGAACGATGAAGGGCCATCGCTCTCCACACCTCCGCCGGATGGGGCGGTTAACCTAGACGGCCGGTGAAGGCCCACGTCTTCATCTTGCCGGAAATACTCTGCGGGGGTGTGGGGGTGCAAAACCCCCACTGCTCCGCCAGCCAAAGGGAGGAACGACATGACCATCAAACTGCACTGTTTCGGCGAATCCGGGAATGCCTACAAGGCGGCGCTGCCGCTGGAGCTTTCGGGGCTCGACTGGGAACCCGTCTATGTCGATTTCTTCGGCGGCGCGGCGCGCAGCCCGGAGTTTCGCGCCATGAACGTCATGGGCGAGGCGCCGGTTCTGGAAGACGGCGATCTGCGCCTGACGCAATCCGGCGCGATCCAGCAATATGTCACCGACAAGTCGGGCAGGTTCGGCGGCACGCCGGACCAGAAATACGAGGTTCTGCGCTGGGTGCTGTGGGACAATCACAAGCTGTCCTCGATGGCGGGCGCGACGCGGTTCCTGATGAATTTCCTGCCCGAAAACAAGCGCCCGGCCGAGGTGATCGCCTTTAACCAGGGACGGCTGAAGGCCGCCTATCATACGCTCGATGCGCATCTGGAGGGCCGCGACTGGATCGTCGGCGACGGGCCGACCAATGCCGATTTTTCCTGCTGCGGCTACCTGTTCTATCCCGAACCGTTCGGGTTCGAACGCACCGAGTGGCGCAATATCGACCGCTGGCTGTCCAATATCCAGGGGCTGCCCGGCTGGAAACACCCTTATGACCTGATGCCCGGCAATCCGTCGGACCGGGCGTGACAAAGGAGACGATGATGACTGATGCCTTTATCTACGACGCCGTGCGCACTCCGCGCGGCAAGGGCCGCAAGGACGGCGCGCTGCACGAGGTGACCTCGGTGCGGCTGTCCACGCAGGTGCTGAATGCGCTGAAAGAGCGCAACGGGCTGGACGGTCATGCCGTCGAGGACGTGATCTGGGGCAATGTCACGCAGGTGATGGAACAGGGCGGCTGCCTTGCGCGCACCGCGGTGCTGGCCTCGGACCTGGATGAATCGATCCCCGGCCTTGCGATCAACCGCTTTTGCGCCTCGGGCATGGAGGCGGTGAACCTGGCCGCCAACCAGGTGCGCGGCGGCGCGGGCGAGGCCTATATCGCCGGCGGGGTCGAGATGATGGGCCGCGTGCCGATGGGCAGCGACGGCGCGGCGATCGCGGTCGATCCGTCGGTGGCGATGGACAGCTATTTCGTGCCGCAGGGCATCAGCGCCGACATCATCGCCACCGAATACGGGTTCTCGCGCGACGATGCCGACGCGCTGGCGGTGGAATCGCAGAACCGCGCGGCCGCCGCGTGGCAGGACGACCGCTTTGCCCGCTCGATCATCGAGGTGAAGGACCAGAACGGCCTGACCATCCTCGACCGTGACGAATACATGCGCCCGGGCACCGACATGCAGACGCTTGGCGCGCTCAAGCCCAGCTTCAAGGACATGGGCGAGGTGATGCCGGGCTTTGACGCCGTCGCGCTGATGAAATACCCGCATCTGGAGCGGATCAACCATATCCACCACGCCGGCAACAGCTCGGGCATCGTGGACGGCTCGGCCGGGGTTCTGATCGGGTCGAAGGAATTTGGCGAGAAATACGGGCTCAAGCCCCGCGCGCGCATCGTGCAGACCGCCAAGATCGGCACTGACCCCACGATCATGCTGACCGGCCCCGTGCCCGCGACCGAGAAGATCCTGAAAGACAGCGGCATGTCGATCAAGGATATCGACCTGTTCGAGGTGAACGAGGCCTTCGCCTCGGTCGTGCTGCGCTTCATGCAGGCCTTCGACGTGGATGACAGCGTGGTGAACGTCAATGGCGGGTCCATCGCCATGGGGCACCCGCTGGGCGCGACCGGCGCGATCATCATCGGCACCCTGCTGGACGAGCTTGAACGCACCGGCAAGGGCACCGGGCTTGCCACGCTGTGCATCGCAAGCGGCATGGGGGCCGCGACCATCATCGAACGGGTGTAGCGCATGTACGTGCCGGACGAGACACAGCGCGCCCTGGTCATCTGCGAGCGTATTCTCGACCAGACCAGGACCGGACTGCTGACGGGGGATTTCGACATCTTCCGTGCGTCTTTCCTGCTGCCGCATGTCCACACGACGATGGAAGGCACCTCGGTTCTGGAGACGCTGGACGATCTCAGGACGGTCCATGACCGCGTCACCGCGGAATACCGGCGGCGCGGCGTGGACGAGTTGCACAGGGTGATGGTTTCGGCACGCTACGTCACCCCCCACGCGATCGAGGCGCGGCTGATCTCGCACGTGCTGGCCGGCGGCGAACGCGTGATCGACCCCTATCCGGTGCAGGCCGAACTTGTCCTGTGTGGCCGGGACTGGCTGATCGCCTCGGCCAATTACGCCGTGGGGCTGTCGAACGAATGGGTCGCGGCGGCGCTGATGCCCGATGCGTTCCCGTCCGAGATCGCCCCCCCGCCACCGCCATCCCGGCACCGCCGCGAAAGCCCGTTCGGCGAAACCTGAAATACCTGCCCGGGCGCCCCCCGCAGCAGAGACCACTTCTTGGGAGACAAGACATGACCGATTTCACCATTGCAAAGGATGCCGAGGGCATCGCCACGATCACCTGGGACTGCCCGGGCAAATCCATGAACGTGATGACCGGCGAGGCGCTTGAGGAACTGAGCGCCTGTATCGACGACGCGCTGGCCGACGAGGCCGTCAAGGGCATCGTCATCACCAGCGCCAAGGCGGATTTCGCGGGCGGCATGGACCTCAACGTGCTGGCCGAGATGAAGGAACAGGCCGGCGACAACCCCGCGCAGGGGCTGTTCGACGGCATCATGCAGATGCACGGGCTGCTGCGTAAGATCGAACTGGCAGGGATGGACCCCAAGACAAAAAAGGGCGGCAAGCCCGTCGCCGCCGCCCTGCCCGGCACCGCCGTGGGCATCGGGCTGGAACTGCCGCTGTCCACGCACCGCGTCTTTGCCGCCGACAACCCGAAGGCCAAGATCGGCCTGCCTGAAATCATGGTCGGTATCTTTCCCGGCGCGGGCGGCACCACGCGGCTGGTGCGCAAACTGGGGGCCATGGCGGCCTCGCCCTACCTGCTGGAGGGCAAGCTGCTGGAGCCGAAAAAGGCAAAAAGCGCCGGCCTGATCGACGAGGTCGTGGATGACCCGGTGGCCGCCGCGCGCGACTGGGTGCTGAACGCCACCGATGCCGACCTGGTCAAGCCGTGGGATGCCAAGGGCTACAAGATGCCGGGCGGCGCGCCCTACAACCCCGCCGGCTTCCCCACCTTCGTGGGCGCCAGCGCGATGGTGAACGGCAAGACCAAGGGCGCCTTCCCGGCGGCGAAGGCATTGCTGTCGGCGGTCTACGAGGGCGCGCTGGTGCCCTTCGACACCGCGCTGAAGATCGAGGCGCGCTGGTTCACCAACGTGCTGATGAACCCCTCGTCCGGCGCGATGATCCGGTCGCTCTTCCTCAACAAGGAGGCGCTGGAAAAAGGCGCGAACCGCCCCGAGGCCCCCGACCAGCGCGTGAAGAAGCTGGGCGTTCTGGGCGCCGGCATGATGGGCGCGGGCATCGCGCTGGTCAGCGCGCAGGCCGGCATCGAGGTGGTGCTGATCGACGCGAAACAGGAAGCCGCCGACAAGGGCAAGGCCTATACCGAGTCCTATCTGGACAAGGGCATCAAGCGCGGCAAGGTGACCGAGGACAAGAAACAGCAGATGCTGGGCCTGATCACGCCGACCACCGATTACGCCCTGCTCGACGGTTGCGACTTGATCATCGAGGCGGTGTTCGAGGATATGGGCGTCAAGGCCGAGGTCACGAAAAAGGCGCTGGCCGCGGTCGGCCCCGACTGCATCTATGCCTCCAACACCTCGACCCTGCCGATCACCGAGCTGGCAAAGGCGTCGGACAACCCCGAACAGTTCATCGGCATCCACTTCTTCTCGCCCGTGGAAAAAATGCTGCTGGTCGAGATCATCAAGGGCGCGAAAACCGGCGACCGCGCCACGGCCAAGGCGCTGGATTACGTCCGCCAGATCCGCAAGACCCCGATCGTGGTGAACGACGCGCGCTTCTTCTACTGCAACCGCTGCATCATCCCCTACATCAACGAAGGGATGCGCATGGTGAAGGAAGGCGTGGCGCCCGCGCTGATCGACAATGCCGCGCGGATGCTGGGCTTTCCGGTGGGGCCGCTGCAACTGGTCGATGAAACCTCGATCGACCTCGGCGCCAAGATCGCCCGCGCCACCAAATCCGCGATGGGCGATGCCTACCCGGACGGCGAGGTGGACGAGATCATCTTCTTCATGGAAGGCGAGGGCCGCCTGGGCCGCAAATCCAAGGCCGGTTTCTTCGACTATGACGAGAACGGCAAGCGCCAGGGCTATTGGGCGGGGCTGGAAGCCACCTATCCCCGCCTGGACACCCAGCCCGACCTGATCGAGGTGCAGCACCGGCTGATGTTCGCGCAGGTGCTGGAAGCGGTCCGCGCACTGGAAGAAAACGTGCTGATGGATATCCGCGAGGGCGATGTCGGCGCGATCCTGGCCTGGGGCTTCGCGCCGTGGTCGGGTGGTCCGTTCAGCTGGCTCGACATCCTCGGCGCGGAATACGCCGCCGAACGCTGCGACCAGTTGCAGGCCGCCTATGGCAACCGTTTCGCCTGCCCCGGCCTGCTGCGCGAAATGGCCGACAAGGGCCAGAGCTTCTACGGCCGGTTCGGTCCGCAGGCAAAGGCCGCCTGATCGCGGCAGCGCCCCATGCCCCCGGGCGCGGGCCAACGGCCCGCGCAAAACCTGCAACCGCGCCCATCGGGCGCGGTTTCCTTTTGCCTCAGGGATCGAACGCGTAACCGAACCGGGCGATATCCCCGGCGCAAAGCGCGCCCACCAGCGCGGCGGACCTGTCGTCGTAATAGCTCCGCCAGTCGCGGGCGCGGTCGCTGGCATTGGCCCGCTCTGGCATCAGCGGAAAACCCAGATGCGCCACCAGCGGCGCGGCGTCCTGCGCGAAATGCTCCAGCCGGATATAGGCGTCGCAACGCTCGCGCCCGCTGGCGTCGGTCATGTAGCGGCGCGCGGGCGTGGCGCGGATGCTGGCCTGTATCTGCGGCTGGTCAAGGAACGCGCCGAAATCCAGCGCCTTTGCCAGCGCCACAGCCTCGTGGCCAAAGCTCTGCGTGCGCAGCCAGTGGTAATAACTCACCATCCGGTCCCACGGGTTGCGCACCAGGGTGAAACAGAACAGCTCGTCCAGCTCCCCCCCTGTAACCAGCCCGTCCAGATCGGCCAGCGTGGAATGCTTCCACAGCCGCCCCGCCGCCTTGACCCCCTGCAGCCGCCTGCGCCGCCTGCGCGCCTTGGGCGTGTCGCCCAGCATGATATCGTCCTTCATCGCGCGCGCCTCGAGCGCCAGCGCCAGTGCGGTGCCCCCGGTCTTGGGGATGTGGATGAACAGGTAGTTTCGGCCGCGCGACAGGATCATGGTGCCACCCTATAGCGTTTCGGGAAAACTTGAATCGCTTTTCGCGGCAACCACCAGAACCGGCCTTGCGCGGCGCGTTGCCGGGGCGCCGCGCATCGGTTGCCGCGCGCCCGCAGGCCGGTCTAAGCTGGGCACGAAACAGGAGGCCGGGCCATCATGACATTGCCAAGACGCGCGTTCGTTCTGGGGCTGTGCGCCACCGCCACCCTGCCCCGCCCGGCGGCGGCGCAGGGGTTCGCGGCCTGGATCGACGGGTTCCGGCGCGAGGCGCGCGCCGCCGGCATCACCGAGCGCACGCTGGACGCGGGCCTTGCCGGGGTCGGCTACCTGCCCAAGGTCATCGCCAACGACCGCAAGCAGGCCGAGGTCGCCCGCCCGCTGGGCGATTATGTCGCCACCGCGGCCTCGCCCGCGCGCATCGACGGCGGGCGGCGCGCGCTGGATCGGCACGGGCGGGCGCTGGCGCGGATCGAGCGGCAATACGGCGTCCCGAAACAGGTCGTCACCGCGATCTGGGGGATGGAAAGCAGCTATGGCGGGTTCCGGGGATCGCTGCCGGTGATTTCGACCCTAGCGACGCTGGCTTACGAAGGGCGGCGGCGCGATCTGTTCGCGGCCGAACTGCTGGCCGCGCTGCGTATCCTGCAAGCGGGCGAGATCGGGCCCGACCGGATGCGCGGCAGCTTTGCCGGGGCGATGGGGCACACGCAGTTCATGCCCTCGACCTACCTGGCCCATGCGGTCGATTTCCATGGCGACGGGCGGCGCGACATCTGGGGCGATGCGCCGGGCGATGCGCTGGCCTCGACCGCGGCGCTGCTGGCGCGCAACGGCTGGCAAAAGGGCCAGCCCTGGGCGGTCGAGGCGCGCCTGCCCGACCGGTTCGACCTTGCGCTGACCGGCCGTGTCCATCCCCGCCCCGCGCACGACTGGCACGAGCTGGGCGTGCGGGCGGCGGATGGCGGCCCCCTGCCCGATCACGGGCCCGGCGCGCTGATCCTGCCGGCGGGGCCCGGCGGGCCGGTGTTCCTGATCTACAGGAATTTCCACGTGCTCAAGACCTATAACTACGCCGACAGCTACGTGATCGGCGCGGGCCACCTGGGCGACCGGCTGGCCGGGGGTGGGCCGATCCGCGCGGGTTACCCGCGCAATCCCTGGGGGCTGAGCGATGCCGAACGGGTTGCGTTGCAGAAACGGCTGAATGCCGGGGGGTACGGGGCGGGCAACCCCGACGGGGTGATCGGCGAAAAGGGCCGCGCCGCGGTCCGCGCCTACGAGGCCGCCAACGGGCTGCGCGTGACCGGCGTGCCCACGCGCGCGCTGCTGGACCGGCTGCGTTAGCCGGGGCGCAACAGAGGGCAGCGCGGGGCGTGGTGGTGATTGCATGACGCCCACCATGACATTCGAACGACACGCCCTGCCCGGAACAGCCGCGCAGCGCCCCGTCACGACAGGGCCGCAACCTCGGCCTGGCGGGGGCAGTCCGTGACATGGTCGTTCACCATGCCCGAGGCCTGCATGAAGGCGTAGACGATCGTCGGCCCGACGAAGCGAAAGCCGCGTTTCTTCAAATCCTTCGAGAGTTTTCGCGAGATTTCCGTCTGCGCCGGTACCTCGGACAGGCTGGCCCGGCGGGTCTGCAACGGCGTGCCACCGACGAAATCCCACAGGTACCCGGCAAAGCCGCGTTCGGCCTCAATCCGGGTCCAGGCGCGGGCGTTGCCGATCGTCGCCTCGATCTTGCCACGGTGGCGGATGATCCGCGTATCGGTGACAAGGCGGGCAACCTCGTCCTCGCCCCATCCGGCGATGACATGCGGGTCAAACCCCTGGAAAGCCTCACGAAACCCGTCGCGCCGTTTCAGGATGGTCAGCCAGTTCAGCCCGGCCTGGAATCCTTCGAGCGTCAGCAGCTCGAACAGCGCGCGGCTGTCGCGCAGGGGCACGCCCCATTCGTTGTCGTGATAGGCGATGTAGATCGGATCGGACGTGACCCAGCCGCATCTTTCCCCCATCTCGCCCCTCCTGCCGCAATCGTGTCAAATACCAAGCAAATGGTCATATTTACCGGCTGTCAACATCCCCCGGCGCAGCGTCACCCCCGGAGTGAGCGATGGAGGGCAAGATGCCGCGCTGGGTGGACAAGAGATGGGCGGAGATGCCGCCGGGGGCGGACAATCCGCTGGACATGGCGCTGCAGGCGCGTGACCGGGAGACCTTGAAGATGGTGGCCGACGCGCTGCGCCACCGGGAGGTTCTGCTGGCGTTTCAGCCGGTGGTGTCCTCGGCCGATCCGCAGCGCGTGGCGTTCTACGAGGGGCTTGTCCGCGTGCTGGACGCCAGCGGCCGCGTGATCCCCGCCCGCGATTTCATCGCCGCCGTCGAAACGACCGAGACCGGCCGCATCCTGGATTGCGTGGCGCTGGAAATGGGGCTGAACACGCTGCGCCGCCTGCCCGGACTGCGGCTGTCGATCAACATGTCGGCCCGGTCGATCGGCTATCCGCGCTGGATGGCATCCCTGCGCCGCGGGCTGCAGCGTGACCCGACGCTGGGCGAACGGCTGATCCTTGAGATCACCGAACGCTCGGCCGTGACGGTGCCGGAACTGGTGGTGACCTTCATGTCGGACCTGCAGCGCAAGGGCATCTGCTTTGCGCTGGACGATTTCGGTGCGGGTTTCACCTCGTTCCGCTACCTGCGCGATTTCTTTTTCGACATCCTCAAGATCGACGGGCAGTTCACACGCGGCATTCACCACGACGCCGACAACCAGGTTCTGGTCAAGGCGCTGCTGGCGATCGGGCGGCAATTCGACATGTTCACCGTCGCGGGAAATGTCGAGGCCCGGGCCGATGCGCTGTGGCTGGCGCAGGCCGGGGTGGATTGCCAACAGGGGTATTTCCATGCCGCGCCGACGGTATCGCCGCTCTGGGGCGCCGAGGGAAACCGCGCCACCGGCTAATGCGTTTCGGGAGAATCCTGAATCGCTTTGCGCTGCCCCTCGCCTTCGGCTGGAACGCAAAAAGCGATACGCGATGGCCCGGGTATTTCCCGAAACGCTCCAGACTGCGGCATGGGAGGCAGTTGCCGCAGCGCGGCATTTCCTTTATGACGCAGGGGAAGACCGGGCAAGCGTGGCCCCGGTGGCCCCGCCCCTGCCCTGCATTTGGTGGAGGAAACCATGACCAATGTCGTAATCGCATCCGCGGCGCGCACCGCTGTGGGGTCGTTCTCTGGCGCGTTTGCCAACACACCCGCCCATGATCTTGGCTCGGCCGTGCTCGAAGCCGTGGTCGCGCGCGCGGGCATCGACAAATCCGAGGTATCGGAAACGATCCTTGGTCAGGTGCTGACCGCCGCGCAGGGCCAGAACCCCGCCCGGCAGGCACATGTCAATGCCGGCCTGCCGGTCGAAAGCGCGGCCTGGGGCATCAACCAGGTCTGCGGTTCGGGGCTGCGCGCGGTGGCGCTGGGGGCCCAGCACATCCAGTTGGGCGATGCCGACATCATCGCCGCGGGCGGGCAGGAAAACATGAGCCTGTCGACCCATGCCGCGCATCTGCGCGCCGGTCACAAGATGGGCGACGTCAAATATATCGACACGATGATCCGCGACGGTCTGTGGGATGCCTTCAACGGCTATCACATGGGTCAGACCGCCGAGAACGTGGCCGAGAAATGGCAGATCAGCCGCGACATGCAGGACGAGTTCGCCGTGGCCAGCCAGAACAAGGCCGAAGCCGCGCAGAAGGCCGGCAGGTTCGCCGACGAAATCGTGCCCTTCACCGTGAGGACCCGCAAGGGCGAGACCGTGGTGGACCAGGACGAGTATATCCGCCACGGCGCCACGCTGGACGCGATGGCAAAGCTGCGCCCCGCCTTTACCAGGGATGGCAGCGTGACCGCGGCCAATGCCTCGGGCATCAATGACGGCGCGGCCGCCGTGCTGCTGATGACCGCGGAGGCCGCCGAAAAGCGCGGGATCGAACCGCTGGCGCGCATCGCATCCTACGCCACCGCGGGGCTGGACCCGTCGATCATGGGCGTGGGCCCGATCCATGCCAGCCGCAAGGCATTGGAAAAAGCCGGCTGGTCGGTCGACGAGCTGGACTTGGTCGAGGCGAACGAAGCCTTTGCCGCGCAGGCCTGTGCGGTGAACAAGGACATGGGCTGGGACCCGGCGATCGTGAACGTGAACGGCGGCGCCATCGCCATCGGCCACCCGATCGGCGCCTCGGGCGCGCGCATCCTGAACACGCTGCTGTTCGAGATGAAGCGGCGCGATGCGAAAAAGGGCCTTGCCACGCTCTGCATCGGGGGCGGCATGGGCGTCGCCATGTGCCTGGAGCGCCCGTAAGACCGTGCGGCGACGGCATGAAGGGGCGCCTCCGGGCGCCCTTTTTTCTGCGCCGCAACAAAAATCAACGGCAAAGCCGAAGATTGAGCGCGAAACATTATTGCGCATCTGTTTTTGAAAAAGTAACAAGGTTACAAAATTAATTACGCCAGAGTTGGAGGATATCATGGCAAGAGTTGCACTCGTCACCGGCGGATCGCGCGGCATCGGCGCGGCCATTTCAAAGGCCCTGAAGGCAGAAGGCTACGAGGTGGCGGCCACCTATGCCGGCAACGACGAAGCCGCGGCCAGCTTCACCGAGGAAACCGGGATCAAGACCTACAAGTGGAACGTGGGCGACTACGACGAATCGAAGTCTGGCATCGAAAAGGTCGAGGCCGACCTGGGCCCGGTCGACGTGGTGGTGGCCAATGCCGGCATCACCCGCGATGCGCCGTTCCACAGGATGACGCCGGAACAATGGCACGAGGTGATCGACACCAACCTGACCGGCGTGTTCAACACCATCCACCCGGTCTGGCCCGGGATGCGCGAGCGCAAGTTCGGCCGCGTCATCGTGATTTCGTCGATCAACGGCCAGAAGGGGCAGTTCGCGCAGGTGAACTATGCCGCGACCAAGGCGGGCGACCTGGGCATCGTGAAATCCCTTGCGCAAGAGGGCGCGCGCGCCGGGATCACCGCCAACGCGATCTGCCCGGGCTATATCGCCACCGACATGGTGATGGCGGTGCCGGAAAAGGTGCGCGAGTCGATCATCGCGCAGATCCCCACCGGCCGCCTGGGCGAGCCCGAGGAAATCGCGCGCTGCGTGGTGTTCCTGGCCTCCGACGACGCGGGGTTCATCAACGGTTCGACGATTTCGGCCAACGGCGCACAGTTCTTCGTCTGAACCGCCCGAACCGGATCGACAGGCGCCCCGGGTTTCCGGGGCGCCTTTTTTGTGCGCGCCTGCACAAATGACGCGCGGTCATCGGCGTTTTCGTGCAATCTGGAAAGGGCATATTCCAACGAAACGGAGGATTTGCCATGCTGACCCGGATCAACGGCCTGCATCACGTCACCGCGCTGGCGAGCGGCGCGCAGGAAAACAACGATTTCTTTACCAAACTGCTCGGTCTGCGCCGGGTGAAGAAGACGGTGAATTTCGACGCGCCCGAGGTCTATCACCTCTATTACGGCGACGAGCTGGGCACGCCCGGCACGGTGATGACCTATTTCCCCTTCCCCAACGCACGGCGCGGCCGGCCCGGCGCGGGCGAGGTGGCGGTGACCGCCTTTGCCATCCCCAAAGGCAGCCGCGACTGGTGGGCGGACCGGCTGGACAGCCACGGGGTGACGGGCATCCGGAAACAGGAATACCTGGGCGAGGCCCGGCTGCGCTTTGACGGGCCCGATGGCGACGGTTTCGCGCTGGTCGAGACCGGGGATGATCGCCCCCCCTGGACCGGCGGGGATGTGGATGCCGATCACGCGATCCGCGGCTTTCATTCCACCCAGATGCGGCTGAACGACAAAGGCGCAACCGCCGAATTGCTGCGCTTCATGGGCTATATGCAGCAGGACAGCGCCGGGGATATCACCCGTTTCGCACTGGAAAACGGCAATGGCGCGCATGTGATCGACATCGAAACGCTGCCCCATGCACCGATGGCCACGCAGGGCGCGGGGTCGGTCCATCACGTTGCGTTTTCCGTCGACAACGCCGAGGCGCAGGCCGAGGTGCGCAAGGCGCTTCTGGACACCGGCTATCAGGTGACGCCGGTGATCGACCGCGATTATTTCCACGCGATCTATTTCCGCACGCCGGGCGGAGTGCTGTTCGAGGTGGCCACCAACGACCCCGGTTTCGACCGCGACGAGGATCGCGCGCATCTGGGCGAGGCGTTGAAACTGCCCGCCCAGCACGCCCATCTGCGCGACGTGCTGGAGCGTGAATATCTCGAACCGATCCGCGACTGACAGTCGTCAAACCGGGGCGCCGACCGATGGCGGTTCGGGCATGAATCGCTCCGGGCTTTTCAGGCCCGGAGCCTTGGTGACAGGGTCAGGGCGCGTCGGCGGTCAGCCGCTCGATCTCGTCCTTCAGACGCAATTTCTGCTTTTTCAGTTCGGCGATTTCGGTATCGGGCACACCCGGCGCGCGCAGCGCCTCTTCCACCCGGTCCGAGAGGGTCTGGTGTTTCTTCTTCAGTTCCTCGATATGCGAACTCAAGCTCATTGGCGTCCTCCTCTCGTTTCGATGTAGCCAATGGGTAGTGCAGCACATTCCCGGCCTTCTGTCACGCCGCAGTCGCAACATGTGGCAAAGTTTCTCTTAATCCCGGTCAGGGAAACGGCAGCGCCGCCCCGTCGCGCAGCACCGCGCGAATCGCGGGGCTGTAATCCTCGCCATCGCCCTGATGGCTGGGGGCGTCGTGCATGACGATGCCCGCGTGCAGGCGAAACGCCGCGCGCCCGCCCTTGCGCCCCCGGATCAGCACCAGCTGGCTGTCGCGCCCCGCACGCGGGACCAGCGGCAAAAGCGCGACCGACCCGAGGTAGCGGTCGAACAGCGCCAGCAGTTCCGGCAGGCGCTCGACCCGCTGGATCATGGTGACATGGCCGCGGTCGCGGGTCCGGCGGGCGGCGGCGCGCACCCATGCCTCAAGCGGGGCGGTTTCGCCCATCGCGGTTTCGCGCGTGGCGTCTTGTGCAGGCACGCTCCGGTCACGGCGGAAATAGGGCGGGTTGGCGATCACCTGGTCGAACTGCCGGTCGCGCAGCGGGGGCGGCATGTCGGTCAGGTCGCCCTCGACCACATCGAAGGCAAGGCCGGTTTCATCGGCGTTGCGGCGGGCCAGCGCGGCATAGGGCGGCTGCACCTCAAGCCCGGTCACCCGCACGCCGGGCAGGCGCGCGGCCAGGCACAGCCCCGCCGCCCCCACGCCGCAGCCGAGATCCAGAACCGTCTGCACGTCGCCGGGCACCGAGGCGGCCAGCAGCACCGGATCGACGCCCGCGCGATAGCCGCGGCGCGGCTGCCACAGCCGCAACCGCCCGCCCATGAACTTGTCATGGGTCAGGTCATCCATCCACCGCGATCCCGTTGTCGCGCATCACCCGCTGGGCGCGGGTCAGGTCACCCTCACGCACCATGAGGCGGCGCGGCAATATGCCAATGGAGCCTTCAAGGACGCTCATGTTTACGTCCATTTCAAAGCAGTCTATATCCTCGCCCTGAAGCAGTGCCTTGGCAAAGGCCATCACCGTCGGGTCGTTTGTGCGCAAAAGCTGTTTCATGGGACCGAGATAAGATCATGGCCGGGCGAATGTCGAGCCATGCGATGAGGGTAGGATGAGCCTGGACGAAGCCGCCACGAAACCGCATGAGGAACTGGCCGCGACCCTTGCCGATGGCATGGAGGCCGTGAACCTGCTGATCCGCGAGCGGATGGCCAGTGAAAACGCCCCCCGTATCCCCGAGGTCACCGCCCACCTGGTCGAGGCCGGCGGCAAGCGCCTGCGCCCGATGCTGGTTCTGGCGGCGGCGCGCATGTGCGGCTATCCCGGCCCCTACGACGTGCACCTGGCCGCGACGGTGGAATTCATCCACACCGCCACGCTGCTGCATGACGACGTGGTGGACGAAAGCCGCCAGCGCCGGGGCCGCCCCACCGCGAACCTGCTGTGGGACAACAAGTCCAGCGTGCTGGTGGGCGATTACCTGTTCGCGCGCGCGTTCCAGTTGATGGTCGAACCGGGCAGCCTGCGGGTTCTGTCGATCCTGTCGAACGCGGCCGCCACCATCGCCGAGGGCGAGGTGCTGCAACTGAGCGCGGCACAGGATCTGCGCACCGGCGAGGATACCTATCTCAGGATCGTGCGCGGCAAGACGGCGGCACTGTTTTCCGCCGCGACCGAGGCGGGCGGCGTGATCGCGGGCGCGCCCGAGGCGCAGGTGCAGGCGCTGTTCGATTACGGCGACGCGCTGGGGATCGCGTTCCAGATCGTCGACGACCTGCTGGATTACCAAGGCGATGCCAGCGCCACCGGCAAGAACGTGGGCGACGATTTCCGCGAGCGCAAGCTGACCCTGCCGGTGATCAAGGCGGTGGCACAGGCCGACGAGGCCGAGCGCGCCTTCTGGCAACGCACCATCGAAAAGGGCCGCCAGGACGAAGGCGACCTGGAGCACGCGATTTCGCTGCTGCACAAACATGACGCGCTGGACGCGACCCGGCAGGACGCGCTGGACTGGGCGGCCAGGGCCAGGGCGGCAATGGATACCCTGCCCGACAGCGAATTGCGGCGGATGCTGTCCGACCTGGCCGATTACGTGGTGGCGCGGATCAACTGACCACTTGCGGGCGGGCCGATATCGTGCGGGCCGCAACGCACCACCAGCCGGGATTGTCCCGCGCGATGCGGGCGGCTGCGGCGGCGGCGGCGGTGCGGTCGGGATAGATGCCGAAACAGGTCGCGCCCGATCCCGACATGCGCGCCAGTTCCGCATCCCCAAGCGCCTGCAACGCACCGGAAATCTGCGGCGCAAGAGTGATGGCCGGGGCCTGCAGGTCGTTGCGCTGCCGTGCCAACCACGCCACGAACCCGTCGCGGGTGATCCAGCTGTCCAACCCCTCCATCTGGTCGTTGAATTTCTCGCGCAGCGCGCCGAAGACGCCGGGCGTCGCCAGGTGAGCACCGGGATTGACCAGCACAACATCCAGCTCCGGCAGGCCGGGCAGCGGCGTCAGGATTTCGCCGATCCCCTGCATCCGCTTGGGCACCGCGCTGAGGCAGACGGGCACGTCGGCGCCCAGGCTTTCGGCGGTGTCCAGATCCCCCTGCCCCAGGTGGCGCAGCACCGCCGCGGCATCGGACGATCCGCCACCGATCCCGGCGCCGTGCGGCAGGTTCTTTTCCAGCGCGATATGCCCCGTCCAGCCCGCCGCCAGCGCCGCGCGCCAGACAAGGTTGCGCGCATCGTCGGGCACTCCGGGCGCAAACGGGCCGGTGACGGTCAGCCCCATCGCGGGCGCGGCCGTGAATGACAGCCTGTCGCCGACATCGACGAACACCACCAGCGAATCGAGCATGTGATAGCCGTCCGGCCGCCGGGCAGTGACGTGTAGCGTCAGGTTGATCTTGGCCGGGGCGAATGCCTCAGTCGCCATTGGCGACCTTCAGCGGCGGCGCACCCTCTTCCCGCAGCACCTGGTCCAGCCCGACCTCGAGCTTGCGGCGAAGGCGGTCGGCATCGACATCGTCCGAGGTTTCGGCGGTGCCGTGGAAGGACAGCGCGCGTTTCCACTGGAACCGCGCCTCGAGCTTGCGGTCCACGGCCCAGTAGACATCGCCGAGGTGGTCGTTCACCACCGGGTCGGTCGGCATCAGTTCGGCCGCGCGTTCCATGTGGCCCACCGCCTCGTCATAACGGCCGAGCCGGTAAAGCACCCAGCCCAGGCTGTCGACGATATAGCCGCTGTCGGGCCGCGCGGCGACCGCGCGTTCGATCATGTCCAGCGCCTCGTCCAGCTTCTGCTGTTTTTCGACCAGCGAATACCCGAGATAGTTCAGCACCTGCGGTTGTTCGGGGTTCAGTTCCAGCGCGCGGCGGAAATCGGCCTCGGCCTCTTCCCACATGTCCTGCCGTTCATAGCTGATGGCGCGGGCGTAGAGGATGAACCATTGCTGTTCGGTCGGTTCGCCGAACAGTTCCAGCGCGCGGGTGTACGAGGCGGCGGCAGCGGCGTAATCCTTGACCTGCCGCATCATGTCGCCCAGCGTCATATGCACGATGGGCAGGTCGCCATGGGTTCCGGCCAGTTGCTCCAGCACCTCGACCGCCGCATCGGTGCGCCCGGCGCGGCGCAGCGCCTCGGCCCGGCCCAGTTCGGCGGCATGGTACGAGGGGTGATCGCGCGGCAGCCGCTTGTAGGTCTCGACCGCCAGTTCGAACCGGTCGAGGTTTTCCAGAAGCTGCGCCGACAACAGCAGCGCATCGCTGTGATCGGGGCGCAGGAACTCGGCCACGCGGCTGTAGACCAGCGTGTAATCGTCGCCCGCCTCGTTCGAAAGCGCGGCGGCGACGGTAAAGAATACCTCGGCCACGCCGTCGCGCGGCGAGGTCACGAAATCGAAGCGCAGCGTTTCGCCCGCCGAAAGCCGGTCGCGCATATCGCGCAGGAACGGGTCCAGGTCGGGGCCGAACAGCGTCGTCAGCAGCTCCATCGCGCGGTCGTTCTGGCCCAGCTGGCTGAGGATCTGCATCCGCGCGATGGTGGCGCGGCGGGTCATCTGCAACGGCCCCGCGCCATCCCCGGCAAAGATCGCCTCGGCGCTTTCGAAATCGCCCACCACGGCCAGCGCCAGCGCCTTGTGATACAGCGCGAAACCGCTCAGCCCGCGTTCTTGCGCCAGCACGTCGAAGGCGGCCAGCGCCTCTTTCGCGGCGCCCTGGCCCAGATGCGCCCAGCCGCGCAGCAGCCCGTCGACCAGCGGGCCGACGGCCTTTTCCTCGTCCAGCCGCGTCAGCAGCGCGTCGTAGCGTTCGTTCGCCACCTCGTCGGCCACCAGCACCATCTGGCCGACCTGGCTGCTCATCCCGTCGGCCTCCATCTTGCGGGCGGTCGGCACGGCGCGGGGCAATTCGCCCACCGCCAGTTGCGACAGCGTCGTATCCTCAAGCAGCTTGGGGTTCGACGGGTCGCGCGCCAGGGCACGGGTGAAATACTGCGCCGCGGCCGCGTAGTCGGCATCGAATGCCGCCTGACGCGCCGCAAGGTAGGAACCGGCCAGCCCGTTCTGCGCCGCCACCGGCCCGGCAGAGACCGCCATGGCCAATACCGCCGTCATTCCCAAAAGTCGCGCCCTTGCCTGTGCCACTCGTCGCCCCTTCAGCCTGCTGTTCCCGCCCAAGGTAGCGTGCCTTGCCCGAAACGCAATGCACCGCCGCGTGAGGCGCGACAATGGGCGGCAGAACGCAAACAGGCGGCCCCGGCGGGCCGCCTGCAAACGCGATCCGGGTGGATCACATGTTGGGATAGTTCGGCCCGTCCCCGCCCTGCGGCGTGGTCCAGTTGATATTCTGGGGCGGGTCCTTGATATCGCAGGTCTTGCAATGCACGCAGTTCTGGAAGTTGATGACGAATTCCGGCTTGCCATCCTTTTCCACGAACTCGTACACGCCCGCCGGGCAATAGCGGGCCGAGGGGCCGGCATATTCGGGCAGGTTCACCGCGACCGGGATCGTGGGGTCCTTGAGCTTGAGGTGGCAGGGCTGGCTTTCCTCGTGGTTGGTCATCGAGAAGCTGACATTGGTCAGCCGGTCGAAGGACAGCGTGCCGTCGGGCTTGGGATAGGCGATCTCGCGGTGCTTTGTCGCCGGTTCGGTCGCCGCGGCATCCGTCTTGCCGTGCCTGAGCGTGCCGAACAGCGAAAAGCCCAGCGTGTTGGTCCACATGTCGAACCCGCCCAGCGCCAGCGAGGCGGTCAGCCCGAATTTCGACCACAGCGGTTTGACGTTACGGACCTTTTTCAGATCCTTGCCGATCGCGCCGCCGCGCACCTCGTCCTCATATGCGGTCAGCTCGTCCGACTGGCGGCCCGCTTGCAGCGCCGCGTGCGCGGCCTCGGCGGCGGCCTTGCCCGACAGCATGGCGTTGTGGTTGCCCTTGATCCGCGGCACGTTGACCATGCCGACCGAACAGCCCAGCAGCGCCACGCCCGGCGCGACCATCTTGGGCATCGACTGGTATCCGCCCTCGGAAATCGCCCGCGCGCCATAGGCCACGCGCTTGCCGCCCTTCAGCAGTTCGGCCACCTTCGGGTGATGCTTGAACCGCTGGAATTCCATGTAGGGGTAAAGATGCGGGTTCTTGTAGTTCAGGTGCACCACGAAGCCCACATAGACCTGGTTGTTTTCCAGGTGATAGATGAACGACCCGCCGCCGGCATTGCCGCCCAGCGGCCAGCCCATCGTATGGGTGACCTCGCCCTCGTTATGCTTGGCGGGGTCGACCTCCCAGATCTCTTTCATGCCGAGGCCGAATTTCTGCGGCTCCTTGCCGTTCTGCAGATCGTACTTGGCGATCACTTCCTTGGCCAGAGACCCGCGCACGCCTTCGGACAGGAACACGTATTTGCCGTGCAGTTCCATCCCCGGCTCGGTGTTGGGACCATAGCTGCCGTCGGGCTCCAGCCCGAAGACACCGGCGACCACGCCCTTCACCTCGCCACTGTCGCCATAGACAAGCTCGGAACAGGCCATGCCGGGAAACACCTCGACGCCCAGTTCCTCGGCCTGCTCGGCCATCCAGCGGCAGACATTGCCCATCGACACGATGTAATTGCCGTGGTTGTTCATCAGCGGCGGCATCGGCCAGTTGGGGATGCGCACCTCGCCCCCCTCGCCCAGCATGTAGAAATTATCCTCGCGCACGGGCACGTTCAGCGGTGCGCCCTTTTCCTTCCAGTCGGGGATCAGCGCATCCAGCCCGCAGGGATCGAGAACGGCACCCGACAGGATATGCGCCCCCACTTCCGAGCCCTTTTCCAGCACGACCACGTTCAGATCCGCATCCAGCTGTTTCAGACGGATCGCCGCGGACAGGCCCGCCGGGCCGGCGCCGACGATGACGACGTCATATTCCATGGCTTCGCGTTCGATCTCGGACATCGGGGCCCCCTTTTCGTTTTGACACGCGCAAGAAAATTTCGCCTTGGTTACCGCGCTGCAGCAAGGCCAGTCAATCGCAACACGACGTTAAACCGTGCGAAACGAACGGCAAGGGGCATCGCACGCGGAATTGCACCGCCCTGCCGCTTGGTCTATTGCATTGGCAAGCCCCGTTGGGGCAGGTTTGTTTGCGACGAAAGACGCACCATGGCCGGGATCGCCCGCCAAGGGAGAGTTACTTATGGAAAAAATACCGATGACACGCGCGGGTCACACCGCGCTGGAAGCCGAGTTGAAGCACCTCAAGAGTGTCGAGCGCCCCGCCATCATCAAGGCGATCGCCGAGGCGCGCGAGCATGGCGACCTGTCGGAAAACGCCGAATACCATTCGGCGCGCGAAAAGCAGTCCTTCATCGAGGGCCGGATCAAGGAGCTTGAGGGCATCATCGGCCTGGCCGAGGTGATCGACCCGGCCGCCATGTCGGGCGCGATCAAGTTCGGCGCCACCGTCACGCTGGTGGACGAGGACACCGACGAGGAAAAGACCTGGCAGATCGTGGGCGAACACGAGGCGAATATCGAAAAGGGCCTTTTGAACATCAAATCGCCCATCGCCCGCGCATTGATCGGCAAGGAAGAGGGCGACAGCGTCGAAGTGCGCACGCCCGGCGGCGAAAAATCCTACGAAGTGCTGAAGATCACGTACAAGTAGGGTTACCGAGCCTGCCGCGGGGGTGTGAATGGCCAACAGGAACGACAGCAGACCGACGCCGCTGGGCATCTACGACCGGCCCGGCACCCCCAGGGTAACGGCGATCGAATGGGTCGCCGTGGCGCTGTCGCTGTTGTGGCTGACCGGGGCGGCGATCTTTTTCCTGGTGCTGGGCCCCGGCTCGGGGCCCGAGCAGGGCCAGGGGATGCGGCTGCTGATGACGATGCTGGCGATCTTCATGCCGGTGGCGATGATCTGGGTCGCGGCGACCGCGGCGCGCGCCAGCAAGGTGATGCGCGAGGAAAGCCACCGCCTGCAGGCCGCCATCGACGCGATCCGGCAGGCCTATATCGCGCAGGCGCAGGGGCGCGACCTGGGCACCGAACCCTCGGTCGCGCGCAAGCTGGACGAGATCGCCGCGACAGCGAAAAAGACCGAAACCGCGCTGGCCACCTTCACCTCGATCCGCAACGCCCCGGCCGCGCTGCGCCCCGCCCCCGCGCCCGACACCACCCCCGCCGCCGGCGATCAGGCCGCCCTGCCCCTCGGCACCACGTCCGAAGACATGGCGCCGCCGCTCGACCGGGCCGATTTCGTCCGGGCGCTGAACTTTCCCGAAACCGCCGAGGACGAGGAGGGTTTCGCCGCCCTGCGCAAGGCGCTGCGCGACCGCCAGGCCAAGGAGCTGATCCAGGCCAGCCAGGACGTGCTGACCCTGCTCAGCCAGGACGGCATCTACATGGACGACCTGCGCCCCGACCTCGCCCGCCCCGAGATCTGGCGCCGCTTCGCCACCGGCGAACGGGGCCGCGCCATCGCCTCGCTCGGGGGTATCCGCGACCGCTCCTCGCTGGCGCTGACCGCCGGCCGGATGAAGCAGGACCCGATCTTCCGCGATACCGCACACCATTTCCTGCGCAAGTTCGACCACATGTTCATCGCCTTCGAAAAGGCGGCCAGCGACAGCGAGATACAGGATCTGGCCGGCACCCGGACGGCGCGGGCCTTCATGCTGCTGGGACGCGTGGCAGGCATGTTCGACTGACCGCCCACCGCCTTGCATCCCCCGCACCCTGCCGATAGGTCTGGGACGGACCGAAACGCCGGGGCATTCCAGCCATGACCGAAGAGATGAAACACGCCTATTGGCAGGGCATTCGTGACGCCGCGCCCTTTGTCTTCGTCGTCGCGCCGTTCTCGCTGCTGTTCGGCGTGGTGGCGACCGAGGCCGGGCTGAGCGTGTTCGAGGCGCTCAGCTTTTCGGTGGTGGTGATCGCCGGGGCGGCGCAGTTCACCGCGCTGCAACTTCTGCTCGACAACGCCTCGGTCTTCGTGGCGCTGGCCTCGGCGCTGGCGGTCAACCTGCGGATGGCGATGTATTCGGCTTCGCTGACCCCGCATCTGGGCCGCGCGCCGATGTGGCAACGGATGCTGATCGCCTATTTCCTGGTCGACCAGTCCTATGCCTGTTCCATCGTCGCCTTCGAAAGAAACCGCGACTGGTCGGTATCCGAGAAGGTCGCGTATTTCTTTGGCGTCGTCACCCCGATCTGCCCGATGTGGTACGCGATGACGCTGGTCGGCGCGCTGGTCGGCAGCGCGATCCCGCCCGAATACGGGCTGGATTTCGCCGTTCCCATCACCTTCATCGCGCTGATCGCGCCGATGCTGCGCACCGCTGCGCACCGGGCCGCGGCCCTTTCCGCGGTGGCGCTGGCGCTGGGGTTTGCCTGGCTGCCCTTCAACCTCGGCCTGATCGTGGCCGCCCTGGGCGGCATGATCGTGGGCGGGCAGGTGGAACTGGTGCTGCGGCGCCGCGGCCTTTGGGTGGACCCATGATCGACCGTACAGAACTCTGGATCATCATCTTCGGGCTGGGGCTGGGCAGTTTCGCCCTGCGCTTCGTCTTTCTGGGGCTGGCGGGCGAGCGGCCGATGCCCGAATGGCTGCTGCGCCACCTGCGCTATACGGCGGTGGCGGTGCTGCCCGCCATCGTCACGCCGCTGGTGATCTGGCCAGGCGCCACCGGCGGGCAGGTCGATCCCGCGCGGCTGGCCGCCGCGGTGGTGACGCTGGGCGTGGGCTATGTCACGAAAAATGTCCTGCTGTCGATCGGGCTGGGCGCCGCGACGCTGGTGGGCGGGCTGCTGCTGGGCTGACCGCTCAGTTCGCGGCCAGCCTGTCGCCGCCCTGATAGGCGGCCTGCTCGGCCTCTTTTTCACGGCGTTCGCGCGCGGCGCGCTGGGTGGCGACCCGGTCGTGATCGAACGCTGCCAGCACCGCGCGGTTATCATCGGAATCGTATTCGTGAAGCTCGCGCGAGGACACGCCGGGCAGTTGCGCGAACTGATCGGCCAGGTTGTTGGGATACCAGGTGGTCGAAATCCCGAGCTGCGGAAAGCCGGCCAGGATTTCCGAGGTGCTGGCCGCGCAGCGCGCATCGGCCTGCCGGCCCTTGCCCAGCGCCTCGTGCAGGACGGCCTCGGCCAGCTCGGACGAGACCGGAAGGCTTTGCACCTGCACATGGAACGTCTCACGCGCGTGATAGCGGGTATAGACATCCAGCATCCCGGGCGTGACACCATAGATCACGTCGCCGCGGCGCACGATAGCCTCGTTGCGGAAAGACCCGGCCGGGTCGAAGATCACGCGCTGGCTGCCATTGACCAGAAGCGCGGTATGCGCGCCCTGCCCGGTGCGGTTGCTTTTCATCGTGAACAGCACCAGCTCGGGCGGGCCGTCATGGCGATAGGCGGATTGCGCGATGGTTTCGTCGCTGCGCGGAATCTCGGGTTTGACCGCGCAGCCGGCAAGCGAAAGCGCGACGAAAACGGCCAGCACAAGGCGCAGCATACCGAATTACTCCCAGGACACCGCCTGCGTCGCGCCGGGGCGCGCGCGCCGGTTCAGCCGTTGACGATGGCGATGAAGATCAGGACGAGGATGATGGCCACGACCGACCACTTCACCGCGCCGACGAAGCCGTTAAAGGTTTTCTGCTGAACGGTGATATCCATTTCGCCATGCTTGTATTCGGCCATATGTCCTGTCCTTTTTCGCTACTCCGAGGGCGGTTGCCCGTTGATTAGCGGATTCAAATCCGCCTGTCACCCGTCAAGCGCAGCGTATCAGACGTTTTCCAGATCCTGCGCCAGCCGAAAGCCGATGCGGCGTGGCTGGGCGACGGTTTCGGGCTTTGCCAGCGCGCGCAGCATCACGTTCAGCTGGCTGACATGCTGGACCAGCTGGGTGCGCGCGCCGCTGGCATCGGTGCCGTAGAACGTGACGATATCGGGGTCGAAATAGCCCATGCCCTCGATCCTCAGCACGCCGATCTCGCCACCGGCAAAGCCCATGGCGACCTCGTGCTCGGAATCGAGCTGTTCCTCGAAATTCTTGATATAAAGGATCAGCCGCTCATAGGCCCATTCCGCAGGGCTTTTGCGCGCCACCGGCTTGCGCGTCACGCCCTCGGGCAGATCGGGCGCGCAGGCGCGGCTGGCGTCGGTATGCACCTCGTGCCGACGCGGAAGGGCTGCGTTTTCCTCGGCTTCGGCGGATGTCTGGATGGTATCGTCCATGCAATCACTCCTTTGCCAGTTCCCAGGCCCACGCCCCATCCTCGCGGCGATGGCGCGTGACCTCGCCAAGATGCAGCAAATGGTTCAGATGCGCCACCGTTTCCGACAGCGCCATCCCGTAGGTGTCACCGTCGATCGTGCGCTTGAACAGCGGCGCAAAGCAATCGCCGGCGATGCGCGGCGTGGCCAGGTGGTCGCGCAACCGGTCCAGCGCGCCGTGATGGTTCTCGGCCAGTTGGTACATGCGCAGCGGCAGCCCGGTAAAGGGCAGCTTGTGCCCGCCCAGCACCAGGTGATCCTCGCGCGCCAGCGGGGCCAGGCGTTCGCAGCTTTCCAGCCATTCCGCCAGCGGATCGGCCAGCGGCTCGGCCGGGTAGACGCCGATATTGGGGCTGATCGAGGGCAGGATCTGGTCGCCCGCGATCACCAGGTTGTCGTCGCGGCTCCAGAGCGTGAGGTGCTCGGGCGCGTGGCCATTGCCGATATGCACGTCCCACATGCGTCCGCCGGCGCGCAGGGTGTCGCCCTGTTGCAGCCGGATAAAGCCGGTCGGCAGCATATGCGCCATGTCCGACAGGTTGAAAGGCCGCTCCTTCAGGCGTTGTTCAAGCATCGCGGGGGACATGCCGGCATCGCGCCAGAACTCCTGCGCCTGCGGGCTGGGGCTGTCCTCGACATCCAGCATCAGCATCCGCGCCATCGTATAGGTCATGCGGGTGGTCCAGTGCTCGGCGCCGAAACGGTCCAGCAGCCAGCCCACCATGCCGACGTGATCGGGATGGTAATGGGTCAGGATCACGCGGCCCACCGGCTTGCCACCCAGCACGCGCGACAGGATATCCTCCCATATCGCCTCGGACTTGCGCGATTTCAGGCCGGCATCCACGATGGTCCAGTGATCGCCCTCGTCCAGCGCGTAGATATTCACATGGTCCAGCTTCATCGGCAGCGGCAGGCGAATCCACAGAACGCCCTCGGCCACCTCGATGGCATCGCCCGGCGCGGGCGGGGTATCCCAGGGATAGCGTATGCCGTGGGTCGCGCCGTCCATCATGCCGCCATCTCGTCTTCGTCGAGCGCGAACAGATCCCCGGCCCCGGCCATCGCATGGGTCAGCAGCGCGGCATGTTCCGGCAACAGCCGCATGATGTAAAAGCGCGCCAGCTTGGTCCGGGCGCCCTCACCCTGCTCGGCCAACGCGGCGCGCAGGTGGTAATGCCCGCCCAGCACACGGGCAAAGGCGCGCAGGAACGGCACCGACCCGGCAAGCCGCGTGGGCATGTCGCTTTGCGCGACCAGCCATTCCACCGCCTCGCGCAGGGTTTCCGAGGCCTGCCACACCGGTTCGGCCAGTTCGGGCATCTGCGAGCGCACCGATTCCGCGTGCGCCTCGATCTCGTCCAGCAGGCGGAATGCGGCCTCCCCGCCATCCATCATCTTGCGGCCCACGAGGTCTGCCGCCTGAATGCCGTTGGTGCCCTCGTAGATCGGGGTGATCCGCGCGTCGCGCAAAAACTGCGCCGCGCCGGTTTCCTCGATGAAGCCCATGCCGCCATGGACCTGGATGCCGATGCTGGCCACCTCGCAGCCGATATCGGTCGCAAAGGCCTTGGCGATCGGCGTCAGCAGCGCCGCGCGGGCCTTCCACTCGGCCTCGCCGGTGGCGGTCTGCATGTCGATGGCCACGGCGCAGTTGACCGCGATGGCCCGCGCGACGAAGGTTTCCGCCTTCATCGTCAGCAGCATCCGGCGCACATCCGCATGGTCGATGATCCGGCCCATCTGCTCGCGCTCCTGCGCATAGGCCAGCGACTGCTGATACGCCCCCTCGGCGCAGCCGACGCCCTGCACGCCCACGGCAAGCCGGGCGTTGTTCATCATCGTGAACATGGCCGCCATGCCCTTGTTTTCCTCGCCGACAAGCCAGCCGGTCGCGCCGTCGTACTGCATCACCGCCGTGGGGCTGGAGTGGATGCCCATCTTTTCCTCAAGGCTCACCACCTTGAGCGCGTTGGCGACGCCGGTGTTTCCGGCATCGTCCGGGATCAGCTTGGGCACCATGAACAGGCTGATCCCCCTGGTCCCGCCGGGCGCGCCGGGCAGGCGTGCCAGCACCAGGTGGCACACGTTTTCGGCCATGTCGTGATCGCCGAAAGTGATGAATATCTTTTGCCCCGTGATCGCATAAGACCCGTCTTCGTTCGGCTCGGCCCGGGTTTTCAGCGCGCCCACATCCGATCCCGCCTGCGGTTCGGTCAGGTTCATCGTGCCGGTCCATTCGCCCGAGATCAGTTTCGGCAGGTAGGTCTCCCTGATCGGGTCGCTGGCGTGATGCTCCAACGCCTCGATCTGGCCCTGCGTCAGGATCGTGCACAGGCCCAGCCCCATCGTGGTGGATGCCATCATCTCGTTGAGGGCGGTTGTCATCGTGATCGGCAGGCCCATACCGCCGTATTCCTGCGCCGCCGACAGCGCGATCCAGCCACCCTCGGCCAGTTCACCGAACGCCTGTTTGAACCCCTCGGGCATCCGCACCACGCCGTTTTCCAGAACGGCGCCCTGCATGTCGCCGGTGCGGCGCAGCGGCTCCAGCACCTCTTCGCAGATGCGCCCGGCCCCTTCCAGGATGGCATCGACCATGTCGTCCGAGGCATCGCCGAACCGCTCTGTCCCCTGCACCTGCGAGAAATCGGAAACATGGTCAAAGATGAAACGGAAATCGGTGATCGGGGCGCGATAGGGCATCGGTTGGTCTCCTGCGGTGGCAGCTTGGCAAAGGATGGGGCTGCCTGTATGCCGGTGGTTTCCGGGCACACTAATCCGAAGACGCCCGGCATCAACAAAAACGCGGCGTCAGAGCATGGCTGAAACGGAGCTTCTGAATTGGGATCAGGCGGGCATCGTCCGCGCCGCGGAACTGCTTTCCGAGGGGCGGCTTATCGCCCTGCCGACCGAAACCGTCTATGGGCTGGCCGGCGATGCGCGCAACGACCGCGCCGTGGCCCGCATCTACGAAGCCAAGGGGCGGCCCAGCTTCAACCCGCTGATCGTGCACCTGCCTGACGCCGCCCGCGCGCGCGATTACGTGGAATGGACGGATGCGGCGCAGAAACTGGCCGATGCGTTCTGGCCCGGCCCGCTGACGCTGGTGTTGCCGCTGCGCGACGGGCACGGGCTGTCGCCGCTGGTCACCGCGGGGCTGGACACCGTGGCGCTCAGGGTGCCCGCGCATCCGCTGGCGCAGGCGGTGCTGCGCGTCTTCGGCGGGCCGGTGGCGGCGCCCTCGGCCAACCCGTCGGGCCGGATCAGCCCCACCAGCGCCGCGCATGTGTTGGCCGGGCTCAGGGGCCGGATCGACGCGGTGATCGACGGCGGCGATTGCGCGGTCGGGCTGGAAAGCACCATCGTCGGGCTGGCCGGCACGCCCACCCTGCTGCGTCCGGGCGGCATCCCGGCCGAGGCGATCGGGGCGGTTCTGGGCGCAGCACTGGCCACGCATACCGGCGGCGAAATCACCGCGCCGGGGCAGCTCGGCTCGCACTACGCGCCCGGCGCGCGGGTCCGGCTGAACGCGGAACGCGCCGAACCGGGCGAGGTGCTGCTGGGCTTCGGCGCGATGGAGTGCGATCTGAACCTCTCGGAAACCGGCGACCTGGTCGAGGCGGCGGCGAACCTGTTTCGCCACCTCCACACGCTCGACCGGCCCGGCATCGCGGGCATCGCCGTGGCGCCGATCCCCGACCGGGGGCTGGGCGTGGCGATCAACGACCGGCTGCGGCGCGCCGCCGCCCCGCGCGACTGAGCCTTTTCGCCCACCGCGCCAGCGCCTAGGTTAGAAGCATGGAATCGGCAACCGACACATATGCGGCACTGGCCGCGCTGGACTGGCAGGTCGAGCTTGGCGCGATCGACGCCATCGGCGACGCGCCGGTCAACCGCTATGATCTGCCGACCGAAGCACCGGCAAAACCGACATCGGCCCGCCCGGCACCACAGGCCGCGCCCCCCGCCAAACCCGCCGGGATCGACCCCGTGGCCATCGCGCGCCAGATGGCGCAGGGTGCTGCCGACCTTGAACACCTGCGCGCGGCGCTGGCGGCCTATGACCATTGCGAATTGCGGCGCGGCGCGCGCAACCTTGTCTTTGCCGATGGCAACCCCGCCGCCCGCGTCATGATCATCGGCGAGGCGCCAGGCCGCGACGAGGACCGCGAGGGCAAGCCCTTTGTCGGGCGCGCGGGCCAGTTGCTGGACCGGATGCTGGCCGCCGTCGGGCTGGACCGCCACGCCGACGATGCGGCCAAAGCGGTCTATATCACCAACGTCCTGCCCTGGCGCCCGCCGCAGAACCGCGACCCGAAGCCCGAGGAAATCGCCATGATGCTGCCCTTCGTGCAGCGCCATGTCGACCTGGTGCAGCCCGATATCGTGGTGCTGATGGGCAATTCCAGTTGTCAGGCCGGGCTTGGCAAACGCGGTATCACCCGGCTGCGCGGCCAGTGGCACGAGGCCTATGGCCGCCCCGCCCTGCCGATGCTGCACCCGGCCTACCTGCTGCGCCAGCCGCAGGCCAAGCGCGAGGCATGGGCCGACCTTCTGACCCTCAAGGCGCGGCTGGAGTCCTCCTGATGCATATCCTTGCGTTTTCCGACCTGCATCTGGCCCGCAACCGGGCCGAGGCGCTGACCGAGGCCAGCACCGAGGCCGGGCTGGTGATCGGCGCAGGCGATTTCTGCAACATGCGCGAGGGGCTGGAGGACGCGATGGAGATGCTGCGCGGCATCATGGCGCCGATGATCGTCGTGCCCGGCAATGCCGAAAGCGCCGGGGAACTGCGCGCCGCGGCCCGGCCCAACATGACCGTGCTGCACGGGCGGGCCACCGAGGCCGAAGGCCTGCGCATCTTCGGGCTGGGCTATGGCGTACCGGTCACGCCCTTCGGCCAGTGGTCGTGCGACCTGTCCGAGGACGAGGCCGCGAAGATGCTGGAAGGGGCCGAGGGCTGCGATATCCTGATCACCCACTCCCCGCCCAAGGGTGTGGCCGACACGACATCGGGCGGGCAATCGGTCGGCTCGGTTGCGATCCGAGACGCAATCGCGCGGTTTCAACCCAAAATCGCGCTGTGCGGCCATATCCACGACAGCTGGGGCAAGTCGGGAACGATCGGCGATACGAAGGTGCACAACCTCGGCCCGAAACCCAACTGGTTCGAAATCTGAGGCAGGATCGACATGTCACGCATCGACGACAGCAAGGAATTCATCCCCGTGCGCATCGCGGTCCTGACCGTCAGCGACACGCGCGGGATCGCGGATGACCGCTCGGGCGATACGCTGGTGCAGCGGATCGAGGGGGCGGGGCATATCCTGGCCGACCGGATGCTTGTGCGTGACGAACGCGACGCCATCGCCGCGCAATTGCGCGAATGGGTGGAAAACCCCGACGTGGACGTGGTGATCTCGACCGGCGGCACCGGCCTGACCGGGCGCGACGTGACGGTCGAGGCGCATCGCGATGTCTATGAAAAGGAAATCGACGCCTTCGGCACGGTCTTTACCATCGTCAGCATGAACAAGATCGGCACCAGCGCCGTGCAGTCCCGCGCCACCGGCGGCGTGGCGGGCGGCACCTACCTGTTCGCCCTGCCCGGCAGCACCGGCGCCTGCAAGGATGCGTGGGACGAAATCCTGCAATACCAGCTCGATTACCGCCACGGCCCCTGCAACTTCGTGCAGATTATGCCCCGTCTGGAAGAACACAAGCGACGGAAATAGCACGGTGCCGCGTAACATGCTTGTGGTTTGGTTTTTTCCGGGCCGCGGTTACACTTCGGCGCCGGGCATTGTCCCGCCTTGCAAGGGTTTGAAAAAACGATGCGTTTTCTGCGGCAAAGCCTTTCGGGGCTGTTTCTGGTTTCAGTCACCCTGGCGCTTCTGATCTATGCCGGGGCGCTGCTGCGTGACGCCATCCAGGACCGCCTGAGCCGCGAGGCCGTCGTGCCCCCGCAGCGCGAGCGCGTCTTCACGGTCAATGTCGAACCGGCCGAGTTGCGCACCGTCGCCCCCGTCCTGACCGCCTTTGGCCAGGTGCAGAGCCGCCGGACGCTGGAACTGCGCGCCGCCGCCAGCGGCACGGTGATCGAACTGTCCCCCGATTTCGAGGAAGGCGCCCGGATCACGGCCGGAACGGTGCTTTTGCGGATCGACCCGGCCGATGCGCAATCCGCCTACGACCGGACGGCGGCGGACCTGCTGGATGCCGAGGCCGAGGAGCGCGAGGCCGCCCGCGCGTTGGTGCTGGCGCGCGACGAACTGGCCGCCGCGCAGGAACAGGCCGATCTGCGCGAACGCGCCTTCCGGCGGCAAACCGACCTTGAGGCGCGCGGCGTGGGCACGGCGGCGGCGGTGGAAACCGCCGAACTGGCCGCGTCCTCGGCGCGGCAGGCGGTGCTGACCCGCCGGCAGGCGGTCAGCCAGGCCGAGGCGCGGGTCGATCAGGCGCAAACCCTGCTGGCCCGCGCCCGCATCGCCCGCGACGAGGCGCAGCGGCGGCTGGACGATACCGTGATGCGCGCCGGGTTCGACGGATCGCTCAGCGGGGTGACGGTGGTCGAGGGTGGGCTTGTCTCGGTCAACGAGCGGCTGGCGGAACTTGTGGACGACAGCGCGCTCGAGGTCGCGCTGCGCATCTCGACCCCGCAATATGCCCGGCTGCTTGACGATAACGGCGAGCTGGCCCCGCTGCCGGTGACCGTCACGCTCAGCGTGCTGGGGGCCGAGCTTGAGGCGACGGGCACCCTGACCCGCGACAGCGCCGCGGTCGGCGAGGGCCAGACCGGGCGGCTGATCTTTGCCCGGCTGGACGAGGCGCGCGGCTTCAAGCCCGGCGATTTCGTCACCGTCCGCGTCACCGAACCAGAGGTCGAAAACGTGGTGCGCCTGCCCGCGACATCGCTTGCGGCGGATGGCACGGTTCTGGTTCTGGGCGTCGAGGACCGGCTTGACTCCCTGCCGGTGACGCTGGTGCGGCGGCAGGGCGACGACGTTCTGGTGCGCGGCCCCGGGCTTGGCGGGCGCGAGGTGGTGCGCGAACGATCGCCGCTGCTGGGGCCGGGCATCAAGGTGCGCCCGCTGCGCCAGGCGCAGGAAGGCGCGCAGGCCGCCCCGCCCCCGCCCGCGATGCTGGAACTGACCGAGGAACGCCGCGCGCGGCTGGTCGCCTTCGTCGAGAACAATCCCGGGATGCCGGACGAGATCCGGTCTTCGATCCTGGCCAGCCTGCAACAGCCCCGCGTGCCCGCGCAGATGGTCGAACGGCTCGAATCCCGGATGGGGGGCTAGGCGATGGTGCGCCAGATCCCCGAAAGCGCGGGCGGCATCCTGTCCTATTTCACCCGCCACCGCACCGCCGCGAACCTGCTGCTGGTGGTGCTGCTGGTGCTGGGCATGGCCGCCGTGCCGCGGATGCGGGCGCAGTTCTTTCCCGACGTGGTGGTCGACGACATCTCGGTCTCGGTCATCTGGGAGGGCGCGGGCGCCGAGGACGTGGACCATGGTATCGTGCAACTGCTGGAACCCGCCCTGCTGGCGGTCGAGGGGGTCGAAAGCTCGTCCAGCGCGTCCTACGAGGGGCGTGCCTCGATCCGGCTGGAATTCGAACCCGACTATGATATGAGCCGCGCCTCGGACGACGTGCAGCAGGCCATCGATTCCGTCACCACCCTGCCGGAAGAGTCCGAGGAACCCGAGATGCGCCGCGGTGTCTGGTACGACCGCGTGACCGACCTGGTGATCACCGGCCCGGTCGGCACCGAGCAACTGGCGCTGTTCACCGACGAGCTGGTGAACCGGCTGTTCGCCGCGGGCGTCACCCGCACGACGGTGCGCGGCCTTGCCGCGCCGCAGACCATCGTCGAGGTGCCGTCGGTCAACCTGATGGCGCATGACGTGACGATCCAGCAGATCGCCGCCGCCATCGCCGAAGAGGTCGATACCGATCCGGCGGGCGACATCACCGGCGCCAATACCCGCGTGCGCACCGGCGTGGAAAAGCGCGACCCCGGCCAGATCGCCGGGATCGTCCTGCGCTCGAACGACGACGGTTCGACCCTGACGGTGGGAGACGTGGCCCATGTGCGCACCGAGGGCGTGACGCGAAACCGCAGCTATTTCGTGGGCCCGGACCCGGCGATGTCGATCCGGGTGGACCGCTCGGCCTCGGGCGACGCCATCGGGTTGCAGCGCCAGGTCGAGGAGGTCGCCGCCGAGATGGAGGCCACCCTGCCCGCGGGCGTCACCATCGACCTGATCCGCACGCGGGCCGAACATATCACCGGGCGCCTGAACATCCTGATCGACAACGGCGTCATGGGGCTGGGGCTGGTGCTGGCGCTGCTGTTCCTGTTTCTCAACGCGCGCACCGCCTTCTGGGTGGCGGCGGGTATCCCGGTGTCGATGCTGACGGCGGTCGCGCTGATGTATGCCGCCGGGCTGACGATCAACATGATCTCGCTTTTCGCGCTGATCATCACGCTGGGTATCGTGGTGGACGACGCCATCGTGGTGGGCGAACATGCCGATGCCCGCGCGCGCCGGCTGCGCGAGGCGCCCGAGGCCGCGGCCGAGAACGCCGCGCGCCGCATGGCGATGCCGGTGTTTTCCGCGACGCTGACCACCGTGATCGCCTTTTTCGGCCTGACCGCCATCGGCGGGCGGTTCGGCAACATGATCTCGGACATTCCCTTTACGGTGATCGTGGTGCTGACTGCCTCGCTGGTGGAATGCTTCCTGATCCTGCCGCATCACATGGCCCATGCCCTGACCCATACCGGCAAGGACCACTGGTACGACGCGCCCTCGCGCGTGGTGAACCGCGGTTTTCGCTGGCTGCGCGATCACGTCTTCCGCAGCATCATCGCCTTCGTGGTCTGGGCGCGCTACCCGGTTTTCGGGCTGGCCGTGGTGGTCCTGGCCAGCCAGGTGGCGATGCTGACCCGCGGCGATGTGCAATGGCGGTTCTTCAACTCGCCCGAACAGGGCAGCGTGACCGGCAATTTCGCCATGCTGCCCGGCGCGACGCGGGCCGAGTCGCTGGCGATGATGCGCGAAATGCAACGCGCGGCCGAGGCCCTGGGCGCGCAGTACGAGGAACAGTACGGGCGCAACCCGATCGACTATGCCATCGCCGAGATCGGCGGCAATTCGGGCCGCGCGCTGCCGGGCACCGAGAACAAGGATGCCGACCTGCTGGGCGGTATCTCGGTCGAGCTGATCGACGCCGACCTGCGGCCCTATTCCAGTTTCCAGTTCGTGGCCGAGTTGCAGGACGCGGTGCAGCCGCACCCGATGGCCGAAACCGTCAGCTTCCGCGGCTGGCGTTCCGGCCCCGGCGGCGAGGCGCTGGACGTGCAGTTCCACGGCGCCAGCCCCGAAACGCTCAAGGCGGCGAGCGAGGCGCTGAAAACCGCGCTGCTGCGCTTTCCCGAGGTTTCGGCGGTCGAGGACGACCTGGCCTACGACAAGGAAGAACTGATCCTGGAGCTGACCCCGCAGGGGCAATCGCTGGGCTTCACCATCGACGGGATCGGCCGCGTGCTGCGCCACCGCCTGAACGGGCTGGAGGCCGCGACCTACCCGATGGGTCCGCGCAGCGCCGAGATCCGCGTGGAGCTGCCCGACAGCGAACTGACCGCCGACTTCATGGAACGGATGCAGATGCGCACGCCGACCGGCGCCTATGTGCCGCTGGCCGATATCGTCAGCGCCGAGCGGCGCACCGGGTTTTCCACCGTGCGGCGCGAGGACGGTATCCGGCTGATTTCCGTCACCGGCGACATATCCGAGGACGATCCCGCCCGCGCCGAAGAGGTCATGCGCGCGCTGGAGCAGGAGATCCTGCCCGACATCGCCGCCAGCCATCAGGTCGAATGGCGCCTGTCGGGGCTGAGCGAACAGGAGGACGAATTCCTAGGCGACGCGATGACCGGCCTGATCCTGTGCCTGACGGGGATCTACATCGTGCTGGCCTGGGTGTTTTCAAGCTGGACCCGGCCGGTGGTGGTGATGGCGATCATTCCCTTCGGCCTGGTCGGCACGGTCTGGGGCCATTACATCTGGGATGTGCCGATGTCGATGTTCACGGTCGTCGGCCTGCTGGGGATGACCGGGATCATCATCAACGACTCGATCGTGCTGGTCACGACGATCGACGAATACGGGCAGGAACGCGGTCTGTTCCCGTCGATCGTCGACGGAACGGCCGACCGTCTGCGGCCGGTGATGCTGACCACCCTGACCACGGTGCTGGGGCTGGCGCCGCTGCTTTACGAAGGGTCGCAACAGGCGCAGTTCCTGAAACCGACGGTGATCACGCTGGTTTACGGGCTGGGTTTCGGCATGGTGCTGGTGCTGATCGTGGTGCCCGCGCTGATGGCGATGCAGCAGGACGTGGCGCGGCAGGTGGCGGCGCTGAAGCGCAGCCTGCGGGCCCCTGCCCTGCGCGGCGCGATGTGGCCGGCGCTGGCGCTGGTGCTGGCGTGGCTGGGGCTGGCGATGGGCTGGGTCGCGGTGACCGGCGCGCTGAACCCGCAGGTCGCCATGGCGCTGCCGGGGCTGGCCGCGCTGCCGGCGATGGTGGCGGGGTTCGTGCTGTTTCTTGCCGGGGCGGCGGTTCTGGCGCTGGGGGCGTTCGCGGTAATCGCGGTGGCACATCTGCGGCACCGGCGGCGCGAAACCGGGAACGCGCCGTAACTCAGGCCCGGTGATAGGGGCTGCCGGCCAGGATCGAGGCAGCGCGGTAAAGCTGTTCGCACAGCATCACGCGGGCCAGCATATGCGGCCACACCATCCTGCCGAAGCTGAGCGAGGCATCGGCCCGCGCCCGCAGGGCGGGGTCGATCCCGTCAGCGCCGCCGATCACGAAAGCCACGTCGCCCCGCCCGGCATCGCGCCATTTCGCCAGCAGCGCCGCGAAATCGGGCGAGGACATCAGTTTGCCGCGTTCATCCAGCGTGCAGACCAGCGCGCCGCCGGGGATCGCGCGATCCAGCAGCGCGGCCTCGGCGGCCATGCCGCCACCCTTCCTGTCCTCGACCTCATGCAGCTGCGCCGGGCCCAGGCCAAGCGCCCGCCCGGTGCGGTCGAAACGTGTGAGATAATCGTCGATCAGCGCGCGCTCGGGCCCCGCCCGAAGGCGCCCCACGGCGCAAAGATGGACGCGCATTCAGCCCCGTGCCTGATCCGATGCCGGATGGTTGGGCAGCCACATCTTTTCAAGCTGGTAGAATTCGCGCACCTCGGGGCGGAACACGTGCACCACCACGTCGCCGGTGTCGATCAGCACCCAGTCGCCGGTTTCCTTGCCCTCGGTGCGGACGGGAATACCGAATTCCTCCTTCAGGCGCTCGACCAGCTTTTCGGCAATCGCCGTGACCTGGCGCGACGACCGGCCCGAACAGACGATCATGTAATCGCCGATAGACGACTTGCCGCGCAGGTCGATCTGCACGATGTCTTCGGCCTTGTCGCTTTCCAGTGAGGAAAGGATGCTCGTCAGCAGGGCATCGCTGGTCACATCCGTGCGGGCGCCGGTCATCGGCACCCCGTTGTCAGCGGCCCCGGCCGCGTCTGCGATAAGAGACAGGACATTGTCCTCCTATGCTGCGCACCGTCCGTGCCCCGGTGCTGGGCGTATGGTAAAAGTAACAACGCGGGTGTGAAAAAACAATGTCGTTCGGCGGCAAGGCCCCTGCGGCATTGTGCGGAACCCCGCCGGTGCGCATCTCAGTCGGGCAGACGGGCGGGATCGTTCAGCATCCGCACCTCGCGCTGCGGGAACGGGATCGAGATATCGTTTTCCTTGAACGCATCCCAAAGCGCCAGGTAGACATTGCCGCGGATATTGGTCAGACCGCCGGTCGGGTCCGAGATCCAGAAGCGCAGGATGTAATCCACCGAACTGTCGCCGAAACCGACGATATGGCAGACCGGCGGCTTGAAAGTCAGCACCCTGTCGACGGATTTCGCCGCCTCGATGGCGATGCGGCGCACCGCGTGCGGATCGTCGCCATAGGCGGTGCCGAAATAGATATCCAGCCGCACGAAATCGTTGGAATGCGACCAGTTCACCACCTGCCCGGTGATCAGGTCCTCGTTCGGGATCAGGTATTCGCGCCCATCGCGCGTCACGACCGAGGTATAGCGGGCGCCCAGCGTGTTGATCCAGCCGAAGGTTTCGCCCAGGCTGATCACGTCGCCGGGCTTGATCGACTTGTCGAGCAGGATGATGACGCCCGACACCAGGTTCGACACCACCTTTTGCAGACCGAAACCCAACCCCACGCCGATGGCGCCGGACAGGACGGCCAGCCCGGTCAGGTCCACCCCCACCATGCGCAGCCCGAGGAAGAACGCCGCGCCATAGAGCAGCAGTTGCAGGAACTTGACCGCCAGCACCTGCATCGAGGGGCTGATATCCTGGTTCTTGCGGATGCGCCCCGCCGAGGTCACCGAGACAAAGCGCGCCACGAAGAACAGCGCCCCGATGATCGCCACTGCCTGCAGCACGATCCAGACCGACAGCCGCGTGTCGCCCAGCGACAGCGACATGCTGTCCAACAGCGCGCGGGTTTCGTCCGTCAGCCCCAGGATCGACAGTGTTACCCATGTCCAGCCGGCATAGCGCACGACGGCGCGCAGGAAGGCGTTGACGATCAGCCGCGACACCAGGACGATCAGCAACCAGGCCAGCGCAAGCTGCGCGATGATGCCCAGAAGATAGGTGCGCGACGGCCAGGTCAGTTCGCGCATGATCCAGATCACCGGCCAGAGCAGCGCCACGAACAGGATCAGCCGCATCCGGTTGCGCACCATCAGGCCGAACCGCTTGCGCCACATCGGCCAGTTCTCGCGCGTGCGCAGCCAGGCGTCCCAGCGCGCCGCCAGCACCCTGGCGGCGAAATGCGCCACCACCAGCACCGCCAGCGCGATCAGGATCTGGTAGCCGTTCCACGGCCGCAGGAAGGATTGCACGAACGCCTCGACATGGCCCAGCAGGCCCTGGCCGATCTGGGCGAACTCGGCAGCCTGATCGGCCAGGTTGTTACTTTCCTCGGGGTTCATCGCACCGTCCTTTCGGGCAGTTTGGCCAATGGGGCACAGCGGGGCAAGGGCATAGAGGCTTGCGAGACTCGGCGGGCCGGTATATCCCGTGCGACATGACACGGATTTTCGACATGGATGATCGCGCCCGCCTGCCCTGGCGGTTCTATGGCGCCACGCATACCGTTCTGGCCCGTCTATGATGCCGGCCGGGCGCTGAGTGCGCCCCGATATACCCGTTACCCACCGACAAACATCTGAAAACCGGAGAGGTCCGATGTCCCCCAAAACGCTTTATGACAAGATCTGGGATGCCCATGTCGTCCAGCAGGACGAGGACGGCACCTGCCTGCTTTATATCGACCGCCACCTCGTGCACGAGGTGACCAGCCCGCAAGCCTTCGAAGGGCTGCGCATGGCCGGCCGCAAGGTCCACGCGCCGGACCGCACGATCGCGGTGCCCGACCATAACGTGCCCACCACGGCCGGTCGCGAGAACCCCGACCAGATGCCCGAGGACAGCCGTATCCAGGTCGCCGCGCTGGACCAGAACGCCAGGGATTTCGGCATCCACTATTACCCGGTGGACGACATCCGCCAGGGCATCGTGCATATCGTCGGCCCCGAACAGGGCTGGACCCTGCCGGGCATGACCGTGGTTTGCGGCGACAGCCACACCGCCACGCATGGCGCCTTCGGCGCGCTGGCGCATGGTATCGGCACCTCGGAGGTGGAACATGTGCTGGCCACCCAGACGCTGATCCAGAAGAAATCCAAGAACATGAAGGTGGAAATCACCGGCAAGCTGCGCCCGGGCGTCACCGCCAAGGACATCACCCTGTCGGTCATCGGCGCCACCGGCACCGCCGGCGGCACCGGATACGTGATCGAATATTGCGGCGAGGCGATCCGCGACCTGTCGATGGAAGGGCGGATGACCGTCTGCAACATGGCGATCGAAGGCGGCGCGCGCGCCGGCCTGATCGCGCCGGACGAAACCACCTTCGAATACGTCAGGGGCCGCCCGCACGCGCCTAAGGGCGCACAGTGGGAGGCCGCGCTGGACTGGTGGAAGACGCTCTATTCCGATGACGACGCGCATTGGGACAAGGTCGTGACCATCAAGGGCGAGGATATCGCCCCCCTCGTGACCTGGGGCACCTCGCCCGAGGACGTGCTGCCGATCACCGGGGAAGTGCCCGATCCGGCAAGCTTTTCCGGCGGCAAGGTCGAGGCCGCGCGCCGGTCGCTGGAATATATGGGCCTGACGCCCGGCCAGAAACTGTCGGACATCGAGGTGGATACCGTCTTTATCGGGTCCTGCACCAACGGCCGGATCGAGGATCTGCGCGCCGCCGCCGCGATCCTGAAGGGCAAGAAGGTCAAGGACGGGATGCGCGCGATGGTTGTGCCCGGCTCGGGCCTGGTGCGCGCGCAGGCCGAGGAAGAGGGCCTTGCCGACATTTTCCGCGAGGCCGGTTTCGAATGGCGCATGGCGGGCTGTTCGATGTGCCTGGCGATGAACCCCGACCAGCTGAGCGAGGGCGAACGCTGCGCCTCGACCTCGAACCGCAACTTCGAGGGGCGGCAGGGCTACAAGGGCCGCACCCACCTGGTGTCGCCGGCGATGGCCGCCGCCGCCGCCGTGACCGGCAAGCTGACCGACGTTCGGGAGATGATCTGATGGAAAAGTTCGAAAAACTGACGGGTATCGCGGCGCCCCTGCCGCTGGTGAATATCGACACCGATATGATCATCCCCAAGCAGTTCCTGAAAACGATCAAGCGGTCGGGGCTGGGCGTGAGCCTGTTCCAGGAAATGCGTTATGACCGGCAAGGCAACGAGAACCCCGATTTCGTGCTGAACAAGCCGCAATACCGCGAGGCCGAGATCCTTGTCACCGGCGACAATTTCGGCTGCGGCTCGTCGCGCGAACACGCGCCCTGGGCGCTCAAGGATTTCGGCATCAGGACGGTGATCGCAACCTCTTTCGCCGACATCTTCTACAACAACTGCTTCAAGAACGGCATCCTGCCCATCATCCTGCCGCAGGAGGCGGTGGATGTGCTGATGCAGGACGCCGAAAAGGGCTCGAACGCGCGGATGATCGTCGATCTCGAAGCGCAGACCGTGACCTCGTCGGATGGCGAGGTGTTCCCGTTCGAGGTGGACAGCTTCAAGAAGCATTGCCTGCTCAACGGGCTGGACGATATCGGCCTGACGCTGGAAAAGGCCTCCTCGATCGACGCGTTCGAAACCGGCATCGCCCAGGCACGCCCCTGGGTCTGACCATGTGGCGGCGTCCGGGCATGGCCCCGGACGCCCTGCCCCATCGGCGCTTGTGCGTATTTAACTCCTTCCCACAAGATATTGAGAAACCACGCGAGTTTATTCAATTCGCGGGAAAAATGATGCATTCCCGCACCAGTTTTTCCATGAAAAGGCCAAATTGATTATCACAATGGTAAGGGTCGCTTGAGCAATGTGACGAAAGAAGGCAACAATTGGGCAAGAATGAGGCAGACCGCCGGCACCGGCGGCATCAGTTTGGGAAAAGGGCGCGGCAACGCATCGCGCCCGGCCAGGTTGAAGGGAACGGGCAGTGATCGCTCAGGTATTCAACGCGCTTTTTCGCGCCGCTCTTGTGGCTGTGCTCGTGGCACTGCCCGCGCTTGTGCTGCCCAGCGCAAGCCATGACGGCTCGCAGATCGTCGTGCTGGTTTCCATCGTCATCGCCCTGCTGGTTTTCCTGGAATACAACAGCGCCTATCCCAGCCTTGTGGAATTCCGCTATGCCCCGCCCATCAACCGCCTGCGGTTCGGCGCGCTGTTCCTGAGCGTCGCGGTGCTGAGCGCGGTGTGCGCCGATGCCACCTCGAACAGCACCATCGGCGCGATCGGCGCCGCGGTCGCCCGGCTGACCGGCGGCTGGCTGGACGTGCCCTTTTCGCCGGTGCGGCTGATGGTGCTGACGCTGCCGCCCGATGCCCCGGCAACCCTTGTGAACACGTTGCGCGATGCCGCCGGCTTCGCCTATTTCGTCTCTCTCGCCATCGTCGTCGTCTTTTTCCTGCAGGTGCATGTCGCCGGCTGGCCCGCCCGCCACGGCGCGTTCAACGTCTGGATCAACCTGCCGCTTTTCGACCCCACGGCGGGCAGCGATGTCGTCCGGCGGTTGCAGCGGCACGGGCTGATTAACCTCGTGTTAGGGTTTTTGCTGCCATTCCTGTTCCCGGCGGGTGTGAAGGCCGCGTCGGGCGTGATCGACCCGATGATCCTTGCAAACGCGCAAACGCTGATCTGGGTCGTGTCTCTATGGGCTATTCTGCCGGCCAGCATGATGATCCGCGGTCTGGCCATGAACCGCATCGCGCAGATGATCCTGCAAAAGCGCCAGCGCGCCTATGCCGCGGCCGAAGCCGAGGGCGACGATACGCCCGCCGCCGAAGAAAGCAAATCGCGCACCTATCAGCTGGTCTGATCGCGCTGTTCTGCGCGGCGGCGCCCCTGCCCGCCGAAACCCTGCGCATCGTTACCTACAATGCCGAACTGACCCGCGAGGGGCCGGGCCTGTTGCTGCGCGACATCCGCAACGGGCGCGACCCGCAGGTGGCCGCGGTCGTGCGGGTGCTCAGCGCGCTGCAGCCCGATATCCTGCTGCTGCAGAATGTCGATCACGATGCCGGCCACGCCACGGCCCGCGCGCTGCAAACCGCCCTGCGCGAGGCCGGCCTGCCGCTGGCCCATCGCTTTGCCCGCGCGCCCAACAGCGGAGTGCCCACCGGGCTGGACATGGATGGCGACGGGCGCAGCGACCGGGCGGGCGACGCGCAGGGCCATGGCCTGTTTCGCGGCCAGGGCGGAATGCTGATCCTGTCCCGCCTGCCCATCGACAAGGACGCCACGCGGGATTTCACCGCGCTGCGCTGGCGCGACCTGCCGGGCGCGACGCTGCCCGCCCGCGATGGCACCCCCTTTCCCTCGCCCGCCGCGCAGGAGGTGCAGCGCCTGTCCTCGGTCGCGCATTGGGCGGTGCGGGCGGGGCCGCTGTCGCTTCTGGCGTTTCACGCCACGCCGCCGGTATTCGACGGGCCCGAGGATCGCAACGGATTGCGCAATGCCGACGAGATACGCCTGTGGCAGGTCTATCTCGACGGCGATCTCGGCCCCGCCCCCACGGCAGCTTTCGTGATCGCGGGCGATGCCAATCTCGACCCCGGCCGGGGCGAGGGGCGGCGCACTGCGATCCACGCCCTGCTGGCCGATCCGCGGATCGCGCCGCTCGCCCCCATGGGTGCCGCTGGGACGAACACGGTCGACTGGTCGGGGATCGGGCTGGGCGCGCGGCGGGTCAGCTATATTCTGCCCTCCGCCGACCTGGCGGTGGTGGCAAGCGGGGTTTTCTGGCCGCCGCCGGGCGATCCGATGGCCGGGACGGTCGCGCAGGCCAGCCGGCACCGGGCGGTCTGGGCCGATATCCGGCTGCCCGGCGATTAACGCAGTGGCGCGATCGCGGCGGCCAGCGCCTGATCGACGGGCGTTGCGGCGAATTCCGGCACAAGCGCCCCGAAACGGGCAGCGGACAGGCTGTGCGGCAGATTCCAAAGGTATTTCATCTCGAACACCCCGCCCAGAACCGGCATTACCGGACGCAGCAGGCGCAGCGGCCAGAACCGCATGGGGCGGATGCGCACCGGCTGCCCCATGACCCGGCCCAGCGCGCAGGCCAGATCATCCCCCGTCAGCGTATAGCCCGGAAAGGGCACGTCGCAGAACCGCGGCAGGTCATCGCGCCGTTCGGCCAGCAGGTGGAAGGCGCGGGCCAGATCGGGAAGGAAGGCCCAGGCATGGGGCACATCGACAGGCGCAGGGTAATGGATCACACCCTTGCGGATATCCTGCGCGATCAGCCGGTCGAACCAGTTGCCCGAGGCCTCGGTATCCAGGAAATCGCCCGCGCGCAGCAGGATCGTGCGCACACCTTCGGCCCGATAGGCCGCCTCCATGTCGATCCGCAGCCGGCCCAGCGGATTGGTGGCGCGGTGCGGGGTGGTTTCATCCCAGACCGGGCCGGTGCCGGGCCCGAAGACATAGACATTGCCCGGCAGCAGCACCGTCGCATCGTGGCGCAGGGCCGCGCGGCGCACCTGCGCGTGCAGCCCCGGCAGCTCGGCCGCCCATTTGTGATAGGGCGGGTTCCAGCCCACCGCGATCAGGTCGACCCCGGCGGCGGCACGGTCCAGATCGTCCCTGCCCCTGTCGAACCCGCGCACCGTCCAGCCTGCCCGTGCGAATTCATCCGCCACGCTGCGGCCAAAGCGCCCGCTGGCGCCCAAGACGAGAATCGTTCCTGACATGTTGTTCTCCTGGTTCACTTGATGGCCACAGGATCATTCATTCTGTTGCGAATGAATATTGACAAAAATCGACTACCAACCATTCATTTATGAATGGAAAAGCTTTCCCAGATCACCGACTGGTCCCTTGTTCCCGCCTTTCTTGCGGTGGCCGAAACGGGCACCCTGTCCGGCGCGGCGCAGCGGCTGGGCAGCAGCCAGCCGACGCTCGGACGCCAGATCAGGGCGCTGGAGGATCAGTTCGGCACCGCGCTCTTCATCCGCCATCCGCGTGGCCTGACACTCAGCGAGGCGGGACAGGCCCTGCTGCCCGCAGCGCGCCACATGCAGGAGGCCGCGCAACGTATGGCCCTGCAGGCCGCCGGCCAGGATCATGCGCTGCAGGGCGTGGTGCGCATCACCGCCAGCCATGTCGTCTCGCACTACGTCCTGCCGCCGATCCTTGCACGGCTCCGCCGGGAAGAACCCGGCATCACGATCGAGCTTGCCCCCTCGGACAGCGCCGAGAACCTGCTGTTCCGCGAGGCCGATATCGCGCTGCGCATGTTTCGCAGCACGCAGCTGGATATCGTCACGCGGCACCTGGGCACGTTGCCGGTGGCGGTCTTTGCCAGCCGCGACTACCTCGACCGGCGCGGGCGCCCGCACACACCGGACGATCTGATGCGGCACGACCTGATCGGCTATGATCGGTCCGACCTAATCCTGCGGGGGATGCGCGCGGCGGGTTTTCCCGCGACGCGCGACTGGTTCGCCCTGCGCTGCGACGATCAGGCCGCCTGTGTCGAACTGGCGCGCGCGGGCTGCGGCATCGGCTTCGTGCAGCGCCATATCGCCGAACGCGACCCGGCGCTGGAAATCCTTGACCTCGGCATCGACCTGCCCGGCCTGCCGGTCTGGCTGGCCGCACCGCAGACGACCCGCCGGACACCGCGCATCGCGCGGGTCTGGGATCTGTTGGCCGAAGGGCTGACCCCTTTGCTTTCTTGACCCTTCCCGCCCCGGGCGCTACGCCACGCGCAACGCTTTTGCAGACGAAGGACAGCACGACATGACCAACCCCTCGCTTCTTATCCTGCCCGGTGACGGGATCGGCCCCGAAGTCATGGCCGAGGTGCGCAAGATCATCGACTGGTTCGGCACCAAACGCGACCTGGCATTCGACGTGAGCGAGGGGCTTGTCGGCGGATGCAGCTACGACGCCCACGGCACGCCGCTGACCGACGAGACCATGGAACTGGCGCAATCCGTCGACGCCGTGCTGCTGGGCGCCGTGGGCGGGCCGAAATACGACAACCTCGATTTCAGCGTGAAACCCGAACGCGGCCTGCTGCGCCTGCGCAAGGAAATGGACCTTTTCGCCAACCTGCGCCCGGCCCAGTGCTTTGACGCGCTGGCCGATTTCTCGTCGCTGAAACGCGACGTGGTTGCCGGGTTGGATATCATGATCGTACGCGAACTGACCTCGGGCATCTATTTCGGCGAGCCGCGCGGCATCTTCGAGGAAGGCAACGAACGCGTGGGCATCAACACCCAGCGTTACACCGAATCCGAGATCGAGCGCGTGGCGCGCTCGGCCTTTGAACTGGCCCGCCGCCGGGGCAACAAGGTCTGTTCGATGGAAAAGGCCAATGTGATGGAATCGGGCGTGCTGTGGCGCGAGGTGGTGCAAAAGGTCCATGACGAGGAATACCCGGATGTCGAGCTCAGCCACATGTATGCCGATGCCGGCGCCATGCAGCTGTGCCGCTGGCCCAAGCAGTTCGACGTGATCGTGACCGACAACCTGTTTGGCGACCTGCTGTCGGATGCCGCGGCGATGCTGACCGGGTCGCTGGGGATGCTGCCCTCGGCCAGCCTGGGCGCGCCGATGGCCAATGGCCGGCCCAAGGCGCTTTATGAGCCGGTGCACGGCTCGGCCCCCGACATCGCCGGTCAGGGCAAGGCGAACCCGATCGCCTGTATCCTGAGCTTTGCCATGGCGCTGCGCTATTCCTTCGACCTCGGCGACGAGGCCGACCGGCTGGAGGCAGCGGTGGAAAAGGTGCTGGCCGACGGGCTGCGCACCGCCGACCTGCTGGGCGAGGAAGGCGTGACGCCGGTCTCGACCTCGGAAATGGGCGATGCGGTCGTCGCCGCGCTGGACGCGAGCGTCTGAACGATCTCAGCCCGCGGCCTTTTCGGGGGCCGCGGGCAACCCGGCGCGCGCCTGGCGCTGATACTCGGCCACCCGCACCGCATGGTGCAGCGTGCGCAGCAGCCACCGCATCGCGTCGGTATGCGAAAACACATCCCCCAGCGCATACATCCCGGCATGTTCCCCCAGCAGCAGCCCGCGCCTGTGCCGTGACTGGCGATGTTCGATCAGCGCCTGCAACCGGGCAAGGCGCGCGGCCTCGCGCGGGGAATACTGCGCGCCCAGCCGCCGCAGGCAGGCCCCCGTGGCCAGCGCCGGCCGGCGCAGCACGCGGTCGTCCATCAGGGCGGTGAAATGCCCCCGGCTTTGTGTCCGCGCGCGCATCCGCGTCAGGTGGTCGAGCTGGTGCAACAGCGCGGAATAGACCTGTTCCGCCGATTGCCGCCCCTCGGGCAGGCGGATGTTCTGCAGGAACCCGCGCAATTCCTCGATGGCCTCGTCGCAGGCGGCCAGCGCCGACAGCCCCCGGTAATCCGGCCGCGCATCCAGCGCCGCCCCCAGCGCCGCGAAAAGCCGCGCCGCGATCGCATCCGCCGCGGTCTGCGCGGCAACCAGCGCGGCCTCGGAATCGCGCAGCATCCCCCGGTCGAGCGTGACCAGCGGCGGCTCTTTCGGGTTGGGCACCAGCCGGGCCAGGAACCCGGCGAAACGCGCGGTCCCCGGCAGGAACAGCGCAACGCCCAGCATGTTGACCCCGGTATGCATCGCCAGCAGCACGGTCATCGCGTCATGACGCGCACCGAACCCGGCGATCAGCCCGGCCCCCAGCCAGACCAGCGGAAAGGCCACCGCAAAGGTGCCCAGGTTGAACAGCAGGTTGGCCAGCGCCGTCTGGCGCATCGGGCCGGACCCGCCGACCGAGGCAAGGATCGCGGTAAAGGTGGTGCCGATATTCATGCCCAGCACGATGGCCACCGCCTGGATCAGCGTCAGCGCGCCACTGTCCAGCAGCACCAGCGCGAGCGCCATCGCCGCGCTCGAGGATTGCATCAGCACCGTCACTGCCAGCCCCAGCCCGGCCAGCGCCAGCATCCCGCCCAGGCTGGCCCCCGGCAGCCTTTCGGGCGTCAGCCAGCCGGTCAGGTCCGCCGCGCCCGCCTGCATCAGCGCCAGCGCGACCAGCAGCAGGCACAGCCCCGCCACCACACGCCCGGCCCGCGCCACCCCGCCCCGGCCCAGCAGCAGCGTCAGGCTGGCCGGCAGCAGAAGCACCATCGCCAGCGCATCGAGCTGCAGCTTGAACCCCAGGATCGACACCAGCCAGCCGGTCGCCGTGGTGCCGATATTGGCGCCGAAGATCACCCCCAGCGCCTGCGGCATGGACAAAAGCCCCGCACCCACGAATCCGACGGTCATCACCGTTGTGGCGCTGGACGACTGGATCAGCGCCGTGGCCCCCGCCCCGGTCAGCACACCGCGCAGCGGCGTGGTGGTGAACCGCGCCAGCACCGCCCGCAGATCGCGGCCCGCCGCATCGCGCAACGCGGCGGTCATGACCTCCATCCCCAGAAGGAACATGCCGATACCGCCAATCAGGGAAAGAACGTGATCCATAGGCCCCACCACCCGCGCCCCGATCTTGCCCGCGGCAAGGGTTGCACGCAAGCCGCGCCGCGCGGACGATTTCCTGTGCGATAGCCCTTGCAAATGGCGCAAGGCACGGGTAATGCACGCGCCACGGTCGGAGTGTAGCTCAGCCTGGTAGAGCACTGTCTTCGGGAGGCAGGGGCCGGAGGTTCGAATCCTCTCACTCCGACCAGTAATCTCAACTTATAGATCGTCAGGGCATTTGCCCTTCGGGCGCCGCTGTGCCCTGGCCCGGTTTGCCCGCCGCTAGAGGGCAAACACCTTATCTGCACCCGCCGCGCGGCTGCGCCGATTCATGACAAGCTGAAGGTCGGTTTGGAGCTCAAACCTGCGATCTTTTGATCAGGCATGAACGTCGGCCCATCGAATTCAGGCAGGTAAATACCTGCACTTGACATGCAGGCATTTACCTGCCTATTATCGCGCATGGCAGATGCTCCGAACGATGACGACAGGGTGTTCAAGGCGCTGGGGGATCCGGCGCGCAGGCAGCTTCTGGACCGGCTGCACGCAAAGAACGGCAGGACACTCAGCGAACTTTGCGAGTCCATGGACATGACCCGGCAATCCGTGACCCAGCATCTGGGCTTGCTCGAAGACGCCAATCTGATCAGCACCGCGCGCCGGGGGCGGGAGAAGCTTCACTTCATCAACCCGGTCCCGCTGCACGACGTCTACGAACGTTGGGTCCGCAAGTTCGAGGCGGGCCGCCTGGGCCTGCTCTACGACCTCAAACACAACCTGGAAAGGAGCGAGGATATGACCGACAAGTCCGCGAGTTTCGTCTACGTGACATACATCCGAACGACACCCGAGAAGATCTACGAGGCGATTACCATGCCCGAGGTCGCGCGGCGCTACTGGGGGCACGAGAACGTCTCGGCCTGGACGCCCGGCGCGTCATGGGAGCATGTCCGCGCCAACGACGAACGACCGGTCGAAATCGTCGGTACGGTCGTTCTGGCCGAGCCTCCGCACAAGCTGGTCATCACCTGGTCGGCTGCGTCCAAGGCCGGCGACCCGGACGAGGAAAGCCGCGTCACCTTCGAGATCGAGGGGCAGGAGAACGGCATGGCGCGGCTCACCGTCACGCACGATCAACTTCAGCCGGGCAGCAGCATGGCCAAGGGCATCGGCAAGGGATGGCCGCTGGTCCTTTCGAGCATGAAGTCCTTCCTCGAGACCGGGACCGGCCTGGACCTCTGAAACCTTCGACACCCATCCATCAGGGAGAGCGAAATGAGCAAAATCCATCACGGCCAATGCGCCTGCGGCGCCGTCCGCATCCGGGCTAGCGGGAACTCAGTGGCCGAACTGCACTGCCAGTGCAGGCAATGCCAGCTGCGTTCCGGCACCGGGCACAGCTCCTTCATGGTGTTCGCCGGGCCGGGGGCGGTAAAGGTCGACGGCAAGACCACGAGTTGGTCAGTCACCGGCGACAGCGGAATCGAGAAGCACCAGGCGTTCTGCCCCGAGTGCGGCACGCCCACCCATGTGACCTTTCCGGCCAATCCCGGGATCACGGCGATCAATCCGGTTCTGCTGGACGAGCGCGATCAATTCGCGCCGAGGATCGTGACCTATGCAAGCCGCGCGCTGGCGTGGGACGTGCTCGATCCGGCGCTGACCCGATTTGACGAAATGCCGACGGGCTGACCCGGCGGCGCCGGCCGGCGGAAAACCGGGAAGGGATGAAAGGCCATGCAAACGCCACCAATCGTTGCGCGTACGGAATGGGATGCTGCCCGCAAGGCCATTCTGGCAAAGGAAAAGGCGCTGACGCGTGCCAGGGATGCCCTGGCCGCGGAACGACGGCGCATGCCGTGGATGGAGGTCACCAAGCCCTACCGCTTCGTCGGGCCGGACGGCGAGGTATCGCTCGCGGACCTCTTCGACGGACGGCGCCAACTGATCGTCTATCGCGCTTTCATGGACCCCGGGGTTAAGCGCTGGCCGGCCCAGGGCTGCGTCGGCTGCTCGTTGATGGCCGATCACGTTCCGAACCTGGCCCATCTCCACGCGCGCGGGACGAGTTTTGTCTACGTCTCGCGTGGGCCGCAGACCGATCTCGCCCGGATCAAGGCGAGAATGGGCTGGGATCACATCCCCTGGTACACGCTGACCGATGATTTCGACGCCGATTTCGACGTCGCAGAATGGCACGGCCATAACGCCTTCATCCGGGTCGGCGATCGCATCTGCCGCACCTGTTTCGTGAACGAACGGGGCGACGAACAGTTCGTCACGACGTGGTCGTGGCTCGACATGACCGCGCTCGGGCGGCAGGAAACCTGGGAGGACTCGCCGGACGGCTATCCGCAGAACTCTCCCTACAGTTGGTGGAATTACAACGATGAGTATCAGGTCAAATGACCACCGCGACATCGATGTATATCCGGTGTTCGCGTCGCGAAAAACCGATGCGCACGGGACTGCGACAGGTTCCATCGTCTTGCCAAGGCGGTCATTTGCGTGTTCACAGTTGACGGCAGCCCTGTCCCGTATAGGAGCCCTTCGGGCTGTGCCCCCCGGACAAAAGCCGTGCCGAAAAGGGCATCCGCTCTTTCGCATCACGAAATACCCTTTGGGCGCGGCGTCCAGACGGCAGTTTTTCGTGGCGCAACCAGTTCCCGGTTGAAAACACGATTAAAGTTATCGTTTATTGCGTAATAACTTCATCGCCCGGGAAACCCTGTCCATGAGTCTCGACCAGATCTTCGTTCTTGTGCTTCTCGGGGTGGTATTCCTGAGCTTTTTCAAAGAGGTCTACCCCCCCGAGGTGACCGCGCTCGCGGCTTCGGCGGCGTTGCTGGCGACCGGGATCATCGACACCGGCGATTTCCTGGCGGTCTTCAGCTCCTCGGCGCCGATCACCATCGCCATGATGTTCATCATATCGGCGGCGCTGGAACGTACCGGGGTGCTCACGATCCTGGGGGATTTCCTGCAACGGCAGGCGCGCGGATCGTATCTCAGAACCATCCTGCTGATGATGTTCGGCACGATGGCGGCCTCGGCCTTCATGAACAACACGCCGGTCGTGATCCTGCTGGCCCCGATCATGATTTCCGTGGCGGCGTCGGTCGGGGTGGCGCCCTCGCGGCTGCTGATCCCGCTGTCCTTTTCGGCGATCTTCGGCGGCACGCTGACGCTGGTCGGCACCTCGACCAACATCCTGATGAGCGGGGTGGCGCGCGATACCGGCCAGCCGCCGATCTCGATGTTCGAGATGACCCTGCCGGGGCTGATCTTCGCCACTGTCGGGATGCTTTACATGGTGTTCGCCGGGCGTTTCCTGCTGCCGGACCGTGCCTCGCTGTCGAGCCTTCTGGGGCAGGAGGGCAAGCGGAAATTCATGGCGCGGCTGCTGATCCCGGCCGAGTCGCGCTATGTCGGCATGAAGCTGGCCGATCTGCCGTTCAACACCGCGCAGTCGCGCGTGCTAGACGTCATCAGGGGCGAGGTCTCGATGCGGCGGGAACTGGGCGATCTGGTGCTGCGCGCCGGCGACCGCGTGGTCATCAAGACCGACACAGGCGAGATCCTGGGCTTCCGCGAGGATGGCGGGATCGAATTCCGCGATATCGCCGACCGCGGCTATGAACCGGTGACCGCGGAACAGACGGTGCTGATGGAGGCCAGCGTCGGGCCGAACTCGCACCTGCGCGGGCAGGAGCTGGGCAATCTCCGGCTGCGGCGCAAATACGGGATCTACGTCATGGCGGTGCACCGCAACGACCGCAACATTTCCGACCGGATCGACGACCTGCGGCTGCAATTCGCCGACACGCTGCTGCTGGAGGGCCCGCCCGAAGGCATCCAGCGGCTGATGGAGGATGGCGGGATCATCAACCTGTCCGCCCCGTCCGGGCGGGCGATGCGCCGTGCCAAGGCACCGATTGCGGTCCTGACGATCCTCGGCGTGATGGGGCTGGCCGCGCTGAACGTGCTGCCCATTGCCGGGCTGGCCGTCATCGGGGCGGTGGTGGTGATGCTGACGCGCTGCGTCGACCCGGAAGAGGCGTTCGATGCGATCGACTGGCGCATCCTGTTCCTGATCTTCGGGATGCTGGGCCTGAGCATGGGGATGGAGCAGACCGGCACCGCGCGGGTCATCGTTGAAACCGTGGTGGGCGCGGTTGGCGGGGTCGGCCCGCTGGCGATCCTGGCGGCGGTCTATGTCCTGACCAGCGTGCTGACCGAGATGATCTCGAACAACGCGGTCGCGGTGCTGATCGGCCCCATCGTGATCGCGCTGGCGCTGGAGCTGGGCTTCGATCCGCGGCCCTTCATCATGGCGGTGATGTTCGCCGCCTCGGCCAGCTTCGCCACGCCCATCGGGTACCAGACCAACACCTTCGTCTACAGCGCCGGCGGCTACAAGTTCCGCGACTTCCTGAAGGTCGGCCTGCCGCTGAACATCATCTTCGCGGCGCTCGCGGTGGTGGTCATCCCGCTGTTTTTCCCGTTTTGAACAGGTGCCCGGCCGGGCGCCATGACGCTCATACCGTTTCCACGTCGATGGGCCAGGCGGTCGTGCTCCTGATGGTCTCCATCGAGAATTTCGACGTGATGTTCCGGCATGGCAGCGCGCGGGTCAGTTGCAGGTAGAACTCGTCAAACGTCGCCATGTCCGGCACGGCCACCTTCAGAAGGTAGTCGATATCGCCCGCAAGGCGATGCACCTCGACGATGGCCGGGAAACGGGGGGTCACCTTGCGGAACTCCGCGCGCCATTCCGGCGTGTGGTCGGGGGCCTCGATCTCGACGAAGACAGTCAGGCCCAGGCCGATCCGCGCGGGATCGACCAGCGCGACCCGGCCGGTGATGATGCCCGCGGCCTCGAGCTTTTGCACCCGTTTCCAGCACGGGGTCTGGGACAGCCCGACACGTTCCGCCAGTTGCGCGATGGGCAGCGTCGCGTCATGCATCAGCTGGTCGAGGATTTTCCGGTCGATCCGGTCGAGTGTCACACCGCTCATCTGTGCTGTCCCGTCATCAGTTTCGTCCAGGGGGGCGCAAGCCGGGCAAGGATTTCCCGCTCGGCCTGCGCAAGAAGCCGGGGGTCCGGCCCATCCGGTTCCAGTCCGACCTCGTGCAACCGCTGATGCAGAAGGGCCTGCCACGCCGGGTCGGACCAGCCGTTCCAGGGCGCAGGCATGACGATTGTCCGCAACCGGCATTGCGCCTCGGGGTGGTTACGCCAGACGCAGGCCCATTTCGGCGCGGCGGTACGCAGCGACCATCCGGCGGCGATACCGGCCACCGCCCTGCCCCGCACCGGCATCGTCGTGAACCACAACGCCGCACGAAGCCAGGCCGAAGCACCTGCTGGGGTTTGCGGGCACATCGCATCCAGCCATTCCTAGGCCGCCGTGAAGGTGCGGACGAAATCGCTGGCGGGGCGTGCCCGGATATCCGCCGGCTTGCCCACCTGCTCGACCCGGCCCATCGACATGACGACCACCAGGTCGGCCAGTTCCATGGCCTCTTCCTGGTCATGCGTCACGAACACGGTGGTCAGGCCCGTGGTGTCGTGGATCTCGCGCAGGCCCTGCCGCAGCTCCTTGCGGACCTTGGCGTCGAGCGCACCGAACGGCTCGTCCAGCAGCAGCATGCGCGGCTCGATGGCCAGCGCGCGCGCCAGCGCGACCCGCTGGCGCTGGCCGCCGGACAACTGGCTGGGATAGCGCGACCCGATATCGGGAAGCTGGATCAGGTCCAGCAGCCGGTTGACGCGCCGGCCGATCTCGGCCCGGGTCGGGCGCTCGTGGCGTTTGCGCGCGCGCAGGCCGTAGGCGACGTTTTCGAACACGGTCATGTGCCGGAACAGCGCGTAATGCTGGAACACGAAGCCGGCGCGACGCTCCTGCACGCTCATGCCGGTCGCGTCCGTCCCGTCGAACAGCACCCGCCCCGAGGTGGGAAACTCAAGCCCCGCAAGGATGCGCAGCAGCGTCGTCTTGCCCGAGCCCGAGGGCCCCAGCAGCGCGATCAGCGCGCCCGAGGGGATCGAAAGCGATACCGGGTGCAGGGCGCGTTCGGTCCCGAATTCCTTGGCGATTTCTTCGATTTCGACAAACATGGGATGTCCTTTCAGTGGCGTCGCGTGGCGGCCAGCAGATCCGCATAGCACCATTCGAGCAGGGATTTCAGGAACAGCGTGACCAGCGCCAGCAGCGCCAGCACGGCGGCAAGCGAAAAGGCCGCGACCGAAAGATACTCGTTGTAAAGCATCTCGATCATGATCGGCATGGTGGTGGTCTCACCCCGGATCTTGCCCGAGATCACGGCCACCGCGCCGAATTCCCCCATCGCGCGCGCGTTGCACAGCAGCACGCCGTAAAGCAGCGCCCAGCGGATATTCGGCAGGGTCACGGTAAGGAACACGCGCCAGCCCGACGCGCCCAGCGTCAGCGCCGCCTCTTCCTCGGCGCGGCCCTGTTCCATCATCACCGGGATCAGCTCGCGCGCGACGAAGGGGAAGGTCACGAACATCGTGGCCAGCACGATGCCGGGAAAGGCAAAGACGATCTTGAGGTCATGGGCGATCAGCCACGCCCCGAACCATGAATTCGCCCCGAACAGCAACACCAGCGCCAGCCCCGCCACCACCGGCGAGACCGAGAACGGCAGGTCGATCAATGTGATCAGGAACGCCTTCCCGCGAAAGTCGAACTTGGTGATGGCCCAGGCGGCGGCGATGCCGAACACCGCGTTCAGCGGCACCGCGATGGCCGCCACAATCAGCGTCAACCGTATCGCGGCGCGCGCATCGGGCGACGATATCCCCTCGATCGAAGCGGCCCAGCCCTGGCGCAGTGCCTCGGCGAAGACCGCGAACAGCGGCGCGAACAGCAGGACCGCGACAAGCGCCACGACGGTGCCGATCAGGATGTGACGGGCCAGCCGGGGCTCTGTCGTGACCGGCGTGGGCCGGGTAACGGGATGTGCGACATCAGACATTTACAAGTCTCCCGAAAAGTCGGTGGTCGCCGCGAAACCGGCACCTCCCGGATAGGCAGGCCCCCGGTTGCGGCGGGCGCCCGGCAAAGACCACCACCATGACGAGCCCGCAGGCATTGGCGACAAGCCAGCCCGCAACGGCCCAGCCGATCCCGGCCCCAGACAGAAAGACCGCGGCACCGACAAGGACACCGGCGAACCCGATCGTCCCGGCAAGAACGACCCCCGATCCCGGCGGCAATCGTGCCGCTTCGTCGTGCCGGCAGGTGTTCCGGCAGCCCTTGATCCTAGACATCTCCGATCCTCCGTCTGCTCCAGATCTGGATGGCGTTGATGGCCAACAGCATCGCGAACGCGATCAGCAGCATGGCCAGCCCGATCGCGGTGGCGGCCTCGTGATTGTATTCCTCCAGCCGGATGACGATCAGCAGGGGCGCGATCTCGGTCTGGAAGGGCAGGTTCCCGGCAATGAAGATGACCGAGCCGTATTCGCCGACCGACCGCGCCAGCGCGAGGGCGAAGCCCGTCAGCAGCGCGGGCGTCAGCGTCGGCAGGACCACCCGGCGCAGCGTGTAGGCGCGGCGCGCGCCCAGCGTGGCGCTGACCTCTTCCACCTCGCGGTCGACCTCCTCGATCACCGGCTGGACGGTGCGCACCACGAAAGGCAGCCCGATGAAGATCAGCGCCAGCCAGATGCCGATCTCGGTATAGGCCACGCGAAGGCCCAGCGGCGCCAGAAGCTGCCCGAAGGCGCCGTTCGGCGCGTAAAGCGCGGTCAGCGCGATCCCGGCCACCGCCGTCGGCAGGGCAAAGGGCAGGTCGATGGCCGCGTCGATCAGGCGCCGCCCCCAGAAACGGTAGCGCACCAGCACCCAGGCCAGCACGAGCCCGAACACGAGGTTGAAGAGCGAGGCGACCAGCGCCGCGCGGAAGGAAAGGGCCAGCGCCGCGCGGATACGGCGCGAACTGACCATCCCCCACAGGTCAGCCGGGCCGATGGCCAGACCGTGCCCCAGCAGGGCGACGATCGGCAGAAGGACGACGATGGACAGCACCGCCATCATGATCCCGAAGCTCAGCCCAAACCCCGGCAGGGGTGAGGGCGAGCGGAGAATGCCCGCCCTCATGACCTACTGCCCCTCGAAGATCTGGTCGAATATGCCGCCTTCGCCGAAATATTCCGGCTGAACGACCGGCCAGCCGCCGAAATCCTTGATCGAGACCAGGTCCACCTCGGGAAAGCGGGCCGCATCCTCGGGGGCGGCGGCCGAGACATCCCAGGCGCGGTAATAGTGCTTCAGCGCCAGCGCCTGCGCCTCGGGGCTGTAGAGATGTTCGAGATAGGCTTCGGCCGCCGCGCGCTGCGCATCCGATGCGATGTTGCCGTCGACCAGCGTCACCGGCGGCTCGGCCAGGATCGAAACCGAGGGCACCACGATGTCAAAGGCATCCTCGCCCTGTTCGGCCAGCGCAAGGAAGGCCTCGTTCTCCCAGGCCAGCAGCACGTCGCCGATACCGCGCTGGGTAAAGGTGGTGGTCGAGCCGCGCGCCCCGGTATCGAGCACCGGCACGTTGCGATACATCGCACCGACGAATTCGCGCGGGTCCAGCCCGTTCTTCTCGGCATAGGCCCAGGCCGCAAGGAAGTTCCAGCGCGCCCCGCCCGAGGTCTTGGGGTTGGGCGTGATCACCTGCACGCCCTCGGCGACCAGGTCGCCCCAGTCGCCGATGCCCTTCGGATTGCCCTCGCGCACCAGGAACACGATGGTCGAGGTATAGGGCGAGGAATTGTGCGGCAGGCGCGATTGCCAGTCGGCCGGGAAAAGGCCCGTCCGCTCGGAAATCGTGTCGATATCGGCCGACAGTGCCAGCGTGACGACCGTCGCCTCAAGCCCGTCGATCACGGCCCGGGCCTGCGCCCCGGCGCCGCCATGCGATTGCTGGATGGTCACGGGGGCATTCCCCTGCGCAACCCACCATTCGCTGAACAACTCGTTGTATTCGCGGTAGAATTCCCGCGTCGGATCATAGGACACGTTAAGGATTTCGACCGGTTCCTGCGCCTGCGCCGCAGGCACATGGCCGACGGCCAGCGCAAGCGCGCCGATGGCGGCAAGCAGGCCGCCCTTCCAGCGCCGGGCCGCAACAGGACGGGGCAGCGCGTCCCCGCGGGGCACGGCATGACGCCCCGCCACGGGCGTTCCGGCGAATGTGCGGCCGCCCGCTTCGATCTCGATACGGCCATCCCCGAGACTTCGGATGAACTGGCCCTGCGCAAGCGCATGGGCACCGATGCTGATGGTATGGATCATTGTGACTTCCTCTGCTGAACCCGGTCTTGACATCTCGTGCCAGGTCGACGGGGCGGTGGTGGCAAACCGGCCCCCGGCCTTGCCGGAAACCGTGCAGACACCGTCAGCGCCGCCTGACACCTAAATTACGACAGGGTTAGTCGTGTTTTGCAAAGGAAAAATCACGTCTAATTTGATCGTGATAGTAGAATATTATTCCCCCGCCGCGACTTCGGGCAGGTTGAAGCGTTCCAGGGGCTGCGAATCTTCCATCAGGTCGGCCAGGGTCAGCGACTCGATCATCAGGATGTAGGTGGAATAGAAACCCCCGAACACGGCCCGCACCCGGCAGGTGACCTCGTCCTTGCAATCCTCGCAGCGTTGATAGGCCTTGCGCGACAGGCAGGGCAACGGCGCCATCGGCCCGTCGATCAGGCGCAGGATCTCGGCCAGGGAAACCGTCCTGGGGTTCTTGATCAGCTCATAGCCGCCCTTGCGCCCCCGCCGGCTGCCGATCAGCCCGGCACGCTTCAGGTCCAGCAGGATATGTTCCAGGAACCGCTTGGGCGCCCCGGATCGCTCAGCGATTTCCTCGATCCGCAGGGCAGCGCCATCGCCCGCCTTCTCATCGGCAAGCACCATGAGGGATTTCAGGGCATATTTCGTCTTTTGAGTGATCATTCGGTAAATTCGGTCCCGGAAGTGCGACTAACAAGGTCGAGTTTATCAAGGTCGGCGTGAAATGCGAGCCCGTCCATCGGATCGCCCTTTCGCCAAGGGGTGCCGCCCCCTGACAGGGGCCAGCAGATAGATGGCGGCCATCTGATACAGATCAAGGCGCCCTTATTGCTTAATCCTTAATGCATATTTCACCGGAACGCGCCAGTGACAGCAATATATGAGGCCCCGCCATGATGCGCCTTGCTTCGATTCTCTACTCGCTCATCAGCACCACGCTGGCCGGCAGTTTCATCGTCGTTTCCCTGGTGGCCGGGTTCACCACCCTGCAACCGATCCTGGTTGCGGCGGTCGCCGGGTTCCTTCTGGCGCTGCCCGTGTCATGGGCGGTCGCCTACCGGCTTTACGGCAACGCCTGACGGCTCAGGCGGCTTGCGTCACGGCAAGCCAATGGCGCACCGCCGCCTCGAACTCGCGCGGTTTCTCGGCGTGCAGCCAGTGGCCTGCGCCCGGGATTTTTGCGAATTGCGCCCGCGGGAACAGCGCCTTGATACGCGGCCGATAGGCCCGGTCGACGTAATGCGACTCCGCCCCCGACAGGAACAGCGTGGGGCCGTCGAACCGCGCGTCCGTATCGGGAAAGGACAGGATCTTCGGCATTTCGGCGGCCAGCACGTCGAGGTTCAGCCGCCAGCGCCGTTCGGCGATATCCAGCGATTGCAGGAAAAAGGACCGCAGCTGCGGGTCATCGACCCCCTCGAGCTGCGCCAGCGCGTCCGAGCGTTTCGAGACGCGCGCAAGATCGACCGCCCGCATCGCCTCGATATATTGCATCTGCGAATGGTCATAGGCCACGGGCGCGATATCCGCCACGATCAGCCGGCGCAGCTTTTCGGGATGCGTCAGCGCCAGCACCATCGCCGCCTTGCCCCCCATCGAATGCCCCAGCACGTCCCAGGCCCCGCCCAGGTGGTCGATCACCTCGGCCAGATCATCCGCCATGTCGATATAGGAATGCGTGTCATACCACGGGCTTTGCCCATGGTTGCGCATGTCCACCGCCACCACCGGCCGGTCCTGCGACAGCCGTTTGGCGATCACCCCCCAGTTCCGGGCCGAGCCGAACAGCCCGTGCGCGATCAGCAGGCCGGGGCCGGCAGCGGCATCGCCGTGCAAGATATAATTCAGCATCGCGTTCCCCCTGGCATTTGACCCCGCCGCGCCCGCGCCCTACCCTGCCGGTCGGAGAGTCGCCGATGGAGTCCACGGACCTGGCGCGCAAGACCGCGCATCTGAACGCATTGCTGGAGCAAAAGCTGGGCCTGCGCAAGGGTCCGCTGGGGCACCGCGCCGACAAGGCCGGGCGCCGCCTGCCGGCATGGCTGCGCCGCGACCTGCACCGCCTGGACGCGGCATCGCGGATGGCGGGCAACCCCCGGCTGGCCCGCATGGCCGACCCCGGCGCGCTCGAGCGTGCCTACAGCGCGGCGGTCGCGCACCTGAAAACCATCGACCCGAAAGAGCGCCGCAAGGACCGGCTGATCGGCGTTGCCGGCGGTCTGGCCTTCAACCTGCTGCTGCTGGCCGCGCTCGTTCTCGCGGTGCTGCGCTGGCGGGGGATGATCTGACCCCCGGTTTCCTCTCTCTGGCAATATCCCGGGGGGAAGCGCCGCAGGCGACGGGGGGCAGCGCCCCCCTATCCGGTGCCAACAGCCCCTTCCCTTACAGGTTCGGATAGATCGGGAACCGCTTGCACAGCGCCTCGACCTCCGAGCGCACCTTGGCCTCGACCTCGGCGTTACCGTCCTCGCCATTGGCGGCCAGCCCGTCCACCACCTCGACGATCCAGTCGGCGATCTGGCGGAACTCGGCCTCGCCGAAACCGCGCGTCGTGCCTGCGGGGGTGCCGAGGCGCACGCCGCTGGTGACGGTGGGTTTTTCCGGGTCGAACGGAATGCCGTTCTTGTTGCAGGTGATATGCGCGCGCTCCAGCGCGGCCTCGGTCGCGTTGCCCTTGACGCCCTTGGGCCGCAGGTCGACCAGCATCACGTGGCTGTCGGTGCCGCCGGTCACGATATCCAGCCCACCCTTCATCAGCTGCTCGGCCAGCGCTCCGGCGTTCTTCACCACCTGTTGCTGGTAGGTCCTGAACCCGGGGCGCAGCGCCTCGCCGAAGGCCACGGCCTTGGCGGCGATCACATGCATCAGCGGCCCGCCCTGGATACCGGGGAAGATCGCGCTGTTGATCTTTTTCGCAATCGCCTCGTCATTGGTCAGGATCATGCCGCCGCGCGGGCCGCGCAGGGTCTTGTGGGTGGTGGTGGTGACCACATGGGCGTGCGGGAACGGGTCGGGATAGACGCCCGCCGCAATCAGCCCGGCGAAATGCGCCACGTCGGCCAGCACGATCGCGCCCACGGTATCGGCGATCTCGCGGATCTTGGCAAAGTCGATCACCCGCGGGATGGCCGAACCGCCCGCGATGATCATCTTCGGCTTGTGCTCGGCGGTCAGCGCGGCGATCTGGTCATAGTCGATCAGGCTGTCCTGCTGGCGCACGCCGTATTGCACCGCGTGGAACCACTTGCCCGACTGGTTGGGTTTCGCGCCGTGGGTCAGGTGGCCGCCCGCGTCCAGCGACATCCCCAGGATCGTGTCGCCCGGCTGCAGCAGCGCGGTATAGACACCCTGGTTGGCCTGGCTGCCCGAATTGGGCTGCACATTGGCGAATTCGCAGCCGAACAACTGTTTCGCCCGTTCGATGGCCAGGTTTTCGGCCACGTCGACGAACTGGCAGCCGCCGTAATAGCGCCGGCCGGGATAGCCCTCGGCGTATTTGTTCGTCATGACCGAGCCCTGCGCCTCCATCACCGCGGCGGAAACGATGTTTTCCGAGGCGATCAGCTCGATCTCGTGGCGCTGGCGGCCCAGCTCGTCGGTGATCGACTGGTAAAGCTCGGGATCGCGCGAGGCGAGGGATTCGGTGAAGAAACCGGTGTCAGACATCGAGGGCTCCGTTTTGGTGAAATCCAAAGGCATGGTTTGGCCGATTTCGTAAAGGAAACCCCGCGCCACGGAAAGGGCTGAAAGCGACGCAGCCGCACGCACATGCGGCGGGGCTGGTTAAGTTGGGAACTTTGTGGTTCTTTCGGAACCGAATTCACCCCTTCGGAAACAGGACGCCCGCCAGATGCCGCTTGCCATCGCCTTCACCGCCAGCGACGCGCCCACCGCGCAGACCGCGCGCGCCGCGCTGGTGGCGCGCTATGGCGACACCCCCGAGGATCGTGCCGACGTGATCGTGGCGCTGGGGGGCGACGGGTTCATGCTGCAGACCCTGCACCGCACACAGGCGCTGGATGCGCCGGTCTACGGCATGAACCGGGGCACCGTCGGCTTCCTGATGAACGCCTATCACGAGGGCGACCTGATCGAAAGATTGCAGGAAGCCCAGGAAGAGGTGCTGAACCCGCTGCGGATGCGGGCGACGCGGATGGACGGATCGGTGCACGAGGCGCTGGCGATCAACGAGGTGTCGCTGCTGCGGCAGGGCCCGCAGGCCGCCAGGCTGAAGATCACCGTCGACGGGCGGCTGCGGATGGAAGAGCTGGTCTGCGACGGAGCGCTGGTTTCGACCCCCGCGGGGTCGACTGCCTATAACTACTCCGCCCACGGGCCGATCCTGCCGATCGGCTCGGACGTGCTGGCGCTGACGGCCATCGCGCCGTTCCGCCCGCGGCGCTGGCGCGGCGCGCTGCTGCCCAAATCGGCCCGCGTGCGCATCGACGTGACCGACCCCGACAAGCGCCCGGTCATGGCCGACGCCGATTCCCGCTCGGTCCGCGATGTGGTGTCGGTCGAAATCCAGAGCGCGCCGGAAATCGCCCACCGCATCCTGTTCGATCCCGGTCACGGGCTGGAAGAGCGGCTGATCCGCGAACAGTTCGTCTGACCCCCGGCTGATCTGCACAATCCCGCGCAAGGGGACTCTGCCCCCGTCGCCTGCGGCGCCTCCCCCCCCGGGCAAGTGCCAGAGAGAGGAAACGGCAGGCAGTGCCTGCTCAGGCCGGTTCGCGCAGGCTGTCGAACACGGCGCGGTTGGCGCAGGCGGGCGGCACCTCGGCGCTGTCGTCGTCCTGCTGCTGCGCGCGCAGCCAGTGCTGGCACCCTTCGGCCCACTGGCAGCCGCGGCAGCGGGTCACCATCGCGGCCCAGTCCTCGGTCGTCAGGCGCCCGTCGCGGCGGGCATCGGCCAGATCGACGCTGGCGGCGCGCGCCATGTCCTGAACCAGCCAGAAATGCTTGATCGGGTTGCCGAGCCTGTGCATGGCGCCCTCCCCTTTCCGGTGTGCCGTGAATGCTAATCCGCCGCGCGAAAGCTGGCCTTGATCCTGATCAAGACCCGCCGCGCCATTCCGTCAGAAAGGCCGCGACGCAGGTCTGCACATGGCGAAAGCGGTCGCCGCCCAGGTGTTTGCCGCCATACCAGCGCGTGACCACCACGATCACGTCCCTGACATCTTCGCGTTCGAGCATCCGCAGGATCACCATTCCGGCCCCCGCCTCGCCGTCATCGCCCTTGAGCGCGGTGCCGTCCGCCAGGATCACGCCCCAGCTGTTATGGGTGGCCTTCGCAAATTTCTTGTTGCGTTTCAAATTTTTGAGAAACGCAGCGACATCGGGTTCGGATGTCGCCACCCCGCCCGATGCGGCATAGCGCGAACCGCGGTCGCTCAGGACATTGGGCAGGGTCAGCATGTGGCGGGATGCGCCGTCACAGGCCCGCGACGGTGTCGCGCACGGTCTGGATGCGCTGCGCGTTGGGCGGGTGGGTGCCGAGGAAACGGTTGCCCGGATCGGGGATGCGGGTAAAGAACTCGGCCCCGCGCAGCGGATCGTAGCCCGCCCGCGCGGTGATGATCGTGCCCAGCCGGTCGGCCTCAAGCTCGAATTCCTTGGAATAGCTGCGTGCGCCCACCGCCGCGCCCAGCTCCTGCGCGCTGCGCACGCCGCTTTCGTCGGCGCCGGTCAGCGTGGCCAGCCCGGCAAAGATCACAGCGCCGGCGGCCGCCGCCTGGCGTTGCCGGTCGATATGGCCGGCGATATGATGCGCGGCCTCGTGCCCCATCACAAAGGCCAGCTCGTCGGCGTTGCGCGCCTCGGCGATGAGCCCGAGGTTGAACGCGATCACCGGCCGCCCCTGCGCATCGAGGGTCTGGAAGGCGTTGGGCGGCTGGCCGGGGCGGTCGTCCACGACGATCTGGAAATCGCAATTGGCGCCCGGCGCGTGGCGGCGGCATTCGCGCTCGGCCACGGGTTCGACGGTTTCGACCACCTCGACGAATTGCCGCGCCGCCGCGCGGGCCGATTGCGGCGCGGGCACGGCGCCCGCGGGTTGTGCGACAGGCGCGGGCGTGCCGGTCGGCACGCATCCGGCAAGGCCCATGGCGACGATCAGGATCAGGGCCGGTAGGCGCATCGTTTTCCTTTCCTCTGGCAAGCGGCGCCCACGTTCTATCACGCCCGCCGCGCGCCGCCAGACCCATCTCGCCGCGCTGAATCGCTTGCACTGGCGAAATCCCGCCATAGACTGCCCCCATGTTCAGCATCGAGCACGAATTCGACGCCACGGTCGTCACCCTTGTCGACGAGGGCCCCGCGCCCTTGCAGGAAGACATCACCATCAACGCCTTCGAGGAATGCGTGACGGTCGAGCAATACGACGCGCGCACCGACCGGGTGGAAAAGATCACGCTGTCGATCTCGCAATTGCAGGATCTGGCGGTGGCGCTGAACCTGCCCGAGGGGATCTATTCGCGGGTGCGCAAATAGGCGCGTCACTCCAGCCGGAACAGCTTGTCCCGCGATGTCTGCCCGCGCAGCAGGGTCAGGCGCGATTTCGCCACGCCCAGCGATTTGGCCAGCAGTTTCTGCACGGCGGCGTTCGCCTTGCCGTCCTCGGGCGCGACGGTGACATAGACCCGCAGCACGCCGCCCGCCGCGACGATGCGGTCGCGCGACGCCTTGGGCGTGACGCGCAGGGCGAACTCGGCGCCGGGGCGCACAAGGTGGGTCAGATCGGGCAAATCCCTGGACATGCCCCCAGCATGGACAATTTCGCGGCCGAGTTGAATACTCCTCGACGCTCCCCCGGTCGGGCGGCGGAAATCGCCCTGCAGGGGTTTTCGGCACACCCGTCGGGGAAATGGCGCGGGAAATGCCTCCCCGCCCTTGAACCCCATGCGCGCTTGTCCGACATAAGAGCCGAAACGCGAAAGGATTTTCATGCCCGATCCCAACCCCTCCGCGCTGGAGTTCCTGCTGACGCGGCGCTCGCGCCCCGCCAAGACGCTGACCCTGCCGGTGCCGGACCGCGCGGCGCTGCTGCCGATCCTGACGGCCGCCGCGCGCACCCCCGATCACGGCAAGCTGGAGCCGTGGCGCTTTGTCGTGCTGGAGCACGCGGCGCTGCAACGCCTGGCGGGCCTTGCGCGCGAGCGCGCCGCCGCCCTGGGTCATGACGCCGAAAAAGCCGACAAGGGCGCCAGCCAGTTCGAACAGGGCAACCTTGCCGTCGCCGTGATCGAGGTGCAGCGCGAGAGCGAGAAGGTGCCCGCGCTGGAACAGACCTATTCCGCCGGCGCCGCCTGCCTTGCGCTGCTGAACGCCGCGCTGGCCGCCGGCTGGGGCGCGAACTGGTTGTCGGGCTGGCCCAGCCATGACCGCGGCTTCATGGCGACGGGGCTTGGCCTTGCCGAAAACGAACGCATCGCGGGCTTCGTCCATATCGGGACCGAGCGCAGCGCGCCCCCCGAACGCCCCCGGCCGGACCTTGGGAAGATCGTGACATGGATATCGGACTGATCCTTTCCGCCTTTCAGCGCACGCTGGGGCAGGTGCATGACCGCCGCTTCCTGCGGGTGCTGGGGCTTGGCGTGGGGCTGACATTCGCGCTGCTGGTGGCGGCCTATGCCGCCGTTTTGTGGCTGTTGCAGACGCTGATGGGCCCCGAGGCGACGCTGCCGCTGATCGGCACCGTCACCTGGCTGGACGACCTGGTGGGCTGGTCCAGCCTGCTGCTGATGCTGATCCTGTCGGTGTTCCTGATGATCCCGGTGGCCTCGGCCATCACCTCGATGTTCCTGGAAACCGTGGCCGACGCGGTCGAGGACCGCCATTACCCCGCCCTGCCCGACGTGGCGCCGGTGCCCTTTGGCGACGCGCTGCGCGACACGGTGAATTTCCTGGGCGTGCTGATCGCGGCGAACACGCTGGCGCTGTTCGTCTATGCCTTCGTGTTCTGGATACCGTTTGCCCCGCTGGCACTGTTCTGGGGGCTGAACGGGTTCCTGCTGGGGCGGGAATATTTCACCCTGGCCGCGATGCGCCGCGAGGGGCGCGCGCGGGCGAAAGAGCTGCGCCGGCAGCACGCCATGACGATCTGGGCCGCGGGTATCCTGATGGCGATCCCGCTGAGCATCCCGATCATGAACCTGCTGATCCCGATCCTGGGCGCGGCCACCTTCACCCATATCTATCACGGGGTGAAACCGCGCGGTTCGTGACCGCAACCGCGCGGTTCGTCAGCCCGGCTCGGATACCGGCGGCATCAGGTGGCGCCAGTCGATATCGCGCACGGTGATCGTGCCGGTGATGATGATCGTGGCGATGATCGCCCACAGGATCGCGGCGACGATCGTGGTGATGATCGCCTTTTTCTTCAGGTTGTGCACCTCGGGGCTGGAGGCATGGGTGCCCGGCACCACCTCGCCCACATCGCCCTGCGTCCTGAGCCGGATCGGAATGGCGATGAGGAAGGTCAGGAACCACAGCACCGCGAACAGGACGATGCCCGACGTCACGCCCATCAGACCTGCTCCAGTTCCGTCAGCGTGCCGTTCATGTCCTTGGGATGCAGGAACAGCACCGGCTTGCCATGCGCGCCGATCCGGGGCTCGCCGTCGCCCAGCACGCGCAGACCGGCCTCTTTCAGCTTGTCGCGGGCGGCGATGATGTCGTCGACCTCGTAACAGACATGGTGGATGCCGCCCGATGGGTTCTTGTCGAGGAACCCGCGGATCGGAGAGTTTTCGCCCAGCGGGTAAAGCAGCTCGATCTTGGTATTGGGCAATTCGATGAACACCACTGTCACGCCGTGATCGGGCTCGTCCTGCGGTGCGCCGACCTTGGCGCCCAGCGCGTCGCGGTACTGTGCCGATGCGGCCTCGAGGTCGGGCACGGCGATGGCGACATGGTTCAGACGTCCGATCATGGCGGTCTCCTTTTCGGGTCGTGTTCGCGTCTGGCCTCTTATGGTCCCGCGCGCGTCCGAGGGCAAGCGACAGGGCGCCGCAACGGGCGCCTTAACCATGCATTAGCCAAGACGCGCCATGGTGAGTCGCATGAATGCCGCCAACAAGGGATGACTGCCATGGACAACCGCGATTTCCTGCCCGCCACACCGCTGCCCAGCGCCAGCCGCCCGCTGCTGGGCCTGACCATCCTGGTGGTCGAGGACAGCATTTTCGCCTGCGAGGCGCTGCGCCTGATGTGCCTGCGTTCGGGCGCGCGGCTGCGGCGCGCCGATTGCCTGCGCTCTGCCCGCCGCCATCTGCAGGTCTATCGCCCCTCGGCGATGATCGTGGACCTTGGCCTGCCCGACGGATCGGGAACCGAGCTGATCGAAGAAATGGCCAGCGCCCGCCCCCGCATCGGCGTGATCCTGGCCACCAGCGGCGACGAGATGGCCCGCGCCTCGGCAAGCGCCGCGGGGGCCGACGGGTTCCTGCCCAAACCGCTGGATTCGCTGGCCGGATTCCAGCAGGCGATCCTCAGCCGCCTGCCCGCCGACCGCCAGCCCACCGGGCCGCGGCTGCTGCGTGACGACGTGATCGTGCCTGACCGCACCGCCTTTCGTGACGACATGGCCCATGCCGCCGGGGTGCTGGAGGACGGCGGCGAGGGCGCGCTGGATTACGCGCTGCATTTCCTGCACGGCGTCGCGCTCAGCGCCGGTGACGGCGTTCTGGCGCAGGCCAGCCGGACGCTGGCGCAGACCCGCCGCGAAGGTCGGGTCACCCATGCCGGCGTGGCGCATCTGGCCGGGCTGGTGCAGGACCGGCTGGAGGATCGCGTGGCGATCTGACCGGGGCGTTTACCGGGTTTCAAGCGCCGGGTCGCGGCTGACCCGCACCAGCCGGGTCAGATCGGACAGGCGTTCGCGCTGCTGCCCGGAGGCATCGAAATTGCCCGGCGACAACCAGACGCCGAATGCCTCTTTCAGGGCGGGCCAGTCGGTATCGGTGGCGGCGAACCAGGCGGTGTCGCGGTTGCGGCCCTTGACGATCATGTGCTGGCGGAACACGCCCTCGAAGCTCAGCCCCAGCCGTTGCGCCGCCCGGCGCGAGGGCATGTTTCCGGCATCGCATTTCCATTCGAACCGGCGATATCCCGCGTCGAAGGCCCATGCCATCATCAGGTAGAACGCCTCGGTCGCGGCGCGGGTGCCCTGCAGCGCGGGCGACAGGTTGATATGGCCCAGCTCGATCACGCCCATGTCAGGCGTGATCCGCAGGAACGACGCCACGCCGCCGAAAACGCCGCCGTCCCGCGTCTGGATCGCATAGAACAGCGGATCGTCGCCCGCCGCGACCTCGCGCACCCAGCGGTGATACTGCGCGGCCGAGGCGAAGGGACCGTAACCCAGATAATCCCACAGGCGGTCATGCCCGTCGATTTCCCGAAACAAAAGCGCCGCGTGGCGGGCGGCATCCAGCCGTTCCAGCCGCGCGTAACGCCCCTCGAGCACCGCACCGTCCGGCGCCGGCGGCGCGGTCCAGTCCGCAAGCGATCTTTCCATGGCCATCATCCCCGTTCCCGGTTGTCCCCGGGCGCGAGAGTGGCACGAAGCCGCCAGAGGGGAAAGCCCTGCCCGCCATGTAAAAAACGCGCCACGGTGCAAACCGGCGGCGCGTTTCACGGGGCCGGACCGGCCCGTTTCCACGAAGGGATCAGTCCTGCGGGATGACGCGCAGGTTCAGTTCCATCAACTGGTCGCTGGTGGGCTCGCTGGGCGCGCCCATCATCAGGTCTTCGGCGCGCTGGTTCATCGGGAACATGATGACCTCGCGGATGTTCTGCTCATCCGCCAGCAGCATCACGATCCGGTCGATGCCCGCCGCGCAGCCACCGTGCGGGGGGGCGCCGAACTGGAACGCGTTGACCAGCCCGCCGAACCGCTTGCGCACTTCGTCCTCGCCGTAACCGGCCAGTTCGAACGCCTTGATCATGATATCCAGCTTGTGATTGCGGATCGCGCCCGAGATCAGCTCATACCCGTTGCAGGCCAGGTCGTACTGGTATCCCAGCACGTCCAGCGGATCGCCCGACAGCGCGTCGATCCCGCCCTGCGGCATCGAGAACGGGTTGTGGCTGAAATCGATCGCGCCGGTTTCCTCGTCGGCCTCGTACATCGGGAAATCGACGATCCAGCAGAATGCGAACCGGTCCCTGTCGGTCAGGCCCAGCTCCTCGCCGATCACGTCGCGGGCCTTGCCTGCGACACGTTCGAAGCTGGCGGGCTTGCCGCCAAGGAAGAACGCCGCATCGCCCTTGCCAAGGCCCAGTTGCAGGCGGATCGCCTCGGTCCGTTCGGGGCCGATATTCTTGGCCAGCGGGCCTGCGGCTTCCATTTCGCCAAAATAGGCTGAGATCAGGAAATCCGCCTCAGCTTCTTCGCCATTCAAACGATGTTGTTCGAGTCGATCCAAAACAGATCGCAACTCATCGCTACTTAGAGTGCCAATTGACAATCGGTCCTCTTCTTCAAGCTCTTTCAATTGTTCATGAGCCACTAATGCGCGAAGTCCGTTCTCTGAATTGAGTTCTTCCCTAAGAGCTTGCTTAATCGCCTTCCTCTTTATCTCTTCCAATGGGTCATTGGTTCTATCCCGCCAGAAGATATAGCCCATGCCCGGCAGGCCCTCTTTCTGGGCAAAGCTGTTCATGCGGTCGCAGAACTTGCGGCTGCCGCCACCGGGCGCGGGGATGGCGCGGATTTCGGTGCCGTCCTGTTCCAGCAGCTTTGCGAAGATGGCAAAGCCCGAGCCGCGGAAATGGTCGGAACAATCCTGCATCTTGATCGGGTTGCGCAGGTCGGGCTTGTCGGTGCCATACCACAGCGCCGCATCCTTGTAGGAAATCTGCGGCCAGTGCTTGTCCACCGTCTTGCCGCCGCCAAATTCCTCGAAGATGCCCTCGATCACCGGCTGGATGGTGTCGAACACGTCCTGCTGCTCGACGAAGGACATTTCCATGTCGAGCTGGTAGAAATCGGTGGGCGAGCGGTCGGCGCGCGGGTCTTCGTCACGGAAACAGGGCGCGATCTGGAAATAGCGGTCGAACCCCGACACCATGATCAGCTGCTTGAACAGCTGCGGCGCCTGCGGCAGCGCATAGAACTTGCCCGGATGCAGCCGCGACGGCACCAGGAAATCGCGCGCGCCCTCGGGCGACGAGGCGGTGATGATCGGCGTCTGGTATTCGCGGAACGACTGGTCCCACATGCGACGCCGGATCGAGGCCACCACGTCCGAGCGCAGTTTCATGTTCTGCTGCATCTCTTCGCGGCGCAGGTCGAGGTAACGATAGCGCAGGCGCGTTTCCTCGGGGTATTCCTGATCGCCGAACACCATCAGCGGCAATTCGTTCGCGGCGCCCAGAACCTCCATGTCGCGGATATACACCTCGATCTCGCCGGTGGGGATCTTGGCATTGATCAGCTCGGGGCCGCGGGCTTTCACCACGCCGTCGATGCGGATGCACCATTCGGACCGGACCTTTTCAACCGCGTTGAACACCGGGCTGTCGGGGTCGCACAGAACCTGCGTCACGCCGTAATGGTCGCGCAGGTCGATGAACAGCACGCCGCCGTGGTCGCGCACGCGATGCACCCAGCCCGACAGGCGGACGGTGTCACCGACGTTTTCCTTGGTCAGTTCGGCGCAGGTATGGCTGCGATAGGCGTGCATGATGGTATCCTTCGGCGGATGTTTCGCAATCCGCGCCGATACACCTTGCCTGAGGCGGGAAGTCAAGGTCGCCGTCCCGTTTTGCAGGCAGTTCCGCGCCGGGTCAGGCGGCAAAAGCACCGGAATCTTTACACTAATCCATTCTGCGATAAGATTTCCGGCGCGAGCAGTCCGGGAAAGCCCGGCGAACAGGGCTGGTTGATACCCGGCAGGCAGGGTCGAACGCGAACGGTGATGGTGCCCGTGCGGGCACCTGATCAAGGGGGTGGACCATGTGGAACACGGCTTTGGACCGATTGCTGTCGCACCTGGTGCGGCAGGGTGAGTTGCGCGTCACGTTTCCCGACGGCACGACGCGGCGCTATGGCGGCGGCGATCCGCAGGTGGCGGTGCGGCTGAACGCGCCGTCGCTGCCCCGGCGGCTGGTGCTGACGCCGCAGATGGCGCTTGGCGAAAGCTATATGGATGGCGAGCTGACCGTCGAGGGCGACGATCTGCGCGGATTTCTCGACCTGATCGTGCGCAACGCGGCGCAGAACGGGTTGCCAGCCTTCCAGCGGCCCGCCGACTGGCTGCGCCGGCTGGGGCGGCGGCTGGCGCAGTTCAACCCGGCGCCGCGGTCGCGCCGCAACGTGGCGCATCACTACGACCTGTCGGGCGAGCTGTATGACCTGTTCCTGGATGCCGACCGGCAGTATTCCTGCGCCTATTTCCCGCGCCCCGACATGACGCTGGACGCCGCGCAGGAGGCCAAGAAGCACCATATCGCGCGCAAGCTGCTGATAAAGCCGGGAATGCGGGTGCTGGATATCGGCTGCGGCTGGGGCGGCATGGGGCTGACGCTGGCGCGCGATTACGGCGCACAGGTGGTGGGCGTCACGCTGTCGACCGAACAGCACGCCATGGCCAACCGCCGCGCGCAGGAGGCCGGGCTGGCCGACAAGGTGCGGTTCGAGCTGATGGATTACCGCAAGGTGCAGGGTCCGTTCGACCGGATCGTGTCGGTCGGCATGTTCGAACATGTGGGCGTGCCGCATTACCGCGAATATTTCCGCAAGGTCCGCGAGTTGCTGACGCCCGAGGGGATCGCGCTGATCCACACGATCGGGCGCACCACGCCGCCCGGCGCAACAAGCCCGTGGATCACCAAATACATCTTCCCCGGCGGCTATTGCCCGTCGCTGTCCGAAACGATGGAGGCGGTCGAGCTTTCGGGGCTGGGATCGACCGATATCGAGGTCTGGCGGCTGCATTACGCCGAAACGCTCAAGGAATGGCACCGCCGCTTCGTGGCGAACGAGGATCGCGCCCGCGCGCTTTACGACGAACGGTTCTGCCGGATGTGGCGGTTCTACCTGCTGGCCAGCGAATTCACCTTCCGCCATGCCGGGCAGGTGGTGTTCCAGATACAGCTCAGCCCCGCGCAGGAGGCCGTGCCGCTGACCCGCGACTACCTTTACGCGCCCACCCGCGAGGGCCGCCGCAAGATGGCGGCGGAATAGGCGTCAGGGCGCCGGGCAGCCGCGGATATCCACCGCCTGCCCGCGCCCCAGCACGGTCAGGCGCAGGCCCGAACGGTCCAGCGCGAAGGCACCGCCGTCGATATGCATCAGCTCGGTCTCGGCCACCAGCGTGCCGCTTTCACGGCTCAGCCGGGGTTCGGCCACCCAGACCTCGGGGTCGGCGGTTTCGATCACCAGCGCCTCGGCCCGGCCGGCCTGCGGCATCGCCACCCGCGCGGTCAGGCGCAGCCCGTCCGGTGTCGGGCTCAGCGTGCAGCCGGTGACACGCACACCGGCCTCGGCCGCGGGCACCGGGATATCGGCCAGCGCCGAAACGATGCGCGGATCGGGCCGCCCGCCATCGGGCAGCGCGCCGGTGACGGTCAGGTCGACCGGCACGCAGATATCGTTGCAGATCCCGATCTGCAGCCGCGCGTCCAGCCTGATCTCGCGGCCGGCGCGGTCGGGGGTGACGCGCAGGGGCAATACCAGGTCGTGCTTGTAGCCGATGGAGCGCATCCCGTTTTGCGAAAACACCACCGGCGTCGGCCAGACCGGCATCGCCGCCCGCAGGTTGCGCGATTGCGACCAGTCGAACAGCGGCGGGATGCCCGCGTCGCCCGGCGCGCGCCAGTAGGTTTTCCACCCCTCGGCCAGCGTCAGGTGCAGCGCGGCGATATGTTCGCCGTCGACACGCCGCCAGCCCGGCAGCAATTCGACGCGCACAAGCTCGGAATACGGGTTGGCGCGGGCGGGCGCCGGGGCGGCAAGGGCCATGGATATCGCGGCAAGCGCGGCAAAAAGGGCAGTCGGGTTCTTCATGCCCTAACACATGGGCGAAACCGTGTTGAAATCCAAGTCACGTCTGAGCGAGCCGCCCGCCCCTTGCAACACCGCCCGCCCCCCTCCATGCTGGACACGGGCGGGACGGAACCCCATATCGCCGAGGATGACCGATATGACCCAGGAACTGGACCTGACGGGCAAGCTGCTGATCGCCATGCCGGGCATGGGCGATACGCGCTTTGCCAAGGCGCTGGTCTTTATCTGCGCGCATTCCGACGAGGGCGGGATGGGCCTTGTGATCAACAAGCCGACGGGCGACATCACCCTGTCGCAACTGCTTGAGCAGCTTGAGATCCCGATGCAGGCGGATGCGCCCGACCCGGCGGTGTATTTCGGCGGGCCGGTGGAAACCGGGCGCGGTTTCGTGCTGCACAGCGACGATTTCGCCTCGGCGCTGAACTCGATGGAGATCCCGGGCGGCTTTGCCCTGACCGCCACGCTGGACGTGCTGGAAGAGATGGGCCAGGGCACCGGCCCGGCGCACGCCATCGTCGCGCTGGGATATGCCGGCTGGGGGCCCGGCCAGCTTGAGGCCGAGATCGCCGAAAACGGCTGGCTGACCTGCGACGCATCCTATGAGCTGGTGTTCGGCACCGCCCCCGCCGCCCTGTGGGAGGCGGCGCTGAACTCCCTCGGGGTGGGCGCGCTGACGCTGTCGGCCGATGCCGGGCGGGCCTGATCGCGCCCCGTTGCCCAGCGCCCCCTGCCCGCCTATAACGGGCAGCGGTCAGCCAAGGGGTTCAGCGGCATGAGCTTTACGCAATCGCATCTTCTGGGGATCGAACCCCTCCACCCGGCCGGGATCACCACGATCCTCGATCTGGCCGACCAGTATGTCGACCTGAACCGGCAGGCCAACAAGCACGCCGATGCGCTGGCCGGGCTGACGCAGATCAACATGTTCTTCGAAAACTCGACCCGCACGCAGGCCAGTTTCGAACTGGCGGGCAAACGGCTGGGCGCGGATGTGATGAACATGGCGATGCAGGCCAGCTCGATCAAGAAGGGCGAAACCCTGATCGACACGGCGCTGACGCTGAACGCGATGCATCCCGACCTTCTGGTGGTGCGCCACCCGCATTCCGGCGCGGTGGACCTGCTGGCGCAAAAGGTGAACTGCGCGGTGCTGAACGCCGGCGACGGGCGGCACGAACACCCCACGCAGGCGCTGCTGGACGCGCTGACGATCCGCCGCGCCAAGGGCCGGCTGCACCGGCTGTCGATCGCAATCTGCGGCGACATCGCCCATTCCCGCGTGGCGCGGTCGAACATCATCCTGCTGGGCAAGATGGAAAACCGCGTGCGGCTGGTCGGCCCGCCGACGCTGATGCCCTCGGGGATCTCGGAATTCGGGGTCGAGGTCTTTGACGACATGCGCGAGGGGCTGCGCGACGTCGACGTGGTGATGATGCTGCGGCTTCAGCGCGAGCGGATGGATGGCGGTTTCATCCCGTCGGAACGCGAGTATTTCCACCGCTTCGGGCTGGATGCCGAAAAGCTGTCCCACGCCAAGGCGGACGCCATCGTGATGCATCCCGGCCCGATGAACCGCGGGGTCGAGATCGACGGAACCATCGCCGACGACATCAACCGCTCGGTCATCCAGGAACAGGTCGAGATGGGCGTCGCGGTGCGCATGGCGGCGATGGACCTGCTGGCCCGCAACCTGCGCGCCCGCCGCGCGGCGGAAAAAGAGGTGACGGTGTGAGCGACCGGATGCAGGTCAGCGCGACCGAGGCCGGGCTTGTCCGGGTCTTCGCCATCGACCTGCCGCCCGACGGCATCGCCGGGTTCACCGATCCCGACAGCCCCGGTATCGCCACGATCCGCGATGCGCTTGGCGCGCAGGCGCTGTCGCCCGACCACGTCGACCTGGTCAGGCTTGCCGATCTGGGCGAACTTGGCCTCGACGGCTACCTGACCGAGGGGCTGGGCGTCGCCGCGGACGAGATCGCCCCCGACCGCGCCCGGCTGCGCGCGCTGACGGGCTATGTTCTGGTGCTGCCCTCGCGCGCCTTCGCGGGCACCGCGCAGGTGCTGACGCCGCGCGCGCCGCTGCGCTGGATCGGCACCTATGCCGAGCCGCAGGCGCAGGCGCAAAGCGATTTCACCCCGCTCCGCTCCGAGGGGGCAAAGGGTGCACCGCTGAAACGCGGCCCGAGCGATGCCGCCATATCCGGCCGGGTGGCGGCAGTGGCGCTGCTGGTCCTGTTCCTGCTGGTCGCCATCATGGTCTGGATCGCGGCATGAGCGACTATGCCAACACCCCCACGACCGCGCTGGCCGAGGGTGAAACCGTGCAGGCCAGCTTCAGCGCCGACCGCGCCACCTATATCCGCGATCACGCCTGGCTGGCGGCGGCAGCGATGGCGGCGGGGATGGGCATCCTGTGGGCGCTGGGGAACCCCCATGTCTGGACAGGTGCCGTGGGCGGGCTGGCGGCGGTGGTGCTGCGCGCGTGGTTCGTGGCCTCGGACGAGCTGGCGGTGCGCTGGGACCTGACCGACCGCCGCCTTCTGGGGCCCGGCAGCCGCGCGGTGCGGCTGGCCGAGATCGGGGCACTCAACACGCTGGGCAGCGCGGTGCAGGTGGTCACCCTGACCGGCGACAAGCACTTGCTGAAATACCAGAAGGACCGCGATGCCACCCGCACGCGGATCGCCGCCGTGCAGGCCGGGCGGCGCGATGGCTGAGCCCGTCGCCGATTACCTGGAGCCGGGCGAGGCGTTGCGCGGCCTCTACCGCCCGTCCTTCCGCGTCTACCTGCGGCGTGAGCTGTTCGTCGTCACCGCCACCGCGCTGGCCTTTGCGCCGGTGGTGTTCTTCATCGGCGACCCGCGGGGCTGGATCGTGCTGCCGCTGGTGGTGCTGGTCGACCTGTTCGTCTTCGACAACCTGGGCGACTGGCGGCGCAACCGTTCGCTGATGTGGCTGGTGACCGACAAGCGGCTGGTGCAGGTCGACCGGCGCGACCCGCTGGATACCCGTGCCCTGCCCATCGCCGAGATCGCCCGGCTGCGCGGGCTGTTGTGGTGGCGCCTGTTCGTGGTGGGCGAAGGGCGCGAGATCATCGACATCGCCTATGTGCCCGGCCTGCGCGACCTGCGCGCCGAGCTGGCCCGCGCCCGCGAGGCCGTGGCATGAACGCGCAAGACCCCTGGGCCGGAATCCTTGCCCCGGACGAAACGATCCTGTGGCAGGGGCGCCCCGACACCCGCCCGCAATGGGCCGCGCTGACCCGGCAGCGGATGGTGCCGGCGGCGGTGTTCACCGTGGTGGCGGTGATCTGGTTCGTGCAGGCGGCCGCACTTGCCGACCGGGGCGGCGTCGCGGCGCTGATGCCGCTGCTGGCGCTGCCCTTCCTGGGGATCGGGCTTTACCATCTCGGCGGCCACGTGCTGTGGGATGCCTACCGCCGCGGCCGCACCTGGTATTCGCTGAGCAATAAGCGCGCCTTCGTCGCAACCGACCTGCCGTTCCGGGGCAAGCGGCTGAAAAGCTATCCGATCACCCGCGAAACGATCCTGAGCTTCGACGGCGCCGAGCCGGGGTCGATCGGCTTCGCCTTCGAACCGGTGCCGATGAAACGCGGCACGCGAATGCGGATGGTGGGCTTTGAACGCATCCCCGACGGGAATACCGTCTACGCCCTGCTGCGCGGCGTGCAGGGCAAGATCGAGCGCGATTTGCCGCCGGGCGACGGGTAGGGGCGCCTTTGCGTCCAACAGTTGACGGGAAGGACACACCCGCCCGGAACAGCCGCGCAGCGGCCCGGGCATCGCACGGCCGCCCCCCGGCCGGGCGATTGGCTGCCGCCAGTGCCACGGCCTGAGGTAGGAAGTAGCTGCAGCATAAACTGCCACAAACAGACGTCGGATCGCCCGACCGCGGCCGTGCGCTGCCCTCTGTTGCGCTCCATTCCACTGGCAGCCACAAACGCCCGAACCATCCGCCGAAAAACACCGCATCGACCACCTGCCCCTTGCCCCCGCGCCCGCATGAGTGTTTACCCTGTGCCGCGCCACAGAGGACAAGGCCCATGACCGCGACGCTGTTCACCAATGCCCGCATCGTCGACCCCGAGGCCGGCGATGTCAGCCACGGCGCCCTTCTGGTCGAAAACGGCACGATCGCCGGTCACGGCCCCGAGATCGCCGTGCCCAAGGGCGCGCAGGTCGTGGATTGCGGCGGCCATCACCTGGCCCCCGGCATAGTCGATATCGGCGTCAAGGTCTGCGAACCCGGTGAGCGGCACAAGGAATCCTATCGCTCGGCGGGGCTGGCGGCGGCGGCGGGCGGGGTGACCACGATGGTCACGCGCCCCGACACCACGCCCGCCATCGACAACCCCGAAACGCTGGAATTCGTCGCCCGCCGCGCGGCCGAGGCCGCGCCGGTCCGCGTGCTGCCGATGGCCGCGCTGACCAAGGGCCGCGAAGGGCGCGAGATGACCGAGATCGGTTTCCTGCTGGATGCCGGCGCGGTGGCCTTTACCGATTGCGACAACGTGGTGACCGATACCAAGGTGCTGTCGCGCGCGCTGACCTATGCACGCAGCCTGGACGCGCTGGTGCTGCTGCACCCGCAGGAACCCGGCCTGTCGCGCGGGGCGGCGGCGACCAGCGGCAAGTTCGCCTCGCTGCGCGGGCTGCCGGCGGTGTCGGCGATGGCCGAGCGCATGGGGCTCGACCGCGATATCGCGCTGATCGAGATGACCGGCGCGCGGGTGCATTTCGACCAGATCACCACCGCCCGCGCCCTGCCCGCGCTGGAGCGGGCCAAGCGCAACGGGCTGGACGTGACCGCCGGTACCTCGATCCACCACCTGACGCTGAACGAGCTGGACGTGGCCGACTATCGCACCTTCTACAAGGTCAAGCCGCCGCTGCGCGCGGAAGAGGACCGGCTGGCCACGGTCGACGCGCTGCGCCACGGGCTGATCGACATCGTCAGCTCGATGCACACGCCGCAGGACGAGGAAAGCAAGCGCCTGCCCTTCGAAGAGGCGGCCGGCGGCGCGGTGGCGCTGCAAACGCTGCTGCCCGCCGCGCTGCGCCTGCATCACGCGGGCGACCTGACGCTGCCGCAACTGTTCCGGGCGATGGCGCTGAACCCGGCGAACCGGCTGGGCCTGCCGCAGGGGCGGCTGTCGCCCGGCGCACCCGCCGACCTGATCGTCTTCGACGCCGGTGCGCCCTTCGTGCTGGACCGTTTCACGCTGCTGTCGAAATCGCGCAATACGCCTTTTGACGGCGCCCGCCTGCAGGGTAAGCTGCACGCCACCTACGTCGCCGGAACCCGCGTTTACGGAGAGCCCTGATGCCGCCCATCGAAACCGCCCTGCCGCTGCTGATCCTCTGGGCCGTGGCGGGTTACCTTCTGGGCTCGATCCCTTTCGGCGTGGTGCTGACCCGCGCGCTGGGGCTGGGCAACCTGCGCGAGATCGGGTCGGGCAATATCGGCGCCACCAACGTGCTGCGCACCGGCAACAGGCCCGCCGCCGCCCTGACGCTGCTGCTGGACGGGGCCAAGGGCGCGGTCGCCGTGCTGCTGGCCCGCGCGATGGCGGGCGAGGATGCCGCGCAGCTTGCCGGGCTTATGGCCTTTGTCGGCCATGTCTTTCCGGTCTGGCTGGGCTTTCGCGGCGGCAAGGGGGTGGCGACCTTCCTGGGGATCATGCTGGCCCTGTCATGGCCCGTCGGTATCGTGCTCTGCCTGACATGGCTGATCGTGGCCTTTTCCGCACGCATCTCGTCGCTGGCGGCCATCACGGCGGCGGCGGCCTCGACGATCTGGATCATGATCCTGGTGCAGGGCCAGATGTTCGGGCTGGGCGTCGTGCTGACCCTGCTGGTGTTCTGGACCCATCGCACCAATATCGCCCGGCTGCGCGCCGGGACCGAACCGAAGATCGGCCAGAAATAACTCCGCGCGCCCGCTATTGCCCCAGCGCCACGCCCTCGCGCCGGGGGTCGGCCCCGCCGCGCAGCCCCTCGGGACCGATGGAAATCGCGTGCAGGCCCGAGTTCAGCTCGCGCGTATCCACCTCGTATCCCAGCGCCGCCAAAGCGTCGGCCAGGTCGGCGGCCCCGGTGCCCTCTTCCACGTCATAGGTGCCAAAGCGGTTCACCAGGTGCGGCAGCGCCACCGCCTGCTGCACGTCCATCCCCCAGTCCAGATGCGCGATGATCGTTTTGGCGACATAGCCGATGATCCGGCTGCCGCCGGGGCTGCCCACCACCAGCACCGGCCTGCCGTCGCGCAACACGATGGTCGGCGCCATGGAGGACCGCGGCCGCTTGCCCGGCGCCACCGCATTGGCCACCGGGCGGCCCCCGTCATGCGAGCGGAACGAGAAATCCGTCAGCTCGTTGTTCAGCAGGAAACCCCGCACCATCACCCGGCTGCCAAAGGCGTTCTCGATGGTCGTCGTCATGCTCAGCGCGTTGCCATAGCCATCGACGATGGAAATATGCGAGGTCGCGGGCTGCGCCATGTCGCGCCCCGGCGCATAGTTCCAGCCATGATCGAAGGCAGGTTGCCCCGGCGCCACCTCGGGCAGCGCATCGTCACCGTCCAGCAGCGCGCCGCGTTCCGCCAGGTAGGCCGGATCGACCAGCCCGCGCACCGGCACCGGCACGAAATCGCTGTCGGCCATGTAAAGCCCGCGATCGGCAAAGGCGAGCCGGCTGGCATCGCCGATCAGCCGCCAGGCGTCGGCGCTGTCGGGGCCGGGCAGGTCGTGCCCCTCCAGCATCCCGAGGATCTGGCCAACCGTCAGCGCGCCCGAACTTGGCGGCCCCATCCCGCAGACATCCGCCCCGCGATAGGCCACGCAAACGGGCGCGCGTTCCTTCACCTCGTAGATCGCCATGTCCAGCGCCGAGAGCCGCCCCGGGTTCGACGCGCCGCGCACCGCACGCACGATATCGGCGGCGATCTCGCCGGTATAGAACGCCCCTGCCCCGTCGCCGGCGATCCGGCGCAGCATATCGGCATATTCGGGATTGCGCAGCACCGCGCCCTCGGCCAGCGGCGCACCGTCCGGCAGGAAATACGCCGCCGTCGCCGGGGGGCTGGCCAGCCGTTCGGCATCGCGCGCGACCGACGCGGCCAGGCGTGGCGACACGGCAAACCCCTCCTCGGCCAGCGTGATCGCGTCACCGAACAGCCCGGCCCAGTTCGCCCGGCCCCAGCGCCGGTGCGCCGCCTCCAGCAGCGCGGGCGTGCCCGGCACGCCGACCGAACGGCCGCCCACGACCGCCTCGAAAAACCCCAGCGGTTCGCCCTTGTCGTCAAGGAACAGCCGGGGCGTTGCCGCCAGCGGCGCGGTTTCACGCCCGTCCAGCGTCGTCACCGCTCCGGTCGCGGCATCGTACCAGACAAGGAACGCACCGCCCCCAAGGCCCGAGCTTTGCGGCTCGACCAGCCCCAGCACCGCCTGCACGGCCACCATCGCATCCGCCGCCGAGCCGCCCGCGCGCAACACCCGCGCGCCCGCCTCGGCCGCCAGCGGGTTGGCCACGGCCACCATCCAGTCGGATGCGGCAACCGGGCGCCCGGCGGCCTTGGCCTCCTGCGCGGCGGCGGTCGCGGCCGAGGTGGCGACCGCCCCTGCCCCGCCGCCTTCGGGCGCGACCGTGTCGGCGGCGTCCTGCGCCATGGTGACGGGCGCCAGGATCGCCAGGATGGCCGCCAGAAGGATCGTCCGCATGTCGCCTCTCCGCTGCTTCATCGTTCCCGAAATACTCCCGCCGGAGGCATCCGCCGCCCGCCACGGGCGACCGGCCGGGCTGCTGTCACAGCATCGAGGGCAGCACCTGGTCGGGCGGGCGGTGGCCGTCGGCGAAGGTCTTGATGTTGATCAGCACCTTTTCGCCCATCTCGATCCGGCCCTCGCGCGTGGCCGAGCCCATATGCGGCAGCAGCACCACGTTGCCCAGCTCGCGCAGGCGCGGGTTCACATCGTGGCCGTGTTCGTAGACATCCAGCCCCGCACCCGCGATCTCGCCCGCGCGCAGCAGCCGCGTCAGCGCGTTCTCGTCGATCACCTCGCCCCGGCTGGTGTTCACGATCACCGCCTCGGGCTTCATCAGCTTCAGCCGCCGCGCGTTCATCAGGTGAAAGGTCGAGGGCGTGTGCGGACAGTTGATCGAAATCACGTCCATCCGCGCGACCATCTGGTCCAGGCTTTCCCACCATGTCGCCTCGTGCGCCTGCTCGATCTCGCTGCGCAGCCGGTGGCGGTTGTGGTAATGGATCTGCATCCCGAAGGCCCGCGCGCGTCGCGCCACGGCCTGCCCGATGCGGCCCATGCCCAGGATGCCCAGCCGCTTGCCGCCCACGCGCCCGCCCAGAAGGGCGGTCGGCGACCAGCCCTGCCACGCGCCCGACTGCATCAGCGCCAGCCCCTCGGGGATGCGCCGCGTGACGGCCAGGATCAGCGCCATCGTCATGTCGGCGGTATCGTCGGTCAGCACGCCCGGCGTGTTCGACACCAGGATGCCGCGCTGGCGCGCGGTGGCGACGTCGACATGGTCGATCCCGGCGCCGTAATTCGCAATCAGCTTCAGCCGCGGGCCGGCCTGGCCCAGCATCCCGGCGTCGATCTGGTCGCCGATGGTGGGCACCAGCACATCGGCCTCCTGCATGGCGGCCACCAGCTCCTCGCGGGTCATCGGCGTGTCGTCCTCGCGCAGGGAGACGTCGAACAGTTCGGTCATCCGTGTCTCGACCACCTCGGGCAGGCGTCGCGTGACGACAACACTCAGACGTTCAGATGGCATTGCTGTCCTCCGCAGGCTTTCCATTCACCGGTCTTGTTGGCAGAGTGGCGGATGAACAGCCGGGGCACAAGAACCCGGGCGCAAAAACATCGGGCTTATGGGAACAGGCACCATGACATCGCATCTGGCGCGGGCATTTCTGTGTGTGCTGCTGCTGGCCCCCGGCATCGCCGCCGCGCAGGAACGGGGACCGGAGACCAACCTGCCGATTCCGCGCTTTGTCTCGATCCGCGCGGGCGAGGCGAATGTGCGCCGCGGCCCGTCGCTGACGCACCGCATCGACTGGGTGTTCACCCGCAAGGACATGCCGGTCGAGATCACCGCCGAACACGGCCACTGGCGCCGCGTGCGCGACCGCGAGGGCGCGGGCGGCTGGATACATTATTCCCTGCTGTCGGGTGTGCGCACGGTCATCGTCGACCGTGACATGGTGGCGCTCCATGCCCGCCGCGACCCCGAAAGCCCGGTGGTCGCGCAACTGGAACTGGGCGTGATCGCACGGCTTGGGGATTGCGGGCCGGCCTGGTGCCGGATCAGCGTCGCGGGCTACAAGGGCTGGGCCGAGAAGGCCGCGCTCTGGGGGGTGCGCCCCGACGAGATCCTTGACTGAGGCCGGGGCCTATTTGGTCAGGATAAGCTTGCCCGCCTTGGTGATCCGCAGCGTATAGACCTGGTCGCCCAGGCGGATCAGCGCCAGGTGGCCGCCATTGGTCAGCGCCAGCGCGTCGTGCTGCGGCAGGCTTGCCGCGGCGTCCTTGTCGAATGTCTGGCGCGGGATCATGGCCGCGCCTCCCGCCGCTCGATCCGGTCGAGCAGGGCTTCGAGCGTGGGCATGTCCGGCATCAGCTCGACGCCGAGAAGCGTCAGGATGTCGGTGCGGTCGGCGGGCAGCACAGGCTGCCCCGGGCGGGGTGGTGTCCGTGTCATGCGAAATCCTCGGTCGGGTTTCCATTGCGTGAATCGGCTTCCCCGCCAGAAGGGGTGGCTGGCCACAATACTGAGTATTTTTGTCATCTATTGCAAGCCCCGAAAAAACCGCGCGGTTCGGATAGGAAACCGCGCGGTTCTGGCCTAGGCTGCCGGCAGTCGTTTTCACCAGCCCGATACCGCCCCATGCCGCACCGCCTTGCCCTTGCCCTGTTCCTGCTCCTGTGCCTGCCGCTGGCCCATCCCGCGACCGCCCAGGGCAGCGATCAGCCCACCGGCACCATCGCAGTCGCCGACACCGCCGAACAGGACGCCGCCATCGCGGTGCGCATCCGCAACATCCTGTCCGAACTGGCGGGGTACGAGGACGTGACCGTCACCGTGTCGTCCGGCATCGTCACCCTGCGCGGCACCACGCTGGAGGCGACCGAGGCCGCGCGCCTGAACGATCTGGTGGGCCGCGTCGACGGCGTTGTCGCCATCCGCAACGAGGTGACCGAAACCACCGATGTCGGCCGCCGCCTCGACCCGGCCTTCGAGCGGTTCCGCAACCGCATGGTGCAGATGGTGAACTATACCCCGCTGCTGGCGGTGGCGGCGCTGGCGTTCCTGGCCGTCGTCCTTGTCGGCTGGCTGATCGCGCGGATGCGCCGGCCGTGGGACAGGCTGGCGCCCAATGCCTTCATCGCCGATATCTACCGGCAGGTGATCCGGCTGGGATTCGTCATCGGCGGGCTGGTGATCGCGCTGGATATCCTGGGCGCCACGGCGCTGCTGTCGACGATCCTCGGCGCGGCGGGGATCATCGGGCTGGCCATCGGCTTTGCCGTGCGCGACACGGTCGAGAATTTCATCGCCTCGATCATGCTGTCGGTGCGCCAGCCCTTTCGGCCCAACGACGCGATCGAGATCGGCGGCGACGAGGGCAAGGTGATCCGCCTGACCAGCCGCGCCACGATCCTGCTGAGCTATGACGGCAACCATATCCGCATCCCCAATGCCACCGTCTTCAAGTCGCGCATCGTGAACTACACGCGCAATCCCGAACGGCGGATGCTGTTCGATGTCGGCGTGGGCTATGGCACCGACCTTGCCGCGGCCGTCCACCTGGCCGAGGAAACGCTGAACGCCCTGCCCTTCGTGCTGGCCGCCCCGGCGGTGTCGGTCTGGACCGAGCAGCTGAACGGCTCGGACATCACGCTGCGCATGACCGCCTGGATCGACCAGCGCGAAACCTCGCTGACCGCGGCGCGCGGCGAGGCGATCCGCCAGATCCTCGCGGCCTTCGAAGCCGCGGGGATCGAAATGCCCGAACCCACCTACCGCGTGCTGACGCGCGACATCGCCGCCACGACGCCCGCGACACCGGCCGGCCCTGCCCGCCCGCAACCGGCCCCGCCCGCCGCCCCCGCCAACGACCCGGCCGAATCGCTCGACGTGCAGGCACATGCCGAACAGCAACTGGAGCGCATCGTCGAGGAGGAACGCGAGGACACCGCGCAGGAGGACCTTCTGCAACACGACGCCCCGCGGGAATAATCCGCGACTTTTTCGCAAATCCGGTCTTGAACCCCCGCACGCAAGCCAGTAATTAGCGCGTCACTGTTGGGGTGTAGCCAAGCGGTAAGGCAGCGGTTTTTGGTACCGTGTACCGTAGGTTCGAATCCTACCACCCCAGCCACCTTCCTTCGAGCTTTGGAGCGATGGACCGCGCGGGATGGCGTGTGGCGGGAAGTGCCCCGAGGGGTGCGCCCGCGGCCGGTGCATTTGATGACGCCCCAGACCTCTCGCCTGTCCGCAGCGCGAACGCCGGTCGCCCAGGGTCTTGGCAACCCGTGCAATTGCGGGAAAGATCGCGGCAAAAGGGAGCAGACCATGACAGATGCCGGAACACCGGGGCCGATCCCCGACGAGATGTGGCCCGAGGAGATCGGCGATCTGCGGACGGGGTTCGCCGGGGCGCTCAATGTCTATCGCATGATGGCGCATCACCCTGCGCTGCTGCGCGCCTGGGCTCCCTTGCGCCAGCACATAGTCAAGGACACGGCGCTGGGGCCGGAACGGTCCGAGATCGTGATCCTGCGGACCGGGGTCCGGCTCGGCTCGTCCTACGAATGGGCGCATCACGTCGCGCGGGCCCGTGCGCTCGGCATCGCGGACGACAGAATCGCCGCGATGCTGAGGATGCCCGAGGGCGAGGACGGGCTTCTGGCGCGCGCGGTCGATGCGATCCTCGACGAACACCGCCTGCCCGACGCGCTTGAGCGCGAGCTGGCCGCGACCATCGGGCGCGAGGCGGTGTTCGACCTGATCGCCACGGTCGGGTTCTACTCGGTTCTGGGCGCGATCCTGATGACCTATGACGTGCCGCTGGACGCGGCCATTGCCAGCGAGCTCGAGGCGCGCCCGGTCTGACCGCTCAACCGGGCAGCGCGCCCGAGATGCGTTCGGCGATCCCGAGCAGCGGCGCGCCGAAATCGTCCAGCGCCCGGCGGGTGCTCATCGCGCTTCTGATCCAGATCAGCGACACGCAGCCCAGCACATTGCCGTCGGCCCGGATCGGCACCGCGATCGAGGCGGTTTCCTGGCGGAACTCGCCGCTGTCGCGGATGGCGATGCCGCGTGCGCGCGTCTCTTCGACAAGATGCGTCAGCCAGCGGTCGTCCAGAAACGGCAGGTCATCCTCGTGGTCCAGCCGCCGCAGGTGGTCGAGGATCAGGTTGCGTTCCTCGTCCGGGCAGAAGGAAAGATAGGCACGGCCGGCCGATGTGCGCAGCATCGGCAGCCGGAAACCGGTCATGCCCCTGTCGATCGAGAGGGGTGAGCGGCCATGCGTGGTTTCCTGGATCACCATGGCCGCGTTGTGATAGACGGTCAGGTCGAGCGGCCAGACGAGTTGCTTCGAATAGGCGGCAAAGATCGGCCCCGCGGCCTGCGCGATCTCGGTCGTCAGCGCATAGCCATCGCCCAGCGCCGCGGCGAAGCGCGTGACACGCACGTAGTTCGAGGTGGCCGAGAAGGCGACATAGCCCAGCTCCTCGAGCGTTTCGAGCAGGCGATAGACGGTCGGGCGGGGAATATCGAGCGCCCTGGCGATCTCGCCGGGGCGCGCTTCGCCGGTCTTGTTGACGTGGCGCAGGATGGCAAGGCCCCGCGCGAGCGCACGCACGGAGCCGCCGGGCGATCTGGCGGCGGGGTCCTCGGTCATGGGGTGACCATCTCACAAGGTCCGCCGCACCGGAAGTCAGCTTTCGGCGACGACCGGATTTCGCAGGATGCCGACGCCGGATACCTCGACCTCGCACACATCGCCATCCTTCATGAAAAGCGGCGGATTGCGGCGCGCGCCGACGCCGCCCGGCGTGCCGGATACGATCACGTCACCCGGCAAGAGCGGCAGGATGGTCGAGCAATAGGCGATCAGGCGCGGGATCGAGGCAACCAGCAGATCGAGGGTCGTGTCCTGCACGGTCTCGCCGTTAAGCCGCGTCTGCAGGCGCATCGCGGCGGGATCTGGGATCTCGTCGGCGGTGGTCATCCACGGGCCGAAGCCGCCCGTGCCGGCAAAGGTCTTGCCGGGCATGAACTGATGCGTATGTTTCTGCCAGTCGCGCACCGAGCCGTCGTTGTAACAGGCATAACCCGCCACATGATCGAGCGCGTCTGCCTCGCTGATGCGGCGGCCTTCCTTGCCGATGATCACCGCGACCTCGCCCTCATAGTCGAACCTGTCGCTTTCCAGCGGCTTGACAAGCGGCTGGTCGTGCCCGATCTGGGACCCAGCGAAGCGGGCGAACAGCACCGGGTTCGGGGTTTCCTCGCGGCCGGTTTCCTCGATATGGGCGTGGTAGTTCAGGCCGACGCAGATGATCTTGTCGGGGTTGGGGATGACCGGGTCGTGGGCCACCTCGTCAAAGGCGAAATCCGCCGGCTCCGACGCCAGCCCGGCGGCGGCGGCCATGTCGCCCGTGGCCAGGAAATCGCGCAGCGTGGGTGCGTCGAACCGCTTGCCCAGATCGACGATGCCCGCCTCGGTGACAAGGCCGTAAGAGGACGTGCCGTCCTTGGTGAAAGAACAGAGTTTCATATGTCAGACCAGCTCCGGTTGTTGCGTTTGTGTCAGGTCGGGAAGGATGCGCGCGACAAGCGCATCCAGCGCCTCGCGCGTGTCGGCCCCGCCCAGCGTATAGCGGTCGGGGCGCAGAACCGTGGCGCGGGCGCCCAGCCGCGACAGGTGTTCGGCGGCATTCGAATCGGCGGTCGTGACCAGCCCCACGCCGGCGGGCAGCTCCAGCCCTTTGGCAAGCCCGGCCTCGGCGACGACCACCCACCGGTGCGGGTAGAGGTCGTCCATGCGCGTGCCGTCGGCCATGCGGGGCTGGCCGAACAATCGCCCGGCCCGGTCACCGACGCCCAGCCCCGGCCCGATGGGCGGCATGATGCTTTCCATCCGCGCCGAGCCATCCGCCGCAGGCAGGGCGGCGCGCAGCGCCTCTTCGGTTCCGGCGGTGTTGATCAGCCCGCCTAGGCGCACCGCCGTCTGGATATATTCGCGCGCGTTCGGCTTGCGCTCGCTTTCATAGGTGTCGAGCAGGGCTTCGGCGGCGTCGCCGCCGACCATGCCTTTGCAGATCAGCGCCAGTTTCCAGTACAGGTTCGTCACGTCGCGGGTGCCCGCGCACATCCCCTGCCCCATGAACGGCGGCGTCTGGTGGCAGGCATCGCCCGCGAGGATCAGCCGCCCCTTGCGCCAGTCCTCGGCCACGAGCGAGTGGAACACGTAGACCGCCGTGCGCTCCAGTTCCGCCTCGTCGGGGCGCAGCCAGCCGGACAGCAGCTCCCACACCCGGTCGGGGCGCGCGATCTCGTTGCTGTCCTCGTCCGGCAGCACCGTGATTTCCCAGCGCCGCCGCAGGCCGGGGGTGCGGACATAGGTGGCGGGGCGTTCGGGCACGCAATACTGGATCGAGTGTTCGCCCAGGTCCGGCTTGTCACGGTTCAGGATCACATCCACCACGAGCCAGCGTTCGTGGAACCCGTAATCCTCCATCCCGCTTTCGATGTAGCGGCGGATGAGCGAGCGCGCGCCATCGCAGCCGACGACGTATTTCGCACGGACACGTTCGATCCGGCCGCAGGACATGTCCTCAAAGCGCAGCTCGACATCCTCGTCCCGTTCCTCGACATGGAACACATCGCAGCGGGTGCGCACGGTGACCGTTTCGCGGGTCGTCATGTGGTCGCGCAGCACGTCCTCGAGGTCGGGCTGGTGAAAGCGGTAATTGGCGCGCCAGCCCTGCGGGCCTTCGCCCTGCGGGCGCGGCCAGTCGAGCAGCAGCCGGCCGTCGGGATCGACGAAACGCATACCGGGATGCCTGGCGGTCTTCGGCTCCATCCTGTCGGCAATACCGATCCACTGAAAGGTGCGCATGACCTCGGCGTCGAAATGAACGGCGCGGGGCAGGTGGTAATGCGCACCCTCACGTTCCAGCACGAGGGTGCGCACCCCGCAATCGGCCAGCAGATGCGCCAGCGTTGCCCCGGCGGGACCGTAGCCCACGATGGCGACGTCATAATGCTCCATGCTCACACCCCCTGCCTGGCCAGTTCGCCGAAAAGCCACGGGCAATCCGCGACGGGCGGCGCGCGGCGTCCGCGCGCGGCGGCATCCAGCCGCATGTCGCGCAACGCCTTCCGCCCGCCCTCCTCGGGCAGGTACAACCGCTCATGTCCCCAGAAGCTGGGCCCGTCATGGGTTTCGTGCGGCTCCCAGGTGTCGGGGTCGATGACCCGCCCGCCCCAGCCGTTCTCGACGAAAAAGCCCGAGGGCGAATTGGCATAGTACGAGGTCATGTAATCGTTGGTATGGCGGCCCAGCGTATAGGCGACGCGACCTTCGTCCTGCTGGGCAAGGTCATAGCCCTGCCCCACATCGTCGAGATTCTGGAACTCCACCATGAAATGATGAAATCCCGCCTGGCCGGAGCCCACCATCGCAAAGGAATGGTGCCGCCCGTTCACGTGGAAGAAGTAGAGACCATAGGGCTTGAGCCCGTAGTCCGAGACATGAAAATCCAGCAGGTCACGATAGAAGGGCAGCATCACGTCGATGTCCCTTACATGCAGCACCGCGTGGCCCATGCCCAGCGGGCCGGTCCGAAAGCCGTCGATCGGCCGGCCCGGCACGAACGGGTCCGAGGCGATCATCGGCCCGTGGAACAGCTCGACACGGTTGCCCATCGGGTCCTCGAACCAGATCAGGCTGTCGACAAAGCGGCGGTCGCACAGCTCCGGCGTGCCCGGATGCACCGTCACCCCCGCCTTGTCGAGCCGCGCGGCATAGGATTGCAGGTCGTCCCGGTGTGCGACCTCCCAGCCCATGAAGGCCAGCGTATCGCCCTCTTCGTCGGACACCAGAAGCCGCTGCTGACGGTCGTCCATGCGAAAGGCCAGCGCCTTGCCGCCACGGTCGATCTTCTGCATTCCAAGCAGCTTGCCGGCGAAATCGCCCCAGTCGTCAAGCTTGTCGGACCGTATGCCGAGATAGCCCAGAGCATTGATAGCCATGGTCGTCTCCAATCGTTTCAGTTCGGGATGCGGCATCCTGGACCGGCCCCGCCGCACCCCCAAGGTATGATCCCCGCCTGTCCACGGAACGGACGGGGAAAGACGGTTCACTCGCCGGCAACGGCGCGGGCGCGGTCCAGCGCCGCCGCGGCGGCTGCGGGATCGGGCTGGCCCTTCACCCAGGCATCCGCGGCCCCGGCAAAGGCGGCATCCCAGGCGGCCTTTTCCTCGTCCGTCAGGTCGATGAAGGTCACCTCGCCGGCATCCCGAAAGGCGGCTTCGTTGCTGGCGTCGGTCTCGTCGACCACCGAGGCGATCCATTCGGCGGTGGCACGCCCCGACATCTCGTCGATCACCGCCTTGTCGGCGTCGGGCAGGCTGTCATAGGCGCCCTTGTTCATCAGGACCGCCATGGGCTGCGCGATGAATTTCGTGTTGGTGACGTTCGGCGCGACCTCGTTCAGGCGGAAGGTGCGGTAGGCGTCCATCACCCAGACCGCGCCGGCCACGACCCCGCGTTCCAGGTTTTCATAGACCTGCGGCGCCGGGATACCGACGCCCGAGGCCCCGGCCATGCCGAACAGCTCCGAGCCGAATTTCGACGGCGAGCGCAGCTTGAGACCATCCAGATCGGCCGGTACGTGCACCGCCTTGTCGGCCATCAGGAAGCGGTAAGAGGGCGTGGTGAACACGGCGATGACCTTGTAATCGGCATATTCGGCATCCAGGGCGCCCTCTTCGGCCAGCGTATTCAGGATGTCGGCCCCCTTGGCACCGGTTTCGACAAGGCCCGGCACTTCGACCACGCCGCTCAGCGGGAAAAGGCCGGGCGTGTAGGTCGGCACGACCAGCGCCACGTCGGCGACGCCCGCCTTGACCAGCTCCGCCTGTGCGGGCGGCGCGCCGAGGATCGAACCGGGGTAGAGCTTGAACGCGTTGCCCTCCGACAGTTTCGCGTTCACCTGCTCGATCCAGGGCTGAAGCACCTTGGACGAATAAAAGCCCTGTGCAGGCTCGAAGGACGAGACACGCATCTCGCGCGCCTCAAGCGCCGGGGCGGTCAGGATCAGTGCCGTCGCGGCGGCGGTCAGCAGTCGATTGAACATGGTTTCCTCCCTGATGTTCATTACAAGGCGATGTCGGGCAGCCAGATCACCAGCGCGGGAACCGCGATGATGACCGCTACGCGGATGAGATCGGCGATGACGAAGGGCGCGGCCCCCTTCCACAGCTCTGTCAGGCGAATGTCCGGCTGGACGGTCTTGAGCACGAAAAGGTTCATGCCCACGGGCGGGGTGATAAGGCCCATTTCGACCACCATCACCGCGAAGATGCCGAACCAGACCAGGTCGATGCCGGCCGCCTGCGCGATGGGCACGAACAGCGGCACGGTCAGCAGCAGCATGGCAAGGCTGTCCATCAGCGTGCCGAGCACGAGATAGATCACCAGCATCAGCAGGATCACCAGGATCGGCGTATCGAGGATACCCGTGAACATGCCGGTCAGCGAAAACGGCAGGCCGGTCAGGGCCAGGAAGAAGTTGAAGACATTGGCCGCGATCAGCACGAGGTAGAGCGCCCCGCAGGTCATCGCCGTGTTCAACATGGCGGACATGAAGCCCCCGGCACTCAGCCGGCGGGTCAGAACCCCGTAGCCCAGAACCACGGCGGCGCCGATGGCCGCGGTCTCGTTCGCGGTGAACACGCCGGAATACAGCCCGCCCATGATCAGGGCGAAGATGCCAACCGGCGGCGCAAGCTCCTTCACGGCATCGCGGCGCTCGGCGCCCTCGGCGCGGGCGCGCTGCGGCGCGACCGACCAGCCCAGCCAGATCGGCACCCAGATCGCCAGGCAATAGAGCAGCACGGCCAGGACGATCGGCCCGGCGGTCGCCAGCAGCAGATCGCGGATGGATTGCTCGGCGATGAAGGCATAGATGACCAGAACGGTCGAGGGCGGGATCAGAATGCCCAGCGTCCCGCCCGCCGCGACCGACCCCGCCGAAAGCGATTTGGAATACCCCGCCTCACGCATCTCGGGCAGGGCGATGCGCCCCATCGTGGCCGTCGTCGCCAGCGACGAGCCGGATATCATCCCGAACCCCGCCGAGGCCCCGATCGTGGCCAGCGCCAGACCGCCGCGGCGATGCCCGATCAGCACCGACATGGACTGGTAAAGCCTTGTCGACAGCCCGCTATGGGCGGCAAGGTTGCCCATCATCACGAACAGCGGCAGCATCGTCAGCGTGTAATTGGTCAGGCTGTCCCAGACCGTCGTTGCCCCGATGGCCACGGCCCCGGAAAAGCCGATGATCAGCCCCGATCCGACGATCCCCACAAGCCCCAGCGCGACCGCCACGGGAATTTCGAGAAATATCATGAAGATCGCGGCGGCAAACCCGAGACCGCCCAGCAAAAGCCCGCTCACCACCTGTCCCTTTCATTGCGCAGCGCAAAACGCAGCCCCGCCACCGCCGCGACAAGCCCGGCGGCCAGCGCGGCCGTCACGGCCAGCAGCAGGACCGGCATCGGCAACCCCAGATCCGCCGTGGTCTCGGGCGAGCCGAGCTTGGACAGCGCATTGCTGCCCACCACCCAGAGAAGAAGCGCCGCGAACACGACCGACACCGCCGCGCCGACGATGCCGAGCGGATAGGCGAACCGCAGGGGCGAGACCTCGGACAGCAATTTCGCCGTCACGTGGGTACGCTGGGCGTAGCAGACCGGCATCGACAGCAGCGCGCCCAGCCCGATGGACAGCGAGGTAAGCTCGATCGCGGCGGGCACATTCGTGCCGGCGACCGCGCGCAGCACGACATCGGCGACGGTAACCCCGGTGCCGAACAGGAAACAGATCCCGGCCAGGCCGAGCAAGCCGTTCGATATGATCTTCTTCGCGGCCGGCCCCATCACGACACCCGCGCCCCGTGAACGGGGCAACCGAATGCCGGACGGCCCGCGCGAAGACAGAGAGTGCGCGTTTCCACCCTGCTCCTCCCACAAGCTGTCCGGGCAGAATACCCAAAACCGCCCTGCCCGAAGCATCGCGCCGAGCACGTGTCCGCCAGGCGGACACCGCCGGGCAACGTCCGGCCGCAACCGGGATGCCGGACCGGCGCCGGTTTGCACCGGCCGGGTTGACAGGCATGTTTCCGCTTACGGGAAATGGCCGACCCGGGCGAATCCGTCGCGATCGTGTAGTGTTCGGAGCTGGAGCGACATCATCATGCAGATCAGCGGAAATCTACCAACTGCTTTCCGGGATGCCGACCGTCTGTCGGTTGTCGACGCCTATATCGCCCTGCGCCCGAAACATGCCATCCGAAAGGCCGCCAAGGGACAAAGCGTCGTGCAGGAATCGGGATACGCGGATTACTCCATGCTGCTGCTGGAGGGCTGGGCGGCCCTGTCCAAGACCATGCCCGAGGGCGGCGCACAGATCATCGACGTGATGCTGCCGGGCGATTTCGCGCTGATCGGGGCCGAGATCGCGCCTGTCGCGGCCTTCACGGTCGGGGCGCTGACCGACATCAGCTATCTCGCCATACCGCTGGAGCACGTCAACGGCCCCGAGCCGGAACACGCCGCGCTGCGGGGGGTGCTGGCGGCGATGCTGGTGACGACGCAGGCGCGCACCTCCGAGCTGTTGCTGCGCATGGGCCGGAGCAGCGGCGCCTGCCGCGTCGCCTATGCGCTGCTGGAACTCTATGTCCGGCTGGAGCAGATCGGCATGGCGCGGAACGGTCGCTTTCACCTGCCGATGACCCAGCACAGGCTGGGCGAATTCGCCGGGTTGAGCAACGTGCATGTGTGCCGCACCATGCGCCGGTTCGAACGCGACGGGCTGATCGCCCATCCCGACGATCACGATATTTACCTTCCCGATCTGGACAGGCTGAGCGCGCTTGCAGAGATCGACCTTGCCCGGTTCCGCGAAGAAATCCTGCTGCGCCGGCCGCAATAGGCTCAGCGCGTTTCGACCACCTCGCCCAGCGTTTGCCCCGCCAGTTCCTCGTCGGCGTCATTGGCGATGTCGCCCAGCGTGATCATGCCAACGGCGCCGGTGCCATCGACGACCACCAGCCGCCGGATTTGCAGGTCGCCCATGCGGTTCGCCGCCTCGCGCACGGTCTGACCGGGGCGGCAGGTGGCGACGTCGCGCGTCATGATGGCGGCGATGGGCTCATCCGAAGGGACATTCGGGAAACAACGCGTCACGATATCCCGGTCGGTGACGATGCCCGTGACCTGCCCCGCCTCGCAGATCACCACGGCGCCGATATCCCATTCCTTCATCAGCGCCGCCACGGCCCGGACCGATGTCGCGGGGCCGACGGCGATCACCGGGCAACGCATGATGGATCTGACAAGCATCTCCGGCCTCCGCATCGGGTGCTGCCTGTCAGGATAGCATCGCCTGCCCCGCTGGCTTTGACAGCGGTTAATGCGACCGCCGCAAAATGCGTCACGGTTCGGTGTGCGTGTCGTCCTCGTCCTGCCGTCTGGCGCGCTGCGTCTTCAGCGCCTCGAAGCCGATGATGACATCCAGCAGTTCGGTAGTGATCTCGCTCTGGCGCATCTGGCGCATCTCGCCGGCCAGTTCCGCGCGCCGGTCGTCGATCGCGCGTTCGGCCTGCTGCATACGGGCCAGGCGCGCGGCGTTCTCGGTGACCAGCGCCTCGGCTGCCGCGCCGTAGAGTTCGGCGAAAAGGAAGCTGCGGACAAGCGCCGCCAGAAGCCGGCCGGGCGGCAGGGAAAAACCCGGCAGGCTGCGCGACGCCCAGGGGCGCTGCGCCAGCGCCCCGGTCATGCCCGGGTCGAGCGGCAGCAGCCTGCGCGTCACGGGCGCCTGCCGGCCATGCTCGGCCCGCTGCATGAACACCAGCGACACCGTCATCCCGGCGGCCCCCTGCGCACCCCGGATGTCGTCGAGCAGGGTGATCAGACGCCCGGCCAGCCGGCCCAGCCCGTCGACATTCGCCGGCGGCAAAAGCACGGTTTCGGACGCGATGCCCTGCCCGGCAAGCGCGTCCTCCATCTGCGCGCCGATACAGATCACCCGCGCCGGGCCATCGCCGGTGCTGCGCAGAACCTCGTCGGCCAGCACCTCGTTGTAGTTGCCGCACAGCCCGTGATCGGAGCCGAAGGCGATCGTGATCCGGGGCCTGTCGTCATCGGGGACCGCCGGCAGCGCCCCGTGCGCGGCGATGAAGGCGTGCAGCCCGTCCAGGACCGTGGCGCGATACGCCCCGATGGCACGGGCGGCCTGTTCGTAGGGGGCAGCGTTGATCGCCGACATCGTCTTCATCGTGCGCACGATGCCGCGGATGCTGCTCATGGTGTCGGTGCGCCGCCTGAGGCGTTCAAGCGTCTGCGTCATCGCCCTCTCCTTCCGCCGGGCCGATGGCGTGGCGTGCCCTGTCCAGCACGGCGGCGCGCAACTCGTCGGTCAGGGGCTCGTCGGCCGCGATACTTGCCGCAAGCCCGCTGTCATCCCCGGCGACGGCGTCGCGGACCCGGGCCATCGCGCGCAGCGCCCGGGCCTCGTCCAGCCCGTCCAGCAGGCCCTCCATCGCGGCCAGCAGGATGGCAAGCTGTTCGGCGGCCGGCATCGGATCGCGCTCGGGCTGGCGCAGCGCGGTGCGCACCGCCGCCCCACGCGCCAGCCGCGCCCGGGTATCCTCGTCCAGCCGCGTGCCGAAGCGGGCGAAATCCTCCAGTTCCTCGAATTGCGAAAGCGTGACGCGCAGGTTGCCCGCGACCTTGCGAAAGGCCCGCGCCTGTGCCTTCCCCCCGACACGGCTGACCGACACGCCCAGATCGACCGCCGGGAACTGGTTGCGCCGGACAAGACGCGGCGAAAGATAGATCTGCCCGTCGGTGATCGAGATCAGGTTGGTCGGGATATAGGCCGACAGGTTCTCGGCCTGCGTCTCGACCACCGGCAGCGCGGTGATCGAACCGCGCCCCTCGCCGAACTGGCCCGCGCGTTCCAGCAGCCGGGCGTGGATAAAGAAGATGTCGCCGGGAAACGCCTCGCGCCCCGGCGGGCGGCGCAAAAGCAGCGACAGCTCACGATAGGCGCGGGCGTGATGGGTCAGGTCGTCCAGCACCAGCAGCACGTCATGCCCCCTGGCGGCAAAGGCCTCGGCCATCGACATCGCGGCATAGGGCGCGATGTGGACAAGGCCCGGCACATCCTCGTCGCCCGCCGCCACGATGACGGTGCGCGCCATCATGCCGCCCTCGCGGATCGCGCCGACGACCTTGGCGACCGCGTCGCCCCGCTGGCCGATGGCGCAATAGATGCAATGCACCCCGGTATCGCGCTGGTTGAGGATCGCATCGACCGCGATCGAGGTCTTGCCGGTCTGCCGGTCGCCGATGATCAGCTCGCGCTGGCCCATCCCCACGGGCACCGCCGCGTCCACCGCCCTGATCCCGGTGGCCAGCGGCCGCGACACCGCCCGCCGGTCGAGAATACCGGGCGCCGGGCTTTCGATGGGCCGGTCATGGGTCGCGTCGAGCGGCCCCTGCCCGTCGCGCGGCCGGCCAGTCGGATCGACGACCCGCCCCAGCAGCGCCGCGCCGACCGGCACGCCGATCACCCGGTGGGTGCGGCGCACGCTTTCTCCGGGGGCGACCTTTTCGGTGGGGCCCAGCAGGACGACACCCAGCCGCCCCGGCTCCAGGTCGAAGACGATGCCACGCACGCCCGAGGCGAATGCCAGCACCTCGTCGGCCAAAGCCGAGGTCAGCCCGGTGACGATGGCGACGCCGTCGGCCACTTCCTTCACCCGGCCCATCTCGCTGACGCGCGGGGGCGGGGCCGGGCTGTCCAGAAGCCTCTGGATCAGCTCGGTCACGCCAGTTTCAGGGGGGCTGTCAGCCGGCATCGCGGGGATCCCCGGCCGACACGCCGTTCGTGGACTCGTCCAGCATCGCCTCGAGGTCTTCCAGGTAGTCGCCGATCGTCCAGTCCACCTGCACGCTGCCCAGTGTCAGGCTCAGCCCCGGCGATCGCACGGGATCGGTCTCGAAACTCAGCGCGGCGCCGGGCGCCACCGCATCCAGCGCATCGCGCAGGTGGGCGCGCACCTCCTCGGGCAGCGGATCGCGGGTCAGGGCCACCGCCTGTTTCGCATCGCCACGCAGCCTGTCGGTCACCTCTGGCAGGCGCGCGGCGGCGCGCGCCACGATGCGCCGTTCCAGCGTTTCGTCCGCCAGGTCGGTCAGCGCCTTGCGGGTCAGCGACAAAAGCGCCTCGGCCGCCGATTTCTGCAGCTCGGCGCGGAAGGCGCGGGCATCCTCGGCGCGCTGCGCCGCGCGCTCGGCCTGTTCGTGGTCCATCTGCCTGCGGGCCTCGGTCAGCATCGCGTTGCGTTCCTTCTCGGCCTCCTGCCGGGCAGCCTCCAGCGTTTCGGCGCGGCTGGCCTGCAGGGCCTCGATCCGTTCCTCGTACTCGGCCTTCTGCTGCTGCGCCGCCGCCTCGATCTGCGCCGCCTCGCCCATGCGCGCGGTGATCTCGGCCTCGCGCGCGTCGATCCCGTCGAGGATGGGCCGGTACAGGAACCGCTTGAGCAGCCACACGAGGACCAGGAAATTGACGATCTGCGCGCCGACCGTGATCCAGTCGATCGACACGGCCTCAGCCCCCTGCCCCTTGCGCCGCAGCCTCGAGCGCGGCGTTCCAGAACGGGTTGGCGAAGATCAGGATCATGGCGACGACGAAACAGTAGATGGCCGTCGATTCGATCATCGCAAGGCTGACGAACAGCGTGCGCGACAGGGTCGGGGCGGCATCGGGCTGCTGCGCGATGGCGCTGAGCGCGGTCGCCGCGGCCCGCCCCTCGCCCAGGGCGGGCCCAAGGGCGCCGAAGGACACGGTCAGCCCGGCGGTGAAGATCGAAATGAAGGCGATGATGGAAAGGTCGCTCATGACATGTCCTTTTTGTCCTGATGGGCATCGGGTGCGGCCGTGGCCGTGGCAATGTAGACGGTGGCGAGGATGGCGAAGATATAGGCCTGGATCACGCCCGTCAGCAGGCCCAGCATATCCATGAGGACCGGAAAGAAGAACGGCGCGATGGACAGCAGGATGGCGGCGATGACCGCGCCGCTCATGATGTTGCCGTAAAGGCGGATGGCCAGCGATATGCCGCGCGACACCTCGCTTATGACGTTGAAGGGCAGCATGACGACCGAGGGCTGGACATAGGTTTTCAGATAGCCGCCCAGGCCGCGGCTGCCGATCCCGAAGACCGGCACCGCCACCAGCACCGAAATCGCCAGCGCCGCCGTGGTCGACAGCGACGCGGTCGGCGTGTCGAAGCCGGGCACCACCGTCAGCAGGTTCGCGGTCACGATGAACAGGAACAGCGTGCCGACGAAATAGAGGATGCGCGGATCGCGCCGCTGCGTCACCTCGGAGATCTGGCCGACGATCCCGCCCACCATGACCTCGAGCGCGGTGCGCCAGCGGTTCGGCGGCACGTCCGGGCGCAGGTTGCGGGTGATCAGGGCCGACACCCCGGTCAGCAGCGCCATGATGATCCAGGTATTGACGATCGTGGCGTTCAGCCCGATGCCGAAGAAGGTAAGAAGGATCGTGTCGTCTGGCGTCAGTTGCATGACGGGGCCCTGCGCGCGCCGGCCGGGCGCATCACCGCCAGGACCAGCGTGCGCATGAGGACGAAGCCCAGCGCGAACCCGGCCAGCGCCTGCGCCCCCAGCCCCGCGATCCACCAGCCCAGCCCAAGCACCGCGGCGATGCGCAGCGCGGCGCTGAGAAACAGCACCGGCGACGGCCGCGCCCGGCGCAGGGCAAGCCGGATACCGGCCGCCAGACCGGCCAGGAACAGGCCCGCCGCCGCGGCCCCGGCCAGCAGGCCGGGCACCAGCAATGTCCAGTCAAGAACGATCATGTCAGTCTCCTTCCTTTCGAATCCAGCCCCAGGCGATGAACGCGCCCACGACCACGCCGCCAAGCAAAAGCGCCAGCGTCCAGGAAAATTCCTGCGGCGCCACCCGGTCCAGCCACAGCCCCAGCAGCGCGCCGCCCACTGTCGGAACGGCGACGGACCACCCGATCATACCGAACGTGCCGAAGCCGCGCAGCGGGCTGGGGCCGGGATTGTCGCGCGCCGCTTTCATCCGGCCTGCGCGGCGGCCGATCTCGCTGGCGGAACGGTCGTCCTCGTCGCTCATGGCTGCATCTTCCTCAGGCTGGCGAAACGGCGCACCATGTCGGCCTCGAGCCGCGAAAGCGCGGCGCGCGCCACGCGCTCCTCGTCCTCGAGCCGGGCAAAGCTGCTGGCCACGCGGTCGCGCAGGCTGTCGAGATCGGCGCTTTCGATCCCGCGCCGCGCGGCGATTTCCACGGTATGCCCCTTCTTGACCAGCAGCCCCTCGTCGATACCGAAGAACCGCTCCCGCCCGTCGGGCTGCGTCAGCAGGATGACCGAGGGCACAAGGGCCGTGACGAAATCGACATGGTTGGGCAGGATGCCGAAGGCGCCGTCCTCGGCCTCGGCCCGCAGACGCGCGGCGGTGCCTTCGAACAGCACCTCCGAGGGCAGGCGCAGGTGGACCTGCATGTCGGGTGCCATGCTCATGCCGTGCCCTCCGCAAGCTCTTTCAGGCCGCCGATCATGTAATAGGCGCTTTCGGGGCGATCAAAGCGGGTCTCGGACAGGATCGCTTCGCAGCCATCCAGCGTGTCGGCGACGGGAACCAGCCTGCCCGCCGTCCCCGCGGCGGCCCCGACGGTAAAGAAGGGCTGGGTCAGGAACCGCTCCAGCCGCCGGGCACGGGCAACGACCGCGCGGTCATGCGCCGACAGTTCCTCGATCCCCAGCATGGCGATGATGTCGCGCAGGTCCTCGTATTCCGCCAGCGTCCGGCGCACGGCGCGCGCGATGTCGTAGTGGCGCTGCCCCACCACGTTCGGCGTCAGCATGACCGAGGCCGAGGCCAGCGGATCGACCGCCGGATAGAGCCCCTCGCTCGCGCGTTTGCGCGACAGCACGACCGAGGCCGAAAGATGCGAAAAGATATGCGCCGCCGCGGGGTCGGTGAAATCGTCGGCCGGGACATAGACCGCCTGGATCGAGGTGATCGCGCCCTTGCGGGTCGAGGCGATGCGCTCCTCCAGTTCGGCCAGTTCGGTCGCCAGCGTCGGCTGGTATCCCACGCGGCTGGGCATCCGGCCCAGCAGCCCGGACAGTTCCGACCCCGCCTGCACGAAGCGGAAGATGTTGTCGATCAGCACCAGCACGTCCTGCCCGCGCGTGTCGCGGAAATACTCGGCCATCGTCAGGGCGGACTTGCCGACAAGGAACCGCACGCCCGGCGCCTCGTTCATCTGGCCGAACAGCATCACCATCCGGTCGCGCACGCCCGCTTCGCCCATCTCGCGCCAGAGTTCCTCGGCCTCGCGCGAGCGTTCGCCGATGCCGCAGAACAGGCTGACGCCGTGGTGATGCTCGACCGTGTTGTGGATCAGTTCGCTCAACAGCACCGTCTTGCCCACGCCCGCACCGCCGAAAAGCCCGGTCTTGCCGCCGCGTTCGATGGGCGAAAGCAGGTCGATCGCCTTGATCCCGGTCTCAAGCACGCTGGCGCGCAGCACCCGGTCGGACAGGTGCGGCGGTGCCGCGTGGATCGGGCGGTGGTCCTCGGCCTCGGGCGCGGGCAGGCCGTCGAGCGGCGCACCGAACATGTCGAGCATCCGGCCAAGCACCGCAGCGCCCACCGGAACCGTGATTTCCGCGCCGGTATCGGTGACCGGGGTGCCCAGCGCCAGCCCGCCGACACCGCCCAGCGCGATGCAGCGCACGATGCCATCACCCACCACCGAGGCGACCTCCATCGGCACGCCGCCGGCAAGGACAAGGCTGTCGATGCGCGGAATCTGGCCCGCAAAGGCCACGTCCACGATCCCGCCACGGATCGCAACGATCGCCCCGCCGGCCTGCCCGGTATCCGGGGCGTCGGTATCCGGCGCTACGTCCTGCATGGGCGGCCCCTTGGGCGTGTCCCCGTCACGTCGCGGCCATGCCCCCGTCCACCGGGTATTGCGCGCCGGTGATGAAGGCCGAGTCGTCGGAGGCGAGGAAAAGCACGAGATTGGCGATATCGGCGCTTTCGCCATAGCGGCCCAGCGGGATGGTCGTGGTCAGCTGGTCCTTGACCTCGGTCCCGTGGCCGGGGCTGAACCCCTCTTCGAGCGAACGCATCATGCGCGTGTTCACCGGCGAGGGATGGACCGAGTTGACCCGCACATTGGCCCGCGCCGCTTCGACGGCCGCGGCGCGCGTCAGGCCCACAACCGCGTGTTTCGAGGTGATATAGGGGGCAAGGTCGGGGCTGCCCTTCAGCCCCGCGACCGAGGAGGTGTTGATGATGCTGCCGGATTTCTGCTCCATCATCACCGGCAGCACGTTCTGAAGCCCAAGGAAGGGGCCGCGCACGTTGACGGCGATCACGCGGTCGAAATCCTCGATCTTCTGCTCGACCAGCGGGGCGACCTTGCCCTCGATCCCGGCATTGTTGAAGAAGATGTCGATGCGGCCGAAACGCTCCACCGTCTCGCGGACATAGCGGGCGGCATCCTCGGCGGACGACACGTCGGCGGCCACGGTCAGCACGTCGGCCTTGTCCCCAAGGTTTTCGGCGGCCTTCTTCAGATCCTCCTCGCGCAGGTCGACAAGCGCCACGCGCGCGCCCTCCTTCACGAAAAGCCTTGCGGTCTCAAGGCCGATACCGGCGGCCCCTCCGGTGATAAGTGCGATCTTGTCCTTCAGGCGTGGCATGGTCTTTCCTTTCCTCAACGGGCGCCGGCGGTCACGCGGGTGCCGGCGCGATTTTCCAGTATATCCGTGGCCTGGTCCAGCCGCCCGATCCCGGCCAGCCCGCCCCGGCTGGCGAAATCCGCCGCGGCCCTGACCTTGGGCCCCATGGACCCGGCGGGCAAATCCAGCGCGCGGGCCTCCTCGGGGGTCAGCACCCCGATCGCCGCCTCTTCCCCGGTGCCGAAACCGCGATAGACCGCGTCGACATCCGTCAGCAGCAGCAGGGCGTCGGCCCCCAGTTCCCGCGCCAGAAGGGCGCTGGCGGCATCCTTGTCGATCACCGCCTCGATGCCCGTCAGGCTGCCATCGGGCCGGCGCAACACGGGAATACCGCCGCCGCCGGTGCAGATCACGATCACCCCCTGATCCAGCAAAAGCCGCAGCACGCGGATATCGGGGATTTCCTGCGGCGCGGGCGAGGGCACGACGCGCCGCCACTTGTCGCCATCCTGCGCGATGGTCCAGCCGGCGGCCCGCGCGCGCGCCTCGGCCTCGTCGCGGTCATAGACCGGGCCGATGAACTTCGTCGGCTTGCTAAAGGCCGGGTCGCGCCCGTCCACGACGACCTGCGTCAGCAGCGTGGCGACCGGGTGCGCGTGATCCAGCGCGTTCTCCAGCTCCTGCTCGATCATGTAGCCGATCATGCCGCCGGTCTCGGCCCCCAGCACGTCCAGCGGATAGGCCTCGTCGGGCTTGTAGGCCGCGCCCTGAAGCGCCAGCAGCCCCACCTGCGGGCCGTTGCCGTGGGTCACGACCAGCCGGTGCCCCGCCCGGACGATGCGGGCCAGCGCATCGGCGGCATGGCGGACATTGGCGCGCTGGTTTTCGGCGGTCAGCGGATCGCCCCGTTTCAGCAGCGCATTTCCGCCAAGTGCTGCCACGACCAGCATCCTCAGCCCCCCAGCGTGGCGACAAGCACCGCCTTGATCGTGTGCATCCGGTTCTCGGCCTGGTCGAAGACGATCGAGGCGGGGCTTTCGAACACCTCTTCGGTCACTTCCATCGCGTCGAGGCCGAACTGTTCCTTTATCTCCCTGCCGACGGCGGTGTCGGCATTGTGGAAGGCAGGCAGGCAATGCATGAACTTCGTGCGCGGGTTGCCGGTCTTTGCCATGACCTGCGCGGTGACCTGGTAGGGTTTGAGAAGCTCGATGCGTTCGGCCCATTTCTCCTTGCCCTCGCCCATCGACACCCAGACATCGGTATAGATGAAATCGGCCCCCTCCACGGCCTCGTCCACGTCCTGCGTCAGGGTGATCCGCGCACCGGTTTCCGCCGCGATCTCCTGCGCCTCGTCGCTGATGTCCGCGCCGGGCCACAGGCTTTCCGGCGCGCAAAGCCGCACGTCCATGCCCATCTTGGCGCCGCCGATCAGCAGGCTGTCGCCCATGTTGTTGCCCGCGTCCCCCATGAAGCAATAGGCAATCTCGCGCAGGGGTTTTTCGGAATGTTCCTGCATGGTCAGGAAATCGGCAAGGATCTGGGTCGGGTGGAATTCGTCCGTCAGCCCGTTATACACCGGCACGCCCGACCATTCGGCCAGGGTCTGCACCACCTCCTGCCCGAAGCCGCGATACTCGATCGCGTCATAGACGCGGCCCAGCACGCGGGCGGTATCCTTGACGGTCTCCTTGTGGCCCATGTGGTTGCCCGAGGGGCCCAGGTAGGTGACGGTCGCGCCCTGATCGTGGGCCGCCACCTCGAATCCGACGCGGGTGCGGGTGCTGTCCTTTTCGAAGATCAGCGCGATTTCCCTGCCCCTGAGCATCGGCACCTCGGTGCCGGCATACTTGGCGGCCTTCAGGTCGGCCGAAAGCTTCAGCAGGAAGGCGATTTCCTGCGGCGTGAAATCGCGCAGGGTCAGGAAATGACGGTTTTTCAGGTTGTAAGCCATGCGGTGCCTCCTCAGACCGGGTCGCGGATCGTGGGGCAGGACATGCAGCGGCTGCCGCCGCGCCCGCGCCCCAGTTCGGCGCCGGGCAGTTCGATCACCTCGATGCCCTCGGCGCGCAGGGCGGCATTGGTGTCGTCGTTGCGGTCATAGCCCATGACCAGCCCTGGGCGCAGCGCCAGCACGTTGTTACCGTCGTTCCACTGTTCGCGCGATTGTTCGAACGGATCGCTGCCGCCGGTTGCCACGACCTTCAGCCGCTTGAACCCCATCGCCTCGGCCACGACATCGAACATCGGGCGGGGATCATGGCGCATGTCGAGCGGCCTGTCCCCTTCGCCCGGGTGCAGGTCATAGCAGGTCATCTCGTCGGCGACCTCCTTGAAGCTGGTGACGATATCGCCGCCGCAGAAGGTAAAGACCGTATCGAGATGCATGGCCGACCGCGCCTTGGGCATCTGGCAGGCGATGACCCGCTCGGCCCGGCCCTGGTCGAACAGCGCCTGCGCCAGCAGCCCCACCGCCTGCGGCGAGGTCCGCTCGCCCATGCCGATCAGCACCAGCCCGTCGCCGACCGGCATCTGGTCGCCGCCTTCCAGCGTGGCAAGCCCGTGATCGGCCAGCGGATCGCCCCAGATCACCTCGGCCCTGCCGGCGAAGTTCGGGTGGAAGCGGTAGATCGCCGCGGTCAGCAGGGTTTCCGGGCGCCGCGCCTGCCAATACATCGGGTTCAGCGTGACGCCGCCATATATCCAGGCCGAGTTGTCGCGGGTGAACAGGAAATTCGGCAGCGGCGGCAGGATGAAGCCGTGATAGCCCAGGTAGCTGCCGAACATGCCTGTCGCCTCGAACGGCAGATCGCCCACTGTCAGCCCGCCGATCAGGTAGTCCGACAGCGCCGCCCCCGGCAGGGTGTCCATCCAGTCCCGCAACTCCCGCTGCATCCCGACGCCGACATGGCTGGCCGATATGCGGTTATCCAGCACCCATTTGCGGGCCTCGGGGTTGTCCAGCACCTCGGCCAGCATCGCGCCGGTTTCCAGCACCTCGACACCCTCGCCGCGCATCGCTTCGGCAAAGGCGTCGTGATCCTTCTGCGCCTGCTTGACCCAGAACACGTCGTCGAACAGCAGTTCCTCGCAATTGTCCGGGGTCAGGCGCCGATGCGCCAGCCCGGGGCGGCAGATGATCACCTGCCGCAGCGTGCCGCTTTCGGAATGGACCCCGAGTTGGTGGCCGGTCATGTCGGACCTCCCTTTCAGAACAGCGCGCCGACGCTCAGCGCGGCCGAGATGAACACCAGCAGGATCAGCATCAGCGGCCAGATGAAGACGATCCAGCGGTCATAGGACACCCGCCCGATGGCAAGCCCGCCGATGACCACCGCGAAGGTCGGGTTGATCAGGTTCACCAGCCCGTTCGCCGACTGGTAGGCGGTGACCACCAGGTCGCGGCCGACGCCGGCGAAATCGGCAAGCGGCGCCAGGATCGGCATCGACAGCACCGCAAGGCCGGACGAGGACGGGACGAAAAAGCTCATGCCGATCTCGATCCAGAACATCAGGTTGATGAAGGCAAAGTCGCCAAGCCCGGCAAGCGACTGTTCGGCGCCGTGCAGGATCGTGTCGGCGATCAGCCCCTGCTCCATGATCACGACGATGCCGCGCGCCAGCCCCACGACCAGCGCGACGCCCAGAAGGTCGCGCGCGCCGTCGACGAAATTGCCGGTCAGCTGCTTTTCGCCCTGCCGCGCCACCACCCCGATGACGATGGCCGCGCCAAAGAACAGCGCGCCCATCCGCGCCATCCACCAGCCCTGGCTGGACACGCCCCAGATCATCACCGCGAAGGTGACGGCAAAGATCACCAGGACGATCTTCTGCGTGCCGCTCAGCGCGGCCTCGGTCTTTTCCCCGGCCGCGTCCTTCAGAAAGAACTTCCGGTGCGCCTCGGCCTGCTTGGCCACGACCGAGCGCGCGGGATCGGCCTTGACCCGGTGCGCATAGCGCATGACATAGGCCGCGCAGATCGCCAGCCCGCCCAGCAGGATCACCAGCCGCAGGATCATGCCCTCGGTAAAGGGGATGCTCGCCGCGTTCGAGGCGATGACCGTGGCGAAGGGGTTGATCGTCGAGCCGAGCACGCCGATCCCCGCCCCGACCAGGATGATCGCGACCCCCGTCACCGCATCATAGCCCGCGGCGATCATGACCGGGATCAGGATCGCGTAGAAGGCAAGCGTCTCTTCGGCCATGCCATAGGTCGTGCCGCCCAGCGCGAAAAGGCACATCATGATCGGGATCATCCAGATCTCGTGTCCCTTCATCGCGGACATCGCCGTTCTGATCCCGGTGTCGATCGCGCCGGTGGCGTTCACCACGCCGAGGAACCCGCCCAGGAACAGGATGAAAAGCGCAACGTCGATGGCGTTCGCCGCATAGCTGTCGGGATCGTAGAACCCCGCAATCGGCGCCAGCATCACCGCGACGAAGCCCTGCGGGTTCGGATCGACCTGCTGATAGGTGCCGGCGACGGCCACTTCGCGACCGACCTCCTCGTTCATCACCCGGTCGTACTGGCCGGCCGGGATGATCCAGGTCAGCACCGCGACCAGCACGATCAGAAGGAACAGGATCGTGTAGGCCGACGGAAACCGGGACGAAAGCTCTTGCGCCGGATCGGTCGGCGGCGTGGATTGATCGGTCATCTGTGGTCCTCCGGGCTGAACATGACAGCGCCCCCCGGCTTGCGCCCTGAAAGGCCCCGACATCCCGAAGCTGACCCGATTCCCCCCGACGACGCATTGACCGCGGTTAATGCCCCGATGCGCAACGACGTCGCAGACCGCCCCCGGCGGGCGCCCGACCGGGCCCGAACCGTCCCGCGAAACCGCCCGCCCCTGATGACAAAAGCAGCAGTCCGGCGCGATTTTCCGGCACTGAAAAGCGCTGGCAACAGGGTCGCCGGACACACCTTGGACGGCAAATCAAATCTGCTTGTCACTGTCAAAGACAGCCAATAAGGTCCCGGCAAGGGAGGGCTGCCATGATTATACGGATCATCGACCGGGTGAACGAAACTGTCGGTCGCATCGTATCGGTCGTCGCCCTCATCTTCGCCGCGATCATCATTTATGACGTGTTCATGCGCTATGCGCTGAGCGATCCGACCCGCTGGGCGTTCGACGTGACCAAGCAGCTTTACGGCTTCTATTTCGTCATGCTCGGGGGCTACGCGCTGCGCCACCAGTCCCACGTGCGGGTCGACCTGGTGACCGAGACCCTGAAACCGGGCACGCGGCGCTGGGTCGAGGCGGCGGGATACGTGATCTTCTTCTTTCCCTTCGCCTGGGTCTTCATGACGCGATCCTACGAATTCGCCATGCGGTCCTATGCGCAGGGCGAAACGACATACGGATCGGTGCAATTGCCCGTCTACCCGCTGAAGATGGCGATGGCCGTGGCGGCGGCGCTGCTGCTGGTGCAGGGCATTTCCGAATTCCTAAAGATCGTTCTCAACCGCCAGGAGATGCCCGTTGACGCCTGAATTCATTGCGCTGGCCATGTCCGGCCTGCTGTTGCTCGGCCTTTTCATGGGTCATCCGCTGGCTTTCGTTCTGGGCGGAACCGCCGTTCTGGGCGCGCTGATCGCGGGCAAGCCGATGGTGTTGGGCATCGTGATCAACCGGATATTCGGCGATGTGCTGGACAATTTCACGCTTATCGCCATTCCGCTGTTCATCCTGATGGCCCGCTTCCTGTCCGACTCGGGCGTGACCGACAAGATGTTCGAATCGCTTCGGTTATTGATGTCGAATGTCCGTGGCGGGCTGGCGCTGGCGGTGGTGTTCATCTCGATCCTGCTGGCTGCGACCACGGGGATCATCGGCGCCTCGATCACGGTGATGGGCGTCATGGCGCTGCGCCCGATGCTGCAATACGGCTACAGCCCGACGCTGACCACCGGGGTCATCGCCGCCTCGGGCTGCCTGGGGATTCTCATCCCGCCCTCGATCATGCTGATCCTGATGGCCAGCTATTCGCCCCTGTCGGTCGGTGAGCTGTTCGCCGGGGCGATGATACCGGGCGTGGTTCTGGGCCTGCTTTACGCGGTCTGGGTGTTCCTCGTCGCGGTCGTGCGCCCCGACATGGCGCCGGCGGTAGAGCCGGACGAGAAGATCAGCAAGCCCGCGCTGCTGCGGATGCTGGCGATCGAGGCGGTGCCGCCGCTGGTGCTGATCCTCGGCATCCTCGGTTCGTTGCTGGCGGGGATCGCCACCGCCACCGAGGCGTCGGCCATCGGTGCGGCGCTCGCGCTGTTGATCGTGATCCTGCGGCGCAAGTTCACCTGGGCAAGCTTTTACAGCGCGATGCTGGAAACCGGGCGCACCTCGGCGATGATCCTGTTCATCGTGATCGGCGCGACCGCCTTTACCGGGGTGTTCAACATCACCGGCGGCCTGCGCGCCACGCAGGAGATCATCCGCAACCTCGACATGGCACCGTGGATGCTGATCACGATGATGATGTTCATCGTCTTCGTCCTCGGCGCGTTCCTCGACTGGACCGGGATCGTGCTTTTGTCCTTCCCGATCTTCCTGCCCATCGTGCAGGAGATGGATGTCAGCCTGTTGTGGTTCGTCGTGCTGATGTCGGTCGTCCTGCAGACCTCGTTCCTGACACCGCCCTTCGGATACGCCCTGTTCTACCTGCGGGCCATCGCCCCCAGGTCGGTGAAGACATCGCAGATCATCGTCGGCGTGCTGCCCTTCATCGGGCTGATCGTGCTGATGTGCCTGGCCATTGCCCTGTTTCCGCAGCTGGTCACGTGGCTGCCGGAAACACTTTATTCCAAGTAACCTGAGGAGGAAGAAAATGACATTGAAGAGAACACTGATCGCAGGCGCCGCGCTGGCGGCGGGGATGGCGACGCAATCGCTCGCGCAGGAAAGCTGGACCATGACGACCACCTGGCCCAGCTCGCTGGAGCTGATCGAGATCGACAAGCACTTTGTCGAGCTTGCCAACAAGCTGACGGGCGACGCCCTGACCATCGAATTCTTCGAAGGCGGCGCGCTGGTGCCCGCGGGCGAGGTTTTCGGCGCGGTCGAATCCGGCACCATCCAGGCCGGCGGCGACTGGCCCGGCTACTGGGCGGGCCGCAACTCGGCCTTCTCGCCGCTGGCAACCACGGCCAGCCTGTTCAACGCGGTCGATTACGTCAACTGGATCGAACAGTGGGGCGGTGCCGAGCTTTACAACGAGATCTACGGCCAGTTCGGCATGGTCTACCTGCCCTATGGCGTGACCAACAACGAATCCGGTTTCCGCACCAACGAAAAGATCGTCACCCTCGACGACCTGAAGGGCAAGCGCCTGCGCCTGTCGGGTCTCGAACAGGGCCGCCTGCTGGAACAGCTCGGCGGCAGCCAGGTCTCGATGGCCGGTGGCGAAATCTATCAGTCGCTCGAACGCGGCGTGATCGACGGGGCCGAATTCTCGACCCCCAACGTCGATTTCTCGGGCGGCTTCCACCAGGTCACCAAGTTCTGGGCGACGCCGGGCTGGCACCAGTCCGCATCGCTGTTCGGCGTGATGATCAACAAGACGTCCTGGGATGCCCTGTCGCCCGAAACGCAGGAAGACCTGAAGATCGCGGCACAGGCAAACCTGGTCTGGTCGCTGTCCTTCACCGAGAAGCGCGCCACCGAAGCCTACCAGCAGTTCCAGGACGCCGGTGTCGAGATCACCCGCTATGACGACGAGACGCTGGCCCGGGTTCAGGAAATGGCCAACGCGGTGATCGAGCAGACCGCCTGCGAGAACCCCGATTCCGCCAAGGTCTATCTGAGCCAGCTGGAATACCTGGCCGATTACGCCAAGTGGCGCGACGCCTCGGCGCCGTTCAACCTTGGCCGCACGCCGAACGGCCCGGATATCGAGAAGATCCGCGCCTGCGCGAACTGATCGCCTGGTCCCAAAGATCGAAAAGGCCCGCCATATGTGCGGGCCTTTTTTATTTGCATGGGCGGTGCGGGCTCAGCCGACCTGTGGCACCTTCTGCAACAGCGGCATCAGATCGCCCATGTCGGGCCCCGATTTCTGCCCCGTCAGCGCCAGCCGCAGCGGCATGAACAGCCCCTTGCCCTTGCGGCCCGTCGCCTCTTTCACCGCCGCGGTCCAGGTGGCCCATGTATCGTCGGCAAAGGGCGGCGCGGGCAGCATGGTCAGCGCCTGTTTCACGAAATCGCGGTCCTCGTCGGCCACCACAGGGGTGGCGCCGTCGCGGCACATCGCCCACCAGCCGGCCAGATCGGCCCGCGTGGTGATGTTGTCGCGCGTCACGGTCCAGAACCGCTCGGCCAGATCGTCCGGCACGCCCAGCGCGGCGATCTCGCCGGCCAGTTCGGACAGCGGCTGCTGCTGCAGGTAATGCGCGGTCAGCGGAAACAGGTCACGCTCGTCGAATTTCGTGGGCGCGGAACCGAAACGCGTGATATCGAAGCCGTCCGCCAGCTCGTCCAGCGACAGCCGCAGTTCCACCGGATCGGACGACCCCAGCCGCGCCATCAGCGACAGCAGCGCCATCGGCTCCACTCCCTGTTCGCGCAGATCCCTGATCGACAGCGCGCCAAGGCGTTTCGACAGCGCCTCGCCCTGCGGGCCGGTCAGCAGCGAATGGTGGGCAAAGGCGGGTACGGTGCCGCCCAGCGCGCGGATGATCTGGATCTGGGTCGCGGTGTTGGTCACGTGGTCCGAGCCGCGCACCACGTTGGTCACGCCCATCTCGGTATCGTCCACCACCGAGGCGATGGTATAGAGCACCTGCCCGTCGGCCCGGATCAGCACCGGGTCGCTGACGCTGGCCGCGTCGATCGAGATCGGGCCAAGGATGCCGTCCTCCCACTCGATCCGCTCGTGATCCAGCTTGAAACGCCACACGCCCGGCCCGCGTTCGTCACGCAGCCTGTCCTTTTCCGCCTGCGCCAGCGCCAGCGCCGCGCGGTCGTAAACCGGCGGCTTGCCCATGTTGAGCTGCTTCTTGCGCTTGAGATCCAGTTCGGTGGGTGTCTCGAACGCCTCATAGAACCGGCCCATGTCGCGCAGGCGGTCGGCGGCCTCGGCATAGCGGTCCAGCCGTTTCGACTGGTATTCGATACGGTCCCAGGTCAGCCCCAGCCATTCCAGGTCGCGCTGGATCTGGTCGATATATTCCTGTTTCGAGCGTTCCTGGTCGGTGTCGTCGATCCGCAGGATGAATGTGCCGCCGGCCTTGCGGGCGATCAGATAGTTCATCAGCGCGGTGCGCAGGTTGCCCACATGGATATGGCCGGTGGGCGACGGGGCGAAACGGGTGGTTGTCATCGGGATGTCTCCTGTTGGCGCGGGCCATCGCACACCCGCGCGGATTTGTCCAGAAACCGCGCGGTTCCGGGGCGCGTCGGACAGGGCTGGCACCCTGGGGCCGGTATGTCAGGTTGAGCGCGACAGAGGGCATCGCACGGCCGCGTTCGGGCGATCCGACATTTGTGGCTGGTAATTTATCTTGCCGCCACATCCCCCCTCGAAACGGAGTGCCTGCGGCAGCCAATCGCCCGACCGGGGGGCGGCCGTGCGATGCCCGGGCCGCTGCGCGGCTGTTCCGGGCAGGAGCATCCCGAAAACGTCCCCCGAACAAATCCCGCACCTCCCGACACCACTGGACGGGCGGGCGGCACCGCCTATCTTAACCCCACGTCAGGGCACACGGGACGCGCGGCATCGCAGGACAGGGGCGCGCGATCCCCGTATCACGACCTTGACCCGGTTCAACAGAGGAGTCCCGCAATGACCAATCCCAAACTGACCCGCCGCAGCGTGCTGGCCTCGGCGGCCGCGCTGCCGGTTGCCGCCGCGGCAGCCAGCCCGGCCCTTGCCGCGGCCGAGATGATGGGCATCGCCATGCCGCAATTCAACCGCATCAGACTGGGCGGGTTCGAGGTGACGACCCTGCTGGCCGGCACCCGAACCGTGCCCGAGCCGCATGGCATCTTCGGCATGAATGTCAGCCCCGAGGAATTCGCCGAGGTCTCGGCCGCAAACATGATCCCGACCGACAAGGCGCAATTCTTCTTTACGCCGACAGTGGTCAATACCGGCTCGGAACTGATCCTGTTCGACACCGGGCTCAGCGCGGCGGGCACCACCGCCGCGTTGCAGGCGGCGGGCTACGGCCCCGAGCAGGTCGACAAGGTGGTGATCACCCACATGCATGGCGACCATATCGGCGGGCTGATGAGCGATGGCAGCCCCACCTTCGCCAACGCCGCCTACCTGACCGGCACGACCGAGTTCGACGCCTGGGCCGGCATGGATAACGAAGGCTTTGAAAACAACGTCCGGCCGCTGGCCGAGAACATGACCATGCTCGACGATGGCGGCAGCGTCGCATCCGGCATCACGGCGATGGACGCCTTCGGGCACACGCCGGGCCACATGGCCTATATGCTGGAAAGCGACGGCGCGCAGCTGGTGCTGGGGGCGGATTTCGCCAACCACTATGTCTGGTCGCTGGCCTATCCCGATTGGGAGGTCAGGTTCGACATGGACAAATCCACCGCCGCCGCCACCCGCCGCCGGATGCTGGACATGATGGCCGCCGACAAGGTGCCCTTTGTCGGCTACCACATGCCGTTCCCGGCCATCGGCTTCGTCGAAACCCGCGACGACGGGTTCGAATACGTGCCGGCCAGCTACCAGTTCGTGCTGGAGTAGACCCGCTCTGCACCAAAAACAAAGGCCGCCCCGATGGGCGGCCTTTTCCGTAGCCAATCGGCCGGCGCCTATTCGACCCAGTCCCACGGCCGGGTAAAGGCGCCCAGCACGTGGCCCACCTCGTCGTCGTGCAGAACGCCGGTGCGTTCGACCTGCGCGACGAGGCCGCGTTTCTTGTCGTCGATCACCTCGACGACGCGGGCGTTCAGCTTGGCCTCTTCCAGCGCGGCGTTGTAGACGCGGGTGATCGCGCGCTTGCGCAGGTCGGGCTTGAACACCTTGCCCACGGCGGTCTTGGGCAGCTCGTCCAGGATCTCGACATACTTGGGCTGGGCGGCGCGTTCGTGGACGTGGATCTTGCAATGCTCGCGCAGCTCCTCGGCGGTGACGGTGCCGCCGGCGATCAGCTCGACATAGGCGCAGGGGATTTCGCCGGCATGGGCGTCGGGCTGCCCGATCGCCCCGGCAAAGGCCACGTCCTTGTGCGCCAGCAGCGCGTCCTCGATCTCGGCCGGGTCGATATTGTGCCCGCCGCGGATGATCAGGTCCTTGGCGCGGCCGGTGATCCACAGGTATCCGTCGGCATCCATCCGGCCAAGATCGCCGGTGCGCAGGAACTTGCCGTAGTAGTAGAGGTCCTTGTTCTTGTCCAACTCGGTATAGGTCTCGGGTGCGTTCACGCCGGGGTTCGACACGCAGATCTCGCCCACCTCGTCGGTGGCGCATTCCACCGGCTCGCCATTGGCCTGCCGCATGATGCGGATCTCGGTATAGGGAAAGCGGATGCCGACCGAGCCCACCTTTTTCTCGCCATCCACCGGGTTCACGCTGACCAGACAGGTGGCCTCGGTCAGGCCGTAGCCCTCGACGATGGTGACGTTCGAGGCGCTTTCGAAGCGGCGGAACAGTTCCAGCGGCATCGGCGCCGAGCCCGAGAACGAGGTTTTCACGCTGGACACGTCCGCATCCACCGGGCGCTGCATCAGCGCCGAAACCGCGGTCGGCACGGTGATGATGAAGGTGATCTTCCAGCGTTCGATCAGCTTCCAGAAATTGTCGAACACCCCGTCCCCGCGATAGCCGGCGGGCGTCGGAAACACCACATGCGCGCCCGACGTGACGCAGGCCATCAGGATCACGTGGCAGGCGAAGACGTGGAACAGCGGCAGCGGGCAGATCACGTTGTCGTCGGGGGTGTAAAGCAGCGTGCCGCCCAGCCAGCCGTTATAGACGATGCCGGAATAGCGGTGCTGCGCCACCTTGGGCATCCCCGTGGTGCCGCCGGTGTGGAAATAGGCCGCCACCCGGTCGCCCTTGGAATCCTCGAATTGCAACGTGCGGGGCTGTTTCGCCAGTTCCTTGTTGAAATCCAGCACGTCGGCATGGTGATTGCCGGGATTCTTCGGCCGGATCAGCGGCACGATCAGGTTCTTGGGAAATGTCAGGTAGCGGTTCAGGTCGACCTCGAGCACGGTATGCACGTTCGGTGCGTGGCGCACCGCCTCGGTGGTTTTCTGCGCCACGTCGGTCTTGGGAAACGCCTTGAGCGTCACCACCACCTTGGCATTCGTTTCGCGCAGGATGGCGCCGATCTGTTCGGGTTCCAGCAGCGGGTTGATCGGGTTGACGATCCCCGCAATGGCCCCGCCGAGGATGGTCAGCACGGTTTCGGTGCAGTTCGGCATGATCATGGCGACGACATCGCCCTCGCCCACCTTGAGGCTGCGAAACAGGTTCGCCGCCTGGCAGGTGCGGGCGTAAAGCTCGTCCCAGCTCAGCGTCTCGGCCTTGTCGTCGGGGCCGGACAGCAGCTGGAACGTCACCGCGTTGTTCTGGCCGAAGCGGTCCCTGGTCTGCCGCAGCATCTGGTGCAGCGTGACCGGCACATCACGATCCTCCCACGGCATTTCGTTTTCGATGGCGATCGAATCCTGCACGCTGGCAAAGGCCATGACGTTCCTCCCCTGGTTGCGCCCGGGCGGGCGCGTTGTCCTGACGCGCAGTCTGGGGTGGAATCCCGCCATGCGCAAGGCCGGGGAAGCGACGTAAACCATGAAAAAGGGGCGGGAAACCGCAATCGTTTATGGTTCGGTCCTGTCGGGGTGCGGGCGGCGCGGGCTGCTTGCACCAGAAGGGTGACACTTGAACCGGACACCCCGCCCGGAACAGCCGCGCAGCGGCCCGGGCATCGCACGGCCGCCCCCCGGCCGGGCGATTGGCTGCCGCAAGTGCCACGGTCTGAGGTAAGAAGTGGCGGCGCGATAAATTGCCAGTCACGAATGTCGGATCGCCCGACCGCGGCCGTGCAATGCCCTCCGTCGCAAAATGCACGAACCGCAGCAGTGCCCCGTAAAGCGAAGCCCATACCGGAACACGCAAAGGGCTGGCGAGACCCCCGCCAGCCCTTTTTTCACAGCATCACGGAAACCCGGATCAGGCGGTCTTGCCGCCGGGGATGCGCAGCACCTGGCCGGGGTAGATCTTGTCGGGGTGGCTCAGCATCGGCTTGTTGGCTTCGAAGATCGCTTCGTATTTCGCGCCGTTGCCCAGCGTCTTTTCGGCGATGGCCCAAAGCGTGTCGCCCTTTTCGACGGTGTGGAACACCGCGTCGTCGGCCTCGTCGGCCTCGACCTCGGCCACGCCTTCCACATTGCCCACAGCCAGGATCACCTTTTCGCGTTCTTCCGCGCTCATGGTGCCGCCCTTGACGGTGACCTTGTCGCCCGCGACCGAGATTTCGGCGCCCTTGGTATCAAGCCCCAGATCGGCCACTTCCTTTTGCAACTCCTCGGCGCTCGGGGCTTCGTCCCCGCCCTTGCCGACGCGCTTGCCGGATTTCTTCCAGAAATTGAACAGACCCATGACTGGCCTCCTTGAGAATGAGAACGGGGCAACTGTTCCGCATCGCCCCCCGCATAACAAGGGGGAAAAGCGCCGCCACTTCCCCTACCAGCGGCTCAGCGCGTCCTCGTCCTCGTCACGCGCGGCGACCCAGCCGGCGCCCTGCGCGGTATGTTCCTTCTTCCAGAAGGGGGCGCGGGATTTCAGGTAGTCCATCAGGAATTCGGCCGCCTCGAACGCATCGCCGCGATGCCGCGCCGAGGTGGCAACCATCATGATCATCTCGTCCGGGCGCATCCGGCCATGGCGGTGCAGGATCAGCACATCGCCCAGGGCCCAGCGCTCGCGCGCCTGCGCCTCGATCCGCTCCAGCGCGCGTTCGGTCATGCCGGGGTAATGCTCGATCTCCATCGCCTCCAGCCCGCCCGCGACATCGCGCACCACGCCGGTAAAGGTCACGATCGCGCCCATGCCGCCCGTTTGCGCGGCGGCGAAGGCATTGGCCTCTTCGCCCATATCGAACGGGCCGGGCTGCACGCGCACGGCCATCGCCCTAGCCCCCGGTCATCGGCGGAAAGAACGCCACCTCGCGCACGCCGGCCAGCGGTGCGTCGAAATCGGCCAGGTCCTGATCGAGCGCCACGCGCAGCGCCGACAGGTCGGAAAAGGCGGCGGCATAGCGTTCCTCGCGCGCGCGCAGTTCCCCGACAAGCTCGGCCACGGTGGCGGCCTGCGTCTCGACCGCCTCGCGCGGGATGCCGATGCGTTCGCGCACCCAGGCGAAATAGAGAATGTCGATCATGGCTCATCCCTCAGATAGGGGACGGACTTGCGGAAGTAATCCCACCCCGTCACCAGCGTCAGCGCCGCCGCGATCCAGAGCAGCACCAGACCGAACCGGCCCGCCCAGATCATGCCCTCCAGCTTCCACCAGAGCCCGTGAAGATCGGGTTCGCGCCCGTCCAGGATGGCAGAAACCGTTTCGGCATCCATGCCATATGTGGTCATCCCGAAGTAATGTTCAAAGACCCCCTGCGAAAACAGCACCGCGATGGCGACCATCTGCGCGGTGGTCTTCCACTTGGCCAGCTTCGTCACCTTCAGTGTGCCCGCCGTATCGCCCAGGAATTCCCGCAGGCCCGACACGAACACCTCGCGGAACAGGATCACGGTGGCGGGCAGCACCAGCCAGGGCGACATCGAGGAATAGCCCACGATCACCATCAGCGCGATCACCACCATCACCTTGTCGGCGATCGGGTCCAGCATCGCCCCCAGTTTCGTTTCCTGCTTCCAGGCGCGGGCAAGGTAGCCGTCGAACCAGTCGGTGATCGCGGCGCCCAGGAACAGCAGCAGCGCGAACCAGTCGGCATAGGGCCGGGTGAAATACAAAAACATCACCGCCACGCCCGGCGCGGCCAGCAGACGCAGAACCGTCAGGATATTCGGCAAGGTCCATCTCATGTCGCTTTCCTAGCCGCTTCGCCGGGCCGGGGAAAGGCCCGTCAATACCGGCGGTTCACGCGCCGCCCGCTGGCGATGCGCCGTTTCAGCATCGCCTCGCGCAGGAATATGAACAGCCCCGAGCCCATGATCAGGAAAATACCCAGGGTGACCCAGAGATCGGGCAGCTCGGCCCAGATCGTCCAGCCCCAGAACACCGCCAGCGGCAGGCCCACATATTCGAAGGGCGCCACCGTGGCGGCATCGGCCATCCGGTAGGCCTGGCTCAGGCAATAGCCGGTGATCGCGGAATTGACGCCCAGCCCGGCAAACAGCCAGATATCGCCATCCTCCGGCCAGACCCAGGCACGCAGCAGAAATTGCAGCGATGCGTTATCCACCCCTTCGGCAAAGCGCCCGTCGCCCGCCACCAGCCAGAACAGCACCGAGATCGCGATGAAGGTGCCCTGGATATAGACCGCCAGCGCCGAGGCGCTGGTCGTAACCCCCAGCCGCCGCGTCAGAAGCTGGTTCAGCGCATAGGTCAGCGCCGCGATCACCGGCAGGAAAAGCACGATGCGCGACACGCCCAGCGCCGCCTGCCCGGCCCAGGGCTTCATCATCACCACGACGCCGACGAACCCCACCAGCACCGCGCCGATCCGCCACGGCCCCACCTTTTCGCCCAGCACCGGGATCGACAGCAGCGTGATCATCAGCGGCGCCACGAAGAACAGCGCCGTCGCATCGGCCAGCGGGATCACCGCAAGCGCGGCGAAAAAGCTCATGTTCGAAATCACCACCATCACGCCGCGCAGCACGTGCAGCCCCGGCGTGCTGGTCCTGAGCAGGTGCAACCCGCCCTCCCAGCGCACCAGCAGCAGGCTGAACAGGATGCCGATCGAGGAGCGGATGAACACCATCTGGTGCAACGGGTAGCCGCCCGACAGCTGCTTGATCAGCATGTCGTTGACCGAGATCGCCGTGACCCCCGCCAGGATGAAGGCGATGCCGATGGCGTTTCTGTCGATATCCGCGCGCATGGGCCCGCGATAGCACGCGCGCAACGGGCGGCCTATGCGAAAAGCGACCTCTTTTCGCCGGGCCGCCGCTCGGCTAACCTCGCGGTCCAGCGGACATGGAAGGAGACGCCAGATGGAAATGCACGACCAGCGCGATATCCGCGCCGACCGTGAAACGGTGTGGGCCGCGCTGCTGAGCGCGGATGTGCTGCAGGAATGCGTGCCCGGCGCGCAGGACGTGACCGGCACCCCCGAGGACGGGTTCGAGGCCACGGTGGTGCAAAAGGTCGGCCCGGTGAAGGCGACCTTCAAGGGCACGGTGACGCTGTCCGACATGGTGGACCTGGAAAGCCTGACGCTTTCGGGCGAGGGCAAGGGCGGCGCCGCCGGTTTCGCCAAGGGCGGCGCGAAGGTGCGGCTGGAAGAGATCGAGGACGGCACCCGGCTGTTCTACGACGTCGACGCCAAGGTGGGCGGCAAGCTGGCGCAGCTCGGCAGCCGCATCATCGACGGGTTTGCGAAAAAGATGGCCGATCAGTTCTTTACCCGCTTCCAGGAGGTGCTGGAAGGCCCCGCCGAAGAGGACGGCGGCGACGAGCCCGAGGCGGTCAGGAAGGGCTGGCTCAAACGCCTGACCGGCGGGGCGTGACCGGAATGAGCGCGCCCAAGGGGCGCGCGCAGGGAGCGCATCGCTGCCGCGATGCCGGGCGAGGGGCGCTGCCCCTCGCGCTCCCCTGGATATTTTCGGAGAGAGGAAAACGCAGGGCGTCTGTGCGAACGGGCAGGTTGGATTTGCCCCGCCCCGTTGCCAGATAGAGGACCGAAGGAGGAGGATCATGGCACCGATACTGGAGGTCGAGGGCCTGCAAAAGCGATACGCCTCGGGGCACGAGGCGTTGTCGGGCGTCGATCTGACCATCGAAAAGGGCGAGATCCTCGCCCTGCTCGGCCCCAACGGCGCGGGCAAGACGACGCTGATTTCCATCATCTGCGGGCTGGTAACGCCCTCGGGCGGGCAGGTGCGCGTGGACGGGCACGACATCCGCCACGACTATCGCAAGGCCCGCGCGCTGATCGGGCTGGTGCCGCAGGAAATCGCGCTGGAGCCGTTTGAAACCGTCTGGAACCTCGTGCGGTTTTCGCGCGGGCTGTTCGGCAAGCCGCGCGACGATGCGCATCTTGAGGCGGTGCTGCGCAGCCTCAGCCTGTGGGACAAACGCGACGCCAAGGTGCATGAATTGTCGGGCGGCATGAAACGCCGGGTGCTGATCGCCAAGGCGCTGGCGCACGAGCCGAAGATCCTGTTTCTCGACGAGCCCACCGCCGGCGTCGACGTGGAACTGCGCCGCGGCATGTGGGAGGTGGTCGAGGGGCTGCGCGCGCGGGGTGTCACCATCATCCTGACCACCCATTACATCGAAGAGGCCGAGGAAATCGCCGACCGCGTCGCCGTGATCAATCGCGGCCAGATCCTGCTGGTCGAGGAAAAGGCCCGGCTGATGGCGCGCATGGGCCGCAAGGAATTGCGCATCGAGCTGCAGCACAGGATCGACGCCCTGCCCGACCGCTTTGCCGCCCAGGGGCTGGAGCTGATCCATGACGGAAACGCGATCCTATACCACTACGACACCCGGGGCGAGCGCACCGGCATCGCCTCGCTGCTGGCCGAGCTTGCGGAGGAAGGGATCGTGCTGCGCGATATCGTGACCCGGCAATCCAGCCTGGAAGAGATCTTCGTCGGGCTGGTGACGGAGGACGCGGCATGAACCTGACCGCCATATTCGCCATCTACCGGATGGAAATGCTGCGCTTCGCACGCACGATCCTGCAAAGCTTCATCGCGCCGGTGCTGTCGACCTCGCTTTACTTCGTGGTGTTCGGCACCGCCATCGGCAGCCGCATCGACCAGGTCGAGGGGGTGAGTTACGGCGCCTTCATCGTGCCGGGGCTGATCATGCTGTCGATCATGACGCAGGGCATATCCAACGCCAGTTTCGCGATCTATTTCCCGAAATTCATCGGCACGGTCTATGAAATCCTGTCGGCGCCGGTCAGCTTCCTCGAGATCACCATCGGCTATGTCGGCGCGGCGGCCACGAAATCGCTGTTCATCGGCGCGGTGATCCTGGCCACGGCGCACCTGTTCGTGGATATCCAGATCACGCACCCGCTGGCGATGGTGGCCTTCATGGGGCTGACCTGCCTGAGTTTCGCGCTGTTCGGTTTCATCATCGGCATCTGGGCGCGGAATTTCGAACAGTTGCAACTGATCCCGCTGCTGGTCGTCACGCCGCTGGTGTTCCTGGGCGGCGCGTTCTACTCGGTCTCGATGCTGCCGCCGGCCTGGCAGACGGTGACGCTGTTCAACCCGGTGGTCTACCTGATCTCGGGCTTTCGCTGGTCGTTCTTCGGGCTGGCCGATGTGCCGGTGGGGCTCAGCCTGCTGGCCATCGCGGGCTTTACGCTGCTGTGCCTCGGGATCATCTGGTGGATCTTCCGAACCGGTTACAGATTGCGCGACTGACAGGCTTTTTGCACAACAGACGCAACGCAACGGCGGTGCCTGCCTTGTTTGTCCGGCATCGGCAATCTACATGGCAGCCATGAAAAGGTTTATCCCCTTCGTGAAATCCGATCCCGTCGTGGCCGTGGTGCGGCTGTCGGGCACGATCGGATCGGGCGCACGCGCGCAGCTCAGCGACGAGGTGCTGGCCCCCGTGCTGGACCGCGCCTTTCGCCGGGGCAGGCCCCGCGCGGTGGCCCTGCTGATCAACAGCCCCGGCGGATCGCCGGTGCAGTCGGCCCTGATCGGCGCGCGCATCCGCCGCCTGAGCGCCGAGAAAAAGGTGCCGGTCCACGCCTTCGTCGAGGATGTGGCCGCCTCGGGCGGGTACTGGCTGGCCTGCGCGGCCGACGACATCTGGGCCGATTACGGCTCGATCCTGGGCTCGATCGGGGTGATCTCGTCGGGCTTCGGCGCGCATGTGCTGCTGGCCCGGCAGGGGGTGGAGCGGCGTGTTCACACCGCCGGGCAGTCGAAATCCCTGCTCGACCCGTTCCAGCCCGAAAAGGAAGAGGACGTGGCCCGCCTGCGGGTGATCCTCGACGACATGCATACCGGCTTCATCGACTGGGTGAAATCGCGCCGCGGCGACAAGCTGACGGCAGGCACCGACCTGTTCACCGGCGACGTGTGGCTGGGCGCCAGGGCGCAGGAGATGGGCCTGATCGACGGGCTGGCCCACCTGGAGCCGAAGATGAAAGAACTTTACGGCGACAAGGTGCGCTTTGCCCGTTACGGGCGCCGGCGCTCGCTGTTCCAGCGGCTCGGCGCGACGCTGACGCAGGATGCCCTTGCGGGGCTGGAGGAGCGCGCGGCCTACGCGCGTTTTGGCCTGTGACGTGATTGTCAAGATCGTCACCCTGTTCCTTGTTGCAATGGGCGTGCTGGCCATGTTCGGCAAGCTGCGCTTTCCCGGACAGGCGAAACTGAAATCGGCCCGCTGCCCGTCATGCGGGCGCTATCGGATCGGCAAGGGGCCCTGCCCCTGCAAGAAGGGAAAACGCTGACACATGGAATGGCTGCTGGTCGGGCTTGGTCTGGTGATCCTGTTGCTTGCGGGCGACGCGCTGGTGAAGGGGGCGGTCAACCTGTCGCTGCGGGTGGGCATCCCGGCCCTGATCGTCAGCCTGACCATCGTGGCCTTCGGCACCTCGGCGCCCGAACTGCTGATCTCGGTCAAGGCCGCGATCGGCGGGGTGCCGGGCATCGCGCTGGGCAACGTGGTGGGATCGAACACCGCCAATATCCTGCTGGTGCTGGGCATTCCCGCGCTGCTGGCAACCATGCACACCAGCGAATGCAACAGCCGGAAGACCTATCTTCAGATGCTTGCCGCCTCGGTGCTGTTCATCGGGCTGGCCTTTACCGGCGAATTCAACGTGACCACCGGCCTGATCCTGCTGGCGGCCCTGTTCGCCATGCTGACATTCGCCTTCCTGGACGCAAAGGCACACCGACGCGCCGAAAAGGCCGCCGCGCTCGAGGCCGAGGACGAGATCGAGGGCGCCGACCCCGACATGCCCTGGTGGCAGATCTTCGTCTTCCTGGCGCTGGGGCTGATCGGCCTGCCGCTGGGCGCCGACCTGCTGATCGACAACGCCACGCTGATCGCGCAGCGATTCGGCATCAGCGACACGGTGATCGGCCTGACGCTGGTCGCGGTCGGCACCTCGCTGCCGGAACTGGCCACCACCGTGATGGCCGCGCTGCGCCGGCAGGCCGACGTGGCGCTGGGCAACGTGATCGGCTCCAACATGTTCAACCTGCTGGCCATCATCGGCCTGGCCTCGCTGGTGGCGCCGATCCCGGTCGATCCCGAATTCCTGCGCTTCGATCTGTGGGTGATGCTGGGCGCGTCGGTCCTGCTGATCCCCTTCGTGTTCCTGCGCCGCGATATCACGCGGGCCTGGGGTATGGCCTTGACCCTGCTTTACGTGATCTATGTCCTGATCGTGCTGAGCTGAAACCGGGGGACAGGCGATGACACGGGCACTGGTGACGGGCGCGGGCAAACGGCTGGGCCGCGCGATGGCGCTGTATCTGGCGCAGCGCGGACATGACGTGGCGGTGCATTACGCCAGCTCGGCCGGTGCCGCCGAAGAGGTCGCGCAAGCGGTGCGCGACATGGGCCGCAGCGCCGTGACGCTGCAGGCCGACCTGCTGGACGAGGACGCGACGCAGGCGCTGCTGCCCGCGGCAGAGCAGGCGCTGGGCGGGCCGGTCACCTGCCTTGTCAACAATGCCTCGATCTTCGAATACGACACGATTGCAACCGCCACCCGCGACAGCTGGGACAGGCACATGGAATCGAACCTGCGCGCGCCCTTCATCCTGACGCAGGCGATGGCGCGCACCATCCCCGACCCGGTCCCGGACGGGATGGGCGAACCCGTGGCGCAGGGCCTTGTCGTCAACATGATCGACCAGCGCGTGCGCAAGCTGACCCCCGAATTCATGAGCTACACCATCGCCAAGATGGGGCTCTGGGCCTTTACGCAGACCGCCGCGCAGGCGCTGGCGCCGCGTATCCGCGTCAACGCCATCGGCCCCGGCCCCACCCTGCGGGGCAGCCGGCAAAGCGTCGATCACTTCGCCCGACAGCGCGCCGCCACCGTCCTGAACCGCGGTGCGAATCCGGCCGACATCACCGGCGCGCTGGGGTTCTTCCTGGACAGTCCGGGCATCACCGGACAGCTGATCTGCGTCGATGGCGGGCAGCATCTGGCCTGGCAGACGCCCGACATCCTGGGGCCGGAATAGGCCCGCCCGCAGCTTCCCCCGCGGAAAGTTGTGCACCGCTCACACCGGCGTGACAGGAGCGTTACAAAATTGTTAGAAATTTCAGTCACTTGTGTCATGTGTAATTTTTTATCGTTTCATTTCAAGTGGTTATTGATGCGCCCATTTTTTAGGCAAACCCCGGAAACGCGCCGAAAACAACGAGAATTTCCGGCTGCCCGAAAGATATCTTCAGATTTATCCACAGTATCCGTGGATTTGTTCTCTCTTGCCCCGCCCCGGTATTCGTTGCAGCCCGCCGCGCAGAATCATATCTCTTGCCCATGACCGCCGAAACCGACACGCCCAGAACCGGCCACACCGTCATCCAGGACTATCTGAAAACGCTCGACAGCTCGCCGGGCGTCTACCGGATGCTGGATGCGCAAAGCCGCGTGCTCTATGTCGGCAAGGCGCGCAACCTGCGCGCCCGCGTCGGAAATTACGCCCGCCCCACCGGCCACAGCCCGCGCATCGCCCGGATGATTTCCGAAACCGCGTCGATGATGTTCCTGACCACGCGGACGGAAACCGAGGCGCTGCTGCTGGAACAGAACCTCATCAAGCAGCTCAAGCCGCGGTTCAACGTGCTGCTGCGCGACGACAAGTCGTTTCCCAACATCCTGGTCACCGCGCATGATTTTCCGATGATCAAGAAACACCGCGGCGCGAAAAAGGAAAAGGGCCGCTATTTCGGCCCCTTCGCCAGCGCCGGCGCGGTGAACCGCACGCTCAGCCAGCTGCAAAAGGTGTTCCTGCTGCGCAACTGTACCGACAGCCAGTTCGAAACCCGCACCCGCCCCTGCCTGCAATACCAGATCAAACGCTGCACCGCGCCCTGCGTCGGCAAGATCGGCAAGGCCGATTACGCCGCTCAGGTCGCCGATGCCGAGCGGTACCTGTCCGGCAAATCGACCGAGATCCAGGAAAAGCTTGCCGCAGAAATGGCCGAGGCGTCCGAAGCGATGGAATTCGAACGCGCCGCCGCCCTGCGCGACCGCATCCGCGCCCTGACCCAGGTCCAGAGCGCGCAGGGCATCAACCCCCGTACCGTGACCGAGGCCGATATCGTCGCGCTGCATCTCGAACAGGGGCAGGCCTGCGTGCAGGTGTTCTTCATCCGGGCCGGGCAGAACTGGGGCAACCGCGACTTCTACCCCCGCACCGGCGCCGATATCGACGCGCCCGAAGTGCTCGAGGCGTTCCTCGGCCAGTTCTACGACACCAAGGACCCACCCCGGCAGATCATCCTGTCGCACGGCATCGAGAACCCCGACCTGATGGAACAGGCGCTTGGCGGCAAACGCGGCGGCAAGGTCACGCTGATCGTGCCGCAAAAGGGCGAAAAGGCCGAACTGGTCGAAAGCGCCGTGCGCAACGCCCGCGAAAGCCTGGCGCGCAAGATGGCCGAAACCGCGACCCAGGCGAAACTGCTGAAAGGCGTGGCCGGGGCGTTCGACCTGCCCGCCCCCCCACAGCGGATCGAGGTCTACGACAACTCCCACATCCAGGGCGCGCACGCGGTGGGTGCAATGATCGTCGCCGGCCCCGACGGGTTCATGAAGAACGCCTATCGCAAGTTCAACATCCGCGGCACCGACCTGACGCCGGGCGATGATTTCGGCATGATGAAAGAGGTGCTGACCCGCCGTTTCAAACGCCTGCTGAAGGAAGATCCCGACCGCGGCAAGGGGCTCTGGCCCGACCTGCTGCTGATCGACGGCGGCGCCGGGCAGGTTTCGGCCGTGGCCCAGATCATGAAGGAACACGGCGTGCATGACATCCCCGTGGTCGGCGTCGCCAAGGGCATCGACCGCGACCACGGCAAGGAGGAATTCCACCGCCCCGGCCAGCGCCCCTTTGCCCTGCGCATGAACGATCCGGTGCTCTATTTCATCCAGCGCCTGCGCGACGAGGCGCACCGGTTTGCCATCGGCACCCACCGCGCCAAACGCGCCAAGGCGGTGGGCGCCACACCGCTGGACGAGGTGCCGGGCGTGGGTGCGGCGCGCAAACGCGCGCTGCTGGCGCATTTCGGCTCGGCCAAGGCGGTCAGCCGCGCCGACCTCGCCGATCTCAGGGCGGTCGAGGGGATATCGGGCAGCATGGCCGAAACCATCTACGCCTACTTCCACGAGAAAGGCTGAGACCCGGCCCCGGGCTTCATCTTGCCAAAATACTCCGGGGGAGTCCTCTGAAAGAGGACGGGGGCAGCGCCCCCACCCCCCTTAACGGTTCGCCCCCGGAATGGGCCCGTTCTGCGTCCAGTCCCAGGTTCCCGCGTCGCGCTCGTCCACCGCCTGTTTCCAGCCCACCGCCTCGGCCCGCGCCTTGAAGTTCAACCCCTCGGGCGAATGCCGGGTGATGCCGTCGAATATCGTGGCCAGCCGCTGCGTGTTCATTAGCCCGGTCGCCTCGATCGCCTGGTTGATCACCATCTTCTGCATCGCAAGCTGGTTGACCGGCACCGTCGCCATGCGCGCGGCCAGCGCCTCGACCTCGGCGTCCAGCTCCGCCTCGGGCACGGCCTTCAGCACCAGCCCCATCTCGGCCGCCTCGCGCCCCGTCACCTTGTCGCCGGTGAACAGCATCCGCTTGGCCCGCTCCGGCCCCAGGCGATACACCCACATCGCCGTGGTGGGGCAGCCCCAGACCCGCACCGGCATGTAGCCGATGCGCGCGTTCTCCCCCATCACCACGAAATCGGAACACAGCGCAATGTCCGAGCCACCCGCCACGGCATGCCCGTGCACCCTGGCCACCACCGGCTTCAGCGCCCGCCACAAAGCCATGAAATGCTGCGTGTTCTTCCACATGAAACGGTAATCCCTGATCGGATCCCACGGCATGTCCTGCGTGGCCTGCCCGTTGCCGTTACCCTCGGCGTAATAGGCCAGGTCATATCCCGCGCAGAATGCCGCGCCCGCGCCCGACAGCACCATCACATGCACACCGTCATCGGCATCGGCGCGCTTGACCGCCTCTTCCAGCAGCACCGGCACCTCGTCGTCGATGGCGTTCATCACCTCGGGCCGGTTCAGCGTGATCCGCGCGATCCGCCCGTCCTTTTCGTACAGCACCTTGCTCATGTCGGTCTCCTCCCGTTTTCGCCCCGCATTTCATCGTTCCGCAAATACTCACGGTCCGACAGTATGAGTATTTCGGGAACGATGAAATGCAGGTGCCGCGTTCACCCCAGCCGCAGCACCGGGCCGCCCGCCGCCCCTGCATCCTGCGGGTCGTGGGTGACCATCAGCACCGGCAGCCCGGCGGCGCGGGCGCGGTCGAACACCAGCGCGCGGATCTGTGCCCGGCGGTCGGCATCGAGGGACGAGAACGGCTCGTCCAGCAGCAGCGCGCCGGGGGCGGCCAGCAGCGTGCGCATCAGCGCCACGCGCACCCGCTGCCCGCCTGACAGGGTGGCGGGGTCGCGGGGGGCGAAGCCCTCCAGCCCGACCTCGCGCAGCGCGGCGTCGACCGCCTGTGCCCGGTCGCGCCCGCGCACGGTTCGCGGCAGGCCGAAGGCCAGGTTCGCGCCCACCGACAGGTGTGCGAAAAGCAGCGGGTCCTGGAACAGGATGCCGATGCCGCGCGCCTCGGGCGGCAGATCGGTCAGGTCGCGCCCGTCCAGCAGCACCCGGCCTGTCACCGCGAAGGGCGGGGCGAGCGTGCCCATGACCGCCGCCAGCAGGGTCGATTTCCCCGCCCCCGACGGCCCCATGACCGACAGCACCTCGCCCGGCGGCACATGGGCCGACAGGCGCAGCATCGCCTTGCCGTCCAGCGTGACGGCCAGATCCTGCAATGTCAGCCCCGGCTCAGCCATGCAGCAGCCCCTTCCTGTTGCGCCACGCCAGCCGCGGCAGTCCGATGGCCAGCGCGAAGGGCAGCAGCGCCAGCCCGGTCTGCACCAGCGCCCAGACCCCGATCGCCCGCCTGTCCCCGCCCGAGGCCAGCGCCACCGCCTCGGTCGTGACCGTGGGCACCCGCCCGCCGCCGATCAGCAGCGTCGGCAGATACTGCCCGACCGAGACGGCAAATCCAACGGCGGCGGCGGTCAGGACCGGGGCCAGCAGCATCGGCAGCCGCACCGCCCACAGCACCCGGTCCGGCCCGGCGCCAAGGCTGTGCGCGACCGTGGCCTGCCGCGTGTCCCAGGCGCGGAACGGATCGCCCAGCGACAAAAAGACATAGGGAAAGACGAACAGCACATGCGCCGCCACCACCGCCGCCACCCCGCCCTTGATCCCGAGGATCAGCATCCAGGTCTGCACGCCGGGCAGGAACGCCACCTGCGGCGCCAGCAGCGGCAGGTAAAGCAGCCATTGCCCACGCACCCGCATACGCAGCCCGTGGCGATGCTCGGCCTCCAGGCAGCCGATGGCCAGCGCCAGCGCGATCCCCGTGGCGGCGCCCGCGATCAGCACAGTATCGCCCAGCACATCGGCAACGCCCGGCCCGTGCCGCATCCAGTTGCGCAGGGTGATCGCGTCGGGCCAGACCCCGGGAAAGCGCCAGAACCCGGCGACCGACCAGATCGCCAGCACCGCCAGCCCGGCCAGCACCGCCGCCGCCGCGATACCGGCCAGCACCAACGCGACCGCCGCCGTCCCCTGCCCGCCCGCGCGCCGCGCACCCGACCAGACCCAGGCCCGCCCCAGCCGCGCCACCGCGCGCTCGCCCAGCCACCACAGGCCCAGCGCGGCACAGACCAGCGCCAGTTGCAGCGTGGCCGCCGCCGCGCCCTGCAGGCGCATCGCAAGATCGGGGGCGTTCATCCAGCGCAGGATCTGCACCGCCAGCGTGGGGGGCGTGTTGGGGCCAAGGATCATCGCCACGTCCACCACCGTCATGGAAAACGCCAGCACCACCAGCACCGGCAGGCGGATCTGGGCATAGACCGGCGGGAACACCGCCTTGAGCCAGGCCGCCGGCCGGTCATGGCCAAGGCTGCGTGCCACCAGTTCGGCGCGGGCCGCATCCGCCTGCCCCAGCGCCGCCAGCACCATCAGCAGCAGGAACGGCACCTCCTTGACGACCAGCCCGGCCATCAGGCTCAGTCCCGCACCATCCTGCACGATCAGCAGGTCAGGCGGCTGCGTCCAGCCGGTCAGCCCGGGCGACAGCGCCCGCACGATCAGCCCCGAAGGCGCGATCAGGAAGGCAAGGCCGAACGCCGCCGCCGCGTGCGGCACCGACAAAAGCGGCGACAGCACCCGCCGGAACGCCGCGAAGGACCGCGTACCCGACCAGCAGGCCACCAGCAGCGTGACGATGGCCAGCGACAGCGCCGCCGATCCCAGCCCGGTCACGAGGCTCAGCCGCACTGCCGCCGGCAGGCCCGGCCATGCCAGCAGCGCGGCAAAGGCATCCAGCCCCGGCTCGACCCGGCCGATCACCGGCAGGATACCGAAGGCCGGCGCCAGCGTGCCGGCAAGCCCGGCCAGCACCGGCCCCAGCAGCAGCACAAGCGTCAGGATCGGGACGGCACGCAGGCTCACGTCAGTTGGCGACGCCGTAGCGGCCGACCCAGTCCGCCGCGATCCGGGTCATCCAGCTGGGGTGCGGTTCGGGCAGCGCGGGGCCCAGTTCGGCGGGCGACAGCGTGGCGATGCCAAGGTCGATCCCGTCGAACAGCGCGCGTTCCCCATCGGGCAGCGCGCCCAGGTCCAGCACCGTGCCATAGCCCAGGTTCGCCGGGTCCAGCGCGCGCGCCTGCGCCTGCGCGCTCAGCAGGAAATTCGCCACCACCATCGCCCCCGCCGGGGCCGTTGCGTTATAAGGGATCGCCACGAAGCTGGCGTTGCCGATGGTGCCGCCCGCGGGCACGAAGGTCCGCACCGTGTCGGGCAGCTGCCCGTTGGCGATCGCCGCCGATGCCTCGCCCGGGCTGAACGAGATCGCCAAGGAGATCTCGCCATCCGCCAAAAGCTGGATCTGCCGCGGCCCGGTCTGCGGATAGGCCCTGCCCTGCCGCCACAGGTTCGGCGTCAGCGCATCGAGATACGCCCACAGCGGCGCGACGATATCGTCGTACCCGGCCTCGTCCACCGGCCGCAACAGGACCGAGGGGTCGTCCAGCACGCCATAAAGCGCCTGTTTCAGGAATGTCGTGCCCAGAAAATCGGGCGGCTGCGGATAGGTGAACCGCCCCGGATTGGCCTGCGCCCAATCCAGCAGAGCGCCCATATCCGCCAGCGGCGCCATATCGGCGCTGTCATACATGAACACCACCTGCGCCGTGGCCCACGGGCTTTCCATGCCATCGGTCGGCACGGTGAAATCGGCCCTGACCGGCTTGCCCGCCACATCGACCAGCGCCCAGTTCGGCAATTGTTCGGCAAAGGGGCCGAACAGCAGCCCGGCCTCTTTCATCGCGGCGAAATTGGGCCCGTTGATCCAGATCAGGTCGATCGCGCCGCCCTTATCCTGCCCCGCCTGTTTCTCGGCCAGCACGCGGGCGACCGCATCGGCGGTGTCCGACAGCTTGACATGCTCCAGCGTGACGCCGTGATCCTCGGCCACGCGGCGGCCCACCCAGGCGATGAAATCGTTGGTGACGGGCGACCCGCCCCAGGCGTTCCAATAGACGGTCTGGCCGCGCGCCGCCTCCAGCACCGATGCCCAGTCGGCCGGATCGGGATCGGCCACCGCCCATCCCGGCACAAGCGCCGCCGCCGCGGCGATCAGCGTTTTCAGCATGGTCATTCCCCTTCCACTCCTTCGAAAACCCGTCGCGCCAGCAGGATGCGCGCCGTCCCGGTGACGAAACACAACGCGCCAAAGACCCAGGCCAGCGGCACGAACCAGCCGGGCCAGAGGCACAGCGCCACGAAGAACGCGATGGTTTCGAACCCCTCCAGCAAGCCGCCGGTGAAATAGAGCGATTTGACCCCGCGCGCATCGCTTTTCATCGCGTGTTTCTCGGCCAGGATCGCATAGCCCAGGAAACTCGCCCCGTTGAAATAGAAGCTGCAGAGCAGGAATGCGCCTGCCGCCCCGTTCGACGCCGGGTCGAGCCAGACGAACGCCATCGGGATCGCGCCATAGAACAGGAAATCGCTGACGATATCCAGGTAACCGCCGAAATCCGATGTATGGCTTGCGCGCGCCACCGCCCCGTCCAGCCCGTCGGCCAGCCGGCCCAGCAGCAGCGGCGCCAGCGCCCAGCCCGGCGCGCCCAGCGCGATCAGCGCCGCGGCGGCCAGCCCCAGCGCCAGCCCCGCCAGCGTGACGGCATCCGCCCGCACGCCCATCCGCGCCAGAACGCGCCCCTGCGCGTTCAGGACCGGGTCGATCACGGGGCGTATCAAGGCGTCGATCATGCGCCTAGGGATAGACCGCACGGGACCACACGGGAAAGTGCCAATCGCGTGACGGCCCTGAAACAATGGTCGCAGGGTGGGTTGGACGCTCGAACGACACACCCCGCCCGGAACAGCCGCGCAGCGGCCCGGGCATCGCACGGCCGCCCCCCGGCCGGGCGATTGGCTGCCGCAAGTGCCACGCTTTGAGGGAGGAAGTGGCGGCACGATAAACTGCCAGTCACAAATGTCGGATCGCCCGACCGCGGCCATGCGCTGCCCTTCTGTTGCGCTCAACCTGAAATGCGGGCTCAGGGCCCAAAGCCCCCGCCGACTGCGCATCCCGCCCCGATCATGTCGCGCAGGGGCTTGCATCGCCGCGCCAGCCGGATATGCGTGGAATGCACGGACAGGAAAGGGCAGCACATGGACAGGTTCGAACAGACGGTCGGCATCCTCGGCGATCTCATCGCCTTTCCCACCGTGTCGGCCGACAGCAACCTCGAACTCATCGCCTATCTCGCAAACCGGCTGGGCGATGTGGGCGCGCATGTGCAGGTCATGACCGACGAAAGCGGCCACAAGGCGAACCTCTTTGCCACGATCGGCCCCGAAACAGATGGCGGCATCGTGCTGTCGGGCCATTCCGACGTGGTGCCCGCCGAGGAACACGGCTGGTCCGCCGACCCGTTCGAAATGGTGGCGCGCGACGGCAATTTCTATGGCCGCGGCACCTGCGACATGAAGGGGTTTATCGCCGCCGCGATGGCGATGGCCCCGACGCTGGCGCAGGCCGACCTGCGCCGCCCGGTGCATTTCGCCTTTACCTATGACGAAGAGGTCGGATGCCTCGGCGCGCAGCACCTTGTGCGCGAACTGGCCGAAACCGGCCTGCGCCCCGCCACCGCGATCATCGGCGAACCGACCATGATGCGCATCATCGAGGGGCACAAGGGCTGCTGCGAATACACCACCCGGTTTCACGGTCTGGAAGGGCACGGCTCGGCCCCCGACCTCGGCGTTTCGGCGGTGGAATACGCCGCGCGCTACATCATGCGCCTGCTGGAGCTGCGCGAGGATCTGAAACCCCGCGCGCCGCAGGACAGCCGCTTCGATCCGCCCTGGTCGACGCTTCAGGTCGGGCGCATCCACGGCGGCGTGGCCCATAACGTGATCGCGGGCGACGCCGAGGTGGAATGGGAACTGCGCCCGGTGCAGGCGTCGGACAAGGCCTATGTCACCGGGGAAATCGCGCGCTACGCCAATGACGTGCTGCTGCCCGCGATGCGCGAAGTGCACCCGGCTGCGACCATCGCCACCGAGGTGATCGGCGAGGTGCAGGGGCTGGAACCCACCACCGCGAACGAGGCGCGCGACATCATCCAGCGCCTGACCGGCCAGAACGGCGCCGACGTGGTGGCCTTCGGCACCGAGGCGGGGCTGTTCCAGTCGCTGGGGATGAGCGCGGTGGTCTGCGGCCCCGGCTCGATCGAGCAGGCGCACAAAGCCGACGAATTCGTCAGCACCGACCAGCTGCGCCAATGCGTCGCCATGTTGGAACGACTCTGCGACGGGCTGGTGGCGGCATAGACGGGGCGCAGGTTAACGCCGCGCGGTTTCACGCCAGAACCGCGCGGTTTGCGGGAAATTCCACGCAAATGCCCCCGGTTTCGCCTTACCGGCCCCGCAGGACATGGCAAAACCGCGCGGTCATCCCCGGGAACCGCGCGGTTTTGGTTAATGTTTCGTCAGGAATCGCGCGCTATCCGCCCGAAACCGCGCGGTTAACCACCGAACGAGACCGGCAGATTGAACCTGTGATGCCCCGCCGCCAGCCCCCTAGGCGCGGCCGGGAACCGTGTGCGCCGCACCGCCTCGACCGCCGCGCGGTCCAGCGCCGCGTGGCCCGACGACCGGGTGACGGACACCGCCTGCAACCGCCCGTCATGCGACAGGGTGATGCGCAACCCGACCCGCCCCGAGGCCCGCGTGCCGCGCGGAAAACGCTTGTTTCTTTCGATACTTGCGTGAATCCGCCCCCCCCATTGCGCCATCAGGCTGCGGGTTTGCGACGCGCCCGGGCCTGCCTGTTTCTCAACCTTCGCCCGTTCCGTGCCAGCCTGCGGCGCGGCGCCCTGCCCGCTGGCCTTCTGCGCCGGGCGCGGTGCCTCGGGCGTCACGCGCGCGACCGGGCGAGTGGCTGAAGGTGGCGGCGCAACCTCTTGATCTTCAACGGATTCCACCTTTTCCTCAGGAGGCGGCGGCACGGTGCTGTCCACCTGCGGCGCAGTCCGGGGCGCATCGGGCACCGGCAACCCGGTCGGCCGGGGCTGGCGAAGCGCCGTGTCCGCAACGGCGGGCGGAACCCGTGCAACATCGGACAGCGGCGGTGGCGCCAGCGTGGCCGGGCTGTCCTGCGCCTCGGGCGGCGCGGTCCAGGCCGCCACCATTTCCGCCATGTCCCCCGGCATCGCGGCCAGCGTCACCGGCGCCTCGCCGCCGGGGCCGCCGCCGACGCCGCCGGGCTGCGACAGAACCAGCACATGCGCCCCCACCGACAGCGCCAGGAAAGCCGCGTATTCTGCCAGCGCCCTCATGGCTGCACCGCCAGTTCGATCGCGGAAAACCCAAGCGCACCAAGCCTTTGCAACACGCGCGCCAGGTCCACCGCGGGCAGCGCGCGGTCGGCGCGGATGGTCACCGGCGTATCGGGATCGAGCGCGCCAAGCGCGGCCCAGGCGGCATCGCCGGTCTGCCCGGACAACGCCGGGATACCCTCGGCCGACAGCCACAGCACCGCGTCGCCCGCGATCTCGGCCTGTTGACCGGCCTGCGGCAGCGCCATCTCGAACGGGTCGGGCGGCGCGATCTGGGCGGTCATCAGGAAGAAGATCAGCAGCAGAAACACCACGTTGATCATCGGCACGATGCTTTCGGGCGGCTGGCGGCGGGTGGGTGTGGCAAAGCGCATCGCGGTTACTCCGCCACGGTCAGGCGGGTCAGCCCCGCATCGCGCAACACCTGCGCCACGTCGATCAGCCGTTGCAGATCGGCCCCGTCACGCGGGCGCAGCACCACGATATCGTCCGGCCCGTCCATCAGCGGCGCCAGCGCGGCGGGCAAATCCTCGACCACGACCGCCTGCCCGTTGAGGCGCAGCGCATCGGGCCCGATCCCGACCAGCCGCGGCGGGCCCTGATAGTCGCCCGCCCCCATCGCGCCGGGATCGAGCGGCAGCGCCGCGTCCATCCCGAACCGCGCGGCCAGCATGAAGAAGATGAGCAACAGGAAAACCACGTCGATCATCGGCGTCAGGCTGGGGCGGCGGCGCGGGCGGGGCTGGGCGAAGGCGAACATCACATGGTGTCCTGCCCGTTGACCATACGGGTGGCCATGTCTTCCATGTCGCCCTGCACACGCTCGGCCACGCCTTCGAAGGCCGAAAGCGCCACGGCGGCGGGGATCGCCACGCCCATGCCTGCGGCGGTGGTCAGAAGCGCCTCCCATATGCCGCCGGCCAGAACCGAGGGGTCGGCGCGCGATCCGCTGTCCTGCAGGGCCTGGAACGCCTCGATCATCCCCAGCACCGTGCCCAGAAGGCCGACGAGCGGCGCGATGGTCACGATCAGTTCCAGCGGGCGCAGCCCGGCGCGCAGGGCGGCAAGTTCGCGCATGGCAAGGCGGGTGATCTCGTCGCGCTGCGCCTCGGGCGGCAGCGGGCCGGACAGCACGCCGCGCACGCGCGACACGAACCGCAGGCGCAGGTTGCGGCTGGCGGAGGCCGGATCGGCATGGCCGGCGACGACCGCCTCGGCCCGGCCCGGCGACCAGATGCCCGCCAGCGCCAGGCGCCAGAGCTTCCACGCGATGATTGCCACGGTCAGCACCGACAGTGCGGCAATGACCCAGAGCGCCGGGCCGCCGCGATCCAGAAGGCCCTGAAGGTTGCCAAATTCCATCATGCCGCCCCCCGTCTGACATGCTTCATCCAGTATGCGCCGCCCGCGCGCACCGCGTCATATACCGCGCGGCCCGCCGCCACGCCGACCGCCGTGTGCATCCCGGCAAAGGCGGTATCGCCCGCGGGCGCGGCCACGGCGATGCAATCGGTGCCGGTGCCGGTGGCGATCCCGGTGGGCAGGCGAAATCCCAGTTCGGCCACGGCGACGGTGCGGGCCTGCGCGACGATGGCCAGCGTTTCGATCAGCGCGGCCTGTGTCAGCCCCGCCGACAGGCGCAGCGCCACGTTGATCGTGCCGAAACTGGCCGGGTCATAGGCCATGCGCGTGCCGATGCGTTCGGCGTTGGACAGGCCCACGGTGGCGACGGCGGTGGCGGTGACGCCATCCCCGGCGGTTTCAGCCACCTCGAAGGCAGTGACATCGCGCGAGGTCAGGAAACAGGGCGCGTCGGGCGCGCGGCGCTGCGCCAGTTCCTTTGACAGCCATTCACCCACGTCCAGTTCCGGCGTCAGATCGGCATTGCGCACCTCGCGCCACAGGATGCGCCGCGCGGTGGTGAAGCCCGGGCGGTTCAGCGTGAAGCTGAGCACCGGCATTTCGGCGCCGAGGTCGAATTCCAGCCAGGGGCGCGAGAGGGTGACACTCATTCCAGCACCTCGAGCGGTTGGAAAATGCGGCCATGTTCGGTTTCGGCCTGGTAGGCGGTGATGCCAAAGACCTCGGCCACGAGGGCGGGCGTCAGCACCTCGCCCGGCGGTCCGTCGGCCATGACGCGCCCCTGCCCCAGCAGGATCAGCCGCGAACAATGCCGCGCGGCAAGGCCCAGGTCGTGCAGCGACACCAGCACCGAACGGCCCGCGCGGGCAAGCCCGGCGAAGGTTTCCATCGTGGCGATCTGGTGCGCGGGGTCGAGCCCGGCGATGGGTTCGTCGGCCATCACCAGCGGCGTGTCCTGCGCCAGCGCGCGCGCGATCAGCGCCCGCGCCTGTTCGCCGCCCGACAGCCGGGTGGCGGTGCGCCGGCGCATGTCCGACAGGCCCATCCAGTCGATCGCGCGGGTCACGGCCCGGTGATCGGCATCGGTCAGGCGGCGGGCGCGGTGGGGTGTGCGGCCCAGCGTCACCAGCGCCTCGACCGTGACCGGCCAGGCGATTTCGCGCGCCTGCGGCATCCACGCGACCGCGCGGGCCCGCGCGCGCGGGTCGAGCGTGGCAAGGCTGCTTTGGCCCGCGTGCCCCAGCAGGCCGAGCGCGGCGCGCATCAGCGTGGTCTTGCCCGCGCCGTTGGGGCCGATCAGGCCCACCAGCTCGCCCGCGCCGATTTCGAGCGTGACGCCGGAAAACACCGGCCTGTCGCGCAGGGTGACCGAGAGATCGCGCAGGGACAGCAGCGTCATGGCATCTCCCTCCGCGTCTTGTAGATCAGGTGCAGGAACAGCGGCGCGCCCACCAGTGCGGTCAGCACGCCCAGTTTCAGGTCGCGTTCGGGCAGGATCACCCGCACCGCAAGGTCGGCCGCCAGCAGCATCGCCGCGCCCCCCAGCGCCGAGGCCCAGAGCAGCCGCGAGGGTTGCGCGCCGACCCACGGGCGCAGCAGGTGCGGCACCACCAGCCCGACGAACCCGATGGCGCCCGCCACCGCCGTGCCCGCGCCGACCACGCAGGCGGTGCCGAAAATCAGCGTCAGGCGCAGGCGCGACAGGCGGATGCCCATCGCCTCGGCGGCGTCCTCGCCCAGCGTCAGCGCATCCAGCCCGCGCCCCAGCGAGGCCAGCAGCGCCCAGCCGATCACCGTGAAGGGCAGCGCCAGCCACAGATGCGTCATCGAGCGGTCAGCGAGCGAGCCCATCATCCAGAACACGATCTCGTTCACGGCAAAGGGGTTCTGCGACAGGTTCAGCACCAGTTGCGTCAGCGCCCCGGCCATCGCCGAGATCGCGATACCGGCCAGGATCAGGGTGATCGAGCCGCCGCGCGGGCCGGCCAGCGCCAGCACCAGCAGCACGCCGCCCAGCGCCCCGGCCAGCGCCATCAGCGGCAGGCCCAGCGCGAAACCGGCCGACAGCCCGCTCTGGATCGCGATGACCGCGCCCAGCGCGGCCGAGCCCGAAACGCCGATCAGCCCCGGTTCGGCCAGCGGGTTGCGCAGGTAGCCCTGCATCGCCGCGCCGGAAAGGCCGAGGCTGGCGCCGATCATCGCCGCCAGCAGGGCGCGCGGCAGGCGGATCTCGCGCATCACCATCGCCACCGGCCCCTCGCCCCCGCCGAGCAGCCCGGCAAGGCTGTCGAGCGGCGCGATGCTGGCCGGGCCCACCAGAAGCGACAGGGTGAAAAGGCCCGCGACCGCCAGCGACAGAAGAAGCATGAGCCGCGTCATCGCCCGGCCTCCACCGCGTGACGCAGGGCAACGAGGTCTTCGACCGCGCGCAGCACGAAAGGCGTGCCGCAGACCCAGTTGCGATCGGTGATGGTGCCGCTGACGCGGCCGCGTTTCAGCGCATGGACGACCGGGTGATCCATCACCGCCTCGGCGCGGCTGGCGCCGGGATAGGGGTTGCCGGTGATCACCACGTCGGGCGCGGCCATCGCCAGCACCTCGAGCGGCAGCGCGCCGATGGCGCCGTATCCCATGCCCGTGGCCACGTTGTCGAACCCGGCCGCCGACAGGATCTGCCCGGCCAGCGAGGCATCGCCCGAGGTATAGCCGTTGGCATAGTAGAGCGCGGCCTGCGGGCGGTTGCCCACGGGGCCAGCCAGCATGGCAAGGTCGGCGTTGAAGCCGTCGACCAGTTCGGCGGCGCGCGCCTGTTGCCCCAGCACGGCACCCATCTGCGTCAGCCGCGCGGCCACGTCCGACAGCGCGTAGGCGGGGGAAAACTCTTCCACCCGGATGTCGAGGCGGCGCAGCATGTCGATGGTCGCGCGGTCGGTGAAGCGCCCGGCCAGCACGAGATCGGGGTTCAGCAGATAGATTTCCTCGGCGCGGGCGTGGTTCACCGGCAGGCCCGCCGCTGCATCGGCCATTGCCGACGTGCGCGGATTGGCGGCCAGCGGCGTGACCGAGACCAGCTGCCCCGGCGCGGCCACCAGCATTGCCAGTTGATCGGTGCACAGGTTGACCGACACGACTCTTTGCGGCGCGTCGCTGACCGACACGACCCTTTGCGGCGCGTCGCTGACCGACACGACTCTTTCCGGCGTGTCGGCAAGGGCCGCCGCGCCGGTCAGCACCAGCGCGACAAGCCAGGATATGAGCCTAGAAGGACGCACGGATTCCGAAATACGCCGCGCGGCCCGGCGTGTTGAAGCCGCCCGCTGTTTCGTAATCCTCGTCCAGCAGGTTCTCGACCCGCAGATAGGCCGTGGCCCGGTCGCTCAGGTCATAGGTGACGCCGAGATTGACCAGCGTGTAATCGCCCACCTTGTGCCCGGCGGGGGCAAAGGCGCTGGGTTCGACATCGGCGATGCGCTGCACCTCGAACGTCCCGCCAAAACCGTTACCCAGATCGGCGTCCAGCCCCAGCACCAGATCGTGGCGCGGCACGCGCTCAAGCCGGACGCCCTCGGTCTTGGCGTCGGTCAGCGTGTAGTTGGCGAACAGCGCCACCCGCTCGGACAGCGCATAGCGCCCGGACAGTTCCAGCCCGCGCGTGACGGTCGTGCCCGGTATCTGGCTATAGGCCGAGGTCACGAAATCATAGCCGATCAGGTCGTCGATCTCGCTATAGAAGGCGGTGGCGCGGACATGGCCCGCGGCAAAGCCCTTTTCGATGCCCAGCTCGAACGAGCGGCTTTCCTCGGGCTGCAGCGTGCTGCTGCCATAGGGGCCATAGAGTTCGTAGAGCGAGGGTGCGCGGAACCCGGTGCCCAGCACGGCGCGCAGGGTCAGGTCGGGTTGCAGGCGCCACGCGGCGGCAACCCGGCCGGTGGTGCTGCCGCCGAAGATCGAGTGATCGTCATGCCGCAGCGCCAGCGACAGGTCGAGCGTGTCGGTCGGGGCATAAAGCGCCTCGGCAAAGACCGAGCGGGTTTCGACCTCACCCGAGGTGCCGGGCAATTCGAAGCTTTCATCGGTGATGTCGGCGCCGAAATTCAGCGACAGCGCCGCGTTCAGATCGGCCCGGCCGCGATATTCCAGCGTTTCGCGCTCGCCCAGGAAAGAGGTGGTGAAGCCGCCGGGGTCCTGCCGGTCGCTCTGGAAGGCGGCATAGGCCAGGCGGTGCGACACGCTGCCGGTTTCGAACTCGGCAAAGACGCGCGCGCCGCGCTGGGTGAAGAAGTTAAGGCCGGAATTGTCGGTGGCCGAGCGGTCGATCTCGACCTCGCCATCGCGCCAGAGCAGCGATCCGCCCACGGTCAGCCCCTCGGTCAGGTCATAGCGGGCGGATGCGGTCAGCATCTCCTGGTCGTAGCCGTCCTTTTCGGTGTCGCCGGCACGGGCGGAAATCCCCTCGGTGCTGAAGCGCGAATAGGTCAGCGCCACCTCGCCGCGTTCGGTGGCATAGGCATGGCCGAAGCTGCCGGAATAGGTGTCGAAGCTGCCGAATTCGAGGTTCAGCTCGCTCGACGCGCCCAGCCCGCGCGCGCGCATCGTGGTGATGTCGATCACGCCGCCGACCGCCTCGGAGCCGTAGATGGCCGATTGCGAGCCCTTGAGGATCTCGACCCGGCCCAGCCCGGCGGCGGTCAGCCCGCCGAAGTTGAACCCGGTCTGCGTCGAGGAGGGGTCGGTCACGTCGATCCCGTCCACGCGCACCCCGACATATGAGGTATCCAGCCCGCGGATGCGGATATTGGTGTTGGTGCCCACCCCGCCATTGGCGGTGAACGACACCCCGGGTTCGCGCGACAGGGTCTGGATCAGCGAGGTGTCGGCGTTTTGCAGCTCCTCGCCCTCGATCACCTCGACCGTGGCGCCGGTGCGCGCGGGGTCGATCGGTGCGAGGCTGGGCGAAACGACGATCTCGTCCAGGTCGAATGCATCCTGCGCCATCGTGGGCGCGGCAAGCAATGCGGTGAAAGCGACGGAAGCCAGAAGCGTCCTTTTCATGGGTTTTGTCCCTCCTTCGGGCATCGGCCCGGGGTTTTGCCTTGTCTTTCGGAAGGACTGCGCCCTCCCGCGACGGTGATAGATGCCACCACTACGGAAGGTCCGTTATCCACGACGCGCCCCGCGCCCGGATAGGGTGATCACCTCGGCAGGTCTCCTGACTTGCGGGTCATCGCTTGGCCGGGCCTTCCCACGGCGCCCTGGGGCGCGGCAGTGGCATATGCCGGCGTCGCTCACCGCTTACAGTTGCGGGGGCAGTCACGGTCTTGGGTGCCCTTTCAGGCGGGTCCGCACCGTGTTCCCTTTTACCCGGCCGAGTGAATCGACCGGACCGAAGCAGACTTCTGATACCGAAACTTTGCCACGCTGAAAAGGCCAAACACGACCCGGGCCCGCGCGGGCGCGACAGGCGTCAGCCCCGCGGGCAGGCGAAAGGCACGAAGGTCGAGGCCATGCCCTCGCTCATCGACATGATTGTCAGCCGGTCCGCCATGGCCCGTTCTTCCCGGCTGCGCGGGCAGACATCATGGGCGGCAGTGCAGCCCGACGCCAGAAAACCCGCGTGCCGGTCGAGGAATTCGGCGCTCAGCCCCGCGGTGCCATAGGCCCGCAGGGCGAAATCCCACGCCTGCGTATACAGCGCGCATTTGCGCTGCGCCCAGGCATCCTGCGCCTGCGCGCCCGATGCCCAAAGTGCCGCGCAGATCAGCGCGGCGCGGATCATTCCGGCCGCACGCGCGCCGCCGTCTTGTTGGCAAACGCCTCGAGCCGCCCGCGCGAGGCGGGCTGGGTGTTGACGATCCCCGCCACCACCGATTCCGCATAGGCCGCGTCCAGCCCCGACATGTTCTGCATGTGGGAAATGGCCGAGCAGATCGCAAAATTCGACAGCGGCGGGTTGGTGGCCGCCGCGCGCGCGATTTCCAGCGCCTTGGCCTCGGAATCCTCGACCAGGTATTGCGCCAGGCCGACGCCGATCGCCTCGTCGCCCTTGTAGACGCGGCCGGTCAGCATCATGTCGATCATCCGCGCCTTGCCCACCAGGTCGGCCACGCGGATCGTGGCGCCGCCGCCGGTAAAGAGGCCACGCTGCCCTTCGGGAAGGGCGAAATAGGTCGAATGGTCGGCGACGCGGATATGGGCCGAGCTGGCCAGTTCCAGCCCGCCGCCCACGACCGCGCCCTTCAGCGCGGCGATCACCGGCACGCCGCCATATTCCATCTTGTTGAACGCCTCGTGCCAGCGCAGGCAGATATGCATGAAATCCTCGGGGCGGCGATCTTCGGCGTGGTGTTCCACAAGGTCCAGCCCGGCGCAGAAATGCGGCCCCTCGGCGCGCAGGATCACGGCGCGCGCGCCCATGCGCGGCAGTTTCGAGAACACCTCGATCAGCTCGTCCACGGTGGCGGCGTTCAGCGCGTTGCGCTTGGCCGGGCGGTTCAGCGAAAGCGTGACGATGCCCTCGTCATCGGCGCTGATGGCAAGGTTTTCCAGGTCGAAGATATCGAGGCTGTCCATGGGTTATGTCCTTTGGGTCTGTCTTGCTGCGGGCGCTCAGGCCCGGTCGGTGTTCAGTTCGGCCAGGATCGCGGCGGCGTCCTGCCCGCGTGTCGGCGCGGGGCGCGGTGCCGGCGGGGTCTGCCCGTCGAAACGCGGGGCGGCGGCGGCCTGCAGGCTGTCGCCGTCGCGGTGCCAGATGCCGCGCGCGGCGATATGGGTATCCTCTGCCGCGCGGTCGGGCGGGTTGACGGGCGCGACGCAGGCATCGGTGCCGTCGAACAGCGCCACCCAGTGCGCCAGCGGTTTTTCGGCGAATATCGCCGCCAGCCGGTCGGTTTGCGCGGGCCAGGCAGATTTGTCGAACTGCTTTTGAAAGGCCGGATCGTCGGCAAGGCCCATCCGGTCGAGGAAGATGGCATAGAATTTCGGCTCAAGGCTCTGGACCGAGATGAACTGCCCGTCGGCACAGGCGTAGCAGCGGCTCCAGTGCGGGCCGTCGAGGATGCTTTGCCCGCGCTGCATGGACAACCCGCCCGCCGCCGCCAGCGACATCAGCAGGTTCATCATGTGGGCCGATCCGTCGACGATGGCGGCGTCCACCACCGTGCCCTGCCCGGTGCGCCCCGCCCGGACGATCCCCGCCAGCATCCCCGCCACGAGATAAAGCGCGCCGCCGCCGATATCGCCGACAAGCGTCGGCGGGGTAAAGGGCGGCTGACCTGCGGGCGAGCCGTACCAGAGCGCGCCGGACAGCGCGATATAGTTCAGGTCGTGCCCCGCCTGCATGGCGCGCGGGCCGTCCTGGCCCCAGCCGGTCATGCGGCCATAGACCAGTGCGGGATTGAGCGCATGGGCGTCCTGCGGGCCAAGACCCAGCCGCTCCATCACGCCGGGGCGGAACCCCTCGATCAGCCCGTCGGCGCCGGCGATCAGGCGTTTCACAATGTCCAGATCGGCGGGGTCCTTCAGGTCGAGCGCGATCGAGCGTTTGCCGCGATCCAGCGGGTTGCGTTCTGGCTGGCCCGGCGCGCTGCTGCCATCCTTGCGGTGCACCACGATCACCTCGGCGCCGAGATCGGCCAGCGTCATGGCCGCGAAGGGCCCCGGCCCCAGCCCTTCGATTTCGATGATGCGGATACCGCTCAGCATGATGCGCCCCCTCCCCTTGCGATTTGCGCGGCATTAACCGCGAGCACGCCCCCGAGCGCAAGGCGGGACGCGAAAAATGACGCAGGGTCGCCCGGAGGCGGCATTCCGGGCGGCGGCGTGAAACCCTGTGCGTTCCGGGGGTTTACGCGCCTGCGCCGGTCTTCCTATACTCCGCCGCATACGCAGCCTGCGCCGATCCATTTTCAAGCGGACCATTTGATGCCGGATATCCCCCGACCCCTTTCGCAGCCCCACAGGGTTGTGATCTCCATCATCAATTACCGGACCGGGCCGCTGACCATCCAATGCGCGCAATCGGTTCTGGACGACATGGGCGATATCGACGGCCATGTGGTGATCGTCGACAACCTGTCGGGCGACGGGTCGGCCGACGAGATCGCGGCCTGGATCGACACGCTGCCCGCGCCGCGCCGGGTCAGCCTTGTGCGCTCGGCCACCAATTCCGGCTTTTCCGGCGGGCATAACCAGGGCTTTGCCGCGGGGCCGTCGGAGTATGTGCTGGTGCTGAACTCGGACGCGGTGCTGCGGCCGGGGTTCCTGGCGGCGATCCTGTCGGCCGCCGACGACCGGCCCGAGACCGGGCTTTTCGCGCCGCGCATCGACTATGACGACGGCGAACAGCAGACCAGCTGCTTTCGCTTCCCCTCGCCCGCGAGCGAGTTCGACCGGGGGGCAAGGACCGGGGCGGTCAGCCGGCTGCTGTCGCGCCGCCTTGTCGCGCTGCCGATGCCGCCCGCGCCCGACGAGATCGGCTGGGCCAGCTTCGCCTGCATCCTTCTGCGCCGCCGGATGATCGACGAGATCGGCCCGATGGACGAGGGGTATTTCCTGTATTTCGAGGATATCGAATATTGCTGGCGCGCGCGGCAGGCGGGCTGGCGCATCGCCTATGTGCCGCAGGCCCGCGCGGTGCATTTCCGGGGCGGCAGCGGCCCGGTCAAGGCGCTGGCGAAGGAAAAGAAGCGGCTGCCCGGCTATTACTATGCCTCGCGCACGCGGTTCTTTCGCCAGACTTACGGCCCGGCGGGGCCGGTGCTGGCCAATGTCGCCTGGGCCTCGGGGCGGGCGCTGGCGCGGCTGCGGCTGCTGTTCGGCAAGGCGGTGCCGCCCAGCAACGCGCGGGAGGCGCGCGATATCTGGACCAATATCCTGTCGCCGCTGGCCGATGGCCGCCGGATGGGGGGCTGAGCGATGGCCCTGCCCGATTTCGTGATCGTCGGCGCGATGAAATGCGGCACCAGCACGCTGGCCGCGCAACTGGGCGCGCAGCCCGGCCTCTTCATGACCGAGCCGAAAGAGCCCAACTTCTTTTCCGACGACGCCGTTTATGGGAAGGGGCTGGACTGGTACGAAAACCTGTTCGCCGGTGCCGCGCCCGACGATCTGAAGGGCGAGGCCAGCACCCATTACACCAAGCGGCCCACCCATCCCGACGCCCTGCCGCGCATGGCCGGGGTGCTGGAGGCGCCGAAGATCGTCTACCTGATCCGCGACCCGGTGGCGCGCGCGGTATCGCATTACATCCACGAATGGACGATGGGCGTCATGTCGGGCGAAATCGACGCGGCGTTCGACCGGCATGAGGAGCTGGTCGCCTATGGCTGCTATGCCATGCAGATCGCCCCTTATATCGAGGCGTTCGGGCGCGACAACGTGCTGGTGCTGAGCCTTGAGGCGATGAAGGGCGCGCCGCAGCAGACGCTGGAGCGGGCCTGCGCCTTTCTGGGCTATGGGGGAACGCCGCACTGGCGGGACGATCTGGCGCAGATGAATGCCTCGGCCGAGCGTATCCGGCGTTTTCCGCTGCACAGGCTGGTCTTTGACAACCCGGTGGCCACGCGCCTGCGCCGGGCGCTGATCCCGCAGGGCCTGCGCGACCGGATCAGGAAATCGCGCCAGATGCAGGACCGCCCCGAACTGTCGGACGCCACGCGCCAGCGGCTGATCGCGCGCTTTGCCGAGGATTACGAGGCGCTGCAACGGCTGGTCCCCGACCGCCCCGACCTGCGCGCCAGCTATCCGTTCCTGGCCCATGACGGCTGATCCCCGTATCGGCGCGGTCGTCATCGGCCGGAACGAGGGCGACCGCCTGATCCGCTGCCTGGAGTCGGTGCGCGGCGGGGTGGCGCATGTGGTCTATGTCGATTCCGGCTCGACCGACGACAGCGTGGCGGCGGCGCGGGCGCGTGGGGTGGAGGTGGTGGCGCTGGACATGGGCGTGCCCTTTACCGCGGCGAGGGCGCGGAACGCGGGGCTGGATGCGCTGCTGGCACATGGCGCGTTCGGTTACGTCCAGTTCATCGACGGCGATTGCGAGCTGCGCGAGGGCTGGATCGCGGCGGCAAGCGCCTTTCTGGACCAGCATGAGGACGTCGCCGTGACCTGCGGCCGGCGGCGCGAACGGTTCCCCGGGGCCACGCCCTATAACCGGCTGTGCGACTGGGAATGGGATACGCCGGTGGGCGAGGCCACGGCCTGCGGCGGCGACGCGCTGATGCGGGTCGCCGCGTTGCAGGCGGTGGGCGGGTTCAACCCCGACCTGATCGCCGGCGAAGAGCCCGAGCTGTGCGTGCGCCTGCGCCTTGCGGGTTGGCGGATCTGGCGGCTGGATCACGAGATGACATGGCACGATGCCGCGATGACCCGGTTCGGCCAGTTCTGGAAACGCACCCGCCGCTCGGGCCACGCCTTTGCCGAGGGCGCGGCGCTGCACGGCCGCGGCCCCACCCGCCACTGGGTGACCGAGACGCGGCGCGCGATCCTGTGGGGGGCGGCGGTGCCGCTGGCTATCGTGCTGCTTGCGCTGCTGGCAGGCCCGGCCGCGCTGTGGCTTTTGCTGATCTACCCCGTGCGGCTGATCCGCATCGCGCTGCGCGAAGGCGGCGACAGGGCCGCCTGGGAACGGGCGTTTTTCCTGATCACCGGCAAGTTCGCCGAAGCGACGGGCGTCGCCGAATACTGGTGGGGCCGGCTGCGCGGCCGCAGGGGCGGGTTGATCGAGTATAAGTGACGGCTCAGCCCGGCGCGTCGGCCGCCGCGCGCAGCAACGCCTCGTGCGGGGTGCCTTTGACGGCGGCAAGGCAATCGTCGAAATTCTCGATCGTTTCGGAAATCGGCGTGCGGATGATCTTTTTCATCCGTTCGGTCGTCTGCACCGGCGCCACCCCGAGAAAGGCAAAGGCACCGTCCATCAGGCGCTGGCGGCTGTCCCGGTCGGAGAAAAGCTCGTCATACCGGATCACGTATTTCCGCCCGTCGTGCAGGCGGGCCAGCATGTCGTCAAGCTGGGCATTCTCGGTCTCGATCTCGTGCAGGAGGGTGGCGATGCGCGCGGGGTCGATCCGCAACCGCTTGCGCGCGCCGCTGTCATCCGTCGCGGCCACCACCCCCGTCGCGCCCAGCATCGCGTTCGAGATCATGCGGTCCACGACGTTCTCGCGGATCAGCCCGATCACCTTGATATCGGTGCGCCGGTCCAGATAGTCGGACAGGCCGTAGCGCGCGAAGTTGAGCGAGAAATCCTTGATCCCGAAGGTTCTGATATCCCGCAGGCGCTTGGCCGATGCGCCCTGCCCCGCCAGCACCTTGCGCACCGACCGGATGCCGTTCGCGCCGCGCAGGAAACCGGGCGAATAGAGCACCCGATCCAGGAACGCCTCATCGCTGCGCGGCATGAAGGGCAGCTTTCGCTGGAGCTTGCGGACAAGGTTCCATTCGCCCAGAACCTCGCCGAAATTCAGCACCTCGGGGCTTTGGTTCAGCATGTCGCGCAGGGTGTTGCTGCCGCTGCGGCCGAGGGTCAGGATGACGTGGTGCTCCATCCCCCTACCTCCCCCTTGTCCATTCCGTGCCCGAGCGTTTCAGGCGCACCGCGACATGCACCAGCGCGTAGACGATGAACGGCACGGGCTTGCGCAGGAAAAGCCCGGCCAGTTGAGCGCGGGACAGGGTGTCCTTGGCCTCGCGATCGGCCAGTCCGGGCCAGAGCCTGTGCAGTTCGCGCACGCCCTCGTCCTGCCTGCGGCGGACGCGGACGAGGTTGCCGAAGCCCTCGACCATCGGCCAGTGATAGCGGGCGGGCACCTCGATGCGTTCCTCGGGCGTGAATTGCAGCCGCACGAAGGTATCGTCCGAGATGATCGCGGGGAAATCCCCCCAGCGCGCGCGCCCCGCCTTGTTCACGGCAAAAAGCCCGGCGCCCACCGCGCCGCCCCTGACAAATGGCAGGTCGACCCAGAGCCGCGCGTATTGCCGCGTTACCCAGCTTTCGGCGCGGGTGACGGCAAGCGTGCCGGTGGCGTATAGCGGGGCATCGGGGGCAAGCGCCGCGCGCAACTGCCCCAGCATCGCGGGATCGAGCCGCACATCGGCGTCGAGGAAGGCGCGCATTCCGCCATGGGCGGCGGCATCGCCCGCGTTCAGCGCGTTGGGCTTGCCCGGCTCCGGCACCTCGATCACGTCAAGCTGCCAGCCGCGTTCCGCAAACCGGGGGGCAAACCCGGCGGCCACCCCGGCGGTGCGGTCGGTGCAGGCATTGGCGGCAACGATCACCTGAACCGCCCCGGCGTCGGCATCCTGCGCCAGCAGCGAGCGCAGGCAATCGCCGATATAGCCCTCTTCGTTGCGGGCGGCGATGACGACCGAAACCGCCCCGTCATGCCCCGAATGCCCCGTGCCCTGCGCCGTCATGCCAATCCGCCGTCAATTGCCTTGTTCAAATCAGACATTTCAAAACCGTCAGGTCAACGCGATAGCCGTTCCAGGCGGTGTTTGTCGACGGTGAACCTGCCGGCCAGTGTATTCCGGCAGCGGGTGGGGCCGCACGGCAACCTTGGGATTTCCCGGTTCTGGCCACAGTGTTGACATCGCGCAGGGGCATTCCCGCCTGTGCGGCGACGGGATTTTCCGCTACACCGCAATCGCGGGCCGCGACCGCAGGCAGGATCGTTCAGGGAATTTCACCTATGCGTATCGGTTATCTGATGAATATGTATCCGGTCATCAGCGGCACCTTCATCCGGCGCGAGATACACGCGATCGAGGCCGAGGGCGTCGCAGTGATGCGCTATGCCCTGCGGCCGTGGGAGGGCGCGCTGGTGGACCCTGCCGACCGCGCCGAGCAGGAGCGCACGTTCTACCTGCTGTCGGGGCGCGTGCCGGCGCTGCTGGGCGATTTCGCGGCGGAATGCGCGACCAACCCGGCCGGGGTCTGGCGGGCGCTGAAAGGCTGGGCACGGCTGTGGCGCAATGCCGGGCGCGGGTTCGTACCGCATGTGGCCTACCTGCTTGAGGCGGTGTCGCTGAAACGCCGCGCCGCGCGGGACGGGATCGCCCATATCCACGCGCATTTTTCCACCAATACCGCCGCCGTGGCGCTGTTGTCGCACCGCCTGGGCGGGCCGGGCTACAGCTTTACCGCGCACGGGCCGGACGAGTTCGTGGACTGGGGCCCGGCCTCGCTGGCGATGAAGGTGGCCGAGGCGCGGTTCGTCGCGGCGATATCGGATTTCGCGCGGGTGCAACTGGCGCTGGCGGCGGGGATGGAACACTGGGGCAAGCTGCGCATCGTGCATTGCGGCGTGAATCTGGACGACTATCCGCCGAGCGATGCGCCCTTCGACGAAAGCGCCCCCTTCGTCTGTGTCGGGCGGCTTTGCCCGCAAAAGGCGCAGGTGCTGATCGTCGAAGCCGTGGCACAGGTCGCGCAGACCCATCCGGGCGTGCAACTGCGCCTGATCGGCGATGGCGACACGCGGCCCGAAATCGAGGCCGCGATCACCCGGCACGGGCTGGAGCGGAACGTGACGCTGCTGGGCTGGCGCGACAATGCCGAGGTGCGCAGGGAACTGGGCCGCGCCCGCGCGCTGGTCCTGCCCAGCTTTGCCGAGGGGCTGCCGGTCGTGATCATGGAAGCCTTCGCGCTGGGGCGACCGGCGATTTCCAGCTTCATCGCGGGGATTCCCGAACTGGTCGACGACAGCTGCGGCTGGATGGTGCCCGCCGGTTCGGTGGAGCGCATCGCCGCCGCGATGCGCGCGGCGCTGGAAACCGATGCCGGCACGCTGGCCGCCATGGGCGCCGAAGGGCGCGCACGCGTCGAGGCGCGACACGATATCGGGCAGGAGGCCCGGACCCTGCTGGCCCAAATCCGCGAGGTTACGGGCTGATCCCCGTCCTCAGCCGAAATACATCCGCCGCAGACGCCAGCCGAGATAGACCATCACCGCAAGGAACGCGCCCATCGGCACGATCAGCGCGACGGCACCGGGCAGCCCCAGCACGACAAGGATGTCCTTTATCGGGATGACGATGCCGTGGAAGGCATAGACCGGCAGGGCAAGCCCGCCGACGACAATCAGGATCTGAAGCACGCCCCGGCACAGCGCCCCGAACCGGTGCCAGGATTTCAGCAGCAGCGCGAAAAGCCCCACGAGGGTCACGACGGTCGAGAAATAGAAAAGGTATCCCAGCAGGCTGGTGAAGAACGGTGAGCCGCTGGTGGCAAAGGCGTTGGGCGGCAGCACGTCCAGGCCGATCAGCACCGCCACCGCCACGCCCATGGCGCCGCCGGTCACCATCGCCTTGCCGGCGCGTGCCGTGTCCTTCTGCGCGGAATACCAGTACCCCAGCGCGATGGCCGGAAAGACCAGCGCAAGCAACTGGAAATAGCTGTAATTCGCAACGGCCAGCAGCCGCAGCCACTCGGCCACCCCGTCGATCTGATCGGGAAAGAGCGCCTGCAAGCCCCACATGAGCACCGGCCCCAGCACCGCCACGATCAGCGCGCGGACGGTGACGTTGCCACGGCTGAGATACCACAGCCACAGCGGCGCCGTGGCGAAGGCCAGCACGTAAAACGCCAGGATGTTATAGAAGGCGTGCCCCAGTTGCAGCCCGCCGATCGGTTGCCCCTGGAGATACAGAAGCAACAGCCGCACAAGGGCCATCAGCGTCAGGCCCGACGCGACAAGGGTCAGCGACAGGCGCAGGCGCTTGTGCACCGCCGGCCGGTCAGTGACATAGCGGGGCAGGAAGAAGAACCCCAGCCCGATGCCGAAAATGGTGGCGAAGCCCTCGGTTCCCATGCGGTAGATACCGCCGAGATAGAAATCGGCCTCGGAACCGATGCCGAGGCGCTGGAAGAATCCCGGCCCCCAATGCGATGTCAGCACCGCGAAAACCATCAGCGCGCGGGTGATGTTGATGGCCCATGTCGCGGTGGTGCGGTCCGGCAGGGATTTGCGCGGCGCGGCGGCATCCGCCGGCGCGTCCAGGGTGGCCGCGACCTCGCGCAGGCTGCGCCCCTCCAGCGTGGCCCGCACCGTCGCCTGATCGAAGCTGCCCTCCATCACCAGCCCGATCTGCACCGCGCTGAGCGAGTCGCCACCGATATCGTAGAACGTGTCGCCCGGCCCGATGGCCACCTGCCCCACGACCTTTTGCCAGGCGCGCGCGATGGTATCCTCGGCCCCGGTCAGGTCGGCGGCGGCCGCGCTGTCCGGCGCGGGGGCGGGGTGGGTTTCGCGGGCTTCGAAAAGCGCGCGCAGCGCCTTGCGCTGGATCTTTCCGCTGCCGGTGACGGGGATCTCATCGACCTCGAACAGGTGAATGCCGCCGCTCTGGTCGACGCCCATCCGGCGCAGGGCGATCTCGGCCGCCTTCGCGATCAGCGGCACACGCTCGGCCAGCGCGGATTCGACGGCGACAACCGCCGCGTCGCCGCGCAGCGGGTCCGGGGCGCTGGTCACGGCGATATGGCCCGCGCAGCCGCAAAGTTCGACGATCTCGCGTTCGAGGTTCTCGGCGTTCACGTTGACGCCCGCGATGTTCATCTGATCGTCGAGCCGCCCCAGATAATACAACATGCCGTCACGAATGTCTCCGCGATCCTTCGTATGCAGCCAGCCGTCGGCCTCCGTCACCGGCGCGATTTGGCCGTCCGGGGCGAGCTGGCCCAGCGCGACGTGATCGCCACGAATGCAGATCTCGCCCTCGTCCCCGATGCGGATCTCGGCCGGCGGTGCTACGCTGCCCACGCTTTCCAGGCCGTCGGCAGGCGTGCGCGACACGTCGAGGAAGGTGGTGCGCGACGCCTCGGTCAGGCCGTAATGCTGCACGATCCGGGCATTCGGGAACAGCGCGGCAAGCGCGGCCTTTTCCTCGCCCGACATATACTGGCTGCCGATCTCGATCCAGCGGAGGCGCGCGCCCGCGTCACCGATCGCCGCGGGATTGTTCAGCACGATGCGCCACAGGGTCGGCACCGCCGAAACCGCGTTGATCTGATCGGCGTCCAGCATCCGGCGAATCTCGGCCGGGTCAAACCGTTCGGGCAGGAAGAAACGTCCGCCGGCAGCCGATACGGCGCGCACCCGCCCCAGCCCGAAGGAATAGGTGACGGGCACGCCGATATACTCGCGGATCGTGTCGTCCACCGCCATCGCGGCGTTGAGCCTGCGCACGACATCCGAGATGTTGCGCGGGGACAGAACGATGGCCTTGGGCAGCCCTTCGGTGCCCGACGAGAACAGGATCTGCGCCGGCCGGTCGCTGCTGTCGGGCGTGAAGTTCAGCCGCCCCCACCCGCCGCCGGGGTCGGCCTGCTGACGGTCGGTGATATCGAGCCCCGGATAGCGCGACAGGTCGAGCCCGGCGCGCTGCACCGTGAACACGGTGCCCGCGTCATAGAGCCGGAATGCCTTTTCAAGAAAATCGAGCGAGTTCGCGGCCCCGATTGCGACGGCCGAAAGTGCCTTTGTCATATCCTGTGCCACCATCCCGAACCCGCGGGATCACCACAGCCTTTGAAATACATGATCGGCAATCGCCTTTTCCAGTCATCCGTAATGCCCGCAGAGAGTGGCAGGTTTTGTTTCCGGTAATCAAGGCTTTTGCCCGCCGGACCGGCCGATTTAGGGCTTTGCGAAGCGGCGCGAAACGGGCACAATGGCAGTGAGGCAGATAATGACGAAACGTCAGAGCGCCGCAGCAACGGGTGGAGCAACCGCCGACGCGCGCCGCAAACAGGCAAACCCGGCCATGGCCGGTATCGAGGGAGCAGTCACATGACCCGACTCTTATGCTTGGACCGTTTGCCGGTTTATCGGCGCCCTGCCGTTATTTCGACAAGTTTGTCTGGATTCTGACGTCAGGCCCTGCGCCTCGTGGAAACCGCCGCGGAGAGTTGCATATGACAGAGACCGTTTCGGACGCGCCGATCCCCGAGGATCTGGTCGGCACGCGCCAGGGCATATTCTACCTGCTGCAATCGGGCGCCGAGCCCGCCGGGCACGACCCCGCGGACGTACCGGCCTTTGCCGCGCGCGCGGACGAGGCCCCTGCCCCCCTGCGCCTGACGCAGCCCGCCGCTGCACCGCGCCGGACCGCGCCGCGCACCTACCGCGCGCCCGAGCCCCCCAAAGCGCCGGCGGCACCGCTGTCGGAATTTCTGGATATGGACGATTTCCATTTCAACCTGTGACCCGCGCCTGACCGGTCTCCGGTCTTCATCGCCGGGCGCGTGGTTCGGTCTTTGCCCCTGCGTCATGGGCGAAATCGTGCTTGTTTCACGGGATTTCCGATGAGGCGATTGCCGACCACCGCTGGTTTGGCTACCCCGGAATCACAGAAGATCGCGGCAATTAAGCCGTGGCGTTGATGGCAGTGTGTTTCGACGGGTTTCCGCTCAATTTCTTGGTTGTGCATGTATTTCGGGTGCGCGCGCTTTGGCGTGCCCGATTGCCGTGTCGCATACCGATATCCGGGAGGAGGGTCTGTCGCGTATCGGGCTGGGAATGAAAAAAGGCAATGAATCCGACCGGATAAGACGTCGCGTGGTTTTGGGGACACCCCTGTAATTGGCCAATTGCCGCCGCAAATTGGCCCAAAAGCTCAGTCACCCATGGCACGAAATGACGCGACCCGGTTTCGAGGAGCAGAAGGAATGAAAAGCTTGGCAGGCAAGAAGCTGATGCAGATGTTCACCCTGGACGACCTGTTCCAGGATGACGAACGCGAGAGCCACGGCCATACATTTGGCGACAGGTTCAACGCCTATCTGCAAGCCTTGCGGGACGACCTGGTCCTGCCCGACGACACGAACAGCGACGAGCCTGCGATGGTGGCCCCGGAAGACGAGGCCGAGGACCAGGGCACAGGCACGGACCAAACGGACCCCATGGACGACGGCAGCGGTGACCATATCGTCGCCTCCGGCGATGACAACGGCCTGCGCGCCAGCTTTTTCGCGCTGGAGTCGCGCACGCGGTCGCTGGCCGATATCGATTTCGACGCGACGCCCGATGCCACGATGGTGGTGGGTGCGCTGGATTACGGCATGACGAACGAGGCGTTCTGGGAAAAGGGTGCCATCAACAAGTTCGCGGCACAGTACCAGGGCTTCCTGAATGTCGAAACGGCGGGTTCCTACACCTTCTACCTGACATCGGACGATGGCTCGGCGCTGTATCTCGATGGCGAGATGATCATCGACAATGACGGCGCGCATAGCGCGACGCTGCAAACCGTCACGCTCAACCTGGACGCGGGTGCGCATGAGATCGAAATCCGCTATTTCGACAATTTCCGCGAGCAGGTTCTGACGCTGGAATGGGAAGGCCCTGATTCCGGCGGTGAGCGTCAGGTCATCGGCGGCGACAGCTTTACCCTCGATGCGCCCGCCGGCGACGATACGCTGGTCGGCTCGGAAGGGGACGACACGATCGACGGCGGCATGGATATGGGCGACGAGCATGGCGACCATGGCGACATGGGCAGCGATGACGGCACGGACACGGGCGACGACCACAGCGATCATGGCGACATGGACGGCGATTTCGAAAGCGGCCTGCGCGCCACCTTTTTCGCGCTGGACGCGCGCACGCGGTCGCTGGCCGATATCGATTTCGACGCCACGCCCGACGCTACCTCGGTGGTGGGCGCGCTGGATTACGGCAAGTCGCAGGATCCGTTCTGGGAGGACGGCGCGATCGACAAGTTCGCCGCGCAATACCAGGGTTTCCTGAATGTCTCGAACGCGGGCAGCTACACCTTCTACCTGACATCGGACGATGGCTCGGCGCTGTATCTCGACGGTCAACTCGTTATCGACAATGACGGCGCGCATAGCGCGACGCTGCAGACGATCACGCTGGATCTGGAGTCCGGCGCGCATGAGATCGAAATCCGCTATTTCGACAATCTCCGCGAGCAGGTTCTGACGCTGGAATGGGACGGCCCGGATTCCGGCGGTGAGCGTCAGGTCATCGGCGGCGACAGCTTTGCCCACGAAGCGCCCGCCGGCGAGGATTCGATGGTCGGCTCGGAAGGGGACGACACGGTCGACAGCGGCATGGACATGGGTGGCGATGACGGCGGCATGGACATGGGCGATGACCATGGCGACCACGGCGATACCGACATGGGCGATGGTCAGGGCGATATGGACCATGGCGACACCGACATGGGCGATGGCGGTGATATGGATCACGGCGATCACGACGACACGGACATGGGCGGCGATCACGGCGACATGGACCATGGCGATCACGATGACGCGGGTCCTGCACAGCCCACGACGCCCGATGAAGAGGACGCCTTTGTCGCGGCCGTGATGGCCGAACCCGACACCGGTGGCCACATGGCCCACATGGACAACCCGACCAAGGCGACCGAGCATGGCCAGCTTCTCGACCTGGTGCCGCGCTCGGAGGCGACCCATGTCGCGGTGCGCGACGGCGACTGGTTCGACCCGGACACATGGTATCAGGGCCGCATCCCCGACGAGGGCGCAAAGGTTCTGATCCCCAAGGGCGTTTCGGTCAATTATGCCGGCGAAAGCGACGAATCCCTGTTCACCGTCCGCGTGGACGGAGAGCTGTCCTTTGCCACCGATACCGACAGCAAGCTGCTTGTGGACACGATGGTCATCTCGACCTCGGGGCGGCTGGAAATCGGGACCGAAGACAACCCCGTCCAGGACCACGTGAATGTCGAGATCGTGATCGCCAATAACGGGGATATCGACGTCGACTGGGACCCGACCCTGCTGTCACGCGGCGTGATTTCCCACGGCGAGGCAGAAATCCACGGCGCGGAAAAGACCGCCTATACCAAGTTCGCAGACGCCCCGATGGCCGGCGATACCGAGATCCGGCTGGCCGAGATCCCGGACAACTGGTCGGTCGGCGACACCATCGTGGTGACCGGCACGCACAAGACCGGCTGGACCTGGAACAGCGAAGAGCGCGCGAAGGAACATATCGAAAGCCAGGACGAGGAACTGGTGATCGTGAGTATCGACGGCGACACGATCACCGTCGACCGCCCGCTGCAATACGACCACGACGCCCCGCGCGAGGATCTGTCGGGCTATGTGGCAAACATGACGCGCAACATCACCTTCTCGAGCGAGGATGGCGATGCGACCGAAATCCACCACCGCGGTCACGTGATGTTCATGCACAGCGACAATGTCGACGTGCGCTATGCCGCCTTCGACGATCTGGGCCGCACCGACAAGTCCGAACCTGCCTTCCTTGTCGAAACGCTGGACCTGTCGACCATCGAGGCCGACACCAATATCCAGGGCCGCTATTCCTTCCACCTGCACAAAACGGGCACCGAGGACCAGGACAATCCCGCGATTTCCTTCGGGAACACGGTCAGCGGATCGCCCGGCTGGGGATATGTGCACCACGACAGCCACGCCGAGTTCGTGCAGAACATCGCCTTTGACGTGTTCGGTGCGGCATTCGTGGCCGAATCCGGCAACGAAACCGGCCTCTGGTGGGAGAACATGGCGATCAAATCCGAGGGGATCGGGTATGGCCATGCCAAGACCAAGGCAAGCGATGGCGTCGAGCGGGACGATGTCGGCCGCACGGGCGACGGGTTCTTCTTTGCCGGGCGTGCGGTTGAGAGCGGCCACAACGTCGCGGCGAACACGACGCATGGCTATGTCTGGATGACGCGTGCCGCCGATTTGGTGCCGGAAACCGATCAGCTCGACCACCCGGATGCCTATTACGGCCGCGACACGGCACGCGGCACGTCCCAGACACCGATCCAGGGCTTCCACGACAACGAGGCCTTTGGCACGCAGGTTGGCCTGATCGTGGTCAAGGCGACGGGGTGGCAAGGTCATGATGTTCGCACGGTGATGGACGGGTTCACCAACTGGGAAACCTCGAACGGTGTCGAGATGACCTATACCGGTCATTACACCTTCAAGGATTTCGACCTTTTGGGCACGACGAACACGGACACGATTGCGAATGCCAAGATCGGCTTCGACTTCAGCCAGATGAGTTTCGATCTCGTCGTGAACGGAATAAGGATCGAAGGTTTCGACACGGCCATCGACTTTGATCAGCGCGAGCGTTCCCACTGGGACACGGACGATGTCAGCCATGTGGTGATCGACGCCGAACTGATCGGCAACGAGACCGATTTCGAAGGGTTCGACCCGGAGAAACACATGATCATGACCTCGGAAGACCTCGTTGAGGGCCGCCTTGAGTTCGTGATCGACAGCGACACCACGATCGGCATGTGGGAAAACCTGTATCTCAATGGCATCAAGATCGACTCGATCGGCGAACATGACCGTCAATTCGCCGACGACACCCACGTTCTGGACTTCAGGAAGAACATCCTTCCGATGCTTGAACGGGATGGTTATTTCGAAACCGGGGATGGCGAGAGGGTCATGCTTGTCAATGACTTCATCGCCGATCGCGCAACGGGTGAGTTGCTGAAGATGGTGCATGTGGTCACGCTCGATTTTCCCGAGTCGGAACTGACCAAACGCGGCATCGTCAACAACGGCCTGATCAATCTCGACAGCCTTGCACCAGTGACGCAGGACGACTTCGTCAGCACCCCGATGGAGGCACCGATCGTGATCGACGTGCTGGCCAACGATATGGACCCCGAGGGGGGCATGTTGCAGATCGATGGTTTCACGAACCCGTTCCACGGCGATCTGAGCCTGCAGGACGACGGCACGCTGCTGTTCTCGCCGCACGAGAACAAGGTGGGGGTCGAAAGCTTTGACTACTGGGTGTCGGACGGGGATGGCGTTCTGTCCAAGGGCACCGTGTTCATCGACATATTCGACGCCTGACAGGCATCGTCTTCGGGGAACCCAAAGCAGCCCGCAGGATCGCCCTGCGGGCTGCTTCTATTTCAGGTATTCAGTATCGAGGGCCCGTTTCTGCGCCGCAAAACGCCTGTGCAGCGACCGCAAGCCCAGACGTCGTGTCAGCGTCTCTTTCAGGAACAGGCCGAGCCCATAGCGCCCAACCGCCATTTTCCACCTTCGAAAACGGTTCACCGCCGACAGGCGCAAAAGCTCCCACCGGCCGGGCGGCATGGCGGGGCCGGCCATGGCATAGCCGCGCGCCGTCATCATCCCGCCCACCCGGGCCTCGACCTGGGAAATCTCTTTGGCGGTCGATTTCCTGCGCCATTGCTCGATCAGCGACAGGTCCGGCGCGGCATAGGTTGTATCCTCGTGGTAACGCAGCATATCCGGCTCGAAAGGCACGGCAAGGAAATCGCAAATCCGGTGCAACTCGGCCCCGGTATCGCGGATCAGGGCCTCGTAGGTCAGTTCGGCCCTGGCCGGCGCCGGGATCGCGGGCGCCGCCCGATCCCAGTCGGTCTCGGTCTCGATCCAGGGCGTTATACCGTGGTAAAGCGTACCGGCCCATCCCATTCCGATGCAGGACCGCGCCACATCGCGGGGATCGCGCAGCATGTGGATGACGCGCGCGCCGGGCACGGCCGCCAGCGCCCTGCCAAGGTTGCGGTGGATGTTCAGCGTCAGCAACCCCGGCTTGCGCGCCCGGAACTGGCCCAGGAAATCGGCCAGCAGATCAAGGCCGTCCTTCCCCTCGGGCAGGTGCAACCCCGAGGAGAGGAAGCCACGCCTTTCGCGCAGAGCGTCCAGATCATACCGCCAGCCCCCCGGCGCCCCGGGATCGCGGTGCAGCGTGTCGAACAGGTAATCCACCTCGCCCGGGTTGTTGAGGTGCGGATGCGCGTCCAGCATCAGCCGGAACACTGTCGTCCCGGATCGCAGCGCGCCGAAGACGAATACCGGGGCCGTCGTTTGCGTATCCTTCATCGCCCTGCCCCGGCCCCCTGGTCAGATCCCGGGAACAAAGCGCGGCAGCTTGACCAGAACGTCCTGCATACTGTCCTGCAGCCGCGCCTCGGCCGCCGCGACCGGCTCGCCCGCGCCCATCCGCGTGGTCAGCCGGACGATCGCGCTGTCGTTGCGCCCGTTCGCCAGCTTGCCCAGCAACAGGTGCAGCTTGGCGCCGAACATCGACGACGTGCGCTTGCCCTGTTGTTCGTACCAGTAATAGACAAGCTGCCGGTTCACGCCCTTCTGGATGATCGCGCGGTTCAGGGTAAAGGACTGGCCGGTCGTTTCATCCACCGCCTCGATGGGATCGAGCGCCGCGATCTCCCAGCCGGCGCCGGGCAGGCAGACCTCGGGCGAGTGCACGCCGCCGCGGCTTTGATCCTTGTACCAGGCGATGAACAGCTCGACGGGTTCGTCCACCCCCGGCTGGCTGAGGTTGGCCAGAAGATAGTCGTTGGCCGCCAGCGCGCGCTCGATCTCGGGGTCGAACGAGCCGTGGCGCAATGCCCGCCAGTCGCCCACGCTCGACGGGAACAGCGTGAAGGGTTCGCGCTCGACCACGATCGCCTCGCGTTCGGGCACGGCCTTCCAGGCCATCGCCAGGCAGCCGACCAGCAGGGCAGCGGTCAGCATCGCCTTGCTGGGCTGCACCAGCCCGATACGCCTGGCCTGTGTGCCAAGGCCCTCGGTCTCAAGATCAAGCGCCTCGATCAGGCCCACCTTGTCGCGCCTGAGCAGCACCAGCACCCAGGCCAGGGCGAACAGGATCAGCACGCAGGCAATGAAGATGACCCAGCCTTCGAAGAAATGGGTGAACCCCTCGACCCAGTCGAGCCCGTAGTGGTTCACGATGTAGCCTGCGATCGCGATACGCACCGAGTTCATGAAAACGGTGATCGGCGCGGCGGACACCAGCAGCAGTGCCTTGTGCCACATCGGCCCCTGATAAAGCACCGCAAAGATGTAGGAGAAGCTGAGGATCGGGAACAGGTAACGCAGCCCCGAACAGGCCTCGGCGACCTGCAGCTTGTAGACACCAAGGTCGATGATGTTCCCCTCGAGGAAGACCGGGACGTGGATCAGTTGCAGGAAAAACACCCCAAGCTCGGACGACACGCCCTGCAGATAGGTGGACAGGCCATAGTAAAGCGCACCGGGCAGCGGCAGCATGTAGACCAGATGCACCACCGGCGGCCAGAAATGCTTGCCCGTGTCCCAGCCGAAACTGATCAGCAGGATGGCCCCGACCCAGAGGATCAGCCCATAGGCCACGATATCGTGGATTTCGAGCAGCCGCCCCGCCGCGCCCAGCGCAACGGCGATGACCAGCAGCACGATGCCCGGCCAGCGATCATGCACCGGCCCGTGATTGACCGGCACGGTTTTCAGCTGCCGCAGGAACAGCAGCGCGGACAGAACCGGGATCAGCGGGCCGTGGCTGTATTCCGGCAATTGCCACGCTTCGAGCAGTTCGGAGATACCGTTCCAATAGAACATGCCGGCGGCAATCGTCGCCAGCAGCAGCCAGAACGTGCCCCAGTGGAAAAACCCGGAAACGATGGGAGAATGCGACCTTGTTATATCCGTCATGACCGATGCCAGACCCTGTCGAAAATTGAATAGCCCGTTGGGCAAGAAATTCTTTGAACACACAAGGTTCTACCCGAGACGGCCCGGAAAACCAATTCAATCCTGCCGCCTGACGCAGGCGTGATCGCGCCGGGTGGATCGAAAACGGGTATGATGCGACGGTGCGTTTTCGCCGGAGAAATCAGGACATGAACTATTTATTAGTTTAAAGTCAATAGGTTATACGAAATCCTGCACACCTGCCACACGGTCAGAGCATGGTTCGGTCACCACTGTTCGAAATACCGAAACTGATTGATGCATGCCCCTGCCACAAGGCCAGAGGCCCGCGGAGCCAAGAATCGCCCCCAAGACAAATCGTACAAATCGGGCAATTTTCCGGCATCATGCGAAGGCAGCTCGTTTCCGACCGATCACCAGTCTGAAATTCGCCGCGGAATTGTTTTTGCGAGACTCCACCCTGACGGGATAATGCGTTACGGAAACGCGCAAAACACGCCTATAGGTAGCATTCCCCAATCTCCGCTATGCGGTATATGGCGCAATTGGTAGATTATGGCTGCAACATGGCGATTTTTCGTCGGCCGCTGACAACAGGAAGACGCAGGCGCAGGTTGGCCGAACACTGAGTTCAATCGCATTTTCCGTAACGAGTGCCCGGTTCGCGTAGAAAGCCCTTTTCAACGGCCACAGGCCGCAGAAGGTTTTATGACGGGGATCGCAGAGGGAATTACGCGATCTGACATTACACCAGGCCGGTGCCGCTTTCGTGGCGCCGGCCTTTCCTTTTGGCTGGCCGCCAGACTGTCAGGCGACGGTAACGGACTCGTAGATGGTTTCGTAACCGATGTCTTCCATCGCCGCGATGCTCATATCCGACAGGTAATTGCCCGAGTAACGCAGATAGGGCGTCATCAGTTCCTTGGTGAAACCGCCGTCATCCCAATGCGCACCGGACGCATCGAGCGCGATGCCGATATCCGAAAGTAGATCGCTACCGGCAATCCCGGCGAATTCGGTATGATAGGCCTCGACCGCATTCGCGCCGGTGAACCGTTTTTGCCCATCGACCGTTTCGATAAGGCCCAGAGCCGAGAACAGTGTGCCGAACCCCATCGCGTGCAGCATTTCATGCATACCCAGGTCTTCCCACAACCCGCTGGAATCGAGGCTGTCGATATCGGCGGTATCGAAGGTCAGAACGCCGGTGCTGGGCAGCAGGCTGTCAGAACGCACCGAGCGCGGCCCGCCGGTTGCCCATGCGCCGCCGCCGCCGTCAATGCTGGCCTGCACAAGGGTCAGTTCGATATCGTCGATGCCATTATGGCTTGCGACATCCCCGGTAATGAAATCGCTGATCGCCTCGGCCGCACGCGCCAGGGCATCCCGCTGCGATTGCAGCCAGTCGCCCTGAAAAACCAGGGCGATGTTATAGCCGTCCGGCGTGTCCATGCCGCTGATATAAGTGTTCGGATCGTTGCTGCCGGGGTTGGTTTCCGTCGCGGTACCGGTCCCCGTATCCGTGCCGGTGTCGCCGCCGGTATCCATGCCGGTATCGGTCCCGCTGTCGCTGGTATCCGTCGACCCGTCCCCATTGTCCACGGGCTTGTTCTTGCCCTTTCCCTTGCCCCCGCCGCCGCCGCCGTCCGAGGTCTTGTCACCGCCGCCGGCCCAGCTGGGCTTGGCCGCGGCGTCCTGAAACGGCGTATCCGGCTCCTCGGGCTGTTCATATGTGGCAAAGGGCTTGGCACGCTCCGGCAGCTCGGTCGCGGCGCGTTCCTGCGCGGGGTTCAGACCGTCCTGCGCGTTCTGCGCGGCGTCGGGCAGGACCGGATCTGTCCCTGGCGCGGCTTCACCGGGCGCACCTGTATCGGCAGACCCCGGCCCGAAAGACATGTCCGCCCCTTCAAACGCCTTGCCGCGATGTCCGCCGGAAAAGAACCCGGCCACCGCTTCCGTATCGAAGACCGGGGGCAGGATATCCGCAAGCGGCCCCCGCAGGCCGTTCTGGTATTGCTTTTTCATGTCCGCTCTCGCTCGAATTCAGCCCCGTCCGGGCATGTTTTTTTAAGCAGACACTATGACGAAAGTAGGGCGCCCATCAAGGCACCCTACCCCAAGATATAGTAGTCTTTTCAGCGTTCAGGCAGACTTGCGCTTGCGCCGGCCGATCAGCCCGCCGATACCCACGGCCGTCAGCAGAAGGGGCAGGCCGGCGGGAAGGGGGATGACGCCGCCGCCGGGATCACCCTCGCGCTCGAATAACATAGAATCCAACCGCGTATTCGCTGTTTCCGTGGCTAGAAACTCCACACGGCTGAGGTTTTCAAACGCACTTCCAAGGGTCACGGCATATCCGACCGATTTGCAAATCTTGTCGTTCTCACAAGCGGAGTCGCCGGTCCCGGTACCACCCTCGCCTGTCTTCTGGACGATCGTGTAATCGGTGAAGACACCAATTGCGTCGCTAAGTGTGAACGTAATCTTCTTTACCGAAATATTGTTCTCATCGAAGCCTTCGACGTAGAAACTGTTCTGTGCGTCTGTCGTGCCGCCTTTGCCCTGCATCGAAAACCAGAAGCTCTTGAAATCGAACAGCACGCTATCGCTCTGCCTTGTGATCACAGGAAGCGGGCCATTGCCGGATTCCAATGTGCAGTCGCCGGATTCGCACTGGCCACTCGTGATATTCGTGGGCTCTACGAGGTAGCCATCCCAAACCACCGACCCATTTGCGTTCGGGCTGACAACGCCATCTTCAAACGTAATCTCGGTGGATAATGTGGCTGCCGAAGCTCCCGCCACGCTAACAAAGAACAGCACGGCAGTAGAAGCTGCACCCGCAAGGAGTTTGTTTTTCAAAGTTTTCATTTTCCAGCCCTAATAATTTGGAGCGTCAAACAGGCTCAAATCACACCTAACATTCTGTTAAAGTGTGCCACATTCCCGCCTCATTTCATAGAAAAATCAGAATGTGAGCAATGAAATTCACCCTATGATTGCACCTCTCGCCAACAGACTCTCAAAACAATCGCCAAGGTAGTGCTTGCGCATATGATCCTTGAAATCCATCCGTACGAATCGGTGATCCCTTATCATTCGGCACGCTTGACGCAGACCCCGGCAGAAACAATTGGTTGAGCAAGAAAACCAAGGTTTTTCAAAAGCGCCAAACCTCGTATGTATGTTGGCAGATGATTGCCAACCACCGCCGAACTTGAGGCGCATTACGGAAACCGCAGACGCTTTTCATGCCATCCACTTTCGCATATGCCATGTTGTTCATATGGCCGGTGGTCACCATCGTCCTGTTCCGCCTGCGCCCGCTGAACGAGGCGCTGGCCTGGACGATCATCGCCGGCTATATGCTGCTGCCGCGAATCACAGCGTTCGACCTGCCACTATTGCCGGCCTGGGATAAGGAGCTTGTGCCCAGCCTGTTCGCGGCGATCATGTGTTTCGCCCTGGTTGCCTCCGACAAGACAAGCCGGCAGGGTCGCGCGACACAGCGGGTGGATGCCGGGGGACCGATCGCCGATGGCTTCACCATAAGGCGCGGCAAGGTTCTGTTCTGGGGGCTTATCGTGTTGCTGTTCGGATCGCCGCTTATCACGGTGATGAACAACATGGAGCCGCTTGTTGAGGGCGATCGGTTTCTGGCCGGGCTGGAACTCTATGACGGGCTGTCGGTGAACCTGAACCTGCTGGTGGGGCTGGCGCCGTTCTTCCTGGCGCGGCGCTATCTCAACAGCCCCGAAAGCCATGTGGTGTTGCTGAAGGTGCTGGTAATCGCCGCGCTCGGCTATTCCTTGCTTGCCCTTTACGAGGTACGGATGAGCCCGCAGCTCAACCGCATCTTCTACGGCTTTTCTCCACACCGTTTCCTGCAGAATGTGCGTTATGGCGGCTTCCGGCCGGTGCTGTTTCTCTATCATGGAATCTGGGTTGCGATCCTGTTCAGTATCGCGGTGATCGCTGCCGGGGCGCTCTGGCGCGAATTCAAGGGTACGGAAAGCGCCAGGCGCTGGCTTCTTGCTTGTTTCTGGCTGCTGATGACGCTGGTGCTGTGTAAATCCATGACGGCGCTTGTCATCGCCTTGCTGCTTCTGCCGCTGGTGCTGTTCACTGCGCTGCAGCTTCAACTGCTTGCCGCGGCGGCGATTGCGTCGGTTGTCATGCTCTACCCCAGCCTGCGCGGTGCCGACCTGATCCCGACGCAGCAGATCTATTCGCTGGTGGCGGGCATAAGCAGGGAACGTGCGGATTCGCTCCAGTACCGGTTCGACGCCGAGGACGCGATGCTGCTGCACGCCAACCGCAAGCCCCTTGCGGGCTGGGGCAGCGGCGGGCGCAATCGGGTTCAGACGGAAAACGACCGCACGATCGCAACGGACGGTTACTGGATCATTGTCACCGGGGTCTACGGCTGGATGGGCTATATCGCCCAGTTCGGCCTGCTGGGGCTTTCCACCGTGTTGTTGGCATTCAACCGAAGGCGGTTCAACCTGTCGCCGGCGACAGCGGGCCTGACCCTGGTGCTGGCGGGGTCGCTGATCGACCTTCTTCCGAACGCGACGATTTCGCCCGTGGTCTGGCTCGTGGCGGGGGCGCTGATGGGCAGGTATCAGACCGCACGCGCGATAGAGAAGACAAGGGATATTCGCGCGGCGCGTGTGACGGCCTCGGGCAGGCATGAGGAACAATTACGGCCGCCATCGGCCGCGGCCGAAGAAAAACCCGCCTACACACGGCCGCCTCTCCACATCCGCAAGCCGAGAGAAGGATGATGTCGATTTGATGCGCAACACCGGCAAGCTGACGATCGCGCCTTGTCACTGTCCGGCCGATACATTGGTCACGGCGCAGTCGCACCTGGTCGACCGCTTCGTCGCCGATTGCGAGATCGTGCACCTGCCAGTCAAGACAGTGGTGGGCGGCACGCTTTCATTCGATCTGACCGATACCGTGGCTCACCCGCCGGAACCGCCCCGGCGCAGCTTGTCCCTGTTGCGCCGGCCCGCCCCTCAGCGTGTCGAAGGCCGGGTTTTCGTGGATTTTCGCCTGCGGTTTCCGCAGAACTGGGCGCATTTCCTGAACAACCACCTGCCCATCCTGTTCGCGCTGGCCGAGGACGCCGGATGCCCGCCGGAGGGCATGCTGCTTGTCCTGCCCGGCGACACGCCGCGGTATATCATCCAGGCCGCACAGTTCTTCGGGCTTGAAACCCTGTGCACCGATGCCCCCGTGGAGGGACGCGCCCTGAATTTCACCGCAGACCCCTGGACCGGAATCCGGCCCGCCCGGGCGGATTGGGCGCATCTGCCTTATCCGCAACAGGTGCTGTCGCAATGCAGGGAAGCGGACAGCCAGGGTACCGTCCTTCCTGCGCGGGCATTCCTGTCCCGCCGGAAAACCCGCGTGCTGGAGAATGAGCCCGAGATCGAAAGCCTGTTGGCGGAACGCGGTTTCACCAGGCTCTACCCCGAGGACCTGTCCGTCGCGGACCAGTTCCGCCTGTTCGAAGAGACCGAAGAGATTGTCGCCATTCACGGCGCGGCGCTTGCCCCACTGCTCTATCGTTCCGGGCAATCCCGCCTCGAACGGCTGATCGAGCTTTTCCCTTGCGGCCACATGACCGATGTCTACCGCGTCATGTCCCACCAGGTCGGCTGCCGCTGGCTGGGCGTGCGCGGACGGATCAAGCCCGAACATGTGGCCGGGGCCTACGATCTGGAAAAGCCCTTCGTGAAATACTCGCTGCAATCCTTTGCGGTCGATCCCAGGTCGCTGACGCTTGCCCTGGAAACCGGGTGAGCCGCGGGAAGAAGGTCAGGTTTTTCCCACTTTCCGCCTGCAGGACCGTTATGTACCCTTTTTTCTGGGTATTTTTGCAGCCGCGCCGGCGGTTTTGCGCCGGAAGGCGGGGGCAAGGCCATCGAACCGGTCCAGTGACGTCAAATTGCAGACATAAATTTCGCCGATAGAAGGGTGCGGTAACAGGTAAGCGTTTCAAACGGTAGAATTTTCAATAAACTCGGCCGGTGCCCACGATGCCGCTTTTGCCAGACCGGCCGCGGCAATGTCTTGCTCCGGTTTCGATAACTATTCAGGGAAGGACCGGCTTATGGAGGATGGCTTGATCTCCAAGCGTCACGAGGGCAGCACCGTCAAGGTTCCCGGCGCCGCACCGGTGATGCGCCCGTTGCGCAAGGTGCCCATTCTTAACGCCTTCGTGCATGACGTCACGATGGACGAGCTGCTGGAAAACTTCGATCGCGGCCGCCTTTTGACGCTTCATGTCGATATGCTGATCAAGCTGCAAAAGGACCGGGCGTTCTATGACATCCTCGACAGGTTCGACGTGGTGACCTGCGACAGCCAGATCATGTATTTCGCGCTCAAGCTCTTGGGCACCCCGGTGAGAGAGCGGGTGTCTGGCTCGGATTTCTTTCCGAAATTCTACATGCGCCACAAGGACGACCCGGATGTGACCGTGTTCATACTCGGTGGCAAGCCCGGCATTGCCGAGATCGCGGCGCGCAACATCAACGAAAAGGCCGGGCGCGACATCGTGATCGACACCTACGCCCCGCCCTTCGGCTTCGAAAAGGACGCTGACGAGGTTGCCCGCGTGGTCGATCGCGTGAACGCGTCCGGCGCCACGGTCCTGTTCGTGGCGATGAGCGGCGGCACGCAGGAAAAATTCATCATGGACACCTGCGACCGGATGCCCGGCCTGCGCCTTGTCCTGCCGCTTGGCGGCACGGTCGACTACGAGGCCCGCACGTTGAAAAGGCCCCCGGCCTGGGTGACGAATGCCGGGTTCGAATGGTTCTATCGCGTGCTGAAGGAACCCCGGTTGCGCTGGAAACGCTATTTCATCCACCAGACACCGTTCCTGTGGCTGGCGCTGAAGCAGAAGCTGGGATGGTATCGGGATCCGTTCGCGTAGGTGTGCGCGGACCCTCCGGCTGCAGATATTCGAAAGCCCCCTCTTTCGACACTCACGCCGGACGCACCTGCCTTCGGGTTGCAGGGTATCACGGCGGATCGCGGTCAAGGCTACCGCAAGTACCGCTTCCCGAGGATCTTGAAATAGGCGGTCAGCAGCTTTTTCTCGAAAGGAGCCTTTCGCCACACGCGGGAAATACGCCTGAGGGCAGACGCGTAATCGCCACGGTCCGCTTCGGCCCAGGCAGTTGCTACCGCGTGGCTGATACCTTGTTGCAAGGCCGGTCTCATCTCACCATGCACCACCGGGGGCCAGTCCGGCAGATCCTCGCCCCGCTCAAGGGCATCCGATCCGGTCAGGCAGCGGTCGCGCACGAATTTCGTTGCGTGTTCGTCGAAAAAGAAGCGCGTCGAATTGGACGTGGAATGGACGATGGACGCGTCATGCATCAGGTAGTGATACGCGACTCTCGGCACATGAAGCACCCGCCCCTCGACAGCCAGGCGGAACATGAGATCGACGTCTTCGGCGGTACGAAACCAGCTGCGTGCCCCGCCGACCTTACGAATTGCATCGGTCCTCGTGAGCCATGTGCAGAAGGACGTGACCGGCTCCCCCCCTCTCAATATATCCGTTACATCCCTCGTCTTGCCCTTGCATGCAAGCGTACCGCACATGATCCCGCCATCCAGCATCGTTTCGAAACCGGCCGATACGGCGATCAGGTCACTGTTCTCTTCCAGCAGCGGCACCTGCCATTCCAGGCGATCCGCCGGAACCGTGTCGTCGGCGTCGCAGCGCATCGCATAGGGGGTGCGCAAACGATCGAACCCCGCATTCAATGCGGCGGAGATGCCATTGCCCGGGCCGGAAACGACCTCGATCCGGTCGTCTGGAAAACTCAGGGCGATTTCACGGGTTCCATCGGTGGACTTGTCGTCAACGATAACGATCTGCTCGACACCGCGACATGCCAGGATGCTTTCGATTGTTCCAGCCAGCGTCTTCTCTGCGTTTCGCGCGGGAATGACCACTCCGACACCCAAAGACATGGATCACCTCATTTGATTAAAAGAGCTTTACGATTATTTTCAATTGTGCGTTCAAGGAAATTTATCGAAGAGACACAAACTTTCCAAAGTTCTTTGCCGCATCCTGCACATTTCCACAACGACAAACAAGAAAATTCCGGCAGACACGCGCTCTCGACAACGCCCGGCAATAATTGCCTCCTGCGTTAAAAATATAATGCTAGTTCAACAAGATAAACGCTTGCAGAGTGTTCTCCCGCACCATGCGGTTGCATCCGCACACGCCACGAGCATCCCTTGACAAGATGACGCTATCAACGGACATTTCCAAACGGTACCTGCCGAAAGGCAGGTCGAATTTTTCTTGCTGAATTTCCATTCCCAACCCGAGGCAGACAAATCATAATGGACCTTCACTTTTATGAAGCCAAAGGCGGCAATTTCGGTGACGACCTGAATGCGTGGATTTGGGACAGCATAATTCCCGGATGGCGCGACTGGGCCGCCGACGTAACTCTTATTGGTGTGGGCACCCTTCTCAACGAAGAAAGATTGTCCCAGTTCAGAGAAAAACGCATCCTCGTTTTGGGAAGTGGAGTCGGCTATGGTGAGATTCCGAAGCATCCCTTCCCCAAAGCATGGGACATCCGTGCCGTGCGCGGCCCGCGCAGCGCACGCCTTATGAATCTGGAGAGCAGCAAAGCGGCTGTCGATCCTGCCGTTCTTCTTTCCGAGATCGGAATGTTTCAATCGCTTCCAAAATCGCAAGAAACAGTTTTCGTTCCACACGCCTCATCAGACAGCAGATTCGACTGGAATGTGATTCAGGGTAAATCCGACATCAAGATTGTTCTGCCCAGTCAGGATGCGAAACATGTCATTTCAGAAATTGCATCTGCGAAACTTGTAATCGCAGAATCCATGCATGCGGCAATAATTGCCGATGCGTTCCGCGTTCCATGGGTAGGCGTCAAAATATCCGACCTGTTTCTTCGGGATAAATGGATGGACTGGGCCGAAAGCCTTGAATTACAACCAGAGATAACCGATCTCTTACCAACACTCCGAAAGCTAAAATACCCATCGAGGACTTTGCAAGAGTCACCACGGATCGTGCGACAAGCGCGACACCGCCTGGAGCAAACTTTTCTACCCAAGGCTATTGCTTCGGCCGCAAAACGAAAACCGCAGTTGAGCGATGACACTGTACTTATGTCAAAAAAGAGAAAGTTGCAGGAAATCCTGTCACAAGCCTCGGAAGACTATAGCAAGCCCTGAAAAACATCCATGTCTGATTGAGCCATTTCAGCTACCGCCCTACATCCTGTAAAAAGACGCCGTACTTTCGCGGGCATAGCGTTCGCGCTCCGACGTGGGAACCGAGGTGTCGTCGTACCAGGGGGCATGGGTCGCGGTGAACCGTCCGCCGACACGTATCCCGGCGGTGAAATCGGACGGCGACCAGACCTCCTTGTCATAAACCGCGAAGGTCGTGTCGACGGGCGCATCGAATATGCGGTCGCGTGTGCGGGTCTGGCCGATCGGCCTGGCCCAGAACCGTTCTTCCCATTCGGCGGTATTCCATTCCCGGTACAAAAGATTGACCGTGATCTCACGAAAGAACTGCCGGTGCGAGATATCCAGCGCGAACCCTACTTTCCCCACGCGATACTCGGCGGTCAGCGCGATCATCCGGGCGATGAAATCGGACGGCAGATACGGGTTGAACACGATATCGGGGTCGGTGACGCAAAAATACCGGGGCAGGTTTTCGTAAACCCCCGGCGCGAAAAGGCATTTCTTGGGGCCAAGGTTTTCGCCCAGTCGCCGCACGGTGACAAGGTCCCCGGCCTCGTCCAGGAACCCGTGCATCTCGGAGCTGGTCGAGGCGTTGTCAAGCAGCGTGATGTCCGTCAGCCCGTGGCAGCGCAATTGCGCGATCATCGTCCGGCAATAGGTCTGGTTGTTGAAACAGGGCACCAGCACCGGAATGTCGGGGGCATCTTGCGGGCGATCGCCCTTTCCCTCGACCGCGGATGCGACCCGGGCGGGCAGATCGGACAGGCGCGCATCGGCCAGACCGGTTTTGCTGACGAAAAGCAGGGAAAACCGCCCGCCGGTACCTTCATCGCGCAGAACGGGCTCCAACCCCTGCGCAAGCGCAAGATCCGTCACCTCGACGATTTCGCGCCGCGAGACCGAAAGAAGCAGGACAGCGCATCGCGCCAGATCCTGCCGGACACCGGCAACCCATCCCGCTGCTTCCGGGGCATCCGACCACAGCGCGAAACGGCCAGAGGCCGCAAGCCTGGTCGGATCGGCCGGTTCGGCCCCTTCCGGCAGATGCGTGTTCCGACTGGAGCCACGGATGAAAACATGCCCGGGCGCAAGGGCAGTCATGGCGTGCGCCGCAAGCTCTGACAGGGCGGAGTGGCTATGCGCCACCGGCAGGCTGAACGCGTAGGCATCGCCGAGGAACCGGCCCTTTCGGGCCTGACCGATAGCGCCCATCGCCCGCCACCGGGCGCTACGCACGCTTTTTCGGAGTTTCTTGCCGATTGTCATGACGGCCCCTTTTGCCGGGCGATCCCGGTCAGCGATTGCGCACCCGGATAAGGTACTGGATCGTGAAGAAATCGGCCAACAGGCCGAACGTCGCCAGATCGGTCCATTTGTGCCAGCGCTTCATGGACTTTCGCGGCACGATCTCTTCAAGCTTCAGACCGCTGCCTGTCATCAGTTCGATCATGCTTTTTCGCGTGAACCAGCGCATATGGGTCCTGTCGCGCAAATGGCTGTCGCCCAGCTCGAACTCTCCCTTCAGAACCAGGGGGACGGTCAGGTTGACGTGGCGCATGTTGGGAATGCTGGCAACGATCACGCCATCCTTCGCAAGTCCCTTGTGCAGGGTGGCGATAACATCCCACGGCTCACGCAGATGTTCGAGAACGTCGAGGCACAACACGGTATCGAAGGGGCCGGCCTCTTCGATGATACGCTCCAGAAAGGCCGCGTCCTCCAGATTGCCGGCAAAGGCCCTGTCGATGTCGGGATCGTGGGACTCGGCCACCAGATCGGCCAGAACGACATACCCGGCGCGCCCCTCGCGCTTCAGATGCGAGGATGTCGCACCAAATCCGCCACCCAGGTCCAGAACGCGCCCGCATTTTTCTGGAAGCAGCGGGAAAACCTCACGGCGCACATTGCCATAATACCGGTCACTCATTCGCGTGACGCTCCTTTTTCAATATCGTTCCGTCCCAATCGTGACCGAACCCAAGTTAAACATTCAGGTCGACCAAAATACGGCCGAAACCATGCAAAATACGCGCATTCCAATGCCAAGGGTCGGGGACCTTATTCATTCACCGCCATCTTACGGAATGTCGCGCTGTCGTTCAGCAATTCGTCATATGTCCCCGAGGCCCGGATCTGGCCGCGCTCCAACAGGAATATCCGGTCGCAATCGCGGATCGTGCTCAGCCGGTGCGCGATCATGATGACGGATTTCTTGTCCTTCACGCGCCGCACGGCATCCATCACCGCCCGCTCGGTCAGATTGTCGAGCGCTGAGGTCGCCTCGTCCAGGATCAGCAGCGAAGGATCATGGTACAGCGCCCGTGCGATGCCGATGCGCTGCCGCTGCCCGCCCGACAGGCGCACGCCGCGCTCACCCACGATGGTATCGTATTTCGCGGGCAGGTCGTTCACCACGAAATCATGCAACGCCGCGGTTCGGGCCGCGCGTTCGACCGCCTTCATGTCGATCGCGCCGGGCGGAACGCCGAAGGCGATATTCTGCGCGATCGAGGCATCGGTCAGGTAGATCGACTGGGGCACATAGCCGATCGAACGGCGCCACAGGTGCAGGTTCCCGGGGGTGAGCGGCGTGCCATCCACCACGATTTCGCCCTCGTCCGGGGTCAAAAGCCCAAGGATCACATCGACGACGGTGGTTTTCCCCGCCCCGGTGCCCCCGACGAACCCCACCGTGCTGAGGGCCGGAATGGTCAGGTTCAGGTCGTGAATCGCCGGCCTGTCGCCCCCGGCGTATCGAAACGCGATATCCTTGAGGACAAGCTCACGCTCAAGGCGGATATCGTCGGCCTCCGTATCTTTCGCCTTTGCCTCGACGACATGGCGGACCGCGTCCATGTAATCACGATGGATGTGATCCAGAACCGGCTTGGCCGACCGGATCGACGCCAGGGCGAGGTAGATCTGCTGCATGGCCGGCAACAGGCGCAGCGCCGAGATACCGAAGACGCCCAATGTCGGGATCGCGGCCACGAGGTTGCCGTCGTTGCGCACCAGCAGGATAAGGATGACCCCAAGCAGAACCGCATATGTCAGCCCTTCCAGCGCGAAGCGGGGTGTCTGGTTCATCACCTGCGACAGCGCGGCATTGCGGGCCAGCGCGCGTGCGGGTTTACGGAACCGCGTGACATAGCTGTCTTCAAGGGCCATCAGCTTGATTTCCTTGAAGCCGCCAGCGGCCTCCTGCGTCAGCCGGTACCGCGAGCGGTTGGCCTCCAGCAGGCGCTCGCCGATCGCCAGCAAGCGCCCCCGCAGCCATGCGTAGATACCGGCATAGCTGCCGCCCAGCAGCACGGCGGCAAAGACCGCGACGACAGGGTCTATGGCAATCAGGAAACCGATGATCGACAGGGCCAGCAGAAGGTTGGCCAGAAGGCGCCCCCCCGGTTCGACGATCTTGTTGACGACATTCTGGACCTCGCCCAGAACGCTGCGTGCAACCTCGGCACTGTTGCGTTCCAGAAACCAGGTATAGGGCTGGTGAAGATAGGCCTCGAGAAGCCGGCTGGAAATCGTGTAGCCGCGCATGGCGGCAAAGCGGATGATGGCATATGTGCCCCCCGCCTTGACGACAAGGCTCAGCACCAGAACAGTCAGAACCGCAAGCGAAAGCGCGATCTGGAATGGGAACACACCGGAAAACCCGAAGGTCTCATAGGCCCACGCCAAATAGGTGTTTTCCGAGATAAGCTGTGGTTCCGACAGCACCCGCAGAAGGACAAGCAGCGTCGAGATGCCGAAAACCTCGGCAAAGGCGACGAACACCATCAACACCATGAGCACGAAGAAATTGCGCCGCTCACGCGCGCTGAAAAGGGCCATTACCTTTGTGAAGACGTCGATCATATCATGCTCTCATCGGTTTGAGGCAGCGATAGCCATCCCACATGGCATGTGAAGGGCAAGCCTGTGACAGGTTCGTGTCGATCCGGCCTGAAAGCGGCCTCCCCCGTGCCAAACATGTTTGGTGCCTTGCTCGTGCAACGTGTCTGCTTGCCTTCGCTTTACTCCAAGCCCGGGGAAAACGCACTAGCACATGTCCCGATTAGCCGTAATATGGCCAGCGATGCGCAAAAGCTGTCAGAAACAGGCCCCGGATGACTAGCGAAACACCAGATACCCCCGCAGTCTCAGGGGACACGCCGGATTGGGAACGCGAACGCCCTCGCCGGCTTTGGGATCCGTCGCGCCGGCTGTTGCGCAGCCTGCGCAGGTATCAGGCGGCGAAACGCGAAACGGGGCCGGTTGCCACGCTTGCCCGCAAATTCCACACCCTTCAGCATCGGTTCTGGTCGGTCGTCACGCAGGCCGATATCCCGCTGACCTGCGATCTGGGCGGCGGGCTGAAGCTGCCGCACCCGAACGGCATCGTGATCCATTCGCGCGCCAGGACCGGGCCAAACTGCGTCATCTTCCAGCAGGTGACGCTGGGCACGTCCGGGGCCGGGTCGGGAACGCCGGTCGTCGGCGGAGGGGTCGAGATCGGCGCCGGCGCCAAGGTTCTGGGGCCGGTGACAATCGGCGATCACGCGATCATCGGCGCGAATGCCGTGGTGGTCGACGACATCCCCGAAGCGGCCATTGCCGTCGGCATTCCCGCGCGTGTCGTCGGGTTCCGCTGGGAAACGGGGCAGAGCTAAAAAAGACTTTGCGATATGGCGGGCGATGGCGGAAAATGGCGCCATGCGCCTGCTGTCGCCCCACGCCTTAGCCCTGTGCTGCACCGCGCTTTGCGCGGCCTGGCTGCTGCCCTCGCCCGCGCCGGCAGAGCCCGGTGTGGTGGACGAACAAAGCCTGCAACCCATTGGAAATATTGCGCTGGGCGCCCCCGATTTCGAGATGCCCGTCACTTCCCCCGCGCTGCCGCTGGTCGATCCCGGCGACGACTCTCCCGAGGCGGCAATGCTGCGCCGGCTGGAACACGAGGGGATCGCAGGCGGTTTCGATGGAATCATATACGAGAACCGCGACGGGGATCATTCACGGTTGCCGATGGGCATGTTCCCGCGCCTGCCACACCTTCAGTTCAGCAAGGAGCTGAGCAAGAAAAAGGCCGATGTCGGCCTTGGCGGGCGGATCATCCTGCCCGCCATCGTGGTGGGCAATTCCTCGACCGCGATCGTCAACGGCCCTGCCCCGCGCAGCCAGACCCGGCTGGCGATGACCACCTCGCACCTGAGCGCGCAGGCGTTCCTGACCTATGTCAGCAACCACCTTTACGTCTATCCCGAGCATCGTGACCATGACGATGCCGATCTTTTCCCGGTCAACTGGCCCTATACGCTGACCACGCAGGGCTCGTCCCGGTCCGACAAGCCGTTCCTGCGCGCGCTGTTCTTTGCGCTGGCCGCGATGCCCGCGGACACCCGCGAGGCGTTGCGCGAAAACCGGCTTGTGGCGCCCACGCTGCAAATGATCCTGCGCCGCTCGCTCAAGGGTATCTATTCGCGTGAACATTACATGTCGGGCAGCGCCCACCCGGTCGTCTTCGACAAAGGGCAGCTTGCGCCCGAACGAATGGTCTCGCTCGCGTCGAGCCTGAAACCCGACGAGATTCCGCCCATCGTCGCGCTGAATGTCGTCGAAGAAAGCTTCCAACCCGAGGCCGGGCTGGCGGACATGTCGGAGCTTCTTTTCAACACGCCCGCGGCGATCGGGCGGATCTGGCGCGGGCCGGAGTACACCAAGCGCATGGTGGTGTCGGCCGAGACGACGAAAGACCCGAACGGGCGCGACCTGCAATTCACCTGGGTTCTGCTGCAGGGCGATCCCGCGCGCGTGCGGATCACGCCGCAGGGGCCGGGGAATGCACGTGCCGAGATCACTATAGACTGGCACGATCCCTTCATTGCCGGGCGCGGCAAGAAACGGATCACCAACCGCGTCGATATCGGGGTGTTCGCCTATAACGGTGCGCAGGACAGCGCGCCTTCTTTCATCTCGGTCGCATTCCCGGGACACCAGTTGCGCGAATACGAGGCCCGTGGACAGACGGGCAAACGGCTGGCCAACGTGGATTACGACGCCGAAGCGCGCGACGTTTACTACGATCCGCTGCTGTTCTGGTCGGCGCCATGGAGCGACAGGATGGTCTATGCGCCGGATGGGGCGGTCGCGTCGATCTGGCGTGTGGATGCGGATGGCACCACGATATTGCGCGACCCGGACCACCTGGAGGATGGGAGCCCGGTCGGATATGACCTGACCGAGCAAAAGAAGAAACGGCTGTTGTCGATGAAAGCTGTGAGCGCGGATTAAGCCACCGGCCCGCGTTGCAGCCGCGCGGAAATCCTGCAACACTTCACGAAACCCGCGTTAACCGGACCAAAGGCGACCCGACCGATGAAGACCCGCAAGGTTTTTTGCCTCGGCTTTCAAAAAACCGGCACCTCTTCGCTGGGGCTGGCGCTGGAAAAGCTGGGCTATCGCGTGGCCGGCTATTATCAGTTCCGCGACTACGGAAAGAATTTCGACACTACCTGGGATGACCTGCGGGATCGGGCCCTGGCAACGGCGCAGGATTTCGACGCCGCGCAGGATACGCCCTGGCCGCTTCTTTACCGCGACCTCGATACCGCCTTTCCCGGCTCCCGCTTCATTCACATCACCCGCGCCCGGGATGCCTGGATCGACAGCGCGCGCAAGGATTTCGCCGATCACCCGAACGCCATACATCAACTGATCTATGGCAGCCCCTACCCGCTGGGACACGAAGAGGCGTGGCTGGCACGATACGACCGCCACAATGCCGAGGTTCAGGCGTATTTCGCCGACCGGCCGGACGATTTCATCTCGCTCGACCTGAACAAGGGCGAGGTGAACTGGACCAATCTCTGCCGCTTCCTGGGGGACCCCGAACCGGGCCTCCCCTGGCCGCACGCCAACACGCGCAGGGTCAAAAGCCTGAAGATGAAATATTACAGAATGCTCAACAGGTTGGGCCTGCAGGCATGATGTGTTCGCGCATCTGCCTGCCGGACGGCCCGCAGAAAACCCGGGCTACGGGCATCGAATAAATGTATGCGCCCAGTCCCGCCGGCACCGGATACCTGGTGTCGTATCATGCCGCTTCCATGCAATGCGCGTTTCAAAACATCTCGAAACCGTGCCCCTTTCTCCCGGATTTTGTCTTATTCCGCATCTATCGGTTCAGAAAACACGATGGAAAACACCGGGGCCTTCCTGACCCCGATCAGGCGAGGCACCGCCATACACCGAGGCCGTCGCGACAGGTATCTATGCAATGACACATACCATTCCGAAATCCATTGCGGCGCGCCAGCCGGAACCGGAACAAAGGATTCCGCGCATCCTGCACCAGACGTTCAAAACTGCGGATGTGCCTGACGCCATGCATTCCGCCGCGATGTCGTGGTCTGGCCTCAATCCCGGATACGAGTATCGGTTTTACGATGATGCCGATCACCTCCCGTTCCTGCGCAGCCATTTCGACAAACGCGTGGCCGATGCCTATGGAAAACTGACCGAGGGGGCGTTTCGTGCCGATCTCTGGCGCTATTGCGTTCTTTACGAACACGGAGGGGTGTACGCCGATATCGACTCGGTCTGCAAAACGCCGCTGGACCAGATTATCGGCACCGATGACGAATTCATCGTACCCGCCGAAGCCGGCACGGGCGGGCCGCCACATTCGGTGTTCAATGCCTTTATCTGCAGCACACCGGGGCACCCTTTTCTGGCCCGTACCATCGAGTACGCGACCGAAATGATCCACCGCTCCTGGAGATTCGACGGCTTCTCAATGGTGGGACCCGGCGCGCTTGGCGCGGGCATCAACCTGGCATTGGGCCGTGGCGCAAAGGCATCGCATCTTGCCGGCGATCATGCTCAGGGACCCATCCGATACAGGATACTGGAAAAGCGCGCGGCCCAGGGCGACGTGCCGCCGCTTATCGTGGATGGCGATCGGGTACTGGTCCAGACAAGGTATGACGGCTATTTCTCGGATCTGCGGGCGTCCAGCGTAACGCATTGGCTGACAAGCAAAGCGGCACCCGGCCTTGGTGAGAGGATACTCAACCGCTATGTGAAAAGCCGGGTGATCCGCAGGCTTCGCAGGCAGGGGCGGTCGCCCCTTCAATACCCGTAGGTCTTGCCATATTCCTCGTGCCGGTTGAGATAGCGGCACTTGTTCAGCACCACGCCCAGCACGTTGGTGCGTGCCGCCAGGTCCTGTTCGCTCTTGTCGATTTCCTCGGTCGTCGATTTCTCGGCCTCGGCCATCAGCAGGGCGCAATCGACCTGGTCCAGAAACGCCATCGTGTCGTCTCCGGCGAAAAGCGGCGCGGTGTCGAAGATCATGATGCTGGGCTGGAACGCGGCCTGGATCTGGTCGATCGCATGTGCGGCCCGGTTGCTTTGCAACAGTTCCGCGGGGTTGCGCGCCGGTGCCTGGTTCGCGGCGATGATCAGGTTCCGGCCGTAACGCAGCATGTGATCCTGCGGCTCGGCCTCGCCTGCCAGCGCCTTGGAGAACTGGCACGGTTCCTTGATCCCGAGGGTCCTGAAAATGCTGGGGCGGCGCATGTCCAGTTCGATCAGCATGATGCGCAGATCACTTTGGCGCGCCAGGCTGAAGGCCAGGTTGAGGCTGGTCATCGTCTTTCCCGCACCAAGCGAGGGCGAGGTGATCGCCAGGCGCGACCACTTGTTCTTGCGCATGTTGTGCAAGACCTTGGTGCGCATCACGTCATACGGCACGGCCTCTTCGCAGGACTGGAAGGCGAAGATGCGGTTGCGTTTCAGCCAGCGGTCGGACGGGTTGAACCCCTTGACCGATTTCCACAGCGCCTCGCAATCGCCGACCCATTGCGATTGCTGCAGCACCAGCGGGTCCGGCTTTCTTTCATGCGTCTCCGCCGGGGGTTGCCCGGTCGGGGCCGGGGCCGCGGGGGTCGTCTGATCGCGTTCCTCGCGGGCCTTTTTCAGCGCTGCCTGTATCCGTTCCATGAATGTCTTTCCTGTTAAAACGCGTTACGCAACTGCTCGATCAGGGCGCCAAGCCCGGTTTTGTCCATCGCCCGTTCGATCAACAGATCGAGGGGCAGGTAATATTGGTCAACAAGATACAGCACCGTGGGAATCCCGAGCGTGACAACGACGATCGCCCCGATGATGATCGAGCGCCGGACAACGCGCTCACGATGGGTACGGATATACGGCACCGAAACAAAGGGGGCGATCCCCAGCCGATTGCTGAGATCGACCGGCCGGCGCACCGAACGGTTCAGCAGTTCCAACAGGAAAATGAAAGCCCCGCCAAGGGCGATCCCGCCGGCGACACCCGCGGCGGCAATCTTCTTGCGCGGCGGCGATGTCGGCACGCGCGGGGGCGTCGCCTGTTCCACGACCGTGATCCGCTGGCCGCGCGACTGCGCCTCGATCTGGTCGCCCGTGCGGGCGGCGGCAAGGTCGGTCGTCGCCTGCTGGTACTGCACCCGCAGGTTTTCATAGTCGCGTTCCAGCGTGCTCAGCACGATGGCGTTTTCCGGGGTCTTGTCGATCGACGCCTCAAGCGCCTCCAGCTCCTTTTCGAGCTGGGTCTTTTCCACGACGATGAATTCCATCTGGGCATCGAGATCGGCCAGCTGGATTTCATACGCGCTCATCGCCTCGCTGACGCCGGTCCGCTTGGCGCGCTGCTCCTGGACGATCCGCTCGGCCACCTCGATCTGGCCCTGGAGCGCGCGCACCCGCGGGTTCTGAGGGGAATACAGCACAAGGGCCGAGGCCAGTTCATTGCGCAAATCCTGCAACCTCTGCTCTTCAGGCGTCAGTTTCTCTTCGTCGAAACTCACCTCGCCGGTGCGCTCGTAAAGATCGGTCAGCCGGGCGCGGCGGTCGCGCAGACCGGCCAGTTCGCGCTCCATCTGAAGGACGCGCTCCTGCAACGAGGCCTGCCGGGCCCGACGGAAATCGAGACTGTCCGGCAAGGCACCCTGGTTCGCCTGCTTGAACGCCAGGATACGCCCGCCCTGTTCGGCAAGGTCCTCGTCCAGCCGCGCCACTTCCTGCTTGAAGAATTCCAGCGTCTGACCGGCGACCGAGGTCCGCAGGCGGCGATTTTCGTTCAGGATACGGGTCACGACCTCGTTCGCCACCTGCGCCGCCAACTGCCCCGATTGCGCCGAGAAGCTCACATAGACAAAAGAGGCCGCATCGCGCCGGCGCGGCAGGTCGATACCGATGCGTCCGCGCATATCGGCAACGATTTCATCCGCGCTCATGTCCGGGCGCCCGGCATAGACATTGAATTCGCGGGCGATATCCAGCAGGTTCGCCCGGGTCTGGATACGCTGGGCGATGATCTGCAGCACCTCGTTGGTGCCCGCGCGCACGGTCGTGCCCGCCAGATCGTCGGGAATTTGCGGCGATTCCACCAGCAGCGTCGCACGCGCCGTGTATCCGGCGGGTAAGGTATAGGCGATGGTGACGCCGAATGCCGCCACGGCCAGCGCGATCACGACGAAATAATGCAGTCGCCGCAGGAACAGCAAAAGAAGAAATTTAATATCAGGAAGCATCAAGCTGTCTCTTTATATATCCGATCCAAGGTCGGGCCGCGACCCGGCCGCAAAGAATGTACCGTCGGCCAGAACCTCCTCGACGGTGGTCAAGGTTACCGTCTTCTGGTTCTTGGTAAAGGCATATACCATTGAAAGATCGCAAAGTTGATTGACCAGGCGCGGCACTCCGCCGGTCTGCTCATGGATCAGGTGACATGCCGCCTCGGTAAACAGGTTTCTCCCGGCGCCGGCCACGCGCAACCTGTGCCCGATATAGGCGGTGACCGTTTCCTGATCCATCGCGCTGAGGTGAAAACTGGCCGCTATGCGCTGCGCGAACTGCCGCAGTTCCGGCCGGTGGATGGTATCGCGCAATTCGGGCTGTCCCACCAGGACAAGCTGCAACAGCTCGTCCTTGTTGGAATTGATGTTGGTGAACATCCGCAGCTCTTCCAGCGTCTCGACGCTGAGGTTCTGCGCCTCGTCGAAGATAAGGATCACCCGGTTGCCGGTCGCGTATTCCGAAATCAGGTATTTCTGGAAGGCGTCGAACAGATCGACATAGGTCGCGTCCCGTTCCGCCGGCTGGTCGAGCGCCATCAGCACCCAGCGCAGCAACTCGCCCCGCGACCCGTGCGCGTTGGAAATCAGGCCGACCTTGACGCCCTCGCCCAGACCGGCAAGGAACTTGTGCAGCAATGTGGTCTTGCCGGCGCCGACCTCACCGGTGATCAGCGTGATCGGCGAGCCGGTCAATGTTCCGTATTCCAGCATGGTATAGGCACGCCGGTGCGCAGCGGACCAGAACAGGAAATCGGGGTCCGGCACCAGCGTGAACGGTCGCGCAGACAGGCCGAAATGCTGCGTGTATATATTGAGAGGGCCGGTCATTTTTTCCCTGTATCCCGAATCGGTGCCACCATCCACCGTATAGCTGGCCGCGACCTTTTTCTGCGCTTTCTCAAGCGGCGTGGCGCGGCTGGTGCTGCCATTACGCAAATGGGGCGCGTCGGGATCGCCCCGCTGGCTGCGAAAGACCGGCTGGTCCCCGGCAGATGACGGACCGACGTCGGGATCGGGTGCGGGGCGGCCCCTGTCTGCGATATGAATCACCTCGCCCCGCCGGTCATCGGCGCGGGTGTTCACGTCTGAACCGCTATCCCAAAACATCGTTACCACTCCTTGTGTGTACCACATACGGGTCGCAACGCCACCGGCCAGAGGACGGATCACGCCAGCGACCGGGCTACAGGCGCGCTTTGTTGAGATATGGACAGGAGTAAGGTGTTTTGGTGTCGCGCCCTGCCCGCCCCCGGACCTCAGGCCTCTTGATTCGCAGAATGCGGCCCGAAATCTGCCACAAACCTGCTACGATCAGCCGGGGAAGCGGGGACAATGACTGTATTTTTTTTCATTTGCCCACAAACTTAAACAATGTACCATCAATGGTTGTATCCGTAAGCGTGAAACCGGGCAATTGTGGCAATTTTGTAGTTTCCTCTTTGTGGGATGCCGCCCCGGTGTTACCTTCAAATCCATAACGAGTTGTACCTTTCCATCACCAAAAAAGCCGGCGGTTGGCTGGCGATAAACAAAGCATTCTATCGAGCGGTGAATTTAAAACTTGGCATCTTCGACCTTTGCGGTCGTGGAGGCGATTAAGGGTTTATGTTAAAATGACTATTCAGCAGAAGAATTTTTCAACCGACGTTCAATTTGTTCAACCAACCCCGATTTCCACCTCGCGCGGCACTGTCCGTTCGGGATTTTACCGCAGCTTTTTCAAACGCTTCCTCAATGTCGCCGCAGTGCTGGCTGCCGCACCGATCGTGCTGCCATTCATCGTGTTCCTCGGGCTGATGGTGGCGCTGGACGGGCGCAACCCGTTCTACAAGCAGCGGCGGGTCGGGCGCGATGGCCGCATCTTTACCATGTGGAAACTGCGCTCGATGGTGCATGACGCCGATGAACGGCTGCAGGCGCATCTGGAAAACGATCCCGAGGCGCGCGCCGAATGGGACGACATGCAGAAGCTGGCCAGCGACCCGCGCATTACCCGCCTCGGCCGTGTGCTGCGCAAGACGTCGCTCGACGAGCTTCCGCAACTGTGGAACGTCCTGATCGGCGACATGAGCCTTGTCGGCCCGCGCCCGATGATGCCGGAACAGCAGCGCCTGTATCCCGGCGCCGCCTATTACGAAATGCGCCCGGGGATCACCGGTTACTGGCAGATTTCCGATCGCAACCAGACCACATTTGCTGCGCGCGCAAGCTATGACAACCAGTATTACCGCGATATCAGCATGTCGACCGACGCCTCGGTCCTGCTGTCGACCGTCGCGGTGGTGCTGCGCTGCACCGGCTGCTGATCACGCTTTCCCGGTATCAGGTTACAAGGCCGTTTGTGACGCTTTCACAAACGGCCTTGCTTATTTACACTGATCCCATTCGCCGATCCGCCACCTTGGGCGGAGACATAACCCACACTGTATTCGACCAGGAAAAACCATGCGCCGCACTTCTCCCGTGATCCCGGTTCTTCTTCTTTCCGCCACACTCGCCCTGACCGGCTGCCAAAGCTCCGAGGAACGCGCGCAGGACCATTTCGAAAGAGGCGTGGAGCTTCTGGCCGAGGGCGACGCGCGGCGGGCATTCGTCGAGTTTCGCAACGTCTTCAAGCTGGACCCGATGCACAAGGACGCGCGCATGGCCTATGCCCACGCCCAGATGGAACGCGGCAACATGAGCGAGGCCTATGGCCAGTTCCTGCGCGTCGTCGAACAATATCCCGAAGAGATCGAGGCAAGGATCATCCTTGCCGAAATGGCGATCCAGGGCCGCAGCTGGGACGAGGCCCGGCGTCACGGCTCGTTCGTGATCGAGCGGCAGCCCGACGATCCGCGCGTCCAGGTGATACGGATCGCCCTCGATTACTTCGACGCGGTGCAGGCCGAGGAAATCGCGGCCCTCGCCAACCTGGCCGACGAGGCACGGGATGTGCTGGCCTCGACGCCGGACAACAAGATCGCGCGGCGTATCGTGATCGACCAGCTTCTCATGAACGGTCGCTACGACGAGGCCCTGCCGGTGATCGACGCGGGCATCGACATCTACCCCGAAGACCCCGAACTGCACGAGCTGAAGCTTACCGCGCAGCTTCGCTCACAAAAGACGGACGAGGCCGGCGCCACGCTCCGCACCATCGTGGAAACCTTCCCGGACAACGAACGCGCGCGCCGCCTGCTGATCGCGTGGTACATCGACCAGGGCGACATGGAAGGGGCCGAGGCTTTCCTGCGGGAACTGGCCGCCCGACCCGATGCCGAGGAAGGCACCAAGCTTGCCATCGTGCAGTTCCTTCGGAACGCCGAGGGCGAAGAGGCCGCCCGCGCCGAGCTGGAACGGCTGGCCGCATCCGAAGAAAGCCCGACGATCTATGTCGCGCTTCTGGCCTCGATGGATTTCGAAAACGGCGAACGCGACAAGGCGATATCGACCCTCGAACAACTGGTCGACGGGATCGACCCGGCCACCGAACAGGGCAACAACGCCAAGATCCTGCTGGCAAAGATGCTGCTGGCAACCGGAAACCCTGTGGGCGCACGCGCCCGTGTCGAAGAGATCCTGGCCGACGATACCAGCCATGTCGGTGCGCTGAAACTGCGGGCCGGCTGGCGGATCGACGAGGATCAGCCGGGCGAGGCGATCATCGACCTGCGCACCGCCCTCTCGCAGGCACCGCGGGACGCGGAGATCATGACGCTCATGGCCCGCGCGCATGAACGCGCAGGCGACCGTGCACTGGCGGGCGAACGCTATGCCCTGGCCGTGGAGTTCTCGAACAAGGCCCCGACCGAATCGCTGCGATATGCCACCTTCCTGGTGGGGGAAGACCGTGCCGAAGCAGCCGAGGCCGTCGTGACCGAGGCCCTGAACGAAACCCCTTCGAATGTCCCGCTGCTCGAAATGCTGGGGTCGATCAACGTCAGGGCAAAGGACTGGAACGAAACCCAGCGCACGATCTGGAAGCTGCGCGCGCTCGATACCGAAGAGGCGACCGCCGTCGCCAACCGGCTGGAAGCCGAGATGCTGCTCCAGCAGGATCGCGTCGAGGACACCGTCGCGTTCCTTGAACAGCTTTCGCGCGACTCCGGCGATCTGCAAACCCTGTCGGCGCTGGTGCAAACGCAGGTGCGCAACGGCAATATCGACGAGGCCACCGGCATCATCGAGGAACGGCTTGCCGAAACCCCGGAAGATCCGGCCCTTCGGTTCCTGCGCGCGGGCCTGCACGTGCTGTCCGACGAACGCGACATTGCCGAGGATGTCTATCGCGGCATTCTGGCCGATTTCCCCGCGAACGACGCGGTGATCCGGTCGCTTTACAGCCTGCTTCTGGCCGAAGACCGGCAGGATGACGCGCGCGCGCTGATCGAGGACCAGATCGCCCTGAATCCCAACGCGCTGAACGTGCGCCTGATCAAGGCCGAGCTGCTTGAACGTGACCGCGATTTCGACGGTGCGATCGACGTTTACAGCCAGCTTTACGAGGAAAACAGCAACAACATCGTCATTGCCAACAACCTTGCCAGCCTTCTTGCGACCCACCGCGACGACCCCGAAAGCCTGGAGCGCGCCTATGCCGTGGCACGGCGCCTGCGCGGGATCGAGGTGCCGGCACTGCAGGATACATATGGCTGGATCGAATTCCGCCGCGGCAACTTCCAGGACGCGCTGAGCCATCTCGAACCGGCCGCCGCCGGCCTGCCGAACGATCCGTTGGTGCAATATCACCTCGGCCGCACCTACCTGGAGCTGGAAGATGTCGCCAATGCCCGCGAGTTGCTGGAGCGGGCGGTCAGGATTTCAGGCGATGCGCCCCTGCCGCAGATCCAGCACGCAAAGGAACTGCTGGAAACCATCCCGGCAGATCAGACGAGCGAAGAAACCGCAGACTGATTTGGCGTGCCGGACCTGTGGGCCCGGGCAGCGTACCATGCCCGGGTCGGTATCATTATCACCACCGATCACCATGCAGACCGGGGCTATCGGGCGCGCTCTGCCCGGGGCCATGACACTTTGCAAGAGAGTTCTTTTAAGCGATTGTATCGCCTGACTGTGCTTTCACCGACCTAACGAAAAAGGGGCCCGACCGGGCCCCTTTTCATCTCGCAAGCGAGATATGCGTTCTTGTTCAGGCTTTCTTGCGACGACGCGCAACAGCCATACCACCGAGCGCCGTCAGCAGCAGCACACCGCCCGCGGGCAGCGGAACGACCGAGATACGGACGATCATGTCGTCGAAGTCGCTCGACCGACCCAGATCGTCAGCACGCCCATCACCGAAGAAGGCGAGCACGTTCTTCTCGTCTTCCCAGAAGAACGCGATGCTCAGCCGGTCATCGGTCTGCCCAACGCCGTTTGTGATCGACTCCGGCCCGCCACCGATAATCGTCGAGAAGGCGAAATCGATGAAGGTCGGCATGTCGTCGGCGTAGATACGGTCGCCGGGGCTGCTGGTCTGGTTGCTGAGAACGCCACCATCCAGATTCAGCGCGGTGTTGGTCGCCGACGCCTCTTTGCCGAGATACGTGATCTTGACCGTGCTGTTGCTACTGATTTCAAGACCATTCGTGCCATTGAAAGCTTCGAAGGGCGTCCCAAAGGCTTTCACCGTGCTGCCGACCCCAACGCCAGGCACCAGGGGTCCATACAGCCCCGTGTAATCGGGATTGTGGTCCGATCCCAGTACGAAATCCTCCCCACCCGAGATCGACAGCGTAGCGGCTGCCGCTGCGGTTGCCATCACGATTGAGCTGATGGCGGCTCCAATTGCCGTTTTAAAATACATTTTTGACTCCTGCGTTCACAAGGTCGCCATCCCACCCAAGGAAAACAGCGACGGCGATAACAAAGGTTAACGCATCACAGGTTCAAAAAAAAGCCTTCCCTTCGCCATAATTCGCCAAACATGCCTTTGAGGGGTGATTTCCGGTCGGATTCCCGTCATCGGCACACCGAACTCGCCCGGCAAACCACCGATTATTTCCAGATCGTGCTCAATGAGCCTTCAAGTCATAGATTGAACGCATGAGGGCGCCACGGAATAGCGATTCGCCCGCGCCGCTCGTCACCCGGTATGATTCCCGGAACCAGCAGAATCAGCCATCAGCCCTTTTGTTACAGGGGATTTGAGCGCATCGCACACAAGGCCGCGACCAAGCACCGCCAGCAGCACCAGGAAGCCGGTTCCGGCGTAAATACCGACCGCGACCCAGACGGACCCGACCAGCGCCATCGAAACGACGCTCGCCATCATTCCCGTAACGCCTGCGATAACTACGAAAGCCAGCATATGCCCCTCCTGGTTCTTCGCAAAAATACCCGTCAAACGCGCACCCGAAACACCCATGGATGCACCTGACCATGCAAGTGCGGCCAAATTGGAACGACAATTTGTTACTATTGCCTTAACGCTGCCACGGTGGCGCCATGATCTGTCGAGGGGCCTGAAACCTGTTGCCAACTTGGCACGCGCGGTCCCTGCATGGGGCGATTTGGCCGCGTTTCCCAGAAATCCCTTCCAGTACCAGCCGCTAGAGAGTACTTTTCATGCAAATTTGAAAACAACGGTACGAGACTTCGGCATGAAACCTTTTTTCGCATTTTTGGCCGCCCTGCTGATCGCCCCGTTGATGGGCCAGCCGGCAGAGGCGCAAAGCAGCTACAGAATCAAACCGGGCGATGTCGTCCGGGTCGAAGTGCTTGAGGATTCCAGCATCAACCGAAACGCGCTGGTGCTGCCGGACGGGCAGATCTCATTGCCGCTGGCAGGCACGGTTCGGGCAGGCGGGCGCACCGTCGACCAGGTGCGTGCCGATATCGCCAGCAAACTGGCTCCGAACTTCGCCAACGCGCCGACGGTTTTCGTCGCGCTCAACAATCTCGCACCGGAAAGCATGGGCGCAGGGGGTGCGGCACCGGTGACGAACACGATCTATATCCTGGGCGAAGTCGGCCAGCCCGGCCTGGTCCAGCTTGAGCGGGGCACGACCCTGCTGCAGGCGCTTGCGGCGGTCGGCGGTTTCTCGAAATTCGCGGCAACCAAGCGGATTCAGCTTCGGCGGGTCGAAAACAACCGCGAACGCATCTACAACATCAATTACGAGGACATCCTGATGGGCAAGACCAGCATCGGAACGACGGTGCTGTCCGCGGGCGATGTCATCATCGTTCCGCAGCGCAAACTCTTCGAGTAACTCCTGAGCCGTGGGGGCTGTTGTGAAAATCAGGAAAACCGGACTGGCGCTTGCCTCGGGGCTTTTGGGCTGCGCCGTTCTGCCCGCCCTTGCCCAGCAGGGCGGCACGGGTATGCGCGCGGTGTTCGGGATCAGCCAGGAGCTTGAGGCCGGCGACAACCTTGCCCTCGACTTCCCCGAGGAAGGCTCCACCGTCCTGTCCACGACGACGCTGTCCTTCGATTTCCTGGCCGAGACCCGCACCCAACAGCTGTCCTTCGGCATCGACGGAAAGATCCGGGAGGGCCGTATTCCCAGCGGTAGCGACCTGCAGACAGGGTTTGTCGAACCGGCTTTGCGCTTTGCCTACAGCCGCGAGGCCGCGAATGCCCGCCTGACGGCCAGCGCGAATTACCGTGAGACCGATGTCTCGTTCTTTTTGCCGCTGTCGGATTTCATCGACGACACCGGCGTCATCGTCCTGCCCGAGGATTTCGAGGATCTGCGCGGTGCGGGCACACGCGAGGCCTATGATGCGAAAATCGGGTTCGAAACCGGCCTGAATGCGCCGCTCGGGTTCACCTTCGATGCGGGTGTCAACGGGATTTCCTATTCGGACACGGGAACGACCAGCCTCACGGATATACGCCGCACCAATATCGGGCTGGGCACGCGCCTTCGTTTCTCCGAGGTGACGACGGGCGAAATCACCTATTCGCAAAGAACCTATGAGGCCGATGACGCGGTCAATACCGAACGCGACACCAACAACCTGGAATTCGCCCTCACGCGGGATATCTCCGAGGCGGCGACGCTGACCGCAGGGATCGGGTATTCCGAGATCGAAGAGCGCGAAAACGACGTCGTCGTCCTGCGCGAAAACGGCCTGACCGGGCGGCTGACCTACTCGCGCGACCTGCCCAACGGCACGATCGGGGCCTCTTACACCGCCACACGCGATCAGAACGGCCTGCGCGACACGCTGCGCATGAACCGCGCTCTCGACCTGCCGACGGGCAACCTGTCGTTCAATATCGGCACCACCCGCAAGGAAGGCGGCGATCCCAAGCTGATCGGCGGCGTCAACTGGCAGAACGCCCTGCCGACCGGGTCGATCCGGCTGGGCCTGCAACGCAACGTCGCGGTCAACGCGGAAGACGAGGAACGGATCGTCACGACGCTCGACCTCGGCTACACCTACGAGATCAACGCGCTGTCCAGTATCCGCTTCAACGCGGCCTACGGGATGACCGAGCAAACCGCGACCGGCCAGGACACGCGGCGCACCGATATCACCCTGGGCTATGTCTATGCGCTGACCGAAGACTGGAACCTCAATACCGGCGTGGCGTACCGTGTCCGCGACGAAGATACTGCGGGCAAATCGGATTCCGCCTCAGTCTATGTCACGATCGGCCGCAGCTTTACCCTTTTCCAGTAGCGCGCCCTGCCGGGCCGACGGGTGCGACCGGCGCAGGCGCATTTCGCCGCGCCCAGCGTGTCCGGGGGTCCGATGCCTCGCTTGAACAATCTCGGCCGCTGGCCCATCGCGCTTTTGCTGCTGGCATTGCCCTGCATCGGGATAGAGCTGGTGCTGCAAGGGGCCGATCACGGGCTTTGGGGCACGCAGCGCTGGCGGACGCTGGCCTATCAGAACGGTGCTTTCTGGCCCGGCCTTCTGGCGGGATGGCGGCCGAACTATGCCGCGCAACCTGTTACGATGTTCGCAACCTATGCCTTTTTGCATGGCGGCCTGCTGCACCTTGCGGTGAACATGATCACGTTGTTTTCGCTGGGCGGCGCGACCATCGCGCAGGTGGGGCAGCGCCGGTTTCTTGCACTCTATACCGTGTCGGTCCTGCTGGGAGGCGTGTTCTTTGCGCTGCTGTCACATAGCGGGTTCCGGCCGATGGTGGGGGCGTCGGGCGCGCTGTTCGGGCTGGCCGGCGCCCTGATCGCCTGGAACGTGATCCACACGCTGGGCAGCCGGCCCGGCATCTGGCTGGGCGCGGCGTCGATCCTCTGGCCGGTCGGCATCCTGGTGGTGCTCAACGTGCTGATGTATGTGGGTACGGATGGCACCGTGGCGTGGGAAACGCATCTTGGCGGGTTCGTCGGCGGTGCCGGGCTTGCCCTGATATTGCGGCCCGAACCGCCGGAAACCGGGCCGTAGTGCCTGCCCCTACCCTTCGTCCTGCGGCGGCTGGGGTTCGGGATCGGCGCGTGCGACCTCCGGTGCGCCATGCCCGATACCCAGCGCGGCACGAAGCGCCACGTAAGCCGCAGAAAGATCACGCAGATCGCTGGCCAGCCCCTGACGCGCCGTCGAGAGCGAGCGTTCGCGGTCGATGATGTCCAGCACCGTCGCGTTACCGCCCTCACCCACAAGGCGCCGCGACAGGTTGAGCGCACGTTCGTTGTAAGACACCAGTTCGCGCGAGGCGGCGGCGGCCTCTCGCGCGGCGGCAAGCGCGGCAAGCGCGTTTTCGACCTGTTCGACCGCGCCAAGCACGCTCTGCCGCCAGCGGATATAGGCCTGTTGCGCGCGGGCCGCAGCCGCATCCTCGGCCGCCGCCAGCGACGGTTGCGAGAAAAGCGGCACGGTCACGCCCGCGACCAGGCTTTCGGCGTCGTCGCCGTTCCCGTTCAGCGGCGCGGTCAGCAATCCGCTGAGGCTTAGGCTGGGATACCGCGCCGCCTCGGCCACGCCCATATCAGACACCGCCGCCGCGTATTGGCGTTCCGCGGCACGGATATCGGGCCGCGCCCGCAAAAGATCGGCCGGCACGCCCAGATCGCCCACGCCCACCGGCACGGGCTGGGTGCCGGTATCGCGCAGGTCAATGCCAAGATGCCCCACCGGCACCCCGAGAAGCGTCGAAATACGGTTGCGCTGCGCCACGATATCGGACCGGATCTGCGGCACCTCGGCGCGGGTTTCGGCCACCAGAGCCTGCGCGCGCAGGACATCCAGACGCGTCGCCGCCCCGGCGTCGAGCTGGGTGCGGATATCGCGCAGGGTCTGCTGGCGCGAGGTGATATCCTGCTGCCGTAGCGCCAGGTTGCGCTGCAAAAAGCGCAGGTTGATGTAGCTTTCGCTCAGGTCGGACAGCAAAAGCCGCTTTGCTTCGGCCTCGCCCAGTTCGGCCGCCTGCAGGCGCTGGTGCGCGGCGCGGCTGGCCCATTGCTTGCGCGCGGGCACGCCGAAATTCGCGGTCACCTCGGCGCTGCCGATATCCTGCGACGCGGAATTGTTGCGCGCCTCGAGCGTCAGATCGCCAAGCGGGCTTACGCTGTCGCGGCGGAATACGGCCTCGGCCTCGCGGATGCGTTCGCGCGCTTCGGCGACGGTCAGGTTCCCCTCCAGCCCGGCGGCGATCAGCCGGTCCAGCACCGGGTCCCTGAAGGCCCGCCACCAGTAGATATCCGATGCGCTGGCCTTGGTGACCGGCGCGACCAGGGAATAACGGTCCGGCAGGTTCATTGTCGGTGTTTCGTAATCGGGGCCGATACTGCACCCGGCCACGACGGTTGCGACGCTTAAAATAAAGACGGTCCGCATTTGAAATGCTCGTTTTTCTGCCTCTCGGGCCGGTCTTTGGCGCACGTGTTTTCACGTGTCGTTCTGGCCCTTTGCCCGTGTTTGTAGCAGAAAAGCGCCGATTTTTCCATTCCGCCCGCGGATTTACCGCGCCGGGGAAAAACTGTTGCCGAATTGCGTCAGGGCCGTGGCACGGTCATTCGCGGAAGGCACGGTTGAAAAACGCCGCCATCGGCTCCACCAAATAGCCGAGCGGGGTGCGCTTGCCGGTCTGGATGAAGGATTCCACCGGCATCCCCGGCAGCAGGGTCTGCGTGCCCAGCTTGTCGATCTCGGCCGCCGCAAGCTGGATCTCGACCGAGTAATAGCTCTGCCCGCTGGCCTCGTCCATCAGCACATCGGCCGAGATGCGTTCGACCTTGCCCCGGATCTCGGGCGTTTCACGCTGATCGAAGGCAGGGAACTGAAGCGAGGCTTCCTGCCCGACAAAGACCTCGTCGACATTGATGGCGTCCACGCGGGCCGACACCACGAGCGGCAGATCCTGCGGCACGATATACATCAGCGGCTGTGCCGGCTGCACCACCGATTGCCGGGCAAAGACCTGCATCCCGTAGACGATGCCGGACACGGGCGCGCGGATATCGAGGCGGGAAATACGATCCTGCAGCGCGGTGCGCCGCTCGCGCAGCTCGATCTCGCGGAATTCCAGGTCGCGCAGGCGGGATACCGCATTCTCGCGCCGCTGCGTCGTCAGTTGCAGCAGCGCGATGCCGTTGCTTGCCTTCTGGCCGCGCAGCTCGGCGATCTCGGCCTCGATCCGGCCGATCTGACCGCGCTGGCCGGCGATGTCGCGCATGATCTCGCTCACACGCGCGGCGCGGGTCAGGCGCTGGTCCAGCAGGGCTTGTTCCGCCTGAAGATCGCGGCGCATCAACTCGGCCTGCTCCTCCAGCGCGGCAAGCTGCGCCTCAAGGCCGCCGATCCGGTTGTCGATCTGCTGGTTCTGTTCGGCCAGCAGCTCCACCTCCTGCTCCAGTGCCTCCTTGCGGGATAAAAACAGGGTTTCTTCCCCGCGCAACAGGCCGCCCGCATCTGTATCCAGCGCCGCGGCCGCCACCAGTTCGGCGGCAAACTCCACCGCCTCGGCTCCATCACGCTCGGCTTCGAGCCGCGATTTGCGGGCCGACAATTCGCGCAACTGGCCCTCGACGATCGACAGCTCGGTCACCAGCTGGCGACCGTCCAGCCGGATCAGCACGTCGCCCTGGCCGACCATGTCGCTTTCGGTGACAAGGATTTCGCCCACCACCCCGCCTTCGGGATGCTGGATGATCTGGCGGTTGGATTCGACCTTGACCTGCCCCGACGCGACGACCGCCCCCGAGATTTCGGCACGCACCGCCCAGAAACCCAGCCCACCCAGCAGCGCGACCAGCGCAAGGATACCCGCAATCAATGGGCGCCAGCCGCTCCATTTCGGGTCCTGATCGAAGGCATTTCCGTTCACATCGACACCTTTTGCGGGCGCACCACCTGCGGGCGCCGGGCGGATTTGGGATTGCTGGCCAGGACCGTGCTCAGCACCTCGTCTCGCGGGCCGAAGGCGACAAGCGCGCCCTGGTCCATCACCATCAGCAGGTCGCATTCCGCGATCGCGGCGGGCCGATGGGTCATGACGATCACCGCCCTGTCCTGCGCCTTGAATTCCCTGACCGTTTCGTTCAGCGCCTGAGAGCCGTCCGCATCCAGCATCGAGTTCGGCTCGTCCAGGATCAGCAGCGTCGGGTCGCCATGGATCGCACGCGCCAGCGCGATACGCTGTTTCTGGCCGCCCGAAAGCTGGTTTTCATTGCCTTCCAGAAACGTGTCGTACCCGTTTTCAAGCTGCATGATCATCTCGTGCGCGTTGGCCTTTTTCGCCGCGGCGACCACCGCCTGCGAATCCGGTTCCAGCGACATGCGGCGGATATTCTCGGCCACCGTGCCGGCAAACAGGCTGACGGTCTGGGGCAGATAGCCGATATGCAGCCCCAGCGTCGGCCCGTACTGGTCGAGCGTCGCGCCGCCCAGCCGCGCCTCGCCCGCGGCGATCGGCCAGTACCCGGCCAGCGCGCGGGCCAGCGTCGATTTGCCAGACCCGCTTTTGCCGATTACGCCCAGCGCCTGCCCCGGCTCCAGCGTGAAGGTGACGTTGCGCACCGTCGGCTTCTTGGTGCCTGGCGGCACGATGGTCAGCCCCTTGACCGCCAGTCGCGCCTCGGGTCTGGGCAGGTCGGTGCGTTCGGGTTCGTGCGGGACAACGGCCAGGAACCGCTCCAGCGTGCGCCAGCCGGCGCGGGCGCGCTGCACCACCGGCCAGTTGCCCATCGCCTGTTCGATCGGCGCCAGCGCCCGCCCCAGCAGGATGGAGCCGGCAATCATCGAGCCCGCCGTCATGTCCCCCTGCAGCACCAGGTAGGCGCCAAGCCCGAGGATGGCCGATTGCAGGAACAGCCGGAACGCCTTGGTCGCCGAGGTGAACAGGCCCGTCCAGTCGTTCGCGGTCACGTTCTGCTGCAGCGCCAGGTTGCGCAGGCGCTTGTAGCGGCGTTGCAGGCTGTCGCGCATCCCCTGACTCAGCGCGACCTCGCTCGCCTCATGGGCCTGTTCGGCAAAGGCATGGGCGCGCTGGGTCGCGATCTGCGCGGTGCGTACGCGGTTCGTGGTCACGATCTGGTTCAGCAGCGCAAGGACGATGATGATCGCGCCGCCGACCACCGAGACCCAGCCCAGCACCGGGTGGAAGATAAAGATCGCGGCGATGAAGATCGGCGTCCAGGGCATGTCCATGATCGCCATCAGCACCGGCGACACGAAGATGTTCTGCAACGCGTCGAGATCGCGCAGAACCGCGGTGCAGGCCGCACGTTCGTGCGGGTTCATCGACCGTCTGAGCGTGGCCGAGAACAACCGCCCGTCCAGCGCGGTCTGAAACCGCGCGCCGACCCGCGCCATCACCCGCCCGCGGGCGTAGTCCAGCACGCCCATCAGCGCGTAAAGCATCGTCACCAGGATCGACAGCGCCACCAGTGTCTCGACCGAGCGCGAGGTCAGAACCCGGTCATAGACCTGCAACATGTAAAGCGGCCCGGTCAGCATCAGCAGGTTCACGAAAACCGAGAAGACAAAGGCCCAGACAAGCAATCCCAGCCCCTTGCGCCGCGCGGCGCGCAATTCCTGCAATCCCGGGGCCGGCTGGTCTGTCATGCTGCGCAATGCCCTTACTGAATCTGACCCTTGAAATCCTGTCCTGACGCAAAAACGGAAACAATTTCTGAACCGGCGCCAATATTGTCATTTGGTTAATGCATCCGGGGCCCCTATGCCAGTCCAAACACCGCCACGCGCCGCTTGCTTTTGGCGGCCATGTGCCGCAGGACCGTGGATATGAGCGGATTTCGGCAGATTCTGCGCCATTTCGGTGCAAAAGACCAGAGTTTCGACACCCCCCTTGCGCCCGATGGCGCCTTCGTCGCCGTGGGCGATATCCACGGGCGTGCAGACCTGCTGCGCGCGCTTCTGGATCAGGTCGACGATGCGGCGCCCGGCCTGCCGCTGGTGTTCCTTGGCGACTACATCGACCGCGGCCCCGACAGTTCCGGGGTGCTGCGAATCCTGCGGCAGCTGGAGGTCGACAGGCCCGGCAAGGTGGCCTGCCTGTCCGGCAATCACGAGGCGATGCTGCTCGATGCCCTGGACGCGCCCGCGTCGAACATGCGAATCTGGCTGCGCAACGGCGGCGATGCGACGCTGGACAGCTTCGGCCTGCCTGCGGACATACCCGATGACGCCCTGCCAGATGCCCTGCATGATGCGCTTGGGCCCGACCTGATCGACTGGCTGCGCAACCGCCCGCTGCTGTGGCAAAGCGGCAATGTCGTGGCCAGCCATGCCGGCGGCGATCCAACGCGCCCGATCGAGGCCCGGCGCGGCCACGGGCTTCTTTGGGGGCATCGGAAGTTCCTGACCACGCCCCGGTCCGACGGGCTCTGGGTGGTACATGGCCATTACATCCACGCAACACCCGACATGCGGGCCGGGCGCATCGCGCTCGATACCGGCGCCTATCGCACCGGGCGTTTGAGCGCCGCGCGGATCGCACCGGGCAAGGTCGATTTCTTCACCACGACACCGGCGGGCTGACGGGCGGCCATAATGCGGGACTGCTGTTCATCCGGCCCCGGCCTTGCTATGAGGGAACCCGTGTTTCATGACGGAATTTACAGATGCTTGACCTCATTCCTACCAACCTTCCCGGCGTCCTGATCCTGACGCCGGTGCGGCACGGCGACGCGCGCGGGTTTTTCAGCGAAAGCTGGAACCGCAAGCGGATGGAAGAGGCCGGGATCGCGCTGGATTTCGTGCAGGACAACCATTCGCTGTCCGAACAGGCGGGCACGGTGCGCGGGTTGCATTTCCAGGCACCGCCCCATGCACAGGCCAAGCTGGTGCGCTGCGGGCGCGGGCGGCTGTTCGACGTGGCCGTCGATATCCGGCGCGGCAGCCCCACCTACGGGCAGTGGGCGGGTGTGGAACTGTCCTTTGAAAACGGCAGGCAATTACTGGTGCCCGAGGGGTTCGCCCATGGCTTCGTGACCCGCGAACCGGGCACCGAGATCATCTATAAATGCAGCGATTACTACGCGCCCGACTGTGACCGGGCGCTGGCCTTCGACGACCCGGAGATCGGTATCGACTGGGGCGTGACGCGCGACACCGCGATCCTGTCGGGCAAGGACGCCGCAGCGCCGCGCCTTGCCGATCTGGACAGCCCCTTCGCATGGGGGGAAGCGTCATGAAACTGCTGGTGACCGGCGGCGCCGGGTTCATCGGGTCCGCCGTCGTGCGGCAGGCGGTGGCCGCGGGGCACGAGGTGGTCAATCTCGATGCGCTGACCTATGCCGCCTGCCTGGACAATGTCGCAGGCGTGGCGGGCAACCCGCTTTACGCGTTCGAACATGTGGATATCCGCGACCGCGTGGCGCTGGACCGGGTGTTCGCGGCCCATCGACCGGACGCCGTGATGCATCTTGCGGCGGAATCCCATGTCGACCGCTCCATCGACGGGCCGGGCACGTTCATCGAGACCAATATCAACGGCACCTACACCCTGCTCGAGGCCGCGCGCGCCTATTGGCTGGCACGCGGCAGGCCCGGCGATTTCCGATTTCACCACATCTCGACGGACGAGGTGTTCGGCTCGCTTCCCGGCGATCCGTCGGTGAAATTCACCGAGGACACGCCTTATGATCCGCGCAGCCCCTATTCGGCGTCCAAGGCGGCCTCGGACCACCTGGTGCGGGCGTGGCACGAAACCTATGGGCTGCCCGTCGTGCTGACCAACTGCTCGAACAATTACGGGCCCTATCATTTTCCCGAAAAGCTGATCCCGGTGGTGATCCTGAACGCGCTGGCGGGCAGGCCGATCCCGATCTATGGCGACGGGTCCAACGTGCGCGACTGGCTTTATGTCGAGGATCACGCCGACGCGCTGCTGCTGGTGCTGCAAAAGGGTCAGCTTGGCCGGTCCTACAACATCGGCGGCGAGAACGAGCGCAGCAATCTTGAACTGGTGCGCACGATCTGCGCGATCCTGGACGAAAAGCGCGCGAAACCGAACGGCAGCTATGCGGACCAGATCACCTTCGTCACCGACCGGCCCGGACATGATGCGCGCTATGCGATCGACCCTTCGCGCATCCGCGACGAACTGGGCTGGCGGCCCTCGGTCACGGTCGAGGAAGGGCTGGAAAAGACAGTGCAATGGTATCTCGACAACGAGGACTGGTGGCGCGCCCTGCAATCCCGCGCGGGCGTGGGCGAAAGGCTGGGCACGGGATGACGCTCCTCGTATTCGGCAGGACCGGGCAGGTCGCGCGGGAATTGCAGATTCAGGCCGAGGTGCTGGCATTGGGGCGTGACAAGGCGGACCTGTCCGATCCCGAAGCCTGCGAAAAGACGATACGCGACACGCGCCCCCGCGCGGTGATCAACGCTGCGGCCTACACCGCCGTTGACCGCGCCGAGGACGAGGAAGACCTGGCCACCATCGTGAACGGGGACAGCCCCGGTGCGATGGCGCGGGCCTGCGCCGATCTGGGCATCCCGTTCCTGCATGTCTCGACCGATTACGTCTTTGACGGCAGCGGCACGGCTCCGTGGCGCGAAAGCGATCCGGTGTCGCCGCAAAACGCCTATGGCCGGTCGAAACTGGCCGGGGAAAGGGCCGTGCGCGCCGCCGGCGGGCACTACGCGATCCTGCGCACAAGCTGGGTCTTTTCGGCGCATGGGGCCAATTTCGTCAAAACCATGCTGCGGCTGGCGGAAAGCCGTGACGCACTGAACATCGTGGACGATCAGACCGGCGGGCCGACCCCGGCCGACGCCATCGCCGCCGCGCTTCTGGACATGACCGGGCAGATGCTGGCGGGCACGCCGGGTGGCACCTGTCACTTTGCCGGCGCCCCTGCAGTCAGCTGGGCCGGTTTCGCGCGCGAGATATTCGCACAGGCCGGTCGGGCCGTAACCGTGACCGGCATTCCCTCGGCGGAGTATCCGACACCGGCGGTCCGGCCGCTCAATTCCCGTCTCGATTGCGCCAAGATACGGACGGATTTCGGGATTACACAGCCGAACTGGAAAACCGGGCTGACCCGGGTGTTGCAGCAGTTGGAGAGCGGCGCATGAAGGAACGCAAGGGCATCATTCTGGCGGGCGGATCGGGCACGCGGCTTTATCCCATCACCATGGGCCTGTCCAAGCAATTGCTGCCGATCTACGACAAGCCGATGATCTATTACCCGCTGTCGGTGCTGATGCTGGCCGGTATCCGCGAAATCGCAATCATCACCACGCCGCAGGATCGCGACCAGTTCCGCCGCCTTCTGGACGATGGCAGTCAGTGGGGGCTGAGCTTCACCTATATCGTTCAACCCGAGCCCGAGGGGCTGGCGCAGGCCTATCTCCTGACCGAAACCTTCCTCGAAGGCGCCCCCAGCGCGATGGTTCTGGGCGATAACATCTTCTTCGGTCACGGCTTGCCCGAAATCCTTGCGGCCGCCGACGCGCAACGGCAGGGCGGCATGGTCTTCGGCTATCGCGTGGCCGATCCCGAACGCTATGGCGTGGTGGATTTCGCGCCGGACGGCACCGTGCGCCAGATCATCGAAAAGCCAGAGGTCGCGCCATCGCCCTACGCGGTGACCGGGCTCTATTTCCTCGACGGCAGCGCGCCCGAACGCGCCGCGAAGGTGGAAAAATCCGCGCGGGGCGAGCTTGAGATTACCTCGCTTCTGGACATGTACCTGACCGACGGGCTGCTTTCGGTGCAGCAGATGGGGCGCGGCTATGCCTGGCTGGATACCGGGACGCATGGCAGCCTTCTGGATGCCGGGAACTTCGTGCGCACGCTGAGCGAACGGCAGGGCCAGCAGATCGGCAGCCCCGACGAAATTGCCTTCGATCGCGGCTGGATCGACGCCGAGGCGCTGCGCGCGCGCGCCGCGTTGTTCGGCAAGAACCAGTATGGCGATTACCTGATGCGCCTGCTGGGATAAGGCGGGCACCGCGCGGTGCCGTCAGGAAAGGTTAAGCCGGCGATACCTACCTTCCTGCCTGTTTTCGCACAGGAGGATCGTGCATGTCCGACGTCTCAGCCAGCTTGTCCCTGCCCTATATCCAGCCGTCCCAGGCCCAGAAACACGTCACCCATAACGAGGCTCTGCGCGTTCTGGACGCGCTGGTGCAGTTGTCGGTTCTGGCCGACGATGTGACCGCCCCGCCCGCCGCTGCGCAGAACGGCGCGCGCTACGTGGTGCCGCCGGGCGGCACCGGCGACTGGGCCGGGCACGCGGGGCAGATCGCCATGCGCGACAGCGGCGGCTGGTGGTTCCTGACGCCGCGCGCGGGCTGGCGGGCGCATGTGGCGGCCACAGGGCAGGATCTGGTCCACGACGGCAGCGCCTGGCGGCGCGAGGCCGAGATGACGCGCCAGGCGGCAATGCTGGGCGTCAACGCCGCGCCGGATGGCGGCAACCGGCTGGCAGTCTCGGCTCCCGCGACGCTGTTCAGCCACGAAGGCGCGGATCACCGGCTGAAGGTGAACAAGGCCACCAGCGGCGACACCGCAAGCCTGCTGTTCCAGACCGGCTGGTCGGGCCGGGCCGAGATGGGCCTTGCCGGGAACGACGCCTTCGCCATCAAGCTCAGCGCCGATGGCACAACCTGGTCCGAGGCGCTGCTGGCCGATCCGTCCACCGCGCGGGTCACCATCCCCGCGGGGGCCGAAATCCACGGAACCGTCACCGGGGCGGCGGTGCAGGACACACCGCAGGACACCACGCCGGGGCGGCTTGCGCGGGCCGATTTCGTTTACGGCCCGGGCAACCTGCTGGGGCCGGTGTCGCAATCGGGCGGCGTGCCGGGCGGCGCGGTGATCGAGCGCGGAAGCAACGCCAATGGCGATTACGTCCGCATGGCCGATGGCACGCAAATCTGCACCTTCAAGCTGCGGATCGGTTTCTCGAACGCCACATCGCTCAAACAGGACTGGACCTATCCGGCCGCTTTCGCAACGCACCCGATGCTGCAGATCACCATCGACGTCGACCACTTTTACGCCAATGCCACGCCGGGCCTCAACGCGGTCTCGCTGGTCGGGTTCAGCACGGAAACGGCAAATGGCGCACGCGCCAACGTGTTCGCCGCGGCAGGCAGTTCCTTTGCCAGCGGCGATTTCTCGGATGCCTGGGTGATGGCCACCGGCCGCTGGTACTGATCAGGAAGAAAAACCGATGAAGATTTCCTTTACCCCCATGCGCCGCGATCCGGGGATGGTGCTGTCCTGCGATGGCGACAGACTGACCGTGAATGGCGAGACCTTCGATTTCTCGTCGCTGGCTGAGGGCGCGACGCTGTCGCGCGACACACTGGAGCCGGATTGGCTGGCCTCGGACGTGCGACGGCGGGACGGGGTCGTCGAACTGACGGTGATCTTGCCGCATGGCCCCACCGCGCCGGAGGAAACGCTGTTTCCCGCCCCGGTCGTGGTCGAAACCGGGCCCGTGCCGCTACCGCCCTATTCCGGCTGATCCGCGCGCGCCTGCGCCAGAAGAACACGGTCCAGCGCGTAATAGTCGCGGATGAAGGCGCGGATATCGGGCGACAAAAGCGCGGCATTCGGCGGTTTCGCCATGCCCGCCATCTCGCAGGGCAGGTGGTCGGATATATCCCCGGCCACCGGCTCGGCATGGCGCGGCGCCACGTTGGCCAGGCCCAGCCGGACATGTTGCAGCTCCGGCGGGCAGCGTGACAGCACGAAGGCCTCGAACCCGGCAATCCGCTCCATCGTGAACAGCCGGTCCCAGCGGTGGTTTTCCAGGTAACGGTATTGCGGCGCCCAGTGCGGGTCCATCGCGTCGCGCGGCGCGTGGTTGATATAGTGGCAGAACTGGCGAAAGCTCAGCCCGCGTTCGACCTGCTCGGCGGTCGGCTCCTCGCCGTGGAAAAAGCGATAGACGGGCGCGGTGTGAAACAGCACGCCGGGTTGCGCGCGGTTGCGCACGAACTTGTCCCAGTAGCAACTGACAAGCCGGTCCTCGGGGTCGCGCAGGATGGCGACCCGTGCCCAGCCGGGGCTTTGCATCCGCGCCGCGACCGAGGCCATCGGCCAGTGACGGATCTGCATCGGCGAGCGGCCACTGTCCAGGTGATGGTGCACACTGCCGGCATTCGAAACCCCCTCGCCCGACAGCCGCAGCGCCCAGTCCTTGACCGAGGTGTTCGCCACCTTGGCAATCGGGCAAAAGAACAGCCGCGCAGGTTCGATCATCAGGATGGCCCCGTCCGACGCACCGCGAAAGCCGTGCTGCAGCAATCGCCCGCGGCTGCGGTATTCGGGGCTTTTGCGCAGCATCTCCTCGATCTGGGCCACCGTCATCTTCCGCTCGTCCAGCAGCTGCGCGACATTCGCCGGCGCGGACGGGCGGCCCAGATAGGCGCGGAACAGGAAATCCAGCACCTCGGCGCTGGCCGGTTCCCCGACCGGGACGAAGGGGGGCGCCGCCACGCTGCCGGTCATGCCGGGGCCTTTGCGGGCGCAGACCGCCGCATCCCGCGATAGGCCCCGGTCAGCCCGGCCAGCGTCGCGGGCCAGGTAAAGCGCGCAACCTCGTCGCGCGTCCGCATGCCCGTCGGGGGACCGGAAAAAAGCCCGCGGACCGCGTGGCGGAACGCCTGCGGGCTGTCGGCGATCCGCACCCCGCCAAGCGTGCGCGCGTCCTCGTAGCCGCGAAAGGCCGCGGGCCGCGCCACCACCGGCTTGAGGCTGACCAGCGCCTCGGCGGTCTTTAGGTTGGTGCCGCCGCCGCCGGTGACCGGCAGGCAGATGCCGCGCGCATGGTGCAGCAGGTTCGCCAGCACGCCGTCCCCGACCACCCCCATATGGCGCACCACCGCATCGTTGAGCATCCGAAACCGGCCAAACCGGGGATCGGCCCTCAGCAGGTCGCAAACCCCGCCCGCCACGACCAGCCTGCCGCCCGGGGGGATGCATCCCGGGATCTCGCCGAAACTGTCCCGGAACCCCTGGGCATTCGGGGGATGGGCGCTGCCCGCCACCATCACGTAGGGCTCGCTGACGATGGCGTCGCCCGGCGGCGGCCCGTCGGGTGCCCAGCAGCCGTTGGGCGCCACGATCACCGGCACATCGCGGCGGTCGCCGGCCCATGCGCGCAGCCGGGCGGCATCGCCCTCGCTGACCGCGACGATCATGTCGGCGCAGGCGCTCAGCCGTCTTTCCAGCGCGGTGACCGCCTCGTGGAACCGCCCGGGCAAAAGATCGCCCTCGATATTATGCGCCGAATAGATCAGCCTTGCGCGGGCAAGGTCGGGCAGCCGCGCGGCCAGCCGTTCGTAGACCGGGAACAGCCAGGGATGTTCAAGCTGCACCGCGTCGGGGCGGAACGCCGCGACCTGCGCGCCCAGATGCCCCATGGCCGCAAGGTCATCGCTCAGCACGCGGTGCAGGTGCAGATCCTCGCGCAGGCCCTGCCTGACCAGCGCGGCGCGCAGATCCCCCGGCAATGCTGTCCGTTGTTCGCGGATATCCGCATCGGGATAGCTTTCGGCAAAGAACACCGGGATGTTGAGACAGGCACAGCCCGCCCCTGTCGCGGCCCGGAGCAGCGCATCGGCCCGGCGCTGCCCACCATGCAGCGGGTGGCTGAGCGGATAGGTCGAAAGCGACAATAACCTCATGCCACCGCCCCCATCCGCCGGTCCGGGAACCGCCGGAAATCCGCGATCAGCGCCGTGCGGAAATCCTGCCAGCGACGCCCCTCGACCCCCCGCGCGCGGGCGCAGGCCGCGCGATAGGCGGTGTCATCGTCAAGCAGCGCAACCACCCGCGCGATCCAGCCCTCGCCGTCGATGGTGGGGATATGATCGCAGGCGCCCTGCCCCGCCTCGATCAGCGAGGGCGCGTCGCTGGCGATGCAGGGCTTGCCATGGGCCAGGCTTTCGACCACCGGCAGGCCCCAGCCCTCGTAATGCGAGGGGTAGATGGTAAAGCGGCAGGCGCGGTAAAGCGTCGCCAGTTCGGCGTCGCTCACATCGCTGAGGATGCGGATCGCGCCATGCGGCAGGCCGGTATCCCCGGCCACCTGTTCCAGCAGCGGGCCGATGGACCAGCCCGGCTGACCGGCCCAGACAAGCGGCGGCACCGCGCCGGGGCGGCGGCGGTTCAGTTCGCGCCACAGGCGATAGGCGAAATCGTGGTTCTTGCGCGGCTCCTGCGTGCCGACCATCAGCACGAACCCGCCCTGCGCCAGATCGTGCCGCGCCAGAATGGCGGCCTCGTCCTCGGGCGCGGCGGGGCCGGTTTCGATATCGCAGCCCAGGTAGACCGGCGTCACCCGGTCCGGCGCGATCTGCGGATAGCCGTTTTCCGCGATATGCCCCAGCAGATCGTCCCGCGTCGTGCGCGAGATCGTCCAGACCTGATCGACGCCCCAAAGCACCCAGTGCAGCGCCAGCGGAAAGGTCTCTTTCGTGGTGGGCTCGGTCACATGCCGCCACAGCACCGGGACAAGATCGCAGATCAGGTAATGCAGCGCGCAGCCATGCGTTTCGCGCGCCTGCCACGCGGCCTTGTAACGGTCGTCCGACCAGAACCCGCCGGCCGAGACATAATGCGCGACCCGCGCGAAATCGACCGCACGTTCGGGATGGAACCGCGCCGCCGCGCGGGCATCGACCTCGCCCACATGGATGCGGTGATTGATCAGGTCCAGCCGTTGCAGATAGGGCGCCAGCCCCGGCCAAAGGCGGCAAAGCCATCCCAGCACACGGCGCAGCGCGCTGTAATCCGCCAGGCTCAGCCGCGCGAGTTGCGCGGTCAGCGCCTGTTGCCGCAGATACCCGCCCGCCGCGCCATCCGCGCGATGCATCCTGCGAATGCGCGGCACGGCAGCCAGAAACCGTACCTGCCTTGCCAGGCTGCGCAGCCGGTTGCGGGCCGCGCCCGCGCGGTCCACCGCCGGGACACTCCATTTGCGATCCGCAATCAGCGCGTCGATCTCGTCGTCGTCAACGGGAAAGAAACATCCCTGTTCGGCGTGGTAGATGACAAATGTCACCCCCTCGCCACAAGCGTCCCGAAAGGCGCGGATGGCTTCGTGTTCGACCCGCAGCAGGCCCATCGCGTTCCAGTGCCGGAAGGTATAGCTTGTCGTAACGTCGAACAGGATCATGCCGGATCAACCAAAAGGGGATAATACACAACCAGTCCGTGTGTGACCGGTTTACCCCCGAAGGTCAAGCATATGCGCGGTCAGGCGACCCCGGCGCGCAGCAGGTCGTGCAGATGCACGATGCCCACCGGGCTGCCATCCTCTTCGACGACGAACAGCGTGGTGATCTTGCGCTCGTTCATCAGCGCCAGCGCCTGCGCCGCCAGCATCGCCGGCGGCACCGTAACCGGGTCGAGCGTTGCGACCTCGCCCGCCGTGCTGTCCATCAGACGCGCCATGTTGCGCCGCAAATCGCCGTCCGAGATCAGCCCCGCCAGCACACCGTCGCGCACCACGCCGGTGGTGCCGAACCCCTTTGAGGTCATCTCCAGCAGCGCCTGCTCCATCGGCGCATCAAGCGGCACCAGCGGCACCTCGTCCCCGCCATGCATCAACTGCGCCACCGTCGACAGCTGCGCCCCCAGCTTGCCGCCGGGATGGAAGGTGCGGAAATTCTCGGCCCGGAAATCGCGCGCCTCCATCAGCGCCACGGCCAGCGCATCGCCCAGCGCCAGCGTCAGCGTGGTCGAGGTGGTGGGCGCCAGCCCCATCGGGCAGGCCTCGGGCGCGGGCGGCAGCAGCAGGCGATAATCGGCGGCGCGCATCAGCGTGCTGTCCTCGCGCGACGAGATCGCCACCAGCGGGATCGAAAAACGCCGCGTATGGGCCACCACGTCGCCCAGTTCCTGCGTTTCGCCCGAGTTCGAGATCAGGATGCAGATATCGTCCCCGGTGATCATGCCCAGGTCGCCATGGCTCGCCTCGGAGGCATGCACGAAATAGCTGGGCGTCCCGGTCGAGGCGAGCGTCGCCGCGATCTTGCGCCCGATATGGCCCGACTTGCCGATGCCCGACACGATCACCCGGCCGGGAATGCGCGCGATATCGGCGACCACGCGCTCGAAATCCGGCGGGATCGCGCCCGCGAACAGCCGCAGCGCGTCGGCCTCCTGCATCAGAACCTGCGCGGCAACCTCGGATGCGGGCCTTGGCGGGGTGTTTGCAGCTTGGGACATGATCGCTCCTCGTCGGTTCCGGGGCACGCGCCCTTGGGCTGCATCTATGTCATCGGGCGGGCCCTTCGCAAGTTCGGGCCCGCAAAACGGGCGCATCGCCTACTTGCGGGCATAGACATCCTCGTAGCGCAGGATATCGTCCTCGCCCAGATAGGCACCGGTCTGCACCTCGATCAGCACCATCGGCACCTTGCCGGGGTTTTCCATCCGGTGCACCGCGCCCAGCGGGATATAGACCGACTCGTTCTCGCTCAGCAGCCTGACATCGTCATCCACCGTCACCCGCGCGGTGCCCTGCACCACGATCCAGTGTTCCGAGCGGTGCATGTGGCTTTGCAGGCTCAACGCGGCGCCGGGATGCACATGGATGCGCTTGACCTGGAACCGGTCGGCCAGCACCAGCGTCTCGAACCAGCCCCAGGGGCGGTGATCCACGGGCAATTGCACCGCCTGCTTGGCGCCCCGCGCCTTCAGCGTGCTGACCGCCATCTTGACGTTCTGCGCCTCCGAGATATCGGCCACCATCACCGCGTCGCGCATCGCCACGGCCACCACGTTCTTCAGCCCGATGCCGACCAGTTCGACCTCGTCGCTTTCCGACCGCAGCAGCGTGTTCTCGCAATGAAAGGCGGTGGTGTTCTCGGACAGCGCGTTGCCGGTCTCGTCCTGCGTGCTTTCGCGCCAGACCGATTCCCAGCTACCCAGGTCCGACCACTTGCCGTCGAACCGCACCGCGCTGACATTGCCGGCCTTTTCCATCACGGCATAGTCGATCGACTCGTCGCGCACGCGGGCCCAGCCCTCGGGGTCGATGCGGGTAAAGCCCAGGTCGGCCACCGCGTCGTCCAGCGTCGGCTGCACGGCGTCCAGGATATCGGGCGCATGGTCGCGGAAGGCGTCGATCAGGGTTTGCGCCCGCGCCAGGAAAACGCCCGCGTTCCACAGGTATCGCTTGTCGGCGAACAGCTCGTCGGCGCGCGCCTGCTGCGGCTTTTCGATGAACCGCTCCAGCCGGTGCACGCCGGGATGGGTCTCGGCCCCGCTTTCCAGCCAGCCATAGCCGGTTTCGGCGCGCTCCGGCACGATACCGAAGGTGACGATCTGCCCCTCCTGCGCGGCCACCGCCCCGCGCAGCACCGCCTCGCGGAACAGGTCGGGATCGGCCACCGCGTGATCCGAGGGCACCAGCACCAGCATCGCCTCGGGGTCGCGGCGCACCAGGTGCAGCGCCGCCGCCACGGCGGCGGGCGCGGTATTGCGCCCCTCGGGTTCGATCAGGATGCCCGCCGGCGCGATGCCGCATTCGTCAAGCTGCTCGGTCACGATGAAGCGGAAACTGTCATTCGTCACCACCAGCGGATCGCCGAACTCGGCCCCGCGAAACCGCCGCGCCGAGGCCTGGAACAGGCTTTCGTGCCCGATGATATCGGCGAATTGCTTGGGATAGCTTTTCCGCGACAAGGGCCACAGGCGGGTTCCCGAGCCGCCGCACAAAAGGACGGGAGTGATCATGCGCGTTGTCTTTCCTGCGTAAAGATTTCAAATCTCATCATGTTTTCCGATCCCTGGCGCAGCCGGCGCGCCGCGGATGCGGGCAAAGACGTTTCGCGCCGAGCATACAGCCCAACCCACCGGCTTGTCAGCGCCCCGCCCCTGCGCCGGGCATGGATTGCGCCCTATGCGCATCACCGCCCCTCCAGTATCCGCCGCAGCCGCGCGGCATAGCGCCCGGCCACCGCATCGGCGGCAAAGCGATCCTGCACGTTGCACCACGCCGCCCCGGCGCGCGCGTCCCGCAGCGCCGCATCACCCCGCACCGCGCGCAGTTGCGCCACCGCCTGCGCATGGTCCGGCTCGCCCCAGCACTGGCCGGGGCGGACAAAGATATAGTCGCCCGGTGCCGCCTCGACCGGCGACGCCCCGACCAGGAAGGCGGTGTCGTCGTTGCAGAACGCCATGTTGCCGGAATAGGCGGTGCAGACCACCGGCACGCGCAGCGCCATCGCCTCGATCATGCCGAACCCCCAGCCCTCGGAGCGGTGCAGCGACAGGTAGGCGTCGCACCCCGCCATAAGGTGCCAAAGCGCCGCGTGATCCATCGTTTCGTCCAGCACGGCAATGCGCGGATCGGCCCGCATCGCGGCCTCGATCCCGTCCCATTCCGCACGATGCGCAGGGTCGGAAATCCTGCGCCGGTTCTGCGTCTTGATGACCAGCCGCACGCCGGGATCGTTCGGAAAGGCATCGCGGAACGCCCGCACCGCCCCGGCCGGGTTCTTGCGCCGGACAAAGGAAAAACTGTCGAAGCTCAGGAAAAAGACGAAACTGTCCCGCGCGAACCCGAACCGGGCGCGCAGGCCGGCGCGCGCCTGCGCGCGATCCACCTCCGGCATCTCTGCCACGCACATGCCCACATTCGTGACCGGCCTGCCCGTCGCTGGGCGATAGATCTCCACGCCATAATCGCCGGACACCCAGATCTCGTCCAGCAGGCCCATGCCAAGGCGGTGGCAATCGGCCGGGCTGTCGAGTTCCCAGAAGAAATACCCGATATTATACGCGCCCGAAAACACGTCCGGCAGGTAGGCAAAGGCCAGCGGCACCGATTCCGCGTTCAGGTGGATCAGGTTCACCCGCGCCCGCCGGCAGGGGCCCGTGCCCGCCGCGCCCTGGTCCGGCGCGGGGTTGTCGAGGTCGAAGTCCACCCTGTTGATCCGCAACCCGGTCTTGTCCAGCATCAGCGCCGACAGCCGCGCCGCCTGCCCCAGCCCCGAGGATTTGCCGAACGGCCCGATGATCTGCACATCGGTCTCAACCGGCCCCGGCGCGGGCGGCAGCGCCGCCGCCTCCAGCCGGTCGCCCGCCGCCGTCAGGCTGGCAAAGCGCCCCCGGTCCAGATCGTAGCCCGACAACCGCAGGGCCGCCGCGTAGTCGGCCCGCGTCAGCACCGGCGCGCCCGGCACCGACTGCGCCCGGACAAAGGCCGAGAACGGGCTTTCCCCCGCCCTTTCATCCAGCGCCCGCTCGATCAGCCCCGCCGGCAGGTAACGCAGCGTGCACGGATCGGCGACCGCCAGCGCCAGCATCGACAGCGCCAGCCACCGCCGCCCGGTATGCGTGCTCAGATCAAGCGCCGCCAGCGCCGGCTCATCCGCCCGCAGCCGCAGCATGTAACGCGACGGCGCCCAGTCGCGCCCCTGCCATTCGGCGGGCACCCCGGCCAGACCGTCCGCATAGCGATCGGGCACAAGGCAATCCGCGCAATGGATCGCCCGCACCTGCCGCGCGGCCCAGCGATAGATCGCCTCGAAATCCTCCTCCACCTCGGCCGGGCTGTCCTGCAACAGACATGTCGCAAGGCTCAGCCCGCCGGGGCCAGCGGGCGCGTTCAGCTCCGCGATCATCCGCGCCGGTATCGGCACGCGCAGACCGTTGCGCAGCCCGGCATAGTGGCGCAAATACCAGCGCAGGAAATCGCGCCCGTCCCCGTCGGGCAGCCCGAAGCGATCCCGCAAATAGGCGCCATAGGCAAAGCCGCCGCGCGCCGGATCGCGCGGTTCGAACAGCAAGGCGTGCGGTTCCAGCGCGGGCGCCGCCCCGTCGGGCATGGGCAATTCCCGGCGAAAGGACAGCGCCGCCATCGCGCCGAACAGCCGGTCCTGCAACGCCGCCGGAACCTGGCCGCGCGGCGGCGGGGCACCGGCGGGCGCGGCCAGCGGCAGGCTGCCGATCTCGTGCCCCGGCGGATCGAGCGCGCGCAGCGTCACCATACCGCCCGCCCGCGCTGCCGCCGACAAAAGCTCGGGCGTCAAAGCAAAGGCAAATCCGTGATGGCCATCGCCGATCCCGGCCTCTGCCAGGTCGCCGCGAAAGATATTCGCCACCGTCCCGGCCAGGAAACGGCGGCCGCCGAACATGCCCACGCGCAGCGCGCCACCGCCCGCCCCGCTGCGCGCGGCCCAGCCCAGAAGCTGGCCACCGCTTCGCCCGTCGATATGGCCCAGCCCGCCACGGGCCCGGCCCAGCGCCGTGCTCAGGCGCCCCTGCAGCCTAGGCCAGATCGTCATAATCCGATCTGGCCATCATCCCGGCCAGTTGCCGCACATCGACCTTTGCCTCCCAGCCCAGCGTTTCGCGGGCCTTGGCGGCATCGCCGATCAGCAGCTCGACCTCGGCCGGGCGATAGAATTTCGGGTTCACCCGCATCACCTGCCTGCCGGTCTTGCGGTCGGTCGCGGTTTCGCCCTCGCCCTCGCCCTGCCAGTCCAGGTCCATGCCCAGCGCCTCGGCGGCATAGGTAAAGAAATCGCGGATCGTGGTGGTGACGCCGGTGGCCAGCACGTAATCGTCGGCCTTGTCCTGCTGCAGCATCCGCCACATGCCCTCGACATAATCCCCGGCAAAGCCCCAGTCGCGCCGCGCATCCATGTTGCCCAGCTCGATCGGCGCCTCGCCGCCATGCGCGATCCGCGCCAGCCCCAGCGTGATCTTGCGGGTCACGAACTCCTTTCCGCGCAGCGGGCTTTCGTGGTTGAACAGGATGCCCGAACTGGCGTGCATCCCGAAGCTTTCGCGGTAATTCATCGTGATGTAATGGCCATAGACCTTGGCCACGCCATAGGGCGAGCGCGGGTAAAGCCGCGTGGTTTCGCGCTGCGGCACCTCCTGCACCAGCCCGAACATCTCGGAGGTCGAGGCCTGGTAGAACCGCGTTTCGGGCCGGAGCGTGCGCAGCGTGTCGAGGATGCGCACGACCGCCATCCCGTCCACATCCGCCGTGTAGATCGGCAATTCCCACGACGCGCCGACAAAGCTTTGCGCGGCGAGGTTATAGAACTCGTCCATCTCGATATCGCGGATCACCCGGAAGATGTTGTTCATCTCGGTCAGGTCGAACTCATGGATATGCACGTCATCCGCAATACCCAGCCGTTCCAGCCGCTCGGTTTCCGGCTGCGAGATCCGGCGCACGCCGCCATGCACCTCGTATCCCTTGTCCAGCAGCAGTTTGGCCAGATAAGCGCCGTCCTGCCCCGAGATGCCGGTGATGAATGCTTTTTTCATGAATTTCTACCTTTTGGAGAGTGTCCCGGAAATGACTTCGCAGCCATTCTTATTGGGCATGACCGGCTCCGGCAACACATCGCTCCTTCCTTGCCTGTCAGCGCGCAGGCGAAAACCCGTCACCGCCAGCGCAGCCATCGCCGGATGCGCCACCCTGAGCTGGAGTTCGAAAAGGTGGCCGGCCACCAGCGCGCCGGGCCAGTCGACCCCCATCCGCAGCACCGCCACGCCCGGCCCGGTATCGTGGCTGCGCGCGCTCAGCACCCGGCTGCCTCCGGCATGAAAGGCCCGCGCGCTGAGGTCCAGCGTCACCGGACGCGCCGCCCGCAACTCAAGCTCCAGCAGGTAGCGGCCCGCGCCAAGCTGCAGGTAAGGCCCGTGCACGAACGCCTTGTCCCGCTCGTGCAGCGTGGCGGCAAAGCATCGGTCCTGCGGGTCGAACGCCGCATAGGCGGATCTGAGCATCGCCACCCCCGACACCGCGTCCTTTCGCGCCCTCAGGCCGTCCAGCGTGGCGATATCCGCCGGGGCGGGCGGCGTGGCCTCGGGGCGCGCGGCGATCCCCGCCCGCAGGGCGCGCAGCGCGTCGGCCCGCACCGGCGGGCGGGGTTGGCGCGACCCACCGGACAACCGGCGGCGCAGCAGCCGGGCCGAGGCGGCAAGGTAAAGCGTATCGCCAACCGGGACGGTTTCGCCGGGCGCGGCAAGGCCCGCTGCCAGATCTTCGGCCAGCTCCCGCGTGGCGACCACCGACAGCGGCCGGGCCTCGAACGCAGCCATCGCCGCCTCGCCGGGGGCAAGCGCATCGCGCAGCAGCGGTTGCAACAGCGCCTCCGCCTCCCGCGCGAAGCCGTGCGCCGCCAGCATGTCCTCGAACGCGGGCTGCAATTCGGGAAAGCAGGACAGCAGGTTGCGGATATGGGCGAAGCGTTCGAACGATCCGGTGTCGCGCCAGCTTTCGACCAGCCATTCCAGCTTGGCGTGGTGCACCGCCAGGTCGGGGACCGGGCATCCGGTTCCGGCCATCATCCGCCCCTGCCCCCGACGATCCGGCGCGGCACGACGGCGGCGCGGTACTCGTCCGACCCCGTCATCGCGTCGATCACCCATTGCCTGCCGCCCGGATCGTCGCGCAGCCGCGCAAGGAAGGCGTCGAACCCGTCGGCATCGGGATCGCGGCACAGGATGCGGCGATAGCATTGGGTCACGAACGCCTCGTCCCCGAGACCGTGCAGCGCATCGAGGTCCAGCACCGGAAGGCGCAGGCTTTCCAGCCGCTGCGGATCGCGCATCAGGTCGTCGAAATACTCGTCATGGCCCAGAAGGTCGTCGATGGCGGCCACCAGCGAGCCGCTGTCACGATAGATCGCGTGGAACGCCCGGTTCTGCTCCGGCGAGGGATCGCGGCCCAGCAGCGCCCTGAGGATCGGCCCGCTGGCGCGGTCCGACAGCGCGGCGGGCGGCGCGGCGCGCGCGGGCGCGATCACCGGGATCTCGACCCCGTCGCGCGCCATGATGTCCTGCTGGATGTTGGCCATGACGATCCGCGCGATATCGTCGGCACCCTGCCCGGCGGCAACCCCTTCGGCCCGCGCCCGCATCGCCTGTTGCCGTTCGGGATCGCGCAGGATGTCGCGCATGTGGGGCAGCAGCGTTTCGGGGCGGTTGTCGCCCGCCCGGTCGATGGCGTCGCCCACGCTGGCAAAGATCGGCGTGTCGGTGCCCAGCACCGGCCGCCCCGCCGCCAGCCCCTGCCGGACCGAGGCGCTGGCGGATTCGCGCGAAAACCCGTAGGGATAGACGATCAGGTCGGCCGCGCTCAGCAGCATATGTATTTGCTCGTGGCCCAGGAATTCGGTGAACAGGCTGACCCGCCCCTCCAGCCCGTAAAGCGCGATCAGATCGGCGCAGGTATCGCTCAGCGCCGCGGACTCGGGCGCCGGGAACAGTGCGGTCGCCAGAACCAGATGCGCGTCGGGAAAATCGTTGATCAGCCCGGCAAAGGCGCCGATCAGTTCCGGCACCCCCTTGTTGGGCAGCAAGAACCCGTTCGTCGCCACCACCGGGGCATTCTGCGGCAGCCCCAGCACGCTGCGCAGCGCATCGCGCGACAGGCGCGGCATCCGGGGGATATACAGCGGGATCAGCGTGACATTGTCGTGCACGCCCAGATCGCGCAGGTAATTCACGTCCCCGACCCCGTGCACAAAGATACGGTCGATGGCGGCCAGTTCCGCCCCGTGACCGGCCAGCGAAACCGGCCGGTCGCCGATGGCCGCGTCGGCGGTCTTGTGAAACTCGACATAGGCCAGCACGCCATGCGCGCGCAGATGCGCCAGCCCGGCGAACAGGTCGTCCAGTTCGAAGAACCCGAAATTGAACTGCACCAGAACCGCGTCGAACCCCTCGTCCACGGCACGTTCGCACAGGGCGCGGAAATCACCCGCCAGCGGCACCCACAGCCGCCGGACCCGGTCGGTTTCAAGATGCCCGGCCTGCGCCTCTTCCCGCGTGGCCCAGTGCTCGATCTCGTAGAGCGTGTCGGGAAATTCCCGCAACAGCCCCTCGGCATAGGCCGCGATACCGCAGCGGGTGTTGTAGGTCGAGACCGAGGCCAGCCTGATCCTGTCCTTCACCGGCTTTTCGGTTTCCAGCTCGTCCACGAATGACGCGATGTTTTCGGCAACCACTTTCCAGTCCTCCGCCCCGTAATCCAGCCGGGCCGCCGGGCGCAGCCGCCCGTCGCGCAGCGCACGCATCTTGCCCGCCAGGTCGTCGATATCCACGACCGCCCAGTAAGATCCCTTTTCCGCAAGGTGACTGTCCGAATACGCGAACCGCGATCTCAGCAGGATCGCGTTCTCGGCATCGCAGAAATCGCGATGCGCGCCGGTATCGGTCACCAGCAGCGGCCTGCCCGCCGCCAGCGCCTCGGCCGCGGGCAGGTTGAACCCCTCGCCCCGCGTCGGCAGCACCACCGCATCGGCCAGCCGGAAAAGCCCGTCCATCGCCGCGTCGTCCAGCGTGGCGGTATCGACCAGAACCCGCGGCGCGTTGGGGGATTGCGCGATCAGGTCTGCCACAAGGCCGGGGATCACGTTCGAGGGGTTGTCGTGGGTCTTGATCAGCAGCAGCACGTCATCGCCTGCGGTAAAGGCGCGGGCATAGGCGTGCAGCAGCTCCTCCACCCCCTTGCGCTTCAGCCCCGAGGAGACATGCAGGAACACGAACGGCCCGTCACCCGCCGCCGGGGGCTGCGCTGTCATCCGGCGGACCATGCCGCTGCCCACGGTGCGGATGGGCACCATCACGCCGCTGTCCCGGCAGACCTTTTCGCAATAGCGCGTCGGCGCCACGATCCCGTCAAGCTGGGTGTTGATCTGGCGCACCAGCGGCGCGGGCAGGCGGCTTTCCTCCCAGTAAAGGTAATGCAGGCGCAGGTCGGCGACATGCCCGCGCACGCGCGGCGGGTACATGTTGCGCAGCCCCACGCCGGGGCGCGACAGGTCGATACCGCCGTGAAGGATCGCCGCCAGCTCCGGCCGGCGGTCCAGTTCCGTGGCGTCGAAGCGATAGGCATCCGTCCCCTCGCGCGGGATCGCCGTGACCGACATCGCCCCGCTGTCCCGCATCGCCATGGCCAGCGCCCGGTTGACCTGCGACAGCGAATAGCTGCCATCCATCGGCCCCTCGCAGACCAGTTGCCGCGCGGGGGCCGGCCCGGCCGCGTCGCTGCGCGCATCCCGCGCGGGCAGGGTGACGCCAAACGTGCCCTCCATGAAATCGCACAGCCGGAGAAAGCCCTGCCGGATCGACAGCGCCCGCACGCGCGCGCGCTGCGCCCGGACAAAGGCCCGCCGCGCCGGGCGGGTGGCAAAGACCCGCAGCATCGCCTGTGCCAGCTCGGCCGGATCGTGGCTGTGCAGCACATGCCCCGCCCCGCCCAGCGTTTCGGGGATCGCGGTGCAGCCATAGGCAAAGACCGGCGTGCCAAAGGCCATCGCCTCGATCAGCGGCACGCCGAACCCTTCGTGCTGGCTGTAGCTGACATAGGCGTCGGCCTCGCGGTAATAGCCGTAAAGCATCTCGTCGGGCACCGATCCGGCGAATACCACGTTCCGCTCCACACCCAGCCGCGCCATCAGGTGCCTGAGCCGCGCAAGGTAGGCGCCGCCATGCTCGGCATGGCCGCACAGCGTCAGCCGCACCTCGCGGCCCAGCGCCTGCTGCAACTCCGGCAAGGCGCGGATCAGGTGGTGCTGGCCCTTGTTGGGGCAGATGCGCCCGACGAACAGGATGTGGAACACGTCGTCGTCATGGTGCCAGGGCCGGCCCAGGCTGGCGCGGCTTGGCAGCGCCTCGAAATCGCTCAGCAGGCAGATGGTTTCGACGTTCCCGAACCCCCGCTCGACCAGCGCGCGGGCGTTGAAGGCGGAAACGCACACCGCCCCCGCAACCGCGTCCCTGAGCGCCCAAAGCTGGCGGTAACCCTCGATCGCGGCCGCACGCATCGGATCGTCCGGCGCGAAAAACGCGGGCTTTGTGATGTTGTGATAGACCAGCAGCTTGCGGCAGGGCGCGGCCAGCACGTCCTCCAGTATGCCGTTCCGCATGGAATGATGCACCAGCAGCAGATCGTCCGGCGTCATCCGGGCGGCATCGAACGGCTCCAGCCGGCCCTCAAGCTCGGGGTGGACATGCTCGGCCATGATCGCGCCGCCAAGGCCCAGCCGCCCGAATTCCCGCGCGATCAGGAGCATGGAGTTGGTCACCGCATCGCGGGGATGGCTGCCGGAATGGAACTGGAAGACACGCATCAGACCGGTCCCGCCCCCGTCAGCCCGGCGGCGGGCACAGGAATTTGCACCCCTCGGCCCAGGCGGCGACCTGGTCGTAATTCCCGACGCTGTCGGCCAGCCGGTCGCTGGTCATCTTCCGAAAAAAATCCTGCCCGGGAAAGAAATGATCGACCCCGAGAAAGTCATAGACCCGCGCCAGAACGCCGTTGCGGTCGGCCAGCAATTCCTCGTAGCTCAGCACCATGCGCGGCTGGATATCGCCGTGCCGCAGCAGGAACGCGTCGATCCGCAACTCTTCGCGGACGATGAATTCGGCCCGCTCGGACATCGCGCCGGGCCCGATCACGATGGGCCCAAGGTCGAACCCGTCCGCCTGCGCGATGTTGTAAAGCCCCTTCTGCCGCACCAGCTCATCCGCGCGCAGCGACGATACCGTCTGTTTCAGAAGGTCGCGCCGGTGCAGGCGGATCACCGCGATTTCGTTGTCCACGAGGTAGCGGGCAAATTCGTCCTGATGCGCCTCGTCCACGGCGCGCAGCTTGGTCTTCAGCCCGACATATTGCGCCGCGCCGGGATGGCTTTCGGCGGAAAAGAACCCGTCCAGGAAATCCTTTTGCGCGCCCCAGCCCTGGTGGCTGAGATCCGACAGAACCTCGCCCAGGAAGGTGCCGACGGGCGAGCGGTCCAGCAGCGTGCTCAGGTGGCTGCTGCCGCAGCGGCCTTCGAAAAGAATGATCGCCCGTTTCAAACCTTCGTGCCTTCTTGCCAGTTGCGGCGCGCGTCGCCGGATGCCCCCTGCTACCGCATCGGGCGAGCGCACACAACCTTAACTTGCTTTTCACGAAAGTCACTCGCGCCAGACGTCACCACACGAACACCCCGTCCGCGCCGATATCCGACAGCAGCGTATCGGTCAGCAGCACCTCCACCCCCCGGTCCGAGAACAGCACGTCGTTGCCCTGCTGGCTCATCCGCGCCAGCGCGTCCTCTGCCCCGTCATAGCCGAAATCGCCGAAACGCAGCACGTCCCACGCCTCGAACCCGGCGATGGTGTGGTGGCCCTGGGCGTCGATGTCGAACACGAACTCGTCCGAGAACATGCCGCCGAACAGCAGGTTGCGCCCCGCGCCCGGTTCCAGCCGGTCGTCGGCGGCAGCGCTGCGCATCCACCCGGTCAGCGGCCCGGCGGTGGCGGCGCGGAACTCGGGGCTCTGGGCGAACCCCGCGACCACCTCGGCGCGGTCGCGCGCGCCGCTTTCCAGTTGCCCCGCCCAGTATCCCACCTCCTGCGTGGCCGGCGTGCGGCCCAGCACGTTGAGGTAAAGCTGCGTCACGAACGCCTCGTCCCCCAGCGCGCCGTATTTCCCGCGAAACTCGGGCGAGGCCATGAAGCCCCCGATCACCTCGCCCAGCGCCACGCCCGAGGCCAGCTCGCCCGCCCAGTAGGACAGGCCGCCCAGGTTCGGCGCGCGGTCCAGCACCGCCTGGTAGAGCCGGAACACATCGTCGCTCCATTCCATCGCGCGGGCGGTGCTGCCATGGCCAAGGGTATCCAGAAAGGTGTTGTGGTGGAACTCGGGGCTTTCGGCGAAATCCGCCACCACCACCGCCCGGTCGCGCGCGCCGCTTTGCAATTGCCCCGCCCAATAGGCGACCTCGGCCGCGCCGGGATCGCGGCCCAGCACGTTCTGATAGAGCAGCGTGACGAACCCCGCATCGTCCAGCCCGCCATAGGCCGCCCGGAACTCGGGCGAGGCGACAAAGCCGCGCGCCACATCCGGCAGGCGCGCGCCATCCTGCAAGGCAGCCACCCAGCCCAGCAGCCCGGCCTGATCCGGCGCGCGATCCAGCACCGCCTGGTAAAGCCGCACCACCCGCCCGGCATTCACGTCGAACCACGCATCGCCCGGATCGCCCAGCAGCACGTCGTCGCCCCCCGCCCCGCGCAGCGTGTCGGCCCCGCCAAGGCCAGTCAGCACCTCGCCCGCCGGGCCCGCCATCGGCAGCGTGCCGCCGGGCCCGTCATCGGAAACCGAGCCCTGGGGGTCGGGCGGCGGGCCGACGATATGCCACAGATCGACCAGATGCGCCGAGGTCAGCATCTCGGGCCGCAGCATCCCCGCTCCGCGCAGCTCGATCTCTTCGCCGGCGGCGGTGATCAGCAGCCCGGCCCCCGCCTGCGCGATATCCACCGACTCGCGGCCATGGATCAGGCCCAGCGTCGACAGGTCCAGCCGGTCCCGCGCGGGGTCGAAATCCATCACCACGTCGCGCTGCCCGTCCCTGACGAACACGAACACATCCGCGCCCGCGCCGCCCCACATCGTATCCGATCCCGCCCCGTCCATCAGGATATCGTCGCCGCCCTGCCCGTGCAGCAGGTCGCCCCCCGCGCCGCCCGCCAGCAGGTCGTTGCGCCCGTCGCCCGACAGCATGTCGCCCGCCGGGCCTGCCAGCCGCGGCGGGGCCAACTCGCCGGTTTCGATGGCAAGGACGGTCACGCCGTCAGCCTCCTGCCCGCTGGCAAAGACCATGATCCGCCCGTCCACCACGCCCACCGCCAGCGCCGGCACGTTGGCAAGGCTGGTGGCCGGCCCGTCCGCGACCGTGGCGTGGTGCAGCAACCGCCCGCCCGGCAGCAGTTCCAGCAGCGACAGCCCGTCATCCGCCCCGCCCGCCAGCACGAAGACCCGCTCCGACACGGCAACGGTGTCCAGAACCGTGATGTTCTGGAACCGCGTCTTCATATCGTCCCCGACCTGGTCGCGCAGCACCGGCACGCCATCGCGCATCTCCAGCACCGAGATCGAGCTGGTGCCATGCGCGCCGAGCAGCACGTAATCGCGCCCCGCCAGTTCGACCACCTCCAGCAGGTGCGGCACCGCCACCGGCAATCCCTGCGCGGGGTCCACCATTGCCACCGCCTCCAGCCGGTCGCCCGCGATCCGGTAGCTGGCCAGCGTGGCCGTATCGGGCGACAGCGCCAGCAGATAATCCGCGCCGCCCTGCGTCACCGTGGCCAGCGCGGCAACCGTATCCCCGACCGCCTGCCGCGCCACCTCGACCGGCCGGTCCTGCGCATCCGCGTGCCACAGCGTCAGTTCGGGCCGGTCCATCGCGGCGGTGACATAGACACGGCCCGCCGCGCCGTCGGTTTCCGCCAGCGCCGTTATCCGCCCGGTCCCGAACACGAAGGAACCCAGCAGGCTCAGCGCCCCCGCCCCGTCGAACCCGAAGGCCTGCACGCCCGGCCCGTTCTGCCCGTAAAGCCACAGCACATCCTGACCCATGTAACGCCCGCTGCCCAGCTCCGGGCGCAGGCCCGGCACCGGATCGTCCAGCCGGTCGCGCTGGAACACCGTGCGCGGCGCATCGGCCACGTCCCAGACCTGCACACCGGTGCCGGACAGCTGGTAAAGCTGCACCGATCCGCCGGACTGCCGCAAATACAGGTCGTCGATCCCCGACAGGAACCGCTCTGCCCCCGCGCGCCATGTGCCGATCGTCCTGAAATAGGCCACCCCTGACCCCCGTTTCTCTCACTCACCGGGGGCAGGATGGGCGACGGGCGCGACGATGGGCCGGGCAAACCGTGTCGGATTTTGGGCGTTTCGGTAAAATACGACGCTACGCTTTCAGGTTGCGATCAGATTGTGATTGCACGACAAAAGTGCAAACACCCGACGAACCGCCGATGACACCCTTGCCCGTCACCATCTGCCTGTGCACCCGCAACGGCGCCGCGCACCTGCCGGCGCAGCTCGACTCCTACCTTGCGCAGACCCATGAAAACTGGGCGCTCTGGATCAGCGACGATGGCTCGGACGACGCCACGCCGGAGATCCTGCACGCCTTTCGCAAGGCGCATGGGCACCGCCGCGACATCCGCATCCTGCGCGGCCCGCAGCGGGGCGTGGCGGCGAATTACCTGTCGCTGCTGACCCATCCCGACCTGCCGCCCGGCCCGGTGGCGCTGTCCGATCAGGACGATGTGTGGCACCCCGGCAAGCTGTCCCGCGCGCTGGCAGGGATCGGGGCGGCCGGCGGCCCCGTGCTTTACGGCGCGCAGTATCTGTACACCGACGCCGCGCTGCGCGTGACCGGCCATTCGCGCCCGCCGGGGCGTGGCCCGTCCTTCGGCAACGCGCTGGTGCAGAACATCGTCAGCGGCCATAGCGCCATGCTGAACGCCCCGGCGCTGGAGCTGCTGCGCCGGGCGGGGATGCCGGACGGCCTCGCCTTCCATGACTGGTGGCTCTACCAACTGGTGACGGGCGCGGGCGGGCGGGTGATCTGCGACCGGGAAAGGGTGCTGTCCTACCGCCAGCATGGCGCGAACCACCTGGGCGCGCGCCACGGGATACGCGCCGCCGGGACACGGGCGGCGGCGCTGCTGGGGCGGCGCTATGGCGGCTGGGTGGCGGCGCATATCGCGGCACTGAACCGGGCGTCACACCTGCTGACCCCGGAAAGCCGCGCGATCCTGCGGGCGCTTTCCGCCGCCGATACCCCGCGCCATGGCCCGGCGCGCGCCGCGCTGCTGGCGCGCTGCGGCCTGCATCGGCAGACCCGCCCCGAAACGGCGGCGCTTTATCTGGCGGCGCTGCTGGGCCGGGTCTAACCGCCCATGTTGTGGTTGTGATGCGTGATCGCCGCCTCCACATCGTCGTAATAGACCAGCCTGCCCGCCTCCAGCACCGCGCCCGCGTCGCAGAACTGGCGCACCTGCTCCATCGAATGCGTCACCACCACCGCGCCCGCCCGCTCCATCCGGGCGCGGAACACCTCGGCGCTCTTGCGGCGAAAGGCGGCGTCGCCCACCGATGTCACCTCGTCCACCAGATAGGTGTCGAAGGCGATCCCCATCGACACGCCGAACGCCAGGCGCGAGCGCATGCCGGCCGAATAGGTGCGGAACGGCAGCCGGAAATGCGCGCCCAGCTCGGCGAAATCCTCGACGAATGCGGCCAGTTCGTCGGTGTCCACGCCATAGATGCGCCCGACGAACCGCGCGTTCTGCAGCCCCGTCAGCTCCGGGTGGAACGACCCGGCGAACCCCACCGGCCACGAGATCGTGCCGCTGGACAGGATACGCCCCGATGTCGGCTCCATCGTGCCCGCGATCATTCTCAGCAGCGTCGATTTCCCCGCCCCGTTGCGCCCCAGCAGCGCCACCGAACGGCCCGCCGGAAAGCTCAGCGTGATGTCGTCGGCCACCACCTTGCTGCGGCCGTCCAGCGTGAAACGCTTGCTCAGATGTTCGAACCGGATCATTCCCGCCCCTCAGCGCCGGTCCTTCAGCGCATAGATCACCAGAACCGTGCTCGCCCAGCTCAGCGACAAAAACAGCGCCAGCAGCCCCAGCAGCGTCCGGCGTTGCGGATAGCGCGCGGTTTCCGCCCGCGTCGGGTCGATATGCGCGGCAAGATAGCGGCTCTTGCGGCGGGCCTCGGCCCTTGCCGCGTCGAAGGCCGCCAGCGCCGAGGTATAGCTGCGTTCGGCGAACTCGCGCTCGACCACCAGGCTTTCGAACTCGCCCACCACGTCGGCCATGACCATCCCGGGCGCGCCATCGCCGCCAAGGCCCAGCTTGCCGCGCTCGGCGGCGATGCGTTCCTCGATTACCCCCACCCGCCGCTCGGCCTGCAGGATGCGGGGGTCGCCCGGCTTGGTGGTCTGCCCCAGCAGGTCGATCTCGATCAGCGCGGCGGCAAGCTGTTCCTGCAGGGTGCCCAGCAGCCCCGCCTGCGCCTGCAGGTCCATCGCGGGATCGACCAGCTGATTGCGGTTGCGGAACCCGGTCACCGCGCGGCGCGCGCCGGCCAGGCGTTGCTCGGCCTCCTGCAACTCCTCGCGGGCATAGCGGATCGCATCCTCGCGCGCGATGGCGCTCAATTCGTTGATCATCCCGGACGAGCGCGCGAACAGCGCCGCCGCGATGCGCTGCGCATCGCCGGGATCGAAGGCCAGCACCTGCACCTCGATGATGCCGGTGCCGCTGTCATACGAGATTCGCACCATCCGCGCCCAGTGATCCATCAGATCCTCGACCGCCCCCGACGGATCGAAACGAAACCACGGATCGTCCTGCGGTTTCGACCACAACCCGCGCAGGTCGACCTGCGCGTCGATGTCCGAAATCAGCCGCTGGCTTTGCAGGAACTCGTACAGGATATCGGTGTCGGACGAGCTTGACCCCGACAGCTCGGTAATACCGCCCAGCAGCTCCACCGCCGAGCTGGTTTCCTCCTTGCGCACCGAAAACGCCACGGTCGAGGCATATTGATCCGCCGCCACCCGCCACAGATACCACCCGGCGATGCCGGCGGGCAGCAGCACCATCAGCACGAAGCTGGCCAGCACCGCCCTGTGCCGCGCCCGCAACCGCGCCCGCCGCGCCGGCGGGCGGGCGCCCTGCGCCTGCGAATCCGTCACGCTGTGCGACACCATTTCCTCTTGGTTGTTTTCAGTTGAATACTTCTACTATAGATAAACATCACCCAGCGGATTGACCAGCGCAAGATGTCCGATACCACACCGATCCCCCGCACCCGCCCGCGCCGCCTTGCCGGGGTCCGCACGATCCCGGCGCTGATCCTGCGCGAGATGGCCACAACCTATGGCCGCTCGCCCGGCGGCTATCTCTGGGCGGTGCTCGAGCCGGTCGCCGGCATCGCGCTGCTGTCGCTGGTATTCTCGGTCGGCTTCCAGGCTCCGGCGCTGGGGATCAGCTTTCCGATGTTCTATGCCACCGGCATGATCCCCTTTATCTTTTTCACCGATGTGACGGGCAAGCTGGCGCAGGCGATCAACTTTTCCCGCGCGCTGCTGGCCTATCCCTGCGTGACCTTCCTCGACGCGATCCTGGCGCGGTTCCTGCTCAACGCCGCGACGCAGGTTATGGTGGGTTACATCGTGCTGGCCGGGCTGTTGTTCAGCTTCGAGACGCGCGCCGTTCTGAACCCCCACGCGATCATGGCGGCCTATGCCATGCTGGCGGTGCTCAGCTTCGGGGTGGGCACGATCAACTGCTTCCTGATGACCCGGTTTCCGGTCTGGCAACGGGTCTGGTCGGTGGCGATGCGGCCGATGTTCATCGTCTCCTGCATCTTCTTCCTGTTCGAAACCATCCCGCAGCCCTATCGCGATTACCTGTGGTTCAACCCGCTGGTGCATGTCACCGGCATCATGCGGCGCGGCTTTTACCCCAGCTACGACGCCGCCTATGCCTCGCCCGCCTATGTCATCGGGCTGGGGCTGGGGTTGGGCGTGGCGGGGCTGTTGTTCCTGCGGCGCTATCATCGCACACTCATCGACGGCTGAGCGCGGGGCGAGGTGGCGCCGGAGTATTTTCGGAACAGTGAAGCCGCGGGCAAGGCTCATCCCCGGCCCCGTCGCCAGAGCCGGTCCAGTTCGACAAGTGCGGCCAGCACCGGCGCGATGGCGGCATCCCAGTCCGCCACCGGCGCGCGGGCGGTGGGAACCTGTGGCGGGGCTGGCGGCTGCATCCGCAACGCCCCGGCCACCCTGCGCAGCCCGTCCGACAGCGCCGCCAGCAGGCCGGCCATGTCCGCGGGCGCATCCAGCGGCACCGGCCCGGCCCGCAGCCGCGCGTAATACGGCCCCAGCGAACGCCAGCCGGGATCGGCCAGCAACGCCCCGGCCTCGTCTTCGGGCAGCACGTCCAGCAGGCGCGACACCTCGTCCTGCAGCGCGGGCCATGCCGCCTCGGCGAAACGCGGCAGGAACGCCCAGGGGCGCGGCGTGCCGGGCACAAGGCACCACCTGTTGAACACGAATTCGACGGCGCTGGCATGCGGCGAGGGGCGGAACCGGCGATTGCGCAGCAGGAACCCGATCAGCGCGGGCGGCACCGCCCCGTTCACCTGGCCCGAGGGCGGCAGCGTCAGGCCGCAAGCCCCGGCAAAGCCCGCCACGACATCCTGCCCGGCAGGCAACACCCGCAACCGGATCGCCGGCACCGCCGCCCATGCCGCCACCTGGCGCCCGAGGCGGAACCGCGCCCGGTGCAGCCAGTCCTCGGTATTGCGGTTGTGGAACGCCCCGTAATGCCACACGCCCCATTGCCAGTAGGCCGCGTTCAGCCAGTCGAGCGGCGGGCGGACAAAGGCGATGGCATCGACCGGCGCGCCGTCGCCAAGGCCCGGGCGCGCGCCAAAGGCCCGCCCGCGTTCGATCCATCCCTCGCTCGACAGGATCGGCACGACACCGCGCGCCGCGCTGCCCCGCATGGCCGCCTCCAGCCTGCGCCACCAGGTCTCCGCATCCGCGCCCCGCGCCATGTTCGCCCAGTTCGCATAGCCATGGGCCGCCCCCCGCGCCGCCCGGCTCAGCGCCCCGCCGCGCAGGACACCCCGGCCATGGCTGGCAAGGTAGGCGTATCGCCGCCCGTCCGCCCCGCGCAGCTCCGGCGAGGCGCTCAGCGCCATCTGCAGCGCCGAGCTGCCGCATTTCGGCGCGCCGATATGCAGGATCGCGCGGGGCGGCGGCGTCATTGGCGGGCCTCGTGGCGCAGGATCGCATCCAGCATGTCGCCCGCCGGATCGCCGCCGCGCCGCAGCGGCACCACGGCGCCGCGCCCGGCCCGGCGCACCGCCTCGGCCTGCGCGCCCAGCTCGAAGCAAAAGACCGGCAGGCCCGTCGCCACGGCCTCGTGCGTGGCAAAGGAAAACGTCTCGGGCCAGACCGAGGGGATCAGCCAGCAGGTGATGCCGTAGCGCGCCACCAGCCCCGGCAGTTCGTCATGGGTATAGGCGCCGTGCACATGCGCGGGCGAGCGCAGCGCATGGGCCGGGTCCAGATCGCCGATCACCACCAGCCGCGCCCGGCGGCGGCGCGCCATCCCGGCCAGCACGCCCGCGCCCTTGTGCAAACCGATATGGCCCAGAACCCCGATCACCGGCCGGGGCCCGGCGCGCGCGTCGATCCGCGGTATCTGCGCCAGCGGCCGGTGCGGGTTGACCCGCATCCGGCCGGCGGCATCGGGAAACGCCCCGGCCATGATCGCGCGGCTGGCCTCGGAAAACAGCTCTACCCGGTCGGCCGCCGCGATCATCGCGCCCCAACACGCGCGCCACTCGGCCAGCCCGACCACCCGCCCGTCGCGCTGGCGGAACCGGTGCGCGCGGCCCTCGTCGCCGGGCTGCGGCACGCCATCGTAAATCCCGTCCGCCCCCAGCAGCGTATAGGACGGGCTGACCGGCAGGTAATCGTGCACCAGCACCTCCAGCCGATGCGCCGCGCCCCCGGCCAGCGCGTTCAGCAGCGCGGGCACCTCCAGCGGGTCGGCCGCGCCCACCGCGCAGGAATAGACCACCCGCCGCGCCGGCAGGAGCGCAAGGAACGCCCGCACCCCGTCGGCGCTGTCGCAGCCGCCCGCCGTCACGCCCGCGTCCGAATGCAGCTCGATCTGCCAGCGGAGTGCGCCGCCCACGCGCAGCACCACCGCCGCGCCCTTGCCGGCCACGTCGCGCGCCACGCGCCGTTCCAGGTCGCGCTCGGCCCCGCCGCCCATCGCGTGCCCCAGATAGACCGGCACGCGGCCCCGGACCCGCGCCGCCGCCCAGCCCAGCGCCAGCGCCAGCCGTGGCCCGCGCAGCGGATCGGCGCGCAGGAACCCGTCGACCGAGGCGTCGAACCCCGGATAGCGCGCCGACAGGATCGCGCCCGAGGCCCGCAAAAGCGCCTGTTTTTCCGCCCCGAAGGACGCGCCGCCCCGGTGTTCCACGAACAGCCCCGGCAGGCACAGGTGCCGCCCGCCAAGCGCCTGCACCTTTTGGCACCAGTCGACCTCTTCGCCATAGCCGCGCCCGAAGGCCGGGTCGAACCCCGGCACAAGCGCCAGGAAACGCGGCGACAGCGCCATGCAGAACCCCACGCCGGTCGGCGCCGCCACGATCTGCGCGCCGGGATCGAAGCGCCGCGCCACCGCGTCGATCGCATCGCCCTCGCCCGCGCGCAGCGCCGTGGCCCGGCAGGGCACCGGCACCGACAGCAATTCGGCATCGTTCGACATCGGCGTGACGCTCGCCACACCCGTATCCGCCAGCATCGGCGCGACAAGCCGCGCGGCCCAGCCGGCGGGCACCATCGCGTCCGAATTGAGCAGCACCACCGGATCGCCATATCCCCGCGCCACGCCCAGGGCGCGGTTGACGCTGCCGACGAAGCCGAGGTTGCGCGCGTTTTCAAGCAACCGCACCCGCGCGCCCTGCGCCGCCGCCCAGTCACGCAGCCAGGGCCTGACGCGCGGATCGGTCGAGCCATCCTCGACCAGCACCAGCCGCCACGGCAGCTCGGTATGGCGCGCGACCCGCGCCAGCGCCTCCTGCACCATTGCAAAGGCGTTGTGCACCGGCATCACGATGGTGATCGCGGTATCCGCCCGCACCCCGGCGCCGCCCCCGTCCAGGAAACCGGGATCGACCCGCAACACCGCGTCAGGCGGCCCCAGACCCAGCCGCGCCTTCACCTCGGCCCGCGCCGCCGGGTCACGGTGGCGAAACCAGCGCAGCACCGCCGGCAGCGCGCCCGCCCCATCGCGCAGGAACCGCAGCAAAAGCCCGGTACGCGCCAGCCCTCCAGCCGGCCCGGGCCGCGCGTGGCGGGCGGCATAGCGGGCAAACAAGGCTTGGATGCGCCGCAACACGCGGTGACCCCTCCATGACAAGCGGTGCGGATGACGGCACACCGCCGCATGTGACACGCCCAACCGTTAATTTCGGGTTAAAATCTGCGCACCGATCGCCTTTGCGCAAATCGCCCTGTTCCTGCCCGGCACGCTGCAATATTCCTGTCACCATGACCGATCCCGCCGCACAACAATGGCCGCGCATCCGCCCCGCCGGGCTCGACGGGTTGCTCGTCAGCTTCGGCGACCGGCTGTCGGAACCCGCCAACCGCGCGGCGCTGGCCTTTCGCGCGGCGGTCGAGCGCGCGGGCTGGGACGGGGTCGAGGAATGTTCGACCTCGCTGGTCTCGGTCTATCTGCGGCTCGATCCGCTGGCCGCCGATCCCGGCACCATTCGCGCACAGGCCGATGCGCTGCTGGCCGGCCGAAACTGGTACGACGCACCGCTGCCGCAGGGCCGGCGGCTGTGGCGCATCCCCACCGTCTATGGCACCGGCCTTGCCCCGCAACTGCACGAGGCCGCGCAAGAGGCGGGCCTCGGCGTCGATGACGCGATCGCCCACCTGTCCGGCACCCGCCTGCGCGTGCAGACCATCGGCTTCGCCCCCGGCCAGCCCTACCTGGGCGAGCTGCCGCCCGAATGGGACATCCCCCGCCAGACCGCCCTGACCGACAGCGTGCCGGTGGGCGCGCTGACCGTGGCGATCCGGCAGGTCGTGCTGTTCTCGGTCTCGACGCCCACGGGCTGGCGCCATGCGGGCCAGACGGCGATACGGCTTTTCCGCCCCGAAAGCGCCACGCCCTTCATCCTGCGCCCGGGCGACGAGGTGCTGTTCCCGCAGGTTACGCCCGAAGAACTGGAAAACATGCGCAGCGATGCCGACGGCGGCGCAAGGGCCGAGGCGCTGGCATGACCCGCGCGCTGATCGTCCGTCAGGCCGGTCCCGGCCTTTCCCTGCAGGATACCGGGCGGCCCGGCTATCTGGTCTACGGGCTGTCGCGCGGCGGGGCCGCCGACAGGCTGGCCCTGGCCGAGGGCGCGGCGCTGCTGGGCCAGCCGGGCGATCTGGCGGCGCTGGAAATGGCCGGCATGGGCGGCGCGTTCGAGGCCACGCAGACGATCCGCATCGCGCTGACCGGCGCACCGATGCAGGCCGCCATCGACGGCACGGCGGTGACGTGGAACGCCAGCCATACGCTTGCCGCCGGGGCGACACTCACCATCGGCGCGGCACGCGCGGGTGTCTATGGCTACCTGCATGTGGGCGGCGGGTTCGACGGGCCGGTGACGCTGGGATCGCGCAGCGCGCACCTGGCCTCGGGCCTCGGCGCGCGGATCGAAAGCGGCGCCTCCCTGCCGGTCGGCCCCGACAAGGGCGGCGAAACCGGGCTTGCCCTGCCCGTCGATGACCGGTTTTCCGGCGGCACGGTGCGCGTCGTGCCCGGCCCGCAAACCGGGCTGTTCCCCGATGACGAGATCGCCCGTTTCGACGCCACGCAATTCACCCGCGACACTCGCGGCAACCGCATGGGCGTGCGCGTGGTGCCCGATGGCGACGGCTTCGCCCCCGAGGGCGGGCTTTCGGTGCTGTCCGAGGTGATCGTGCCCGGCGATATCCAGATCACCGGCGACGGCACGCCCTTCGTGCTGCTGGCCGAATGCCAGACCACCGGCGGCTATCCCCGCATCGGCGCCGTGCTGCCCTGCGACCTGCCCCGCGTCGCACAGGCCGCCGCGGGCACGGGCCTGCGCTTTCGCTTCGTCACGCCCGGGGACGGGGTGCAGGCCATGAGCCGCGCCAGGGCCCACCGAAAGGCTCTGGCGAAATCCGCCCACCCGCTGCTGCGCGACCCGCACACGATCCGCGACCTGCTGGCCTATCAGCTTATCAGCGGCGTGACGGATGGCGGGCTGTAGGGTGGCGGCCGGGGGCAGCTGCGGGAGAAGCTACCGTTCAAATCACGCACCCCGCCCGGAACAGCCGCGCAGCGGCCCGGGCATCGCACGGCCGCCCCCCGGCCGTGCGATTGGCTGCCGCAAGTGCCACGGTCAGAGGTAGGAAGTGACTGCAAGATAAACTGCCCGTCACAAATGTCGGATCGCCCGACCGCGGCCATGCGACGCCCTCTGTTGCGACTGTCCCCCGGCAAAGGCTGCATCGGCCCAGACCCGACCGCGCGATTTCGCCATCAAACCGCGCGGTTTTCGCGTCAGAGGTATCATGACACCCCATTCGCTGCGTGCGCGACATGGGTTTCCCGTTAGGAACCACGCGATTCCCCGCTGAAACCGCGCGATTTCCGGTCATCTTTCGTTAAAAAGCGCGCGGTTCCGGCCCCAAACCGCGCGGTTTCCCCGCCTTTCAGGCCCGTTCCACCACGACCGAGCCCACCGAATACCCCGCCCCGAACGAACAGATCACCCCCAGGTCGCCGGGCTTCATGTCGTCGGAATGCCTGGCAAAGGCGATGATCGACCCCGCCGACGAGGTGTTGGCATATTCCTGCAGGATATTGGGCTGCTCATCCGGCTCCGGCTCGCGCCCAAGCACCTTGCGGCCCACGAAATCGTTCATGCCCTTGTTGGCCTGGTGCAGCCACATCCGGCGCAGTTGGTCGGGGGAAATCCCTTCATCCTCAAGATGTTGCAGGATATGCGCCGAGACCATCGGCACCACTTCCTTGAACACCTTGCGGCCGTTCTGCATGAACTGCATGTCGCGCCGGTCCGTCATCCCGTCGGGCCGGTTGCGGCGCAGGAAGCCGTTGTTGTTGCGGATGTTGTTGGAAAACTCGGTCGCGCAGCGCGTCGAGCGCACGAGCCAGTGCGCCCCCCTGGCATCCTCCGCCCGCTCCAGCACCGTCGCGGTGGCTACATCCCCGAAAATAAAGTGACAATCCCGATCCCGCCACTCCAGATGCCCGCTGGTAATCTCGGGATTGACCACGATGGCGCGGCGCACCGAGCCGGCGCGGATCATGTCGGCGGCGGCCTGGATTCCGAAGGTGGCCGAGGAGCACGCCACGTTCATGTCGAAGGCGAACCCGCCCGCGCCCAGCTCTTTCTGGATCTCGATGGCGACCGCCGGATAGGCGCGTTCCATATTCGACGCGGCACAGATCACAAGGTCGATATCCGCCCCCGTCAGCCCCGCCTGACCGAGCGCCGTTTTGCACGCCGCGAGCGCGATCTCGGTCATGATGCCGGGTTCGTCGTCGCTGCGCTGGCGGAACCGGGGATACATCCGGGTGGGATCGAGAACGCCTTCTTTATCAAGGACATAGCGTTGCTCGATACCGCTGGCCTTGATGATGAATTCGGTCGAGGAATGCTCCTTCGCCGCGACCTCGCCTGCGGCGATCGCTTCGGCGTTCTCGGCGTTGAACAGGTCGACGTAGCGGTTGAAACTTTCCACAAGCTCGTCATTGGTGATGACCTGGCTTGGCGTGAACACGCCGGTTCCTGTGATCGCAGGCTGATACATGGGGCCCCTCCCTTGTGTCCTGCCACATCATCCAAAGCTGACCAAAAGGTCAAGCCACGCGGTCAGAGCTTGTTGGGCGGTTCGCGGCCCTCGAAAAAGGCGGACAGGTTGTCGAGAACCATCATGCCCATGTCGGTGCGCACCTCTTCGGCGGCGGTGCCGAGATGGGGCAGCAGCACGACGTTTTCCAGCGCGCGCAGCGCCTCGGGCACCTGCGGTTCGAACTCGTAGACATCCAGCCCCGCGCCGCCAATCTGGCCCGCCTGCAGGGCGGCGATCAGCGCCGCCTCGTCCACCACGTCGCCGCGGCTGATATTGACCACATGCGCCGTGGGTTTCATTGCCGCGAACACATCCGCCCCGACCAGGTGCCGGGTCTCGGCCCCGCCCGGCGTGGCGGTCACGAGGATGTCACAGCGCGCCGCCAAATCGGCCAGGTCGGCCACCTGTTTTGCGGGGAAATCCACGTCCTTTTGCGAGCGGTTGAAATACAGCACCTCCATCCCGAATCCGAAATGGCAGCGCCGCGCGATGGCCTGGCCGATCCGGCCCATGCCGACGATGCCGACCGTCTTGCCCGTCACGTGCAGGCCCAGCATCTGCGTGGGGTGCCAGCCCTCCCACGCGCCGGAGCGGACCAGCCTTTCGCCCTCGGCGGCGCGGCGCGCGCTCATCAGGATCAGGGTCATGGCGATGTCGGCGGTGGCGTCGGTCACGGCGCCGGGCGTGTTGGTCACCGTCACGCTGTGGGCGCGGGCGGCATCGACGTCGATATGGTTATACCCCACCCCGAAATTGGCGAGGATCTTGCAGCGCGGGCGACCGAACTCGTTGAAGATATCGGCCGTGAACCGATCGCCCAGCGAGGGCATCATCCCGTCATAGATCGCCAGCCCCGAGCGCATTTCCGAGGGCGTCATCGGCTGGGTCTTTTCCCGCACGGTCACGTCGAACAGATCCTCGGCCCGCGCGATCACCGCGTCGGGCAGGTTCCGTGTCATAAGCACCTTTTTCCTTGCCATCAATGCATCCTGCCGCCCAGCGGCACCTCTTTGTCGGGTGAGATCAGAACGATGCCGCCATCGGGGTCAGAAACCCCCAGCACCAGCACCTCGGACATGAATTTTCCGATCTGGCGCGGCGGGAAATTGACCACGGCCATCACCTGTTTGCCGATCAGGGCGTCGGGCGTGTAATGCGCGGTGATCTGGGCGCTGGTCTTGCGTTCGCCGAGTTCGGGGCCAAAGTCGATCCACATCTTGATCGCGGGCTTGCGCGCCTCGGGGAAGGGTTCGGCGCGCAGCACGCGGCCCACGCGAATATCGACGCGCAGGAAATCGTCGAATGTGATCTCGTCAGCCATCGCGCAGCTCCTTGCTGCGGTCGGTGGCGGCGGCGACGGTCCGGGCCATCAGCGGCGGCAGGCCGGTGGTTTCGTCCATCAGCACCTCAAGCCCCGCCTGCGTGGTGCCGTTGGGGCTGGTGACGTTGACGCGCAGCTGCGCGGGCGTTTCATCCGCCGCCTCGGCCAGCGCACCGGCGCCCGCGACCGTGGCCTTGGCCAGTTGCATCGCCAGCGCGGGAGCCAGCCCCTGCGCCTCGCCCGCGCGGGCCATGCATTCGATCATGTGGAACACATAGGCCGGGCCCGAGCCGGACAGGCCGGTGACCGCGTCCATCTGATCCTCGCCCTCCAGCCGCACGACCTGCCCGACGGCGCGCAGCAATGTCTCGGCCAGGGTCATGTGACCGGCACTGGCGTGGCTGTTGCCGACGATAGCAGTGATCCCGCGCGCCACCGCGGCGGGCGTGTTGGGCATCGCGCGCACGATCGGCGTGGCGGCACCCAGCACCTGTTCGAAATGCGCAATCGGCGTGCCGGCGGCAACCGACACGAACAGCGTATCGCCCCCGCCCAGTGCCTGCAGCGACGGCAGCGCATCGCCCATCATCTGCGGTTTCACGGCGACCAGCACCAGCGCGGGCGCGGCGGGCAGTTTGGCGTTCAGGTGCACACCGGTCTGTTGCAGCCAGTCCGAGGGGTTCGGGTCGATCACCCAGACCGAGGCGGCGGGCACTCCGCCCTTAAGCCACCCTTCCAGCATGGCCGACCCCATCTTGCCGCAGCCCAGCAGAACGAGGCCGCGCCGTTCCAGATCGTCCATGTCCATCGGATGCACCCCCTGCGCGTTTGTCGTTGGGGGAGTGTTACGCCGCCCGCCCCCAAGGGGCAATGGCGGAAAGGGCGGGCAAGCGGCGGCCTGCCCGCACGAAAGGGGTGTCAGGCGCGGCCGTAAGCCTCGGCAATGGCGATCTGCAACGCCTCTTTCGCGGGCCGGTTGCCCCAGACCACCAGCTGAAAGGCGGGATAGAAGCGTTCCGCGCTCAGCACCGCGGCGCCGATCATCGTGTCGATCTGCTCGGCGCTGGCCGACTGCCCGCCCGCCAGCACAAGGCCGTAGCGATAGACCATCATCTTGTGCTCGTCCCAATAGCTGAAGCCGCCGGCCCAGCACTGGTCGTTGGCGGCGTTCAGGCATTCGTAAAGCGCCGGCAGGCGATCCTCGGGCGGCTCCATCTCGAAGGTGCAGACCATGCGCAGGGTTTCGTCATAGGCCGACCATGCCAGCGTGATCGAATAGGTGCGCCACTGTCCCTCGACCGCCATGGCGATCTGGTCGTCATGCACGCGGTCGAAATCCCAGTCGTTGAATTCGGCCAGATGCTCGACGATGTCGATGGGGTGCAAATCTTCCTGAAGAAACTGCTCGGACAGGGCCATGACGCCACCTCCTGTTTATGCGTAGCGTCGGGGCGTGGCAGCGCCCCAAACGCTAGCTGCCTGCTCTAGAAACCGGGGCTTTTTGCCCTGTTCCTACCAGATATGGTGTGCGTCAATTCGCATCCTGTAAAGCAAAAAGTTGGGGATAACCTCTATATCTTGTGGATGACATGAAAATTTCATCAAAAGGGGAATCGGCCCTCCTGCCCCTTTCGGCGGGGCGCAAGCCGTGGCAGGCTGTGGCAGGGACAAGGGGGTTTCCATGCAGGATTTCCTGATCATAGGCGGCGGTATCGCGGGCATCAGCGCCGCCGCGCGGCTGGCGCGGCTGGGCAGCGTCACGCTGCTCGAGGCAGAGGACAACCTGGCCTATCACGCTTCGGGCCGGTCGGCGGCGATGTTCCTGGAAAGCTACGGCAACGCGGTGGTGCGCGCGCTGAACGGCGCCAGCGCCGATTACCTGCGCACCGCACATGGCGGGGTGCTGTCGCCGCGACCGATGATGTTGCTGGGCGCGGCGGACGAGGCCGGGGGCTTTGCCGCGCAGGCTGCGGATATGGGGCTGGAGCGGATCGCCATCGACGAGGCGGCAACGCTCTGGCCGCTGCTGGATCGCGGCCATGCCGCCCATGCCGCCCTGCGCGCGGATACCTGCGACCTCGATACCGACCTGTTCATCCAGAATTTCCTGCGCGAGGCGCGCGGCGCCGGGGCGCGCATCGTCACCGGCGCGCGGGTCGGGGCGATCCGACGTGTCCCCGGCGGCTGGCAGGTGACGGCGGGCGGGCAGGATTACACCGCACGCACGCTGGTGAACGCCGCCGGGGCCTGGGCCGACGGGGTGGCCGCGATGGCGGGGGTCGCGCCGCTCGGCATCCAGCCCTATCGCCGCTCGATGGCGCGCATCGCGCTGCCGGACGGCGCCGATCCTGCGGGCTGGCCCTTTGTCGACGGGGTCGGCGACCGCTGGTATGCGAAACCGGATGCCGGTGCGCTGATCGTGTCGCCCGGCGACGAAGACCGGATGGACCCGCACGATGCCTGGGCCGACGACATGGTGCTGGCCGAAGGGCTGGCGCGCTACCAGGCGTTCAGCACCGCGCCGGTGGAGCGGATGATCGCCAACTGGGCCGGGCTGCGCAGCTTTGCCCCCGACCGCGCACTGGTGATCGGCCGCGATGCGGGCGTGCCGGAATTCCTGTGGCTCGCCGGGCAAGGCGGCTACGGGTTCCAGACCGCCGCCGCTGCCAGCGAGTTGCTGGCCCAGATCGCCGACGGTGTGCCCACGACGCTGGACGCGGCCACCGTCGCGGCGCTGTCGCCCGCCCGTTTCGCCGCCTGAGCGCCGCGCCCCTATCGGAGAAAACCATGCCCAGACGCCTGAACCTGCCCGACAGCGCCTCGGTCGCGACCCCGTCCGATGACGGGCGCCTGTTCGCCCCCTCGGCCGCGCGCAACGCCGCTGCGATTGCCGATCTTGTGGCCACCCACGCGCCGGACACGGGCCGCGCGCTGGAGCTTGCCTCGGGCACCGGCGAACATGCCGTGACGCTGGCCCGCCGCCTGCCCGGTCTGACCTGGCAACCCAGCGATATCGACGCCGCGCGCCGCCGGTCCATTGACGCCCATGCCGCGCAGGCGGGTTTGGCGAACCTGTGCCCCGCCATCGCGCTGGATGCCACCGCGCCGGGCTGGGCGGCGGCGCATGACGGGCAGGATCTGATCGTGCTGGTGAACCTGCTGCACCTCATCAGCGAAGGCGAGGCGCGTATCCTGATCGCCGAGGCGGCACAGGCGCTGGCGCCGGGCGGGATACTGATCCTTTACGGCCCCTTCCTGCGCGACGGCGAAACCACGTCGGACGGCGATGCCGCATTCCACGCGGCGCTGACCGCGCAGGATTCCGAGATCGGTTACAAGGATGACTGGGATGTGATCGAGTGGCTCCAGCAGAATTTCCTGGTCCTCGTGCAGGTCGTGGAAATGCCCGCGAACAACATGGGCTTCGTCGCGCAGCGGCCCTGACCTGCCGGCTTCATCGTTCCGCAAATACTCACCCTGCCCCTGCCACAGGCGCGGCGACCGGATGTGGGCGGCCAGCCGAGAAAATCGCCCCCATCTGATCGAGGTCAAAGAGCCGCCCGCCTGCCCGTGGTCTGGCTGTGCCGAAATTACATTCAAGGAGCGGCACATATGGCCTGGAGCGACACACTGAACACCACCCGCAACCGTCTGCGCGTGCTTTACAAGACCATCCCCGACGTGACCAAGGGCTTTGGCGCGATGTCCAAGGCGGTGAAAGAGGGCGGCGTTCTGGATTTCAAGACCAAGGAATATGTCGCCTTGGGGATCGCCGTCGCCATCCGCTGCGAATCCTGCATTGCCCTGCATATCGAGGCGCTGGTCAAGGCCGGTGCCACGCGGGACGAGATCGCCGATGTGCTGGGCATGACGATCCAGATGGGCGGCGGCCCGGCCACGATGTATGCCGGCAAGGCGCTGGAATGCTATGACGAGCTGGTGGCGGCGCAAGCGGGTTGAAAAGATCGTCCCGACAAAAGGGCCGCGCCCGACCGCGGGTGGGCGCTGCGCCACTCGTGGCCTGGCGCTTTATCGTGCCACATACTTCCTGCGGCTGCGCGTGCTGAAACGCTGCAAACGCGCCCGCCCGGGGGGCGGTCGGGCGCGGCCCGGGCGGCTTGCGCCGCTGTTCCGGGCGATGGCGCCGTCATTCGCAACGGCACTCAGCCGTCCTTGCGGATGACCTCGTTCTTCGGGTCATAGGGGCTGTCGCAGGTCACGACCGCGTCCCACAGCCTGTCGAACATCCTGACCTGCAGCTTCTGGCCCTCGACCGCCAGTTCGGGTTTGACATAGCCCATGCCGATCGACTGACCGAAGGCCACGGAATACCCGCCCGAGGTCAGGCGGCCCACCTTTTCGCCATCGACGTAAAGCGCCTCGCGGCCCCACGGGTCGGCGTCGTCCGGCCCGTCGATCAGCACGGTCACGCATGTGCTGCGGATGCCCTTTGCCTCCATCGCCGCCTTGCCGTGGAAATCCTTGGACAGATCGACAAAGCGCGGCAGGTCGGCCTCGAGCGGAGTGGCGTCGCGGCCCAGTTCGTTGCCGAAGGCGCGATAGGATTTTTCCTGCCGCAGCCAGTTCTGCGCGCGCGCGCCCACCAGCTTCATCCCGTGCGCTTCACCGGCCTTTTCCAGCAGGTCGAACAGGTAATTCTGCATCTCGATCGGGTGATGCAGCTCCCACCCCAGCTCACCGGTATAGGCCACGCGGATCGCGCGCACCGGGCACATGCCCAGCTCGATCTCGCGGCAGGACAGCCACGGGAACCGCTTGTTCGACAGCGCGGTGGCGGGATCGGCATCCCGGATCACCGCGTTCAGGATGTCGCGCGACTTCGGCCCGGCAAGGGCGAAGACGCCCCATTGCGTCGTCACGTCCTGGATCTCGACATAGCCGAATTCGCCTGCCTTGTCGGCGGCGGCCTTGCGCAGGTAATCGCCGTCATAGGCGCCCCAGGCCCCGGCGGAGACAAGGTAATACTCGTCCTCGGCCAGCCGCACGATGGTGTATTCGGTGCGCGTGGTGCCCGCATCGGTCAGCGCATAGGTCAGGTTGATGCGCCCGACCTTCGGCAGCTTGTTGCAGGTGAACCAGTCAAGGAACTGCGTCGCACCCGGCCCCCTGACCACGTGCTTGGTAAAGGCGGTGGCGTCGATCAGCCCGGCGGTGTTGCGCACCGCCTCGGCCTCGGCCCTTGCATGGTCCCACCAGCCACCGCGGCGGAAAGACCGCGCGTCGTGGTCGAAGCTGTCGGGCGCGTCGAGCGGGCCGAAATAGTTGGGCCGCTCGAACCCGTTGACACAACCGAACTGCGCGCCGCGCGCCTTTTGCCGGTCATAGGCCGGGCCGGTGCGCAGCGGGCGGCAGGCTTCGCGTTCCTCGTCCGGGTGGTGCAGGATGAAGACGTGTTCGTAACATTCCTCGTTCTTGCGCGCGGCGTATTCGGTCGTCATCCAGTCCTGCCCGTACCGCTTGGGGTCGAGGCTGGCCATGTCGATCCCGGCCTCGCCATCGACCATCATCTGCGCCAGGTAATAGCCGGTGCCGCCGGCGGCGGTGATACCGAAGGAAAAGCCCTCGGCCAGCCACATGTTGCGCAGCCCCGGCGCGGGGCCGACCAGCGGGTTGCCATCGGGGGTATAGCAGATCGGGCCGTTGAAATCGTCCTTGAGCCCCACGGTTTCCGAAGACGGAATGCGGTGGATCATCGACATGTATTCCTCTTCGATCCGCTCGAGATCCAGCGGGAAAAGGTCGGCGCGGAAGCTGTCGGGCACGCCGTATTCGAACCGCGCGGGCGCGTTGCGCTCATAAGGCCCCAGAATCCAGCCGCCGCGTTCCTCGCGCACATACCACTTGGCGTCGGCATCGCGCAGGACGGGGTGTTCCTCGCCGCCGTTCCTGCGATAGGCGACCAGCGCGGGATCGGGTTCGGTGACGATGAACTGATGCTCGACCGGGATCGCGGGCATCTTGATGCCCAGCATCCGCGCGGTGCGCTGCGCGTGGTTGCCGCTGGCGGTGACCACGTGTTCGGCGGAGATCACGATCTGCTCGTCGCCGGGCACGAGGTTGCCACCCCTTTCCACCATCTTCGTGCAGGTGACATCCCAGTGATCGCCCTTCCATTCGAAGGCGTCGGCCTGCCATTTCCGCTCGATCGTCACGCCGCGCTGGCGCGCGCCCTTGGCCATCGCCATCGTCACGTCGGCGGGGTTTATGTAGCCGTCGGTCGGGTGATAGATCGCGCCCTTCAGGTCGTCGGTATGGACCAGCGGCCAACGCTCCTTGATCTGCGCCGGTGTCATCCATTCATAGGGCACGCCGCAGGTTTCGGCGGTGGTGGCATAGACCATGTATTCGTCCATACGGTCCTGCGTCTGCGCCATGCGCAGGTTGCCGACGATGGAAAACCCCGCGTTCAGCCCGGTTTCGGCCTCGAGCGTCTTGTAGAACTCGACCGAATACTGGTGGATATGGGTGGTCGCGTAGGACATGTTGAACAGCGGCAGCAGCCCGGCGGCGTGCCAGGTCGATCCGCTGGTCAGCTCGTCGCGCTCCAGCAGCATCACGTCGGACCAGCCCGCGCGGGCCAGGTGATAGGCGATCGAGGTGCCGACAGCGCCACCGCCGACGACCAAAGCTTTGACTTGGGTTTTCATTGCGCAGGCGACTCCCTTGGATCATGCGTTGCACGATCTTTAGCAGGCCGCGCAATTCGCGGATTGCCCAGCCGACGCAATGCCGCACAAAACCGACCTGCGCGGCGGTGTCAGTAGCTGTATTCGTCGTAGATGCGCCCGAGGTCGCCGTTCCAGTCGCCGTGATAATGCTCCAGCAGCTCGTCCGCCGGGGCCTGCCCGGTTTCGATACTGTCCTCGAGCGCGTGCAGGAAATGGCGTTCGTCCTGCACCATACCGCCAAGACCGGGCCGCGCGCGCGCCTTGAGCCCGGCACGGCTGATATCCAGCACCTCGGACGCCAGGTCGATCATGCGCCGGCCGCCGACGATGGCCTGCAACCCGCGCACCGACGCCTCGACGCGCCATGCCTCGCGGGTTTCGGCATCCCAGTGCTTTGCCAGATCCCACGCGGCATCCAGGCTGTCCTGGTGATACATCAGCCCCACCCAGAAGGCGGGCAGCGCACAGATCCGCCGCCACGGGCCGCCATCGGCGCCGCGCATTTCCATGTATTTCTTGATCCGCGCCTCGGGGAAGATCGTGGTCAGGTGATCGGCCCAGTCGCTGAGGGTCGGTGTCTCGCCCGGCAGCGCGGGCAGCTTGCCGTTCAGGAAATCGCGGAACGACTGGCCCAGCGCGTCGATATATTCACCGTCGCGGTAGACGAAATACATCGGCACATCGAGCGCGTAATCGACATAGCGGTCAAAACCGAACCCGTCCTCGAACACGAAGGGCAACATGCCCGTGCGCGCCGGGTCGAGATCGCGCCAGACGCGTGCGCGCCAGGATTTATGGCCGTTGGGCTTGCCCTCGAAAAATGGCGAATTGGCGAAAAGCGCGGTGGCGACCGGCTGCAGCGCCAGCGCGACGCGCAGCTTTTTCACCATGTCGGCCTCGGACGAGAAATCGAGGTTCACCTGCACGGTGCAGGTGCGATACATCATCGACTTGCCCATTGTGCCGACCTTGTCCATGTAGGACGTCATCAGCCGGTAGCGGCCTTTCGGCATCATCGGCATCTGCTCATGCGTCCATTCCGGCGCCGCCCCCAGCCCGATGAAACCGACGCCGACCTTGTCGGCGATATCCTTGACCTCGCGCAGGTGCTCGTTCACCTCGTCGCAGGTCTGGTGGATGGTTTCCAGCGCCGCGCCCGACAGTTCGAGCTGCCCGCCCGGTTCAAGGCTGATATTCGCGCCGCCCTTGGTCAGGCCGATCAGGTTGCCGCCCTCTTCCATCGGGGCCCAGCCATGCTTGTCGCGCAAGCCCTCCAGCACCGCGCGCACGCTGCGCGGGCCGTCATAGGGGATCGGCAGATGGGTGTCCTTGCAATAGCCGAATTTCTCGTGCTCGGTGCCGATGCGCCAGTCTTCCTTGGGCTTGCAGCCGCTTTCAAGGTAGCCTGCAAGCTGGTCGAAGCTTTCGATCGGCCCGCCGCCGGACTGAGGTATGGACATGGGTGGCTCTCCGATCTTTGGCTTCAAACGCGGGAATGGGTGCGATGAATTCGGGCCACTGTCAATGCAACCGGGGCCGGCTTTTTCGCCAGATCGTGACGGGGGCCTGTGCGCCACCGCGCAATTCGGCCAGCATTTTCGGGGTATCGAGGCCGGGAAGCCGGGCGAACGCATCGAAAAGCGCATCCGCACCTTCCGCCGTCACCGGGATTTCCAGCGGCACCCGGCCCGGTGCGAACAACCGCCAGACCGGCGGGCTGCGGGTCGGGTCAAGCTCCAGCCGGTCAAGCTCTTCCAGCGCCACCGCCCCGCCGTGGAACGGCCCGAGCCAGGCAATCGCGCCCTCGTCCACCGTCACGACACCCGGGCCGCCGCGCCCCGAATGGAACCGCGCGCGGCGGATGCCGGTCCAGACCAGCGCCGCCGCCACCGGCAGGACCAGCCAGCCGATCCAGTTGAGGATGCCATGCACCCCCAGCGCCCACCACAGGCCAAGCGCCCCCAGCCCCGCACCGATCAGCGCATCGCGCCAGCGCGTCAGCACATCCATCGCTTCGGGGCGGATCAGGCTCATGCCGGCACCCCCAGCGTGACAGGCGCTTTCAGCATGGCGATCCGGTACTCCCCGATACGGGCGAATCCGATCCGCTCATAGGCCCGTGCGGCGGCTGCGGAGGCCGCGAACAGGATGGCACGGGCAGCGCCACCGGCGCGCAGCTCGGCCAGACAGGCCGCGACGGCACGACCGGCATGGCCGTTTCCGCGAAACGCGGGCGGGGTATAGACGCCCCCCACCTGCACAGCGTTGCCGGCGCGGGCATTTATCCCGGCCAGCGACACCGGCACGCCATCGACGAACAGCAACCGCGCCCAACCGGCGGACAGCGCGGTTTCGGCCCGCGCGCGCCCGTCGCCCTCTGCCCGCGCAGCGACGGATTGCCCGGTCTCCAGCGCCGACGCGGCATACCATTGCTCCAGCAGGGCACGGTCGGCCCCGGTGGGCCGCCGCAAATTCGCCACGGGCGCGGCAAGCCGGGCCAGATCGAGCGCATAAAGCGGCTGCACGCTGTTCAGCGCGAAGGCATCGGCGGACAGCGGCAGCGCACCGAGAACGCGCGCCACCTGTATCGCATCGCCCGTCATCCCGCGCATGGCCCGGCCGTGCACGAGATGGGCCAGCATCCCGGCCTCCGGCGCGGTCAGCCCCGGCATCTGGCACATCAGGAACCCGCCATTGGTGCAGCCGAACACACCGCTCAGGCCCGTCCCGGTGTCGCGCAGGAAAAAGCGGGTGCCATGCGGGTGGTCGCGTTCGCCGGTCCCGAAGCGTTCGAGATTGCTCAGCAGGAACATCGAGGTGTCGATGTGACGTTCGAGAAACGCCGCCATATCCGCCGCATCATGGGGGCCGGCCTCCCGGATCACCGCCAGTCCCCCAGCGCCAGTTGCCACAGCGTCAGCGCGGCCACGGCGGCGGTGTCGGCGCGCAGGATGCGGGGCCCGAGGCTGATCGCGCGGGCGCAGCGCATGTCGCGCAGCCGCGCGCGTTCGGCATCGGAAAACCCGCCCTCGGGGCCGATCAGAATGGCCCAGGGGCCGCTGTCGGGGGGCGCAGCCCCCTCATCGCGGAAAAAGCCCGGAAGGGCCGGTGACGCCCCGGCAAGCCCCTCGTCGCAAAAGAGAATCCGCCGCGCCCCATCCCAGCCATCGAGCAACCGGTCGAGCCGTTGCAGGTCGCAGACCTCGGGCACGAAGGTGCCGCCGCATTGCTCGGCCGCCTCGACCGCGTGGGCCTGCAGGCGGTCCTGGCGGATACGCTCGGCATTGGTAAACGCGGTCTGCACCGGCAGGATGCGCGCGGCCCCCAACTCGGCCGCCTTTTCGACGATGAAATCGGTGCGCGCCTTCTTGATCGGGGCGAACATCAGCCACAGGTCGGGCGGCATCTGCAAGGGGCGCGTCTGCGTATCGCAGGCCAGTTCCCCCGCCCGCTTGCCCGCCTGCGTGACATGGGCCAGCCATTCGCCATCGCGCCCGTTGAACAGCAGCACCGGATCGCCCGCACCCTGCCGCATGACGCCGAACAGGTAATGCGCCTGATCACGATCCAACGGGACGCATTGCCCCTCCCCCAGAGGGTGATCTACATAAAGGCGGATCTTCGCAGTCGAATTCATGGGGCCGACCATATGACCACACCCGACCGGATGCCAGAGGGCACGAGCCCAGACGGACAGGTGGCCGACGCCTATCGCGGCAACTGGGTGGATCGGCGCGCGCCGGCATGGTCGCGGCCCTACCTGCGGCTGTCGCGGGCCGACCGGCCCATCGGCACATGGCTGTTGCTGATCCCCTGCTGGTGGGGGCTGGCGCTGGCGATCCTGCATGATGGCGCGCCCCGGTGGGAGGATGCGTGGATCTTCCTGTCCTGCGGCATCGGCGCGTGGCTGATGCGCGGGGCGGGCTGCACCTGGAACGACATCACCGACCGCGATTTCGACGGTTCGGTGGCGCGCACGGCATCGCGGCCGATCCCCTCGGGGCAGGTCAGCGTGGCACAGGCTGCCGCGTGGATGATCGCGCAGGCGCTTTTGGCCTTTGCCATCCTGCTGACCTATAACGGCGCGGCCATCGCGATGGGGATCGCGTCGCTGGTGCCGGTGGCGATCTATCCCTTCGCCAAGCGGTTCACCTGGTGGCCGCAGGTGTTCCTTGGGCTGGCCTTCAACTGGGGCGCGATGCTGGCCTGGGTGGCGCATACCGGCTATCTGCACCCCGCGCCGCTGGTGCTTTATATGGCCGGGATCGCGTGGACGCTGTTCTACGACACGATCTATGCGCACCAGGACAAGGAAGACGACGCGCTGATCGGCGTGAAATCGACCGCGCGCCTTTTCGGGTCGGACACGGCGATGTGGCTGCGGCGGTTCATGGTGGCGGCGGTGGCGCTGATGGCGATGGCGATTCTGTCGGCGATGGCGGGACGGGGTGGCAACCCGCTGGCCATCGGGCTGGCGATCTTCGGGCCGTGGGCGATGGGCTGGCACATGGTCTGGCAGATGCGCAAGCTGCAGATCGACGACCCCGACACCTGCCTGATGCTGTTCCGCGCCAACCGCGATACCGGGCTGATCCCCCTGCTGTTTTTCGCCGGTGCCATGCTCCTTTGATTGCACCTCCCCGCCCGCGGCCCTAAGAAGCGATAACACTGACTGATCCCGGCCTGTTCATGCGTCTATCCTCGATCGCCTATATCGCCGTAACCTTCGCCGTCGGCGCGATTTTGTGCCTGATCGCGGCGGTCTTCGCCGTCAACGTGATCCAGGACAATTCCGAACGCGGCGTGCGCCAGGCGCTGGACCGCGCCGAGCTGCACTGGGCCGAGGTGCAGGCGAACGGGTTGCAGGTCTTCCTGACCGGAACCGCCCCGACCGAGGCGATACGGTTCCAGGCGCTGTCGACCGCGGGCAAGGTCGTCGATGCCGCCCGCATCATCGACCGCATGGAGGTGACCGAAAGCAAGCGGATCAGGCCGCCGCGCTTTTCGATCGAGATCCTGCGCAACGACAGCGGCATCTCGCTGATCGGCCTGGTGCCGGCCGCGACCGACCGCGAGGAACTGGCCGGGGACCTTGCCGACCTGTCGGATGGCGGCGCGGTCACCGATCTGCTGGAAAGCGCCGATTACCCCGTGCCCGACGGGTGGGAGCCTGCGGTGGACTATGCGGTCGGGGCGCTGGAAAAGCTGCGCCGCGCCAAGGTTTCGGTCAGCGCCAACCAGGTGGTGATCACCGCGATATCGGACAGCGTGGCCGCCAAGCGCCAGCTGGAAAGCGACCTGTCGCGCGCCGCGCCGCTGGGCCTGCGGCTGGCGCTGGAGATCAGCGCGCCGCGCCCGGTCATCACGCCCTTTACCCTGCGGTTCCTGATCGAGGACGGCACCGCGCGGTTCGATGCCTGCTCGGCCGACAGCGACGAGGCCCGCGACCGCATCCTGCGCGCCGCGGCGCGCGCCGGCGTGCAGGGCAAGACAAGCTGCACCGTGGGGCTGGGCGTGCCCTCGCCCAACTGGGCGGTCGCGGCCGAACAGGCGATCGGCGCGCTGGCCACGCTGGGCGGCGGGTCGGTCACATTCGCCGATGCCGACATCTCGCTGGTCGCCGCCGAAGGCACCGAGCAGGGGCTTTTCGACCGCACGGTGGGCGAGCTGGAAAACAGCCTGCCCGATGTGTTCGCGCTGCACGCGGTCTTGCCGGAACCCGAGGACAAGGCACAGGGCGGCCCGCCCGAATTCGTGGCCACGCTGTCGCCCGAGGGGCTGCTGCAACTGCGCGGCCGCGTCAGTGACGAGCTGAACCGCGTGGCCGCCGAAAGTTTTGCCCGCGCGCGCTTCGGCTCGGACAGGATCTATGTCGGGGCGCGGCTGGACGACAGCCTGCCAAGGGACTGGCCGGTGCGCGTGCTGGCCGGGCTGGAGGCGCTGTCGAAACTGTCGAACGGCGCGGTGATCGTGCGGCCGGATACGGTGCGCGTCAACGGCAATACCGGCAACCAGGACGCATCGGCCGAGATATCGCGCCTGCTGGTCGAAAAGCTGGGCGAGGCCGAACGGTTCGAAATCGACGTGACCTATCAGGAAAAGCTGGACCCGATCGCCTCGATCCCCACGCCCGAGGAATGCGAAACCGAGATCGCCGCGATCCTGGCCGCCCGCAAGATCAACTTCGAACCCGGTTCGGCCACCCCGGATTCCGAGGCCGGGGGCATCATCGACGATATCGCCGAGATCCTGAAGCTCTGCGGCGGCATCCGCATGGAGATCGGCGGCCATACCGACAGCCAGGGCCGCGAGGTCATGAACCAGCAACTCAGCCAGGCCCGCGCGCAGGCGGTTCTGAATGCCCTGCGCGAACGCCGGGTGCTGACCGCGAACATCACCGCAAAGGGATATGGCGAGGAGCAGCCCATCGCCGACAACGAAACCGAGGAGGGCCGCGAGGCCAACCGCCGGATCGAATTCAGGCTGATCCGCCCCGAACCCACGGTCGAAGAGGAAACGACCCTTGAAAGTCTCGAGCAGCCCGCCGTAGACATACCCGACGACGAAGCGTCGTCGGAAGAGGGATCAACCGATGAATAGAACCGAGATCATCATCGCCACGGCGGTCATCCTGTTCGTGGCGTTCTGCGTGGGCTGGTTCGCGCATTGGCTGATCCACCGCTTCACCCGCGTCTCGCGCGCCGACATGGGCGAGCTTGAGCGGATGGCGCAGGAACTGCACGAGGCCGAGGAAACCCGCGACCAGGCGATCACCTACCTGCAACAGCGCGAGGCCGAGCTGACCAACCAGATCAGCCAGGCCGAGGCCGAACTGGCCGCCGCGATGGAAGGGCTGCGCGATGCGCGATACGAGGCCGAGGAACTGCGCTCGGCGCTGGAGCGCGGCCGCGGCTGACCGGTAATCCCGCGGAACGGCGGGGCACGCCCTGCCGCCCCTTTTCGCGCTTGCCCCCGGCGCGCGTCTTTCCCATATTGGCATTGCGAGCAGGTGACAGGCTCACCGCTCGTGCAATGAGGATTGGATGTCAGAGCTTGTGAGATAAGGCTCTCTGAAGGTCAGAGAGCCGGGTGAAATCCGAACCGCCGCGCGCATCGGCACGCGGGGTATCTTTTCACATCTGCCCCACGAGACTCTCATGAATATCTCACGAAACGAGCAACGTGTCCTGCACGTTCTGGCCCTGGGCGGCCATATCCTGCACGAACGGGGCGATGGCCCCAAGATCACCGCGATCACCTGCGTCACCCGCGAGGGGACGATCCTTTCGGACTGCGATCTGGACGTCTTTCACCGGCTGCGGAAGAAGCGCCTGATCGAATCCCGCTCCGGCAGCCCCTACCGCATCTCGAAACGCGGTCGCCTGTGCGTGCGGGCGCAACCCGACAACCAGGGTGCGTGACACGCCGGGCCGGTGCGCTGCGCCCGGCCTGGCTTGGCAATCGCAGAAAACGGGCCGCATCCTCCCTGAGTGCGGCCCGTTGCCGTTCAAATGATGCACCCCGCCCGGAACAGCCGCGCGGCGGCCCGGGCATGATCGCCCCAGAACTCACGGGGCCACCAATCCCCGGCCACCGACAACCGGCTATTTGCGTAAGATCAAAGACGCGATCCGTGCTATAGGGTGACTCTGCGCGACAGGAAACGCCGGAGGAACCATGCTCGATATTACTGTAAGACGAGTGGCCAATGTCATTCTGATGGCGCGGGAGATGGACCGTGCCGAGGGGGAACTGCGTGCCTTCATCGACCGCCTGAGCGAAGAGGAACAGATTTCGCTGGTCGCCCTGATGTGGATCGGACGCGGCAGTTTCGATGCCGACGAACTGGAAGAGGCCAAGGCAACCGCCGCCACCGAGGCGACGACGCCGACCGCCGATTACCTTCTGGGAACGCCGCATCTGAGCGACCATCTCGAAAACGGGCTGGACGCGCTCGGCCTGTCGGCAAGCGACGACGAAGACGACCTGATGGGCCATCGCTAGGCGGAATTTCCGCCATATGTGCATCCATGCACGATCACTCTTTGAAAAGAGCAAAACCGGGCCTCTTGCGCCCGGTTTTGCATATTCGTGAAAATCGGAAATTCACGGCCCTGCAAACTTTTTTCGTGAACGAAACCTGCGGGAACGAGACAGGTTATCCGATTCAACCTGCTGTTTTTAATAAAAAATTCAAAAAAGCACGTTCAGTGTTCACCGCTGCACCGAACTTCTCTCGCTCACACACAGGAGCGTGAATTCCGGTGTTTTGAAAAATCGCACATAAATATCCAGTTTCCTTCTCACAACGCATCGAAAGATGCGACGTAACACACAGAAACGATGGGTTTGACCATCTGGAAGGAGAGAAGAAATGAAACGCATGACCATCGCATTTGCCCTGATCGCAAGCGCATCCGCAGCCCCGGCCTTTGCCGACCAGGTCCTGGCCGGCACCACGATCTCGACCATGGGCGAGCAGGCCGTCGTGTCGCTGCATCCCGGCGAACGGGGTATCGGCGTGGATGGCATCGTCGAAGCCACCAGGGGCCAGGCCGTGGAACTGCCCGCCGCCAATGTCCTGACCCCGCGTGAGCAGGCCTATCTGCGCAGCGATACCGTGACGAGCAACCGGTTCCGTGGCAGCGAAAACGCCGCTACCGCCTACGGTGCACGCTAAAGCGACTCCCCCCCGGGGGGGCGCATGATTACGCGCCCCCACAGGCCCCGTCCGGCCCCCCTGCCGGGCGGGGTTTTTCCGTCAGGCGTGGGAAACGATCTGCAAATGCTGCGCCAGCTTGTCGATCCCGGCCATGAACCGCTGCACCAGCTTCGGGTCCGACGGCGCGGCGGTGACGCCGGCCGGCACCTCGCGATTCAGCACCGCCTCGACCGCAAGCGATACGGGGATCGACACCAGCCGCGCCATCGCCGTGCCGCGCGCATCGCCCCAGGCATCCATCACATATGTCCTGTGCCAGACCGGAACGCCGTCCTTCTCGGCCTTCAGCCCGACGCACAGGACCACGCGATCCGGCTCGCCTTCGTCATAGGCATTATCGCGCCAGAACTGGTCCGACATCTCTTTCAGCCGTGCCTCGCCGGCCTCGCCTTCCAGCGTTTCGATCTCGGCGAACACGTCCTTCCACGCCTCGGCCCAGCCGTTCAGGCGCAGCGTGCCGCGCACGAACTCCTTTACCGGCCAAGCCGGATCGAAATGATACTGCGCCATGAAGGGGATCGAATCGCGGTTGGGATAGACCTCGAACGCCTCGGGCTGCGGCAGCGGCGCGGTATAGCTGGAAATCGCGTCCCACGGCCGGTTCACCCGCAATTCGGTGTAATCCCGGATCGAGCGCGAGGGTGAGCGCAGCGCCTTGAGCACGCCCAGCGGCGACCAGCTGAACTTGTAGCGGAAGGCATTGGGGATCTTCGGCACCCCGCCGCAATAGGAAATGAAGGATATGGCGTTCGTTGGGTCGTAGGCGTCCGAGGCGACGTAATCGGCCACCAGCTGATGCGCCATCAGGTGATCTATACCGGGATCGAGCCCGATTTCATTGACGAAACGCAGCCCCTTTTCCCGTGCGGCACCGTCCAGCGCCCGCATTTCCGGCGCGATATAGGACGAGCTGACGAAATGCGCGCCTTTCCCAAGGCACAGTTCGGCCAGCGGCACATGCCAGTCGCCGGGCAGCATCGACACCACCACATCGCCGGGTTGCAGCGCATCGGCCAGCGCGTCGCGGTCGAACGCGCGTATGTCGGTCGCCAGATCGCCGACCGCCTCCTGCGCCTTGTCCACGGTACGGTTCCAGACCGTCACCTTATGCCCGTCCTGCAGCAGACGCCGCAGCCCCGGAATTGCCGAAAGGCCCGTGCCGCACCAGTGAATCGTCATCTCGCTCTCCCTTTCCCGGCGCGCTCAGAGGCGCGCGATATGGTCGTCGAATGTCGCCTTCGCCCGCCCCCAGACGCCGCTGTCCGGGTCGCCCAGCGTCAGCAGCGATGGCAAAAGCTGCGCCGCGTAATCCTGCGAGCTTTCCACCGGCAGCATGGACGGCAAATTGTCGATCGCCATCACATCCAGCACCGGATCGTCCTGCACGCGCAACACCGGTTCGGCCCAGGTGGTCGTGCGGTCATAGACCTTGACCGGCGAAAAATCCGAGGTCGGATCGCAGGCGATATCGCCGATGGCGGTCAGTTTGCGCGGCGCAGTTTTCGCATCCGCCGGCACGAAGACCGGGCAACCGGGCTGGGCAAGGATGCAGTTCAGGAATACCTCGTGCGCCAACACTTGCGGAAACGGCCCGCCACTTGCGGTTTCGGCCATGTCCCAGCGGGTGACCTGCACACCCACCGCCTCGCACAGATCCGACGCGCCGGTGCCCACCCGCCCCAGCGCGCCGATAACGATGGCACGGGGACACTCGGCGCCGGTGGCCGCCATCTCCTGCGTCAGCGAGGATACCAGCGCATCGCGCCCGGCATGGACACCCACCGGCCCGCAAATGCCGCCCCGCTGCTGCGCGGCCCAGGCCGTCAGCGTCACCGCCGCGCCCGCGAACCCGGCCCAGTATCCGAACGCCGCCACCCGGCGGCCATCCTCGTTAACAAGGTATTCCAGGTCGTAAAGCGTGCCGCCCGCGGCCCGGAACCGGCGCAGCAGATCCTGCCCGGCGGGCTGGCCCTTGTAGGCATGGCCGAACATGATGTGGCGATGCGGCAGCGGCGTGCCGTCCTCGGGCAGCTCCTTCAGGCCGAAGATGATCGCGTCGACCGGGGCATCCGGCCAGCTGTTTTCCGGCGCGATTTCGGCACCCGCCGCGCGATAGCCGCCGATGGGGATCGCGCGCACCGAACTGTCCTCGACCGTCACGCGGATACCCTGCGCGATCAGCGCGGCGCAGCCCTCGGGCGTCAGGCCGACCCGCTCTTCGTTCTCGCGCTGCTCGGCGCGCACCCACAGATGTGTCATGGTGTCCCCGCTTGGTTTGGCAGCAACCTAGCGCCGCCTGCGCCCGGCTTAAAGATGGGTCTGGGCGAATTGCCGTTCGGGCCGGTCCAGATGCGGCACGGCATTGAACTGCGTCAGCGACATCGCATCGCCGATCGGGTGCAGCCGGTGGACCGAGGTGTTCATGATCGCGATCGCGGTGCGCGCAAAGGCCGTTATATCCAGCCCCATCACCTGCCGCACCGCCATGCCGATCAGCCCGCCCGAGGTGACGATCAGCGCCGGCCCGTGCCCGCCGGCGATATCGGCCAGCGCGTCGGTGATCCGGGCCTCGAACCTGTCGAAAGGTTCCGGCGCGCCCTCGATTTGTCCATCCGCCCATGCCTGCAACAGCCGCGGCATATACCCCACGAAATCCTCGCGCGTGGCGGGCAACGGCACGCCATGCTCGGCCCGCAGGGCGTGGGCAAGCGTAAAGAACTCCAGCTCGTTCAGCCGCGCATCGGCCGCCGCGTCGGCGCCGAACCCCATCGACGCCACCGTTTCACGATGCCGCGTCAGCGTGCCGGTATAGACGCGGGTGTAATGTTCGCGGGTGTCGCGCAGGTGATCGCCCAGCCATTCGGACTGCCTGTGGCCCAGCGCGCTCAGCCGGTCGTAATCCGCCTCGTCCCGCGCGGCGGTGTTGGCCTGTCCGTGGCGCACAAGCGTGATGGTGGACATCGCATTCCTTCCCCATTTGGCGTCGTAAACGGATTAGGAGGAGCAGCGCGGGGATGCAATGGCCCGCTTGCACGCGGGCCGCTCTTGGTGTTGGCTCCGTCGCGTCACGACAAGGAGCGCCCCATGCAGATCAACCCCGACCGATTCCTGAGCGACCTTCACGAGCTGCGCGGGTTCGGCGCATCAGGCATCGGCAAGGGCGTGGTGCGCCCGGCCTATTCCGCCCCCGACATCGCCGCGCGGGAGTGGCTGGCCCAAAAGATGCAGGAGGCCGGCCTGACCCCGCATTTCGACCCGGTGGGCAGCCTGTTCGGCCTGTCGGACGCGCCGAAATCGCTGCTGGTCGGCTCGCATTCCGACACCCAGCCCGAGGGCGGCTGGCTGGACGGTGCGCTTGGCGTGATCTGCGGGCTGGAACTGGCCCGCGCCGCGTCCGAGGCGGGCGGCCCGCCCGTATCGGTGGCAAACTTCCAGGACGAGGAGGGGCGGTTCGGCGTCACCACAGGCTCGACCATCTGGTCGGGCGCGCTGGCGCTGGACGCAGCCGACACGCTGACCGACCGCGACGGCATCACCTTCGCCGAGGCGCGCGGCGCGATGTCCCACCTGGCGGGCGATTTCGTCGATCCCGGCCGGTTCAGCGGCTTCGTCGAGGTGCATATCGAACAGGGCCCGTGGCTTTACGAGGCGGGCGAGGCGGCAGGCGTCGTGACCGATATCGTCGGCATCCGCGACATGCGGATCACCTTTTCCGGCGAACAGAACCACGCCGGCACCACGCCGATGCACCGGCGCAAGGACGCGGTGCAGGCGATGGTGGCTTTCGTCACCGCGATCAACGAAAGGTTCCGCAACGTGGTGGCACCGCAGACGGTCTGGACCAACGGCCATGTCGAGGTGCATCCCAACGCCCATTCCATCGTGCCCGGGCGCTGCACATTCTCGATGCAGTGGCGCGACGGCGATGGCGACCGCCTGCGCCGGATGGAAACGATCATCCGCGACACGGCGTCAGACATCGCAGGCGAAAGCGGCCTGCAGGTGGAGTTTGGCACCATGCTGGGGCTGGAGCCCGTGGACATGGCCGCCCCCCTGCAATCCGCGCTGGCCGATGCAGCGGAAGCGGTATGTCCGGGGCGCTGGCGGCGGATGCAGTCGGGCGCGCTGCATGACGCGGCCAACGTGGCGAAACTGATGCCGGCGGCGATGCTCTTCGTGCCCTCGATCGACGGGATCAGCCACGATTTCGCCGAGGATACCGACGAATCCGACCTCGTGACCGGGATGGCGGTGCTGGCACGCGCCGTCGCCCGGCTGTAACGGTTACGCGGCCTGCCCGTCGGTGAACTGCAGCCGCGCCAGCCGCGCGTAAAGCCCGTCCTGCGCCACCAGCTCGTCATGGGTGCCCTGCGCCACGATCCGGCCGGCCTCCATCACGATGATGCGGTCGGCCTTTTTCACCGTCGCCAGCCGGTGCGCCACGATGATCGTCGTGCGCCCCTCGGCCAGCGTATCCACCGCGCTTTGCACCGCGCGCTCGCTTTCGGCGTCCAGCGCGCTGGTCGCCTCGTCCAGCAGCAGCACCGGCGCGTCGCGCAGGATCGCGCGGGCAATGGCGATGCGCTGTTTTTGCCCGCCCGACAGCATCACGCCGCGTTCGCCCACCTGGCTGTCATAGCCCTCGGGCAGCGCCATTATGAAATCATGCGCGGCCGCCGCGCGCGCCGCGGCCTCGACCTCGGCGTCGCTCGCCTCGGGCCGACCGAAGCGGATATTCTCGCGTGCGGTGGTGGCAAAGATCACCGGGTCCTGCGGCACCAGCGCCAGGTGGCGGCGGAACCCGTCGCGCGCCATGTCGGTCAGCGCCACGCCGTCCAGCGTCACGCGGCCCTTCTGCGGGTCGTAGAACCGCAGGATCATCTGGATCACCGTCGTCTTGCCCGCACCGGAGGGCCCCACCAGCGCCACCGTTTCACCGGGGCGAATCGACAGGTCGACCGCTTCCAGCGCCGGGATATCGGGCCGCGCGGGATATTCGAAGGACACGCCCTCGAACGCGATTTCACCACGCACGGGCGCAGGCAGGGAGACCGGGTTTCCGGGGTCCTGTACCGCGTCCTCGGTTTCCAGCAGCTCGACCAGCCGCTCGGTGGCTCCGGCGGCGCGCTGCAGCTCGCCCCAGATCTCCGACAGCGCGCCCACGCCGCCCGCGACCATCACCGAATAGATCACGAACTGCACCAGCGCGCCGGGCGTCATCATGCCCTCGCGCACATCGTTGGCGCCGATCCACAACACGCCCACAACCCCGGAAAACACAAGGAAGATGACGATCACCGTCATCACCGCGCGGGTGGTGATCCGCCGCCGCGCCGCGTCATAGCTTTTCTCGGTCACATCGGAAAAGGCCGCGCGCGTGTGGCTTTCATGGGTGAAGGCCTGCACCGTCTGCACGCTCGACAGCGCCTCGGACGCGCTGCCCGAGCTTTCGGCGATCCAGTCCTGGTTCTCGCGGCTGAGCTTGCGCAGCTTGCGGCCCAGCGTCAGGATCGGCACGATCACGACGGGCACCAGCAGCAGCACCAGCCCCGTCAGCTTGGCCGAGGTCAGCAGCATCAGCGTCAGCCCGCCGATGAAGATCAGGATGTTGCGCAGCGCGATGGATATCGACGAACCGATCACCGACAGGATGAGCGTGGTGTCGGTGGTGATCCTGCTCAGCACCTCGCCGGTCATGATGCGTTCGTAAAAGGCCGGGCTCATCGACAGCACGCGGTCGAACACGGCCTTGCGGATATCGGCGACCACCCGTTCGCCCAGCCGCGTGACCAGCGCGTAACGCAGCCCCGTGCCGATCGCCAGCAGCCCCGCCAACACCATCGCCGCGCCGAAATAGCGATCCAGCAGCGCGCCGTCCTCGGCCCCGAAATTGTCGACCACGCGCCGCACCGCCATCGGCAACGCCAGCGACAGGCAGGCAGTCAGGGTCAGCGCCAGCCCCGCCGCGACCATCAGCTTGCGATAGGGTTTCATGAAGGGCCAAAGCCGGCGCAACGCGCCCACGCGTTTGGATTTCTCGCGCTCCTGTTCGCCCGCGGGCGCCGCCTCTGCCATCTGGATATCCTTCCTCGTTCGCGCGTGAGGGGTTTAAGCTTTCCGCGCGCCCCGGGCAAGCGACGCTCTGTCGCGGGTTGATTTCCCCGACCATTCGGTCAAATCTCCCCACGCAACCGAGATAGCCGGGGGGAGGATCCGATGACCCGTTTTACACGCCGCAACACGCTGGGCCTTATGGCGGGCGCCGCCACGCTGCCGATGCTGGGCACGCCGGCGCTGGCCAACACGAAACTGACCGTGGGGGCGCTGCGCTTTACCAGCCACGCACCCAGCTTCGTCGCCTATGAGCGCGGATATTTCGCCGAGGCGGGGCTCGATGTCGAGTTCAAGTTCTTCCAGGCCGCGCAGCCGATGGCGGTGGCGATCGCCTCGGGCGACGCCGATTACGCCGTAACCGCGATATCCGGCGGGCTGATCAGCCTTGCCGAAAAGGGCGCGGCCAAGGTGATCGGCGGCGGGCTGTCCGAGGAAAAGGGTATCGACGGGCAAAAGATCCTGGCCTCGGACGCCGCGTTCCAGGCCGGGCTGACCAGCCCCGCGCAACTGGCGGGCAAGAAATGGGCGGTCACGCAGGCCGGGTCGTCCTTCCACTACATGGGGTCCAAGATCGCGCAGGCCGAAGGGATCGAGATGACCTTCACCCCCCTGCAAAAGGTCGGCGCCATCATCGGCGCGATGAAATCGGGGCAGGTCGACGCCTGGTCGATCGTGCCGCATATCGCCAAGCCGCTGGCCGGATCGGGCGCGGTGCATATCATCGGCGACGTGGCCGATTACATCCCCGACTACCAGGTGACGACGGTCTTTACCTCGGCCGCGAACGCCGCGAACGAGCGCGCCAAGACCGAGGCGTTCCTGGCCGCCTTCGCAAAGGGTGCCGACGATTTCAACGCCGCGCTGGTCGACCGGACCGCGGGCGAGGACGCCGCCGAGGACATGGTCAAACTGATCCACAAATACGTCTATACCGACCGTGACTACGAGGCCGCCAAGGCCGGCATCGTGAACGGCGCGATGCGCGTCAACGCGGGCGCGGCGCTCAACACCACCTCGGTGCAGGACCAGCTCGACTGGTTCAAGGCCGAAGGGCTGGTCAAGGACAGCGTCACCATGGACACGCTGGTCGATCCGTCCTACGTCGCCACGATGTGACCAACCCGGTGCGGGCCCGCGCGGCCCGCCCCACAGGGAGCCCCGATGGACCTGACGATCCAAGGCCTGACCCATCGCTACGATGCGGTCGAGGTGCTGTCCGACATTTCGCTTGCCATTCCCTCGGGCCGGATCGTCTGCATCGTCGGCCCGTCGGGCTGTGGAAAATCCACGCTGCTGCGCATGATCGGCGGGCTGGAGCGGCCCAGCGCGGGGCAGATCATGCAACTGGGCGACCCGCCGCCCGATTGCCTGAACCCGCTGACCTTCGTGTTCCAGGATTTCGCGCTGCTGCCCTGGCGCACGGTCGCGGGCAACATCTCGCTTGTGCTCGAAGACCGCGCGGTTTCGCGGCAAGACCGCGCGGATCGCATCGCCGATGTGCTGGCACGCACCAACCTGTCGGATTTCGCGGGCGCCCTGCCCCGGCAATTGTCGGGCGGCATGAAGCAGCGCGTCGCCATCGCCCGCGCGCTGGCGGTGAACCCCGCGGTCATGCTGATGGACGAACCGCTCTCCGCGCTCGACGCACAGACCCGCGAATTGCTGATGGACGACCTTGTGGGCCTGTGGACACGCACGCCCTTTACCGCCGTCTACGTCACCCACAACCTGTCCGAGGCGGTGCGCCTCGGCCACAGGATCGTGGTGCTGTCGCGCCGCCCCGGCCGCATCCGCGAGGTGGTCGGGATCGACACCCCCCTCGATGCCCGCGACGCCACCGACCCCGAACTGGCCCGCGCGCAGGATCACCTGTGGCACCTGATGCGCGAAGAGGCCAGGGCCGCCGATGCGGAGCTGGCGCATGGCTGATCCCCGTCCCGTCCCCTTTCGCGGCGGCGGCTTCCGCCCGGTGCAGAAACGCGGCGTCGGGTTGCTTGTCTTCATCCTGCTGATCGCCATCGTCGAATGGGGCACGCGGGCGGGGTGGATTTCCAGCCTCACGCTGCCGCGCCCTTCGGACGTGGCGCGGACGCTGATCGACCTGTGGCAATCCGGCCTCTTGTTCCAGCATGTCCTGCCCTCGCTCAGCCGGCTGGCCGTGGGCAGCGCGATGGGGGTCACCGCGGGCATCGGCATCGGCGTGCTGATCGGCCTGTTCAGCCTGGCCCGCGCCGGGCTGGTGCCGCTGGTCGCCGCGCTGTTCCCGATCCCCAAGATCGCACTGCTGCCGCTTTTCGTGATCTGGTTCGGCATCGACGAGGGATCGAAATACGCGCTGATCGCGCTCGGCACCTTTACCCCCACGGTGGTCGCCACCTTCGGCGCGGTCGACAACGTGGACCGCACGCTGATCCGCATGGGGCAAAGCTTTGGCCTGCCCTGGCTGTCGATCGTGACCAAGATCGTGCTGCCCGGCGCGCTGCCCGGCATCCTGTCGGGGATGCGCATTTCCCTCAGCATCGGGATCATCCTGCTGGTCGCGGCGGAAATGCTGGGCGCGCAATACGGCATCGGCGCCTATATCCTCGAGGCCGGCTCGCTCTACGATCTCGAACGGCTGTTCGCCGGTGTGGTGATCCTGTCAGCGCTCGGGGTGGTGCTCAGCTGGGCCATCAGCCGGATCGAAGCCCGGATGCTGCGCTGGCGCAGCTGACTGCGCCGGCCCCGCCTTTCATCGTTCCGCGAAATACTCCGGGGGGTGAGGGCCGGTTCGCGCGATAGCGCGATGAAACGTCCGGTGGACGTTTCAAGGCCCGAACGGGCGGAGCCCCGGGAATTGGGCCGCAGGCCCAAAAGGGGTAGCGCCCCTCGCCCCGGTGGCGTCATTTCACGATCCGGTTCTCAAGAATCCCGATCTTCTCGACCTCCAACTCGAACGTATCGCCCGGCTCCAGCCGCTTGCCCAGTTCCAGCCCGCAGCCGGTGCCCACCGTGCCCGAGCCGATCACCTCGCCGGGATAGAGCGTTTCCGAGCGCGAGATATGCGCGATGATATCGGCAAAGCTGTGATGCATCTGCGCGGAACTGCCGCCGCCCCAGCGGGTGCCGTTCACCCGCACCTCCATATCCAGCGCGACGGGGTGGCCGATCTCGTCCGCCGTGACGATCCACGGGCCGAGGATATTGCCGGTGTCGAAATCCTTGCCCTTGGCGGGCCCGAGCTGGCCGGCCATTTCCACCATCTGCGCATCCCGCGCGGTCATATCGTTGAGGATCGTGTAGCCCCAGATATATCCCGGCGCATCCCCGGCCGGGATATCCGTGCCGCGCTTGCCGATGATGATCGCAAGCTCAAGCTCGAGGTCCAGGAAATCGGCGTAATTGGGCCAGCGCACGTCCTGCCCGTGGCCGATGAAGCTCAGCCTGTTGCCCTTGTAATAGATCGGCTGCTCGTACCAGACCGGCGGGATCTCGTGCGCGCGGCCGGTCACCTTTTCCATTGCGGTAAAGCAGTTCTTCAGATGCGCCTCGAACACCAGGCAGTCGCGGTATTGCACGGGCCGGATCGGCACGCGCATCTCCACGTCCTCCATGCCCAGCGTCGCGCCGAATTGCGGGTTGGCCAGCGCGTCGCGCACCGCCTCGAGGCCCGCCTCGCCCATTTCCACAAGCTGCACCATGTCGCGGATATCCAGCCCTGCCGCGCGCAGGTCCAGCAGCGTGTCACCGTCGATCACGGCGACGGGTTTTTCCACGCCCTCATGGGCGACCGTTCCCAGTTTCATGTGCTCACTCCTCGAATATCGCCACGGCACGGGTGAACCCGGCCGATCCGCCCTTCAGCTTCATCGGGAAACAGCTGATCGTAAACCCCGTCGGCGGCAGGCTGTCGAGATTGGCAAGTTTCTCCATGTGGCAATAGCCGATGTCGATCGACGCGCGGTGGCCTTCCCAGATGATGCCGGGATCGTGGGTGTCCATCCATTTCCTCGCGGTGTGCGAAAACGGGGCGTCCCAGCTCCAGGCGTCGGTGCCGGTGACGCGCACGCCGCGTTCCAGCAGGTAGAGCGTGGCCTCGCGTCCCATGCCGCAGCCGCTGTCGACGTAATCGGGCGCGCCGTATTTCGCCCCGGCGGCGGTGTTGACCACGACGATATCCAGCGGTTGCAGATCGTGGCCGATGCGCGCGAGTTCATCCTCGATTTCCTGCGCGCTGACGAGATAGCCATCGGGGAAGTGGCGGAAATCCAGCTTCACGCCGGGTGCAAAGCACCATTCCAGCGGCACCTCGTCGATGGTGATCGCGCGCTCGCCGTCGTTCATCGTGGAATGGTGGTGATACGGCGCGTCCAGATGCGTGCCGTTATGGCTGGACACGCGCAGCATCTCGACCGCCCAGCCATCGCCGCCCGGCAGATCGCTTTCCCTGAGCCCCGGAAAGAACGACGCGATCTGGCCCGCCGTCATCTTGTGGTCGAGATAGTCGATCTCGGGCAGCATGATCGGCGGATCGCTGGCGATCCCCGCCTCGAGCGGGACCGAGATATCGACGAAACGGCGTGGCATGGCGTGTCTCCTTTTGTCTAGCGCCCCGGCAACAGGCCGGTGGCGACGGATGGGATGGCGATGACGATCAGCAAGACCGCCAGCATCATCAGCGCGAAAGGGGCTGCCCCGCGGAAAATGTCGGCCAGCGTGATGCTGTCATCGTCGAGTGTCGCCTTGATGACATAGACGGAAATGCCGAAAGGCGGTGTCAGCAGGCCGATTTCCACCGCAAGGACGGTGACGATGCCGAACCACACGAGGTCGATCCCCATAGGCACCACCACGGGCAGCATCAGCGGCACGAGGATCAGCATGATGGATGAGCTGTCGAGGATCATCCCCAGCGCGATCACGATCGCCACGTAAAGCAGCATCAGCCCCCAGAATCCCAGCTCGGCCCCTGCCGCCCAGGCGCCGATCCCGCCGGGCACGCCCGACAGCGCCAGCATCCGGCTGTACATCTGCGCGGCGATGATCAGGAAACAGATCGTGGCGGTGACCATGCCGGTATCGACCAGCACGGTCCACAGCTTGCCCCATGTCAGCCGCCGCATGGCGAACCCGAGGGCCAGTGCGCCGATGGCGCCCATCGCGCCGGCCTCGACCGGGGTGAAGATACCGGCATAGATGCCGCCCAGCACCAGCACGATAAGCCCCGCGATGGGCAGGCCCTTGCGCAGCATCTCGGCCGGGCGCAGCGCGCCGTCGTCCACATCGTCGGGGCGACCGACGAAACGCGGGGTGAAGATCGCCATCGCCACGATTCCCACGGCGAAAAAGACCGCCAGCAGGATGCCCGGCCCGATACCGGCGATGAACAGGTCGCCGATGCTCTGCTCGGTCAGGATGCCGTAGAGGATCAGCAGCAGCGAGGGCGGGATCAGCATCCCCAGCACGCTGGACCCGGCGACCACGCCCACGGCAAAGCGCGGGGCATAGCCGTGGCGGATCATCTGCGGCACGGCGATCTTGGTAAAGACGGCGGCCGAGGCGATGGAGATGCCGGTGATCGCGGCAAAGATCGCGTTGGCCCCCACGGTGCCGACGCCCAGACCGCCCCTGAGCCGCCGGAACATGGCGTTGGCCACGTCGAACGCGTCGCGGCCCAGACCGGCCTCGGACACGACGAAACCCATCAGCACGAACAGCGGCACCACGCCGAAGAAATAGCTGGAGATCGCATCGTTCGCCGCCAGCGCCAGCAGTTTCGAGGCCAGCAGCGGCGAACCCTTGATCGCCCAGACCCCGGCGAAGGAACAGACCATCAGCGCAACCGGCACGTAAAGGCCCAGCAGGACCGTGCCGAACATCGCGGCCAGCGCGATCAGGCCGATATCGAACGGGCTCATGCCGCGCCCCCGGCCCAGCGGCGCAGGATGCGGGCGGCGAATTGTGCGATCAGCAGCGCGCAGCCCAGAAGGATCGTCGCCTTCACCGGCCAGACCGGCACGGTGAAATCGCCCAGCGCGCCGATGAATTCGCCCCTGTCCCACGCGCGGGTAAAGATCGGCCAGGTGCTGCGCAGGATCACCCAGACCACGGCGATGGCCAGCAGGTCGAACAGGGTTTCCAGCATCCTGCCCGCCCACGGCGCGCGCCGCGAAAGCCAGCCAGGCACCGCCTCGGAGCGCGTCATGCGGCCCGCGCGCAGCGCCTGCGGGATCTGCAGGAACACGATGGCGACGATGGACAGCGTCACCATTTCCGGCACGCCCGGCACCGGTGCCCCGAACAGGTTGCGCCCCGCCACGTCGAGCCCGACAAGCGCCATCAGCACAAGGATCAGCAGCGACCCGGCCACGTTCGCGGCCTGGGTCGCGCCATCGAGGGCGCGCAGGATGCGCCGCATCGGGTTATTCCTTGTCCCAGTCCCTCAGCGGTGTCGCGCCGGCGGCGCGCATCGCATCCATGTAGGCCGACAGGATGGCCGAGGCCGGACGGCCCTGCGCATCCAGCTCATCGGCCCAGACCCTTGCGGCGTTGTCCATGCCGTCGGCCCATTGCGCGCGCATCTCGGGCGTGGCCTCGGTGACGGTCGCGCCGGCCTCTTGCATCTTTGTCAGGGCGATCTCCACGAAGCTTTCGAGGTCATCGTGATACCATTGCATCGCGGCATCCGCGCCCGCCTCCAGCGCGGCCTTCACCTCGTCCGGCAGGGCGTCGTACCACGCCTCGTTCGCGCAGAGCGAACCGGCATATTGCGCGCCCAGCCCGAACTTCGTGATATGGGGCGCGACCTCGTAGAGCTTGCCGGGAAGCGCGGCGCTGGCGAACACGATGACGCCATCGTAAACGCCGGTCTTGATCTCGTTGTAATAGGTGGTCAGGTTCCCCGCCACGCCCACGGCGCCCGTGCCCGACAGCCAGTTGATCGCCGCCCCCGGCGCCGCGATCTTGCGGCCATCGAGGTCGTCCAGGCTGTCCACCGGGAAGTTCGTCATCAGCAGGTAATCGTCGATGCCGATCGGCGCGCCGATATAGACCACGCCGTTGTCGGCATAGGCGCGCAGCATGTCGGGGTTGTCATCATGCATCGCATCCACGGTGGTGGCGACCTGCCGCACATCGTCGCTGACGAAGGGGGTGTAATAGGTCACGTTCTGCACCGCCAGCTTGGCCGGGTCGAACAACGCCTGGCAGGTGCCGATCTCGGCCAGCCCGGCCTCGACCGCCTCAAGCTCTTCGCCGACACCGGCGATGGCGCCGCCGTACTGCTCCGAGAAAGTCATCGTGTGGCCGCTGCCCTCAAGCCCGGCCTGCACGGTCGGGATGAACTGTTCCGAGATCATGCGCACCCAGCGAAAGACCGGCGGATGACCCGCGGCGACGGTGACGTTATAGGTTTCGGCCACGCCGGCCACAGGCATGGCCCCCAGCACGAGCGCGGCACCGACTGTCCTCAGTTTCATGGGTAATACTCCTCCCGCGGTGGCGGCCAGCGTGTCGCGCCGGTCATCGCCGATCCCGCCCATATGGCGGAATTTCCTCCCTGGGGCCGAGCGTATCCCCATTCCCTGCGCAGTCAAGAAGCGCGGTTTCCACCGCCGCATCGCGCCTTGTGAACGGGAATCATGGAGCGGGTAGACGGAATCGAACCGACATAGCCTGCTTGGAAGGCAGGGGCTTTACCATTAAGCTATACCCGCTTGGTACAGTGGCTGATTAGAGGACCGATACAGACGGGTCAAGACGCAAGACCGCGTTTCCCCCGCCCGGACCGCGCAGGAACGGCCGCAGCCACGCCTTCGTCCGGGCAAGGAGGAACAGCCATGATGCGCCTTCCCCTGATCGCACTCGCCGCCCTGACCGCGGGCCCGGCACTGTCGGAAACCTGGGAATGCACGGTTCCCTATGACGAGATCAACGGCGGCGGCACCGTCATCATCGGCAGCGACCGCCTTGTCTTCGTCTCGAACTGGCCGCATCGCCAGCCCGAGGAAGCGACCTGCATCCATGACGGCGCGGCAAGCGAATGCATGAGCGCCCGGCTTTCGCAGACGAAAAACGGCGGGGCTGCCGCCATGATCAAGCTGTTTTCCCTCGGCTGGCCAGTCGATGGCCCGCCCACCACGATCCACGTGCGCGAACCCGCCGCCCTTTTCCGGGCCGGAAGCGATGGTTACCGGCTGTTCAGGGCGCTGCCATCGGCCGGCTACAGCTTTGCGCTGACCGATTGCGCGGCACGCTGAGCGGTGCGCCGGCCCGCCGGTCAGTCGGCCAGCTTCCTGACCTCGGCCGAGGCGGTGATCTTGTGCGCGGTGGCATAGGCCTGGTGGTTCGCCTCGATGCTTGGGCCATCGTAAAGGTAATTCACCATGACCCCCCAACTGCCCGCCCGCCCATTCGCGCTGAGATCGGCGGCGGCGTGGATGCGGTGCAGCGCCGCGCCGTTGCCCAGGTGGAAATGCGCCACCGGGTCCATCGCGGTGCCCTGCGGGCGGCGGGCGTGCAGAAGGTAGCGCGCGGCGATCCGGCGGGCATCGTCGAACGACGGGCCATCCGCGGCGTCGATGGCGGCCAGGTCACCGGGCGTCAGCAGGTCGGGCCGCGCCTCGGCCCATTTGCGCAGGCCCGGCACCGGCGACAGCGTGACAAAGGTTTTCAGGTTCGGCAGTTCCGATTGCAGTTCGGCGACCACCTGCTTGATCAGGAAATTCCCGAACGAGATGCCGCGCAGCCCCTTCTGACAGTTCGAGATCGAGTAGAACACCGCCGTCGTCGCATCCGTCGGGTCGATCCGGTCGCGGTCGCTGCGGATGATCGCGTCGATCGCCGCCGGGATGACGCGGGTCAGCGCGACCTCGACGAATATCAGCGGGTCCGACGGCATCGCGGGATGGAAGAACGCGAAAAGCCGGCGGTCGGGATCGGCGACGCGCTGGCGCAAATCGTCCCAGCCGTTGATTTCGTGCACCGCCTCGTAGGTGATGATCTTTTCCAGGATGTCGGCGGGGGTGTGCCAGTCGATCCTGCGGATTTCGAGGAAACCCCGGTTGAACCAGCTTGCGAAAAGATGCTCGAAATCGGCATCCAGCCCCTTGAGCGACGGGGCATCGCGCAGCGCGCCCAGCAGATCGGCGCGCATGTTCACCAGCCGCGCGGTGGCGCCCGGCACGCGGTTGAGCCTGCGGATCAGTTCAAGGCTTTGCGGTTCGGCGGTATAGTGGATGCGCCGCGCGGCCTCGGCATCGCCCGGCCGGTAGGCGGCAATCGCATCGGCAAGGGCCGCATCGTCCACGCTGCACTCCCCGGCGATCTTGTGGAACAGCTGCGCCTTTTCCGAGGGCGAATGCGTCTCGAACTGGTCGAGCGCCTGCATCGCGGTCACAAGGCCGGATGCCTCGCCCTCGTCACCCAGCAGCCGCTGGAACAGGTCGAACGTGTCCGATGCATCGCCCCGCGCATGGCGGCGCCAGCCGGCCTGCGCGACGCGCGCCATCAGATCGGAAAGGAAACTGCTATTGGCCATGTCCGGGCCCCCCGATGTGCCTTGTCCCGTCACATCAAAGCGCAGCTTGCCGGCTTCGTCGAGCCGTTCCCGCCCCGCCGGGCCCGCCTGCGCAGATCGGTGCCGCCGCAGGCCGGGCGTCAGCCCACGCGGCGGCCGTTGCTCCAGACCCCGCGCAGCAGCGGTGTCTGCCCGGCCTGCCCGACCCGCAAAAGATCGCCGCGCAATCCGGGCGCCAGCCGGCCGCGATCGGTCAGCCCCGCCGCCTTTGCCGGGTTTTCCGTCACGCAGGCCACAGCGCGGGGCAGATCGCCCCACAGCTCCGACAGGCTGAAGGCCGACAGCAGCAGCGCCGAGGGCACGTAATCCGACGACACGATATCCAGCAGCCCGGCATGGGCCAGTTCGCTGGCGGCGACATTGCCGGAATGCGATCCGCCGCGGATCAGGTTCGGCGCCCCCATCATCACTGCGATGCCGTTGGCGTGGCAGGCCCCGGCGGCCTCGATCGTGGTCGGAAACTCGGCGAAGCCCACGCCGTTTTCACGCGATTGCACCACCTGTTCGGCGGTGGTGTCGTCATGGCTGGCCAGCACCGCGCCATAGCGCCGCGCCTCGGCCACGGCCCCGATCTGGTGCAGCTCGCCATAAAGCCGCTGAAGCTCTTTGAGGTTGGCGACATGGTCGGCGAAATCGGCATCCGACATGCCGCGCTTTTTCGACACGTAGGTGCGCAGCGCCTGCAGATCGCGGAACTGCCGTTGGCCGGGCGTGTGATCCATCAGGCTGACGATACCCACCCGGTCGTCGGGGCCGAACTGGGCCATTTCCTCCAGCAGGGTTTCCGAACAGATCTCGGCCCGCAGGTGCAGGAAATGGCTGATCTTCAGGTGCCCCTCGGCGCGCACCGCCAGCAGCTCGTCGGCCAGCTTGCGGGCATAGGCGCCGTAGCGCGCCTTGCTGTCGTGGATCGAGCCCACGCGCAGCGCGTCGAACACCGTTGTGATCCCGGTCGAGGCCAATTCGCCGTCATGCGCCAGGATCGCCGGCAGGTGCGGCCAGTCGACCGCCGGGCGCGGCTCGATATGGCGTTCCAGGTTGTCGGTATGCAGCTCGACCAGCCCCGGCATCACGTAATCGCCCGCGCAATCCACCGCACCGCCCGGCACGCGATCGCCCTCGGCGATCCCGGCGATCTGCCCGTCTTCGACCGTGATCCGGCCCGTCATCACCCGGTCGTGCAGCACGAGCCGCGCATTGGCCAGGCACAGGCTACCGGCACCGGGTTGGCCCCCGGCGCGGGCAGGCGACATGCGCGGGATAGGAGAGTTCATGCTGGTTCCTCTTTTCGCGGTGATGGTGCGGGCGGTGCCCATATCTATGCCCTTTCCGGCAGCAAGGCGGCCAGCGCCTGCGCCACGGTCTGCTCCAGCGATCCGTCGTTGGAAATCGTGACGACCTCCAGCCCCGGTGGCAAAGGCTTGGACGCCTGCCCGAGCCGGAGGGCGATCTCATCGGCGCTTTCCCGCCCGCGCCCCGCCAGCCGCCGGGCAAGAACGTCAGGCGCGGCGGTGATGTTCATGACCAGGAGGCGCGGAAATATCCCCGCCGCCCGTGGCAGTGCATCGCGCGACAGGTTGGCCAGGCAGTCCGCCCCGGCGCGGGTTTCGTCCAGCACGGTGGCCGGGATGCCGTAACGCAGCCCGTGCGCGGCCCAGTGCAGGCAGAACGCCCCACGCGCGACCGCCCGGTCGAACTCGTCCGGCGTCAGCGGATCGAAATCCTCGCCCCCCAGGTGCGGCGCGCGTGTGATCGTGCGGCGCACGCGCCGGAACGCGGGCGCGGCCCCGGACAGCGCGTCCATCACGCTGTCCTTGCCGACACCCGACGGGCCGACCACGGCGATCAGCCGCCCCGCGCTCATGCCGCGCGGGCCGGGCTGAACCGGCTGACGTCGATTTCGCGGTCGCAGACGCGGTCGCGCGCCGCCTCGTCGTGGAATATCCCGACGATTGCCGCGCCGCGCGCCTTGGCCTCGGCGATCAGGCCCAGCACGACCTCGCGGTTCGCGGCATCCAGGCTGGCGGTCGGCTCGTCCAGCAGCATCGCGGGATATGCATGGGCAAAGCCGCGCGCGATGTTCACCCGCTGCTGTTCCCCGCCCGAGAAGGTGGTGGGCGACAGCGACCACAACCGTTCGGGGATATTGAGCTGCGACAGCAGGGCACGCGCGCGGTCCTGCGCCTCGTCCCGCGGCACGCCCACCGCGCGCAGCGGCTCGGCCACCACGTCCAGCGTGGGCACGCGCGGCACCACGCGCAGGAACTGGCTGACATAACCCAGCACCTCGCGGCGGATGCGGATGATCTCGCGCGGTTCGGCCTGCACAAGATCCACGCCGCCCACGCGGATCGCGCCGCCCTGCGCCATGTAGTTGCCGTAGATCATGCGCATCAGCGTGGATTTCCCCGCGCCCGACGCCCCGGTCAGCGCCACGCATTCGCCCTGCGCAACCGAAAGGGTGGCCCCGTCCATCACCCGGATCGTCGCGCCGCCCTGGTTGTGCAGGGTAAAGGTTTTCGAAACGTTTTGCAGGTCGATCATCCTCTTCCCCCTCACACTTGCAGCACAGAGCTGACCAGAAGCTGCGTATAGGCATGTTGCGGATCGTCCAGCACCCGGTCGGTCAGACCGGCCTCGACCACATGGCCCGATTTCATCACCATCAGCCGGTCGGCCAGCAGCCGCACCACCGCTAGGTCGTGGGTGACGATGATCGCCGACAGCCCCATGTCGCGGACAAGCCCGCGCAGCAGGTCCAGCAGCCGCGCCTGCACGCTGACATCAAGACCCCCGGTCGGTTCGTCCATGAACACCAGCCGCGGCCCGGTCACAAGGTTGCGCGCGATCTGCAGGCGCTGCTGCATCCCGCCCGAGAAGGTGGTGGGCCGGTCGTCGATCCGGCCCGGCGCGATCTCGACCCGTTCCAGCCAGTCGGTCGCCCGCGCGCGGATGTCGCCATAGTGACGCGCGCCCACGGCCATCAGCCGCTCGCCCACGTTGCCGCCGGCGGAAACGCCCATGCGCAGCCCGTCGCGCGCGTGCTGATGCACGAAGGCCCAGTCGGTGCGGCCCAGCATCCGGCGCTCGGGTTCGGACATGGTGAGCGTGTCGCGCGGGCCGTCGGTGCGGGTGTCGAACACCACCTTGCCTGCATCCGGCGCCATATGCCCGGCCATGCAGTTGAGCAGCGTAGACTTGCCCGATCCGCTTTCGCCGACGATCCCCATCACCTCGCCGGGGTAAAGATCGAAGGACACGTCGGCGCATCCGATATGCGCGCCATAGCGTTTGGTCACACCCTGAACAGACAGCAACGGGGTCATGCCGCATCCTTTCCGCGATGGCCGGCGGCCTGCCGGGTCTCGCAATAATCGGTGTCGGAGCAGACGAACATCCGCCCGCCCGCATCGTCAGTGATCACCTCGTCAAGATAGCTGTCCACCGCCCCGCACAACCCGCAGGGGTGATCGGCGCGGGACGCCTCGAACGGGTGATCCTCGAAATCGAGGCTGACAACCTGCGTATAGGGCGGCAGCGCATAAATCCGCTGCTCGCGCCCGGCGCCGAAAAGCTGGATCGCCGGGCAATCGGCCAGTTTCGGGTTGTCGAATTTCGGGATCGGCGACGGGTCCATCACGTAGCGCCCCTCGACCTTCACCGGGTAGGCGTAGGAGGTCGCGATATGCCCGTGGCGCGCGATATCCTCGTAAAGCTTCACATGCATCAGCCCGTATTCCTCAAGGCTGTGCATCTTGCGGGTCTCGCTTTCGCGCGGTTCGAGAAAGCGCAGCGGCTCGGGGATTGGCACCTGGTAGACGAGGATCTGCCCCTCGGCCAGCGGCACCTCGGGGATGCGGTGGCGGGTCTGGATCACCGTTGCCTCGGTGGTGACGGTGGTCGTCGCCACCCCGGCGGTACGTTCGAAAAAGCTGCGGATCGAGACGGCGTTGGTGGTGTCGTCTGCGCCCTGGTCGATCACCTTGAACCGGTCATCGGGCGTCAGAACGGCGGCACTGACCTGCACGCCGCCGGTGCCCCAGCCATAGGGCATCGGCATCTCGCGGCTGGCAAAGGGCACCTGGTAGCCGGGGATCGCCAGCCCTTTCAGGATCGCGCGGCGGATCATCCGCTTGGTCTGTTCGTCGAGATAGGCGAAGTTATAGGCTTGGTCGGTCATTCCGCCGCCTCCTGCATCGGCTCTGCCCCCGCCTCGCGGCGCAGTTTGCGCACCAGTTCCAGCTCCGACTGGAAATCGACGTAATGGGGCAGCTTGATATGCTCCAGGAACCCGGTCGCCTGGATGTTGTCGGAATGATACAGGACGAATTCCGCATCCTGCGCCGGGGCGCCCATGTCATCCTCGCCCAGTTCCTCCCAGCGCAGCGCGCGGTCGACCAGCGCCATCGAGATCGCCTTGCGCTCGGTCTGCCCGAAAACCAGCCCGTAGCCGCGGGTGAATTGCGGCGGTTCGGTTTTCGACCCTGTGAACTGGTTGACGGTTTCGCATTCGGTCAGGGTGATCTCGCCGATATCAATGGCGAACCCGAGCTCGGGGATGTCCATTTCGACCGCGACGGTGCCGATACGCAACTCGCCCACGAAGGCGTGGTTGCGGGCGTATCCGCGCTGCGTGGAATAGGCCAGCGACAGGGTAAACCCCTCGTCCGCGCGGGTCAGCGCCTGCAGGCGCAGCGCACGGTCGGCGGGCATTTCCAGCGGTTCGCGGGTCAGGTCGGGCGGCGGGGTGTCGTCGCGCGGGGCCTCTTCGATCAGCCCCTCGCGGTTCAGGAAGCCGGTGACATGCGGCACCGGCGCCGGGGCGGCATCCCCGGCCTGCTCCGCCTGCTGCACCTCTTTCCCCCCTTCGGCGGCCAGTTTGAAATCCAGCAGCCGGTGGGTGTAGTCGAATGTCGGGCCCAGGATCTGCCCGCCCGGCAGATCCTTGAACGTGGCCGAGATGCGCCGGTCACACGCCATGTCAGCGGTTTCGACCGGCCGCGTCGCGCCAAATCGCGGCAATGTCGTGCGATAGGCCCGGATCAGGAACACCGCTTCGATCAGGTCGCCGCGCGCCTGTTTGATCGCCAGCGCGGCAAGGTCGGGATCGTAGAGCGACCCCTCGGCCATCACCCGGTTGACCGCCAGGCTGAGCTGTTCGCGGATCTGCGCGATGGACAATTCGGCGACCGAAGTATCGCCCCGGCGCTCCTCGGCCAGCCAGGCATGGGCGTTGCGAATGGCGGCCTCGCCGCCCTTGACCGCGACATACATCAGCGCGCCTCCGCCATCTCGGCCGGCGCCGCGACCCGTGTCGCACGCGGCAGCGCGGCGATGCGGCCGTCGCAGGTAAACAGGAAATCGAGCCCGAGCGGGAACAGCGCGCGGTTTTGGCGGAACGCCCCGATATCGGGCAGCGACAGGCGGGCGGTGTCGCGGATGCCCGGCCCCTGCAACACGGCGCCCTCGTCCGAAAGCGCCGGGGCCTCGACGATCAGCGTGGCCGAGCGGTCGGGATATTCGGGTGAGCCCTTGGGATAGGCCGACAGCGGCAGCAGCGCGTCCCACGTGCCCAGCGCGAACATGCAGTCCGACGGCCCCGCAAGCGGTGCGCCGGTGTGAAAGGCGAGCCAGGCACGCACCGCGTCGCAATCGGCCGCACCGGCCAGGTACAGCGGCGTGTCGGTATCGCACAGCGTCAGCAGCACCGCCCCGGCGGCGGGCGACAGCGGTGCGGGCGGACGGGCGCCGGTGATTTCGTGGATCGTGCCGGGGCGGGCCACCGCCTCCATCACGCTGCGAAAGGCATGGGCCGCATCGGCGGCCGGGTTTGCGAAACCGCCTTCAAGGGTTTGCGGGTGCATCAGTCCTCTCCCCGTACCATTGTGAAGAAATCGACCCTGGTCGCCGCTGCCTTTTTCGCGCGGGCCTGCGTGGCGGCGGCCAGTTCGGCCCCAAGGGGCGCGATCACCTGCGTTCGCAGCGTATCGGCCAGGTCGGTCTGCATCAGCGCATCGACCAGCGCCGCCGCCTCGGCATCGGGTTTGCGGCGGCCCTGCACATAGGCATGGCCCGCCTCGCCACTTGCCAGTTTCAGCGCGCAGCGCGTGACCGTCATTTCGCCCAGGTTGAACGGCGCGCCGGTGCCCCCGGCCCGGCCCTGCACCATGACGCTGCCGATCTCGGGCGGGCGCAGCCAGGTGAAACCGGGCCGCGTGCAGGCCGCGTCCAGCAACGCCGCCACCCGGCCCTCCGGCGCCCTGGCGAACAGGCTCATCCAGCCTTTGCGGTCCTCGTTCCCGTCAACGGTATCTTTCATCTCGACAACTTCGGCTATTCCTATACAACTAGACACATCATAGCAGATTCGCCCTTGGGGCACAGTGGAGATTTGTGAATTTTGAGTGACAGCACCCGGCCCGCGCCCCCCCGCACGCCGATATGGCAGGCCATCGCCGACACCCTGCGCGGCGAAATTTCCGAAGGCCGTTACCAGCCCGGCGACAAGCTGCCGACCGAGGCCGCGATGGCGGCCCGGTTCGGCGTCAACCGCCACACGGTGCGCCACGCGCTTGCGCATCTCGTCGACGAGGGGCTGGTGCGCACGCGGCGCGGGGCCGGTGCCTTCGTGGCCGCCGCGCCCACCGATTACCCGATCGGGGCGCGGGTGCGGTTTCACGAAAATCTGCTGGCCGCGGGCCGCCGCCCCAGCAAGCAGGTGCTGCAGATCGAGCTCCGCGCCGCCACGCCGGGCGAGGCACGGGTGCTGGAGCTGTCGCCGCAGGACCAGGTCTGCGCCTGTCATGGCCTGTCGCTTGCCGACGACCTGCCGATTGCCGTGTTCGAAAGCGTCTTTCCCATCGGGCGGCTGCCGGGCATCGACACCGCCCTGACCGAGGTCAGCAGCGTGACCGAGGCGCTGGCCCGCGCGGGCGTGGCCGATTACACCCGCGCCTCGACCCGGCTGACGGCGGTGCGGGCTGACGCGGCACGCGCCCTTGTGCTGCACCTGCGCGAGGGCGACCCGCTGCTGCGCTCGACCGGGGTCAATGTCGACGGGCATGGCGTGCCGGTGGAGTACGGGCGCACATGGTTTGCCGGCGACAGGGTGACCCTGACGCTGGAAAGCTGAGACCGCGCGACTCAGCCGCCGTATTTTTCAAGAAACGCCTCGGCCCGCAGCTTTCGGAAATCGGCCAGCGCGGCGCGCAGCGCGTCATGCGGCCAGTCCCACCACGCCAGCGCGATCAGCCGGTCGGCAATCGCGCGCGGCTGCCTTTCGCGCAAGGGCCGGGCCGGCGTGCCCGCGACGATGGTATAGGGGGCGACATCCCGCGTCACGACCGCGCCCGCCGCCACCACCGCGCCGTGGCCCAGCGTCACCTCGGGCTTGATCATGGCGCCATGCCCGATCCAGGTGTCATGCCCAATCGCTGCGCGCCGGGACAGGCGGTGGGCGAAAAAGGCCGGGTCACGGTCCGCATCGTCCCAGTAATCGTCCGAGCGGTACAGGAAGTGATGGCAGGCCGCCGTGTGCAACGGGTGATCGGTGGCACCGATCCGCACGAAACTGGCGATATTGGCGAATTTGCCGACGGTGGCATTGGCGATATCGGCATAGCGGTCGCAATAGGAGTAATCGCCGACTTCGCTATGCGCGACGCGCGATCCCGCACCGATCTCGACATAGGCGCCGAAGGTGCTGCCGGTGATGGTGCAGCCGTCGTGAATGACGGCCGCGTCGGGTTTCAGTCGCGCCATGTCAGTCCTTCCGGCCGATCAGCCGGCCGCGCAGCCAGCCCGAGAACCAGTCCATCAGCATGACCATCACGACAACGAGGACGATGTAATACGCCACCTCTTCCCAGTCCTTCTGGGTCTGGATCGCCTGCGTCAGCATCAGCCCGATGCCGCCCCCGGTGATCGCCCCGATGATGGTGGCCGACCGGGTGTTCGATTCCAGGAAATACAGCACCTGCGCCAGCAGCACCGGCACCACCTGCGGGATCACGCCGAAACGATAGCGTTGCAGCGGCTTCGCCCCGGTCGAGGCGACGCCCTCGATCTGCCTGCCATCGACGTTTTCCAGCGCCTCCGAGAATATCTTGCCGAAGGTGCCGGTATCGGTGATCAGGATTGCCAGCGATCCGGTCAGCGGCCCCGGCCCGAAGGCGCGGGCCAGAACCACCGTCCAGATCAGCGCGTCGACCCCGCGCACGAAATCGAACAGCCGCCGCGTCAGCCCGCGCACCACCACCATCGGCGTGAACCGCCGCGCCGCAAGGAATGCCAGCGGCAGGGCCAGCATCGCCGCCCCCATCGTGCCCAGGAACGCCATCAGGATCGTTTCGCCGATGGCCCAGGCCACGTCCTTGTGCCGCCACATCGGGTTGTTCCACCAGTCGGCCAGCGCACCGGCGATATTCGCGCGGTCCGGGTCGATCCGGTCGCCGAACAGGATGCGGGTGACCGGCTGCCCGTGATACGGGCTGTCGAAGGTGAACCAGAACAGTTCCCACCCCGGAAAATAGTTGAACACCTCGGTCTTGGAGCCGGTGAGGGTGATCCGCCCCTCGGGGGTGGTGATCGCCACCCGCCGGTCCGAGGCGTTGATCCAGTCGGGCAGATCGTCGCCCAGGTTGGTCGTGACCTGCCGGTCCCCGGCCTGCGCCTCGATCGTGCCATAGCCGGGGATGTCGACCTCGGTGCGGTTCTCCGGCAGCAGGCGCACCAGGTAGCCGCGCCCCAGATCGACGGTCACGATATCCCCGCCGCTTACCCAGTCGGGGCGCTGCCCCTCGGGATAGGCGCCCTTGCGCTCGCCCTCGACAGCATAGGCGATTTCGCCCGTGCTGTTGGAGCGCGTGACATGCACCTTGTAGGACCAGCTGTCCGAGGCCAGCGTCACCGCATTGTCCATGCTCGCCCGCTGGACCAGACCGGGAATGTCGAAGGCAAAGAAGATATAGGCGAAATAGGCCGCGACGATGGCCGGCATCGCAAAGGCCAGCACACGCTTGCGCCGGAACAGGCCCTCGGCATTGTGCTTCATCAGGTCGAGATCGGCCGTCGTCATGCGTGTGCCCCTTCGCTCAGGCGGTTGCGATAGCGGCTGGACAACTGGTCGAAGAACACGATCGTGCCGAACAGCAGGATGAAGATCGCCGCCGCCTCGTCGAACTGGCCCGGCCCCCAGGCCATCGAGTTGCGCAGCTCGTAGCCAAGGCCGCCCGCGCCGACAAAGCCCAGGATGGCCGAGGCGCGGATATTGATCTCGAACCGCAGCAGCGCATAGCTGATATAGTTCGGCGCCACCTGCGGCAGCACGCCCAGCCACATCCGCTGCGACCATGTCGCCCCGGTCGAGGCCAGCCCCTCGACGGGTTTCAGATCGGCGTTTTCGGCCACCTCGGAAAACATCTTGCCCAGCGCGCCCGCGGTATGAATTGAGATGGCGATCATCGCGGGCACCGGACCGCCGCCGAGGATGAAGATCAGGACCAGCGCGATAACGATCTCGGGCACCGCGCGCATGATATCCATGAAGCGCCGGAACAGCGGGATCAGGCGCGGCCAGCGCGCCAGCCCGCGCGTCGACAGCAGCGACAGCACAAGCCCCGCGCCTGCCCCGAACAGCGTCGATACCGCCGCGATGTTGATCGTCTCGACCAGCGCGGGAAAGAAATGCAGTAAAAGCGCGGGCAGATCGGCGCGCTTCGCCCATGCCTCGCTCAGCACGGCGGCGGGATAGTCGCCGATCTGGTGCAGCCCTTCCCAGAACCCGCCGGCGTTGCGGTCGTCGGCGACCACGAAGCCCGACACCATCAGCAGAACGAAGATCATCAGCGTCAGCCCGCCATACAGCCGGCGGCGCTGCACCTGCACCATGTAAGAGGACTGGATCGCGTCGATCGCCGCGGGGCTGTGGGCCTTGCCAAGGGTGGCGTCGGTCATCGGATACCTCGGATCAGGAAAAAACCGGCGGCCGTGGCAGGCCGCCGGTTTCGTGTCGTTCGGGCGGTCAGCCGCCGATCTTGGCCTTGCGCGCCTCGATCACCGAAAGATAGGTTTCGTGATCGACCGGCTGAAAGCCCAGCGTTTCGCCCGCAGCCACGCCATAGGCACATTCCTGGTCACGCTCGTGCAGGGTATCCACCAGCTCGGTCATGCTGGCCTTGACCTCGGCCGGCAGCGCCTTGCGCAGCACGACGGGGCCTTCGGGGATGACCTTGGATTTCCAGATCTCCACCAGTTCGTTCATATCCACCAGCCCGGCATCCACGGCCTTGCGCAGCGCGCCCGAGTTGTAACCGTCTTCCCAATGGCCCTGCGCGTCCGCCCAGGTCACGCCGCCGTCGATATCGCCGTTATAGACCGCGACGATGGTCTGCTCGTGACCGCCGGTGAATTTCACCTCGCCGAAATAGTCGCCCGATTTCATCGTGCCGCCGGTCTGCTGCGGGATCTCGATCGAGGGGATCAGGTAGCCGCTGGTCGAGTTCGGATCGCCGAAACCGAAGACCTTGCCCTTCATGTCCTCCAGCGAGGTAATGCCGGAATCCTTGCGGGCGAAACCGATCGAGTGATAACCGATCGAGCCGTCCATGTTGACCTTGACCAGCACCGGCTCGACCGCTTCGGGGTCTTGCAGGTAGGTGGCGGCATAACCCGAGGCGCCCAGCCACGCCATGTCGATGGTGCCGCCCAGCAGGCCCTGGATCACGCCGTTATAGTCGGCCGGCGCGAACAGCTTGACGTCGACGCCCAGTTCTTCGGCGGCATAATCCTGCAGGCAGCTATAGCTGTTCATGCGGTCCTGCGCGTTCTCGCCGCCCAGGATGCCGATGCGGAATTCGGTGATCTCCTGGGCCTGCACGGCACCGGTCAGCGCGGTGGTGGCCAGGGCTAGGGCAAGGGTCTTTTTCATCATCATCTCCATTGCGTGATGGGGTTTTGCCCGCGCGTCTGCGGGCGGGCGACTGACTCAGGCGGGGACCGCGGCGCGCGGGCCCGTCCTGTCCAGCGTTTCGATCTCGGTCGAGGTGGCGGCCTCGGAAAAATCCGCACCGGCGCCATAGATGTCGCGGGCAACGCCCGTCGTCAGCTGCTGCGGCGTGCCGTCGAACACGATGCGCCCGTCACGCATCCCGATCACCCGGTCGCAATAACGCCGCGCTGTATCCAGCGTGTGCAGGTTCGCGATCACCATGCGCCCGTCTTCCTCGTGAATGCGGCGCAGCGCCTCCATCACGATCTGGGCATTCATCGGGTCGAGCGAGGCAATGGGCTCATCCGCGAGGATCACCGCCGGGTCCTGCATCAGCGCCCGCGCGATTGCGACCCGCTGCTGCTGCCCGCCCGAAAGCGCCTCGGCGCGTTTGGGCGCCTGTTCGGCAATGCCGAGACGGTCGAGGATCTCGATCGCCTTGTGAATATCGGCCTGCGGATAGAGGTTGAACATCGTCGCCAGGGTCGAGCGGCGGTTCAGCGTGCCGTGCAGCACGTTCGACACCACGTCCATGCGCGGCACGAGGTTGAACTGCTGAAAGATCATCGCGCAGCGCGACTGCCATTCGCGGCGATCCGCGCCTTTCAGCAACGTGATGTCCCGCCCTTCGAAACGGATCGCGCCGGTCGTCGCATCGCTCAGGCGGTTCAGCATCCGCAGCAGCGTCGATTTGCCCGCGCCGGACCGTCCGATGATCCCGATCATCATCGGGCGGTCAACGGTGAAACTGGCCGCGTCCACGGCGGCCTTTTCGCCAAACATCTTGGTCAAGGACTGAACTTCGAGCATCGGTTTCCCCCTGGTGTCGACAGGGCGGATACCGGGCGGGGAACAAAGTTTCTTGACGGTTTTGACTCAAAGTCTTGAAGCTTTTGAAACAGCCATGTGACACGCACCGCCGCCGCACCCCGGGCGGGTGCCGCCAAGTATCTGGCGCCTTTCGGTCTTCCCGGTTATCCACAGCCGGTCATAAAACCGTTACAAACCGCGCAGCCGGTGCTAGGCTCGGGCCATGACGCTGAAATCCGCCTTCCTTATCGGCGCCCTTATGCTGGCGCCGCATACCGGCACCGCGCAGCTGGCCGATGTCATCTGCGATGCCACCGCCCGGCTTGAACAGCGGCTCAGCCAGGTCCACGGCGCGCAAAAGCAGGGCCAGGGCCTGCGCGGCCCCGACGCGGTGCTTCAGGTCTGGATTTCCCCGCGCACGGGCGACTGGACGCTGGTGCAAAGCTATGCCAACGGCACCTCGTGCATCGTGGCCATGGGCGAACACTGGGAAAGCCTGACACCGGCCGCCGATCCGGCCTGACACGGGGGCTTTCCGCGGCGCGCGGGCCAAGGGCCGGCCGCGGGCTGCCCTATTCCTGCCGTATTTCCCGACTATCCGTTTGGACATGATTCTGTGACGGGTGGGGCGCTTGTTGACAGGAGATACGACATGCTACGCAAGACTGCTGCCGCGGCATTTGCATTTGGACTGATTTCCGCCGGCGCTTATGCAGCCGAGCATGAGGTCACCATCCTCGATGGCGCCTTCTTCCCCGAGATCACCTATGTCCAGCCCGGCGATACCGTGGTGATCGAGAATGCCTCCGAAACACCCCGCACGGTTTTCGGCGACACGTTCCATTTCGTCACGCCCAGCCTGAACACCGGTGACCAGTTCGTGCTGACCGTGACCGAAGACATGCCCACCGACTATTTCGGCACGTCCGCGACCGAGGGCACCGTCGGCGAAGGCGGCGCCACCGCCGAGCAGGAGGCCGACACCGACGAAGAAGGCAACGTCATGCACGGTATGCTGAGCTTCGACGCGCCGGTGCTCGAAGACTGACCAGCCTCAGGCCAGCGGACGGACCAGTTCGGCCCCGCTGGCCCGGTTCGAATTGACGCGCGGATCGACGCGCGTCGCAGTCAGGCTGCCCTGCGGGGCGGCCTGAAGGCATTTTACCGCGCCTGTGCCTTCCTCCCCCAGCCACAGCCCCCATTGACCGGGGTCGAGTATCACCGGCTGGCGGTGGTGGATGGTCTCGACATCGGGGCCCGCCCCGGTGGTGACGATGGCGCAGGCGGGTATCCGCGCCTCTTCCGGCCCCCACATCTGCCAGACACCGGCAAAGATCATCGGCGCCCCGTCGCTGCGGGTGACATACCAGGGCAGGCGGCGGCCCTCGTCATCCTTTTCCCATTCGTAGAACCCGTCGGCCGGGATCAGGCAGCGCCGCTTGCGCACTGCACTGCGAAAGGCGGGCTTGTCGGCGATCGTTTCGGCCCGCGCGTTGATCAGCAGGGGGCCATCCGTGGGGCTCTTGTACCAGTGCGGCAGAAACCCCCAGCGCATCGCCCCGATGCGCCGCCCGCCCCCCGCCGACACGACCGAAAGGACGCGGGCCGTGGGGCAGATGTTGTAATCGGGCAGGTCCGGCAGGTCATTGGCCAGAACCGCGCCGAAAAGCTGCGCCAGCGCGTCGGGGGTCTGGGTCAGGGTGAAACGTCCGCACATGGCGCCCTGCATAGCGGAAAGCCCGCGCGATCCAAAGGGGCGGCGTAATCGCCACGGCAGGGGCAAAGGGGGCGCTGCCCCCTCGGCCTGCGGCCTCACCCCCGGAGTATTGCCGGAACGATGAAGCCGGGCCTTGGTTTAAATTGATTGACATGGTAAACTATTTTCGGAATCGTCATCCCGGCGAACAGGGGGGAACCATGCGCACACAGGTGGCCATCATCGGCGGCGGGCCTTCGGGGATTTTGCTGTCGCAGCTTCTTCACACAAAGGGCATCGACAGCGTCGTGCTGGAGCGCCGGTCGCGCGACTACGTGCTGTCGCGCATCCGGGCGGGGGTTCTGGAAACCGGGTTCGTCGATCTGATGAAACAGGCCGGCGCGGCCGGCCGGATGGAGCGCGAAGGCTTTGTCCATGACGGCACGCAGATCGCCTTTGACGGCGACATGTTCCGCATCGATTTCCGCAAGCTGATCGACAGGACGGTCATGGTCTATGGCCAGACCGAGGTGACGCGCGACCTGTACGAGGCGCGCGATGCGGCGGGCGGCACGGTCTTGCACGAATGTTCGGCGGTGAATCCACGGGATCTGGATACCGACGCGCCCTATGTCACCTTCCTGAAGGATGGCAAGGTGCACCGGCTGGATTGCGATTTCGTCGCCGGCTGCGACGGGTTTCACGGGCCGTCGCGCCAGGCGATCCCCACCGACATACGCCGCGAATACGAACGCACCTACCCGTTCGGCTGGCTCGGCATCCTGTCGGAAACCCCGCCCGTCGATCACGAACTGATCTATGCCAACTCGTCGCGCGGTTTCGCGCTGTGCTCCATGCGCAACGACAATCTCAGCCGCTATTACATCCAGTGCGACCTGAGCGATACGCCCGACGACTGGACCGACGACGCTTTCTGGGACGAGCTGAAACGCCGTATCCCCCAAGAGGCCGCCGACAAGCTGATGACCGGCCCCTCGATCGAGAAATCCATCGCGCCGCTGCGCAGCTTCGTGTGCGAGCCGATGCGCTGGGGCCGGCTGTTCCTGGCCGGGGATGCCGCCCATATCGTGCCGCCCACCGGCGCCAAAGGGCTGAACACGGCGGCCAGCGACATCCATTATCTGTTCCACGGCTTCGACCGGCATTACAACGATGGCGACAGCGAGGGGCTGGACCTTTATTCCGAAAAGGCGCTGGCCCGGATCTGGAAGACCCAGCGGTTCAGCTGGTGGATGACGACGCAACTGCATCGCTTTCCCGACCAGACCGAGTTCGACCTCAGGGTGCAGCAGGCCGAACTGGCCTTCCTGCGCGAGAACGAGGCGGCGCAAAGGGCGCTGGCCGAGAATTATACCGGGATGCCCTATTGATGCATGTCGCCGACCTGAAGGGCCTCAAGGTCCACTATACCGACGAGGGCGACCCGAACGGCGCGCCCATCGTCTTTGTCAATTCGCTGGGCACCGATCTGCGCCTCTGGGACAAGGTCGTGCCCCTGCTGCCCGCCGGTTTGCGCATCATCCGCTACGACAAGCGCGGCCACGGCCTGAGCGGGGTGACGCCCGGCCCCTACAAGATGGGCACGCTGGTGGGCGATCTGGAACGGTTGCTCGATCACCTTGGCGTGCGCGATTGCCTGCTGGTGGGCCTGTCCATCGGCGGCATGATCGCGCAGGGGCTGGCGGTGAAGCGCATGGACATGGTGCGCGCGGTGGTGCTGTCGAATACCGGCGCCAAGATCGGCACCGCCGACATGTGGGCCGACCGCATCGCCGCCGTGAAAACGGGCGGGATCGAGGCGCTGGCCGATGCCATCATGGAACGGTGGTTTTCCGCGTCCTTCCGCGAGACGGAAGAGTTTCACGCCTGGCGCAACATGCTGGTGCGGCAGCCGCCCGAAGGGTATGCGGGATGTTCGGCCGCGATCGCGGGCACCGATTTCTACACCCCCACCAGCGGGTTGCGCCTGCCCGCGCTCGGCATCGCCGGGTCCGAGGACGGATCGACCCCGCCCGACCTGGTGCGCGAAACCGTGGACCTGATACCGGGATCGAAATTCGCGCTGATCCGGGGCGCGGGGCACCTGCCCTGCGTGGAAAAACCCGGGGAGTATGCCCGCATCCTCAACGGGTTCATCGCGGAAACCGGCCATGCCTGATCGCCGCAGCGACGGGTAGGGCCCTTGCCAATCCGCGCGCGCCGCGCGACAGATGGGACAGGCACGCCCAAGGGCGCAACCCGATGTCCCCACTGGAAAAAGCGCCCGCAATGCCCGAAAATGACCTGTTCCAACCCGCCGACGACACGGCCCGCCGCATCGCACGCGACCTGATCGACACCGCCGCATATGCCGCGCTGGCCGTGGTCCGGCCGGGCACCGCCCTGCCCTCGGTCAGCCGTATCGCGCTGGCCACCGACGATGCGGGCGGGCCGGTTTCGCTGATCTCGGGCCTTGCGCCGCATACTCAGGCGCTGGAGACCACGCCCGATTGCGCGCTGCTGATCGGTGAGCCGGGCAACAGGGGCGATCCCCTGACCCATCCGCGCCTGACGCTGCACGCCCGCGCGGCGCTGGTTCCGCGCGACAGCACCGATCACGCCACCCTGCGCGCCCGCTACCTGGACCAGCGCCCCAAGTCGAAGCTCTATATCGACTTTCCCGATTTCCGCCTGGTCCGGTTCACGGTCTCCGACGCCCTGCTGAACGGCGGCTTCGGCAAGGCCTACCGGCTGAGCGCGCGCGACATCGCGCGATGATCCCTGTTCCCGTGGCCGGGATTTCGTGCCACAACACCGGGCATGAGCGATTTCCTTCTGATCCACGGCTCCGCCCATGGCGCATGGTGCTGGCGCGACCTGATCCCCGAACTCACCGCGCTGGGGCACAATGCCCGCGCCATCGACCTGCCGGGGCACGGGCAGGACGGCACGCCCTATGCGCAGGTGACGCTGGACGGCTATGCCGACGCGATCGCCGATGCGCTCGACACCCCGGCGATCGTGGTCGGGCATTCCATGGGTGGCTATCCGATCACGCTTGCCGCCGAACGCGCGCCGGACATGGTGCAGATGCTGATCTATCTCTGCGCCTATGTCCCGAAACCCGGCCTGAGCCTTGCCCAGATGCGGATGGAGGCGCCCTATCAGCCGCTTTTGCCGCATATCCGCATGACCCCGGACAGGAAGGGCTGGACCGTTCCCGACGATATCCTGCACGACCGCTTTTACCATGACTGCCCGCCCGGCACCGTCGAGTTTGCCGCCGCCAACCTGTGCATCCAGGCGACGCAGCCGACCTCGGTTCCGGTGACGGTCACCGAACGGTCGTCGCATATCCCGCGCCGCTATATCCGCTGTTCCGAGGACCGCACGATCCCGCCGGAATACCAGGTCACCATGACGCGGGACTGGCCCGCCGATCATGTCGTCACGATGGACTGCTCGCATTCGCCGTTCTTCGCAAAACCGCGCGATCTGGCGGCGATACTGCACGATTTCGCAAAAGGGCAGGCCCGGCCCGGCTGACCGGTTTCATCGTTCCGAAAATACTCACGGCGCGACGCAACCGCCGGCGCCGCGCCCGGTTGGCGCATCCGCGACACGGCCTGTCGCGCGCGGCGCTTGACAGGGCGGGGCACAGGCGGAACCCTGACGGCACGATCCCGCAGGAAAGGCCGCCGGCATGTCGAACGATCCGCTGCTTCAGCCCTATCGGTTGAAACACCTGACCCTGAAGAACCGGATCATGACCACCGCGCACGAACCCGCCTATCCCGAGGACGGGCTGCCCAAGGACCGCTATCGCGCCTATCACGTCGAACGCGCGCGGGGCGGCGTGGCGATGACCATGACCGCCGGCTCGGCCATCGTCAGCCGCGACAGCCCGCCCGCCTTCAACAACGTGCTGGCCTATCGTGACGAGGTGGTGCCGTGGCTGAAGAAGCTGGCCGATGAATGCCACGATCACGGCTGCGCGGTGATGATCCAGCTGACGCATCTGGGCTGGCGCACGGGCTGGAACAAGGGCGACTGGCTGCCCTCGCTCGCGCCCTCGGGGATGCGCGAACCGGCGCACCGCGCCTTTCCCAAGGTGATGGAGGATTGGGACATCGCCCGTATCATCGCCGATTACGCCGACGCCGCCGAACGGATGCAGGCCGCCGGGCTGGACGGGATCGAGCTTGAGGCTTACGGGCATCTGATGGATGCCTTCTGGTCGCGCCGCCAGAACGCACTGGATGCACCGTGGAACGGCGACCTGGACGCGCGTATGGCATTCTCGCTCAAGGTGCTGGCGGCGATCCGCGACCGGGTCGGCCCCGATTTCATCGTCGGGCTGCGCTATACCGCCGACGATCTAGCGCCTGACGGCATCTCCACCGAGGAGGGGATCGAGATCGGCAAGCGCCTGCGCGACTCCGGGCAGGTCGATTTCCTGAACGTCATCCGCGGGCGCGTCGAAACCGACGCCGACCTGACCGACGTGATCCCGGTGCAGGGCATGGCCTATGCGCCACACCTGGATTTCGCGGGCCGCATCCGTGCCGAGGTGGGGCTGCCCACGTTCCACGCCGCGCGCATCCCCGACGTGGCCACCGCCCGCCATGCCGTCGCCACCGGGCAGCTTGACATGGTGGGCATGACCCGCGCCCATATCGCTGATCCGCATATCGTGGCCAAGATCATGGCCGGGCGCGAGGACGATATCCGCCCCTGCGTCGGCGCCACCTATTGCCTCGACCGCATCTACCAGGGCGGCGAGGCGCTGTGCATCCACAACGCCGCCACCGGGCGCGAGCTGGAGCTGCCGCAGGTCATTCCCGCCGCCGACCGCGCGAAACGGGTGGTCATCGTCGGTGCAGGCCCCGGCGGGCTCGAGGCCGCGCGCGTCGCCGCCGGGCGTGGCCATCGCGTGACGGTGTTCGAGGCCGCCGACCAGCCCGGCGGGCAGGTACGGCTGACCGCGCAGGACAGGCGCCGCTCGGAAATGATCGGCATCGTCGACTGGCGCATGGCGCAATGCGCCGCCCGCGATGTCGAGTTCCGCTTCAACACATGGGCCGAGGCGGCGGATGTCACCGCGCTGGACCCCGATATCGTAATCGTCGCCACCGGCGGGATACCCGACACCGAAATCCTTGAGTCCGGCAATGAGCTTGTGGTCAGCGCCTGGGACATCCTGTCGGGCGATGCGAAACCCGGTCAGGACGTTCTGATCTTCGACGACGCGGGCGACCACCCGGCGCTGATGGCGGCCGGGGTGATCGCCGATACCGGCGCGCGGGTCGAGATCATGACACCCGACCGCAGCTTCGCGCCCGAGGTGATGGGCATGAACCTTGTGCCCTACATGCGCAGCCTGCAGGACAAGCAGGCGCGTTTCACGGTGACCTACCGGCTGAAATCCGTGGCCCGCGACGGCAACCGCCTGAAAGCGACGATCGGCACCGACTACAGCCCCCATACCGAAACCCGCCATTTCGACCAGGTGGTGGTGAATCACGGCACGGTGCCGCTGGACGCGCTCTATTTCGACCTCAAGCCGCTGTCCCGCAACCTGGGCGAGCTTGACCACGGCGCCTTTATCGCGCGGCAGCCGCAGATGCTGGACAGAAACCCCGAAGGCAGGTTCCGCCTGTTCCGCATCGGCGACGCGGTCAGCGCCCGCAACACCCATGCGGCGATCTACGATGCGCTCAGGCTGATGGTGGCGAATTGACCCGGTGACCTGAAGGGCTAAGCCAACATCCCGCGCAGCGCATCCCAGATCCGTTCGGCCATGAAATCGGCCCCTGCGACGCTGGCATGATGCCCGTCCCGGGCATAAAGCCCCTGCCCCGCCCCGACGGCGTCGAGCCAGCGATGCGGCAGGTCGGTCACCGGATGCCCCAGCCCGCCGTAATGCGCCATCGTGCGGTCGGCGAAATCGCGCGGGCCGTCGGGCACCCGCGCCAGCAGCCCGGCCCGCTCGTAGACGGGATGACCCGTTGCCGCCGGAAAGGGCGGGCAAAGCAGCAGTGGCGCGGGCGCGGCAAGCCGGGCGATCCGACCAATTGCCAGCGCCGATCCCCAACGGTCGACCGCGCGCAGCGGCGTGCCGGTGAAATCATGCACCACGACCGTATCCCACCCGCGTCGCAGGACCGCGCCGATCCCGGCAATACGCATGGTCTCGACCAGCCTTGCGCCGGTGGCGGCCAGTGTCGCCACGCCGATCGGCACCCCGTCAGCCTTTGCCAGCCCGGCCACGCGGGTCGGAACGTCATGGCGCAGCAGCATGGAATTGCCGATGAACAGGACGCGGGGCCGGGACAGTTCCCGTGCCAGCAACTCCGACATATGCGCCCCGGTCAGCAAGGGAGTGCGCCGCGGCGTGCTGTGCAGGCGCAACACCGCGCCGGCGCCGGCTGCGCCCGTTGCCGCCAGCCCCATGCCTGCCAGCAAAAGCATCCGGCGTCTGTTCATATCCGTTTCCCTGCCATCGCTTTCCGGGTTCGCCACCACTCAACCGCATTGCCCCTGCCGTTTCAACGCCCCGACGTCACCGCTTTCCCTGCCGCGCGACCCGGCCTATCGTCACCGCACCCGGTCGAAGGTTGCCCATGCGTCTGCCCGTCTTTTTCATCCTGCTGACCGTCATCCTCAACGCGATGGGGATCGGGCTGATCCTGCCGGTCATGCCCGAACTGATCCGCGAGGTGAATGGCGGCGACATTTCCGGCGCGGCGATCTGGGGCGGGCTGCTGGCAGCCAGTTTCGCGGTAATGCAATTCCTGTTCGCGCCGCTTGTCGGCAACCTCTCGGATGCCTTCGGGCGGCGGCCGGTGATGCTTGTCTCGCTGCTGGCGATGGCGCTGGATTACGTGGTGATGGCGCTGGCGGGCTCGATCTGGCTGCTGCTGGCGGGGCGCATCTTCGGCGGGATCACCGCGGCCACGAACGCCACCGCCACCGCCTATATGGCCGATATCTCGACCCCGCAGGACAAGGCGCGCAATTTCGGGCTGATCGGCGCGGGCTTCGGGGTGGGGTTCGTCTTTGGCCCGATGCTGGGCGGGCTGCTGGCCGAGTTCGGCACGCGCGCGCCGTTCTACGCCGCCGCCGCGCTGTCGCTGGCCAATGTCACCCTTGGCTGGGCGGTGCTGCGCGAAACCGTGACAGACGCCACCCGCCGCCCGTTCGACAGGGCCCGCGCCAACCCGTTCGGCGCGTTTCGCGCGGTGGCACGGCTGCCGGACCTGACCGCGCTGTTATGGGTGTTCTTCTTCTTCCAGGTGGCCACCATGGTCTATCCCGCGGTCTGGGCCTATTTCACCGCCGAGCGGTTCGGCTGGTCGCCCGGCCTGATCGGCGTCAGCCTTGCGGTCTACGGCATCTCGATGGCCATCGTGCAGGGCGCGCTGGTTCGTCCCGCGATCCGCGTGATGGGAGAGCGGATAACCGTGATCTTCGGCCTTTCGGTCGAGGTGGTCAGCCTTGTCATCCTGGGCCTTGTCACCAGCGGCACCGCCGTGTTGCTGCTGATCCCCGTCACGGCCATCGGCGCTGTCGGCGCACCGGCCCTGCACGGCATCCTGTCGCGCCTGACGCCCGACAACGCGCAGGGCGAATTGCAAGGCGTGCTGACCAGCGTCACCTCGGTCGCCATGATCCTGGCCCCGGTGGTGATGACCCAGACCTTCGCCGCCTTCACCGGCGCGGGTGCCCCCGTCTACATGCCCGGCGCGCCGTTCCTTTTGGCGGCGGTTCTGATGGCGGTCAGCCTCGTGCTGTTCCGCCGCCGCGTCAGCCCGCGGATCGCCTGATATTCCGCATCGCGCAAAAGACTTTCACCTTGCGCGCCCTGCCCGCAGAAGGCAGGCTCCACCGCAAGAAAATCTCAGGGGAGTCACGGAAATGCCCACCATCAAAGCCGCCGTCTGCCACGAATTCAACGCCCCGCTGGTGATCGAAGAGGTGGCCCTGCGCGCGCCCGCGATGGGCGAGGTCGAAGTGACGCTCGATGCCGTGGCGATCTGCCATTCCGACATCTCGTTCTGGCAGGGCGGGTTCGGCGGCGCGCTGCCCGCCGTCTATGGGCACGAGGCCGCGGGCATTGTAACCGCCGTGGGCGATGGCGTGCAGGGCATCGCCGTGGGCGACAGCGTCTGCGCCACGCTGATCCGCGCCTGCGGGCATTGCAACAGCTGCGGCTCGGGCAAGCCCACGATCTGCGAAACCCCCTATGACGGCACCAGGGGGCCGCTGACCACCGTGGATGGCAAGCCGATGTTGCAGGCGATGGCCACCGGCGCCTTCGCCGAAAAGGTCGTGGTGGATCAAAGCCAGGTCGCTGTGATCCCCGCCGACATGCCCAAGGACGTGGCCTCGCTGATTTCCTGCGGGGTGATCACCGGGCTGGGGGCCGCGGTCTTTGCCGCCGACGTGCGCCCGGGGCAGGACGTGGTGGTGATCGGCGCGGGCGGCGTCGGGCTGAACGCGATCCAGGGCGCGCGGCTGGCCGGCGCCCGCCGCATCGTCGCCGTCGACATGAGCGCGGACAAGCTGGACATCGCAAGGGAGTTCGGCGCCACCCACGGCGTGTTGGGCAGCGGCAAGCCCTGGGCCGAGGTCAAGGATATCCTCGGCCGCGGCGCCGATGCCGTTCTGGTGACCGTGGGCGCCGCCCCGGTCTATGACAAGGCGCCGCGCTACCTGGCCAATGGCGGCAATATCGTGATGGTCGGGATGCCGCATCTCGACCAGGTGGCCAGCTATTCGCCGATCATCATGGCCGATGCGGGCCAGGGCATGATCGGGTCGAAAATGGGCGACGTGGTGATCAAGCGCGACATTCCCTGGATCGTCGATCTCTACCAGCAGGGCCGGCTGAAACTGGACGAGCTTATCTCGGGCCGCTGGACGCTGGAGCAGATCAACGAGGCGATCGCCGACACGCTGACCGGCGCGGCGCGGCGCAACGTGATCCTGTTCGACCGCTGAGAACCGGACATGCCCGCCCCTTCATCGTTCCATAAATACTCCGGGGGTGTGGGGGCAGCGCCCCCACCCTGCCCGACACCGCAATGAGACCGAGGACAGACAGATGAAACTGACCGATCTCGACATCATCGTCACGTCGCCCCCCGCGCCGGGCTGGGGCGGACGTTACTGGATACTGGTCAAGCTGACCACCGATACCGGCATCACCGGCTGGGGCGAGGTCTATGCCGCGTCGGTCGGCCCCGAGGCGATGAAACATGTGATCCGCGACGTGTTCGATCGCCACATGGCGGGCGAAAACCCGGAGAATATCGAGCTTATGTTTCGCCGCGCCTATTCCAGCGGCTTTACCCAGCGCCCCGACCTGACGGTGATGGGCGCGTTTTCGGGGCTGGAAATCGCGTGCTGGGATATCCTCGGCAAGGATCGCGGCCGCCCGGTCTGGGCGCTCTTGGGCGGGCGGATGAACGAGGCGGTGCGGGCCTATACCTATCTCTACCCGCTGCCCCAGCATGACATGGATGAATTCTGGGTCTCGCCCGACATGGCGGCCGAGGCCGCGGCCGATTACGTCGCGCGCGGCTGGACTGCGGTGAAGTTCGACCCCGCCGGCCCCTACACCATGCGCGGCGGGCACATGCCCGCGATGTCCGACATCACCCGCTCGGCCGCCTTCTGCAAGGCGATCCGCGCGGCAGTGGGCGACCGCGCCGACCTGCTGTTCGGCACGCACGGGCAGTTCACGCCTGCCGGCGCCATCCGGCTGGGTCAGGCGCTGGAACCCTACAGCCCGCTCTGGTTCGAGGAACCGATCCCGCCCGACAACCTGCTGGATTTCCAGCGCGTCGCGCAGGCCGTGCGCATCCCCGTTGCCACCGGAGAGCGGCTGACCACCAAGGCCGAGTTCGCCACCCTCCTGCGCACCGGCGGGGCGGAAATCCTGCAACCTGCGCTGGGACGCGCGGGCGGCATCTGGGAGATGAAGAAGCTGGCCGGCATGGCAGAAGCCTTTGGCGCGCAGATGGCGCCGCATCTTTACGCCGGGCCGGTCGAGTGGGCCGCGAACCTGCATCTTGCCACCTCGATCCCGAACCTGCTGATCGCGGAATGCATCGAAACCGGGTTCCATGACAGCCTGATCAAGGGCGCGATCCGGGTCGACGAGGGGTTCGTCCGCCTGTCCGACGCCCCCGGCCTTGGCATCGAGATCGACGAGGAGCTGGCCCGCGCGCATCCCTATGCCGGCACCGGCCTGCACCTTCAGATGCAGGAAAAGCCTTGCGATTACGCAAAAGGGAACCATTTTGAAGGAGGAGCCCCCGCGGGCGAACGGTAATCTCGTAATTCCTGATGGGTCGTGCTATGGACATGGAAAACAACCGGATTGACGACTTGACGACGCAGGCCCCCCCGGCCCCGCCCTCGGAAATGGCGCGCAGCGCCGAAGCGGCGGCAGCCTATCTCAAGACCCTTGCCCATGAAGGGCGGCTGATGATCCTGTGCCATCTCGGCTCGGGCGAAAAATCCGTTGGCGAGTTGGAAGAGCTGCTTCAGATTCGTCAGGCCGCGGTCAGCCAGATGCTGGCCCGCCTGCGCGAAGAGGGGCTTGTCACCACCCGCCGCGACGGCAAGACGATCTATTACAGCCTTGCCGACCGCAACACCTATGAGGTGATCGGCCTGCTGTATCGCCTGTTCTGCGGCCCGGCCGAAACCGGCGGCAGCCAGCCCGACTTCTGAGGGCGGCCTTTCCTCCATCCCTGCCCTAACCCTGCGCCGCGCAAACACGCGGCTTGACATTTCGCCGCCTTAATTAAACTATAAAACTAGTTTTATCGAATCAAAGGCAGGATGACATGGACTGGGAACGCGCCGCGCAGGGCTTTGCCGCGATGGGATCGGAATCCCGCTTGCAGGTGTTGCGCCTGCTGATCCGGGCGGGCCATGACGGCCTGACCGTGCAGGAAATCGGCGCGCGGTCGGGCATTCCCGCCTCGACGCTGGCCCATCACCTGAAATTCCTGACCGGCGCGGGGTTGCTGACCCAGACGCGCGAAGGCCGTGCGATGCGAACGCGCGCCGATTTCACCGCCCTGGAACAGCTTGCCGGGTTCATCCTGTCCGAATGCTGCGCAGATACCGACCGAAAGGCCGCCAACAATGGCTGATATCACGACAACACCCAATGCCACCCTGACGCGCCTGCGCAACCTGCTGGCAAGCCCGTGGACATTCACCTTCGGCCTGCTGGTGCTGGTGGCGCTGCTCGATCCGCCGAACGCGCAACCCGTGGCCGGATTCGCGCTGCGCGCCTTTCTGGGCACCCTGCCCTATATCGCCGGGGCGGTGGTGCTGATTGCCTGGCTCAAGGCGACAGGCGCGGATGCGGTGATCGCCACGGCCTTCAAGGGGCGTGAACGGCGGATGATTGTCGCCGCCGCCCTGCTGGGCGGGCTGGCGCCTTTCTGTTCCTGCCAGGTGATCCCCTTTATCGCGGGCCTGCTGGCGCTGGGCACCCCATTGTCGGCGGTGATGGCGTTCTGGCTGTCCTCGCCGCTGATCGACCCGCCGACGCTGCTGATCACCGCCGCAGCACTTGGCTGGCCCTTCGCCATCGCCAAGGCGGTTTCGGCGGTCGCGCTCGGCCTGTTCGGCGGCTTCGTCACGCTTGCCCTGATGCGCAACGGCGTCTTTGCAGACCCGCTGAAGGCGTGGCGCCCAAGCGGCTGCTGCGGTGCACCGAAACCCGGAATGCAGGCCCCCGTCTGGCCCGTATGGCAAGACCCCGCCCGGCGTCAGATATTCGGCACCGAGTTGCGGGTGAACGCGCTGTTCCTGATCAAGTGGCTGGCACTGGCCTATGTGCTTGAGGCGCTGCTTGTCACCTACGTGCCCGCCGACCTGATCGCCGGTTTGGTGGGCGGTGACGGGGTCGGCCCGATCGTGCTGTCGGCGCTGGTCGGGATGCCGGCCTACCTCAACTCCTATGTCGCGCCGCCGCTGCTGGCCGGACTGACCCAGCAGGGGATGAGCATGGGCGCGGCGCTGGCCTTCATGGTGGCGGGGGCGGTCAGTTCGATCCCCGCGATGATCGCGGTGTGGTCGCTGGTCAGGCGCCCGGTCTTCGCGCTCTATCTGGGGCTTGGCGTGTTCGGAGCCATCCTTTCGGGCGTGGTGTTTCAGCTGGTCGTCTGATCGCCCCACCAATCCGCGATCTCCTGGCGGGTCACGCGGCCCGGCAGGCCTATGGCCACCAGCGACGTGCGCTCCGCTTCGGCCGGTTTGATGTCGACCGTGCGGCCGACCATATGCACCTCATGTGCCGCACCGTCCGGCGCCAGCACCTTGCCCTTGACCCGGTAAACCCCCGCCGGCACCCGCGCCATCAGCGCATCAAGCGCCGCGCGATCCAGCGCCTCGGCCCCCTCATGCGCCCAGCCGACATAATCGGGATGGGGGCGTGCCGGGGCCCATGCATCGCCCGGACTCATCCCCAGCAGCAGCGGCGCCACCGCACCCGCCTGCGCCAGATCGACGACCGGCGCGGGGGACAGCGCAGCCAGCCGGGCCGCCAGCCCCGGCGGAAGGCCACCTTCGGCCTTGGACGCCAGCAGCAGGTCGGCCACCGCCACCTGCCCCTGTATCTGCGCCCCGATCTGCGGGTCATCGGCCAGCGCGGGCCAGTTCAGCGCATCCACCACCACAGCAATGCCGCCATAGGCCATATCGGGCTCGGCGCGCGCGGCCATCGCGATCTTAGCGGGATCGGCGATGCCCGACGCCTCGATCACAAGGTGGTCGGGGCGCGGGCGGCGATCCAGCGCATCGCCCAGCGCCATGAACAGATCCGCCCCCATCGTGCAGCAGACGCAGCCGTTGGTCAGGGAAATCGTATCGCCCTCGGCCCGTTCGATCAGGCCGGCATCTATGTTGATGGCCCCGAAATCGTTGACCATCACCATCACGCGCAGCCCGTGATCCTCGGCCAGCAGGCGGTTGAGCAGCGTGGTCTTGCCCGCGCCCAGATAGCCGCCGATCACCGTCAGGGGCAGCCGGGGCAGCGTCATGCCAGCGCGACCCGCCCGCCCAGCACGGTGCCCAGCACCGGCACGTCCTTCAGCGCCATCGGATCGACCGACAGCGGATCGTGGCCCAGTATGGCGAAATCGGCGCGCTTGCCGGTTTCGATGCTGCCGATCTCGTCATCCATTTTCAGCGTATGGGCCGCGCCCATCGTGATGGCATAAAGCGCCTCGTCCACGGTGATCCTTTGCGCCGCGCCCAATGTGCGGCCCGACATGGTTTTCCGGTTGACCGCGCACCAGGCGGTGAAAAGCGGGCCCAGAGGCGTCACCGGCGCGTCGGAATGGAGCGCCACGCGAACGCCCGCGTCCAGCGCCGTGCGTGCCGCATCCATGCGCAGCGCGCGATCCTCGCCGATGGTCAGCGCCGCGTGCTGGTCGCCGAAATACCAGATATGATTGGAAAAGATGTTACAGCAGACCCCCAGCTCGACACAGCGTTCGAACTGGTCGCGGCCCATCATCTGGCAATGCTGCAACACGTGCCGCGCGCCGGCCCAGGGGTGATCGCGCGTTGCCGCCGCGATCGCGTCGATAGCGACCTCGCTGGCCTCGTCGCCATTGACGTGGATATGCATCTGCACACCGGCCTTCTGCATCTCCAGCACCATGCGGCGGATTTCGTCCGGGGCCATGTTCCAGATGCCGTTGGGCTGCCCGCCGACGTAATGCGGCCATTTCACCCGCGCGGTCCAGCCCTGGATCGACCCGTCCGTCATCAGCTTGACCGCGCCCAGCCGCAGCTTGTCGGTGGATTTCCCGCGCAGCTCCAGCGCCCGTGCCGCCGCCTGCGCCGGGTCGGCGCCCGCCACGCCCAGCACGCTGACCAGCCGCGCGTTGAACGCATCCTCCGAGGTAACCGCCAGCAGATCGTCCAGATCCCCGCCTTCGATCTGCGCGAAAAGATCGGTCACCGTGGTCACACCCGCGCGCATGCAGACCTGGCCATAGGTGCGGATCGTTTCGGGTTTCTGCGTCAGGGCACGGAAATCCATGCCCACCCGGCGCATCACCGGGAACATGGCGGCCATTTCCTGCAATTCGCCCGTGGGTTCGCCATCCGCGCCCTTCACCACGCCCTCGACATTGGTGGAGCGGTCGTAACCGGCCAGTTCCAGCGCGCGGGAGTTCACGCACATCAGGTGGAAATTCGAGAACATGATCACCACCGGCCGGTCGGTGCTGATCGCGTCAAGGTGTTTGCGGCTCAGCCGTTCGCCATCGAAAAAGATCGGGTCGAGCCCCCAGCCCAGCAGGGGCGTGTCCCCGGGCAGGCCCTTTTCATAGGCTGACAGGTCGCGCACCACCGCCGCGAGGTCGGGCTTGCCGTCCCACCATGTGCCGTCCGGGTCCATCCGGTCGTGGAAACCGGCATAGGCGAAATTCCACATCGCGCCCGCCATCATATGCGCGTGCCCCTCGACCATGCCGGGCATCAGCACGGTGTCGGACAGGCTGTCGTCGTGGGTGACCTTCCCCCACTGGTCCGCGCAATCGGGGCCACCCACCGCCAGGATATACCCGTCGCGCACCGCGACATGGGTCGCCTGCGCGCGGTTGGGGTCCATCGTGATTATCTTTTTCGCCTTGAATACGGTGATCGCGGACATCGTCACGGGCCTTTCCGGGGTGATCCTGCCCGTGACCGTAGCCAGAACCGGGACCCCCTTCAACGCCCGGGTGGGGGCGCTGCCCCCACACCCCCGGAGTATTGCGGGAACGATGAAGAACCGGGCGATGCCTCAGTGCCGGCGCGTTTCGCAGGACACCGCCCCTTCCAGCCCGGTGGAGCCATAGAGCCAGTCGATCTGGTCATACCATTCTTCGGGGCCACGGGCGCGCATCACGGCATTGCGCAACTCGGCATGGGCGCCGGCGGGGTGATAGACATGCTGGCCGATCTCGCGCGACTGCAGTTGCACGCGGGCGGTGCGCAACCGGCGCATATCCTGATAGCGAATGAGCGCGTCGTTCCCGAGCCCGCCCGTTTCGACGCAATGGGCCAGCGCCACCGCGTCCTCCATCGCCATGCAGGCGCCCTGGGCGAAATATTGCAGCATCGGGTGGGCCGCATCGCCCAAGAGCGCCACGCGCCCGTCCACCCAGGCCATCACCGGGTCACGGTCGCAAAGCACCCAGAGCTTCCAGTCCTTGCCCTTGTCGATCACCTGCCGCGCCACCGGGGCCACGTGTTCGAAGCCGCGGCGCACCTCGTCATGGCTGACGGGCTTGCCGGCCACGGGTTCGGGCGCGTCGTTGTGATAGGTGACAACAAGGTTGAAGCTTTTCCAATCCTGCAACGGATAATGCACGATATGGCATTTGGGCCCGGCCCAGAGCGTGGCGGCGTTCCAGCGCAGATCCTCGGGCATGTCGTCGACCGAGATGACGCTGCGATAGGTGGTGTGGCCCGACACGCGCGGCGCACCGTCGCCCAGCATCTGCTTGCGGATGTTCGACCAGAGGCCATCCGCCCCGATCAGCATGGTGCCGTCGATGCGCTCGCCGTCGTCCAGGATCGCGGTGACCTTGTCCGCCGTCTGGTCGTATTCGGTCACCGCCGCGCTGGTGCGCAGTTCGATCAGGTCGTGATCGCGGCAGGCCTGAAGGAACACGCCATGCAGGTCGCCCCTATGCACCACCGCGTAGGGGTTGCCGAAGCGCGCGCGGAACGCGTCGTCCAGCGGGATGCGGGTGATCTCGCGCCCCTCGATCGCGTCCATCAGGCGCAGGCTGTCGATATAGACCGCCATCTTGCGCGCGGCATCGCCCACGCCGAGATAGTCGAAGGCGTGAAAGGCGTTCGGGCCAAGCTGGATACCGGCGCCGATCTCGCCCAGCCGGGCGGCCTTTTCCAGAACAAGGCTGCGCACGCCCTTTTGCGCCAGCCCCAACGCCGTGGCGAGCCCGCCAATGCCGCCACCCGCGATCAGAACCCGATCTGCCATTGCATCCTCCCGTAATCAGATTTTAATACGTATACTTATCATTAGTATGCATGTAAACCCCTTCCGCGTCGCCGCCCAAAGGGCTATAGAAAGGCATGAGCGAAATTTACCAGATGGCCGGGCACCTGATCCGGCGGTTGCAACAGATTTCGGTGTCGGTATTCACCGAGCATATGCGCGCCGCGGGCTATGACCTGACGCCGGTGCAGTTTGCCGCGCTGTCGGCCATCGACGCCAACCCCGAGGTCGACCAGGTCACTCTGGCGGGGCTGATTGCCTATGACCCGGTGACGCTGAGCGGGGTGATCGACCGGTTGCAGAAAAAGGGGTTGGTCAGCCGCGCGGTCAGCCCGCGCGACAGGCGCGCGCGGGTGATCGCGCTGACGCCAAAGGGCGAAAAGCTGCTGACGGCCTGTCAGCCGCTGGTCCGGGAGTTGCAGATGGATATCCTGTCGGGCCTCGATCCCGACGAGCGCGCCACCTTCCTGCGGCTGCTCGACAAGGCGGCAAGCACGGGCAACGAACAGAGCCGCGCGCCGCTGCGGTCGCGCGGCGCGGGTTAGCCCGCCCGGTCAGCCCTTTTTCTCAAGCGCCTCGATCCGGGCCTTGAGCGCCTCGTTCTCTTCGCGCGCCTTCTGGGCCATGGCGCGCACGGCCTCGAATTCCTCGCGCGTGACGAAATCGCGGTCGGCCAGCCAGCGGTCGATCATGCCCTTCATCGCGGTCTCGGCCTCGGTCCGGGCGCCCTGTGCCACGCCCATCGCGTTGGTCATCAGCTGCGACAGATCGTCGAAAATCTTGTTGCGGGTTTGCATTGCGCTCTCCACCTTCTGCTTGATCCCTTATATGGGCCACGGGGGCGGCAGCCACAAGGTTGACTTGCGCCCGGCAACAGAGGCAGGAAGACGCATATGCAGGCCGCGATCCCTTTTCCCGACATCTCGCCCGAATTGTTCACCATCACCGTTTTCGGCATCGACCTTGCGCTGCGCTGGTATGCGCTGGCCTATATCGTGGGTATCCTGGTGGCGTGGCGGATATCGCTGCACGCGCTGGCGCGGCCGGCGCTGTGGCAGGGCGACACGCCGCCGATGACCAGAGCGCAGGTCGAGGATCTGCTGACCTGGATCATCATCGGCATCGTGCTGGGCGGGCGGCTGGGATTCGTGCTGTTCTATCAACCGGCCTACTACTTGCAGAACCCCGCCGAGATCCTGAAGGTCTGGCAGGGCGGCATGGCGTTTCACGGCGGGTTTCTGGGCGTGGTTTTGGCGGGGTGGCTCTATACCCGCGCACAGGGCATCCCCCGGCTGGCCGCGGGCGACGCGATCGCGCTGGGTGTGCCGGTAGGGCTGATGCTGGGGCGGATCGCCAATTTCATCAATGGCGAACTGTGGGGCCGCCCCACCGACCTGCCCTGGGGCGTGATCTTTCCGCATCCGCTGGCGCAGGATTGTCCGGGGGTTGCAGGGCTGTGCGCGCGCCATCCTTCGCAGCTTTACGAGGCGTTCCTGGAAGGCGTCGTGCTGCTGGGGCTGATACTGTGGCTGGCCTACCGGCGCGGGGCGTTGAAGGTGCCGGGGCAGATCACCGGCGTTTTCATCGCGGGCTACGGGCTGGCGCGGTTCGTGGTCGAGTATTTCCGGCAGGCGGATGCGCAGTTCATCACGGATGGAAACCCGCTGGGCTTCGTCATCGGGTCGGGGCAGATCGGGCTGACGATGGGGCAGATCCTGTCGCTGCCGATGGTGGCGGTCGGGATCGGCCTGATCCTTTACGCAAGGGCGCGGGTGCGGGGATGAGCCTGCGCGATCACCTGCTGGCGCGGATCGCCTCGGACGGGCCGATGAGCCTGGCCGATTTCATGGCCGAGGCGTTGCTGCATCCGACGCTGGGCTATTACACCACGCGCGACCCGCTGGGCGCGGCGGGGGATTTCACCACCGCGCCCGAGATCAGCCAGATGTTCGGTGAATTGCTGGGCCTGTGCCTTGCGCAATGCTGGCTGGATCAGGGCGCGCCCGCGCAATTCACGCTGGCCGAGCTTGGGCCGGGGCGGGGCACGCTGATGGCCGACGCGCTGCGCGCCACGCAGGCGGTGCCCGGCTTTCACGCCGCCGCGCAGGTGCACCTGGTCGAAGCCTCACCCGCCCTGCGCGCGCGTCAGACCGCAACGCTGGAGGGGGTTGCGATCACCCACCATGACAGTGTCGAAGCCCTGCCCGAGGCGCCGCTGTTCCTGCTTGCCAATGAGTTCTTCGACGCCCTGCCGATCCGCCAGTTCCAGCGCACGGAAACCGGCTGGGCCGAGCGGCTGGTCGGCGCGCAGGACGATGCGCTTACCCTTGGGCTGGGTGCGGATGCGCCGCAGCCCGCCCTTGCGCACCGGCTGGCGGATACGCGGCCCGGCGACGTGGTGGAATATTGCCCCGCCGCCGCGCCCGTCCTGCAAGAGGTCGGCCGACGCATCGCGGCGCATGGCGGTGCGGCGCTGATCGTGGATTACGGCGACTGGCGCAGCCTGGGCAACACGTTCCAGGCGTTGCAGGGGCACAGGACGGTCGATCCGCTGGCCGATCCGGGCGCGGCCGACCTGACCGCGCATGTGGATTTCGAGGTTCTGGCGCAAGCCGCGGCCCCGGCCGCGCATAGCCGCCTGACCCCTCAGGGCGTGTTTCTGGAGCGGCTGGGCATCACGCAGCGTGCGCAAGCGCTGGCCGGGGGGATGCCCCCGCGGGCGCTTGAGGCGCATGTCGCCGCGCATCGCCGCTTGACGCATCCCGATGAAATGGGTTCGTTGTTCAAGGTGCTGGGGCTCTACCCGCCCCATGCCGCACCACCGCCGGGATTGGAGCCATGACGCTGGACATCATCACATCCGACGCGCTGCACGACGTGACGCACGGGTTCTTTACCCGGCGCGGCGGCGCATCCTCGGGGGTGTTCGCGGGGCTGAATTGCGGGCAGGGCAGTTCCGACCAGTCCGAGATCGTGGCGATCAACCGCACCCGCGTGGCCGAGGCGATGGGCGCCCCGCCCGACCGGCTGGTGACCGTGAACCAGGTGCATTCGGCCACCGCCGTGACGCTTGACGCCGTGCCCGATCCGCGCCCCAGCGCCGATGCGATGGTAACCGCGACCCCCGGGCTGGTGCTGGGCGTTCTGACCGCAGATTGCCAGCCGGTGCTGTTCGCCGACCGGCAGGCAGGTGTCGTGGGTGCGGCCCATGCGGGCTGGCGCGGGGCGCTGGACGGTGTGCTCGAGGCGACGCTGGACGCGATGGAGACGCTTGGCGCGGCGCGCGGCGATGTCGTGGCGGTAATCGGCCCCACGATCAGCCAGCGCGCCTATGAGGTGGGGCCGGAATTCCTGGACGATTTCCTGGCCGGGGATGACGCCAACCACCGCTTCTTCACCAATGGCGCGGGCGACCGGTATCTTTTCGACCTGCCGGCCTACGGGCTGCAACGGCTGCGTGATGCGGGAATCGGCCATGCCGAATGGACGCGCCACTGCACCTATTCCGATCCTGACCGATTCTTCTCTTACCGCCGGGCCACCCATGCCGGCGAGGCCGATTACGGGCGGCTGATTTCCACCATCCGGCTGTAATTCCGGCAGGAGTTTGGCCGCGCATCGCCCAGAAATTGCCTTATATGGGGAAACAATCCTGCCAAAATTCAATTATTGGCCAAGCAGAACCCCGCAAAGCCAAGCATTTTCAACATCTTGAACAATCATGCCGGCGCCGCCCGGATTGACGCCGGGATCGTGGCAAAAACTTTTCGATTTCCCGCCGATTGCCAAAACAATGCCCGAATGCGCAGGCAGATTGTTTCACAACAAAGAAACAAGGCCCGGCGAAACAAGGCCCGGCAATGGGATACAAGGCAGGAGACCCGAGCATGACCAAGACCAAACGCTGGATCAAAAGCGTGACCGAAACCGCCAAGGCAGACGACGTACCCTCCGTGCCGTGGCAGCGTGGCAGGCGCCGGGCCGAAATGATCGCCCGCCGCGACGACAAGGCCCCGGCGCCTGCCCGCCGCCACGCGTAAGGGTCCTCCCCCGGGGTGTCCTGCATCCCCTTCGTGCGTGCCGCCGTGGCACAATCGGAAACCGCCCCATCCCTCGGGGCGGTTTTCGCGCGAATCGGGTATCGGAATGGGGCAGACCCGTTACCGCAGGGGAAACACTTGCCCGAAACGGCCCCGATTGACGCCCCGCCCCCGACAGTCGTTGCCGATTTTTGACAGGTCGCCGGGGTTTGCCGCATATTTTCCGCGATATCAGCATCCATGTGCTGCGTTCGGTGGGGGCCGGCGGCACATCTTAAACGAGTTCAGACACCGCATGACCACATACAGCCCCCACGGCACGCCCCCCGTGCAAGTTGCACGGCAGGCGGCATCCGATACCCCGCAAACCGACATACCGCGACGCCGCATCGAAATCGCCTGGCAAAGGCGCAATGGCGATGTCGAGATGTCGGCCCATGCCATCCCCTCCAAGGCCTTGTTCGAAGAGTGCTTTTCGGCCTTTGCCCACGGCACGCCGATCCAGACGCCCGACGGGCCCGTGGCGATCGAGGACATCCTGCCCGGCGACGAGGTATTGACGCAGGAGCACGGCCCGCTCCCTGTCCTGTGGCGCGGCAGCCTGACATGCCATGCCACGCCGCAGGATCGCTGCCGGCGCCTGACGCGGATCATGACCGACGGGTTCGGAATCGGCCGGCCGGTGCGCGATCTGCTGATCGGCCCCGCGGCGCGCGTGATCCATCGTCCGCGCAACCTGCCCACCGGCGGGCCGCGGTCGCAGGTGCTGGTGCCGGTCTCGGCCCTGCAGGACGGCGCGACCATCATCCCGGTCACCCCGCCCAGCGCGGTGCAACTGTATCACCTGGCGCTGCCGGTGCATTCCACCCTTCGGGTCGGCGGGCTGGCGATGGAAAGCTATCACCCCGGCATCAGCCTGCGCAGCACGCTTTCGCCGCGCCAGCTTGCGCTGTTCCTGTCGATCTTTCCGCATATCGACCAGCCGGGGGATTTCGGGCCGCTGACCTATCCGCGCCTGAGCGAACGCGATCTCAGCGAGGCACCTGCCGCCTGACGCGGATCAGGCGCTGCGCGCCAGGCGATCCTCAAGCACGTCGAAGGGTACGCCGGGTTCGTCCTTGGCGCCGCGAATGACGAGGCTGGTCTTGACGCTGGCCACGTTCTCGGCGGCGGTCAGTTCCTCGGTCAGGAAGCTCTGGAACGTGCTGAGGTCGGGCGCCACGCATTTCAGGATGAAATCGACCTCGCCGTTCAGCATGTGGCATTCGCGCACGAGCGGCCAGTCGCGGCAACGCTGTTCGAATTTCGACAGGTCGGCCTCGGCCTGGCTTTGCAGGCCGACCATGGCGAAAACCTGCACCTCGAAGCCAAGCTCGCGCGCGTCCACCTTGGCGTGATAGCCACGGATGTACCCCGCCTCTTCCAGCGTGCGGACCCGGCGCAGACAGGGCGGCGCCGATATCCCGACACGCTTGGCCAGCTCGACATTGGTCATACGCCCGTCGGCCTGCAGTTCGGCAAGGATCTTGCGATCTATCTGATCCAGACGGGTGGCGGGCATGATTCGCTCCTGGTTGGAAGTTTGAGAAAGTTATAACAACCCCGCAGGCACACGCAATATTGTTTCAAGGACTGGCAATATTATTAGGGAAACATCTGTATCAATCCAGGAAACATAGTGTTCAGGGCGCTGGTTCAGGCGCAATCCAGGCATGATTGCGGTGAAAATGTGTTCGTGGTTGGCCGCCAATGTGTTAGCGTCGCTGCGATTAGAGTTTACGATTTCTGTCATGACGGTTTCGATGGCGGCGGTCGGATCTTTGATCGGCCGGTTGCAGCGCATCAGAATTTCCTGGGCGTTTTTTCAATCCCGATAGCTGGCCATGAAATTTGAAACCAAAGAGTCATTCCAGAAGGGGGAGTGAAAATATGAAACTCAACAGACTGATTACCGGCGCCGCCCTGGCACTGGGACTGGTGATGGGCGGGGCCGCATCGGCCGCGACCATCGTGAACCTCGGCTTCGCGATCGACAAATCAGGCAGCGTTGACGCTGGTGATTTCACATTGCAGCAGCAAGGTCTTGCCAATGCCCTGTCACTGATCCCGACAACCGGCGACGTCCAGTACCGCGTCTCGGTGGTCGCGTTCGGAAGCGACGTTACGAATCTCGTTACTCCGCAAATCGTGACCGCGGGCAATATCGGGACCATCCAGTCCGCAATCACAGGCTATAGCCGTAGCGGCACCTCATCGACACAGACCGACGATGCAATCAATCGGCTGACCTCGCTGTTCGATCCTTACGACATGGAGAACACCCTGACGCTCTACAACATTTCGACCGATGGTTCTCCGTCGAGCCAGTCCGCAACCCTGACCGCAGCAAACAATGCTGTTGCAGCGGGTGTTGACGGCATCAGCGTCGAACTGGTGGGCAGCTTCTCCACGGGCCAGATCAACAACATGCTGGCGATCACGTCGCCGACCCCGTCGGAATACGTGACGGTTGCCGGGGATCTCCCGAACCCGACCGAGGCAGGCTTCGTGTTCGCGGTTGAAAACTTCGCCGATTACGAGGCCGCAATCAGCGCCAAGATCCAGCGGATCGTGGACGACACCGGTGGCGGCGACGGCGTGATTCCGCTGCCTGCGGGTATGCCCCTGATGCTGAGCGTCATCGGCGTCTTCGCCTTTGTGCGCCGCAAGCGGGCAGCCGCGTAAACCGCGCGAAAGCCCCCGAAAACAGAAAGGCCCGCACCGTGGTGCGGGCCTTTTTCATGCGTCCTTGGCCGGGTTATTTTCTCAGCGCCTCGATACCGACGAACATTTCCTGTTCCGCCACCCAGACCCCCTGCGCCGTCGTGATCTGTTCCTGCGTCAGCCCGTCATGGTTTTCCGGGGCAGTTTGCGGCGCATCCCGTTCGTCCGACCAGATCCAGACACCGCAGGGCAGATGCTCCCCACACGCGGCCTTTCCGGCCTCGACCAGCGCAGCCTGCTCCATCGGGTTGGTGCACACCATGACGCGGATCACATCGGAGGCATCCAGCACCCGGCACCCTTCGGGCAGGTCGGATGCCTGTGCGCCCTGGAACCAGAAGGCCGCGGCAACGCATATACCCGCGCCGGCCAATCCTCTTGCAGAAAATACGTTTATCATTCAATCACCTCGCAATGTTCCGACCCGGCCATCGCATCCGGCCCTGAAATGGCTTTTGCGGTTCCGTTCTCATTCCGATAATAGCGGATGAAAATCAATCACGGAAGGTTCGAGGATGACAGAGACACGTCACACCAAGGTTCTCATCATCGGTTCGGGCCCGGCAGGCTATACCGCCGGCGTCTATGCCAGCCGCGCCATGCTGGAGCCGATCCTGGTGCAGGGGATCGAGCCGGGCGGGCAGCTGACCACCACCACCGAGGTCGAGAACTGGCCCGGCGATACCGAGGTGCAGGGCCCCGACCTGATGGTGCGGATGGAGGCCCATGCCAAGGCGATGGGATGCGAGATCGTGGGCGATATCATCGCCTCGCTCGACCTGTCCGAACGCCCGTTTACCGCCAAGGGCGACAGCGGCACGACCTATACCGCCGACGCGGTGATCCTGGCCACCGGCGCGCGCGCCAAGTGGCTGGGGCTGGACAGCGAAGAGGCGTTCAAGGGCTTTGGCGTGTCGGCCTGCGCCACCTGTGACGGGTTCTTCTACCGCGGGCAGGAGATCGTGGTGGTCGGCGGCGGCAACACCGCCGTGGAAGAGGCGCTGTTCCTGACCAATTTCGCCTCGAAGGTCACGCTGATCCACCGCCGCGACGAGCTGCGCGCGGAAAAGATCCTGCAGGACCGGCTGCTCAAGCATCCCAAGATCGAACCGATGTGGTTTCACACGCTGGAAGAGGTCGTCGGCACCGACAATCCCAAGGGGGTCGAGGCGGTGCGCGTCAAGCACGTGGAAACCGGCGAAATCACCGAGATCCCGTGCAAGGGTGTGTTCATCGCCATCGGCCATGCCCCGGCCAGCGAACTGGTCAGGGACCAGCTCGAACTGCACAATGGCGGCTATGTCAGGGTCGAGCCGGGCAATACCCGCACCTCGATCCCCGGCGTGTTCGCCGCGGGCGACCTGACCGACCATGTCTATCGCCAGGCGGTCACCAGCGCGGGCATGGGCTGCATGGCCGCGCTCGATGCCGAGCGGTGGCTGGCCGAACAGGAGGGCTGAGTCCCTTTCGCCGGCCGGAAAACAGACGGAAATCGGACGGGAGCCGGGACGCTGGTTCCCGTTCGCCACAGAACTCCCTGAAAATGTCCCTGTTTTGACGTTTTGAAACCCGATCCCTTGCTAAAGACAGGGCTGCGGGACTAAGCCCTGCCGCGAAAACCGCTGTCCCAGTACCTATTGAGAGAGACAAGATGATCATTCCCAACCTCGCGCCGATCCCCGAACTCTACGTCTCTTACGAGAGCGCGCAGAAGCTGAAGGTAGAGGCCGGCGACCTGACCAGCCTGGACCTGACGCCGCGCCAGATCTGCGACCTGGAACTGCTGATGAACGGCGGGTTCAACCCGCTCAAGGGGTTCCTGAGCGAAGAGGATTACAACGGCGTGGTCGAAAACATGCGGCTGGCCGACGGGCAGCTTTGGCCGATGCCGATCACGCTGGACGTGTCCGGGGATTTCGCCGAGGGGCTGGAACTGGGCCAGGACATCGCGCTGCGCGACCAGGAGGGCGTGATCCTTGCCACCATGACGGTGACCGACCGCTGGACCCCGGACAAATCGCGCGAGGCGGAAAAGGTGTTCGGCGCCGACGACCTGGCGCATCCGGCGGTGAACTACCTGCACCACACCGCGGGCAAGGTTTACCTGGGCGGCCCGATCACCGGCATCCAGCCGCCGGTGCACTACGATTTCCGCGCCCGCCGCGACACGCCCAACGAATTGCGCGCCTATTTCCGCAAGCTGGGCTGGCGCAAGGTCGTGGCGTTCCAGACGCGCAACCCGCTGCACCGCGCGCACCAGGAACTGACCTTCCGCGCCGCCAAGGAAAGCCAGGCCAACCTGCTGATCCACCCCGTTGTCGGCATGACGAAACCGGGCGATGTGGACCATTTCACGCGCGTGCGCTGCTATGAGGCGGTGCTGGACAAATACCCGCAGGCCACCACCACGATGAGCCTGCTGAACCTGGCCATGCGCATGGCCGGCCCGCGCGAGGCGGTGTGGCACGGGATCATCCGCCGCAACCACGGCTGCACCCACATGATCGTCGGCCGCGACCATGCCGGCCCCGGCAAGAACAGCGCGGGCGAGGATTTCTATGGCCCCTATGACGCGCAGGACCTGTTCCGCGACCACCAGGAGGAAATCGGCATCGAAATGGTCGATTTCAAACACATGGTCTATGTGCAGGAGCGCGCGCAATACGAACCCAACGACGAGATCGCGGACAAGGACAATGTCACGATCCTGAACATCTCGGGCACCGAACTGCGCCGCCGCCTGCGCGAGGGGCTGGAGATTCCCGAATGGTTCAGCTTCCCCGAGGTCGTGACCGAGCTGCGCCGCACCTCGCCGCCGCGCTCGAAACAGGGCTTTACCGTGTTCTTCACCGGGCTGTCCGGGTCGGGCAAATCGACCATCGCCAACGCGCTGATGGTCAAGCTGATGGAGATGGGCGGGCGCCCGGTCACGTTGCTGGACGGCGACGTGGTGCGCAAGCACCTGTCGTCCGAACTTGGCTTTTCGAAAGAGCACCGCGACCTGAACATCAAGCGCATCGGCTATGTCGCCTCGGAAATCACCAAGAACGGCGGGATCGCGATCTGTGCGCCGATCGCGCCCTACACCGCGACCCGCCGCGCCGTGCGCGAGATGATCGAGCAATACGGCGCCTTCGTCGAGGTGCATGTCGCCACCTCGCTGGAAGAGTGCGAGCGCCGCGACCGCAAGGGGCTCTACAAGCTGGCGCGCGAGGGCAAGATCAAGGAGTTCACCGGGATTTCCGACCCTTACGAGGCGCCCGTCGAACCCGAACTGCGGGTCGAGACCGAAAACGTGGACGTGGACAATTGCGCCCACCAGGTGATCCTGACGCTGGAAAGCATGGGGCTGGTCGCGGCACACTGACCGCACCCGACCAGACGAATAAAGCCCGGTCCTGCGACCGGGCTTTTTCTTTTCCACCTGTCGGCCGATCTCAGCGCCGCGCAGGCCGGATACGATCCATCAACCCGTCCTTAAGGACGAGCTGATGGTACAGCGCGGCAAGCGCGTGGCCGACGATCACCAGCACCGTCAGGGTCACCAGAAGCTCGTGCACGTCACCGGCCTCGCGGATGCCCGCGCCCCAGGCCGCCATGCCCGACAGCGGCACCGCGAGAAGCAGCAGGTAAAGCGCGCCGTGGCCGAGATGGGCAAGCTTGTTCAGCAACGGTTTGCCCGGCGGCAGCGCGGGCGCCCCGAGGCGCAGGCGCACGGCGATGCGGATCAACGTCAGCGCCAGGATGGCCAGCCCGACCGGCGGATGGGTCAGGGCCGCGAACTGGTCAGGATCGCCCCCTTCCAGCTTGGTACGCAGGGCGCGGCCCATATCGTCGGACACGATGTAGTTCAGCGCGAACAGCAGGAAGATACCCCAGTGCAGGGCGATCTGGATGGTCGCGTAGCGAGGCGAGTCATGTGTCATGGGAATCTCATATGCAAACGGAACACATTCCCTTTAACGCATGTCGCGCTAGGTTCCGTCGTATTTTTTTCAGGGTTCCGGCACCTGCCCCGCCAGCACGGTCCGAAACCAGCCGGTGTCGATATTGCCGCCCGACAGGATCAGCCCGACCTTCCTGCCGGCGTTCTCGTCCTTTTCCTTGAGCGCCAGAGCCAGCGCCGCCGCGCCGGCCCCTTCGGCAAGGTTGTGCGTGGCGGTGAAATACAGCCGGATCGCGGCGGCAATCTCGTCCTCGCTGACGGTACCGATGTGATCCGTGCCGGGGCCATAGATATCCAGCGCGGCCTGCACCGGCACACGCACCGCCATCCCGTCGGCGAAGGTGCGCGCGCTGTCGGTCTCGATCGGCGCGCCGGCCTCGGCCGACAGTCTGGCGGTTTGCGCATGTTCCGAAACCACCCCGACGATCCGCGCCTTTGCCCCCAGCGCATCTCGCGCGGCGATCGTGCCGCAAATACCCGATCCGCAGCCGATCGGCACATAGACGACATCGAGGTCGGGATGCCGGGAAAACAGCTCATACCCATAGGTCGCGACACCCCGCACCAGTTCGCGGTGAAAGGGCGGCACGGGGAACAGCGGTTCCTTTTCGGCCATTTCCATCGCCAGTTCGCGGGCGGTGTCGAAATCCTGCCCGTGTTCGATCAGCGTGGCGCCATAGGCCCGCATCGCGGCGTTCTTTTCGGTCGAGTTGCCGTGCGGCACGACGATCCGCGCCTCCAGCCCGGCGGCCACCGCCGCGCGGGCCTGGCTCTGGCCGTGATTGCCGCGCGTGGCGGTCACGATGCCGCGCATTTCGGGATGGCTGCGTTTCAGCCAGTCGATGAAGGTGATCCCGCCGCGCACCTTGAAGGCACCGGTGGGCGCATGGTTTTCATGCTTGACGATCACTTCGGCGCCCAGCGCCTGCCCCAGAAGCGGCCAGTCATGCGCGGCCGTCGGCGCCATGTGCCGCGCGACAAGCGCCTGTGCCTCGGATAGCTCTTTCTCGGTAAACATCTGCCCGCCTTTCCCGCGCGTTACGCCCGAGACTGGCAGGACTTGGCGGCGGCGGCAAGCCCGCCGCCGGGCTGCGTCAGTGCACCGTGACCGGCGACAGATCGTGCTGGCGTGCCAGCACGAAGGCCAGGCGGCGATCCCGGACCAGCGCAAGCTGCTGGCCGTTGGCGTCATGCACGGCATAAAGCGTCTCGGCATCGCCGACCTGCGCCTGAACCTCGTCGGGCAGGTCCGCCACCTTTACCGGCCGGACATAGACGATGCGGTTTTCGCCGCCTTCGCCGAAATCGTATTTCGCATCCATTTCGCTTACCCCCTTTTGATACTGATCGTCTGCACCACCGTTTCGGGCTCGGCGCGGGTCAGGTCGATATGCAACAGACCATTTTCCATGATCGCGTCGCCCACCTCGACACCGTCGGCCAGAACGAAACTGCGCTGGAACTGCCGCGCGGCGATCCCGCGATGCAGGAATACGCGGTCGGCGCTGTCGTCGCCCTGGCGGCCACGGATCACAAGCTGCCGGTCCTCGACGGTGATGCTCAGATCGTTTTCGGCAAACCCGGCCACCGCAAGCGTGATGCGATAGGAATGATCCGAGGTCTGTTCGATATTGAAAGGCGGGTAACCCTCGTTGCCGGATTTCGCATTGCGTTCCAGCAACCGCTCGAGCTGTTCGAAGCCCAGAAGATACGGGTGCGACCCGAGTGTAAGCTTTGTCATCGACACGTCCTTATCAAAGCGACAGTCCTCTCCGGCCACCCCGATCGCGGCAATGCCCGGTCACTGAAAATATGGGGGTTGGCCAAGGCCCGCGCAAGGGCTTTGCGAAAACGGGCATTTTCAGTATGTTAAAGGACCGCTTGCAACCACGGAATCAGCAGCCATGAACGCCCATTCGGACTTCGCCCGCGACCTTGCGATGAAAACCGACGAGGTGCTGCGCGTCGAGCTTGAGGTTTTCCGCCGCGAACACCGCGATCTGGACGATGCGATCCGCGCGTTGCAGGAGCGTGCCACCGCCGACCAGCTGACGCTGCAGCGGCTGAAAAAGAAGAAACTGCTGCTGAAAGACCGCATTGCGCTGATCGAGGATCGGCTGACGCCGGATATCATTGCCTAAGCGCGCGCCTTTCGTATAGTGCGCCTCTCATCGCAGCGAAGAGGCAGGTAAATGGCGGAGATCAAGGTCGGTATCATCATGGGCAGCCAGTCGGACTGGCCCACAATGAAGGAAGCCGCCGATATCCTGGACGAGCTTGGCGTGCCCTACGAGGCACGGATCGTTTCGGCCCACCGCACCCCCGACCGGCTGTGGGACTACGGCAAGACGGCCGTCGACCGCGGGCTTGAGGTGATCATCGCCGGTGCCGGCGGCGCCGCGCATCTGCCGGGCATGATGGCCTCCAAGACACGGGTGCCGGTGATCGGTGTGCCGGTCCAGACCAGGGCGCTGTCGGGTGTCGACAGCCTCTATTCCATCCTGCAGATGCCGCGCGGCTATCCGGTGGCGACGATGGCCATCGGCGGTGCGGGGGCCAAGAACGCGGGCCTTCTGGCGGCGCAGATGCTGGCGATGCATGATCCCGCGCTGGCCGACCGGCTGGATGCGTGGCGCGCGGCGCTGTCGGCCTCGATCCCCGAGGTGCCCAGCGATGACTGATCCGCTGACCACCGGCGCGACCATCGGGATTCTCGGCGGCGGTCAACTGGGGCGGATGCTGTCGGTCGCCGCCAGCCGCCTGGGGTTCAGGACCTGCATATTCGAACCGGGCGACGACTGCCCGGCCAGCCATGTGACCGACCGCCATTTCAGGGCAGATTACGACGACGAGGCCGCCCTGCGCGCCTTTGCCGAAGCCGTCGATGTGATCACCTACGAGTTCGAGAATATCCCGACCTCGGCGCTGGACATACTGGACGCCCTGCGCCCGATCCGCCCGGGACGCGAGGCATTGCGCATCAGCCAGGACCGGATGACCGAAAAGGATTTCCTGTCCGGCCTCGGTCTTGCCACCGCACCTTATGCGGCCGTGGACAACGCCGACGACCTGGCCGCCGCGATCGGCCGGATCGGCACCCCCGCGATCCTGAAGACCCGCCGCTTCGGCTATGACGGCAAGGGGCAGGCGCGGATCATGGCGCCCGGCGATGCCCAACAGGCGCTGGCAGACATGGCCGGCGCGCCCGCGATCCTCGAAGGGTTCGTGAAGTTCAGCCACGAGGTTTCGATCATCGCGGCGCGTGGCGCGGACGGGGCGGTGTCCTGTTTCGATCCGGGCGAGAACGTGCACCGTGACGGCATCCTGCGCAGCACCACCGTGCCCGCAAGGCTAAGCCCCGCACAGCGCACCGACGCGGTCCTCTTGGCGGCGAATATCCTCAATGCGCTGGAATATGTGGGCGTCATGGGGGTCGAGCTGTTCGTCACGCCCCGGGGCCTGATCGTCAACGAAATCGCGCCGCGCGTGCACAACTCGGGCCACTGGACGCAGAACGGCTGTGCGGTGGACCAGTTCGAACAGCATATCCGCGCGGTCGCGGGCTGGCCGCTGGGCGATGGCAAACGCCATTCCGACGTGGTGATGGAAAACCTGATCGGCGACGATATCGACCGTATCCCGCAGATCGCGCGCGAAGCGCACGCCGCGCTGCATCTTTACGGCAAGGTGACATGCAAACCGGGCCGCAAGATGGGCCATGTGAACCGCGTGAAACCGGGTGCCGGCTGATGCGGGCGCTGCTGCAAAGGGTGGCCCATGCCAGCGTGGTGGTGGATGGTCAGGTCATCGGCCGGACCGGGCCGGGCCTGCTGATCCTGATCTGCGCAATGCAGGGCGATACCGAGGCGCAGGCCGACACGCTTGCCGCCAAGATCGCCAAGCTGCGCATTTTCAAGGACGACGCCGGAAAGATGAACCTGTCGCTGCGCGATATCGGCGGCTCGGCCCTTGTGGTCAGCCAGTTCACGCTGGCCGCCGACACCTCGCGCGGGAACAGGCCCGGTTTTTCCACCGCCGCCAGCCCGGACGAGGGCGAGCGTCTTTACGATTACTTTGCCACCCGCCTCTCAGCCGAGGGTGTGCCGACCGAAAAGGGCCGGTTCGGCGCGGATATGAAGGTCGAGCTGCTGAACGACGGCCCCGTGACCATCTGGATAGAGCACTGAGCGCGCTCAGCCACCGATATCGACGACGCCACCGGGGCAGACATAGCGCGTGAAGGCGCCATAGCAGGTGGCGGTCTTGCCGAACCCCTCGACCGTGAAAACGCTGTAGACCATGCGATGTTCGTAATGCGTTTCGATCTGGTCGCGCATCAAGCTGTAGCAGCTGTCAGGGTCAAGCTTGCAGGCCGCAAGGGCGACCTTGCCCAGCGGCCCCCCGGCGCTGTCGGGATCGGCGCGGGCCAGTTCACGCTCCAGCGCGGCGCGCAGTTTCAGCTCACCGGCCCCCTGCCCCGGCGCCGTCACCAGCGCCACGCCGCCCAGCAGGATCGCCAGGACCAGACCGAACCGCAGCTTTCCACGCATCGGGGCCTCCTTCGTTTCAGGGTTCGCGCAACGCCTCGCGGGATTTATAAAGTGGTTTCAGCAGATATTGCAGCACGGTTTTCTGCCCGGTGTGCAATTCGACGCTGGCCTGCATTCCGGGGCGAATCTCGACACCGGCCTGACGGTCGGTCAGATGCTCCATATCCACCCGCAACGTCACCTTGTAATGCGCGCTGGCGTCGGGGTCGCGCGCGCGCTCGTCCTTGAACGTGTCGGCGGAAATGACATCGACCTGCCCCCTGAGCGTGCCGAAGATCGTGTAGTCATAGGCGCTCAGCTTGATCGTCGCCGCCTGCCCGCGGCGGATATTGGCGATGTTCTCGGGCTTGACCCGCGCCTCGACGAAAAGCTCCTCGTCAAGCGGGATGATCTGCAGGATCTCTTCGCCCGGCCGCACCACCCCGCCGATCGTGGTGATGCCAAGGTTGTTGACGATCCCGCGCATCGGCGCCTTCAGCACCGTGCGGTTCAACTGGTCCAGCCCGGATTTGAGGGTCTGCCGCAGCGTCGCCAGTTCCTTGAGCGTATCGGAATAGTCCTGCGCCCGCTCCAGTTCGGTTTGGGTCACGACCTCGTCGTGGCGTGCCTGCGCATCGGCATGGGCCTTGCGGGCGCGCGTCACCTCGATCAGCGCGACGACGTTCTTGCGGAGCAGGTTTTCCATCAGCGCCAGTTCCGCAGCGGTCTGATCCAGCACCTTCTGCGCACCGTCGCGGCTGGCGACGTAATCGGATTGCCGCGCCTTCAGCAGCGCGCGTTCCGACGCCACGATCTCGGGCGAGGCCTGCGCCAGATCGGCGGGCACCTGGAAATCGAACTGTCCCGCCAGTTCCGCCTCCAGCCGCAGGCGCCGGATATCCAGCGCGCGGATCTGTTCGCCCACCTCGTCCACCGAGGACCGGAACTGCGTGCCATGCAGCCGCGCCAGCACGTCGCCCTGCTGCACCACGTCGCCTTCGCGCACCAACAACTCGGCCAGGATACCCCCTTCGAGGTTCTGGATGATCTGCGGCCGCGAGGACGAGATCATCTCACCCTCGGCGCGCACGATCTCGTCGATCCAGGCGAAGGCCGCCCAGACAAGGAACAGCAGGACCGAAGCCGCGCAAAGCCAGACGATCAGCGACGCCCCCTTCAGACGGTCGTGCAGTTGCGCGGCCAGGTCGGGGCTTGCCGAGGCCATCGCTCAGCTCCCCTTTGCCTTGGCCAGATGCGCCAGCACCTGGTCACGCGGCCCGTCCACGGCCATGCGGCCGTTTTGCAGGATCAGCGTGCGGTCGGTCAGCGACAGGATCGGCACACGATGGGTGGCGATGATCGCCGTGCGCCCCTCCAGCCATTGCGACAGGCGGCTGACCAGCGTGGTTTCCAGCACCTGGTCCAGCGCCGCGGTGGGTTCGTCCAGCAAGCAGACGGGCGGGTTCTGCAACCACAGCCGCGCCCAGCCGATCGACTGGCGCTGCCCCACCGACAGCCCCTGCCCACCATCGCGGATTTCAAGGTCCAGCCCCCTTGGATGCGACCGGACGAACGGCCCCAGCCCGGCGAAATCCAGCGCGCAAAGCAGCCGTTCGTCATCGCGTTCGAAGAGGTTGAGGTTCAGGTTGTCGCGCAGGGTGCCGGCGAACAGGCGCACATCCTGCCCCAGGTAACCGATCATGCGGCGCAGGTCGCGCGGCTCGATCTGGGCCATGTCGGTGCCGTCGACCAGCACCGTGCCCCGTTCAGGCGCGTAAAGCCCCGACAGCAGTTTCAGAAAGGTCGATTTGCCCGAACCGTTCGCGCCGAGGATCGCCAGCTTCTGCCCCGCGCGGATCTGCAGCGCGGGCACATCCAGCGTCGGTGCGCCATCCGCGTCATAGCGGAACAGCACCTCACGCAGGGTGAAATCGCCACGCAGGGTTTCGCGGCGCAGGTAGCTGCGGCTTTCGTCGGTGTCCTGCGCGGCGTTGGCGATCCCGTCCAGCCCGTCAAGCGCGGTCTTCACGTTGCCCCAGCGCGCCATCGTGCCGGAAAGCTGCGTCAGCGGCGCCAGCGTCCGGCTGGTCAGGATGCCCACCGCGATGATCGACCCGACGGTGAATTCCCCGGCAAAGACCAGGTAGGTGCCGGTGATCACCGCCGTGACATAGGTCGCCTGCTGCACGCCCTGGCTCCAGAATGTCAGGGCCGAGGCCAGTTTGCGCTGATCGCTGGATTTCAGTGCCGACAGCGCCGTCAGTTCGGTCCAGATACGCTGGAACCGGTCCTCGGCGCGCTGCGTCTTGATGGTTTCAAGCTCGAACACCGCCTCGTGCAACAGCCGCCCTGCCTTTGACGATGCGCCTTGCGTTTCCTGCGTCAGCCGGATCATGCGTTTTTGCAGGAACACCCCCGGCACCACCATCAGCACCGCGCCCGCGACCAGCACCCAGACCACGCTGCCGGCGATGGAGGCGACCAGCAGCAGAAAGACGAAGATAAAGGGGATGTCCGCCAGCGACGACACCGTCGAGGCGGTAAAGAACTCGCGCACCGAGCCGAATTCGCGCATCGCGCTGAACAGCTGCGAGGGCATCCGCCCCCGCGTGTCCGAACGCATTCCCAGCAGGCGCGCCATCAACAGTTGCTGCACGTTCAGGTCGATCTGCCGCCCCGCCCCGTCGATCAGCCGCGCCCGCGCGATCTTGAGCGCGGCCTCCATCAGCAGGGCGATCATCGCGCCGATGGCCAGCACCCAAAGCGTCGCCTCGGACTGGTGCGGGATCACCCGGTCATAGACCTGCAGCGAAAACAGCGCGACCGCCACCGCCAGCAGGTTCGCCACGAAAGAGCCCAGCGCCACCTCGGCAAAGGGCCGGCGGAACCGCGCGAATTCGCCCCAGAACCAGTGCGGTCCGGCGATGACGGGACCATGCGCCCTTTCCAGCGCGCCCAGCGGTGCCTCGGCCCGGACAACCTGCCCGGCGAAGACCGGTGTAAACTCGGACAGGGGCACATCGGCGCGATTGTCGGCGCAACTGGCATCATAGATCACCAGGCCGCCACGCGACTGCGCCAGCACCAGCACGACCTGCCCCGATGTCATCTGCGCCAGCGCCGGCCACAGATCGGCCATAAGCGCATCCACGCGTTCCACCCGCGCGATCAACCCGGCAGCACGCAGACCATCGGCCAGACGCTGCGCCTGCCCCCCGGCCCCCTGCGCCGCTGAGCCCGCCATCGCCTCGAGGATATCGCCATGCAGCGCATCGACCCCCAGAAGCCCGGCATAGATCACCGCCAGCCGGGCGCGGGCCGTGCTCTTTTCGTCGAAGCGGGGGGGTTGCACCGTGGGCCGCGCGGCGGGATCGGGGGTGATCGCGGTCAGGGTCGCACCGCCCCTGCGCACCGACCCGAGCGATATGGTCCGCGCGGTCAAATCTGCCCCCCGTCGGCCAGAAGGCCCAGTTCACGCGCGATTTCAAGCTGCGCACGGGCGGCACCGTATTTCAGGTCCAGTTCCGCCTCGTGCTGGCGGGCATAGGTTTCATAGACGCCCACCACATCCATCACCTGCCGCTGCCCCGCGTCATACTGGCTCTGGAACAGGTCGAGGTTGCGCTTTGCCGCCACCGCCAGTTTCCCGGCCTCGTCGCGCTGCCGCGCCTGTGCGCCCGCCTCGCTTTCCAGCCGGCGCAACCGGCGTCCGCTGTCCTCGCGCGCCTGCGACACCTTGCGGCCGGCGGCCTCTTTCCCGGCCTCGACGGCCTTCAGGCTCGCCCCCGTGCCAAAGCCCAGCGGCTTGTCGGATGCGACGCTCAGCGCCGGATCGCTGCTGTTGTCGCCCAGCACCGCACCCACGCTTGCGCCGGGCAGAAAGCCCGCACGCTCGATCCTGGCCGCCTCGACCGCGCGCCGTTTCTCGGCCTCGGCCAGCAGCACCGGCAACGGGTCGGCGCCAGTCATGGCCGGCGACAGGGGCGACAGGCCCGACACGTCATCCAGCGGGCGGATCGCCATCACGTTCAACTCGGCCAGTGCGGCCGCGGCGGCCTCGGACTGGGCCTGCCGGTCGGCGCGGATCTCGGCCAGCTTCTGCCGGATCACGTTGAGGTCGGACATGTTCGACACCCCGCCCCGCACGCGCTGATCCATGATCCATTCGAAATGCGCCATGTCCTGTTCCGAACGCGCGGCCAGCGCCGCCCGTTCGCGCGCCTTCTGCGCATCGAGATAAAGCGACAGCGCGGTGAACACCCGGTCGTTGGTGTCCTGCGCCAGCGTGACGGCGGCCACCTCGACATCGGCCCGGGCAAAGGCGCGCTCGGCCTTCTTGCGGCCATTGTCGAACAGCACTTGATCGACCACGAGCGAGGCGATCACGTCCGACAGGCTGGTCAGGCTGATCTGCGGGCCGAGCGTGGGCAGCCAGTTCTTCGCCGCCGCCTGCGCCCGCAGCCTGGCGCTGCGCAGCTCTGCCTCGGCGGCGCGGCTGTTGGCGGCCAGAACCGCGGTGGCCACGGCATCATAGGCGCCGCCATCCGGCAGCGCGCTTTCGCGGGCCATCAGCGTTTCGAGGATGACCGACCCTTCGGCATCGGCCTGCGCGGCGCCCAGCGCGGTGGCCGGGGCCGGGGCCGGCGGGGCGTTGCGCGTGACCGTATCGCCGGACGTGCCGCCCGGCCCCATGCAGGCCGACAGCACCACCCCCGCGCAAACCAGAACCCCGAAACGCATACTCTGCCCCATGAACCGCCCCTTGTACCCGGCGCTTGTTCTTTCGATTGCCGGGACGCGCGCGCATGGAACCGCGCGCGCGCCCCGAAGACCGGCACCGTCAGATGACGGTGGTGATATCGTCGTCGATCAGAACGGTGGCATCGCCCAGGGTATAGACGTCGTGCACCTGCCCGCCGACCGTCTGCGACTGGCCGGTATGCGTGGCGCCGGTGATCGTCACCGTATCGTCCACCCCGCCCGAGATCACCAGCGTGTCGGTGTTGGCCGACAGCGCCTTGATCTGCGCCTCGGTCAGCGTAAGCTGGCTGTCCTCGGCGAATTGCAGGTCGATCGCCTCGATGTTGAAGGCACCGAGGGCCGGGTTCGACAGATCCACCTGAGAGGTCGACGCCTCGTCCAGCACCAGGTAGGTGCCCGAGCTGTTGCCCGCCGCATCGGTGCTTTGCACGATCAGGTGCGAGCCATCGGCGATCTCGGGGGTAAAGCCGAACCTTTCGACCCCGAGGACGTCGATCGGCAGGCCCTCACCGCCGACCTGCGCACCCGGCACGCCGTGGTCGACCTCGTAGACGGTGACGTCATTCTCGGTCAGGTCGACGGATATCGCGGAATAGCCGCTCACGTTGCGGGTGTAATCCTCGATGATCGGCACGTCGGGCACGTCGAAATCCAGCGCCAGCGTTTGCGTGATGCTGTGGGTATTACCCGCCGCATCCGTGGCCGCGATATCCAGATCGACACTGTCCTGCCCGGCCGGGATCGCCCCGAAGGGCAGATCCAGCGTCCAGTGGCCGCCGGCGGTTACCGTGGCCTCGTAGGACATGCCCGCCACCGTGACCAGCACGCCCGACCCCGGTTCGACCTGCCCCGACAGGCTCAGCCCGGCCTGCGCCTCGGCCAGGTTGACCACGCCGTCGCCGCCGGTCGGATCGCCGGTCGTGTTCAGTTGATTGACGTAGGTGTCCAGCTCGACCGTGTCGTTCAGCGTGGCGACGTTGCCATGCCGGTCGACCGAGCGGACAGTCACGTCCAGCGTTCCCTCGCCCGTGGGCAGCGCACCGGCCGGGAAACGGGCGGTCCAGCTTCCGTCGGGCTGGACCACGGCCTGCTGCGGGATATTCGCAATCGTGACCGTCACGACCGAGCCCGGCTCGACCGTGCCGGTAACCTCGACGATGCCGGACTGTTCGGCCGCGTTGATGACGCCATCGCCCGCAACCTGCGACGTGGCGAGCGAGTGGCTTTCCACCACGGTATCGACGCCGACGCTGCCGGTCACCGTGCGCGTGTTGCCGGCGTCGTCGGTGGTCGTGGCCACGATCGGCGCGCTGTCGGTATCTGCCGGTATCTCGGCGTGGGTGAACAGGCGCTGCCAGTTGCCATTGCCGTCGGCCACCGTGCTGCGGGTCACGCCGCCAAGGCTGACCTGAACCGTCGCACCGGGATCGGCGGTGCCGCGGATCACCACGCCATCCAGGCTTTCCTGTGCGTTGATGACGTTGTCGCCCTCGATCGGCGCCTGGCTGAGCGTCAGGATGCCCGCATCGGTATCGACCCGCACCTGCTCGGTGATCGTGGCGACGTTTTCGGCCATGTCGGTCGAGGTGACGGTCATCGTCGCGATATATTCGCCCCGCGCGATCTGGCCCTGCGGGATCGTCGCGGTCCAGACGCCCTGATCGTCGACGCTGGCCTGAACCACCGCCTGCCCCAGTTGCACCGTCACGCGCGAACCGGGCTCGGTCGTGCCGCTGACCACAAGGCCGGCATCGGCCTCGGCCGCGTTGATCACACCGTCGGCACCGCCCGGCACGTTGCCGAGCGTGAAGTTCCGCACCTCGGTATCGAACCGCACGCTGCCCGTGGTGCTGGCGGTGTTGCCCGCCGCATCGGTCGTGACCGCCAGAACATCGGCCGTGGTTTCGCCGGTGGGCAGATCGCCCGCTGGGAAGGTCACGCTCCAGTTTCCGCTGCCATCCACCTGTGCCGGACGGGTAACGCCGCCCAGCGTGATCTCGACACTGGCGCCCGGCTCGGTCGTGCCGGTCAGGGTCACGCCGTCATTCAGGCGTTCGTCGTGATTGACCACGTTGTCGGACGTGACCGGCGCGGGCGAAATCTCGATGAAGGATTGCGTGTCGATCACCACGCTGTCGGTAAAGACGGCGCTGTTGCCGAAGCTGTCGGTCGTGGTGACGGTAATACCGGCCTCGTATTCGCCCGTGCCAAGGGTCGCGGTATCGACGACCACGCCCCAGGTTCCGTCGCCGCCGACCACCGTGTCATAGCTTGCCCCGCCCACCACGACGGAAACGCTGGCGCCCGGCTCACCCGTGCCGGCGATTTCCACGCCATCGGTATGATCCTCGCCATTGGTGATGTCGCCCACCGATCTGGTCCCGTCGGTGAAGCCCAGTTCGGGCGCGGTCGTGTCGATGACCACATCGGGGCCTTCGATTCCGGTCACATGGCCATCGGGATCGGTGACAACCACCGCCGTGTCATGGCTGCCATCGGCCGGGAAAGTGCCATCGTCAAAGGTCACTTCCCACGTTCCGTCATCGCCAACGGTCGTGCTTTCGCTTTCGCCGCCGATGGTTACGTCGACCGTGGCGCCCGGCGCGCCGGTGCCCGAGATCGAAACCGAGGGGCCGTTGGCCACGGCCTCGTCGCCGCCGATCTCGATCACGCCTTTTTCGTTCACCGTGGGCACGATCCGGTCGGTCCCGCCAGTGCCGCCACCGTCGCCAGCACCGCCGTTGCCGTCCTTGCCGCCATCGCTGCCATCGCCGCCGGCCAGCAAGGCCGCACCGCCCAGCGCCGCGGCCCCGCCGGCCGCCAGGCCGCCAAGGCCACCGCCACCCAGCAGGGCGGCGCCCAACATGCTGACCTCGTTATCGCCCGCCGCATAGGCGTCGGCCACGGCGACCTCGGGATCGCCGACAAAGATCAGATCGTCCGAGGGGCTCCACTTGCCCCATTGCTCGGTCGGGCCGTATTGCGCGTAAAGCACCCCGTCCGACCCTTCGGCCAGCGTTACCTCGCTGAGGTATCCGTCGGCACTGATGAACAGGCGCGCCGCCGGTTCGCCACCGACATAGTAATCCTCGAGAAGGATAACCCGCCCGTCCGCCAGGACAATTTCCAAGTCGTTTCCGATACGGCTGAAGCCCTGCAGATCCATCTGCCGCAGATTCAACGACATCTCGGCGCCGCCGGGGACAGCGAGCTTTGTCATTGTTTCGTTCTGGGGGATTTCACCGCGCTCAACTGCGCCCATACTAGTACGGACGACGAACTCAATCGCCTTCATAACAACACCACTCTTTGCCTCTTGGCGCACGATTTACCGACGGCGCCTGTTATTGTGCGGCAAACGTTACCTTATTTTCGACACATTCGAAAGATGGTTTTTTACCCGCGCACACAAAATACTGTGGGAAAACCAAAATGTTGCGGGAATATCCCACTGGGAAAATCCTGAAATCCGCACCAATTACGGCGAAAATGCGACTGTCAGCCCGTCAGCGCAGGAACGGCTCGGCCTGCATCGTTTCGGGAACGGGTGCGCCCAGCAGGCGCAGGATACTCGATGCCAGTTGCAACTGGTCAAGCGGCGTATCGGGTGCGGGTCCGTCGCCATCGCCGAAATAGTAAAGCGCGAAATCCTGCTGCAACGGGTCGTGCCCGCCATGATGGCCACGCGCATCCTGGCCGTGATCGGCGGTCACGATCACCTCGTACCCCATCGCGCGCCATTTCGGGATGAAGGGGGCCAGCATCTCGTCCATCACGGCGCAGGCGTGATCCATCTCCCGGCTTTCGTGGAAAAAGCGATGCCCCATGCTGTCCAGCGTACAGGTATGCAGCAGCCCGTAATCCAGGCCGAACCGTGCGCACAGGCTGGTCAGCGTGGCAAACAGGTCCACGTCCGAAGGCGTCATCTGGTTGATCAGCCCGTAGCCGGTCATCGTGTGGAACCGCCCGTGATTGATCGTGGCGCTGGCGGGTTCGTCATATTCGATATCCCGCACCAGATCGAACGGCGCGCGGTTGAAGAACTCGGACCAGAACGAATGCGCCACCGCCCCGGTCACACCACCGGCGGCGCGCACCTGCGCAAAGATATCGGGCTTGTCCAGATAGAACACGTTGCCATTGCCCGTGCAGCCATGTTCCTGCGGGGTGATCCCGGTGTGGATCGAGGCATAGCACGAGGCCGAGATCGACGGCAGCACCGAGCGCATGGTCCAGCGCCGCGCCGCGCCCGACTGCACCCAGCCTTCAAGATTGCCGAAAAGCCGCGTCCAGTTGCGCAGCGGCACACCGTCCAGAATGATCAGAAGAAGCTTGCGTTTCATGCATCACCACCGCATCGCGGGCTCAGTTCCCCGCGCTTTCCATCCTGCGGCTGGCGATCACGTCCTCCAGCCAGCCCAGCCGCATTTCCGGCACCGAGCTGAGCAGGAGGTCGGTGTAGTCGTCGAAGGGCGGGCTGAGCACCTCGCTTTTCGTCCCATAGCGCACGACCTGCCCCTGATACATCACCGCGATGCTGTCGGCGATGGCGCGCACGGTGGCCAGATCGTGCGTGATGAAGAGATAGGCCACATCCTCGATCTTTTGCAGATTCAGCAACAGCTTCAGGATGCCGTCGGCCACCAGCGGATCGAGCGCCGATGTCACCTCGTCGCAGATGATCAGCTTGGGCTTGGCGGCCAGCGCGCGGGCGATGCACACGCGCTGCTTCTGCCCGCCCGACAGCTCGGCCGGGTAGCGGTCGATGAACCCCTCGCCCATCTCGATCTCATCCAGCAATTCCTGCACGCGGCGGCGTTTCTCGGCCCCTCTCAGCCCGAAATAGAACTCCAGCGGGCGGCCGATGATCGTGCCCACGGTCTGACGCGGGTTCATCGCCACGTCGGCCATCTGGTAGATCATCTGCAATTCGCGCAGGTCGTCGCGCGGGCGCGTGGCCAGGTCGGGCGTCAGCTCGTGCCCGTCAAAGACGATCCGGCCCGCGCCCGGCGGCAACAGCCCGGTGATGACCCGCGCCAGCGTCGATTTCCCCGAGCCGCTTTCGCCCACCACCGCCAGCGTCTGACCGGGGTGCAGCTCCACGTTTACATCCTTAAGCACGTCGAATTTCGTGCCCTTGTAGCGCGCGGTCACGTTCTCGACCTGCAACAACGGGGTATCGGTGGGCTGCTTTTCCTCGTGCCGGATCGACCGGACGGACACCAGCGCCTGAGTATATTCTTCCTGCGGGTTGTTGATGATCTGGTCGGTGGTGCCGTATTCGACCATGTCACCCAGTTTCAGCACCATGATATCGTCGCTGACCTGCGCCACCACGGCCAGATCATGCGTGATATAGATCGCGGCCACGCCGGTATCGCGGATCGCCTCCTTGATGGCCATCAGCACGTCGATCTGGGTGGTCACGTCCAGCGCCGTGGTGGGTTCGTCGAACACCACAAGATCGGGTTCGGGGCACAGCGCCAGCGCCGTCATGCAGCGTTGCAACTGCCCTCCCGATACCTGGTGCGGATAGCGTTTCCCGATGGTTTCCGGGTTCGGCAGGCCCAGCTTGCGGAACAGCCCGACCGCGCGGTCCTCGGCCTGCTTGCGGGTGAACTTGCCGTGGCGCACCGCGGCCTCGGTCACCTGCTCCATGATGGGCTTGGCCGGGTTGAACGAGGCGGCGGCCGACTGGCTGACATAGGTCACCTCGCCCCCGCGCAGGCGGCGCAGGTCGGATAGCGACGTTTTCAGGATATCGCGCCCGTTCACCCGGACCTCGCCGCCGGTGATCTTCACCCCGCCGCGGCCATAGGCCATCGAGGCCAGTCCGATGGTGGATTTCCCCGCCCCGGATTCCCCGATCAGCCCCAGCACGCGCCCCGGTTCCAGGTCGAAGCTGACGCCATGCACGATCTCGATCTCGTGCGGCTTTTCGCCGGGCGGATAGACGGTCGCGCCGATCCTGAGATCGCGCACTTTCAGCAAGGAATCGCGCGGTTCGCTCATCCCCGGCCCCCTTTCAGGCTGGTGGTGCGGTTAAGCACCCAGTCCGCCACCAGGTTGACGCTGATCGCCAGCGTGGCGATCGCCACCGCCGGCCACAGCGCCGCGCCGATGCCGTAAACGATGCCGTCCTTGTTTTCCTTCACGATCCCGCCCCAGTCGGCGGCAGGCGGCTGCACACCCAGCCCGAGGAAGGACAGGGTCGACACGAACAGCACCATGAAGATGAAGCGCAGCCCCATCTCGGCCACCAGCGGGCTGAGCGCATTGGGCAGGATTTCACGGAAGATGATCCAGATACGCCCCTCGCCGCGCAGCTTGGCGGCCTCGACATAGTCCATCACGTTGATATCCACCGCCACCGCGCGGGCCAGCCGGTAGACGCGCGTGCTGTCCAGCAGGCCCATCACGACGATCAGCACGGGCACCGTCACCGGCATCACCGACAGCACGACCAGCGCAAAGATCAGCGACGGGATCGACATCAGCAGGTCGACGAAACGGCTCATCACCTGATCGACCCAGCCGCCCATGACTGCCGCAAGGAACCCCAGAACCGACCCGGTGGTGAAGGACAGGACGGTCGCGGCGGTGGCGATGAAGATCGTGGTGCGCCCGCCATAGATCATCCGCGTCAGCAGGTCGCGCCCGATATTGTCGGTGCCGATCAGGTGTTCGGCGCTTGGCGGTTCCCATACGCCGCCCACGACCTCGGCCATGCCGTAGGGCGCGATCCAGGGCGCAAGGATCGCCATCAGGAAATAAAGCGCCGTGAAGAACAGGCCGATGGCGGCCGCTATGGGAATGTTCTTCGTCATTTCGGATGCCTCAGACGCGGGTTCGACAGGATCGACACGATATCGGCAATCATGTTCAGCCCGATATAGACGGCGGCAAAGACAAGCCCGCAGGCCTGCACCACCGGCACGTCGCGTTTCGAGACGTGATCGACCAGGTATTGCCCCATGCCGGGATAGGTGAACACCACCTCGACCACCACGACACCGACCACCAGATAGGCCAGGTTCAGCATCACCACGTTGACGATCGGCGCGATGGAATTGGGAAAGGCATGGCGCCAGATGATCGTGAACATCGAGAGGCCCTTCAGCTCGGCCGTTTCGATATAGGCCGATTGCATCACGTTCAGGATGGCGGCGCGGGTCATGCGCATCATATGCGCCAGCACCACCAGCGTCAGAACCGCCACCGGCAGCGCGATGGCATGAAGTTTCTGGCCCAGGCTCATCGTGTCGTTGATCATGGCGACCGAGGGGGCAAGGCCCAGCTTCACCCCGACGAAATACATCAGCACATAGCCGATCAGGAATTCCGGGATCGAGATCGAGGCCAGCGTGACCCCCGAAATCAGCTTGTCCGGCCAGCGGTCACGATAGCGCACGGCCAGAAGGCCCAGAAAGATCGCCAGCGGCACGGCAACGACGGCCGCCCAGAAGGCCAGGAACATCGTGTTGCCCAGCCGCCGGCCCAGGCTTTCCGAGATGCTGGCCCCGTTGGTCAGGGCGGTTCCAAGATCGCCCTGCAACGCACCGAACAGCCAATCCAGATAGCGGGTCACAGCCGGTTCGTTCAGGCCCAGTTCGGCGCGCAGGTTCGCCAGCGCCTCGGGCGTGGCGGACTGGCCGAGGATGGATTGCGCCACATCGCCCGGCAGGATCTGCGTGCCCGCAAAGATCAGGACGGACACGAGAAAAAGAAGCAGGAGGCCCAGCGCGACACGCTGGACCACCAATTTCAGTGCAGGCACCATCTCAGGCGGCGACCCACATCTTCACCGGGGCAAAGAAGTTCATCAATTCGTAACCGGGGCCGCCTTGGACGTAACCGGCCACGCGATCGCTGAGCGCGTCGACGAAATCGTTGAACATCGGACAGATCAGCCCGCCCTCGTCGCGCACGATGGTCGACATGTCGGAATACATCTGCGTGCGCTTGGCCTCGTCCAGTTCGGCGCGCGCCGCCAGCAGCAACTGGTCGAAGGTTTCGTTGTTGAAGCGCGTGTCGTTCCAGTCGGCGGTCGAGAGGTAAGCGGTGGTGAACATCTGGTCCTGCGTTGGCCGCCCGCCCCAGTACGAGGTGCAGAAGGGCTGCGCATTCCAGACCTCGGACCAGTAACCGTCATTCGGCTCGCGCTTGATCTCGACCGGGATACCGGCCTGGGCGCAGCTTTGCTGGAACAGCGCCGCCGCATCCGGCGCGCCGGGGAAAGAGTTGTCCGAGGTACGCAGAAGGATCGGATCGGTGGCGCCGGATTTCTTCCAGTGATGCGCCGCCTTGTCCGGGTCGTATTCGCGTTGTTCGAAGTCGGTGAACAGCGGATAGGAGGCGTTGATCGGTGTGTCATTGCCCACCGAGCCATAACCGAACAGGATCTTGTCGACCATTTCCTGCCGGTTGATGCCGTATTTCAGCGCCATACGCACATCGTTGTTGTCGAAGGGCGCGGTATCGCAATGCATGATGAACACGTAATGGCCCGGGCCCGACTTGCTGTTCACCGTGATATTGGGCGCACGGTCCACAAGGGCGGCTGTGCGCGGCGGCACACGGTTCACCATGTCCACCTGTCCCGATTGCAGCGCCGCCATGCGGGCGGTGTCGTCGTTGATGACGATCATCTCGACCGTCGAGGCGTGGCCGCGGTTGCTGTCCCAGTGATCGGGGTACTTTTCGAACACGAACCGGACACCCGGCTCTGCCGATTTCACCACATAGGGCCCGGTGCCGATACCCGCGGTCGGATCGTCCTTGCCGCCATTGGGCTGGATGATCAGGTGATAATCCGCCATCAGGTAGGGCAAGTCGGCATTCGGCTGGTTCAGTTCCATCACAAAGCTGTCGCCCTCGGCGCGCATACCCGTGATGTCGCGCAGCAGCCCCAGCGCACCCGATTTGGTGTCTTCGCCGGAGTGGCGTTCCAGCGTGGCCAGAACATCCTCGGCAGTGACGGTCTTGCCGTTCGAGAAGGTGACGCCGGAGCGAATCTTGAAGGTCCAGGTCTTGGCGTCCGGGGTCGAGCTCCAGCTTTCGGCAACCCGGCCTTCGAGGCCGCCGCCCTCTTTCAGCTCGACCAGCGTTTCACCCCACATCTGCGAAACCATCGTCGCGGTGGCATTTGCCGCCAGCGCCGGATCGAGGCTGTCGCCCGAACCGCCGCCCTGGATGCCGACACGGATGGTGCCGCCCTTTTGCGGGCCGGCGGCCCTGACCGCGCCGGCCAGCATCGTGTTCGCCAGCGCCGCCGACACGCCCAGCGCGCCCATGCGACCCATGAATTCGCGGCGGCTGATATGGCCCAGCGCCGCGCGTAGCTTGAGATAGTCGATCTGGTTCTTCATGCGGTTCTCCCCGTTGTTTGGTCCCTGTCCGGTCTGCCGGGCGGGTTATTGACTTTGCCGTCAAGAATGCCGATTGCGCCGCGCGCTTCAAGTCAAAACTTTGATGATTTCCGACATGACAGGTCTGTTTGCGACATCATCCCGTCACATGTGGTCGCGTGGAATCCTATCGGCGACCTTGCGCTCAAGGATCAGGCGGTCGTTTTCATAAGCTTCCAGCCGCCCCTCGACATGGAAATGGGTCGCATCGGCCCACATCCCGGCAAAGGTTTCGGTCCGCGTGCGGATGTCGCCGCGTTCGACCTCTTCGGTCCAGTGCGTGCGGGCGCGGGCGCTCAGCGGGTCGTCGGGATGGATTTCCCACCATTCCCGCGCCACCCCGCCCGAGACCAGCCCGTGCCCGAGATCGCGCCGCTTGCCGGCGTCACGCTCGATGTAATGGGTGACGATGCCGCTGACCATGTCGGTCGTGACCTCGCGCCGTTCGGTATCGGGGCGCAGGATCTCGACCTCCTGCGGCGGGGCGGCGGCGGGCGGCGGGAACGTCCATTCATTACCACCGGCACGGTCACGTATGGACAGCCGCAAGTCACCTTCCAGCAGGGTGACGGTCGCGGCATCAGGCGCGGGCCAGATCATCGGCCAATAGGCCGTGCTGACGGCCAGCCGTATCCGGTGCCCTGCCGGCACGCGATAGGCGACATGATCCAGCACGACCTCGACCTCTTCCGCCACGCCGGGCACCATCGGCCGCGGCTCGGCCGATCCCGCACGGTGCGACAGGTTCAGCAGGCCCCAGGTGATCCGCGTGCTGGCTCCGTCCGGGTGCACGTGGCACAGCCGCACGGCGATCTGCGCCTGCGGCCTGCCGGCGCTCAGCTTCAGGCGCAGGATCGGGGCGCCGACGATATCCGCATCCGCCCCAAGCGGCGCGCTGTCGAAACAGGCCGACATCGCGTCGTCGCCACGCTGGTCGCCCGGCCATTCCGGCCCGGCGGACCCACCGTAATATTCGCCGCATTCCATCCCGCATGTCTGCGGCGAGGCGATTGCCCCGTCCAGCGGCGCGGCCATACCGCCCAGTTGGCCCGGCGACAGATGCCAGACCTGCTGCGGCCATTCGGTATCGTGATCGGCCAGCCACCGCCCCGGACGCTCGGCATAGGATCGGTCGGGCCGCGCCCCGTCCATCAGGTAGTGGCGATAGGCCGGGTCGCCCTCGACCCCGGTGTCGATATCCCTGAGCCAGCGGTCCCACCAGCGCAGCGCCTCCTGCAGAAACCCGATGCGCGGTTCGGGCACGGCGAAATGCGGGTATTTGTGAATCCATGGCCCGTTGATGCCCTTGGTGCCCGGAATGTTCCGCACCAGGTGCGGCACCGTGTTCAGGTATCCGTCGCCCCAACCGCTGATCGCCAGCACCTTCGCCCTGATCCGGCTGAAATCCTCGCAGATCGAGCCGTGCTGCCAATAGGCATCCCGCCGCTGGTGGCGCAGCCAGGTTGCGATCAGGAACGGCTCGTTCTCCAGCCGGTGCAGCCAGAGGTCGCGCCAGTCGTCCCGCAGGGCCGGATCGGGCGGGCGCGAGGAATAGGCCCACATCACCGACGACCAGCCGAAATTCTCGTTCAGCAGGCAACCGCCCTTGTAGTGGATGTCATCGGCAAAGCGGTCCACCGTCGAGCACAGCGAGATCACGGCCTTCAGCGGCTCAGGCTGCAGATAGGCCACCTGCAAGCCGTTGAACCCGCCCCAGCTGATTCCCATCATGCCCACCCGGCCCGAGCACCAGGGCTGCGCCGCCAGCCAGCCGATCACCTCGACCGCGTCGTCCAGCTCCTGCGGGCTGTATTCATCCGCCATCAGCCCGTCGCTGTCGCCATTGCCACGCATGTCGACACGGATGCAGGCATAACCGCGCGCGGCGAACCACGGATGGGTCAGCGCATCGCGCGCCGTCGTTCCGTCACGCTTGCGATAGGGCAGGTATTCCAGGATCGCGGGCACCGGATCGTCGCCCGCATCCGCAGGCATCCAGACACGGGCCGACAGCTGGCAGCCATCGGACAGGGGGATGCGCATGTCGGCGATTTCGGCGACCGGGCGGAGGGCATTCTTCTGCTCTGTCATGGACGCAACTTCATGTCCCCCTGCCCGCTGGTCAAGCAAAACAGGCCCGCCCCCTTCATCGTTCGGAAAAATACTCCCGCCGGAGGCGGCTGCCCGGCCTTGGCCTAAGCCTGCGGGATCTTCGCCGTCGCCTCGATCTCGATCTGCGCCTCGTCCTCGACCAAAGCCGAAACGACGACCATCGTCATCGCCGGAAAATTGCGCCCGAAAACGGACCGGTAGCTGCGCCCGATCTCGGCCTGGTGGGCCAGGTATTCCTGCTTGTCCGTGACATACCAGGTCAGCCGGGTCAGGTGCTCGGGCCCGCCGCCCGCGGCCTCGACGACGGCCAGGATGTTCTTCAGCGCCTGCTCCATCTGCCCGATGAAATCATGCGCCTCGAACACCTGCCCGGCGGTCCAGCCGATCTGCCCGCCGACATAAAGCGTGCCGTCCTCGGTCAGCACACCGTTGGCATAGCCCCTGGCCGGAGCCCAGCCCTCGGGATGAATGATGCGGTTCGTCATGCGATTTCCTCCTCCTGATGCGCCAGCAGCGCGCCGCGTGCCGCGTCGGACCACGGCATCGGCCGCAGGTCAGGCCCGACATGGACCAGCACCGACCGGGCGGTCAGCCGCGTTTCGCCGCCGCAGGTACAGACAAATCGCGTCGTGACGCTGCTGCGCCCGACGCGGGTGAATGCCAGCGTGAAATCCAGCCAGTCGCCATGCCGGCTGGGCGCGGTGAATTCGGTGTCGATCCGGGCGGTCGGCACGCCACGATCGGGGTGCATCTCGTGGAACGCCTCGCCGGGGATGGCGGCAAAGAACGCCTCGACCACGTCGTTCAGCATTTCGAAATAGCGCGGGAAAAAGACGATCCGCGCCGGATCGCAGTGCCGAAACAGCACCTGTTGACGATGGGTGAACGCCATGCCCCTGCTCAGAATGCCTTGAAGGTCAGGGTGGTCAGGCTGCGCTCGACCCCGGCGACATCCACCAGCATCTCGTTGATGAACTTGCCGATATCCTGATCCTCGGGAATGTACAGCTTGATCAGCAGATCCCAGTCGCCGCTGGTCGAATACAGCTCGGAATGCAACTCCTTCAGCATGACCTGCTCGGCCACCTTGTAGGTCTGGCCGGGTTTGCAACGCAGTTGAACAAAGGTGGCACGCATGGCTTGTCACTCCTCTTTCAGGCGGAACCGCTGGATCTTGCCGCTTTCGGTTTTCGGCAGCGCGTCGGTAAAGACCACCGATCGCGGATATTTGTAAGGGGCAATCGTCGCCTTGACGTGATCCTGCAGCAGTTTTGCCATGGCTGCCCCGCCATCGGTGCCCGCGCGCAGCACAACATGGGCCTGCACGATCTGGCCGCGCGCGTCGTCCGCCACGCCCACGACGGCGCATTCCGCCACATCCGGGTGCGCCAGCAACGCCGCCTCGACCTCGGGTCCGGCGATATTGTAGCCCGCGCTGACGATCATGTCGTCGTTGCGTGCGGCGAAATGCAGGTAACCGTCCTCGTCCATCGAGAACGCATCGCCGGTGACGTTCCAGCCATCCGTCACGTAATCGGCCTGGCGCGGGTCGGCCATGTAGCGGCAGCCGGTGGGGCCGCGCACCGCCAGCCGGCCGATCTGGCCGCGCGGCATGTCCTTGCCGTCTTCGCCGATCACCCGGGCCTCGTAACCGGTGACCGGCCTGCCGGTGCAGGCGGGACGGTGATCGTCAAAACGGTTGGTGATGAAGATATGCAGCATCTCGGTCGCGCCGATCCCGTCGAGCATCGGCTTGCCGGTCTTTTCCATCCACTCTTCGTAGATCGGGGCGGGCAGCGTTTCGCCCGCGCTGACGGCAGCCCGCAGCGATGACAGGTCGGCACCCTCGTCGATCGCCTGCAGCATCACGCGATAGGCGGTGGGCGCGGTAAAGCACACCGTTGCACGGAATTTCTCGATGATCTCGATCAGGTTGGGGGGCGAGGCGTTTTCCAGCAGCGCCGCCGCCGCGCCGAAGCGCAGCGGGAACACCGCCAGCCCGCCAAGGCCGAAGGTAAAGGCCAGCGGCGGCGAGCCGACGAACACGTCGTCGGGCTGCACGTTCAGCACCTCGCGCGCATATCCGTCGGCGATGATCAGGATATCGCGGTGGAAATGCATCGTCGCCTTGGGTGATCCCGTCGTGCCGCTGGTAAAGCCCAGCAATGCCACGTCGTCGCGGCCCGTCTTCACCGCCTCGAACCGCACGGGTTTTTCCAGCGCCAGCCGGTCAAGCTCGGCATCGTGGTTCGAGGTGCCGTCGAACCCGACCACCGTTTTCAGGAATTTCGAGGTCTTGGCGCAGGCGGTCATCTCGTCCATCAGCCGCGTGTCGCACAGCGCATGGGTGATCTCGGCCTTGTCCACGATCTTGGACAGCTCGCCCTTGCGCAGCATCGGCATGGTATTGACCGCGACCGCGCCCACCTTGGTCACCGCCAGCCATGCCGCCACCATCGCCGGGTTGTTGGCCGAGCGGATCAGCACGCGATTGCCCGGCTTGACCTTCAGGTCGTCGACCAGCGCATGGGCCAGCCGGTTGGTCCAGTCCGACAGTTCCTTGTAGGTGCGCCGCCGCCCGTTGCCGATCAGGGCGGTGCGGTCGCCATGCCCCTTTTCGACCATCGCGTCGGTCAGTTCGACCCCGATATTCAGGTGGTCGGGGTAATCGAACCCGTCCAGCAGGAAATCCGGCCACTGATCCGCGGGCGGCAGGTTGTCGCGGGTGAAGGTGTCGGTATGTGCGCTCGGTCCCAGCATGTCAGCCCCCCTGATGCATCGCCAGCGCCTGCCGCGCGATCACCACGCGCTGCACGTCGGAGGCACCTTCATAGATCCGCAGCGCCCGGATATCGCGATACAGTTCCTCGACCTTCTGGCCCTTGCGCACGCCGTCGCCGCCATGCAGCTGCACCGCGCGGTCGATCACCTGCTGCGCCTGGTCGGTGGCGAACAGCTTGGCCATCGCCGCCTCGCGCGTGACGCGCGGCGCGCCGCTGTCCTTGGTCCAGGCCGCGCGATAGACCAGCAGGGCCGCGGCATCCACGTCCAGCGCCATGTCGGCGATATGGCCCTGGACCATCTGCAGATCGAAAAGCGGCGCGCCCTGCACCTGGCGGGTTGTGACACGCTCAAGCGCCTCGTCCAGCGCGCGGCGGGCAAAGCCCAGCGCCGCCGCCGCCACGGTCGAGCGGAACACGTCCAGCACCGACATGGCGATCCTGAATCCCTGCCCGCGTTCGCCCAGCAACGCATCTTTGGGAATGCGGCAATCGGTGAATTTCAGGCGTCCCAGCGGGTGTGGCGCAATCACCTCCAGCCGCTCGACCACCTCGAAACCCGGCAGCCCGGCAGGCACGATGAAAGCCGACAGCCCTTTGGCGCCGGGCCCCTCGCCGGTGCGCGCGAACAGCGTGTAGAGACCGGCGATGCCGCCATTTGAAATCCACGTCTTTTCACCGTTCAGGATGAAATCGTCGCCATCCTCTTCCGCCGTCAGGGTCGAGGCCGCCACGTCCGAGCCCGATTGCGGCTCGGTCAGGGCAAAGGCGGAAATCGCCGCGCCCGCGCGCGTCTGCGTCAGCCAGCGGCGTTTCTGGTCGTCGGTGCCGAACAGCGAGATCGCCCCGGTGCCCAGCCCCTGCATGGCAAAGGCGAAATCCGCCAGCCCGTCATGACGCGCCAGCGTTTCCCGGATCAGGCAAAGCGACCGGACATCGAGCCCGCCGCCCTCGGGGTCCACCGCGGAATGGCGCAGGAATCCCGCCTCGCCTAGCCCGGCCACCAGCGCACGGCAGGCCGCGTCGGTATCGGAATGGTCGATGGCGCCCAGGTTGGCGGCGCACCAGGCCTCCAGCTCTTCCGACAGCGTGCGGTGCCTTTCGTCGAAAAACGGCCAGTTCAGGAATGTCTTGTCCGCCATTGCGCGTTCCCCTGTTTCATCGTTCCCGAAATACTCCCGCCGGAGGCGTGACCCCGGCGCGGCGTCAGTCGCCTTCGAACACGGGTTTCTCCTTGTTCACGAAGGCATGGTAGGCACGTTCGAAATCGCCGGTCTGCATGCAGATCGCCTGCGCCTGCGCCTCGGCCTCGATGGCCTGTTCGATCGACATCGACCATTCCTGCGCCAGCATCGTCTTGGTCATCATGTGACCAAAGCCCGGCCCCGCGGCGATGCTGCGCGCCCATGCCACCGCCTCGGACTCAAGCCGATCGGCCTCGACGATGCGGTTGAAGAACCCCCAACGCTCGCCTTCCTCGGCGCTCATCGCCCGGCCGGTGTAAAGCAGGTCGGCCGCACGCCCTTGCCCGATGATGCGCGGCAGGATCGCACAGGCGCCCATGTCGCAGCCGGCCAGCCCCACGCGGGTGAACAGGAACGCGGTCTTCGCCTGCGCCGTGCCCATGCGCAGGTCCGAGGCCATGGCGATGATCGCACCGGCGCCGACGCAGATGCCATCGACCGCCGCGATCACCGGCTTGCCGCAGTTCACGATCGCCTTGACCAGATCGCCCGTCATCCGGGTGAAGGCCAGCAGTTCCTTCATGTTCATCCGGGTCAGCGGGCCGATGATGTCATGCACATCCCCGCCCGAACTGAAATTGCCGCCGTTCGAGGCAAAGACCACCGCCTTGACGTCATCCGCGTAGTGCAGGTCGCGGAACCAGTCGCGCAGTTCGGCGTAGCTGTCGAATGTCAGCGGGTTCTTGCGGTCGGGCCGGTCCAGCCGCACGGTGGCGATCCCGTCCTCGATCTTCAGCAGAAAATGTTTCACGTCGGTGCGCATCGGCGTCATCCCTTGTCTCCCTTCGTTTCCAGCGCCTCGGCCAGTTCCTTCAGCCGGGCCGCCATGTTCCGCGCTTCGGCGGCCCCCATCCCGGCGAAGAACCTGTCGATCCACGCCTCGTGCTCGGCGGCCTGCCCGGCGAACACCTCCTGCCCCCGCGCGGTCAGCCGTGCCATCATTGCCCGACGGTCGCCGGGGACGGGCACGCGCTCGACAAGCCCCTCTTCGGCAAGGCGGTCCACGATCCCGGTGACGTTGCCGTTCGACACTTTCAGCACGCCCGACAGTTCCGACATGCGCAGCCCGTCGCGGTGCCGGTTCAGCGCCGACATCACGTCGAAGCGCGGCAGCGTGGTGCTATGTTCGCGGCGCAGCCTGTCGCGCAGTTCGCCCTCGATCTTGCGGGTGACGCCCAGCAGCCGGAGCCAAAGGCGCAGCCGCGCCTTGGAGTCGTCCGTGCTGCGGGTAATCTCAGCCTGGTCGCTCATATCTCGCCTCCCGTCAGGCTCAGCGCGTGCCCGTTGACCGAGCGCGCGGCCTCGGAACACAACCAAAGCGCCGCGCCCGCCACCTCGTCGGTCTGGATGAAGCGGCCCTGCGGGTTGCCCGCGCGCAGCGACTTGGCGGCCTGTTCCCCGGTCATGCCGGTCTTTTCGACGATATTGGCAATCGAGCGATCCAGCAAAGGCGTTTCGATGAAACCCGGGCAAAGCGCGTTCACCGTCACGCCCGTGCGCGCCAGTTCCACCGCCAGCGCCCGGACCAAACCCAGCACGCCATGCTTGGCCGCGACATAACCCGCGACATAAGGATAGCCCTTCAGCGATGCGGTCGAGGCCACGGCGATCATCCGCCCCCAGCCCTGCGTCTTCATGTCGGGAAGAGCGGCCTGAAAGCTGTGGAAGACGCCCGTCAGATTCACCCGCAGCATCGCATCCAGATCGTCGGCGGTCATCGCCTCGAACGGCTTGCTGTCGGCGGCGCCGGCATTGGCCACCACCACGTCCACAGGCCCGTTCAGCCCGCGCGCCTGCCGGAACGCGTCGCGCACCGCCGCGCCATCGGTCACGTCGCAGGTGATCCAGCCGATGAACTTGTGCTGCTTGGCCACCTCGCGCAAAGGTGCCTCGCGCCGACCCAGGATCGTGACCTTTGCGCCGGCATGGGCAAAGCTCTCGGCCATCGCGGCGCCGACGCCGGTGCCGCCCCCGGTGACGATGACGTGCCGGCCCTCCATCAGACACGCACCTGCTGCATTTCCGCCTCGCGGTCGGCCAGACGCCACGCCTGATCGCGCCCGGCAAGATAGGGCAGCGGCCAATGTTCCAGCCGGTCGCCGATCCGCGCGCCTTCGTGCAGCGTCCAGTAGGGATCGGCCAGATGCGGGCGCGCGACGGCCACAAGATCGGCCCGGCCCGCCATCAGGATCGAGTTGGCGTGGTCGGCCTCGTAGATATTGCCGACGGCCATCGTCGAAATCCCCGCCTCGTTGCGGATGCGGTCGGAAAACGGGGTCTGGAACATACGCCCGTAAACCGGCCTGGCGTCGATGCTGGTCTGGCCGGCGGACACGTCGATGATATCGGCGCCCGCGTCCCAGAACATGCGCGCGATCTTTACCGCCTCTTCGGGCGTCACGCCGTCGTCGCCCACCCAGTCGTTGGCCGAAATGCGCACCGACATCGGTTTGGCCGCGGGCCATGCCGCACGCATCGCGGCGAACACTTCCAGAGGATAGCGCATCCGGTTTTCCAGGCTGCCGCCATATTCGTCCTGCCGGATGTTGGATTTCGGCGAGATGAAGGACGACAGCAGATAGCCGTGGGCGGCATGCAGTTCGATCATGTCGAAACCTGCGCGGCCGGCCATTTCCGTGGCGGCCACGAACTGATCGCGTAGCTCGTCCATCTCGGCGCGCGTGATCTCGCGCGGGGTCGCGTTTTCGGGCGACCACGGGATCGGCGAGGCCGAGACGATATCCCAGTTGCCGGAGGCCAGCGGCGCGTCCATCTTTTCCCAACCCAGCTGGGTCGAGCCCTTGCGCCCCGAATGCCCGATCTGGCAGCACAGCCGCGCCTCGGTTTCGGCATGGACAAAATCGTTCAGGCGCGTCCACGCGGCCTCGTGCTCGGGGGCATAGAGCCCCGGACAGCCGGGTGTGATCCGGCCTTCGGGCGAAACGCAGGTCATCTCGGTATAGACCAGCCCGGCGCCGCCCTTGGCGCGCTCGGCGTAATGCACGAAATGCCAGTCGGTCGGGCAACCGTTCACCGCCTTGTATTGCGCCATCGGGCTGACGACGATGCGGTTCTTCAACGCCATGTCGCGCAGCTTGTAGGGCGCGAACATGGGCGGGCGCACGGGCGCGTCACCGGGCACACCGGCCTGCATCTGGAACCACTTTTCCGCCGAGCGCAGCCAGTCGGGGTCGCGCAGGCGCAGGTTTTCGTGGGAGATCCGCTGCGAGCGGGTCAGCAGCGAATAGTTGAACTGCACCGGGTCAAGGTCGAGATACCGCTCGACCTCTTCGAACCATTCAAGGCTGTTGCGCGCGGCCGATTGCAGGCGCAGCACATCAAGGCGGCGTTCGTCCTGGTATTTGCGGAACGCATCCTCCAGCGTCGGTTCGCTGTCGACGAACTCGGCCAGCGCGATCGCGCTGTCGAAGGCCAGCCGCGACCCCGACCCGATCGAAAAATGCGCCGTGGCCGAGGCATCGCCCATCAGCACCACGTTCTTGTGGTGCCATTTTTCGCAATTCACGCGCGGGAAATTGATCCAGACCGCCGAACCGCGCAAATGCTTGGCGTTCGACATCAGATCGTGCCCGTCCAGGTGATCTTCGAAAATGCTGCGGCAGGTCTCGACGATCTCTTCCTTCGACATGCCCTCGAACCCCCAGTTATCCCAGGTGTCCTGCGTGCATTCCACGATGAAGGTCGCGGTGTCGTCGTCGAACTGGTAGGCATGGGCCCAGACCCAGCCATGTTCCGTCTTTTCGAAGATGAAGGTAAAGGCGTCGTCGAATTTCTGATGCGTGCCCAGCCAGATGAACTTGCACAGGCGCGTGTCGATATCGGGTTTGAAATGCTCGGCCCAGGCATCGCGCACGCGCGAGTTCAGACCGTCCGCGGCCACCACGAGATCATACTTGTCGGAATACTCCTCAACCGCGCCGACCTCGGTTTCGAATTGCAGGTTCACACCCAGTTCGCGCGCGCGTTCCTGCAGCAACAGCAGCAGCTTCATCCGACCGATGCCGGCAAAGCCATGCCCGCCCGATACCGTGCGGTGCCCGTCATGGATCACGGCGATATCGTCCCAGTAGGCGAAATTCGCGCGGATCGCCCCGGCGCTTTTGGGGTCGTTCCGTTCAAGGTTCTCCAGCGCGTCGTCCGACAGCACCACGCCCCAGCCGAACGTATCGTCGGCCTTGTTGCGCTCGAACACGGTGATATCCGCATCCGGCTGCCGCAGCTTCATCGAAATGGCAAAATAGAGCCCCGCCGGCCCGCCGCCCAAACATGCGACCTTCATGGTATCGCCTCCCCGAATCCATCGCGTCATCCAAGCGTAGCGCAGGCGGCAATTATTTCAAAGGCAAATATTTTAAGATTAAAACATAAGGCGGCACCCGGTTTCATCTTGCCAAAAATACTCCGGGGGTCCGGGGGCAGCGCCCCCGGGACGGGAGGAGTGGCGCGCGCCCGGCGAACCCGGCTTGCGCCGCCGGATCACACGTCGATGGAGCGCGCGATCAGTTCCTTCATGATCTCGTTCGTGCCGCCATAGATCATCTGCACCCGCGCATCCGCGTAAAGCCGCGCGATGGGGTATTCCATCATGAAGCCATAGCCGCCGAACAGTTGCAGGCATTCATGCATCACCTCGTTCTGCGTCTCGGTGCCCCAGTATTTCGCCATCGACGCGGTGGCAGCATCCAGCGTTCCGGCCTCGGCGCGGGCGATGCAATCGTTGACGAAGGCGCGCAGAACCTCGGCCTTGGTTTTCATCTCGGCCAGCTTGAAGCGGGTGTTCTGGAAATCCATCACCCGCTTGCCGAACGCCTTGCGCTCCTGCACGTAGCGAATTGTCTCGGCCAGCGCGAAGTCGATATTGCCCAGCGCGGTGATCGCGATTGCCAGCCGCTCCCACGGCAATTGCCGCATCAGCTGGTAGAAGCCCTGCCCTTCCTCGGCGCCCAGAAGATTCGTCTGCGGCACCTTCACATCCTCGAAGAACAGCTCGGACGTATCGTTGGCCTTCATCCCCAGCTTTTTCAGGTTGCGGCCCCGGCGAAAGCCCTCGACCTCATCGGTCTCGACCACGATCAGCGACACGCCCTTGGCACCGGCGGTCTTGTCGGTCTTGGCCACCACCACGATCAGGTCGGCGGTCTGGCCGTTGGTGATAAAGGTTTTCGAGCCGTTGATGCGGTAGTGGTTGCCGTCCTTCTCGGCGGTCGTCTTGACCGCCTGCAGGTCCGATCCGCAGCCCGGTTCGGTCATGGCGATGGCGGCCACGCGCTCGCCCGACACGAGGCCCGGCACCCAGCGTTGTTTTTGCTCTTCCGAGCCATAGGTCAGCAGGTAATGCAGCACGATCGACTGGATCGTGTACCCCCAGCCGCAATCGCCCACGGCGCCCTGTTCGTAAATGGCGATTGCATCGAATCCCAGACCGCCGCCGGCACCACCATAAGCCTCGGGCACCGAGCCGCCCATGATCCCCTGCGCGCCCGCCTTTTCCCAGAATGCACGGTCGACCATGCCCTGGTCGATCCACTTTTCGATATTCGGCGCCAGTTCGTCGGCATAAACGCGCGAGACGGCGTCGGCGAACATACGGTGTTCATCCGCGACCCAGCCTGCGGTCGGCGTGAAAAGACCCATCAATTCCTCCCATGATCCGGTTCGGCCACGATCATGGCGAAGGACCGGCGCCCGCGTCCAGTCTGCCGTTGCGTCGCGGGCGGGCATGGGGAACCTTCCGCATGGCGGTTGTAATTTCCGCAACGTCACTTTATCACCGGATGTTGACCCGTGTCCGATTTTGTGGACGGATCACGATACCGCCCCAAGGGGACGGATCGCCCGGTGGAGGACCGGCGCAGCGGGACCGCAACGATCAAGATTGCGGGCCGCAGGAAACAGGGAGGATCGCGGTGGAAGTTCTTCAGCTTCTCATCAGTGGCATGGCCAACGGCTGTGTCTACGGCCTCGTCGCGTTGGGCTTCGTGCTCATCTACAAGGCGACCGAGGCGGTGAATTTCGCGCAGGGCGATTTCATGATGCTGGGCGCCTTCGTGACGCTCGGCCTTGTGAACCCCGAGTTCATGGGCCTCAACTTCTGGGTGGCGCTGCCCATCGTCTTCGTCATCATGGGGGTGTTCGGCTACCTGCTCGACCTCGTGGTGCTGCGGGCGCTGTTCGGGCAGAATCAGGTGGCCGTGATCATCCTGACCATCGCGCTGGGGTTCATCCTGCGGTTCGTCGCCGGCCTGATCTGGGGGCACGAGCCGCTTTCGCTGCATTCGCCGCTGGCGCTGGGCGATCTGCGGATGGGAACGCTGGTGCTGGGCATGGCCGACGTGGCGATCATCATCGTCACCTTCCTGCTGACACTGTTTCTGTGGCAGTTCTTCCAGCGCACCAAGGTCGGACTGGCGATGCAGGCGGCCAGCCAGAACCAGATGGCGGCCTATTACATGGGCATCCCCGTCAAGCGTGTGCAGGGCTTTGTCTGGGCGCTGGCCGGGATCGTCGCCGCCATCGCCGGTATCCTCTACGCCTCGAAGGGTGCGATCGACCCCAATGCCGGTTTCATCGGGATCAAGGCTTTTGCCGCCGCCGTGATCGGCGGTTTCGGCAGCCTGCCCGGTGCGCTGATGGGCGGGCTGATCGTCGGCATCATCGAACCCTTCGCCGCGCGCTACCTGCCTGCCGGCTGGTCGCAGATCGCGCCCTATGCGCTGCTGATCGGCGTACTTCTCTTCCGTCCGCACGGCCTGTTCGCGCAGGTCCGGGTCAAGAAGGTCTGACGCCATGCGCATCCAGTTCAAAACCAGCTACGACCACGATATCCGCCTGTTCAAGGACGGCTGGCAGGCGTTTCTCTACATCGCGCTGCTGGCGCTGATGGTCGTCCTGCCCTGGCTGATCGACGATTTCTTTCTCGGCGAGGCGACCAACGTCCTGATCTGGGCCACCTGCGGGCTGGGCCTGATGCTGCTGACCGGCCAGACCGGGCAGGTCAGCCTTGGCCATTCGGCCTTCATGGCGATGGGCTGCTATGCCTGCGTCCTGCTGATGGAGGCCGGCGTGCCCTTCATCCTGGCCTTCCCGCTGGGCGGGGTCATCACCGGGCTGGTCGGTGCGCTGATCGCCATCCCGGCGCTGAAGCTGCACGGCGTCTACCTGGCGATCGCCACGCTGGCACTGGCGATCCTGACGGACGACCTGATCGTGATGCTGGAGCCCTGGACGGGCGGCGTGGCCGGCAAGTTCGCCCCGGCCATCGAGGTTTTCGGGCTTGAAATCAACCGCTGGTCCAGCCCGGCGGCGTGGTATTACATGGCGCTGATCGTGGTGCTGGTGGTGACGCTGTTTTACCGCAACCTGCTGCGCGCGCCGATGGGCCGGGCCTTTGCCGCCGTGCGCGACAGCGAAATCTCGGCGCAGGCCATGGGCGTCAACATCGCCCGCACCAAGACCATCGCCTTCGGCATCTCGGCCGGGATCACCGGGCTGGGCGGCGCGCTGATGGGGCTGTTCGCCGAGGTGTTCAACAACGAGACCTTCACCTTCATCATCTCGATCCAGCTTCTGATGATGATCGTCGTGGGCGGGCTGGGCTTTATCCACGGGGCGTTCCTGGGCGCCATCGTGATCGCGTTCCTGCCGCAGGTCCTGTCGATTGCGACCGACAGCCTGGGCAGCACCGTGGCGATCCCCGGCCTTGAAACCGGCGTCTTCGGGCTGATCATGATCCTGTTCATCCTGTTCGAGCCGATGGGGCTGTATGGCCGGTGGCTGAAGATCCGCACCTTCCTTGAACTGTTCCCATTCGCGCGGAAGGATATGTTCCGCCGCCAGAAATCCTATCTGAAGACGGAGCGCCTGAGATGAGCCTGCTGACGCTCGATAACGTAACGCTCAGGTTCGGGGGCCTGACGGCCGTGAACAGGCTGAGCATGACGGTCGACGAGGGCGAGGTTTTCGCCCTTGTGGGCCCGAACGGCGCCGGCAAGTCGACGGTGTTCAACCTGATCTCGCGGTTCTATACGCCGGTCGAGGGCCGGATCACCTTCGATGGGACCGACCTGCTGCGGCTTGCGCCCGACGAAGTGCCCAGCCTTGGCATCGCGCGCACCTTCCAGAATATCGAGCTGTTCGACCAGGCGACCGTATTGGACAACCTGCTGGTCGGCCGCCACCGCCATCGCAGGACCACGCTGGTCGAACAGATGCTGCACCTGCCCAGCGTCCGCCGCGAAGAGCGCGCGCACCGCGAGGCCGTGGAAGAGGTGATAGATTTCCTCGACCTGCAACCCTACCGGAACAAGCGGATCGCCGGCCTGCCCTATGGCGTGCGCAAGGTGGTCGAGATGGGCCGCGCGCTGGCATCGAAGCCACGGCTGCTGTTGCTGGACGAACCCGCCTCGGGCCTGTCGGTCGAAGAAACGCAGAACATGCGGTGGTGGATCGACGACATCCGCCGCCAGATGGGGATCACGGTGCTGATGGTGGAACACGACATGGGGTTGGTCAGCAAGGTCTGCGACCGCGTTCTGGCGCTGGCCGATGGTGCGAAACTGGCCGAGGGCACACCGCAGGAGGTGCAGAACCACCCCGCCGTGATCGAGGCCTACCTGGGCACGGGGGACGCGGCATGAGCGACAAGCCCCTTCTGGAAGTCCGCAACCTCGAAACCTTTTACGGGCCGATCATGGCGATCCGCGGCGTCAGCCTCGAAGTGCACAAGGGATCGGTCGTGACGGTCTTGGGCGCGAACGGCGCGGGCAAGACGACGCTGCTGAAAACCATCTCGGGCATCATGGACCCGGAAAAGGGCGAAATCCTGTTCAACGGCAAGCACATCGAGGGATGGGAGCCGCACAAGGTTGTGCGCGCCGGCATCGTGCATGTGCCCGAGGGTCGCGAGGTGTTTCCGCTCCTGACGGTCGAGGAAAACCTGAACCTCGGCGCCTATACCCGCAACGACCGCGCGGCCATCGCCCGGGACAAGGAACTGGTGTTCCAGTATTTCCCGATCCTTGCCGAGCGCCGCCACCAGGAGGCCGGCACGCTGTCGGGCGGCCAGCAGCAGATGCTGGCAATCGGCCGCGGCCTGATGCTGAGCCCCGAGATCATGCTGCTGGACGAACCCAGCCTCGGGCTGTCGCCGCTGCTGGTTCAGGAAATCTTTGGCATCCTGAAGCGTCTCAACAAGGACGAAGGCGTGACCATGATGCTGGTCGAACAGAATGCCAGCGCCGCGCTGAACCTGGCCGACCAGGGCTATGTGATGGAACTGGGCCGGATCGTGATGAGCGGCTCGTCGGCCCGGCTGAAGGAAAGCGAAGACATCAAGAGCTTCTATCTCGGCCATACCGAAGAAGGCGCACGCGGCGAAAAACGCTGGAAGCGCAAGAAAACCTGGAGGTGACGCGATGAACGCCAATGCCGCATCGGACAAGATCACCATCAACGGGGTCGTGTTCAACGCGATCCCCGATACCCGCCCCGTCACCGTCGACGGACAGGACACCATCGTCAAGCTGCTTGCCGCGCGCTGCAAGGAGCTGGGCGAGCGCACGGCGCACCGGGAAAAGGATTTCGGCATCTGGAGAGCCTATTCCTGGAACGATTACTGGACCCACGCGAAATGGATCGGCATGGCCCTGCGCAAACTGGGGCTGAAACGCGGGGAGTGCGTGTCGATCCTGTCGGAAGACCGCAAGGAATGGGCCTATTTCGATCTCGGGATACAGGCCGTGGGCGGCATCGCCTCGGGGGTCTACACCACCGACAGCGCCACGCAACTGTCCTATCTGCTGCAGGACAGCGACTCGCGCTTCCTGATCGTCGAGAACGAGGAGCAGCTCGACAAGTTCCTGGAAATCGAGGGCGAGGCGCCCGGGGTTCTCAAGGTTATCATCCTCGAAGACGAGGGGCTGCACGACCTGGACCACGACCGCTGCATCTTCATCGACGAGCTGTACCGGATAGGCAAGGAGGCCGACGCCGCCGAACCCGGCACCTTCGAGGCCGAGGTCGAAAAATCCCGACCCGAGGATACCGCCCTGCTGATCTATACCTCGGGCACCACGGGGATGCCCAAGGGCGCGATGCTGTCGAACGAAAACATCATGTCGGCGATCACTGCGGGCGCGCATGGTCTGCCTGCCAAGCCCGAGGACGAGCAGCTTTGCTTTCTGCCGCTCTGCCACATCCTTGAACGCGACGTGTCGATCTATTTCCCGCTCGCCGCGAAATGCACGGTGAACTTCGCCGAAAGCCCCGAAACCGTGTTCGACAACCTGCAAGAGGTCAGCCCGATGACCTTTACCGCGGTGCCGCGGGTGTGGGAAAAGATCTATTCCCGCGTGCTGATCCTGGCGCAGGAAAGCACCTGGATCGGCCGCAGCGCGTTCCACATGGCGCTGAAGGCGGGGCAGAAACGCACCAGGGCATTGATGGAAACCGGCAGCGTGCCCGCCGGCACGGCGCTGAATTTCTGGCTGTGGGATCAACTGGTGCTCAAGAACCTGCGCCGGATGCTGGGCTTCGACCGGATGCGCCGGGGCGGCACGGGGGCGGCGCCGATCTCGCCCGAGTTGCTGAAATGGTACTGGTCGATCGGCGTGCCGCTGGTCGAAGGGTACGGCATGACCGAAACCGCCGGGATCGCAACGATCAACACGCCGGACGAGAACAAGGTCGGCACCATCGGCAAACCCGTGCCCGGAGTCGAGGTCCGCATCGCCGAGGATGGCGAAATCCAGACCAAGGGGCTGAACAATTTCCAGGGCTACTGGCGCAACAACGAAAAGACGGCCGAAACCTATACCGACGACGGTTGGCTGCGCACCGGCGATGTCGGCCGGATCGACGGTGACGGCTATGTCACCATCACCGGGCGGCTCAAGGACATCATCATCACCGCCGGCGGCAAGAACATCACGCCCGCCGAGATCGAAAGCCGCCTGAAATTCAGCCATTACATCAACGACGCGGTCATCATCGGCGACAAGCGCAAATACCTGACCGCGCTGATCATGATCGACCAGGAGAATGTCGAGAAATACGCCCAGGACATGAAGGTGCCGTTTTCCGACTTCGCCTCGCTCTGCCGCGCGGCCGAGGTGCAGGACCTGATCCGCGCCGAGGTCGAGCAGGTGAACCGCGAATTCGCCCGCGTCGAGCAGATCAAGGATTTCCGCCTGATCGACGTGCTGCTGACGGCCGAGGACGAGGAACTGACGCCGACGATGAAACTGCGCCGCAGCTTCGTGGAAAAACGCCACAAGCCCTTGATTGATGATATGTATTGACCAGGCCCCGCAACACGGGGCGAGACCTAGGGAGGAAAGACCAAGATGAAAACCCTCATGAAATCCGTGCTGGGCGGTGCGCTCGCGCTGGGGATGACCCAGGCGGCCTTTGCCCAAACCCAGGGTGTCACCGACAGCGAGATCGTGATCGGGTCGGTCAACGACCTGTCCGGCATCTTCGCCGCCGTGGGTGTGCCCGCGGTCAACGGCGCCAACCTCAAGATCAAGGAAGTGAACGAGGCTGGCGGCGTGCATGGTCGCCAGATCCGCTTTGTCGTCGAGGACCATGCCTACCAACTGCCCAAGGCGGCGCAGGGCTATAACAAGCTGGTGAACCGCGACAAGGTCTTTGCGATGATGCTGAGCCTCGGCACGCCGCACAACCTGGCCGGTTTCAAAATCCTCGATCCCAAGGGCATCCCGAACCTCAACCCGCTGTCGGCCGCGCGCGAGATGCTGTCGGAGCCGATCGACAACAAGTATACCGGCTTTGCCAGCTACTACGACCAGACCATCGCCGGCATCAAGTACCTGAACGAACAGTTCGGCCACACCAATGTCTGCGCGATGTACCTGCCCACCGATTTCGGCATCGAAATCTCGGCCGCCGCCAAGGAAAGCACCGGCGACCTGGGCACCACCTTCGTGTCCGAGACCACCCACAAGCCGGATGAGCAGGATTTCGTCGGCGCCGTGCAAAAGCTGCGCAGCGAAAACTGCGAGATCATCGCCCTGGCGCTGGGTGTGCGGGCGGGCATCACCGTCGTCGGCACCGCCAAGCAGCTTGGCTGGACCGAGGCCAAGTTCCTCAACACCTCGGCCGGTTTCCTTGAGCCGGTGGCCGCCGTGCCGAACGGCGTGACCGACGGGCTTTACGCCGCGGCCGGCTGGGTGGACCTGGCCGCGCGTGCCACCGATCCGGTGCCCGCCGCCTTCATCAAGGCCTACGAAGAGGAATACGGCCAGCCCGCCGGTGGCTTTGCCATGCTGGGCTATAACGCCGCCGAAACGCTGGTGAAGGCGCTGGAGGCCGCCGGGCCGGACCTGACCCATGAAAGCTTCCAGCAGGGTATGGAATCGGTCGATTACTATTCCGACCTGCTCGACACGCAACTGACCTATGGCCCGGGCGATCACCAGGGCGCGAACGAGATCACGATCTCGATCGTCGAAGGCGGCAAGTGGAAGCTTCTGGCCCGCCAGTAAGGGCATATCGGCATCACATGGAAAAGGGGCGCCCCGGCGCCCCTTTTTTCATGCCACCCCCGGATTGTGGCGGCCCCGGTCCGGGAAATGGCGATCCCACGAGGACTCGAACCCCGAACCTGCTGATTAGAAGTCAGCTGCTCTATCCAGTTGAGCTATGGGACCGCTGGTGCCTTATTTGCGCAGCCAAGCCCCCAAACGCAAGCGGGAATCCGGGTTAGGGGGCGCCGGTCCGCCAACCGCCCGGCCGGCCCCTTTACCAAGATTGACTTTGCCCCGGGGGGTGCTAGCCTTGGTGCGCAATGATGATGACGCATGTCCATAAGAGCAGGTTCGTCCTGTTTTCCGGTTCGCTTCTGAACCGCCCGCTGCCCCGGGCGGTTCAGGCCATGTGCCGGTAATATCCGTCCGGGGTTCCCTCACACCGAAAGCATCATCATCAGGGCCGTGCCATGTGCATGGCCAGAGGGATTTGACATGCAATCCGACGTTGACAGGTATTGCCATCTGGCAATCGAATTCCAGTACGCGCAGAAGGACCTGCAGGGCCGCATCGACACGCGGATCGAGGCCCTGCGCCCGATCCGCGCGGTTCTCAGCGGCTTCGATTTCTGGCAGTTGCAGGATCACCGGCGGCGATGTGCCCCCGGCGGCAGCGCGCCGCGGCCGCTGCTGGCCGCCTATCTCAGGGCCAAGCTGACCGACGCGGCGATCGCCGATACCCGCCGCGCGCCCGTCCCCTTCGTTGCGGGCGACAGCGAGGTTCTGTGCCGGCTCGACCGGCACGCGCCCTGCCGGCTGCATCTCTATCACTGGACGCCCCCGGAACGGCCGCACCCGGTTTCCGCGGGGTCATGGCTGGGCGCGGCGCTGATCGGCATGGCCGAGGGGCAGGTCGTCAGCCTGCGCGGGCTGCCTGGCGCCCCGGCCGACCGGATCGAGGTTCTGGCCACCACCCCGGCATCATAGCCGGGTCGGTCTTTCCCTCCCTCGTACGTTCCTGCGCAGGGATTTCTTTCATTTCAATAAACGGAGGCCCAGATGGCCCATCCCTACCCCCGGCGCACCCGCGCCGCGCGTCCGGTTATCGCCGAGGCGCAACTCGCCACCCTTGAAGATCTCGCAACCGGGTTCGCCCGCCGAAGCCCCGACCTGTCAGACCGCCTGCTGTCGCGGCTTGCGCGGGCGCGTATCGCCCCGCCCCGGAAGATGCCCGCCGATGTCGTGACCCTGGGCGTCCCGGCGACCTGCCTTGACGAGGAAACCGGCGAAACCCGCGTGCTTACCCTCGTCCCGCCCGCCCAGGCGGATATCGCATCGGGCGCCATATCGGTCATGACCCCGATCGGCGTGGCAATGATCGGCCTGCCCGTCGGCGCACAGGTGCGCTGGCAGACGCGCGACGGCGCCTCGCGCAGCCTGCTGCTTCTGGGGATCGGGGAAACCGCCGGGGTCCTGCCATGACCGGGCGGTCCCGCTGCCCGGTCTGCCGCACACCTCTGCCCCGCGCGGCACGCCGGCGCTGCCCGGCCTGCCGGTCGCAGATCGACCGATCGGACAGGCAGGTCCGGCTCTGCACGGAATGCGGAACGCACCTGCCACGCGCGGCAGGCGTCAGGTGCCCGGGATGCGGCGGGGCGATTGCCCCGCGCTGACCGGGCGTCCGGCGGTTATCAGTGGGTCCACGCCCCGCGCCGGTTGGTCGCGAAATTCTCGCCATAGCCGCCGGGGCGGATATTGGGCTTGCGCGGTTTGGGTTCGACCACGATGGCGTTGATACCGTGCGCCTCGGCGTATTCCAGCGCCGCCTCCTTGGTGGCAAAGCGCAGCCTGACCTGCGTCTGCGTGTCCGAGGACGAGGTCCAGCCCATCAGCGGATCGACCTCGCGCCGCGAGGCGGGCGCATATTCCAGAACCCAGTGCTTGCTTTTCGCGCTGCCGGACTGCATCGCATTGCGGGCGGGTTTGTAGATACGTGCGCGCATTGGATTCCTCTTGCCAGGTTATGCGGCCGTTATCGGCCAAATCACGGAACGGGGCAAGGGCGAACGCAACCCGGCGCGGCGAGGTGGGCAAGGTGCAAACAGTTGCGTGACTACGCCCCGGCCACGGGGAGCGAGGGGTGGGTGGTGCAGCCGATGGCGCAACCAGGCACACTGCTTGCAAGTCAAAGATTAGCAACCCAATTCGAACTCACGCAAGAAATAGATGTTTTTCAGACTTGTGTTTACGCGATGCCGCATGAACCGCACGCGAATAAGCGCCTGTCGGGGCATGACAAACCACGTCCCGCCCCATTTTTCCGCAGGGCCGGGCCATATCGGCTGCACCGGGGTTGAACTGGAACAAAAACAGATCAAATCTGTATCTGCCCTGCCGGAGATTCTCATGCCCTATGCACATTCCGACGCGTCGGAGCCGATCCTGCATTCCCCCGCCCCCGAGGTGAAATCCCGCGAAAAGCTGGAAGGCGGCAAGCGGTTCGTCATGCATAGCGGGTTCGAACCTGCAGGCGATCAGCCCACCGCCATCGTCGAACTGGCCGGCGGCATCGACACCGGCGAACGCGACCAGGTGCTGCTGGGCGCGACCGGCACCGGCAAGACCTTTACGATGGCCAAGGTGATCGAGGAAACCCAGCGCCCCGCCATCATCCTTGCGCCGAACAAGACGCTCGCCGCCCAGCTTTACGGCGAATTCAAGGGGTTCTTCCCGGAAAACGCGGTCGAGTATTTCGTCAGCTATTACGACTATTACCAGCCCGAGGCCTATGTCGCGCGCAGCGACACCTATATCGAGAAGGAATCCCAGATCAACGAACAGATCGACCGGATGCGCCACTCGGCCACGCGGGCGCTGCTGGAACGCGACGACGTGATCATCGTCGCCTCGGTGTCCTGCATTTACGGCATCGGTTCGGTCGAAACCTATGGGGCGATGACGCAGGACCTGCAGGTCGGCAAGGAGTACAACCAGCGCGCGGTGATGGCCGACCTTGTGGCGCAGCAATACCGTCGCAACGACCAGGCGTTCCAGCGCGGTTCGTTCCGCGTGCGTGGCGACAGCCTGGAAATCTGGCCTGCCCACCTTGAAGATCGCGCATGGAAGCTGTCGTTCTTCGGCGAAGAGCTGGAATCCATCACCGAGTTCGACCCGCTGACCGGCGAAAAGGCCGCCACGATGGAGCGCGTGCGCGTCTATGCCAACTCGCATTACGTCACGCCCAAGCCGACGATGCAGCAGGCGATCATCAATATAAAGAAAGAGCTGCGCCAGCGGCTGGATCAGCTTGTGGGCGAGGGCAAGCTGCTCGAGGCGCAGCGGCTGGAGCAACGCACCAATTTCGATCTGGAGATGCTGGAGGCGACCGGCGTCTGCAACGGGATCGAGAACTATTCGCGCTATCTGACCGGGCGCGCACCGGGCGAACCGCCGCCCACGCTGTTCGAATTCATCCCCGATCACGCCATCGTCTTTGCAGACGAAAGCCATGTCAGCGTGCCGCAGATCGGCGGCATGTATCGCGGCGACTACCGGCGCAAGTTCACGCTGGCCGAACACGGGTTCCGCCTGCCTTCCTGCATGGACAACCGCCCGCTGAAGTTCGAGGAATGGGATGCCATGCGCCCGCAATCCATCTTCGTCAGCGCCACCCCCGGCGCGTGGGAGCTGGAGCAGACGGGCGGCGTGTTCACCGAACAGGTGATCCGCCCCACCGGCCTGCTGGACCCGCAGGTGGAAATCCGCCCCGTCGACATGCAGGTCGACGACCTGCTGGACGAGGTGCGCAAGGTTTCCGCCGCCGGCTATCGCACGCTTTGCACCACGCTGACCAAACGCATGGCCGAGGATCTGACCGAATACCTGCACGAACAGGGTATCCGCGTGCGCTACATGCATTCCGATATCGACACGATCGAACGGATCGAAATCCTGCGCGACCTGCGGCTCGGCGCCTTCGACGTGCTGGTGGGCATCAACCTGCTGCGCGAGGGCTTGGATATCCCCGAATGCGGGCTGGTCGCCATTCTGGATGCCGACAAGGAAGGGTTCCTGCGCTCGGAAACCTCGCTGATCCAGACGATCGGGCGGGCCGCGCGCAACGCCGATGGCCGTGTCATCATGTATGCCGATCGCATCACCGGCTCGATGGAACGCGCGATTGCCGAAACCGACCGCCGCCGCGCCAAGCAGATCGCTTATAACGAGGAACACGGGATCACCCCGGAAACCGTCAGGAAGAATGTCGATGACATCCTTGCCGGGCTCTACAAGGGCGATGTGGACATGAACCGCGTCACCGCAAGGATCGACGACAAGCTGCAGGGCTCGAACATGCAGGCGGTGCTGGACGGGCTGCGCGACGACATGCGCAAGGCCGCCGAGAACCTGGAATTCGAAGAGGCCGCCCGCCTGCGCGACGAGATCAAACGGCTGGAAGCAGTCGACCTTGCCATCCACGACGACCCGCTGGCCCGCCAGCAGGCAGTCGAACGCGCCAGCGAAGAGGCGGTGAAATCAAGCGGCCGCTCAACCGCAGGCCGCGCCGGGCAGCGCGGCGGGAACAAGCGGCGGCGGGGGCGGTAAGCCTGTCGTTCAGGTATTTTTCGCCCCGAAATGAAAAACGCGGCCCCCTTCCAGAGGCCGCGCCAAATTCCGTATCGCGGGCGGTTTACGCCAGCTGAAGGTTCGTCGCGCTTTCGCGGCCGTCACGGCCGGATTCCACGTCGAACGTCACTTTCTGGTCGTCCGCCAGGCCGGTCAGGCCCGAACGCTCGACAGCCGAGATGTGAACGAACACGTCTTTGCCGCCCGATTCAGGCTGAATGAAGCCGAAGCCTTTGGTGGCGTTGAACCATTTCACAGTGCCATTGGCCATCTGTATTTTCCTTGTCTGATTACCGCTCGCAACATGCAGCGGCCCGGCGTAGAGGCGTCTGGATCGAAAGACTGCGCGCCGGTGAAGGAAAACAGAAGTCGAAGAGAAGGTCTAAGCACGCGCTCAATGACAGGTCCGCGGGTCATTGGCAAGCACAACCGCGGCGATGCGCGGGAAACAGCACTTTGCACCCGGCGGCTTTGGCGGTCGCACCCGTCCGGCCGAAAAGACCATGCACAGAAACAGCAGGGTGCCTACTGCCCCAGCCCCAACCGCTCCAGATGCGCGACGCTGTCGGGAACGCGGCTGAAGTCGTTGATCTCGACAATCAGATGCGGCTGTGCGCCCAGCTCACCCAGCGCCTTGAAGACACTATGAAAATCTATGCTGCCCTCGCCCAGCACCCAGTGCCGGTCGGCATAGCCGTCGGCATCCTGCAGATGCACATGGCCCAGCATCCCGGCCGCGTCGCGGATGAACCGCTCGACCGGCGGCGCACCGGCGCTGACATGCGCCCATTCGGCATGCCCGGTATCGACCGACAGGCGCAGGGCGGGGCTGTCCGCCGCCCCGACGACCGCACCGCGCAGGGCGGGGTCGGTATCGCGGATATTTTCCAGCACCATTTCGACGCCCACGTCGGCCGCCCGCGTCAGCGCGGGCGCCAGCGTATCGAGAATGGCCGCGACGGATTTTTCACGATCACGCGGCTTGTTGTCCAGGTTATGCGCATCCCACGGATCATAGGGCGAGTGGATCACCATCTGCCGCGCGTCCAGCTTTCCGCAAACGTCCAGCGCCGTATCCAGCCGCGCCTGCACCACAGCGCGAATGTCACGATCCCTGACATCCAGCTCGAACCCCGAAAACGGCCCGTGAATGCCCAGCCGTCCCTTCCACCCCGCCAGCTTTGCCCTGGCCATGTCGATGAAAGGGTCGGGATCTCGCAGGATGTCGGCCATGCAGAACTCGGGCAGCTCGATATCCCGGTCCTTTTCGAAGATCCAGTCACGGTGCCGGTCCAGGTCCAGCACCGTCAACTGCGCACCGATCACCGGCAGATCGCTCATCCAATGGCCCTCATTCGCCGGTGACGGTAAGGCCGAGCATCCGCCAGCCCTGCATCCCGGGACGGTAGTAGTAGATCTTTTCCGCCGGAAACCCGGCCTCGATCATCCGCCGCGCCGCAGCCGGCGATTGCCCGCACCAAGGCCCATTGCAGTAAAGCGCGGCTGACTTGATGTCGTCGCCCTCGCAGATGAACCCCTCGAAATCCGGCTCGCAGCCCAACTCGCCCAGCCGGTCGCCCGCCTCGGTATAGGGCACGTTGACCGCACCGGGGATGGCGCCGGTTTCGAAATCGCGCCGCACCCGCCCGTCGATCACCACCACGTCGGGATCGTTCAGGAACCCAATCAGCTCCAGCTCGCCGATGGGCGTGACGCCCGGCGCGGGAATGATCGGCTGAACGCAGAAATTCGGACAGGGGCGCGAGGTGCGCGCCCATTCGCCGGTGATCTCATGCGCGGGGTCCTGGATGCGTTCGATCACCACCGGCCCGTTGCCGGTCTCGACCGTGACGTTCGGCATGTCCTTGGTGATCGCCACCTCTTCGGCCTGTGCCGTGCCCGCCAGCAATGCCAGCGCAATGACCGCGATACGCATATCCTTCCTCCTCCCGGTGACCATGTCTCCTGCGCCCCAGCCTAGTCCCGCAGGGCGACCCGCGTCAAAGCTTGCCGCCCGAAAAGAAAAACGCGGCCCCGTTTCCGGGACCGCGCCAAATCCGCTGTGGTCTGATCAGACCTCAGGCCAGGGCGATATTCGTCGCGCTTTCGCGACCATCACGGCCGGCTTCCAGGTCGTAGGTGACCTTCTGGTTGTCGGCCAAGCCGGTCAGGCCCGAACGCTCGACAGCCGAGATGTGCACGAACACGTCCTTGCCGCCCGATTCCGGTGCGATAAAGCCGTAGCCCTTGGTGGTGTTGAACCATTTCACAGTGCCGTTGGCCATGTGAGTTTCCTTTCTGTTTTAGTACCGCTCGCGTCATGCAGCGGCTCGGCGAAGTCACGTCTGGATCGAAGACTGTGGCCGGGTCGCGGTAACAGAAAGATCGTAGAGATGGTCTTGCCTCGCCCATATGGCAGATCGGCGCGAAAAATGCAAGCCCCACGCGCAGGGCGGGCAAGGCCCGGCCGGGTGGGATCGTCATAAGAAACAGGGCGCAAACGCCGCGACGCCCCGCCCTGCGCCGGCCATGGGCCTGCCCTAGAAATCGAACAGTTCCGACAGGAAGCTTTCGCGCTTTTTCCTGCGCGGCCGTTCCTCATACCCGCCCCCGCGCGGCGCCGGGGCATCGGCCGTGCTGCGGTCGATGATCTTGTCCAACTCGCCCCGGTCCAGCCAGACGCCCCGGCATTGCGGGCAAAAGTCGATCTCGACCCCCTGCCGTTCGGCGATTTTCAGCGTGGTTCCGTCGATCGGGCATTGCATGGCAGCCTCCTTTGCTTTCCGTGTTGCCCCTGTCAGATGGGGGCGCCCCGGCAGCCCGGCAACCGCATGGACGAAAACGGCCCGCGCGGATCGCTCCGCACGGGCCGGGGCTGCGAAAATCCGCCGCCTTAGCGGGCGAATTTCTTGTACTTCAACCGCTTGGGTTCCAACGCATCGGGGCCGAGGCGGCGTTTCTTGTCCTCCTCGTAATCCTCGAAATTGCCCTCGAACCATTCGACATGCGCCTCGCCCTCGAAGGCAAGGATATGGGTGCAGATTCGGTCAAGGAAGAAACGGTCGTGCGAAATGACCACCGCACAGCCCGCGAAATCCACCAGCGCATCCTCGAGCGCGCGCAGCGTTTCCACGTCCAGGTCGTTCGTCGGTTCGTCGAGAAGCAGCACGTTGCCGCCCGATTTCAGCAGCCGCGCCATGTGCACGCGGTTGCGCTCGCCGCCCGACAGAATGCCCACCTTCTTCTGCTGGTCGCCGCCACGGAAATTGAAGGCCGAGCAATAGGCGCGGCTGTTCACCTCGGCATCGCCCAGCTGGATGATGTCGTTCCCGCCCGAGATCACCTCCCACACCGTCTTGTCGGCGGGCAGCGCGTCGCGGGTCTGGTCGACATAGGACAGCTCGACCGTATCGCCGTATTCAACCGTGCCCTCGTCGGGCTGCTCTTGCCCGGTCAGCATACGAAACAGCGTGGTCTTGCCAGCGCCGTTCGGGCCGATCACGCCGACGATCCCGCCCGGCGGCAGGCTGAAGGACAGGTCCTCGATCAGCAGCTTGTCACCCATCGCCTTTTTCAGGCCATCGACCTCGATCACCTTGCCGCCAAGGCGCTTTCCCGCCGGGATGACGATCTGCGCCCGGGTGATCTTTTCCCGCTCGGACTGGTTGGCCAGGTCGTTATAGGCGTTGATCCGCGCCTTGGATTTCGCCTGCCGCGCCTTCGGGCTGGCGCGCATCCATTCCAGTTCGCGCTCCAGCGTCTTCTGCCGGCTCTTGTCCTCGCGCGCTTCCTGCTGCAGGCGCTTGGCCTTCTGTTCCAGCCAGCTGGAGTAATTGCCTTCGTAGGGAATGCCCCGGCCACGGTCGAGCTCCAGAATCCAGCCGGTGATATCGTCCAGGAAATACCGGTCGTGCGTGACGATCAGGATCGTGCCCTTGTAGTCGATCAGGTGCTGCTGCAGCCAGGCGATGGTTTCCGCGTCCAGGTGGTTGGTCGGTTCGTCCAGCAGCAGCATGTCCGGCGCTTCCAGCAGCAGCTTGCACAGCGCCACGCGGCGCTTTTCCCCGCCCGACAGCCTGGTGACATCCGCATCGTCCGGCGGGCAGCGCAATGCCTCCATCGCCACGTCGATCTGGCTGTCCAGATCCCACAAGTTGTTGCTGTCGATCTCGTCCTGCAACTCGGCCATCTCGTCGGCGGTCTCATCCGAGTAATTCATCGCCAGTTCGTTGAACCGGTCCAGCTTGGCCTTCTTGTCGGCCACGCCCAGCATCACGTTGCCGCGCACGTCAAGCGCCGGGTCCAGTTCCGGCTCCTGCGGCAGATAGCCGACCTTGGCCCCCTGCGCCGACCATGCCTCGCCCTGGAAATCGGTGTCGATGCCGGCCATGATGCGCAGCAGCGTCGATTTACCGGCGCCGTTGACGCCGACGACACCGATCTTCACGCCGGGCAGAAAGTTGAGATGGATGTTCTCAAAGCATTTCTTGCCGCCGGGATAGGTCTTGGAAACCCCCTGCATGTGATAGACGTACTGATAGGATGCCATGGCCCCGTGCTCCTGATGGAATATCGTGTTGCGGCCCCTGATACATAAGCCACGGGGCCGGGGCAATGCGCTGCGGCAGCGCGCGCCCTGCCCTTCATCGTTCCCCAAATACTCCTGCCGGAGGCCCGATGACGAAAGGCGCGGCAGGATTGCCCTGCCGCGCCGTAAACCGGGAAAGGGACGCCCCGGTCAGTAGCTCATGACCTGCGTATCTTCCGACATGATCGAGGATGCCATATCCTCGGGTTTGGCCACGCCGACACCGTCCAGCAGAACCTCGGGCGTCGCGCCCTTGCCCGGCAGGTAGATCGCGCAGACCTCGACCTTGGTATCCGGCTTCGACATGATCGTCTGCATCAGGCCCTGCGGGCTCATGCCTTTGGGCGGCTGACCCGCGGTCGCGCTGGCCGGCGCCTCCTTCAGCGCGATGTCGGCGGCGGGACCGCACAGCAGGATATGCACGGTCTTGCCCTGCGCCACGGCCTGCATGTTCAGGACCATGGCCATAAGCTGCGTCTGCGGTTCGGGCGCGGTCAGCACCGTCACCAGCCGCGAGGGGCCCTCGGCATGGGCCATCGGTGCGGCAAGCGTTGCCAGGGTCAGAGTGGCGGCGGTCATCAGGCGTTTCATGGGGTACTCCTTTCCATATATCATGTTTATGGAATATATCTATCACGCGGATTACAGAGAGGCCTTGCGACACGCGGCCGCCCCACCGGCCCCATGAACCGGGCTGTGCGGGCTTTCGCTTGCATCACGGGCAGATAGGCGCGTTTACTGAGGGCACTTGAAACTTGCCCCCTTCTCGCACTAAATCAAATTCGAAATATGGAATATAAAGAGGCCCGCCATGCGCCGCATCCCGGTTATCCTGCTGCTCAGCCTGCTTGCCGCCCCGCTTGGGGCCGAGACGCTGACCATCAGCCCCGTCACGCTGACCGAGTGGAAAGCGATCTATGGCCAGGTCGATACCCGCGACCGGGTGCCCGCACGGGCACGGATCGGCGGCACGGTCGACACCCTGTCGATCACCGAGGGCGACCGGGTCGAAGCCGGGCAGCCGCTGGCCGTCATCACCGACGACAAACTGCAATTCCAGATCGACGCGCTGAATTCACGGCTCGACGCGCTGAACTCGCAACTGGCCACCGCCCGCGCCGATATGGAGCGCGGCCGGCAATTGCTGGATCGCGGCGTCATCACCACGCAGCGGTTCGACGCGCTGCAAACGCAGGTCGACGTACTGGAGGGCGAGATTGCCGGCACCCGGTCCGAAAAGCTGGTGGTCGAACGCCAGATCGAGGAAGGGCGTGTTCTGGCGCCCGAGGCCGGGATCGTGCTGGACGTGCCGGTCTCGCGCGGATCGGTCATCACCCCGGGCGAGGCGGTGGCCGAAATCGGCGGCGGCGGCGTCTTCATGCGCATTGCCGTGCCCGAACGGTTCTCGGCCGCGCTGTCTGAGGGCGACACGATCCAGATCGAAGCCGGCGACGGCCTGCGCGAGGGGCGGCTGGCCAAGCTTTATCCGCTGATCACCGGCGGACGCCTTCAGGCGGATATCGAAGTCGAAGGGCTGGACGCCCGGTTCATCGGCCGCCGCGTGCCCGTGCGCCTGCCGGTGGGCGAACGTCAGGCGCTGCTGGTGCCGCAATCGGCGGTCAGCCAGACCGGCGGGCTGGATTTCGTGATGATCGAGGACAACGGCGCGGCGCTGCGCCACGTGGTCGTGCTGGGCCAGGACATCATGCGCGACGGCACCCTCTGGCGCGAGGTTCTGAGCGGGCTGGCGCCCGGCGATATCGTGGTGACCGGCAATGAGTGACGACACCCCCCAAAAGGGCCCGCTGGGCATTGCCGGCGCGCTGACGCGCGGCTTCATCACCTCGGCCCTGACGCCGGTGATGCTGATCGCGGCGCTGGCGATGGGCCTGATCGCCCTGGTCAGCCTGCCCCGCGAGGAAGAGCCGCAGATCTCCGTGCCGCTGGTGGATATCCACGTGCAGGCAGACGGGCTGCGCGCCGAGGATGCGGTCAAGCTGGTGACCGAACCGCTGGAAACCATCGTCAAGGGCATCGACAATGTCGAGCACGTCTATTCCGATACCGGCGACGACCGCGCGATGGTGACCGCCCGGTTCGAGGTGGGTGTGTCCGCCGACACCGCGATCCTGCGTGTGCGCGATGAAATCCTGTCGAATCTCGACCGTATCCCGGTGGGCATCCCGGAACCGCTGGTGGTGGGGCGTGGCATCAACGACGTGGCCATCGTCGCGCTGACCTTCAGCCCGGCACCGGGGCAGGAGGCGATCACCGCCGCCGACCTGACCCGCATCGTGCGCGAGGTCGAGGTGCGGCTGGCCGCGATCGAGGATGTCGGCCTGACCTACGTGATCGGCGCCACGGACGAGGCGCTGCGCGTGGCGCCCGACCCGGAAAAGCTGGCGCTTTACGGTATCACCCTGCAACAGCTTGCCGGCAAGGTGCAGGGCGCCAACAGCGCCACGCCCGCCGGGCTGCTGCGCGATGGCGGCGAACAGATCGGGCTGGTGATCGGGCAGACCCTGTCGACGCCCGGGGAAATCGGCAACCTGGAACTGACCGCGCGCGACGGGCGCACCGTCTATGTCCGCGACGTGGCCGAGGTGGCCTTTGTCACCGACATGGACGAACACCACGTTGCCACGCTCCGCCGTGGCGAGGATGGCGCGATCACCCGCACACCCGCCGTGACGCTGGCCCTGGCCAAGCGCGCCGGGTCGAACGCCGTGATCGTGGCCGAGGAAATCCTGCACCGGGTCGGGGCGATGCAGGGCAAGCTGATCCCCGACACCGTTCAGATCGAGGTAACGCGCGACTACGGCGAAACCGCCAACGAGAAGGCCAACGAACTGCTGTTCCACCTGGGCCTTGCCACGGTGTCCATCGTGGCGCTGGTGTTCTTCGCGATCGGCTGGCGCGAGGCGATGGTGGTCACCATCGTCATCCCGGTCACGATCCTGCTGACGCTCTTTGCCGCCTGGATCATGGGCTACACGCTGAACCGGGTATCGCTTTTTGCGCTGATCTTTTCCATCGGCATCCTGGTGGACGACGCCATCGTGGTGATCGAGAACATCGCCCGCCACTGGGCGATGAAGGACGGGCGCGACCGGATGCGCGCGGCTGTCGATGCGGTGGCCGAGGTCGGCAACCCCACCATCGTCGCCACGCTGACCGTTGTGGTGGCACTGCTGCCGATGCTGTTCGTCAGCGGCATGATGGGCCCCTACATGAGCCCGATCCCCGCCAATGCCAGCGCCGCGATGATCTTTTCCTTCTTCGTGGCGGTGACGATCACGCCCTGGCTGATGCTGAAGATCGCGGGCCGTGCGCCGCTGCATCACGACGAGGGCGAAGGCGGGTTTCCCGGTGGCCGGCTTGGCCGGATCTATGCCGCCGTGGCCCGCCCGCTGCTGAAGGGCAAGGGGCGCAGCTGGCTGTTCCTGCTGGCGGTCGTGGTGCTGTCCTTCGGCTCGCTCGCGGCCCTTTATACAAAGGATGTCACGGTCAAGCTGCTGCCCTTCGACAACAAGTCGGAGCTGTCCATCGTCATCGACCTGCCCGAGGGCGCCAGCGCCGAGGCGACCGATGCCGTGGCGCAGGCCGCCGCGCGCATCGCCATGACCCTGCCCGAGGTGCATTCCGCGCAGACCCATGCCGGCACCGCCTCGGCCTTCAATTTCAACGGGCTGGTGCGGCACTATTTCCTGCGCCAGACCCCCGAACGTGGCGATGTGCAGTTGAACCTCGAGGCCAAGTCGGCGCGCGAACGCACCAGCCACGACATCGCGCTGGACCTGCGCGAAAAGCTGTCCGCGCTGGACGTGCCTGCCGGGACCGTGCTGAAGGTCGTCGAACCGCCCCCCGGTCCGCCGGTGATCTCGACCCTGCTGGCCGAGGTCTACGGCCCCGATGCCGACACGCGCCGCGCGGTTGCGGCGCAAATCCGCGCGGTTTTCGAGGACATCCCCTTTGTCGTCGATGTCGATGACAACTATGGCGAACAGCCCCGGCGGCTGCGCGCGGTGATGGCGCCCTCGGACCTGGATTTCTACCGCGTGGCCGAATCCGACGTGGCCGAAACCCTGCGGCTGCTGAACGGCGAGATGGTGGTGGGCTATTCCCATCGCGGCGGCGGGCGGCAACCCATCCCCATCGTCGTGGCGCGCGACCGGGCCGAGCGCGTGATGGATGCCACCGCGCTGTCCACCCCGGTTCCCGCCAACGCCCTGCCCGGCGGGCGCGGCGTGGTGGAGCTGGGCGACGTGGTGCGCATCACCGAAGAGCGCGCGAGCTTCCCGATCTTCCGCCGCAACGGGCTGGAGACCATCATGGTCACGGGCGAGTTGGCCGGCGATTTCGAGGCGCCGCTTTACGGCATGATCGAGGTCGCCAACCGGATCGACGCGATGGACTGGCCCGAGGGTCATAAGCCCGAAATCCGCCTGAACGGCCAGCCCGCGGAAACCGACCACCCGGTCCTGCTGTGGGATGGCGAGTGGGAGGTGACCTGGGTCACCTTCCGCGACATGGGCACCGCATTCGCCGTGGCGCTGCTGGGCATCTATATCCTCGTGGTCGCGCAGTTCGGCAGCTTCCGCCTGCCGCTGGTGATCCTGACACCGGTGCCGCTGACGTTCCTTGGCATCATGGCCGGTCACTGGCTGTTCGGCGCGCCGTTCTCGGCCCCGTCGATGATCGGGTTCATCGCGCTGGCGGGCATCATCGTGCGCAACTCGATCCTGCTGGTCGACTTCATCCGCCACGCCCGGCCGGGCGAGCCGGTGACGGTGGACGTGCTGATCGAGGCCGGGGCGACGCGGTTCAAGCCGATCCTGCTGACCGCGGTCGCGGCGATGATCGGGGCGGCGGTGATCCTGATGGACCCGATCTTCCAGGGGCTGGCGATTTCGCTGCTGTTCGGGCTGCTGAGCTCGACCGCGCTGACGGTTCTGGTGATCCCGGCAATCTACCGCATCGCCAAGACCTGAGCGGTCAGATCAGCGCGGGGCCGAAGATCAGCACGGCCCCGCCCGCCACCAGCGCCAGCCGCAAGGGCGCGGCGGCACGGCCGATCAGGCCAAAGGAAATCGCCGCCAGCCCCGCGCCGATCAGGCCAAAGGCCAGCAGCGTAGCGCCCGGCGCGTCGGCCAGCGCGATGATCTGCGGCTGCGCGATCATCCCCAGCGGGATCAGGTAGAGCCCCACGCCCAGCGCCATCGCGGTGCCGGCCACGCGCAACCAGTTTTCCCCGATCATGCCCGAGGCGATGAACACCGCCCCGCAGACCGGCGGGGTGATGGTGGACAAAAGCGCGAACCAGAACACGAAGAGATGCGCCTGCAACGGCGCAAGGCCCAGCTCGGTCAGCGCCGGCCCCGCAACCGAAACGCAGATCACGTAGGCGGCGGTGGTCGGCACCTCCATCCCCAGCACAAGGCAGGCCAGCGCCGTCAGCAAGAGCGACGCCCAGAGCAACCCGCCCGAGCCCTCGAGAATGACCGAGGTGATCTTGACCCCCAGCCCCGTCGACCCCAGCACACCGATGATGATCGACGCGCACAGGATGATCGACGCGATCATGGCCACCTGTTTCGACGCGGTCAGCAACGCCCCGACCACCCGCGCGGCGGTGCGCGCGGCGTCGAACCGCAGGTCGGCCCCCGTCAGCAACAGCACCGCGCCTGCAATGATGGCAAGGCAGGCAGCGTATTGCGGCGTGTAGCCAAGGGCAAACATGCCCAGCAGCAGAACCGTGAACGGGATCAGGAAAAACAGCGCCGTCACCGCCACGTCGCGCGCGGCGGGGCGGTCCTTTTCGTCCAGCCCGCGCAGGTCGAACCTAGTGGCATAGGCGTTGATGCCCACCCAGACCGCCCAGAAATAGAGAATCGCAGGCAAAAATGCGGCTGCAATGATCTGCGTGTAGGGCGTGCCGGTCAGTTCCACCATGACAAAGGCCCCCGCCCCCATCAGCGGCGGCATGATCTGCCCGCCCGAGCTGGCCACCGCCTCGACCCCCGCGGCCAGCCGTTTGGGATAGCCCAGCTTCGCCATCGCGGGCAGCGTGATTGCCCCGGTAGAGGCGACATTGGCGCTGGCCGACCCCGAGATCGAGCCGAACAGAGCCGAGGACAGGACCGACACCTTGGCCGCCCCGCCCTTCAGCCGCCCGGCCGCCGCCGCGGCCACGTTCATGAAGCCCTGCCCCGCCTCGCCCGCGTTCAGCACCGCGCCGAAGATGACGAAGATCGACACGACGCCCACCGAAACCGCGGTCAGGCTGCCCCAGATGCCGCCCTCGGCGATCACCATCGTGCCCATGAAAGACCGCAGCGGCACGCCGGAATGGCCGAATTCACCCGGGATCAGGTGGCCGAAGAACGCATAAAGCAGCGCGGCCAGCGCCACCGTCGGCAAGGGCCACCCGATCGCGCGGCGCGCGGCCTCGATCACCACGGCAAGCAGGGCAAAGGACAGCCAGACCTGGAATTCGCTTTCCAGAAACCCGTATTGATCGCCCAGCGCATCGGCGTTCCACGCGATCCAGACGCTGCCCGCCACGCCCAGCGCGCACAGCACCGCGCCGGTGGCCAGCCGCCAGCCCGATGCGCCGTACAGAAAGATCCAGGGCAGGATCAGCGCCATATGCAGCGGGCGGCTGACGAGGTTGGGCACGAGGCCGGAAAAGATCAGCCCGATGTGAAAGGCGACAAGCAGCGCGGCCAGCGCCAGCCACAGCACCCGCGCCACGATGGTTTGCGGCAAATCGTCGGTCGCGCCCATGATCCCTGCCCCCTTGCACGTGAAAGGCCGGGCCATATGCGGCCCGGCCCCGTTGTCCCGCCCTGGCGGGTGGCTACATCTGCCCCTCGGTCAGGGCAAAGCCGGCCTCCTGGTAATACCGGACCGCGCCGGGATGGATCTTGCCCGTGATGGTCGCCATCAGGCTTTCGTCCACACCGGCCCACCAGGCGGCGCTTTCCGCCATCTTCGCCTTGCCTTCCCAGAAGGTCCTGGTCAGCTGATAGGCGGTTTCGTCATCCATCCCGGTAGTGGCATAGGCCACGACCGGCAACGAGGTGGTGACGATATCGGCATCCTGCCCTGCATAGGTGCCTGCCGGGATCACCAGCCGCGTGCGCTTGGTCTGGGCGACCTGGTCGTCATCGAGCGACAGGACCGTGACACCGGCCGAGGCCGCGGCCTCGACCACGTTGGGCGCGGGCCAGCTGCCGGCCGTGACAAACCCGTCGATCTGCCCGTTCTTGAGCGCGGCAACCGCGTTGGACAGTTCGGCATCCGCAATCGTCACCTTGCCCTCAAGGCCGAAAAGCCCGAGGTATTTCTCGCCCTCGGTCGCGCCGAAGCTGCCCTTGCCCAGCAGGATCGTCTTGCCCTCCATCCCGGCAAGCGTCGTGACGCCCGAGGCTTCGGACATCACGAAATGCATGGTCAGCGACGGGATCGGGAACAGCGCGCGGATTTCGTCGAAGGCCGGGTCGCCCTTGCCTTCGAACATCGCCTTGCCGCCTTGCGCCAGACCGACCAGAGCGGGCGGCGTGGTGAATACATAGTCGCCGCCACGGGCACGCACCTCCATCACGTTCTGGACCGATCCCTGCCCCTCTTCCACCGTCACGATGATGTCGCCGCCCGATCCGGCCTTCATCGCCTCGGAAATCTGCACGCCCATCTGGTAATAGGACGTGCCGGCCTTGGCCGACTTATAGGTGACGCGCGTTTCGGCCCACGCGGGCGTGGCGAGCATGGCACCGGCCGCCGCCGCACCGGCCAGCCATCTGATTGCAGTCAACATGCGAAATCCTCCCTGAGTTCGGACAATAGAAACTACACCCGCTGCCCGTGGTCAATCGCCGGACATGGGCGAAAACATGCGTTTACGCTCTCCACACGATAAAAAACGCCCCGGCCAGAGGGGCCGGGGCGCAAGTCGCATGACTGTGGCCGCGATCACGCCACGCGGGGCAGTTCGCGTGCCTGATCCTCGATGAACGCGCCGTGCAGCGCCTTGATCGCGGGTTTCAGGTCTTCGCGGTCGAGGATGAACTGCACATCCACGTTGCGCGGCCCCTGCGTTGCGCCGATGGATTCCAGCCCGGCATCGGCAATCGCCTGCAAACCGCGCGTCAGAACCGACAGACCGCGCAGGTCGCGCCCGATGACCGAGGCCAGCGACAGCGTGCGCGACCGGATTTCGGCCGAGGGGTATTTCGCCGCCAGATCCTTTTCCACCCGCCGCATCGACTTGAGCGAGCTGTCCACGTAATGCGTGATCGTGTTGGCGTTCGACACCTTGGACACGATGCGCACATCGTGACGCGTCAGCGTATCGAGGATCGCCGCGTCATAGCCCTTGACGCCCACCATGTCCTGCTCGAACACCTCGAGTGCGATGATATCCAGACCCGTCACGATCTCGACCGCGGCCTCGTCCGCGGGCTGATCGTCGATCAGCGTGCCGGGGTCGTGCGGTTCGAACGCGTTGGTCACGCGCAAAGGCACATCGGCCTGGCGCAGCGTCTTGGCCGCCTTGGGGTGGATCGCCTCCATCCCCATGTTCGACAACTGGTCGGCCACGTCGTAATTCGTCCGGCCCAGCTTGCGCACGGCGCCCGGCCCCACAAGGTTGGGATCGGCCGAGGACAGGTGGAATTCCTTGTGAATGATCGCCTCGCGCGCGCCGGTCAGGGCCGCCATCATCGAGAACGTCACCTCGGAATAGCCGCGATCGAATTCGCGCATCAACCCCTCGGCGCATTGGGCATAGCCGGTGACGATGGGCATCTCGGTCATCGGATCGACGCCCTTCATGGCGGTTTCGATCCGTTCCTCAAGCGTCACGTCGCCCTCGTCGCGCCAACCCGACAGATCGACCAGCCGCGCATCGACACCCGCACGCTGCAGCAGCAACGTGGTAACAAAGGCGGAATGCGCCTCGCCCAGGCCCGACAGCAATTCGCGTATCTGCAGCATATGCTCGGCCAGGCGGAAATGCCCGTAGGAACACAGGCGTTGCAGGTCGATCAGGCAGTTGCGCGCGCCCTCGATCCGGTCGCGTACGAATTCGTCGGCGCGTTCGGTGTCGGCGGCGCTGTCCAGAACGGCGCGATGCGCCGCGATCATGGCGTCGGACACGCGGTCCAGCGCCTCGTGCCAGCCGTGGTCGGTGTCGGCATTGGCGAATTGCGCATAGACACCCGGCTTGCCGCTTTTCTTATGCTCAAGCAGCAGGTTGGTGATGCCGCCAAAGGCCGACACGACGAAGATGCGGCCATAAAGGTCGGTGCCTTCGCGGTCGCCGATGAACAGCGTATCGCGCAATTCGTTGACGCGGGACATGGATGTCCCGCCGATTTTCTCAACCGTATGGGCCATGGGTCAGTCCACCAGTTCCTCGGGCATGGCGTCGTAAGAGCCGTCCTCGCGGTGCACCTCGTTGCCCGTCACCGGCGGGTTGAAGCAGCAGGCCATCCACAGCTCTTCCTCGGCGCGCAGCGTATGCTTGTCGTGCTGGTCCAGCGCATACATGGTGCCGGGCTTGATCTGGTGGGTTTCCCCGGTGGCCAGATCGGTGATCGAGCCCTTGCCCTGCATGCAATAGACGCTTTCAAAGTGGTTCTTGTAATGGAACGTATGTTCCGAACCGGCCTCGAGCACGGTGATGTGGAACGAGAACCCCATCTTGTCACCGGCCAGCAGCATCCGCACGGATGTCCACTGGGCGTCCGATACGACGCGATTGGGTTCGTTCTTGGTGATGTCGTCGAAATCCCGGACAATCATCGTGCTTACTCCGCTGCAATTTTCATGTTGGTCGTCGCCTCGCGCGTCGCGTCGAGAAGGATATCGAATCCTTCGCGGAAAAGCGCGGGCGATGTGGTGAGCGGGGCCAGAACCTTGACCACCTCGTCATGGGCGCCCGAGGTTTCGATCACCAGCCCCTTGTCGAAGGCGCGGGCGCAGATATCGCCGGCCAGTTCGCCCGAGCCCACATCGACACCCTGCATCAGGCCGCGGCCCTTCAGCGTGGCGCCGGGGATCAGTTCGGCAACCTGTTGCAGCGCAGTGGTCAGCATGACCGATTTTTCCGCCAGTTCCTTCTGGAACGCATCATCGGCCCAGAATTTTTCCAGCGCGATGCGCGCGGTGATGAAAGCATGGGTGTTGCCCCGGAAGGTGCCGTTATGTTCGGCCGGCTTCCAGATGTCATGCTCGGGCCTGATCAGCAGCGCGGCAAAGGGCAGGCCCATCCCGCCGAAGGATTTGGCCAGCGGCACAAGGTCGGGTTCGATCCCCATCTCTTCGAAGCTGAAGAAGGTGCCGGTGCGGCCGCAGCCCGCCTGGATATCGTCGACGATGAACAGCGCGCCATGCTTTTTCGCAATCCGCGCGATGCCCTGCATGAATTCGGCGCTGGCGGCGTTCAGCCCGCCCTCGCCCTGCACGGGCTCGATCAGGAAGGCGGCGGGCGCGTCAACGCCGCTCGACGGGTTGTCGAGCATCTGTTCGATCAGCGCCAGGCTGTCGATATCGTCGCCAAAGGCGCCTTCGTAGGGCATATGCGTCACGCCATCCAGCGCGCTCATGCCCGAACCGCCGCGCTTGCCGGCGTTGCCGGTCGCGGCCAGCGCCCCCATCGTCATGCCGTGAAAGCCGTTGGTGAAGGCGATGATGTTCTTGCGGCCGGTGATCTTGCGCGCCAGCTTCATCGCGGATTCGACGGCGTTGGTGCCGGTCGGGCCGGTCATCATCACCTTGTAATCCAGCCCGCGCGGTTCAAGGATGATGCGTTCGAACGCATCAAGGAAGGCGGCCTTGGGTTCGGTATGCATGTCCAGCGCATGAGCAATGCCATCGTTGCCGATATGATCGATCAGCGCGGCCTTCATGTCGGGATCGTTGTGGCCGTAGTTCAGCGAAGAACATCCGGCCAGGAAGTCGATATACCGATTGCCGTCGGCATCGAACATCTCGGAGCCCTGCGCACGGGTGAACATGGCGGGCATACCGCGGCAGTAAGAGCGTGCCTCGCTCTCGCGGCGTTGGAAAATAGCGGTCTTGTCGGCTGACTTGTCAGTCGGCATGGGAAAATCCTCGTGTTTGGGAAGCAAGGTCTCGATCAGGCGGCTTTCGCCAGCTCCTCGGGGAACTCGATCGTGACCATGTGTTCGGTGGCGTGCTTGCCGTCGAAATGTTCGTCGCGGATGTAATGCGGTTCATCGCTCAGATCGCCACCGATCATGCGGGCAAAGCTGCGGAACAGGCCCCAGCTTGCATCGTTGTCGCGCGTGATCGTGGTTTTCAGGCAGGTCGCCTCATCGCATTCCTCGCGCTCGACCAGGTGGTGCAGCATCTTCCTGCCCAACCCCAGGCCGCGCGCCTTGGGGCTGACCGCCACCTGCCAGACGAAAAATGCGTTCTGGTTCGGGATCATGTGGCCGGAAATCCAGCCCACGATCTCGCCGTCCATTTCAGCCACGACACAGGTGTCGCGGAAATGTTCGGCCTGCACGATGTTGCAATACATCGAATTTTCATCGAGCGGCTTGCAGTTGCGCACCAGCCCCCAGATTTCCGCCCCGTCCGTCGCTTCGGGTTTGCGCAGCCGGGGCATACGCGTTCGGGGCGGTGTCACATCTTTCGGCATTGGATCGAGATCCCTCGCTTGGTTTGTTTGGAATGTAAAATAGACAGCATGAAAATTATTTCAAGAGATAAAGCATTAATATCCGAATAAGGCCAGTATGCGCCAAATTTCGCCGTTAATTGCTTTATATTAACGAATTATGTAATTTTGATGACCGTACCAATCCGACCAGACGGAAAGGAGATGCTTAGGCGATTGAAGGATATGACAAAACTTGAGATGATACCGCCGATTGCGGAGAGCCCGATGGACAGAACCGACGACAGCCTGATCGCCCTGCGGCGCATCCTGCGCGCGACCGAACTTTATGCGCGCGAGCTTGCGCATTCCGCGGGCCTGACGCCGGCGCAGTTGCGTGTGCTTCAGATCGTCGACGAGAAAAGCAGTGCCACGCCCAAGGAACTGGCCAAGCAGATGGGCGTCAGCCAGGCCACGATCACCGCCCTTGTCGACAAGCTGGTGATCCGCGGGCAGGTGCGGCGCATGCCGTCACAGACCGACCGGCGCCAGACCAACGTGACCATCACCCCCGAAGGGCACGAAACGCTGGTCAATGCCCCCGACGCGCTGCAACAGAAGTTCGTGCGCTCCTTCGAGGCGCTGGAGGATTGGGAACAGGCGATGCTGGTGGCCGGGCTGGAGCGGGTGGCCGCGATGCTGGACGCCGAAGAGATCGACGCCGCCCCGGTCCTGACCACGGGTGAGCTGCACATGGGCCGCAAGCGACCCTGAGCGCCGGTCACTCCAAAAGCTGCATCTCATAGAGATCCCTGAACTTCTCGCCTTTGGACAGAAGTTCGTCACGCGTGCCCTGCTCGACCACCCGGCCATCTTCGAGGTAACAGATCTGGTCGGCATGGATGACCGTCGACAGCCGGTGCGCCACCACGATCGTCGTCTTGCCCTGCGTCACCTGGTCGAGCGCGCTTTTCACCAGCGCCTCGGAATTGGCATCCAGCGCGCTGGTCGCCTCGTCCAGCACCAGGATCGGTGCATCCTTCAGGACGGCGCGCGCGATCGCCAGCCGCTGGCGCTGCCCGCCGGACAGGAAGGCCCCGTTCTCGCCGATCTTGGTCTGGTATCCCTTGGGCATGTCGCGGATGAATTCATCGGCATGGGCGATACGCGCGGCCGAAACGACCTCGTCATCGGTGGCATCGGGACGCGCGATCCGAATATTCTCGGCAACGCTGCTGGAAAACAGGAACGTGTCCTGACCGACATAGGATATCTTTTCCCGCAGGCTGGCAAAGCTCGCCTCCCTGATATCCACATCGTCGATCCGTATCGACCCCTCCTGCGGATCGTAGAGCCGCAGGATCAGGTTGAGAATCGTCGACTTGCCACCGCCCGACGGCCCGACCAGCGCCGTGGTTTTCCCCGCCGGAAAATCGAGGGTCATGTCGCGGATGATGGATTTCCCGTCCGTGTACGAGAAACCGACATTGTCGAATGTCACATGGCCCGGCCCGTCGGCCAGCACCACGGGGTTTTCCGCCTCGTGCAGGGTGATGGGCTTGTCGAGCAGCTCGAACATCAGCCGCACGCCGACCATGCCGTGCTCGATCTTGACCCGCATCCGCATCAGGCGCTTGGCCGGTTCATAGGCCATGAGGAACGCGGTCACGAAAGACATAAGCTGGCCGGGCGAGGACGGCTCCCCCCCGAACAGGTTGACCGAGCTGAGAACCACGACCGACGCAATCGCAAGGCCGGTGATCGTGTCCATCAGGGGCGCGGTCGCGTTTTCCAGCCGGACGATCTTGTTGTTGCGGCGCTCGACGCTGCGGACGGCCTGATCCATGCGGTCGCGCATGACCCCTTCAAGCGCGAAGGTCTTGATCACCCGCACCCCGGTCGAGGTTTCCTGCACGACCTTGATGATCTCGGCCAGGCTTTTCAGTTCCTGCTTCATCACGTCCCGGACGCGCGCCAGGATCTTCTGGACCCCCCAAAGGGCGACGGGTCCCACCACCAGGCTGACGATCGAAAGGACGGGCTGCTGATAGATCATGACACAGATCAGGCCGATCAGCGTCAGGGTGTCGCGCACCACGCTGGTAACGATCGTGTCGATGACCATCCGCGCCCGCTGGGCGCTGTTCGTCACGCGCATCAGGATGTCCGAGGATTCGGTGGTCGAAAAGAACCCGACCCCCTGCTTGAGCAGGCGGTTATACAGCGTCGTCTGCTTTTCCGCGACGATCCTGTTGCCCGCGCGCGCCATCAGGACGGCCTGCGCGAAGGATGCGATGCCCTTGGCCATGAAGGTCAGCGCGACTGCGCCCGCCACCCAATAGACCCGCGCGCGGTTGCCGGTGTCGGTCATGGCGTCGACGATCTCGCCCATCAGCCAGGCGGTGCTGGCGGTCGTGCCTGCAACGACGATCATGGCCAGAATGGCCACGAAATACTTGGTCTTGTGCTCGGGGATGCTGTCACGCAGCAGGCGCCACAAAAGGCTGTTATCCCGCGCGTTTTTCGTGAAAGCCGGCAGCCAATTTTTCAATAGCGATGCCATTCAACTCGCCTAACCGTATTTGGGTCTCGCGTATCTAACAAGCTTATCCGGGACAGTCGATCCCAAACAGACGCGCCACGGGGGCACGACCGGATCGGGGAACCGGGCCGGAAGCTGCGCGCCCTCACGCCGTGCGGGCAAGGGTTTCCCGGCCGGTCGATCGCAGAACGCCGATGCGCCGTATCCAGTTGGTCACGGGTATCCGGTTTTTCAAGGCAAGCGTCACATCGGTGCGGAGAGCCTGAAGAACGACAGGAATTCCTGCGCGGCATCCACGTCGCCCCGTGCGTCGACCATGCCCCGCGACACCAGGACCGGCAGCGGGGTCGTGCCGTAAACCGCCGCCGCCAGCGTGTTCCCGCTGCCTTTCAGCACAAAGGGCGCGTCCGGCTTGCCCACCGCGCTGGTCTGCAGCCGCGCATCGGCCAGCCGCATCCCGAAAGCCTCGCCGCCAAAGTCGAACCCCGCCAGCATGTCATGCCCCTGCGCGCGGTCGGGGATCAGGTTGACCCCCATCGAGATCATGAGGGCCGAGGGGCTGATGAACCGGGACGGATCGTGCCCCGGGATCGCCAGGGCCCAGCGGCAGAGCGATTCCAGAACCGGCAGCAGGCCGTGCCCGGCATCCGTCAGGGTATAGATACCCAGCCGTTCGTCATGGGTAAGCACCCCGGCCTGCGCAAGCTGCGCCAGCCGGCCGGTCAGCACGCTGGCCGTGATGCCCGGCAGGCCCGCGCGGATCATCTGGAACCGTTTGGGCGCGAATATCAGCTCGCGCACGACCAGCAGCGCCCACCGGTCACCGATCACGTTCAGCGCATGGGCGGCCAGACATCCTTCGTCATAGCGTATGCGCGGGGTTTCCGCCTGTTTCGTCACTTTTTCATACTTTCAGTTGTTTTTTAATACTACCGCTGGCACGCTGATCCCGCAAGCAGGATTCGCCTGCACGACATCTGCATGAAAGGTGACATGACATGACCTATTTCACGGGCGCGGTGGCGGCAGTTCCGACCGCCAACAAGGACAAATACGCGGACCATGTCGCGGCCGCCTGGCCGTTGTTCAGATCCTACGGCGCCATCCGCATGGTCGAAACCTGGGGCGCGGATGTACCGAAAGGAAAAGTGACCGATTTCCAGGGTGCCGTGGACGCAAGGGAGGATGAAACCATCGTGTTCTCGTGGATCGAATGGCCCGACAAGGCAACCGCAGACGCCTCCTGGCAAAAGATGCAGGACGATCCGGCGATGAAGGACATGCCCGAGATGCCCTTCGACGGCAGCCGCATGGTTTTCGGCGGCTTCGCCCCGGTCTACGAGGCCGGCACGCATAGCGGCGCGGGGTATTACCAGGGCTTCCTTCTGGCCGTACCCGAAAAGAACAAGGCCCCTTACGTGGAAATGGCCGACGAGGGCTGGAAGATGTTTCAGAAGGGCGGTGCCCTCGGGATGGTCGAATGTTGGGGCGAGGATGTCCCGCGTGGCAAGAAGACCGACCTCTACCGCGCGACCAGGGCCGAGGACGGTGAGGTGCCGGTGTTCAGCTGGGCCGCCTGGCCCGACCGCGCCACCTGCGATGCCGCCGCAAAGGCGATGGAGGCCGAGATGGGCGATATGCAGGACATGCCCGAGATGCCTTTCGACGGGATGCGGATGATGTGGGCCGGCTTCGATCCGCTGTTCGACTCGGGGAAAGCCACGTGACTTTGCACTGATCAACTGACGGTCCGGAACATACTGCGCGGCGTGCTGGTTGCAGGCCGCGCTTTTTCTGTCGTGCCCGTCGGCAAGGCGGGCGCCGTGGCTATCCTTGCAAACCGTGAGTCCTGACCAGCACGGGATGTTGCCGGGCCAACCTTGCGTTGTCGTCCACGCCGCCAAAATCGGCATTGACAATACCAATTACATCGCAAACTAATAGGTATTATAAATACCGATTCAAATCTCGGCCATCGCCGAAGGAACAAGGGCTGCCTCGCGGTCCGTCCAGGGCGCGGGAGCCTTGGGCACGGCTTCGGCGCCGGTGCGCGCCACCTTTCCTGCGCACCCCACCCAGGGAGGCCCCCATGAGCAAAGCGACGCTGAACGAGGATAACGGCCACAGGGGTTTCTTCACCCGCTGGTTCATGTCCACCAACCACAAGGACATCGGCGTCCTTTACCTGTTCACTTCGGCGGCCGTCGGCCTGATCGCCGTTCTGTTCTCGGTCTACATGCGGCTGGAGCTTATGGAGCCGGGGGTGCAATACATGTGCCTCGAGGGGCTGCGCCTTTGGCCGTCGGCCGCCGAATGCACGCCCAACGGGCACATGTGGAACATCCTCGTCACCTATCACGGCGTGCTGATGATGTTCTTCGTGGTCATACCGGCGCTGTTCGGGGGCTTCGGCAACTATTTCATGCCGCTGATGATCGGTGCACCCGACATGGCGTTTCCGCGGCTCAACAATCTCAGCTACTGGCTGTTCGTCGCCGGAACCGCCCTCGCCTTCGCGTCGCTCCTGGCGCCGGGCGGTGACGGGCAGCGTGGCGCGGGCGTCGGGTGGACGCTCTACGCGCCGCTTTCGGTGCGGGATGGCGGCATGTCGATGGACCTGGCCATCTTCGCAATCCATGTTTCGGGCGCCTCGTCGATCCTGGGCGCGATCAACATGATCACGACCTTCCTCAACATGCGCGCGCCGGGCATGACGCTGTTCAAGGTGCCGCTGTTCGCCTGGTCGGTCTTCATCACCGCCTGGATGCTGCTCATGGCGGTTCCGGTGCTGGCCGGCGCGGTCACGATGCTGCTGACCGACCGTAATTTCGAGACCACCTTCTTCAACCCGTCCGGCGGAGGCGATCCGAACCTTTACCAGCACCTGTTCTGGTTCTTCGGCCACCCCGAGGTGTATATCGTGATCCTGCCCGGCTTCGGCATCGTCAGCCATGTCGTCGCCACCTTCTCGAAGAAACCCGTCTTCGGTTACCTGCCGATGGTCTGGGCCCTGATCGCCATCGGCTCGCTGGGGTTTCTGGTCTGGGCGCATCACATGTTCACCGTCGGCATGTCGATCACGCAGCAGAGCTATTTCCAGATCGCCTCGATGACGATCGCGGTGCCGACCGGCATCAAGGTGTTTTCCTGGCTGGCAACGATGTGGCAGGGCTCGATCCAGTTCAGGACGCCGATGCTGTTCGCCATCGGCTTCATCTTCCTGTTCACGATCGGCGGCGTTACCGGCGTCGTCGTGGCGCAGGCGGGCGTCGATCGCGCCTATCACGATACCTATTACGTGGTCGCGCATTTCCACTACGTGATGAGCGTCGGTGCCGTCTTCGCGCTTTTCGCGGGGATCTATTACTGGATCGCCAAGATGTCCGGGCGGCAATATCCCGAATGGGCGGGCAAGCTGCATTTCTGGCTGTTCTTCATCGGTGCGAACCTGACGTTCTTTCCGCAGCATTTCCTGGGCCGCCAGGGGATGCCGCGCCGCTATATCGACTATCCCGACGCGTTCGGTTTGTGGAACGCGGTGTCGAGCTGGGGGGCGCTGCTGTCCTTCGCCTCGTTCCTGCTGTTCATCGGGATCATTTTCTACACCCTGCTGGCCGGCAAGCGCGAGACAGCCGCGAGCTACTGGAACGACTATGCCGACACCCTGGAATGGACGCTGCCCTCGCCGGTGCCCGAACACACGTTCGAGGACTTGCCGAAGCCCGGGGATTGGGACCGGCACCCGGCCGAATAAGGAGATCGCGATGTTCCGGCAAAATAACCGGTCGCATTCACGGTTTGCAGCAAAGCTCGATGAAGGACGTGCCGAGAATGCCCGGCGGGCGTTCGAGCGGCCAGACCACGCCGATATTGCGCACCGGATGAAACTTGGGGTCGGCGCAATCGAGCCGCCGGACCTGGCCCGTGGCAAGTTCGTTTTCGAAGGTGAAATCCGCCCCGAAGCACCAGCCCGCCCCGGCCATCACCAGCCGCCGGATCTGTTCGACATCGTCGACCGTCCAGATATCGGTCGAAAACACGCGGCCCACGCGCTCCACGTCGATGGTGGGATCGCCGATGTAATAGAACTGCCGCTCGGCCTGAAAGGCACCGGCGGGCACCGGCCCTTTCACCGCGGCCAGCGGATGCGTCACGGCGCAATAGGGGGCAAGCCGCTCTTCGCCAAAGGCCCGCGCCTCCATGTCCGAAGGGATCGCGCCGGTCAGCGCCATGGCCAGATCGTATTCGCCATGACGCAGATCGCTCCACATGGTGTTGAGCGACACGTTGAAAAGCTGAATCCGCGCCCGCGGGTGGCGCGCGCCAAAGGCCAGCAGCGCCTCGTTCAGGCGCTGGCGGGGGAAAAGCACGTCCACCAGCACGCGCAGGCGCGTTTCCTCGCCGCTTTGCAAAAGCCGGGCATGGGCCGAGAATCGCCGGGCGTTGTCGACCACGGTGCGCGCCTCGGCGAAGACGGCCCGGCCACGTTCGGTCAGGCTTACCTGGCCGGCGCCGCGGCTGAGCAGTTCGAAACCGCAATGCGATTCAAGCTGGGCAACCGCGTAGCTGACCGACGAAACCGCCCGGCCCAGCACCCGCGCCGCCGCCGAAAAACCGCCGGCCTCATAGACTGTGACGAAAGCTTCGAGGTGATCGACCAGGTTGGGGTGCGTTCGATTTCTTAGAACGTTTCTTTCCATAATTTACAGCTTATCAGAAAGCATGTCCTTTGCTAGCCTCGTCCTGAACGCAGTGGTCTGGGAGGAACTGATGCGGATCGCCACGGGAGGAGGGCCGGTATCACGGCCCCTGCGGCTGCCATGAGCGCCAGCGAAAACGTACTGCAATGCGAGAACGTGAGCCGCTGGTTCGGCGGGATACACGCGCTCAAGGGCGTGTCGGTTTCGGTCGCGCAGGGCCAGATCTACGGGCTGGTCGGGCCGAACGGCTCGGGCAAGACGACGCTGGTCAACTGCATCACCGGCTTCTATCCGCCGCAAGAGGGGCGCATCCTGTTCGAAGGGCGGCAGATCAACGGCATGAAGCCGTATCGGATCGCGGCGGGCGGCATTGCCAGAACCTTTCAGAACGTGGCGCTGTTTCGCGGCATGAGCGTGCTCGACAACATCCTGATGGGGCGGCACAACTTCATGCATCCCAATCCGCTGGCCTCGTTGTTCTATCCGTGGTGGGCGCGCCGCGAAGAAATACAGCACCGCGAGAAGGTGGAAGAGGTGATCGACCTTCTGCAACTCGAAAGCGTGCGCGACGAGCATGTGGACGTGATCCCCCTGGGCCTGCAGAAACGCGTCGAACTGGCGCGTGCGCTGTCGGCCGAGCCTCGGATGCTGGTGCTGGACGAACCGATGGCGGGCATGAACCAGGAGGAAAAGGAATACATGGTGCGCTTCATCCTCGATGCGCAGGAAAGCCTTGGCCTGACCGTCCTGATCATCGAGCACCACATGGACGTGATCACCGCGATCTGCGACCGCACGCTGGTGCTCAACGACGGCATGGCGCTGGCCGAGGGACCGCCGAAAGAGGCCATCGCCGATCCAGCCGTGGTGGCGGCCTATATCGGGAGAACCGGCGATGCGGCTTGATCGAGTGACCGACGACGCGGCGGCGGCGCTGCATCCGAACTGGAAAGCGGACGATCACCTGATCGCGATCCTGGCACGCAACGCGCGCGACTATCCCAACGGCATCGCCATGCGCGAGCGCGACCACGGGATCTGGCACGAACTGACCTGGCCGGATTACCTGGACGTCGTGCTGGCCCTGGCCGCCGGTTTCGAAGAGCAGGGGATAGGGCGTGGCGACGTGGTGCTTGTGGTTGGCGACAATCGCCCGCAGCTTTATTTCGCCATGCTGGCGCTGGTCTGCCTGCGGGCGGTGCCCTCGCCCGCCTATTCCGATGCCCAGCCCAGTGAAATCCTGGGGCAGATGCAGCGCGAGAATATCTGCGCCGCCGTGGCCGAAGACCAGGAGCAGGTGGACAAGATCGAAAGCGTGCGCGGCCAGTGGGACGGCCTGCGCGCGATCTATTACGACGACCCGCGCGGGCTGGACGGTGCGGCGCCCGAAGGCGCCCAACCGATCGAGGCGCTGATCGAACGCGGGCGGGCGCGGCTTGCCGGCGATCCGGCGCTGCGCGACGACCTGCTGTCGCGCCCGAACGTGCATGACACGGCGGTGCTGCTGCATTCCTCGGGCACCACGGGGGCGCCCAAGGGGATTCCGCTCAAGCACGGGCATGTGCTGGCCGGGGTGCGAAACGCCGCCGCCGCGGGCTATTTCCGCACGGGCGAGCAGCACATGGCCTATCTGCCGATGGCCTGGGTCGGGGATTTCGCCTTTTCCATCGCGGCCGGGCTGGAGCTGCGCTTTACCGTCAACATTCCCGAAAACCAGGAAACCGCACTGCACGACCTGCGCGAGATCGCACCGACGCTGTATTTCGCCTCGCCGCGCGCCTGGTCGGGGATGCTGACCCGAATCCAGGTCGGCATCGCCGAGACGACCGGGCTGAAACGGCGGCTCTACGACCATTTCATGCCCTTCGCCATCCGCCTGGAAGAAGCCAGGATGGAGGGCAAATCCCCTTCTGTCCTGCAAAGGCTGTGGTATCGCCTGGGCGATCTGGTGATCTATGGGCCGATCCGCGACCAGCTTGGCCTGCGCAAGGTCGAACGCCCCTATACGGCGGGCGAAGCCATCGGCGAGGACGTGTTCCTCTATTTCCGCGCGCTGGGGCTGAACCTGCGGCAGTTCTATGGCCAGACCGAGAACTGCGCGCTGGCAGTGGCGCAATCGGTCGAGGATATCAGCCTGACCACCGTGGGCCGCCCCTTTCCCGGCATCGAGCTGAAGATCGACGACACCGGCGAAATCCTGATCCGGGGCGACAACGTGTTCGACGGCTATTTCCAGAACGAAAAGGCCACCGCCGAGGCGCTGCGCGACGGCTGGCTGTGCACCGGCGACGCGGGCGAGTTTTCCGATGACGGACAGCTTGTGGTGCTCGGGCGGCTGTCCGAGGTGGTGCACAAGGCCGACGGCACGCGCTTCATCCCCACCTACCTGGAGAACCGGTTGAAATTCTCGCCCAATATCCGCGATGTCTGCGTCATCGGCGCGGGGCGCGAGTTCCTGAGCGCGATCGTCTGCATCGACTTTTCGGCGGTCGGCCAGTGGGCGCAGGAACGCGGCGTTCCCTATACCTCCTATGCCGAGCTGTCGCAACGCCCCGAGGTGCGGGCGCTGATCGCGGGCGAGATCGCGCATCTCAACAACGCGGTGCCCGAAACCCTGTTCATCCGCCGGATGGTCAACCTGCACAAGGAGTTCGACCCCGACGATGGCGAGGTGACGCGCACACGAAAGCTGCGCAGGAATGTGATAGACGAGCATTACAAGGCGATCATCGACGCGGTCTATGCGGGCGAGCATAGCCTCGATTACGAGGCGCGGATCACCTACGAGACCGGCCAGACCGGCACCCTGACCCGGCGTCTGGAAATCACCGATCTGCCGGAACGGGAGGGCTGAGCATGGCGTATTTCCTGGAGCTGCTGCTGAACGGGGCGCTGACGGGGCTGATGTATTCGCTTGTCGCCCTTGGCTTCGTGCTGATCTACAAATCGGCCGGGGTGCCGAACCTCGCGCAGGGCGCGCTGGTGATGACGGCGGCCTATGTGGTCTGGATATTCACCTCTTACGGTCTGCCGCTCTGGCTGGCGGTCCTGCTGGGTGCGGTGGCGATGTTCGCCCTCGGGCTGCTGGTCGAACGCTTCCTGCTGCGCCGCATGGTGGGGCAGCCGGTGATCATGGTGGTGATGCTGACGCTGGGGATCGAGATCCTTTTGCGCGGGCTGGTGCCGGGCATTCTTGGCGCGGCGCCGAAACCGCTCAATGCCGGGATCGGCCTGTCTCCGGTCATCATCGGCGACGTGTTCCTGAACCGGGCCTATATCGTCGGCGGGGTGGTGGCGCTGCTGCTGATCGGGGCGTCGCTGCTGTTTTTCCGCACCCGTCTGGGCACCAAGATGCGCGCTGTCTCGGACGACCACCTGGCAAGCTGGGCGGTGGGGCTTTCGGTGGAACGCGCGATCGGCCTGTCCTGGGGGATCGCGGGGATCGCCGCGGTGGGCGCGGGCACGCTGTGGGGCGCGGTGCAGGGGGTGGACTGGACCCTGTCGGCGCTGCTTTTCCCGGCGATCGCGGTGGTGATCCTGGGCGGTGTCGATTCCATCGCCGGCGTGCTGCTGGGCGGCTTGCTGGTGGGCATCCTGGGATCGGTGGTGCCGGGCTACTTGGACAGTTACGTGGGCGGATCGACGCGCGACGTGGTGACATCGCTCATCATCCTTCTGACCATCATGATCCGGCCCTACGGCATTTTCGGCCGCGAAGACATCGAAAGGATCTGACCCATGTTCTACCGGCAATCCGGCGTCTATCACACCCGCTACGCCGCCGACCGCGCGCTCTGGCCGATCCCGGCGGACCGCTGGCAGGTGCTGGCGCTGGCCGCGCTGGCACTGGCCGCGCCGCTTCTGGTCTCGTCGCTCTATCTGGGCAGCTACCTGATGCCCTGGATGATCTGGACGGCGGCGGCTTTGTCCCTGTCGCTTCTGATGGGGCTGGCGGGGCAGCTGCATTTCGGCTTCGCGGCGGTCATGGCGATGGGGGCCTATACCTCGGTCCACCTGGTACGGGCGGGCGTGCCGTTCGAACTGGCGCTGCTGGGGGCGGGATTGTTCGCCGCGGTGATCGGCACCGTTTTCGGCGCCGCGGCGCTGCGGGTAAAGGGGCTCTACCTGGTGATGGCCACGCTGGCGATGCAGTATCTGGTGGACTGGGTGATCGTCAACGTACCGGCAATCTCGGGTGGGGCGCAGGCCACGCTGCGCACCCCGCAAGTGCGCTTTCTCGGCCTGCCGATCCAGGATCTGACCTCGCGCTACTATCTCGCCCTGGGCTGGACGCTGCTGGTGACGCTGTTCTTTCTCAACGTGAAACGCACCAGCTTCGGCCGCGCGCTGATCGCCATCCGGGACAAGGATTTCGCGGCGGCGGTGATCGGGGTGGACCCGTTCCGCTACAAGCTGCTGGCCTTCATGACCTCGTCCTTTCTGGGCGGTGTCACCGGGGCGGTGCTGGCCTTTTGCTATTACCGCGCGGTGACGCCCGAACAGTTCAGCTTCAACGTTTCGATCCAGCTGGTCGCCATGGTGCTGGTGGGCGGGCTGGGCTCGGCGGTGGGCGGCTATCTGGGCGCGGGGTTCGTGCTGATCGTGCCGATCGTGCTGACCAACCTCATCGCCACGCTGGGTGCGTCCCAGTGGATCGACATCTCGCAGAACATGATGGCGCATCTGCCGCTGATCTTCTACGGCGCGATGATCATCGGCTTCCTGCTGTGGGAGCCGCTGGGGCTGGCAAAGATCTACGACAACACGCGCAAGTATTTTCTGGTCTGGCCATTCCGCCATTCCAGAAGCTGATCCCCGTTCAGGGGGTAAACAAAGGGAGGAGAACCTTATGAACTGGCTGAAGAAGACGATGGGCTCCGCTACGCTGGCATTTGCCCTGGCGGGCGGCGCGGGCACGGCCCAGGCCCAGGACGACACGATCAAGTTCGCCCTGCTGCAGGATTTCACCGCGGTTTATACCTTCGTGACCGGAGAGTATAACCAGGGGCAGCAGGATTACCTGACGCTGATCAACGAGGAAGGCGGCCTTGACGGGACGATGTTCGAGGCCATCGTGCGCGATACCGGCAACCAGCCGCAGCGCGGCATCGAGGCCTATAACCGCTCGCGCGAGGAAGGCGCGATCCTGTTCGACTTCCTCTCGACCCCGGTCAGCCGGGCGCTGGTCGACCAGGTGATCCAGGACGAGGTCGTCCTGATCACCGCGCTGCACGGCCGGGGCGACGCATCGGACGGCACGACCTTTCCCTATGTCTTTCCGATGATGGCAACCTACTGGTCGCAAGCGACGGTTCTGGCCCAGTATATCGAGGACAATGGCGGGCTCGAAGGCAAGAAGATCGCCATCGTGCATATCGACAGCCCCTTCGGCCGTGAACCGATCCCGGTTCTGGAGGAGCTGGCCAGCGAAAAGAACTTCGAACTGCGCGCCTTCCCCTACGCGTCGCCCGGCAACGAACAGTCGGCCACGTGGTCCGAGGTGCGCCGCTATCGGCCCGATGCGGTGTTCATCTGGGGCGCCGGGGGCGGCCAGTCCGTTTCGGTGCGCGAGGCGATCCGCAACGGCATCGCACCCGACAGCATCCATTCGGTGGTCTGGCTGGCCGAAACCGACGTGGCCAACGTGGGCGCGGACGTGATGACCGGCGTCAAGCGGTTCGAGGCGGTGGCCACGGGCTCCGACTCGCCGATCATCCAGCGCATCCAGGAAAAGGTCATCGACGCCGGCAAGGGCGCGGGTGACTCGGCCAATGTCGGGACGACCTATTACAATATCGGCGTGGCGACCATGGCGGTCTCGGTCGAGGCCGCGCGGCTGGCGCTGGAGGCGCATGGCGCGCCGCTTGACGGGCCGAAGCTCAAGGCCGGGTTCGAGATGATCTCGGATTTCGATGCCGACGGGTTCATGCCGCCGGTGACGATCACCGAAAGCGATCACCAGGGCGGCGGCTCGGGCCGTGTCGGGCAATGGGACGGCAACGCCTGGGTGCCCGTCGGCGACTGGGGCGCGGCCTTCCAGGAGATCGTGCGCAAGGAGATCGAAGCCGGCGCCGCAGATTACCGCGAGGGCAAGTGATCATGCCGGGACTCGTCCTTTCCAATGTCGAAGTCATCTATGACAAGGTGTTTCTTGCGATCAAGGGCGTGTCCCTCGAAGTCGGGGAGGGCGAGATGGTCGCCCTCCTCGGATCCAACGGGGCCGGCAAGAGCACCACGCTCAAGGCGATCAGCGGCCTGCTCGGCCCCGAGCGGGGGCAGGTCACGCGGGGCGATATCCGCTTTGGCGATACCGATCTGCTTGCGCTCGGGGCCCCGGCCCGCGTGGCGGCCGGGCTTGTTCATGTGCTGGAGGGGCGGCGCGTTTTCGGGCACCTGACGCCAGACGAGAACCTTGTCGCCGCCTATCGCGCCGGATCGGGGCGGCGGTCTTTCGACGAGCTGCGCGAGGAAGTATACGATTATTTCCCCCGCCTGCGTGAGCGGGGGCGCTCGAAGGCGGGCTACCTGTCGGGCGGTGAACAGCAGATGCTGGCGATCGGCCGGGCCTTGATGACCGAACCCCGGCTCATCATGCTCGACGAGCCGAGCCTGGGCCTGTCGCCGCTGCTGGTGCAGGAGATCTTCGGCATCATCAACAAGATCAACGAAAGCCACAAGCTGACCGTGCTGCTGGTCGAGCAGAACGCGGCCGCGACGCTGGAAATCGTCGATCGCGCCTACCTGATCGAGAACGGCCAGATCGTCATGTCGGGCGAGGCCGCGACACTGAAGGAAAACCCGGACGTGCAGGAATTCTATCTCGGCGGCGGAGAGCATACCGATTACCGCGCGGTAAAGCATTACAGCCGGCGCAAACGCTGGCTGGCCTGAGATCGGCCGGCACATCGCAAGCAGGAGACGGCCATGACCAATACGCGCGCCTTTTCGGCCCTTGCCGAAACGCTTGCCCGGATTCGCGAGTCCGGCAGCGCCTGGACCGGGTTGCCCGGGGCTGCGGCGGACGGGGTGACCACCCCGGAAGACCTGGCGCGGCTGCCTGTCCTGCGCAAATCCGATCTGCTGGCGAAGCAGTCGCAGACCCCACCCTTCGGCGGGCTGAACCTGACCGCGCCGGGCGGCATGGCGCGGCTGTTTTCCTCGCCCGGACCGATCTATGAACCCCAAGGCGCCGGTGACGACTGGTTCGGCGCGGCCGATGCGCTGCGCGCGCTCGGGGTGCGGCCGGGCATGATCGTGCTCAACACCTTTTCTTACCACATGACGCCCGCCGGCTTCATGTTCGACAGCGGCGCCCGGTCGCTGGAATGCGCGGTGATTCCCGCCGGCCCGTCGGCCGGTGACGACCAGATTGCCGCGATCGGACAATACCGGCCCGAGGTCTATATCGGCATTCCCGATTTTCTGAATATCCTTCTGGGCAAGCTCGACGCGGCGGGGATCGCCAATCCGATCCGGCTGGCGCTGGTTTCGGGCGCGGCGCTGGCGCCCTCGCTGCAGGCCGGTTTCGAGGCGCGCGGCATCAAGGTTCGGCAGGCCTATGGCACAGCCGAGCTGGGCATCGTCGCCTACGAGGACGACACCGGTCAGGGGATGCGGGTCAGCGACAGGATCATCCTTGAAATCACCCGCCCCGGCACCGGCGATCCGGTACCGCATGGCGAGGTGGGCGAGGTGCTGATCACCCGGCCCGACCCGGATTACCCGCTGATCCGCTTTGCCACCGGGGATCTGTCCGCGCTTTTGCCGGGCGACGCGCCGCGCATCGCCGGATGGAAAGGCCGGGCCGATCAGGCCGCCAAGGTCAAGGGCATGTTCGTGCGCCCCGAACAGGTCGAGGCGATGCGCAAGGACGTGCCAGGCGCGGGACGTATGCGCCTCGTGATCACCCGCGAGAACGAGCGTGACGGCATGGTGCTGTATATCGAGCACCCGGACCCGACCCCGCCGGAGGGGATCGAGGACCGCCTGGCCGAGCGGCTGCGCATAAGGGGCACGGTCAGGATCGTCGCGCCGGACAGCCTGCCCAATGACGGCAAGGTAATCTCGGACGAGCGCAGGCCGCCGCCCTGACAGGCCCGGCCGCGCAGCCCGTCATCACGGCGCATCGGTCGCAAAGCGTTGCACCGACATCAGAAAGTTCTGAAGGGCTTGCGCGTTGTCGTCTTCGCGCCAGACCATCGACACGTCATGTTCGGCGTTGCGCTCGGCTATCTCTACGAACGCCACCTCGGAAAAGGCCCCGTTGCCAAGAGAGGCCGGAACAAGCGACACCCCCATCCCCTGCTTGACGAGCGCCACGACCGTAAACCAGTGCTGGATGTGAAACCCCGTATCGGGTTCCAGTTCCGCAGCGCGCAGCAGCGCGGTGATCTTGTCGTGATAATGCGCGGCGAAGGTACGGGAAAAAACCATGATCCGCTCACCGGCAAGATCGGAAATACGAATCCGGCTTTTCAAAGCCAGCCGGTGCCAGCGTGGAAGACATGCGACAAGCCGCTCGGTCTCCAGCGTTCGGGAGGCCAGGCCCTTGGGCAGCGGAACGGCGTGGATGAATCCCACGTCGATCTTGTGTTCGAGAAGATTCTCGATCTGGCGCATCGTGTTCATCTCTTGCAGGTTCAGGTCGATCCGGGGATGCCTGGTCTGAAAGGCCCTGAGCTTGGCCGGAAGATCCCGGAACAGCATCGACGGCACGAAGCCCACGGCAAGTTCCCCGGCGGCGCCCTTGGCTGTCTCGGCCGCAATGACCCGCGCAGAATCGAGCTGGCCGAGAATCCGCGCCGCATGTTCGGCGAAGACCGTGCCGGCAGGTGTCAGCCGGACGAATTTGCTGTTGCGCTCCATCAGGCGAAATCCAAGTTGCGCCTCGAGCTGGCGAAGACTCGCGCTGAGCGGGGGCTGCGAGATGTTCAGCTTCCGGGCGGCCCGACCGAAATGAAGCTCCTGTGAGAGCACGAGAAATTGTTCAAGCTGGCGGAACGTGACGGCCATCCAAAATTCCAGTCATATCCTTATTGGTATCGTTAAATACATAATCGGTATTGGATTTTGTATCAAAAGATTCGTCATTTCTCTCCCGACAGACAACGCGACCAATCTGGGAGGCCCGCATGTTCCCGACCATTCACCAGAATATCCCCGACAGCAGGGGGTTGAGCCTGTTCGACGCCGACCCCGACCTGTGGCGGCTGATGCAGGTCTACCTGGACCGCGAGACATGCGACCTGGTCCGGCCCGAACTGGAACGCATGGGCGCGCTGGCCGGCGGGCGGCTTGAAGAGCTGGCGCTGTCAGCCGACAAGAACCCGCCCGAGCTGCGCATCCGCGCCCGCAACGGTGCCGAGGATGAGCAGATTCTCAAGCACCCCGATTACCAGGAGCTTGAACGCTACGCCTTCGGGGAGTTCGGGCTTGCCGCGATGTCTCATCGTGGCGGGGTTTTCGGGGCGGCGGACAAGCTGCCGCCGGTCGTGAAATACGCGCTGGTCTTCCTGTTCGTTCAGGCCGAGTTCGGCCTTTGCTGCCCGCTGAGCATGACCGATTCGCTGACACGGACACTGGTCAAGTTCGGCGACCCGGACCTTGTGGCGCGCTATTTCGACCAGCTTACCAGCCAGGACATGGAAACGCTTTTCCAGGGCTCGATGTTCATGACCGAACAGGCGGCCGGCTCCGACGTGGGGGCGATCGACACGATCGCGCGCTTCGAAGACGGCGACTGGAAGCTCTATGGCGACAAGTGGTTCTGTTCCAACCCGGACGCCGCGCTTGGCATGGTTCTGGCCCGGCCGGAAGGCGGCGATGCGGGCACCAAGGGCCTGTCGCTGTTTCTGCTGCCCCGGCACCTTCCCGATGGCCGGAAGAACGATTACCGAATTCTGCGGCTCAAGGACAAGATGGGCACCAGGTCGATGGCATCGGGTGAAATCGCGCTGGAGGGGGCGACCGCGTTCCTGGTGGGCGACCCGGGACAGGGTTTCAAGCAGATGACCGACATGATCAACATGTCGCGCCTTGCCAACGGTGTGCGATCGGCGGGGCTGATGCGGCGCTCGGTGACGGAATCGCTGTTCATCGCGCGCAATCGCACCGCCTTCGGCAAGCGGCTGATCGACCTGCCGCTGATGCGCCGGCAACTCCTCAAGATGATCACCACGGCCGAACAGGGGCGTTCGATGGTGTTTCACACCGCCGATGTGCTGCGCCGCGCGGATGCCGGCGATGCCGCCCGGGCCAAGGTGCTGCGCATCCTGACGCCGCTGGTCAAGTTCCGCACCTGCCGCGATGCGCGCAAGATTGCCGGGGACGCGATGGAGGTGCGCGGCGGCAGCGGGTATATCGAGGAATGGTCGGATGCACGCATCCTGCGCGATGCGCATCTCGGCTCGATCTGGGAAGGCACCAGCAATATCGTCGCGCTGGACGTGGCCCGCGCGGTGCGCCGCGAGGATGCGCTGAGCGCGCTCGAGTCCCATGTGACGGATCTGCTGGGGAATGCGCGCGACACCCTGGGCGAGCAGACGGCCATCGCCGGGCAATTCGCCCGCGCGGCCGAATTCCTCGACACCGTCGCGCATGACCGCGACCGCGAGATCGACGTTCGCGCGGCGGCCAGCGCCGTCTACAACGCGACATCGGCGGCGTTCCTGACATGGGAGGATGCGCAGCTACGCCAGGTGGGCAACGCGACGACCGGCGACAGGCTGGCGCTGGCGCAGTCGGTCCTGCAGCACAAGCTGACGGCACGCGACCCCTTTGCACCCGACGCAAGCGAAGCCGAGATGGCCGCACGGCTGCTGGACGATACCGCGGATCAGCCGGTGGCGGCGCAATGACGGGGGCGACGATATCCCCCGGTGCGCTGCACGGCCTGAAGGTGATCGACCTCAGCCGGGTCCTGGGCGGGCCGCTGACCGGGCAGGTTCTGGGCGATCACGGCGCCGACGTTATCAAGATCGAGCCGCCTGCCGGCGACGAGACCCGCGAATGGGGACCGCCGTTCCGCGACGGCACCGCCTCGTATTTCGACGGGGTGAACCGCAACAAGCGCGCCATGGCGCTGGACCTGCGCCAGGATGAGGGCCGCAAGGTGCTGCTGCGCCTTCTCGAGGATGCCGATGTGCTGCTCGAGAATTTCAAGACCGGAACGATGGAGAAATGGGGGCTTGGCTATGACGACGTGCTGTCCGGGCGGTTTCCGCGGCTGATCCATTGCCGCGTGAGCGGATTCGGAGCGGATGGCCCCCTGGGCGGCCTGCCCGGATATGATGCGATCCTTCAGGCCATGGGCGGCCTGATGAGCGTCAACGGCACGGCGGACAGCGGCCCCACGCGCGTCGGGCTGCCGGTGGTGGACATGGTGACCGGGCTGAACGCGGTGATCGGCATCCTGCTGGCCCTGCACGACCGCAACCAGGGCGGCCGGGGGCAGTTCGTGGATGCCACCCTGTTCGACAGCGCCATATCGCTGCTGCATCCGCATGCCGCGAATTACCTGATGTCGGGCAAGACGCCGGTCCGCACCGGCAACAGCCATCCCAACATCTCGCCCTATTCCACCTATGCCACGGGCACCCGGCCGATTTATCTGGCGGTGGGCAATGACCGCCAGTTCCGGCGCCTCTGCCACGAGATCGGGGCGCCCGGGATCGCCGAGGACCCGCGCTTTGCCAGCAATGGCGGGCGGGTAACGAACCGGGACGCGCTGCGCGACGCGCTGGAGGCCGCGATGCAGGACACCGACGGCAGCGTTCTGGCCGACAGGCTGATCCGCGCGGGCGTGCCCGCGGGCCCGGTGCTGGACGTGGCCGAAAGCCTTGCGCATCCGCACACGGCCCATCGCGGTATGCGGGTGGATATCGGGGATTACAGCGGCGTGGGGGCGCCGGTGCGCCCGTCGCGCAGCGCACCCGCCTACCGGATGCGCCCGCCGCGATTTGCACAGCACAGTACCGACATCCTGCGCGAATACGATTTCCCCGAGGAGGAAATCACACGGCTGACATCCACCGGCATCGTGCCGCTGGCACGGTCCGGCCAATAGGCACTCAAACCAGGCAACTTGTTCAAGGGAGGAATGAACACCATGATGCATTTCATCAAGATGACGGGCGCGGCGCTTGCGCTGGCGGCAGGCACGGCATCGGCCGGCGAGGCCGACCTGCCGAAAAGTATGCTGTGGGCCACCTATGACGTGGGATCGAGCGGCTATGCCGAGGCATCCGCCATCGCCGACGCCTTTGCCAAGGAATACGGCACGCGCGTTCGGATCATGCCGTCGGGCACGTCGATCGGCCGTCTTCTGCCGCTCAAGACCGGGCGCGTGCAATACGGCTGGCTGGCCAACGAGCTGTTCTTCGCCACCGAGGCGCTTTACGATTTCTCGGTCCGCGAATGGGGGCCGCAGGATCTGCGGGTGATCGCGGGCCGCCCGTCCACCTTCGGCATGGCGGTGGCCGGGGATGCCGGGATCGGGACACTGGCGGACATCAGGGGAAAACGTGTGCCGTGGATCAAGGCCAACCCGTCGATCAACATCAAGGTCGAGGCGCTGCTGGCCTTTGGCGGGCTGACCTGGGACGACGTCGAGGTCGTCGAGGTGCCTTCCTACGGTGCGGCGCTCAAGGCGCTGGTCGACGGGCAGGTGGATGTCGCCGGCTCAACCCCCACCGCCTCGACCCTTTACGAGCTGGAAAGCTCGTCGCGCGGGCTGGACTGGGCGCCGATGCCCGCCGACAACGCCGAGGGCTGGGAGGCGATCCGCTCGGTCGCAAGCTTCTTCGCGCCGGCCACGACGACGCAGGGCGCCGGCATCTCGGAAGAAGACCCCGCCCATATCTTCGCCGTGCGCTACCCGATGATCACGGTCTATGCGGATGCGGATGCCGACGAGGTCTATAACTTCACCAGGGCGCTGGACGAAACCTATGGCATCTATTCCGGCGCCACGAAGGCCACGCCGCAATGGGCGCTGAAGCATTCCGGCACGACGCCCGCCGATGCGCCCTTCCATCCCGGAGCGATCCGCTATCTCGAAGAGATCGGCGTCTGGTCCGAGAAGGACGCGGCATGGAACGAGGAGCGGCTCGACCGGCTGGCCGCCGTCCGTGAGGCTTGGGACAGTGCCATCGAGGCCGCGCTGGACGAGGGCATCGCCGACAAGGACTGGGCCGCATTCTGGGCCGAATACAAGGCGAACGCGCTGCAATAGGGCAGGTTCGCCCCCATGCCGGCAGAGTCCGGCATGGGGCCTTTTCCCTTTACCCTTGCGAAGGCATGACATGGCCGATCCCGAAACTCATGTACCCGCCGCACGGCTGACGCCCACGGTCCGTATCGCCCTGAGCTGCCTGGGCGCAGCCGGTCTGGCCGTCATCATCGTGCAGACGTTCAACCTGTCGCTCTTCGGGGTGTTTCCGCTACTGGCGAACCGGTATTACTACGTCATCATCGGACTGTTCCTCGCCGCGGCGTTCCTGATCAACCCGGCACGCCGCGACGGCCTGATCGCCCCGCCCGTCAGCCCTGCGGACCTGGCCCTTGTGGTGCTGTCGCTGCTGTCCTGCGGATATCTGAGCTATCAGGCGGAAACCATCATCACCAGCGGCTGGGACGTGATCGCACCGCCGGGCGCGGCGGCGATGGCCGGGCTTCTGGTGCTGCTTTCGCTGGAGGCTGTGCGGCGCACCGCCGGTGTCCTGCTGCTGGCGATCTGCGCGCTGTTCGCCGCCTATCCGCTGTTCGCCGACATCATGCCCGCCTTCCTGTGGGGGCCGTCCCTCAGCCTGTCCGAGACTGTCGCGGCACACGCCATGGGAATGGAAAGCATCATCGGCATTCCGTTGCGTGTTGTGGCCGATACGCTTGTCGGCTTCATCATCTTCGGATCGGTCCTGGCCGGCATGGGGGGCGGCCAGTTCTTCATGGATCTTTCCCTGGCGCTGATGGGGCGAAGCCGGGGCGGCGCGGCCAAGGTGGCGATCCTGTCCAGCGGCCTGTTCGGATCGCTGTCCGGCAGCGTCATCTCGAACGTGCTGACAACCGGCCGCCTGACCATCCCGGCCATGCAGAAGGCCGGGTATCCGCCCCGCTACGCCGCCGCCGCCGAGGCCTGCGCCTCGACCGGCGGAACGCTGATGCCGCCGGTCATGGGGGCCGTCGCCTTCATCATGGCGTCGTTCCTCGACGTTCCCTATACGTCGATCATGGTGGCGGCGCTGGTTCCCGCGCTGCTCTATTACGTGGCGCTGCTGCTGCAAGTGGATCTTTACGCGGCCCGCAACGGGCTGACCGGCCAGCCCGACGCCGAAAAGGAAACGCTGGCCGGTGTCCTGACCGGCGGGTGGCATCACCTGGCCTCGCTGGGCGGGCTCGTGGCGCTTCTGTTCGCGTTCAGCCCGTCACGCTCGGCCTATTACGCCACGGCGCTCATGCTGGTTCTGGCGCTTCTGAGGCATCGCAGGCTGCCGAAGGCGGCCGCGGTTATGGCGCTGCTGCAGGACGTGACGGGCAACATTGCGCATCTTGTCGCAACGCTTTGCGGCATCGGGATGGTGGTGGGCGCGCTGGCCATCACCGGGGTCGGCAGCGCATTCTCGCGCGAGCTGATCCAGTATGGCGGCGAGAACGTGCCGCTTCTTCTGGTGCTGGGTGCGGTCACCAGCTTCGTGCTGGGGATGGGGATGACCGTCAGCGCCTGTTACATCTTCCTGGCAACGCTTCTGGCTCCGGCGCTCGTGGAACTGGGGCTCGACCCGATCGGGTCGCATTTGTTCGTTCTATATTGGGGAATGCTGTCCTACATCACGCCGCCGGTCGCGCTTGCGGCGATCACCGCCGCGCAGATTTCGGGCGCATCGGCCATGCAGGCCGGCTTTACCTCGATGCGGCTTGGCGCGACCCTGTTCGTTCTGCCCTTCGTGTTCGTGTACCAGCCGGCCCTTCTGCTGAACGGACCGGCAATGACGGTGATTGCCACGGTCGGAACCGCCGCCCTTGCGCTGGCTCTGATTTCCTGCGCGTTCGAGGCTTATCTCTACGGTGCGGGGCGGATCGGGTTCGCGGCGCGGGCCGCGCTGTTCGTGGCGGGCGCGCTTTTGCTGATCCCCGACCGGACCGTGGAACTGGCCGGCCTCGCCGTGCTGGCGGGAACCGTCGCCGGGCTGGTGTTCCTGGGGAAAGGGGTGAGCGTCGGGGAACGCGGGCAGGACGGATAGCAAAACGCGCAATCCAGGCACCCCGTCCGATGGGGTCGAAGCGCCGGATTCGGTGCCCGGCCTGCCCTCCCCCGGCGCATCGCACGACGCATATAATATTGTACTGATTTTATCAGGTATTGCGCCCGCCCCTACCGGGTGATAGCACACCCCCGTCCAGCAAGGCGGCACGCCCAGCCAAGACGATCATGCGAGACAACGGAGGCTGGAAGTGCTGGTCTTGAAAAGATGTGCCATCGCCATCCTGTTGGCCGGTTCCCTGGGCGCGGGCCCTGCATTGGCCGAGACAGAGCAGGACGCTCATGTCACGATCGAGCTTAACGCGGTCGAAACGGTGGGCGACGCCTGCCGGATAAGCTTTCTCATCCAGAATGGCCACGACAGCGATATTTCGCAGGCGGTATACGAGGCCGTGCTGTTCGACACCGAGGGGCGTGTCGACCGCCTGACATTGTTCGATTTCGGCGCCCTGCCCGCCGCCCGGCCGCGTGTCAGGCAGTTCGTGGTGCCCGGCCTTGCCTGCGCGTCGCTTGGCCGCCTGCTGATCAACGGGGCCGAGACCTGCACCGGGGAAGGCACGCCGCCCGACGCCTGCACCAGGGATCTCGAACTGCGCAGCCGGACCGGGGTGGAGGTGCTGGGATGATTACCATGCTCCGTGACTCCATCCTGCGCATCGCCGATCTGGGCGGTCCGGTCGTGCTGGTGCTGGTTTCGCTGTCCGTCCTCGTGCTGGCGGTGGTGCTTTACAAGCTCTGGCAGTTCACCGTTGCCGGCGTCGGCCGGCACAAGGCGCTGCAAAAGGCCGTCATGGCCTGGGACGCCGGTGACCGCACCGGCGCGCGCGCGCATCTGGACCGTTCGGGCAGCTACCTGCGCCCCGTCGTCAGCATGGCCATTGACGGCCAGACGGATGCCGCGCGCCTCGAAGCCGAGGCCGAAATGCGCTTTGCCCGGCTGGAAAGCGGTTTTCGCCTGCTGGACTCGGTCGCGCAACTGGCGCCGCTGCTGGGCCTTTTCGGCACGGTTCTCGGCATGATCTCCGCCTTCCAGGCACTTCAGGCGGCGGGCGCGCAGGTCGACCCCTCGATCCTTGCGGGCGGTATCTGGGTGGCGCTGCTGACCACGGCGGTCGGGCTTGCGGTTGCGATGCCGACCGCCCTGGTGCTGAGCTGGTTCGAGGCGCGCATGGATTCCGAACGCGTGCTGGCGCAGACGGCGTTGCACACGATCCTTGCGCCCGAGGGGCGTCGCCTGCCGGATACGGCAGAGTCGAAACCGGCCCATGCGTAGGAAGCAACGCAGGCGCAGGCTGTCGATGACATCGCTTATCGACGTGATCTTCCTGCTGCTGCTGTTCTTCATGCTGTCCTCGACCTTCACCCGCTTTGCCGAGATTGAACTGGCCACCGGCGGCGCGGGGTCGGGCGCCGCGCCCGAGAACCCGGTTTTCATCTCGCTGGCGCCGGACCGGCTGCGCCTGAACGGGGCAGAAAGCACCGTCGAGGCGCTGGCCGGGGCGCTTGATGCGCATCGCGCCGGGGATGCGCCGCTGACCGTGCTGATCGCCATGCAGGGCGACGTGACGGCCCAGCGCCTGACCGATCTGCTGAGCGCCCTTCGCAGCCTTCCGCAACTGCGCGTCACGGTGTTGGAGGCGACATGAGACGCAGAGCCGCCCGGAAAGATCGTGAACCCACGACCGCCCTGATCAACATCGTCTTCCTGATGCTGATCTTCTTCCTGGTTGCCGGAACGCTGGCCCCGCCTCTCGACAAGGGGCTGGCGCTGGTGCGCACGGCGGATATCGAGGGAACCGCGCCCGCCGATGCCCTCGTGGTCCATTCCGATGGCCGGATGACCCGGGGCGGCGTTGCGGTCCTTAGCCCGGCCGCATTCGTCGACGCCCTGCCGGAGGACGCGCGCGGCAGGATTCGGATCGTGCCCGACCGCGACCTGCCGGCCGGAACGCTTGTCAGCATTGGCAACGCCCTGCGCGCCGCAGGGGCCGAAAGCGTGGCGATCGTCACGGAAAGGGGGCTGGAATGACCGCCTCGTCCCGGCTGGCAAAGGCGGCCGCGCTGATCGTCGCGGTCACGGCTCATGCGGCATTGGCTGTGACGTTTGTCACACAGGACACGCCCCTGATCGAGGGCGCATCCGGCGCGTCGGAGGTCCGCCTGGGCAACGATTTCGCGGATATGTCCGCAGGCACGCTGACGGCCGAGCAGCCCGATACGGCCACGCCGGTTTCCAACGCCGAACCGGCACCGCAGGACCGGCCCGAGCACGCAACGCCGCTGAAACCGGAACCGACACCACAGGAGGATGCAACCAGGGCAGAGGTGCAACCGGCAAACAAGGCATTGCCGGTCATGCCCGAGATTGCGGATGCCCCCGACCGGATAGCCGCGCTGCAACCGGTTCAGCCGGAGCCCGTCGAACCCGCCACCGAGGACCGGCCCGAGCGGTTGACCGGAGAGGCGCCCGACAGCGCGGCCGTTTCCCGCTCTGTGCGTCCGCAACTGCGCGACCCCGATCGCGCCCCGAAACCGAAACCCGTGGCCAAGGCGCAACCGGCGCCGAAACCCGTGCGCGATCCGAAACCGGCCCCGACCGGCGGCGCGCGCGACACCCGCGCCGGCGAGGCGACCGGAAAATCCGACGCCACCGCGCGCCAGAGCGGCAACAGCGGCCGCCAGCAGGCAGCCGGCAACGCGGCGGTCAGCAATTACCCGGGCATCGTGATGCGCAAGCTGTCACGCGCCGGCAAGCCGCGGGTGCGGGCGCGCGGCGCGGCCGTGGTCGCCTTTTCGATAAGCGGTAACGGGGGTTTGTCTTCGGTCTCGCTGGCGCGGAGTTCGGGCTCGGCCGAGCTGGACCGCGCGGCGCTGCAACTGGTGCGGGGCGCCGCGCCGTTTCCGCAGCCGCCGCAAGGCGCGCAACGCAGCTTTTCGATCCAGATCAAGGGGCGTTAACGCGCCACGACAACCGGCCGGCCTTTGTGCTCCAGCACGTCGAACGGCGTGTCGAACACCGCCGCCAGCGTATCGGGCCTGAGAAGCGCGGTGCTCGTGTCATGGGCAAAGACACGGCCGTCCTTCATGGCCACGATCCGGTCCGACCATCCGGCAGCGGCGTTGATATCGTGCAGCACGATCACCACGCTGCGCCCCGTTTCCCGGGACAGCCGGTGCAACCGCGCCATCAGGTCGCGCGCATGGCGCGGGTCGAGCGCGTTCAGCGGCTCGTCCAGCAGCATCCAGGGCGTGTCCTGTGCCCAGGTCATCGCAATGAAGGCGCGCTGGCGCTGCCCGCCCGACAGGGTTTCGACCTGCCGCCCGGCAAGGTCGGTCAGCGCGAAGGCGGCCAGTGCCTCGTCAACGATATCCTCGTCCCGCGATGTCACCCGGCCCCTGTGATGCGGCCAGCGCCCGAATGCGACAAGCTCTCTCACCCGCAGGCGGCTGACCGCCACGGGCGTCTGCTGCAGCAACGCGACGGTACGGGCACGCGCCGGACCTGACGCGGCAAACGGATCGAGCGTGCCGATGCGCACGGTGCCCGCCGCCGGTCGGTTCAGCCCCGCGATACTATGCAAAAGCGTGGATTTGCCCGCGCCGTTCGGGCCGATCAGCGCGGTGATCCCGCCCTCCGGCAGCTCAAGGTCGACGCCTTTCAGGATATCGGCATCGCCGACGCGATAGGTAAGGGACCGAACCTCGATCATGCGCGTGCCTTTCCCAGGACGAGGGCGAGAAAAAGCAGGCCCCCGAAGAACTCCACCACCACGGCAAGCGCCGACTGGCTCGAAAAAAGGCGCTCAAAGACGAACTGCCCGGCGACCAGGATCGTCGCGCCTATCCCGGCCGCGGCCGGGATCAGCACCGCATGGCGATGCGTATCGACAAGCTGCCGGGCGAGGCTGGCCGCCAGCAGCCCCAGAAAGGTGACCGGGCCGACCAGCGCGGTCGAGACCGACACCAGCGCGGCGACCATCAGCATGGCTGCGATGACAACCCGGTCGTGATCCAGCCCAAGCCCCCGCGCCGTGCCACGCCCGAGGGCGGCAACATCCAGCGCCGGGGCCATCCGCCACGACAGGGCCAGCACGCAGGCCAGGACCACGAACGAGGCACCGAGCTGCCCCGGATCGACCGCCCCGAACGAGGCGAACATCGCCTGTTGCACCACGGTGAATTCCGACGGGTCCAGCAGGCGCTGGACCATCTCGGCCAGCCCCCGCAACAACACCCCGAGGATCACCCCCGTCAGGATCATCCGCGTCACGTCGGCCGCGTCGCGTCTGAGCAGCACGCCGAACAACCCCGCCGCCGCGACCATGAGCATCGACGCCTCGACCGCGAATTGAACGACGCCGGGAATACGCGCCACGCCACTGCCGCCGATGGTGGCCACCAACAGGGTCTGGAACAGCACAAACAACGCGTCGAACCCGACGATCCCCGGCGTCAGCAGCCGGTTCATCGCAACGGTCTGGAACAGCACCGTCGCCGCACCGGTCGCCGCGCCGACGCAGATCAGCGCCGCAAGCTTGATACCGCGCAACTCAAGGATGAAACCGAAGGGCGCGCGCAGTTTCCACGCCATGAAACCGGCGCTGACTATCAAAAGCGCCAGTGCAAGCAGGACCAGCCGCCGCTCAGCCATGGGATCGTCCGGGGGCGGCATGGAGCAGCCAGAGAAACACGCCGGCGCCAAAGACGGCGAACACCGTGGCGGCGGGGATCTCGAACGGATGGCCGACCAGCCGCCCGATCACGTCCGCGGCCAGCACCAGCGTTCCGCCCAGCCCTGCGATCAGCGGCAGGTTGGCGCGCAGGTTGTCGCCGCGCCACCGCGACACCAGGTTGGGCGCGACCAGCCCGACGAAGGGGAATGCCCCCACCGTGACCAGGACCAGCGCCGTCAGGACGGACACGATCACCAGCCCCAGCCCACGCGTCTGCCTGAAATCGAGACCGAGCGACCGCGCCTGCGCCTCGCCCAGCCCGAGGATCGTGATCCGGTCGGCAACGGCATAAAGCAGCACGGCCAGCCCGGCCACGACCCAAAGCCATTCGTACCGGCCCTGCATCACGCCCGAGAACTCACCCAGCCGCCAGATCCCGAGATACTGCATCAGATCCGTGTACCAGGCCGCCCAGGTGGCAACGGCACCGAGAATGGCGCCGTAGATCAGGCCGACGATGGGCAGAAGCATCGGGTCCTGCCGGGGCACACGTTCGGCAAGCGCAAGGAAACCGGCCATCCCGGCCAGCGCGCTGGCCGCCGCGACCAGCATCTTGCCCGCCACGGACAAGCCCGGGGCGATCAGCGTCACCGCCAGCATACCCAGCATCGCGGCCTCGGGCGTTCCGGTCAGCGACGGCTCGACAAGGCGGTTCTGCACCGCCTGCTGCACCACCACACCGGCCAGCGCCAGCCCGGCCCCGGCCAGAAGCGCCGCGGCGGTGCGCGGGAAGCGGCTGACCATCAGCAGCCACGCACCGTCCTCGGCAAGCGAGGCCGCGCCCAGACCAAGGCTGACAAGGATCAGCCCGGCCAGCACCGCGGCAAAGACCACGCGCGCCAAGACGCTAGCCTTCTGCGTCGCCGAAGGCTGCCACGACCTCGTCCAGCGTGTGCATCAGCGATCCCGCGCCACCGCCCGCGATATAGAGCGGCACCGCGTCCAGATAGACGATCTGCCCCTTGCGCGCGGCAGTCGTCCGGGCAATCAGCGGGTTGTCCAGCGTGGCGGCGGCGGCCTCGCCCTCGGCGCCGACGGCGGCGCCCCTGTCGATGACCAGCAGCCAGTCGGGATCGGCATCGGCCACGAATTCGAACGAAACGGACTGACCGTGGTTTTCCGCCTCAAGGCCCCCGACCGCCTCGGGCAGGCCGAGATCGGTATGCAGCCAGCCGAACCTGCTGCCCGCGCCATAGGCGGAAATCTTGCCGCCACTGGCCAGCAGGATCAGCGCATTGCCTTTTCCCGCAACGGCGGACCGGGCGTCGTCGAGCCGGGCGTCGATCGTGCCGATCAGCGCCTCGGCCTTGTCCCCGGCCGAAAAGATGGCCCCGTAGGCGCGGATACGCGCGCGCGCCTGCTCGACAAGGTTCTCGCCCCCTATCGTCATGTCGATCACCGGCGCGATCCGTTCCAGCGCCCCGGTCTGCACCGAGGATCTGTTGCCCACGACGATCAGATCCGGCCGCATCACCGCCAGCTCCTCGAAATCGGGCTCGAACAGCGTGCCGACGGTCTGTGCGGTGGCGGCGAGGTCCTCCAGCGCCTCGAGATAGACCGGAGAGGGAACGCCGGCGACCGGCACGCCCATCGCGTTCAGCGTGTCGAGAGCAGCGATATCGAACACGGCAACCGTTTCGGGGTTGGCCGCAACCTCTGCGGGGCCGGTCGCGGTTTGCACGGTCACGTCCTGCGCCTGCACGGGTCCGGCGAATGCGGCAGCGAACAGCGCGCCGAAAAGGCTCATGCGCATGGGTCGACTCCTTGGATGTTGTCGCGTGGCTGGGCTCGGGGACATGGCTGCGCGCTTGACTGGGTGGGTAAAGGATTGCCGCCACCCTTGGCAAGCGATATTCTGACAAAAAGACTAGGAAAGGACACAGGATGACGATCACCGAAACCGGAACCTTCGCAACGTCGAACGGCGCAAGATACCTTCAGCAGCTGTGCAAGCATTTCGCCCACAAGATACCGGTGGAATACGACGCCGAAAAAGGAACCGCCGACCTGCCCCCCGGCCCCGCACGCCTTACCGCGACCGATGCCGCGCTGCGCGTGGAGATCACCGCCAGCGACGAAGACGGGCTCAAACTCGCCAGGCACATTATCGACGACCATCTCAAACGCTTTGCCTTCCGCGAGGATTTTTCGGGAATGGACTGGGCCCCGGTATAAGAAAAAAAGGGCGGCCCGCGGGCCGCCCCAGGTTTCAGAACCGCATGGTCGCGGTGAGGGAAATCGTTCGTCCGGGCTCGTTCAGGGCGACGACATTGGGCAGGCCGATCCCGTCCGAGCTGCGGCTGGAATAGGTGGCATCGAACAGGTTTTCGATGTCCAGACGGATTTCCAGACCGTCCACATGCCTTGGCTTGTAGCTGGCATAGAGGTTCAGCACCTCGTAGCCGGGCAGCGACACCGCGCCGTCATCGTTGTCCAGGGCCACCTGCGCATTGCCGCCGACCCGCCATTCCGGCGTCACGTCATAGCCGGCCTCGAGGGCAAAGATGTGACCCATCGGGCGGCCCAGGTAATAGGCCGTCGAGCTGATCGGGTCACCGTCAACCTCGACATCCGCGTAGGTATAGTTGAGCCGCGCGAACAACCTTTCGCCGGTCCAGCTCAGCGACGCATCGAACCCGCGCGAGGTCAGGTCGGACAGCGCGCCGCGCGCCCTAGGGCTGCCCTCGGGCAGAACCGCCGCGATATCGTCGATCGCGGTGTGGAACAGCGCGCCGCTTGCGGCCCAGGGGCCGCTTTCGTAGCGCAGCCCGATGCGCGCGGTATTGGCGCGCGACGACCGGAACCCGGTATAATCCCAGACATCGCCGAAATTGATCAGCGCCGCCTCGCCCAGTTCGAAGCCGCCCCAGCTTGACGCCACACCGGCATTCAGGCTCAGCGTGTCGGTCAGCACAAGGTCCAGCGCGCCGTTGACGCTCAGCCCCGTTTCGTCGAATTTCGAACCGTCCGCACCTTCGAATTCCTGGTGGTCGACGCGCCCGCCATAGGACACTGAAAGCCGGTCGCTCAGATCCTGCCGGGCCTGCGCGAAAATGCCGACGCTTGTCAGCGTCTCCTCGCCGGAAGAGCCGAACGGCCCGGTTCCGCGCCCCTCGCCCTCGGCGGTTTCGCGGAAGAAATCCAGTCCCGCGGTCAGGGTGCCATTGCCAAGCTGAAACTCGTTCTTCGCCACGCCGCTCAGGCTGGTGTTCAGCCCCCAGACGCCCGACGCGTCGATTTCCTGCTCGTTATAGCTAAGCTGCAGGGTCGGCGCGAGCCAGCCCTGCGGGTTCTCGTCGGTGTAGGTCAGGGTATAGGATTGCCGCCGCGACAGGCCCTCGACGAACGTGCTCGGCCGGCCCACGACCTCGGCGAAATCGGGCCGGGTGAACAAAAGGCCGCCACCCCCGGCCTGCGCCGCGCGAATGCCGGTATCCTTGGTATCGGATGCCGAGAAGGACAGCCGCTTTCCGGTATCGGATGTATGCGCCAGCTTGAGGACATAAGCACCCAGATCGGCCTCGGTGCCCGGCACGGTCACGTTGTCGCCATCGGCATAATCATCGCCGGTCTGGCGCGTGCCGCTCAGCAGCCATTCGAAACCGCCCTGCTGCCCGAACAGCGTAAGCGAGCGGCGGAAGCCCTGCCCGTTCGATCCCACCCGCAGCGTCGTAAGGCCGCCGAACGTATCCCCGACCTCAAGAAAATCGCGGGCGTCCCTGGTCGTATAGGCCAGCCCGCCAGCCAGGGCATTCGGCCCGGCATCGGCGGGGGCGATACCCTTGCTGACCTCGACCGATTTCAGCAGCGCGGGATCGAGCAGGATGTTCCCGGTATGGTGAAAGGCCGACTTGTTCTGCCGGGCTCCGTCGATCGTGACCGACAACAGGCTTTCCTCGATCCCGTTGACGAACACCTTTTGCCCGATCGCCGCACCGCCCGATGCCGTCACCGATGATTCGCCGGCGAACACGTCGGCCATGGTTGCCGGGTTGCGCCCTTCGATTTCCTCTTCGGTGATCTCGTCATTGCCAAGAAGGTTCTGCGCCGCCTCGACGTCGATGCGAAGCGTCCCGAGAAAAACCGGCCCCGGTTCCTGCGCCGATGCCATACCTGCGCAAAGCGCCGTTCCAAGCAGCAATATGCTGCGATATGTCAGTTGCATATCTCTATCCCCCGATTGTTCCAGCGTGGCTGGGCGCCTACCGAGGGAGGAGGGCCATCTGGCTACGTGCTTTCGGCGCCCTCATTAGTTGACAAAAATAGTCAGGTCAAGGCGGCCAAGACGATCCTGCCATTGTCCGGCTGCGCAATAGCGCCGCACCGGGGTGGCCGGCCCGGGGTTCCCTTCACACACATACCCGTGCACAGCCTGTATCCATCGTTTTTCAAATGCGCCTGGTGATCCCTGTGGTATTTCAATGCTATGGACATTGTTTTGGTCACAACCTTCATCGCCGCGCTTTTCCTGGTGATCGGCGCTGCCGAGCCGCTGGCGGCCCGGTTGCAGCTTCCCTATAGCGTGATCCTTGCCATCCTCGGCATCTGTATCGGCGCCAGCGCGATCTTTTTCCTGCAGACAGAGCTGACGGACGCCCTGAACCCGGTGGCCGAGGCGATCCTCGGGCTGCCGATCCGCTCGAATGTCTTTCTTTACGTGTTCCTGCCGACGCTGCTGTTTCAGGCGACCCTGGGCATGAACCTGCGCCGGATGATGGACGATTGGGTGCCGATCCTGGTGATGGCGGTCGTCGCGGTGGTGGTGGCGACCATCAGCGTCGGCTACGCCCTGTCCTGGGCAAGCGGGTTGCCGCTGGCAGCCTGTCTGCTGGTCGGGGCCATCGTGTCGACCACCGATCCCTCGGCCGTCGTGTCGATCTTCCGCTCGATCTCGGCGCCGCGCCGGCTGGCACGGATCATCGAGGGCGAAAGCCTGCTGAACGACGCGGCGGCCATTGCGCTGTTCGGCCTGTTCATGGGCTTCGTGATGCTTGGCGTGCCCAACCCGAGCCTTGCCGACGCGCTGGCCCGCTTTCCGCTCCTGATCGCAGGCGGGGCGTTCACGGGCTGGCTGGCCGCGCGGCTTTCGGTTCGGCTGATGGCATTGTTCGGCGGTCACGAACTGGCCGTGCTTTCGACCTCGGTGGCCCTGCCCTACCTGGCCTATGTCGTCGCCGAGCAGAGTGTCGGCGCCTCGGGGGTGATTGCCGTGGTCGCCGCCGGCCTGACGCTGAACCTTGTCGGGCCCGGGCGCCTGCCCCCGCAGACCTGGACAAACCTGCGGGAGCTTTGGGACGTGCTTGCCCATTGGGCCGGGGCCCTGATCTTTATCCTTGCCGCCCTCCTGATCCCGCGGATGCTGGAAGAAGTCAGGATCGCGGATTTCGTGCTGATCGGGGTCGTCACCCTCGCCGCCATCGCGGCACGGGCGATAATCCTGTTCGGCCTTCTGCCGCTCCTGACCCTGCTCCGGCTCTCTCCGACGGTCGAAAGGCCGTATCGGGTCGCCATTCTCTGGGGTGGGCTGCGCGGGGCGGTAACGCTCGCCCTGGCGCTTGCGGTGACCGAGAGTTTCCGGGTTCCCGACGGAATCCAGCGGGTCGTCGGCATCCTCGCCACGGGTTTCACGCTGTTTACGCTGATCGCGCAAGGCTCGACATTGCGGTGGATCATCACCCGCCTGGGCCTCGACCGGCTGTCGCCGATCGACGAGGCGCTGTCCCGTCAGGTTATCGCCGTTGCGCTGCAAACCGTGCGCGAGGATGTGGCCCGGACGACCGAGAATTACGATCTCAGCCGCGAAATCGTCCGGTCCGAGGCAAAGCGGTTCGGCGAAAGGCTGGACGACGCCGTCAAGGCGGCAGAGGACAGCACCGATATTCTCGACCGGGACCGGGTGACGCTTGGCCTGATCGCGCTGGCCGGTCACGAGCGCGACACCATTCTCGCCAAGGTCCGCGAGCGGACGATTTCGGCCAGGATGGCGGAACAGGTCCTGTCCGATGCCGACCGCCTGATCGAGGGCGCGCGCACCGGCGGGCGCAACGGCTATAATCGCGCCGCGCGGCGCAGCGTGGCCTATGGCCGCGGGTTCCGGGCGGCCGGTTTTTTGCAAAGCCGGTTTCACATTTCCGGCCCGCTTGCCCGGATGACCGCGGATAGGTTCGAGCTTTTGCTGTCGCAGCGCCTTGTCTTGCGGGATCTGGGGGCCTTTATCGACGGCCGCATCCGGCGCATTCACGGACGGCGGCTCTCCGATCTGCTGCACGAGTTGCTGTCGCGCCGGGTCGAAGCGGTCGAAACCGCGCTCGAAGGGCTGCGCCTGCAATACCCCGGCTATGCCGAAGAGCTTGAGCGGCGGTTCATCCGCCGCACCGCGCTGCGGCTCGAAGAACGCGAATATGCCGCGATGCGAGAGGATGGGCTGATCGAGGCGGAAATCTATACCAAGCTTCTGGAGGATCTCGCCTCGCGCCGTGCCGCGGCAGAGGAGCGCCCGCATCTCGACATCGCCCTGCAGCGTATCGAACTGGTCCGCCAATTTCCCCTCTTCGCGGATCTGGACGACGCCAGCCTGAAACGGCTGAGCCAGGCGTTCAGGACACGCTATGTGAATGCCGGCGAAACGGTCGTCAGCAAGGACACCGATGCGAAAAGCGTGTTCTTCATCGCCTCGGGGGCCGTCGAGCTGGAGACCGCGGGCCAGACCTGGCGGTTGGGCCGGGGCGAGATGTTCGGACAGATGGCGATTCTCATGAAAAAGACGCGCCGGACCGAGGTGCGCTCCATCGCGCCCTCGACGCTTCTGGTTCTCGACGAAGCGCGTTTCGTTCGCCTTCTCAATCGCAGCGGCGCCCTTCAGGACGCCGTGCGGGCCAGTGCGGAAAAGCGCGGGATCGACGCAGTCACGTTACTGCCCGCGAATTCGCATCGGCCGTAGCGGCCGGCCCCGGAAGGGCGGCTATCCTTCACGCAATTGGCGGGCAATCTCTTCCATTTCCGAGGCCGGCAGTTGCGGCGGCGTGGCATAATCGTCGGACCCTGCCGACAGGTACGCCTGCGAGGTAACGTCATGCACATGATGCATGGGGACAACGTGGGCATGGGCATGCGGCACATGGATGCCGGTATAGAACATCGCCACGCGCTCAACCCCGTACAGCGTCTTCATCCGCCGTGCCAGACGTTGCGCGCAGGTCGTGATCCTTGTCGCCAGATCCTCGGGCAGGTCCTCAAACCAGACATGATGCGCCTTTGGAATGACAAGCGCATGACCGGCACGAATCGGGTGCAGGTCCAGAAAGGCGACGATGTGGTCATCCTCGTACAGGCGATGCGCGGGCAACTCGCCGGCGGCGATCCTGCAAAACAAGCAATTGGAGATCATGAACCGGCCTTTCCTTCGCACCTGTCAGTAAAGCCATTGTTTCATCCTCCCTGCCGGAGACCGCAAGTGCAAACCGCTCCGGTTCGCACAGGCCGCGGCGGCGGCGCCCCACGCCCAATTCAACAAAATATGCGAGATTGGCATATTGAGAACTTCAATTCGCATTTGAAATCGGTCCAAGCTACTGCAAGACTTTTCGTTAAGCCCATAGGTTCGGACAACATCCCGGCTTTCGATGAAAGCAGGGGCCGCTTCGGAACGACACGATAACAGGCCAGGGAACCGTCATGAGAGTCGCCATCGCCAGCTTCGAATTCGAGGGAAACAGCCTGTCGCTCCGCGTTGCGCGGAAGGAGGATTTCGCCCGGTTCGGGATTTTCCACGGCGAGGACGTCACCAGGGTCGCTGCCGGCAAGCAGTTTTCGATCACCGGCGCGCTGGACACCCTGACCGAAGCCGGGGTCGAGGTCGTCCCCATCTTCATGTCGCGCTGCGTTTCCGGCGGGCATGTGGACGATACCTTTTACGACGAGGTCGTGGATATCATTGCCGAAGGCATCTCTGCCGCCCTGCCGCTTGACGGCGTCTACCTGTCCCTGCACGGCGCGATGATCTGCGCGACCGAAAAGGACCCCGAAGGCGGCGTGATCCGGGCCGTCCGCGAGCGGCTTGGCGATCCGGCGATCCCGATTGCCGTCAGCCTCGATCTGCACGCCCATGTGACACAGCGGATGGCGGACATGGCGCAGATCATCGTCGGGTACGAGACCTATCCCCATGTCGATGCCTACCGGACCGGCGCCTGCGCAGCCGGGCTCCTGGTGCGGGCGATGAAGGGCGAGATCGATCCGGTCACGCGCATCCGCAAGTACAATGCCATTGTCCCGGTGCTGGGCGGCGCCACGCTTGGCGACGAACCCATGGCACAGGTCGCCGCCCTGTCGCGCGGGCTCGAGGCCGAGGGCCGCGCCCTTTCGGTCAGTTACTTCCCGGTCCAGCCATGGCTCGACATGGCCGATGTCGGGGTGACGGGCCTGGCTGTCACCGATGGCGATCCGGCCGCCGCGACCGAGGTCGCGCAGCAGGTTCTGGATGCGATCTGGGATCGCCGCCGTGTCTTCGAACTGCCCGCAATGACCCCGGCCGAGGCGGTCCGCGCGGCGGTTGACTATCCGGGTCGGACCCTCATCGTCGATGCGCCCGACGCCATGGGGGCCGGCGCACAGGGCGATTCCCCGGCCCTGCTGTCCGCGCTGCTCGAAGTCGCGCCCGAAACGGACGCGGCGATTTACATCGTCGACCCCGAAACGGCCGCCCGCGCCTTCGAGCTGGGCGAAGGGGCCGAGGCCGAGTTTCACATCGGCGCCAAGCAGGACGACCGCTGGTTCCGCCCCGTCAGCGTGGTGGCCCGGATCGAACGGCTCTGCGATGGCAGGTTCACCTATTCGGGCGGCCCGGCATCCGGCGCAACCGTCACGACCGGGCAGACGGCGCTGCTGCGCAAGGGCGGCGTGCGAATCCTGGTCGGCAGCTTCCCCTTCTACGAACATATGGACGAACATTACGCGGCCTGCGGTATCGACATCGCCGGGTGCAAGATCGCCTCGTTCAAGAACCTGATGAACTACCGCAAACTGCTTGGGCCGGGCGTGCAATACATCCCCCTGCACGGCCCCGGCGGGGCGCCGCTCCGCCTGCAGGACGTCGCCTGGGAGAACCGGCAAAGACCGTTCTGGCCCGCCGACGATACCGACCAGCCGCAGCCGCTCCCCGCAACGGCATGAGAAACGGAAAAACACCATAAGAACGATACCTTCAGGAAGGAAAAGATCATGATCACCAGACGCAGCCTCCTTGGCGCCGCCGCCGCGACGCCGCTCTTGTCCATTCCCTCGATCGCGCAGAACAACACCAAGGTGCTGCGCTACGTGCCCAGTTCCAACCTCACCATCCTGGACCCGGTCTTCACCCCGGCGGCGGTGTCGATCACGCATGGGTACTGCGTCTTCGACACGCTCTATGGCATGGACGCCAACCTTCAGCCGGTCCCGCAGATGGCCGAGGGGCATACCGTGTCCGACGACGGGCTGACCTGGGAAATCACCCTGCGCGACGGGCTGATGTTCCACGACGGCGAACCGGTCCGGGCGCAGGACTGCGCCGCCAGCCTCGAACGCTGGTCCCGGCGGGACGGTTTCGGCCAGGCGCTCGGCGCGGCGACCGAAAGCTTCTCGGCCAAGGATGACAAGACCATCGTCATCAAGCTGACCCGCCCCTTCGGCCGCCTTCTGCACGCGATCGGCAAGCCGCATTCCTCGCCCGCCATGATCATGCCCGAAAGGCTGGCGAAGACCGACATTTCCGAACAGGTGACCGAGATGATCGGATCGGGCCCGTTCAGGTTCGTCGCCGACGAATATGTCTCGGGCGACCGCATGGTGTATGAAAAGTTCGAGGATTACGTACCCCGCGGCGAGCCCGCGGCCTGGACCTCGGGCGGAAAGGTGGTCAATTTCGACCGGGTGATCTGGCAGGTCATTCCCGACCCCGCCACCGCCGCCGCCGCCATACAGGCCGGAGAGGTCGACTGGCTGGCCGGGGTCCTGCCCGATCTCGCCCCGCTGATGGAGGCACACCCGGACGTGAACCTCTTTCGCCAGGACCCCTTCGGCCTGATTTCGGTCATGCGGTTCAACCACCTGCAGGCGCCGTTCAACAATGTCGATATCCGGCGCGCGGTTCTCAAGGCGATCGACCAGACGCCCTATATGCAGGCGGTCACGGCCGACGATGCCAACCGCCGGGAGTGCCTTGCCTCCTTCCCCTGCGGCCTGCCGGGCGTCAACGAACTGGGCGAAGGCATCATCGGTTCGCTGGATATCGAGGGCGCGAAAAAGGCGTTGCAGGACGCGGGCTATAACGGTGAAAGGGTCGTGATCCTGAACCCGACCGACATCGCCTCGATCCATCCGCACGGCCTGATCACGGCCGATATCCTGACCCGGATCGGCATGAATGTCGATCTTCAGGACACCGACTGGGGCACCGTGGTGCAGCGCCGCGTGTCGAAGGAGCCGGTCGAGAACGGCGGCTGGAGTATCGCCCACACCAACTGGCCCTCGATCTCGATCGACAACCCCGCGACCAACGCCACGACCCGCGGCCTGGGCGAAAAAGGCTGGTGGGGCTGGTACCAGGACGACGAGATGGAAGAGACCGCCGCCGCCTGGCTGTCCGCCGGATCGGACGAAGAGGCACAGCAGCTTTTCGACAAGGCCCATGCCCGTGCGCTGGACCAGGTGCCGACCATACCGCTTGGCCAGACCTTCCAGGACGGGGCGGTGCGGTCCGACCTGACCGGTCTGTTGCAGGCGTCGGTCAGCCTGTTCTGGAACGTCGATCGCGCCTGACGCATCGGAACGGGGCATCCGGTTTCCGGGTGCCCCATGCCCCCTTGGGATCGAAACGGTATGAGCGCCTATATTCTCAGACGCATCCTGTCGACCATTCCGGTCGTGCTTTTCGTGATGATCTTCGTCTTCAGCCTGCTCTACCTCGCCCCCGGCGATCCGGCGGCGATCCTGGCCGGAGACCAGGCCACGCAGGAGGATATCGAGGCGATCCGCAACCAGTTGGGCCTCGACCGCAGTTTTCCCGTGCGGTTCGTGGAATGGGCCGGCGGTGTCTTGCGGGGCGATTTCGGCACGTCGATCTTCACCCGGGAACCCGTCACCGGCATGATCCTGCAAAGGGTCGAACCCACGGTGTCGCTGATGGTCGTGACCCTGGCCATCGCGCTGGTGATCGCCATCCCCATGGGCGTAGCCGCCGCGTGGAAGCGCGGTTCGCTGCTTGACCGGGCAATCATGCTCTTTGCCGTACTCGGTTTCTCGGTGCCGGTTTTCGTGGTCGGCTACGTGCTGGCCTGGACACTGGCGCTGAAACTCGGCTGGCTGCCGGTCCAGGGCTACCAGCCCATAGCCGAGGGCATCCTGCCCTGGCTGCGCAGCCTGATCCTGCCGGCCGCCACCCTGTCGGGCGTCTATATCGCCCTGATCGCCCGGATCACCCGCGCGACGATGCTGGAAATCCTCCAGCAGGATTACATCCGCACGGCCCGCGCCAAGGGGGCTGCCGGCCATACCGTTCTTTACGTCCATGCCCTTCGCAACGCCTTGGTGCCGATCGTGACGGTGGTGGGGCTTGGCGTCGCCCTGATGATTTCAGGCGCAGTGGTCATCGAAACGGTCTTCGCGCTGCCCGGCCTCGGCCGCCTGACGGTCGAGTCGATCCTGCGCCGCGACTACCCGGTGATCCAGGCGATCATCCTGATCTTCAGCTTCGTCTACGTCATCATCAACCTGCTGATCGACCTCAGCTATACCCTAATCGACCCCAGGATTCGCTATTGACCGCCCAGCCCCCCGATCCCGACGCGCAGTTTGCCGCCGCCCCCGAAAGGCCGCAGATCCTTGCCCCGCCGCCGCAGCGAAGCCGCGGCATGGCCATGCTGATCGAGCATCCGACGCTCTGGATCGGGCTCGCCCTGCTGGTTCTGGTGACCCTGATGGCGATCCTTGCGCCACTCATCGCGCCGCATGACCCTGCCGCACTCAACCCGGCATTCCGGGTCAAGCCGCCATCGGCCGAGGCCTGGTTCGGCACCGACATGCTTGGTCGTGACATTTTCTCGCGCACGGTCTACGGCGCACGGGTCTCGCTGATCGTGGGGGCGGGCGTTGCGGTCTGCGCGTCGATCTTCGGGCTGGCCATCGGGGTGTTGTCCGGTTTCCTCAGGTGGGCGGACAACATCGTGATGCGCGTGATGGACGGGCTGATGTCGATCCCCGCGATCCTGCTGGCCATCGCCCTGATGACCCTGATGCGGGGCGGATCGGTCTTCAACGTGATCCTCGCCATCACGATCGCCGAGATCCCGCGCGTCGCCCGCCTGACGCGCTCGGTCGTGCTGTCGGTGCGCGAACAGCCCTATGTCGAAGCCGGCACCGCCTGCGGCACCAGCACGCTCGGGATCATCTGGCGGCACATCATGCCGAACACGCTGGCGCCGCTGACCGTGCAGGCCACCTATATCTGCGCCTCTGCCATGATCACCGAAGCGATCCTGAGCTTCATCGGCGCTGGTATGCCTTCGTCCGTGCCGTCCTGGGGCAATATCATGGCCGAAGGGCGCGCGCTCTGGCAGGTGAAGCCAAGCATCGTCTTCTTCCCGGCGATCTTTCTCTCGGTCACCGTCCTGGCCGTCAACCTTCTCGGTGACGGGCTGCGCGACGCGGTCGACCCCCGGCTTGCAAAGCAGGTGTGACAATGGCCCTTCTCGAAGTTCGGGATCTCCAGATCCACTTTCGCACCGCGACCGGCGTGAACCGCGCGGTGGACGGCCTGAGCTTCGACATCGAAGCGGGCGAGGCGCTGGCGGTGGTCGGGGAATCCGGCTGCGGCAAATCGGTGACGTCGATGTCGATCCTGGGCCTGTTGCCGACGCCGCCGGGGAAAATCGCCGGGCAGATACGGTTCCGCGGCCAGAACCTGCTGAATGCCTCCGAAAGCCGGATGCGCAAGCTGCGCGGGGCGGAAATCGGCATGATCTTTCAGGAGCCGATGACGTCGCTCAACCCGGTCTTCACCATCGGGCAGCAGATCGGTGAGTCTGTCCGCCTGCACGAAAAGGCAAGCCGCGCCGAGGCGCGCGACCGCGCCATCGAGATGCTGCGCCTTGTCGGCATCCCCTCACCCGAAAGGCGGGTGGACGAATATCCCCACCAGTTGTCGGGCGGGATGCGCCAGCGGGCGATGATCGCGATCGCACTGGCCTGCAATCCGGCCCTTCTGGTGGCCGACGAACCCACGACGGCGCTGGACGTGACCATCCAGGCGCAGATCCTCGACCTGATGCAGGACCTGCGCAGCAAGGTCGGCTCGGCCGTCATGCTGATCACCCACGATTTGGGTGTGGTCGCCGAATTCGCAGAGCGGGTGCTGGTCATGTATGCAGGCCGCAAGGTCGAAGAGGCGACCGTCCGCGACCTTTTCCGCACCCCGCGCCATCCCTACACCCAGGGCCTGCTCAAGGCCGTGCCCCGGCTGGGCTCGTCTTTGGGCGCCGAAACCTCTGTCCGGCTGGCCGAAATCCCCGGGCGGGTTCCCGACCTGTCGAAACCGTTGCGGGGCTGCGCCTTTGCCGACCGCTGCCCCCGCGCGCAAGAGGTCTGTCACCGCATCGACCCTGCCCTTGAAACCAAGGCGGCCGGGCACCTTGCCGCCTGCCATTTCGCGCCAAGAGAGGTCTCAGCCGCATGACCGACGCGCCACACCTCATCGAAGTCCGCAACCTCGTGAAACGCTTTCCGATCGGGGGCGGCCTGTTCTCTCGGTCGCACAAGGTCGTCCATGCGGTCAGCGATGTCAGCTTTCATATCGCGCGGGGCGAAACCCTGTCGCTGGTCGGCGAATCCGGCTGCGGCAAGTCCACCGTCGGCAAATGTCTGGCCCGGCTCATCCCCCTGACCGAGGGGGAAATTACGCTCGACGGCCAACGCATCGACGGGCTCAGCCGGTCGCAGATGAAACCGGTGCGCAAACGGTTGAACGTCGTGTTCCAGGACCCTTTTTCCAGCCTGAATCCCCGGATGACCGTCGAAGACCTGGTGGCCGAACCCCTGCGCAGTCACGGCATGGCCCGGACCCGCGCCGAACGTCACGCGCGCGTCGGCGATCTGTTGGAAAAGGTCGGCCTCGCGCGCGAGGCGATGGCCCGGATGCCGCACCAGTTCTCGGGCGGGCAGCGTCAGCGGATCTGCATTGCTCGGGCGCTGGCTTCGGAGCCGGATATCATCATCTGCGACGAGGCGGTATCGGCCCTCGACGTCTCGGTTCAGGCGCAGATCATCAACCTGCTGATGGATCTGCAAAAGGATCTTGGCCTGGCGCTTCTCTTCATCTCTCACGACCTGGCGGTGGTGGAGCATATGAGCGACCGGATCGCCGTCATGTATCTTGGCCGCATCATGGAGATCGCGGACCGCGAATCCCTGTTCCGTCACCCCCGGCATCCCTATACGCGGGCGCTGCTGTCGGCGGTGCCCCTGCCCGACCCCGAGGCCGACCGGGATCGCGCCGTCCTGACCGGCGACGTGCCCAGCCCGATCGACCCGCCAAGTGGCTGCTTCTTCCGCACCCGCTGCCCGATGGCGACCGACCGCTGCGCCGCCGAGGTCCCCGCCCTGCGCGACATGGGCGCGGGCCACATGAGCGCCTGCCACTACGCCGAAGACGTCTGACACGGCGCCGGCGGGGAATGCGCCGGATCAGACGAACAGCACGGCCCAGAGGATCGCCGCAAGCAGAAGGAACAGGGTCGCTCCGACCGGCACGGCAAGGTGCCCGGCCCCCAACCTCATCATCGCCGGAAGCGAGCTGCGCGCGCCGAGCGCGGCAATCGCCAGCAGGAGAAGAACCGACGACAGATGCGTAACCGCGTCTTGCAGCACCTCGGGAAAGACACCCGCGCTGTTCAGGCAGAGAAGCCCGCCGAACACGATAACGAACGGGGGCAGCGGAAATCCCTTGCGGCCGGGCGTGCGGACTGCAAAAGCCACGACCAACAGGACCACCGGCAGCAGGATCACCCGCGTCAACTTGACCAGGGTCGCGGTATCGCCGGTATCCACGCCATGCGAATACCCGGCAGCGGCAACCTGCGCCACGTCATGGATCGTCGCGCCGATCAGGAACCCGGTCTGCCGGTCCGACATGCCGAGCGCGTCGAAAAGGACGGGGTAGAGCACCATGGCGACGGACGAAAGCGACGTCACCCCGACCACGGTGAACGTCACGTCCTTCCCGCGCAGCAATCGCGCCGGCAGGGCGGCGGCGATGGCAAGTGCCGCCGAAGCACCGCAAATCGCCACCGCCCCGCCGGCAAGCAGGCCGAACGCCATGTCCCGCTTCAGAAGCCGGGCGATCCCCAGCCCCGCGGCGATGGTCAGCGCCAGCACAAGCACCGTTCCGACAAAAGGTGCCGGACCAAGCGAGGCCAGGTCCGACAGCGCCACCCGGACCCCCAGAAGCGCGACGCCGGTGCGCAGCAGCGTGCCGCTGGCAAAAGTCAAACCCTCCCTGCAGCGCGCGTCCTCGGACAGTGGATGGAACGCCATCCCCAGCAAGAGCGCCAGCAGCATGGGCGGCGCCCCCCACCTTTCCGCAAGGAATGCCGCCGAGAGCGCAATCACGGCGGCAAGCGCCATCCCCTGCCCGTGCCGCCCGGCCCACGAACGGACGACACGCACAGCCCCTTCGTGACCCGTCAGGCGGGCCCTGCCGGAAAATCCCATCTGCAAACCTCCTAAGCCGCGCGGGGCGCCGCATATCTGACGTAACGGACAGTCATTGCCAGGTCGCGGATGCGACGCAGGCCGCCACCAGCACGTCGAGACTGTCGATCAGCGCCAGCGGCGGATCGGTCAGGCGCGGCGCGACGATGGAGAACTCGGAACACCCGATCACCGCGACGCGCGCGCCGCCATCGGCAAGCTCGGCCGCGGCCTCGTTCAGGATCGGAAGCGCCCTGTCGGCCTGCCCGCCCTTGATCGCACGGATCGCCGACAGGATACGGCCCCTGTCGGCGGGATAGATCACCTCGCGGCCCAGATCGGCAAAGGCACGGGCAAAGATCCCGGTAATCTCGACCGCGGGCGAGGCAAGGATACCGACCGGACCGGCCGGATGTTGCCCGTTGACGGCACCGGCGGTCAGTTCGACCATGTTCAGCACCGGCACGGACACCGCCCCGGCAATCGCCGGATAATAGCTGTGCGCCGTGTTGCACGGCATGGCCAGAACCCCGGCCCCGCCCGCGACAAGCTTCTGCGCCATCGCAACAAGGACCGGCGTGGGGTCCTCTCCGCCCCCCTCGATCAGATGCGCGATACGCGACGGCACCCGCGTATTGCTGTCGACCAGCAGCGGAATGTGATCGGCATCGTCCCGCGCGGGCGTCGCCGCCAGCAGGCGCGACATCATCAGGATTGTGGCCTCGGGGCCCATTCCGCCGATAAGTCCGATCACCCTGCGCATCCGTTCCGTCCCGTTGTCCCCTGCCCGGTCAGGCCACAAGCGTGACCAGCCGGGGTTCCTCGAAGGTCGCGCGATACCCGAACAGGCCCGCAGACCCGCCGGTATGCAGGAAAACGATATTCTCGGCCCCGTCGAACGTCTTTTTCCGCACAAGATCAATCAGGCCGGCCGCACCCTTGCCGGAATAGACCGGATCGAGAAGTATCCCCTCGTAGCGCGCGAACATTTCGATCGCCTCGATCGTTCCGGCGTTCGGAATACCGTAACCCTCGCCGACATAGTCGGTATTGGCAACGACATCCTCGCGCGACACGACCCCCGGGCAGCCCAGCTTGTCCGCGGTTGCCTGGGCGAGCGAAAAGACATTGGCTTCCTGCTTTTCCTTCGGCGCCCGGACCCCGATCCCCAGCAGGGGGATACCGGAATTGATCGCCCGCAACCCGGTCACCAGCCCCGCCTGGGTGCCGGCCGACCCCGTCGCATGGATCAGCCGCGAAATCCTCAGCCCCATCTCGTTGGCCTGATGGACCAGTTCCAGCGCACAATTCGCATAGCCGAGGGCACCGACCGGGTTCGATCCGCCGCCCGGAATGATATAGGGCGTCCTGCCCTTCGCCCGAAGCTCGTTCGCGGCGGTTTCGCAGGCCGCCACCATGTCGGTATCGGCGGGCACATGTTCGACGGTGGCCCCGTGCAGCCCGTCCAGCAACACGTTGCCGTTGAGGCGGTAGTCGGGATCGTTGGAATGTGTGCGGTCCTCGAGGATCGCGTGGCATTCCAGCCCCAGCCGGGCGCAGAAGGCGGCGGTCTGGCGGACATGGTTCGACTGCGTCGCGCCCTGGGTGATGACCGTGTCTGCCCCCTGCGCAAGCGCCTCGCCCATCAGGAATTCCAGCTTGCGGGTCTTGTTGCCGCCGGTGGACATGCCCGTGCAATCGTCCCGCTTGATCCACAGCCGCGGCCCGCCCAGGGCGTCCGACAGTCGGTTCATCGGCTCCAAAGGCGTTGGCAGATGTGCCAGGCGAATGCGGTCAAATCGCGCGAAATGCATAGTAGATCCTCCGAGGTCGCGTTCCTGCACAGGATGCAATGAAGATTTCCGGTTCTCAAATGCCAAGTTTCCGACCTATCATGCAGTATCGGCATAATACCGGGAGCACGGACATGAGACTGGAATGGCTGGAAGACATCGTCGCTATCTTCGAAAGCGACTCGCTGAACGAAGCGGCACACCGGCGTTACCTGACGCAACCGGCCTTTTCCCGGCGGGTGCGCAGCATCGAGGACTATCTGGGCGTGGAACTCATGGACCGCTCGCGCAAGCCCGCACGCCCCACCGGTACGCTTGTAGAACAGGAAGAGCGCCTGCGCCGCCTGTCGGCAGATCTCAAGTCGCTGGTCGTGGATCTGCGCAAGGCCGACCGTCAGGTCAGCAGCCGGGTCGTCATCGCCAGCCAGCACGCCATCACGACATCTCTTTTGCCTGGGCTGATCGCCGACCGGCTGGCAACGCTCGGCTACACGCTCCGTCTGCGGTCCGCGAACCGGTCCGAATGCTGGGGAATGCTGATCACGAAAGAGGCCGACCTTGTGCTGACCTACAAGTCGATGGCCGAGCTGGCCCACCCGCCCGAGGAATACATGGAAGAGTTGATTATCTCGAAAGAAGACCTGATCCCCGTCGGGTCGGCCGGGATGCGGCCGCAGATCGAAGGCGGCCACCTGCCCATGATCGGCTATCCCTCCGACGTATTCCTGGGCAAGCTGATCGAAACCGAGGTCAGCCCGCATATCCCCGAGGGGATCTCGACCGAAGTCACGGTGGAAACCGCCCTTACGGTCGCCGCCATGCAGATCGCCGCCAACGGCGTGGGGATCGCCTGGATACCGCGATCCATGCTGGAAAACCTGCCCTCGCGCAGCGGCCTTGTAAGCTATTCCGACCTGCTGCCGACGCCGCGGATCGCAACCACGGCGACCCGCCTTATCGGCAGGAAATCCGATGCCGAAGAACGTATCTGGGCCGAGCTCTCGAACCGGGATCACCCCTGACCTGCCCCGAAACGGCCGGAAACCGCACCATTGCAAAAAAGGAAATCCGCCTCGACGGCGCCTGGCGATCCGTGCGGATGTCCGCAGGTCACGCGCAAAACGGAAAGGTCATTCCCGGAACGCCCCGCACACCGGCATGACACCGGCCTTGTCGTGACAGCCCGGAATCCAAAGGGTTTTCATTCTGTCCGATTTTGAGGCAAAAGCCCGTCAATCCACCTAATTGCAAGTCGATTCCACATGTCTCACGGGCGCCTCCATCTCTCCGGCTTTCTGCCAGTGCTTCCCCGCCCGGTCGGTCACGAGGTATGGCGCGCATCGGCCGGCGCCGCCTTCGGCATCGGGCTGTGCGCCCTGCTGGCGCTGGCAATACCCGATGCCGGAAGTTTTCGCCTTGCCCTGATCGCACCGCTCGGCGCATCCGCCGTGCTGGCATTCGCGGTTCCGAACGCCCCGCTCGCCCAGCCCTGGTCGGCCGTGGCCGGCAATACCCTGTCCGCCCTGGTCGCGGTCGTCGTTCTTTCCATCTATTCCGGGCCCTGGGCACCGCCCCTTGCAGTGGGTCTGGCCATCGCCGTGATGATGCTTGCCCGCGCGCTTCATCCGCCGGGCGGCGCGGTCGCCCTCCTCGCGGCGCTGCATCCCGAACCGGTGATCGAGGCGGGTCCGGCCTTTGCCGTGGCGCCGGTCGGTGTGATGTCGGCGCTTCTTGTCGGGGCCGCCATCGTCTTCAACCGGATGACGGGCCGTGTCTATCCGTTCCGGCAAACCGGCGACGAGGAGGAAACCGCCGAGGATGTCCGGCTCGGGCTGACCGGGGACGAGCTTGCCACGCTCCTGCAAACATTCAGGCAATCGGCAAATATCGGCGTCGCGGACCTCGGACGCCTGCTTGCCGCGGCCGAGCGGGAAGCCGCGAACCACCGGTTCGACAACGTGTCCTGCGCGGAAATCATGACCGCGCAGCTTATCACCGTGACGCCCGATACCGATATCCGGCAGGCGGCGAAACTGTTTCGTCAGCACCGGATCAAGAGCCTTCCGGTCGTCGACCGCCATGGCCGGTTTTCGGGGCTCATCCTGCAGGCCGATATCATCGATGCGCTGACAGCGCCGAAACTCGATCGGCGGATCGTGGGAAGATCCCCGAAAATCACCGCCGCCGAAATCGCCCGCCCGGCGGACCGCTCGACGACGACCGACACCCCGGTGGGCCAAATCCTGAACCGCCTTGCGATCCAGGGCACAGAGACGGTTCCCGTCATGGCAGGGGAGCGCCTTGCCGGCATCATCACCCGATCGGATATCATGCGGCTGCTGCTGACGGGCGCACGTGAACGACAAACGGCATGAGCCCGCCATTCGGCGGCTTTGATTGCTGAGTTCCGTCATCATCGAAAGCGTTGTGTTTTTTTCGGTTATTGGTTGGGCACGGATTTTGCATCTTTCCGACTGCAGC